>NZ_CP194790.1:0-3941529 GCF_052442865.1 Caproiciproducens puteiluti | reverse complement strand
TCTTTAAACCTCATTCTAACAATTATTTATACTCTTAGGCATAACATAAATTATATTACCACAAAATACAATTTATTTCAAATTTCAATTGTCTGAGAAAATACAGTATATTGTATTGCGCGCGTGTAAAACACATAGATAATAAAATTTTTTTAAATGACGCGCTTTCACTTTTCTTTTACGGGGAAGTGTGGTATATTGATTTATATAGCTTGACGAATTCAGTAATCAGCCTGTATGCCCGTAATTTCCAATATTTTTCGGTACGGGGGACAAAATTTAGGTTGACAGGCTGCGCATATTTAATATATAATGCTATATTGCAAGGTTTGTACCCCGAAAGGAGGTTTTTTCATGCTGAGAACTTATCAACCAAAGAAGCTCCACAGAAAAAAGGAGCACGGTTTCAGAAAAAGAATGTCCACAAGCAACGGCCGTAAGGTTTTGGCCCGCCGCAGAGCAAAGGGCAGAGCACGTTTGAGCTACTAAGCAAAAGGGCCACGGTGAGTGGCCTTTCTTTTTAGCTTCGCTGCTTCACGGAACAAATCAGAATTGTGGTGCGATTTTAAGTATGGATTTATTGATTCCCATAACAGAAAACAAGGATTTCCGCAGGATTTATGCAAGGGGAAAATCGTATGTCAGCCCTGTGGTCATTACCTATGTTACGAAAAATCGCAGCAAAAACGTCAGGGTAGGGATCACCACCAGCAAGAAAATCGGCAACGCTGTGAAACGGAACCGTTCACGCAGAGTGATCCGCGAGGCTTTCAGAGCCTTGGCTCCCGAAATTGCTCCGGGGCATGATTTTGTTTTTGTGGCCAGGGGCAAAACACCTTTTGTAAAAAGCACGGAAGTTCGCCGTGCAATGCTGCTGCAGCTGAAAAACGCGGGGGTCCTGAAATGAAACGCCCGCTTATTTTGCTTATCAGGTTTTACCAGAAAGCCATTTCCCCCTACAAAAAACCGTGCTGCAAATACTACCCCACCTGTTCGAATTACGCGATCGAAGCGATCGAGCGCTTTGGCGCGTTTAAGGGATTCTGGCTTGCATTCTTTCGGATACTGCGCTGTAACCCGTTCAGCCGCGGAGGATACGATCCCGTGCCGGAAAAACGGGACAAGCGATAACCACTATAGAGGAGTATTGCTCATATGACGGAGATTTTTAATTTTTTCGGAAACATTCTCGGCTATTTGCTCTGGTTTTTTTATACGCTGATTCAGAATTACGGCGTGGCAATTATTTTGTTTACACTCGTATTGAAAATAGTCATGTTCCCGTTTTCCATCAATCAGCAAAAATCGATGGCCGCGAACAGCAAAATGGCCGTCAAACAAAAAGAGCTGCAGAAAAAATACGGGAACGATAAGGTAAAGCTTCAGGAAGAGACACAGAAGCTTTATGACAAAGAGGGAATTAATCCGGCGAGCGGATGCCTGACCACTTTTATCCCTTTCCCGATCATGATCGGACTGTTTTATACCGTGCAGAACCCGCTTGCGAACGCCCTTCACCTTTCTGCCGAAGGAATCGCGAAGGCCGTTGAAATGCTCAAGCAGATTCCCGGTCTGGGCGCAAGCTTTTCCGCCCAGTATGCACAGATTGAAATCGTCAAGCATTTTATGCAGCTGAAACCCCAGCTGACCATGTTCAGCGCGGCGGAGCTTGCGAAAATAGAATCCTTCAGCCACGGCTTCCAGTTTATGGGGCTGAATCTTTTGGACACGCCGAGCGACGGCGCGAATATATTCGGTACCCTGTTCCGTTCCAACCTGTGGATTATCCCCGCACTGTGCCTGGTATCTTCTTTGGTTACCCAGTATTTTACGATGAAAATGCAGCCGGGAATGCAGCAGCAGCAGGGATGCATGAAGGGAATGCTCTATCTGATGCCGCTGTTCAGCGCATGGCTTGCCTGCACAATGCCTGCGGCGGTTGGTTTTTATTGGATTATTTCGACGATATTCGGTTTCTTGCAAACCATTATTCTGAATATCTGGTACAGCCCGGCGGACCTGAACGCGAAAGCGGAAGCGCAGAGGGTTGCCCTTCTGGAAGAAAACGAGTCAAAGATGAAGCCTGTTGCCGGCGCTTTCTACAGAAATCAGGAAATTAACCCGCAGCCGCAGCAGAGGACGACAGCAAAATCGGGAGCTTCAAAAACGAAAACAAAAGGCGGAAAGACAAATTCGGATGACTATTTAGGAATGAAAAAATAAGACGAACCGGGGAGGGAATACCGTGATAAAAGAAGCGATTGCAACCGGTGAAACCGTTGAGCTGGCAAAAGAGGCCGCATGCAGGGAGCTCGGCGTTGAATCCTATGAAGCGGAATTTGAAATTTTGGAAATGCCGACGAAAAAGACCTTCGGCCTTTTCGGCGGAAACCCTGCGAAGGTAAGAGTCTTTATCAAAAACGATCCTGCGGAGGCCGCCGCGAAGTATCTGAAAGGGATCCTTGATAAAATGGGTCTTTCTGCGGTGGATATTCAGATCAAAGAGGAAGAGAACGGCGCGCAGCTCTCCCTTTCCGGCGATGATATCGGCTTTATCATCGGTCACCGCGGGGAAACGCTGGACGCACTTCAGTACTTGACCGGCCTTGTCGCTAACCACATTGACAATTCCTATTACAGAATTACCATCGATATTGGAAATTACCGCGAGAAACGCAAGGAAACGCTGGAAATCCTCGGAAAGAAGATTGCCGCGAAAGCGATCAAGACCGGACGTAATTCTTCCCTGGAGCCTATGAATCCATATGAACGCAGAATCATCCATACCGCTGTCCAGACAGTGGAGGGCGCAAAATCCTGGTCCGAAGGCGAAGATTTGTCCCGACATGTCGTGATTGGACCGGAAGCCGGAGAACGTCCGGCTCCCCGCAGAAATAATTACGGCAAAGGACAGGGACGCCGTCCGTACAATGACAAACCGCGTAGCGGCGGATACAACAACAGACAGCCGAGATCCGCGCCGAACGTCGGCCCCGGACCGAACCTCGGCTCCGGACCGAGTGCCGGTTCCGTACCGGGCGCCGGTTCTGTGCCTGCCCGCCAGCCGGTGCAGAAGGCAGCGCCGAAGAATGAAGGCAAGGCTCCGCTTTATGGCCGCGTTGATGTCAAGAAATAATCTTATAACGAAGCACAAAGGGCGGTTCATTTGAATCGCCCTTTGTTTTATATGGAGCGCGGATTGAAATTGATAGTTGTAATTCCGCATGGAAAACAGGTATTCGTCGCTCCTCACATCGGAGTGTGGATTGAAACGTAGATACCGGACTTGGATACCCTGAAATACGGCGTCGCTCCCCACATGGGGGCGTGGATTGAAATGGCGTTGAGACAGTTCAGTTTCAGTATTACTTTCGTCGCTCCCGCATGGGAACGCGGATTGAAACACCAGCTATGAAATGTGTGACAATAACGGCATTCGCCGTTCCCCGCCGGGGGTGTGGATTGAAACAACAGTGAGATTCAGAACGAGCCGATCGGGCCGGTCGCTCCTATACGGGAGCATGGATTGAAACGATGAATGGCATGACGGGCGGATCAACCGGAACCTATCGCTCCCGTGTGTGAAACTCAAAAATTGGTAAAAATAAGCGATAGGGAAAACAAAGGACGATTGATCTTATGAGGGAACAAGAATGAAAAACGAAAACGGATATGCTCCGTCAGCAAAAACGATCGCGGCGATTTCCACGCCGCAGGCGCCGGGGGGAATCGGCATTGTGCGCCTTTCCGGACCGCGGGCAAAAGAGATTGCCGGAAAGGTGTTCACCTCCCGGCGCGGTAAAACACTGGAGGACGTGAAAGGGTACACCGCTCTTTACGGCAGGGTGCATGACGGCGAAACGGATATCGATGAGGCGATCGCCCTGAATTTCACCGCGCCCGCCAGCTTTACCGGCGAAGACGTGGTGGAGCTTTCCTGTCACGGGGGGCTGTATATCATGCGCCGCGTTCTGAAAGCGGTATTTGCCGCGGGTGCGGTTCCGGCCGGGCCGGGAGAATTTACGCGCCGGGCGTTCCTGAACGGAAAAATCGGGCTGACCGAAGCGGAGTCCGTTATGCAGATCATTTCCGCGCAGGGGGAACAGGCCGCGAAGGCCGCGCTTGCCGGTCATGACGGTGCGCTGGAAAAGAAAATTATCAAGATACGAGGGATGCTGATCGAGGCTGCCGCGCATTTATCCGCCTGGGCGGATTATCCGGAGGACGATATCCCGCAGGTAAACCCGGTGAAGCTGCAAATCACCCTGCTGACCGTAAAATCCGAAATCGAGCACCTACTGCGCCAGTTCGACGCGGGGCGGGCCATCCGCGAGGGGGTCGCGACGGTGATCGCCGGACGCCCGAATGTGGGAAAATCCACCCTGATGAATCTGCTGGCCGGGTGCGAGCGCAGCATCGTCACCGAATACGCCGGAACGACCCGAGATATCGTCGAGGATACGGTGATTCTCGGCGACGTTCCGCTCCGCTTATCCGACACCGCCGGAATTCGCCTGACCGACGATCCGGTGGAAAAAATCGGTGTGGACCGTGCGCGCGGCAAGCTGAGGGAAGCGCAGCTGGTTCTGGCGGTTTTCGACTCCTCTCAGGAGCTGAACGGCGAGGACCGGGAGCTGGTTTGCGCAATCCGGGAATCCGCCGCGATTGCGGTGATCAATAAAAGCGATTTGCCCGCAAAAATAGACGTACAGTATATCAAAAAATATTTTCAACAAATAGTATATATTTCTGCGCTTTCAGGCGAAGGCTTGCAGGAGCTGAAGGACGCGGTGGCGGAAGTGCTCCGTACTTCGGAGCTGAACCCCGCGGACGGGATTTTGTTTACGGAACGCCAACGCGACGCCGCCCGGCAGGCCGGGGACTGTGTAACGGAAGCGCTGACGGCGGTGGAAAGCGGAATGACCCTGGACGCCGTGACGGTATCGATCGAGGGGGCGGTATCCGCGCTTTTGGAGCTGACCGGTGAACGCGCGACGGAAGCAGTCGTAGATTCCGTGTTCTCGCATTTTTGTGTAGGAAAGTAAACGAATCATATTGGAGGAATACCTTTGAAATACGATGCCGGTAATTATGATGTTGTGGTGATCGGCGCCGGGCATGCCGGAATCGAGGCCGCGCTCGCATCCGCGCGCCTCGGCTGCAGCACCTGCGTTTTCACAATCAATATGGACGCCGTGGGAAACTGTCCCTGCAATCCGTCCATCGGAGGAACGGCAAAGGGCCATCTGGTCCGGGAAATCGACGCGCTGGGCGGAGAAATGGGAAAAACCGCCGACGAAGCCATGCTGCAGAGCAGAATGCTCAATTTGGGCAAGGGTCCCGCCGTCCATTCTCTGCGCGCGCAGATCGACCGCCGGGAATACGGCAAGATCATGAAGCGGAAACTGGAAACGCAGCCGAACCTGCAGCTGAAGCAGGCGGAAATCGTGGACCTGGAGCAGGGGACGGACGGCCTGTGGCTGGTCACGACCCGGATGGAGGCGGTTTACCGCGCGAAAGCGGTGGTGATTGCCACCGGTACTTATCTTGGCGGAAAAATCTATGTGGGCGATGTTTCCTATGAGGGTGGGCCGGACGGAATGTTCCCTTCGTCGTTCCTCGGCGCGGCGCTGAAAAAAATCGGTCTGCGCCTTCGCCGCTTCAAAACCGGCACCCCCGCACGCGTGCTGAAATCCAGCATCGACTTTACCGGTCTTGAGGTGCAGGAAGGCGACGAACCTGTCGTTCCGTTTTCCTACGATACCCTGACTCCGCTGAAAAACCGCGCGGTCTGTCATATCTCTTGGACAAACGACGGCACCAAGCAGGTGATTTTGGAAAATATTGGGCGTTCCCCCATGTACAGCGGTAAAATCGAGGGGGTGGGCCCCCGTTACTGCCCGAGCTTTGAAGATAAAATCATGCGTTTTCCGGATAAGAAGCGTCATCAGCTTTTTATTGAACCCTGTGGGATGGATACCGAGGAAATGTATTTGCAGGGGATGAGCTCTTCTCTGCCTGAGGAAGTGCAGATTGCTTTCTACCGCACGATCAAGGGATTGGAGCATGTGGAAATCATGCGCTGCGCCTACGCAATCGAATATGACTGCGTCGACCCGCTTCAAATGGAGGCGACGCTGGAATTTCAGGAATTTCCCGGGCTTTACGGCGCGGGGCAGTTCAACGGCAGCTCCGGTTACGAGGAGGCCGCCGCACAGGGGCTGGTCGCCGGAATCAACGCCGCGTTAAAGGTACGGGGAAAAGAGCCGATGGCCCTTGACCGCGCGGGGTCCTATATCGGAACCTTGGTGGATGATCTGATTACCAAGGGAGTCAGCGACCCCTACCGGATGATGACATCGCGGAGCGAGTACCGGCTGGTGCTTCGTCAGGACAACGCCGACGAACGCATGACCCCGACCGGCAGGAAAATCGGGCTGATCTCCGATGATCGCTGGGAACGGTTCCAGCAGAAGCAAAAGCAGAAGGAGCAGGAGCTTCTGCGCGCGGAAAAGACCGTCCTGCCGCCGTCTGAGGCCCTGAATCAGCTGCTTGTTTCACATGAAACATCGCCGGTGATCACCGGTGTGCGCCTTGCGGAGCTGATTCGCCGTCCGCAGCTGAATTATGAGATTTTAAAGGAAGTCGACAGGGACCGGCCCGACCTGCCCGCGGCGGTTTTTGAAAACGTGGAGATTGAAATCAAATACGAGGGCTATATCAAGCGGCAGAAAGCAGATATCGCGGAAATGCGCCGTCTGGAAGAACGCCGTTTGCCCGCTAAGATCAATTATAAGGAAATTATCGGCCTGAGAACCGAAGCGCAGGAAAAGCTGCAAAAAGTAATGCCTGCGAGTGTCGGACAGGCTTCCCGTATTTCCGGCGTGAGCCCCGCGGATATTTCTGTGCTGCTGATCTGGCTTGCGCGTGGCAGGGGGGAATAAGATGAAGGATATTCGCGAACGGCTGGTTTCTTCCGCACAGGATGCGGGAATCGTGCTGAGTGGGGAACAGACGGAAAGTTTTCAACAATATATGGAGCTTCTGTTGAATTGGAATGAGAAAATCAACCTGACCGCCATTAAAGAGCCCGAAGAAATTGCGTACAAGCATTTTCTGGACAGTATCCTCATTTTGAAGTATCTGAATCTGCCGGAGGGTGCGAAGCTGATCGATGTTGGCACCGGCGCGGGATTTCCCGGCGTACCGCTCAAGCTGATGCGCCCCGGGCTGAACCTGACTCTGTTGGACGGGCTCAATAAACGGCTGGTCTTTTTGCAGGATTTGGCGGAAAAGTTACATTTCAGCGCTGAATTTGTGCATGCGCGCGCTGAGGAAGCCGGAAGGCAGGCCACATACCGGGGAAAATTCGATTTTGCCACGGCGAGAGCCGTTGCGCCTCTGAACCTGCTTTGCGAATATTGCCTGCCGTTTCTGAAAATCGGCGGGGTATTTATCGCGATGAAGGGGCTGGAGCCGGAGGAGGAAGTCCGCGCGGCGAAAAACGCTGTTGCTCTCCTGGGCTGTACGCTGGATGGAATCGAAAAGTTTGAACTGCCGAACGGGGACAGCCGGAGTCTGATACTGATCAGGCGGACGGGACCCATTCCCGCGGCTTATCCGCGGCACGGGGCAAAGATTGCGAAAAGTCCGCTTTAAGCCCTTCTTCCTATGCAGCGACGATCGTTTTTAGAACCGTGATGCCGCTTCGAATAAACAGGAATCGTGTGGAAGGAACCCGAAAGAACACAAACTGCCAAAAAATAACAAATAAAAAAATTTTCAATTACCATAATTTTACAAAAAATCGCCGCGCTCCATGTTATCCTTAACAAAAAGGGACAAGCAAGGAGGCGGCGAATTTGCATATTATGGGTGAAAAGCGCAAAGTGGTTCAGATCAATATCGATTCAATCCATCCAAATCCGGCGCAGCCGCGGCGTTCATTCAGCGAGCAGGAATTGCTGGAGCTGTCGAGAAGCATCCGGACAAACGGATTGCTTCAGCCGATTTCCGTCCGCCGAGTCAAAGGCGGCTACGAGCTGATCGCCGGGGAGCGGAGGCTGCGCGCCTGCAGAATGGCCGGCCTTCCCACCGTCGCCTGTATTATCAGCGATTGTTCCGCGGAAACCAGCGCCGTCCTTGCCATGACCGAAAACCTGCAGCGGCAGGATTTACAGATCTTCGAGGAAGCGGAAGGAATCCGCCGTCTGATCGAGCAGTGGGATGTTACACAGGAGGAAGCTGCACTCCGGCTGGGAAAAAGCCAATCCACGCTTGCAAACAAGCTTCGTCTGCTCAAACTTTCCGAAGAAGAGCGGGAAAAAATTACTGCCTGCGGGCTGACCGAACGGCATGCCCGTGCGCTGCTGCGCATTAAAGAGGAAAAAGTCCGCGAGAAGGTGCTTGGACAGATTATTGGAAAGCACCTGAACGTGCAGCAGACGGACGATCTTGTAGATAAGCTTCTGGAAGAAAATCAAAAACCAAAAAGCAAACGTACTTTTGTAATTAAGGATGTACGTGTCTTTCTGAATACGATCAACCATGCCATTGAGACAATGAAACAAAGCGGTATCAATGCGCAGACGCTGAAAAGCGAAACGGACGAATATATTGAATGTCTGGTCCGTATTCCCAAGACGCAGGCAACGGGTGGAAAAAAGCCTGCTTAATATTGAGTATAAGAGTTTACTCCTATTTCCCTATATCATTTCCCACAAGGCAGGCCGAACGTTATGTTCGGCCTGTTTTGTTTCATGTGAAACATCGGGGGGAAGGGGGGCGAACTCCCTCAGTCAGGCTGCGCCTATTAGCTCCCTCGGGGAGGGGGCCGAATCCCCAGCCTCCCTCTGTGAGGGAGGTGGCGCGCTCGGCGCGGCAGAGGGAGTTTCGGAGCAATCGGACTTCGATTCGACATGGGCCGACTGGAAGCGTGGCCGTAGGCGCGTGCCGACCGGCAGGTCCGCTTCCCCGATCGGCAGGTCCGCATTGTTTCACATGAAACATACGCAAAAAAGGGAGAAAAATCTTTATCTTCCGGAGAAAGAGTGCTATAATAAAACTATTATTCCGTTTATACCCGAAATTGGGGCAACTTTATGGAAAACTGTGTTTCTGTGGGAGCAAACCCGCAGCCGGAGGGAAAGAATGGGAAAAATTATAGCAATTGCGAACCAGAAGGGCGGCGTCGGCAAAACGACGACTTCCGTCAACCTTTCCGCCGCGATGGGCACGAAGGGAAAGAAAACGCTTCTGGTGGATATTGACCCGCAGGGCAATTCTTCAAGCGGGGTGGGTGTTGACCGCCGGGCGGTGAAGAACACCGTTTATGAAGTGCTGATCGGCGAGGCAAAGGCGCCGGAGGTGATTATCCACACGGAGTTTGACAATCTGGACATTATTCCGTCCAGCATGGACCTGGCGGCGGCCGAAATTGAGCTGGTCACGCTGGATCACCGTGAATCCATCCTGAAAAACGCGCTGGTGCCGTTAAGAGAGCATTATGATTATATCTTTATCGACTGTCCGCCCTCGCTTGGAATTATCACAACCAACGCGCTCTGTGTGGCGGACACGCTGCTGGTTCCGATCCAGTGCGAATATTACGCGCTAGAGGGCCTGTCCCAGCTGATGAACACCGTACGGCGCGTCAAACGCCAGTACAACGGGCAGCTGGAGATCGAGGGCGTGCTGCTCACCATGTACGACGGGCGGCTGAACCTGACCCAACAGGTGGTGCAGGAGGTCAAGAAATACTTCCCGCGGAAGGTGTTTGCAACGGCGATTCCCCGGGCGGTGCGCCTTTCCGAAGCGCCGAGCTTCGGCAGGCCGATTCAGTATTTTGACAAGAGCTCCAGAGGGGCCCTTGCCTACGATACGCTGGCGGATGAAATTATTCGGACCAATCGAGAATAGGGGGGAGAGCGATGGCAGTAAAAAAGGGCGGACTTGGAAAGGGGTTGGACGCGATCTTCGCGGAAAACGACACCGAGGACCGCAACGCGGCGGTTGCGCTGAAAATCAGTGAAATAGAACCGAACCGCGCACAGCCCAGAAAAGACTTTAACGATGAGGCGCTGGCCGAGCTCGCCGATTCCATTTCCCGGCACGGGGTGCTGCAGCCCCTGCTGGTACGGCCGATTTTCGGCGGAGGATATCAGATCGTAGCCGGCGAACGGCGATGGCGCGCGGCGCGGATGGCGGGAATCACTGAAGTACCCGCGGTCATCCGCGATATGAGCGACAGCGAGGTAATGGAGCTGGCGCTGATCGAGAACCTTCAGCGCGAAGACCTGAATCCGCTGGAAGAAGCGCAGGGATACCAGTCGCTGATGGAAACCTACGGAATGACGCAGGAAGAAGTCTCAAAGACGGTCGGAAAGTCCCGGCCCACCGTGGCAAACGCGCTCCGGCTGCTGAACCTGCCGCAGAAGGTTCTTGATATGGTACAGTCCGGTTCGCTTTCCGCGGGACATGCCCGGACTCTTTTAAGCTTCCAGAATCCGGAAGAAATGCTGAAAGCTGCAAAAATGGCGGTAGAACAGGGTATTTCTGTAAGAGAACTGGAAAAAATGTCTAAAAAGGCAAACGGACAGCCTGCTGCCAGGCATCTGAAGGAAAAGAAGCGTATTCCTTATTTCAGCGAAGTGGAGCTGGCGCTGAACGAACATCTGGGCCGGAAGGTACAGGTGACCGGGACGAAAAAGCGCGGAGTTCTGCAGATAGAATTTTACGGCGAACAGGATTTGAGTAACCTGGCCGAACTTTTCAACAAAGAATAGCAAAACGGTGGAAAAACAAAGAAATACAGAAATCAGAGGAATATAAAGGAGAACAGAACATGCTGGATATTAAATTGATTCGCAGCAATCCGGAGAAAGTAAAAGCGGGAGCGAAAAAACGCTGTATCGATGTGGACGCACTGGTGGACGATATCCTCAAAATTGACGAGGAACGCCGCGAAGTAACCGGAAAAGTGGAATCCATGAAAGCAGAACAGAACGCCGCTACAAAGAAAATTCCCGTAATGAAAAAAGCGGGTGAAGACACCGCTTCTCTCATGGCGGAATTAAAGACGCTTTCCGAAAAAATCAAGGAGAGTGACGCGCAGCTCGGGGAACTGGAGGAGAAACAGAAAACCCTGCTGCTCTCCCTGCCGAATATGCCGGATGAGGACCTCTTGGCGGGAGGGAAAGAGAACAACCAGCCCATCCGTTTCTACAAGGAGAAGCCTTCCTTTGATTTTGAACCGAAAAACCATGTGGAGTTGTGCGAAAGCCTTGGCATGATCGACTATCAGCGCGGCGCGAAGTTGGCCGGGGCCGGTTCCTGGGTCTACCGCGGGATGGGCGCCAGAATGGAATGGGCGCTTCTCAACTTTTTCGTCAGCGAGCATCTGAACGACGGCTATGAGCTGGTGCTGCCCCCGCACATGCTCAATTATGAATGCGGCTATGTGGCCGGACAGTTCCCGAAATTCACCGACGAGGTATACTGGATTCAGAATCCGACCAGCACCGATAAGAAATTTATGCTGCCTACGGCGGAAACCGCGCTGGTGAACCTGCACCGAGACGAGGTGCTTACAGCGGAGGAACTGCCGCGCAAATATATCGCCTATACCCCGTGCTACCGCAGGGAAGCGGGCAGCTACCGCTCCGAGGAGCGCGGAATGATCCGCGGGCATCAGTTCAACAAGGTGGAAATGGTACAGTACACCACGCCGGAACAGTCGGACGACGCGTTCGCCGAGCTGGTGGGCAAGGCCGAGAAGCTGGTGCAGAAGCTTGGGCTGCATTACCGCCTGAGCAAGCTCGCCGCGGGCGATTGCTCGTTCTCCATGGCGCGCACCTACGACATTGAGGTCTGGATTCCCAGCATGGAAATTTATAAAGAAGTCAGCTCTGCTTCCAACGCGCGGGACTATCAGGCCAGAAGGGGCAACGTGAAATTCAGGGGAGAGGACAAAAAGCTTCAGTTTGTCCATACGCTGAACGCTTCCGGCCTTGCGACCAGCCGCGTGATCCCCGCGATTGTGGAACAGTATCAGAACGCCGACGGCAGCGTGACCGTGCCGGAGGTATTGCGTCCGTTTATAGGATGCGAGGTCATCCGATAAAATCAGAACGAATTCCCCCTGAGGGCTCCTGAAAAGGGAACGCCGCAGGGGGCGTTCCCTACTTATACAGATACAGAAGGTGTAACATGAATCAGAAGGAACTTATTAACGAATATTGCCGCGAGGTGCGGGTTGCCAGCTACGAGGTCGGCGCGCAGCGCCTTTTGAAGCTGAGCGTGCTGATGCGCATGTGCCAGGAAACAAGCGAGCAGCATGTCGATCTTGTGGGGCTGAGCTATGAAAAAATGTATGAGGACGGGATTGTATTCCTCCTGATTACCAACCGTGCCAGAATCAGACGGATGCCGGTACATAACGAGCAAATAACGATCAAAACGCACCCGCGCGGGGTCAACGGGGCGCAGTTTTACCGCGATTTTCTGTTTTACAGCGGGGAAGAGAAGATCATAGACGTCATGCAGACCTCCGTCATTGCCGACCCGGTGACGCATAAGGTGATGCGGCCGAAAAAATTTCTGGATTACGGTATTTTTTCCGGAGAAAAAGTCGGGCCGGAGGACCGCGTCGGTAAGATTACGGTACCGGAGGATCTTCCGCTGGTGGGGGAAAGACCGATCCGCTATTCCGATCTGGATTACAACCGCCACCTGAACAACACCATTTACGGCGATATTTTAACCGATTTTCTGCCGGGCGGCGCACAGGGAAACAAGTACGCGGAAGTACAGATCAATTATGTAAACGAAAGCGCACAGGGCGACGTTTTGAAAATTTACGCAGCGAAGGAAAACGGCCGGGTGCTGATGCAGGGCGTCCACGCAAGGGGGTGCGGTTTCACCGCCGCGGCGACCCTTTTGCCGGTCGGCGAAAAAACGTAAACCGGTATGCTTTCCGGGGACTTGGTTTCCGCTTTATGGAAAGGTGAAAATCTGCTGCTTTTTGATTGAATATTCGCGGTTCAGATGTTATAATAACAAAATATATAAAAAATGAATGAAGAGAGAAAGCGGCTGGAAATGATAGTTTTGCAGCGGCGCGAATGTGACAGGAGGATAAGATGTTAAATACGAACTACTCAGAAAAGTTTGTAAAAGAAGGGCTGACGTTTGACGATGTTTTGCTGATCCCGGCGGAATCCCATGTACTGCCCCGGGAAGTGGACCTCACCACTCAGCTCACCAAAACCATCAAACTGAACACCCCGCTGATGACGGCGGCCATGGACACGGTCACCGAAAGCAACATGGCGATCGCGATCGCCCGCGAGGGCGGTATCGGCATTATCCACAAGAATATGGCGATCGACAAGCAGGCCGACATGGTGGACCGGGTAAAGCGTTCTGAAAACGGCGTCATTGTAAACCCGTTTTTCCTCTCTCCTCAGCATTTTGTACACGACGCAAATGAGATTATGGCGAAATACCGCATTTCCGGTGTGCCGATCTGTGAAAACGGCAAGCTCGTGGGCATTATCACGAACCGCGACATGCGTTTTATGACCGACGAGGATTACGACCAGCCGATTTCCGCCGTTATGACCAAGGAAAATCTGGTCACCGCTCCGGTTGGGACAACCCTTGCGCAGGCACAGGAAATTCTGCGCAAGCACAGAATCGAAAAGCTTCCGATTGTTGACGACAAGGGCAATCTGAAGGGCCTGATTACCATTAAAGATATCGAGAAAGCCGTGCGTTACCCCAGTTCCGCAAGGGACGCGGGCGGCAGGCTTCTGTGCGGCGCTGCGATTGGCGCCACCGGCGACGTGCTGGAGCGCGTTGCGGAGCTGGTAAAGGCACAGGTCGACGTGGTTGCGCTGGATTCCGCTCACGGCCACAACGACGGCGTTCTGGAGGCCGTCAGGAGGGTCAAAAAGGCGTTCCCGAACCTGCAGCTGATTGCCGGAAACGTGGCGACAGGCGAAGCGACCCGCGCGCTGATTGAAGCGGGCGCGGACTGTGTGAAGATCGGTATCGGTCCCGGCTCCATCTGTACGACCAGAATCGTCGCGGGGATCGGCGTCCCGCAGATCACGGCGATTTACGACGCCGCGTGCGCCGCGGAAAAATACGGCATCCCGGTGATCGCGGACGGCGGCATCAAATTCTCGGGTGACATCGTGAAGGCGCTCGCCGCCGGAGCGAACGTCGTTATGGTCGGCTCTCTGGTCGCCGGCTGCGAGGAGTCCCCGGGCGAAACCGAGCTTTATCAGGGCCGTCAGTTCAAGGTGTACCGCGGCATGGGCAGCCTTGCGGCTATGGGCCAGGGGAGCCAGGACCGCTATTTCCAGCAGGATCAGAAAAAGCTGGTTCCGGAAGGGGTGGAAGGCCGCCTGCCGTACAAGGGGCCGCTGTCGGACACTATTTATCAGATGATCGGCGGAATCCGTTCCGGTATGGGCTATACCGGCTGCGCGGACATACAGGCCCTTCACGACAAGGCTCGGTTTATCCGCATTACGGGTGCCGGTCTGAAGGAAAGCCATCCGCACGATATCCAGATCACCAAGGAAGCGCCCAATTACTCTTTCTCCGTATAATTTTGATCGGAATCGGGGGATACTGATTCTTGAGAAAATAAAAGGCTGGCTGGCGGTTCCCTGTCAGGCGGTGGCCAAAGCCGCCGTTGCCGCGGGGGCCTGCTCCGCCATGGTCGGCGGTGCGATTAATCCTTCCGAAGGGGATTACCGCCCGGCTCACAAGGGAGATTCAGAGTTAAAAACGCGCTTAAAATGGTTTTTTTAAAATTATTGAGAGAATGTGTTGACAAACACAAGAAATTCGGGTTATAATATAAAACGCTCCGTTTCAATACAGAGCGGAATATGGCGGCATAGCTCAGTTGGCTAGAGCATTCGGTTCATACCCGAAGTGTCATTGGTTCAAATCCAATTGCCGCTACCATGATATGGCCCGGTGGTCAAGCGGTTAAGACACCGCCCTTTCACGGCGGTTTCACGAGTTCGAATCTCGTCCGGGTCACCATATTTTATTCTGTACACGCGGACTATGGACGCATAGCTCAGCTGGTTAGAGCGCTCGCCTCACACGCGAGAGGTCATGGGTTCGAGTCCCCTTGTGTCCACCAAATAAGAAATGCACCCGAAAGGGTGCTTTTTTATTCCCCGCTTGGGGACTCGAACCCCGGGCGGCGAGTCGCCGCGGACAATTCGCGTACGGAGTTTTTCCTTTCGGGTATCGTATTGCTCGCGTTTGAAGAATAATCGGTTTTGGATTGGGGCTGCCGAAGGCGCGAAAGACGCTGTGCGTCCGCCCGAGTCCCCTTGTGTCCACCAAATAGAAATGCACCCGAAAGGGTGCTTTTTTATTCCCCGCCTGGGGACTCGAACCCCGGGCGGCGAGTCGCCGCGGACAATTCGCGTACGGAGTTTTTCCTTTCGGGTACCGTATTGCTCGCGCTTGAAGAATAATCGGTTTTGGATTGGGTCCGCCGAAGGCGCGAAAGACGCTGTGTGTCCGCCCAAGTCCGCTTGTGCCCACCAGACTGAGTCTGGACGCAATTCGCGTCCGCGCTCTTTTTCATTTCCGGGCTTATGTGCGCGCGTATGAATCCTGCATCTAAATTGAGCAAATGGCACAAATTAAGAAATGCACCCGAAAGGGTGCTTTTTTATTTGGCCCCCACTTTGAGGGAGCTGTCAGGCAAAGCCTGACTGAAGGAGTTTCTCAGAAATTTAGCTGAGGACTCCCTCGGTGCGCCCGGCGCGCCACCTCATTGCTATTTCTCACTGTCCTGAACCAAGTGATCTAACGCGTAGCGGCAGCATTGCAATACCAACATATTAAACGAAATATCATTCTCTTCTGCTGTTTTGTTTAATTCTTCGAAAAGTTTCTCCGTGAAACGGATTGTTCTCGGAATATTAGCATTTGAGAATGGTTTAATAATATTAAACATAAAAACACAACCTTTCCCGGTATTGATATTGTAAGCAATATAGAACAAAAACGCATAGAGCAAACTCTTTCCAGAATTGGCTCAAAAATAGCAGACGCAACTGAATTGTCCCGACGGGCAAAGAGTTAACAATTCGCGCTCGGATTTTTTGGGGTTACCGGAAGTGAAAGACGCTGTGCGTTCCTTTCCTATAAATCAACCATCATGTCATACAGCTTATTGACGGTTTTCCAGTTCCGTACGGTAGCCGAATCAAAAGCCTTTGAAGCGCGTGCGGCAAGCTGCGACTTACGGATGCTTTGGTGGCAAAGTAGATACAGTTCTCTTTTTCCCATCCGCAGGGTATCGGGGCCGATATACTCTCTGCAGATGGTATCATTCTGCACCTGCTCCGGCGGGGCGCCTAAAAAATAGACGTAAAGATGCTCGACCTGTGGGTCAGCGGCTTGTGCCCCCGCTATTTCCGCCGACGTGATCGGAAGCTGCTCGATTAAAACCCGGATTTCGTCCACGCTCCGTATCAGGACGTTGCTTTCAAAACCGAAACGGTCAAGAAAACCGGCTTTTATTTTATCAAGTAAATCCGCTTCCGCAAGAGCCGTCTCAAAAACAGCATTGCCGCTCTGGATGTAGGTTCTTACTTTGCTTAATCCTGAATGAAAAAGCAGCTGCCCCAAATCCGCCATCCTTACCACGTTTTTTCCGCCGACGTTGATCCCCCTGAAAAGTGCGGCATATTTCAATGTTTTTCACCCTTTCCCATCTTATTTTTGTCTCGTCCTGAGCTTTTTATTGATCGGTCGCACAAAACTCCGGATTGCCTAAATCTGTTTATCGATATCATATCACTGCCCGTTTTAAAATGCCAATGTTTCCTGCCGGGCGTACCTCCTACAGCATTTGCAGTTGATTCTGCAACAAGGTTGCGTCCCTCCCCCGCCGAAGGCGGGGGAGGAACATGTTTTGTCCCGCAAACGTAACTGGAATTGCTATAAATAATAGAGCGGAAAGAAAATCTTTTCATTGCGGCTATTTGAATCACAAAAATAAAATAATTCATTTTTACTGTAAATATCCATATAAAATTGAAAATTTATAAATGAAATGCAGGATGATAGCGGATGCTATTTAAAATCGCTTGTCTTTATCCCTTTCCTGTGGTAGGATAATAAAAAAGCACAGTGATGAATGGAAGGGGTATGAATACAGTGAGAATGAAAAAATTGGCGGCACTGGTGCTGACGGCGGCGGTTGTGCTGTCCGCTATGGCCGGCTGCGGAGGAAAACAGGGGACACAGAACGCCGGCGGGACGGCCTCCTCTCAGGGCGCGAAAAGCGGGAGCAGCGACACGATTGTATACGGTTCCGCGGCGGACGCGCGCGGCCTGGACCCCGCTTTGGTGGACGACATTGAATCGGTCAAGATCATGAGCAATATTTACGAGGGCCTGCTGAAATATAAAAAGGATTCCACAGAGGTGGAGCCCAGCCTTGCCGAAAGCTGGAACATCAGCGACGACGGGCTTACCTATGAGTTCCACCTGCGCAAAGGGGTGAAATTTCAGGACGGTACCGACTTTAACGCGGAAGCGGTAAAATTCAATATCGACAGGCAGCTTCCCCCAAAGGTCACGGAGGACATGAGCTACGCTTCCTTCGTATACGGCTCGGTAAAGGACGTGCAGGCGGTGGACGAGTACACCGTAAAGATCAATATGAAGGAACCCTGTACACCGTTCCTGAGCAACCTGGCCATGAACCTGGGCGCGCTGATCGTCAGCCCCAAGGCGCTGCAGGAGAACAACAACAATGTCAACGAGCATCCCGTGGGAACCGGACCCTATAAATTCGTCAGCTGGCAGAAGGACCAGAACACGGTTTTGGTTCGCAACGACGACTACTGGGGGACCAAGGCGCTTACGAAGAATGTCGTGTTCCGCACCATTAAGGACAATTCCGCCCGCGTGGTCGCGCTGAATAACGGAGAGGTCGATATCATCGACGGAATCGACTACACCGTGGTCGACCAGATTTCTTCGGCGGGAAATAAGACCGTCAAATCCCCGGGGATGAACATCAACTATCTGGCGTACAACTGCAGCCGCGCCCCGTTCAACGACGCGAAAACACGCGCCGCGCTGTCCGCCGCGATCAACGTGCCCGAATTGGCGGAAACGCTCTACAAGGGCTATTCGGAGACAGCGACCACCATTTTGCCCACGTTTATGCCGGGGTACGACAAAACGGTCCAACAGACGGACTATGACCCGGAAGCCGCCAAGGCGGCCCTGAAAGCGGCGGGGGTTTCCAGCGTCCATATCATTACCTATACCAGCGCGCGGATGTACAACCCGGCGAACGGCCAGACCCTTGCCGAGGCGGTGCAGGGATATCTTTCCAAGGTGGGCGTCACCTGCACGATCGACGCGTACGACTGGACCACCTATAAGACGAAGCAGCAGCAGGGCGACTTTGACATCTGCTTTGCCGGATGGATCGGCGACAACGGCGACGCCGACAATTTCCTGAGCCTGCTGGCGTCGGACGATCCCGGCATGAACTACGCCCGCTTCAATAATCAGGAGTATAAGGACCTGATCGCGAAGGCGGTAAAGATGCCGATGGGCGAGGAGCGGAACGCCGTTTACGGCGAAGCGGAGAAGCTTGCCGCGAAGGAATCACCGTGGCTTCCCATTTCGCACTCCACAAACCTGATCGCGACGTCGCCCAAGGTCCAGAATTTTCTGTATCACGTGACCGGGATGCTTCCGCTTTCCGGCGTTTCCAAAAATGGCTGATCCGTTTTCCGGTTTTTTCCCCTGCTTCCTCCGGGAGGCAGGGATTTTTTCTTCCTGGGGGCGCCTTTCCGTGGGAGTGAAATGAGGGTTGACAAATCATCGTAAAAATCAGATAATTACCTAGACGGCGTTTCCTTTTCGGCTGAAATCCCGCTTATGAGATGCGGCTTTTATGGTGGGAGCTGTATACAATTGAAAAAGCGAAATCATTTTGGGCAAGCTATTTTGTGATTCCCTGCAAAAGGACTGTGCCTGCGCCAGGGCCGTCACAGCAAAGAATTCAAGTTTTTTGTTTAAGAGAGGATCTATCATGAAAATGAAGAAAATTTTAATCCTTGCGTTGGCGGTTGTTATGGCCGGTTCCCTTGCGGCCTGCGGAATGGGCGATGTGGGCGGTACCCAGTCGGCGCCAAGCGCTTCCTCCCAGGCGGCGGTTTCCTCCGCGGTCGGTTCGGACAATATGGAGGACAGCCTTGCCGGTCTCGAAAAATACCTTTCGTCGAATTCCGTGATTTCCGGAACCCCGGCAGAAATGAAAGCGGATTTTATCGGTGCGAAAAAGGGCGCGAAATATCACTTTGGCTTTAACGGAAAAGACAATGTTACTGTGGAGCTTTATGAATTTGATACCGGCAGTCTTTCCAGCGAGGCTTCCGCCGTTCTGGACGAGGTAAAGGCGAAAAATCAGTTCACCATTATGAACCAGACCGTTCCGGCGGTGATTTCCGACAGCGGGAAATATATTATGATTTATAAGGATACCTCCGGTTCCGATGAAAACAAACAGCATCAGGAAGACGTCACCAAGCTGTTTAAAGCGTTCAAAAAATAAATTTTCAGCGAACGGGCTTTCCGGCAACTGCCGGAAGGCTCTTTTTTGTGCCTTCTAAATCACGGCTCCGTTCTTGACAGAGGGGAAGGGACAGGAATATAATAAGAATTCAGAAATACCATATTTTGGCAGGATCCCGGCAAAACGATAAATCTTCTGCATCATGATCTTTTACCTGAATACGGGAAAATTTTTATGAAACGATGGAGGAACTGAAATGAAGAAAAAATGGATGGCCTTGCTTTTCGTATTGGCAATGGCCGTATCGCTCAGTACAACTGCTTTTGCCGCGGATACCGGCGTTTCCGCGACCTTTACGCTCAGTAACGGCAGTCTTTATCTGAAAGCGGGGGAGACCGCCGTGCTGACCGTCAGCGACAGCAGCGTGTCCTCGCTTCAATGGGCGTCGAGCAATCCCGCCGTTGCCTCGGTGACAAACGGGACCGTTACCGCCTCCGCGCTCGGCAGGACGACGGTTACCGTCACCGCGCCGGACGGACGCAGCGCCGTCTGCGACGTGCATGTCGTGCTGAAGGGGATTGACGTGTCCGAGCATCAGGGAGCCGTGGACTGGGCCAACGTAAAGCTTGCCGGGATGGATTTTGCGATTCTGCGTACCGGCTACGGGAACGAACTGCCGGAAACACAGACGGACGATTGTTTTGCGGCGAATTATGATGGGGCGGTCGCGAACGGAATCAAGGTCGGCGCCTATCACGTCTGCTATGCGACGACTCCGGAAATTGCCGTACAGGAAGCGCAGATGTGCCTCAGCATCCTGAACGGACGCCGTCTGGATTACCCGGTATTTTACGATGTGGAGCAAAACGCGGTAAACAGCGCCATGACGGGGGATCAGCTCTCGGCGATCGTCACCGCCTTCTGCAGCACCATGGCCAACGCGGGATATAAGACCGGAATTTACAGCAACGCAAACCTGTTCAATTCCAACCTGAGCAGCACTGCGCTGAGCGCTTATGATAAATGGGTGGCGCATTATAATGTACCTTCTCCCAATTACAGCGGCGCCTATACGATGTGGCAGTACAGCGACGCCGGCCTGATCGGAGGCGTCAATACTTCTGTCGATCTGGACTACTGCTATGTGGATTACCTTTCCGCGACCCCGGCACAGGCTCCTGTGGACAACACCATTCTGTCCGATACCGGCTCGTCCCTGTCCCTAAAGCCGGGCCAGAGCTACCAGTTTAAGTTTACGCCGAACGGAATCAGCGCGAAGCCCTCCTTTACCACCGGAAATTCCGGCGTGGCGAAAATCGTTTATCAGAAGCTGCTGAACGGCAGCTATTATGTAAAGATCACGGGGGGCGCCGCCGGGACTACCTCCATCTATTCCGTACTGCCGAATCAGACTCCGGTGCGCCGCTGCGTCGTCACTGCGGCGTAAGGCGGCAGTTCGCTTATCCGGCATCTTTCTATCCATCATAATATGAAATATTTGGCGCAGGACAATCAATTTGTTCTGCGCCAATGTTATCATATAAGAACCGGGTTAACTGCAAAAACGGTGGTCGCCGATAACCGTAATCACGGGGCGCGAAAAAATCCAGCTGCTGGTGGCCTTTGCGGGGTTATAATAATAGATCGCTCCGCCGGAAGGGTCCCAGCCGTTGATCGCGTCACGCGCGGCCTTGTAAGCCGAGTCGGAAATAGGGGCGTTGATACCGCCGTCATTCAGACAGCTGAACGCGCCGGGCTGATAGATAACGCCCGCCAGCGTATTGGGGAACGACGGATGTTCGATCCGGTTCAGGATTACGGCGGCGACCGCAACCTGTCCGGTATAGGGTTCTCCTCGCGACTCAGCGGACGTAACGCGGGCAAGCAGGGTGACATCGTTACTGCTGAAGCCTCCCTGTGCGCCGGCAGAGCCGCCCACTCCCAGTGCCGCCAGCGTTTTGGGTCCCGCGATCCCGTCGGCTGTCAGGCCTTTCGCCTTTTGAAAGCTGACAACGGCGCTTTTGGTCTGGCTGCCGAAGATTCCGTCGATCTTTCCTTTATAATAACCCTGATTGCTCAGCTTGGTCTGGATGCTTTTCACTTCTTCGCCCTGGGATCCCACCTTGGAAAGGGTCAGAACCGAGCCGCCCAGATTGGTGACGATTGAGATGACAAGAATGTTTACCAGCACCACAACGATCATTGCCCAGACATATTTCAATTTATTTTCCATATTGAACACCTCTGTACAAATTTTTCCCTCACGTTGCTGTTTTATCCCGAGCAGACCGAAATATTGAAAGATTTACAAAAACGGCCCGGAAAACGCGCAAAAACAGGGGATTATTTTCCATATTGACAGAAAAAAGGCAAATGTTAAAAAAAAGTTAAAAAACTTCAGAAAAAGGGTTGACTTACGGGGATGTATTTGGTATTATAGTCAAGCGCCTTACGAAAGACGCAAAAAACGAAAACGAAACCGAAGCGGCAAAAACACAGAGCGGAAGCGGAGTTTTCGACCAGGACCTTGAAAATTAAACAACGATAGAATTAAGGAACCCGTAATGAACTTGAGAGTATAGAATGTACTTTCGGACGAAGTTGGTTGTCACTTTAAAAGACAACGAAAATACACGTTAGTGTATCGTATTTAGAGCTCTTCAAAAACTCTGAGTATTTCGATATAAACGCCTTCGGGCGATTATATACAATATTTTAGAGAGTTTGATCCTGGCTCAGGACGAACGCTGGCGGCGTGCCTAACACATGCAAGTCGAACGGAATTAAGTTTAACACCGAACACTTTGTTTGGTGGGGACACCTGACCGAGTGGTGGGTGTTGAGCTTAATTTAGTGGCGGACGGGTGAGTAACGCGTGAGTAACCTGCCTTTCAGAGGGGGATAACGTCTGGAAACGGACGCTAATACCGCATGACATATTTGGGCTGCATGGTCTGAATATCAAAGGAGCAATCCGCTGAAAGATGGACTCGCGTCCGATTAGCTAGTTGGTGAGATAAAGGCCCACCAAGGCGACGATCGGTAGCCGGACTGAGAGGTTGAACGGCCACATTGGGACTGAGACACGGCCCAGACTCCTACGGGAGGCAGCAGTGGGGGATATTGCACAATGGAGGAAACTCTGATGCAGCAACGCCGCGTGAGGGAAGACGGTTTTCGGATTGTAAACCTCTGTCCTTGGTGACGAAACAAATGACGGTAGCCAAGGAGGAAGCTCCGGCTAACTACGTGCCAGCAGCCGCGGTAATACGTAGGGAGCAAGCGTTGTCCGGATTTACTGGGTGTAAAGGGTGCGTAGGCGGCTCTGCAAGTCAGGCGTGAAATATATGGGCTTAACCCATAGACTGCGTTTGAAACTGTGGAGCTTGAGTGAAGTAGAGGTAGGCGGAATTCCCGGTGTAGCGGTGAAATGCGTAGAGATCGGGAGGAACACCAGTGGCGAAGGCGGCTTACTGGGCTTTAACTGACGCTGAGGCACGAAAGCATGGGTAGCAAACAGGATTAGATACCCTGGTAGTCCATGCCGTAAACGATGATTACTAGGTGTGGGGGGTCTGACCCCTTCCGTGCCGGAGTTAACACAATAAGTAATCCACCTGGGGAGTACGGCCGCAAGGTTGAAACTCAAAGGAATTGACGGGGGCCCGCACAAGCAGTGGAGTATGTGGTTTAATTCGAAGCAACGCGAAGAACCTTACCAGGTCTTGACATCCAACTAACGAAGCAGAGATGCATCAGGTGCCCTTCGGGGAAAGTTGAGACAGGTGGTGCATGGTTGTCGTCAGCTCGTGTCGTGAGATGTTGGGTTAAGTCCCGCAACGAGCGCAACCCCTGTGATTAGTTGCTACGCAAGAGCACTCTAATCAGACTGCCGTTGACAAAACGGAGGAAGGTGGGGACGACGTCAAATCATCATGCCCTTTATGACCTGGGCTACACACGTACTACAATGGCTGTTAACAAAGGGAAGCAAGACCGCGAGGTGGAGCAAAACCTAAAAAACAGTCTCAGTTCGGATCGCAGGCTGCAACCCGCCTGCGTGAAGTTGGAATTGCTAGTAATCGCGGATCATCATGCCGCGGTGAATACGTTCCCGGGCCTTGTACACACCGCCCGTCACACCATGGGAGCCGGTAATACCCGAAGTCAGTAGCCTAACCGCAAGGGAGGCGCTGCCGAAGGTAGGATTGGCGACTGGGGTGAAGTCGTAACAAGGTAGCCGTATCGGAAGGTGCGGCTGGATCACCTCCTTTCTATGGAGACATGAGCAGCTGAATAGGCTGGTCTAACATCCTAGGTCGGTTACGGAAGACGAAATTCGAATCGTTGTTTAATTTTGAAGGCCCCGGGCAGTGCCCGGTGACAATGGCCCGCCGCAGGAATGCAGCAGGAAATTGCCCCGGTGTGGCGGGACGGTAACAACCGGCTCCCGGCACAGAACTGCAAGAGAGCTTTCAGAGAAGTGGAAACAAGGGTAGAACACCTGAGTGAAGCTACCTTTATATGGGGGTTTAGCTCAGCTGGGAGAGCGCCTGCTTTGCAAGCAGGAGGTCAACGGTTCGATCCCGTTAATCTCCACCAGCGGCGAGTCGCCGCAGACAATTCGCGGGTAAGATTTGACGGAAACGTGAAATGAGTGCACGCGGAAAGAAGCGAAGACGAGCCAAAACAAAATGTGGCTAAGGGTGACAACCTGAACGCCGGAATATGGGCTTATAGCTCAGCCGGTTAGAGCGCACGCCTGATAAGCGTGAGGTCGGTGGTTCGAGTCCACTTAAGCCCACCACGGACACAGTCCGTTTTTGCCGCGCACAAAGCAAACTTGAAAGAGGAAGCGGAGTGCCCGCGTAACGGAGGAAGTCCTCAAAAATACATACGGTAGTTTGAATTCACTTCTGTGGAGGAAAGGGTATCGTGTGGAAAAGGTCGGCAGAAGGTAGAATCCGCGACAGAACGGGTCTTTTGATCTGGGAGCTGTCCCGCGATGAAACGGCCTGCGGCCGTGTACATTGAAAACTGAATAAAGAAGAAGCAGATATTAAGCGAGAAATAACTTGTTATTTTTAGATTTAAAATCTACAATTTCAAATTTTTAAAGAAGAACCAAGAAAAAACACATGGTCAAGCTACAAAGAGCGCAAGGGGAATGCCTTGGCACTGGGAGCCGATGAAGGACGCGACTAACTGCGAAAAGCTATGGGGAGCCGTAAGTGGGCATTGATCCATAGATATCCGAATGGAGCAATCCAACTGGAGTCATGTCCAGTTATCATACACTGAATTCATAGGTGTATGAGGGGAACCGCCTGAACTGAAACATCTAAGTAGGGCGAGGAAAAGACATCAAATGAGATTCCGCTAGTAGTGGCGAGCGAACGCGGAAGAGGCCAAACCGGGGGTAGCAATACTCCCGGGGTTCGGACAGCAATGTGGATGCTGGAATTTAGCAGAATGGCATGGGAAGGCCAACGAAACAGTGTGAGAGTCACGTATGCGAAAAAGGAAAGCGCCTAGCTGTATCCAGAGTACCGCCGGACACGTGAAACCCGGTGGGAATATGGGGGGACCACCCTCCAAGCCTAAATACTACCCAGTGACCGATAGTGAACAGTACTGTGAAGGAAAGGTGAAAAGGACCCCGGAAGGGGAGTGAAAAAGAACCTGAAACCTTGTGCTTACAAGCACCGAGAGCCCGTCAAAGGGTGATCGGGTACCTTTTGTAGAATGGTCCGGCGAGTGAATGTAACTGGCAAGGTTAAGTCCTTAAGGGATGGAGCCGCAGGGAAACCGAGTCTGAACAGGGCGTATGAAGTCAGTTGTATTCGACCCGAAACCGGGTGACCTACCCATGTCCAGGTTGAAGTGGGGGTAAAACCCCATGGAGGACCGAACCGACTCCTGTTGAAATAGTAGCGGATGAGGTGTGGGTAGCGGAGAAATTCCAATCGAACCCGGAGATAGCTGGTTCTCTCCGAAATAGCTTTAGGGCTAGCCTCGTATTAGATTACCGGAGGTAAAGCACTGAATGGTCTAGGGGCCGAAAGGCTACTGAAACCTATCAAACTCAGAATGCCGGATAATTGATGTACGGGAGTCAGACAGCGTGAGATAAGTTTCGTTGTCAAAAGGGAAACAGCCCAGACCCACAGCTAAGGTCCCAAAATATGGTTAAGTGGAAAAGGATGTGGGGTTGCACAGACAACCAGGATGTTGGCTTAGAAGCAGCCACTCATTAAAAGAGTGCGTAATAGCTCACTGGTCGAGTGACCCTGCGCCGAAAATTTAACGGGGCTAAATCATATACCGAAGCTTGGGATTCCGTAAGGAATGGTAGGAGAGCGTTGAATAAGGGGTGAAGTCAGAGCGGAAGCGCTGGTGGACTTTATTCAAGTGAGAATGCCGGAATGAGTAGCGAGAAATGTGTGAGAATCATATTGGCCGAAAGTCTAAGGTTTTTGGAGGAAGGTTCGTCCGCTCCAAGTAAGCCGGGAGCTAAGGTGAGGCCGAGAGGCGTAGCCGATGCACATACGGTGGAAATTCCGTAGCCGCCAAAAGATTTAAGTAAGAGGACACCTGCAAAGGGCATAACCCGGGCGATGGTTGACCCGGGCGTAAGGGACCGAAATTAGAGTAGGGAAGTATGCTTAGCGCAGGGCGAGAAAAGTCTTATGTATATCTTCGGCGCCCGTACCGCAAACCGACACAGGTAGATAGGAAGAGAATTCCAAGGCCAACGGGAGAAGGGTAGTTAAGGAACTCGGCAAATTGACCCCGTAACTTAGGGAAAAGGGGTGCCACAGCAATGTGGCCGCAGAGAATAGGCCCAGGCGACTGTTTAGCAAAAACACAGGTCTCTGCCAAATCGCAAGATGAAGTATAGGGGCTGACACCTGCCCGGTGCTGGAAGGTTAAGAGGAGATGTGCAAGCATTGAATTGAAGCCCCAGTAAACGGCGGCCGTAACTATAACGGTCCTAAGGTAGCGAAATTCCTTGTCGGGTAAGTTCCGACCCGCACGAATGGTGTAACGATCTGGGCACTGTCTCAATTACCCGCCCGGCGAAATTGTAGTACCGGTGAAGATGCCGGTTACCCGCGACAAGACGGAAAGACCCCATGGAGCTTTACTGCAGTTTAATATTGGGTTTCGGTAATTTATGTACAGGATAGGTGGGAGACTGCGAAGCAAGGGCGCCAGCCTTTGTGGAGTCGCTGTTGGGATACCACTCTTAAGTTGCTGAAATTCTAACCTGCGGCCGTGAATCCGGCCGGGGGACATTGTTAGACGGGCAGTTTGACTGGGGCGGTCGCCTCCAAAAGAGTAACGGAGGCGCTCAAAGGTCAGCTCAGCACGGACGGAAACCGTGCCTTTGAGTGTAAACGCGTAAGCTGGCCTAACTGCGAGGGTGACGGCCCGAGCAGTAACGAAAGTTGGAGTTAGTGATCCGGCGGTATGAGAGTGGAATTGCCGTCGCTCAACGGATAAAAGCTACCCTGGGGATAACAGGCTGATCTCCCCCAAGAGTCCACATCGACGGGGAGGTTTGGCACCTCGATGTCGGCTCATCACATCCTGGGGCTGTATTCGGTCCCAAGGGTTCGGCTGTTCGCCGATTAAAGTGGTACGCGAGCTGGGTTCAGAACGTCGTGAGACAGTTCGGTCCCTATCTGTCGTGGGCGCAGGATATTTGAGGAGAGCTGTCCTTAGTACGAGAGGACCGGGATGGACGCACCGCTGGCGCACCAGTTGTCATGCCAATGGCACAGCTGGGCAACTATGTGCGGATCGGATAAACGCTGAAAGCATCTAAGCGTGAAGCCGACTCCAAGATTAGATATCCCATAGCGTAAGCTAGTAAGGCCCCTTGAAGACTACAAGGTTGATAGGCTGCGTGTGTAAGTACGGTAACGTATTCAGCTTGGCAGTACTAATAGGCCGAGGGCTTGACCATATTTTTCTTGGCAACCCTCATTTCTCACTTCTGCTTCCTTCCCTTTATTCAGTTTTCAGTGTACAATTTGTACCTGTAGAAATGCAAAGAGCATACGCAGTGTGTTTTTCGCTATGATTGCCGGAAGCGCGTACCGACTGCTAAGTTTGGTTCTCAGTGTACAATATGGATAGAACATAAGACCTATCGTTTAGATGGGTCTTTTTTTGCATTTAAAATGAAATTATGAATGTTTTTTGTCTGGTAATGATTTCCGCGTGGATATCAAAGGGCATATGGGGTTGACTTTTTGTGAGTTTTCCCGTACCATTGTATTCATCTTTTAATACAGAAGGCGAAAACAGAACGCCTATACGAACGGAGGATGGTGGCAGTGGCATCTGTCGGTATTGGAGTCCTTTTTTTAATCATGGTTGTCAGCTTACTTGCGCTTGCCGCACGCGTGCTTTTTGCTTTGGCGGCCTACAATGACGCCTGTGCGAAAGCGAACCCGGACGCGCTGATGTGGGGCCTTCTGATCGGATTTTTGGGTCTGATTCCGGGCATTATATATCTTTGTATCCGAAATTCGTCAAGGAACTATATTATGTGCCCCAACTGCGGTTTCAGACATTATTTTTATGACGCGGTCTGCCCGCGGTGCGGAGCGCCGAACCAGCCCCCACAGAATAGGAATCCCCTGGCGGGAGAGCAGGTCCGCCGCGCGAAGCTTTTCCTTACCATCGCCGTTGCGCTGACGGGCGTGGCCCTTCTTGCCGTTATTGTGTGCATGGTTTTTGTGGTGAGCATCTCTTCCTTCGGAGGGAATTCCTTTTATTATTAACGAACAGACAGAATCGCGAATAGAAGCTTGGAGGACAGCAATGCTTGAAGTTTTAGACTTAACAAAGAAATACAGAAATACATTGGCGAACGACCATCTGAATTTCCGGGTGGATCCGGGCGAAATCGCGGTGATGATCGGTCCCAACGGCGCGGGAAAATCAACGGCGATCAAGTGTATCGCGGGGCTGCTGCGCTTTAACGGGAATATCGCCGTCTGCGGATATCCGAATAAAACCGTGGAGGCAAAGCGGAATTTCGGCTATATTCCGGAAATACCGGCGCCGATTGAAACGCTGACGGTCTACGAGCATCTGGAATTTATCGCACGTGCATATAAGGTGGAGGACTGGAAGGATAAAGCCAGGGCGCTGCTGGAACGCATGGAGCTGGACGATAAGCGCAAGAAGCTGGGCAAGGAGCTGAGTAAGGGAATGCAGCAGAAGCTCAGCATCTGCTGCGCGCTGCTTCCTGAGCCAAAGGTGGTTCTGATGGACGAACCCCTGATCGGATTGGACCCACATGCGATCAAGGAGCTGAAAACTATGCTGACGGAGCTGCGGGAAAAGGGCTGCGCCGTTCTGGTCAGCACACACATGCTGGACAGTGTGCGGGACTTTTGGGATAAGGCCCTGATTATGATGGACGGAAAAATCGCTGCGGTCCGCACCCGCGCGGAAATAGAAAGCACCGGCGAGGATCTGGAACAGCTGTTCTTTTCCATTACGGAAGGCGCGCAGACGGGCGGGGATGCGCGATGAGAGCGATACTGTATTTGATCCGGAAGGAAATCAAAAACGCCGTGATCGACCTGCTGCACCACCCGGCGAGGCTGATTCTGTATCTGTTTCTGGCGGCAATGCTGGGGCTCTCCTTGTTAAACGGAACGGAACGCGAAGTACGCGAACCCGGCAGCTACCTGGACATTGGGATCCTGCACGGGGTTTATTTTGCCATTCTCTTTTTGATTACGGTCCCCAGTGTGCTGAGCGGGCTGAAAAGCGGGGCTACGTTTTTCAGAATGTCCGATGTGAATTTCCTGTTTGTCTCGCCTATTTCCCCTAAAAAAATACTTGCCTACGGCCTTGTCAAGCAGATGGCCTCCAGCATCTTTATGATGATTTTTCTGATGTTTTACGCCGGAATGGCGATTAACCTGTTTGGGATTACGGTCTGGCAGATGGTCGCGCTGGTGGCCGGAATTGCGCTGATCGTGTTCACCATTCAGCTGATTACCCTTTTGGTCTACAGCTACTCCAGCGGCCGCCCGGAGCGCACAGGATGGATTAAAACGGTGCTGTACGCGGAAATCGGGATGATGGTGGCGTTTACCCTGAGTAATTTTTGGTTCCACGGTGCCAACCAGCAGTCGCTTTTCGCCGCGCTGGCCTCGCCATATCTGGAATTCGCGCCGGTTGTCGGATGGATCAAGGGAATGGTATTCGCCATCATGAACGGGGATACCGTGCGCGCCGCCGTATTCGCGGCTTTGAACGCGGCAGTGGTTGCGGGGAGCGTCCTTCTGTTCGCCAAAAGCAATTCGGATTATTATGAGGATGTGCTCCAGACCACCGAAAGCACATTTGAATTGAAACAGGCAGTGAAAGACGGAAAGACGGCGGGAGTGCGCGGCATGAACACCCAGCCCCGCCGGGTGACGGACACGGGTATTTGGCACGGATGGGGAGCGAGCGTCTTTTTCTTCAAGCATATCCGTGAAATGAAACGTAAAAACCGTATCCCGTTTCTCCGTGGCACCAGCATTGTGCTGCTGGCGATCAACGTGATTCTGGCGTTCGTGCTCAGGGCGATCAGCGGCGGAGCGAGGGACGACGGGATGCCCAGCGGCCTCATTCTGGTGATTGCGCTGAGTATGAGCAGCTATATCCAGTTCTTCTTCAATGCCGCCGGCGACTGGACGCTGGAGCTGATGAAGCCGTATATTTACCTGGTACCGGAAAAACCGTTCGCAAAGCTGTTCTGGGCCAGCCTGACGACGCTTCTGACGCCGGTTGTAGACGGCGTGATCATTTTCGCCGTGCTCGGCGTCATGCTGCGCGCGAATCCTGTTACCGCGCTCGTCTGTATGCTGCTCTATGCTTCCATGGGCTTTATTTATACCGCGGGGAACGTCCTTTCCCAGCGGATATTCGGCCAGCTGGTAAATAAGGGACTGCTGATGTTCGCCTATATGCTGATGCTGATTGTCCTGCTGCTGCCGGGAGCGGGAATCAGCCTTGCGCTTTATCTCCTTGTTGAAAATATTCCCCTGACGCTGCTGGGGCTGCCGGTTTTTATCAGCAATGTGCTGGTATCCATCGGGATTTTCGCAGCCTGCCGCAATATGCTGAGTTCCGCCGAAATGAACAGCTAAGCCTGCAAAAGCCTTAAAAATCCGTGTTTTCGGTGTATAAGAGCCGAAAAAACCGTCCAAAATAGAATCGAGTTTACTCCCATGTAACAAAAAATTAAATTATTTTTAAAAAACACTTGCATTTTGTCGGAGATGGTGGTATTATAATCAAGTCGTCGCGAGAACTGAACAAAGTTGGTGCTGATGACGGTGAGGGTCCACCCGTTCCCATCCCGAACACGGAAGTTAAGCTCACTGGTGCCGAAGATACTTGGCTGGTAACGGCCCGGGACAATAGGAAGGTGCCAACATGATAAAAGCAGTCACCCAATAGGGTGGCTGTTTTTTTATACTCCGGGGATTCCGGGCTTGCAATTCCCCCCCGAAAAAGGTATAATAAGTTTAACGGTTTAAAGCATAAAGTTATGAAAGCGTATTACAGGAAGACTTTCCGTAACGCGGAAAAAAGGGTATGAAATCATGATTATTGTAATGAAAAACGGGTCCACGAAACAGGACGTGGAGAAAGTCATAGAGGCCTTAAAAGAACACGGCCTTGGCGCGAACCTTTCCACCGGTTCCCAGGCGACGATCGTCGGCGTCCTGGGCGATAAGGCGAAGCTCGGCGGATTTGACTTTGAGCTGATGGACTGCGTTGAAAAATGCGTCCCCATCATGCATTCCTATAAGCTGGCCAGCCGGGAGATGTGCCCGGACGGGCGCGTGGTACAGGTGGGGGAAGAGGTCATCGGCAGGAAGAAGCTGGTGATGATGGCCGGTCCCTGCGCGGTGGAAAGCGAGGACCAGATCACACAGGCAGCTGTCGGCGTAAAGGCGGCTGGCGCTCATTTTCTGCGCGGGGGCGCTTACAAGCCAAGAACCTCCCCTTATTCGTTTCAGGGGATGGAGGAGGAAGGCCTGAAGCTGATGCGGAAAGCCGCGGACGCCTGCGGGCTGAAGGTGGTCAGCGAGATCGTGGCGCACGACCAGATCGATACCGCGGGAAAATACTGCGATATGCTTCAGATCGGCGCGCGGAATATGCAGAACTTCCGTTTGCTGCGCGAAGTGGGCCGCTCTAAAATCCCGGTGCTGCTCAAACGCGGCATTTCCTCGACCGTGGAGGAATGGCTGGACGCCGCGGAGTACATTATGAGCGAGGGCAACTACAATGTTGTGCTTTGCGAACGCGGCATCCGCACCTTTGAAACCGCGACGCGCAATACGCTCGACGTTTCCGCTGTGCCGGTGGTCAAGGAACGCAGCAGCCTGCCGATTATTATCGACCCGTCCCATGCGGCGGGAAAATCAAAGTATATTACGTCCCTATCCCTCGCGGGAATCGCCGCAGGTGCCGATGGGCTGATTATCGAGGTGCATCCCAACCCTAAGGTCGCGATGAGCGACGCCGCACAGCAGCTCACTCCCGAGGCTTACGCGACCCTGTTTCAGAAGGTGGGCGCGCTCGCGAAGGTCATAGGAAGAGAAATGCAATAGCGATTCCGGCGGCTGAATTTTCAGCCGCCTTTTTTATGGACTAATCTTTATGCTTCGGATAAATCCGCAGCGCGGAAATCGGATGCTCCGGGCCCTTTTCCAGAAAAAGGGATTCCGTCTCTTTCTGAGCGTCCTGCAAATCGCGGATAACGTCGGTTACACGGTTAAATAGAAGATAGTACATTTCCCGATAAGGTTCCACTTTTATCACCTCGATCTTATTGTGCCAGAATTTCTGCCAAAAGTCAATGGCAGAAATTCTGGCATTTATAATCAGGTTGGGGTGAGAATATTGATTTATAATAAAATTAGAGAGCTGAGAGAAGACCGGGACTGGACACAGCAGCATGTTGCCGATTTGCTGTTTATCAATCGGAGGACTTATTCCGCCTATGAAAACGGAGTCAACGCAATTTCCCCCGAAATACTGATGAAATTGTCTGAAATATACCAAACCAGTGTGGACTATCTTTTGGGCCTTACCGATGAAAAAAAGCCCTATCCGAAGAAAAGGGCTTTATAACGGGTCTTATTCCGCCCACGGGCCGGGCGGGTCCGCGACGGAAGGAGTCTCCGCCTGCTTCATGAGAGCATCGCCGCAAGTAGGAGTTGATCGTCAGCTTCGCCCTCAGGCCGGGCGGGCCCCTACTTTCGATCTTGGGCGGATTAAAATAACAAGTGCAACAGGAGGATAGACAGAGTCCACAAAAAGCCAAATCCATGATACAGTAGGAGTTGAAGAGACACCACTGAAGGAGAGGCTTTTTATGGACTACCATCATCTTACACCAAAAGAACGCGCATTGATAGCCCAATTGTGGAATAACGGAATCAGTATGCGACAGCTTGCACGCAGGCTACAAAGGAGTCCCGCGACAATCAGTCGGGAGATCAAAAGGAACCGTTCGGGGCAAAAATATCTGAGCGTTCCGGCACAGGCTAAATATTTGGAACGACGTATGAAATGCCATCGAACGAAGCTGTATCAGGACCTCGATCTGACATCTTACATAGCGGAAAAACTGGAGCTGTCATGGTCCCCCGAACAAATTTCCGGAAGAATCCGGTTAGACTATCCAGACGACGAGAAGATGAAGATTTCGCACAGCAGCATTTATCGTTGGCTGCATACAAACCTTCTGCCGCGTTCCGTGCAGCTTACGATGAAACTGCGTCACTATGGCCGCAAGCATGGAGAGACCCGCGGATACAAAGCCGGTGCGAGGGAAATTCGGGAGAGAAGCAAAGACGTTCTGCGGAGAAAACGGCTCGGAGATTGGGAGGCAGATACAATCGTATTCGGGAAAACGAGACATACCTATTTGCTGAATGTGACCGATCGAAAAAGTCGGTACTCCTGCCTTGCCGTCCTGTGCAACAGTAAGAGAGAAGAGGTCATGCGGGGCTTTGAGTTTTTCTTTGAAGGAGGCAAACTTCCGCTCCGTACGGTAACATCGGATCGAGGGATCGAATTCAACTGTCATCATGAATTTGAGAGCCGCTTTGAGGCACTGTACTATTACACTCGCCCTGCATCTCCATGGCAAAAGCCAACTGTGGAAAATACGAACGGATTGATTCGCCAGTTTTTTCCCAGAGGAACCCACTTTACCGAGCTTACCCCAGAAGCCGTGGCTTTTGTCATGCAACTTCTCAACAACCGACCGCGTAAATGTTTGAACTGGAAAACTCCTGCTGAAGTTATTTCTTCCTAACTGTTGCACTTCACTTGACAATTCACCCTTGTCCGAAAGTAGGCAAAGGACGCGCAGGGGGATTTTGGACCTACCGGTCCGGGATGCGCCTACGGCGAACTCGACTGCAAGTAAAATGATGAATCGATCCCTAAATCTGTCGTTCTAAGCAATGTCGGGAATACAAAATTCTCTGTTACCCCCAGGTATCCCCAAGGTATCTCTATGAGATACGATACTGCTGTGGTTTTCATTGACGGGGGGAACGGAAAAGCGGGTCAAATTCCCTCCCAGAGGGAGCCTAAAGAGAGCGAACCCCTGCCTCCCTCTGTGAGGGAGGTGCCGCGCCCGGCGCGGCGAAAGGAGTTTCGGAGCAATCCACGTCCGATTTAATATTAAGCCAACTGGAAGCGTCGCCGTAGGCGCGTGCCGACCGGCTGGTCCGCTTCCGGAGCGGCAGGTCCAAACCATTATACGGTTTGTATTAGGCTTGCTTTTGTCAACGCTTTGTTGATCGCCGGGGCGAGTAAAACAGAAGCGGCGACCTTGATCAGATCGAAAAGGACGAACGGGAAAACCGTGGCGGAGAGGGATTTGAGCCAGCTGACGTGCCCTGCGAACGCGTAGAACAGGGAACCGCACAGATAGCACACGGCAAGGGCGGCGAGCATGGCCGGGACGCAGGAGGCGAGCGTCTTTTTCTTAAGAAGCTCCAGAATCCATGCGGTCAGAAAGGCCATCAGCGGATAGGCGATGAGGAATCCGCCCGTTGGCCCGAAAAGCACGCCCGGACCGCCTTTGAATCCGGCAAATACCGGTAGGCCAACGGCGCCGATCAGAAGATAGACCAGCTGGGAGTACACGGCGTACCGTTTCGGCAGAATCGCGCCGGAAAGATAGACCGGCAGAAGGGAAAGCGACAGTGGAACCGGGGTGAAGGACAGCGGAAGGATCAGCTGCGCAAATAGGATGGTAAGCGCGGTAAACAACGCGGTCAAAGTCAGCTGTTTTGTTTTCATAAGCATCTCCCATATCAATGAATTTGTTTTCAGTATAGGCGGGATTTGTTGAATTGTCAACCTTGGATTTTATTATAAGGTTGACAATAAAAAACAAAAAGCTCTGAAAAGTGAAATGACGGGGGAGCGACGGCGAGAAACAGGCCAAAAACAGGTGAAAACCGGAGAAAACCATCAACTAAATTAAAATAATCGCACTTTGCTCTTGACACGGCGGCCTTCCTGTGGTAGTATCATACATGCAATTCCTTTGCGCCGCTTTTCGGCGCGCTTTTTTAAGAAAGGCAGCCCTGCCAAAAGGGCGGGGTTTTGTGATATTTTCAGATAAAATTCAGGAGGTATAAGCTATGTCCACCTATATGCCGAAGGCCGGCGAAGTTGAGCGCAAGTGGTATGTGCTCGACGCAGCAGGCAAACCGCTGGGCCGCGTCGCCAAACAGGCCGCTGTTCTGCTCCGCGGAAAACACAAAGTAACCTTTGCTCCGCACGTTGACTGCGGCGATCATGTGATCATCATCAACTGCAAAGACGCCGTGCTGACCGGAAAGAAACTGGAAAAGAAATTCTACTATCACCACACCGGTTACATCGGACATTTAAAGGCTGTCAGATACGACACCCTTATGAGTGAAAAGCCCTGCAAGGCGATGGAGCTTGCCGTAAAAGGCATGATCCCCAGCACCACGATCGGCCGTGCCGCCATGACCAGACTTCGTCTGTTTGAAGGCGCGGAACACGTTCACGCCGCTCAAAAGCCGCAGGCTTGGGAACTGTAAGGGAGGAGGATTAATATGTACGAGAAAGCACCATATTTCTATGGAACCGGCAGAAGAAAAAGCTCCGTTGCCCGCGTAAGAGTTTACCAGGGCACCGGTAAAGTGACCATCAACGACAGAAGCATCGACGATTATTTCGGACTTGACACCCTCAAGCTGATCGTCCGTCAGCCGTTGGTTCTTACCAATACAAATGAGAAATTCGACGTTGTTTGCCGCGTAGCCGGCGGCGGCGTAACCGGCCAGGCCGGCGCAATCCGCCACGGCATTGCCAGAGCGCTGCTCCAGTATGATTCCGAGAATCTGCGTTCTGCTCTGAAGAAGGCCGGGTTCCTGACCCGTGACCCGAGAATGAAGGAGCGCAAGAAGTACGGCTTGAAAGCAGCCCGTCGCGCACCCCAGTTCTCCAAGAGATAATTTCTTCAATTTTACCCGCACGGTGCTTGTATCCGTGCGGGTTTTCTCTGTTTCAAGGCGTTTCGGTTCCGTCACATCAAAAGGTCTCCGCAGCTTGTCTGCGGGGACCTTCCTAATCATTACTGCATTTCGGCTTTAATAGGCCTGTCGGGGTACTGTTAAAAGCGAACGGTTCTGGATTCGCCCTTCATATTGCTGAAAGTGGCTTCCGCTTCGTCAATGGAAAAAACCTCAAAAATACCGTCGTCTACCCGGTACATACTGGAAAGGTAGGGAGCTGCCGCCAGCGCGGCCTGCTTGCTTTCTTTGCTGGTGCAGAAAACTGCTTTTCCCTTCAGGCGCAGCCATTCGCTGGTCTTGCTGGTCGTACAGATCTCAATATTGGGGTTTTCCTTCATCTGCTTATACACATTTTTTCCGTTGTTGGTGCAGAAGCAGAGTTTTCCGTCGTATTTCATGATGAACCCAAAAGGACGGACTTTGGGAACGTTGCCTTCCACCGTGGCGAGGTAAAAGGTGGGATTTTCGGTTAAAAATTGAAGAACTTCGTCCATAATCATTGCTCCTTCGTATTTGTTTATGATATTATTATAAAATAAGGAATGAAAAATACAAGTATGCAGATTTTTATGACTAAGGAAGGATTTTATGAGTATAGGGGAAAATACAGCGGAACGGGAAGAAGAAATCGGGAAATGTCCGGTCACGTATGCCCTGAGGCTGATCGGCGGAAAATGGAAGCTTCCGATTCTGTGGGCGCTTAGCTGCAAGGGCGTTTTAAGGTACAATGAACTGAAACGGTGCGTCTGCGGAATCACCAACATGATGCTGTCGCAGTCCCTGAAGGAGCTGGAAGAAAACGGGCTGGTACGACGGGTCCAGTACATGGAAATACCGCCGCACGTGGAATATTCCCTGAGCCGGTCGGGAGAGAGCCTGATGCCGGCGCTGAACGAGCTGGCCGCCTGGGGAACGGAGCAAATGAATATTGCCGGGACAAAAAATTCACAGGAGTGATGGAAACGAAATGATAAAAATGGAAGAACCAAAGCTCTCTGAGCAGTTAACGGAAATGGAAACCCTGGAAGAAGCCCTTCGGCAGGCACAGGAGGAAGAACGGGACGTGAAAGGTTACCGCTTTCGGAACGCGGTGCAAAACGGCATGGAGGCCTGCGGCACCGACATTCGGGAATGTTTTTTCGAGAACTGCCGCCTGGCGGAAAGCAGGTTTGGAAGCCTGTATTTTGCGGATGCCGTTTTCAGCGGCTGCGATCTTTCCAATGCCGATTTCTCCAAATGCCTGCTGCGCAGGGTGCGGTTTGAAAACTGCAAGATGCTGGGCGTCAATTTTTCAGAGTCTTCTTTTGAAAGCGTCACCATAGAAAAATGCATCTGCACCTATGGGAATTTATCCTCGGTGAAAATGAAGGGCTGCCGCTTTGCAGAAAGCGACTTTTCAAACGCGAGTTTTCAGCTGTGTGCCTTCAAGTCAGCCGGGTTTCAGAAATGCGATCTGACCCGGTCGGAATTTCTTCACGCACCGCTCAAAGGGATGGATTTTACAACCTGTGAAATCGCGGGAATCCTGCTTTCCGGACCGGAGCTGCAGGGGGCGGTCGTCACTGCGGTACAGGCTTGCGACCTGTCGAGATACTTAGGATTGATTGTACGGTAAAAGGGACTCCGGATGACCGGAGTCCCTTTTCATTATATATAGCATTTTTCCGGCAGAGTTCGCGCTCTTTTTGGACGGCCTTCATATACTATATATAGTGTGGTTGCGTTGTGCCTTTCGGCGCCGGATTCAGGCAGCGAAAATGAACGAAAACCGGTTTTTCAGGAGCGTACCGCCCTTCGGCGGAAAGGCGGAATTGTATCAAAAACGACAGGTTTTGAAACACTGTTCATAATGGCCAAAAACTCAGGCGCAGAGCCGCTGATTTTAACCGATCGTTCAGAAAAACGGTGGAAAAGCGGCCGAAAAACCCAATTCTTTACAGTGTAAACAATGCTGTAATATTTGTAACAAGTTTGTAACTTTGATTTTCTTGCATTTTGCACAGAAAAGGCTTTCTTTGAAAGCGCAAGAAAAGGAGTATTTGTGCCGACACGGAAAATTAAGGCGGAAATTCCGAATATTTGCTGGAAAGGCTTTGTGCAATATCTACAAATTTGCGACCGATGCTAATTTGACAATTATGCATTAGGTGAATATAATTACGCCATTGGATAGATGCTCTAAAAACTGACGCTCGGCAAGGTGGTGGGCAAGGCCCATATTTACCCCGCCGAAGCAGGGAAAAGGGTGAACAAATGCAATTTTTTACACGAAATACGGCCTGTCTGCAAAACTCGATGAAAAGAGTGCTTGCTCTGGCTATGATGATTGTGATTACAGTCAGTTCCGTCATCACGGTGGCGGCAGTAACGCGTAACGCAGTGGTCGATTATAACGGAGAAAAGAGATCCGTACAGCTGTTCAATGATGGGACGGATGAAATTCTTGTCGCGGCAAATGTTAAGCACGGCGAAAACGATATTGTTGAGCGCAGCCCCGAACTGACCCCGGACGGGAAAATCCTTATCACTGTGAGAACTGCATTTCAGGCGGATATCAGCGCGGACGGCGATGTAAAAACCGTTACGCTGCACCACGGCGATACGGTGGCGCAGGCGCTGTCTGCGGCGGCGGTAACGCTGAAAGCAAACGATGTGGTTACTCCGAAGCCGGCTGAAAAGGTTACACAGGAAACGGACATCCAGGTAAAAAGAAAATTTACCGTCAGCATTACGGCGGACGGGCAGACGAAATCCGTGGTCGCCGGCGAAGGCACAGTCGCCCAGGCGCTTGAGGAAGCCGGGACTTCCCTCGGCGCGGAGGACCTTGTCAGTGTGGAGAAGAACGCCCCTGTCAGCGAGGGAATGCAAATTTCCGTCTCAAGGGTGACCTATAAGGAAGTGACCAGCATTCAGCCGGTCGCGTTCAAAAATAAAAACGAGAACAGCGCCAGCCTTTATAAAGGGCAGATCAAGGTCAAGACTTCCGGCAAAGCCGGCAGCCAGTCCGTGGTTACCCGCCAGAAGCTGGTGGAAGGAAAGGTTGCCGCCAGCGAGGTCGTCAGCACCACCGTGGTGGAGCAGCCGGTCGATCAGGTGACCGTGGTCGGAACAAAGAAAAAAGCGGCGGGCGCCGCCGTGATCAACGGTGACGGAACGATTACCGACCAAAACGGAAAGACCATTTCCTATAAAAAATACGTTACCGGAAAGTGCACCGGCTACACCGGCGGGGGAAGAACCTCAACCGGGCGGGCGGCGGCGTTCGGACTGGTCGCGGTCAATCCGAAGATCATCCCCTACGGCAGCAGGCTTTATATCTGCTCCCCGGACGGCAAGGTCGTTTACGGTTACGCCATTGCGGCGGATACCGGCGGCGGGGTAATGGACGGGCGCATTGTCGCCGACCTGTATTTCAACACGGTCGGGCAGTGCCGGCAGTTCGGAAACCGTAAAATGAATATTTATGTTCTGTAATACAGGGAGCGGGGGAAACCCCGCTCTTTTTTGCTGTCCCGTGGATGTCCCCGCGAAATTTTTTTGAAAAAGAAGGCTTGCATTCAATAGAACATATGTGTTATTATAAGGACAACAAATAGAACATATGAACGGTTTTGGGGCCGGGGGGATAAAATGATGAATCTTTTTACGGGAACGATCATGCTGCTGGCGGCGGGCATCATGGCCAAAAAATTCAGGCCGCGGACGGAGTCCGGCCGCGCGCTGCTGGGGATGACCGCGGCGATGGGGGTGCTCTCTCTTCTCTCCGGCGAGGGGAACTGGCTGTTCCAGACCGTCCAGTTTGTTCTGCAGGCCGTCGTGGCCTTCTGCTGCTTTTTACAGCTCAGGCGGGAAGTCGTCGTGCGCCGCCGCCGGATGCACAGGCATCCCCAGCGTGCACAGGGCAGGCTGCGCAGAGTCGAGAAAACCTGCGCGTAGCGATTGACAGAAATCCCGATTCATATTATGATAAAATATCATAACAGCGGGGAGCGGTTGATTTGCCTTACGTATATGCGGCGATGTGGGTTGCCGTCGGTTTGATCCTGATTTTCCGGATGAGCCGGGAAAACCGTGTTTTTTACGCGCTGGGCGCGTTCTTTATCCTTCTGGGCGGATGGTGGTTTGCGGATGCCGCCCTCGCGGTCAACCCGTTTGCCGGGGCCTGGGGCTGGGTGCTGCGCGGGCTTACCGCGGCGGCGCTGGTGCTTGCCTGTGTGGTCTATTACAGGGAAAGCAGGAAAAGCAAGGGAGACGCCCCCGGGGACGATCTCTCCGGCCACGATGAGAAATAGCGGAAAAAGCTTCGCGGATGCGGAGCTTTTTTACTGCCAAAATGGGAATTCATGCATACAATAGAGTGCGGGGCAAATATTTAAACCGCTTCATTATAGATCGTCTGCCGGGAATCCGTTCCCGGCAGCCACTATAAAGTTTGAGGGAACCGGTTCTGAAAAAGTTGAAAAAACAATCTATTTAGGGTAGAATAAAGGAAAAAGCAATGGAGGAATCAATATGCTAATAGCACCTTCGGTGCTTTCCTCGGATTTTTCACAGCTTGGAAATGAAGTAAGAAGAATGGACCTTTGTGGCGCAGACTGGATCCATCTGGATGTAATGGATGGGCATTTTGTGCCGAACCTGACTTTCGGTGCGCCGGTGATCAGGGCCGTGCGCGGATTTACGGAAAAACCTTTTGACGTGCATCTGATGATCGAGGAACCGCTCCGGTATGTCCCTGATTTTATAGACGCCGGAGCGGATATTATTACTTTTCATATAGAATCGAAGTCCGACACGGAAAAAACGCTGGAAGCCATCCGTGCTGGCGGCGTAAAGCCGGCGCTGTCCGTGAAGCCGGGCACTCCCGCGGAAGTGCTGTTCCCGTATCTGGACAAGCTGTATATGGTGCTTGTCATGACGGTGGAGCCGGGGTTCGGCGGCCAGAGCTTTATGGAGGACATGATGGAAAAGATCCGTGTCCTGAAAGCCCGCAGGCCCGAGCTGCTGATTCAGGTGGACGGAGGGATCAATCCCTCCACGATCCGGACGGCCGCCCAGGCGGGCACGGATGTGTGCGTGGCGGGGACAAGCGTATTCAAGGCGGAGGATGCCGCACAGGCGATCAGGGATCTGAAAGCGGCGGCCGGGCAAAAATAGAAACGGGGGTGGCGGCGTGATACTGCAGCGCGGCGTAAAGCTGGAGCAGCAAAAATCAGCTTCGCTGAGACATAAAATAAAGAATCTTCCCGTTCCGGAGGACATTGAGGAGCCGAATCCGCTTCCGCCCCGGAAGGGGAAGCTTGACGCCGGCGGGATCATCGCCGCTGCCGAGGCCGCCGGGATCGTCGACGAGTTCGACGGTACGGCGCTCGACAAGAAGTTGAGGCGGCTGCGTCGGCTGAAACCGGATATGCTCGTGGCCTGCTGCTTTGACGAGGACCCCTGTACGACGAGCGCCATGGCGACGCTGCGGGAAAATACGCACGCGATGATCGCCGGGCTGGTGCTCGCCGCGCGGGCGTGCGGCGCGGCGGAGAACAAAATCGCCGTGGCGACTTCCCGGGAAGCGCGCGTGATTCAGAAAATCAACCCGCAGGCGGATCTGATCCTTGCGGGCGAACGGTATCCGGCGCGGGTGCTCTTGAAACGGAAGCTGTACGCTTCCGGAAAAAACGCCGCGTACGTCGGCGCGCAGGCACTTCTGGCGCTGACCGCCGCCGTGGACGAAAACGAACCCCAGAGCTTTACCGTGGTGACGGTGGCGGGCGACGGGGTCGAGCACTGGCGGAATCTGCGGGTGCGTATCGGCACGCCGCTGAAATTTCTGCTGGACGCCTGCGAAGCGAGCGAAAAGACGAAGGTGGTCATCACCGGTTCTTCCGTTACGGGAAAAGCCGTCACCGACCTGTCCGAGCCGGTCACGGCGGCAACGCGCTGTGTGATCGCACTGCGAAAGCCCCCCAGAAACAAGACCTATCCCTGCATCGGCTGTGAAAAATGCGAGCGGGCGTGCCCGCGCGGCATTGTGCCGTGGAAGGTTCTGAGAGAGATACAAAGCGCCAGCCCGGACCCTGTCAGGATGCTGAACGTGCAGAAATGCATCGGCTGTTCGGCCTGCGCCGTCGCCTGCCCTTCCGGAATCGATCTGCGCGCCGCCATTTCGAAGGCGGCCGCATATAAGAAAAGCGGTGACTTCGATTGACGTTAAATGAAGCGAGAGCTCCTTTTGTAAAAAGCGAAGCCTCCGTAGCCTCCATGATGCGCGACGTGCTGTTCGCGCTTGCCATGCTGCTCGTTCTGCCCGCGGTGCACTACGGGCCGCGCCCGCTCGTGATGGCGGGCGTGACCATGCTGGCCTGTGCGGTCTGCGAGATTGCGTTCAGCCTGATCCAGACAAAGAGCATCAGCCTTTCCGATGGGTCCTCCCTTGTCACGGGAATGATGATCACCATGCTGATGCCGCTCAACGCCCCCCTGTGGCTGCCCTGTGCGGCGGCCGCCTTTGCGATTCTGGTCGCGAAGATGCCGTTCGGCTCCATCGGGCATACGCCGTTTAATCCGGCGGCGTCCGGCGTCGCCTTTGCCGTGCTCTGCTGGCCGAAGGAGATGTTTTCTTATTTCGATCCGGCGACCGCTCAGACGATTCCTCCGTATCAGGATTTTACCGCGGTGCTGGCCCGTTCGCCCGCCGCTGTTTTAAAAAGCGGTTTGAAGCCGGGCATTCTGCCGCTCGACATGCTTTGGGGCGTGTTTCCCGGCCCGCTGGGTACGACCGGAATCCTGGTGATCTGCGCCTGCGGGCTTTTCCTGTTCCTGAAGCGCACGGCCAGGTGGGAAATCACGGTTTCCTTTTTGGCCGTCGCCGTGCTGATTGCGGCGTTTTTTCCCAGAATTGCGTGCGACCCGCTGACCTCTGTGAAGTACGAGCTGATGTCGGGGTCCCTGCTTTTCTGTTCCGTGTTCATGGTCACCGATCCAGTGACCGCCCCGCACAGGATACCGGGACGCATTTTTTACGGCGCCTTTGCCGGCTTTCTGGTGATGATGTTCCGCCGCTTCGGCGCGTTTGAGCAGGGGGCCGTCTTCGCCGTCATCATTGCCAACGCCGCAGCCCCGCAGATTGATTCTCTGCTGCTGGGGGCGCTGAGACTGGGGGATGAACCGTATGACGAATAAGAAAACCCTGCTGCGCGAAACGGGCACGATCTTTTTTAACGGGGCGTTTTTCAAAAACCCTGTTTTGATCGGTGCTCTCGGGCTTTACCCCATCGTTGCGGGCGGCTACAATCTGAGGAACGCCGTTGAGCTGTCCCTTCTCTTCCTGTTCCTGACCCTGCCGCTGACCCTTTTGCTCTGTCTGGTGGGGGAAATGATCCCCCTGTGGATCCGTCCGGGGCTGGTCCTGACGGCTTCCGCAGTTCTGTATCTTCCCGCCGCGTGGCTGACGGAAAAGCTGCTTCCCGGGTCGGTGACTGCTCTGGGCATGTTCGCCGCCCTGATGATCTGCAACTCCATGATCCTTTCCCGCGCGAACGATTACGCGCCCACCCATATCGGCTGGGCGGTGGCCGCGGACGCTCTGGGATGCTCCGTCGGCTTTGCCGCGGTCATCTGCCTGAGCGCCGCCATTCGGGAGTTCTGGCTCAAGGGCAGCCTGTGGCACACCAACATGGGGGTGTACGGCACCGCCGACGCGGGCGTTTCCCTGCCGTTTTTCGGCTTCCTCCTGCTTGGATTTTTCGCCGCGTTCGTCCAGTGGGTAAATGAAAAGCGCAGTAAAAAAGCCGGTAGAAGGAGGGTGCCCCGCATATGAACACCTTTGTACAGATGCTTTTGATCGCGCTTCTGGCGGTCAGCACGGAAAATATCCTGTTTGCCGGGGGAATCGGGTTCAGCCGCGTGCTCCGCGCGGGGCGCAGGCCGAAAATGCTCGGAATGTACTCCGCTTTTGTAACGGTCTTTACGCTGATTTCCATGGCTGCGGCTTATTTTCTCAGCCCGCTGCTTGCGGGCAGTCAAATGCTGATTGTCCTGCGGCCGGCCCTGCTGGCTTTTTGCAGCGCGGCTGCCTATCTGATCGCGGCGTTTGTCCTGAAAACCTTTTCCGCACAGTTTTACAGAAAATACGGGCAGATTCTGGCTCCGGCGGCGATGAATACGGTCGTGCTCTCCATGCCGTATGTGCTGAAAAGCCTGAAACTCGCTTTGCCGGACGCCCTCGGCTTTGCCCTCGGCACGGGCGCGGCGTTCTTTCTGGCCGCCCTCGTTTTTTCCCATACGCCGGAAATCTGCAGGAACTCGGATATGCCCAAAGCGTTCAGCGGGCTGCCCGCCGTGCTGATCTACGTCGGGATTCTGTCCATGGCCTTCGCGGGCTTTACCGGCGGAAAGCTTTTTTAGATTGATGATATTTACACATCAAAAAAGGCTCCCCTGACAAACGCTGCGTTCGCGTCTGTCAGGGGAGCCTTATGAAACAGGTTCAGTATTTAATCGCGCTGAAAAAGTCGTCGATCTGGTTTTTATAGGTTGTGGTCGCCTTGCCGTACACAATGGTTTTATTCATCCGCACCAGAATGTGGTTCAGCTCGCCGTTTACAAGGGTGTATTTATTATAGGAGGAGGAGTCGACGTTCTTCGCGTCGCCGTCCGTGCCGGAGGTGATGCTCGACTTGAGGTTTGTGTACATCTCCGTAGCGGCGCTTTCCGAGGAGAAGGAAAGGAACGCAAGCTCCGTGCCGGTCTCGCTTTTGATTGCGCTCAGGTATTTTTCCGCGTTTGCACTGGCGGAGGAATCCGTTACCGTAAACCCGGCCGCTTCCGCCTGCTTTTTAAACTCGTCCGCCGTAACCGGCGTGCGCGCCGAACAGCCCGTAAACGCGAACAGGGCTGCCGCCGCAAGAACCGCGGCGCATAATTTTATCAGTTTTTTCAATGTAAAACCTCCATTTATTCGGGAAAGCTTATTATGATTTATTATAGTACGGCTTCCTTCCGTTTACAAGTATTACCGTATTTTCCCGAAAGATAAACACAGGCCCGTCAATAAAAGAAGGATTTGTTTGACGCAGCCGTGGAAGAAAAGTCGGATTTCCAGCGGGCAGTGCAGCCCGTGGGAGCAAAAAGAAAAAATTTTCCCAAAATCATCCTTGTCAAATCCTGTATAGCAAAGAAATTCCTGCGGATAATAAGCAAAGACAACACCGCACAGGAGGTAATAAAAATTGAAAGCCACAGGAATAGTCAGAAGAATTGATGATTTAGGCCGCGTTGTCATCCCAAAGGAGATACGCCGCACGCTTCGCATACGCGAGGGCGACGCGCTTGAAATTTTTACCGATACGCAGGGAGGGGTCATTTTTAAGAAATACTCGCCTGTGGGCGAGCTCTCCACCTTCGCCGGGCAGTACGCGGATGTGCTGAGCAAAGCGATCAACGCGCCTGCCATTATCTGTGACCGCGACCATGTCGTCGCGGCGGCCGGCGTTTCGCGCAAGGAATTTCTGGAGCGCCGCGTAACCCCCGAGCTTGAGGAATGCATGCAGAGCCGCACGAACTTTATCAGCAAGGGCAAATCCGCGTTCCGGCCCGTGGAGGGTGTGGACAGGACGGCGGAAGTCGTTTATCCCATTATCGCTTCCAGCGACGTGACCGGAGCGGTGATCCTGCTCGGAAACGACGGCGACGAGGTTCCCACGGAAAGTGAAACCAAGCTCGCGCAGGTCGCGGCATCCTTCTTGGGGAAACAGATGGAGGAATAAGCGTATTATTCACTTTTCCCCCTTGCATTCGCAGTTTTGTTGTGATATTATAAATAAGTAATATTATGAAGGATGAAAGAGTGGGGCGACCCGCTCTTTTGTTTGTATTATGAGGTGAACAGGGTTGGCTTATAAGAAAAAGAACGGAAATACCGTTGAAACGGTATGGAAGCTTGCCGCGCCGATTGCGGCCGGGCTGGGGCTTTCCGTCTGGGACGTCCGCTTCCTGAAAGAGGGAGCCGACTGGTTTCTGAGGATTTTTATTGACAAAGAGGGCGGCGTGGGCATTGAGGACTGTGAAAACATGAGCCGCGCGATCAACGGCCCGCTTGATGAACTTGACCCGATCGACCAGTCGTACTGTCTGGAGGTCTCCTCCCCGGGCATTGACCGGGAGCTTGTGCGCGAGGAACATTTTCGGGCGTTTCTGGGTTCCGTGGTGCATGTGAAGCTGATTCGCCCCCTGGAGGACGGGCGGCGCGAGCTGGCCGCCGTACTGGAAGATTATCGGGAGAATACCATGGTCCTTCAAACGGAGGAAGGAGTAACGATTTCACTCGCCGCCAGGGATGCCTCGTCGGTGCGGCTGGTGGATGATGATATTGTTGGAGGTATTGAGGAATGAACAGCGAAGTTTTCGAGGCCCTTGCTCTGTTGGAAAAAGAAAGGGGCATTCCGGTCGACTTTATGCTCGACAGGATCAAAAAGGCGATTGTCACGGCCTGCAAAAACAGCTACGGCAACGAGGACTGTGTGATAAACATGGATCCGGCAAAAGGGACGTTCGAAGTTTATCTGCGCAAGACCGTCGTTGAGGACATAAGCGACCAGGGGAAAGAAATTCTGTTGGAGGACGCACGCGAAATCGACCCGAAAACGGACATCGGCGAAGTGGTCGGCGTTCAGCTGAACACCAAGGAATTCGGGCGCATCGCGGCGCAGACCGCCCGCAACATCATCCGGCAGGGCATCCGCGACGGCGAGCGCGGCCAGATGATGCAGGAGTTCCAGAGCAAGCATCAGGAGCTGGTCAGCGCTTTGGTGGAGCGGGTCGACCCCCGCACGGGCGCGGCGACCCTGATGATCGGCAAGGCCGAGGCCATTCTGCCCAAGAGCGAACAGGTCGGCGACGAAAAGCTGACGGAGGGCGACCACATCAAGGTGTACGTGGTCGATGTCAAAGAAACCGAGAAGGGCCCGCGCGCTATGATCAGCCGCGTCCACCCCGATCTGGTCAAAAGATTGTTTGAAACCGAGGTGCCGGAGATTTACGACGGCACGGTGGAGATAAAGGCGGTTTCCCGCGAAGCGGGGTCCCGCACAAAAATAGCGGTTGTGAGCCATAACCCGGACGTCGACGCCGTCGGCGCCTGCATCGGCTCCCGCGGCGCGCGCGTTTCCAATATCGTAAACGAGCTGGGCGGCGAAAAGATCGACATTGTGGAGTACAGCGAGGACCCGGCGCAGTTTATCGCCTCCGCGCTGTCGCCCGCGGACGTCCTTTCCGTCACTCCGGCGCAGGACGGCTCCCACGCCTGCCGCGTGACCGTGCCGGACAGCCAGCTTTCCCTCGCGATCGGCAACAAGGGGCAGAACGCCCGCCTTGCCGCCAAGCTGACCGGCTGGAAGATAGACATCAAGCCGGAAAGCGGCTTCTTCGGCGAGGAAGAGCAGAAGTAAATTCTTTTGGAACAGGCGGTGTATGAAATGCACGAAAGAAAAGTACCGATGCGGATGTGCTCGGGGTGCGGAGAGATGAAACCGAAAAAAGAGCTTGTGCGGGTGGTAAAATCGCCCGGGCAGGAAATATCTCTTGATTTGACAGGACGCAAGCCGGGGCGCGGCGCATATGTGTGCAGGAGCATAGACTGCCTGAAAGCGGCGCGAAAGGCGAGAAGATTTGAAAAAGCCTTCTCCTGCAAAATCCCCGACGAGGTATTTGACCGTATGGAGGAGGAAATCAGCCGGAATGAATGAAAAAATCTTACATCTTCTCGGCATTGCCCGTCGGGCCGGAAGGCTTTCGCTCGGCAATGACGCGGCGATCGAATCGCTGAGGAGGGGAAGCGCCGCGTTGATACTGCTGGCGGCGGACCTTTCCCCCCGAACCGCCGGAGGCGTCCGGCAGGCGGCTGGGGAAGAAGGAACCGCGGTGGTGACCTGCGGGGCGGTAATGGACGAAATCAGCATGGCTCTAGGAAAGCGAACCGGAGTTGTAGCGGTGAATGACGCAGGGTTCGCTAAAAAGCTGCTTGAGCTTTCCCGGGCACAGGCGGCTGGTACAGAGTAATGAGGAGGAATTTGATATATGATGATGAAATACAGGGTCCATGAGGTGGCAAAGGATTTGAACATTCCGAATAAGGATGTCATTGATACTTTGGAAAAGTATGCCGGTGAAACCAAAAAACATATGACGGCTCTCAACGAAAACGAACTCGATCTTGTTTTTGAAACGTTTACCCAGAAGAACAGCAGCGAAAACCTTGACACGTATTTCGCTCAGGCAAACCGGAACGAGACCGTCGTGGAGCCGGAAAAGCCGGATGTCATCATCCAGCCGCAGAAGCCCGCGCCCCGTCCGCCCGTACAGCAGCAGGCCAGAGCTCCGCGTCCGGTGCAGGGCGCGCAGCAGCAGCGGCCCGCAGCCCCGGCGCATCCCGCTCAGGGCGCCCCGGCTTCTGTTCCGCCTGTGCGCAAGGCCGTAAAGCCGGGCAAGATTACGCCGGTCGGCCCCAAGCCCCCGCAGCAGCACAAGGCTCCCGTGGCGCCCAGACCGCAGCAGAGCACCATGCAGAGAAGTCCGCAGCCGTCCGGCGGCGACTCCGGCAACGCGATCAAACGCACCGAGGGCAGGATTGTCGATACGAGAGCGTCCCATGTGGAGCTTGACAAATACAACGAAAAATACGACCGTCTCGCTTCCGAAAAAATCAACACGGCCAATACCGTGCAGAAGCAGAAGCTGACCCAGCGCAGCTCCCAGTACCGCGGCAGGCCAAGGAATTCCCGCAAGGAGACGGAGGCCGAGCGTCTGCGCCGTATCGCGTTGGAACGCAAGGCGAAACCGATCACCATCCAGATTCCGGAGGAAATTACGGTCGGCGAGCTGGCGCTCCGCCTGAAGGCCACCGCCGCCGAGGTCATCAAGAAGCTGATGGCTCTGGGCGTGTTTGCCGCCGTCAACGACACCGTCGACTTCGACACCGCCACTCTCGCCGCCATGGAATTTCACGCGAAGGTGGAAAAGGAAGTCGTCGTCACCATTGAGGAACAGATCATCGACGACAGCGAGGACAAGGACGACAACCTTGTGCCGCGCGCGCCGGTTGTGGTCGTCATGGGCCACGTCGACCACGGCAAGACGTCCCTTCTGGACGCCATCCGCCACGCGAATGTCACCGCCTCCGAGGCCGGCGGCATTACCCAGCACATCGGCGCGTACCAGGTAAAGCTGGGCGAGCGCGACGTCACTTTCCTGGACACCCCGGGCCACGCCGCGTTTACCACCATGCGTGCCAGAGGCGCACAGGTAACGGATATCGCCGTTCTGGTGGTCGCCGCGGACGACGGCATCATGCCGCAGACCGTGGAAGCGATCCACCACGCCAAGGCCGCGGAGGTTTCCATTATTGTCGCGATCAATAAGATGGATAAGCCGGGCGCGAACCCGCAGCATGTCATGGAACAGCTGACGGAGTACGACCTTGTTCCGGAGGAGTGGGGCGGCGACACGCCGTGTATCCCTGTTTCCGCCGTGAAGAAGACCGGCATCAAGGATCTTCTGGAAATGATTATCCTGACGGCGGATATGAAGGAACTGAAGGCCAATCCGGACCGTGCCGCAAAGGGTACCGTGATTGAGGCAAGGCTTGACAAAGGCCGCGGCCCGATTGCGACCATGCTGGTCCAGAACGGTACGCTCCGCACCGGCGATATCATTGTTGCCGGCACCACCGTTGGCCGCGTGCGCGCCATGACGGACGCGGACGGGCAGAAGATCGAGCAGGCGGGACCGAGCGTTCCGGTGGAGATCACCGGTCTTGACGACGTGCCGACCGGCGGCGATATCTTCAACGCCGTGTCCGACGAGCGCCTTGCAAGGGAGCTGGTGGAGCAGCGCCGCACCGAGCTGAAGGAAGAGCGGTTCAACTCCCGCACCAAGGTCACCCTTGACAATCTGTTCGACCAGATGAAGCAGGGCGACATGAAGGAGCTGCAGATCATTGTAAAGGCCGATGTGCAGGGCTCTGTAGAAGCGGTCCGCCAGTCGCTGGAGAAGCTGAGCAACGAGGAAGTCCGCGTAAACGTCATTCACGGCGGCGTGGGCGCGATCAGCGAATCCGACGTCATGCTCGCTTCCGCTTCCAACGCCATTATCGTCGGCTTTAACGTACGGCCCGACCCGGTCGCCGAGGAAAACGCCAAGCGCGACGGCGTGGATCTGCGTTTGTACCGCATCATCTACGACTGTATCGACGAAATCGAGTCCGCCATGAAGGGCATGCTTGCGCCGAAATTCCGCGAACTGCCCCTGGGCAAGGCCGAGTGCCGCGAGGTTTATAAAATCACCAATGTGGGTACCATTGCGGGCGCCCACGTTACGACGGGCAAAATCACCCGCGTCGCACAGATTCGCGTTGTGCGCGACGGGATTGTCATTACGGAGGATAAGATCGCTTCCCTGCGCCGTTTCAAGGACGACGTGAAAGAGGTCGCCGAGGGCTACGACTGCGGCATCGGTCTGGAGCGCTTCAACGACATCAAGGAAGGGGACGTTCTGGAAGCCTTTGTGATGGAGGAATACAGGGACTGATCCCGAGAGTGTAATATACGGAGGTAGAAAATGGCCAGCCACAGAATGGGACGGACGACCGAGGATATCAAAAGGGAGCTGACGGCAATTTTCCGCGAGCTGAAAGACCCGCGGGTACAGGGCCTGATCAGTATTGTCCGGGTGGACGTCACAAGCGATTTATCTTACTGCACGGTTTTTGTCAGCGCGATGGAGGGAATGGAACAGGCGAAACAGGCCGTTGCCGGCCTGAAATCGGCGTCCGGCTTTATCCGTCACGAGCTTGGCGCGCGGCTTGAGCTCAGGCATGTGCCGGAGCTTACCTTCAAAGCGACCGACTCCATCGAATACAGTGCGAATATTTCGCGGATGCTCAACGATTTAAGGGGTGATAAAAAATGATAACCCGAAGCGAGGCGGCCGATTTTCTGCGGGAAGCCGACCAAATCCTGATTTTAAGCCACCAGTATCCGGACGGCGACACCCTGGGCTCCGCCACGGCGCTTTGCCGGGGCCTGCAGAAAATGGGCAAACACGCCATGATCCGCTGCTCCGACGCGATCGTGCCGAAATACCGGTACCTTTTCAGCGGCGTGGAAGAGGAGACGTTTTCCCCCGAAACGGTCGTCGCGGTGGATATCGCCGACCTGCAGCTGATCGGGGAACCGAATCAGAGCCTTTACGGGGACAGGGTCGACCTCTGTATCGACCATCACCCTTCCAATTCCGATTACGCGAAGCGCACCTGTCTGGACGCGAAAGCGGCCGCCACCTGCGAAATCATTTTCGACCTGCTCAATCTGCTGGGCGTGGAAATTGATTCCGTGATCGCGGATTCCCTTTATACGGGCATTACGACGGATACCGGCTGCTTCAAATACATCAACGTGACCCCGACCACGTACCGTATTGCCGCGGACCTTGTTGAAAAAGGCGCCGACGGGCACCGGATCAACCGCGTGATGTTCGACACGAAAAGCCGCGCGCGCATCGATATGGAGCGCTGCGTCATGGATACCATCCGCTATTTTTACGACAACCGCGTCGCGGTCATTAAAATTACCAATGAGATGATCGCAAGCACCGGCGCGACGGAGGGCGATATTGAGGGACTGGCCTCCATTCCCCGCGCGATCGAGGGCGTGGTCATCGGCGTGACCATCCGCGAAAAGGCGGGCGGCGGGTATAAGATTTCCCTGCGGGCACAGCCGCCGCAGAACGCTTCCGAAATCTGCGCCGTTTTCGGCGGCGGCGGACACGCGGGAGCGGCGGGGTGTACCTTTAACACCACCCTGGAGGAAGCCGAGAAGCAGATGCTTGCGGAGATTGGCAAGCATCTTTAAAATACAGCGGGAGGGAAGCCATGAACGGGGTCATCGTGATAGACAAGCCGCAGGACTTCACCTCGTTTGACGTGGTGGCGGTGATGCGCCGCCTTTGCGGACAGAAGAAAATCGGCCACACCGGCACCCTTGACCCGATGGCTACCGGGGTGCTGCCCCTGCTTTTGGGAAAGGCGACGCGGGCGGCTTCGCTTCTGGACGATACGGACAAGGAGTACCGTGCCGGTTTTCAGCTTGGGTACCGTACCGACACACAGGATATTACCGGCAAAAAGCTGCAGGAATGCGGCGAAAGGGTTCAAAAGGCCCAAATAGAAGCCGTACTGCCTTATTTCCGCGGAAATATTTGGCAGATTCCGCCGATGTACTCTGCGGTGCAGAAGAACGGACAGCGGCTTTATACCCTTGCGCGGCAGGGGATCGAGGTGGAGCGCGACAAGCGCCCGGTTACGATTTATGAGCTGATTCTGAATGAATTTGACGAAAACACGCAGAGCGGCGCGCTGACCGTGCGCTGCTCCGCGGGAACCTATATACGGACACTCTGCGCGGACATCGGCGAAAGGCTGGGGACGTTCGGCGTGATGTCCTCGCTGAGAAGGACGCGGGCCGCCGGATTTTCGCTGGAGGACGCGGTTTCGCTGGACGAGGCGAAGCAGCTTTCCGGACTGGGGACGCTGGAGCAAAAGGTCCGACCGACCGAAAGCCTGTTTTCCGGCCGCCCCGCGCTGCGGGTGACGGGCGCTCAGGCGCGGCGGTTCTGCAACGGCGGCGCGCTCAGTCTGGAACGTCTTTCGGGGCTGCCGGGGGACGAAACGGACGGCGCTTTTCTGCGCGTGCTCTCCCCCGAAGGAAGCTTTCTGGGGCTGGGGGCCGTCGACAGGGAAAAAGCGGAGCTTTCCGTGTTGCGGCTTTTCTTTGAGGAAGGGAACTGATTTTGGCAAAAGGGACCGCGGATTTTGCAAGTCTTGATACTGGAGAAGAATGCATGATGAACGTTTACTACGATTTGACGCCCTCTGCCGGCGATTCCGCCGTTGCGCTGGGCAGCTTTGACGGTTTGCATATCGGACACAAAAAGGTGATTTCCACAGCGGTGGAGGCGAAGAAAAGGGGTCTTGTCCCAACGGTGCTCACCTTCGCGCACAACCCGCTCACCGATCTGGGCGGAAGCGCGGGCGGGGAGATCATTACGCAGGAGCAGAAAATCCGCCTGCTGGAAGAATTCGGCGTGGAACAGCTTTACATCCTGGATTTTTCGGCGGTAAAGGATTTGTCCGCCGAGGAATTCGTCGGTCAGATTCTGCAAAAGGTCTGCCGCGCGAAAAAAGTCTGCTGCGGGTTCAACTTCACGTTCGGGCGCGGCGGAAAAGGGGACAGCAATATGCTTTCCCGCCTTTGCGGGGAGCGCGGAATGGAAACCGCCGTGACCCACGCCGTCCTGCTGGACGGCGAGCCGGTCAGCTCCACGCGCATCCGCTCCACGATCGCGAACGGCGACGTGGACGAGGCGGCAAGGCTTCTGGGGCGGCCCTACGGGTACATCCTGCCGGTCCTGCACGGGCGGCGGCTCGGGCGGGAGCTGGGGACCCCCACGCTGAACCAGGCGGTGCCGAAGGATTTTGTCCTTCCGCGTTTCGGCGTTTATATTTCCAGAGTGTTTTTCGGCGGGGAGCGGTACTGCGGCGTTACCAATGTGGGAATCAAGCCGACGGTGGGGTCGCCCGCCGTTCTGGCGGAAACGTGGCTGACCGATTACCACGGGCCCGACATCTACGGCGAGACCGTGCGGGTGGACCTGATTCAGTTCCTCCGGCCGGAGCGCAAATTCGCCGGATTGGACGAGCTGAAAGCGGAAATACTGAAAAATGGGGAGCAGGCCAGAGAATATTTTCAGAAAAACGGCTGTTTTTCCTCAGACGCATCATAAAATGATTTACAAACCAAAATCGGCATGATATAATAATACAGCATTATGCCCCTTTCCCGGATTCAGGAGTAAGCCCCTTTTGGGGAGTTCACCAGCCTTTTTCTGTGACTGAGGGTTAATTGATGAAAGGGTGGAAACACTATGTTAAAAGAAGAAAAGACAGCAATTATTAAAGAGTATGCCACGCATGAGGGCGACACGGGCTCCGCGGAGGTTCAGATTGCGGTTCTCACCAAGAGAATCAACGACCTGACCGAGCATCTGAAGAGCCATCAGAAGGATCACCACTCACGCCGCGGTCTGCTGAAAATGGTTGGCTCAAGAAGGAACCTGCTCAACTATTTGCAGAAAGTTGATATTGAGCGCTATCGTTCGATTATTGCCAAGCTTGGTATCCGCAAGTAATTACAGTTTGTTTGGGCAGGCGGTGCAAACCGCCTGCCTTTAGGCTTTTTGCGAACAACCGTAAATTTTATGGGAAGACGCGGGACTTAGCAGTGAAACGAACAGCCGGGGTCCGGATGCTGGTTTTATTGCTAAACCTGTTGCCTCCCGTATCAAAATAAAAATGGAGGAACAATATGTTTGAAAATTTTAAGGTTTATGAGACAGACTTTGCCGGACGCCCCCTGGTAATCGAGACCGGAAAAATGGGGCAGCTTGCGAACGGCGAATGCCTGGTCCGCTACGGCGAAACCGTCGTCCACGTTGCGGCGACCGCATCCTCCAAGCCCCGCGAGGGCGTGGATTTCTTTCCTCTTTCCGTTGACTTTGAGGAAAAGCTCTATTCCGTCGGCCGGATTCCGGGCTCCTACATTAAGCGCGAGGGCCGTCCGAGCGACAGGGCGATTCTGACCTCCCGCGTGATCGACCGCCCGATCCGTCCGCTGTTCCCGAAGGACATGCGCAACGACGTTTCCATCGTCGCCACCGTGATGTCGGTCGACCACGACTGCGCGCCGGAAATCGCCGCCATGGTGGGTACCTCCATTGCGCTCAGCATTTCCGATATTCCGTGGAAAGGCCCGATCTCCGGCGTTTCCGTCGGCTATGTGGACGGGCAGTACGTGATCAACCCGACCTCGGAGCAGCGCAAGGTTTCCAAAATGGCCGTCACCGTCGCCTCCACCGATTCCCTTATCGCCATGATCGAGGCGGGCGCGGATATCGTCAGCGACGAAGTGATGTACAACGGCATTATGGCCGGACACGAGGCCAACCAGAAGATCATTACGTTTATCAAGGGCATTCAGGCCGAAATCGGCAAAGAGAAGTTTTCCTATCCCAGCAACGAGCCGGACGAGGAAATGCTCAGCGCCGTCAAAGCGTTTGCTATGGAAGAGGTCAAAATCGCTCTGGACACCGACGACAAGACCGTGCGCGACGCAAGGCTGAAGCCGGTTTATGAAAAGGTACATGAGAAATTCGACGAGATTTACCCCGATCAGGCGGCCAAGATCGACGAGTGCATGTACAAAACGCAGAAATATGTTGTCCGCCGCTGGCTGCTCGACGAGAAAAAGCGCGTGGACGGCAGAGGAATGGACGACATGCGCCCGCTCGCCGCAGAGGTTGACCTTCTGCCGCGCGTACACGGTTCCGGCATGTTTACCAGAGGGCAGACGCAGGTTCTGACCGTCGCCACCCTCGGCCCCGTCAGCGACTGCCAGATGCTGGACGGCATTGACGAGGAAACAAGCAAACGCTATATTCACCAGTATAATTTCCCGTCCTACTCCGTAGGCGAGACCAAACCGAGCCGCGGCCCGGGCCGCCGCGAAATCGGCCACGGCGCGCTTGCCGAAAGGGCGCTGGTTCCGGTGATTCCGTCCGTTGAAGAGTTCCCGTACGCCTACCGCCTCGTTTCCGAGGTGCTGTCCTCCAACGGCTCCACCTCCCAGGCTTCCATCTGCGGCTCCACACTGGCCCTGATGGCCGCCGGCGTGCCGATCAAGGCGGCCGTCGCCGGTATTTCCTGCGGCCTTATCACCGAGGGCGACCGCTGGATGACCATGGTCGACATTCAGGGACTTGAGGACTTCTTCGGCGACATGGACTTTAAGGTTGCCGGTACTCACGAAGGCATTACCGCGATCCAGATGGACCTGAAGATCGACGGCCTTACCCCCGAAATGGTCAAGGAAGCGCTGGAGAAAACCCACCGCGCAAGGGATTATATCCTTGACGAGGTCATGCTCAAGGCGATTCCGGAGCCGCGCAAGGAGCTTTCCAAGTACGCCCCGAAAATGCTGTCCACCCTGATTCCGGTTGAAAAGATCCGCGAAGTGATCGGCTCCGGCGGCAAGGTGATCCAGAAAATCTGCGCCGAGTGCGACGTGAAGGTCGATGTGGAAGAGGACGGACACGTGTTCGTTTCCGGTATCGACGCCGAAAACTGCCAGCGCGCAATGACTATTATCGATACGATCGTGAACGACCCCGAGCCGGGCGCGATTTACAACGGCAAGGTGACCCGTCTGATGGACTTCGGCGCGTTTGTGGAAATTGCGCCGGGCAAAGAGGGCCTTGTGCATATTTCCCGTCTGGACGTCAAGCGCACCGAGAAGGTGACCGACGTCGTCAATGTCGGCGACGAAATCATGGTCAAGGTGCTGGAAATAGACGACAAGGGCAGGCTGAACCTTTCCCGCCGCGATGCTCTGATCGAGGTGGATGGCCTTACCCCGGAAAATGAAATTTCCGATTCTCCCCGCCGTCCCGCGCCGCGCCGCGACGACCGCCGCCGCGATGACCGCCGTGACGATCGCCGTGACGACCGTCCCCGCGCAAGCAACGGCTTTATCGCAAACACCAACAAGCCGCGCGAACCGAAGGACTAAGCGGAATCAACTTCATTTTATAAAGAGAACTCCCGGAGAATAATTCCGGGAGTTTTTTATTTGCAGGCCGAAATTTTTCCTGCTTGGCTCCGGGGGGAGGGACGGCCTCCGCCCGGCCAAGCATATGTTAAACTCCTCCACCAAGTGGCGGCCCCTTCAAAAATGGGGGCCGAGTTGTAATCTTTCAGTCAGGTTTCTATTAGGTGAACTCCCTCAGTCAGGCTGCGCCTGCCAGCTCCCTCAAAGAGGGAGCCTAATCCCCCGCCTCCCTCCGTGAGGGAGGTGTCGCGCCCGGCGCGACGGAGGGAGTCTCGGAGCAATCCGCTCCCGATTTAACGTAAGCCAATTGGAAGCATCGCCGTAGGCGCTTCCCGACCGGCAGGTCCGAATCACCGCAAGTAGGAGTTGATCGTCAGCTCTGCCCTCAGGCCGGGCGGGCCCCTACTTTCGCGTTTGTCCGAAAGTAGGCAAAGGACGCGCAGGGGGATTTTGAATTCCCGGCGGGAGTGCTCCATAAAATCCCCCTGCACCCCCAGGTATCCCCAAAGGATCTTTAGGGATACAATACTCCTTGGTTTTCATTGACGGGGGATACGGAAAATGGGCTTGGACTCCCTCAGTCAGGCTTCGCCTGCCAGCTCCCTCAAAGAGGGAGCCAAATCCCCTGCCTCCCTCCGTGAGGGAGGTGTCGCGCTCGGCGCGACGGAAGGAGTTTCAGAGCAATCCGCTCCCGATTTAACGTAAGCTCATTGGAAGCGCCGCCGTGGGCGCGTGCCGACCGCATGGTCCGCTTCCCGGACCGGCAGGTCCGCGCCCTGCGCCCCCAGGTATCCCCAAAGGGTCTTTAGGGATACAATACTGCTGTGGTTTTCATTGACGGAGGGATACGGAAACTGAGGAAAATGAAGGGGGTCCCGGGGGGAAGAGGGAAATCCCCCCGGGCAAACGTATATAAACTCCCCACCCACCATGTGGCGGCCCTAACGGGGCCGAAAAAGGAAATTTTCAAGGAATTAAGAATTTAACACAAAAAGAACCGGCGGAAAAGCCATAAAGGGGGACTCTCGCCGCCGGTCTCCCTGCGGCAAGGCACAAAAAAACGCCGTACACGGATATTCTTATCCATATACAACGTCGTCAGGTGCCCGCGGATACAAAATCCCCTCTGTACAAAACTGCAAAGAGGCGGTATAATAATATCCGCAGCGTGCCGATTTTTCGGTTGTGTATGGAGCTCGCACTCCGTATGCAGGGGGCGGGGTGGTGGTACACCCCGTTCCTGCGTTGCACTTTTTATTTGTGCCTTACAAAACCGATTATAGCGCGTTTTTTCTAATTGTGCAATAGATAATGGAAAATTAGGGAAAAATATGGGGATTGATGGGCGCGCGCCGCTTCTGCCCGAAAAAAACCCCGGATTTTTGCGGAATTTACCGTTCGTTCAAAAGATATTCCTTCAAAACCCCGGCGGATTATGATATAATTTAGGGTATAAAAATTTTAGGAGAATGGGAACATGTCGGCTGTAACACAGGCAAAAAGAATCGTCGTTAAGGTGGGTACCTCCACCCTTACTTACGAAAACGGGAAACTGAACCTGCGCAGGATGGAAACGCTGTGCAAGGTGCTGACCGATCTTCAGAACGCGGGCAGGGAAATCGTCCTTGTCACCTCCGGGGCGATCGGCGTCGGCGTCGGAAAGCTCGGGCTGCCGGAACGACCGCAGGAAACGGAGAAAAAACAGGCGATCGCCGCGGTGGGCCAGTGTGAGCTGATGTTCATGTACGACAAGCTGTTCGGCGAGTACAACCAGACGGTCGCTCAGGTGCTTTTGACCGGGGACGTGGTCGCGAACGAGCACAACAAGCAAAATACCCAGAATACCTTTACCGAGCTGATTAAAATGGGAATTATCCCGGTCGTCAACGAAAACGACTCCGTCGCCATCGACGAGCTGGTCGGCAACAATTTCGGCGACAACGACACCCTTTCCGCAACGGTCGCCGTGCTGACGGACGCGGACCTGCTGGTCATCCTGACGGACATCGACGGCCTGTACGACGCGAACCCCCGCGTGGACCCCGAAGCAAAACGCATCCCCTATGTGGCGCAGGTAACGGACGAGGTCCGCGCGCTGGCGGGGGGGACCGGTTCCAACCGCGGGACGGGCGGAATGAGCACCAAGGTGAGCGCGGCCGCGATCGCGAACGAGGCGGGAATCCCCTGCTGTGTAATGAGCGGCGCGGACCCGAAAGCACTGTACCAGCTTTTCGACGGTGTACAAATAGGGACACTTTTCGGCACAAGAAAGCAGTAAGATAAGAAGGGGTGATACCATGACCGTGATAGAACAAATGGGAAAAAACGCGAAGGAAGCCGCCCGCGTCCTCGCCTCGGCGGGAGCGAAGAAAAACGCCGCGCTTTCTGCGATGGCGGCGGCGATTGAAAACGGGGAAAAGGAAATCCTTTCCGCCAACGGACTGGATTTGAAGGCCGCCCGGGAAAGCGGCATGAGCGAATCCCTGCTGGACCGGCTGACGCTGGACCCCGCCAGAATCAAGGGGATGGCGGAGGGAATCCGCGGCGTTGCGGCGCAGACCGACCCGATCGGGACGGTTGTGGGCGGCGGCGTGCGGCCCAACGGCCTGAAAATCGAGCAGGTGCGCGTACCGCTCGGCGTCATCGGCATTATTTACGAGGCAAGGCCCAATGTCACGGCGGACGCCGCGGCGCTCTGCCTGAAGGCGGGGAACGCGGTCATTCTGCGCGGCGGCAAGGAGGCTATCCGCTCCAACACCTGCATTGCCGAAATCATGCGCGCCGCTGCGGAGGAAGCCGGGCTGCCGAAAAACAGCATCCAGCTGGTACAGGACACCAGCCGCGCGTCCTCTGTGGAAATGATGCAGCTTACCGGAGCGATCGACGTGCTGATCCCGCGCGGGGGCCGGGGGCTGATTCAGTCCGTGGTTCAGAATTCCCGCGTGCCGGTGATCGAGACCGGCTCGGGCAACTGCCACGTCTATGTGGACGATTCCGCCGACATCGATATGGCGGCGAATATTATTTATAACGCAAAGACCTCGCGCCCGTCCGTCTGCAATGCGATCGAAACCGTGCTTGTCCACCGGGATATCGCCGAAAAGGCGCTGCCGGTCATCAAGGCGCGGCTCGACGAAAAAAACGTGGAGATCCGCGGCTGCGAACGGACAAGGGAGATCCTCGGCCCCGGCGTGATTGCCGCGGTGGAAGAGGACTGGGCGACCGAATATCTGGATTATATCCTCGCGGTCAAGGTGGTCGGAGATATCGGGGAAGCGATTGAGCATATCGCGCGGTATTCCAGCGGCCACAGCGAGGCGATCGTGACAAAAAGCTATGAAAACGCGCAGAAATTCACGGAGCAGGTGGATTCCGCGGCGGTGTACGTCAACGCTTCCACCCGTTTTACCGACGGGGGCGAATTCGGGCTGGGCGCGGAAATCGGCATTTCCACCCAGAAGCTGCACGCGCGCGGACCGATGGGCGCGAATGAACTGACGTCTACGAAGTTTATTATCAGCGGCAGCGGCCAAATAAGATAGAAAACGGAGTATTTTCAGATGAGTAAAAGACAGAGAAGGAAGATAGAGGGGTTCTCGGCCGACTATCGCGGCGTGTACGGCGACAAGCCGGAGGAACAGCCGGAGACCGCTGAGCCGCCGCAGGATATTGAAATCGACGATTTCCTGCCGGAGGAGCAGCAGGACAAGGGCGAGGAGCTCTTAACAAAATGGGACGACGGGCTGGAACCGGAGCCGGAGCCGGAAGAACCGGAGGTGCCGGAAAGACCCGTCAGAACGGTACGGCGCAGACGCCGCCGCTACGGAGTGGCGGTCGGCGCGCTGGTGCTTATCCTCGCGCTGGTCGGCGTCGGATTCATTGCCGCCACCATCGGGAAAAGCATCTATTTCGCGGCGACTGACGACAGCAAGCTGCGCGCCTACGATTCCTTCCTCACCACCGTCGTGATGCAGGACCCGAAGCCCTTTGCGTCCCCCGACAAGGCCGACGAGGAGTTTGTCCTGAACGCTTCCCTGTGGAAAACCATCACGGAAAACAACGGGACCAATTACAACAGCTACGACGACACGGGCAGAATCCTGGTCCCGCTCGGCGACGTGGTGGACTCCTGCCGCGCGCTGTTCGGCCCGGACTGTCAGCTTCAGCCGAAAACGCCCGCTCAGGAAACCTTCTTTGAATACAATTCGGAGGAAAACCAGTTCCACGTGGCGCTGTACTCTTCGGACAGCAGCTTTCTGCCTTATACGGAGAGCGCAAAAAAACAGGGCGACAGCACCGTTCTGCATGTCGGCTACGTTTCGCCCAGCGATACGTGGCGCACGCAGACGACCAGCGCCGTCGCCGCTCCTACCCCCACCAAATATATGGATTATGTGCTGAAAACCGATTCCTCTACCGGTCAGGAATATGTTTACGCCATACAGGCCCCCGAAGGCTGACGGTCACAGAACCAGATACATCAGCGCGAAAATCAGCCCGATGTCCGCCTTTTCCTCCGTCAGCAGGAGAATCAGCACCAGAAGCAGCGTGCGTTCGCTGTCGCTCATCAGGCTGTCGAAAATATCCTTGACGGGGGAAAGCGGGCCGAAGGACGGCTCATGCCCATGCTGCTGCCCGGCTTCCGGCGCGGGAACATGCTGCGGAGCCGGGGCGCTGTGCTGCTGCGGCGGGGCCGGGGAAGGCTGCGCCGCGGGTGCGGCCGGCGGTCCGGGCGCGCCCTGGTTCAGCGGCGGGTCGGGTACCCGGGCTCTCGCCTGCATTTCCCGCGCTCTGCGGATCGCGTCCTGCTGCAGGCGCTGAAAATCATAAGTATAATTATCAGCCATGATTTACACCTCAGAATATTCCGCTGCTTTTGAAAAGAGGAAGGAGACGCATCAACTGCAAAAGCTTGGTGGCTTCATCAAGCTTTTTTTGACGCTCCTCGCCGAGAAGAGGCCGCAGGGCGTGCAGAAACCTTGTGCTGTCGTCTTCCTGCCGGAAGCTGGAAAGCAGCGGCGCGATTTTTGTCATCATTTGCAGAGCATCGGCGTCGATCCCGAGCGGAGAACCGCCGTCGGGCGGCTCCGGTGGGGGAGCGTCGCCGCCTGCCGCCGGCTCCGCCGCCGCACCGCCCAACAGGCCGCTGGCAAGCCCTTTGAGCTTATCCATGGCGCCCGGGCTTTTTAACAGCTCACCGAGCATAGCGGCAAGATCGTCCATTTATTTTCCTCCCGAAAATTTCTTTAAAAGTTCCTGAGCCTGTGGTGTGCTGAGTATTTTTTCCGTAGCGGTCTTGTCGGAAAGGACATCCTGCAGCTTCTTGCGGTCCGTCGGATTCAGCTGGCTGATCAGGCTTTCCAACAGTTGTTTTTGCGAATCATTGTTTGGCATACAATCACCCCGCTATCATTGTATGATGCGGGACTTTCATATATGACGGCGGAAAGCCGCCGCCATTCGGAGGTTTTTTAAAATGCGGATTTTAGTGGTTTCAGACACGCACAGGGATGCTTACGCCCTGCGCGAGGCAATTTTAAAACAGCCCACCGCCGAGGTGGTCATCCACCTGGGGGATGGGGCGGAGGAAGCGCAGGAAATCCAGAGCAGCTTCCCCGAAAAAATGTTCCTTCTGGTGCGCGGGAACTGCGACTGGGGTTCCACGCTGCCGGTGGACGGGGAAATTACCCTTTCCGGCAAGCGCATTTTCTATACTCACGGTTATACCTATAACGTTAAATACGGATTGTATACAGCGATCGAGGCGGCGCGCGGCAGCAAGGCGGATATTCTTTTGTTCGGCCATACCCACTACGCGATGACGGATTACGAGGACGGGCTGTATATCATGAATCCCGGCAGCCTGAACGGGAGCCGGGGCACTTACGGAATCCTCGATATTACGGAGAACGGCGTTGTCACAAATATCGTGAAAATCTGATTGACACTTTTCGGAACAAATGGTAATCTTAATGAGAATTATGAAATGCTGAAAGCCCTGCTTCGGTCTGCCGGGAGCAACTCCCTTCGGCACGCCGGGCGCGCTGCTTCTCTCACGGAGGACGGCGGGGATCAGCCGCTTCCCCGAGGGGGCTGCCGCAAAGGCAAGCGGTGGAGTTTCTATATTTGGAAAGGAATGTTTTTCATGACGGAATATGAAAGATGGCTCAATACGAAGCTGGACGACCCGGACTTAACCGAAGAACTGAAAAAAATTCAGAATCAGCCCGAAGAGATCAACGACCGTTTCTACCGTAATCTGGAATTCGGCACCGGTGGCCTGCGCGGCGTGATCGGCGCGGGCACCAACCGGATGAATGTTTATACCGTCCGCAAGGCGACGCAGGGCCTTGCCAATTATCTGAACAAGCACGGAAAGTTGCCGTCCGTGGCGATCGCGTACGACAGCCGCATCAAATCGGATGTTTTCGCGCGCGAAAGCGCGGCGGTGCTGGCCGCGAACGGGATTCAGGCGCATATTTATCCGTGGCTTTCCCCAACCCCGACGCTTTCTTACGCGGTGCGTTATCTGCACTGCGACGCGGGCATCTGCATTACCGCCAGCCACAACCCCGCCAAGTACAACGGATACAAGGCTTACGGCAGCGACGGCTGCCAGATCGCCCTTGAAATGGCGGACGAGGTTTTAAGTGAGATCAACAGCCTTGATATTTTCGACGACGTGAAGCGCGTAAATTTTGACGATGCCGTAAAAGCGGGAACCGTCAGCTATATTTCGGACGAAGTGATTGATTCCTTTCTGGAAGAAGTGATGAAACAGCGGGTCTTTACGGAAAAATGCGAGGGGCTGAAGGTGGTCTACACCCCGCTGAACGGGACGGGGCGCGTCTGCGTTACCCGGATTCTGGACAAAATCGGCGTGAAGGACGTTGCCGTCGTACCGGAGCAGGAATTCCCGGACGGGACCTTTGCCACCTGCCCGTTCCCGAACCCGGAAATCAAAGAGGCGCTGCAAAAGGGGCTTGACCTTTGCGAGAAGGTACAGCCGGACCTGCTGCTTGCCACCGACCCGGACTGCGACCGCTGCGGAATCGCCGTCAACCAGCACGGCAAGTTTATCCTGATGAGCGGCAATGAGGTGGGCGTGCTTCTGCTCGACTTTATCGCCCGCGGCCGCCTGCAGAACGGTACTATGCCCAAAAATCCCGTGGCGGTGACCACCATAGTCAGTACCGACATGACGGCGGCTGTCGCAAAGGACTACGGAATCGAGCTGCGGCACGTGCTGACCGGATTCAAATACATCGGCGACCAGATTGCCCTGCTGGAAGAGGGCGGGGAAGCCGACCGCTATATCTTCGGTTTTGAGGAGAGCTACGGCTATCTTTCCGGCGGGTATGTCCGCGACAAGGACGCTGTGGACGCCAGCATGCTGATCTGCCAGATGGCTTACGATTACCGTAAAAAGGGCATGACCCTTGTGGACGCGATGGACGCGCTTTATCAAAAATACGGCTACTACGAAAACAGCCAGGTCAGCTTCGGCTTTGAGGGCGAGGACGGGATGATCCAGATGGACCGCATCATGGAGAACCTGCGCGCAAACGCGCCGAAGGAGGTCGCCGGATGCAGCGTCGCCGGCTGGAGCGACTACAAAACCTCAAAGCGGTGTGACGGCGGCACCATGAGCGATATTTTGCTGCCGAAATCCAACGTGCTGGAGTACCGGCTGGAAAACGGGAGCAAGCTGACGGTACGTCCCAGCGGGACGGAACCGAAAATCAAAATCTATATCTCGGCTATGGGCGCGGATAAAGAGAAATCGACGGCGCTGGTGGAGAAACTGAAGGACACGGCTCCCGGCGCTTTGGGAATCGGTTAAAAAATAAATTTGAAATAAACACGAAAAAGGGTTGACAAAATCAAATATTCGGGATATACTAAATAATAGTTATACAGTACGAACAATCGTGGTTCGCGCGATATATTGGAATTAGCGCCATGCATCTTGCATACTGTCCATGTGGGCGGTAAGGTCTGTATATGTTGAGAGGTTAAGGATTTTTTCCTTAACCTCTTTTTTGGCGCAAAAACGCCGTGTTGCCTCCCTCCGGACCATGCGGTCAGCATGCGCCTAGGGCGACGCTTCCAATTGACTTACGTTAAATCGGGAGTGGAGTGCTCCGAAACTCCCTCCGTCGCGCTGGGCGCGCCACCTCCCTCAAAGAGGGAGGCAGAGGATTCGGCCCCTTCCCCGAAGGGGTTTAATCCCAGTTTCCGTACCCCCGTCAATGAAAACCACAGCGGTATCCTATCTCCTAAAGACACCTTGGGGATACCTGGGGGGTGCAGGGGGATTTTATGGAACCCTCCCGCCGTTACTTAGAACGACGGAATTAGCGACCCATTCATCTTTTTGCTTGCAGTCGAGTCCGCCGTAGGCGCATCCCGGACCGGCAGGTCCAAAATCCCCCTGCGCGTACTTTGCCTACTTTCGGACAAGAACCGAAAGTAGGGGCCCGCCCGGCCTAAGGGCAGAGCTGACGATCAACTCCTACTTGCGGCGATGCGTCAAAGCAGGCGGAGACTCCTTCCTCCGCGGACCATGCGGTCGGGAAGCGAACCTGCCGGTCGGCACGCGCCTACGGCGACGCTTCCAATTGACTTACGTTAAATCGGGAGTGGAGTGCTCCGAGACTCCTTCCGTTGCGTCGGGCGCGACACCTCCCTCAAAGAGGGAGGCAGGGGATTCGACCCCTTCCCCGAGGGCGCTGGCAGGCGCAGCCTGACTGAGGGAGTCAGCCGGACGAGCAAATCTTCGGCCTAAACCTCAAAAAAGCCCTTTCTCTAAAAAGAGAAAGGGCTTTGGGCGAACAGATATCAGATTCTTGCCACGCCGGTTTTACGTGCGGCTTCCGCAACGGCCTTCGCAACAGCGGTGGCCACGCTGCGGTCGAGCGCGCTCGGAATAATGTAGTCCGCAGAAAGCTTGTCGTCGGTGACGAAGCCCGCGATCGCGTAAGCCGCGGCAATCTTCATATCATCGTTGATATCGCTTGCGCGGACATCCAGCGCTCCGCGGAAAATGCCGGGGAAAGCCAGAACGTTATTGATCTGGTTCGGGAAATCGCTGCGGCCGGTACCGACCACCGCGGCGCCTGCTGCGAGAGCCAGGTCGGGCATGATTTCCGGAGTCGGGTTTGCCATCGGGAACAGGATGGGGTCTTTGTTCATGCTCTTGACCATTTCTTGGGTCACACAGCCCGGAGCGGAAACGCCGATGAAAACATCCGCGCCCTTGAGCACGTCCGCAAGGCTGCCGCTGCGCTTGCTGTGGTTGGTGATCGCGGCCATTTCCTTCTTTTCGGCGTTGAGGCCATCGCGGCCCTCATAAATGGCGCCGCTGCGGTCGCACATGATGACGTCTTTCAGGCCGAGCGCGATCAGCAGCTTGATGATGGCGATTCCCGCCGCGCCTGCGCCGCTGGTGACGACCCTGATTTCGTCAAGCTTCTTTCCGGTGAGCTTCAGCGCGTTAAGCATGGCGGCAAGGGTAACAACCGCGGTGCCGTGCTGGTCGTCGTGGAAAATCGGAATATCGCAGCACTCTTTTAATTTTCTTTCGATTTCAAAACAGCGGGGAGCGGAGATATCCTCCAGGTTGACGCCGCCGAAGCTGCCCGCGAGCAGGCGGACGGTGTTGACGATGTCATCCACTTCCTTGGAACGGACGCAGAGCGGAATCGCGTCCACGTCGCCGAAAGCCTTAAACAGGGCGCATTTGCCTTCCATAACCGGCATGCCTGCTTCCGGGCCGATGTCGCCGAGTCCGAGCACCGCGGTGCCGTCGGTGACAACCGCCACAAGGTTGGAGCGGCGGGTCAGTTCATAACTTTGGTCGACATCCTTTTGAATTTCAAGGCAGGGCTGGGCAACGCCGGGGGTGTAAGCGAGCGACAGATCGTCGCGTGTGTTCAGCGGCGCGCGGCAGACGACCTCAATCTTGCCTTTCCATTCGCGGTGAAGTCTGAGCGATTCCTTTGCGTAATCCATTTATATACATCCTTTCAAATTAAATATCGAGAGAAGCGATAGTACTCTTCAGAACATTAGCGCTGGCAAGCAGTTTTTCCTGCTCCCCGGCGGTCAGTTCGGGTGCCTTCATGCTGCTGATGCCGTGGCAGTCAAGGACGAACGGAAGGCTGAGACAGACGTCGTCGATGCCGTAGGCGCCGTGGATCATGCCGGAAAGAGTGGTGACGGTGTTCGTATCGCGGAGAATGCACTCGCAGATACGGCGCGCGGACAGCGCGATCGCGTAGTAGGTCGCGCCCTTCAGGCTGATGACCTGTGCGCCGGAGGTGTGGACTTCGGTTTCGATCGCCGCAAGGTCCAGCTCTTTGAAACCGGGGTTCCTGTCACTCATGCTGTTGAGGTAGGTTCTCAGCGGGATGCCGCCGACGCTGGTGAGGGACCACGGCACCATGGAAGAATCGCCGTGCTCGCCGAACATATAGGCATGGATATTTTTCGGGCTGATTTCGAGCGTACGCGCAAGGCTCTCGCGCAGACGGCTGGAATCAAGCAGCGTACCGGAGCCGAAAACGTGTGATTCCGGCAGGCCCGTTGTTTTCAGAATTGTGTAGGTGATGATGTCCACCGGGTTGCTGACAACGACATAAATCGCGTCCGGCGCATAACGCACGGCCTGGGGCATGACGCTCTTGATGATGTTGACGTTGCCCTGTGCAAGGTCGATTCTGGACTGCCCGGGTTTGCGCGCGCCACCCAATGTCACGATGACGATGTCGGAATCCTTGATATCCGGGTAATCGCCGGCGTAGATGTTTACCGGCGGGCACAGCGCGGTTCCCTGGATAATGTCCATGGCCTCGCCCTTCGCTTTGTTCTGGTTGATGTCCACCAGGACGATTTCGGACGCCATTCCGTCCAGAGTGAGCGTATATGCGATTGTTGCGCCTACGTTTCCGGCGCCGAGGATGCTGATCTTATTACCTTTTTTCATGACAATCCCTCCAGATATAATATTAGAATTTACAAAATGGGGCGTTTATACTCACGACTTCAAACAGGCTGAAAATTATTGCTAATTTCTCTTAGAGACGAAAATTCGAGCCAAGTGTTAAAAAAATAACGATAAAATTTATAAAACCCCCTGGGGAAAAGGGAAAGAACCATTTTTGGCCGTGCTACGGCTCGTCGCTCATGCGGTAGCCGACGCCGACCTCCGTCAATATGTACTTGGGCTCGGCGGGATTCTGTTCGATTTTGCGGCGGATGTTTGCCATATTTACGCGCAGAATCTGCCGGTCGCTTTGCGCGAAATGCCCCCACACCTGGTTGATGATGAGAGCATAGGTCAGCACGCTGCCCGCATGCTTGGCCAGCAGAGCGACGATCCTGAACTCAATCTGGGTCAGGTGGACATCCGTCCCGTCCACGGTGACCATATGTTTGTCAAAGTCAATGGTCAGGCCGCCTTTCGTGAACAGGCCGCCGGGGAAATCTTCGCCGGTTTCCATTTTGATGCTGTGGCGGATAGCGGTGCGGATGCGGGCCAGCAGCTCGGATGTGCCAAAGGGTTTGGTAATATAGTCGTCCGCGCCCAGGTCAAGCGCTTCGACCTTTTCCGTTTCGTTTCCGCGGGCGGAGACAATGATGATCGGGATACCCGACCAGTTTCTGACCGCTTTCAAAACCTCAAGACCGTCTATGTCCGGCAGCCCCAGATCCAGAAGGACTACGTCGGGGCAGTGGGAAGAGATCATGGAAATGGCGCAGGCGCCGGTTTCCGCTTTCAGAGTACGGTAATCGTTTGCGGTCAGGATCGTGGAGATAAAATTGCAGATTGGCGCTTCATCCTCCACAATCAGGACGGTGGCTTTGTTAATCATCGGGTTCAGCTCCCCCCAGCGGCAGCACAAAGGTAAAAGCCGCGCCGCCGTCTTTCCGGTTTTTTGCGGTCATTTTTCCTCCATGCGCTTTCACAATGGACATGCATATCGTCAGACCGATGCCGTTTCCCCTGGAGGAATCGCTGCTTTTATTCTTTGCGGGGGAAGTTCCCGTAAACAGGCAGGAAAGCTCCTCCTCAGGGATTCCCTTTCCCTTGTCGCTGACACGGAAGACAGCCTGGTCCCCTTCAACGAACACTTCCAGCCCGATGGGAACCGCTTTTCCCGCGTGCCCGATGGAATTTTCAAGCAGGTTGATGATGACCTGTTCAATCAGGGTGGCATCCATGGGAACCATCAAAAATTCTGAGGGGACGGAAACATGGATTTCCGCCCGGGGGTACCGGCGCCGGATGCGCCCTACGGCTTCGGCTACGATTTCCTCTGCGGCCTCCGGGTATTTCTTGAGTGCTGCCGGCTTCTGACTGATGCGCGTGACGGTCAGCAGATTTTCCACAATCCGGATCAGCCATTCGGCCTCCTCGTGAATGTCGGAAATCAGCTTGTCATGGGCGGCAGGATCGATGAGGTCCCTGTTTTCGGCAATGGCCGCGCTGGCGCCGAGGATGCTGGTGAGCGGCGTTCTTAAATCGTGCGATACCGCGCGTAAAAGGTTGGTGCGCATGGTTTCTTTTTCCGCTTCCATCATAATGCGCTGCTGCTTTTCTGCCAGCTGCCGGTGCTCCAGCGCCAGCGCGGCCTGAGAAAGCAGAAGGTCGAAAAAGGTAAGCATACCGGGTTCCGGTTTTTCTTCGTTTTCATAAACAAGGCCGGCCACTCCCAGAATTTTTTCCTGAGAGGACAGGGGCAGATACAGGCAGTCCTTCGTGGACGTTTTTACATTGGTTGTAAAAGCCTGATGTGCCGCGGACTTTTCTTCCTTGGAATCCAGCAGAATCCGGTGGTGGTCGCAGGTGCTTTTTACGGTCCCCTGCGAGGAAAGCGGGTCCGTCAGGTAGAAAATCACGCTTTGACGGGTATATCTGCAGAGATATTCCAGCGTGAGGGCCACGACCTGGTCGGAATCGCCTGCCGCAACCAGCTTTTTGCTGAATTCATAAAGATTTTCCGTCCGCTTTTCCCGCTGTTCGGAAAGCCGCGCCTGTTCCTTGATCCGGGCCGTCATCGCACTGGTGACAATCGACACGGCAAGCATACTGATAAAGGTGACAGGATAGCCGGAAATGGTAAAGTTAAATGCGTGGTAAGGATAGGTAAAGTAGTAGTTTGTGCCGATCACACCGGTGATTGCCGCAAGGATTCCCCACAGATAGCCCGCGGTGAATCTTGAAACCAGCACAACCGCAAGAACATACACAACTGCCAAATGGTCGTAACTGCCGGATAATTTTACAATCAGAAAAGAAACAGAAGTGGCGGCACCCAGAACGAAGATGCTTTTTAAAGCGTCCCTCAAAAAGCTGATGGAGGAAACTGGGGATGAACGGACCAAACTCCTACTCTTATTTCTAATTATAAATCACTTCCCGATTTTAATAAATTTATTAAAAAATTACGGTATACGAGTACATTATAACATACACCTTGACGAAAATAAAAGACCAAATAGATAAAATTTTTTTGAATAAAACCTATTTTAATTGGTGGATTAACACAAAAATCGGACTTTTCAGGAATAAAATGGCGAGACGCTCACCCGGAGCGGCTAAGCATGTTATAATAGAAGCAAAGACAAAAACCTGAGGAGGAAATCAATTTTGGACATCAAACTGATCGCACTCGACATGGACGGAACCGTTCTGAAAACAGATAAAACCGTGTCGCCAAAAACCGTTCGGATACTGAGGGCCGCCGCCGCGCGGGGAATTGAGCTTGTGCCGGCTACGGGCCGCATGCGTAATATGATTCCGAAGGAAATGCTTGATGTCGGTTCCATCCGGTACGCCATTACGTCCAACGGCGCCTCCGCCGTGGATCTGGAAAAGGACAAAGTGATTTACACGAACCAGATGACGGCTGAGGAAAGCGACTGGATCATTGATTTTCTGATGCCCTATCACGTGATGGTGGAAGCTTACGCGGGGGGGCATTCCTATATCGATAAACAGCACTACAGTTTGCTTTCCACCTTTCGCGACTATCCGCCGGTCCTGCGGGATATGATTCTGAAATATCAGACTTTTGTGGAAGACCTTCCCGGGTTTTTAAAGAAAAACGGGTTGTGCCTTGAAAAGATCAATATCCCCTTTATGGGAGAGGACGTTCGCCGGGAGCTGGTGGAAAAGCTGACGAAAAAAATGGAATACACCCTTACGGCTTCCTTCGGGAACAATCTGGAAATCAACGCCGCCGCCACCAGCAAGGGTGACGCGCTGAGCCACCTGAGCGCAATGCTGGGAATTTCCCCGGAGCAGGTCATGGCTTTCGGCGACGAGCGCAACGACCTGCAGATGCTGAAATTCGCCGGCTGCGGCGTGGCGATGGGCAACGGGCACGAATCCGTCCGCCAAATCGCCGATTATATAACGCTGACCAACGAAGAGGACGGAGTGGCACACGCGATCGAAAAGCTGCTGGATATCCACTGAACATAAAAAGCCCCCGGCGGCTCCGTTTTGTACGAAGGCGCCGGGGGTGCCGTTTATTTTTCGCCGGTTTTCCGCTTCTGCATATGGTAGGCGATTCTGAGCATCGGTTTTTCGGGAAGGAATTTGCCGAAGAAACGGGTGCATTTCATCAGCGTGCCGGGGACGATCACGAGCTTTCCCGCAAACATTTTCCGGAGGGCGCATTCCGCAACATACCGGCTTTCCAGCCCTTTTACGCTGAATTTTACATCGGCGACCGAATCGAATTCCGTACGGACCGGCCCGGGGCAGAGCGCGCAAATATGCACACGGCTGCCGCTGCGGCGCAGTTCCTCGTAAACGGCTTCCGTCAGGCGCAGGACATATGCCTTGGAGGCGTAATAGGAGGAGAGCAGCGGGCCCGGCTGAAACGCGGCGGAAGAGGCGACGTTCATGATGTAGCCCGCGTTCCTCGCCTTGAAATCCCTGAGAAAAAGCTTGGTCAGGATATGCACCGCGCGGATATTGGTGTCGATCATCCGCAGCTCCTTTTCCAGGTCGGTCGTGTCGAACGCGCCGAAAACGCCCAGCCCCGCGTTGTTGATCAGGATATCGATGTTTTCGCTCCTGACCTGTTCGTAAAGTGCTGTGCACTCCGACTCCACGGAAAGGTCCGCGCAGATAATCCGCGTATGGGTTTTCAGCGAGGATGCAAGCTGTTCCAGCCGGTCCCTCCGGCGGGCGACCAGAATCAGGTCGCAGCCCCTGTCGCTCAGAATTTTTGCCATATCCCGGCCCATGCCGGAACTGGCCCCGGTGATCAAAGCTTTCATCTTATTCTCCTTTTCTAACACCAAATACGATTACGGCATTTCCAGTTGATTCTGCAACAGGGTTGCGTTTTGTTTCGCAAATTGAAAGGGAGTTGCTGGAAAGCCTTTCCGGTTCAGTATCTCGCAATTCTGAGTAAAATTGCTGTAATTTGCAAAATACGAAGAAAAAGTCGAAATGTTCACAATTTATTCATTGTTAATTCAAAAAAATTATGCTATACTACAACCGTTATCGGATATTTTTTACGCAGTACAACTTACGAATAGGAAGACCGTCAGACCGGAGCCATCCGGATTGACGGCCTTTTCCGTTTTCCGGGGGTTTTCAGCTTCGGGAAAGAAACTGCCGCAGGCAGCCCTGAAAGGCGGTCGGCAGCGTATAGGTTTGGGCCAGCTCCTCACGGTCCGCCCAGACAAGGCCGCCGTCCGGTGAGGTGTCCTCTACTGTAACGAGGTAATTCGTCATGTGCCACTCCCTGTGCGTGAAAATATGCTTCGACGCGGGAAGGCGCTCTATTTTTACGGGAGAAACGCCCAAAGTTTTCAACCAGTCCGCCGCCTGCTGTGGAGAAAGTCTGCCGGGGGTGTTGGGGAATTCCCAGAGCCCGGCCAACAGGCCCTTTTCCGGCCGCTTGCGCAGCGCGGCTTTCTCACCGCAGAGAATCAGAAAGACGGTTTTTTCTTCAATGGTCCGCTTCTTTTTTTCCGCCTTCACCGGCAGCTCCGGCTCGATGCCCTGCGCGTGTGCCGCGCAGAGGGCGGACAGGGGGCATTCTTCGCATTTCGGCGCTGCGTTCGGCACGCAGACGATCGCGCCCAGCTCCATCAGTGACTGGGTAAAAGCGCCGGCGCGCCCGGCGGGATAAATTTCCCGAAGCCGGTCGGCGAAACCGCGCTTGACCGAAAGGTCGCCGATGGGTTCCCGGCTGGCGGTCACGCGCGACAGAACGCGCAGGACGTTGCCGTCCACCGCCGGTGCCGGTTTGCCGTAGGCAATGGATGCGACGGCGCCCGCGGTGTACTCCCCGATTCCGGGCAGGAGCAAAAGCTCTTCCGGATGTTCGGGCAAAACGCCGCCGTACTGCTCCACAACGGCGCGCGCCGCCTTTTGCAGGTTGCGGGCACGGCTGTAGTAACCCAGGCCCTCCCATAGCTTCATAAGCTGCTCTTCGGGCGCGGCGGCAAGCGCGGCGACGGTGGGAAGCTCCGAAGTAAAGCGTTCAAAGTAAGGCTTTACCGCTTCCACCCGCGTCTGCTGGAGCATGATTTCCGAAACCCAGACCCGGTAGGGCGTGGGGTTGTCGCGCCACGGAAGAACACGCGCGTTCGCGTCGTACCACGAGAGCAGCGGCTTTACGATTTTCTGCAGTTGATGATCCATGAATCGTTTTCAATTTCCTTATCGTTTTATTTTTCCTTGATGGTGCCGCTGCGGTAAGCCTGCAGCAGCGCGGTCAGTTCTTCGATCTGGCGGCTGAGCTCGGCGCCGTTGTCGGTGTCCTCCACGGTGACGCGCTGCTTGATTGCTTCCACCACCATGACCTTCGGGGAAGTCTCACACACGCTGCAGCCGGATTTCAGCGGCTTGTGCTCCGCCAGCGCCAGATAGCGGGAATTCGCAATGAAGGTGTAGCCCCCGATCCCGGTCTGGGACTGGTAGGACTTGGAGATGCCGCCGTCGATCATAAACAGAAGGCCTTCGCCTTTGACCGGCACCTCTCCCGCTTTTACGGGGACGTGGCCGTTGATGATGTGCGACGAGGACGGGTCAAGGCCGAACTCCCTTAACAGCATTTCGCAGGTGGAGCGGTGCTCAATATGCGTATAGTAGGGATTCATTTTCTCCCGGTGCGTTTCGGGCGCGTCTATAAAATAGCGCTCGAACGTGGACATCTTCGCTTTTCCGAACAGGGGCGATCTCGCCCCGCTCCACAGGTACCACATCAGGTCGCGCGCGTTTTCGCGCTCCGGGGAACCGGACGGCGCGAAATAGGCGGTGCGCACCATGCCGTCCAGGAATTCCAGATATTCGCGTCCGGAATGGTCGCGGCCGTAAAAATGGACGGAGTCGAGGCTGCCGTCCTCCCGGAGCGGGATGCACCCGTGGTACAGCAGGTTGGAATTGATGCGCAGGTACATGCTGCCGTGGGAATACAGGAAACGGATGTGCTTTTCCAGCCGTTCGCTGTGGCTGAACGAGGACGCGACGGTTCTCATCAGCTCGGTTTCCGCGTGGGTCAGCTCCAATGGATTTTTGGGGTCGACCGTGGGGAAAAGCCTGTCGCGCAGGGGGTATTCTTTGCCGCCGAGCGTGACCGTCCCCTTCTCGAAGTTGATTTTATCCAGAAGGATCCGGTCGTCCATGTGATATTCCGGATGCTTTTTAATGAGCTGGGCCTCTACCTTGAACTGGATGACCGCCATGGCCTTGTGCATTTTCGCCGCCAGCGGGAGATCCACGGGGTCGTACTGATTTTCGTCCAGAATATGGGGGATGAAGAACTCGCACGGGTCGTCGTGATAGGTCTGTTCCGCAAAGATGGACAGCGCGCGCAGGTTGATGCCGTAGCCGTCCTCCAGCAGGTCGAAATTGTTGTAGCTGATGCCCAGCCGGACCACATTGGCAATACACGCCCAGTTCCCGGCGGCGGCGCCCATCCAGGAGATATCGTGGTTGCCCCACTGGATGTCTACGTCGTGGCAGTTGATCAGCGCGTCCATAATCGCGTCGGCGCGCGGGCCGCGGTCGAAAATATCGCCGATGATATGTAGTTTGTCGATCAAAAGCTGCTGGATCAGGTTGCACAGCGCGGTAATAAACTCCTCGCTCATGTGGGTCGACACGATGGAGCGGATGATTTCGCTGTGGTAATGCGGCTTGTTGCTGCCGCCGTCCGCGTGCAGGAGCTCGTCGATGATGTAGGCGAAGCTTTCAGGCAGCTTTTTGCGGACCTTGGAACGGGTGTATTTGGAGGACGCCTCTTTACAGACCTCTACCAGACGGTAAATGGTGATGCGGCACCAGTCGTCAAACGCCGGTTCCCGCTGTTTTGCGGCGCAGTACTCGGTTTCCGGGTAATAAATCAGTCGGGCGAGCGCTGTGCGCTCCCCTTCGGACAGGGACTGCTCAAACAGCTCGTCGACCTTTTTTCGGACGACGCCGGACGCGCTTTTTAACTGGTACAGAAAAGCTTCGTGCTCTCCGTGAAGATCGCTGAAAAAATATTCGGTGCCTTTCGGCAGGCTTAGAATCGCTCTGAGGTTGATAATTTCGGATGCGGCGGCCTGTGCGTTCGGATAATCCTTGGCCAGAAGCTTTAGATAGCGCTCGTCAATCATGAAATCTGCCTCCTCATTCTTATTCGTTGGCCCATGCGCAGCGCATTGAATTGTGATTATAGCATATATCAGATGAATATTCTTGTTGATTTTGACGCTTACTTTTATAGGATAGTATAATTTCAACAAAAAATCAATCGTAACGGCGTAAAATAATAAAGAACAAAAATTAAATTTTATGTTGTATTGTGGATAATTATACGGTATAATAATCGGAAAGCCAAAAACCAATTGAATAAACGGAGGGATCGTCTTTGTCAACCAAACAACCCGCAGCGGGCTATTTGCCTGATGAAAAGCCACCTTTTTTGAAACTGCTGCTGTTCGCGTTCCAGCAGATCATCGTGATGTTTCCGGCTACGGTGCTGGTCGCACTGCTCACCGGATTCCATGTTTCCACCACGATCTTTGCAAGCGGACTTGCAACCATCGGATTTATCCTGATTACAGGAAGAAGAATCCCGCTTTTCTACGGATCAAGTTTTTCGTACATCACGGCGATCTGCTCCATCACGGGCGCACAGGCGTTTGCCGGCCCGGTGGCCGATGACAAAATCGCCGCCGCGCAGTTCGGCATCGTCCTTTCCGGACTGGTTTCCATTGCGGCCGGTATTATCATTAAGCAGTTCGGGCAGGAGGCAATCGAAAAAGTCCTTCCTCCCACTATTACGGGCAGCATTGCCATGGTAATCGGTCTTTCCCTCGCGGGCACGGCCCTGAGCAATCCCACGAACCTGCCGAACGGCGTGACCGACGCGACAAAGGCGCTTGCGCTGAACCTGTCGTGGACCATCTGCCTTGTGACCCTGCTCGTGACCGTCCTGTTCTCCGTTTACTTGAAAGGCACCTGGGGCCAGATCCCAATTCTGCTCGGCCTTCTGACCGGATATGTTCTGGCGTTGGTTCTTGGCGGCATCTACGGAATCGCCTTCTGCGACTTCAATAAAATTCCGGAAACAAGCACCCTGTTTTCCATTCCGGCAATCGGCTTCGCGCTCCCGCACTTCACTTTGCCGCAGGCAAGCTGGGCGGCGGTCGGGGCGATTATGCCGATCGCGATTGCCACTATCCCGGAATCCACGGCCCATCTTTATCAGCTCGATATCTATGTAAACAATCTTGCCAAACAAAAGGGCTCCGATAAGCGGTACAATATTTCGGACAAGCTGGGGCTGAACCTGATCGGCGACGGCCTTGGCGACATGATCTCCGGTGTGGTCGGCGGACCGGCCGGCACCAATTACGGCGAGAACCTGAGCACCATGGCGATTACTAAGAACTTTTCCACGCCGATGCTGATTGCGGCGGCCATCATCACCATGGTTATTTCCTGCTTTACCCCGCTGACCGCGGCGGTCTATTCGATTCCCAACGCGGTGATAGGCGGCATTTCCATTTATCTGTTCGGTGTCATCGCGTCACAGGGCGTAACCATTATGATCAGCAAAAAGGTTGATATGTTCGACTCGCGCAACCTCGCGATTATCGCCACCGTCCTGACCATCGGCATCGGCGGCAGCTTCGCGTTTTCCGACGGCATGATCCCCATGTTCGGCGTGAAATTCCCGGCAATTGCCACCGCGGCGATTTTCGGAATCCTGCTGAACCTGGTTCTGAATATCGGAAAGGAAAAACCGGCGGCGGAGGAATAATCCCTCGTTAGATAGAAATAAAAGATACCGCACAGCGGCCATGAGTACACTTTGTACTCATGGCCGTTTTTTTAGGCGCGGTTCTGTTTACCAGTTTCTCGCATCGCTGACAGCTTAAAAAACCGACTTAAAAGAATATTAAAAAATCTGAAAAAAGTGTAACAAAATAAGGGGGTCAGTCGTTAATGTTATAGAAGGAAAAACAGAATCTTATCTTTAGTGCGGCAGCCGGTGCATCTATCAGCTTTAGTCAAAGTACATCTACAACGTTTTCAGCAAGCTTTCCAGTATCTTCAGGAATGTATGGAAGAGTATGCTTTAACCTTAAAAGATATAAAGTAACTGGAAATGTTGAAAAGTGGACATATAATGATTATCAACAACCGGTTTATGTATCTACAATACAAACAAATGTTAAGCAGCTTATCCGACTACTGTGAATGGATTTGCTGATGGAGTTTATTATTTAGTGAAAAAAAGTTACGCATGGTAATATTTTAAGAATTTCTTTTTAGGTGATATCTGGTTGATTTCTCAAAGGTGTAGCGCAAGCTACGCCTTTGAGAAGAATTATTATATGAAATGGAACTTATTATGAAAAGATTCTATTTAGTTGGATCGTTATTTGTCGTATTATTCATTTTTGGTTTTATTTATTTTCAAAGTAACAGATTAATTCCAGATGATAATCTTTATTATCACAGCAAGCCCCAGGATGCTCTTTCTGCTTATTTCGACAAGGGCAATGGGTTCGATTCGTACTTGATCATTAATCAGGAGCAAGTAAACGGTAATGAATTGCTGTTTATTGAAGCTGTTGCAAAGGCGTCTGGGATGAATACAAACTCGGAATCAAAAATAAAAGTTTTTACTGCGGCTATTCTTCATCGCGACACAAATGGGTTTTATATTACTAGAAGCATACCTTGTTATCGCTTGGATAATAATCCATTTACTAAAACCAGTGGGAATTTCACATTTGAAAATAAAAAAGTTCGCTATCAGGTTGGGCGAATCAATGATTTATCACAAGATTTCACCGAAGAATTCAAGGAAATGAAAGAGTATAATGACCATGTTTTCTTGTCCTATCAGGTGGATGATTTGACCTAGTATTTGGGGGTTGGTCATAGAATCACTTTCTTCACTATTGTCATTTCAAAACCATTAATAAATATAAAGAAAAAATTATGATAAAAGGCATCTAAAAGGAATATTTGTCTTGCGTATGTTCAGCGCGAAGGGAAAAACCGGCGGCGGAATAAAGACGGAACTCCTTTTCGAAAATTGGAATATATGAAAACAGCTATGGGCGCTTTGTGCGCTCATAGCTGTTTTTGTGTTCGTACCACTACGACCTCTTTTTTTGACGAACTTTATTTTTTATCCTGTTCAGTATACACAAAATGGAGTAAAATACAAATTCACTGATCAATATTAAAATAAATTGCAGGATGTCGGAATTGATCTTAAAAAAATAGTAGTTTAATGCTATTTCCATAATCAAACAAAATCCAAATATCAGCATGGAGAGGATTCCCAGCAGCAAAAGCCCCCGAAGCCGGGTTATCCTGTTCAGACAGTATATGTAAAGGGTTACCAGGTGAAGCCATATTACATATAACTGAATAAACATGCCCGCAAGGTAATGATACTGAGAGAACGCTTTATTGTAGATAGGATTTTTAAGGATTAAAAGCTCATGAGCCTTGTTTGAATAAATAATAAAGAATATATAAAGGATCACAGCGATTGAACCGGCACATGCGAGAATCACTTTACTGTATTTTTGGTTATTTTCTAACAATCGTCAATCTCCTATCTTTCAGCTTTTTAAATTCTGGCTGACAATTTTTTAAAAAATTTCTTTATTTCTACATGTGAACAGGGATTGCCGAAAATCCACAAGAGGTATGAAATGTGAAATTTATCTTTCTGTTAATATAACGATTGAAAGGAACTTTTGTAACACTTTTTTGAAATTTTTTTTGGCTTGCCATGATCTGCTCCGATAGAACTATCACCATGTCCGCTACCTGCAGATATCAGGAGAGCTGATAATAATATTAAAAAAGTTTTGGAAAAAAGTGTAACAAAACAAGGGTGTCAGTCGTTAATGTTGTAGAAGGAAAAATAAAAGCCGTTAAATGCATGGCGCGCGACACGCATTTAGAATAAATTAGCTGAAGAAAGAGATGATTCCGATGGGCAAGGTTTGGGGTGAAAAATTCCTCCATTCATTTCCGCTCAATACAAACAAACGATAAAATAAAGGAGAATGAAAACAATGAAACATAGCATGAAAAAAATAATCAGTTTAGTTCTTGTATTGGCAATGTCGCTCGCTATTTCTGTGCCGGGGTTTGCGGCTACTTCTCCGAAAGCAGAGAAAATAGACATTGATACGAAAATCTTAAATTCGGACATCCGAGAAACTTCTAAAAATAACATTATACCAATGGGAGCAAGTAAACCTACGCAAACCTGGAATTGGTCATCTGGAACATATTATGGAAGCGCGGACTTTAATACGGCCGTTTACAGCAATTATAATTTCCAGCCAAGTTCAAATGGTGAATTGTACGTAGATTTTTCTGGTTATTATACGAAAACAATTCCTTCAACAGACACAGGGCTGACAATTGAATGCATAAGCAGTAGCAATGGCAGTTATGTTTCTTGGCAAACAACTATTCCAAGTTCAAGTGGAAAAGTCACTGGCGGAGTGCGTTTTTATAACTTAAATACGAGTGATAAATATTTCTTCCGCATTTCTAAGCCATATCCAGACTATCCATTTCATTTAGATTTTAAAGTTTACAGATAGAGGAAAAAGCACAAATAAAAGCCAGTAATTGTTCTGTCTTCTGACTGGGATTACTGAATTTGGTAATCCCAGTCATTTCTAAATATTCATTTTATTGTGGTTAGTTTACTTTAAGACTCAAAGAGTGTTCATTATAGACATATAAAATCGGAGGAGTAAAATTTGGGGATATGGAAGAACGTCTATCGTTACTTTTTATCGACAGATAAATTATATTGGCTTTTAATGTTGCTTATCTCGGCATATGGACTTTTAATATTGAAAACAATACCGACACCGCCAGATAATTCCCGTAGCTATTTTACAACTCAATTTATTGCAATGGTGATTGGATATTCCGGAGCCATATTCATTACATTTTTAGACTATAAGGAAATAAGTAATTATTGGTATGTGGTGGCGGGCTTTTGCTTCTTCTTACTTATCTTTACTTTAAAATTCGGTAAACCAGTTACAGGGGCTGATGGAGTTAATGCGAGGGCATGGATAAGCGTACCGGTTATAGGTACCTTTCAGCCCAGCGAATTGACAAAGATTGGTTTTTTGATCTCTTTTTCAAAGCATTTAAATGAATTAAAGATACGCGGAAAGCTTTCGTCTTTTTTACACGTAATTCTTTTGGCGCTGCATGCCCTTATTCCGATTGCTCTCGTCCATTTACAAGGGGATGATGGAGCAGCTATCATATTTTTCTGTATGTTTCTGTTTATGGCGTTTGGAGCAGGGATTCCATTGAGATATTTCTTTGGGCTGGCATTATCATTATTCATTCTGGTACCGGTAGCTTGGAAATACATTATGTCGGATTATCAAAAAAGCCGTATATTAATTACCTACAATTTAGATTCGGATCCTCTTCATTACGGCTATCAGCAAATTCAGGCGAGGACATCCATTGGCAGCGGTGGACTTTGGGGACGTGGTCTGTTCCAAAGTCCGCGGGTAAACAATTGCTTAGTATCCGTACAGCAGAGTGATTTTATATTTTCTGCAATTGGAGAACAATTAGGCTTAATAGGTTGTTTAAGCGCGGTGCTTTTGCTTTTTTTATTTCTGTTACATACGCTGCGCATTGCGAAAAACACCAAAGATTTATTGGGCAGTTCAATCTGTATAGGATTTTTTGGAATGATTACTTCACAAATGCTTTTTAATTTAGGGATGTGTTTGGATTTGCTTCCTGTAATGGGAATTACTTTACCGTTCTTCAGCGCAGGAGGATCTTCTGCTGCCTGCTTATATTTTGGATTTGGATTGGTGCTCAGTGTTTACATGCATCACGATAGGTTTGATTATGGAGGCTTGGCCCTGAATACCAAATAATTTCAAAAAGTGATCACACCGATTCTGATAACAAAATTATAATAGGTCATATAGCCAAAAGGAGTATCAGAAGCATAATGGTAGATAAATATCTAAATATCATTTTTATGATTATTTGGGTTATCGTATTGGTTTTAACGAATATTATCGGCAGTTACTTTGAGAAAAAAGGAAATCATAAAATGGCCTCTATTACGAAAATCATCTACTGGATCATTTCTGCTGTATATATTTTATCATTAATAATAATATACAATCGAAAATAACAATAAAAGAGCCCAAGGAAGGTCTTTAAAAGTGGGAATAAAACAGTCAGATCACAAAACGGCACCATGAGTACAAAGTGTACTTAGGGCCGATTTTTATTTGTCCTCCTGTGGAATTATTTATAAAAAATTTTGGAAAAAAGTGTAACAAAACAAGGGTGTCAGTCGTTAATGTTGTAGGGAGAAAAAGAAAGGTGCCGTCATCCCGTAAAAGGAAGTGTTGTATGAAGAACACACGAAAGCGATCAACTGTAATAGAAATCCTTGGAATCGTTATCCTGGCCTTAGTCGTTTGCTTCCTTATAAAAAGTTCGCAGGGAAGAGTAACTACCTCCAGTTCCATACAAGTATATCCGGAGAATTCAAGAGCATCTGTTAGTTTACAGATGCATGAGATAGAACCTGTGGTCATTAAAAATGTTGTGGAAATCAACGGCAGGAAAAACAGGCTGCTCTGTACCTTTCAGGACCGGGAAAAAGCAATGCTGTCTGTGAAGAAGCGGGATAATGAATTATTGCAGCTGATGATGAAAAAATGGAAGCTGGACGAATTGAATTCATCCAACTGGAAGACTTATAAACATAATTTGATTCCATACACCGCCGGTCGCTTACCTGACGATTTGGGAGGAGATCAATATGAGAACCAGCGTCAGGAGATAGAGGGGTTCTTGGCCATCTATGAAGACGACGAAATCAACCAGAAAACGATAAAATATATTGGCCTAACTAATTTTCTGTTAGAAACGAGGCTCGTTCCGCAGGTATCTTTAGACCCTATCATTGCCAATTTTCCTTTTGATGCACCGATCGTGGAAGAAGCTCACTGATTTTTCTGAATTCGTGGCCCTGATCCTCCGCGCTGTCGGTGACTGGAAATACTGCCCGAAAAGGTCAGAGGAATAAACGGAAGGAGGGAATGAGTAAATCATGAAATTTACGAAACATTTTACCAGGCGGGAAGCAATACCGGGGGGCGTGATACTTTGCTGCCTTGTGCTCATGGCTGCCGTTTTCTTTTTCCCCGGCGACCCTCCGGAACAGGAAAACGCGCGGTACAGCGGAAAGAACGGCAGTGTTTGCGTACAGTTCACGCGTTACCGGGATTATGACGTCTTTTTGGAGAAGAAATCTCCCTATATCTGGATTTATAATTCAAGAGAGGAACTGAAGGATGTAAAAGGGTTTATTGTGGGAGAGGTATCCCTTGACGGCCACTGGGAAGATGTGTCGCGCTGCGATATTCAGCTTGTCAGGGGAAACGGGGAGTCTGCCGACACGATTGCGTTTGTTGATATACCTGATCGAAAAGTAAATCTGAATTTTCCTTTTACGATATACGACTATTACGATCCCGGGAGAAATCTTTACAAAACCGCAATTGTCCGGTTGGAAGAGAAAAATATTGAGATTCCTGTAAATCTTGAGTAAAAGGAAAGCCACTTGCGCCCGTCTACGCGGATATCACAAGATCAGTCTGGGGGAATGTGGGAATTGAAACGCATGGAAAAAATAATCGATCATCCGGCACTTCCGTTTATCGCTTCCGCGGCCGGCGCTTTTTGGATTTTGGCACCGTTTGACTGGTACGCTCTTAAGGTGGCCGCCATGGTCATATATTTTATGATACTGTCCCGGGACAGTATTGGAAAGCTGGTGCTCAGGATTACCGGAAAAAGCGACGGGGAGACGGAAAGCAGCTTTCAGCTGATCTGTCGGGCACTCTGGGGAGTTCCTCTTATTCTGGGCTTTCTTTTCAGACGGTATTATCTGTTCTTCGCAATCACGTCGTTTGTCGTCCTTTTCATCCCGGACGGCATTGAAATCGCCCGGGAAAGCAAAGCGCAGAATAAATTGATTATCCGGAAGGAACAGGGGATCAGCCTGCTGGTCATCGCCGCCTGTATTGCTTTCCTGGCCACCCTTATTCCCTTTAGCGGAGAATAGAGATATGAAGTATTTCGGAGGAATGCAGAAGTTGAAAAATGCAAAAGGGTATATCATTACTGGCGTTGGCTGTGTTATTTTTATCATTACGGCGTATTTGCCAAATGACAGATATGTTTTGAAGATCATAGGCCTGATCATCCTGAATCTGATCATATGGAGAGACAATATCGGAAGATTCCTGTCCAAGCATATCCCAAAAGATAATAAGTCGGAGAAATAATATTCCGCATGTTTTTCCGGGAAAATATTCCTCTCTTAATGTAAGGCCACGGATACCATAGGGCATCCGTGGCCTTGCTCTTACAATTTCCAGTTTTTGAATTAATTTCCTTTCCTATTTGTAAAATTGCGACCAAATTGTTATAATGACAATAACTTAATTCTTGTGAATAAGAAAGGGAATGAAAAGTGCTGATTATTATACAGGAAATTCAAAACGAGGCGGACCGAAGCCTCGTAGAGGAGCTTTACCGGAAGCACGGCAGCACCATGCTGTACATAGCACAGAGCATTTTGAAGGATCAGGCCCGCGCGGAAGACGCTGTTTCACAGGCTTTTATTAAAATTATTGACAATTTGCAAAAATTTCACTTTGAAAACTGTAACAAAACCAGGGGGTTAGTCGTTATCATAGTGAGACATATTTCTTACGATATGCTGAAAAGCGAAAAGCGCAGGCACAGTGTTCCGCTGGAGGAGCTGGAAACAGAAGTCCCCACGGCGGAGGACGACGCCCCGCTGGAATCGATCGTTTCCGCGGAGAGCTATCATTTTGTTATGGATTGCCTTTCCTGCCTGAACGAACGTTACAGGGATGTGTTAAGACTGAAGCTGATTTATGAGTATGAGGATGAAGAAATCGCAGAAATGCTGGCAATTTCTCAGGAAAATGTCCGCGTTCGGTTTCAGCGTGCCAGAAAGGCGCTTATGCAAGAGATGAGCAGGAGGGAGAAAGGCAATGAATGAATCGGAACTGAACGTCCGGCTGTTCGACACGCTTCTGAAAGCGGCGGCAGCGGAGGATTTTCGGCGTGAACTGGACGCTCTTCCGTCCGGGCAGGAGCTGAGCGGGGAGTACGCGCTCCCGGAACGGCTCACAAAAAGGATACGGGACCTTATTAAGGAAGGCGACCGCCGGAGCAGGCGGAAGAATTTTTTGCGGCTTGCGAAACGGGCGGCGGTCATTGCCGCCATCATTATCCCGATTTCCCTGGGAAGCCTGCTGAGCGTGGAAGCGAGCAGGAACGCCATTTTCAATTCCGTACTGGAGTGGAAAGCGGAGCATGTGGATATCTATTTTGAGGAAACGACGAGCGGCGCTCCCTCCGAAGAATCCCCTGCCGGGGAACAGCCGGAAGTCTGGGAGCCGCAGTATCTTCCGGAAGGATTTTTTATGGCGGAGGAAAAGAATGTCGGGCCCGTCCACATGACCACTTATGAAAACGGGAAGGGCGCTTCCGTGACCTTTACGCAGACGCCTTTGGATAAAGCGGGGAAAATGTCGATCGACTCCGAGCATACCACTTATCGTGAAATTACCATAAAAGGGGAAAAAGCGGTCCTGTTCGAGGCAAAAGGGGATCAGGACAGGTCCTATGTCCTTTGGCAGAGCAAAAAGACCAGCCTCGTGCTCAGCTCCACGATTTCAAAGGACGAACTGATCCGGATTGCCGAAAGTGCGGAGCAGCAATAAAATATTATAATATGGGGCGATAAAATGAAAAAGCTATTAAGTGCTGCACTGGTGTTGGTAATTGTTGCAACCGGTGTTACTGTGTATGCTTTAGGATACACAGGTAAAAGCCCTGTAAGCTCGGACGATTCAGAAAGATTAGATAAAATCGTAATGACACTTTTAATTCCTAAAATTCAAAAATCTGTTGATGATTTTTACGAACCGTATATATCTATTGAGCCGACAGTCGCTGCCTATTTGGGAGACTCTAAAATCACAAGTATTGTCGGAGATGTAGGCAGTTCAATTTATACCGTAACAGTCGAATTAGAGCCTTATGTTGGTCCACATATTTCTATCGGACGAGATAAAATGACATTTGAGATATCAGCAGATAGGACTGTCAACATGAAAAAATATGAGCATTTGAAAAGTTATGATTTACCTCAAAATCTTCAATCATTAATCAAAAAACCATTGCCATAAGTTGGAAGGAGAGGGCCGGAACTCTCTCCTTTACCAATTTTATCAGAACGCGCAGACAGACCCTAATTGCAAAGAGCGATTACGTAATGGTAGCAGCCGCCGGGAAAACGGCGGCTGCAGTCGGTTAACAGGGAACAAACAAAAATAAATTTAAAAAAATTTGAAAAAAGTGTAACAAAACACGGGGGGACGTCGTTAATGTTATAGAAGAAAAAATAAAAGATTTCAAATGCGCGCATTGAAAATAAATATTTAAGAAAAGAAGTGGTTCCGGTGGACCGGTAACGGGGTGAAAAATTCCTCCATTCATTTCCGCTCAAATTGAAACTATTGACAAAATGAAGGAGAATAAAATGATGAAACATAACATGAAAAAAATAATCAGCTTGGTTCTTGTTTTGGCAATGTCGTTCGCTATTTCTGTACCGGGGTTTGCGGCGGAGAAGGAGAGCACATCTCAGTTGAAAAACGAGGTCGTTCTTCAACGAAAGACCGGAACTGAGACAATTAAGCTGCCGACCGGAATTTCCGTGGCAGAACTTACCGAAATGAAGAACAATATTCAGAAGTACGGCAATCAGACGCTTTCTCAGGAAGAGATTGCCCACATCAACGCAAAAGCCGCCGCCAGCGGAGGCCTTGTATATGGGCCTTGGTTTGGTGGATATGATAGCTATTATGCAATGTCTCCTACAGAAACAATGCAATTTGCATTAGTTCTTAATACTATCATTAGTCCAATCCTAACTTGTTCTTATGGCGCTGCGTATACGGCTGCCTCTTACATTGCAGATTTAATTGGATATACACTTCCCGTACAACCTGGACAATGGATTGAAGCTGACAGACGAAAAAGTTATAGAGAAGTAAAATATTCCGATGGAACATTTGCATATTATCAAACAAAAATAGGCACTTCGTGTACATTGGACGATTCATATCTTGGTTATGGGGAAGCGATCATTTCCGGGGGTATGTGGTGACAAATGAAGATAACAACAGTTTTTTATTTAAATGCATTGCTTCTATAATTTTTATTGTTATATTATATTTGCCTTATGATATGTATATTGTAAGGTTTATTGGTATGATCATATTTACTGTTTTATATTGGAAAGATCAATTAAAAAAATTATTATTTAGGCATACAAAAAAAGATGATACACCAAAAGAGTAAAGTAACTTTATTCACGTAAAAAGGTGAATCAACGCAAAATCAACAACAGATAGGAAAGCACAAAGCTACGGGTACACATTCGTAGCTTTGTGCTTATGTTCCCCTTCAAAAATAAGGTTTCAGACTTAAGAAATTACTCATTATTAGAAAAAAGAATTTTAAATGTGTATAAAAACTGAGGAGAGGGGATGGTTTCTATGGGCTTTCTCGAAAAATTCCGCAATAAGCTGGTGCGCTTTTCATTCCCAATCATTGAGAGGTTTTACCTGTTTATAGCTTTGGCGTTGCTTGTGGCCGCGTGGTCAATTCCCAGAACCTACTGGCAAATCAGGGTGGTTTTATTTTGGCTCTGGTTTGTAACCAGTGAAGTCAATTCGGCAGGCATCATGGAACAAGACCATCTTCCCATGCAGCTTGGAAGCAGCCCTTTTTATCATCTTTACCGGTGTATCGATCGTTTTTTCTTCCTGTTCCTGCTTGTTCTTCTGGTGATTCTGCTGCTTCCGGAATTTCTGTGGCTGAAAGAAGGGATTCTCGGGGTGTTCATCGTGGCCGTGATCCTTCGTGCAATCGGAGACCGAAAATACCGCCCGAAAAAGCCGGATGAATAATTTCTTGTTTATTACAAAGCAGCCGCCGGGAAACCGGCGGCCGTAGGTTGTCATTTTGTTTGCAGCGAGGGCAGAAGGGGGGATCCCATGAAAGAAAAATTAAAATCAATTGATTGGAAAAAGTTCTTTCTAAATTGGTTTGTCTTTTTTCTTGTACTTGTTTTTGCATCAGATCCTGCCCTTTTTTCTACCGCTTTTTTTATAAGAGAGATGATTGGAAGTTGTATCATTTCTTTGGTAATCGTTTTCTTTCATTATAAGTCTATTGAAAAGGATCATTTATGAACTGGCCTATATCAATAAAAAGTTCTCATATAATAATAGCCTTTTAAAGTTAATTTGGTAACACTTAGCCCCGCGATTTTAAAGGACGAACGGATCCGGACTGCCAAAATTTCAGAGCAGCAAAAATAAATTTAAAAAAGTTTGAAAAAAAGTGTAACAAAACAGGGGGGTCCGTCGTTAATGTAGTAGAAGGAAAAATAAATGGAAAAGGAAGGTAATCTTTATGAAAACAAAACTGATGGCCCTTGTCACTGCCCTTGTTCTGCTGATTACGGTGAATGTCCCCGCGTTTGCTGCGGTAAAACCCGCTTCCTCTGATTCCGATATGCATATTATGTACACCAATACCGACAGCGCGTCGGCCTACCTCGACTTTTCCGGCACGCGGGCGGACTGTTCCGCAATCGTGGAGGGGAAAAGCGGCACGACCCAAATCACCGCGACCGTTTATCTGAAACGGGTGGTCGGGTCGACCAAAACAACCGTCAAGGCCTGGACGGGGCTAAGTACCAGCGGTGAGACTTTCTATTTCGACAATTCCTATTATGTTTCCAGCGGATATACCTATGAAGTCGAAATAAAAGCGAAAGTTTACCGCAACGGCACAGCCGAAAGCATCAGCGTTTCCTGTCAGGATTACTGTGGATAATCTTTTTCAATGCAGTCTTTCTCCTGTAGCATCCATCCCTACGGAAGGCATTCATAAGAAATGCCGCAATGATAACGCTTTCATTACCACACTTTCAATAGACCTTCCCATCAGGCGCCGTTTTTTGGGGGAAACGGCGCCTTTCGTTATGCTCTTTTCCGCCCGCGGCCGGAAGAGAAAGCCCGCTCAATAAAAAACCGAATCCGTTTCGGTAAACAGCGGATTATGTCTGATTTTGTTGCTTTTTTAGTTGGTCACAAAAAAATTGTTAAATTTAAATAAAAATAAATTGAAAAGATTTATGTGATTATTTGCATGTACCAAATTATTCTATTGAATTAAAAGGATTTTCTGTTATAATAAATTTACAGAATTTTACATTTGAAATCCACAATGAAAGAAGGCAGCCGGTTGAGAATCAGGAAGTACCTTACTGTTTTGCTGGCTGTCTTTTCCATATTGCCGATGGTTCTGGTGATGGTGTTCAGCATCCTCTTTTTTCAGAGCAACACTTCGCAGCTTTTACAGGCAAACGTGAAATCCACCGCTATGCAGACGGCCAACAACCTGGACCAGTTTTTCAGCCAGCGGAAAATGGCGCTGGAAGTAGCTTCCGACCTGCCGGGGGTGAAGGAGCTCCTGATTTCGTCCAACGCGGGGGAGTCGGACAGGGATCTGGAGCAGTACCGGACGATTACGGTGAACACCTTCAAAACGATGACCGACAAACAGACCATCAACGGGCAGGGCGACTCCAAGGGGAATTTTGTCAGGCGCTCCAGCCTGATTAACCGGAAAGGCGTCATCATCGCGTCCGACGACAGCCGGCTGATCGGAAAGCCGGCCTTTCTCAAGGTGGACATGCGGACCGTTCCGGCGTACGGGCTATATATTTCCGATATGATGCACGAACCGGATTTTATTGACGGCCAGAACTATTTTGTGATTGCCGTACCGATTTATAAGGACGGTGTCTACGAAGGCTCCATCCAGTCCTCCATCGACATGATTTACCTAGACCTTATCACCCGCCAGACCTTTATGGAAACAGGCCGGACCGTCATTCTGGATTCCGTGGGAAGCGTTGTCAGCGGAAACATACTGGGCGTTGGCCAGCGGATGGACAGCGCGGACCAGATCAAGCTGGAAGGGGATCTCAGCGGGAAAAGGCTCGAAAATATCGACCTGGACCAGAACCCCAACGGCGTTATCCGCTTTTGGGCGGGCGAAATGGAAAAATTCGGCTACTATTCCCGTGTTGCGGGGAAAAGCTGGATTATTTTGAGCGCGGTCGAGGCGAATGAGCTGGCGAGTCCGTTTCAGAGCATGTTAAAGGTTTATTTTGCGGCGCTTTTGGTGCTGGCGGCAGCGCTGATCAGCTGCGCCTACATGGCCGCCAACCGCTTTCTTAACCCGCTCAGGGATATGTCCGCGGAATTTGTCAGGGTGGAAAAAGGGGATTACCAGACCCGGCTGCCCGCCTGTTACAAAGGCGAGTTTGCCGAAATGGCATCCGCTTTTAACCATCTGATCGAAAAAATAAAGGAGGACACCGACGTGCTCAAGGTCAGCGAGGCGCGGTATGCGCTGATTATGGAAGAAACCAATCAGGTCGTTTTTGAATGGGACATCCGTCAGAACCACATTTATCATACCGTTTACTGGACAAATAAATTTGGTTTTTCCACCGCAGCACAGGTGCCCGGCTCTGATATCCCGAATTTTGAACAGGTCCACCCCGCCGACCAGGAGATCATGTCGCAGCTTTTCCGCAGGATCAGGGCCGGGGGCCAGCCCGGGCCGACCGACGTGCGGATGAAAAACGTCGACGGCAAATACATCTGGTGCACGGTAAACATCAAGATTCTGTACGACGAAAATAAAGAGCCTTACCGCGCGATCGGCTTGATCGTGGACACCGACCACCAGAAAAAAATGATCCAGAAGCTGGAAAGCAGGTCCAGAATGGATTTGCTGACGCAGCTTTACAACAAGGTGACCACCGAGTCCATGATTGAGGAGTGCCTGAAAAAATCGGAGAAAAGTACCCTTCACGGCCTGATTATCGTGGATATTGACAATTTTAAGGATATCAACGACACGCTGGGGCATATTTTCGGCGACGCGGTCCTGAAAAAGGTTTCTACAGACATCAAGCGGCTGTTCCGCGCGTCGGATATTGTGGGCCGCACCGGGGGCGACGAATTTATTATTTTTATCAGGGACATTGATTCGGCGGGCCTGCTCCGGGATAAGATGAACGATATCTGTGAAATTTTCCACTGCGCCTATACGGGTGCGGACGAGATGTATAAAATTTCGGCAAGCGTGGGCGGGGCGTTCTACCCGTACGGCGGCACAAGCTTTGAAGAGCTTTACCGCCACGCGGACGAGGCGCTGTACTGTTCCAAGAAAAGCGGAAAAGACAAGTGCAGCCTGTACGAAACAAGCGGCCTTCAGGCCGCGCTGTAGGCAGCGCATAGAAAGACAGAAGATACCGCCATGCTTTCCGGCAAGGCGGTATTTTGTATATTATCCATAGTTTAAATGTTGTTATAATAACAAATTTAGATAAACAACCAAAAAACAGAGTGAAACATTGTGGATTATAATTGCGATAAAAAATTAAAAAATAATGGTGCCTGCCGATAATTATAATGAGGAAGATACTGCGGCGAATGTCCGGCTCAGACCTGAATTTATTTGAGGAGTGAGTTTTTTGAAAAGCAGAGGGAAAATTCGGAAAAACAGTTTGGGTACTCTCTTGTCCGTGTTTTTTATCGGGACGCTGGCGATCGCTCTGGCCGTTGTCGTATCCATCAATTCCCTGTTTACGGGCTGGATTTTTGAGGATACCTATGAGGAGCAGAATCAAACCGCCATGCAGGGGCTGGACAATATCCTGTCCAATTATGAGGCAAACCTGAGGCAGGCGGGACAGGAGCTGTCCCAGGACGCCGATTTTCTGAACGCGGTGGCCGGCGGCAACCAGTACAGTATTGTGGAATCCATGAAAAACCGGGTGAAGGCCTACAACATCAGCTATGCCTTTCTGACGGACGCGCGGGGAAACCTGCTGTACTCCACAACCACCGATTTTGACCTTCCCGACTTTTCAAAGCTCAACCATGTGCAGGAAGCCATGAAAGGGAAGAGCGTGGTCGTAAACGAGGCGGTTTCCGGCAAGACGCTCAGCATCTGCTGCGGCACGCCGGTGCAGCGGTACGGGAACCTGATCGGCATGATTTCCACCGTACAGTCGCTGGAGGACCACAACGTCATTGACCAGCTCAAGCAGTACACGGGCTGTGACTTCGCGGTATTTTACGGGGACGAGCGGATCAACACCACCTTGATGAAGGACCAGAAGCGCCAGACTGGTACCAAAATGGACGCGGCCGTCGCGCAGAAGGTTCTGACCGGAAAGCAGAATTATACCGGAAAAATGGACGTGATGGGTACGTCCATGATGGTGAATTATGTCCCGATTCTGGGATTTGACGGAAAGGCGATCGGCGCGATGTTTACCGGAAAGAGCATTGCGGCGACGGAACAACGCTCCATGCAGACCGTAGCCGTTTCGATCGGAGCGGCGCTGGTGGTCATGGTGATCGCCACCGTGATTTTGGGCAGGATCGTCCGCAAGCGGGTCAAAAAGCCGCTCGGTCAGGTCGTGACGCTGGCCAACAACATGGAGCACGGGGAAATCGGCATCAGCAACAAGGACGCCGTAAAACTGACGGTCGACACAAAGGACGAGGTCGGTCAGGTGGCCGGGGCGCTTGAAAACACGCTCGGCAGTCTGCAGATGTATATCGGGGAAATTTCCGAGGTGCTGAACGCGGTTTCCAAAGGGGATCTGACGGTAAAGACCCAAATGCAGTATCTGGGCGACTTCTCCGAGATCAAGAGCGCGCTTGACCAGATCGTCGATTCGCTGAATGGGGTGTTTTCCGACATTGACCACGCGGCGGAATCCGTTTCCCTCCGTTCGGAGCAGATTTCGAGCGGGGCGGCGGCGCTTTCTCAGGGCGCTTCGGAACAGGCGGGCGCGACGGAACAGCTTTCCGCCACCATTTCCGAAATTTCCGGCCAGATACAGAAAACCGCGAAAAACGCGGCGGTCGCCAGCTCCATTGCGAAGGAATCCACCACGGCGGTGGAAAAGGGCAACCGCGATATCGAGCAGATGCTGTCCGCCATGAATGACATCCATTCGGCTTCGGCGGAAATCCGGAAGATCATCAAAACGATCGAGGACATTGCGTTCCAGACCAATATTCTGGCGCTGAACGCCGCCGTGGAAGCGGCAAGGGCCGGGGCGGCGGGCAAGGGTTTCTCCGTTGTTGCGGACGAAGTGCGGAATCTGGCAGGAAAGAGCGCGCAGGCCGCGGGCCAGACCGCAAAGCTGATCGAGAACACGATTTCGCTGGTCAACAACGGAATGACGGTTGCGAACTCCACCGCGGAGTCCTTCCAGCACATCAGGACCCGGACAAGCGAGTCCGCCGGGCTGATTTCGGAAATTTCAGAGGCGACCGGCGACGAAGCCGCCGCCGTGGAGCAGGTCACGCAGGGGATCGAACAGATCGCGCAGGTGGTACAGACGAACTCCGCGACGTCGGAGGAAAACGCGGCGGTCAGCCAGGACCTGTCCGCACAGGCCCGGCGTCTGCGCACGCTTGCGGCGAAATTCCGCCTGAGAGAAGGCGCGGCGAAAAAGGCCGGCGCGGTCGTCCAGCTGAAGGCCGCCCCACCGGAATCCAAGGGGACGGCTGAAAGCTTTCCCACGGTAGTTGAAAAATACGGCTGAAAGACATTTCCCAGAACGAAGGGGCCGCCATGCCGAGCATGGCGGCCCCTTCCGTTTGTATAGATTCCCGCTGTTTTGGCTCCCTCTTTGAGGGAGCTGGCAGGCGCAGCCTGACTGAGGGAGTCTGATAGAAATCCGGAAGCTTTTACTCCTTTCGACGCGCTGGGCGCGTATCGCCGCAATTCAACAGATAACTGTCTGAGAGCATCGCCGTAGGCGTTTGCCGACCGGCAGGTTCGCGTCGGAAGGAGTCTCCGCTTGCTTCATTGACGCATCGCCGCAAGTAGGTGTTGATCGTCAGCTTTGCCCTCAGGCCGGGCGGGCCCCTACTTTCGCTCTTGTACGAAAGTAGGCAAAGGACGCGCAGGGGGATTTTTAATTCCCGGCGGGAGGGTCCCATAAAATCCCCCTGCACCCCCAAGGTATCCCCAAAGTGTCTCTGTGAGATACGATACTGCTGCGGTTTTCATTGACGGGGGATACGGAAACGGGAATTAAACTTCCTGTGGGAGGGTGCCAAACCCTTGCCTCCCTCCGTGAGGGAGGTGGCGCACTTGGTGCGCCGGAAGGAGTCTCGGAGCATCCCGCTCACGATTTAAGGTAAAGCTGACAGGAAGCATCGCCGTAGGCGCATCCCGACCGGCAGGTCCGCTTGCCGACCGCATGGTCCAATAAAGGGCCGTCATGTTGAAACATGGCGGCCCGATTTTGAAAATTTTGGAAAATATTTGCAATTGATATTGCGTATCCCTGAAAAACGCGCTATAATCAACGTGTAAGGCACGAATAAAAAGTGCAAAGCAGGCGGAATGGTACGGGAATACCAACCGCCCTGCATACGGAGGACCAAGCTCCATACACAGCTGAATACTCAGCGCTCTGCGGTTACTATTATACCGCCTGTTTTTCATTTTGTACAGGGGGTATCTTAGGTTCGCGGCACTTTGATGACGTTGTATATGGAAAAATTTCCTGTACGGCGTTTTTTGTGCCTTGCGGACAAAAAAGGCGGCGGACCCGCATTCCGGGAAAGTGTCCCCCTGGTTTGCGCGGCCCGCCGTCTTTTGCATTTAAAAAAAATTAATTTTCCTGCTCTGTAAGGAACAGCCTTACAGAATGGGGGGATTTTCCGGATTATAATACGGTCCGGCGGGGGGAACCAGCCCCAGCTCTGCCGGGTCGATCTGATGGGTCTGGATCGCGCGGTCGCGCAGGAAAATATAAAGCTCCGCCATGGTAGCCTGATAATAGGGATTCACAAATAAAATCCCCACGCCGAAGCAGATGGCCCCGAGCAGGTACCACCCGATAAAGGAAAGGCCCAGCACGAAAATCGCACCCTTTTCGCCGTTTGTCAGGATGCGGCTGAGCTCCCTTGCGCGGCTGCCCGTCAGGTTGGGGTTATCCGCAAGGAGATACTTCACCATGGAATATTCCAGCTGTTTGATGATGCCGGGAATAATCAGCAGAAGATACCAGAGCCCAATAAAGATTTCCGTAACGAGCATGGCGGCGGCGCTGTTGACGTAGCCGTAGCGGAAGCTGCTGAACAGCGTGCCGAAATCCGACGCGCCGAAATGGTTGTGCACGTAATACCGGCTTTCACCGATAGTGACCGGCAGAGCAACGAAGACATAATAAAGAAAGCCGATCAGGGCAATCAGGATCGCGGACAGGCTGAGCACTATGGCCATAACGGACGCGATTCCTTCGTTCCACGGCAGGTTGTCAAAGCTGACCGTGAACCGTCTTGTCGACCATGAAAATCCTTCAATAATAGCCGCGGCAAGCAGCGATACGCCGAATGCGGTCCAGTACCGTCCTCCCAGCGCAATTTTTGCATTGGATTTCAGAATCCCTCTGTCCCACATAACAATGGCTCCCTTCATTCGTCAAAAATATTCCGCCGTCTTTCCACACGGCATCGGAAACAGGTTCCCGTATCGTAAGATGCCCCGGAAAAAGCTGCGGCGGAATCCATGCCTTTTTGATTATATGTTTTAAATCGTGAAATTAGTCAATCGGATCGTCGTTCCACGCATACATTTTGCGAAGCTCTTTGCCGACTTCCTCCAGCTGATGGCTTGCGCCGATGCGGCGGCAGGCGTTGAAGTGCGAGCGGCCGTTCTTGTTTTCCGCAATCCACTTGGAAGCGAAGGTACCGTCCTGAATTTCGCCGAGGACCTTCTTCATTTCCTTCTTGGTCTCGTCGGTGATCAGGCGCTTGCCGGTCTCGTAGTCGCCGAACTCCGCGGTGTCGCTGATGGAGTAGCGCATCAGGCCGAAGCCGCCGCGGTAGATCAGGTCAACGATCAGCTTCATTTCATGGATGCACTCGAAGTAGGCGTTTTCCGGAGCGTAGCCCGCTTCCACAAGGGTTTCAAAGCCGGCCTGCATCAGGGCGGTCACGCCGCCGCAAAGCACGCACTGTTCGCCGAACAGGTCGGTTTCAGTCTCGATTTTGAAGGTGGTCTCCATGATGGCGGCTCTCGCTGCGCCGAGCCCCGCGCCGTAGGCAAGGCCGATGTCCTGCGCGTGGCCGGTGTAGTCCTGCTCGACGGCGATCAGGCAGGGAACGCCCTTGCCGGCGACAAACTCGCTGCGGACGGTGTGGCCCGGGCCCTTCGGGGCGATCATGAATACGTCGACATCCTTCGGCGGCTTGATCTGGCCGTAGTGAATGTTAAAGCCATGGGCAAACGCAAGCGCTTTTCCCTCCGTAAGGTAAGGGGCAATGTCCTTCTTATACATATCCGCCTGGCGCTCATCGGGAATTAAAATCATAATAATGTCCGCGGCTTTGGTGGCCTCCGGGACACTCAAAACCTTCAAACCGGCAGCCTCGGCTTTTTCCTTGCTCTTGCTGCCTTCATACAGGCCGACCACTACATTGACTCCGCTGTCGTGCAGGTTCAGCGCATGGGCGTGGCCCTGGCTGCCGTAGCCGATAATAGCGACGGTTTTACCTTTGAGCAGATTGATGTCGCAATCTGCCTGATAATAGATTTTTGGCATGATAAATTCCTCCTTGCCTGATGGCAAAATATTAACGAAACACTTAGACGGCGCTGCCGCATAAGGGTTGGTTGGCTTGGGTCAGCTGTTCTGTTTGCGGGCGGTGGTGGGGCCTTTTTCAATGGCCAGGGTGCCCGCGCGGACGATTTCCTTAATGCCGTAGGGCTTTAAAAGGCTGATGAGCGTCTGGGTGCGCTCGTCGTTGTCCGTCAGCTGGATAGTCAGTGAGGTGGTGGCCACATCCACGATCTGGGCGTGCATCAGCTCGACGATTTTCATAATTTCGGCGCGCTGCTTTGTCGGGCAGTTTACCTTGATCAGCGACAGCTCGCAGCTGATGAACAGGTCGGGCTGCAGCACCTTGACCTTGATGACGGGAATCAGCTTGTTGAGCTGCTTTTCCACCTGCTCCACAATATATTCGTCGCCGTTCACCACAATGGTAATGCGGGAAATGGCGGGGTCCTCGGTAATGCCGACGGCTAAACTGTCAATGTTGAAGCCGCGGCGGGAAAACAGGCCGGACACCTTTGAGAGGACGCCGGGCTGGTTTTCAACTAAAATCGAAAGGGTGTATTTCATTTTCCTGCCCTCCCTATATCGTGGGCGCGTCGGGGTTGACCCGGCACACCAGGATAAAAGCCCTGTCGGACGCGAACATTTCTTTGGCCAGGCGCTCCGCTTCCCCGTTGGAGGTGGCCAGCGCCGCGGGAATGCCGTAAGCTTCCGCGATCTTCACGAAATCAGGGTTGCCCTGCAGCAGGGTCATCGCGTAGCGGCTGCCGTATTTGTTGTCCTGTATTTCCTTCACCATGCCCAGTCGGTCGTTCTGCATCACGATCATCTTGATGTTGACGTCGTTCTGGCAAAGCGTGCCCAGCTCGCACATGGCCATCTGGAAGGAACCGTCTCCGCAGATGCACAGCACCTGCCGGCGGGGCTTGGCCAGCTTTGCGCCGATAGCGGCGGGGAGCGCGTAGCCCATGGTCCCCAGCCCGCCGGAGGTCAGGAACCGGCCTTCCTTTACATTGAAATTGCGCGCGGCCCAAATCTGGTTCTGGCCGACGTCGGCGGTCAAAATCGCGTCCTCCTCCATCAGCGAGGAAAGTACGCGCATAAAGGAGCGGGGCTCCACAAAACCGCTGCTGTTGTCCGGTTCTCCGCCCGGAACGAATTCTTTTTTATACCGCAGTACGGCGTCGATCCACTCCTTCGGAACGGAAACGACGCTCTGCTCGATGAAATCGCGCAGTACCAGCCGGATGTCGCCGACGATGGGGATATGGGCGGTCACATTTTTGCCGATTTCGGCGGGGTCGATATCGATATGGATAATGGTTGCCTTTTCTCCCATCTGCTCCGGCGCGGACACCGCCCGGTCGCCGACCCTCGCGCCGCAGAGGATGATCAAATCGGCCTCATGCATGGCGCGGTTGGCGTTTTTGTGGCCGTGGATCCCGATCATGCCGAGATACAGCGGGCTGTCCATGGGAACCACGCCGATGCCCATCATGGTGGAAACCACCGGGATTCCGCTGCTTTGCGCAAAGGCGACCAGCTCGTCCCGTGCCCCGGCAAGCACGACACCGCCGCCGCAGACAAGGACGGGGCGCTTCGCTTCGGCCATGGCGGCGAGCGCCTTTTTGACCTGCATGGCATGTCCCGTGGTGCGGGGCTTGTACCCGATGATGTTCGCCTTCTGCGGGTAGACGAATTCCGGTACCTCTTCCATCTGAATATCCACCGGAACGTCGATCAAAACCGGTCCCGGGCGGCCGGTGGAAGCGATATGAAAGGCTTCCTTGAAAATCCGCGGAAGGTCCGCGGCGCTTTTCACCAGATAGGAATGCTTGGTGAACGGCTCGCAGGCGCCGGTGATGTCCGCTTCCTGGAACACGTCGCGGCCCAGAAGCTCGGAGCTGACCTGCCCCGTGATGACGATCAGCGGGATGGAATCCATATAGGCCGTCGCGATGCCGGTAATCAGGTTGGTCGCGCCCGGCCCGCTGGTCGCGACGCAGACGCCGGGTTTCCCGCTTGCGCGGGCGTAGCCGCTCGCCTCATGGGCGGCGTTCTGCTCCTCGCGCACCAGAACGTTTTTGATCGGCGAGCGATATAGGTAATCCAGGAAGGGACAGATCGCTGCTCCGGGATATCCGAAGGCGATCTGCACGTTTTCGTTTTTTAGGCATTCCGCCATCATTTCTGCTCCGCTTATCAAAAACAGTCACCTCTTATAATTGATTCGTTCCGGCGGCTCCAATGGGAATCGGGCACCGGACCTGCCGGTCGGGAAGCGGACCATGCGGTCGGCACGCGCCTTCGGCGATGCTCTCCTGAGAGCAAGGGCAGGCATACGCAGACTCAGTCAGGCCATGCCTGCCCGGCCTGAGGGCAGACCATACGGTTGGGAAACTTCCCCCGGCGCGCCGCCGGATGTGTTTCTAATTATTATATGTTTTTTACCGTTATGAGTCAAGGCATTTTAACGGTTTAAATGGATAAATTACCGTTCTTTCTTTTTCAGCACGGAAATCCCGCTCTTTTTATTGGGATGCTTCGCAACGGTGCGGTACAGCAGGTAGCCCCCGACGCTCAGTACGCCGGTCGCCGCAAAGAGGACGGCGGCCTGTGTGTAATTGCCGCTGAAGAGCGCCCAGCCCCCGAAGGAACAGGCCAGCAGGGACGGAATGCGCGCAAGGGTGGAGATCAGCAGGAATTTGCCGAAATCCTGCGGCACAAGTCCGGCGGAAAACACGAACAGGCGCTTGGGCATTCCGGGAATCAGGAAAACGATCCAGTAAAAGGTATCGCGCGATTTGGGGCTGCGCAGGTAACGGATGTGTTTCCGCTGGGCGGGGGTGAAGAACAGGCCGATCAGCCGGTGGCCGAATATCCGGGTGAAATAAAAGATGATGGTGGTGGAGATCACCACCGAGCAGAGGGTCAGCAGGCTGCCCTGCACCCGCCCGAAGGCGTAGCCGCCCGCGATGGTCGTCAGTTCCAGCGGGATGGGGAGAAAGCCCTGCAGAATCTGGATGCCCAGGAACGCGGCGCGGCCCATCGCGCCCCGGCTGCGGATAAAGCTCTCAAACCGGCCGGGATCCCGGAGCAGCGACAGAAGCGGTCTGCACAGAACGACCGTGAGCCAGAGGAACAGCCCCGTGGCCGCGAGAAGCACAGCCCCGCCCAGAAGCCGGTCGCGGAGCGTCGGACCCGCCGTTTCCGGCAGGTCGGCGGCGGTTATTTCCGGCGGGGGGCCGGTTTTTTTCTTTTTTGACCCCGTTCGAAGAATCGTCACCCGGCATAGCCTCGTTTCATGGGTTCTATGGAATAGTATACCACAAAAATGTTCCCGTATGGTAAATAGATACGCACCTCCTGCCCTCTCCTGTTTTATGAAAACTGCTTATTTTCGCTTTGTATAAAATGGGATGGGTTACATCATTTCCAGTTGATTCTGCAACAAGTTTGCGTTTTGTCCCGCAAACTGAAATGGAATTGCCGTAGGGGTGGAAAAAAACACTGGAAGCGATAAAAAAGCATGAAGGACGGAACCCCGCGCTTCATGCTTTCCTTTTCAGCTGTTATTCCTGTTTCAGGATGCGTTTCCGGGAGCACGGTGCTCCACACGGTCAAGGACCCGGATCAGCACGACCGCGACAACGGCGGTGATGACCGCTTCGGGAAGCATGTAGCTGCCGTTGTAGGTTAAGGAATAAATCCAGACCGGCGTGCCCTCCGGCGCGTAGCTGCCCCAAATCAGGATGCCGGACAAAAAGCTGCAGAGAAACCGCAGGAACGCAACGGCAACGGAACCGACGGCGACGCTGGCGGCCCTGCTTTTAAACGGCTTGCCGAAGAAGGCGGCGGTGCCCAGAACGGTGAACGCCAGTACATAGTCCAGCAGAACGACGGCGACGAACGCCCCGAAGGTGTTTGCCGGCGGCGCGTTGAACTGGATAATCATCTGCAGCAGGCTGTGCGCAAACGCGGTGGAAATGCCCCACTTCAGGCCGTGCCGGTAAGAGACCAGCACCAGCGGGACCATGCTCGCGCAGGTAACGGCGCCGCCCTGCGGCAGCTCAAAAATCTTGAACATGCTCAGTACGGTGGACATTGCGATCATCAGCGCGCATTCCACAAGGATAACGGTCGTGTTCTTTTTCATAAAATACCCTCCAGTCAATTATATGGAACTGAAATTGAAAAATTACCTGAGGGAAAATAAAAACGCCCTGTGATGCCACAGAGCGTTAAAAATCATCTTTTCCTACGCTGGCATTATCCAGATCAGGTTTAAGGGACATAAACGTCAGTTCGCTTCATCTCAGCCGAGGTTACTCAGCGCCCCTGTATATTCAGTTCTTATGTTCAGCATACCTTAACAATTCCGGTTTGTCAAGGGGATTTCCGTCGGATTCAGGAATCTTTCAGAAGCATGCCTCTCAGCTCGTCGATATCGCGGGCAAAAACTTTGCCGCCCTGTGCCTGCATGTCCTCCTGGGTGCCGAAGCCGTACAGAACGCCGATGAAGTTGGTGCCGGAATTCCGGGCGCCTACCGTATCGTAAACCGTGTCGCCGATCATGACGGCGCGGTCCGGCTTCACATGACAGGCGTCCAGACAGGAGTTGATCAGGACGCTCTTGTCGCCGCTGCGTTCCGAATCGTCCGGGCCGGAAACATGGGCGAAATATTTTGTCATGTCAAAATAGTCCAGCACGCGGCTGGTGATTCTGGCTGGCTTGGTGGTGGCAACGGCAAGCGTGGCGCCGTTTGCCCGCAGCTCCTCCAGGAAATCGATCATGCCGGGGTAGGGCTTGTTTTGGAACGCTCCGGAGACCTCGTATACTTCGCGGTAATTTTTGACCGCCTGCGCAGTCTGCTCCTGTGTCAGTCCGCAGTAATGGACAAAGCTGTGCCACTGCGGCGGGCCGATGAATTTGCGCAGGATGGAAATGTCGGGCACCGGCTGTCCCATTTTTTCAAGGGCATATTTTACCGAGCTGGTAATGCCAGGTTCGGAATTGGTCAGTGTGCCGTCCAGGTCAAAAATAATCAGATCATAAATCGGTTTCATCGTTATACCGCCTTACTTGTTTTTTCTTGCTTCCGCTTTGGCGGCGAAGCTTTCCTTTTTCACGCTGACGCGCTCGTGGGTCCCGGTCGCGATCAGGCCCGCGTTGTCGTAGGCTTCGAGCTGAAACCGGTAGACCCTGCCTTCCGCTTCGGTCAGTTCCGCGCTGACCGTTACCTTGCAGCCCGGCGCCGTAGGGTTCAGGTGGTTCACCGTGATGACGGAGCCGACGGTGGTGTAGATATCCTCAAGATATGTCTGGGCCAGCTGCGCCGCCGTACCCTCAAAAAAAGCGGCGACCATCGGGGTAGCAAGAACACGAACGCTGCCGCTGCCGATATTCACCGCGAGCATATCCTCGGTAACCGTGTATTCGCGGGTCAATTTTGTCTCTTTCATTGAAATTACCTCCTGTACCATGATATAATAAAAAATAAGCGGTTTCATCAGGGCCCGCTTCCGTGCGGCCTGAAAACAGGGCGCACGACATTGTCTATATTATAACATGATCCTGGGGATTTATAAATATAGAACTTTCAGCGGTTATCCCTTTCATTCCTATGCGAAACGCCGGTTTTGACCGTGCAAATCCGAAATCGGAGGGCGAACGAATGCCGAATCAAATCAAAGGGGCAGGGCGCAGGCGGATTTATTTTATGGATGAGCTGCGCGGTTTTGCGGTTTTCTGCATGGTGTTTTACCATGGCTTTTATACGCTTGCCTACCTGTACAACCTGAAAATCGGAATGCTCCTGCTGAACTTCTTTATGCCCGCGGAGCCTTTTTACGCCGGGCTGTTTATGCTGATTTCCGGCATTTCCTCAAACCTGTCCCACTCCAACCTTACGCGCGGGTTCAAGCTGCTGGGGGTTGCGCTTGTGGTCACCCTGGCGACGTGGTTCGTCCTTCCGGATGAGCTGATCGTGTTCGGCATCCTGCATTTTCTGGCGGTCTGCATGATTCTTTACGGGCTGCTGAAACCGGTTGCCGATCGTTTCCGTTTCTCGTGGGCGGCGGTCGCCGTCTGCGCGCTGCTGTACCTTTTGACCATGGGGATTTCAAGGGGGTATCTCGGCCTTTCGCCGGAATGGGGGGTGACGCTGTCTCCTTCCCTGTACCATACCGACTGGCTGGCGCCGTTCGGCCTTTACAGCGATACGTTCCGCAGCGCGGACTATTTCCCGCTTTTCCCGTGGATGTTTGTGTTTGCGGCGGGTACCTTTCTGGGTAAGCTTGCCGCGCAGGAGCGGTTTCCGGCGTTTATGTACCGTTCCCGCGTGCCGTTTTTCTCCTGGCTGGGGCGGTACGCGCTGATTATTTATGTGGTTCACCAGCCGGTGATCTACGGTGTGTGCTACGCCGTTTCCGCCGTCGTACAGTGGGTTCGCGGCTGAAGGCTTAGAATAAGAATTTTCGGAGGATATTTATGGATTTTGCGTTATTGATCGCGGAACAGTTTCATTTACAGCAGTGGCAGGTGCAGAAGGTCGTCGAGCTGATCGACGAGGGGAACACCATCCCGTTTATCGCGCGTTACCGTAAGGAAGCGCACGGCTCGCTGGACGACCAGATGCTGCGCGAGATTTCGGAGCGGCTGGAGTACCTGCGCGCGCTGCAGAAGCGCCGGGAGGAGGTTACGGACCTGATTGCCGCCGCCGAATGCATGACGGAGGAAATCGCCGCCGCGCTGGCCGCCGCGTCCACCCTTTCCGAAATCGACGATATTTACCGGCCGTTCCGTCCCAAGCGCAAAACGCGCGCGTCCGTGGCAAAGGCGAAGGGCCTTGAGCCGCTTGCGGACGCGATTTTTGAGCAGAAAAAAGACAGCGCGTACCCGATCGATATGGCGGAAAGCTATGTGAACGCGGAGCTGGGCGTGGAAACGCCGGAGGACGCGCTCGCGGGTGCGCTCGATATTATTGCGGAGCGGATTTCCGACGACGCGGGTATCCGCAAGCGGCTACGCGTGGTCGCCATGGCGCGGGGCGAGGTGGTTTCCAAGGCGGCGAAGCCGGACGAGGACTCCGTTTACGCGCAGTATTACGATTTCCGCCAGCCGGCGGCGAAGATCGCCGGACACCGTGTGCTGGCCGTCGACCGCGGGGAGCGGGAGGGCTTTTTGAAAGTAAGCGTGGAGCTGGAGCGCCTGAAGGGGTTGAATATCGTATATTCCGCAAGCGTGAAGGGGAACGGCCCCTGTACACAGGCTGTGCAGGAGGCCGCGGAGGACGCCTACGACCGACTGATTTTTCCGTCCATTGAGCGCGAAATCCGCAATGCCCTGACCGAAGCCGCGGCGGAGGCCGCGATCAAGGTCTTTTCCGTCAACCTGCGCCAGCTTCTGATGCAGCCGCCGGTCAAAAACCGGGTGGCCATGGGGCTGGACCCCGGGTACCGTACGGGCTGCAAGGTCGCCGTGGTGGACCCGACCGGCCGCGTGCTGGACACCGGCGTGATTTACCCCACCCACTCCCAGGCGAAGGTGGAGGAAGCAAAAAAAGTCATTACCAATTTTATTCTGAAATATAAAGTGGAAGTCATTGCGATCGGAAACGGAACGGCGTCGAAAGAGACGGAGATGTTTGCCGCCGACGTGATCAAAGCGCTGCACAGCGGCGTTTCCTATATGGTGGTCAGCGAGGCGGGCGCGTCCGTCTACTCCGCGAGCAAGCTCGCCGCGCAGGAGTTCCCGGAGTTCGACGTCACCCTGCGAAGCGCGGTCTCCATCGCGCGGCGGATGCAGGACCCGCTGGCCGAGCTGGTCAAAATCGACCCCAAGGCCATCGGTGTGGGGCAGTACCAGCACGATATGCCGAAAAAGAAGCTGGACGAGGCGCTCGGCGGCGTGGTCGAGGACTGTGTGAACACCGTGGGCGTGGACCTGAACACGGCGTCGCCGTCCCTGCTGGAAAAAATTGCCGGGCTTTCCGCGGCGGTCTCCAAAAATATTGTGGCGTACCGGGAGGAAAACGGCGCGTTCCACTCGCGCAGCGAGCTGAAAAAGGTGCCCAAGCTGGGGCCGAAGGCCTTTGAGCAGTGCGCGGGTTTCCTGCGCGTGGCGGAGAGCAAAAACATTCTGGACAATACCGCCGTCCACCCCGAATCGTACGACGCGGCAAAGGCGCTGCTTTCTCTGTGCGACTACGACATGGACAGCCTGAAAAAGAACGGCATCGGCGACCTGAAAAACCGGGTGGAGAAGATCGGGGCGGACAGCGCCGCCCACAGGCTCGGCATCGGCGTGCCGACGCTCAGGGACATTGTGACCGAGCTGCTGCGCCCGGGCCGCGACCCGCGCGACGAGCTGCCCGCTCCTATGCTGCGCACCGACGTGCTGAGCATGGAGGATCTGAAGCCCGGCATGGAGCTTTCCGGCACGGTGCGCAACGTGATCGATTTCGGCGCGTTTGTGGATATCGGCGTGCATCAGGACGGCCTTGTCCATATTTCGCAGATCTGCGATAAATTCATCAAGCATCCGGGCGAGGTGCTGAAGGTCGGCGACGTGGTCAAGGTGCGCGTGCTGTCTGTGGATACCGCGAAAAAGCGCATTGCGCTGACCATGAAGAGCGGGGAAATCGGCTGACGGGGAGAAACCGCCTTGCATCGGGGAATATAAACCTTTATAATAGTGTCATGAATAACAGAGACAAAGAGGGAATTAAAATATGAAGCTTGGTATTGTGGGGCTGCCGAATGTCGGCAAAAGCACCCTGTTCAACGCGATCACAAACGCGGGCGCGCAGTCCGCGAACTATCCGTTCTGCACCATCGAGCCCAACGTGGGCGTGGTCGCGGTGCCGGACAAACGGCTGGACAAGCTGGCGGAAATGTATCATCCGGAAAAATACACCCCCGCCACCATCGAGTTTATGGATATCGCCGGGCTGGTGCGCGGCGCAAGCAAGGGCGAGGGGCTCGGCAATAAATTCCTTGCCAATATCCGCGAGTCCGACGCCATTGTGCATGTGGTGCGGTGCTTTGTCAACGACGACATCATCCACGTGGAGGGGAGCATCGACCCGAAAAGGGATATTGAGACCATCAATCTGGAGCTGATCCTTTCCGATATGGAGGTTCTTGACCGCCGGATCGACAAAACGCAGAAAATGATCAAGGCCGACAAAAAATACCAGGCGGAATACGACTTTTTCCTGCGTGTCAGGGAAACGCTCGACGCCGGAAAATCCGCGCGCAGCGTGGAGTGCACCGAGGAAGAGGCGGAGCTGCTCAACTCCGTTTCCCTTCTGACCAACAAGCCGGTCATTTACGCCGCCAATGTGAGCGAGGACGACTTTAAGGGCGGAATCGAAAACAATGAATACTTTAAGGTGGTAAAAGAGATCGCCGACAGCGAGCACGCGGGCGTTCTGCCCATCAGCGCGGAGATCGAAGCGGAGATCGGCAGCATGGACAAGGACGAAAAGGAGCTGTTCCTTTCCGACATGGGACTGAAGGAGTCCGGACTTGACCGCCTGATCAACGCATGCTACAGCCTGCTGGGGCTCATTTCCTACCTGACGGCGGGCCAGCCGGAGGTGCGCGCGTGGACGATCAAAAAGGGTACGAAGGCGCCGCAGGCGGCCGGAAAAATCCACACCGACTTTGAGCGCGGCTTTATCCGCGCCGAGGTAGTCGCGTTCGACGATCTGATGGCGTGCGGCACCATGGCCGCAGCGAAGGAAAAGGGTCTTGTCCGCAGCGAAGGAAAAGAGTATGTGATGAAGGACGGGGACATCGTACTGTTCCGGTTCAACGTCTGATAAACAGAGGCTCGCAGGCCCCATTTCCTGGAAGAAATATTGGATGTTTTCTTGCCTGAGGCGGATTCCTGATGTATAATTAACTCAGGCAAACAAATTCTATTCTATATGGAAATTTATCTGAAGGAGGAATTTTATCATGGAATTAAAAGGAAGTAAAACAGAAGCGAATTTATTGGCTGCATTTGCGGGTGAATCCCAGGCAAGAAACAAGTATACTTTTTACGCATCCAAGGCGAAAAAGGACGGATACGAGCAGATTGCGGCCATTTTTGAAGAGACTGCCAACAATGAAAAAGAACACGCGAAGCTGTGGTTTAAATATTTGCATGGCGGAGCAGTAGGCCCGACAACGGACAACCTGGACGACGCGGCAAGCGGCGAGCGGTATGAATGGACGGAAATGTACAAGGAATTTGCCGATGTCGCCGAACAGGAAGGCTTTACCGAGATCGCACAGACCATGCGCCTGATCGCGACCGTGGAAAAGAGCCACGAGGAGCGTTACCGCAAGGTCCTGCAGAATATCAAGGAAGACATCGTCTTCAAAGCAGGGGAAGAGACCGTCTGGGTTTGCCGCAACTGCGGTTATATCCATATCGGCAAGAACGCGCCGGAAAAATGCCCCGCCTGCCAGCATCCGCAATCCTACTTCGAGCGCAGAGCGGTCAATTATTAATCTTAGCTTTCAAAAAGGCAAAGCATCGGAAACGGTGCTTTGCCTTTTTTGGTTGCGGTGGAAAATGATGAGTCACATATTCTATCATTTTCTTTATAAAAACTTAATGGGTTTTAAAAATAAGATTATTAAATTTCTATAGAATCAAACGATATATGTTATAAAACGATCAATATCAAGTAGATTTGAAGGGAAAAAGATGAGAAAACATGATCATTCCACTGCCTTTGGTCTGATTTGCGGGGCTATGGTAATTGCTATCAGCGCCATTTGGGGAAAAAAGGACATCAGAAGCGCGCTGCTGCTTTTTTATGATGTCCCGTCGATTTTTATTGTGCTGGGCGGGTCGCTGTGCGCCATTGTGGTCGCCTTCCAATGGGATACGCTGAAAAGCGTGCCGTCCATCCTGAAAAATGCTTTTCTGGACAAACAGCTTCCCAAAAAAAAGACCATCGAATTGTTTGTGGAGCTGTCCAAACAGGCGCGCAGATCAGGAATTTTATCGCTGGAAAACAGCATGGAGAAAATTACCGATAAATACACGAAATCGGGGATCATGCTGGTCATTGACGGCACGAATGAGGAGACGATCCAAAGGATCAAGACGCTGGAAATCGAAAACACCGCCGAAAGGCATAAAAAATGCATCCAGCTGTTCCGGCTGTGGGCGAACCTTGCACCGTCGTTCGGGATGCTGGGCACCTTTATGGGCCTGATTCAGATGATGGGGAATTTTCAGGATATGAGCAAGTTCTCCGCCGCGTTTGCGACCGTGCTGGTCACTTCGTTCTACGGCGTCATTCTTGCCAACCTGGTATTTTCTCCGCTTGCCAATAAGCTGGATATCAAAAATTCCGAGGAGATCAACAGAATGCAGATGGTTCTGGAAGGCATCATAGGCATCCAGACGGGAATAAGCCCCAGAATTATGGAAGATAATTTAAAGGCTTTCCTGTCGCCGTCGGAAAAGCTGGGCTACGAGCTGGTGGATATCAAAAATCTCAAGAGCCGCGGCGACGAAAAGGTAAAGAACCATGTCGCTTAAAAACAGTCTGGAAAACGCGGAGGACAACTGGCTGATTTCCTATGCCGATATGATGACTCTGCTGCTGTTCCTGTTTATTATTCTGTACGCCATGGCGGTGCAGAAAGAAGGGGCGAACCAAATACCGGCCGCGTCCGCCGCCCCGGCTGCGTCTGCCTCCAGTCAGGCCGCGGACCAGAGCAGCACGGGGGAGACGGCCGCGTATTATTATATCGACAAAAACAGCTCCGCCGCGGGAACCGCGAGTAAAAGCAGCTCAAGCAGTAAAAGCGCCGCGGCAAAAACGGCGGCGGGCAAGAGCACCGCAAGCAAAAGCAGCGGTACGAAAAAAGTCAGTACCGCGGCCAAAAGCAGTACGGGAAAGAGCAGCAACGGCAAGAAGCCCACGTATAACGAGGTGGAATCGTTTGTGGAAAGCAACAGCCTGAAAGGCACGGTGAGCGTACAGCAGGTGGAGACCGGCATCGTGTTCGACATTCAGGCCGAGGTGCTTTTTGACGAGGGAAGCTCGCAGCTCCGGCCGGAGAGCTATACGGTTCTCGACAAAATCGGCAAATATATCGGGTCGCTGTCAAACGACATCATCATTGCCGGACACACCGACAACCAGCCCGTGGATACGGGAAACTACCAGTCAAACTGGGAGCTTTCCTGCGACCGCGCAACCAAGGTGCTGAGGTATTTTACGGATACGGAAAAACTGGCCCCGCAAAGATTCCAGGCGGTGGGGTACGGCGGATACCGGCCGATCGCGGACAACGGCACCGCCGGCGGAAGACAGCAGAACCGCAGGGTCGAGGTGATCGTCGTCGAGGTGCCGTGAGCGGAAAATCGAACCGGCCCGCCTATTTCTGCTCCAGAATCAGCTCTTTGATATTGACCAGCATTTCGCGGTAGTCCAGGTGGTGCCTGACCCCGTGGGTCAGCAGCAGGCTGCGGATATAATTTTTGCCGTACCCGGCGCAGAATTCGTTTTCCTCAAGCAGCTCCAGAAGGTAATTCCGGATATAGAGAATCCCCGTTACGCTCAGATCATCGCTGAAAAGGGGATAGCTGATGTTTGCCATGTCGCTGAGTTCCGTGGTCTTTTGCGCCTGAAACCGGGCATCATAGCCCTTCAGAAGCAGACTGATTTCGGAATCGATCGTATGATTGTAGGCGATCAGCTCCGTCTGCACGCGGGTCGCCTTCACTTTCTTTAAAAGCTGTTTGCATTCGGAAACATACTGCTTGACAAGCTCCAGCCCGCTGAAAAAAATCTGCTGTAAATCAAACGCGCGCATCGCGGCGTACGGGTCGGGCAGGGTGTTGAGGTAGGCGGTCATGCAGTACAGCATGGACTCAAAAAGGGACTGAGCCGTTTCCACCGGCACCGAGTTGCTTTCGTAGCCCGTGTACCGCAGAATTTCCTCGCTGAGCATGTTCAGCAGGCGGGCCTGCACATCCTGAATTTCCTCCGGGTTTAAAAAAGCGGCGATCGCTGCGTTACTGTTCATCCAAATCCTCCTTTTCGTCCTCATCCAGCTCGTCCGGCTCCGGGTCCATATTGGTGTAGTCTTCCCGGCCGAAGCGCAGATTTTCCGCCAGCTTTTGAAGTTCCCGGTTCGCCAGCAAGTCCAGCGAACCGCCGCAGCGGTTTTCAAAGGCGTCCTTCATAAAAGCGATCAACTCATTGTCCGAAATCAGATCGAGCGTTTCATTTTTATAGTAGTAAAACAGCTCGATCAGCTCGTGCAGGACCGGGGAGTAATTCTGCTGGCTGAGATAGGCGGAGCCGCAGAAGGCTTCGACCAGCCGGCCGATGGTGGCGCTGCCGATTTCAATGCGTCCGTTTGCGTTGAGCGCTTCGGTGCGCGACTGAATCAGCGCGGAAACGTCCGTGGGGGAAAGCGTCAGACCCAGAGGCTCCGTTTTTTCATTCAGGCTTAAAAGCTGGGCGGCGGCGGTCGGATCGGAAAACAGGTTGAGAGAAAAGACGGCGGAAAGGCGGCTGTCCAATCAAAAATCCCCCTTAAAAAAATATTTTTGAAAAACCTATTGACAAATAAAAACAGATGTGCTATACTATAAACAGTATTATGAGAATGTTATATATGTTCGCCATTCAACAGTATACCATTGATTCGTAAAAGAGTCAATGGCTTTTTTTATGCTCATTTCTAATTTTATAAACAAAAGGAGACGGCGGGGGAAAGATCTATCAGGGGGACCTCATCCCGCCGTCCCTTCGGCAAGACGCAAAAAAACGCCGCACACGGATGACTCACCCATATACAACGTTCTACATCAAAGCGCACGGATATTATCAACGAACCTCTGTACAAAAGCCGAAAGAGGCGGTATAATAATAACCGCAATGTGCTGATTATTCAGTTGCCTATGGAGGTTATTTCTCCGTAAGCAGGAACGGAGTGCTGCAACACTCCGTTCCTGCATTGCGCTTTTTATTGCGCCTTACAAGGGCATTATAGCGCGTTTTTTCCCGTAACGCAAGAGGAAATGTAAAAATATGTCAGTTTATCAATTGAAAACCGGCGCCGGGAGTGTCTTCCGGCGCCGGTTTTATACAAAACCCCCTCCCGCTGAACTCCTCTTGCGCATCACCGATTGAACTTATTGAAGAGCAGGAATGCAAAAGGGGGCGGGGACGGGCATAGCCGAAAATTCGGCCGCGCGGTCAGTAGCGGTCCAGATCGCGCTGCAGCCGTTCCACATATCTTCCGGCATGAACGCCGTCCATCAGCGCATGATTGGCCTGAATGGAAAAAGGCAGGAGCGTTTTTTCACCGTCCTTAAAATATTTTCCCCAGGCGATACGCGGGATGGAATCGTCCCTGTCCAGCGCGATGGGATGCGTCACCTGCGTAAAGGAGAACCAGGGAACGCAGGTGATGTAGAGCACGTCGTCGCGCTCCTCCTGTTCCGGATCCATAAACGTCTTTTGCGCGGCGGAGGCGCGGGACGCTTTTTCCGAAAAGGAGCAGATATCTTCCGTTAAATCGACTCCTACGCACTTGAACAGGTCGCTGTCCCTGTCAAGGTCGGTAAAGGAGGGGTGTACTTTGTCGTGAAGAACCACCCGGCCCCCGCGGATGCGGCAGCGGAATTCGGGGATTTCGTTTGCCGCCCGGGTCGCGGCAAAGCCCATCGCGTAGTAGAAGGAAAGCCGGTGTTCCTTCACAAAGGGCAGAAAACTGGTGATGTCCAGATTCAGGCTGACACTGAACATAGGGTATTCCATTTTATAAAAATGCCGGAAATGCTCTTTCCTGGGCCATGTTTCCATATTGATGTATTCCACTTTCATCCCCGCTTCCCTCAATCCTGCCGTAAAATCGCCCGGTAAATTTCGCCTTTTTTGAAGCCGGTCTCGGCGGCGGCCTGCCTGGCTGCGTCCGAGGCCGAAAGGCCGTCTTCCATATATTTTTTCGCGAAGGCGACGCCGTCCTCCAGTGCAAACGATGCCTGTTCCTTTTGGGGCGCGCCCTCGATCACCAGCACAAATTCCCCCTTCGCGCCGCCGTCGGCGTAGCGCGCGGCGGCTTCGGACAGGGTGGTGCGGATGACCTCCTCGTGAATCTTCGTCAGCTCGCGCACCAGCGCGATGCGCCGGTCGCCCCACGCCGCGAGCATGTCGCTCAGGGTGGTGGAAAGCTTATGCGGCGCTTCGTAAAAAATCATGGTACGGGTCTCGTTCGTGACTTCCTCCAGATGCTCCCGGCGGCTTTTTTTGCCGACGCTCAGAAAGCCCTCGAACGTAAAGCGGCCGGTCGGCAGCCCTGAAACCGCCAGCGCCGAAACGACGGCGCTCGGGCCGGGCACCACGTAAACCGGGATTCCGCGCTCCGCGCACTGGGCGACCAGAAGCTCCCCCGGGTCGGAAATGGCGGGCATCCCCGCGTCCGAAACGAGCGCGCAGGTCTCCCCGGCCTCGATACGCGCGCAGATCACGTCCCCGCGCTCGCGTTTGTTGTGTTCAAAATAACTGACCATCGGCTTTTTGATGCCGAAATGGTTGAGCAGCTTCAGCGTGACCCGCGTGTCCTCCGCGGCGATGAAATCGGCTTCCCGCAGGGTTTCCGCCGCGCGCGGGGAAAAATCGGAGAGATTGCCGATCGGCGTGCCGACCACCATTAATTTTCCGCTCATGTTGCCGCCCCTTCCTTGTTCTGTGCGTATTCGCCGTAGATTGCGGTCATTTCCTCAGAGTATCCGCCGCCGTCCTCAATCAGCAGGACGGGGTCTATCACCATGCCGGGTTTTCCGCCCCGGTTTGCCTGTAACAGGAAAAGCGACGGGGACTTGTCCGCGCGCTGCTGCACCAGGCGCAGGCGTTTGGGCTCCAGCCCCGCGCTTCGCAGGTCCAGCAGGACGCTGCAAAGGCGTTCCGGGCGCAGGCAGCAGCAGAAGCGGCCGCCAAACCGGAGCAGGTACGCCGCGCTGCGGGCGATTTCCGCAAAGCTGCACGCAACCTCGTGCCGCGCGACGCGGCGGGACTCCTCCGGGTTTTTCAGGCCCGCGCCCTCCTCCTTATACGGCGGGTTGCAGGCGATGAGGTCGAACCGGTTGGCGGGCAGGGCGGCCTTTTGTCTGATCGCGGTCATGTCGCAGCAGAGCAGCTCGACCGTTCCGGTCAGGCGGTTCAGCTCCACGGAGCGGCGGGCCATTTCACAGGCCTCCCGCTGAATTTCCACACCGTAAATTTTTTTCGGTTTGGCCTTCGCGCACCAGATCAGCGGAACGGCGCCGCAGCCCGTGCCGAAATCCGCGCAGGTTTCGCCTGTTTTCGGCAGGGAAAACGACGCGAGCAGAATGGTGTCGGTGCTAAAGCGGTGCGCCTGTGAAACGATCACCGAAATTTCGCGCGAAAGCGGTTCAAGGTGTTCATCGGGTAAAAGCATAAGGTCCCTCGGTTATCCTTATTTTTATATGGCTCAAAAACGACTGGTTTTCAAGAGCTTTGGCTGATTTCATGGATTTATTACATAAGAAAAAAGACGGCGCGCAACAACGCTCCGCCTTTCGTCCACATGTAAAATTATTCCTGTGCAGGAGCGCCTACGGGGCAAACATCCGCGCAAGCACCGCATTCTGTGCAAAGATCAGCGTCGATAACGTACTTGCCGTCACCTTCCGAAATTGCGTTTACAGGACACCCTGCCGCACATGCGCCGCAGGAAATGCAGTCATCACTAATTGCATATGCCATGGGAAAACACCTCCATATAAAATTACAACATAATTCTATCATAAATAACAAAAAATGCAACCGTAATCAGGTAAAAAATAAATTTAATCTTTTTCCAGTTTTTTAAGCTCCTCCAGCTCGCCGCGGTCAATATTGACCTGTCCGCCCTTGATCAGCTTCACCTGGCACACCTTAAAGGTCTGGGGCGCGGCGTCCGGCGCGGAGTCGAGGCGCACCTGCAGAACGCCGGTCAGCATGTTCAGGTCGGTAACGGTGCCCTTGCCGGACGGCGTGGTCACAATGGAGTTTACGCTCGGGGTGGAGCGGATGAGGTCCTGATAGGCCTCCTGCTCGTATTTCAGGCAGCACATCAGCCGCCCGCAAGTACCGGAAATTTTCACCGGGTTCAGGGAAAGGCCCTGCTCCTTGGCCATCTTGATGGAAACCGGCTGAAAACCGCCCAAAAAGGTCGAGCAGCAGAACGGCCGGCCGCAGATGCCCAGCCCGCCGAGCATTTTCGCCTCGTCGCGCACGCCGATCTGGCGCAGCTCGATTCTGGTGCGGAACACCGACGCCAGGTCCTTGACCAGCTCGCGGAAATCCACGCGCCCGTCGGCGGTAAAATAAAACAAAATTTTGGTGTTGTCAAAGGTGTATTCCACGTCCACCAGCTTCATTTCCAGCTTGTGGACCGCTATTTTCTTCAGGCAGATCTGAAAAGCCGTTTTTTCCTTCGCGGCGTTTTCCTCCATCTTTTTCAGGTCGTCCTTGGTGGCGACGCGGATCAGCTTTTTCAGCGGCTGCACAATGCCTTCTTCGCTAATCTGGCGGTTTTCCATCGCGATTTCGCCGCATTCAATTCCGCGGGCGGTTTCCACGATGACCATATTGCCCTGCTTCAGTGTATTCCCATCGGGGTCAAAATAGTATATCTTGCCTACATTTTTAAAACGAACGCCAATTACTTCGGCCATGTGAACCTCCAATATCGTAAAATAGGGACTATCTTCCGGCGCCGGCGCGCAGATTCGCGCACAGAGCCGTTACCAGCAGCGCCGCGTTTGCGTTCAGGTCAAGCGCGCGCTGCGCTTTCTGCACTTCGTTCAGCAGGGAAAGAAGCTTTTCGCGGGTCAGTCCCGCGCCGAGAGCCGCCGCCGCTTCCCTTTGACCGGAAAGGCAGGCGCTCCCGCCCGAACGAAGCACTGCTGCGTCGCGCAGGACCAGCCCGAGCTGGGGCAGGACGGCGCGCAGCTTGTCTTTATCTTTTGAAAGATCCGCCGTCAAATACAGCAAATCCGTTTCGTTTGCGGCGGTGATCGCCGCCGCCAGTTTTTCCATATACGCGGGGTCGACATCCGTTTCCGTGCGCGCACCCTCCAGCGAAAAAATCTGCGCGCGCGAGCGCACGGTGGGCAGGAGCGCCGAAGCGCTCACGGTCGTCAGCAGGAACAGCACGTTTTCCGGCGGTTCCTCAAAAACCTTTAACAGGGCGTTTTGAGAAATCTCGCTCATATTCTGTACGCCGTAAAGGGCGTAAACCTTGGTCTGCGCTTCATGGGGCCGGATGTACGCGTCCGAGCGGATCCGGCGGATGGCGTCGATGGGAAAGGCGCGCGGGTTCGCGTCGCCGTCCAGCGTGAGGATATCGGGGTGGGAACCGGCCTGCGCTTTGACACAGCCCGGACAGCTGCCGCAGGGACGGGTTTCGCCGGAGCATACGGCGGCCTGGGCCAGCATCGCGGCAAGGGCGTTGCGCTCCTGCGCGGGACCTTCCAGAATAATCGCGTGCGCAAGCCTGCCCTCACCAAAGGAGAGCGAAAGCTGCTTTATGATTTCCTCATTGCCGGAAAATCCGCCGATACGAAGACTGGTCATACCTTCTCAAATCGATCCACGCTTAAAACAAAAATGGTCGACCCGCCGACGGTGACTTCGACGGGGAACGACGAGTACATGCCGACGTCCATGGTTGTCGTGCTCGGGACAAGCTGGGTGCGGCGGCTGCTCTGCTTTGCAATGATGGAGATGACCTGATCGACCTTGTCATCCTCCGTGCCTACGATGAAGGTGGTGTTGCCCGCCATTAAAAAACCGCCGGTTGTTGCAAGCTTGGTAACGGAAAAACCGTCCTTGGTCAGCGCCGCGGAAACCATGCCGCTGTCGTCGTTGCTTACAATCGCAAGTACCAGTTTCATAATGAATCCCTCATTTCTATCATTTAACGGTAAGAACAGATATCCAAATCTGATTCCAACAGCAATATTCAAAATCCGCGGAAATGTTTTCCGTTTCGCTTTTCCGCTTAATTTGTTTGATTCCTGTTTTATTATTTTAGCACTTTTATTGAAAAAAAGCCATACCCCTGTAAAAACCGGAGAACATCTTTTGTAATTTCCTCTCCGGGCATCACGACGGGTACGCCCGGCGGGCAGGGACACGCGGCCTGCGCCGCGACTCTGCCCAGCGCGTCTTCCAGCAAAACCGTCTCCGCGGCGGAAAAAACGGCTTCGCGCAGACCGGTTTTTACAGGGGGCAGGGGAGGAAGCTCCGGCGTTCCGGGAAGCGGGGACCGCGCCGGAAGCAAATCGATTGCGTCCTCCAGACGGGCGAAATCGCTTTCCGTGTTGAACGGAGTCGCAATGAGCACCACATGGGCGCCGTCGGCGTACTCCGGCTCCACGCCCGCGCCGCGAAAAATCTCCGCCGCCGCGGTGCCCGAAAGGCCGATGGAGGCGGTGTTCAGCGTGATGCGCGTCGGGTCCGACGGGCCCGACGGCAAAGAAAGGCCGTGCTCGCGAGCGGCGAGCCTGACCTTCTGAACGCGCTGCTGCAGGGCGGCGTATTCGCCTTTGTGCGCTTCCAGCCACGCGCGGGCCAGATCGAGAGAAGCCATCACCGCGTAGTTGGGGCTGGTGGAGCCGAAAAGCGCCATGGCTTCCTTGACTCCGTCCGCGAACCGGCTGTCCGCGATATGGAGCCACGCGCCGCCGGTCAGCACGTTCAGCGTTTTGTGCGCGGAGCAGGCGGTCATGCTCGCGCCGAGGGCGAGCGGATGGAGCACGGGTTCGGTGAACATCAGGTGCGCGCCGTGCGCGTTGTCCACAAGAAGCGGAATATCCGCCTGCCTGCAGGCCCGCGCGATTGCGGGAATGTCCAGCAGCTCCCCGTAGTAGTTGGGGCTGGTGACATAGACGGCCTTTGCGTCCGGATTGCTTTCCACAGAGGAGACGATTTCCCCGGGCAGTGCCCAGACCGGCTGAATGTCCAGCAGCGCCATGGCGTTGACTGCGCTGCGGTGCAGCACCCGGGAGCAGACGACTTTTCCGCCGTCCGGCGCGGCGAGCCGGAGCATAGCCTGAATGCACAGGGTGCAGCCGCCTGCGGAAATGCAGGTGCGCTCGGCATGAAACAGCTTTGCGGCCAGACGCTCTGCCTCCAGAATCGGGCCGTCCGCCTCAAACAGGCTGTCCGTGTCCGGAAGCTCCGTAAAATCAAGGGAAAATAAATCCTGCGGCAGAGAGAGGGGGTTATTTTTATGGCCCGGCGTGTGGAACGAGGAACGGTTTAAATCCCTGTGGTTCACAAGCGCGGTATAAAGCGGAGTCGGCATAGACGGTTTTCTCCTTTAACTGAAAAACCGCACGGCTCAAGCCGTGCGGTCAGACTGATAACAAAGTCGCGCAACCGCAAAATTGTTTTGCAATTTGCTGCAACCGGATTATTTTCCCTGATAGGTTTTGCTCGGCAAATCCGTTTCATAGATAAAATCCGCAACGGTTTTTTGGCATTTTTCAAGATCGGGCACCAGCACGTCCGCGGGGGAACCGCCGATGGAGACCCGCTGAGAGGTATATTCGTTGTTCGCCGGAATGCGGTTCTGGCTGACGGGGTAATTCAGGTAGGTCAGCGCGTTTGTCGCCATATTCAGCACTTCGTTTTTTGTCATATTGGTGGTAACAAGGGGAAGAATATCATACAGAGCCTGGTTGATAGTACCGAGGTTGGCTGTTTTGAACTTGTTGACGATGCTGGAAAAAACCTTGCGCTGGCGCTCGGTGCGCTCAAAGTCATCGCCGATGGCACGGATACGGGAATAGTAAAGAGCCTGTTTGCCGCTGAGCAGGAAGGTGCCGGCGGACAGGTTGCGTCTGGAATCGCCGGAGTTCTGGTTAATCAGCTTCGCTTCGCCGGAAGTGATGGTCATGGTCACGCCGCCGAGCTTGTCCACGATTTTGGAGAAGGACGCGTAATCGATCAGTACGAAGCGGTCGATGTCGGTGCCGAAATTCGCTTCAATGGTGGAGACGGAAAGCTGCGGGCCGCCGGAAGCATACGCCACATTAAGGCGCTGGCTGCCGTGGCCGGGAATCGCGACGTACATGTCGCGCATAAAGGAGGTCAACTTCAGCTTTTTGTGGCGGGAATCGACCGAAACCAGCATCATGCTGTCGCTGCGGCCGGGGTCGTTCGGCTGGTAATCATCCACACCCATGACCAGAATATTGGTAATGGCATCGTCGTGGTACAGCCCGCCCAGAACGCCCGCCTGCGCGCTGGTATCGCCGCTGGCGGTTCCTTCCTGGAAAATCGGGGCGGTTTCCACCTTGGAAACCGGGTCCTCCAGCGGGACAAAATTGATCCTTCCGAGCATCTGGTCGGCATAAACACAGCCGACGCCGGAAATCAGAAGGACGACACTCAAAAATAAAATCGCTATATTTCGGATGAGAGCTTTTTTACTTTTGCCCTTATTCGGGCTTTTCTTTGCTTTATTCACAACATCAGTCCTCAATCGACATTTTTTAAAATAATAACCGCTATATTATAACCCTTTCAAGAAAAAGAATAGTTTTTTGAAAGAATAATTTTGTGAACAGAATATGGAAGTTCAATCCTGTTCATCCAGTGTCAAAGCGTAGGAAGGCAGGAATTCCTCGACGAAGCAGTCGGCCTCCGGCAGGTGAAGATCGCTTACGGTCCGGCGCAGGGAGGCTTCCGCCTTAATAAATTCGGAATTGCCCATCCCTTTTTCTTCCATGCATTTGATGACGGCGGAAAGCTTGTCCGCGGCTTTGACAAGCGGCAGAAGCTCCCGGTCGCCCTCCTGTGCGGCGGTGAAAACGGATTCGTAGCTTGGTTTCAGGTCGTCCGGCAGAAGGCTCAGAAGCTTTTTCTGCGCGACGGTTTCGACCTCGCGGTAGGCGGAGCGGAGGTTCGGGTTGAAGTATTTGACCGGCGTGGGCAGGTCGCCGGTGATGATTTCCGCCGCATCATGGTAGAGCGCAAGCAGAGCCGCGCGCTCCGGGCTGACATGGCCGCCGAAGCGCGTGTTACGCAGCACGGCCAGCGCGTGGGCGATGACCGCGGTTTCAAAGCTGTGTTCGCTCAGGGTTTCGCTGCGCGTGTTGCGCATCAGGCCCCAGCGGCAGATATATTTCATGCGCGACAGCATCGCATAAAAATGAAACATGGCATTTTCCCCTTTATTTTTTATATTTTACAGAAGGCCGGCCTCTTGGCCTCCCTCCGTGAGGGAGGTGGCGCGCCCGGCGCGTCGGAAGGAGTCAATCACGCATAACTGTCTGAGAGCATCGCCGCAAATAAGAGTTGATTGTCAGCTTCGCCCTCAGGCCGGGCGGGCCCCTACTTTCGCGTTTGTCCGAAAGTAGGCAAAGGACGCGCAGGGGGATTTTGAATTCCCGGCGGGAGGGTTCCATAAAATCCCCCTGCACCCCCAGGTATCCCCAAAGTGTCTCTGTGCGACACGATACTGCTGTGGTTTTCATTGACGAGGGTACGGAAACGGGGACGAAACTCCCTCAGTCAGGCTACGCCTGCCAGCTCCCTCAAAGAGGGAGCCTGAAACGGCGGTCCTTCTTTACGACATTATAACCAATATAATAACAAACAGTAAATATTGCAAGAAACAGTCTTGTAATTTTTAAATTCGCTTTGTTCAGACAAAACCGTGTGATATAATATGTTAATCAGGAATATGGGGGCGACAGTTTGACAGGTGTGCTGACCCGCAAAGGGAGACAAAATTATTATTTGAAAGCCCTGCTTTACGGCATGGGAATAGCTTTTCTCTTTTTCATACCTTTTATTATTTTTGATAACGGTTATTTTCTGTTTTACGGCGACTTCAATGTGCAGCAGGTCCCGTTTTACCAGATGTGCCACGACGCGGTGCGCAGCGGCAATATCGGCTGGAGCTGGACAACCGACCTGGGCGCCAATTTCATCGGCTCCTATTCGTTTTATCTGCTGGGCAGCCCGTTTTTCTGGCTGACCATCCCGTTTCCCAGCTGGATGGTGCCGCACCTGATGGGCCCGCTGCTGATACTGAAATTCGGCTGTGCTTCCCTGACGGGCTTTCTTTATCTGAAAAGGTACGTCAAAAATCCGGACTACGCGGTCATCGGCGGAATGCTGTACGCGTTTTCGGGCTTTTCGGTCTACAATATCTTTTTCAACCACTTTCATGAGGCGATTGTCTTTTTCCCGGTGATGCTCTGGGCGCTGGACGAATATATCTACACCCGGCGGCGCGGCATCTTCGCGGTGACGGTGTTCGCCTGCTGCTTTGTCAATTACTATTTCTTTGTGGGACAAGTCGTGTTTACGCTGATTTACGGGTTTACCCGTCTTTTGACCGGCAACTGGAAAATCACGCTCAGGGATTTCCTGCTGATTATCTGCGAGGCCGTGATCGGCGTCCTGTGCGCCGCCGTCCTGCTGGTGCCGACCATTCTGGCGGTGATCCAGAACCCGCGGGTGGACAACCCGCCCGAAGGCTGGAACGCGCTGCTCTACGACTGGAACCAGCGCTATGTCCACATTTTGGAATGCTTCTTCTTCCCGCCGGATATTCCGGCCCGGCCCAACTTTACCCCGAAGTCGGAAGCAAAGTGGGCTTCGCTCGGCGCGTGGCTGCCGCTGTTCAGCATGACAGGAGTCATCGGCTTTTTGCGTATGCACAGGGAGCACTGGCTGAAAAAGCTGCTGGGCATCCTGTTCCTGATGGCCTTTATTCCGATCCTGAATTCCTCGTTCCAGCTTTTCAACGCGTCGTATTACGCGCGCTGGTTCTATATGCTGACCCTGATGATGAGCCTTGCGACGGTGATTTCGCTCGAGAGAGAGTGCATCGACTGGAAAAGCGCCATCAAGTGGACGACCGGCATTACGCTGGGAATCGCGCTGCCCATCGGGCTGATGGTGACCACGACGCAGCAGGACGGGCAAAAGGTGACCTCCTTCGGACTGGAGGATTACCCCACCCGCTTCTGGACTTATGTGGCGATCTCGCTGTTAAGCCTGACCCTGCTGACGATCATTTTTAAATGGTACCGCCGCGACAAAAAGCTGTTTATCCGCCGCTGTATGAGCGGTGTGGCCCTGATTTCCGTTCTGTATTCGCTGTTTTTCATCGCGCTGGGAAAGACCCAGAGCGACGCCGCCCACCGGGAACTGATTCCGTATTCGCTCAACGGCGGAAAAGACATCCAGCTGCCCGACACCAAAAACTGCCGCATCGACGTTTACGACGGCATGGACAATCAGGCCATGTACTGGCAGATTCCGACGATTCAGGCGTTCCACAGCATTGTGCCGGGTTCCATTATGGATTTCTATCCGTCCATCGGCGTCCAGCGCGACGTGGGTTCGCGGCCGGAGGCCAAGTATTACGGCCTGCGCGGGCTGACCAGCTGCCGCTGGCTGTTTGACCCGGTACAGAGCGGAAAGAATTTTGCGGGGGACGAAGGCGAGGATACCCCGGCGATGCCCGGCTGGACGTTCTACGCGGTGCAGAACGGCTTCAATATTTATGAAAACGACTACTATATCCCCATGGGGTTCAGCTACGATTCCTATATTACCCGCGCGGAATACGAACAGGTGGATAAGGAAAGCCGTCACCTGCTCCTGCTGAAAACGCTGGTGCTGGAAAACGACGACGTACAGAAGTACGCCGGGATTCTTCCTCACAACGACGATTTCCAGTCCAGTGAATTTACGCAGAGCGCCTATTTCGAGGACTGCATGAACCGAAAGTCGGAAGCCTGTTCCTCTTTTGAGCGTGACAACAGCGGCTTTACCGCAAAAATTACCGCGGACAAAGAACGGCTCGTGTTTTTCAGTGTCCCCTGGGAAGGCGGCTGGAGCGCGCAGGTCAACGGCAAACCGGCGGAAATCGCCAAGGTAAACGTCGGGTTCATGGCGGTGAAGGTGCCGGCCGGGGAGTCGGTCATCCGCTTCGACTACGCGACGCCGGGCCTGAAGCTGGGCGCGGCGATTTCCGCGGGCGGCGCGGTGCTGTATCTGGTATTTTATCTTGTAACCCGGGCGTATGACAAAAGGAAGCCGCGCAAGCGGAAAACGTACCGGATCAAATACGAGGAACTCCCGGCGGAAGAGGTGCGGCCGGCGCCCGAGGCACCGGAAACGACACAATGACGATCTTATCGGAGGAAATTATGCCTACTGTATATTTGGTGATACCATGCTATAACGAGGAAGAGGTTTTGCCGGAAACGGTGAAACGGCTGACAATCAAAATGAATTCCATGATCAAGGCCGGGCGCGCCGACGAAAAAAGCCGGATGCTCCTTGTGGATGACGGCAGCCGCGACCGCACCTGGGAGATGATCAGCGGGTACTGTGAAGAAAATACGCTGGTCAGCGGGATCAAGCTCGCGCACAACCGCGGCCACCAGAACGCGCTTCTGGCGGGGCTGATGACCGCGAAGGAATACTGCGACTGCGCGATCAGTCTGGACGCCGACCTGCAGGACGACATTGAAGTGCTGGACCAGTTTGTGGACAAGTTTACCGACGGCTGCGACGTGGTCTACGGAGTGCGCAACAAGCGCGAGACGGACACGGCTTTTAAGCGCACCACCGCGCAGGGCTTTTATAAATTCATGAAGGTGCTCGGGGTGGACGTCGTCTATAACCACGCGGACTACCGGCTGATGAGCCGCCGCGCGCTGGACGCGCTGAGCGAATACAAAGAGGTCAACCTGTTCCTGCGCGGGATCGTGCCGCTGATCGGCTACCGGAGCGACTACGTGTACTACGACCGGAACGAGCGCTTTGCGGGCGAGTCGAAATATCCGCTGAAAAAAATGCTTTCCTTCGCGCTGGACGGCATCACGTCCTTCAGCGTGAAGCCGCTGAAAATGATCTCCACCCTGGGGGTCATCCTGTCCCTGCTGAGCATTCTGGGACTGATCTACGCGCTGGTTTCGTATTTTATGGGCCTTGCGGTCGCGGGCTGGACGGCGATCGTCTGCTCCATCTGGCTGCTCGGCGGCATCCAGCTGCTGTGTCTCGGCGTGGTGGGCGGCTATGTCGGCAAGATCTACAGCGAAGTCAAGGCAAGGCCGCGTTTCCTGATCGAGGAATTTAAAAAATAGCCCGGATTTTACGGAAAAAGGAAGAATTTTGACCCGTAAAAAATTGCCCCGGAAATGAACCGGCAATATTACCCGGGAAATTTTCAGGATATCAGAAAGCGGACAGGTTTTCCTGCCCGCTTGTTATTTTAGAAGGATGCGCGTTTCCCCCGGGTTCAGGCTGATGAGCTTGGCGGAAATGCGCGGGTGCTTGAGCTGTTTGCGCACCATGTCGCGCAGCACCTGGCCGCTGTTGTAGCCGTGGATGACGCGGATTTCCGAAATGCTTTTGTCCGCGCGGGTCAAAAGCTGCTCCAGGCCGCGTTTGGCCTCGCCGGCGGTCATGCCGTGAATATCCACTTCCAGAACGCTGCCGTGTTTTGTCTGAAGCATTGTTTTCCCCACCGTATCTTTCTGTTTCGGCAATCCGGAAAAGCAGAAAGCCGCCTAACAAAAAAGCATCCTTTTATTTAAAAAACGAATATGATTACAGCGTTTCCAGTTGATTCTGCAACAAGTTTGGGTTTCTCCCCCGCCGGAGGCGGGGAGAAACCTGTTTTGTCTCACAAACTGAAATAGAATTGCTGTAGGATAATATCAGAGTCAGGCTTCGCCTGCCGGCCCCCTCAAAGAGGGAGCCAAAAGGAGAAACGACTTTATCGACAGCCTGAAATATTATACAACTGATATTATAACATCAATCTGAAAAAAAGGAAGCGTCCGGAAAGTCAAAAACAGGGATGGACGATCGGGTCCTTTATGCTATAATAAAGAGAATGGGAGGGATTCGGAGTGAAGGTTGTCGATCTGAGAAACGTCTTTGCAAGCTGTAACGACGTGCTGATTGAAATCAGCGATCATTTTATTTATTATGCAGAAGAGAAAAGAGAGGAAGGCCACAACAACCTCTTTATTCTGGAATATAACCGCGTTACGCGCCGTGAGCGGATCATCGCGAACTATTTTCTGAGCAATCCGGCTTTTGTACAGCATTTTTTCAGCTTTCCGGAGGACATTATCGTCGTGATGGAAAGCGGGGAAAGCGATGCCTGGATTTTACGGATCGACAAGCACACGGGCGCGGAGAGAAATATGGCCACGCTGAACTTTATCGGCGGGTTTTCGGACTGCACCGCGCTGGACGAAAGCCATCTGGTGATTTATACCAAAGAGAACGCGCAGCACCGGGCGCTGTTTGAGGACTACAAAAAGCTGACCGGTTTTGAAAAAGTGGCGTATCTTTACGATATTGACGATGAAAAGTACTATTATGTGCGCGACCCGCGCGTCTGTACCGCTGACAGCGCCGGATTAATTTCCTACGAGGCGGACGGGCAGAAACAGCTTCTGGTTTTGCAGCCGCACGGCGACGAGGAGGAAAAGGAGCATTGCTTCCGGAACATCCGCTGGCTGGGCGACAATATCAACGACAACGTCTGGCTTTGCCCGCTGTTCGACTTTATTGTCGCCGTCAAGACGGGGGAGGAGCGCGCCCCACTGGAGCTGATCCTGAGCGCGGGGACCCCGGGGCTGGTGCGCTTTGCCGGGATGGACGGCGGCAGCCTGTATTTCCGGGTCAAGTATTTTCCGACCGGCGACCAGAGAATCTGCGCTTACGATAAAATGACGGGGAAAAAGTCGATTGTGGCGGAGCTGAACCTGAAGGAGGACGAGGCCCCCGCCATGTTCAGTATCGACGGCAGCGGCGCGCGGGTCTACCGGATTACGGAGGAAGAGGACGGTTACCGGGTGGACGGCGTGCTGAATTCCGAAATCCACACGCGGTACAGCAAGGAGCTGGGGGAGTTTTTCGCCTGTGTGGACGACCGGTTCCTTCTGGCCCGCTATATTCTTGCGGACGACAAGGATTCCTTTGAGTTCAATTCGGTCTTTGATGCGCAGACGGGGACTCAAAAAAGCTATGAGTGCAGCTGCGCCGTGCAGGGCGGCACCGTGGTGCTGTACTGATAAAACATAATGATTTCGGGTGATGTTTACATGACAGTCTATGAGAGGATTCGGAATTTAAGGGAAGACAGGGATCTGAAACAAAAGGATTTGGCCGGGCTGCTTTCCATTGGGCAGACCACCTATTCGGATTATGAATTAGGGAAGCTGGGTGTTCCCATATCGGTTCTGGTTCAGCTGGCAGAGTACTACGGAACCAGCATAGATTATCTTGTCGGTCTGGCGGACGTCGAAACGCCCTATCCAAGAAGAAAACAGAGGGAATAAACCTCACATGAAAAGGGCGAAGACAGAAGCTTCTGTCTTCGCCCTTGTTTTGTTTTGGCTGGTTATTTGGACGATGCGGCGCTTGCCGTTGAGGCAGCCGCCGAAGAGGCCGGAGCGGAGGATGCCGCAGCCGCGGAAGATGCTGCCGCCGCGGAGGAGGTCTTTGTCTCAAACATGGAAGGCTTATAGGAATCGATCGCCTTCTGGTTCAGCGTAACGTTGGTGTACGCCGCCGCTTCCTTTTCGATTTCGTCGGAGTATTCCTGACCCTTCAGCTGGGCCAGAATGGAGCTGCGGGTGCTTTCGGTACCGAGCTGCTCGGCGGTTTTTTTGGTGATATCATTTTTCATCGCGACCAGATAGGTGCCGGAGATTTCCGCCGCCTTGACCTCGCCCGGCTTCATCGAAGAGAAGAGGGAAAGGAAATCCGCCGGGAAACCGGAATTGCTGTCCAGAATTTCGGTGCCGGACTGAAGCTGGTCGGTCGTCTGTTTGGAAGAGGTCTTATAAGCGTCGGCAGCCTGCTGCATGGTCATTTTTCCGGCTTTGATGTCCGCCGCGTAGCCGTTGAATTCTTTTTCCAGCGCGGCCTGCTCGGCTTCCGTGATCATCACCGTGCTGCCGTTGGCGTCGGTGTTGTAAAGCGGCTTGAGGAAATAGGAAAAGTCGGTGTAGTTCTTCTCAAAATAGGCTTTCAGGTCGGCGTCGGAAACTTCTTTTTTGCCGCCCTTGCCATAGAGGGCCGTAAACACCTTCTGATATTTGGTGTAATAGTCCGAATACGCAAGATTGAACGAACTCTTTGAGATACCGTATTTTTCAAGGGTGGAGCTTGCCTGCGCCCACTGGGAATCCGTGCTGGAGCTGATGGACTTCGTTTCGTCCGCGGTCAGGGAAAGGCCGAGCTCTTTCATTTTATCGTTCATCACAAAGAGCATCTTTGTGGAATTCAGCGCTTTTTCTTTAATATAGGCTTCCGCGTCCTTGCCGTCGATCTTCTGTTCCAGGAGCGGCTTCGACGAGTCCGTCGCCAGGGATTGCGCATTCTGGTAAGCATAATACAGATTATAGATATATACTCCGATGGGAGCGGTCAGGCTGTCGTTTTTCATCGCCCAGCTTTTGTCGCTTTTACATGCGGTCATGCCTGCTATCATGGCAACGGCCAGCACTGCGGCGACCACCTTTTTCGACTTCTTTAACATAACTACCTCCATGCGCTTGTGCGCAGCCAAAATTTGAACAGGTGCCGGGCCTCGTCTGTCAACAAGACCTGATTCAAGTTTCACCAGATTATTATACTCTTATCCATCCGGCTTGTCCAGTGCGCCGCCCGGCGATTTTGTGAAGGTTGTGTGAAACCTTGGTGGAAAACCGGTGAGTTTTTGCGCGGTATGACGTTATTCGCGGATCGTGTTGAGAATTTCGGTCAAAGTGTCCAGCGGGGTGGCGCCCGGGAGGATTTTGACGCTGATGTACGGCTTCGCTCCGGCGTTCAGCATCACGCGGGAACGCATGGAGGAAATGAGGGAACCGACCTGCTTCATGTCGATGTTTGTCTTATAAAGGAGCAGAACGTCGTTCTGCTGTTTGATTTCATAAATGCCCAGCTGGGAAGCAAGATTGCGCAGGAGCGCGACCTCGATCAGGCCGTTTACACTCTCCGGCGGGTCGCCGAAACGGTCGATCAGCTCGTCGGTCACGTCGAGCGCGTCCTCGCGGGTGCGGATGTCCGCGATGCGGCGGTAAATCTCCAGCCGCTGGCTGAGGTTGGAAATGTAGCTTTCCGGGATATGCGCCTGAATCTGCATATCCACAAGGCATTCCCGGTCGTACTCGGGCGGGGTTTCGCCCTTCTCGCGGCTGATCGCCTCCGCCAGCAGGTGCAGGTACATGTCGTAGCCGACGGCTTCCATATGGCCGTGCTGTTCGCCGCCCAGAATGTTCCCCGCACCGCGGATTTCAAGGTCGCGCATGGCGATTTTGAAGCCGGAGCCGAATTCCGTGAACTCACGGATGGCGGAAAGCCGTTTCTGGGCGATTTCCGTCAGCACCTTGTTGGGCGTAAAGGTCAGGTAAGCGTAGGCGCGGCGGCTGGACCGCCCCACGCGGCCCCGGATCTGATGGAGCTGGGAAAGGCCCATCCGGTCCGCGCTTTCGATAATCAGCGTGTTGGCGTTGGGCACGTCCACGCCGGTTTCAATGATCGTCGTGCAGACGAGCACGTCGATTTCGTGCTCGATCAGGCGGCGCCAGACCTCGGAAAGCTCCTGCTCGTTCATTTTGCCGTGGCCGAAGCCGATGCGCGCCTCCGGAATCTGCGCCTGCAGGCGGGCGGCGGTGCGCTCAATGGTGGCGACGTCGTTGTGCAGGTAGTAAACCTGCCCTCCGCGCCGCAGCTCGCGCCGGATGGCTTCGTTGATCAGGCCGCTGTCGTGCTCCAGCACATAGGTCTGCACCGGGTGGCGGTCGTGCGGCGCTTCCTCGATCAGGCTCATGTCGCGGATGCCGGACAGCGCCATGTTCAGCGTGCGCGGAATCGGCGTGGCCGAAAGGGTGAGGACGTCCACATTTTTACACAGCGCCTTGAGCTTTTCCTTCTGCGCGACGCCGAAGCGCTGTTCCTCGTCGATGATGACCAGTCCCAGATCGTGGAATTTTACGTCCTTGGAAACAAGGCGGTGCGTGCCGACCACCATGTCGACCTCCCCGCGCTTCAAACGCCGCAGGATTTCCTCCTGCTGCTTGGGCGTGCGGAAGCGGGAAAGCAGCTCGATCCGGACCGGGAAGCCCTCCATGCGCTTGGTGATGGTCTGGAAGTGCTGCCACGCGAGGATGGTGGTGGGCACGAGCATGGCGCACTGCTTGGAGTCCGTAACGCACTTGAACGCGGCGCGCAGGGCGACCTCCGTTTTCCCGAAGCCCACGTCCCCGCACAGAAGCCGATCCATGGGGGCCTCCCGCTCCATATCGCTCTTGATCTCGTCGATACAGCGGAGCTGGGCCTCCGTTTCGTCGTATTCAAAATGCGCTTCAAAGTCGCGCTGCCACTCGTTGTCCTGCGGGAAGGCGTGTCCCTGTGCCTGCATCCGTTCGGCGTAAAGCTTCATCAGCTCCTTCGCCATATCCTTGACCGCCGCGCGGACCCTCGCCTTGGCTTTCTGCCATTCCGCGCCGCCCAGGCGGTGCAGCTTGACGGTCGCGTCCTCGCGCGGGCCGATGTATTTGGAAACCATGTCCAACTGGGTGACAGGAACGTACAGGGTGTCGTTTTTGGCGTACCGCAGCTTGATATAATCCTTGACAATGCCGTGCATGTCGAGCTTGTGGATGCCCTCGAACACGCCGATACCGTGGGACGCATGTACCACGTAGTCGCCGGGGGTCAGCTCCGCAAGGCTGTAGATTTCCTGGCTGTTCTTGCTGCGCTTGGCCTTTTTGGCGGGCGCGGTGATCAGGCGGCCGTGGGTAATCAGGCCGAAAAACGCGCCGGGGTATTCCAGCCCGGCGGAAAGCGCCCCGGTGGTGACCACAACGGTCCCGCGCTGGACGGTTTCCGGGTTTTCCACGTAACCCGCGGGCAGCCCGGCCGCCTGCAGGTCGGCGGCGGTGGTCCGCGCGCTGCGCTCGCTCCCGGCGAGCACTACGCAGGCCCACTTGGTCGCCATCATGTTCTGTACGTCTTCGCTCAAAAGCTGTGTGCTGCCGCCCCAGACGGAGAGCTGCCGCGCGGTCATCCCGATCAGGGTGCGCACCGGCGTTTCGTAGCTGCCTCGCACAAAGGTGTCCAGATAGACCGCGCCGCGCCGCTCGCACAGATCGAGCGCGTACGGCCAGTCCCCGCTGAAGGTGTCCAGCCCGCGGCAGAGCGTGCCCTCCTGCAGAAGGTCCTTGACGTCCTCGCCCCACTGCCAAAGCGTGCTGCGCATCCGCTCCTTGGACTTGACCGGCTCGCTGACGAACAGCAGGGTGCCGGGTTCCATATAGTCGAACAGGGTCGCCGTGGCGCTGTACAGCAGGGAGATATATTTGTCCGCGCATCCGATGCGGACGCCGTTTTCCAGCTTTTCCGCCTGCTCCGTCAAAACGGTCCTGGCGGCGGGAGCCGTCTTTCCGCGCAGGGTGGATGCGTGTTTCATGATCTTGTCCGCGAGAAGCCCCGGGTTGTCAATCAGCGCTTCCACCGCGGGGGCGATGACGAGCTGCTCCGCGGTTTCCGTGCGGCGCTGGGTTTCCAGGTCGAACAGGGAAATCGTGTCGATTTCGTCGCCCCAGAACTCCACGCGTGCCGGGTTGGGCGCGTCCGGGGTAAAGATGTCCAGGATACCGCCGCGCTGGGAGAACTGGCCCGTGCCGTCCACCTGAACGGCGCGTTCATACCCGCAGGCGGTCAGGGCGGCAAGCACCTGCGCCATGGAGACGGTATCGCCCGCCTTCAGCGTAACGGTGCGCTTTTTCAGCTCGGCGGGGGGGATGGTGTACTGGAGCGCCGCGTCCATACAGCAGACGACCGCGTCGCACGCGCCGTTCAACGTCTGCTCAAGCACCTGCAGACGCTGATGCTCGTACTCGTGGCTGCTGCCCGCGGTGTCGCGGAAATTGAAGTCGCGCACGGGGTAAAACAGCGGCTTCATGCCCATGGCGGCAAGGTCGTCGCACAGGCGCTGGGCCTCGTTTTCGTCACCGGCAACAACAAAAGCCCTGCGTTTTGATTTTACGCAGAGCGAGTAGATGATATTTGCTTTATGGATTCCGGAAAGCCCGGTCACTGCCGCCGGCAGCGCAGAGGTTTTGACGGCGGCTTCAAGCTCCTGAAACTCCTTGAGGCCGCTGATTGCATTGGTGAGAAATTTCATGAAATCTCCCTTATTCTGAAGGAATCGGAAAATCACGCTTTTCCATTCTTTTCATTGCTTCTTTATTATATGCGTTCGTTAGGAATTATATTTGTTCATCGCTTCGGCGGCGTCTCCCTGCACCATCAGCTCCACAGAGGAGTTGGCGTGGTCAATCGCCTCGTACAGCGCCTTTCTGTCCGCTTCCGTAAATTTGGAAAGCACCCAGTCGGCAAGGTCCCACTGGGGATTCGGCTTTGCGCCCGTGCCGAGCTTGATGCGCGGGAAACGGTCGCTCCCGCTCAGGTAGATGATGTTTTTCATGCCGTTCTGGCCGCCGTCGCTGCCCTTCATGCGGATGCGCATACGGCCCGGCTCCAGCGAAACGTCGTCGAAAAGGACGATCACCTTTTCCGGGGGCAGCTTGTAAAAGGCCATGGCCTCGGTGACGCTCTGGCCGCTCAGGTTCATATAGGTGGAGGGCTTGAGCAGAAGCACCTTTTTCCCGCCGATCACGGCGGTACCGGTCAGCCCCTTGAACCGGATGCGGTCGACCCGCGCCCCGGCCTTCTCCGCAATATAGTCAAGCGCCATAAAGCCCGCGTTGTGGCGCGTGCCCTCGTATTTGCCGCCGGGGTTGCCCAGACCGGCGACAATGTATTCGACCGGGCCGGCCGGCTCGGCGCTTCTTGCAAAGATGTTTTTAAACATGTTCCGTAACCTCGATCTGATATTTGGACCTGCCGGTCGGCAAGCGGACCATGCGGTCGGCAGGCGCCTACGGCGATGCTTCCAATTAGCTTACATTAAATCGTGAGAAAGATGCTCCGAAACTCCTTCCGACGCGCCGGGCGCGCCACCTCCCTCACGGAGGGAGGCGGGGGCTTGGCCTCTTTTGGCTCCCTCTTTGAGGGAGCTGGCAGGCGGAGCCTGACTGAGGGAGTCTACATTTTCTCCCTTTGGTTTTCATTAGTGCATCGCCGCAAGTAGGAGTTGATCGTCAGCTCTGCCCTCAGGCCGGGCAGGGACCTGCCGGTCGGGAAGCGCCTACGGCGGACTCGACTGCAAGCAAAAAACGACCAAATAGCTAATTTCGTCGTTCTAAGCGACGCCGGGAGTCCAAAATCCCCCTGCACCCCCGAGGTATCCCCAAAGCACCTTTATGTGACACGGTATCATTATGGTTTTCATTGACGGGGGGATACGAAAAAGCAAGGACTGCCGCGAAGCGGCTGGGGAAATTTGCTGTAAGCCCAAGTAAGGGACGGGCTTCTCCCATCTATTTCCATAATCTTCCGTTATTTTACAATTTCTATTGCACTGGCAAAGAAAACGCGCTATAATCGGTTTGTAAGGCACAATAAAAAGTGCAGAGCAGGAACGGGGTGCACCACCACCCCGCCCCCTGCATACGGAGAATACACCTCCATACGCAACCGAATAATCGGCGCACTGCGGATATTATTATACCGCCTCTTTGCAGTTTTGTACAGGGGTGATTTGTATCCGTTTGCACCTGACGGCGTTGTATATGGATGAAGTCATCCGTGTACGGCGTTTTTTTGTGCCCTGCCGCAGGAAGGCCGGCGGTGAGGGTCCCCCGAATGGCTTTTCCCCGCCGGTCCTTTTTGTGTTAAATTTTTAAAAACTTGCTAAAAATTTTTTATTATTTCCTTCGTTGATGCGCCAATAAAGGCGCAGGGGGGAACTCCTTTCGTCGCGCCGAGCGCGACACCTCCCTCACGGAGGGAGGCAGGGGGTCTCTCTCTTTAGGCTCCCTCTTGAGGGAGCCGGCAGGCGCAGCTTGACTGAGGGAGTCTAATAAGAAACCCGACTGAAAATGAATACAACTCGGCCCCGTTTTTGAAGGGGCCGCCACTTGGTGGGGAGTTTAACATATGCTTGGCCGGGGGGAGTTCCCCCATTCCCCCCGGAACCATGCGGTCGGCAGGCGGACCTGCCGGTCGGGAAGCGCCTATGGCGATGCTTCCAATCGGCTTACGTAAAATCGGGAGTGGATTGCTCCGAGACTCCCTCCGTCGCGGCGGGCGCGACACCTCCCTCACGGAGGGAGGCAGGTGCTCGGGCCCCTTCTCCGAGAAATTTTAATACTCGTTTCCGTTCCCCGTCAATGAAAACCATGCAGGTTTCGTATTTCATAAAGACACTTTGGGGATACCTGGGGGTGCAGGGGGATTTTATGGAACCCTCCCGCCGGGAATTAAAAATCCCCCTGCGCGTCCTTTGCCTACTTTCGGACAAACGCGAAAGTAGGGGCCCGCCCGGCCTGAGGGCAGAGCTGACGAGCAACTCCTACTTGCGGCGATGCTCTCAGATAGCTATCTGTTGAATTGCGTTGATACGTTTCCGAAGAAACTCCTTCCGACGCGCCGGGCGCGCCACCTCCCTCACGGAGGGAGGCAAGGGTTCTGCCCCTTCCCCGAGGGGACTCAGGCGAAGCCTGACGGAAGGAGTCTAATAGAAACCCGACTGAAAAAGATTACAACTCGGCCCCGATTTTTGAAGGGACCGCCACTTGGTGGGGGAATTTAACATATGCCGGGGGAGGCCGTCCCTCCCTCCGGTGCCCCGCCCGATTCAGGGCAGGGGAAAGCAATATGGCGGGATAGATTGCTCTACCCCACCTGATACTGCATTTTCATTCCTTTATCAGACAAACATGGGAGAAACAGGCTTGTCTTCGTAAATCCTCTCGATTGCCTCCGCGAACAGCGGGGCGACGGGCAGAATCGTAAAGTTGTCCAGATGCTTTTCGGGAGCGAGGGGGATGGTGTCGAGCAGGACGAGCTCTTTGATGGGGCTTTCCTTAATGCGCTCGATGGCCGGGCCGGAAAGGACCGCGTGGGTCGCGCAGGCGTTGACTTCCTTCGCGCCCTTGTCCATGATGGCGCAGGCCGCGTTGCAGAGGGTCCCGGCGGTGTCGATCATATCGTCGACGAGCACGACCTTCTTGCCCTTTACGTCGCCGATGATGTTCATGACCTCGCACACGTTGGCCTTCTGGCGGCGCTTGTCCACAATCGCGAGCGGGCAGCCGATGCGGGCGGCGAAATTGCGCGCGCGGGTAACGGAGCCCAGGTCGGGGGATACGATCACGTAATCGTCGGTTTCGTCGCCGATGCGCTCTTTCAGGAAAGAGGAAAGAATCGGCGCGCCGAGAAGATGATCCACGGGGATATTGAAGAAGCCCTGAATCTGGGGTGCGTGAAGATCCATGGTCAGCACGCGGTCTGCACCGGCGGTGGTGATCAGATCGGCGCAGAGTTTTGCCGAAATCGGGTCGCGGGCTTTTGCCTTGCGGTCCTGACGGGCGTAGCCGAAGTACGGCATGACGGCGGTGATGCGCGCCGCGGAAGCGCGTTTCATCGCGTCGACCATAATGAGCAGCTCCATCAGGTTGTTGTTGACCGGCGCGCAGGTCGACTGGACAATAAAGCAGTCGGAACCGCGGACCGATTCAAAAAGAGATAGGGAAATTTCACCGTCGCTGAAGGTGGAAACCTCGCTCTTGCCCATCGGAAGGCCCAGACACTCCGAAATCTGTTTTGCTACGCGCTGGCTGGCGTTGGCAGCAAAAATCTTGATATCCTTGCCATGAAAGTTCATTTGCATATCCCCCTGTATTCTGTTGACTCAAACTATATTCTGGTTAATAACAGAAAAAGGCGCAACGGCCTTGTTTGATGGAATCACGCTGTTTTCGCACTGTACGGAAATCAGCTGTACGCCGTCCCCAACCCGGCAGTCCGATAAAAAAGAATGCGGCCCCACAGTGCAGTTGCAGCCGATCACGGTTGCTCCGCGCAAAATGGTGCCGGGTAAGATACAGGTATCGCTGCCGATGACCACGTCCGGGCCGATCATCACGCCGTCGCGGCACGGAATTTCCACTCCGTTGCGCATATGGCGGGAAAGGATTTCGTCGCGGGCGACGGAGTTCAGCGCGTTGAGCTGCAGGCAGTCGTTCGCGCCCAGCACGGCGTTTGCGTCGCCGGTGGTATGGGCCCCGGCGTTTTTGCCGTTTTCAATCAGCAGTTTGACCGCGTCGGTCAGATAATATTCACCCTGCGCATTGTTGTTCTGGATTTTGGAAAGAATGTCCAGAAGGTCGTCCACACGGAACCAGTATGCGCCGGAGTTGATTTCACAGATGGAAAGGGTCGCGAAGTCAGCGTCTTTCTGTTCCACAATCGCGCTGATGAGGTGGGTTTCCGGGTCGCGCACAATGCGGCCGTACCCGGTGGGGTCGTCCAGAACGGCGGAAATGACGGTAACCGCGTTGCCGTTCTCAACGTGGTCCTTCAGCGCTTCGCCGATCACAGAGGAACCGACAAACGGAGCGTCTCCGTTTAAAATCAAAACATTTTCCCCGCGGTGGCCGCGCAGAAAGTGCTCGGTCATCATAACGGCGTGGCCGGTGCCCTTGCGCTCAGGCTGAAGAACGTGGGAAATCGGGGCAAAGGTACCGCTTTCGTTCAGAAGGGAAAGGTACCGCTCGACCTCCTCATGCATATAGCCGGTGACTACACAGATACCGGAAACTCCCGCGCCGTGCGCGGAATCAATCACCCATTGCAGCATCGGCTTGAAAAGTACCGGTGAAAGCACTTTGGGGCGGTTGGACTTCATCCGTTTCCCCTCGCCGGCGGCAAGAATTACTGCACAGCATTCCTCTGGCATGTTGTTTCCTCCGTGATTATCTATAGCATTAGCGTCTGAGCATAAAAATACATTCTAGGTTATCTCTATTATCTCATAAGAATCAGAATTTTCAAGATATAAATCAACTTTTGAATATGATTTGTGAAAGATACTCTGTTTTTACAAAATTTAATTTGAAATATCAGGCGGTTTTATAAAAAAACATATAGTAATTTCTAACTCTTTTTGCTATAATACATTTTGAGCGACTATTTACAAAATTACAAATTAATATAGCTCGTCAAAACAAACAATTTAATAGGAGGTACTGTTAATGAGCCACAAGTACGTTTACCTTTTCTCCGAAGGCAATGGCAAAATGAGAGAGCTTCTCGGAGGCAAAGGCGCTAACTTAGCCGAGATGACCGTTCTTGGCATGCCTGTTCCGCAGGGCTTTACGATTTCCACCGAAGCCTGTACGCAATACTATAAGGACGGCCGTGAAATCAACGCCGATATTCAGGCTGAAATTTATGAATACCTCGCAAAAATGGAAAAGATCTCCGGCAAAAAGTTCGCCGATCCGACAAATCCGCTGCTGGTTTCCGTACGTTCCGGCGCCCGCGCTTCCATGCCGGGTATGATGGATACCATCCTGAACCTCGGCCTGAACGATACTGTTGTGGAAGGGCTTGCAAAGCTGACGAACAGCCCCCGCTTTGCTTATGACTCTTACCGCCGCTTTGTACAGATGTTCTCCGACGTTGTGATGGAGCTTTCCAAAACAGAGTTTGAAAAGATCATTGAGGCGAAGAAGCAGGAAAAAGGCGTTAAGATGGATACCGAGCTTGACGCGGACGATATGAAGGACCTTGTTAAAAAATTCAAGGCTTTCTATAAAGCCCAGAAGGGCGAGGACTTCCCGACCGAGCCGAAGGTTCAGCTGATGGAAGCCGTCAAGGCCGTATTCCGTTCCTGGGACAACCCCCGCGCGAACGTATACCGCCGCATGAACGAAATCCCTTATGACTGGGGCACCGCCGTCAACGTACAGGCGATGGTGTTCGGCAACTCCGGAGACAAGTCCGGCACGGGCGTTGCGTTTACCCGCAACCCGGCTACGGGCGAAAAGGCTCTCTTCGGTGAGTACCTCATTAACGCACAGGGCGAAGATGTCGTCGCCGGTATCCGCACCCCGTTCCCGATCAGCCACCTCCAGCAGGATATGCCGGAAGTTTACAACCAGTTCGCTGAAATTGCAAACAACCTTGAAAAACATTATACCGACATGCAGGACATGGAGTTCACCATTGAAAACGGCAAGCTCTACATGCTCCAGACCAGAAACGGCAAGAGAACCGCGGCCGCTGCCCTGAAAGTAGCCGTCGACCTGGTTGACGAAGGCATGATCACCGAAGAAGAGGCAGTGCTGAGAGTAGAGCCGAAGCAGCTCGACTCCCTGCTCCATCCCCAGTTCGACGCTACCGCCATTAAAAAGGCAAAGGCGATCGGCAAGGGCCTTGCGGCTTCCCCGGGCGCTGCCTGCGGCAGAGTCGTATTCTCCGCGGAGGACGCGAAGGAATGGCACGATAAGGGCGAGAAGATCGTTCTTGTCCGTCTGGAGACCTCTCCGGAAGACATCGAAGGCATGGCGGTCGCACAGGGCATCCTCACCGTACGCGGCGGCATGACCTCCCACGCGGCGGTTGTTGCGCGCGGCATGGGTACCTGCTGTGTATCCGGCTGCGGCGAAATCGTTGTCGATTACGACGCAAAGAAATTTACCCTCGCTGGCCAGACCATTAAAGAGGGCGACTATATTTCCATCGACGGTTCCACCGGCAATATCTACGCGGAAGCGATTCCGACGGCCGCCGCCAAAATTTCCGGCGACTTCGACCGCTTCATGAAGTGGGCCGACGCTGCCCGTAAGCTGGAAGTTTACACCAACGCCGACACACCGAAGGACGCAAAACAGGGCCGTGATTTCGGCGCGCAGGGCATCGGCCTCTGCCGTACCGAGCACATGTTCTTTGAGGGCCAGCGTATTAAGGCAATGCGTGAAATGATCGTTGCCAAGACCACCGAAGAGCGCGAAAAGGCGCTTGTCAAGCTGACCCCGTTCCAGCAGGGCGACTTTGAGGGCATCTACGAAGTGATGGAAGGCCGTCCGGTCATCATCCGCTTCCTCGATCCGCCGCTCCACGAGTTCCTGCCGACCAAGGAAGAGGACATCAAGGAAATCGCCGGCGAGCTGAACATCACCGTTGCAGACCTGAAGAACGTCATTGCAAGCCTGCACGAGTTCAACCCGATGATGGGCCACCGCGGCTGCCGTCTTGCCGTTTCCTATCCGGAAATCGCCAGAATGCAGACAACGGCCGTCATCAACGCCGCTATCGCAGTCAACAAGAAGCATCCTGAGTTCAAGACCGAGCCGCGCATCATGATTCCACTGGTGGGCGAGCAGAAAGAGCTCAAGTTCGTAAAGGATATCGTTACGGAGACCGCCGATAAGATCATCAAGGAAGCCGGCGTATCCCTCAGATACGAGGTCGGCACCATGATCGAGATTCCGCGCGCCGCTCTGACCGCGGACGACATTGCCAAGGAAGCGGAGTTCTTCAGCTTCGGCACCAACGACCTGACCCAGATGACCTTTGGTTTCAGCCGTGACGACGCCGGTAAGTTCCTGAACTACTACTACGAGAACAAGATTTACGAGTCCGATCCGTTTGCCCACCTTGACCAGAACGGCGTAGGCAAGCTGGTGAAGATGGCGGTTGAGCTTGGCCGCAAGACCAGACCCGAGATCCACCTCGGCATCTGCGGCGAGCACGGCGGCGACCCGACTTCCGTCGAGTTCTGCCACAACGTCGGCCTGAACTATGTATCCTGCTCACCGTTCCGCGTGCCGATCGCACGCCTGGCTGCCGCACAGGCCGCTGTAAAGGAAAAGAGAGCAAAATAAATTTCCCCGCACTTTGATAGACACAGAATTCCCCATGCTCTCAGGAGCATGGGGAATTGTATTCAAGGGATATTTACCGGAAGGAGGCGGGTACGGTTGAACAAGAAGCAGATTAAAAGCATGGTGACCCTGCTGCAGCTTTTCTTGATCGGAGCGCTGTTTTTACCGGCGGGGACCATTGTCGGGGATGCCGCCGGCGACACTGCGCTGAGTGTTTTTCAGATGATTAACCGCTACGCGGGCATGGGCTTTTCCGACGACGCGCTTTTCTACATGGTGATGGCGTGTGTGTTCCCGGCCGCGATTATTATTTTTATGAGGGTCCTGAAGGAAAGAAAAAATTTCGGCGCTTCCGTGGTGCTCTGCGCACTGTACGCGACGGCGTCGGCCTGTTTTTACAGCGCGGCAAAAAGGAAAATGGTGGATTACGCGACCATGACCTGGCTGCCGTATATCATTATTCTGATTTCCCTGACTTCCATGATGCTGCTGATTTTCGGGTTTTTCCAGGCTGCACAGGACGGAGATGGGAAGGAATCCCCCAAAAAGGAGTAATTGACAAAGGCGCCGCGATATCCTATAATATAAAAGTTGTATGCGATTTCCGCTGAAAGAGAGCCGTTTGGCGGATGCCCGCGGAAACCCGCCTTACAGCTTTATTTGTCTCCGTAGCTCAGCTGGATAGAGCGTTCGCCTCCTAAGCGAAAGGCCGCGCGTTCGAATCGCGCCGGGGACGCCAGCGTGACGCTGGATCCAATTCGCGTTTGGGTCCGGCGCTTTTTCTTTACTTTGCCGCCCGGTCGGCGGCGTCTATATTCACCTAACCTGCCAAAAAAGGAGACGCTCTTTCCTGCTTGCGGGAGAGGGCCCTTTTTTATAAAAGGAGAGAGCAATGAACAATTCGCCTTACACCCAATACGGCCCTTATTATAACGTGCATCCCTATGTGGAAGCCCAGAACAGCAAGCGCGAGCTGAGGAAAACCTCTAACGCGGTCTGCTGGACCCTGCTCGTCGCCATGTTCCTGATGACCGGCTTCCTGTATGTCTGCGTGTTCTATCTTCGCGCGGTGGGATATGCGCACGACTATACGAACAGCGATTTTCAGGGGTTTACGCCGGTGCTTTATTATCTTGCGACCGGGGCGGGCTATCTGGTCGGGCTGGCCGCTCCCGCGCTGGTCTTTTTCGCCGCGAGGCATATTTCCCTGAGCAGCGCGCTGCCCTTTGAGAAGGCCGGGTTTCTGAAAATTGGCGCGTGTGTCTTTTTCGGGACAGCCGTCTGTATGCTGGCGAACATTCCGGCCAATGCGGTGGTGGAAATCGAGAAATGGTTCGGCTTTTCCGGCGAGCTGCCGGAGATGCCCCTGACGGGCGATCCGCCGGTTTTATTCCTGTATTTCCTTACGATCGCGGTCATTCCGCCGCTGGTGGAGGAACTGTTTTTCCGCGGCGTGGTGCTTCACAGCCTGAGAAAATACGGGGACGGGTTCGCGGTAGTGGGCTCCGCGATCCTTTTCGGGCTGTACCACGGCAATTTTGTGCAGATGGTGTTTGCCTTTATCGCCGGTCTGGTCATGGCGCTGGTGGTTGTCCGCACCAATTCCCTGTGGCCGTCCATCCTGATCCATTTTTTCAACAACGGGATTTCCTTCGCGGTAGAAATGTCGCAGCGTTTAGGCGGGGACCAGATGGCAGATTATGTAAACAACACGGTGGTCGGCGTCGTCTTGGCGCTGGGTGTGGCTTCCTTTGTTTATCTGCTGGTAAAGGATAAGAAGTTTTTCCACAGCGACGGGGTAAACCCGTATTTCCGGCTTTCCGCAAAGCTGAACGCGCTGTTTTTCAATCCGGGCGGTGTGGCGGTGCTGCTGTTAACGCTTCTGTCCTCGTTCCGGTATCTTTCGTAGGCTGATATGGACAGGGAAGAACGGTTTATGCGCCTGGCGCTGGCTCTTGCGCGGGAGGCGGCGCAGGAGGGCGAGGTGCCGGTCGGCGCGGTGATCGTAAAGGACGGGGAAGTCATTTCCACGGGCCGCAACCGGCGCGAGAGCGGGAAAAACGCGCTTTGCCACGCGGAACTGGAGGCCATTGACCGGGCGTGCCGTCTGCTGGGCGGCTGGCGGCTGTGGCAGTGCGAGCTGTTCGTCACGCTGGAGCCCTGCCCCATGTGTGCGGGAGCGATCATCAACGCGCGGATTCCAAGAGTGGTATACGGCGCACGGGACCCGAAGGCCGGTTCCTGCGGCTCCGTCGTGAATCTGTTTGAACTGCCGTACAACCACAGTCCGGAGCTGCTGGGCGGCGTGCTTGCCGACGAATGCGCGCTGCTGCTTACGGATTTTTTTCAAAAGCTGAGGGATAAAAAATAAAGGGAGGAAGCGTTTCGCTTCCTCCTACTTTTTTCCCCGGCGATAAGGCTTCCGGGAATCCCGGAATTTTCCCGGAGCATCGTATCTCTTCTTGTTGATCTTGCCAAACGTATAGACAAGAATATAACATCCCGCAATGATCAATAAAGGAGCGAAGCTTTCCATTTTGATTCCCGCTTTCCGTTTGGTATCCTGCTCCTGTCCGGACAGGCCGCTCAGGCTTTTCTTTTATTTTAACATCCTTGTAAAATGGAAACAAGCCCGGTTCGGTGTACCGAGTTTGTCCCTGCCAGAGCTTTATATAGAACGTTTGTTCTAAAATATCTTGAAAATTTGCTCCTCTTTGGATAGTATGGAATTATAGGACACGAATCCGGATGCTTGCGATCCGCTTCGGGGAAGGAAAGGAGCAATATGGACTATAACGAATGGGGCACGGAATATTTGAATGAGGCAGAGAGAATTAAGGAACGGCTGACGCCGCTTCGCAGGCAGGCGCGGCAGGCGGGCAACGAGGAGGCCTCCGGGCTGTACCGCAGGATTGCCCTGCTGAACGACATGTATCTGGACTGCCTGCACACGGGCAGGTATCTGGTGAGAATCGGGGCGAAAAGATGAGAAGAAAAAGCAATTTAAGCTTGGACCTGTTCGGGGACCGGTTGAATGTCGGTCGGGAAGAGAACGACGACGGGAGAGAGCATCTCAGGATGCGCGGGGCGCTGCGGCGCGCGATGGAAGGAGAGCTGACCGAACGGCAGCGCGACTGTCTGCGGCTGCGGTATTTCGAGCAGAAAAGCGTACAGGAGGTCGCGGAAATCATCGGCGTTACGCCGCCGACCGTGTCGAAGCATCTGAAAAAAGCGCGGGAACGTCTGCGCCGAGTGGTGGGGTATTCCTTCTCGCGGTTAAATTGAGGGGGAAGTACTCCGAGACTCCCTCCGACGCGCCGGGCGCGCCACCTCCCTCTGGGAGGGAGGCAGGCAGGCAGGCAGGGGTCGTTCCTTAAGGCCATCCTTCGAGGGGGCTGCCGCGGAGCGGCTGGGGGAGTTTACGGCAGGCTGGAAGGAGCCCCTCCTTTCGCATCAGCCTGCCGGCCGGGATGTGCGCCTTTGGCGATGCTTCTGGTCGGCTTACGTTAAATCGAAGGCAGAATACTCGAAACTCCCTCCGTCGCGCCGGGCGCGCCACCTCCCTCAGGGAGGGAGGCTGGGGGTCGTTTTTTTAAGGCCTTCTCCTCGAGGGGGCTGCCGCGGAGCGGCTGGGGGAGTTTGACGGGAGTGTCTGAGCGGGGGCGCACTCCTTTCGTTAACCCTACTTGCCAAATCCGTTTGTATCGACAGGGTATCTGTGATATCATTACGGTAAGAATTACAGGGTGGTGTAAGATGGCCAGATTTTTTAAAGGGGCGGGATTGGTGTTCCTGATTGCAGGGATCGGTCTTTTCCTTGCGGAGCTCGCGTCCTCCGACAAGGACTTCTGGGTTTTCCTCAGCGTTTTTACCGCGGGGCTTCTCGGCCTGCTGCTGATTGCCGTCGGCGAACTGATGAACAGGGTCGATGTGCTGGAGGATCAGCTGAAAATCAGCGAGGACCGTCGGGACAACGCGCCGGAAATCATGCAGATCACCTGCCCGAACTGTGGAAAGGAATGCGACATGGATTACCCGAAATGCCCGTACTGCGGGTACGGTCTCAAGCAGTGATCGGCTTTTCGGGCAGAAAAGGGGCGGTAAAATGAGCAAAGACGGCAGCCGCGTCCGGTCGATTCAGATCGTTCTGTGGGGCGCTTTTGCGGCGGTGCTTTATTCTGCGGGATTCACGCGCGGCGAATGGCAGAACTGGGTATGTTCGGTCATTGTCTTTGCCTTGCTGTGCTCCTATAGCTATGGAAATCATCCGACGCAGAAGCGCCTGAAAGGGATTTTTGTCGTCTTCGGGATATTTTGTGTCGGGCTCCTTCTTCTGTATTTTCTGGAAAATAAACGCTGAAAGGGCGGAGCCGAAAACGGCTCCGCCCTTACGATTATTCCGGCTGAATCGTGCCGCCGCCGACCACAAGGTCCCCGTCGTAAAAGACGACGGCTTGTCCCGGCGTGACCGCACGCTGCGCTTCTTCAAAATCCACACGGACTTTTCCGTCCCCGAGCGGAACCAGCTTCGCCTTTGCGGGCTTCGCCTGATACCGTACCTTGGCGGTGATCTCCGTTTCCTTTTCCAAGGTATCGAACGGAATGAAATTGAGGTCCGCCGCAATCAGGGAGGATGCGTACTGGCTGCCCTCTTCCCCCAGTGTAATCCGGTTATGTACCGTGTCGATCCCGGTCACATACATGGGCTTGCCGAAGGTAACGCCCAGCCCCTTGCGCTGACCGACGGTGTAACGGGTGATGCCGCGGTGGCGGCCGATCACGTTTCCGCTCTGGTCCACGAAATCGCCCTGCGGAGCGGTTTTCCCGGTGTAGCGCTCAATGAATCCGGCGTAATCGTTGTTTTCCACAAAGCAGATTTCCTGACTGTCCGGCTTGTGCGCGACGGGCAGCCCGGCTTCCTCCGCCATGGCGCGCGCCTCGGGCTTTGTGTAGCTCCCCAGCGGCATCAGGGTGCGGCTGAGCTGCTCCTGTGTAAAGGAGTACAGCACGTAGCTCTGGTCCTTGCTGGCGGGCGCTTTTTTCAAAAGCCAGCGCCCCGCCGCGTTTTGTTCGATCACGGCGTAGTGGCCGGTGGAGATATAGTCAAAATCCAGCTCCTTCGCGCGGCGGAGCATGGCGTCGAACTTGACGTGGCGGTTGCAGGCGATACACGGGTTGGGCGTCAGCCCCGCCGCGTACTGCGCCGCGAAATAGTCGATGACGTCCTTTTCAAAAACGTCCGTAAAATTGAGGACCAGATGGTCGATCCCAAGCTTGTAGGCAACCCTGCGTGCGTCGTCGATATCGTCCAGCGAGCAGCAGCCGCCCGCCGCGCTCTGGCACATGTATTCGTCCGGCCGCAGCCGCAGGGTGACGCCGGTAACGTCGTATCCGTCCCTGAGAAGCAGGAGCGCGGCAACGGAGCTGTCCACGCCGCCGCTCATGCCGAGCATTACTTTTTTCTTCATATTCCCGCTCAGTCCAGCGTGGGCTGGGCCTCGTCCTCGTCGTCCGCTGCTTCCTCGGCCGCCTCTTCGGACGCGTCATCCCTGTCGTTTGCCTTGTCAACAATGGGGAAATGGAGCGGAAAATCGGCGGGCGCGATATCGTCCTCCGGTTCCGGCGCGGGGACGTCCGTGCTTTCCGTATCGGATTCACCGGAACAGCCGCACGGGCAGTAATCGCAGTCGTCCGTACAGTCGGTACAGGCGTCGTCCTCATACCCTTCTTCGGCGGTGAGCTCGTCGAGCTTGTCAAACGCCTTTTTTATGCGCTTGTCGGCGGCTTCCACCGCTTTGCACAGGGACTCGGTTTCCTCGTTCTGCGCGTCGCGCAGATTCTGAAAATAATATTTTCCCAATGCGACGTAGGCGCGCGCTTCGTTTTCCCTTTCGTTTTTAATCACGATCCTGATGCGATTTATCAGCGCGGCTTTGCGGTTTTTCTCAACAACATAGTCGACTGCTTTTGTTACCCTGCCGGTTACATTTTCAAAAAAATTCATAGCGTACCTCCTGCCGCAATAGCGGTGTTCATGATGGGATTTCAATGCTATTATTATAACTCAAAAGTTTGAAAAATAACAGGATTATTTAATTCTGTTCCTTTTTTAAATTTGTTGTGATATAATAAACAAATACGCAAAGGCTAAGGAGGAAATAAAAATGCCATCGGTTGGAAACAGGGACGTAAGCTGCCCTCACTGCGGTGCCGTGGTAAAAACAGCGATGAGCCCCGAAATCAACGCCGGGGAGAATCCGGATTTGCGGCAGCGCATCCTGGATGAAACGCTGTTTGACTGGAAATGTCCGGAATGCGGCTATGAAGCGCAGCTTGTTTATCCTTGCCTTTATCACGATAAAGAAAATCAGTTTATGGTATATGTTGTGCCGAACAGCGGCTGCTGCCAGCTGGAACCGGTCAGTGTGGGCGAAGCTTTTCCGCAGTTTAACGGGATGGCCAAGCGGGCGGTGACCTCGCTGGCGGGTCTGAAGGAAAAAGTGCTTATTTTCGAGGCCGGGCTGAACGATTTTGCGGTGGAGCTGGTCAAGCTTGCGCTCACCGACGTGGCGGGCAAAAAACACGACCGAAAGACTTCCTCCGGATACTTTTGCTACGCGGATGAAAAAGAGAACCGGATTGTGTTTTCCTTTTTCCTGCAGGGAGAGGACGAGCCGGTACAGCAGGGAACGCGTATGGACGTATACCGCAAATCGCTGGAGATTGTGGAAAGCGTGGGCGCGGTTTCACGGGACGACGATTTTGTGGCGGTGGATTCTGCCGCCGCTGAAAATATTTTGCGGGTGTACCGCGGCGGGGAGGACTAAGACAGATGTGCGGATTGTGCGGATTTACCGGTGAAGTAATCGACCGCGACGCAGTGATTAAAAGCATGACCGATAAAATCACCCACAGGGGCCCGGACTCCAACGGGTTTTTTACCGATTCCGATATCTCCATGGGCTTTAGGCGCCTGAGCATCATCGACGTCGCTTCCTCGGGCGACCAGCCGATCTACAACGAGAACAAAACCCTGGTGCTTACGTTTAACGGGGAAATCTATAACTACCGGGAGCTCAGAAACATCCTGCTGGAAAAGGGGCATCGTTTTTATACCCAGACCGATTCCGAGGTGCTGATCCACGGCTTTGAGGAATGGCATGAAGACCTTCTGACCAAGCTGCGCGGGATGTTCGCGTTTGCCATCTACGACACCGTCGAAAAGAGTGTGTTTATTGCCCGCGACTATTTCGGAATCAAGCCGATGCATTACACGCAGGTCGGCGGCCATTTTGTTTACGGCTCCGAAATCAAGAGCATTCTGGAATTTCCCGGCTTTGAAAAGAAATTCAATAAAAACGCGCTGAACAATTACATCTCGTTTGAATACGCCGTTCCGCCGGAAACCTTCTTCGAGAATGTCTACTGCCTGATGCCGGCGCACTACCTCTGGTACAAGGACGGCAAGGTCGAAACCCACCGCTACTGGGAGCCGAAATTCAGCGAGGACCCCGGCATGACCCGGGAACAGGCCGTCGAGGAAATCGAAAAGGTGTTTGAGGACTCGGTCAGCGCGCACAAAATCAGCGACGTGGAAGTCGGGTGCTTCCTGTCCAGCGGCGTGGATTCCAGCTATGTTTCCACCTATTTCGCCGGGCAGAAGACCTTTACGGTCGGGTTCGATTACGGGGAAAAATACAACGAAATCGACTGGGCAAAGAACCTTTCCGAAAAGATCGGCGTGGAACATCACTATAAGGTCATTTCCGCCGACGAATACTGGGGAAATATCCGCAAGGTGCAATACCATATGGACCAGCCGCTGGCCGACGCGTCCTGTATCGCCCTCTATTTTGTTTCGAAAATGGCGAGCGAGTACGTGAAGGTGGTGCTTTCCGGCGAAGGTGCGGACGAGCTGTTCGGCGGATACAATATTTATCACGAGCCGGATGATTTTGCAGGCTACAAAAAGCTGCCGCTCGGCCTGCGCAAGGCGCTGGCGGCGGTTGCGAAGGCGCTGCCGTTTTCCTTCCGGGGCAAAAGCTTCCTGATGCGCGGCGCGCTGCCGATCGAGGAAAACTTTATCGGAAACTGCAGCATGTTTACCATGGACGAAAAACGCCGCCTGCTGAAAAGCGATATTCCGGTCACCCGTCCGCAGGAGCTGACAAAGCCGTATTACGACCGCGTAAAGGACAAGGACGACGTGACCAAGATGCAGTATCTGGACATCAACGTCTGGCTGGTCGGCGACATCCTTTTGAAAGCGGACCGCATGAGCATGGCGAATTCGCTGGAGCTGCGCGTGCCGTTCCTCGACAAAGAGGTGTTCGGGGTGGCTTCCCGTATTCCGAGAAAGCTGCGGGTGAATAAGGAAAACACCAAGTACGCGATGCGCCTTGCCGCGATGAAGCATCTGCCGGACGCGACCGCACAGAAGAAAAAGCTGGGATTCCCGGTGCCGACGCGTGTGTGGCTCAGGGATGAAAAATACTATAATGTTGTAAAGGACGCTTTTACGGGCGAAACCGCAAAGAAGTTCTTCAACACCAACGAGCTGATGAAATTCCTTGACGACCACTACAGCGGGAAGCGGGACAACAACCGTAAAATCTGGACGATTTTTGTCTTCCTCGTCTGGTACGATATTTATTTTAACGGCGGTTCCCACGAACCGGGCGATCTTCCGGTCATCCGGTAGCCGTGTCGGGACTGATTGCAAACGCGAATTTCTGAGGAGCTTTCATTGGAAAGGGGAAAAATCGGATGATGCCGGTGGTTTTTGTAGGACATGGGTCGCCTATGAACGCGATTGAGGAAAATGAGTACACGGCGGGCTGGAGAGAGATCAGTGCGGAAATCCCCAGGCCGGATGCGATTCTGGCGGTTTCCGCTCACTGGTATACCGACCGTACCCGGCTGATGACGCAGGAAAAGCCGAAAACCATCCATGATTTTTACGGCTTTCCCAGGGAACTGTACGATATTCAGTATCCGGCCCCCGGCGCTCCGGAGCTTGCAGCCGAGACGATGAAGCTGATCGGCGGGGACTGTCTGGAGGACCGGACCTGGGGCATTGACCACGGGGCGTGGAGCGTGCTGAGGCTGATGTATCCGCGGGCGGATATCCCGGTGGTGCAGATGAGCATTGACAGAAGGCTGACCCCGCGGGAGATGTTCGATGTCGGCAGGAAGCTGAAGGCTTTGCGGGGAGAGAATGTGCTGATTTTCGGGAGCGGAAACGTGGTACATAATCTGGCGCTTGTGGATTTTTCCGTACGGGGCGGATACCCCTTTGCGGACGAGTTCGACGCATATATCCGCGATCATATTCAGGACGGGGATTTCAGCGCGGTGATCGAATACAAAAAAGCGGGAGAATGTGCAAAACACGCGTTTCCCACACGGGAACACTTTGACCCGCTGCTGTACGTTTTGGGAGCGGCGGATGAAAAGGATCAGGTCAAAATCTATAATGAAGCGCGTATGGCGGGAAGTCTTTCCATGACCTCCTACGTCTTTTCATAATAAACCAAAGCGAACCGGCCGGATGGCCGGTTTTTTTGCGGTATTTTTTGATTTAATTCTTTGGAATGTATATTGAAGCGATCATCAGGCGAAAATAAAGCCGAGGTGAAAAACATGGATTATTTATGGGCTTTTTTGATCGGCGGCGCCATTTGCGCGATCGGCCAGGTACTGATCGATTTTACGAAGCTGACGCCGGCCAGAATCCTTGTTTTGTTTGTCACACTGGGTGTGGCGTTGACGGGGCTGGGGCTGTACGGGCCGCTCGTGGATTTCGCGGGGGCCGGCGCTACGGTGCCGCTGACCGGTTTTGGGTATCTGATGGCGAAAGGGACGCTTGAAGCGGTCAGGGAACAGGGTTTGCTGGGCGCGTTTACGGGCGGCGTCGCGGCGAGTGCCGCAGGTATCGCGGCGGCCGTGTTCTTCGGATACGTTGCCGCTCTGTTTTCAAAGTCGGGAGATAAGAGCTAGCAAAACCTTTCTCGTTCTGAAAATCCTGTACAGGATTTTCAGGATTATCAACGGCCAGATCATCGGCATGCTTCTGTGGGAGATCTGGAAGCTGTATTACCGTACGTATTTCAAAAAATATATGGTAAGGCTAAAAGCATGAAAAAAACGGGCAGGTATCAAAACCTGCCCGTATGCTGTTATGGCACCGGAGGACGTCCCTTACTGTATGGAACAATCCAGGTAGTGCTCAAGCTCCTCTTCATCCTTTTTCTTTTTCTCAAAGAAGAGGACGACGGCAACAACAGCCGCCGCGACGGCCGTCATAGCGGAAATTACTGTAATCAATATGGATAATGTATTACATTTTTTCAAAACGAGCACCTCCGTTTATCATGATTAGATCCTGTTTATATAATATATAATAACCAATTCTTTTTGAAAAGTCAATCAAAGCGGCAAGTTTATGGAAATTCGCTCCCTGCGCTCCGGAGTATAATAAAAAAGCAGGGCGCAAGGCTCTGCTTTTGCTTTTAAACCGCGTATTCAGGGTTATGCATTTGCTGCGTTCAGCTTGCGTGCAAGAGCTGATTTCTTTCTTGCGGCTGTGTTCTTGTGCAGGATTCCCTTTGCCGCAGCCTGATCAAGCTTCTTAATCGCAACCTTAACGGCATCCGCTTTGTTGGCATCATTGGATTCTACGGCAAGGTTTGCTTTCTTTATATCAGTTTTCAGTCCGGAATGAAAGGACTTGTTGATGAGTGTTTTTGTAGCAATAACCTTTACGCGTTTTTTGGCTGATTTAATGTTAGGCATGATTCCACCTCCTTTGGTATTGTCACGTATCAATAATAATACCATCGATGGACAAAAAATGCAAGCGTTTTAAAAAAAATAGGAAAGGACTGATTTTTTATGGTATTCCGTACCGATCTGGCGCTGGAAAATACGGAACCCAGCAGGCACGTTACACGCAAAGAAAAGGACTGCACGGTCACACGGATAGACGAGGAGGGCAACACCTATGTTACGCTGGAGGTGCAGGCGATTTCCGACCATATCGACAGTGACAACAGCCTGCTGACCCTGACCGCGCAGGAGCTGTCCGCGCTGCTGCCAAAGAAGGGAAGCGTTTTGGTGGCGGGGCTGGGGAACCGCGCTATTACGCCGGACGCGCTGGGGCCGCTCGTCGCCGAAAAAATTCTGGCGACAAGGCATATCAAGGGCGAGCTGGCAAAGGTGACGGGCCTGGACAAGCTGCGTCCCGTTTCCGTAGTAAGCCCCGGGGTGCTGGGCTGCACGGGGATTGAAGCCGTGGAGCTTCTGCAGGCGCTGGTCAAGGAGCTGAACCCGGACGCCGTGGTTGCGGTCGACGCGCTTGCGGCGCGCAGCCCCGCCCGGCTGGGCTGCACGGTGCAGCTTTGCTCCGCGGGGATTTCTCCCGGGGCCGGTGTGGGAAACGCAAGGCCGCGCATCGACGAAAGCACGCTCGGCGTTCCGGTGGTCAGCATGGGGATTCCGACCGTGGTGGACGCGGCCACTCTGGCGGCGGACCTGCTGGACGGTGAAACGGACGGGTCCGAGGAGAAAATCGCACCGCGCGGCGCCCAGATGATGGTGACCCCGCGTGAAATCGACCTGATTATTTCCAGAGGCGCGCGACTGCTGAGCATGGGAATCAACGTGGCGCTGAACCCCTCTCTCAGTGTTGAGGATTTTGAAGAATTGACCTGAAGCATCATGAAATTTGTCCCGCCCGCATAAGAATGAATATCATTCAATGGGGGCAGGATATGAAAAACTGGATGCAAAAGGGAATGGGAATCTGCTCGGTTGCATTGGTGTTTGCGGCGGTCGCGTGCGTTCTGGGACGTTTGCCCGTGCTGCAGGCAAAGGACGCGGCGTTCGCCGCGGCGGGCTTTATCATGCCCGCGGGTGCTGCCGAGGCAATGAAAGAGGATTATCTGGAAGAGGATGAAGAGGATAATGAGCACGGGAGCAGCGAGGCGCCGGTTTCTTCGGGCGTAAGCTCCGCCCCGGCTTCTTCACAGGAAAGCTCCGGTACGGGGGCAAGCTCACAGGCTGCTTCGAGCACGTCGTCGGGCACGTCGTCGTCTCCCGTTACGCTGCCCAAGGGCGTGAAGGAAATGAGCATTGCCAATTCCGGTTCCCAATACAATAATATATGGGTAAAGAATACGAATAAAAACCATACGGTCGACATCGCTTCGGAGCTTCAGAAACAGCCTGCGGTAAAAATCGTCAAAAATTCGACGCCGCAGGTCCTGATTTACCACACCCACACAACGGAGGCGTTTCTGGGCGATACGCGCAGCCAGGACAAAGCGAAAAGCGTGGTCGCCGTGGGCGACCAGATCGCCGCCCAGCTGAAGGCCGCCGGAATCAACGTGGTGCACGACACCACCTTGCACGACTACCCGAGCTATAACGGCTCGTATGACCGTTCCAAGGTGACGATGCAGAACAACCTGAAGAAATATCCGGGCATCCAAGTCACGCTCGACATCCACCGCGACGCGATGGGCACCTCCGACGGAACCAGGATCAAACCGACCGCGACGGTCAACGGCAGGAAGGCCGCGCAGGTGATGATCATCTCCGGCTGTGACGACGACGGCACGCTCGGCTTCCCCAACTGGGAATACAATTTCAGGCTGGCCGTGCGGCTGCAGAAGTCGCTGGCGGATTTATACCCCGGTTTGGCGCGGCCGCTGAATTTCTGCGCGAGGAAGTATAATGAAAATCTGACGAAAGGTTCCCTGCTGATCGAGTTCGGCACCGAGGTCAATACCCTTGACGAGGCGGTGTACTCCGGGGAGCTGTTCGGGAAAGCGCTGGTCAACGTTCTGAACGGCCTGACATAAGCGGAAAGGAAAAGATGTTAAAAAAAATGGAAAGAAAAAGAAAAAGGATTTTCTTTGCGTCGTTTTTCAGCACGCTTTGCGTCTTTGCACTGCTTTTCGGCATGGCGGAGGTCGACGCCAATTCCCGCAGAATCGGCTTTGGCGACGACAAAACCCTTATTTACCAGATTACCGGCAAAACATGGCAGGAAACTTGCAATGTGGCGAAAGTATGGTATAATAATTTCGTATTATCATTGAGAGAGAATGCTGTGGAGGAAACGTATCATGAATCAACATAAGAAAATATGGTTTTCAGTATTCATATTGATCTTTATGTTTTCATTGTACTCCGTCACCGCTCTGGCAACTGAGATAACGCCGGAACAGGTGGAACAGATCCTGAACCAGCAGTCCTCCCAGGCTCCCTCACAGTCCGTCGCGAGTACCGTTTCCAGCAAACCGGCCGTCAGCTCCAGAAGATCGGTCACGAGCAAAAAGCCGGTATCCTCGGAAATTATCTCCGGAGCTTCCAGAGATGCCTCCGGTGACGTTTCCGGTGGGGTTTTCAGCAGCGGTGAAGAATCCAGCGAGATTGTTCTTCCCAGCGTGGACAGCATAGAGGAAAACAACCCGCTCAGCTCCGTGATCGTAGATACCGCGGCCAACAAAAAAATGAACTGGATCGGGATTCTTTCGTGGGTGTGTATCGCGCTGGGCATCGTGGTGGTGCTGATCGTCGTGTTCAGCAACCGCCGTCCGCCGAGAGGCGGAGGCCGCAAACGCTACCGCCGCCCGAACCGCCCGCACAAGAAACGCCTGCTGAACGACAAGTATTACAGAAATCTGAAATATTGATCATGGCGGCGCGCCGGAGAAGAAATTTTCCGGTACGCCGCTGTTTTTGTGCGCGTCTCACAGCCCGGACTTTACCGGGCTTTATTTCGCGCGTTTTATAAAAATTTTTCCCTGCCGCACATAAAATTTCTCCCCGCCGCAAGGCATACTATTCAGAATTCGTGATCTGTGTTATAATATATTATTCATTATCTTTCCAGCATTTTCAGTCTGACTGCCGGGTCGTTTTATGTTTTTTCCCGGAATTGGCCGGAAAACGGAAGCCATATTATCTTTGAGGATTAGGTGATAAATTTGTCGATACCACGCGAGAGAATACGGAATTTCAGCATTATCGCGCACATTGACCACGGGAAAAGCACGCTGGCCGACCGCATTTTGGAGCAGACGAAATCCGTCGCGCTGCGCGATATGGAAAATCAGCTGCTGGACAACATGGATCTGGAGCGCGAACGGGGCATCACCATCAAGGCGCACGCCGTTACGCTCGTTTACAGCGCGCAGGACGGTCAGGACTATGTTTTCAATTTGATCGATACCCCGGGCCATGTGGACTTTAACTACGAGGTTTCGCGTTCGCTCGCCGCCTGTGAAGGCGCGGTGCTGGTGGTGGACGCTTCCCAGGGAATCGAGGCGCAGACGCTGGCGAACACCTATCTGGCGGTGGACGCCGGGCTGGAAATCGTTCCGGTCATCAATAAGATCGACCTGCCCAGCGCTCAGCCGGAAAAGGTGCGCACGGAAATAGAGGACGTCATTGGGATTCCCGCGGACGAGGCGCCGTGCATTTCGGCAAAGCTGGGAACGAACATCGACCAGGTGATGGAGCAGATCGTCAAACACGTTCCGTCTCCGCAGGGCGACGAAAACGCGCCGCTCAAGGCGCTGATTTTCGATTCCTACTACGACGCGTACAAGGGCGTAATCATCCATGTGCGGCTGAAGGACGGGCAGGTGCATCCGGGCGACACCATCCGACTGATGGCGACGGGCGCGGAATTCACCGTGGTGGAGTGCGGCTACGGCCGCGCGACCTGTCTGGAGCCGAGCGCGGGGCTCAGCGCCGGAGAGGTCGGTTATATCGCCGCTTCCATCAAGGCGGTGAAGGACGCCCGCGTGGGCGACACCGTTACGCTGGCGGACAACCCCGCGAAAACGCCGCTGCCGGGTTACCGCTCGGTGCAGCCGATGGTTTTCTGCGGGATTTACCCCGCGGACGGCGCGCGCTATCCCGATCTGCGCGACGCGCTTGACAAGCTGCAGCTGAACGACGCGGCGCTGTCGTTTGAGCCGGAGACGTCCGTTGCGCTCGGTTTCGGTTTCCGCTGCGGCTTTCTGGGCCTTCTGCATATGGAAATCATTCAGGAACGGCTGGAACGCGAATACAACCTCGACATTATTACCACCGCCCCCAGCGTGGTTTACCGGATCACGAAAACCAACGGGGAAGTGATTCATATTGACAACCCGACCAATTACCCCGACCCGTCGCTGATTTCGCAGGCGGAGGAGCCGATTACCAACGCCCATATCTATACGCCGAGCGAATATGTCGGCAATATTATGGAGCTTTGCCAGGACAGGCGCGGTGTCTTCAAGGATATGAAATACATCGACACCGACCGTGTGGACATCCATTACGAGCTGCCGCTGAACGAGATCATCTACGACTTTTTCGACGCGCTGAAATCCCGTACCCGCGGCTACGCCTCGTTCGACTATGAGCTAAGCGGATACAAAAAGAGCAGCCTCGTCAAGCTGGACATCATGCTCAACGGCGACGTGGTGGACGCGCTTTCCTTTATTATCCACGCCGACAAGGCGTATCCGCGCGCGCGCAAGATGGCGGAGAAGCTGTCGGAGAAAATCCCGCGCCAGCTTTTTGAGGTGCCGATCCAGGCCTGTGTGGGCGGCAGGATCATCGCGCGCGAAACGGTCAAGGCGATGCGCAAGGACGTTCTGGCCAAGTGCTACGGCGGCGACATCACGCGCAAAAAGAAGCTGCTGGAAAAACAGAAGGAAGGCAAGAAGCGCATGCGCCAGCTCGGCACGGTGGAGGTGCCTCAGGAGGCGTTTATGAGTGTGCTGAAGCTGGATGAATAACAGAAAGCCTTTCGGCCTTTATCTCCATGTGCCATTCTGCGACGGCAAATGCCCGTACTGCGACTTTTATTCCCAGCCCGCCGTCGGAGAAAAGATGGACCGGTACGCACAGCGGGTGATGGAAGCGCTCGGGTCGTACGCGGGGCGGTACGGGCGGCGGGCCGACACGCTGTACTTCGGCGGCGGCACCCCGAACCTGCTCGGCGCAGAGCGGCTGTCCGCAATCCTTGCGTGCGCGAAGGAATGCTTCGGACTGGACGGCGCGGAAATTACCGTGGAGGTCAATCCCGCGGAGGACTTGCGCGGCTTTTTGCAGGAAATCCGCGCGGCGGGGGCAAACCGCCTGTCGATCGGCCTGCAGTCCGCAAACGAGGACGAGCTTTCGCTTCTGGGCCGGCGGCACACCGCCGCACAGGCGAAAAAAACGGTTGCTTACGCACAGGACGCGGGTTTTGACAATTTCTCCCTCGACCTGATGCTTGCCATCCAGAAACAGACAAAGGAAAGTCTTCTGTACTCCATTGATTTCTGCGCGGACGCGGGGATTCAACATCTTTCCGCCTATCTGTTGAAAATTGAGCCGGACACGGTTTACGGAAAAAAGAAAGAAACGCTGTGCGTTCCGGACGACGACGAAGCGAGCGGGCTCTATCTGTTCGCCTGCGAAGAGCTGGAAAAGCGCGGGTTTCACCAGTACGAAATCTCCAATTTTGCGAAACCGGGCTTTGAGAGCCGACACAATCTGAAATACTGGCGCTGTGAGGAATATCTGGGAATCGGCCCGGCGGCGCATTCGTTCATGGAAGGGAAACGGTTCTATTATCCGAGAAGCCTTTCGGAGTTCCTGAACGGCGGAGAACCCGTGCCGGACGGGGAGGGCGGCGGATTTGAGGAATACGCCATGCTCGCCCTGCGCCTGACGGAGGGGCTTACGGACGAAGGCTGCCGCGCGCGTTTCGGCACGGGGCTTCCCGCGCGGATGCTGAAAGCGGCAGAGCTTTATGAAAAGGGCGGGCTGACCGTCTGCACAGACAGCGGGTTCCGCTTCACGCCGCGGGGATTTCTGGTTTCCAACATGCTGACGGCGGAGATTTTGTACAGCGCGGAGAACGGATAACGAAAAGAGCCGCGGGATGCTCCGCGGCTCTTTTTTCACGTGACGATGAAACTGCACAGCTTGAATCCGGGCCGGTTTACAAACAGACCCCGCTGCGAAACGCGCGGCCTACCATTTTTTCAGCCATGCGACCGTTTTTTTGAGGGAATCGGCGCGGCTTTCGGCACACTCTTTCGGGCGGCGCCTTTCAATGGCAAACGCTTTGAAGGGGGCGGATTCCGGCGTTGGGGCGGGAATCAGGAAATGACTGGCGTATGGATAATCGACATGCTCGTACGGAAAAGGAAAATCCTGTTCTTTCAGCCTTTGTACCGCACGTTCGGCAAATTCACTGCTTGGGCAGATGGAATCTTCTCCGGCTGTGAGAAAAAGAACGGGCCCGTTGATTTTTTCAACCGGAATCCATACGTTGTCGGGCGCGGACCCGATCCCTTTTTCATAAAAATGTTTGGTATACAGCTCCTTATGGCGAACGCTCATGGGAATGGCGCCGATCAGGGAGTAATTGATTTCCATATAAGGCACGGGCTGATTCCTCCACGTCCAGCAGGAGGTGTTTTTATAATGGACACCGTTGTCCGCCTGGGAAACGGCGCACGGTGCAGAGACCGCGACGGCACAGGTAATCCGGGGAAGAAGGGAAGCCGCCAGCAAGGCGTATTCGCCGCCGCTGGAAATACCGTACATGCCGATTTTGTCAAACCCGTTTTCAAGCAGCCACTGAACGGCGTTTTCTGCGCTTTCCACAGGGGCTTCAACGGTATGCTTGGGTAAACCGGGAGCGTTCACGTAAGCCAGTGCCAGCACATGGACGCCCTGACTGCAAAAGGTTTCGCCCAGCTGCTTTGTCAAGGCAAAATCGCCGTCGCTTCCGCCGCAGACAATGACGGCCTTTTTTTCTTCCCATGGCCGTTCCGAACAATAAAAACAGCCCTGAAAGCCGTGCGTTTCGACAGTAAAGTTTTTTGTTACAGACCAATTCTGATTCATATATGCACTTCCCTTTACCCGCCGGTAATAGAACGCAGGCTGTCGCCTGACGTCAATACTCAGTAACCGGCTGGATTATATTTTAGCATAATCTGGAAAGGCCGTAAAGCGGGTTTCTTTTTACAAACACGCGCTACCATGCCGACGGGCGGCGCAGCCCGTCGGGAAGCCGGGTGTTCCTGTTGCCCTTCGCGGAGTTTATCTGCATTTGTGTCAGAAAAACGCTCCTGCTCAAATCGGTATTTTTCAGGTTTGCGTCGCGGAGATCGGCCCCTAAAAAGACGGTTTTGTCCAAACTGCAGCCTTCCAGATCAGCCGCGATCAGGAGCGACATGCTGAAGTCTTTTCGGTCAAGGCTCGCTTTCCTGAAATTTTTTCCTAAAAAGTCGGCCCTTTGGCGTGATTCAGGGTCTTCAGATGAAATGCTCCCGATGATTTTTTTCAATATACGGTTCGCTTTTGATTTGTGCCCGGCAATGTCCGGCTCCAAAAGACTGCCGCGGGAAAATTGGGACATTTGCTGATTTTCCTCGATAAGAGCGTCGACGGCTGCCGCCGTCTTTTCGTCCGAGGTCAGGGAAGCCGCTTCTATGAGGTACCATAAAATCTGGTGGAGCTGAAAAAGAACGGAAAAGGTTTGAAAGATCGCTTCCGCCTGACCGGGGGCTGTCTTCCAGTCGCCGACGGAAGAATAAATTTGTGTCGTTTTCTGTCCCGCTCCCAGGCATTCGTAAGCAAGGCAGCCGCTCATTTTTCTGCCTTTTAAATCGGCGTGAATCCCGCAGCGGAAATCAGGCGCTAAATATCGGCAGGGCTTTCCGGCGTCTTTATCGTCCGGAAAGCCGTCCGTTTTTGCGCAGTACAGCGCTACACAGCACAGGCCGCTGCATTTTTCGCAGTCCGGCTCTAACTCTTTGATCAGGCGGGCGTAGTTGCCGCCGAAGGGATTCTGTTCCATGGTTTCTCCATTTCCAATGCCAAATAATATTCGTTCGGTATGAAAATAGTTTAGCATAACTCCATAGAAATGAAAAGCGGCGTTCCCCGTTCGCCGGAAGAACATAATTTTTACGATTTCACAAAGAGTTTACAAATACTATATTGACAATGGGGTAAAGTAATGGTAAATTATTAATTAGATTTAGCACTCGAACTATTAGAGTGCTAAAATATAAAACAGGCGAGGTGAAAGGGTTGGAGTTAAGCGAACGGAAACAGAAAATTCTGGCGGCTGTCGTTGATTTGTACGTTGCGACCGGCGAACCGGTGGGTTCCAAGGCGCTTTGCGACACCCTTGATTTCACCGTGTCCTCCGCGACGGTGCGCAATGAAATGAGCGACCTTGCGGAAATGGGGCTGCTGGAGCAGCCCCACACCTCCGCGGGAAGAATTCCTTCCCACAAAGGCTACCGCGTTTATATCGACACGCTGATGAAAAAGCATTCGGTTTCCAGGGAAGAGCAGCGTTATATCGACAGCCTGCTGCTGCCGAGCGCGTACGACCCCGAAAAGCTGCTGGACGGCGTTGCGCGGGCGCTGGCGGGAATGACCCGGTTCGCGGCCGTTTCCACCACACCGAGCGGAAGCTCGGCGGACATCCGTGCCATTCAGTTTGTGCAGACCAGCCGAAGGACCGCGATGGCCATTATGATGACCTCCGCGGGCACCATGAAAAGCCGCGTTTTCCACTGCGATTTCGATATTACCCCCGAAATCCTGCGCGTGTTTTTCAGGGTGCTGAACGAAAAGCTGGTCGGGCTGCCGGTTTCCACCATTACGCCGGCATACATTCAGTCCCTTGCCGCGTCTCTGGGGAACATGACGATGCTGATGAGCGACGCGCTGATGGCGGTGCTGGACGTGGCGCAGGACACCATGCAGACGGAGGTCTGTCTGGACGGCGAAATGAACCTTTTATTCTGCAGCGAGCTGGGGCAGGCGGGCATCCGCCGCATTATGGATTTCCTCTCCCGGCCGCAGGAGCTTTCCCGCCTTCTGATGCAGCAGAGCAACAGCATGAAGGTGCTGATCGGTCAGGAAAGCAAGCGGCCCGAGCTGAGCGAATCCAGCGTGGTGGTCTCCCGGTACTCGGTCGGCGGCAGGGACGCGGGCGCGATCGCCATTATCGGCCCTACACGCATGAACTACGGAAAGGTCATTTCCAATATTGAATATCTCTCCGGCTCCGTCGGAAGAATGCTGACAGAGCTATTGGATATGGAATAGAAAGGGGTCACTGTTTTGGAAAAAAACCAAAAAGAACAAGCGGATAAAAAGAAAACTTCCGGAACGCCCGAAAAAACCTCTGCGGGCAAGCCGGAGGAAACCTCTAAGGCAGAGAAGGCCTGTGCCGGGGAAACTGCGGCGGCGGAAAATCCGGCCGGACAGGAAAAACCGAAGGACGACGCACAGACTCAGTTAGAACAGGCGCAGGAGGAGCTGAAAAAGCAAAAAGAGCTTTTGCTCCGCACAGCCGCGGAATACGACAACTACCGCAAACGTACGGAACGCGAAAAAACGGCGGTATACGCCGACGCGACAGCCGCTGCGGTCACGGAATTTCTGCCCGTGGCGGATAACCTTGAACGGGCGCTGGAACAGCAGGACTGCACCGTGGAGGACCTTCGCAAGGGGGTCGAAATGGTCGGCACACAGCTCAAAGGCGCGCTCGCAAAGCTCGGCGTAACCGAGATGGGGGAAGCCGGGGAAGTCTTCAACCCGGACCTTCACAACGCGGTTTCCCATGTGGAGGACGAAAACGCCGGGGAAAACACCATAGTGCAGGTGTTCCAGAAGGGCTACAAAATCGGGGATAAGGTCGTGCGCCACGCGATGGTGCAGGTTGCTAACTGATTTGGCCGATTTCAGGTGATTTTAAAAATTCTTATAGATTGATTATTCAATTCAAAAACTTATTTTTTGGAGGTAAACAGTATGTCAAAGACAATAGGTATAGACTTAGGTACTACCAATTCCTGTGTTGCGGTTATCGAGGGCGGCGAGCCGGTCGTCATTGCGAATGCAGAAGGCGCCAGAACCACCCCTTCCGTTGTTGCTTTTTCCAAGACGGGCGAGCGTATGGTCGGTCAGGTTGCGAAACGTCAGGCGATTACCAATCCGGACCGCACCGTCTCTTCCATAAAAAGAGAAATGGGTTCCAACTATAAGGTCAATATCGACGGGAAAAGCTATACTCCTCAGGAAATTTCCGCAATGATCCTTCAGAAGCTGAGGGGTGACGCGGAAGCTTATCTGGGTGAAAAGGTCACTTCCGCGGTCATCACCGTCCCGGCGTATTTCACCGACGCACAGCGCCAGGCGACAAAGGATGCCGGTAAGATCGCCGGACTGGATGTAAAGCGCATCATCAACGAGCCGACAGCTGCCGCGCTTTCCTACGGCATCGACAAGGGCGACGACCAGAAGATCATGGTTTACGACCTTGGCGGCGGTACATTCGATGTTTCCATTATTGAAATGGGCGACGGCGTGCAGGAAGTTCTGGCCACCGCGGGCAACAACCGCCTTGGCGGCGACGACTTCGACAAGCGCGTCATGGACTGGATGACTTCCTCCTTTAAGGCGGAAACCGGCATTGACCTTTCCGGCGACAAGATGGCGATGCAGAGACTGAAGGAAGCCGCGGAAAAAGCGAAAATCGAGCTTTCCGGCATGACCTCCAGCTCCATCAACCTGCCGTTCATCACAGCGGACGCCTCCGGCCCGAAGCACCTTGACCTGACCCTGACCAGGGCGAAGTTCAACGAGCTGACCGCAGACCTTGTGGAAAAGACCATGGGTCCGGTCCGTCAGGCGCTTTCCGATTCCGGTCTGAAAATTGAGCAGATCAACAAGGTTCTGCTGGTCGGCGGTTCCTCCAGAATCCCCGCCGTGCAGGACGCTGTCAAGGGCTTTACGGGAAAAGACCCGTTCAAGGGCATCAACCCGGACGAGTGCGTTGCCATCGGCGCGGCGATTCAGGCCGGCGTACTGGGCGGCGAGGTCGAAGGCCTGCTGCTTCTGGACGTTACCCCGCTGTCCCTCGGCGTAGAGACCATGGGCGGCGTCATGACCAAGATCATCGAGCGCAACACCACCATCCCGACCAAGAAGAGCCAGATCTTCTCCACCGCGGCGGACGGCCAGACCCAGGTTGAGGTCAACGTCCTGCAGGGTGAGCGCGAATTCGCCCGCGACAACAAGCAGCTCGGCCTGTTCAAGCTGGACGGCATTGCCCCGGCGCCGCGCGGAATCCCCCAGATCGAGGTCACCTTTGATATCGACGCCAACGGCATCGTCAACGTATCCGCCAAGGATATGGGTACCGGCAAGGAGCAGAAGATCACGATTTCCTCCAGCTCCAACATGAGCAAGGACGACATCAGCAAGGCTGTTCAGGAAGCCGAAAAATTCGCGGCGGAGGATAAGAAGCACCGCGAGGAAGTCGACCAGAAGAACGAAGCCGAGAATATGTGCTACGCGGTCGAGAAGCTGCTTAAGGACAACGGCGACAAGATCGACGAGTCCGACAAATCCGACCTGAACGCAAAGGTCGCCTCCCTGAAAGAGGCCATCTCCGCAAGCAATGTCGACGATATGAAGGCAAAGTCGGAAGAACTGCAGAAGGCGATGTACGCGGTCAGCGAAAAGCTCTATAAGAGCGCGGCGCCGCAGCAGCCGGCCGATGGACAGCCCGTCCCGCCGGCGCAGGACGCAAACGGCGGCAACGTCTACGACGCAGAGTACAAGGACGTAAACGACGATGACAAAAAGTAATCTCCGGCTTGCTTTTTACAATGAATAACGATTCATGAAAGATGAATGACTGTGGTGGCCAGCTCTTCGTTTGGGGAGCTGGCAATCATGGGTTGAGCGGCAATTTCAGCAATAACAGTTAAAATGCATTTTGAAGGAACGCCAAGGGACTCTTCCTCCTTCATTTATTCATTTTTCATTATTTTAGGAGTGATTTGGTTTGGCTGATAAAAGGGATTATTATGAAGTTATGGGCGTGCCGAAAAATGCCACGGACGAAGAGATCAAAAAGGCTTACCGCAAGCTTGCGAAGCAGTATCATCCGGATTTAAACCCGGGGGACAAGACAGCCGAGGCAAAATTCAAAGAGGTAAACGAAGCATACGAAGTGCTTTCCGATAAGGATAAAAAGGCGCGCTACGACCAGTTCGGCCACGCGGGCGTCGACCCCAACTTCGGCGGCGGTGCGGGCGGCGGAAGCCCCTTTACCGGCGACATTGATCTGGGCGACATATTCAACAGCTTTTTCGGCGGCGGGTTTGGCGGCGGCCGTTCCGTCAATCCAAATGTGCCGCGGCGCGGCAGCGACACCGAAGCGACGGTGAACATAAGCTTTGAGGAAGCGGCAAAGGGCTGCCGCAAAAATATATCCTATCAGAAGATAGAAACCTGCGGCGACTGCGGCGGCAGCGGCGCGAAAAAGGGAACCTCCGCGAAAACCTGCCCGAACTGCGGCGGAACGGGACAGGTGCGCATCAGCCAGCGCACGCCGTTCGGCGTGGTACAGACCAGCAGGAGCTGCGACCGCTGCGGCGGAACCGGAAAGGTGATTGACGATCCCTGCGGAACCTGCGGCGGGACCGGACGGATACGCCGGCAGAAAACGATCGAGGTCAACATCCCCGCCGGGATCGACAACGAGCAGATTCTCAGCGTAAGCGGACAGGGAAACGCCGGAACCAACGGCGGCCCGAGCGGCGATCTGCGCGTGTATGTCAATGTGCGGCCCCATCCCATTTTTGAGCGCCGCGGCAACGACATCTGGTGCGAGGTGCCGATTACCTATACTCAGGCGGCGCTCGGCGCGGAAGTCGTCGTGCCGACCATCGACGGCCGCGTCAGCTACCATGTGCGCGAGGGCACACAGCCCGGCGACGTGTTTAAGCTCAAGGGCAAGGGCATCCCCCGGATCGGCGGTCGCGGTCGCGGAGACCAGTTCGTGCGCATGACGATTGAAGTGCCGAAAAACCTGACCCAGAAGCAAAAGGAAATTTTACAGGAATTCGACAATGTCGCCGAGGAAAAGAATTATCAGAAGCGCAAGAATTTTATCGATAAGATCAAGGATATGTTCGGCGAATAGGAAACAGACCGAAGAGTATCCCCGCCGGATTTCCACGTACTCCCTCAGTCAGGCGCTGCCCGCCAGCTTCCTCAAAGAGGGAGCCAAAAGGTTGCGCGGCTTGATCGACAACAGAAAGACCCGCTGGGAGGCGGGCTTTTTTGTTGCGGAAAGGAAAATTTTTTCACCGCGGCGGACTCTGTATTGAACGGAGGATTTCCTGCATAGAATTGAAACAGGAAAAGGGAAACCGGGCTGCGGCGAAATACGCCGCGGCGGTCAGATGAGGAGGGCGGTCATATGGAGTATTTCGGCTTGTTTTTTCTGGCGGTCATTGTGGAAGGGGTCATTACTTATATCAACCAGTTCTTTGTCAAAGGAGTCCTGAAGTGGGAAATGGTATTTTCCATCCTGCTGGGCGTATTTGTTACCGTCGCCTACGGGGTCGACATGCTGGCCATGGTGGGGATGAAAACCTCGGTTCCGCTTGTCGGCAGCATCCTGACGGGAATCCTCGTCAGCCGGGGCAGCAATTACGTGTTCGACCTGGTCAAAACCCTTACTTCCGGGCGCGGAGGCATGAAAACATCCAAATAGAAAACAGCATGGAGTTCGGTCGGACTCCATGCTGCTTTTATTTTGGCGCGGGGGTTGGATTATTTGTCCGGCCCAGGAGATAATCGGTGGAAGTATGGTAAAAATCAGCCAGACTGAGAAGATGCTCCACGGGGATGGTCTGATACCCTCTTTCGTACCGGGAATAGACCGTCTGACTGATCTTCAGGACCGCCGCGATATCCTTTTGCAGCAGATCCCTGTCGTTGCGTAGATCCTTCAGCCTTGGGAAATACAATTGCACCACACCTTCACCTAGTACTTTTTTATACTATTGACAATACCATAAGCAGGTGTTGTTCTGTTTTATATAGTACTTATAAGTTCTATATAGGGAATGCAGAAAGGAAGAATGATGATGTCTGATTATCGAAAAATGTATGGCGTTTTATTCTCTGCACCAGGCGGGAAGGGAGCCTTTTACCGCCCACCAGCGCCTGACAATGCGTGTTGAGAATCCTGCCCTTTCGTAAAGCCGGATTGCGTTTTCACTGGCGGCGTCCAGAAAGAGCAGCTGATTTGAAGCTTCGGCTTTGATTGCTTCCATTAAGGCCGCCGCATAACCGTTACCGCGGGCGGACGGGGTGGTGTACAAGTCGCTGATGTATGCAGCGCCCTTCAAACATCCCAGCAGCGCCATGCAAACCGGACTGCCGGATTCGTCATACGCGGCAAACAGGCGGTATCCCGCTTTGATCTGACGGTTGATCATATCCACGCCGTAGGTTTCACCAAAATCCTGTTCAATGCAAAGGGCATATTCAGCACCTGTCAACGGTTGAGTAAACAGACGAATGACACATTTTTTGATGTGCCGTGCTTTCGGGAGCTTTTCAAAAATCATGAGTCTCTCTTCAAATTCGCGCAGTTCATAACCGTGTCTGTCAAAATACGGACGAAGGAGACTGAGTGGCAATGAATCCGGTTGGTAAAAAATTTTTGGGACGATTTCTCTTTGATTGTAATAGGCTTCAATCTCCCCAATAGCCTGATCAATATCAATGTTCTTGTTGATGAGCGCGTAGTTGGACATGTAGCTTTCCTTGTTGTCTTCGTCGCTGAAGATTCTTCCCCATACAGTGAGCTCATAATCCAGATATTCCATAGGGCTGTTGATGGTATAAAAATCGGTCAATTCCGAATTTGTCATAAGAGGTCTCCTTGAAAAAACAGGAGAGAATGCCTGGCACTCTCTCCTGATAATTATTCGTCTTTACCGCAGCATTTTTTGTATTTTTTGCCGCTGCCGCACGGACACGGGTCGTTGCGCCCCGGCTTCTTGCCTTTGCGCACGGTGCGGTTCGTGTCGCTGCCGTCGCCGCCGCTGCTCATGGTCGGCGTGGCCACCTGCTCACGCTTCGGCTCTTCCGCAGAACGGAGCTGGACGGTGAGCATCATGCGCGCGGTGTTTTCACGGATGGTCGCGATCATCGCGTCGAACATGTCGAAGCCTTCCAGACGGTACTCGACCACCGGGTCGTGCTGGCCGTAAGCGCGTAGCCGGATGCCCTTCTGCAGCTCTTCCATGGCGTCGATATGGTCCATCCACTCGGAGTCGACGTTTTTCAGAAGGATGACGCGTTCAAGCTCACGGGCGATTTCCTCGCCGAACTGCTGCTCGCGTTTTTCATACAGCGCTTTCGCTTTTTCGATCAGCTCGTTCTTGACAAAATCGGGCTCCAGGCGTTCGATCTCTTCCTTGCTGTAAACCAGGTCCTCCGAGGTGAGCAGCCAGCCCATGTAGTGGTCGCGCAGACCCTGGAAATTCCAGTCGTCGTGAAGCGCGGTTTCGGGCATGTACTGGTGTACCTGGGACTCGATGGCCTGCTCGATCATCTTGATGATCTGGTCCTTGATATTTTCTCCGTTCAGCACCTGGTCGCGCTGTCCGTAGATGATTTCACGCTGACGGCTCATAACGTCGTCGAACTGGAGGACGTTTTTGCGGATGCCGAAGTTGCGGCCTTCGATCTTGCGCTGGGCACCCTCAATGGTATTGCTGAGCATTTTGTTTTCAATCGGGGTGTTTTCATCCACATTCAGGCGTTCCATCAGGTTGTTGATACGCTCGCCGCCGAACAGACGCATGAGATCGTCTTCCAGCGAAATGTAGAAACGGCTCATACCGGGGTCGCCCTGACGGCCGGAACGTCCGCGCAGCTGGTTGTCGATACGGCGGGATTCGTGGCGCTCCGTACCGATGATGTAAAGGCCGCCGGCGGCTTTGACCTCTTCCGCTTCCTGTTTGATCTGGGCCTTGTATTTTTCATCCAGCTCCGCAAAGGTCTTGCGGGCGTTTAAAATTTCTTCATCCGCTGTCTCGGAGTAGGCGGTGGACTCGCTGATGAGCTCTTCCGAAAACTGCAGGCGGCGCATTTCCGATTTCGCCATATATTCGCTGTTGCCGCCCAGCACAATGTCGGTGCCGCGTCCGGCCATGTTGGTGGCGATGGTAACGGCGCCCTTGTGGCCGGCCTGAGCGACGATTTCCGCTTCCTTGTCGTGGTATTTCGCGTTCAGCACTTCGTGCTTGACGCCGCGGCGGCGCAGCAGTCCGCTGAGCTCTTCCGACTTTTCAATGGAAATGGTGCCGACCAGAACCGGCTGCCCGTTTTCATGATGCTCGATGATATCCTCGATGACCGCGTTAAATTTCGCTTTCTCCGTCTTATAAACAACATCCGGGAAGTCCTTACGGACCATCGGCTTGTTGGTCGGGACCTCGACAACGTCCAGCTTGTAGATTTCACGGAATTCTTCCTCTTCCGTCATGGCGGTACCGGTCATACCGGAAAGCTTGTCGTATAGCCGGAAGAAGTTCTGGAAGGTGATCGTGGCGAGCGTTTTGCTTTCGTGCGCGACCTTTACGCCCTCTTTGGCTTCAATTGCCTGATGCAGGCCCTCGTTGTAGCGGCGGCCGTACATCAGACGGCCGGTGAACTCGTCGACGATGATGACTTCGCCGTCCTTGACGACGTAGTCGATATCGTTCTGCATGACGCCGCGCGCCTTGATCGCCTGGTTGATGTGGTGCTGGATCGTGATGTTGTCGGCGTCGGTCAGGTTGTCAAGCTTGAAATAAGCTTCGGCCTTCTTCACGCCGGACTGCGTCAGCGTGGCGGTCTTTGCCTTTTCGTCCACAATATAATCGGCACCCTTGTACAGCTCGTCGTTGTCCTCTTTGTCGTTCAGCTCCGCGACTTTCACCATTTTCAGGGTCTGTGCGAAGTGGTCGGCCACATTGTAAAGCTCCGTGGATTTGTCGCCCTGGCCGGAAATGATCAGCGGGGTGCGCGCCTCGTCGATGAGGATGGAGTCCACTTCGTCGACGATGGCGAAGCTGTGGCCGCGCTGCACTTTGTTTTCCTTGTAAATGACCATGTTGTCGCGCAGGTAGTCGAAGCCGTACTCGTTGTTCGTGCCGTAGGTGATGTCGGCGTTATACGCCTTCTTGCGCTCGTCGTTTTCCAGATCGTGTACGATCAGACCGACGCTCAGGCCCAGAAAGCGGTAGATTTTGCCCATCCATTCGGAGTCGCGGCGGGCAAGGTAGTCGTTGACGGTTACAACATGGACGCCCTTTCCGGAAAGGGCATTTAAGTAGGCCGGAAGGGTGGCGACCAGCGTTTTTCCTTCGCCGGTCTTCATTTCGCTGATGCGTCCCTGATGGAGCACGATCCCGCCGATGATCTGCACCGGGAAGTGGCGCATCCCCAGAACGCGGTCCGAAGCCTCGCGGCAGACCGCGAAAGCGTCCGGCAGGATGTCGTCGAGCGTTTCCCCGTTGGACAGGCGCTCCTTCAGCGCGGGGGTCTGGGCAATCAGCTCTTCGTTGGACATTCCTTTATACTTGTCCTCCAGTGCCAGAACGGCATCACAGATTGGCTGAATGCGCTTCAGTTCGCGTTTGCTGTAATTGCCGAAAAAGGCGGTCAGAATATTACTCATAAAGTCACCTCTGAAATATCATAGAAAATCAATAGTATAGATTTTGCATATAAAATCAGTATATCATACGGCTCAATAAAAATAAAGAAGAATTCATGAACATTGGCCCCGCAGGGTCCGAAGAAAAAAGACGGCGGAACCCTGTCCGCCGTCTGCGCTGAACCGATCAGTAACTTGCCGTTCCGATGGAATAAAAGAACGAAAGCAGGCTTGCTCCGAAAATGATGCTGAGAACAAGGACGACCAACATCATGATCAGGACTGCCCGGGCATAGTTTTTCCTGTTGGTGTTGGCGCTGCCGCTGAACGCCCACACAAGCATCATGACGAGGCCCACCACGGGGATCGCCCCCACGAGCATCATGACCAGATAATTGCCAATGGAAAGAGGCGTGCTGTCTTCGTAGACCGCAGGGTTTTGGTACGCAGAGTTTGGTTCTTGCATTTTTATCTCCCCAATATATTAGATTTGTCTCTATCGTAGCATTTTTCGACGGCTCATACAAGAATTCGACTTTTATTTTTTTGTGGGAATTTATGGCAGGATTTCAAGCCCCCGGCTTCCCGCTTTTTATTTGTTAAATTATTAATTATTGGGCATGTTTCTATTGATAAAAGGCGAAAGATAAACTATAATAAAACAGTATGTTTGGTTATATGGTAATAAAACCAAAAGACACTGAAACCGAAAGGAGTACCGATATGAATTATTCCCCAGAAGTGGAAAAAATGTGTACTGTAACAAAGGGACCAAAACACGGCCCCGCACCGATTCCTGAAGAAGGAAAATGGGTCAAGGCATATGAAATCAAGGATATATCCGGTTTAAGCCACGGCATTGGCTGGTGCGCTCCGCAGCAGGGCGCCTGCAAGCTGACTCTGAATGTGAAGGATGGTATTGTGCAGGAGGCTCTGGTGGAAACCATCGGATGCTCCGGCATGACCCACTCCGCGGCAATGGCCGCCGAAATCCTGCCGGGCAAAACCATGCTTGAGTGTCTGAACACGGACCTTGTCTGCGACGCGATCAACGTCGCCATGAGAGAAATCTTCAAGCAGCTCGCCTACGGCCGCAGCCAGACGGCGTTTTCCGAGGGCGGACTTCCGATCGGCGCAGGTCTGGAAGACCTTGGCAAGGGGCTCCGTTCCCAGGTCGGCACCATGTACAGCACCGGCGCGAAGGGCGTCCGCTACATGGAAATGGCGGAAGGCTATGTTTTGAAAACCGCGCTGGATGAGAACAACGAGGTAATCGGTTATCAGTTTGTCAAGCTCGGCAAGATGATGGAGGACATCCGTCACGGCGTGAGCCCGGAAGAGGCTTATAAAAAGAATATCGGTCAGTACGGCCGCTTTGACAACGCGGCAAAGTATATTGACCCGCGTGAAGAATAATAAAGACCATAAAGGAGGACAAACTATATGGCTAACGATGTCATGTTTGAAGGAAAAGAAAGAAGAATGGCCAAAATAGAGAAGTGTCTTGCCGAGTATGGCCTTGCCAGCCTCGAAGACGCTCGCGACCTTTGCCTTTCCAAAGGGATCGATGTAGATAAAATTGTCAAGGGCGTACAGCCCATCGCATTTGAGAACGCAAGCTGGGCCTATACCCTCGGCTGTGCAATCGGAGTCAAGACCGGCGTAAAGTCCGCCGCTGAGGCCGCCGAAAAGATCGGGGCCGGTCTGGAAGCGTTCTGTGTTCCCGGTTCCGTCGCCGAACAGAGAAAAGTCGGCCTGGGCCACGGCAACCTGGGCGCTATGCTCCTGCGTGACGAGACGAAGTGCTTTGCTTTCCTGGCGGGCCACGAATCCTTTGCCGCCGCCGAAGGCGCCATCGGAATTGCCCGCACCGCGAACCGCGCCCGCAAGGAGCCGCTCCGGATTATCCTGAACGGCCTCGGCAAGGACGCCGCGTATATCATTTCAAGAGTCAACGGCTTTACCTATGTAAAGACCGATTTCGACTTCTTCAACGACGAGCTGAAGGTCGTTGAGACAAAGGCTTTCTCCGACGGTGAGCGCGCGGCGGTCAAATGCTACGGCGCGAACGACGTCCGCGAGGGCGTTGCGATCATGCAGGCGGAGGGCGTCGACGTTTCCATCACCGGCAACTCCACCAACCCGACCCGCTTCCAGCACCTGGTCGCTGGCACCTACAAGAAGTGGGCGCAGGAAAACGGCAGGAAGTATTTCTCCGTTGCCAGCGGCGGCGGCACCGGCCGTACCCTGCATCCGGACAACATGGGCGCCGGCCCCGCTTCCTACGGACTGACGGATTCCATGGGACGCATGCACGGCGACGCTCAGTTTGCCGGCTCCTCTTCCGTTCCCGCACACGTGGAAATGATGGGTCTGATCGGCATGGGCAACAACCCGATGGTTGGCGCTACGGTAGCCTGCGCGGTTGCGGTTTTCGAGGCACAGAAATAATCTTTCAGAAGAAGCAACCGTTACACGTCTGTGACAATCCAAAGCAAATAATAACAATGATTACAAGGGCATGACAGTTTTGTCATACCCTTGTTTTGTACTTCCCAAAAAACAGGTTTTGGGGTATAATAGAACCCGTTGGAACGTTCCAAAATCAGCACGACAGTGAGGGCAACAAATCAAGAGGGAGTATCGAATTACGGTTTTTCTTAATGCGGAATAAGAAAAACCGTTTGAAATATCGTCGCTTTATTTTGCAGATGGCTGTCAGTAAACGCGGGGTGCAGTTATATGCAGGTTACAAGGTACAAACAATACAAAAGAAGGCGTTTTTTTCGAAGATTGGCCATTTGTATCTTTCTGGCGGGAGTTCTGTATCTGATCGGGCTGGGCACCTTTGCCGCCTTCAGGGGAATCAGCCAGATGGTCCACGGGGCAACGCGGACGCAGAGCTCCGTTCCGGAGATATCCGCGGTGAGCAGCTCTCCGCCGGTGAGCAGCAGTCCGTCAAAGGCAGAGTCGGCAGCGGTCAGCCTTCCGCCCGAGGTGATTTCGTCGCCCGCCGTACCGCTCAGCAGCACCCCGCAGGACGCTGTTGCTCCGGCGGGATATTTTGACGACGCGCTGTTGATTGGGGACAGCCGGACGGAGGCGCTGCGAAATTATGACGGGCTGGACAATGCGACCTACTATGCCGTAAAAGGGCTGATGGTCAGCACGATCTTCACGAAGCCGTCCATTGAAATCCACGGTAAAAAATTGCCGGTGATGCAGGCGCTTAAAGAGAAGAAATATGGGAAAATCTATATTATGCTGGGCGTAAACGAGCTTGGCTGGAGCAGCTTCAACACCTTTGTTGGGGACTACCAGAAGGTCATTGACGAAATGAAGGCCAGCCAGCCGGGCGCTGTGATTTACGTGCAGTCCATCCTTCCGGTGACGGCGAAAAAATCCGGAACGGATAAGGTGTATAACAACCAGAAAATCGAAGCATACAATCAGGCGATCGAAGAGATGGCCGCGAAAAGCAAGGTGCGCTATCTCGCGGTCAATACGGCGGTTTCCGATTCGGAGGGGAACCTGCCCGAAGACGCTTCGGCCGACGGAGTGCATTTGAACAGGGAATACTGCAAAAAATGGTGTGAGTACCTGAGGGCGCACACGAATGGGGAAAGGGATTAGGAAGAAATGAAGAGAGCGATCATGGTGATTTTGGCGGGCGCGCTGCTGTTTGCGGCAGGCTGTGCCGCGAGCACCCCGAAGTCGGTAGACACCGGGGCGGTTGCAGAAAAACTGATATCCTCGATCCGGTTTGCGGATCAAATGTCGAAGCTCGACAGCAAAACGGCGCTTAAGCTGTACGGACTTGACGAAAGCACCGTTTCCAAATCGGACATTTATGAAAGCACCGGGGCCACGGCGGAAGAGGTGGCGGTTTTTGAAGCGAAGGACGAAACTTCCGCCGGGAAGGTGGAAGAGGCCGCGCAGAGCAGAATTGAAGACCAGCGGGCGGGTTTTACGGATTATCAGCCGCAGGAAATGGCGAAGCTGAAATCGCCCGTTCTGGTGAAAAGCGGAAAATATGTCATCCTGTGCGTGTCCGACGACAACGCCGGAGCGCAGAAAATTATCGACGGCTTTCTGAAATAGCCGATTCACGGGAGCGGACTTTGCAATCTCTCGTGGATGGAAACAGAAAAAAGACCTGAAAAGACGGAACGTCTTTTCAGGTCTTTTTTAGTTGCTTATCAGGGGTTTCCTTTCAAGGGGGAACCATTTCGGCATCCGGTCGCCGAAAAATTTAATCAGCGGCCCCATGCAGAACGCGGTGATGACGGTGCCGATCCCCGCCACGCCGCCCAAAGCGGCGCCGATGAGGACAGCCGTAACGTCGTAGCCGACGCGGCACCAGCGGTACTGCGCGTGAAGGAAGCGGGCGAGGATAAAGCCGATGCTGTCGTAGGGCGAAACGCCCAGATCGGGATACATGTAAAGCGCGGCGGTAAAAGCGAGAATGCCGATGCCCAGAAGCATGCAGGCGATCCTGAGAAAAAGCGGCGGCACGGGCGGCAGGAAAAACGTGAAGAGCCAGTTGAAAAAATCCACCAGAAAACCGATGGCGATCATGTTGACGATCGTACCGAAGCCGATCTTATCGCGGGCGAAGAAAAAGGTGAAAACCAGCATGATGCTGTTCATGATCAGCTGCCATACGCCGAAGCTCATGCCGAGCAGCTGCGCCAGCCCGGTATTCATACAGGTGCAGGGGTCCGTTCCCAGGCGGGCATATACGGAAAGGGACACGGCAAAGCCCATGATCAGGGTGCCGACGCACACCATCGCCATGCGCTTATAAAGGTCTTTCTTCATGTGTTCTTTCTCACAATCCGTGTTAAAATCAAGGCTTGCGAAGCCTGGGCACAATCAGGATTGCCGCCGCCCAGAACAGCTCGTAAATCATCAGCGCGGTGACGGTCAGCTGGCCGAGCCCGGAATAGCAGGTCAAAAACGCGACCAGCAGAAGGCCGAGAATCACCGCAACGTTCTGCAGGGCAAGCGCAATGGAGATGTTGCTGCGCTGGCGGACGCACGCCGTCAGCAGACGCATCATGGCGGTCGGACGGCCCTTTGTGGCCATGACCGCTTCGGAACGCTCCTGCGGGGAAGCCGTCATTTCGGTATAGATGCTCCCCAGCCGCTCGGGCAGCACGCGCACGGAGTGTTCTTCCAGCCCGAAGCATTCCGCCAGCAGAGCCGGGGTGATGTTCGGGTCGCAGGTGCGCACGATCAGGCTGATGCCGTTGTCTTCCATGCGCCTTAGCTCCATGGCGCGGCGGCGGTCGGAATTGTAGGAGACCACAAACATGGCGACCAGTTCCCCGCCGGAGGCCAGATAAACGATTCTCTTTCCGGTGCGGATGTATTTTTCTTCATAATCGCGCGAGGGCGGCTCAATGCTGTGGGCTTCCATCAGCTTGCGGCTGCCCACCAGAATCCTTCGCCCGGAAACCCACCCGGTAACGCCCTTGTCGTCCTCATAGACCGTATTGTCGATTTTCGGAAGCATGTCGCGGCGGCTCTTGATGATCTGGTCGAACAGGTCGCTTAACGGCCCGCCCACCGCGCACATCAGGGCGGTGGCGTCCACAATGGCGTCGTCGATGCGCTGCCCGCCGAAGGTTTTGATCGCGTTCAGCACGACGGTCCCCTTGGGGAACAGCTCTTTCGCGTCCACCAGCACGGCGTTGACCCCGCTGAACCGGTCGATCGCGGGATAGCCGACGATCATTGCGCCGCAGCGGGCGGCGATACGGCTGACCCGGTTGACCGGAAGGTTGACGCTGAGCATATTGACAAAGGGGACGCAGATGCACGCGGCAGCCGCGAAGGCGGTCAGCGCGCTAAAAATATCCTTAAATAATATGAGCGTAACAATGCACAGTATGAGAGAAGATACGAATCCGATGGGAGCCGCTACCTGTGAGGACTGCTCGCTTGGGTCCGGCTCATAGGAAAGGCTTAGGAACTGTTTCAAAAAATTCGTCTTTGTCTGATAGGCGATGACCGGCGCGTCCATCACGCAGCCGCTCGTCATCTGCAGCGCGATGTTGTGGTCGTCGAAAAGCTGCACGGCCTGTTTCTGGTCGGGCGAGGCGACAAAATGGAAATTGCGGTCGATCCGCCTGGCAAAGCTGAGCTTCCCTGCGGCGTTTAAAAACAGGGCCATCACCACAAGAATAGAGTACAGATGCAGATTCCCGGTCTGCAGGCTCTGCACGGAAAACAGCAGGGAAATATTCTGGATGAGCGCGGCGATATCCGCAACGGCGACGCCGCTGTCCGCGTTGGCCTGGAACGTTACCAGCCCCTTTAATCCGTTCAGGATGGGCGTGATGCTGAAAGCGGTGGCAGTCAGCAGGAATACAAGGTTCAGAATTATGTACGGCTGCGCTCCCGTCCAGTCCCGGACCGCTTCCGGCAGCAGGGAGGAATAATCCCGCAGGACACCGGAAATAAGGAGAATCACAAAGCTGATGCCCGTAACGGCCAGCCGGAGATACAGCGTTCGGATATTGGCGCTGAGGTCGTGGAAGATGGAGGGAGCGTCCGACGGACTCTGGTAGTCGTCCAGCTCCTCCGGCTCGCCGGGCAGGTTGTCGGTGGAGTCGTTGTCCTCTTCCTCGTTTCCGAACACGCTGAAGCTTTTCTTTTTCTCCGGTTTGGCTCCGTCCTCTTCCTCCGGCTGGAAAGAGCTCTCGAGCGCTTCTCCTTCTTCGGGGTCCATGGCCAGGGAAGGGACGGGCTCGGGGAAGGGGATGGGCTGCGGAGCTTCGTCGGAAAAAACTTCCGCCTGCTCCGTGCCTTCCTCCAGCACGCCCGCGCCGCCGGACGGTTCGACGGGAATCCGGATCGGCGGCGGAGGCTGCTTCGGCTTGGCGGGCGGATAGCCCGCCGCCGCTTCAGACAAAACTTCCTCATAATTATTCAGCTGGATAAAATGAACGGGTTTTCTGAAATCCGCCCGGTAGCTGCGGACGTTTTCCGCCGACCGCGGCACCGGCTTCCCCGGTTCCCTGACGGGGGGCGGAGGCGGGACTTCTTCCTTTACCGCCGGCGCCGCCACAGGCTCCTTGACAGGCTCTTCCGAAAGCCGGCAGCGGATGGAAGGAACGGCGTCGGGCTGGAACGGCGTCTGCGGGGTCATCGGCGGGGCCGGCGGCTGGAACACCGGTTCCGGGTGAGGCTCACGTATTTCCGGCTCCGGCGCGGGGCCGGGCGCTATCTCCGGCTTTGGCTGGGGAGCTGGACCGGGGGCGGGCCGCGGTGCGGGAGGAATCACGGTGGGAGCATACGGCTCCTCGGGTTCTTCCGGCTCCGGCGGCGGTTCTTTTGCCTTCGGACCTTCGCCGGCCGGCTGGTCCTCGTACAGGGAAAAGATATCGTCCTCATCCAGGCCGACCTGGCTCATGATTTTTTTCACGCGCTTTTTGCGTTCGCTGTGAAGGCGCTCAAACCGTTCGGCAACCTCGTCGTCCACCACGTCGTCGCCGGTTTCGCTGAAAAGATAGGAAAAGACCGAGTCTCCCTCTTTCTTCTCCGAATGGGGCACGGGGGGCTCTATTTTTCCGTATTCCGCGCGGTAGTCCTCCAGCGACCGCAGCTGAAGGCCGTAGTAAATGTCTCCGTCCTCCTCCGGCTCCGGAAAGTCCTGCTTGCGGCGTTTGAAAAATCCCCTGCCGCGGCCCTTTGTCTTTTCCGGTTCCGGCGCGGCGGGGTGCTGCGGAAGGGAGGACACTTTTGCGTCCAGAGCGATTTTTGCCTGCCGGGCAATTTCCTCCGGTGTGGCAACCGCTTTTTTTCGTCCCGGGTCAGCCTTTGCCTTTTGTTCGGTGGGCGCAGGCTCCTGTTTTCCTGTTTCCAAAGTGCGCGCTTCCGCTAAAATCTCGTCTAACGAAAATTTGTCGCGCGGAGCTTTTTGATTGTCGCCCATATTGATCGCTCCTGTATTATTTTGTCTTAATCCCACTGCGCTGGCGTGCAATTTCATAACAGATGATGCCGCAGGCGACCGAAGCATTAAGCGAATTTATTTTACCCTTCATCGGCAAAGATATGACAAAATCACATTTTTCTTTTACCAGCCGCCCGACACCCGCGCCCTCGGAGCCGATCACAATGGCGGCCGGGCCGGAATAATCCACGCCGCACCAGGGCTCTCCGTCCATATCGGCGGCGTAAATCCAGACGCCGCGCTTTTTCAGCTCGTCGATGGCAGCGGTGATGTTCGTCACCCTGGCAACCGGGACGTATTCCACCGCGCCCGCGCTGGCCTTTCCGACCGCGTAGGTCAGGCCCGCCGCGCGCCGCTTGGGAATGATGACGCCGTGCGCGCCGGCGCATTCCGCCACCCGCAGAACCGCGCCCAGGTTGTGCGGGTCCTCCAGCTCGTCGGCCACAATGATGAACGGGGGCTCGTTCCGCTCTTCGGCAAGCCGGAAAATATCGTCGACGGTCGCGTATTCCCTGACCGCTGCTACGGCGACCACACCCTGATGATTGGCGTTGCCGCACAGGAAATCCAGCTTTTTGCCGTCCGCTTCCTTAATGGCGATCCCTTTCTCCTTTGCCTTGGCGATCAGCGCGCTCAGGCTGCCGGTGTGCGCCCCGCGGACAACGTAAAGGCTGTCGATGCTGCGTCCGCTGCGCATGGCTTCGCTCACGGCGTTCCTTCCCGCAATAATATCGTCGCCGCGCTGTTTTTTTTCTTCGTTCATCTATTTTTACTCCCTATTTTCATAAATATGGCACAATCTTCCAAAATTCGCCCGGAGTCCGGGAAAGGGCGGATTTTCCCCGCCTACTTTGAATTTCAAATTAACTATACATTTTCTATTTTAGCAGATATGGACATGCCCGTCAATGAGCGGAACTTCAAAACTTTTCCGGTTTGCTCATACTTTTCCCCGTCTGTGCATAGGAAAGATTCAGGAGGTACGGCAATCATGATCGTCACAAGACATAGTATTCCGCGAATTATCATAAAAAAACGGTTTTGGGCAGCCGCCGGCATCCTGCTGATGGTGCTTCTTCTGATCGTTTCCGTTGTAAAAAGTTGCGCCGGGCAGAAGGAAAGCCTGAGGGAATACGCGCTGGAAACGGTGTCGGAGGATTTCAAGCCCCTGGTTTCACAGGTGCTCCTGCGTACCCCTCAGGGGGAACAGATCAACACACAGCTGCTGTATGCCGTCTACATCACCCTGTTTGACAACAGCCGGTACCCGAACAAAAGCAATGTGAGGGAGCGCCTTGTAAAATGTTTCTATAGAGAGGAAAAGGATACGCCCATACCCTTTGAGGATACGGACGGGATTTTTGAGAGGATCGAGCTGGAATTCGGCCTTTCGGTCGACAGTGCGCAGAGGAAGTCGATGACGGGACTGAGTACGGAGCTGGCGCCCGGGTATGTCGATTCCGTTTCCCTGCTGCAAAAAAATCTGAAAAGCGGGGATGGGCTGAAAAACAATATCGGCCTTGCCAATTTCGCCTGGAACGCGCTGGCCTGCAAAAGCGGCTACGTTTACGGGGCGGTCGGCCAGACGATCCGGATGCCCTTTCTGCAAAAACAGCAGCAGCGGTTCGACGGGGTGGACCGGGCGGACCTGAGCGGGGAGCAGGTAAACGCCATCTACCTGAATTTTGGGGGGAGGCCGGGCTTCGACTGCAGCGGGCTGATCAAGGCGTATTGCTGGCTGGACGAGTCGACGGGGGAAATCTCCGCAAAGCGGCAGGGCGCTCTGCCGGACTGTACGGCGGACGGCCTTTTCGAGTCGGCTGAGGTCAAGGGCGATATTTCCGCGATGCCGGACACCCCGGGGCTGGCGGTCCACAGGAGCGGCCACATCGGCGTTTATGTCGGCGGGGGCGAGGTGATCGAGGCCAGGGGGAACCGGTACGGCGTTGTAAAGACCGAGCTTGCAGGGCGCGGCTGGGAACATTATCTGCAGGTGCCGACCCTTACCTATGTCAGGGACGGAACCTACAGAATACAGGACCGCAAGGTCGTTCTGTGCGACGGGAAAATTGAGGATGCAGAAGAATAGAGCAAGAGACCGGCGTCAATGCAGAAGCATTGACGCCGGTCTCTCCAGATGGAAGAAATTGTGCGTGAGTGAGATGGAGATGTATCATCATGAAATCTTGTAATCTTATAAATTTGCCCTGAAAAAGGCCTGAATATCCTTGAATGTCTGCTCCTCGTCGGAGCCTTCCACCGTAACCGTAACCTCTTCGCCCTTTTTGGCCGCAAGGCTCATAACGGAAAACAGTTTTTTTGCGTTTCCTTTTTTTCCGGTTTTGCTGATGGTGACTTCCGAGGCGTGCTTCTGTGCTTCCAGAACCAAAAGGCCGGCGGGTCTGGCGTGGATTCCTTCCTTATCCTGAATGACATAGCGGAACTCTTTCATCATTTTTCACCCCTTTATTGTTTTAAGAAGAGCGGAAACTTCTTTTCCGGTCGCAAGGTTTTCGGAAAATGCGCTGGCGCTTCCGGCGGCGATCCCGGTATGGAAGGCTTCGAGAAGGCTCCTGTTTTTCAGGTATCCCGCCAGGAAGCCGGCCACCATGGAATCCCCCGCGCCGACGGTGTTGACAACCCTGCCCTGCGGGGCCGCGCTCTGATAAACGCCGCCTGTTTCACTGACAAAGATTGCTCCGTCGCCGCCCAGCGACACAAGAATGTTGCACGCGCCAAGCACCTGAAGGTCCTTGCAGGCCAGGATGATTTCTTTTTCGCCTTTCAGCGCCCGTCCGCTCAGCTCTTCGAGTTCCTCCCGGTTGGGCTTGATCAGAAACGGCCGGAATTTCAGGACATTCAGAAGCAGCTGCCCGGTGGCGTCCACCACAATAAGGATCTTTTTTTCCTGCAGCCGTTCCATGATGGTCTCATAGGTGTCGGCCGGCAGGGAGGAAGGAATGCTGCCTGCAAGAACGAGGATATCTCCGTCGGAAAGGGAGCTGAGCTGCAAAAACAGTTCGTCAACTTTTTCCGGAGGGATGGGCGGGCCGCCGCCGTTCACCGCTGTTTCGCGTTTGGAACGGATTTTCAGGTTGATACGGGACAGTCCGCCGTCCAGCCGGATGAAATCGGTGTTGCAGCCGAAGGACCGTACGCCCCGTTCGATTTCATCCCCGGTAAATCCGGCGATGAAGCCGAGCGCCGTGCTGTCGATCCCAAGGTTTTTCAGCACAATGGAAACGTTGATTCCCTTTCCGCCGCTCAGGATTTTTTCACCGCTGCTCCGGTTGATTTCGCCCTCGCGAAAATCAGGGACATCCGTGATGTAATCGAGCGCGGGATTAAATGTTACGGTATAAATCAATGGTGTGTACCCCCGCAGTCCTATTGATAAGTTTTCAGCCGTTCAGTCCGTAATGCGCAAACAGAATCTGTTCCGCTTCGCTGTTCCACAGGCCGCTGTGCTTTTCGCAGCTGTCCGCCAGCTTTTTGAACAGCTCATCCTTTTCGCCTAAAGCGCGGAAATCGTCGATGGCCGTCAGCGGCAGATTGATATGGGTGTAAATCAGCTTTTTGCCGCCGGGGATAGAGGGCAGGTTTTCGGTTGCGTCGGCGACACAGTCCAGGCCGCCCACATGGGTGACCATCACCGACGGATTGATGGTTCCGGCGGCGGACAGGTCGAGCGCTTCCACAAGGTCGTCGGTGTTGCCGCCGGTGGAGCCCATGATGTGGGTGCTTATATAATGGGTGTTATACATATTGATATTGGCGGAAAACTTGTTGTCCGTCGGGCCCGCAAAGAAATTGAGGCAGCCGTCAAAGGCGAGCAGGCTGTCCGCCTGTTCTACCAGAGGACGGATGGGCGCCATGACGAGGATGTCGTCGTAGCCCTTGCCGCCGGTCAGCGCTTTCAGGCCTTCGTACTGGTCCGCCAGCTGATTCGGATTGACATATTTCAGCGTTACGCCCTGCGCGGCGGCCTTGGAAACCGGGACCACCGTTTCCGCGCGCGCGATGCGGTCCTCGCTGACGTCGGTCACAACGACCAGGTGGGGCTTTTTCTCAAGGCAGATGGCGTATTCCACCGCGCCTAGGCCCATGGGGCCCGCGCCGCCCATGATCAGTAGCGCACCGTTTTCTTTGACGCCGGAGGCGTGGTCGTAATTGCGCTTATTGGTGTGGTAGTTGGAATGGAAGCCGCCGATGATACAGGACATCGGCTCGCCGAGCGAGGCCTCAAAATAGCTGGGGCCGTGGTAGTGCAGCAGGCATCCCAGCTCCATCACCTCGTGCGGGATGATGCAGTAAGTGCAGTCCCCGCCGAAAAATTCATAGGAATAGCCGGGGGAATTGAGGCTCCCCTTGTAATTCAGGGCGGGCTGCTGGGCGAATTTTTCGCCCGGGGTGAATTCATCCTGCCACTTTGCCCCTACCTTTACAATGTCTCCGGCAAATTCATGCCCGACAATCACGGGATTCGTGTCAATATTCTGAGGGGCGCGCTTGTGCTTTTTCCCCTGCTTTACCAGCTTATAGGTGGACATGCAGATACTGTCGCTGACAACCTTGACCAGTATTTCATCGTCCTTTATTTCCGGCAGCTCGAATTCCTCAAGCCGCAAATCGTCTGCTCCATACATTCTGACTGCTTTCGTCTTCATAGTGATTCCTTTCTCCGGCCCAAGCGGCCGGAAGCCAAAATTCAATCGCCGCTGAATAAACGGTAAATCTGATCGGCGTCCCCGCTTTTTACAAGGGATTCCACCTTCTCCGGCGTATCCAGCTTCTCAACAATATTTCTTAAAATTTCCAGATGCTCGTCTCCGACCGCGGCGATGCCCACCACAAGGTAGACGGTTTCGCCGTCCCATAAGATCCCGTCCGGATACACCAGGACCACCAGCCCGGAGGACGCGATTTCCTTTTTCACTTCGCTTTCTCCGTGGGGGATGGCGATGCTGTTGCCGATACAGGTAGAGAGTTTTTTCTCTCTCGCGAGCATGCCGTCGACGTAGGGTTTTGCGACATAGCCGCTTTCGACCAGCAGCTCTCCCGCGCGCCGGATGGCCTCCTCTTTGTTTCCGGCGCTGCAGTTCAGGATAATGTTCCGCTTCATCAGAAGCTCCGGCTTTTTTGTGCTTTTCTTAAAAAACATAATGTGTGTACCACCTTCTTTGAATGGACCGGCTTCACAGGTAGAGCTCTTTGATTTTCTGTGCAAAGTAGCCCTCCAGGATCTCCTGTATTTTTGCGTAGGAAACGTCCCGGTCCCCGGATTTGAGCGCGTTCAGAAAATCTTCGTCTTCAATCAGCGCGCTGCTGAGTTTCCCCATCATCTGGCTGTTTTCCTTCCCGTCGGAGCCTGTGGGGATGAGCATGACGACCGCCAGCACGGCGCCCTTTAAATATTCGCTGCAGAAGGGAGGATGGTTGGGCAGGATTACGGAGAACACCGGTTTTCTTACGCCGCCGGTCCTCGCGTGAAGCAGGGCGAACTGATAGCTGACCACCACCTGTGAACTGATTTTCTCCCTGGCGAGAAGATCGTTGAAAATCAGCCTGCGGTCTGTGTCGCTGTCGCCGAAGCGCTGGCTTGCCTGATTGACAAGCTCCGCGAACTTGATGTTCTCATCCGTGTACGAAATCCCGAACTGAGAAAGCACGGACTGGATGCTTTCCGCCATATCCCAGGTTTTGTGCAGGTGGCCGGAGGAGCTCCCGTTCTTCGTTTCAGGCGGGAGCTGACCCGTTTCCACATAGGCGCAGCGGTTGATCTCTTCCCGAATTTTTTCCAGATCCTCATCTGTAGGCAGGGGGCTGACCAGCAGATACGGGTACGGAATATCCTTGAGGGGAAAGGAGGAGACGAGGATGTCGATATCCGGCGGGGTCCCTTCGGCCAAATCCTCCTGTGCGTATGTCTTTAGCAGGACATCCGCCTTAAACGTGTTTTTTATGCGGGAGGACATCAGATAGGAAATCCCGATTCCGCTTGCGCAGACAACGCCGATAGTGACGACCTTGCGCTGGAGCTTTCTCTCTTTCAGGCGGATGACCGCCGCCCCGAAATGGGTGGCAAGGTAGCCTGTTTCCGCGTCGGGTACGGCAAAGCCGTAGCTTTCCCAGATGACCTGCGCGGCATTTTTGCTTTTCTCAAAGATATCCGGATACATGGCGCGGATCTGGTCCAGCATATTGTTCTGGATGGCCATGTTGTGCTTGAGCCGGATCAGGGTGGGGTCCAGGTGGACGATCAGCCCGCTCAGCAGGACTTCATCCGTTTTCAGCTCCTGAGCCATCTCCGGGTCGAACCGCTCGATCATCCGGTAAATCATGCGGATCAGGTCATAATGGTCGATAAAGAAATCGTCGTCCGGATTTTTATCAATATATTTTTGTTTTGCACTTTTAATATGGATACAGATATATGCCCTTTCCTCGTCGCAGATTTTGAACTGGAAAGAATCCTCCAGCATATCCGCGATGGTGTCGGCGAGCACATAGTCCTCAGTTGCTTTCAGTTTTTCGATGGTTTCCGGTTCCATGGAGATTGTTTTCTGTCTGATAATTCTTTCTACCGCGATGGAAAGATAGATGACCAGCCTGAAGCGGGAGGATTCCGTGAACCGTTCCAGCTTCCTGTTCGGAATCGTTTTCAGCGCGGAGATCACCTGATTGAAAATTTTGGCATCCAACAGGGGATAAACGTCTATTTGCTCAGCCGGGTTTCCGCTGATACCGGAAGATGCCTCCCAGTATTCCTCGCGGCCGATATTTTCATAAATAAATTGGGAAAGCGCCCGGCGGTAGGCTTCCTCGGTGCCTTCCAGAGCAACACCGTAGCCCTGCCGCCGGGATAGATCCAAATCGTTTTCCCGGAACCAGTCGGCAATGACGTCCATGTCATTGCTGACGGTCCCTTCACTGACTTTGAACAGATTAGAGTAATAGTAAAGCTTCTGTACGCTTTGATTTTTCAGAATCTCCAGAATCAGGCGTTTCCTTCTGGATTCCTTATCCATGGGTTCCGGTTCCTCTTCACTGAGAAGCGCCTGGGCAAGTCTTTCCCTGTCCTGTTCGCTTCCTTCCAGCCGGATTCCCACCCCTGACTTTGCGTTGATTTTCAGGTGAAAGGCGCGAAGCTGGGAGTCGACGTTTTCCATATCGCGGAAAAGCGTCCGCTTGCTGGTGTTCAGCAGAGAAGCAAGCTCGCTTACAGAAACGGGCTCCGTATTTTTCAGTAAAATACGGAACAAATGATTTAAACGCGGTGTAAAAGTCATTTGTAACCCCTCCTGATACCCAATGGTACTATTTTTTGCGCGCTTCGTATACCGTGTTTATGTACGGATTGAAACCGGTTTTCTTTGCTATATTGCCGAAGCGAGGCCGCCCAGCTGATTGACCAGCTCGTCATACTCCGGCGCCGCCATAAAGTTGGTAATGGTTACGAGCTGCGCGTTCGGAACGGCTTTCTTCACTCTTTCCATCAGCTCGTGATGGGTAACGACGATCTGAACGTCGCGCGGAATGTCCTCGATCGAGGAATGGAGAACCTGAATGTCCAGACCGGCTTCCCTCAGCTTTTTGCTGAGAACGGTTGCGCCCATTGCGCTGGAGCCCATGCCTGCGTCGCACGCGAAGACGATTTTGCTGATGTTGACTTTGCGCAGAGCGGGTGCGGTTTTTCCGGCTTTTCCGGCCTTCATTGCCTTTACTTTGTCTTTGGCTTCGTCAAGGTTGTCTTCGTCCTTCGCCGTTGCCTTCAAAAGTACGAACGAAAGCGCGAAGCTGACTGCCGCGGCGCAGGTTACGCCGACAATGGTAGAAAAGAATCCGCCCCTCGGGGTCATCAGAAGAAAAGCGATAATGCTGCCCGGAGCCGCGGGAGCGACGAGTCCTGCACCCATGATACCCTCTACAAAAGAACCGGTAATGCCGCCGGCAATAACTGCCAGAAACAGAATGGGGTTCATCATGACAAAGGGGAAATAGATTTCATGGATACCGCCGAGGAAATGGATGATGATCGCGCCGGGAGCGGAGCTCTTCGCCGAGCCCTTTCCTGCGATACAGTATGCAAGCAGCAGTCCAAGGCCGGGGCCCGGGTTTGCTTCGAGCATAAAGAAGATGGATTTGCCGACCTTGCCGGCCTGCTCAATTCCGAGCGGGGTCAGGATGCCGTGGTTGATCGCGTTGTTGAGGAACAGAACCTTCGCGGGCTCAATAAAGATCTGTGCCAGCGGCAGCAGGCCCGCTTTTACGAAGAAATCGACGCCGGCAGCCATGCCGTTGGTCAGAGCTACGCACAGAGGGTTGATCAGCAGGAACGAAATGATTGCGAGGATGCCGCCGATGATGCCTGCTGAGAAGGTATCGACCAGCATTTCAAAACCGGCTTTGATTTTTCCCTGTACCAGATTGTCAAACTGCTTGATCAGATAGCCGCCCAGAGGACCCATAATCATAACGCCGAGGAACATTGGGATGTCCGCGCCGATGATTACGCCGATGGAAGCAATCGAACCGACGACGGCGCCTCTCTGTCCGCCGACCATGCGGCCTCCTGTGTAACCGATCAGGAGCGGAAGCAGGTACTTCAGCATCGGGTCCACCAACGCCGCAAGCTTTTCGTTCGGCGTCCAGCCGGTGGCGATAAACATTGCAGTGATAAGGCCCCACGCAATAAAGGCACCGACGTTCGGAATAACCATGCCGCTTAAGAATCTGCCGAAGCTTTGAACTTTCTCTCTCATTATTTACTCCGCCTTTCAATAAATTGTTCCGAAATATTTCTGCTATGATTATAAGCCGGAGCGTAATACTTTCTCAAGAGAAACAAAAACAGATTTGGCACACGGAAATGATGCCAAATTTTAATAACTGCAATTCTATATTTTGTGCAAAGTGCCAGATTTGATTTTTGCGGAGCCAAAAAATCCCCATGGAATCCCGCTTTGAAGCGCCAAAAAATGGAGACGGGCCGCCGCCTTTTCGACTCCTATACAGAGAGTAACTGGAATATGCGCCGCTTTTTTCCAGTCGTGGAGCCATTTATACACACAGTATTTGCAAAAGTTTACATAACGTCGTGGAATACTCCCGATTCTCTGTTGAAAACTCTGTTGAAAATGTTAATAAGTGTGGAAACCACCCCGCTTTCCCGGTTGTGAATAGGAAATGTATACATAATTATGTCAACCCGCCATTTAAAACTTTGAAAACAATCAGTATTCTAACCTTTACCTAACTGTGCTATAATCATTTTGTGATAGAAACGGAAGCAAAGCTTTCCGGTCTGCGGACGAACCGGCAGACTGCGGCAGAGCCGCGTAACGCTTTGGAAAAGGGGGACGGATCTACGGGGAAGAAAACAGACAGCTTCGATCTGGAGCAGACGCTGGACTGCGGGCAGTGCTTCCGCTGGGACAGGCAGAAGGACGGTTCCTACACGGGCGTCGCCTCCGGCAGGATTTTAAATATTTCTGAGGAGAACCGGGAACAGGCGCTGCGGGACCCCTTCTGGCGGAATTATTTCGATCTGCCGCTCGACTACGGGAAAATCCGGGAAGACCTGGCGGCAGGCGACGCCGCGCTGGCCCGGGCGGCCAAATTCGCGCCCGGCATGCGGATCCTGAATCAGGAGCCGTGGGAGGCGCTGTGCTCCTTCATCTTTTCGCAGAATAACAATATTCCGCGAATCAAGGGAATCGTGGCACGGTTCTGCACCGGCTTCGGCGAAAGGATCGGGGAAGGCGTTTTCGCTTTTCCGAAAGCCGAAAAAATCGCGTGCCTGCGGGAGGAAGAGCTTGCGGAAATCCGCTGCGGGTTCCGCGCCAAATATATTCTGAGCGCCGCGCGCAAGGTGGCGCAGGGAGAAGTCGACCTGGAAGCGCTCAAAACCGCGCCGCTCCCCGAAGCCCGCGAACGCCTGATGACGATTCACGGCGTGGGGCCAAAGGTGGCGGACTGCACCCTGCTTTACGGGCTGCACCGGCTGGAGGCGTTTCCGATGGACGTGTGGATGAAGCGCGCGATGCGGGTGCTGTTTCCCGGCAGGGAGCCGGAAAGCTTCGGCCGCTACGCCGGGATCGCCCAGCAGTACATCTTTCATTACAGCCGCAGCAATCCGGCACTGTTTGAAAAGGACGCCTGACGCAGGAACGCCCGGTTTGAAGGGATTTTGCGGGTTGTTAAAATTTAATCTTTCCCTTTCCCTTTTTTTGGGATATAATAGTCTTATCATATCATTGGGAGGTAATTACCATGCCATTAGTCAATACAGTAGAAATGTTCAAAAAAGCATATGCCGGGGGATACGCCGTCGGCGCGTTCAACGTCAACAACATGGAAATTGTTCAGGGTATTACCGAGGCCTGCCAGGAACTGAAAGCACCGGTTATTCTTCAGGTTTCCGCGGGCGCGCGTAAATATGCGAACCACACCTATCTGACAAAGCTTGTCGAAGCAGCCGTAATCGAAAACCCCGATATTCCGATTGCCCTGCACCTTGACCACGGTTCTTCCTATGAGCTGTGCAAGGACTGCATTGACGGCGGATTTACCTCCGTAATGTACGACGGGTCCTCCAAGCCCTACGAGGAAAACGTGGAGGAAGCCCGTAAGGTAGCGGAATACGCGCACAAATACAACGTGACCGTCGAAGCCGAGCTGGGCAAGCTGGCCGGTGTGGAAGACGACGTAAAGGTCGAGGACGACAAGGCCCAGTTCACCGACCCGGACGAGGTGCAGGACTTTGTCAAGCGCACCGGAGTGGACTCCCTTGCGATCGCGATCGGGACAAGCCACGGCGCTTATAAGTTCAAGCCGGGCCAGAATCCGAAGCTCCGCCTGGATATCCTGCAGGAGGTCGCCGTCCGTCTGCCGGGCTTCCCGATTGTGCTGCACGGCGCTTCCTCCGTCATTCCCGAGTTCGTACAGCAGATCAACCAGTACGGCGGGCAGATGCCGGACGCCATCGGCATTCCGGAAGAAATGCTCCGCGAGGCCGCGAAGATGGCTGTCTGCAAGATCAACGTGGACTCCGACCTGCGCCTTGCCATGACGGCGAGCATCCGCAAATATTTCGCGGAAAATCCGAGCCATTTTGACCCGAGACAATACCTTGCTCCCGCACGCACGGCAATCAAGGACATGGTAGCGCATAAGATCACTACCGTTCTGGGCTGCGCGGGCAAAGCATAAAATAGTTCGTTTCCATGTAAAAAGGTCCGTCCGGTTTCCGGACGGGCTTTTTTACGTCTGCGGCCGAAAAACACCCGTTTTGGCTGTGCGCGGCGGCAAAGGGGCTTTCCGGGGCAGATTATTGCATGAAAAGCGGAAATTTTAGCAATTTGGGATTGTAATCATTGTAAAAACAAGCTATAATTATCGTAAATTTGGTTGCACAATTGTATGGTTGTAACAATCAATCCCTGAAAGGAGTATCTATAATGAAACAGTATCATGCAAAGAACATTCTCAACATTGCAATTGCGGGACACAGCGGCGCCGGGAAAACCAGCATCGCGGAGGCTATGCTGTATCTGTCCGGTGCTACCGACCGTTTTGGCAAGGTCGGCGAAGGAAGCACCGTCTGCGACTTTGACCCCGAAGAAATCAAGAGAAAAATCACCGTGACGACTGCGGTGGCCCCTTTGGAATGGAAAAATCATAAAATTAATCTGATAGATGCTCCGGGTCTTTTCGATTTTGAGGGCGGCATGTGCGAGGCGGTCCGCGCGGCGGATTCCGTCCTGGTTGCCGTCTCCGGAAAAAGCGGCGTGTCCGTGGGTACGGAAAAGGCGGTGGAAGCGGCGAATAAACGCGGCCTTGCGAAAATTTTCTTTGTCAACGGCCTTTGCGACGAAAGCGCGCGTTTCTATAAGGTGTTTGAAGATTTGAAGGCCAGCTTCGGCCCGTCCGTCTGCCCCGTTGTGGTTCCGTTTATTGAGGACGGCAAGGCGAACATATACATCAACATGCTGGAATACAAGGCTTATGATTACCAGAACGGCAAACCGGTGGAAGTGAAGATGCCGGACATGGGAACCAGGCTGGAAGGGCTGCGCACCGCAATTTACGAGGCGGTCGCGGAGACCAGCGACGAAATGTTTGAAAAATATTTTTCCGGCGAGCAGTTTACGCCGGAGGAAGTGATCGTAGGCGTCAGCAAGGGTGTGAAATCCGGCGCGATCAGCCCCGTGTTCTGCGGGGACGCGCTGCTGATGCGGGGAATGGAGCAGTTTTTGGACGGCCTGACCTGGCTGGCTCCCTGTGCGGAGGAGAAAAGCGGGGAAATCGGCTCGGATGTGGACGGCAACCCGGTGGAGCTTTCGGTCAATGACGACGCTGCCGCCGCCGCGATCGTGTTCAAGACCATCGCCGACCCGTTTATCGGCAAGCTGTCCTACCTGAAGGTGATTTCCGGGAAAGTGGGGACGGATTCCCAGCTGATCAATATGCGCACGGGAAATGTGGAGCGCATCGGCAAAACGGTCATGATGCGCGGCAAGAAGCAGGAGGACGCTCCCTATATCGGCGCCGGCGATATAGGCGCGGTACTGAAGCTGCAGGGCGTCAGCACGGGCGACACGCTCTGTTCTCCGGCAAGAAAGGTCACTCTGGAAGGGATCACTTACCCGAACGCCACGCTTTCCATGGCGGTGGTGCCGAAGAATAAGGGCGAAGAGGATAAGGTCGCACAGGGCATTTTCCGCCTGGTGGACGAAGATCCCACCATTCAATTTACAACCAACGCGGAAACGCATCAGATGGTGCTGTCCGGTATGGGCGAGCAGCATCTCGATATTATCATTTCCAAGTTAAGAAATAAATTCGGCGTGGAGGTCACGCTGCAGAAGCCGCGCGTGCCTTACCGCGAAACCATCCGCAAGAAGGTGCAGGTGCAGGGCCGGTACAAGAAGCAGACCGGCGGACACGGGCAGTTCGGCGATATCTGGGTCGAATTTGAGCCCTGTGACAGCGAGGGCCTCGAGTTCGGCGAGCGCGTCGTGGGCGGCGCGGTGCCGAAGAACTTCTTCCCCGCGGTGGAAAAGGGTTTGCGCGAGTCCATTGGAAAAGGGCCGCTCGCCGGATACCCGGTGGTCGGGCTGAGGGCGACGCTGTACGACGGCTCGTACCATCCGGTGGATTCCTCCGAAATGTCCTTCAAAATGGCGGCGAACCTCGCTTACAAAGCGGGTATGCCGATTGCGAACCCCGTGCTGCTGGAGCCGATCGGTACGCTGAAATGCACGGTGCCGGACGCCAACATGGGCGATGTCATGGGCGAGGTCAACAAGCGCCGCGGCCGTGTGCTGGGGATGAACCCGGCGGAGAACGGCAGGCAGGTCGTGGAGGCCGAGGTGCCGATGGCGGAGATGCACGATTTTACCACCTTCGTGCGCCAGTCCACCCAGGGCAGAGGGTCGTTCACCTTTGATTTCTGCCGTTATGAGGAGGCCCCGCCGCAGGTGGCCCAGAAGGTGATTGAGGAAGCGAAAGCCGCGGAAGCGCAAGAATAAAAGACGAATGCAAACAGCCGCCGGAAACGGGGGCTGTTTTTGCATTTTTTTCCGTCCTCCCGCATATTTATCTTTATACAAGGGGGCGGGAATATGTTTATTTTTTCGATTAAAGCCGGCAGAAAAAAGATATTGATCGGGCTGGCGGCAGTTTTACTGGTGGTGACCGCGGCGATCGTTGTGACGAAGCTGTTCCATTCCGGACCGGTTGCTTCGGCCGACGGGAAGAAGTATACCCTTACCGCGGGTTCAAACGACCAGCGCGTTTCCTTTTTGAAACAGTTTGGCTGGCAGGTAAACACCGAACCGATTGAAGTGAAGGACGTGATGATTCCGGCACAGTTCGACGACGTCTATCTCCAATATAACAATATCCAGAAAGAACAGGGGCTTGACCTGACCCCATACGCGGGGAAAACCTGCAAGCAGTGGATCTATGCGGTCACAAACTATCCGCAGACAACCGACGTGCGGGCCACTCTGCTTGTTTACGACAACAGGGTGATCGGGGGCGACCTGAGCACCGTCCAGCTTGACGGCTTTATGGCGGGTTTCTCCGGGGAGAAGAGCAGCAACGATTACGGGGAGCCAATCCAGGAGAATCCGAACGCGGCTTCCGCTGATCCGAACGCGGCCTCGGCGGACCCCAATGCCGCTTCTGCGGCGCCCAACGCGGCTTCCGCCAGCCCGAACGACGCTGCCGCCGCCGCTGCTTCTGAAATTCCGGCAAACGCCTGGCCTACGGACTGAACGGGCGGGGGCAAAGTGCGCATTGACCGGCGCGCCGGAATCGTTTAAACTAAAGGGACAGTGAAAACACGGGGGATGAGCAAATGAGCATGGAACGGCTCGACAAAATACTGGCTTCGCAGAATCTGGGCAGCCGCAGGGACGCCGGGGCGATGATTCGCCGCGGCGTTGTTGCGGTGAACGGCAGCGTGGTCAGAAAAGCCGACTACAAGGTGGACACGCAGTCCGACGAGGTGACGGTGAACGGGGAGCCCCTGAATTTCCGGGAGTTCCTTTATCTGATGATGAACAAGCCCGCCGGGGTGCTCTCCGCTTCCCGGGATACGCGCGCGCGGACCGTGGTGGACCTGCTGCCGCCGGAGCAGAGGCGGCGCGGGCTCTTCCCCGCGGGGCGGCTGGACAGGGACACGGAGGGCCTGCTCATCATTACCGACGACGGGGCGTTCGCCCACCGGATGCTCGCGCCGAAAAGCCATGTGTACAAGCTTTATGAGGCGGTTCTGGCCCGCCCGGTCGGCCCGGAGGACATCGCCGCGTTTGAAAACGGGGTGGAGCTGAAAGACAGGACGTGCCTGCCGGCGCGGCTGGAGGTCCTGGAGGACGGGGAGCATCCGCTTGTCCGCGTACAGATCCGCGAAGGGAAATTTCACCAGGTGAAGCGGATGTTTCTGGCGCGCGGCAACGAGGTGCTGAAGCTGAAGCGGGTACAGATCGGCGGTCTGAAGCTGGATGAAAAGCTGGCCCCGGGAGCCGTGCGGGAGCTGGACAAGCAGGAGAGATCCGCCATTTTCAGCCAATCTTCGCTATCCAATATACACTAAATTCGGGACCTGTTTTTGTGTTTTATCAGATTTCCATAATTCTAAAACGCAAAGTTTGGATAAAAAACGGCTGTTAATCCCCGGTCGCATCTGTTATCATGAATTCACGAAATGAGAAACGGTTTGATTTTACAGCGTGCCGTTGTTCCCCCAAGTGCGGATTGGGTTTCTTTCCCAATGGAAATGGAAACGCTGTGGGAGCCGTTGAGACGAACAGTATGAGATTCAGGAGGATAATTATGGCAAACGTTACATTAAAGCATATTTACAAGGTTTACGAAGGAGGCGTGACCGCGGTTACGGATTTCAATCTGGAAATCGCCGACAAGGAATTCATTATTCTGGTCGGTCCGTCCGGCTGCGGAAAGTCCACCACCCTACGGATGATCGCGGGACTGGAGGAGATCAGCAAGGGCGAGCTGTTTATCGGGGAGACGCTTGCGAACGATATTGCGCCGAAGGACCGCGACATCGCAATGGTGTTCCAGAACTACGCGCTCTATCCCCATATGACGGTTTTTGACAACATGGCTTTCGGCCTGAAGATCCGCAAGGTGGCAAAGGAAGAAATCAAGCGCCGCGTGGAAGAGGCCGCCAAGATTCTGGATATCTCCCATCTGCTCGACAGAAAGCCGAAGGCTCTGTCCGGCGGCCAGCGCCAGCGTGTCGCGCTCGGACGCGCCATTGTCCGCGACCCGAAGGTTTTCCTTCTGGACGAACCTCTTTCCAATCTGGACGCCAAGCTGCGCGCGCAGATGAGGACCGAAATTTCCAAGCTGCACAAAAGGCTGGGCACCACCTTCATTTATGTAACGCACGATCAGACCGAGGCCATGACCATGGGCGACCGCATCGTGGTGATGAAGGACGGCTTTATCCAGCAGGTCGATACGCCGCAGAACCTGTACGATTACCCGGTAAACGAGTTTGTGGCCGGCTTTATGGGTTCCCCGCAGATGAACTTTATCGACGCGGAGGTCGAAAACAGGGACGGCCGCTTCTTCCTGAAATTCGGCAAGTACAGCGTTGCCGTTCCCGAAGGAAAGGACAAGGACGGCGTGCTGAAGGATTATGTGGGCAAGACGGTTGTGTTCGGCATCCGTCCGGAAGACGTGCACGACGAGCCGGACTTTCTTGCAAAGGCGACGGAAGGCATTGTAAAGGCCGGGGTGGAGGTAACCGAGCTGATGGGCGCGGAAACCTATCTGTACCTGAGCTGCGAGAACAGCGACATTACGGCCAGAGTGGAGCCGACCTCCACCGCCAAGACGGGAGACACCATTGAGATCGCCTTTAACCTCCAGAAAATGCATCTGTTCGATAAAGATACGGAAAAGACGATTCTGAACTGATGGGAGCATCCCTTCTGTGAAGAGGCAAAACCCTTCCGCAAAATTGTAAAATAAGTTTTACGACATTCTTGGGGCCGTGTGAACACGGCCCTTATTTTTTATTGAGAAAAATAAAAACGGTTTTTTCCCGACAGAGAAGCGATAAACAGGCAAAAAAGGGGATTTTATTGTCAAATTTCTCCTTAAAATGATATTTTTTTATTTTATGTTCAATACATAGTTGAAAAATGCATTGAATTTATGTAAAATGTATGTAGCATACTATAATATTTCAGCAGATTACACAAGTTATATAAAGTGAGGGAGAGCTATGTCAAATAGATTATTTCAGGGAGTTATCCACCAAATGCGCGACGCAATCGACCGTACGATCGGTGTGATCGATGAGACCTCGGTTATCATAGCTTGCAGTGAGCTTGGCCGTATCGGCGAAGTGAACGACAGCATTACCGCCGAGGTTCTGGCGACGCCGGGAACTTTTGTGGTCAACGGCTATACTTTTAAGTCGTTCGGCAGCCGCCCAAGACCGGAATACGCCGTTTTTGTTTCCGGCAGCGATCCGGAGGCCGGCCGCTACGCTTCCCTGCTGGCTGTTTCACTGAGCAGCATCAAGCAGTATTACGATGAAAAATACGACCGCAGCAACTTTATCAAGAATGTGATTCTGGATAATATTCTGCCCGGCGATATCTATTTGAAAGCCCGGGAGCTCCGCTTTAACGCTGATGTGAACCGCGTATGTATGCTGATTAAAATTACGAACAAGTCCGATATTTCGGCTTACGATGTGGTACAGAATCTTTTCCCGGATAAAAACAAGGACTTTATCATTAATATTAACGAAAACGATATCGCGCTGGTCAAGGAAATCCGTGCCGGCATTGAGCCGAAGGATCTGGAAAAACTGGCGAGTTCCATTGTGGACACCCTTTCCAGCGAGTTCTACACCCACTGTGTGGTCGGAATCGGCACCACGGTGACCGGAATCAAGGATCTGGCCCGCTCCTTCAAGGAAGCCCAGGTCGCGTTGGAGGTCGGCAAGGTGTTCGACACGGAGAAGCCGATCGTCAGCTATGACAACCTCGGGATTGCCCGCCTGATTTACCAGCTGCCGACGACGCTGTGCGACATGTTCCTGAAAGAAGTCTTCAAGCGCGGCTCGATCGAATCGCTGGACCACGAGACCCTGTTCACCATCCAGCGCTTCTTTGAAAATAACCTGAACGTTTCCGAAACCTCCCGCAAGCTGTTTGTCCACCGGAATACGCTGGTTTACAGGCTGGAAAAGATCAAGAAGATCACCGGTCTGGATTTGCGTGAGTTTGAAGACGCCATTGTTTTCAAGGTCGCTCTGATGGTCAAGAAGTATCTTTCTTCCAACCCAGTTAAATTCTGACAGGGAAATGAAAAAAGAAATCAAAAATATTACAGATTTATTACAAATTAATTCTATAAAGGAATAATAAATCAGCTGCCCATTGGTATTATGTAAACATGCCAATGGGTTTTGGTTTTTTTGGTTTTTTATGGTGGATTTTGTGGGAAATGAATCCTTATCCTGACCTTTTATTTACGCAATGAAAGATCAGTATGAATGAATTTAATGGAGCGATTACATTGATAGAATTTCAGAATGTAAGCAAAACATATTCCAATGGGACAAAAGCGCTCAAAGATGTGAACCTGAAAGTGGACAAGGGCGAATTTGTCTTTATTGTCGGCTCTTCCGGCGCGGGGAAAAGCACCTTCCTCAAGCTGATTATGTGTGAGGAAAAAGCCAGCGAGGGCGAAATTACCGTCAACGGCAGAAGGCTTTCCACGCTGAGAAAGCGGGACGTGCCGTATATGCGCCGGACGATGGGGATCGTCTTTCAGGATTTCCGGCTGATCGACAATATGACGGTGTTCGACAATGTGGCGTTCGCCATGCACATCGTAGGGGCGACCAACAGGGAAATCCACAAGCGGGTCCCGTACATCCTGAGCCTTGTCGACCTTCAGAACAAGGCGATGTGCCATCCGGCGGAGCTTTCCGGCGGGGAGCAGCAGAGAGTGGGCCTTGCGCGGGCGCTGATCAACAACCCCAAGCTGATTATTGCGGACGAGCCTACGGGCAACATTGACCCCGCTCTTTCCTTTGAAATCGTGGATTTGCTCAACGAAATCAATCGCCGCGGCACCACCATCCTGATGGTGACGCACGAACATTCTCTCGTCAAGCACTTCCACCGCAGAGTGGTGGAAATCCACGGCGGAAGCATCGTGGCGGACACCGCTTTGCAGAAGGAGGCGCGCCATGAGGATTAACGGACTGGGGTACCTGATGAAAGAGGGTATCAAAAATATCTGGAACAACCGCACCATGAGCTTTGCGTCTGTCGGCGTGCTGATTTCATGCCTGCTGCTGACGGGCGCGGCGGTGCTTTTTTCCTATAATATCGATTCCGCGATGAAAACGCTGGAGGGCAACAATTCCGTCAGGGTCTATATGACGCAGGACCTACCTACGCTTTCCGCCATCAAGGTCGGGGAGGAAATCAAAAAGCTCGACAATATCGAAGCCTGTGAATTCGTGCCGAAGGACGACGCCATCCAGCAGTATATGGATATTCTGGGCGATAAGGACGGCACCATGCTGCAGGGCATGACCGGGAAGGAAAACCCTCTGCCGGACGCTTTCAAGGTTTCGTTCAAGGACCTTTCCAAGTATAAGGAAACCGCGGCGCAGATCCAGAAGATTTCCGGTGTCGCGAGCATCAACGATTATTCGGATGTGGCGCAGAAGCTGACGAATCTGGACCGCATGATCACCATGGTGGGCTTCTGGATCATCCTGCTGCTCAGCCTGGTTTCGCTGTTCATTATTTCCAATACCATCCGGGTCACCATGTTTTCGCGGCGGGTGGAGATCAGCATTATGAAGTCCGTCGGCGCGACGAACTGGTTCATACGCGTCCCGTTTATCGTGGAGGGCATGATCATCGGAATCCTTTCGGGGCTGATTTCCAGCCTGATCCTGCTTTTGCTCTACGATAAAATGATTACCTCCATTACATCCATTATGATGTTTTCTCCCGTTGACATACAGCCCCTCGCGTGGAGCATTACCTTGGCGTTTATTCTGGCCGGAATGCTGTTCGGCGCGGTCGGCGGAGTGATTTCCATCAGCAAATATCTGAAAAAGGAAGGAGGGGAGATCGTTGGCTGGTAAAAAATGGGTCAAAGGATTGCTCGCCGTCGTTCTGGCGCTGGCGATGATTTTTACTCCTCAGGTCGCCATGCCGGCGTCCGCCGCCAAAAGCCTGAGCCAGCTGCAAAAGGAGCAGGCCGATCTGAAGAAAAAGCAGGCGGAGGTTGCCGCCAAGCTGAAAACGCTGAAAGCAGATAAGGCCCAGAAGCAGCAGTATAAAGCGGCGCTGGACACGCAGGTAAGCACCGTGCAGAGCCAGATCGACGTTTTGAATCAGCAGATCAATACTCTGGATTCGGACATTTCCCAAAAGGAATCGCAGATCGCCGATAAGCAGAAAAATATCGACGCAAACTACGAACAGCTCAAACAAAGGCTGCGCGCACTCTATCTGACGGGCGAGGCGTCCAACCTTGAAATTATCCTAAGCGCCAAAAGCGTGGTGGATCTTGCGGATAAAACAGAGGCGATTCAGGCCATTACCACGCATGACACCAATTTGATCAATACGCTGAAGTCCGATATGGACAGCATTAAGGCGCAGAAATCGGAGATTGAGACCAACCGCAAAAGCGTTGCCGAAGCGAGGGTGGCGCTGGACACAAAGCAGGGCGAGCTCACTTCGCTGGTCAATGAAACAAAGGCGGTCATTGCGGAGATTTCCCAGAACGAATCGAGCGCCAATCAGGAGAACGCGAAGCTGGCCGAGCAGCGCAAGAAAGCGGATGCCGCAATCGACCAGTGGTATAAGGATTATTACGCTTCCCAGAAAGGAACCGGCGGCAGCGGCGGCTACGTGAGCAAGGGCAACTTTGGCTGGCCTCTGCCGGGCGTTACCAATATTACCAGCGGCTACGGCTACCGGTGGGGCAGCCTGCACAAGGGAATCGACATTTCCTCCGCGGGCGTTTACGGCAAGCCGATTGTCGCGGCCGATTCGGGCAAGGTGATGATGGCGGGCTGGGGCAATTACGGAACCGGCTACGGCGGGTACGGCAACGTGGTGGCGATCGACCACGGCGGAGGGTACTCCACCCTGTACGGCCATTGCAGCAGCGTGGCGGTCAGCAAAGGACAGACGGTGAAAAAGGGACAGGTAATCGCCTATGTCGGCAACACCGGAGATTCGCAGGGGGCGCATCTTCATTTTGAAATCCGTGTGAACGGTGTGGCAAAGAATCCGCTGAACTGGTTCAGCAAATAGGCGGAAGGAAAATCCAGAATAAGGAATGATTGATTCGATATGAGCAGAAAGCTGACCTGGGGCGCGGCGGTTGCCCTTGTTGCCGTTACGGCCTCCATTACGGTTTCCCTCACCTACGTTTACGCGATGAAAAACTTCAACACCAAGGTCGCGGATGTCAACGCTCGCCAGGCGATGTATACCAAGCTGAGCGAGATCGACCAGAAGGCAAGGCAGGACTATATCGGCGCGGTGGACGAAACCGCTTTGAACGACGGCATCTGCGCCGGATACGTGGCCGGGTTGGGGGATTCACAGGCAAAATATTTGTCGGCGGAGAAATATAAGGCGTATGTCAGCGGAAACAGTGGAAAGAATATCGGCGTGGGCATCAAGACGGCCCGCGACAACGACGGCAACATGGAAGTCATTGAAGTAATGCCGAATTCCCCCGCCGAAAAAAGCGGAATCAAAAAGGGCGACACCATTGTCAGCATGGATGATAAGGAAATCGTACGCATCACCTACGGCGATGCGCTCAACAAGCTGGACGGCGTTTCCGGTTCCAAGGTAAAGTTCGGCATCCTGCGCAGGACGGAGGACGCCGGAGCTTCCAGCGGGACGGAAACGAAAACGGAAAAGCTCAGCATTACCGTGACCCGTGCGGAGTACACCGAGCGGACGATCACCTCCTCCATGATCAACGGCAACGTGGCCTATCTGAAAATCAGCGAATTTACCGATAACAACGCGGAGCAGTTCAATACGCTGCTCGCCCAGCGCATCAAGGAAGGCGCGGCGGGCATTGTCGTCGACCTCAGAAGCAATTCCGGCGGAAGCGTCGGCGGGATGGCCGCCATGCTGGACACGCTCTTGCCCGCGGGCAATACGGTCAGCTACAGGAACAAGGCCGGAAAGGTTACCGTGGAGTACACCTCCAACGCAAACGAGGTCAGCCTGCCCATTTCGGTGATTGTCGACCGGAACACCTTTGGCGCGGCGGAAATTTTCGCGTCCGATATCAAGGACTATAAAAAGGGACTGCTGGTCGGGGAAAAGACGGCGGGCTTCGGCACAAAGGATGAAGTGATGCCGCTTTCCGACGGGTCGGCCATTATCCTTTCCGTGGCAAATTACCTGACTCTGAACGGCAATGTCTTTAACGGCAAGGGGATTGACGCGGATGTCAGCAAAGAGCTTACCGACGCCCAGCGCGAGCTGCTGGCGAAGAATCAGCTGGCGGGCGATCAGGACGCGCAGCTGCAGGCCGCGGTTTCCGCGCTGATCCGGCAGGGAGCGAATGTTTCCCAGGCCCCCGGCGCCGCTGCGGAGGTACCGGCGGAAAGCGGAGCCGCGACGGACTGAACCGGTCTTGGGGATATGCGTTTGCATATCCCTGTTTTTTCTGGAAAATCCGCCCGCCGGGGCGGATTTTATTGACAGAACGGTACGGCATCACTATAATGTATTTATTATAGAAAAATATAGCAATCCTGTTTACAGTGACAGGTGGAAGGGTGTTCCTCCCCCGCCGAAAGCGGAGGAGGAACACGGAATTATTCTGCCATTGTAAGGGAAAACGCTGTAGAAAAAGTGCAAGAAATTGCATTGAAAAGGTGGTTATTATATATGGTTAAACAGGTAATTTTGACAAAAGAAGGTCTTGAAAAGCTTGAAAACGAGCTGGAAGAGCTGAAAAGCGTCAAACGCAAGGAAGTGGCGGAGAAAATCAAGATCGCTCTTTCCTTCGGCGACTTGTCTGAAAACAGCGAATATGACGAGGCGAAAAACGATCAGGCGATCGTGGAAGCCCGTATTGCGGATATTGAGGTCATGCTGAAAAACGTCAAGGTAATCGACGAAGACGAGCTCAGCAATGAGAATATCCATATCGGCTCCAAGGTAGAGGTAAGGGTGACAAACCCCTCGACCGGAAACAGCAGCGTCGCCAACTATAAAATTGTCGGCTCCAACGAAGCCGACCCGGTGAACGGAAGCATTTCCGACGAATCGCTGGTCGGAAAATCCCTTTTGAGCCACGGCATCGGCGATAAAATTGAAGTTGAGGTTCCCGCCGGAACGATGGAATACGAGGTTCTCACCATCTCCAAATAACGTTTTTCAGCGGGAGTGAATTTATGATTTAGGAGAGTTACAAATGAGCGAAACAATCAATGAGACGAAGGAAACCTGCCAGCCGGAGCAGGATGTCAGCGAACTGCTGCAGATACGCAGGGATAAGCTGACGGCGCTTCAGCAGGCCGGCAGGGACCCGTTTGCCATTACGGTCTGCCCGCGGGATACGACCGCGCAGGAAATCCGCCAGTCCTTTGAAAAGCTGGAAAACAGCGACGTATGCATCGCCGGCCGCGTTATGAGCTGGCGCGACATGGGCAAGGCGAGTTTTCTGGATATCCACGACCGTACTGGCAGGATACAGGTTTACCTGAAAATCGACCAGGTGGGCGAGGAAAGCTATAACGACCTGAAAAGCTACTGGGATCTGGGCGACATTGTCAGCGTAAAGGGATATGTTTTCAAAACCCGCAGGGGAGAAATTTCCGTTCACGCCAAAGAAATAAAGCTGCTCTCCAAATCGCTGCTGCCCATGCCGGAAAAATTCCACGGGCTGAAGGACACCGACCTGCGCTACCGCCAGCGCTACCTTGACCTGATCGTCAACCCGGAGGTAAAGGATACCTTTATCAAGCGCAGTGAAGTCATAAGGACCATCCGTAACTTTCTGGATGAGAAATCCTATATCGAGGTGGAAACGCCCGTGCTCAGCAATATTGCGGGCGGCGCTACCGCACGGCCGTTTATTACGCATCACAATACGCTTGACATCGATATGTACTTAAGGATCGCGACGGAGCTGCACCTGAAAAGGCTGATCGTCGGCGGGATGGAGCGCGTCTACGAAATCGGCCGCATTTTCCGCAACGAGGGAATGGATGTCAAACACAACCCGGAATTCACCACCATCGAGCTTTACGAAGCGTACACGGATTACCGCGGGATGATGGAAATTACCGAGAATATGATCCACGAGTGCGCCGTGAAGGCGTGCGGGTCCGATCAGATCACCTATCAGGGCGAGGACGTCAGTCTGGCCCTGCCGTTCAAGCGCCTGTCCATGAACGACGCGATCAAGGAATACGCGGGAATTGACTTCCTCTCCTTCAAGGGCGACACCGAAAAGGCGAAAGCAGTCGCAAAGGAGCTGGGGCTTGTAACCAAGAGCACCGACAAATGGGGCGATATCATGTCGCTGGCGTTTGAGGAAAAGGTGGAAGAGCATCTCCTGCAGCCGACCTTTATCTACGATTATCCGGTGGAGGTCTCTCCGCTGACCAAGCGCAAGCAGGACTGCCCGGAACTGGTGGAGCGGTTTGAGCTGTTCATTACCCGCCGCGAGCTGGCGAACGCCTACTCCGAGCTGAACGACCCGATCGACCAGCGCGGACGTTTTATGCACCAGATGGAGCTGCGCGCCGCGGGCGACGAAGAAGCCAATATGATCGACGAGGATTTCCTGACCGCTCTGGAGTACGGCATGCCGCCGACCGGCGGCATGGGCATGGGTATCGACCGGCTGGTCATGCTCCTGACCGACAGCGCGTCCATCCGCGACGTGCTTCTGTTCCCCACCATGAAGCCGAAAGACTAATCAGAATCTTTACAAAAAAACAGGCAGCCCTTATAGCCCCGTGTCAATAAGGATGTTTTCAGTTTTTAAGATTTGCCGTAGGATATCAAGTCCTACGGTTTTTCTCTTGCCTACACTTTGCCTACAAAGTTGAAATAGACATCAACCTGCTAGGTATCGTTTTTCTTCCTCCATGGCTCGAAACGCTGATTCACCACTATCTTCTCGACAAACTCCCACACGATTTCGGGTGTCCGCTTCTGAATATCGGTGTACCTGTCCATAATAGCCAGAAAACGGTCGGCATTCAGCATGGTGCCTTTCCCCGAACTGATTGCCTGTTCCAGCTTGCCAAAACGCTGGGTAAGCTCTCGTCGTTCCGTTTCGTAGTTTCCAGACAATGCTTTAAACTGTATCTCAGACAAGTTTTCCAGTGCCATTCGCACTTTTTTGCCTCTGTGGAGCAGGAAAACTATCTGTGCACCGCAAGGGGCGAGGACGAATGTCCGACAGATAGGACGCTTGCCACACCCTTTGGGCGTGAATCCGTCTCCGTTGTCTGAGGCTCTTCCCAAAAAGAGAAGAGAGTAAGAGTGCAAAATACCCTATATAGGCAGTTTTCCATTCTTACCCGCAAATGGACGCAAAAATAGCTCAGTGCGAAAAATTACACAGAGCTATTTGGTCAAAATGCTATTCTGCAAATGAACATATTATCCCCTTGGAACCGGCTGTTTCTTTTTAAAAATATGGTTTTATAGTGCATAGGCCTGTGAAATTGCAAAGCATGAGTACCATCATAAAAACATAAATTTTTGCATTTGCTTGTAGCATGCCATAGACAGATGAAATGATTCGCCCGTATTAAGAACATCATAAAACATTTGTTTCATTTCATCCAGTGAATGAGAAATATGACCTTGAATCATTAACTGTGTTTCTTCTGTGCTATACATTTTTAATAATGCTGGAAGCAGAATCCACATTGGTAAATAATATAGTGCTTGAGGGTATATTTTCCACGCATGTATTTTTAATGTGGCGCATACTTTAAAACCTTCGCGAATTACTTTTACTGAGTGTCTGATATATTGAATATCCGAAACGTAGTTTACACTAGTACCCGCTTCCATGACACCTGCGACCAGTCCATTTGCCTCAGCATAATGGGTATAAAGCCATGCAAGAATATCCTTGCTTACTTTAGGATTTAAATTAGCTTGTTGTATCAGTTTTTCGATTCTTATTACCTGCTCTGTTTTACTTCCGTCTTTTTTTCCTATCATAGTCGGTGCAGCTTTATTGCCGAAAATAGTACATGTAATAATATTTCCTTTTTTTCCACCACCCATAATATGAGCCTGCCCATATATAATTCTAGAATCAGGAAGGTAGCTTTCAATAAGCCCTATGTGCTTTACCCATAAGTTTTGTAGAAAAAGAACATCTATATGTTTTTCCGTCTGAGCTATTATTGGTAAAATGGATTCAAGTTGATTTGCCTTGACTGGGACAATAATCAAATCATATATATCATTTATTTGTTCGGTCACTTCAGGCTGGTATAATGTTTCTACGACAGTTTTGTCAGCTTTTCTGGCATCAAGGCAGCGAATTAAAAATCCTTCTTTATCAATATGTTCTTTTTGCCCTTTCCGAACAAAATGTGTAATCACATTTCCGGATTCATACAACTGCCATCCATATATACACCCAATTACACCTGTTCCTATTATTAATATTCTCAAAACTATTTTGCTCCCTTCTCTGTTATATTTATACTTTTATAAACTATCAAGTATTAAATTAAGCCCATACATAAACTCTTCGTCAATATTTCTTTGTGAAAGGTTTTGGAATGCATTCAAAAGATTAGGAAGTGTTTTCAAATTTTCCTCGTCTTGATAAAATTGTTTTTCATTCGATTTTTTATTTTCTTGCTGGCTAGTTAGGCTCATTCCTGCATGTCCAATGATATAGGCAACTATAATATGCATAAGCGAAAAAGCACATAATCCTGCCTTATTTATCCCATTTAAAATAGAAAGAATTTTTTCCGCTTGTTCTAATCCTTTTGCTGTAACAGGTGAATGTGTAGATATGATCGGAATGACGTTAGGGTGGCGAAGCAAAGTGGCATGAAAAGAACATGCAATACGTCTCAAATCTTTTTTCCAATCTGATGTAGGTTCTGGGATTAAGACTTCCTGCAAAATTATTTCTACAACACCGTTCAATAGGTCTTCTTTGTTTTTTATATGATTATACAAAGACATCGCTTTCACGTTTAAATGTTTCGCAAGGGTTCGCATGCTAAGGGCTTCAATACCAGACTCATCTAAAATAGTAAGTGCTGTTTTTAAAATAATTTCGCGATTCAGGGCAGTATGGTTAGGCCTCAATATACATCACCTCATTTTAATAAGATCGGCAAAACTTACACTGTAAGCTTTGCCGATCTTATTGTATACCTAATTATGATTTTGTCAATACAAGAAATAAATTACTATAAATTTTCTAAAAAAGATTTTATGGTTTACACTTAAACAAAGAGAAGGATTATCTATTTTAATAAAAAAATATGCAGTACAATTCATCTGCAATTTCTTGCGTCAATCCGCATAAACGAGTACGTTCCAAGGTATTCCCCAAGTTGTCAAGCTTGGCTTTTCAGTCAATTTCAATATTTGGATACAATAATCCATCAATCTCTGTGTATTCAAAGCTATAAAACAAATCCTCCAATAAAGATTATTTACAATTCATCGGTAATTGTTCGGCTGCGAGCTGAACAATTATGATTTTCGTAAACATCCTTATTGGAGGATTGTTATCGGGGCCGCCTGTTTTTTTGTACTCTTTATGCGTAGGGAGAAAAGGGATGCAGCCGGCTGCTGAGCCGGTCAAAGTCAAGGTGATTCACGTTCTCCAGCTCACGGACCAGGGAATCGGGAAAGTCCGGGTTCATTCCTCCGCAGATCGCCGTGGAGATGGCCCCGATGGTATCCGTATCCCCGCCGAGCGACGCGCTGATTTTCGCGGAGGCCAGGGGGTCCCCTTCGGACAGCTCTATCACGGCGAGAACGGACGGAATGGTCTCGATGGTTTCCACCCCGGTGCCGACGACGTCATAGAGTCTTTTCATCGCCTCCGCCGCGGTGCGGTTTTGAATCAGCTGTTTTGCCAGCTTCATTCTTTCCGTGAGAGAAGCCGACGGGATCTGGAACCCGCTCGGTTTTGCCCGTACGGAAATCTCCTCCGCCAGCTCCCACATTGCAGGAATGTCGTTTCCTCCTGAAACGGCATAGCTGACCATTGCCGCGACAACGCTGGCGCCCTGAATGGCGATGGAGGTGTTGTGGGAGGGCTTGCAGATCGCGCTTACGCTGCCGATCAGGGCGTCGGGTCGGCGGTAGTCCGAAAGAATTCCCACAGGGCTTATTTTCATTGCGGCGCCGTTTGTGGTGCCGAGCTTTCCGGTTACCTCCACGGATACGCCCCGCTCGATCGCCTCCAGAGCCTTTAAGGTGCTGGGGCCGCATACGAGGGCGGCCACCTCCGATTCGTTTTTCCACGCGATGAGCCTTTTAAGATAGCTTTCCGTATTGATCGTGCCGTGATTTTCCGCGAGCATGTCCGCAATCATGACGGTATTGATGGTATCGTCTGTAATTTCTCCGGCAGACATGCTCCTGCCGAAAAAGTCATCCGGCTGGGAAGGAAGAAGACCGCCGACCCCCTGAGGGAATCGGGAAAGGATGTGCTCCTGCGTCCAGAACTCCGTGGGCATTCCCATGGCATCCCCGTAGGCCCCGCCGATCAGAACGCCCCTGATTCTGGAATAGAGCGCCGTGTTTTTTTCAGTTTTCATTTAAGCCTCCGCCAATTTTCCGGCGTTTTCCTTTTTATTGGGCAGCACCCGGATCAGCTGCTCCAGATAATCGACGCTTTCACTGGTGGTTTCTACAATATCGAAATAGTCGTCGCTGTTTGTGACGAGCACGGGGGTAATCAGGCTGTAGCCTTCCTTCGTGATGGCGTCAATATCAAATTCCACCAATACGTCGCCCTTTTTAACCCTGCTGCCCTGCTTTGTACGGATCGTAAAATATTTGCCGTTCAGCCGGACGGTGTCGATTCCCACGTGAATTAAAATCTCGCATCCGTCGTCGCTGGTAATGCCGAGCGCGTGGCCCGTTGAAAACAGGTTGGAAACGATTCCGTCGCACGGGGCGACCAGTTTTCCCTCCGACGGCGAAATCGCGATTCCTTTTCCCAGAACGCCTTTTGAAAAGGACGCATCCTGCACGTTCTCCAGCTTGACGGTTTTCCCTTTCAGAGGGGAATGAATCAGAAGATTGGCCGTTCCGTCGCCGCCGGACGCCGAAACCGCGCCGGGGTTTTGCTCGTTAAAGGTGAAGAAGGTCAGCAGGAAGGAAACAACCATGGAAATGAGGGTGGCGATAATGGCAATATAGAATCCGCCCATATCGCCGTTCGGATTAATAAACGCAACGGTGCCCAGCACGCCGACGCTTACCGCGTACATCTTCGCGCCGAACAGGGAAATAATCACGGCGCCTACGGTCGCACCGGCAATGCTGAAGGCAAAACGCTTTTTGACCGGCAGGGTGATTCCGTAAATCGCAGGTTCAATAATGCAGAAGCAGCCTGAAATCATGGCGGGAACGCAGATGTTTTTGATCTTTTTGTCTCTGGTTTTGCAGTACACCGCCAGAACGACCGCCGTCTGCGTAAAGGAAGCGGTGAAGATCATCGGGATAATGTAGTCGGAGCCCACTGCCCCCATATTGGTGATGCCGATCGTAATCAGGGGCCAGTGCAGCCCCAGAATGACCAGCGGCTGATAGACAATGCCCACGACAATCGAGGTGATAACGGGGGACAGGTTGTTCAGGTAAGTAATGACGGCCGTTATCAGCAGGGAGAGAAAGTTGGCGATGGGTCCGACGGCAAGGATCGTCAGGGGGACGCAGACCGCTATTGTCAGAAAGGGGACGATCGTAAAGGCGACGATGTCGGGAATGTGATTTTTCAGGAATTTTTCAAATTTAGAGGTGAAATACATGGAAATGATGATGGGCACGACCGTGGAGGTATAACCCGTCGTCGGAAATATAACCGGGATCCCGAAAAACGTTTTATAAACGGGCGTACTGAAAATGGTTCCGGCAAACAGAGTAAACAACGGGTCGCCTGACGTCAGGTTTGCCAATATGGTCGGAAAGACCAGACAGGCGCCGATCGCCATACCGACAAATCCGTCCATCTTGAATGCCTTCGCGGCGGTATAGCCCAGGAAAATGGGGAAGAAGTTAAACAGGGCGTTTCCCATCACGTTCAGAATGATGTACGCGCCGTCGGTGGTTTGTAAGACACCGCAGGCCACCAGCAGGGCCAGCACGCCCTGAATCAGGCCGGAGGCCATCAGAACCCCCAGAACAGGGGTGATCGATTTTGTAATAACCTGAATAATTCTGTTCAGAAGGGAATCGCTCTTTTCCGCCGTTTGGGAATCGTCGCTTTTCAGTCCCAGAAAAGAGGACAGTTCTGCGTGGATCTCCCCCACCATTGTTCCGACCACCACCTGATATTCTCCGCCGGCTTTCTGCGCGGTGGCGATTTTGCTGTTGGAAGCGATGTTCGCTTCATTGATCAGCGAGTAATCCTTCAGATGGAACCTTAATCTCGTCATACAGTGGCTTACAGAAAGAATATTGTCTTTTCCGCCGACATTTTCGACAATGAACGATACCAGATCGCTGTATTTTGCCATTTTGCTCTCTCCTTTTTATGGTTGATTTATGTGCTGCTCATAGAGCGCTCAATGTGAATGGATAAATATATTTTTTCCTCGTCCGTGACCGACAGCCCGCATTCCGTTTCCAGATAATCCTCGATTTTGAGGACGCATCCGTAGGCCATGGAATACTTCTCCTTGACCATTGCAAACAACTCGTTGTCCATGGATTCATCGCTGTAGGTTTTGTTCGCCAGAGTCCTTTGGACAAAAAACCGCAGGTGGGTAATAAAGCGGTGGTAGGAAAGGGAAGTGACATCGAAGTCCCGCGCATAGGTATACTTCACAATGTTTGTCAGGTCCTTCATGATCTGTGTGACGCGGTACATATCGTCGTCCGCGTCCTTCTGGTCCGCATTGACAATGTGCAGGGCAATGAAGCCCGCCTCGTCGTCGGGCAGCCGGATGCCGTACTGTTCCTCGATCAGATTCAGAGCCGTCAGGCCGAACCGATATTCCTCCGGATAAAATCTCTGAATATCCCAGAGCAGGGAATTCCGGATATTCACGCCCTCTTTGAACCGCTTAATGGAAAAGCTGATGTGATCCGCCAGGGAGATATAAATTGCGTCACTGATCTTTTTCCCAAGCTGAAGCCGCGCCTCGTTGACAATGCGTTCTGCCAGCTTCAGCTGATCCAGCGGTAGCTTCATAATCAGCTCCTCAAGCCTTGCTGCCTGCGTTTTGTCCTGCAGGTAAAATATTTTTTCGACTTTGCCGGTTTCGACGGTCGCACCGACTTTTTTGCCGAAGCAGACGCCTCTGCCCATAATAATTTTTTCGATGCCGTCCTCTTCTTTTACAATTGCGAAATTGTTGTTCAGAATTTTCACAATTTCCACGTTTTCACCCCCTCTTTGTAAAAACAAAAAAACCTATCATCCGTCCTGAACGGATGATAGGTTTAGCTTGTTTCATGAAACAACAATTACTACCCTGTGACCTTATTATAATAAAAAATTCATAATTGTCAATGACTATTTGACAAAAAAAGCGTTTGCTTCCAAATATTTGACAACAGATTGCCGATTTTTTGTCCGGAAATAAGAAATTTGCGAGGTCCCCTGAAAGGTGTCCGGTTGCAGGAAGCAGGCATAGGGCATGTCGTATTTTCCCCGTTTACGCGGCGGTCATTCTTCAATAAAGCCTTTCAGCCCCGCTTCATCCAGAATCTGCACCTCCCGGTAGCGGGCGGCGGTCCAGCCCCTTTGGGCGAACCGGGTCAGGATGCGGCTGACGGTCACGCGCGACACGCCCGCGAGCCCGGCGAGATCGTCGTGGGTGGCGGAAACGGTTCCGCTTTTTTCCAGGCTGAGCAGCAGCCGCGCAAGCCGCTGGTCGGCCTGCAGAAAGGTCATGGAATTGACCTGGGCGGAAAGCATGCGGATGGTCTGCGACAGGTAGGTCAGCAGGTACATGGCGAGCTGCGGCTCCCGGCGGATACAGTCCATCAGGCTTTGCCGGGTGACCGTGATGATCTCGGATTTTACCAGCGTTTTGGCGCTGGAAACTCGTGGCATTCCGTCGAAAAAGGCCGCTTCGCCGAAGATGCTTCCCGGCTCCAGAACGGTGAGGGTTTTTTCCATGCCGTTTTCCGAGCTGAGGAAAATTTTTACCTTTCCGTGCTTTAAATAATAAAATTCACCGGCGGGGGCTTCCTGCCAGTAAATCATACGGTCTTTCCCGTAGCTACGGGGCGTGTGGGATTTTTCCAGCACGCTCCCTATATTTTTTTGCGGAAAAAGCTCCATTTTCATCCCTCCGGTTTCTCCTTTTGCGTCGATTCTCTGCTGCAAATCGAATCGGTGGTTCTCCCTGTCCCGGACGGGGGGAGAGCCGATAATATTTCTATAATTGTATCACATGTTACATTCTTTTTTCAAGTTTCCTGCCATAATACGATTAATGACACGGCCGCTGGCCGCCGTCCGATGCGGGAACGGTGGAAGGCGGACGGATGATAGGAGGATATCACGATGGGAATGACGATGACGCAGAAGATTCTGGCTGCGCACGCCGGGCTGGAGCATGTGGAGGCCGGGCAGCTGATCGAGGCGAGGCTGGACCTGGTGCTCGGCAACGACATCACCTCGCCGGTGGCCATCAACGAGTTTGAAAAATGCGGGGCTTCGTCGGTTTTTGATCAGGATAAAATCGCGTTGGTGCTGGACCATTTTACGCCGAACAAGGACATCAAGGCGGCGGAGCAGTGCCGTCAAGTGCGCGGCTTTGCGGAAAAATACAGCATTACCAATTTTTTCGACGTGGGGCAGATGGGTATTGAACACGCGCTGCTGCCGGAAAAGGGGCTGGTCGGCCCGGGCGACTGCGTGATCGGTGCGGACTCCCACACCTGCACCTACGGCGCGCTCGGCGCGTTTTCCACAGGCGTCGGTTCCACCGACATGGCGGCGGGCATGATTTCCGGAAAGACATGGTTCAAGGTTCCTTCCGCCATCCGGATTGTGCTGAAAAACAAACCCGCCAAATGGGTCAGCGGTAAGGACGTGATTCTGCACCTGATCGGAATGATCGGGGTGGACGGCGCGCTGTACCGCTCGCTGGAATTCACCGGCGAAGGGGTGAAGGCGCTTTCGATGGACGACCGTCTCAGCATTGCGAACATGGCGATCGAGGCCGGGGCCAAGAACGGCATCTTCCCGGTGGACGAAGTGACGCTTGCCTACGAAAAGGACCGCTTCCAGCGGGAACCGGTGGTCTACGCGGCGGACGAAGACGCCGTTTACGACGAGACCTATGAAATCGACCTGTCGCAGCTCAGGCCGACGGTTGCGTTCCCGCATCTGCCGGAAAACACCAGAGTCATCGACGACGTGGGGGAAATCAGGATCGACCAGAGCGTGATCGGCTCCTGCACCAACGGGCGGATCGAGGACCTGCGCATCGCGGCCTCCATCCTGAAAGGCAGGAAGGTGGCCAGGCACGTGCGGTGCATTGTCCTGCCGGGAACACAGGCCATTTACCTGCAGGCCCTGCGCGAAGGACTGGCGGAAATTTTTGTGGAGGCCGGCGCCGTGTTCAGCACGCCGACCTGCGGTCCCTGCCTCGGCGGGCATATGGGGATATTGGGCAAAGGGGAGCGCGCGGTTTCCACGACGAACCGCAATTTTGTGGGCCGCATGGGACATGTGGAATCGGAGGTATATCTTGCCAGCCCGGCCGTTGCCGCGGCGAGCGCCGTGGCGGGATATATTGCCGACCCGGATAAACTGGACTGAGGAGGGCTTGAAATGAACGCACACGGATTTGTACACAAATACGGAGACAATGTCGACACGGACGTGATTATTCCCGCGAGATACCTGAACACCGCCTCCCACACGGAGCTGGCGTCGCACTGCATGGAGGATATCGATCGGGATTTTGTAAAGAATGTAAAAAAAGGCGACATCATTGTCGCGGCGAAAAATTTTGGCTGCGGTTCGTCGCGTGAACACGCGCCGATCGCGATTCAGGCCAGCGGGGTGTCCTGCGTGATCGCGTCCACCTTTGCCCGTATTTTTTACCGCAACGCCATCAACATCGGGCTGCCGATTCTGGAATGCGCAGAGGCCGCCGAGGATATCCGGGCGGGCGACGAGGTGGAGGTCGATTTCGACACCGGCGTGATTAAAAACCTGTCCAGCGGGAAAAGCTATAAGGCTCAGCCGTTTCCGCCTTTTATTCAGAATATCATCGCAAAGGGCGGATTGTTAAACAGCATCATGAAATAACGGGCCATGCGGCTCTGTTGCCATGAACTTTGAAGGGGGCGCTGCGGCGTTCCCTTTTTTTATGACGGAAACCCGCGTGCCCCGGAGCGGTACAGCAGGCCTGCAATTCATATATTATTTAAAAACTTTTATAAAAAATTCATGACTTTTCGGGGGAATTCCCTTATAATCAGATATATACATTCAGATTGGAGGCAGTTGAGTCCGGAATCAAAAATCAGGTGTATTTTCGGATGCCGTCCAATTTAAAACGCTGCGGCTGCGGGGTATGAAGGAGGAAGTAAAAAATGCCGGCTGGAAAAATTTTAGTGGTTGATGACGACCAGAATATATGTGAGCTGTTAAGGCTTTATATCGAAAAGGAAGGCTTTGAGGTTGCGATCGCCAACGACGGACGCAAGGCGCTGGAGGCTTTTGACGCGGAAGCCCCCGACCTGATTATGCTTGACATCATGCTGCCCGAGCTGGACGGCTGGCAGGTCTGCCGGGAAATCCGCAAGAAATCGCAGTGCCCGATCATCATGCTTACTGCAAAAGGTGAGGTCTTTGACAAGGTGCTCGGCCTGGAGCTGGGCGCGGACGACTACGTGGTGAAGCCGTTTGAGGCAAAGGAGGTCGTGGCCAGAATCAAAGCCGTGCTGCGCCGTCTGGGCAAAAACAGCGAGGAGCTGGTGAAAGAGGTCAAATACGACAAGCTTTCCATCAACCTTACAAACTACGAGCTGCGGGTCAACGGCGTTCAGATCGACACGCCGCCGAAGGAAATGGAACTGATTTACCACCTTGCGAGCAACCCGAACCGCGTTTTTACGCGCGACCAGCTGCTTGACGAGGTGTGGGGCTTCGATTATTACGGCGACAGCCGGACCGTGGACGTACACGTCAAGCGTCTGCGCGAGAAGCTGGAAGGCGTCTCCGACAAGTGGGCGCTCAAAACAGTCTGGGGCGTCGGTTATAAATTTGAAGTTAAGGAATAAAAAATGCAGAAAACACTGTTTAAAAAGTATCTGCGGATTACCTCCTCGATTATTTTCATCAGCTTTCTGTTCCTGAGCTTCGTCATGCTGATTTTCTTTTCGAACTACTGGCAGACGGAAAAAAGGAACCTGCTGAGGAAGAACGCCCAGAGCGTGGCGGCAATTGCGGCGGACAGCGTTACTTCGGTGGAGGACAACGTCTATACGATCCACACCGACCGGATGAAGGCATTTATCGCAGCCTTTTCCGACAACATCGACGCGGATATCTTTGTGACAAAGCTGAGCGGCCAGATTGTGATTGCCTCTTACGACAGCACCAGCGGGATCAACGACGGCCGGAATGTCAGCGAGGAAATCATGAAAAAGGCGATCTCCGGCGGGTACAACAATCAGGGAACCATGGGCGGAATTTACAGCCAGCCTTATTACATTGTCGGGGTGCCGATCAACGTGGTGAATACCGACGGCAGCAAGACCGCCATTGGCGCCGTGTTCACGGCTTACAATGTGCGGTCGTTCAATTCCTTCCGCGGGGAAATCCTGCGGATGTTCCTGCTGGCCGCCATCGCCGCGTTTATGGTATCCTTCTGTGCGGTGTGGCTGTTCTCCTATAAGCTGGTCCAGCCGCTTCGCAATATGGCCGCGGCGGCGCGCTCCTTCGGGGACGGAAACTTTTCCGTGCGCGTGCCGGTCACCAGCCAGGACGAAATCGGCCAGCTGGCGATCGCCTTCAACAACATGGCGAGTTCCCTCTCCACGGGCGAAAACGTAAGGCGGAATTTTATTGCGAACGTATCGCACGAGCTGAAAACACCGATGACGACGATCGCGGGCTTTATCGACGGAATTCTGGACGGCACGATTCCTGCGGAGAAAGAGAGCCACTATTTGAATATCGTCTCGCAGGAGGTCAAAAGGCTGTCCCGGCTGGTGCGCACCATGCTGGACCTTTCCAGAATCGACAGCGGCGAGATGAAGCTCCGCCCGGGAAGGTTTGACCTGACCAATACGATATTGATCGCGCTTTTGTCCTTTGAAAAGGCGATCGAAGACAAGAAGCTGGAAATCCGCGGGCTGGAGGATACGGAAAGCCTGTTTGTGGACGGCGATCCGGATATGATCCATCAGGTCGTATACAATTTGATCGAAAACGCGGTCAAGTTTACCAACGTGGGCGGGTATATCGAGATCAAAATTCTTGACCAGCCCGACAGGAGCAGCGTCGCGATCAAAAACAGCGGCCCGGGGATTGCTCCGGAGGAACTTTCGCTGATTTTCGACCGTTTCTACAAGACCGATAAGTCCCGCAGCCAGGATAAAAACGGGATGGGTCTTGGACTGTATATTGTCCGTACGATTATTAAGCTGCACGGTGGGGAAATTAATGTCAGCAGCGTGCAGAATGAATACTGTCAGTTTGAATTCTGGCTGCCCAAAATCAACGAACCGCACCTGTTAAAGGACGGATCATCCGAGCAGGTCAAAGAATAAATCATTTTCAGAAAGGGTATTTCTTATGAGTGACAGCGAGTTCGATCACAATCATAACGGGGAAAAAGACCCGTGGGATACCGGAGACATCAACCAGCCCGCGAACGAACAGCCCCCGGCAGCGGAGCAGGGGAGTGAACCGGAGCAGGAGAAGCCGGAGGACCGCCGGGGACAGGACGCACCGGCTTCCGCTGAACAGGAGGGTACGCCCGGTTCCCGCGGCCCGGAGCCGGACAGCCGGAATACGGAACAGACGCCTCCTCCTTACGGCCAGCCGCCGTATCAGGATCCGCAGAATCCTTATCCGCCCTACGGCCAGTACAACAACAACCCGTATGGCCAGTATCATCAGCCCTACGGGAACTATAACGGCCCCTACAGCGGCTATCGTCAGGATCAGTATGGTCAGCAGCCGTACTGGTCGTATCAGCCGTACGGCGGTCTGCATCCTGACCAGAATCCGCAGGATCCGAAACCACCCAAACGGAAAAACACCGGCCTGCGCGTGTTCCTCTGGATTCTGGGAGGGCTGACGGCGGCGTTCGTGCTGGGCTTCTGCATTTACGGCGTTCAGACGGCCGTCAGCCAGCAGAGCGGCTGGCCGCAGAGCACAACCTCGCAGCCGGAATATAACGACGGGGAGGATTCCGCCAGTTCCGGGAGCGCATCCAGCCAGGCGCAGATTCAGGGCGGAATCAAGGGCGACGGAACCAATCCGAATTCTTCCGGAATTACGATTGTACCGGAGCCGGGCACCGGTCAGCTGAGCGCCAAGGACGTCTACAAGAACGTAGTGGAAAGCGTGGTCGGGGTGGAAACCACCGTGGCCGGCACAACGGCCAGCCAGGGCGGCGTGATTCAGGGCACCGGCATTGTGGCCAGCAAGGACGGATATATCCTGACGAACGCGCATGTGGTCAATTATTCCCGCGCGAACAAGGTAAAGGTCATCCTTCACGATAAAAAGGAATATGAGGCGACGGTCGTCGGCTACGACAAAACCTCAGACCTCGCCGTGCTGCGCATCAACGCGAGCAACCTGAGCGCCGCGGTGTTCGGCAATGCGGATCAACTCGAAATCGGGGACGAGGTGATCGCCATCGGCAATCCGGGCGGCATGGAGTATTCCAGCTCCCTGACGGGCGGCTATGTGTCCGCGCTGAACCGCACCATCGAAAGCCACAGCGACAACGGCATGACCTACATCCAGACCGACGCGGCTATCAATCCGGGCAATTCCGGCGGTCCGCTGGTCAATATGTACGGGCAGGTCATTGGCATCAATTCCAATAAGATTGTCGCCACCGGCTACGAGGGAATGGGCTTTGCCATTCCCGTCAGCAAGGCGAAAACCATCATCGACGACCTGGTCGCGCGCGGATATGTCAGCGGGCGCAGCCGTCTGGGCATTACGGCGACCACCATCACCGATATCCAGTCGCAGCTTTCCGGCTATCCGACCGGCGTAATGATCCGTGAAATCAGCTCGGAAAGCGACCTGACGAAATCCGGCGTCGTCGTGGGCGATGTGATTACCAAGGCGGACGGCCAGGCAATCGCCAGTCTGGACGATCTGTACGCGGTGCTGAACAAGCACAAGGCGGGCGACACCATCTCGCTGACCATTTTCAGAATGAGTACCGGACAGAGTACCACCGGCAGCACCCGGACGGTGAAAACCAAGCTGCTGGAAGACAAGGGCGAAACACAGGCAAAATAATGCAAAACAATGCGCCTCGACAGGGCTTTTCAAAGCCGTACCGGGGCGCTTCCTTTTTTGGGGACTACGACGGATTCCAATAGAGAGAGGGAACGAACTCCTTTTGCCGCGACGGGCGCGGCACCTCCCTCACGGAGGGAGGCGGGGATGGGTCGTCCCGTCCTTTCGTTCCGGCGGTTTAACGGTGTGTGCCGAGGAAAAACAGCGCGATGGTTCCCGGGCCGGAGTGTGCCCCGATCACCGGGCCGACGTAGTTGGTCACGACGGTCTTGACGCCGAATCTGCTTTTCACCTGTTCCGCCACATAGTCGGCGTCCTTCTGGGAATCGCCGTGGCTGATGAACACGACCTGCGAAGTGGGGTCGATTGCCGTTTCTTCCATATGATCGACCAGCGCGGTGAGCGACGCGCGGCGTCCTCTGGTCTTGCCGACGTTGATCAGGTGGCCTTCGTCGTCCACGTGCAGGACGGGCTTGATGTTCAGCATGGTGCCGATCAGGGCGGTCGTCGCGGAGATTCTGCCGCCGCGTTTCAGGTGGTTCAGATCTTCCACGGTGAACCAGTGGCAGAGGTGCAGCTTGTTCTCTTCCAGCCAGGCGCGCACCTCGTCGATATTTTTGCCGCTGCGTTTTTGCTGGACGGCATGGTAGATCAGCAGTCCCTGCCCCAGAGAAGCGCAGAGCGTGTCCACGGCGTATGCCCGGCGCTCCGGATATTTTGCCGCCAGCTCTTTGCAGGCCATCTGCGCGGCGTTGCAGGTATTGCTCAGCCCGCTGGAAAACGCAATGCAGAGGACGTCTTTTCCGGACTGGAGAATCGGCTCCATTGCGCCGGCAAAGGCCTCTACATTCACTGCGGAGGTCGTACAGGTTTCCCCCGCGCGGATACGCCGGTAAAATTCCTGAAAGGAGAGCTCACGCCCGTCCAGATAATTGCGGTATTCCTTTTCTGCCAGATTAAAGGAGAGAGGGAGCACGGTAAGCTCCAAATCCCGGGCCATTTCCGCAGTCAGATCACAGGAGGAATCCGTCACTATGACAAAATCGTTCATACGCTTCTCCTTACCTTCTGTAATAAAATTTACCCATTAAAAACAACCGATTTTAAGAATATCCACAGCATTTCCAGTTGATTCTGAAACAAGGTTGTGTTCCTTTCCCGCCGAAGGCGGGGGAGGAATATGTTTTATCTTGCAAACTGAAATAGATTTGCTGCAAAATTCTCTTATCATAAAATATATTCTATCATTTTCCAGTTAAAATATAAGTCGAATTTAGAATTAATTCGGGAATGCAATATAAAAAATAAGATGATGTAATATGGAATATTAGGTTCAGCTAACAAAAAAAGGAACGGATTTCCGTTCCTTTTTTTAATGCCCTAATTTTCTTTGTTGTCCAGTATCTTACAGGAGATATAATAGGAAACCACGGAAAAAATCACGAGAAAAACGGGTGAGATTTTCAGCAGAAACAGAATCTGTGCGTCGCTCGGTGCGGCGAACCGCGCCTGTTTCAAAAGGTAAGCGCCGAGTGTGGGAATCAGAACGACCACCAGAAGCGCGAACCTTGCTTTCTGTGTTCCGAACCGGTAAAACAGCGGGATCAGAATTTCGCAGAGCAGCAGAGCTGCCCCGGAAGCGGCGTAGATAGTGAGACCGGTTTCTTCCGACAGGCTGCCGGACAGCAGGTTCGCCAAAAACGGAATCAGGGCCGTCAGCAATATCAGCGAAAACGAAAGCAGATATTTGCTGAAAGCAAGCGTCCCTTTGGTGATGGGAAGGCTGAGCGCGTAGGTGTTCCATTTTGACAGTTCATCGTAGGCGAAGGAGTTGACGATGACAACAGTCGGCAGCATGGCGATCAGCGTGATAAAAATGGAGTTGAAGTGCTGGATTCCGTCGTCGGATAGAAAAGAAAGAACGGCGTAAAAGGCGAAAATGACCAGCAGAAATTTCCCCTGCCTTTTCAGGTACAAAAGGTCTTTCCGTAAAAGTCCCGTCATGATCTGCCCCCCTTTACATAAATCAGCATGATATCGTCTATGGTGGCCGGGTCGACGACCAGGCCGGAATATTTCCGCCGGGCGGCGTCCCGGTCCGTTACCAGCGCTTCATAGCCGAAATCGGTTTTGCGCCAGCGGACAAGATCGTCCGGATCGATCCGCTGGAAATCCTTCGGGCCGCATTTTATAATCCCGTACTGATAAATCAGGTCGTCCTTGGAGCGGTCGAAGATGATTTTTCCTTCGTGGATGAAAACGACATAATCCGCGACCTTTTCAAGATCGCCGGTAATGTGGGAGGAAAACAGAACGGAGTGGGATTCATCCTGAATGAAATCGAGGAAAATGTCGAGGATTTCGCTGCGCACGACCGGGTCAAGCCCGCTGGTCGCCTCGTCGAGAATTAAAAGGCGCGGGCGGTGCGCCAGTGCGCTGGCAATGCTCAGCTTCATCTTCATCCCCTTGGAATATTCTTTTATCGTTTTATTTTTCGGCAGCTTGAACTGGTTCAGATACCGGTTGAACAGCTCGTCGTCCCATGTCCGAAAGACCGACCGCAGGATGGAAGCGATGTCCCCGGCTTTAAACTCGCTATGAAAGTAGCTTTCGTCGAACACCACGCCGATCTGTTCCTTGATTTTCTGTTCGTCCTTTCTGTTGTCCAATCCGAAAATCTGAACGGAGCCGCCGTCCCGCTTCATTTCATTTAAGATCAGCTTGATGGTGGTTGTTTTCCCCGCCCCGTTTTCGCCGACAAAACCGACGATGCTGCCGGACGGGACCGTAAAGCTTACGTCCCGCAGATGAAACGACGGGTAATCCTTACAAAGATTGCTGACTTTGAGAATGTCCATAGTTACCTCCATGGCGCTGTGCCAGAATTTTTAATCGCCGTTGTACAGAAGGGCGAGTATTTCGCTGAGCTCCTCCAGCGTGATTCCGCCCGACCTTGCCACATCCACGGCGCTTTGCAGAAGATTTTCCGCTTTGCGCAGCTGCTCCTCGCGGATAAACTCCATGTTTTTCTGCGCGACAAAGCTTCCCTTGCCGGCGACCGTTTCAATAAACCCCTCCCGCTCCAGATCTTCGTAGGCGCGTTTGGTGGTAATGACGCTGATGTGCAGTTCCTTTGCCAGCAGCCGCATGGACGGCAGGGCCTCGCCGGCCTGCAGCGCGCCGGTGATGACGCTGTTTTTGATCTGCTCGGTAATCTGCTCATAAATCGGTTTCCCACTTGCGTTGCTGATGATGATGTCCAAATAATCACCTCGAAGCGAATCAGGCTGTCGATCAAGCCGCGCACACTTTTCCGACGCCCGACAGTTTTTTGATATGCTAATATTGTATATATCGTATATATACAATAACTCGTTTATCCTCCTTTGTCAAGAAATAATTTTTGGTTTCCTTTCCTCTTTTTGGGAAATAAACGGGGAAATGTACCGGAGGGTTGAAAGGAGGCTGAAGGTTTGGAAAGCAATTCGGAAACAGGCGAAAGAACCCGCAAACGGGTGCGCAGAGGATACGAAAGGCTGGCCTACGGCGGGATTGCGGACGCGGTGCGGCTGCTGTTTACGGAGGAGCCCGATCTGACGGCGCTGGACAAAATGGACCTGTACAACATTGCGGAAATCAAGCGGCCGAAGGGCGGCGGGATGGAAATCAAATTTTTTGACCGCATCAAAGCCCTGCAGAGTCTGGAAGAGCTGAGCGGGACCGGCGGGGATTCCCTGCCGCTGTACCGTACCCTGCAGGAGTGCGCAAGGTCCCTCGGCGGGAGCGAAGATGGAGTTTAAGGCTTTTTCGAGAAAGCAGCTTCAGGCGCTTTCCTGGTGGTGCCCGGGCAGCCCGTATGAAAGCCGGGACGCGGTGATCTGCGACGGGGCGGTGCGCAGCGGAAAAACGCTCTGCCTCGGGATTTCGTTCGCCGCGTGGGCGCTCTGCCGCTTTCAGGACCGCTCGTTTGCCATCTGCGGCAAAACCATCCGCTCCCTGAAACGGAACCTGATTACCACGCTGCTGCCGGCCCTGCAGGAATCGGGCTTCCGATGCGAGCTGAAGGCTGCGGAAAACCGGCTGGACATTTCCTGCGGAAAGCACAGCGACCGCTTCTATCTGTTCGGCGGGCGGGACGAAGGGTCGTCCGCGCTGATTCAGGGAATTACCCTCTCCGGCGTTCTGTTCGACGAGGTGGCGCTGATGCCCCGCTCGTTTGTGGAACAGGCGCTCGCGCGCTGCTCGGTGGAAGGCTCGAAATTCTGGTTCAACTGCAACCCGGAAAACCCGCAGCACTGGTTTTACCGCGAATGGATTCAAAAAGCGGAGAGAAAAAACGCGCTGTACCTGCATTTTACCATGGAGGACAACCCGTCGCTCAGCCCGCAGATCCGCGCGCGGTACCGCGGGCTTTACGCGGGGACGTTTTACGAGCGCTTCGTGCTTGGGAAATGGGTGGCGGCACAGGGGCTTGTCTACCCGTTTATGACGGACCCAATGCTCTGCGCCGCGCCGAAGGACTGCGAAAGCTACGCCGTTTCCTGCGACTACGGCACCGTGAACCCGTCCTCGTTCGGGCTGTGGGGGAAAAAGGAAGGCGTGTGGTACCGGGTGGACGAATATTATTACGATTCGCGCGCCGTCGGCGCTTCCCGCACGGACGAGGAGCATTACGCCGGGCTGGAACGGCTTTGCGGGGAACACGAAATTGAGAGCGTCACCGTCGACCCTTCCGCCGCCAGCTTTATCGAGACGATCCGGCGGCACGGAAAATACCGCGTCCTGCCCGCGCAGAACGAGGTGCTCGACGGGATCCGGCAGGTCAGCGTCGCTTTGAAGCAGGGGGACGTGAAAATCTGCCGCAACTGCACGGACGCGGTGCGGGAATTCGGCCTGTACCGCTGGAACGACGACAAAAGCCGGGACGCGCCGGTAAAAGAAAACGATCACGCGATGGACGATATCCGGTATTTTGTAACGACGCTTCTCCGCAGGGAGGACGCCTTTTTTGCAATTGCCGCGCCGCGCGGGAAAGGAGAGCAATGATAGGAAAAAGACAGAAACCGCAGCCGGTCGCCCGGGCGGTGCAGACCGCGGCGTCCGCTTCGCCCTTTCCGGCGCTGGACAGCTACGTGCCGCTGCAGACGGGCGAAAACAGGCTTTACAGCGCGCTGCGCGAGGCGGTGCCGATCATCGACGCGGGCATTGATAAAATCATCCGGCTGATCGGCAGCTTTACCGTGCGCTGCGGCGGCGGGAATACGGAAGCCAGCCTGAATTCCTTTTTACAGAACGTAAAGGTGAATTCCATGGAGGCGGGCGTACAGAGCTTTTTAAACGACTATTTGTCGCAGCTTTTGACCTACGGCAACGCGGTGGGGGAAATGGTGGTAAGCGGCGGGACCGTCGCCGCGCTGTACAACGCGGGGCTGGAGGATGTGGAGCTGAAAGCCGTCAGCCCTCTGCACACCGAGATTTACCGCCGCGAGCCGGGCGGAAGCGTAAAGGTGAAATACCCGGAGCTGGTGTTCTGCTCCGCGCTGAATCCCCCGCCCGGCAGCGCGCGGGGGGTATCCCTGCTGCACGGACTGCCGTTCGTCAGCGGAATCCTGATCCAGATTTACAATACCATCGGCGTGAACTGGGAGCGGCTGGGAAACGTGCGCTTTGCCGTGACCTATAAGCCCACGAACGACGCGGCGGACAGGGCCTACGCGAAGGAGCGCGCCCAGCAGATCGCCGGGGAGTGGAGCCGCGCGATGCAAAAGGACAGCGTGAGCGATTTTGTGGCCGTTGGGGACGTGAGCATCAAGGCGATCGGCGCGGACAACCAGATACTGGACAGCTCCGTGCCGGTGCGCGAAATGCTGGAGCAGATCGTGGCGAAGCTGGGACTGCCGCCGTTCTTGCTGGGGCTTTCGTGGTCCTCCACCGAGCGAATGTCGAGCCAGCAGGCGGATATCCTGACCAGCGAGCTGGAAGCGTACCGCCGCATTCTCAATACGGTCATTCACCGTATCTGTTCCCTGTGGTTGCGGCTGAACGGGTACGAACCGGAGTTTACCGTCGAATGGGAGGACATTACGCTGCAGGACGAAATCGAGTCGGCAAACGCGCGGTACCTGAACGCCAAGGCGGCGCAGATGGAAGCCGCCGCGAAAACGTGAGAAAGGAAGGATGACTTGAAAGAGGGATATGTGCTGAAAAGCAATCAAAAGCCGGACAAGGACGCGCTGGAAAAAATCAACCGCTATACCCGCAGGGAGTTTTCCGCCGATGAAATCTATACATTTTCGGTGGTGCTGTGCGACAACGAAATCGACCGCGACTGCGAACGGTTTACGGTGGAGGCACTGGAAAAGCTGGCGGTGCTGTTTGTGGGGAAAACCGGGATTTTTAACCACAGCATGCAGACGCAGAACCAGACGGCGCGCATTTACGACTGCGCGGTGGAACGGGACGGCGAACGGACGACCGAAGCGGGCGAGCCGTACTGCCGCCTGGTTGCGCGGGCGTATCTGCCGAAAAGCGACAAAAACCGCGATTTGATTCTGGAGCTGGACAGCGGCATCAAAAAGGAAGTCAGCGTGGGCTGCGCGGTCAAAAAGATCACGTGCAGCATCTGCGGCGCGGACCTGAAAAAAGGCGGCTGCGCCCATGGGAAAGGGAAAAGTTACGGCGGGAAAACCTGCTGCGCGGTTTTAAGCGAGCCGACGGACGCCTATGAATGGTCGTTTGTGGCGGTGCCCGCCCAGCGCGAGGCCGGAGTCATCAAGAACTTTTCCACCGAAAACGCGGAAGAGGTGGAAAAAGCGCTCGCGCTCGCAAACGGAGAGGTCACCCTGAGCACGGAGCAGGCGCACCGGTTTTCCAAAAGGCTGGAAGCGCTGAAAGAGCAGGCCGAGTGCGGAAAGCTGTACCGCGGCGAGCTGGAAAACAGCTTCGTGAAATACGCGGGCATCGCGCAGCCGGAAATCCCGGCGCGGACGGCGGCGCGTGTCGCCGCCGAAATGGAGCTCGGGGACCTGAAATGCTTTGAAAAGGCATACCGCAAAAAGGCGGAGGAGGTTCTGCCCCTGGCACCGCAGCTTGCCGCGGTGCGCCGGGCCGAGACTTCCGGTTTCAATGCGGAATTTAAAATATAAAACAAACGGAGGAGAGAAAATGAACATTTCTTTGAACGGTTACGGCGAACAGATGGCAACCTTTGAGGCGGAAAGCGGCGTGGCGCCGGGCATTCCGGTAAAAATGACCGGAAACGGCCTTGTCGGCGTGGGGCAGGCACAGGACGAATTCTGCGGGGTGGCGGTTTCCGTGCGCGGGGGTTTCGCGGCGGTACAGCTGCACGGCTATGTGACGGTGGCGTATTCCGGGACCGCTCCGGCGGTCGGATACCGGTTTTTGAGCTGTGACGGGAACGGCGGAGTCCAGGCCGAAAGCACGGGCAGAAGCCTGCTCGTCACCGACGTGAACGCCGCGGCGCAGACCTGCGGAATCATTCTTTAAATAACGGGAGGAAAAAAGATGGCATTTTATGAATCGGTAAAACTCGAAAAAGGAATGTACGGCACACCGGGGAAAAGCTTTACGGAGGTTCTGGAAAGCCTGGACCCCACCGAAAATTACGCGGGTACCGGGCTGGAAGGGCTTGACGCGTACCAAAGACAGCTGAAGCGCTTCGATATCCGCGTGAGCGGGACGGATTCCGACCGGATCGAAAAGTTTTTCCAGACGGCGGATAGCTCGGCACTTTTCCCGGAGTACGTCAACCGCGCGGTGCGGCAGGGAATGGAGCTGGCGAACCTGCTTCCGAACCTCGTCGCGACGACGACCAACATCGGCTCCATGGATTACCGCACCATTACGTCCAATCCGGGCAGGGACGACAAGGCGCTCAAGCCCGTCGCGGAGGGCGCGCAGATTCCGCAGACCGTCGTCAGGACCCAGGACCATCTGGTGAAGCTGCAGAAACGCGGCAGGATGCTGGTCGCGAGCTATGAGGCGCTCCGCTTCCAGAAGCTGGACCTGTTCACCGTCACCCTGCGCCAGATCGGCGCTTACATTGCCCGCGCGCAGCTTGCGGACGCGGTGGAGGTGCTGTTGCGCGGGGACGACGGCCAGTCGCCCGCCGGTGCGGTCCAAACGGCCGGGTCCAAACCGGATTACGCCGATATGGTGAACCTGTGGGGCTCCCTTGCGCCGTATTCGCTCAATACCATGCTGGCTTCCACGGCGACCGTGAAGGACATCCTTTCCATCAGCGAGTTTAAGGACGCGAACGCGGGACTGAATTTTCAGGGTACCGGTAAGCTGGCCGCTCCGCTCGGCGCGAACCTTCTGCATGTGCCGGATCTGGCGGACAACCAAATCATCGGGCTCGACAAAACCTGCGCGCTGGAAATGGTGCAGGCCGGAGGGGTGCGCACCGATTACGACAAGCTGATCGACCGCCAGCTGGAGCGTGCCGCCATCACGGCGATCGCGGGGTTTGCCAAGATTTTCGACAGTGCCGTCAAGGTGCTGAGCTATCCGTTCTGAGGGCACTGATATGGTAATTGAGGATGTGACCGAACGCTTTGCGCTGATGGCGGACTTAAGCGCCGAGTCAGCCGCCCGGTTCCTTCCCCTGTGTGAGGACGCGATGACGGAAATCAGCCGCCGCGTGAAAGAGGACATTCCCGAAGCGCGGGGGCTTCTGTGCGCGGCGGCGGCTTCGCTCGCGCTGTACCGCTGGGCGGTGATGACGGCGGGGTCCGGGGTGGAGAGCTTTTCCGCGGGGGATATCAGGGTGACGAAAAGCTGCGCCGGGGTGGAAATGGCCAGACAGGCGTGGCGGGAATCCGTCGCCGCCGCGGCCCCGTATTTAAAGGACGACGGTTTTTTATTTGAGAGGATTTGCCCATGAAGCGGAAGGAAGCGCTGGAAAGGCTCTTTCAAAAATACGGTGAAAAAGTAACCGCACGCGACCGGGAAGTCAGCGCGATTTTACGGCCGTTGCAGTACAAAAGCGGCGCGTCCCTGAATCTGCCCACGGAATATTACGATAACCTGCATTACCTTTACACCGGCCCCACAGGAGAACCGCTTTGTACCGGGGATGAGATTTACGGCGGCGGGCGCAACTACGTTGTCAAGCGCGCCGACACGGCCCTGATGGCGGGGGAGGAGCTTTACGTCTGGGCGGTTTTAAAGGTGCTGGACGACGGTGCGGACAGGGAGGTCTATCTGGAAGCAGACGGGAAGCGGGCCGCGGTCGCGGACAGCTACACGGTAAAATGTGTGCAGCAGAGCCGCACGGTTTCGGCCTGGGGCGAGCAGGACGCGGTTTCCACCGCGCCCGGGCGGATCAGCTATGAGCTGACTGTTCGAAATGTCCGGCCGGAAAACGGCGCGGATTTGTGCGCGCTTTCCGGCTTCCGCCTGATTGCCGCGGGAAACGGTGGTCGGGTGGTCTATTCCGGGTGCAGATGGAAAAACATCACTGCGGAGGGCGGGGCGGGCAACACGCCCCGTCGGAGCATGGAACTGGTGGCCGCGGCGCGGACACAGGAAAAGGAGGAGGAAAGCGGTGAACGATGAGCTGGACGAAATTTCGGAAGGGCTGGAACGGGATTTCCGCAGGTACCCCCATCCGCTGGACACGGGGGAGGAAAACGCATGAAAATACAGCCCATGAGCTATAAAAATTATGTGTGGCCCTTTAACCCGAAGCAGGTGGAGGTCGCTTATTCCAGAAATATTCAAAACCTGAAGCTGCCCCTGTACGGAAGCGTTCTGCAGGATATGGGCTTTGACAAGCGGGTCGTGACCGGGTCGGGGGAATTTATCGGCAGCGGGTGCATGGAGGAGTTCAGCCGTCTGGCGGCGGTGTTCGCCTCCGGAGAAAGCGGGCTGCTACGCCTGCCGGGGGACACGCCGTTCCCGGCGGCGTTCGCGTCGCTGAAAATGATCGGCGAAGCCCAGCCGGACTGCGTTTCCTACAGCTTTGTCTTTGTGGAGGACGACGCCGGTCCGGGGGAGACCTCACTTTCCGAAACAAGCTATGTCTGTAAGGGCGGGGAAAGCCTTTGGGAAGTGGCGGACCTTTATGGGACGGACGTGGATACGCTGAAAAATCTGAATCCGCTGATTCAGTGGCCGAACGCGCTGGAGGCCGGGCAAAAGGTGGTGCTTCCGTGACCTATGTGGGTGTAACGCCGCAGGGGGTGGGGATTTTGCTCCTGCCCCCGGTTTCGGCAAGGCTGGTTTGCGGGGAGGATGCGCCGGCGGACGGCTTCACCGGCGTGTTCCCGCTTAAAAAAAGCCTGGGGCGGCTGACGGGGCTGAAAATCTATGACCGGACCCGAAAGCTGTGCTTCGACGGAATCGTGGACGAGCAGAAGGAAAGCGTTGGCGGCGGATGGAAGCTGACGCTTTCCGCCCGCAGCCGCGCCGCGCTCCTGCTGGATAATGAGGCTGTTCCGCAGACCTACTGTATGCCGTCGCTGAGGACCGTCTTTGAAAGGCATGTGAAGCCCTATGGCTTTTCGGGCTTTCTGGGCGACAGCCGGGCCTTTAACGGAACGTACACGGTGACAAAGGGAATGAGCGAGTGGCAGGCCGCCGCCGGCTTCTGCACCCGGTTTTTGAAAGTGGCGCCGCGGATTGCGGACGACACGTTCGACGCGTCAGGCGCGAGGCCGCAGGGGGAGCTGCTGTTTGACAATGCCGTCGGGATCGGGTATACCTCCGTTTCGGTGGAAAACCTGTACTGCAACGCTCTTTCGGAGGTTCTGGTAAAGTCCGGCAGTGCCGGGGTTTACAGCCCGGCGGCACAGAGCGCGGAGGCGGTTTCCCTTGGAATCAGGCGCAGGAGATGTCTTGCTCAGGGCGACGCCGACGAACTGATCCGCGCCGCGGAGAAAAAGGCGTACCGGGTGACCGCGGACTGTCCGGGAGAAATCGAGGCCGCCCTTTTTACAGCCGCAAGGGTGCGGGACCCGGCGCTCGGCACGGTGGAAAAGCTGTATGTCTCACAGACGGAGTACCGACTGAACGCGGACGGGGAAAGCACCCGGTTTACTTTGAGGAGGTGAGGACCATGTGGCTTTCACAGCAGGTGATCGCCGCGCAGAACCGCAAAACCGCCGCACAGGTGGCGGAAGTGACCGGTGCGGCGGTAATGCAGGGAGAAAACGAATACAGGAGCATTCCGCTTTTGGGGCCGTGGGGCATTGCCTATCTGCCGCCGAATGCGGCGAAAACGGTCGTTGTCGGCACCGGCTCGGGAAATGCCTGTATTGGCGCGGTGACGGAGGAAAAAGGAATCGCCCCGGGCGAGCTGCTGCTGTTTTCGTCCGGCGGCGCGAGCATTTACCTGAAAAACAGCGGAGAGATCATCATCAACGGACAGGTTTTTGCCGCTCAGAAGGAGGATTAGCATGGATACGGCGTTAATCGAAGGGGATTTTCTGCCCGGTTCCAACGGCCGTCCAAAGCAGATTGGCGGCGCGCGGGAGCTTTTGCAGCGTGCCGCGGTCCGTTTGACCGTGCCGCTCGGCGGCTTCGTGTACGACCCTTCCCTTGGAAGCCGGTTGTATGAACTGAAGCCGGGCGGCAGCGGGCTGAACGAAAAGGCCCTTGCCATGGCGCAGGAAGCGCTCAGGGTCCTGCCGCAGGTCACGGTGGAGCGCGCGGAATGTTCGGGGGACCCGCCGGCCGCGGTGATCACACTGAGCTGCGGCGGGGAGAAAGCCGAAATAGAGGTGAAATTTTAGTGTACAGCTATCAGGAAATATTGACGCGCATGCAGGATCAGTTTACGTCCCTTGCCGGATACGCCCCGGACGACGCTTCGGATATCGGCATCCGCATGAAGGTGCTGGCAGGGGAGCTTTATTCGATCGGCAGCGCGGTGGACTGGCTCAAAATGCAGACGTTCGCGCAGAGCGCGCAGGGGGAGCAGCTTGAGCTGCGCGCGCAGGAGCGCGGGCTTCAGCGCAAGCAGCCGGTCGCGGCCCGGGGACGCATTGCCTTTCAGCGTACCACGCCGCTCTGGTACGACGTCCCGGTCCCCGAGGGAACAGTTTGCGCGACTTCCGGCGACGAGCCGGTACGGTATGTCACGACCGAAAGCGCCCTGCTGAAAAACGGCGAGCTGAGCGTTGAGGTCCCGGCCAAGGCGGAACAGGGCGGGAAAAGCGGGAATACGCAGCCGGGCACCGTCTCCGTCATGGTCACGCCGCCGCCCGCAATAGAAAACGCGGCGAATCCGTCCGCCTTCGCCGGAGGGGAAGACGGCGAAAACGACAGCGAGCTGCGCGCCCGCCTGATGCAGAGCTACGCGAGCATTTCCAACGGCACCAACGCGGCCTTTTACCGCGAATGCGCTTTGAAGTACGACGGCGTCTATTCCGTGGGCGTGGTACCGCGCGAAAACGGGGCGGGAACGGTCGGACTCTACCTTGGCGGCAGGGGCGCGGCTCCCCTGCCGGAAATCATCAGCCGGGTGCAGAATGATCTGAACCTGCTGCGCGAAGTGAACGTCGACGTGAAGGCTGCGGCGGCGCAGACCGTCCCGGTGGAGATCGACATTGCCGTTACCCCGGCGGACGCCGTTTCCGAGCAGGGTGCGAAGGCCGCCTGCGAACAGGCGGTCAAAGCGTATTTTGACGAGCTGTCGGTTGGGGAGCCGGTGATCGTGACCGCGCTGGGCGTACGGGTTTTCGCAACGGGAAAGATCAAAAATTATCTTTTTAACACATCCGTGACCATGGACAGGAAGATCGGCCCGAACCAGCTGGCGGTCTGCGGCACGGTGCATGTGGGGCATTACGCGGGGGTTGGGCAATGAAAGCTTTGGAATCGATGACCGCAAAAATGAAAGCGGCAAAGATCTATTCGCTCAGTGGGAATACCACCGTTGACTATGAGCTGCAGGCGTACGCACAGGGGCTTGACATGGTTTGCGGAGAGCTGGAAACGCTGCAGCGGGAAAGCTTTGTCGCCACCGCGTCGGATTACGGACTTGAAAATGCGGAGAAGCTTTTGCGGATCGGCGCGCAGGAAAACGAGGAAGAACGGCGCAATGCCGTCATGAAGCGCTGCGCCGTTACGCCGAACGATTTTACCGTGGGCGATATGGAGCGGATTTTTGCGATGGAGGGCATTGACGCCCGAATCTGCGAACGGTTTACCGATCAATGCATTTATGTAAACTGCATGGACGCGTCGCCCACGGAAGAAAAAAAAGAAGCCGTTTTGCAAACTGCCAAAAACTACCTTCCCGCACATTTAAACGCGGAACTGGATTTTAGAAGCATTTCATGGAACAATATCGACGGTGCGGATGAGACGTTTGATACAAAAGACGCTTTTTCCTACACATGGGATGCGATCGACGGTTTCGGCGGCGGAGTGGTAAAAATCTGAAGGAGGAAGCAATGCCTACAAACAATAAAACATCCCTGGGACTGAACAGCTGGGTGGGAACCGACAAACCAATGCGCAGCGATTTTGTGGCGGACAACACGCTGCTGGATTCGCTGCTGGCCGCCCATTTCGGAAATACGCAGATGCATTTGTCGCCGGAGGACCGGACTTTGCTTACGCAGGCGTTTGCCGTCGGAAGCTACTGTGGAAACGGCGAGGCCTCACAGGTGATCACGCTGCCGTTTGCCCCCGGATTCGTGCTGGTTTTTATGGAAGGGATGCCCGCAAACGACTATTTTCCGGGCGGCGGATATAACGAAAACAGCTTTGCAGTCGCTACCCAGACGGGGAGCAGCAAGGGTGTTTTCCTTTCCGAAGGCAAGCTGACCGTGTACCAGACACAAAAAGCACAGACCGGAGGATTTTTTAATAATTTAAATAGTGATACGATGAGTTATCTCTATGTCGCTTTTCAATAGAATTTGCATTATTTCGGATTTTGAGATAAAATAATAGCGAAAAAACAGCGGTTTATGCTGGAAGGGGATGGAAAAACTGGATCTGTACGAAAATGAAGAAAAACCGGAGCGCGCGCTGCTGGTGGAAGTCAATACGGGCGAATATGACGCGGAGACTTCGCTGGCGGAGCTGTACGAGCTTGTCAGCAGCGCGGGAGCGGAACCTTTCGGCGCAATCACGCAGAACCGGCCCACTTACGACAATGCTACCTGCGTCGGGTCGGGAATGATGGAGGAAATAGCGGATTTCTGTGAAAAGCATGAAATCGACCTGCTTATTTTTGACTGTGAACTTTCTCCCACTCAAATCCGAAATATTGAACAGATCAGCAAGGTGCGCGTCGTGGACCGTACCATGCTGATTCTGGATATCTTCGCGGCGCGCGCGAAAAGCAAGGAGGGCCGACTCCAGGTGGAGCTTGCGCAGCTGAAGTATCTGCTGCCCCGGCTGTCCGGCAAGGGAACGTCGCTTTCCCGCCTCGGCGGCGGAATCGGCACGCGCGGCCCGGGCGAAAGCAAGCTGGAAACCGACCGGCGTCATATCCGCAGGCGGATTGACACGCTCAGGGAGCAGCTGGAAGCGGTGGAAAAGCACCGCAGCCAGATTACCCGCCGCCGTCAGAAGGACGGGGTCGTCACCGTCGCGCTGGTGGGCTACACCAACGCGGGAAAATCCACGCTGATGAATACCCTGACACAGGCCGGGGTGCTGGCGGAAGATAAGCTTTTTGCCACGCTGGACCCCACCGCCCGCTCGCTGAAGCTGCCGAACGGCGCCACGGTGATGCTGATCGACACCGTCGGGCTGGTGCGCCGCCTGCCGCATCATCTGGTGCAGGCTTTCCGTTCCACGCTGGAACAGGCCGCCACCGCCGACATTATCCTGAATATCTGCGACGCTTCCAGCGCGGAAGCGCAGGAGCATTTGAAAATCACGAAGGACCTTTTGTCGGAGCTCGGCTGCGAGGGAAGGCCGGTGATCCCCGTGTTCAACAAATGCGACCTTCTTCCCGCGGCCAACATCATCCCGTTTATGGGCAATTCCGTTCGGATCAGCGCGGCGACGGGCGCGGGGATCGACAAGCTGCTCAGCGCGATCGAGGATAATCTGCCGATCAAAAGCAAACGGGTGAAGCTGCTGCTTCCGTTTTCGCAGAGCGGCCTTGCGGCGCAGATCCGCCGCGAGGGAACGGTGGAAAACGAGGAGTACACCGATATCGGACTGGTGCTGACGGCACAGGTCCCGTCGACCCTGGACGGTTCCATCGGAAAATATATCATTGAATGAAAAGAGCCGCTGCAAAATTAATTTGCCGCGGCAAATTGTACAGGACAACAGCTTTCATAATAAAGAATGCACCTTAAAACGGGGTTTTAAAGCCCACTTAAGGTGCATTTTTTGTGCGTTGTTTTATTGAGAGCCTGTTTTGCAGCAGCCCCTTTTACGCTCCTTTTTTCAGAAAAGCGAACGCCCTTTCATAATCGCTTTTCCGCACGTAAACATAGAACTGGTTTTCATAGGCGGGATCCATCCCGAAGGAACTCAGCCTGCCCCGTGTCCCGCTGCAGCGCGCGTTGACAATGCGCGTTTCACAGGGAATGCCCGCTGCGGAAAGCATCTCGCGGACATGGGAAAACTCCCTTTCGGAAAAGCCCAGATAGACTTCTTTGCGGTTCCAGGGCAGCACGGCGCTCACCTCAGCTTTCAAAGCTACGCTTTTTCCAGTACCTTTACGATTTCACCGACGAACATCTTGTGGTAGTCCTTCTGGGGATAGCACTTTCCGTCGATCGCGGGGTCGATAAAGCAGGCGGGGTCAATGGGCTGCCCGTGCAGCTTGCGGCAGATGAAAACGAGCTTTGCCTCTTCAAAATAAGGCGTGGCTTCGTCGTAAACGGGAGTAAGACCGGCGTCTTTGATCTTGTCGGTATCGCGGCCGGAGCGGCTGCCGCAGTAGTTCAGGGCCTTGCGCTGCGACTCGTCGAAGAAGCAGAGGGAATAAAAATCCTCTTTTTCGATGAATTCGAGAGTATAACGCTGCGGACGGATAAAAATAAAGGAAACGTATCGGTTCCAAAGCTCGCCCAGAGCGCCCCAGCTGGCCGTCATGGTGTTGCACTTTTCCTCGCTGCCCGCGGTAATCAGCATCCACTCCTTATCGATTTTGGTGAATGGATTAAAATTCATGGCTGTAATGTCGATTTGTTGAAACATCAAAAACACCTCCGTTAAATTGGTCCTTGTTTCTATTTTATTTTATCACGTTTGGATATATCCCACAATCAAAAATAATCTTATTTGGCTGTTTTTATCTATTAAAGATAAAATGAATATTTATGCACAAAATGCTTGAATTTCCGTATAAATAGTGTATAATAAAACACAACAAAACAAAACGGGAGGCCTATGCAATGGAAAACAAGATTAAAAAAGTAGTTCTCGCCTATTCCGGCGGACTTGATACTTCTATTATTATCCCCTGGCTGAAGGAAAATTATAACAACTGCGAGGTCGTCGCGGTCGCCGCGGACGTCGGGCAGGGCGCGGAGCTGAACGGCCTTGAGGAAAAGGCGAAAAAGACGGGCGCGTCAAAGCTGTATATCGCCGACCTGAAGAAGGCGTTCGCCGAAGATTATATCTGGCCGACGCTCAAGGCCGGGGCAGTGTACGAGAACAAATATCTGCTCGGGACCTCCTTTGCAAGGCCGCTGATCGCAAAAAGGCTGGTGGAAATCGCTCAGGCCGAGGGCGCGGACGCCATCTGCCACGGCTGCACCGGCAAGGGTAACGACCAGGTGCGGTTTGAGCTTGCCATCAAGGCGTTTGCGCCGAAGATGAAGATCATCGCCCCGTGGAGGGAGTGGTCCATCAAATCCCGCGACGAAGAGATCGACTACGCCGAGGCGCACAATATTCCGCTGAACATTACGAGGGAGACGAACTACTCCAAGGATAAAAACCTGTGGCATCTTTCCCACGAGGGCCTCGATCTGGAAGACCCTGCGAACGAGCCGGCCTACCAGAAGCCGGGCTTTCTGGAGCTGGGCGTTTCGCCGGAGCAGGCGCCCGACAAGCCGACTTACATCACCCTTACGTTTGAGAAGGGCATTCCGGTGTCCCTCAACGGCAGTAAGCTCTGTGCGGTCGACATGATTGCGCAGCTGAATCAGATCGGCGGGGAAAACGGCATCGGCATCGCGGATATCGTGGAAAACAGGCTGGTGGGGATGAAGTCCCGCGGCGTGTACGAGACCCCCGGTGGCACCATTCTTTACCACGCGCACAACAAGCTGGAAGAACTCTGCCTTGACAGGGACACCTATCACTACAAGCAGGGCGTGGGCAATAAATTTGCGGAGCTGGTTTATTTCGGCCAGTGGTTTACTCCTCTGCGCGAGGCGCTTTCCGCCTTTGTGGAAAGCACCCAGCAAACCGTGACCGGAGAAGTGAAGCTGAAGCTGTACAAGGGCAATATCATCGACGCGGGGGTCACTTCCCCATATTCTCTCTATGACGAGGATATTGCGACCTTCAGCGAGGACGAGGTCTACAATCAGGCGGACGCCAACGGGTTTATCAACCTGTTCGGGCTGCCGATTCAGGTACAGGCGCTGAAAAAGCAGAAAAATAAGGGATAATCCATTTTGGGGCAGGCATACGGTCTGCCCCACATTTCAATAAACGGAGTGTGTGTGACTTGAAGCTGTGGGCGGGAAGATTCCATAAGGAACTCGATCAGAAAACCAATGATTTTAATTCATCCATTTCCTTTGACAGCCGGATGGCAAGGGAAGATATAGAGGGCAGCATTGCCCACGCGACCATGCTCGGAGCCTGCGGGGTAATCGACGCGGCGGAGAGCGAAAAAATCTGTGCGGAACTGAAAAAAATCCTCGCGGAGATCGAAAACGGAACGCTTTCCATCGACGGGGAAGCCGAGGATATCCACACCTTTGTGGAGGGCGAACTGACCGCGCGGCTGGGAGCCGCGGGAAAACGGCTGCACACCGCGCGCAGCCGGAACGACCAGGTTGCGGTGGATGTGAAGCTGTATCTGAAAAAACAGTGCGCCCTGCTGCATGGGCAGATCAAAGAGCTGATCGGCGTGCTGTGTAAAAAGGCGCTGGAAAACAGCGGCGTGGTCATGCCGGGCTACACCCACATGCAGCGCGCGCAGCCCATTACCTTCGGGCATCATCTTCTGGCCTACGCGGAAATGTTCCAGCGCGACCTGTCCCGTCTGGAGGACACCGGAAAGCGCATGGACGAATGCCCGCTCGGTTCCGGCGCTCTGGCGGGGACCACCTATCCGCTGGACCGCGAAATGACCGCCTCCCTTTTGGGCTTTTCCGGGGCGACGAACAACAGCCTTGACGGAGTTTCCGACCGGGATTTCTGCATGGAGCTTGCCGCGGACATCGCCATCGCCATGGTGCACCTTTCCCGGTTTTCGGAGGAAATCATCCTCTGGTGCTCGTGGGAATTTAAGTTTGTGGAGCTGGACGACGCGTTTTCCACCGGTTCCAGCATTATGCCGCAGAAAAAGAACCCCGATATCGCGGAGCTGGTCCGCGGCAAGAGCGGGCGCGCCATCGGCGACCTGACCACGCTGCTGACCATGATGAAGGGCCTTCCCCTTGCGTACAACAAGGATATGCAGGAGGATAAGGAAGCGATTTTCGACGCGGTGGACACCCTGCATATGTGCCTGACCGCCTTTATCCCGATGGTGGACACCATGCGGGTGCTGCCTCAGAATATGCGGAAAGCGGCGGCGAAGGGCTTTATCAACGCGACCGACTGCGCCGATTATCTGGTCGGAAAGGGAATGCCCTTCCGCGACGCGTATAAAGTGACCGGCGAGCTGGTGGCGTACTGCATTGAAAACGGGCTGACGCTCGAAACCGTGCCGCTTGAAAAGTACAAAGAATTCAGCGGGCTGTTCGACGGCGGGATCTTTGACGCGATTTCGCTGGAAAACTGCGTGAACGGCAGGAAGGTGCTGGGCGGCCCGGCTCCGGAAAATGTGCGCGCACAGGCGGAAAGGGTACTGAAAAAGCTGGAGGTGCAGCCATGATCCGGGCGGGCGTGGTCGGCGCGACGGGCTACGCGGGCGCGGAGCTCTGCCGGCTGCTGAGCGGTCACCCGCAGGCGGAGCTTTCCGCGGTCAGCTCGGTCAGCTTCGAAGGGCAGGCCCTTTCGGACGTCTACCCGGCTTACCGCGGCGTATGCGACCTGGTCTGCGGCACCCAGAGCGAGGTCGTTGAAAAAAGCGACGCGGTTTTTGCCGCGCTGCCCCACGGCCTTTCACAGGAGCTGGCCGCGGAATGCTTCGCAAAAGGAAAGGTCTTTATCGACCTCGGCGCGGATTTCCGGCTGGAAAACGAAGAGGATTACCGCGAGTGGTACGGCGGGACGTTCCTGCATCCCGACCTTCACGAGCTCGCCGTTTACGCCCTGCCGGAGCTTTTCCGGGAACAGATCAGGGGCAAAAAAATCATCGCGAACCCCGGCTGCTACACCACCGCGGTGCCGCTCGCACTTGCGCCTGCTTTGAAAAACGGCCTGATACAAAAGGACGGCATCATTGCCGACTGCAAAAGCGGCGTGACCGGCGCGGGCAGAAAACCGAGCCAGAACACCCATTACCCGGAGCTGAACGAGGGCATGAGCGCCTATAAGGTCGCCTGTCACCGCCATACGCCGGAGATGGAGCAGAGCCTTTCCCATGTGGCGGGTGCGCCGGTCAAGCTGACCTTTGTGCCGCATCTGCTGCCGGTCAACCGGGGGATTCTCGCCACCTGCTACGCGAAGCTGGCCGCGGGAGCAACCATGGAACAGATACAAAAAGCTTATCATGACGCGTACGATTCGGAATATTTTATCCGGCTGCTGCCGCAGGGCATAGAGGCGGACATCAAAAATGTGCGATATTCCAATTTCTGCGATATTTCGCTCCACGCCGATTTCCGTACCGGGACGCTGATCGCCATCTCGGCGATCGACAATATGGTCAAGGGCGCGGCGGGGCAGGCGGTCCAGAATATGAATCTTGCGTTTGGAATAGAGGAAACAGCCGGGCTGAAAGCATTGCCCCCGGCATTTTAAGGGGATAGTGAAAATGGAATGGATCGAGGGCGGCGTTACCGCCGCACAGGGGTTTACCGCAGCGGGGATTTACAGCGGAATCCGCAAAAATAAATCAAAGCCGGATCTTGCGATGATTTATGCAAAGGTTCCGTGTTCCGCCGCGGCCGTCTATACGCAGAATTTAGTCAAGGGCGCGCCGGTTGCGGTGACGCGGAAAAATATCGCCGACGGCAGAGCGCAGGCGGTGATTTGCAATTCGGGCAACGCCAATACCTGCAACGCCGACGGCGAGGAAAAGGCGTGGAGGATGTGCGAAATCGCTGCGAAGGAACTGGGAATCGCGCCGCAGGACGTGGTCGTCGCCTCCACCGGGGTCATCGGCCAGGTGCTGCCGATCGAGCCGATCGAACAGGCCGCTCCCGCGCTGGCAAAGGCGCTTTCACCCACCGGCTCCGGGGACGCCGCCCGGGCGATTATGACGACGGACACCGAAATGAAAAATCTGGCGGTCGAGCTGAATATCGATGGAAAGCCCGTCCGTATCGGCGGTATTGCGAAGGGCTCCGGCATGATTCATCCGAATATGGCGACCATGCTCTGCTTTCTGACCACGGACGCCGCGATTTCGGCCTGTGCGCTGAACGCCGCTTTGAAGGAAGCGGTGCACGTCAGCTTCAATATGGTCAGCGTCGACGGCGATACCTCCACCAACGACATGACCGCCGTCCTTGCTTCCGGTCTCGCCGGGAACGGGGAAATCACGGGGGAATCCGAAGATTACCGCCTTTTTGTGCAGGGGCTGACCGCCCTTTGCACCGCGCTTGCGAGAAAAGTCGCAAAGGACGGCGAGGGCGCGACCAAGCTGCTGGTCTGCCGGGTAACGGGAGCAAGAAGCGAAAAGGACGCGCGGCTGGTTGCCAAAAGCGTTATTTGCTCCAGCCTGTTCAAGGCGGCGATGTTCGGCGCGGACGCGAACTGGGGACGCGTTTTGTGCGCGATCGGTTACGCGGACGCGGATGTGGACGTAAGCTTGGTGGACGTTGCGTTTGAATCGAAGGCGGGCCGCATAGAGGTTTGTAAAAACGGCGCGGGAATCGATTTTGACGAGGATGAGGCGAAGAAAATCCTGACGCAGGATGAAATCAATGTGGATGTGGCGCTGAACGGCGGAGAGTTCCATGCCTGTGCGTTTGGCTGCGACCTCACCTACGACTATGTAAAAATCAACGGGGATTACCGGAGCTGAGGAACGCGGACGGAGGAAGGAACAGTATGGATATCAGCAATGCGGACCGGGCGCGGGTTCTGGTTCAGGCCCTGCCGTATATACAGAAATACGCGGGCAGGACGGTCGTTGTAAAATACGGCGGGAACGCCATGGTGAACGAAGACCTGAAGGACGCGGTCATGAGCGATATCGTTCTGATGCAGCTCGTCGGCATCAACGTGGTGCTGGTGCACGGCGGAGGGCCGGAAATCAGCGCGATGCTCAAAAAGATCGGCAAGGAAAGCCGTTTTGTCGGCGGGCTGCGCGTGACCGACGCGGAAACCGTGGACGTTGTGCAGATGGTGCTGGCGGGCAAGGTCAACAAGGACCTCGTTCAGCTTCTGGAACGGCACAACGGCCGGGCCATCGGCCTTTGCGGGCTGGACGGCGGCATGATGAAGGCGAAAAAGCTCGCGGCGGGGGAGGACCTCGGCTTCGTGGGCGAAATTACCGAAGTGAACACCGAAATCGTTTCCCAGACCACGGCAAACGGCTATGTGCCGATCGTGGCGACCGTCGCCGGCGGCGAAAACGGGGAAGTATACAATATCAACGCGGATATCGCCGCGGCGCGCATCGCGGCGGAAATGGGCGCGATCAAGCTGATCCTGATGACGGACATCAAAGGGCTTCTCAGCGATAAGGAAGACGAAAGCACCCTGATTCCGGTCGTCAACGTCAGCGACGTGCCGAAGCTGCAGAATCAGGGCATTATCAGCGGGGGCATGATCCCGAAAATCGACTGCTGCGTCGAAGCCGTGCGGCGGGGCGTAAGCCGGGCGCACATCATCGACGGGCGTATCCCGCACTCCATTCTGATCGAGCTTTTTTCAGACGAGGGCATCGGCACGATGTTCTGCTGATTGATCGAACGACTGGAGAATGCCGTTTAGACGGAAATGTAATAATAGGGGTGACAGAAATGACCTTGGAAGAAATTCAGGAGCAGGACCACAGGTATCTTATGCAGACCTACGGGCGGTTCCCCGTGGCGCTTGTTTCCGGCCACGGCGCGACCGCGGTGGACTGTGACGGAAAAGAGTATATCGATTTTACAAGCGGAATCGGCGTCAATTCGCTGGGCTACTGTGACGAACGGTGGACGCGGGCCGTCGCGAAGCAGGCGGCGACATTGCAGCATACCTCCAATTTATACTATCAGCCCATGCAGACAAAGCTGGCGGAAAAGCTTTGCACCCTGACCGGGTTTTCAAAGGTCTTTTTCGGGAATTCCGGCGCGGAGGCAAACGAATGCGCGGTCAAAACGGCACGGAAGTACGCCGCCGATAAATACGGAAAAAACCGGTACCGGATCGTCACCCTGCAAAATTCGTTTCACGGCCGCACGCTCACCACGCTGGCGGCGACCGGGCAGGACGCGTTCCACGAAAAATTCACTCCGCTGACACAGGGCTTTTCCTACGCGTTTCCCAGTATGGACAGCGTAAAGGAAAACGTGTCGGGGGACACGTGCGCGGTGATGATCGAGCTGGTGCAGGGAGAGGGCGGCGTTTTGCCGCTGGAAGCCGGCTTTGTAAAGGAACTGGCCGCGTTCTGCGGGGAGCGGGATATCCTGCTCATCGTCGACGAGGTGCAGACGGGCGTGGGCCGTACGGGGAAGCTTTACTGCTTCCAGAATTACGGGATCATGCCGGATATCCTGACCAGCGCGAAGGGACTCGGCGGCGGGCTGCCGATCGGCGCGTGCCTCTGCACCGAACGCCTCGGCGGGGTGATGGACGCCGGTTCGCACGGTTCCACCTTCGGCGGGAACCCGGTCGTCTGCGCGGGAGCGCTCGCGGTGCTGGACGTGGTCGGCAACAGGGACTTTTTACAGGAGGTACGTGAAAAGGGCGCGTACCTTACGGAAAAGCTTTCCGCCATGGAGGAAATCGAGTTCGTCCGCGGGCTGGGCTTGATGCTCGGCGCGAAGCTGAAAAAGGGGAGCGCCAAAGAGGCCGCGCAGAAATGCGCAGAAAACGGCCTTTTGGTCCTGACGGCAAAAGAGCTGCTCCGCTTCCTGCCGCCTCTGACGATTACCTATGAAGATATTGACAAGGGTCTCGCGGTCCTGCAAAAAGTGATCCGGACCCTGGAATAAAGGAAGATAGAAAAACGGTAAACTACGGCAATTCCATTTCAGTTTGCGAGATAAAACACGGTTCTCCCCCGCCGAAGGCGGGGGAGAACCACAACCTTGGTTGCAGAATTAACTGGAAATGCTGTAACATTTGATTTTTAGGAGGGCAACTATGAAACATCTGCTGAAAATGCTTGACCTGACCAGCGAGGACATCACCTCTGTTCTGAACCTTGCCGACCAGCTCAAATACGAGCAGAAGCACGGCATTGAACACCGGCATCTGGCGGGGAAAACGCTGGGAATGATCTTTGAGAAGGCTTCCACCAGGACCCGTGTTTCCTTTGAAGTCGGTATGTACCAGCTGGGCGGGCTGCCGATTTTCCTTTCTGCGAAGGATCTTCAGATCGGCCGCGGCGAGCCGGTACAGGACACCGCCCGCGTGCTTTCCCGCTATCTGGACGGCATCATGATCCGCACCTTCAAGCAGTCGGAGGTCGAAGCGCTGGCGCAAAACGGCACGATCCCGATCATCAACGGCCTGACCGACTTTTCCCACCCGTGCCAGGTGCTGGCCGACCTGATGACCATCCGCGAGTACAAGGGCAGCCTTGACGGGCTGAAGCTGTGCTACATCGGCGACGGGAACAATATGATGAATTCGCTGATTGTGGGCGGACTGAAAATGAAGATGGAGGTTGCCGTCGCCTGTCCGAAGGAATACCGGCCGGCCGCCGCGGTCCTCGATTTTGCGGTCACGCATCCCGCGTTCAGCATGACCACCGACCCGAAGGAAGCCGCAAAGGGCGCCGACGTGGTGATTACCGACGTGTGGGCCTCCATGGGACAGGAGGAGGAAGCGCAAAAACGCCGCGATGCGTTCAGGGGCTTCCAGATCAATGAGGACATCATGTCCGCCGCCAAGAGCGACGCCATTGTCCAGCACTGTCTGCCCGCGCACCGCGGCGAAGAAATCACTGCGGAAATGTTTGAAAAGCATGCGAAGGAAATTTTTGACGAGGCTGAAAACCGTCTGCACGCGCAGAAAGCCGTGCTGGTCAGCCTGATGGGCGGAAAATAAGAGCTATTTGGTCAGCATCCCGCTGTCGGAAATCTGCATGATCAGAATCTGTTCCTCCAGTCCGGTGGTTGCGTTGATATAGACCAGAACCTGTTCGTTATTCTGTCCGCTGCATACAAATTCATAGGTGAGCACTTCGCTCAGACCGGGGGTTGGAATCAAAGCCAGCCCTCTTTTTTTGACCGTCAGCTTTTTACTGACGGAAGCCTGCGCCTGGTCGGCGGTGATTTTCGCGGCTACCGTACGGTCGTGGTGGTTCATGATATAGCCCGTAGAATTGAACAGTACGATTTCTCCGTCGTCCAGCGCGACGGAAATTTTGATCAGATCGGGGTAGTAGATAATATCGTCTTTATAATAGGCGTAGTTGATCGTGCAGACGCCGTCGTTGATGACGTAGTAGCTCTGCTTCATATTCGAAATGCCCCGGCCCTTCAAAAAGGCGGCGGCTTTTTTGGACGCGTCCTCGTAGCTGAGGTTTTCGGCGGTCACGTCGCGAGAATTCTCCATGCTGGAGACAAACCCGCCCGCCTTTGTCACACAGATGCGGATACCGCCGTTGTTTGCGGTGAAATTATAGGTGGGCAGATTTCCCGCCGTGTCCTGCGTATGCGCAAGCTTGTCCTGCGTGACCCCCAGAAATTCCGCCGCGATATTCTGGGCGTTGCCCTGGGCGATCTGTTCGCGCCCCTCGGTCAGCATCGGCTTCATCTGGCTGATGTGGTCGGAGAACGGGCCGTCGTAAATCAGCGAGGGAAAATCGGTAAAGTCCTCCGAGGTTTTCTTGAACTCGCTGGAAAGCTGGTCGGACTGGATATCGGTCTTTACGTTCTGCAGGCCGGACTGCAGCGTTTTGGCGTATTTTTCCAGCTGGCTCATGGTCTTATAGTCCTCTTCGCCGATCTTCTGTCCGGAAGAAATTTTGGTGGACAGCGTCATGGCGAAATCGCCGACCTGAGTAATAAATTTGGTCACGTTGTCCAGCGAATGGTCGGTGACCGGCAGCACCGCCAGCGCGGATTTCGCCATGCTGGATTCTCTCATCAGCTTGGCGGCCAGCCCGTTCTGCTGGGTTGACGTATTTGCGTAGGAGGCCTTGTTCAGCGCGGTCTCAATGTTGGAGACACAGCCGCTCAGGTCGCCTACGGCACGCTTGTAGTTGTATTCCAGATTCATTTTATATTTGTTTGCGGAAACATAACCCATTGCAGTCGTCGCTCCGAGCGTTACAATCAGCGCAACCACGGCGATCAGCGAGATAATTCTTTTTTTATTCATCATTTTTCACCCCATGACGGTATTTTTTACACGTGAGGCAAAAATATACAGATTTTTCGGTTTGAGGCGGAATCAACATGATATAATAATCGCAAGCGATTATTATATCCGCTTCGCCAATTTATAAAGATACCACAACGGCGCTTTGCGCCTGTGGTATCATAAAAAAAATCAAAAGCGGGAGGAATTTTTATGGCAAAACCGGTCATCGGCTTAACGCCGCTTTACGATACGGAGCAGGAGCGGTTCTGGATGCGCCCGAACTATCTGCGCGCCGTTGAGGAAGCGGGCGGCGTGCCGCTGGTCCTGCCGCTGACGGGCGGGGAAGAGGACATTGCCGCGCTGGCCGGACTGTGCGACGGATTTCTGTTTACCGGCGGGCCGGACGTACACCCTTCGCTGTTCGGCGAAGAAACGCTGCGTTTTTGCGGGGCGATCGATCTGCGGCGCGACCGGTTTGAAATCCTTCTGCTGAATCGGGCCGTAAAGCTCGACAAGCCCGTGCTGGGCATCTGCAGGGGCATCCAGCTGATGAACGTGGCGCTCGGCGGCAGCCTTTATCAGGATATCCCGGCGCAGGTACAGGGCCTGCCGGTCGCCCACTGTCAGAAGCCTCCCTATGATGTGGGGGTGCACGGCATTGTCATTGAAAAGGAAAGCCCGCTTTGCGCCATCCTTCATAAGACGGAAATGATGGTCAACAGCATGCACCATCAGGCGGTCAAGGACCTTGCACCTCCGCTCCGGTGCGCCGCCCACTCGGCGGACGGACTGGCGGAGTGCGTCTGGATGCCGGAGAAGCGGTTTTTTCTGGGGGTGCAGTGGCATCCGGAGTATTTATCCGGGCCGGAGAGCGAGGACCTTTTCCGTGCTTTCCTCCGCGCCGCGGAGGGATGATTTCCCTTGCCGTGTGCGGCGGCAGGCCGTTTTTCTTTGCCATTACTTGCTATTTTTTGTGGGCGAAAGTATAATAGGTAGTATTGCAGTACCGATATTACGGAAAAAAAACCGGAAAAGAAAATTGCTGTGACTGAAAAACAAGCCGGAGGCATTTATGGATATTCAGAAATTTTACAGTTCGATACAGGGAAAGAGAGTGGCCTTCTGCGGCATCGGCGGAAGCAATCTGCCGCTGATCAAAATCTTTGCGCAGCACGGCGCGGCCGTAACGGCCCGCGACCGGCGGACGGAGGAAAAGCTGGGCGAAACAGCCGGTGAGCTGAAAGAACTGGGCGTCACGCTGAAGCTGGGGGAGGGCTATCTGGAAAATCTTGACGAAGACATCATTTTCCGTACGCCCGGCATGAAATATTATCTGCCCGAGCTGAACGCCGCCCGTGAGCGCGGCTCGGCGGTCACCTCTGAAATGGAAGTTTTTTTCGATCTGTGCCCCTGTAAAATTTTCGCGGTGACCGGCAGCGACGGAAAAACCACCACGACCACCATCCTTTCCGAAATGCTCAAAGCGGCCGGAAAAACCGTCCATCTGGGCGGAAACATCGGCAATCCCCTTCTGCCTGAAATAGAAAGCATTCATCCCGACGACGTGGCGGTGGTGGAGCTTTCCAGCTTCCAGCTGATTTCCATGCGCCGCAGCCCGGACGTCGCCGTGGTGACCAACGTCACCCCGAACCATCTGGACATGCATAAGGACATGCAGGAATATATCGACGCGAAAAAGAATATCCTCCTGCACCAGAACGCCTTCGGGCGCGCGGTGCTCAACGCCGACTATGAAATTACGGCCGGCTTCGCAAAGGACGTCCGCGGGGACAAGCTGATGTTCAGCCGCCGGGGCAGATGCGCGCGCGGCGCGTGGCTTAACGATCAAAATGAAATCATTCTGTCGCTGGATGGGAAGGATATCCCCGTGATGAGCGCCTCGGAGATCCGGATCCCCGGGGGCCACAATATAGAAAACTACCTTGCCGCCGTCTGCGCCCTGTGGGGGACCGTCGGTCCGGACGCGATGGTTCAGACCGCGCGCACCTTTTCCGGAGTAGAGCACCGCAACGAATTTGTGCGGGAGCTGGACGGCGTGAAATACTACAACGATTCCATCGGAACCACCCCGAGCCGCACGGCGAACGGAACGCTGAAGCTTTTCGACCGCAAGATCCTTCTGATCGCGGGCGGCTACGACAAAAAAATTCCGTTTGACTCCTTCGGCCCCGCCGTTGTGGACAGCGTAAAGACGCTGGTGCTGATGGGCGCGACCGCGGACAAAATCGAGCAGAGCGTCAAGGCGTCGCCGAACTACCGGGAGGGCGGCCCGAAGATCATCCGGGTGCAGTCGCTGGAAGAAGCGGTTGAGGCCTGCCGGGCCGAGGCGGTGCCGGGCGACATTGTATCCCTTTCGCCGGCCTGCGCCAGCTTCGACATGTTCCCGAACTACGAAACGCGCGGAGAGGAATTCAAAAAACTGGTGGAACGGCTGTAATCCGGCCGTTTTCCCTTTACATAGATCAACACAGTAAAAAACTGACCAGTCAGGAATATAGCAGATAACGGAGTGAATACCATGGATGAACTGAAGAGGCTTGTTTTTCGTCTCTGCGCGGCTCCCGGCACACCGGGGGACGAAAATGCCGCGGCGAAAACAGCGGTGGAAGAGCTTTCCCCATATACACAGGCCCGCATTGACAAAATGGGCAACGTGATTGCGAAAATGGGGAAGCCCGGCGCGGAAAAGCATATTCTGCTCGACGCGCATATCGATCAGATCGGACTGATCGTGACCAATATTGATAAACACGGATTTATCCGGGTTGACCGCAGCGGCGGGGTGGACCGCCGCGTAATGCCGGGCAGCCCGGTCACCATTTACGGCAAAGAAGTGCTGACCGGCATTGTCTGCTGCACGCCGCCCCACCTTTCGGACGGCAGCGAGGACAAGGTGCTTCCGGTGGAGAAAATGGCGGTGGACGCGGGGCTTTCCCGGGAAGAGGCGGAAAAGCTGATTCGCCCGGGCGACCGGATTCTGTTCCACGCCGCGCCGAAAAACCTTCTGGGCACGCGGGTAACCGCCCCCGGGCTGGACGACCGCGCGGGCGTCGCCGCGCTGATCCGCTGCGCGCAGCTGCTTTCCGGCTGCGACCTTGGCTGTGAAGTCACCATTCTTTTCAGCAGCAGGGAGGAGGTCGGCGGTCAGGGCGCTTTGACGGGCGCTTATTCCGTCAACCCGACCCATGCGGTGATCGTAGACGTCAGCTTTGCCGAACAGCCGCATGTCCCGCCGGAAAAATGCGGGAAGCTGGGCGGCGGCCCGATGATCGGCATCGCGCCCCTGCTCGACCGTGAAATGGTCGACGGGATGATCGAAACGGCGAAGAGGAACGGGATTCCCTATAAGCTCGACGTAATGGGCGGCTCGACGGGAACCAATTCCGACGAGATCGCGGCAACGCGCCGGGGCGTGAAGGCGGAGCTGATCTCTATCCCGCTCCGGTACATGCACACGCCGGTCGAGGTCGTCGACCTTACGGATCTGGAAGATACCGCCCGGCTGATCGCGGAATACATCAAGGGGGTGGAGTGATGGACTGGAAGCTTTTGGAGCGCCTGTGCACGGCGCGCGGCATTTCCGGACAGGAGGATGAAGTACGGAAGATCGTTCTGGAGGAAATCCGGCCGTACGCCACGAGCATTGAAACCACTCCGCTCGGCAGCCTCATTGTCTTTAAAAAGGGCGCGAAACGCCCCAAAACCAAGCTAATGCTGAACGCCCATATGGATGAGGTCGGCATGATCGTGACCGATATTATGGACGACGGTCTTTTGAAGTTTGACACCGTCGGCGGCATAGACCGCCGCGTCCTCTGCGGCAGGCCGGTCACAGTCGGCGCGGAGGTCGGCGGGGTGATCGGCGCGAAGCCGATTCATCTTCTGGAAGGGGAAGAAAAGGAAAAATCCGTGCCGGTGAAGGAATTGTATATCGATATCGGCGCTAAGGACCGGGAAGAAGCGGAGCGGTATGTCACCCCCGGGGACCCGGTCACCTTCGACTCCGTTTTCGACACGTCCCACGGCATGATCAAGAGCCGCGCGCTCGACGACCGGGCCGGGTGCGCCATGATGATCCATATGATTCAGAGCGAGCTGAAATACGATCTGTATTTTGTGTTTGCCGTACAGGAGGAAACCGGTCTGACGGGTTCCCGGACGGCGGCCTTTGCGGTGGAGCCGCAGGCGGCGATCGTTCTGGAAAGCACCACGGCGGCGGATGTGGCCGGGGTGGATAAAGAAAACCGGGTCTGCTGCGTCGGCGGCGGCGCGGTGATTTCCTTCATGGACAAGCGTACGATTTACGATAAGGAATACTATCAGATGGCGTTTCAGGCGGCGAAAAAGGCCGAAGCGAGCTGTCAGCCGAAACGGGCTGTCGCGGGCGGAAACGACGCCGGAGCCATCCACGTTTCCCGCGGCGGGGTAAGAACCGTTGCGGTTTCCCTCCCATGCAGGTATCTGCACTCCGCGGTGAGCCTGATATCACAGGAGGATTTCATTTCCGCGCAGAAGCTTGTTTGTGAGCTTGCGGACAGGATTGCGGGCGAGGAACAAGATGATTAAAAAAGTAGAATATGAAGAGGCTCTTTCCCCGTTCGGCTCTACGGCGCTCGGGTGTCAGATTCTTTCCACCGCACAGGCTTACGGCCTGAACGAGCCGTTCGCCCAGTTCTGGGTGCAGGAGGAAACCGGTACGCTGCTGTGCAAGCTGGACGATACGGTGATTCTGGACGCCGGGGAAGCGGATTTTGAGGAGCTGGCCGATTTTATCCGTATGACGGGCGCGGAACGTTTGCTCTGCGCCTCCGCGGCGGCGGGGAAAATCGGGTTCCCGGTTACAAAGCGCGGGCAGATCATGATGTATGACAATGCTTCGCCCGTACAGCCGCGGTTCCTGTTTGAAACGAACCCCAGCCTGCGCGACATTCACGCGCTCCTTTCGGCCTGCGCTTCGGAAAGCTTTACGCCGCCGGAGTTTGAGCCGTTCTATATGGATATGTCCCACCGCATCCGTCACGATACCGCCGTGACGGCGGGAATCCGTCAGGGGGACAGGCTGGTTTCCTGCGCGATCTGTTCCACCCGGACGGAACAGACGGCCGTGCTGTCGGCGGTCTGCGTAGACCCTGAACATCGAAGAAGAGGCCTGGGGCATGAAACGCTTTCGGCGCTGATTTCCCAGTTGCCGGACAGAAGGATTTTTATTCTGCGCGCTCAGGATGAAAACGAGGGTTTCTACCGCTCCTACGGCTTTTCAGAATGCGGGGAGTTTTCAGAAATGAAGATTTGAGGAGAAAGTTCCGATGAAAGAAAAGAGATTCAAGGCCATTTATTCGCAGGGGACGGTGGATGTGCAGAGAATCCTGGTGGACACGGAGACCGGCGTCCACTACCTGCAGACATCGTGGGGAAACTCCGGCGGGCTGACTCCGCTTCTGGACCGGGACGGCAGGCCTGTGGTCCGTTTTGTCAATGATGAGGAATAGTTGAGGAACAAACATGCTTTACCCTTATTTTACAATCGATAAAAAGATAAAGGACGCCTCGGAAAAGGCGTCGAAAATGATTGCGCCGGTTTTGGAAAAAATCGACGGGACTACCGATTACAACCAGCAAAAAATGATGGCGGCGTTTAATCAGGCGGGGGTCAGCGAAAGCCATTTTGCGGCGTCCACGGGCTACGGCTACGGCGACCGCGGGCGCGACGCGCTGGACGCGGTTTATGCCGCGGCGCTCGGCGCTCAGGACGCTCTTGTGCGCTATAATTTCGTCAGCGGCACCCACGCGCTGACGGTGGCGCTGTTCGGGGTGCTTCGCCCGGGCGACGTTATGCTCAGCGTAACGGGGATTCCCTACGATACCCTGCGCGGCGTCATCGGCCTTACCGGCGACGGAAACGGCTCTTTGAAGGAGTTCGGCATCCGGTACGAACAGCTGGAACTGAAGGCGGACGGAACGCCCGATTATGAAGAGATCGGACGGCGGGTCAATCCGGGAACCAGGATGGTCTATATCCAGCGTTCGCGCGGATACAGCCTGAGGCCTTCCCTTTTTGTGGAGGATATTGAAAAAATAGCGAAGATCGTAAAAGCCGGGGCGCCTGACTGCATCGTGATGGTGGACAACTGCTACGGCGAGTTTGTCCAGACGACGGAACCGGTCGGCCGCGGGGCGGATTTGATGGCCGGTTCGCTGATAAAAAATCCGGGCGGCGGCGTCGCGCCTACCGGGGGGTATATCGCCGGACGGAAAGACTTGGTGGAAAGCTGTTCCTACCGCCTGACCACGCCGGGCACCGGCCGCGAAATCGGCGCGACTCTCGGCAACAACCGGGAGCTGTTCATGGGCGCTTTCCACGCTCCGCACGTCACCGGCGAAGCGCTGAAAACCGCCTCGTTTACCGCGGCGCTGTTCAGCCTTTTCGGATACGATGTCACCCCAAAGTACGACGAGCCGCGCGCCGATATCATCCAGGCCGTGCTGCTGCGCAGGGAAGAGGCGCTGATCGCCTTCTGCAAAGGGGTGCAGAAAGGCGCTCCCGTGGATTCCTTTGTGACCCCGGAGCCTTGGGATATGCCCGGCTACGACTGCAAGGTCATTATGGCCGCGGGTGCGTTCACGCTCGGCGCTTCCATTGAGCTTTCCGCGGACGCGCCCCTGCGCGAGCCTTATGCCGCGTGGATGCAGGGCGGGTTGAACTACCACAGCGGCCGCCTCGGTGCGATGCTGGCCGCCCAGTCCATGTTGGAGCAGGGGATTCTGGGCGGATAAAGGGCTTGCAAAAAAGCTGTCACTACGGTATAATAGCTTTCGCACGCGGATATGGTGGAATTGGCAGACACGCCAGATTTAGGTTCTGGTGAGTAACCCTCGTGCAGGTTCAAGTCCTGTTATCCGCACCATGCCGAGTGTTCTTATAGTATTTGAAAGTGCTGTAAGAACACTCGGTTTTTTATATGCTTATCCTGCCATTTGCGCTTGGGAGTAGCTTACGGCTACTCCTTTTCTTGTCTGTATCAGAACATCCGGTTCCTGTAGAGATGAAACATCCGGTATTTCAATGGAGCCGATACAATTATAATGAATAGTCAGCTTCTGGACGTATACGCCGTTTACCTTCTCAGCCTGATGGACTTCAATGTGATCGATCAGTTCGTTCAGCATACGCGGTGTGAGCTTTCTGGCTCTGGTATATTTACGCACAGTGGCAATGAACATATCCGTGCCCACAGATTGACGGCTTTCTTTATCAAGCTCGGCCCTCAGCGTTTTTATCCGCCCTGCTAATCCGCTCTGCTCATCTTCATACTGCTTGGTCATTTTTGAAAACCGCTCGTCGGAAATTTTCCCGGCCACATTGTCCTCATACATTCGATCAAACAGTCGGTCAATCTCTTTATCGCGGGCCAACAGAGCATTGTATCCTTTTTGCTTTTTCTGCCGCTCAAGTTCCACCGTTTGCTGAGAATGTCCCATAACCGCTTTGACAAATTCATCTTCATACTTGCTCGCAAATTTTGTGAGCCTGTGGATTTCTCCCAGTACGACCTGTTCCAGAAAGTCGACACGGATATAATGGGTAGAAGTACAAGTACCCCGATTACCTTTGTAATTGGAACAGTTGAAATACTTGATGTCCGGGTTGCCCTGATTGAAGTGGTAATGCAGATTGTGACCGCAGTCGGCACAGACAAGCAAGCCGGAAAACATATTGGTTTCTCCCTCATTGGTTTTCCGCTTACGGATTTTGCCGCGCTTCTGCTGTACTTTTTCCCATGAAGCGCGGTCAATGACCGGATCATGCACATCCTTAAAGATAACCCAATTGTCACGGTCGTTCTCAATTCGCTTCTTATTCTTGTAGGATTTGCTGTACGTCTTGAAATTGAGAACGTCCCCGCAATACTCCTGTAAGGAAAGAATCTTCGTGATAGTTGAACTGTTCCATTTCGTGGGCGGTGCGTCTTTATGCTTGCCAGGGCGGTTGACACCTCGTGTTTGCCAATAAGATATTGGAGTCAGGATGCTATCCTTTTCCAGTGCGGCGGCGATCTGCTCCGGCCCAGAGCCGTCCAGCGTCATCTGATAAATCCGGCGAACAACGATAGCGGCTTCCTCATCCACAATCCAGCGTTTTGAATTGTCCGGGTCCTTGATGTAACCGTAAGGAGGCTGTCCCATCGGTTCCCCGGCATTTCCTTTGATCTTATTGCTGATACGTCGTTTTTTGCTGATATCACGGGCATACCACTCGTTGAACAGATTGCGGATCGGTGTTAGCTCATTTTCTCCCTCGGCGGTATCCACATTGTCGGAAACCGCGACAAGCCTGATGTCGTGATCGGGGAGGAATTCCTCCGTGAGTTTTCCAACCTCTATGTAGTTTCTACCCAAGCGCGACATATCCTTTACGAAAACAGCCGCCGCGTGGCCTTCCTCAAGCTCTTGAATCATCGCAACAAAACCGGGCCGCTCCATTGTGACACCGGAAATGCCATCGTCCGAGAAGTGGACAAGGTTCCTTTGTGCCTCTTGTAAATCTCGCTGCTGTTCCTTTGTCAGGGTGATTCCCTGTTCCGTCATCATCCGTTTGCTGCCTGCTATTACGACATTTCCATCTATGTCAGCACGAACTCCAAATCCTTTCAATGTCTCACTGGCAACCGCTTTTTCCACTGTAACATCCCGCTTCTTTACATAATTCACAATTGCCTTTGCCAGCGGATGATCGCTTGTACTTTCTAAGGCTGCCGCCAACTTCATAGCACCTGGAATATCTTCTGTGTAGCTGTAAACATTTGTCACATCAGGATGACCTGTAGTAAGTGTTCCTGTCTTATCAAACAGGAAGGTATCCACCTTGGCGAAGGTTGTCACGCTGTCACCGCCTTTTAACAACACACTGTCTTTCGCACCGCGGCCGATACCAGCCACGTTGGCTACCGGTGCCCCAATGACCAGGGCTCCCGGACATGCAAGGACAAGAACGGTGATCGCCGTATCCAGGTTACGGGTAATGAGCAGAACAAGTGCTGCAATTACAACGACTGCGGGTGTATACCATTTGGCAAACCTGTCAATAAATCGTTCCACCGGAGATTTCGCATCCTGTGCCTCCTCCACCAGTGCAATAATCTTGGAAAAGGTGGTATCCTCTCCCACACGGGTTGCACGCATCTGTAAGATTCCACTGTCAAGGATGGTTCCGGCATAGACCTGATCTCCAACCACCTTATGAATTGGAACGGATTCGCCGTTGATGCTTGCCTCATTCAGATACCCTTCTCCGAATTCGATGATACCATCAACGGCTACCTTTCCACCAGTCTTGACCAGCAGCAGGGTATCCTCTTTCACCTCATCTGCATCAATCTCCTCTGGTTCAGCTGTCTGGCTCTCTAATCTCCATGCAGTGGCGGGTACCATCTCTGTAAGCATCCGGATGGCACTGCGGGTCTTCTGCAACGTACGCTGTTCCAGGTATGTTCCGAATTGGAAAAGAAATGTCACGATAGCTGCTTCGCTGTACTCTCCGATAAACAGTGCGCCAAATACTGCAATGCTCACTAAAACTTCAATGCCAATGGCTTTCATCCTCAGTCCTGTGATTGCCCGGAAGAAGATTGGCAATCCTGCTAGCACTGTGGCAACGAGATAACAAATGATTGTGGCTGTTCTCATATTTGTCACTCGTTCTGCCAGATACCCTAAGACTGTCAGTATGCCTGCTGCAAATGTAAAAGGTGTCGTATACTTTTTAAGGAATTGATTCAGTTTTCGATTCCATTTACTCATGTGTATCTACCTCCTAACTGTCTGAATCGTAGCAGATCCTGTCAGGGAAGTAATTGACGTGTGTCAAAAATCTAATGACACGCTAAAATATTGATTAAATCAGAGAAAAAGTTTTTAATTGTATACTGTTACGCATTTAATTTGATGCAGGAAGCCCACGCATAATCCATTTATAACTTTCTATCTCTTGGGAAAGTCCCAACATCGCAGCTTTTACAGAATATTGTTGTGAAAGCGTATTATATCTAATTTTAGCGTAATCCATGGTGGAGAGAATTCCTGCTTCATGTTTTTTCAAAGCCTGTTCTTGACTAAATTCCGCGGTTGCTAGTTTTTGCTGTTTAGCAGTCAGTACAACCTTTTTTTCTTGTATGGTTTTATACTGCTTATCCAGCGATGAGCCTATGTTCTGTAACTCAAGTTCCATGTCATCATTGAGAGCATTTTTTTTATCTTTTTCTTTATATGTCTCGTCACTTAGAACTGCGCGCTGCTTGCGTTTAATTTTTATATTATAGCTTGCATCCTGTGCTGCAGTGAGATCACTGTCCAGATCAATTTTATTTGTATAATCGGTGTCCGGATTTGGAACATTTCCAAATACAATCGTATCGTTATAAGAATGTCCAAGTAAAATATTCATTTCAGTGTCGATAGCTTTCGACTGATTTTGTAGATTGGTTATGCTGCAATCCAAAGTGTTTAAGGCATCTTGGGCTTGCGCGACATCAAGGCTGGTACCCTGCTTCAGGTTGTATTTCGTTTGGGCAGTCGAAAGAGTGTTTTCTAGCAGTGCGCGGGAATCTGTCAGGTCCTCTATATTGTATTGGAGCTGATAGTGAGTAGAAAACAAACTTTGAGCGGTTCTCACAATCTGATAATTTGCCAAATCAGTTTGTAAATCCGTCAATTCAAAATCATCCTCCGAAGTATCTTCCTGCATATCTAATATTTTAGACAAGGTAGAAAGCGTTACGCTGGTACCCTTTGCAACAGTTTTCAATTCTTCCGAAGCATCCGGATCATTTAGAATTGCTGTAAGACTTTGAGAGGTTTTTGAAACCGTATCCAGAATATTTTCATATTTTTTCTTCAGCTCATTTTTATTATCAAGGCTGTCAAGGCTTAGCATGTTACTGTTTACCTGCAAATTATTTCCCAAAACAGTTTGTTCCACCTTTGAATATTCAATTGTATAGGGCGTCTTTTTTTCAGCAGTATCCTCTGCAAACGCGGGTACCGTCGTATTCAGGGCAAACAGTACCACCATTGTAAATAAAACGGCTTGTTTTCTCACTTTCATGAGATTTACTCCTCCTTATATCCTATTAAGTAATTTGCATAGCAAAATTCACTTCCGATAGGTAAATTCCGTTGTTAATCATTGCTGCTTTTATTTTTCATTCCCGACACATTGTTTTTAATAGAAAAATGGACGTCCGATGTCAAACCGGGTTTTATATATTCGCTGTTTTCATCCGGCTTCACTTGTACTTTAACAACACGGTCACCGTCGTGATCCACCGCCAAACTTGGAATTTTGGTAATGTGTCCTGTGATCTTTAAGTTTTTGTTAGACGTTGGCACAATATAGACCTTGCTGGTTGCTGAGATTTCTCCAATGAATTCCTCCGGTACTTCCGCGCTGACATAGATGCTGTTCGCATCAATTAGGCTGATTACATTTTGGGCTGTTTGGCCACTGATGATGGTTCCCCTTTTTACATTGATTTCTTTCACAATGCCGGATGCCAGGTTAGAAACAATATTTGCCCCGGAAATGTAGGGCTCGTCAGCTTTTGAACTCATTATGTCAAGATTTGCCTGTGCCGCTGTAACATTAGCTTTCTGTTGATTTAGCTGAACCTGCGCAGTTTTCAATGAGATGTTTAACGAATCGATCGCCTCTTGCAAAGCGCGCTTTGTCTTTGCAATGTTAGCTTTCGCATCATTAACAGCTTTACTCTTTTGATTCAGCGCATCGGAATATGTATTAAAATCAGATTGAGATATTGCCCCACTTTTAAGCAACGTTTTGTATTTATCCAAATCTTCACGCGCCTGTTGTTCTTCCTTTTGGGCAAGATTTAGGGCATTTTTGTATAATTGCAAATCCGGACTACTCCCGTTATTGAGCTCTTTTATCTTGTAAGCAATTTGATTCTTCAGAACTGAAATCTGCTCTTGCAGAGAGGCTTGATCAACGTTGTCGGCGGAAGCTTTTGCCGAGTCAACTTTTGCTTGTAACTCTTTTATATTGTTTTCATATGCATCGGTAGAAAGTGTGATCAGCTTGGTTCCTTGTTTTACATTATCACCTACACTCACGTTGATGTTTTCCACTTGCGCGGGAAAATCAATGCTGATTTGGGACTCGCTGCTGTATAAGACTTCCCCCCAAGCAACAATATCCGTATTAGTTGCCGAACTCCCAGAAGACACGCTTGTTTGTGGTATATTATCAGTCTTTTGGCAGCCTGTGAGCAGCAAAAGCAATGCGGTTAGCAAAATTGCATAATACTTTTTCATATGTGGCAGAACCTTCCTTTATCAATCATTCAACGCTTTTCAGCGCCTGAAGCATATCAATGGATTTAATTTTTTTGCGGACGACATGGTTTACAATGGCTGCGAAGATCAACGTTATCAGTGCTGCAATCAATATTCTGTCTACCGTCACATGGCTGATTAAATCAAAGTCATCGCCAAACCCTCCAGCTATTGTATTAGCAAGAATTTTTCCGATCGGAATTCCTAAAAAGATACCAATTATTGTAGAAAATAAATTTTCCATAAGAACAAGCGGCCGAATTTCTTTTTGATGGAAACCAAGGACTTCCAATGTGGCGAGGTCTCTTACCCGTTCGGCAAAATTCAACATCCCCATGTTATAAAGTACTACAAAAGCCAGAATCGCACCCGATAAAATCAGGAGGAAAGAGGTCCCGAAGATAGCGCTGAGATTACTCTCAAAATCTGATTTCTGGGTTTTCCTGTCTGTATAGCTGGCAACATAATCGCTGTTTAAAAAATCGTTATCCTTATGCGTCCATTTTACAAGCACTGACGTGGGACTATATTTTTCGCCGATTTCCTGCCAATAACTGTCTGTCATGTAAATGCCTTGTGAACTTGGCATATAAACAATCTTAATGATTTTAACGGGATAGTACGAATTGCCGCTTCGCTTCAAGTTCACCGTATCGCCGGCTTTCACGTGCATGAGTTCGGCCAGTTTCCTTGTCATTGCGATTCCGGTATCTGGCAGGGTAACACTATTGCCGTGCAAATCCTTTAGATGGATCAGCGGACTTTCCTTTGAAAAAACAGAGATGACGGACATTTTTCGCAGTCCGCTCTGAGTGGTAAGTTGAACGGAAGTTTCCTCTAAATTCTGTACAGTCCCATCAAGATGCAAATTCTTTAAAACTTTGTCTGTAGTACCGCTGGTGAGAATGATTTTCTGGTCATAGGAGTATGTTTGATCATAAAGTGTTTTTGGAATTCCAGATACAAGATCAAACAGGGCCAAGGCGCCTATAATCAACCCCGCGCAGCCCGATACGCCGAGAATGCTTACGATGATTCTGAATTTATTGCGCATTGCATTTCGCATAATCAGTTTCTGGCTGAATTTCAGGCGGTTCCAGATGTAGGGCAGATGCTCCAGTAAGATATGGCTTCCTCTCTTTGGTGCTTTGGTCCGGAGCAATTCAGACGGTGTTTCATTCTGGAGCTTCAGGCACGAGTAGCAGGAGATTCCTCCGGTAAAGAGCAGAATAATGGAAGCGCCGATCAGAAACTTAGGAATGTTGACAACCATATCCTCAATGGGAAAAGTCATAAGGTGTTCCAATTTGGAAAGCAGCAACCTTCCAATCACATTTGGACCGAACAGGACTCCAACGAGGATACCCACTACACCAATGTAGACACCATAGGAGGTGTAATGCCACAAGATGCTTTTCCTGCTATAGCCTAACGCTTTTAATATCCCTATTTGGTTGCGCTGGTCTTCCGTCAGCCTCATCATAGTGCTGAAAGTGATAAGAGCGGTAACCAAAAAAAACATAAAAGGAAAAATTGTGGCAAGGGACTGGAATTGGATAACCTTAGCGTTCGCAAAATTGACGCCTCGATTATCGGTTTGTGTTATCACAAAGTTGAGCTTTTTTCCGAATATGGAATCCATTTGGCTTTGGACTGCCGCAGTATCCGCTCCCGGAGTAAGCTGAACTTCGATTTGGTTATAGGGTTTCACGCCGCCGTAGGCGGAAGCAATCCGGTCTTCATCCATCACAATAAACCCATAGCCCTTTGGGTCCGGCATCATGGAAGCGGTATCTTTAATCGCATAGATATTTTCACTGCTAAGAGCGAGTGCTTCAATTATAACCACAATTTTGTGATCGTTTACCTTTACGGTCAGGGAGTCTCCAACAGAAAGACGATTGGCCTCTGCGAACGAACGGTCAAGGATTGCGCCTCGTTTGCTCACCCTTTTTCCCGTCATCACCTCCGCCATATCAAGCGTGTTTTCCGAGGGAACGGCATAAATCTGCAAAGATGGTTTTCCGTCTATCTCGGCGGTGGCATTGTTGATCGAAAACCGTTTTTCCGCCTTCTGCACACCTTCAATATTCCGGACCCTCCACAGATTCAATTCGGAGGGATTCGAAGCGGATATCCAAAAATCTGAAAGGTCGGTGGCTTTGTAAAAACTTTGAGAATGTTCATATACTGTGGTCCATATGGTATCCAGCCCGACCGACATACCGATAGCAAGTACAGCCATAATGAAAATAGACAGAAATTGAGATCGGTTTTTCTTCATATCCTGAATCGATTTTTTAAAGAGTGCACCCTTTACCATACAATTTCCTCCACAGGTCGCGGATGCTCAGTATGCCGGGTTTCAGTGATCTGCCCATCGCGCATGTGGATTACAGTATCCGCCATTTCGGCGATCGGTGCATTATGTGTGACCACGATTACTGTTTTTTTCATATCACGTGCTATATCGCGAATCAGCTTAAGCACGATTCGACCGGTACCGGAGTCCAAAGCACCGGTGGGTTCGTCACAAAGCAAAATCTGCGGATTTTTTGCCAGTGCCCGGGCGATAGATACCCGCTGTTGTTCACCGCCGGACATCTGGCCCGGGAAATTGCTTTTTCGTTCTCCCAGACCTACCCGCTCCAACATCTCCACAGCATTCAGTGGCTCTTTGCAAATTTCTTCTGCAAGCTGTACGTTTTCTAGCGCTGTTAGGTTGGGAACAAGGTTATAAAACTGAAATACAAATCCAATTTTGTCCCTGCGGTATGTAGTCAGTTCTTTGGCCCCAAAATTTGATATATCTTCGCCGTTTACTGTGATAGTTCCTTTCGTCGGTGAATCCATGCCGCCCAGCATATTCAACACCGTTGTTTTTCCCGCCCCGCTTTGCCCAAGCACAACGTTAAATGACCCTCCTTCCAGAGAAAAACTGATTCCTTTCACAGCTTTTATGATACTATCTCCTACGATGTATTCCCGCTCCACTTCTTCAAATTGAATAAAACTCATTCCAGATCCCCCTTATAGAGAAATAGGCCATTTGAAAACTTGATTTTTTTTCACTTAATATCGGTATTGGCTTTGATGCCTGCTTAAAAAACAGATTTTCCAACTATAAATTCTCCTTTCATTTTCATTTCATTTGTATTATAATCTAAAGCAACAAAAATAAGAGTAACACAGGTTACTCTTTATAAAGAAGATGATAAAATTATGGAAGACCTGATCCCAACACTTGCATTGACCAACTTATTTCGGTGCTTTTCAACGGAAGAATTGTCAGTCCTTTTAAAAAAAGAGCATTACCATGTCAAGCGATATGCCAAAGGCGCTGTGATACACCTTCAAAACGAGAAGTGTGTCAGTCTTGACATTGTTTTACATGGGACGGTTTTGGTTCAAAAAATTGATTCAAACGGGGATATGCTTACCCTTTGCAGTTTTATGGCCGGTGATTCTATAGGCGAAAACCTTCTTTTCTCGCGGAATAATCCGTATCCTATGACAATGACCGCAAAATCTGATACGGATATTCTCCACGCTGACAGAACGTTAATTCTATCACTGTGCCAAAATAGCAGTGGATTTCTGGAAAATTTTCTTCAGTCAATCTCCGACAAAACACTGATTCTGGCAGGAAAAATTAATACTCTTTCCATGAAAACGATTCGCCAGTGCATGATCGAATTTCTACTTTATGAATACCGAATTCAGCATAATGCAACGATACGATTGGAAGTATCAAAAAAGGAGCTTGCTGAAAAATTAGGTGTTCAAAGGCCGTCACTATCCCGGGAACTGAAGAAAATGCGCAATGAAAAACTGATTGACTTTGATGCAAAAAGCATAACCATCAGGGATATGAAAGCACTGAAAAGGCTTCACACCGAGTGATAAATGAAAAGGTTGTTAAAAAGGAGTGACAAGGTTCATGGAGAAATGCGATGTATGTGCTGCACAATGCTTACATAAGCTTTGCATGCACAAGGTACCGATTTTTTCATCACTAAATCAGAATGATTTGATTCATATTGCTTCTGTTATCCATCATAAAAAATACCTGAAAGGAGAAACTCTTTTTTTCGAGGGAGATAGACCAGACGCCTTAGTGATTGTCAATGAGGGAAGTGTCAAGGCCTTTAAAATTACTCAGGATGGTCGGGAACAGATCCTTTATGTGTTTTCGGAAGGAGATTTTTTCGGCGAGCGCAATCTTTTCAGCAGACAGGCATCTGCCTACTCCGTGGAAGCGTTGGAGCCAGTTAAGACCTGTTTCTTTACTAGGGAGAGCTTTTACGGGTTGCTCCGAGCATACCCTGATATCGCGGTAAAGATTATTGAAGAATTGGGAGAACGCATGAACCGCATGGAAAATGCGCTGCAAAGCATGGGGGTGCGCAGCGTTGACGAGCGTGTCAGCGCACTACTTCTCGATTTTGCTGAAAAATATGGGACTTCCGTGCCGGGCGGTACCCTAATCCGTCTACCACTGAGCCGTGAGGGTATGGCCAATTATCTGGGAATTGCAAGGGAAACAGTAAGTCGAAAACTTGGTCTATTGGAAAACGAGGGAATCATCCGATCGAACGGAAATAAGAACATTTTGTTACTGGATCGCAATATGCTAGAATCATCGGCTGGAAAATTAATTGATCATTAATTTTTGAAACCAAATAAAAAATTTGATTGCAATCACAGAAATACCTTTCACAGCCTGTTACAATGACGATGAAATCAGATGCAGGCTGCGGGAGGTATTTCTCTATATTTGAAAGATAAGATAAATTTCTGGTTTGATTAGGGCAATGTATGAATTGTGACGCGACGATTCGGGAATCACTAAATGTTGGCAGTAATTGGTCTCCATGTTATCCCATAATCGGATATTGCAGTGGCGGACAAGTTTATGGTAAATCTAAAGAGAACAAGAAAAAAGATCAGACTTGCAGCCATAAAACAGGCACAGTTACAAAATTGAGGAGGAATCCACATGAGTGAGGAAATCAATAACCGGGAATATCGCCAAAGAGTTCTGAAAGAATTGATTACACAGCTGCATAATGGCAAAAGTGTTGAAGAGGTCAAGGGACGGTTTGCCGCTGTGTTCGGAGGAGTATCAGCAGAGGAAATCGCACAGGCGGAGCAGACTCTTGTCGCAAACGGTTTGCCGGTTTCCGAAATTCAGCGCCTTTGTGATGTGCATGCGGCTGTGTTTAAAGGCTCTATTGAAAAAATTCATCAGCCGTCAGACCCATCGGAGATTCCCGGACATCCAGCTAATACCATGAAACGTGAAAACGAAGCTATTGAAAAATTGATTGCAGAAATCCGAAAAGTAATAGATCAATCATCGGGTGAAAAAGATGTGGAGACCTCTCTCAGTCGGCTCGCCGAGATCGACTGCCATTATCTTAAAAAAGAGAACCTTCTATTTCCTTACATGGAACAGTATGGTATTACAGCTCCTCCAAAGGTAATGTGGGGCGTGGACGATGAAATCCGCACGCAGCTCAAAGAAATAAACGTGCGGCTTAAAACAACTGATGTTTCACATTTGAAAGGGCAAATTGAAGAACTACTTGCGAAAATCAGTGAGATGATTTTTAAAGAAGAAAGCATTATGCTTCCGATGCTGCTTGAAAACCTGACACAGGATGAGTGGAAGCATATTGCCGACGAGAGCGGCGAACTTGGCTATTGTTTCATTGATCACGTACCGGAGTGGTCGCCGGTCGTCCGAAAAGAACAGAAAATTGTTCGGCAAGAAGAGACCTCTCCAGGTGTCATTACCCTGCCGACCGGAGTGCTGAAAACCGAAGAACTTGTGAGAATGCTCGATACTCTTCCCATTGACATTACCTTTGTGGACAAGGACGACACAGTAAAGTATTTTTCACAGGGAGATGAGCGCATTTTTCCGCGAACAAAGGCAATTATAGGTCGGAAGGTTTCCAATTGTCATCCACCGGCAAGCGTGCATATCGTGGAAAAACTCGTAGAGGATTTCAAAACCGGACGGAAAGAGAGTGAAGATTTTTGGATTGACATGGGTGAAAGATACATTCTTATCCGGTATTTTGCTGTGCGCAGTGAAAAAGGTAAGTATCTCGGCGTACTGGAAGTGACCCAAAATATCAAGCCCATTCAGAAAATCAAAGGTGAAAAGCGCCTAGTTTCAGAATAGTATTGAGATTGAAGAAAGGTGATTTAAAGTATGGAAACGCATTATTTAAAGAATATTGAATTTAAGAGTGCATTAGAGTTGTCCTCACTGGTCGAATACCAGCAGGGACAGGTTGTGAGCCGGACTCTTGCGCAAAACAAGGCAGTAAGTATTACCCTGTTCGCATTTGATGAAAACGAAGAAATCAGTTCGCACTCATCGGATGGTGACGCGATGGTGACTATTCTTGAGGGAACGGCGCATATTACCATTGAGAACCAACAATTCTCACTTTCCGAAGGGAAAACCATTGTGATGCCAGCAGGAGTCCCTCATGCTGTGGCGGCAGACGGAAAATTCAAGATGTTGCTTACGGTTGTATTCCCACAGTAATAAACATGTTCTTATATCAATTATTTGTTACAGTTTGAAAGGATGAGAACTTTATGAAAGCAAAACTTGACAGAAGTGGATGCATCTCCTGCGGGCTCTGCGCGGAAACCTGCCCGGATGTTTTCCGGATAGCTGACGATGGAGTGGCTGAAGTTCATCAGGAAAACGTTCCTACAGAAGCCGAAGACAAAGCCGTGGAAGCACGGGATGGATGCCCCGTTTCTGTAATTACGGTTGAATAACCTTTCTTTGCTGAATGAAAAAATGAGCGATAGCCTTCATGTAAAGGAGCGTCGCTCATCTCTTCTGTATCGGCTAATATTGGCCATACCAAAGTAAAAATATGCTTTTCGTTGCATATGCAACATAGTTTTCATGAACGACACAGTATACTGTTAATATCACCACAAGTAAAAAGGAGAACAAAATCATGAACAATCTGGAGATGTTAAAGAAGCAGCACGGGGAGATTTATGAACTCATCAAAAATATAAACGCTTTGGTTTCCGCTAACCTTGAGTCAAACATAAATGATATTGCTTTTCAGATCAATGCCCTGTCTGGAAAACTAAAAATGCATCTGATGTCGGAAGACAAATTTCTGTACCCCTCACTTATGCATAGCAACCGTCAGGAAGTAAAGGATAAAGCGAAAGAATTCAATCATGAGATGGGTAGCCTTGCGGAACAGTTTGGAGCGTTTGTCCAACAGTATAATACGCCCTTTAAAATTCTTCAAAGCAAGGATCCTTTCCTTACAGACAGCAAAAAAATGTTCAGTCTGATTGAAGAAAGAATTCGCCGCGAGGACGGAATCTTGTATCCGTTGGCAGAAGATTAGCGAGCAGGAAAAAGAGTGAACCCAAAACAAATGCTTTGGACATTTCCGTGGAGAACGCTCCTGCCCAGAACTATAAGGAGACAGCCATTGCCGCAAGAGGGATGAATCCTTTCTCAGCAATGGCTGTCGTTTTGCCAATTCTATTATTCTATTTTGTTTCTATAAAGCTCCATTACAGCGGAGAATTCATTTTCAATAATCAGCCCATGCCCCGGAGCAATTAGCCGGATTGGCAGGTCCGCCAGTTTTAAAACCACTTCTTTTTCTGATTGTGACGCGGACCCGAATACTTTTTCGTAGTAACGCTCTGCCGCTTTTAAAAGCGTGTCTACTGGGTAATCAAGGTCTATCGGAGGTTCCGCCGCCGCATATTGTCCAAACAAATCGTTAGAGAAAAGGATATTGTTCCTGTTCCAGAAAGTTACCATGTTATCATCCCAGTGCAATCCCGGAGTCTCATAAAACGTGAACTTGTATTCCCCATATTCAACAGCATCACCGGTTTTAACCGCATGAAAATTGGCTTTCGGGAGTGCGCTCATAAGACGTTTCTTACAGGCTTCCGTGCACAAGACGGGAACGTCCGGGTATTGCTGCAGCACCATTGGAAGAGCACCGCTGTGGTCTTCTTCGGAATGGTTCAGGATGATGGCATCCAGCGGCTTTTCTCCAATGACAGAAACGATTTCATCCGTTAGCATGGAAGCAGTTCTGTCGGGGAGAGTGTCAATCAAGATGTTTGCTTTCCCAGTGATGAGGTAAGCCAGAAAAGAAAATTCCTTATCCGGCTTTATGATCGTCTTTCCGATAGCATAACATTGTTCGGATAGTTGATATTTCATGGTTCTCCTTCTTTCTAAACGGATGCAAAAACACTTCATCGCTTCCATGAACCATTTTTCCGGAAAGCTATTTTCGAACAGTGTCCGAATACCGTTCCATAAAGAAATCTTCCCGATTCATTTTTTCCGCCAACTCGGTCATCCTCTGAACCACACCGGGATCAAGATTCCTTTGCGCATAGGGATATACGACTGTGTTCTCTTTTTCCATATGGCGCTCCAGCAAATTGCAGTAACCGACGGCGTTGGCTATGATATCAAGCATGTTCTTGGTGGATCTGTTTTTTTCATATGCATCCAGTGCTTTCTCCAAATCAGACACCAGAAGTCTTGCCCAATCGTGTTCCACCAACATGCCATGCTGGACCAGATTGACCGCAACGCTGCCCAAACGGTCAAGCATTTCTTGAAACAGAATTTTCTCTTCTTTTCGGTGGTGATGTCCGTCCGCGTAATCGCGGATAAATTGAACCATACTACGGAACTCTGCAACATGAACGCTTTGGCTCTCAATGCAATTTGCGCACGTATTCCGAACATAACCGCAGAATGTCAAGATGCGGTCATGTTCTTCTTTTAATGTTTCAAAAATTGTTGTATTCATATTACCCTCTTGAAATTCGGAAGGTGAGGCCGTTCAGTTGCTCAAATGCAAATGACTTTTGAAATAAGAATCCTTTGATCCATTCAGCACGTAAACGATAAAAAACGGCTGCATCTGCGCCGAGTGCTTTCCAATATTCTTCGTGGATACCCCCGACATAACTCCAGATAACTTCATCCTGACTTTCGGTCTGAACCTCTACTGCGCTGTCGCAGGGCATTCCGTCTAAAAGAAAATCGGTGATTTCGGTGTAAATTTGCATACAGTCAAAATTGGAGGAGGACGATGTTCCTTTTTCCTGCCCATCCTGATAAAATACAGATAAAATGCTCTTAAGTCTTTCTTCATGGCCGCTCAACAGCTGAGTGACGGCATATGCCAAACGGTTTTCAACACATGCAACACGCTCATAGAGCCAACCGTGGATATTGTTCCCGTCAATAATTCCTTCCAGCGGACCTTGCTCAAGCTCTCCGTACTTTTGATTGATTTCCTGCCGAAGACCGCTACTCCAACCCTCTGACTCTGAAAGTGAGAGAATGGCCTGAACGAGAAATTCCTGTCCTTTTATTTTTTGATACATCCACTCATGAACAGGACCTAAAAATGCACTCATGAAATTATCCTCCTAAAAGGAACCGGTGCGGCAAAGTCGCACCGGTTCTGCCGTTCATTATTTCAAAAATTGATTCAATCTGTGCAAAACTTCGTCTACGTTGATTCCGTGAACCGCGCATGCGTCATTCAGAGATTCCATCTGAGAGGCGGGGCAACCGAGGCAATGCATCCCGCAGCCTGTTAAAATTCGCTCCGCTTCCGGATTGAAACTAAGAATATCGCCAATGAGCGTATCGCCTGTCACCTTTGCTTCCGGCTCCTTTTCCTGCGGACCAAAGAAGTTCTGAATATCATCATCCACGGTCGAGACCCCTGCAATTCCGAAGTTTTCCACCAGGACTTTCGCAACATTAGGAGACAGAAATGCGGGCAGCGTCGGGCCAAGATGAATGTTTTTTACACCGAGGGCCAGAAGCGCCAGCAGTACGATGACCGCTTTCTGCTCATACCATGCAATGTTGTAGACAATCGGCAGGTCGTTAATGTCGTCAAGCCCGAACACTTCCTTGAGCTTGAGGGCAATCACCGCCAGAGAATAGCTGTCATTACACTGACCGGCATCAAGCACGCGCGGAATACCGCCGATATCGCCTAGGTTCAGCTTATTGTACTTGTATTTGGCGCAACCAGCCGTCAAAATAACCGCGTCTTTCGGAAGTGCCTTCGCAAAATCGGTATAGTAATTTCTGGATTTCGCCCGCCCGTCGCATCCGGCCATGACAACGAATTTCTTGATAGCGCCGGATTTTACCGCAGCCACAATCTGATCCGCGAGTGCGAGGACCTGGTCGTGTGCGAAGCCTCCGACAATTTCACCGGTTTCAAGTTCAGTCGGCGGAGCGCAGCGTTTAGCATGGGCAATCAGTGCAGAAAAATCCTTTTCTTCACCGGGTCCGCCTGAAATGTGAGGGCATCCGGGGTAGCTTACAGTGCCTGTTGTGTAAACCCGGTCTTTGTAGCTGTCCTTTGGCGGAACAAGGCAGTTCGTTGTCATAAGAATTGGGCCGTTAAAGGCTTCAAACTCTTCCTTCTGCTTCCACCATGCGTTGCCGTAATTGCCGACAAAATGGGAGTATTTTTTGAATGCAGGGTAATAATGTGCAGGCAGCATTTCGGAATGGGTGTAGACATCGACGCCGGTGCCCTCTGTCTGCTTAAGAAGCATTTCAAGATCGCGCAGATCATGGCCTGAAATCAGAATGGCAGGATTTTTACCGACGCCAAGCTTTACCTTTGTGATTTCCGGTTTTCCGTAAGCGGATGTATTTGCGTCATCCAACAGTGCCAGCGCATCAACACCATATTTTCCGGTTTCCAGCGTTAGAGCCACCAGCTCATTGACACCAAGAGAACTGTCCATTGTTTTGGCAAGCGCACTCTGCAGGAATGCGTCAACTGCTTCATTTTCCTTGCCAAGCGCGTTCGCATGCTTTAAATAAGCCGCCATGCCCTTGAGACCGTAGAGGATCAGTTCACGCAGGCTGCGGATATCCTCGTCTTCAGTGGCAAGAACGCCGACCAAAGAAGCTTTCGCCGCGTATTCCACTTTCTGCGCATCCCATAATGCTGCTTCAGAGAGACTCTCGCGGTTATTTAACTGGCCCAGCAACTCTCTTTTATGGTTTAGCGTAGTCTGAATGCGGTCAGTAATAAAATCAGGGTCAAAGTTCGCGTTGGTGATGGTCACAAAAAGATTTTCCGTAATAAGATGATTAATGTCCGTAGAAATCGTTTTTTTCTCTGTGCGAAGCTGTGTAGTTACTTCGGACAGACCTTTTGTTACATAGATAAGCAGATCCTGCAAATTAGCCGTTTCGGGTGTCTTTCCACAAACACCCGTTTGCGTGCAGCCGGAGCATCCGGCTGTTTCCTGACATTGATAGCAAAACATTTTGTTTCCCATTTCTTGTTCCTCCTGTTCTTCATTCAAAAAATATTTTTTGATTTTATGATACAAATTCATAATCACTCACCTGCCAGTCTTTTTGAGTCTGCAAGAAGCCCCCGAAGGACCTCGCTGTGGGAACGACGTCTTTTAGTGGCTGTACCGATCAGGCATACACAGGAGTAGTTCCCGTAATGCTCCTGAAAGTAACTAATGGCGTTTCGGGCTTCCATAGCAGACCGATACTCTGCAGAATATTGATCCCACTGAATCCAATGATGAAGATAACGGTCTAGAAGCTGCGGTTCCGGCGTGAAAAAGCGGTCGTGGACATAAGCAGCATGACAGATTTTGGGGACAAAGAAAGTTAAATCTTTTTTCTTTGTAAACCCGCAAAGCTGTGAATCGTTTTTCAACCGTACATCCAGCACAAGATCCGCGTGATTTTGCAGAATTTTATCAAAAAATTCGGATGCCGATGTCTGATAAGCACTGATTTCAAATATGCTGCTTATCTCTCTCACCCCCGTTTCTGTTCTCGATTGTACAGGATTTTGGGGTATGATGATGTTGCAAATGCAACATCATCATAATTTTTATTTATATATACTGAGAAAAACCTTTTCTGGGAGAGATACCATGAAATTTGAAACTACTCCAATAAAAGCATATCAAGGAGACGAAAAAATCGCATTTCCCGAAAAACTGGCCTACGGTTGTGGCGGTCTCGCGGACGTTGGTATTGCAGTAGCCATGAGCACATATCTTCTGTTTTACTATACGGATGTCATAAAAGTAAACGCTGCCGCAGTAGGAACAATTTTCCTCGTTTCGCGGCTGCTCAGCGCTTTCACCGATATACTGATCGGTCTTTTGGTGGATGCAGGAAAATCGAAGCAAGGGAAAGCCCGTCCATGGATTCTACGCATGTGCCTGCCATTTGCGGCTTCCGGCGTTCTGCTATTTTCATTGCCAAATCTGCCTGATATCGGAAAATACGTTTATATCTTTATTACCTATACCACATCCAACTTCTTTTTATCTTCGTTGAATATTCCTTACGGGGTTCTGAATTCCCTGATGACACAGAATCCATACGAACGGGCATCGCTGAATATTTTCCGCATGGTAATGTCGCTGATTGGAACACTTGCTGTCAATAATTGCATGCTGCCGCTTATAAAACTTTTGGGCGGCGGCAGGGTCGGCTGGCAACTTGTTTCTGCCCTTTATGGCACACTGTCGGTGCTTTTATATCTTGTTACTTACTGTTTTACAAAAGAACGGGTTGGGCAAGCAATTCCGGTTAAAAAAATCCGAATCCCGGTCCGGGAAGATTTCGGATTTTTAAAACAGAACAAATACTGGTTCATGCTGTTCCTCGCAGCGATCGCATCCTACATCTCGGCTCCTGTTTCGGGCGGAATCAAAATTTATTACACGCAATATGTTTTGGGGAACAGCACGCTGATTGGGCTGCTGACAACCGTGAATACCTTGGCTAAGGTTGCGGGCCTTTTCTTACTGTCACCCCTTGTCAAGCAATTCGGAAAACGCAATTCGGTCATTCTGGGACTTAGCATTTCTGCCGCTGGGATTCTAATACAAACGTTAAATCCGCACAGTATCCCTCTGGCGGTGACGGACAACCTGCTGCGAGGAGTGGGGAATGCACCGATTACCGGCGTCTCTATGGCGATGCTTGCCGATACTGCCGAATACGGCTACCTAAAAAGCGGTGTACATAGCGAGGGAATTCTATTCAGCATGACGAGCTTTGGTAAGAAGATCGGCGCTGCGATTGGAAGTTCCGCCCTTCCACTGACGCTTTCTTTATGCGGATACTCAGCACATACTGAATCGCCCTCGGCATCCGCGGTCAATGCAATCCAATGGCTTTCTCTTGCTTTGCCGCTGGTAGTCATTGTATTTCAGATCGCGGTTCTTTCACACTATAAACTGGATCAAGAATATCCAGTGATTCTGGATGATTTAAAAAGGCAGAGGAAAGCGTAAAATGACCATCTGGGAAGCCGTGTTGAATAGCTCACCAGATGGTCGATGCTGATAAACAATTTTAATGCAATTTGTGCATTTAACTCAGTACCTGATTCCCTGCCAATAAACCGGTGAAACGACTTCTGCAATTTCAGGAAGAGAAATGTCATGGAGCGCCCAATTTTTGAATTCTTCAAATCCTGTGCGATCGACAATATAGCCAATGTGCTCCTTGCCGCCTACGGCGTTGGGGTCGATGTAGTGCTCTACATAATCGTATGTATTCAGAATAATTTTTACAATGCTGTCTTCATCCGCCCATTTGATGAAGTCTTCCCCTAGCCGGGGATTTTTCTTTCCTGAGCGGCCTAACAATGTCAGGCGGTAATATTTTTGACTGCTTCGCGTCCAAGCACGAGTTGGGCAGTTGAGCACACATTCTCCGCACCCAATGCACTTTTCCGCATTCCGGTGTGGACGATATTTCTCAACGGTGAGCGCACCAGCCGATTTTTTTTTGCAAAATTTGACGCAGGCACCGCAACTTACACACCGTTCCGGTTCCAGATGCGGTTCGGTCATGCCCATAATTCCAAAATCATGCATCCGAACCTTTGCGCAATCATTTGGGCAACCCGTGAGGGCAATCTTGAAATGCAGATCGTTTGGGTATATTGCCTTTTCAATTTGCTGTGCAAATGCCGTTGTATCATAGCAGGCATAGGGACAAACCCTACTTCCGACGCAGGCGGTGACATTACGGGTTCCGGACGCCGGATATCCTTTTCCCGCTTGTGTCTGGTTGATACCAAGCCCTTCGATCACCGGCTGGAGCATTTCGTTTACTTGCGGCATGTCCTCAAAACGGATGCCAGGCAATTCAAAGCCCTGACGGCTGGTGATATGGACGGTTCCGTTTCCGTAGGTTTCCGCAATGGTTTGAATCATGGATAAATATTTCGCATCCATATGCCCGCCGGGCACACGAATTCGTGAAGCCGTTAGTCCGCGTTCCTTGGTAACGCGAAAGGCGTTCTTTTTCAACACTTTCGTATCAATATCCAATCAAAACACATCCCTTCTCAGTCTGCCAGACATTTGCCAGCAGCATAATTGAACACCGGACCGTCAAGGCACACGTAGCTGCTGCCAATTTTACAGTGTCCGCATTTACCGACGCCACAACACATTTTCCGTTCCTGTGAAATCCAGATATTCTTTTCCTTAAAATCTTCTTTTAGCAGACCCTGCACGGCAAACTTCATCATCACCGGCGGACCGACTACCGCCGCGACTGCATCGGGACAGCTTTTCAGCTTCAACTGAGGAATATATTGTGTGACCAGCCCTTCCCGATAGGAATCGTCTCCATGCGCGTCGTCCACGGTCAAAATGATGTGAATTATCTTCTCCCAGCGTTTCAGGTCTTCTTTAAATAAAATATCATTCGGAGATTTAAAGCCTGCAATCAACGTCATACCCAGCATTTCATCCGGATGGCGTGCAAAATAATCCACTAATCCTTTAACCGGAGAAAGGCCTGTACCGCCGGATATAATGACAATCTCCTTCTCTTTAAAATCATTCAGGTCAAAACCGTTGCCATAGGGCCCGCGCAAAAAGAGCCGTTCCCCTACGTAGCGTTCAAAGACTTCGTCCGTGACAAGGCCAACCTTTCGTATGGTAAGGTCTATCGTACCATCTCCCATGCCACTGACTGAAATAGGAGCTTCTCCGTATTTTGGCATGGATACCTCAAAAAACTGTCCAGATTTTATTTTGCCTTCATATGCCATTCTGAAAGTATATTCGATCTGTGTATGCTGAATAACTTCCTTAATCTCAGATGGGAACGAAACATATTCATTTTGCGGCATAGTCTTTTACCTCCTCAACTGCATCCTGCAAGCGGTTGACACAATGGGAAAAAGAGATATATTCCGGACAGATATCGTCACAACGGCCGCAGCCGACACACATTTGATAGCCGAAACGTTCCTTGAAATCATAGACCTTATGCAAAACCTTATATCGCATCCGCTCACCGTTTTTCTTTCGGAAGCTCCCGCCGCCCGCAATGTCGGTAAAACCATTGACCATGCAGGATGCGTGTACACGCCGACGCTCTCCAACAACTCGACTTTCCGAAATATCCTGCATCGTGAAACACGTACAGGTCGGACAAACAAAATTGCAGCGGCCGCAGTTAATGCACCGACTGTCATACTCATCCCATATTTTCGATTTGCCTACTTCGGGGGAAAGCTCATTTGGTATCAAAACATGATTTTTCGTCTCCGAAACATGAGAAGGGATCACTACCCTCTGATCCATACAATGCTCTTTCAAAAGCCTGCTCCATTCGTCACAACGATTGTCTACGAGGAAACCTCCGTCTGTTGGCTCAAGGCTCATATCATATTCGTTCGTTTGGTTAGTTCCCATATCGACGCAAAAGCAGCTGTCAAATGCTTTCCTGCAACCCATTAAAATAAATTTTGTTCTTTCCCGTAGCCTTTTGTAATAATAATCTTCATTGCGGCCATTTTGAAGGAAGATTCCATCCAGCCGCTTGACTGCATGCAGGTCGCAACTGCGAAGGAAAACGATACTACCTTTTTCCTCCGGTTCCGCTTCACATATCCGCTCGTCCGTAAAAGACAGAAGTGTCTGAGAGACAGGAAACAGCACTTCTTTGAATGAATAATTTGATTTTTGGTCAAACACAATATCCCTGGCTTTTTTAATAACCCCGTACCGAATACAATCCACGTCAGAAAAAGTATTGCCACCGGTGATTCGGATTGGCCCATAAATCTTATATTCTTTTCCTAAGCATTCCAAGATAGCATTCAGGCCATTCTCGTTGAGATAAAAGCCCATCTATTTTTCCTCCTTAATAAAGCACTTGTCCGCAATCTTTTTAATATCTCAACTTTTTATTATAATGTTCAGTTTCCACAATGACGTTGCAATCGCAACATACAGAAGTGAATTTCAAATTTATAATGAATATTACTTCCTTCGACTGCTATAGGGGGCAATCAAATGTATAAAGAAGAAAATCCTCAAATTGCGAAAGGGCAATTGATAGGAGCTCTAATTGGACTTGCACGCGCAACAGATGGAAACGTAAACAGACCAACGGAAGAAACAGATAGGGCTTTTCTCAAAGGAATGCAGATGTGCTTCCCACATTGGGAGGAATCCTGCCAGCAGATTCACGATCAAATTGAGGTGATTCATGAAGAAAAGTGGAAACTGGTGTCCCGGTGTCTGGAATGTGCCTCGCCTTGCGGACGTAATAATGATTGTGATATTGCAGGGTTAAATGGAATGAAAAATGCGCAATTGAGATACGTGCTTCTCTCAGGTTTGCTTTTTATGGCTTCTTCGTCAATTTCTGATGTAAAGCTCTTGAAGGATCACAAAATAATGGGATTTTTTTATAGGGCTTTTTTCTTCATCGGTTACGATTGTGATGAAAAAGACCTAATCTTGTTTATTAATGAGCTTGGAGAATGGCAATACAAACTCTCTTTCCAGATGGACTCTGACGAATGATTTGCAAAAAAAATGGTTCCCGGCAATAGCGGGAACCATTTTAAAGAAAGATTCTATTATGTTAGCCTTTCCATGGAAAATGTATTTTTATCGTAATCCAGCAACCCGTCAGTTTTCATTCGGGATAGTTCCCTAGTTAAGGCGCTGCGGTCTACACATAAATAATCAGCCAGCTCAATACGTCCCAACGGCGACTCGAATTTATCACTTTGGTTTATCTGTACCTGCTGAGAAAGCCATGTTAAAACACGTTCCCGTATGGACTTTTTAGACAGAATATCCATCTTTTCCATCAGCTTCACGTTTTTTCGTGCGATTAAAGTCACCATATTTTCAATAAGCTTATGATGATAAACGCAGGATTTATTGCATGAACAAAGTACGCGATGGAATGACAGACATAGTATTTTGCAATCAGTTGCCGCCTGAAAGGATACGGCGCTGCTACTGTAATCTCCGCATACGAAACTTTCTCCAAAGATTTCCCCAGATGTCATGGTGGCAAAAATTGTCTTTTCACCCCATATATCTTCTTTGACCATATGAACGGTTCCCTCAATCACCACACCGATTTGTTTGAGTTCCGAACCTTCTATAAAAATAAACTCTGATTTTTGGAAACTTCTGGTTACTGCCCCCAGACAATTTAACATGGCGGTCAGCTCGGTTTCCTGAATATTTTCGAACAAGCGCGAGCCTTTAATTTTTATAATTTCGTTTGGCATACACTCTCACCCCATTTACGATCATAGCATACACAAAGTCATGTTGCAATCGCAACGTAAGGAGTATACTATGTTAAAATATCCAAGGATTATTTTGAAACTGATTCTTATGCACAGGCGACAGGAAATCAACCATCCATTTCGCTTTTACATAGCTTCTTAATCTTTGTTTTAGTCAAGAAATCCCAGAAAATTTTTGTTTTTAATATTATCTTCCCTTGTGAGATATAAATCAGTATCATCATAGGGTTCGCTATCTTCTGGCACATTGTAGACATCTACAAACGGAACATCTTCAGGTCTGCGAACGGGAATTTCGGTCTTTCCCGACACATCCTCCCAATTACACTCAATAACATACATATTGATAGCCTTGATACCTTTAGGATTTTTACATCCGCTACGGTGTGTCTTTTTAAATAGAGCCTGAAGTGCAGTTTTACAGTATTCAGGTTCCTTATCCAATTCTATCATGTGAATTTTTCCAAAAGCCATAACAGACCGAAAATCATGGACATGTCCTTTATAAGGATGATCAGGATAATTTCTCCATGCTGCAAATGACAAACAGACATTTGGATTATTTTTAATCAATTTTAACTTATAACCTTCTTTACCTGTATGAACAAAAATCAAAAGCTTATCTTTTGTAACACCATATCCGTAATTCATGGGAACAACGTAAGCGTTATTTTTGTCCATGAACCCAACATGAACAATCTCACATAAATCAAGAATTGCAGTGATAATGTCGTGATCGTAAACATATCTCTCATATCGAACCATAATTTTGCTTCCTTTACACTTATTTTATTTTTGCTTTCCTGAATGTTTTCAAACAAGCATGAATCTTTAATTTTACAATTTCGTTTGGTATATACTCACCCCCATTTATGATCATAGCATATACAAAGTCATGTTGCAATCGCAACGTAAGGAGTATACAATGTCAGGACATCCAAGAATTATTTTGAAACTGATTGATCAAAGAGGCAATCATAAATGCCATCATGGTCATAGTATTGGTGATGAATTTGATTTTGACGCTGATAGAGGGAAACTATGCCCAATGGCCATGCATACTGCATTTCCATACGTAGATATCTTGCGTTATGGTGGGAATGTTCCAAACAGCGAGGACTATGGGAAAATTGCTTTCTGCTGCCCCGATGCAGACGTTATTAATGTGTTTGAGATTGATGTTATCTCAAATTAATTACAAATTCAGTTGAAAACGCATTGATGAACTTGTTAAGCGTTTTGATATACAATTTATTGTCTGCCAACATGTTGTTAGGACCCTTGCCTTCGGGCGAAACCTTTAAATCAACCCACTCCGCAGAAATCGAGAAAGATTAGAAAGCTTGCCATAGCCCTGCGTAAGATTGATATAAAAGGCATCCGTTCTCTATGTCTTAGGCGGCTTCCAGCCGCCAATCGCCTACCGGCTTTAAGCCAGTAGTGGCTCAGATTATAGATATATTCTGATCAGCGGTCAGGATAAGCCTGCATTGTTTATCCTCTCTAACCATGCTGACTATAACTTAAAATAGCGTTCTTTGAAGCTGCGAGTAAGCGCGCTTGGATACATGTCTCGATTTGGAGCCGAATATTCTTGACTGAAACGGAGAGGCATCAACACCGTCAAACGCCACCAGTGCCGCCTTGCTGGTAAAGCGCCGCACGTCGCCGATTTCAGTCATGAGTTTTGGCCTCGTGTTTCTTCTGCACCTTGCATTGACATTACAATATCAGGTTCAGGCAGCAAGGAAGCTAACCGTATCATCTCCGCGCGATAGTATTTAGGGTATCATAGACAGCGTTTAAACTGTCTGCCGCCAACCGTACAGCGCGACTTTTACGCTGTATGGGGTCAAACTCATGGTAGTTATCACTAATTGTTGATAATAGTGGCAAGCAATGCATCGTGGTACCCACGATGCCCATTTCCCGATTTTTCGCTTGCGCGAAAACCGTGAAATTGCTTGTTGGTGGCAGGCCCCCAATCCCCTCTGATCGCACAATAAATTGTGCGGCTGCGCGTCCTGCGGACGCTTTAGATACTAAAGGAGCATGAACTGTATATCGTTCATGCTCCTCTCGCTTATTTGAACACTTGTTTTCATTATAAAAAATGAAACGTTGGCTACCTCACAATGTCGACTTTAGCGTATTCCAGTTCGTAGCAACCCGCAATTCTACACCATCCTTCAACGCCTTGAAGTGTTGTCTACCGCAGTGAATTTTAAGCTGTTCTTTCGTCCGCAAATCCATAAAGTTGGTGCTACCCTTTGTCTCCAAAATAAAGTATAATTTCTCTTCGCCATTTTTGGTCAGATACACTGCCCAATCAGGATTATAGGTGCCAATGGGTGTTTCAATCTTAAAACGATCAGGTATTTTGAAGAACATCTTTACATCCGGGTCATTGTCCAGCGCGACGGCGAAGGGACGTTCAATAGTGCTACTGTCATAGACAATATAGTCGTAGACACTATGTTCAACCTTGACTGCATTGCGATCAAGGTTGGCAATCAGTTCAGCAGTGTCAAAAATCTCCTGCACATAGTATTCCTTACCATCCAGTTTTACATAACTAATACCGTCGATAGCCAGAGCATGGCGGTTACTTCGGATGATCTCCGTAGCCTTTTCCATGAAGGCTTCCGGATTGTTCAAAAAGTCGCCACACCGCCCGCTACGTACAAGAATTTCATTGACCGTAACAGGCGTCAAAAGTGTCTCATCACTGATAGCGGTAATCAGGTCAGGCAGTGTCTGATAGGAATTATCGATATCCATTGTGCGCATTTCGCGCTCCGTGTGATATATGCCAGCTTTTTCAATATGAATATCCGCTGTCTGAGAAATGAGCCGTGTTTTTGGAATGACTGGCATTTCCTGCAATGCCTTGATGCAGTTTTCAATCAGCTTATTTGTGTCAATGTTAACGCGGTAGACTGTTTTCTGTTTGATCTTGTTCCACAGCTCCAGAAATTCCGGAGACATCATGACCTGCTTTTTGATGCGCACTACCACGTCCTTGGAAGCGTCGCGCACCGGAGGCCTGCGGTCAGCATTCGCAATAATCGTCTCAAAACGATTCCGCGCAGTTTCGTACTTTTTCGGTAGATCAAGCGTTCCGGCTTTGAGGGCGTTTTTCATCGTGTCTTTCATCTTGCCAGCGCTGGTGATGTAGCCTTTTTTCTCAAAATGTTCCATCAGATCCTGTGCATCCTCATAGGTCATCTGTTTTTCCTCGGTCACAGTTTTCGTGTAGATCGCACCAGCAAAAGTTTCCGGCGCAATGGTATCTGTATGTTCAATTACCGCGGCCACAGTTTGTTTGATCTCGGACAGTTCTGCTGGAAGGATGATTTCTTGCGGTTTTACAGCATTATCCACTTTGCCGTTCGCCGCAATGACCCCGCTAGCCTTGAGAGCTTCTACGACTTTCTCCGCCTGTTCCGACGTGACAGCCTTTTCAACCTCTCGCTTGTCTTCATAAACCATACCAGAAAACAAATCGAGTTGTAACATACCGAACTTCATGCCGGTGTCGTCCTCGATTTCCTTTTGCAGGTTATCCGCAAACTCCGCGAAACTCTCGTTTGCCATAACATGAAGGATATTGATATTCCTATCCTCAATTCGTTCGCCATCCTGATTGACGCACAGGCGCATACCGCGTCCGATTTTCTGACGGCAAGTAAAAGTGGATTTTTGGTCAATCAGCGTGCAGACCTGAAACACATTTGGATTGTCCCAGCCCTCTTTCAACGCAGAATGGGAGAAGATAAAGCGCAGCGGACAGTCGAAGGACAGCAATATTGTAGCATTAAATAATGTATAATTCAACAATAAACATATTGATCAATATGTTTATTGTATAGTGAGTATGATTTGGTTTATCATTACATTACTCTTTCATTTTTGGAGAAATAAATTTGATTTACGAGCATCATTTTGTTACAACACATTCTTTGGATGCTTTCGAAGCATGGACAGCTCAACGTTGCTCATGTTCTTTTTCTTTCTCCGATTCGCTCCTGTCAATGCCAAGCAGATGATCCACATTGGCCTTGACGGTCAAAAGCTCTCTCATTTCGTCGCGGGCCTTGCGATAGTCGGCGTAAGCCGCCTTTTTCTCTGCCAGAAGCGCCGCGTATTCGGCCTGTAAACTCTTGACGGTGGGAAGCTTTTTCACTTTCAACACATCAAACGCTTTCTTCGCCGCCCTGTGCAGAAGGATGTCGCTCTCATGCTCTTCAAGGAATTCTTTAGAGTAGCCCGCCTTGTGGTAGGCAACATAGGTGTCACGGGTTTTGGCGTAATTAACGATCTGCGTTTTCAGAACGGCGATTTCGGCCAAACGCTTTTCCGCCGCCTTGATCTGTGCAGAAAGCTCGTTGTAGCGAGCGATTGCCGACGCCGTTTTAGCGGCCAGCACATCATATTCCAACAGGCTGTGCTCGGCGAGATAATTCACTGTCTGTGCCATTTGCTTGAGGTTAAATACCTTGGCCCAACGCTCATAGCCCACGCCTTTTCCAGCGCGGAGCTTGGCCTGAATATCCACCAAAAGATTGACTTGCTTTCTCGGCATGGGCTGGATGATTTTTTTGCGCGGCTGATGTGCCTTTTCACCGGAGAGGACGGCCCGAAGCTCCGCTTCACCGTAGCCGCTGCCCAGCGTATCCAGCCGGATAAAACGCTTCTGATTCTTCCCGCGCAGGGCTGGGATTTTTCCCGTCTTGACTTCATATCCGGCGTCCCGCAAGAGCTTCAGAAGCGCGTCAAAATCGGCGGGCTTTTGAGCTAAAGCCGCGTCTATTGCCACATGCAAAAGTTCCCGGTTGGAGGGCTTTGCCTGATCGCCCATCCATTTGTTGTAGCTCTTTCCGTGCCGCTGCGGATTCTCCACGATAGAAAACCCATTCTCGATGCACAGCGTATCGTTTAGCCGCCGCACGGCTCTGGTACTTCCCCAAAAGTTTCGGAATTTTCGGGTGCAGTCGAGGGACGTGGAATTCCAGATGATATGATTATGAATGTGGTGTTTGTCAATGTGGGTGCAGACGATGAAAGCATGGTTTCCATTCGTAAAGCGTTTGGCAAGCTCACAGCCGATCCGGTTCGCTTCCTCCGGGGTGATCTCACCGGGGACAAATGACTGCCGGAGATGATAGGCAATCACATCGTTCGAGCCGTGCGTCCTGCCGGTAAGCCCGGTATACTGTCGTTTGGAAAAAAGGAACTCGGCGTCGGCTGTCCGGCTGTCGCATTCATAGCCGGTGATAAGCCTGCCGTAATCCGTTTTCTCCGGGTTTTCCGCGTAATCAATAATATCGCTGATTGCTGTTCCGACGTCCCGGCCCTTGCCGGTATGCAGTGGCATCAGCCGAGTGGTTGCCATAAACACTCCTCCTTATAAATGAAAAAGGAAGCTATAAAGCTTCCTTAATTTAATTCTGACAAAAGCATGCAGATAACTTACAAATTGTTGTTAGATTTGCTATAATATATGCGATAATCTGCCGAATAGAAATATCCATCATAGAATCTCCGATTAATGGTATCTATCAGTATAATGTCTATTCAAAACAATGTCACCATAAAATTGTACCTATTTTTCATCTTCTCTTTCAAAATCAGGGAACAGATCAAGCTCGGCGTATTCCTCATCACTCATGCCCCGGAGTTTTCCCAGTACAGAATCCGCCAGAGCCAGAAGCTCCGTTTCATCCGCGCCAAGATAGCCGCGCATCTGCGTCAGCTCCGCGATCAGGCCCTCCCGCGTTCCAGTATTGTAAATGCACATCAGGTTTATTTCGTCGTTGGTAAACATATCACCGCTCCATTTCCGCGCCTCTGTCGGGCGCTGATTTTTTGTGTTCCCGGCTGACCGGCTGGTTTCTGAGCTGTTCCACGACGGATTTTTTCTTCTCGTCGTTTTCCCGCCGAGACGCCTCGGCAAGCTCCAGAAGGGAAATCGGATGACCGGTTTTGGCCTGCTGCTCCAGTTCCGCGACGGTGGGATTCTTTCCGTTGTCGATGATGCCGTCGATCATGTCGTAATCGTCCTCCATCGACATTTCCGCGCTTTTAAGGTAATTTCCCGGTTTCAGAAAATCTGGAATCTCCTGAAAACCGAAGCTGTCCACATAGTGACAGGATACAACGCCGTTCTGCTTTAAGGCAACGATGTCGCTGACAGATAGGCTCGGCCTGTGATAATCGGCGGGATGGTCGTTGTTGAACCTGTCCCACAAAACGGACAGCCTGTCATCTGTGTTGCCCGTATTAGTGAGCGGCGCTGTGTAGGCGAGATCATAATTGCCGTGGTCAACGGCGATACCTTTGGAATCCAGCCAGCTCAGCGGCTCAAACCGGATGTCCCGCAGCTCGTCGCCGTCCTTCACCTGATAAATGGCGAAAGCGTCCTGAGAGGTTTTCAAAAAAGCGGATTCCCGCTGCTCCTGATGCTTCATTCGGCCCTCTATAGCGGATGAAAACTCCCGGCTTTCCTCCCATTCCTCGCGGCTTACGGCGAACAGGCCGCTGTGGGCCTGAATCTCATCCGGGTCGAACGCCATGCTTGCGCCGCCGTCTTCAATCATGTAAACAGTGAGGTCCTGCTCAAAAAGTTCCAGTGCCCGGTCTTTGGAGAGGGGCAGCAGGTCGCCGTCCAGATACCCGCAGGCTTCCAGATTGGCCACGATCAGGTCAGAATCCGGCATGGGGTATTCATCGAGCGCCTGTTCCGGCGCGTCCGGCAGCATGTCCGCCGCTTTCGGCTGGTCGGGCGCTGTCTGCATCGCCGGGGCGTCCGGCTCACGGTCGCCCAAATTATTTTTACGGATATATTTCTGTATGTCCTGTTCACGCACAGCGACAATCTCGTTTAGAATGTCAAGCGGCACCTTCTCCGAGGCCGCAGGGGTCAGGTGTTCAAGGGCAAGCGCCTGTTCGTAAGCGGTCGGAATGGAGCTGACGCCCTCATCGGCAAACCCGTTTGCCGTTTCCCGCAGGCTCTCCTTATCGTAAAGGGTATAGCTATATCCGTCCTCGTTTTCTTTCAGATAAAGATAGGCGGCGTTATCCAGCAAATACATCGCCTCGGTTTCCCTTGGCGGGTAGATTTTTTCGATTTCGTTCAGCCGCAGCAGCAGTTCATCCGGGGAGGCCGCGCCCTCAACTTTGGCGGCGCTGAGAATGGCGTCGCGGGTGTCTTTTCCGTAACCGCTTTTTAAATCTTCCACGGTAACCGGGACTTCTTCCTCAATGGAATGCAAAGGAAACGGCGGTTCCAGGACGGAAGCCGTGTACCGGTATGCGTCCGCGGCGAATTGTTCCAGTTCGCTGTCGTACTCTTTCTGAACCTCGCGGAAATTCTGGTCAATGTCCGAGATCAGGCCGGAAGCGGTTTTGCTGATGGTTTCCAGAGAGGCCCGCAGCTCCGGCAGTTCCTTGTTGCGGCTCCAAGAGGCGATATAACCAAAGCTGTTGTCGCCGGTCTGGATGCCGTAATACTGGCAGACAGCGTAGGAGACGCTTTCGGCCTCCACTTCCTCGGTGCGCCGGTCCTTCGGTTTGGGCGGCTCGGCGGTTTCGTCACCCTTGGCGGCGGCAAGGCGAGTCTGCTCATAGTTGTGCAGCGTGGCGTGGGTGATTTCGTGAACGGCGGCGGAGACGGTCTGCACCTCGCTCATGCCGGACCGGATGGCGATACGTTGGTCTTTTTCGCTGAAATAGCCGTCCGTACTCGGTTCCATTCCCTCAAAAGCAAGCGGAACGGGGGACGAGCGCCTCAGCGCCTCTATGAAAATCTCATATTGCTTCACATTTCCCATGAGATCATTTGCAAGCGTCGGCAGCGGCTTTCCCTCGGTCTGCGACACATCGAAGACCGACACCACCTTGTACATAGGAATTTTGATTTCCTTTTCATCCATGATGACCTTGCCATCCGCATCCAGCATGGGAACCTTGGTATCGGGGTCGAGTTTTTCTTCCTCGATTTTCTTTTTGAACGGCGTGGGCGCGATGATTTTGATACCCTTTTCGCCCCGCATCACGTTCCGGCTGAACTGATCGTGCCATTTATTGAATCCGGCGATGAGGGTGGCGTCTGGCTTTTGCATGTAAATGAGCATGGTGTTGTTGACGGAATAGCGGTGGAACCGGGACATAGTACGGAGGTACTGCGCGTACCGGTCGCTCTGGAACAGGTCTTTGATACCCTGTTCGATACTGTCGGTGATTTCTTTCAGCCTTTCCTTATTCTTTTCAGCCATAGTTTTGCTCCTTTCGCGGCTCATAGAATCGAAAAAAGCACGCCCCCGCACAGGCCGGGATAAACCTATGCGGGAGCGCGCCCGTTATTCATTTTCGGAGCGTATGCTCCTGTCGGGAGGACGTATTTTCGCTGTTTTGGCACGCAAACTGTCGGCTTCGCGCCGCCGGTCGCTGTACGGTTCCCTAACGGAAACACAGCGTTTTGGGACGAGATAGCTGATGGCCCCGCGATGCTCCGGGCGCTCCGGTTTCACTTTGTCGGGATATTTTTCCGAGAGGCGTTTGAGCTTTTGGATAAGTTTCTGATTATGCGTATAGACGCTGGCCGTCGCTTCTTCCTCGTTATAGCAGATGATCGTCTCTTGCTCATATTTCGTAAGTTTCATGATCCGCCACGCTTTTTCGTCCCCGAATCAAATTCCAGCTTGAAATTGACGTTCTCCCCGGTGTCCTCTAAAATCACCGTCGCGTCGTAAGTCTTTCCGGCTTTTTCGGAATAACAGCCGGTGAGCCTTACGCGCCCGTCCTTCAGGAGCGCGGCGGCGACGGCTTTCGTCAGTACCTTTTTCTTGGCGGCGAAAAACCGGTTGTCCTTCCAAAGCCCGAATCGGCAACCGTCGTTTTCGCAAAAGAATCCTTTTTTGCTCTCGGTCACGCTGCCGCCGCAGCGGGGGCATTTGCCGACCTTCTCACGCCCGGAGGGGAACAGCACCTCCGCACCCTTGACCGGTGTGTATGTTTGTATCAGTTCCCGGAGCATGGATGAAATCCCGTTCATAAAGGCGTCCGGCTCCAGTTCTCCGCGCTCCACCTGTTTGAGCCGGTTCTCCCATTCGGCGGTCAGCAGCGGGGATTGAAGCTGTTCCGGCAGGACGGTGACGAGTGACACGCCGACCTGCGACGGAATAAGATTGGCGGTTTTCTTGGCCTTTTTCCGTTCCACGAATCCGGTGGCGACGAGCTTTTCCAGAATAGCCGCGCGGGTGGCGGGGGTTCCGAGGCCCTTGCGCTCCGCATCGTCGGGCATCTCCTTTGCGCCCGCCGTCTCCATCGCGGAAAGCAGAGTATCCTCCGTGTAATGCTTGGGCGGCGAGGTTTTGCCATCCTTGACGGAAGCGGAAGCAACCGAAATATTCTGTCCTTCCGTCAGTTCCGGCAATGGCTTGTCGGCTTGTTCCTGCAAATAGGTTTTCCAGCCCGGAACGAGGATCGTTTTGCCCTTGGCAGTAAATCCATACCCGGCGCAGTCCAGCGTGACGGCGGTTTCGGCGTATTGGTGCGGCTCGCTGACCGCGCAGAGAAACTGCCGGGAGACAAGCCGCAAAATTTCCCGTTCTCCGGCAGGCAGCGCGGAACTGTCCGCTTTGCCCGCGCCGGAGGTGGGAACGACGGCGTGATGGTCGCTGACCTTCGCACTGTCACAGACCTGACCGGCATTGCATTTCTCGGGAACGTCCATATCGCAGATCGCGGCGGCAACGGAGGCAAGTGTTGAAACAGAGGCTTCCATATCGTTTGTCAGGAATCGGCTGTCGGTGCGCGGATAGGTGCAGAGCTTCTTTTCGTAAAGGGATTGCAGATAGTCGAGCGTCTGCTGGGCCGTGTAGCCGAGCAGACGGTTGGCGTCGCGCTGGAGAGTGGTCAGATCGTAGAGGGCGGGCGGCTTCTCGGATTTTTCTTTTTGCTCCACGGCCCTGACGGTAACCGATTTGCCTTTACAGGCGGCGGCAACGGCTTCGGCCTCCGGTTTCTGTTTGAGCTTGTCGCCGGTAGCGGTGAAGCCGCCGCAGTCGAGGCTGACCGTATAGAACGGCTCCGGCTGAAACGCGGAAATCTCCGCTTCCCGCTGCACGATGAGCGCCAGCGTCGGGGACATGACGCGCCCGACGTTCAGGGTGCGGTGGTAGAGGACCGAAAACAGGCGCGTCGCGTTGATGCCCACCAGCCAGTCGGCTTTGGAGCGGCAGAGCGCGGACTGATGCAGCCCGTCGTAGTCACGTCCGGGTTTCAGGTCGGCAAAGCCCTGCCGGATAGCCTCATCTTCCATTGAGGAAATCCAGAGCCGTTTCATCGGCTTGGAACAGCCTGTCATGTCATATACGGTGCGGAAGATCAGTTCGCCCTCGCGTCCGGCGTCGCAGGCGTTTACAACCTCATCCACATCGTTGCGGCGCATCAGGGCGCGGAGAATATCAAATTGTTTTTGTTTATCCCTGCTTATGATAAACCGCCAGTTCTCCGGCAGAATGGGAAGATCCTCACGCCGCCATTTGGCGTATTTTTCATCATAGGCGTCGGCGCTTGCCAGCTCCGCGAGATGGCCTAGGCACCATGAAACGAGGTAGCCGCCGCCCTCCAGATACCCGTCGCCGCGCTGCTTCGCGCCGATCACGGCGGCGATACTTTGGGCAACCGAGGGTTTTTCACTGATTACAAGCCGCATTTTTCATTCTCCTTCCGCTTCGGCGTGATGATAAGGTCGCGGTAACAGTCACGGGAACGGTCAAGCTGGCTTTTCGGCGGGGCGAGAGGCCGTTCCTCCCGTCTGTACTGGGGCTTCTGCACCATCATCCGCTCGAAAGGGCTGTCGGTGAAAAAGGTCATTCGTCCTCACGCTCCGTTTCACCGTCGGGATTTTTCGATTCGCCTTTTTGCTCTGTTTCCTCATCAGGTGAATCTGGTTTATTATCCGGGCCGGATTCTTCATCCTCATCTTCGGTGTAATCGTAATCGTCCGGGTCGGGCTTGTTATTATCTTTTTTATCCGGCTTGCGGAATTTGAAGAACCAGACCGCCGCGCCGACGAGAACGGCTGCAAGCACGGCGACTGCCGCGATTCCGGCGCTGTTATTCTGTTTTTCCGGCCGGGAAACGGATGAAACCGTGGGCGTCGATGCGGTCGGCGCAGAGGATGTCTCCGGGGTGGAAGTAACCTTGGGTGAGGAAGAGCCGGAAACGTCCTCGTTGTCGCTCTTTGCCAGCGCAAGCAGGTCCTTGTCCGTCACAGCGTCAAGGAAATAGACGTTTTCGGCGTTTTTCTGGCGGTCGATAATCAGGTAAAAGACGTGCTTGCTCGGCGTGGTGATCGTGAAAAACTCCTTGCCGTCCTCGTTGGTCACGTTGTCGATCACCGTCCCGGTGCCGTCCGGCGTCAGCGGCTTGAGAGATGTTCCGGACGACGTTGCGGATGATGCTGCCGACGATGCGGTGCTGCTCTGCGCGGCGCTGGAACTGTTCAAAGTCGGAGAGGTCGCCCCTGTACTGTAGGCGAGGGCGTTGACGGAAAAAGCCGCCGTGCAGGACATAGCGGCCATCAGGCAGACCAATACGCGGATTTTAGATTTCTTCATGAACATTTTCCTCCTGTTTGTTCTGATCGGATACGGGCCGGTTTTCGCGGGACGCTTTCATGAGCGCGGACAGTTCCTCCGCCGTCATGCCCATGCCCCGCACAAGGCCGACAATATCGAGATTTTCCAGTTCACGGCGCTGCTTTTCCAGTTCCTTCTGCCGGTTTTGCAGTGCGGAGATTTTCGCCGCGTTCTTTTCATACTCGGCGTCGATTTTTTTGAATTTCGGATTCACAGTGATTCCTCCAATCTGTTTGTTTATGGATTCGGTAAACGCCCAAATGTTAGAAAATGGCTTTGCCAGTAGCTTGTGTTGAGGTTTGAATAGCCAATGGGGTCCCCCGCCGCGAGCATCATGCCGTTTCCCACATAGATGCCCACATGGGACACACCGTCGGTATCGTAGGTATGTTCAAAGAAAACAAGATCGCCGGGTTTGGCGTCGGCGGGAGAAACCGGAGTGCAGATGTCGCAGAGGCCCTGCGCCCCCAGCCGCCCCACGTTCCACCCACTGTGATTGATTACCCACGACACGTAACCCGAACAATCGAACGAGGTTTTTGGGCTGCTGCCGCCCCAAACGTAGGGGTATCCGATGTATTTTTTCGCTTCCGTCATCATGGCGGCGAACCGTGCGTCCGTCATTTCCTCCGGGGGAATGTCATACTCCGTGGGCTTTTTGACGGTGGATGCGTTCGGATAGGCCGACGAAGGAAACAGGTCGGGCCGGTTGCCGAGAGTGGACATGTACATCGAGTACACGCCGACCTGATCCTCGTTCATGATGGAAATGGGAAGATGGGACAAATCCTCGTTGTGCAGCTTTACGGTGCAAATGGTGTAGCTGTATGGCACCTGAACCTCATAGGTATAGGTTGATGTGGTAGTCTGCCCGGTATCGGGGTCGGTGTAGGATGTGGTGCCGGTTCGTGTTTCCGTGCGGTATCGGGTTTCCGTCTCCACAGTCTGCGTCAGTTGGTATTCTTTTGAGAACAGAGTGGAAAGTAAGTCCCGGACTTCATCCAGCGTCCATTCGCCGCCGTGCCACGCGGTCAGGATGGAAACCAGCACATACGGGTCATGCCCGATTTTATCGAGCGTATAATGATATTCGTTATACCCGGGATGCCGCACCTGATAATGGTCAATCTCGTTCTGAAGGTCCGCTTCCTTTTGGGCGTAAGCGGCCTCCGCGCCGAGCATGGCGTCGTCCGTGGAAGGATAGGTGGACATGGTAACGCCGGACAGCGCCCCTTCCAGCAGAACCGAACTGGAGGACAGGACGTTCAGAAGCAGGACCAGCACCAGAAAGACGCCTGCGGCGATCAGAAAGCCGTTCTGGTGCCGCCTGACAAAAGCCGCCGCCCGCTTGCTCTCCCGCGCCGCCGTCTTTGCCGCTTTAGAAGTGTTTTGGGCAGTTTTCCCGGCGGAACCCGTGAACTGCCCGGCCCGTTTCGCGGCGACATACTGTTTTTTGACGGCGCGCTTTTGCCGCCAGTGGGCCAAAGGATTGCCGGAGGGCTGCGGATTATCCCGCGCGGCCTTTTTCTGCAAATAACCGAGGTTGGCGCGGTCGAGCCGTTTTTCCGCTTTGGCCGATTTCCGGTAGGGTTTCAGTTTGTGGGAGCGATAGGCGCTGCGCGCCAGACGCCCGCCCATTTCGGTGGCTTCTCCGCTTTTGTGCGCGGCCTCCACGCCGACGTTTTCATCCTCGGACTGCCGGATTTCCCGGTGAAACTGCATCAAAACAGCGTTTTGGGGCGCGTCCCGGATGGCGTGAGTGAGTTTGGATGGTTTTTTCTTGTCTACTTCCTCAAAATACAAGCGCATCTTTGCTTTACCCGTGGGCTTATCAAAGGTGTGCTGCTTGCGAAGAACTTTCTTTTTCGGTATTTTCTCCTGCGTCTGATCCGCTGCCGTCGCCGCTTTCTTCGCCCTGCGGACAGATTCCTTTAATACGGGGTCAGTTTGTTCCTCATCCGTGAATTGCAGGCGGGGTGCACGTTTTTCCATTCCGTATCACCTCCGATCCCGTTGAATAGGAACGCTCATGTTGCCGCCACTTCCTGCGGCTTGGTGGTCATGATGCGGTACAGCTCCGTGTCTTTCGGGAAATGATCAATAAACGGCAGAATGACGTTGCCATAAAATAGCAGCCCTTCGCCCTCGCCGGAATGGGTGACGTAGGAAAGCTGGTGTGGCGAAATGCCGAGCTGCTTGGCGAGAATCTGCCGGTCGCCGGACGCCTGATTGAGCATATAGATGTAATCCGAGTTTTCAAAGATGTTCTCGATCTCGTGGGAAGAGAGCAAATCCTTTATGTTCTGCGTGATTCCGGTCGGAATACCGCCCCACTTGCGAAACCGCTTCCAGATTTCCACGGAATAGGCGGCAGTCTGTTCTTCTTTTAAGAGCAGATGGAACTCGTCGATATAGTAGCGCGTGGATTTCCCCACGGCCCGGTTGACGGTAACGCGATTCCAGACCTGATCCTGCACGATGAGCATCCCGATTTTTTTGAGCTGCTTGCCAAGCTCCCGGATGTCGTAGCTGACGACGCGGTTTTTCACGTTTACGGTGGTGCGGTGGTTGAACACGTTGAGGGAACCGGTGACGTAGATTTCAAGCGCCGTAGCGACGTACTGCGCTTCTTTTTCGTCCTGCCGCCGCAGCTCGTTGTACAAATCCTCCAGAATCGGCATGTTTTCCGGGCGCGGGTCACTGAGGTAATTCCGGTAAACCAGCCTCACGCAGCGGTCGATGACCGTCTTTTCCACAGGCTGCAATCCTTCCTTGCCGCCGACGATCAATTCGCAGAGCGAAAGGATAAAATCCGACTTCAAGGATAACGGGTTTTCTTCCTCGGAATAGTTGAGGTTGATGTCCATCGGGTTGATATAATCGGTGGACGCGGGCGAAATTTTGATGATCTGCCCTTGCAGGCGCTCAATCAGCGGGCCGTATTCGGCCTCCGGATCGCAGACGATGATGTCGTCGTTTGTGACGAGGAATACGTTGACGATCTCCCGCTTGGCGGCGAAGGATTTGCCTGCGCCCGGTGTGCCGAGAATCAGGCCGTTCGGATTTTTTAGCAGCTTTCGATCCACCATGATGAGGTTGTTGCTCAAAGCGTTCAGCCCGCAGTACAGCGCCTCGCGCCCGGTCTGGAACAGTTCCTGCGTGGTGAAGGGGATAAAAATAGCGGTGCTCGACGTGGTCAGGCCCCGCTGAATCTCCACCTGATTCAGGCCGAGCGGCAGACTGCTCATCAGTCCTTCTTCCTGTCGGAAGTCGAGGCGGGTCAGCGCGCAGTTGTATTTCTGCGCGAGGGAGCTTGCCTGAAACACGTTGTTATCCAGCCGCTGCCTGTTCTCGGCCACATTGAGGACAAGAAAGGTCACGAGGAACATACGCTCGTTACGGGACTGCAAATCCTGCAGCAGCTTCTTCGCCTCCTCGCCGTAGGTGGCAAGATCGGAAGGGATGATGTCCATGTCGTAGCCGGAACGGATGGCCTTTTTCTGCTCCTGAATCTTCATAGAATCCAAATCCGTGATTTTCCGCTTCACCGTCTTGATGGCATTCACCTGGTCGATGGATTGGATGTGCATGGTGACGATGAGGCTGGATTCCATATCGAGAAAATCAGCCAGCATTCGGTCGTTCAGCTCCGGAGCGAGAATTTGCAGGAACGATACCGCACCCACCTGATGCCCCATACCGAACATGTTGCCGCTTTTGAACTCGAAAGAGCTGGGCGCGATGAAATCCTTGACGGAGAGTCCGGATGGAGCCAGCCAGTCCCACGAAAATCGGAACGGCTCCGGCGTGTCCATGCGGAAGATGTCGTGCAGCAGCTTCAGACGGTCCGCGCCGTTCAGAGAAGCGGCGGTTACGCCGAGATGTTTGAAGTTGTTGAGAATGTCGATTTCGACGCGTTCCAGCCGGGGCTTGGCCGCTTTCAGGCTGTCCGCTTCGATGCCGAAGGTCAGGTATTTGGTCTTGATGAGGCCGTTGTTGCCTTTGGCTAGCTGATTCCGGAGCATTTCCGTGTACTCCGAACGCAAGCTGTCAAAATCGTCGCCCTGCGGCGGGATGGTGACGCTTTTCGCAAAGCTGTCCCGCGTTGCAGAGAGGTTTAAAAACGAGAGTTGAAATTTGATGGAGCTGTCGAAATAGTTGAGGAAATCGCACCAGCCTTCAAAAATGGCGGTCTTGTCCTCGTTCTGATTGAGCTGATAGTTGATGTCCTGAAACTGAACGGTTTTCGTGTAATAGCTGTCGGTCACACGGCAGATTCCGTCCGGGAACATCCGCTGAAACGGGATGCTGTCCTGCGCCGACTGCTTTTTCTTATCGGTCTGCCGCGCCTTTGTGACGGCGGCTTCGATCTGACGCCTCTCGGCGCGGGTCAATGACCGTTTCATGGCTGGTTTTTGCTTTTTTACCGACAATCCGATGCACCTCCTTGTCGAGCTTACTTTGCCGCGCGAGCACGGCGTAAAAATTGTTGGTCTGATAGGGCCGCTGTTTTGGACGGAGAAACAGCACCTGGGCAATGTTGCGGACGATTTTTTCCAGCGGCAGGCCGTTTTTCTCGTAGATGGCCATCAGGAAAAACGGCAGCATCACGAGAACCATGCAAAGGGAAGCGGCTCCGGTGCTGAACCCCACAGGCCCCTTGAGCAAAAAGAAAAGCGGTACACCAACAAGCGCGCCGCCGCTGAAACAAACAAGCTGCCGTTTTGTTAAATTGAACAGAACCTTCGTTTTCACTGCGGTCAGGTCCTTGGGTACGGGAACATAGGCCATGTCAGCGCGCCTCCTGTTCTTTTGTCGGGCGCGCGGCTTTCGCGGCAGTATCGGCGGTATGATGAAGCTGTTCCAGAACGGACGGCTTTTCTTTCCGTTCGTAGTCCCGGAGCGCGTCCTGCTTGTCGAACACCTCGTCGAGCGCGAAGCTGAAATCGCTCAGATCTTCCGTGCGTTCCAACCATTTATCCGCGACGACCTGCAAGGGATTTTCAAACAGAAGAAGATAGTCGATTTCCTCCGGTTCAAAGCCGTGACTTTCGGTCAGATAATAATGGGCGTCCCTGATTGCGGTGATTTCGCGGGAACCGTCGATCAGCTTTGCTTTATCGCTGGCTTCCCACGTTTTCCGAAAATCCTCAAGATTGGCGTCCAGCCTGTCAAGAAGCTCCTGTAATTTGTCCTGCATTGAATATCACCTCCGTTAATGCACGCTAAAAATTGATTTTGCGAGGCTTCCGGTCTTAAAGAGCGTAAAGCACAGCAGCACCGTGTACCCCATGCAAGTCCAGATGGCCTTGCTGACATCCGTGCTCACGCTGATACTTTTTACAAGAACGGCGTAAATCGCCACGCAGACGATGATGAGAAAGCCCTGAAATCCCAGCGCGAACAGGGAACGCAGATAATTCTGCCCCATGCCGCCCGATTCCCGGTTTAGCATCGTCGCCATCGGGATTGGCGCGATGGAAGTGGCTAAATAGATCTCGATCATCCTGCCGTACACGATGATGAAAATGCAGATCGTGAGCGCCCACATGGTAAAGCCCACGAAAATGCTCTGAAACCACAGCCCGAACAAGGGGCCGAGGTCCATTGCCATGAGCCGCGTCTGAAGGTTTGCCGTGACGGAACTGATGTCGATGGACGTGTCGGAAACGATGATTCCCGCCGCGCTGTTTACCACGCTCTGCGCCACGTCGAATATGCCCATGACGATATTCCATGTGTTGGTCACGATGAGGATGGCGCAGGCCGTTTTGAAAATCCACCGAAAGAAAACAGCGCTTTCGATGTCGTGAAAATTGTTCTTATCGGTAATGATCTGAATCAGCTCCAGCGTCATGACGAACGCGAGAATCAGACCCGCGATGGGCATCATGACGTTTTCGGACAGGGTCCGTATCATGTTGTAAATGCCAGTGTTCCATGCCTGCGGCGTCGTTTCCACCTGAGAGGCGATCTGCCCGACTTGGCTGTTCACGTTGTCGAACATGCCCGACAGGTTGTTCATGATGCCGCCGACGAGTATTTCTTTCAGCCATTCGGTAATCTGCTGCTTGATGAAATCCAAGCGGCATCACCTCCTTTCCCGCGCCCCCGTGAATGGGGACGCGGAGTGTTTTCGCGTCGGCATCAGCCGAACAGGTTGGAGAGCAGAGGAACCAGCGTAATGCCGATCAGAGCCACGCCGCCGCCCGCCATGAGCTGTTTAATGCCTTGCGATTTCGCTCCCGGATTGTCGTTGCCATAACCTTCCAGAAGATTGATCGCACCCCAAATGGCAAGGCCCGCGCCGAGGGCGATTACGAGGGTCTGGAGAACGCCGATTGCGGAATGAAAAAAACTCATAATACTACCTCCAATTCTGATTTTGAAAATAAAAAAAGCCGCTATTCTGCGGCCTTTCCTGCTAATAGATTTATATATAAAAAGGCGGCTTTGGATACGAACATATCGATCCAAGAGCCGCCACGTTTAAGAAAAGATAGACTTCATTCTTCAAATGTCAAATTTTTAGGGAAATCGGGGAAAACATCATCAGGTGTAAAGTCAGTTGTTGGTACACTACAATCCACTTCCTGGAAATTGGCGTTATCAAGCCACACTTGCCCTGTCCCGTTTAACAGGACCCCAATGCTTATGACACCGCTCGTTTCAGGGACATCCAACACGCATGAATAATGGTTCCACTCTGTCGTTCCGGTAATTGCGCGGTTTTGCATGTTGTCCAGCTTTAATGTAACGCCCAAGGCATTATCAATTCTCATCCACAAACCGCACCGGCCATCCACCTCCAGAGTTTTGACAAAACCGGAGAAGCGCGCCCGTTTGCCCAAAAAATTTCTGGCGCTGAACTGCTGCATAATTGTTGCATACTCATCGGCTTCAAGACTATCAGCGATTGATTTGAGCGTCGCTGATTTTGTTCCGGTATTGTAGATCTTGTTATCAATATCTGCCTCGAATTTTTCGGGTGCTGTCCCCGTAAAAAGCCATTCTTTGATTTTAGCACTGTTGTCCATAGGAAATCCTCCGCAGATTAAATTTTTAATGGCCGCCCGGTATCTGCCCGGCGGCATTTGATACACGCTTTTGAACGCCCTGGTAAAGGCTTCTTGAGATTCAAAGCAAAAAGTCAAGGCGATGTCGATAATAGGAACGTTTGTGGAAAGCAGGAGAGATGCCGCTTTTGCGAGTCTGCGTTTTCGAATATAATCATATACGGATATTCCAATTTCACTCTGAAAAGTCCTATGAAAATAGAACTTTGAATACCCCACAGCATTTGCAATTTCATCTAAAGACAGTTCTTCGCATAAGTTCATCTCAATGTAATTTAAAGCTGCTTGAATTTCTTTGCTGTGCGTCATCGGCATCACTTCCCTGCAACTTTATTATAGCATGACATCCCCCCTTATTATTTGATTATTCTTGCCTCCTTTTATTCTGCGGCTTTCGGTTCCCCGGAGAGGTCAACGGAATACGTGTTGAACACATCGTCCGGTTTCGGTTTTAATTTGGTGGACAGAAACTTCTCGATATGGAAAGCGTTGCGGGGATCATAGTCGGACAGGTATTTGTAATTCGGATGCTTTGTGATATCGTACTTGTCCGAAAGGAAAGGGCGAACGCCGCGAAGCTGGAGGATGCACTTGCCGCCGTCGAGGACGGACAACTCATCGACCGAAGCTAAATCTTTCCCCAATTTTTGATAATTGAGGCTGTGGGAAACCTCACGGCCTCGACTTTCGCCGGTGTTGTAGGTGTCGATTGTCTCTTTCCCAAGCGATTCGGTCAGTTCCTTTAAGGTCGTGCGTTCCTTGCCGCCGAGGAAGATGGCGCTGTCGCAGTTGCCGATGATCGTATCGGCGTTGTCTTTGTACAGAGCCTTGAGCTGACTCTGCGCCTGCAAAACAAGGCAGGCCGAGATTTCGCGGCTGCGGATGGTGGCAATCAGCTTTTCAAACTTGGGAATCTGCCCGATGTTGGCAAACTCGTCGAGCAGGCACCGGACATGGACAGGCAAGCGCCCGCCGTACACGTCGTCAGCCTTTTCACACAGCAGGTTGAAAAGCTGCGTGTAGGCCATCGAAACTAAAAAATTAAAGGTGTCATCGGTGTCTGAGATGATGATGAACAGGGCGGTCTTGCGGTCGCCCAGCGTGTCCAACTCCAATTCGTCGTAGGCCGTCAGATCCCGAAGCTCCTGAATGTCGAACGGGGCCATTCTTGCGCCGCAGGAAATAAGAATCGATTTTGCTGTTTTGCCCGCCGCCAGCTTATATTTCTTATACTGCCGGACGGCGAAGTGATTTGGTTTTTCCTTTTCCAGCGCCTCGAACATGAGATCCACGGGATTTTTGAATTCCTCATCATCCTCTCGAACCTCCGAAGCGTTGATGAATTCAATGAGTGTAGCGAAATTCTGTTCTTCGACCGGGGCCTCATAGTGGATGTAGCCGATGAGCGCCGTATAAAGGAGTGTCTCGGCTTTTACCCAAAAATCGTCTCCTTCCTTGCCTTCGCCCTTGGTGTTGGTAATAAGCGCCGTGACCAGCTTCAAAATGTCTTTCTCTGAATGAATGTAAGCGAAGGGATTGTAGTGCATCGACTTTTTGAAATTGATGGTGTTGAGAATTTTGATGCGGTAACCCCTGCGCCGCAGGAGGTTCCCGCACTCCACGACAATGCTGCCCTTCGGGTCCGTGACCACGAAGCTCGTCGGATAATCCTTGGAATCGCACTGCATCAGGTTCGGCTTTATGAAAAATCGCGTTTTGCCGGAACCGGAGCCACCGACAACCAGCACGTTTTTGTTCCGGGACGTTTTGGGGTCCTTCGGACGGCTGTTCATGGTGAGCCGCTCCGTCTGCGTGAGAATGACGTTGTTTTCAAAAACGGGGTCAATATAGGGTTTAATATCCTCGGCCTTGCCCCAGCGGGCCGAGCCGTATTCCACGTTTTTGCGGAATTTCTTGGCGTTCCGGCCTTTGACGTAAACCGCCAGTCGGAGTGCGGCGGCGAGAAGGACACCCACGCCGAGGTCGGCCGGATAAAAGCTCGGCAGCGGAGAGGAAAACGCGGCGGTAAGACCATCCATCAGGTGCAGGAGTTTCCCCGAAGCGTCCGCGCCTGCGGCCAGCCGCCACGCCTGTCCGAATTTGGTGGCGAGCAGAGCGACGAACAGGTACGGAAGGTTCATCAGAAGCAGCTTTTTTGTTTTCTCTCTCATCGCGCCCGCTCCTGTTCCTTATGTCTCACCCGGTCAACGGTATTTGCCTTGATCAGATCTTTGAACTGCCGGAGCCGTGAGAGGACGGAGGGCTTTTTCTCCCGGTTCACTGTTTTCGCTGTAAATTCGGTGAAAGCGGCGGTGAGCGCGTCCGCGTCCCTTGCCTTGAAAAAGACAAGATATTTGGGCGGCGACACGCTGCGGTCCTTTTTGACGGCGTAATCCACGCCATATTTCCGCGCCACGCGGTCAAAAGAGCGGATGTTGCTGTCGGTGATTTCCATGTTGGACACGCCCGCATTCTGCCCGACGAGCTGTTTCACCGTCTGTCTGCCATGGGCAACCACGGGACCGGCGCGGGCCTTTGCGTTTTTCTTCTCCTTTCGGTGGGCCAGATATTTGGCAATTGCCGCCTTGAGCACCCGGCCCGTGAGCTTCGCGCTACTGATGATGAGCGTCACGGAGCGGTTTTCTATTTCTTCCTGCAAACAAAACACCTCCTGTCATGGCGAAACCGCCCCGTCACCGTTCATCGTGAGAGGGCGGCTTTTTCCTTGCCGGGGCCGGGTTCCGGTCATTTTTCTGTTCCTCACTCTCTTTTTAAGGAACGGGGTGAGGACGGTTTCTTTGCTGTCCATGTACATTTCCTCGGTTTTCTGCTGCGCCTGCTGGAGCTTTGCGATAGCGTCGGTCACGTCATTGAACAGCGAGTGATACATTTTCTGATAATCCGGCACGTTATCTCCGCTCCTTTTCCGCGCCTTTTTCCCGGCCCTGTCCCTTGACAGTAAGAATGCCATCCAGCGTGGTGGCGGTGATGTGTAACCGTTCCGCCGTGGCAATATCGTTTTTTACAGTTTCGTCCACGTTTCTGCCGCAGACCACCAGCACATGGGCGCGGCGCAGAAAATTGCAGGCGATGTCCGTGCCGTCCTTGTGCTCCTGCGGAATGGCGTCGTTGAGGAAAAGCGGCAGGAACAGAACCGGGCAGATGGGTGAAAAGCCCGCGTCGTAGACCTTGCGGCAATATTGCGCCGCGTCCTCGGTGTTTTCGATTTCGTTTCCACTCCACGGGGCGGTGATGTATGCAAGGGGACGTTTCATGGTAAAAATTACTCCTTTCCAATTTTTTGTCGGGTATGAAAACAGCCCGCGCGGGACGTTTACCGTCCGGGCGGGCCGCTTCCGTACATGTCGTGATTGACCAGCGCCGAGTAGTAGCTGCTGATGGTGGTCGGTGCTTGATACAGCGCGGTCAGAATGTAGTTTCGGATATTGCGGACGTCGGTGGTGTTTTTGTCCAGGCACTCAAGCACATATTCGATGTGGCTGTCGTCGAGCTTTAAAAGCCTGCTTTTCACCGCTTCGGCGGGCATGTCCTCACTGGCGATCCGGATTTCCTTTTTCCGGCTGCACACGGTGTCGAGCAGGATGCCCACGATTTCATCCAGACGCTCCGGGTCGCACCGCTGACGCAGGACGTCGTAGGAAATATTCTTCTTGATGATTTCGCGGTAGGCATCCGTCGCATCCATCGAATCAGCCGGGGTACCGGTCTCCGGCTTTTGATCTGCCGGATTGGATTGATAAGGATTTACTCCATACATATTTGATATTTTAGGGATATTAGTTCCCTTAGTATTTAATTGCGCGGGATTTTCCGTATCCGGTTTTTCCATATCCGGGTTATCCAGATACGGCTTTTCCGTATCTGGTGAATCCGTATCCGGGAAAGGCGTACCCGGCGGCTTACGCGGCTGCTCATAGATGGTGTATTCAGTGTCTGTGATGCGCCCGTCTTTGCCGCGAAGCTGACGGCGCTCCATATAGCCCGCGTTTTCCAGTTCCTTGAGCGTCTTTCCGATGGCGTCCACACCTTCCCGGCAGATGGAGGCAAGGCCCCGCGTGGTGTAATCCCAATCGTCCGGAAGGGAGAGCATCATGGACAGCAGCCCTTTCGCTTTCAGGGACAAGGCCCTGTTTTTCAGGTGATGGTTGCTCATAACCGTGTAATCCCGCGTCCGTTCAACACGAAAAACAGCCATTTTATTTCACTCCCTTCAAATTGAAAATAGACATAAGAAAGGCCGTCCTTCACACGGACGGCCTTCGCTTTGATGAATGATTTTTTATTTACAGTTTCAGCAAATCGGCGATATTTCCTCCCAAAACCCTTTCCGTGATTTCTTTACTTGGACTCAGATATTCCACCGTCTGTCTGGAAAGGGCGGGATCGCCGTAGGGTGTATCGGAACTGAATAACGTGCGTTCCGGCAATTCCTCCATGGCAAAGCGCGGTGCGACTGCTGTAAAAGCAGCAGACAGGTCAAGGTAGATATTCGAGTGCTCTTTTGCAAGATGGATCGCATCCAGCCAGTTGACGCCGCCCATATGGCCGAAAATCACCGGCACGTTCGGAAACTGGCTGCACTGCGCCGCAATTTCCATGATATCCTCTCTTGTGACGGGATGAAACGTATGGAGCCAGAGCGGCAGGCGCACATATTGGGAGGCGGCTTTAAAAATCGGGGGCAGGAGTTTGACCGTGCCGCCTGCCGGAGAGATTTCCCCGATTCCTTTCAGACCATTACCTACGATATTTTCTTCTATCCACGCCGCTGTTTCTCCGTCGGTCAGGGAAAACGGCACCATGCCGAATCCGTAAAACCTGTCGGGATGGGTTTTCAGAACCCCACACAGTTCCGCAATCGTCCGCTTGACGCCGCGACAGCGTTCCTCTTTGGTAAAATGGCCGGCAAGAACCGTATTGAGTACCTGAAACTCCTGCTCAAATTCTGCGAGGTTTCGTGCTTTCTCCGGGTGCGGGGTCGTGGTAAACAAAACGGTTTTCTCTACTCCGGCGTCGTTCATCCCTTTAAGTTGCTTTTCCGTGGACAGCATAACGTGTTCGTGACTGTCGATAATCATATGAAAAACCTTCTTTCCGCCTCGATTGTAACACGCCAGACATAAGCGCATAAGTACGCACCTTATTGAAACGGGGTATCCTTTATGATACGATGGAAAAAGAAAAGCAGGTGGTAACATGGCAAAGTTGCAGAATATAGATGAAAAGTGCCCGATGGAGATCGGGATAAACATGATTACAGGAAAATGGAAAATCCCGATTCTCTGGCACTTGCTTCGGGGAAAAAGCCGTTTCAACGAATTGCAGCGGTCACTTTCGCCTATCACGCAGAAAACGCTGACACAGCAGCTCCGGGAAATGGAGCGCGACGGGCTGATCCGGCGGCACGTTTACGCCGAGGTACCCCCGCGGGTGGAATACAGCTTGACCCCATTGGGCGAGAGCATCCTCCCGATTTTCGACGTGCTTTGCGAATGGGGCAAGGAATATCAAAAGCAATATTCGAACAGAAAACCGGATGCAGACTAATCGTTAATATCAAAATTCAACGTCAGCTCATGGGACACGTTCGTTACCTTTACCCATGCCAGACCGAATTTGGCGGTAAGCGCCAGATTCCCCGACGCTCCGTTTGCACCGAGCGTTCCCAAAGGGATTTCCGACGCGAGGTTGCCCGTATAAACAGGCGTTTCCCGGTCAACCGCCGTCCAGCCCGAACCGGATGTTTTGCTGATTCCCACGCCGAGCGCGATTCCGCTTCCGGTCTGCGCCGCCGTCAGGCTGTTCCAATCCGAATAGGACGTGGGGGCGGCGTCACCGATACCGGAGGTCGCTTTTAGGCCCGCGACAGAAACCCGGACGGGGAAAGTAGAATTATTGGTAATCGGAATGTCCGGCGCGGTGAACGGGGTATTGCTGTTTGGGTCGATGGAATAGCCGATACTGACCGGATGCGTCACGGAAACGAGTTCATCCGTATGGTAGTGGGTGACAGCCGAAATATTTCCTGCTTTGTCCACGGCGGCAATATGAATGTAAAAGCCGTTGCCGGACGGGCGCGGAAAAGTATAACTGTTTGCTGTGGTCGTAATGCTCCCGTCCGGGACGGTATCCGGTTTGTTGTCCACCACGATGGAGTAACCTTTCATCCCGGTTTTTAGTGATGTCGATATAACCGGAGAATCGTATTTCACGCCGTCGTTCTGTCCGGTGGCCTCCACATAGTATTGATAGCCGGTCGCATTGTCCTGCGAGGAATAGTTGACGGTGTACTGCGTTCGGTCGGGATTGTGCGTAATACCGGAAATGGCCGGTCTATCCGGCGCGTCCAGATCCTGCCCTTTGTGATCGTTCCAGCTTGTATCGGTCGTAATCTGCGCAAGGTAAAACAGGGTGTTAGCCGTAACGCGCTGCTCGTCCGGTGTCGCCTCGCCGTTGGAATGGCCAGTTTGAATCATGGCGCAGTTCGACCAGCTTGTCAGATAAAACGTGTTGGTGCCCTGTCCGCCGGAGCCGGTTGCTTCCGCGCTGCCGTTATAGGTATAGGGCGGCTGATAGGTCATCCACACATCCCCGAAAGCAAGCTGATTGGAATGGGACATTGGGACGTTCAAAACCGTGCCCACGTCCCCGATTTTCCATGGGTAGTTGGTGAGCAGGCCCTTCTTGGAAACCTTGATTTGCGAGCTGCCGAGCACCGTATAATGCGGGATGGTCTGAATATCGCAGTAATGGGCCAGCTTGAAGAAATTCGGCATGGAAATACCGTCGTTGTCCACCATCGTGTCATGCCCGAACAGGACACCGCGCCCGGTTTTGATAAAGGCATCGGTTTTACTCTCTGCCGCAGCGGATAAATCCTGACTGGCGAAAGCATCCCACGCGCCGAAGTACAGCACGTCGTATTTGTAGCTGCCGTCCGCGTTTTTCAGGTAAGCGTCCGGGTTGGCATTGAAATCGGAAATCGACACGGTGTCCACGGAAATGAGGCCCTTGCCGTAACCCTTGGAATCGTATTCGTTAGGCGTTTCCATCCACATTTTAAGGGATGCCGATTTCGGCAGGGTGTAACTTTTGCCTTGCCATGTCGTAAAGGAAACGGTCGGCGTGACAACAGGATAGATGTTCAGAACCTTCGCGCTGTCTTTGGCGGGGATGCTCTGAAAGGTCGATTCATGCGCAGATTTGGAATAGAGCATGTAGCTGTACGGCTGACTTTTGTCGCTGTTCGTCCAGTTCAGCGCCACATAGTTTCCCGACGGGTTCGGCGTCGCGGTCAACGTCAGCACCGACACGGCGGAGGCCGCGAACGCGGGTGAAGCGCCGGACAGCAGAACCCCGGCGGCAAGCAGCGGGACGAGAAAAAGCCGCCTGAATAAATGTCTCAAATAGAAATCCCCCTTTCAGCGTGGAAGGTTGGCCGGGAAAATCCCGGCCAATTCCCACTCATGTCTTTATGCAAGCTGGAACTGGAAAACAAGCTGATGGTTGGCCGTGTACGCCCCGTCGAACGCGAGACCGTAGTCTGCCGTCAGGGACAGCGCACCGGAAGTGCTCGGATTCAGCATTCCGATCTGCATAGGCGAATCATTGACCGCCCAATGGGTGGAAGTGCTGTACCCGCTGTTCCAGCCGGAATTGCCTTTCGCCGCAATGCCGAGAGCAATGTACTTTTTAGAATCCGCGAGGTTGAGGGAACGCCACGCTTTTGCGGACGGGTCAACGTCGGTGAAGGTAAGCGTTCCGCCCGACGCGGCTTTCAGGGATTCCACCGTAGCGATCACCGCAACCTTGGTGTTGTTGGTCACTTTAATGTCGGGCGCGGTGAAGGTTTCGGCGTCCGGGCTGATGGCGTAGGCCACGTTGATCGGGTGGGTAACGGAGATGGTCAGCGGCGAAATGGAGCCGTTGATCGTCACGTTGCCCGTAATGCTGCCCGTGCCGGTGTCGGTTTTGTCGGCGGCGAATGCCGGGACTGCCGCCGTCACGCCGAGCACGGCAAAGGTGACGATGCCCGCGAGGACCTTTCTGAGTTTGCTTTTCATTGAGAAGCCTCCTTGTGAATTTTTATATCAACCGGACCATCCGGCTGATTACGAAACGGAAAGACGGATTTTGTAGTCGGCCATGCCGAGGTAAGCCTTGGTTGCTTTGTTATAATACTTGATTGCTGCGGTCACGCTGTAGTTTCCAGATGAAACCGGCTGGGAAAGAGTAAGGCCGTCGATGTGCTGACCCGGATAGATCGGCTCGGATTTTGCCACTACTTCGCCGTTCAGCGTGATTTCGCATTGCATAATGACGGTATTGGAAGCCGGATTTTCCACTTCCCATGTTCCGGCACTGCCTTTCGCCCCGCTGGAAAAGGACGCCTGCGCGCTTACCCTGTCGGTGACGGTGACTTCTTGCTTTTGAAGCCGGGACAGGATTTCCTGCCGGGACGGGGTGCTGCCGCTTCCTGACTCCGCGCTCCCGGTATCGTCCAGAGACGGAGCAGACGATGATGGAACGGAACTGGAAGGCGGCGGGTTCGGGCAGGGATGCTGATTTCCGCAACTATGCAAAAGTAGCAGCAGGAGAAGCAGCAACAGCAAAAGAATCGCAAGAATGTACGACCATTTGCGCTTTCGCTTTTTATCCTCCTTTTTACCTTTGCTTTCGTTGATTTTTTCAGTTGTCATGCGGTTTCCTCCTTTATCAATACATGAAAAAAGGCGCTCCTTTCGGAACGCCTGAAACGACGGTTGTTACCTTTCCTGATCCCGCTGCCGCTTTTTCTGCCATCCGTCCAGAAGCCGGATGATGACCTGTTCCATCTGCTGCGGGGTATACGACTTGGGAAAATATTTCTGGAGCTTATCCGCCTTGATGGTCAGGTCGTTTTTCTCCGGCTTCTTTTCCTCAGACATGATGGCAAGCATGCTGTCCTCGTTCAGATGACCCTCCTGACTGAAATTCTTCAGCCGCTGGGCCTGTGAGAGCGAGGGGGTGGCCTGTTCGCTTTCGATGGTGTCGAGCAAAAGCGTCTGTTCCTCCGGCTTGAGGTACGACAGCTCCACGGCGGGAGTCATGGCGATTTTCTTATCATCTACCATCTGCTGAAGCTGCGGCGTCAGCTCATTCAGCCGGATAAACCGCTGGATTTGCGTGGAACTGTCCGGTGAATTTTCAGCCAAGAGATCACGGGAAGTCTTACCCTGAAAATTCTGTCCCACTTGGACAGAATTTTCTTTGGACGGTCTGCCAGCCTGACGCCGTATGGCGTCCAGCTTCATTTTGTATGCTTTCGCCCGCTCGCTCGGCAGGATATTTTCACGCTGAATATTGCTGTCAACCATGATAATGGTCGCGGCGTCATCGTCCAGATCGCGGACAATGACCGGCATGGTGGGAAGCCCCGCCAGCTCGCAGGCGTGTTTGCGCCGATGGCCGGAAATAAGCTCATAGCCGCCGTCAGTGCGGGGCCGGACAATGGCGGGAACCAACACGCCGTATTCCTTGATGCTTTCCACGGTTTCTTTCATGGCATCATCGTCCCGCACCTGAAACGGATGGTCGGGGAACGAATGCAGCTCCGAAAGCGGCATATCCGTGACCTTTTCCCGCTTGGCATCCTCACGGGTTTCTTCCGTGGAGAAAATATCATCGTAGCTGTTCAGACTTATGTTTTTGGCGCTGCTTTTCAATCTTTAACACCTCCTTCGTCAGCTCACGATATGCCTCGGCAACCTTGCCCTTCGGGTCGTGGGCGAAAATGCTCCTGCCCTCCGCGCTGATTTCGGCGGCACGGACGGAGTGAGGTATCTCCACATCAAACACTTTCAGCTTTGAGCCGTAGGTATCCCGTAGCAGGGCGCTAATCTCTTTGGCGTAGTTGGTACGGCTGTCCACCATCGTCAGCAGAATGCCGTCGATTTTGAGCTTCGGATTGATCTGCCGCCGTACCTTGTTGATTGTCTGCAAAAGCTGTTCGAGGCCCTTTACCGGAAGATACTGCGCCTGAACGGGAACGAGAACGCTGTCGGCTGCGGCCAACGCGTTGACGGTGAGCATTCCCAGCGAAGGCATACAGTCCAGAAGTACATAGTCGTATTGGCGCTTCACGCCGTCCAGATACTGTTTCAGGATTTTTTCACGGCTCATGGCGTTGACGAGCGATACCTCCATGCCGGAAAGCTCGATGTTAGCGGGCATCAGATCGACGCCCTCATTGTGATGCAAAAGTCCCTCACCGGGGCCGATGGGTTCTTCGTTCAGTACCTTGCCCATGATCGTCGCCAGCGTCACGGACAGTTGATCGGGCTGTGGATTTCCTAAACTGATGGTCAGAGAACCCTGCGGGTCGCTGTCCACCAGAAGTACCTTCTTTCCTTCCTGCGCCAGCCCGATGCCGAGATTGGCGCAAGTCGTAGTCTTGCCGACGCCGCCCTTTTGGTTGGCGACGGCAATTACATTGGTCATTTGACTTTTCACCTCCCGCTGAAATAGAAAAAGGACGTTCCATAAGCAGGAACGTCCTTAAAATATGATGATCTTATTCGATTTTTAGGGGTAAATACTGCTTCTTAACTGCCCGTAAGCCCTTGATATTACTGACTTTTTTGAATAAATGCCGTAAGAACACTCGCACCAACAAATCCGAAATTTTTTGTCATCGGAAAGAGTTTCGGAATAGCATTTAAAATGCCTGGCGGTTGATCTGCCAGGCATAGTCTTTATATAAACAATGGAGGCGATCTCATGACCCGCGAAATAATGATGCTCTTAATGGTCATTTCCGCTGCACTGCTCACTATCGGCCTGTCCCGTATCGTGATATTGTTATCCCACCGGGTCCGTAAACCTGAATCGGCCTGTATGATAAGTGCGTTACTCGGGGGTAGTTTTGGCGATTATCCTGGTGATTCTGGCGTACTGGGTGCTTCCGGCGATAAGCAGGACGATGATGCCAGGCATCGGGGCGGCGGTGGCGGTGGCGGTGTAGTACCGTCTATTTCTTCCACTTCCAGGCCATATACTGCTCCATCAGATCATGAATAGGTAGATTATTTTCTTTCGCCCACTCTATCATAAGTTTGCGCAGTTTCGGAAAGCCACTTCCAAATGGGTCAACAATTTCCTGTATTCGTTTATCATAGCGTTTCCAATCTTCTGCAGTCACGTCATCACCACCTTGTCAATATTCTATATAGATATTATACTACACAATTCGACAAAGTGTAATTAGGGAATAAAAAAAGCCCACCGGTTAATCCAATGGGCCTAAGTTTTATTTATTGTGATCTTTGATCTTTTAAATCAGATAATTATTATCCTTATTCGCGACTTCTAAAGTGCGTAGTTCAAATGTCTTGTATCCCTCAGAAATAAATGGATCAGATTCTGCAATTTTTTTCGCTTCCTCGAAACTGTCTGCAACCAATATCTCAATCCCTCCTGCATAGTCTGTGAATGGACCACAAAGATAAAGTTTTCCATTCTGCTCAAGAGATCGCAGATGATTAACATGCTTTTGCACTATTTCTAAATTCAGATTCCTTCTGTTCTCCATTAGCATGACATAAAGATATTTCATTACTTTCACCACATCTTTGTTTAGTTTCTTGAATTGAGAATATCTAATGCTATACCGTTTGTCAATATGTTATGTGGTATATAATAAAAAATCCCCCGTCAACCAATAGGCCAGCGGGGGATACTTCTTTATCATTTTTGTTATTAAGAGCAGGTTAATATATCTTATGGTGCAAACGCTATATCGGTGTTACTCTGTCTTTTCGCTACCAGACAGTGCCGTATTCTGCTTGACCTCCGCTGCCTGATCTGTTCCGGTCTGTGCAACTTCAGCTGGCGTGCTATCCACCGTACCGATAACCGGCGCGCTGCACTGTGTGATCGTTGCCGCCTCGGCGCTTGCTGCGTCCACAAGGCCTTCACCAACGATGTACGCTACGACTGTTGCACCGGCCATGATGATCGCCGTTGCCTGCGTGGTCTGTGCCTCCGCACCGCCGGAGTAGCCGAGAAAAGTGCCGTAATCAATGGATCGGTGCGGAGCTGGCGGAGGCGAGAGGGGAAATCTTGTTCATCCATCGTTTTACTCCTTGATTTCTGGCAGATTGTTAATCCAGTGCGATTCTTGCGGCATTGTCCTTCTGCGGTCTAAGTACAAAGCAATCGAGAACTTTGCTGCCGTCTGAAACCTTGTAGACGTTGTATTTGACTTTTAGCCCATCGCTTTCACTCCTTTGAATGATTTTATTTGACATTTTTTCTAAATTGATTTATACTTAATTTCAATGCTTACCTCGTTAAGCATATATTTAGAAATTGAGGTATACTACTTACATGTACGAAGACAAAACTTTAATTTGCAGAGACTGCGGGGCCGAATTCGAATTTACTGCGAGTGAACAAGAATTTTATGCATCCAAAGGTTTTACAAATGAACCCCAAAGATGCAAATCCTGTCGTGATGCACGTAAAAATTCCAGAGGGAATTCAAATGGTGGCGATCGAGAGATGTTTGAAGCCACTTGTGCATCTTGTGGAAAAACTTGCAAAGTCCCTTTTAAACCTCGTGATGATCGTCCTGTGTATTGCAGCGATTGCTTTGCAAACAGAAGATAACACATAAACTGGGTTTTGAGTGCGCTTCGAAAGAGGCGCATTTTTTATTTCCGGTTCTTGCTTTACGGTGGGAGGCGCTTGACTTTTTATTTATAAAGAAATTTTGCATCGCTCGCACGTCCCAGCTTCAACCTCTTTGGAATAACCGGCCAGTTTCACGCGAATGTCACAGGTGTTCCGATATATCTGTTCCCAGCGCTGGTTGTCCGTGAATCGGGCGAGCAGCGCTTTTTTTTCGATCTGCGCCTACTCACGGTCGATCTTCCCGGCGTGGTACGCTATGTTCAGGCACCGAAACGACTGGAATAGAAGCTGTTCAGGTTGGGTCAGGCCTGCCAGCAGGGGATCACCGTTTCCCGAAATGAAGGGCCATATTATCAAGGTTGATTACGCCAAAACTAACAATCTGTCACACAAAAAGACTTTTTATGGGTTTGTGGATCAGAGCTGTAACAGAGCAGGATCGAAACAGTTGCTTGACAGATGCCGAAAACCTTTGTTTTATGCGGGTTCCCGAGTTTGTCGTTATAAACACTCGCACCTTAAAGAAAACCTGTCGAAAAAGCTGAAATTGCTTTTGCGATAGGTTTTTGTTATAATCAGGCTATGAACAGTATTTATATTAGTGGAGGTCAAAAATTTTAGAGATGGAAGATTATACCGGTAAAAAAATTGCTGCAACTCATATCCCATTGATCATTAATCCTGATTCGGGTTTTTTGTATTTTGATGAAAAAGGTATTGTTTTTACAACTACTTTGGGTGATTCAACAATAAAAATAGATTATTGCGATATGAGAGAAGTTCTTAGGAAAAGAGCACTATTTGGTATAATTTCTTGTTTTTGTATACTAACAAATCATGGCGAAAAATATAAATTCATTGTTTTTAAACGTGCGGCTGTTGTAGAGTTTTTGAAAAGCAAAATATAAACAAAATATTTCAGACATAGGTTATCAGTATTTTTCTGAGGTAATTAATAATCGCCTACAAAATAATCATTTTCTTCTTTGTATCTTTTTTGTCAGTGCAGCACAGTTTGATTAGGCTGAAATCGATGTAACTTTGTATCTTTTTCAGTCTGATTTTTATTATACTTAAAATAATACTGGACGAAAACGTTGAATTCCTGATTATTTATATAAGATGACTTGGGAGGAAGGGTAGATGAAGTATGTGATAAAGCCGCCAGGAACAAATAAAAAGCTGAGTGCGCAATTGTTAAGTAATGGCTGGCAAAAGCTACAGGAACCCCGGAATTTGGCAACTGCATCATTGATATCGCTTCCGCTTGCTTTTTTATTTGGAGGTGTCATTCTGTGGCTTGCCTACTTGCTTAAGCCAGGACTTTTCTATTTTGTTTCATCGGAATCATTGGAAATTTCTTTGAATATTAATTTCAAACTGTTACTGTTTGTAGCTGCGATTTTTGCATATATGTTGCTCCACGAATTGACACATGCCGTATTTATTCCAAGCTTTGCTAAGTCAGAAAAAACGTTTTGGGGAATAAACGGCTTGTTTGGATTTGTCTATACGACAGGACCTATCAAAAAAGGGCGGTTCCTTATTATTTCGGTTATGCCTTTTATACTGTTATCGTTAGCGCCGTTGTATTTGCTAAATATATTTAGCTTACTCAATTGGTATACATTGGGCTTATGCGTTATCAACGCCGCCGGTTCATGTGTGGATTTTTTAAATATTTTTTTGGTCGCTTTTCAAGTTAAGAACGGACATACCATTATCAATAATGGTTTTGAAACCTTTTACAAATAGTCAAAATGAATAAACTTTGAAACGAGATTGTGAAGCGAATGGAATTATTTTAAACCTGCTCTATCTGCAAGGATTCGGCAAACTATAACTGAACGTTACAAATGCATAACATGAATTTTGTGAAACATGTCCTGCTGATAATAATCGGGCAAGTTGTAAATGCATCTATTTTGTAATGACACAAAATGAAAGCCTTCTTTCAAGGCTTTTTGCTTATCCTAATATTGAATCGGCCGTTATTTGGCCTTCGTTGAATAAGAAAGGTTTGAAAATGCGGTACAGTAAAGCAACAAATACGGTTCATATGATGGGGAAACGGCGCGTCAGATCGACTTCAATTGGTATGCTGTTGCTTGTTATCAGCATGTTGTTTTTTTTGACGTTGTTCATCCATCTGGACAAAGAAGATAATATAATTCTGTATGCTTTGACATATAGTGCATACGCGGTGGTTTTTATCGGAAATCTGTATTTGCTTGTCGATACAGAATCAAAATTATTCACCGCTCCATTATGGGTTGGTCTGTCTTTCCTGGTGTTTAGCATTACGCTGTTTGTTGCTTGTGCTTTCCAGCTATGGGGATCGTCGTCTATGAAGGTTTTTCTTACTACGGCAGTTTACTTTGTAGTGCTTATCTTGATAGGATGTATTCTCAAAGCGATCAGATTCCATAGCTTTAAGAATGGGAGCAAAGTTGGCTCGTCGGTATTTACTGGTATCTTTGGTGTTGGAGTTGGCCGTGCTTTATATGCCTTTGTTAAAGAAACGTATGGCGAAACTGCAGTTAATGCAATGATTTCGTCACTATTATTTCTTTTATCTGTAATTTTCGGTATAGCAGGAATTCTTTACATAAATCAATATTTTCTTATCAAAGGTCGAGGCTATCGAAAAAACATTCGCTTCGATGATTAAATAAAATCAAGATTTGAGCTGAAGAGATTATTAAGTAGTTCAACTTAACAGAGAGATAATCAGGGCTTTGATGGTAGTGATAAGGGAGGATATTTATGAAAGCGCAAAAGGACGATTGGTATAAACATGGATGGACTCTTGATATCAAAAATCAATCATGGGTAGAGGACACTGAAAACCAAGTTGACTTTATTATTAAAACTCTTAGACTAACCGGTAAAGAACGTATTCTTGATTTAGCATGCGGGTATGGCCGGCATACCCTTTCCCTTGCACGCAAAGGGTATCCGGTTGTAGGGGTGGATATCACACCTGAATATATTGATGACGCCAGAAAAACAGCAAAAACCGAATCATTGAACGCTTGTTTTATTAACTCTGACACCCGCGCTGTTCGATTTGAAAATGAGTTTGATGTTGTGCTAAACCTTGCGGATGGTGCAATCGGATATCTTGAAACCGATGAAGAAAATCTGAAAATATTCGATGCTGTTTCACATGCCCTAAAATCCGGTGGTAAGCACTTTATGGATATTTGTAACGCTGAACATGCCGAACATTATTTTCCCAGATCGAATTGGGAAGCAGGGGAAAAAGCGTTGGCTTTAGCAAAATTCGAATGGGATGAAAAAACTCATAGAATGCTTTATGGAGGATGCGATATTCCTTATGGTATCCCGGCGGAAAAGCCTGATATTACCACAGGAGATCCTACGCGATTATATTCAATAGCGGAACTGAATTCAATTTTGCAACAACGGAAAATGAATATCATACATACTTTTTCAAATCACTACGGGAAAGAAGCGTCTCCTCAGGAATTACAACTCTTAGTTTATTCCAAGAAGCAATAGTCAAATGCACATTATAAGCAAAAACAATAGTGTAGTATTTGCCTGTTTAATGCCAAAAACCTTATGCGGGATGGCTGCGCCCTGACACCAGCGCAGACCAGCGTATGCTCCGTCCGGATGTCCCCGTATCGATCGGTGGCGATCTATTGCAGACGGCCGTCAACTTTTTGGATCGACAATAAATCAGTTAAGAACATTCAAAGGCCTTACCGCTCTAACCACGTCATCATTTGCAGAACAGTAAATAGGTAAGAATTACAAGCAACGTACTCAACAAGGTGCCGAGCAAATAATATTCAGCGAATGGCGGTTCTTTCGATATTTTATCGTATCGGGCAACTGATTTTGCGGTTAATACCAACCCTATCGCGGCATATTGATTCACACTCAACAGCAGGACGATGATGATCCTTTCAAGCGTTCCAATAAAAGCTCCGACATTTTTGATGGTTTTATCGCTGTTTCCGTTTTTGCTGTTTGGTTTGTATTTGGATAGCATTTTCTTAATCGTGATATTAGCAGGCTTGCAAACAATCAAAATCATACAGGCCCATCTTAAAGCGGAGGCCATACCGTTCTCAGGAAATATGTTTAGAAAACTTTTCGCTTCAGGTAAAAATGTGATATTGTAATTGCAGTATTTGAAAATGATGACCGCAATGATCAGGGACAAAATATGTACACATTGATCCGTGCAATAAACAATGGATTCTGAGACGTGCTTGTAATATTTAACACAGAGGTACTTAACCGAATCAATCAAAAAGTGTAAAATGGATAAGCCGAAAGCCGCGATAGCAATTTGCGAAGACCATATTAAGATAGTGCCCGCACAGAATACGGCGGCATAAAGGACACTATGAAGCAGAACGTACTTGTACTCGGAGATTTTCTTCTCAGAAATCGTATCGGTTTGGAGGTAAAAATCTCCAAGTACATGAAGAAGTACAAAGAGGACCAATAAATTTTTATACACCTTTATCCTCCTTTATGTCCGATAGAACTTTCGCAATGTTTTCTATCGCTTTTCGATAAGTGTAATAATTTGCGGAGGACAACGCTTTTTGTACATTGGATTGATTGATATTTAGGATTCTTGCCGCATCCTTTTGCGTGCCGCCGGTTTTTAAATAAGAATTGATGATCTCGACTTGACGAGGGGTCCATGTTTCTTTTATTGTCGTTAATAATGAAAAAACGGTATTGATTAATTCGGACATATCAGGATTGCCTTGTACTTCGATTCTAACATTAACCTTTGATTCCATCTTCTTTTTTTCAGATGCCTTTAGCCCGTCGATGATTTTTCTTGCATTATAATAAGCTGGGCCATCGGCTCCCAGCGGCATATTGGAATTGATATCCGTGGTTATTTCTCCAACGCCAAGGCCAAACCGCAATTGAATCGGATACATTTCCCTTTCAATTTTATCAATAATGAATATCGCAGAGGAGCCTGTTTTTAAAAGTCCCTGAAACTCGTCACCAAGCGTTATCATGAATTTTGAAGCGATGTCGTCTCGGTACTCATGATTGACTGCATCCAATACTTCTTTCAGACGGATCTGCACAGCACGTCTGTTTTCTAATTGCTTTGAGCTTTTGATATCTCCGATTATGGCGACCAATGGATTGTAATCAAAGAAAAAAAACATTGAAAACACCTCTGTTATTGATTATAACTTTCTTTTGAAAACACGTCAATAAAATATGCGCTTATTAGCATATATTTTATAATTATGCGCGGTTGGTAATGTCTGGATATATTATGCACTAAATTGGGTGTTAATATACAATATGTGTTAAAATGCGCATATTGTATATCTCTGTATTTATGCGGCGGGGTGTAAACAGCAAGTCCTATAGGGACATTTGTGGTTAGTACGATGAAAGGACTTATTGTATGAGGTTAATTTTTAAGGTATAATCCATTTAAATAATAATATTTCAAGGCAAACATGGAACAGAATTGTTTAGGTACAGATATTAACCGGTTGAGGAGGCTAGTATGCAGAGGAAAAAAATGATTCTATGGGCAGTTGTTGTTTTACTGGTGATTGGGATTGCGTATGGCGTCAGATATTTTGTAGAACTTAGAAATTATAGGCAGGGGATAGCGGCTATCCATGTCCAAAATATAGATTTATCAGCAATCCCGGATGGGGAATATTTTGGCGACTGCGATGTTGATTTTATTCGTGCTCGGGTCCGTGTCCTGATGAAGGATGGCAAAATGCAGGAGCTTGAATTGCTGGAACACTACAACGATCGGGGAGAAGCGGCAAATGTATTGCCGTCCAGAATGCTGGAAGAGCAGCGCATAGATGTGGATACGATATCCGGGGCTACGTCTTCATGCAAAGTTATCCAGCAGGCCGTGTACAATGCGTTGGTAGGAGAACATGCGAAGTAAGCGTATTTATCATTTTATCCGGACGGAGAAGGAACCAGGAAAGCTGCATGAATGGGGGCTTTCCCGGTCCTTTTTTTTCCGTATTAGTCCAGCAATTCCATTTCAGTTTGCGAGACAAAACACGTTCCTTCCCCGCCTTCGGCGGGGAAGGAACGCAATCTTGTTGCAGAATCGACTGGAAATGCTGTAAATGAGGGTTGTTGGGGTTTTATGGGCATACTGGCTTTATAGAGTAGTGATTGTTATGATTGGTATTCAGTATAACAATGAAAAAGTAATACATTGTAAGCAAGTAAGGTGATGAAATGCAAGATCATAAGAAAGACTGTGGAACGAAAAATTTAGATACTTTTCCGGCAATGGATTTTGCTTCGATAGAATTCCCAAAAGAGGAATTCATAGCGTATGCTGTTTGTGGAAAAGAATGCGGAACCAGAGAATTCATTGTTGATGGTGAAACGCAGGTGTGCGCGCGTTGCGGAAACCCGATGTTTCGCACAGATGTAAGAAAATATTTACTGGCCGAAGAGGATGGGCGACATAATAAGTCGTTTAGAATTGTCACAGAAGGGCCTGTTGAATTAAAATACAACTTAACCCTTGAAGATTATCCGGAAGTTGAGTCTAACTCAGTGCTCTTTCCGAAAGAAATCTATACGACATTTGTAGTATGTACCGAAGACTGTGGCGCTTGCGGATTTATTGTTGAAGGTCAGACAGATATTTGTGAATATTGCGGACATCATATGCTCCACACAGAAGTCAGAAAATACATTTTACAAGACCCAAAATAATATCGCTGCCGCCCTTGTTACGGGGCGGCAGTGAAACCAAAGGCAAATATTTATATCATAGGAGTAGACAACGTCTATACTTATCTTTTGCGGCTGCAGACCAGACGCTCAATGACATCGGCCAGTATGCGCAGATCGCTATTATTTAAATCGTCCAGCAAGGAAAGAATGCACTTCAATGCTCTTGCACTTTCACTATCACAACTGTTTCTACAATTGCAACGATCCGATGCTGATTCAACCGCATCGCTGTTGACATAACGATTCAGACTCATGCAATACCTCCTTCATGAAAGATTACTACATAATATGTGAATCGTCGACAGCTTGTCAATATGGCTGTTAGGAATCCCGGACAGGCAGATACAAAAAGTGCCGCCCAAAACAGGGCGGCAGGGGAATTACATGGAAGGAAGCCATATTGTATGGCCAAAAAAGATTTTGGACGAATATTATAAAATGCAAGGAGTGAATTTTATGGAAAAGCCAGATTTCATAACAGCACAAAAGAATATCAAATATAGAAAATCATTAGCTGACAGAAGGGGGAACATCAATGGGATCAATATGGCGACAGCTGATTTAGCCATTGAAGCCCTTGAAAAGCAGATACCGAAGAAGCCAATAGCAAATATATCGGATGTTCCTGTTCGGATCGACCATGTTATGTTCAGACCGGGGATTCCATTTTATACTTGCTTAATATGTGGAACACCTACGGCACCCACACGGCAATATTGCATTGAATGCGGCCAGCGCTTCGATTGGAGCAAAAGCGGTGGATGAGGAAACCTTTCCGCCGTTTCCCACCGGCTGTGCACCGGTTATTTGCCGGGCAGTGGCTGTTTCCGTCCGTATGCAGGGACGCAAATCAATGATAAGTGGCACAATAATAGCAATGGCACTCACCGACCAAAGTGGGTGCCATTGCTTATTAACTAGAGGGGTATATGAGACGACCTAAAATTTATTTGAGCCCTCGAAAGGAGACACTACATACTATGCTTTTAAGGGACAGCTTGTCAATATGAGATACAAAGATATTCATACGGCATCTTACTAATAAAACAATGGCGTTCACTCATGAAAGCAAGCGCCATCGCCTATTCATCAATTAAAACCACCAGCGGCGGCGACGGCAGCGGCATCCGCACCAGCCGCATCTGCGCCAACGACGATTCCAGGACATGCACTAATCACTCCTTTCCATAAGGAGATATGACATAATATGAATTCTTTGAAAGGCTTGTCAATATGGGATATTAAGATATTTATACGGCATTGTCAGAGGATAGCCTGAAGGCTTCGGATTACTCCGAAGCCCTCATTTTTTATGACAGTGTTTTTTCTTTACCGGTTTTAGAAAAACGACAATGCAGCCCAGTACAAGTCCGAGAAGCATCGACAGTATGAATTTCATAGATAGCACAACTCCTTTATCATATTATTGTACTCCTTTTTTTCAAAATTAGACACCTCTGATTGGCTTCCTGGAAGATTTTGCTCGTATGCCGATTTTATCCATTGGCTTATCATGGCATTGTACAATTGATTCGGCAAAAATGGCCCTCTCAACTGCTTCTGGCAGCCGAGAGGGCTTTCTGCTCTTTATTTGTTTTCCATCAAGCTGGATACAGGTACATTGATCTTGGTAACCGGATCGTTAAGATAATGTATCACACAGCATTGATCGGGTTCATTCAGCCTCTCCATATAGACCTTATTCCCATTATGGGTCACATTTGCCATAACAAGCGATGAAATAATTTCTCTTGCACGTTGATTATCCATAATAAACACCCCTATATTAGCATGTCTTTTTTCTAATCATAAATTCACGGAAACGGCAAAGAATGACGCGCGGCAGGATAGGAATTTTCAATCCGGAAGACCTGCTGGTTCATCTTATTCAAATATTATAAATCAATTGAACATAATGCCTTCACAATTACGTGATATATTTACAGTAATGATTTAGGAGGCAGTTTATATGATGATGATAATGATCGGCATGATTTTAGCCTTCGTGGCGATAACATATTTCAGTATAAGAAATCAAAGTCTGAACCCGGCATATGTGAAAATCCGTCCTGATGAAATAGAGCTTCTCGACGACAGGCTTGCTAACGGCGAGATCAGTTATGAAGAATATCAAATAGTAAGGAATCAACTGCTGAAATAGAGAGTAAAATCCTCGCCCTGCAGTGGACGGCTGGAGGAATTCAGGCACGGGCACAGCAGGCATGGGACACCGCATCAGTGAAAGCCGCATCGGAATCATTTCCGATGCGGCTCTTTTCATGGAAATTATTTCTTTCAGGCAGCCGTGTACGCTCAAGAGGCGAAAATCCGCAGGCTATCGCTGATCGCTGATTACCGCAGCGCTGTTGTTAGAACTGAGCGTTGTCAACGGATCATAGGGAGCACCTGTAGCGGTTCCGACCAGCAACGCAATATCAACCGCGTTTATCGGAATCCCCCAGGAATTTCCTGAAAAGAAAAAGACTGCTCTGTCTACGACCCAGCCACGGGTATTATAAACAATATTGTTGATGATGTTTCCCGTCGAATTGGGATTAAAATAAGCCGGTTGCCTCAAAGAATAAAGAATATTGTCCTGTACTTTTAAATTCGTTACATTGCCCTGTGTCAAAAATCCGCGGTTTACAACCCAATCGGTTGACGGCCCCGCCTGTGGGGGGCCAAAGATTACGCTGTTCAACAGCGCATGATTTGTACCGGCAAATTGTATAAACTCCACGGCGTAGGGATTGTTACTGGTAATGGTCAATCCGTCGATCGTTACTCCTGTTCCCGTAACCAGAAAAGCAATTACCTGCGCCTGTAAAATGATGGATGTGTTTGGATAGCCTTTTACGGTCACATTTGCTTTGTTAATGGTTATCGTTGAAGTGATGGGATAAGTTCCGCTTAGGATATGCAGCGTGCCTGTCGGCGATACCGCGGTCAAACCTTGTTGTATTGTACCGAACGGAGCGGCTTGTGTCCCGTCTCCACCGACAGCGCCTGCCTGAACGTATACTTCAAACGGATTTGGCTGGACAGTGCCGGTAGGCCCCGTTGGCCCGGTAGGTCCGGTTGGGCCGGTATCGCCGGTGGGTCCGGTGTCGCTCGTTGGCCCAGTGGGTCCGGTTGACCCGGTCGGACCGGTTGGGCCGGTATCCCCGGTTGGACCGGTATCGCTTGTCGGTCCGGTCGGTCCCGTGTCACCAGTAGGCCCCGTTGACCCGGTATCCCCTGTGGCGCCACCCGGAGGGCCCGCCGCACCGGTAGGTCCGGTAGGTCCGGTTGGCCCGGTTGAGCCTGTATCACCTGTCGATCCGGTTGGACCGGTATCGCCCGTTGCTCCGCCTGCAGGTCCAGTGGGTCCGGTGTCACCCGTTAGCCCGGTCGGCCCCGTATCACCCGTGGGTCCAGTTGGGCCTGTGTCACCTGTGGGGCCGATTGGTCCGGTATCTCCCGTAGGCCCGGTCGATCCCGTATCTCCCGTGGGTCCGGTCGGCCCGGCGTCTCCTGTGGGTCCGGTCGGCCCGGCGTCGCCTGTGGGTCCAGTCGGGCCGGCGTCGCCTGTGGGTCCAGTCGGGCCGGTGTCGCCAACAGACCCTGTTGGTCCTGTGTCTCCAGTTGCTCCCGTAGGACCTGTGTCACCTGTGAACCCAGTCGATCCGGTATCACCTGTGGGTCCAGTCGGGCCGGTATCTCCTGTGGGTCCGGTCGGTCCGGTATCTCCTGTAGGCCCAGTCGGTCCAGTGACACCTGTGGGCCCGGTCGGTCCAGTGCCGCCTGTGGGTCCAGTCGGGCCTGTGTCTCCCGTTGGCCCGGTCGGGCCTGTGTCTCCTGTGGGTCCGGTCGGCCCGGCGTCGCCTGTGGGTCCAGTTGGGCCTGTATCGCCTGTGGACCCGGTCGGTCCGGTATCGCCTGTGAATCCAGTTGGCCCTGTATCTCCCGCAGGTCCGGTGGGTCCTGTGTCACCCGTTGGTCCGGTGTCTCCAGTTGCTCCCATAGGACCTGTGTCACCCGTGGGTCCGGTCGGTCCTGTGTTACCCGTCGGTCCGGTATCGCCCGTGGGCCCTGTCGGACCTGTGTCACCCGTGGGTCCGGCTGGACCGGTATCGCCTGTGGACCCGGTTGGTCCGGTGTCGCCTGTGAATCCAGTTGGCCCTGTATCTCCCGTAGGTCCGGTGGGGCCTGTGTCGCCAGTTGCTCCCGTAGGACCTGTGTCACCTGTAGGTCCAGTCGGGCCGGTATCGCCCGTGGGCCCCGTCGGACCTGTGTCACCCGTGGGTCCGGTTGGTCCGGTATCTCCCGTGGGCCCGGAACCGGAAATATCGTCCTCCACCACAACAAGCGTTGCGGTCAGCGGCACGTTTGGCGAGTAAAATACGGTTCCTGTACTGGCATTGACGAGCGAAACCGTAGTGCCCGGTACAGTCACATCAATAATCCCAATTCCTACGACTTCTCCGGTTTTTATCGGGGAATTGCCTTCCAGAAATTCGCCCTGTGATGAGGAAAGGGCAAATACCGTACCGTTTGTAGAGGAGGCCGACTGTGTTGCAACCCACCAATCGATCACATATCTTCCGGCTTCAAGAAAAGTAATGAAGCCTGTCAGGCTGTTGTAGCTGATATTTCCCGCCGAATAGACCGTGTTGTCGAAAATGACGTTTGACCCCAGAGCCACTGACCCGGCTGTCGAACGTTCTATTTGTAATGCGATGTCACTCACTTTATATCACCGTTTATCAATGAATTTGGAAAACAAATTGGATATTGACAAAATCGTCTGTTTCCTCACCCTATAATATTTGAACCGTGAGTGCATCGTGCATGACGCGGGAAGACAATTCATACATCGATAGGGGAAAGAAATCCCGGTTCCTTTGAATTCGGCCCTTACGGTCCGGTCCGACCGTGATCGCAAAGGCGCGTGAAATATTCAGGAGAAGTTGTTATTTCATGTTAAATGATTTATAATGAAGAAAACACTGTCCATCTGTGCACGGGGCTGCACAGCGGGTTCTCTGGAGGAAGCCATGCGGAACAAATACGATAAATATAATATTGGAAAAGAAGTCGGACGGGCCGTACGGCGTGCCGTGCGCTCCGGCAATTTTGAAGAAATCGGCCGGGCGGTGGACAAAAGCGTCCGGAAATTTACCGGCGATGACGAGGAAGACCTGCACAGCCGGAACGATGAGAGTCAGCGCCCGGCTTATACCTACGGGCAGGCATCACAGGATACGCGGACTGCCTATCGAGAACCATCCGTCCGTACCGCGTTCCGAAACAGGATGCCGGGGGGGATCTCCGGCCTTGTTTATGCAATTGTCGGCGCCAGTGTGGGGGTTCCGATGCTGATCGCGGACATTTCTGTCCTCATGGTGGGCGTTACCGGATATATGACTTTTTCGGATTTTGCCGTGGCCTTTTCCGTTTTAATGCCCATTACGCTGGGCGTTTTCGGCATGATGGGCTACGGGATCGCCCTGCGCCGCCGTGCGCGCCGCTTTGCGAGGTACCGCGAGGCGATGGGCAGCGCAGCTTTCTGCACGGTGGCCAAGCTGGCCGACACGGCGGGGGTAACGCAGGAACGCGCGAAGAAAGACCTTAAGAAGATGATCGCCTGCGGCGCATGCCCGCAGGGGCATCTGGACCGTGATGAAAGCTGCTTTATGGTGGACGACAAGACGTACGGCGAGTATCTGGAAGCGGAGAGAGCCTATGCCGCCCGCACGGAAGCCGCACGGACACAAGAGGCGAAGCAGGAGGACCCGAAGGAAGCGGAGCTCGCGGCCGCCAGGGAAGAGGGCAACGGGTATCTGCAGCAGATTCGCGCCGTAAACGACGCCCTGCCGGGCGAGGTGATCTCTGAAAAGCTGGACCGGCTTGAAAACGTGACGGCCCGTATTTTTGAGTGTGTGCGCAAGCATCCCGAAAAGCTGCCGGACATCCGCCGGTTTATTCGTTACTATATGCCCACGACCCTGAAGCTGGTCAAGTCTTACGAGGAGTTTGAAACGCAGCCGGTACAGGGGGAAAATATTACCAAAGCCAAGGAAGAAATCGAGCAGGCGCTGGATACTGTCAACAGAGCCTTTGAAAACCTGCTGGATACCCTGTTCGCCGACGACGCGCTTGACGTTTCCGCGGATATTTCCACGCTGGAAACCATGCTCAAACAGGAGGGCCTGACCGGCAGCGACTTTGCAAAAGAGCCGGACGAAAGCAAACTTTCTTAAAAGGAAACCGAATGATAAAGAATTATAAATTGGTATGGAGGCTTTACCATGAATCAGAATGAGATCCCTGTTCCCGAGCTTACCCTTGACCCGGCTCCCGAGCAGCCCGTTTCCGCACAGACGATTCTTGCGCAGGCGGTTCCCGCGCAGGACGCTGCCCCGGAACCGCAGCTTACTCCTGCCGAACAGAAGATGGTGGCGGATTTCGCCGCGAAGATCGACCTGACGAACAGCAACCAGATTCTCCAGTACGGCGTGGGGGCCCAGAAAAAGATGGCCGATTTTTCCGAAAGCGCGCTGGAAAACGTTCGCACCAAGGATTTGGGCGAGGTCGGAAAGATGCTTTCCGGCGTAGTGGCAGAGCTGAAAAGCTTTGAGGTCGACGAGGACGATAAAGGCTTTTTCGCGCGTTTCAAACGCGGCGGCAATAAAATCATCGCCCTGAAAGCCCGTTATGCCAAGGCGGAAACCAACGTCGATCAGATCTGCGACGTGCTGGAAGCACATCAGGTACAGCTTTTAAAGGATGTTTCCATTCTGGATAAAATGTATGAGGTCAATAAGACCTATTTCAAAGAGCTTTCCATGTATCTGCTCGCCGGAAAGCAGAAGCTGGAGCAGGTGCGCGTAAACGACCTTCCCGCCCTGCAGCAGAAAGCGCAGGCTTCCGGTCTGCCGGAGGACGCACAGGCGGCAAACGACCTGTCCAACATGTGCAACCGTTTTGAAAAGAAGCTGCATGATCTGGACCTGACCCGCATGGTATCCATTCAGATGGCGCCCCAGCTGCGCCTGATACAGAACAACGATTTGATTATGAGCGAAAAAATCCAGTCCACCATTGTCAATACCATCCCTCTGTGGAAAAGCCAGATGGTGCTGGCGCTGGGCGTGGAGCACTCCACACAGGCGGCCAAGGCCCAGCGCGAAGTCACGGATATGACAAACACCCTGCTGCGCAAGAATGCCGACGCGCTCAAAATGGCGACGATCGAAACGCAGAAGGAGTCCGAGCGCGGCATTGTGGACATCGAAACGCTGAAGCATACCAACGAGACGCTCATCTCCACGCTGGACGAGGTCATGCAGATCCAGAAGGACGGCCGCGAAAAACGCACGCAGGCGGAGCAGGAACTCAGAAAGCTGGAGACCGACCTGAAAAACAAGCTCCTGCAGCTGCGCTGATCCTTTTTATCAAATATGAAACGGCGGTTTGGCCCAGCGGGCCGGGCCGCCGTTTTTCGCGCTTCTTCGGCAGCAGTGTGCAGCGGATTGCCGCGCTCCTTTTGCGCGCATGGGATGTTGGGGATTCTCACTGTAAAGTCGGACGATTCTGTTGCCATTTTTCAACAATATGTGCTACACTGTTATATAATTATCGATTCTGCATATGGGAAACGCGGCCTTGGCGCCCGCTTCTTTCCATCTTGCGCCGCTTTTTTCGGTGGGGAACATGAATCCAGAACATGGAAAGGTCTGTGGAATATGAATTTGGACCGGATCAAAAACGCCAGAATTCGCAATCTTTCCGTTTCACGCAGATTGCTGTATTCGTTTCTGCTGATGGCCATTGTGCCGCTCCTGATTTTCGGTATCATCTCCTATCAGGTGTCCAACAGCGCCATCAACAGCAAGATCAGCAATTCATCGATCCAGGTACTGAAGCTGGTACAGAAAAACATTCAGTACGAGTCGGACAAATACCAGAAAATATCGGACGCGCTCATGGTAAACAAAACCGTTCAGGACGGCCTGTACCGGTTTGACACTTGGGATTATATGCAGAAAAACAATTTCATTGTGCAGATGAATTCCGTTATCTCCGGCCATATGTCGAACTCGCCGCAGATCATGCAGATTTTTCTGACCGACAGGGACAATAACCCTATTTACAGCCAGGGCTGGTTTTATGTCAGTCAGGAAACCATTGACCGCATGATCGATTTGTGCGGGAAGAACATCAACTGGCTCAGTGTCAATGAAGGAAATAAAAATTATATTATCTATACTCATCCCGTTATTTCCGAGCGGGGTTCCGGGGTGATCGGGCATACCCTGATTTTTATCGATGCGGCTGCCTTTTACAACTGTCTGTCCGGTGTCGATATGGGTACGGGCGCCGATCTGATGGTGATGGATTACTACGGAAACAACGTCGCGAATCAGGACAGGACCTTCCGCCCCGGCTCCGCCGTGGACGGCGGGCTGTTCTCATACTGCAGGGAGAACCCGGACCGGAATATCATCCGCAACTACAAATTCAACGGCAGGCTGGGCATGATCGCGTATTCCTTTTTTACCCAGCAGGGCTGGCTTCTGGTCGCCGCCATCCCGGATGCCTACCTGCGGTCGGAGACCTTCTCCATTGCCGTCACCAGCCTGATTTCCATCGTCCTCTGCTTCCTGTGCGCGGTGATCGTGTACCGTCAGATGTGGAAGAGCATCAGCGTGCCGATCAACCGGCTGGTACAGCTGGTCGGCAAAATCGACAATACGAATTTTGACCAGATGACCTTTTACGACGACAGCAAGGATGAACTGGGCTTTTTAAGCCGCGCCTTCCGCGAGATCCTTCAGAAAATGCAGGACCTGGTCAAGCAGGTGGAAACGGAGCAGAAGCAGAAGCGGGAATATGAGCTCAAAATGCTGCAGGCGCAGATCAACCCGCACTTCCTGTTCAATACGCTGAATTCCCTGCGATGGACCGCCCTGATGAGCCGGGCGACCAGTGTCAGCAACGGGCTGGCCGCGCTTTCCGATTTGCTGAGGAACACCATTCTTGATAAAAACGAATTCATTACGGTGGAGGAAGAGCTGAAAAACGTCAGCAATTATATCGTCATCCAAAAAATCCGTTACGGCGATATTTTCTCCGTCACCTATGAAATAGACGACAATATTCTGCACTGCTACATGATTAAATTTCTTCTGCAGCCGATTGTGGAAAATTCCATTATCCATGGAATGGATGAGGACGGTACGCAGAAGGAAATCTATATTTCCATGAACCGGCGGGAGGATACCATCCTTACCGTTATTTCCGACAACGGGAAGGGGTTTGATGTGGAGAAAACGCTGGACGCGAAGAAGAATAAGCGGCTGACGGGAATCGGGATGCAGAACGTTCAGGAGCGTATCCGGCTGTGCTTTGGCAGGGAGTATCCCTTTAACATAGAGAGCAGGATCGGCGAGGGAACCACCGTCACCATGGAATTTCCCTACATCGGTACCCTGCCGGAATCCACAAAAGAACTGACACAGGGAAAGGAGCGCGAGGAAGATGATTCCGGTGCTGTTCGTTGATGATGAAATGATTGTCCGCGTGGCTTTGAAGTCGATGGTGGATTGGGAGAAAACCGAGTTTGAAATCGTGGGCGCGGTTTCGGACGGGGAAACCGCTTTGCAGTATATCGAAAAATACAGCCCCCGGATCATTGTGACGGATTTGAAGATGCCGCATCTGGACGGAATCGGTCTGGCAAAGGAACTGTATGAGCGGGGGTATCCGGGAAAAATTATTATCCTCACCAGCTTTGGGGAATTCGAGCTGGCCCGCGAGGCCCTCCGCTACGGCGTTACCGACTATCTTTTAAAAGCCAATTTTACCGATAAGGAGCTTCTGGAGGCCTTGCGGAAAGCCGTCGGAAAGCTGCCGGAGGACCGCCGTCCTTCCCAAAAAACAGAGCAGGCGCAGAGCGAGTTTGACCAGCCCCGGATTTACAGCATGCTTTACGGCCCGGATGAGGAAAAGCTGCGAATTCTGGCTTCGGGCAGGACCTATTCAGGGACGTTTTCCGCGCTCTATGTCTTTAAAAAGGAACTGCTGACGGCGGGGCGGCCCGCCGCGCGGCAGAACGAACCGGATATGACGTCCAAGGAAATGCTTTCCAGTTTGATCAGCGAAACGTTTGACGCCGGTTCCGGGATGAAGGTCATCCCCTTGACACCGGTGGACGCGCTGATCATCCTGCCGCCAGAGTCCGGCGGACCGGCGGAGGGGATTTTGGAAAGGGTTCTGCTGCGCATCCAGAACTCTGTAAAGATGTATATGAATACAGAGGCCGGGTTTGTCCTTTCGGAGCCGTTTGCTTCGGAACCGGAGCTTGCGGCCAAGCTGAAAGGCTGCGCCGGGGCCGCCTCCGTCAGCTTTTACAAAGGTTTTGGAAGCCTGATTCGCCAAGAGGACGGCGGCCTTTACGTCAACGGAGTCACGGAAGACCAGCAGGACGCCATGGAGCTGATCTGTGCGGGGATCGCGTTTTGCGAATACGAGGAAGCGGAAATTCTGGCGGCATCGATTCTGGAAAGCTTTGAAAAACAGAGAATCCGCCCGGACGGTGCCTGCGATTATATCCGGAAGCTGTTCCGGAACATCCTGCTTTTCGGCTCCGCCGGAAAAAACAGCGGCAGATTTGAACGCCTCGCCGCCGACTGCAGGGAATGCGGCACGGTTTCCGAATTCGAGTCCGCCGTCACGGGACTGATCCGCGCGGTCAGTGAGAGCGCTGCAGACGGCCGCACGGGAAAATACCGCCAGGATGTCGTCCGCATCACTGCGTATATCAAAGAGAACATCACGCAGAAAATCACGCTGGCGCAGATTGCAAAGCTGGTGAATATGAACGAAAGCTATGTCAGCAGGCTGTTCAAAAATGAGACTGGGGTCAATCTGACGTCCTATATCAATCTGCTGAAAATGGGTAAGGCGATAGAACTTTTAAAGGACCCCGACGTCATGGTGAAAGAGGTCGCGAACAGGCTGGGCTTTGACGAGCAGTCCTATTTCAACCGGATTTTCAATAAATACCTGAGCTCAAGTCCTTCCGAGTTTAAGAAGCGATATAAAAAAAGTATCAAAGTCGGTCAAAATAGTATCAATCCTCCCGAAAGATAAAAAATCTATCAAAATAGTGAAAGGAATCCGCAATATATTTTATTTAAATAGGATAAATTCATCTCTATAATTACGGTAGAATATTTCAGCAGAGGGAGGAAAATTAATGAAATTGAGAAAAGCAGTTGCATGTATCTGTGCATTGTCGCTGGGCGTTTCGGCCCTGGCGGGCTGCCAGAAGGTAAGCGATTCCTCTTCGGCGGCACAGAGCCAGACATCCGCCGAGGCGCAGAATCAGGAGCTGAACATCGCGGTGTTCGAGGGCGGCTACGGCCGGGAGGTCTGGGACGACCTTGCAAAGCAGTTTGAGGCGAAAAACCCCGGAGTGAAAATCAACGTTACGGCAAACGCAAAGCTGGGGGACGTCATCCGTCCGCAGATTATGAACGGAAATCCTCCGGACTTTATTTTCCTTGCATCCACCAATGAATCGGGAATTCTGCAGTCGCTGATTCAGGATAAAAAGCTGGAGGACATCAGCGATGTTTTCACAGGCGACCTCAAGGATAAAATGATCGACGGAACGCTTTCCGCACCGACCATTTCCCCTTACGGCGACGGCAAAGTCTACGCGGCGCCGCTTTCCTACAGCACGATGGGCCTTTTCTACAACAAGACCCTGTTCAAGGAAAACAACTGGGAAGTGCCCGAAACCTGGGACGAGTTCTTTGCTCTGGGCGACAAGGCAAAAGCAAAGGGGATTGCGCTCTTTACCTACGCTGCCGCGAACGATCCCTCCTACAATGAAATCGTGGTAAACCCAACCATTGCGGTCGCCGGCGGCGAGCAGGCTTTGCAGGACTGCCTGAACTATAAAAAGGGAGCCTGGAAATCGGACGCGGTGAAGAAAACCTTTGATCTCTATCAGAAAATCAAGGACGGCGGCTACCTGCTGAACGGAACGCTCGCCATGACCCACACCCAGTCGCAGCAGCAATTCCTGCAGAATAAATGCCTCTTTATTCCGAACGGAAACTGGCTGGAGACGGAAATGAAGGATGCCCCGAAGGCGGACGCCTTTGAATACGGCTTCGCCGGGCTGCCAACCTTCAGCAAAACGGATAAGAAATTCATCTGGGCCAACTGTGAGGAAATGTATATCCCGAAGGACGCGAAGAACATTCCGCTCGCGAAGAAATTCCTTGCTTCCCTCTATGAGGACGCAAGCATCCAGACACTGGCAAGCAAAGCAGGAATCATTCCCCCGATCAAGGGTGCTGCAAATCTTGTAAAGGATTCCATCGACCAGTCCGTTTACGACACCTTTACGATTACGGACAAGGGCTACACGCCGGTTACCGGTTCTTACGCGCTGACCTCCCAGACAGAAGTGAATTTAAGAGATGACTTATATCAGGACCTGAACCAGATTATGGCGGGGACACTGACAACCGACAAATGGTCGGACAATCTGGAAAAAGATGCAGAGACACTCTCTTCATTGATTTTAAAGTAAGACATGAATTGGTGAGGCCGTCTACGACCTCACCAATTTTATCTCCTGATGCAAATTATGATGTGAGGGTGAAAGTGATCATGTTGACTGCCATAAAGGCAAAGGACGGGAACCCCCGCGCGCTGCGCAGCAGAAAAAAGCAGCGCGCCGGTTTTATTGCCGTCTGTACCGTACCGACCGTAATCCTGTTTACGGTGTTTATGTTATTTCCTACCGCCAATGTTTTTTATATGTCCCTTTTCAGGATGAGCAGCCTTTCGCTCAACAAGGAATTTATCGGGCTGCAGAATTTTCAGATCCTTTTCCGCGACGAAAAGTTCTGGCAGGCGTTTCGCAACAACCTGTTTTTCATCGTGTTCGTAACGGCCGTGACCATGACGGTCTCCCTGTTCTTCGCGGCGCTGCTGGCGCAGACGCAGCTGATTGAAAAGCCGTTTTACCGTACGGTTTTCTTTTTTCCAAACGTGCTTTCGCTGGTCGTGATCGGGGTGCTTTTTGTGCAGATTTACGACCCCACCATGGGAATTCTGACCTCCACCCTGAAAACCATCCATTCGGAGGGCCTGATTCACGCGTGGCTGGGGGAAAAATCCACCGTGCGCTGGTGCATCTCGGCGGCAATGGTCTGGCAGGCCGTCGGGTACTATATGGTGATGTATATGGCCGGGATGGACGGAATTCCTAAGGATTTATACGAAGTGGCCAGTATGGAGGGAATGGAGAAGTTCCGGCAGTTCTTTTCCATCACGCTGCCGCTGATGTGGGAAATTATCCGCGTCACCATTGTGTTTTTTATCATTTCAACCATCAACATGAGCTTTGTGTTCGTCAAGGTCATGACGCCGACCGGCGGGCCATCGGGCCAGTCGGAGGTGCTGCTGACCTACATGTATAAACAGGCGTTCACGAATTCCAATTTCGGATATGCAATGGCTGTGGGCGTGTTTGTGTTCCTCTTCTCGTTTGTACTGGCACTCATCAGCAACCGCCTGACTTCAAAAGAAGTCATTGAGTATTAAAGGGAGAATACGGATGAAAAACGCTAAATTACAAAAATGGTCGGGCAAATTTTTTGTCAGGGTGGTTCTTCTGCTGTTTACCGCCGTCGTATTGCTCCCGATTATCTGGACATTTTACACCTCGTTCAAAACCAGCTCGGAGTTTCTGACGAATGCCTGGGCGCTCCCCGCCGGTTTTCACTGGGATAACTATAAGAACGCGCTGGAAAAGGGAAATATGCTCGCGTACTTCTGGAATTCGGCCTACATTACACTGATTGCCCTGGTGTTTGTCGTCTTTCTGGCGGTGCCAACCGCCTATGTGACCAGCCGGTTTACCTTCCGGTGCTCCAAAGGACTGTCCGTCCTCTTTATGGCGGGCCTGTTTGTAAGCCAGAATTATATTGTGATCCCCATTTTCCTGTCGCTCAATAAAATTCAGAACTTTCTCAATCAATACGTAATCTTTCAGCATCTGGAGATCACGAACAACCTGACGGTTCTGGCGCTGATTTACGCGGTTTGCGAGCTTCCGTTCACCATTTACCTGCTGACTGGATTTTTCCGCACCATTCCACACGATTATGAGGACGCCGCGCAGATCGACGGGTGCGGGTATTTCGGCACCCTGTTCCGCATCATCGTCCCTATGGCAAAGCCCGCCATGATTACCGTCGTCATGTTCAATTTCATGAGCTTCTGGAATGAGTATATTATGGCTACCACCATCCTGAAAGAGCAGAAATGGACGCTTCCGGTCGGGCTGGCGAACCTGATGGAACAGCAGAAATTCGCGACGGACTGGGGCGCGATGTTCGCCGGGATGGTGCTGGTGATGATTCCGACAATGATTCTCTACAGCCTTGTGCAGAACAGGCTGACGGAGGGCATCAGTATGGGCGGCCTGAAGGGCTAGAAGGGAACGATGATGAACAACAGAGAAATTTATGGCCCTTCCGGGCAAAAATGGGCACAGTTCCGCCCGGACTGTGCGGGGATCGACCTTTTTTCGCTGAACCTGCCCGCACCGTGGGAATATATCTATCAGAATCACGACGTGCTGTTGAAGGTGGATCAGTTCGGACCGGTGTACGCGCAGGCGAATCCACCGGGCGGGATCCAGCTTTTCAGGAGGGAAAATGGGCAGAAGTTTTCCAACTGGGCCGTCTGGCTTCAGTCCGATGAGCTGGAAGACAGAAAGCCGTTCACCAACTTTTTCCGTCCGCTGATCGACGGGAGCGACCCGTCCAAAGAGCCGCAGGATTTAAAAATCACGTTTCTGCCTCACTGCGCGTCCTATGAATACCGGTATCAGGATCTGCTGGTAAAGACGGAATTTTTTGTTCCCCTGCACGGAACGGAGATCGTCATGAAGCTGCGCGTGAAAAACCTGCGGAAAAAAGCGATGGGCCTTTCCGTGTCTCCGGCCTTTGTCCCCTACGTCAATCCCGCCCAGCTTGCCCCATGGGACAAATACGAGTGGTATCTGAAAAGCGGAGTCGGCAGGGAGGAAAAGGAGCTTTTCTGGTCGCAGCTTCTCAGCAGCACGTCCGACCCGGGCGAACGGCGGACAGCCGCGCTTTGGACGGACAGCGAAGGGCTGTGCGGCACGGAAATCAGCTATGAAAAATTTGTGGGCTGCGGGGACCTTTCCTGCCCGCAGTCGGTGACGGACGGGAGTTTCCGGATGAAGCCGGAACCGGCCGCTTCCTTCGGGGAATACCGCGGGGACAACGCCATCTGGGGGTACCCGCCGGTTTACGCGGCAAAGTACGGGTGTCATCTGGAACCCGGCGGCGAAAGGGTGTTCACGCAGGTGATCTGTATGCCGCAGAACGCGGCGGACGGAGGGCTTCCCGCCGTTGATGACGTAAAAAAACCGCTGGTCTATTTTGAGGCCCCGGCTTATGAGCGGAAAAAAGAAGAGGCGCGCCGCCATTTTTCGGCGCTGTGCCGTAAAAACACCGTACGGACCGGCCAAAAGGACTGGGATTATTTCATAAACAACTGGCTGCCGCTGCAGATGGAGTGGGTCGCCTCGCTGGACCGGGGATGGCCGACGGCGATGCGCGGCACGCGCGACTGCGCGCAGGATTATACGGCGATGCTGTCAATCGATGACACCGCAGGCCGCGTAAGGCTGCTGGAAATGCTCAGCTGCCAGCGGTCGGACGGATGGTTCCCCCGCCAGTTTTCAACGGAAGGAAGGACGGGGCGGCACGACCTGCGCGGACATGTGGACGCCGGCGCGTTCGTGATCGAGTTTGTTTATGAATATTTGTCGTACAGCGGCGACAGCGGCGTGCTGGACGCGGTCCTGCCGTGGCTGGACTCCGATGGAAAAAACACCGTTCTGGAGCATTTGGTCCGTGCCATGGAGTATTATATCGACCCCGAAAATCTGGGCGAACACGGTCTGTGCAAAATCGGGGAGGGCGACTGGCTGGATTCCGTGAACCGGGCGGGCGTGCTTGGCCGCGGGGAATCCGTGATGGTGAGCGAGCAGGCGGTGATGTGCCTGCAGTATATGACTGAGATTCTGGAAAACAGAAGCGGCCCTTCGGCAACGGCTGTTGTCTACAGGGAAAAAGCCGAAGAAATGAAAAAGAATCTTCTGAAGCACGCGTATAATCAGGACGGCTTTTTTAACGGCATCTTTACGGATGAAGGGAAATGGATTTTCTCCGATCAGGACCCCGACGGCGAAAAGAGGCCCTACGGCCCGGCCAACTGGTTCGCGCTGATTTCGGGAGTGGTTCCGGAAGAGATGAGGAAGTCGGTTCTGCGGGTCATGGAGCTGCTGAAATGCGAGGCGGGGTACCGGCTCTATTGGCCGCCGATGGGAGAAATCCCCATCCGCTGTGTCGGGCGCGCCGCCAGCGGGGACGCCCCGGCGGGCTTCGCGGAAAACGGCAACGTGTACAACCACGGCGCGCAGGGTTTCTTAGCACGGGCGCTTGCCGCCGCGGGCAACGGGGACGGGCTGTTTGATGTGCTGCAATGGCTGCTGCCGTACGACCAGTCGCGTCATCCGTCCAATGTTGTCCTTTCCCCGCCGTACGCGATTGTGAACTGCTGGCAGGAACTGCCCGTGTTCAGATTCCGCAGTCTGTTCAGCTTTCTGACGGGAAGCGTGGGCATGGCCCAGCGGGCTGTTTACGAGTGGATGTTCGGGATCCGGCCCACGCTGGAAGGCCTTGTCATCGACCCCTGCATCCCCGGGTGGATGGACAGCGCCAGCGTGGAATTTACCTACCGGGGAAAAAGGGTCAAGATGGAAATTAGAAATCCGAACGCCCGCAGCTGTACCCCGGAAAAGGTGGAGCTCAACGGCGTAAGCGTTTTCAAGACCCGAAAAGACCCCTTCCATTTCCGTACGGTTTTCGTTTTGGGAAGCGAACTTTTTCAGGACGGAGAAAATACCATTCGGGTTATTCTTTAGGCATACGGCATGCCCGTAAAACGGAGGATTGTCAATGATTAAATTTGGAACAGGCGGGTTCCGCGCGGTGATCGGCGAGGATTTTACCAGGGAGAACCTGGAGCTTCTTTCCCTTGCGCTGGTCAGAATCATTCGGAAGAACGGCAAAGAGAACGAGCCGGTCATCGTCGGCTACGACCGCAGATTCCTGTCCGATATTGCCGCAAAATGGATGGTGTGCGTGTTCGCGGCAGAGGGAATCAAAACGCATCTGATCGATTACGACGCGCCGACCCCGCTGATTATGTTTGAAGTCATGAAGGAAAAGGTATCCTATGGGCTGATGATTACCGCGAGCCACAACCCGGCGGAGTACAACGGAGTAAAGGTTTTCACGTCCGGCGGGCGGGATGCGGCGGAAGAGGTCACGGACGAAATCGAAGCGCAGATCGCCGGAATACAAAAGACGGAAATCAGAAGCATGGAATACGCAAAAGCGCTGGATTTCGGGTTTGTCAGAATCATTAACCCGCAGAATGAATACATAGACAGTATTTTAGGCGTCATCGATATCGAAGCTATCAAAAAAAGGCATTTGAATGTCCTGCTTGACCCGATGTTCGGGGTAAGCAAAACAACGTTACAGACGATTCTGCTGACCTGCCGCTGCAATGTCGAGGTGATTCACGACAGGCACGACACACTGTTCGGGGGAAGGCTGCCCGCTCCGAACAGCTCCACGCTGACGCACCTTTCCCAGCTGGTGGTGCAGGGGAAATACGACCTCGGCATCGCGACCGACGGCGACGCCGACCGCATCGGGCTGATCGACGCGAACGGCGCTTTCATTCACCCGAACGATATTCTGGTGCTCCTTTATTATTATCTTCACGAGTTCAAGGGCTGGAAAGGAGCCGCCGTCCGGAACGTGGCGACCACGCACTGTCTGGACGCGATGGCGGCCCGCTTCGGCGAAGCCTGCTGCGAGGTCCCGGTGGGCTTCAAATATATTTCTTCCAAAATGGAGGAGACAGATGCGCTCATCGGTGGAGAGTCCTCCGGCGGACTGACCGTCCGCGGCCATATCCGCGGAAAGGACGGCGTCTACGCGGGGGCGCTGCTGGTGGAAATGCTCAGCGTGATCGGCAAGCCGCTGTCGGAGATGCTGAGGGATATCCATCGGACATACGGCAGCTGTTTTATGAACGAGTTCGACTGCCGTATGACCGCGCGGCGGAAAGAAGAGCTGAAGCATCTGCTCTTTGAGGAAAAGCGGGTACCGGAGTTTGACAGGGAAGTCGAGCGGATCTCCTATCTGGACGGCTGCAAGGTCTATTTCAAAAACGGCGGCTGGGTTATCTGCCGTTTCTCCGGTACCGAACCGGTGCTCCGTATCTTCTGCGAAATGGCTTGTGAGGAAGAGGCCGTGAAAGTCAGCATGACCTTCCGTAAATTTCTCAATCTGTAAGGACCCGTAAAGTCCCCGTTTTTATTTTTTCTGTCCGCCCCATACCCCCGGCAACAGGTGTTCCTGCCGGCTGTATGGGGCGGACGTTTCCTTTTACCCGGATTTTTTAACCTGTTGCGGGCGGAAATGAGACCGGACGGCGTTTTCCCCTTTTCATCCTGCCGCAAACCCGCTATACTATCTGCAGAGGGGGTGGTCAGGTGAAGATACGCATTGAGGTAGTCAATGATCTGGATGAGGATGAGGTGCTGATCCGCTGCGGCCGCGTGGACGACACCATTCAGAAAATACACCGCTATGTTCTGGAACAGTCCTCCCAGAATACCAAGATCACCTTTTTCAAACAGAATCAGGAATTCTATTTTCCGCTGGATGAGGTCCTGTTCTTTGAGACAGAGGGGGAGCATATTTACGCCCACACCGCAAACGACGCTTACCGGATCAAATACCGGCTGTACGAGCTGGAGGAAATTCTTCCGAAAAACTTTGTGCGGGCGGCGAAATCCACCATCGTCAATATCCTGCAGGTGTACTCCGTCACGCGGAACCTTACCGCTTCCAGTCTGGTTCAATTTATTAACAGTCACAAACAGGTATACGTGTCGCGGTACTATTACAGCGAGCTGCGGCAGCGTTTAAACGAAAGGAGCACTTATGAAAAGTAGAAATTGGTTTTGGGGGATTTTCTTCCTGCTCTCGGCGGTATTTGTCATTGCCAGCCAGACAGGGTCTTTTGTACAGATTGGATTTGTCAGCGTTCTGGCGACGGTTCTGCTCGCGGCGCTGCTGATCAGCAGCGTGGTTCACCGCAATTACTTCGGTATTTTCGTACCTTTGGCATTTCTTTATGTCATTTACCAGCAGCCGCTTCATCTCGCCCGGATTTCCCTCTGGCTTTTGATTCTGGCCGCGGTTTTTGCCAGTATGGGCTTCAGCTTTCTCTTCCACAGGCACCCGAAAAACCACATGTACTGGCACCACGGGTCGGGGTCCATTCAGCCGACGACGGAAAATATCGACGACAACAACCCCTACGCAAAGGTGCATTTCGGTTCTTCCAGCAAGTATCTGCACGGCGAGTGCCTGAAGGGCGGACAGTTCGATGTTTCCTTCGGCGCTTTGGAGCTGTTCTTCGACCAGTCCCAGCTCAGCCCGGACGGCGCTGAGATTTTCCTTGACTGCAGCTTCGGCGCCATCCAGATCTATGTGCCCCGCAGCTGGAAAGTCATCGATAAACTGAACACCAGCCTCGGCGGCGTGGACAACGATATCCGGCTGGCGCACCCCGAGGAAAACGCCCCGCAGCTTACCCTGACGGGCAACGTACAGTTCGGCGGCATAGAGATCCATTATATCTGATCCGGTTTACCAAAGCCGCGGCTTTCTGCCGGGGCCCCGCCGAGAGTCTGCGGGGTTCGGCGGAAGGCCGCCTGTTTTCTCATGTTTTGAAAGAAGATGTTGCTATGTATTTTTACGGAGATACTTATTTTCCCGGCGCGGTTCTGAAAAACACTTTTCAGCTCTTGCTGATTGCGGTATTGCTGATGGAAACGACGATCCTGCTGCTGACCGCCCGGAACAATCAAAAGGGTGAAAAAAAGAGCGGCGAGGACAGAGGGTCCATGCTGCTGATTATCGCCGGGTTCTGGCTGTCCGTTCTTCTGAATCCGTTCTATATCCGCCTTTTTCCGGTCGTGCTGCCCGTGCCTGTTTTCTGGCTGGGGTTCGCGGTTGCCGTTTCCGGTATGATTCTTCGGCTGTATTCCGTCTGGACCCTGAGGAAGTTTTTTTCCATGGCGGTGCGGGTCGGTTCGGAACAGAAGATCGTACAGGATGGGCCGTACCGGCTCATCCGCCATCCGGCGTATACCGGAAGCATCCTGACGCTGTTGGGAATCTCGCTGGCCTTCCGGTCCGTCCTTGGGATCCCGGCCACCCTGCTGATTGCCGCCGCCGTGTACGGCTACCGTATCCGCACGGAGGAAAAAGCGCTGGAAAAAAGCTTCGGTGCGGTTTACAGGGACTATGAACAGCGTACCTGGAGGCTGGTTCCCCACGTCTGGTGACAATCAAAATTTTTTATCGCATAGAAGCCGTCCGGCTGTCAATAATAGACCGGAAGGTGATAAAATGTACCCGGAACGCGTCTATTATGAGCCGGACGCTCTTTCCTATGAACTGGGGGAGCAGCTGCGGCAGAAATTCAATGAAGTACCGTGGATACCGATCCACAGCCATAACAATATCGAGGAGCTTCGTGGAAATTCCAACCGGGAATTCGGCCATATGAAGCGGTACCTGATCGTCGGCGTCCGCAAGACGCACAAATATGTGGAAAATCATAAAATCTCCGATTTTCTGGTGCCGTATACCTCCTCCGGCTGCAGCGCGGCGTGCCTTTACTGCTATCTGGTCTGCAACTACAACAAATGCTCGTATTTGAGGCTGTTCGTCAACCGGGAGCAGATGCTCGGCAAGCTGATGAAAACGGCTGCCGCCGCGGACCGCGACCTGACCTTTGAAATCGGCAGCAACAGCGACCTTGTACTGGAAAACACCATTACGGGAAATCTTGGCTGGACGATCGAGCAGTTTGCAAAAAGCGAAAAGGGCTTTCTTACGTTCCCGACCAAGTTCGACATGGTGGACCCTCTGCTGAATCTGGAACACCGGGGCAGGGTCATTTTCCGTATGAGTGTCAATCCTCAGGAAATCATCAGCAGGGTGGAATTCGGGACCTCTCCGTTAAAAAACAGGATACAGGCCCTGAATAAGATGTGCGAAGCCGGGTACCGGGTGGGGCTTTTGATTGCCCCGGTCGTTCTTCTGGGCGACTGGCAGAAGCTTTACGCGCAGCTGATTCATCAGCTTGCCGACGAACTGTCCCCAAAAGCAAAGGAAAATCTGACCATTGAGATCATCTTTATGACCTACAGCTATGTTCACCGGGCGATCAACAACGAAGCGTTTCCCAACGCGGCGGAGCTTTACGACGCTTCGCTGATGACGGTGAGAGGGCGCGGAAAGTACTGCTACCGCAACGAGCTGCGCGCGCAGGGGGAAGAACTGCTCCGGCGGGAGATTGCGGAAAAGCTCGGCGGCTGTTCCATCCTTTATGTCGTGTGATAAAATCCTGAATCCTTACCGCTTTTTCCGGCATATGATGGGGCGGAGGGATGAAAATGTACGAACCGAATTTCAGCGCGGAACTGACTGCTCAGAAGGTCGAGCGGGAATTCCAGTATGAGAATACCGCAGTGATCACCATGACCGCCGAATTTCCGGAGATAAGGCTCAGGGGAAACCGTGCGGCCGAAAGCCGGATCAACGGCATGATCCGGATGCAGACGGAAAATTTCTACCGCTATGTTGCAGGAACCCTGTACCGTCAGGCTGTTCAGGAATACCGTGATTCCCAGACAAACGGATTCCCGTTCCGGCCGTATGACGCCATTTTGAAATATGAAACGGCTTATAACGAAAACTGTTTTCTGAGTCTTTATCGCGACCAGTACGAATATACGGGCGGGGCGCACGGCAACACCGTCCGGCGTTCCGACACGTGGAGCCTGCAAAACGGCAGGCGTTATCCGCTCGCGCGGTTCTTCGGGCCGCACAGCAATTACCGGTACCGGCTTCTGCAAAATATTTTAAAGCAGGCCGACCGGAATATGGCGGAAAATCCGGGCGTCTATTTTGATGATTACCGCAAGCTGATTGCCCAGTATTTCAATGAGGAGCAGTATTACCTGACTCCACAGGGCGTCGCGATCTATTATCAGCAGTATGAAATCGCACCCTATTCCACCGGAATCGTCGTCTTTACCGTTCCGTATGACGTTTTGGGCTGGAAGCCGTCCTGTATGCTCCGCTGAAAAAAATTCAATAAAAACACACGAAAAAGCTGCTTTTGCGGCTTTTTTTTATTTCGGCGCGCCTGCGTCGGTGTCCGATTTGGAGAGAGAGCCTGGCTCCCTCGACGGGGGCCGGCAGGTGAAGCCTGACCGGGGGAGTTCACTGCCAGGATGCTAAAAAATGATACAAACAGGTTTTGTTATTGTAAAGACTTAAAAGAAAGGATGCACTACAATGGAAACGAAATAAGGGGGGCGATCCCCCGGAAGCGGAGGAGAAAAATTTGAAAAGAATACTTGCTGCAATTTTAACCGTATGCATCGCGGGCCTTGCGTTAGGCGGGTGCGCGGGTACACCTGCTGAAAAGACCGCGTCGGCGGGCACACAGTCGGGAGCGGAAGTCGTTTCCAAGGCAGAGGGCAACAAAAAGCTGACGGTCGGCTTCGCGCAGATCGGGCAGGAATCCGGCTGGCGCGACGCGGAAACGGCGTCCATTCAGTTCTATGCCGGACAGCATGTGGACACCATCGATTTCAAGTTTGCGGATGCACAGCAGAAACAGGAAAATCAGATTAAGGCGATAAAATCCTTTATTGAGATGGGCGTTGACGTCATCGGCCTTGCCCCGGTTGTGGAAACGGGCTGGGACGCCGTGTTTACAGAGGCGAAGGACGCGGGAATCCCGATCGTTCTGCTCGACCGCAGGGCAAAGGTTTCCGATGACCTGTACGCCACGTTTATCGGCTCCGACTTCATCACGGAAGGGCAGAACGCCGCCGACGAGCTGGCAAAGCTGCTGAACAACAAGGGAAACATTGTTGAACTGGAAGGAACCGTGGGCGCTTCCGCGGCGAATGACAGAAAGAAGGGCTTTGACGACCAGCTGGCCGCGAAATATCCGGACATGAAGATCCTCGCCTCTCAGACGGGCGATTTCACAAGGGCCAAGGGCAAGGAAGTCATGGAATCCTTCCTGAAAACCTACGGCAATCAGATCAATGCGGTTTACGCGCATAACGACGACATGATGCTCGGCGCGATCGAGGCCATGAAAGAAGCGGGAATGAAGCCCGGCAAGGACATCAAGACCGTTTCCTGCGACGGCGTCAAGGGTATTTTCCAGGCTATGGTCGACGGAGAAGCGAATGTCACCGTAGAGTGCAACCCGCTGCTCGGCCCCCAGTTCTTTGAGACCTGCCAGAAGCTGAAGGACGGCGAAACGGTTGAAAAGTGGATCAAATCCGACGAAAGCGTTTTCCGTGCCGATACCGCCGCCAAAGACCTTCCCACCCGCGTTTATTAACCTTTTTCATACAATTCTCCGACTCTCTTTAAAATCCGCTCCGTCTTTGTTCGGCGGAGCGGATTTTGCTTCATGGCACACGGGAAAACAATATCACAAAGGAGGAGTCCGCTCATGAGCAGCGAAAATATGCTGATTCGGATGGAACATATTTCCAAAAGCTTTCCGGGGGTGGCGGCGCTGGACGATGTTCCCCTCGAGCTGAAAAGCGGAGAAATCCATGCCCTTCTGGGAGAAAACGGCGCGGGAAAATCGACTCTGATCAAGGTCCTGACGGGTGTGGAGGAACGGGACGGAGGGTCCGTTTTGCTGGAAGGCGTCCCCATTTTTCCCCAGAGTCCGCAGGACGCGCAGAAGCTGGGGATCAGCACGGTCTATCAGGAAGTCAACCTCTGCCCCAACCTCTCGGTGGCGGAAAATATATACATAGGAAGGGAACCGAAAAAAAGGGGAAGCATCGACTGGAAAAGAATCAATCAGGACTCGCGCGACCTGCTGAAACGGTTCAATCTTACGATCGACGTGACGAAGAATCTGGATTTTTACTCGGTCGCGGTGCAGCAGATGGTGGCCATTGCGCGCGCGGTCGACATTTCCGCGAAGGTGCTCATCCTCGACGAGCCTACTTCCAGCCTGAGCAGCGTGGAAGTGGAAAAGCTTTTTGAAGTGATGAACATGCTGAAGGCGCAGGGAATGGGAATCCTTTTCGTCACGCATTTTCTGGATCAGGTGTACGCGGTTTCGGATACCATTACCGTGCTGCGCAACGGGCGTTACGTCGGCACCTACGCGGCCGCCGAGCTGCCCAAAACGCAGCTTGTCGGCAAAATGCTGGGAAAAGAGTACGCCGAGCTGGACCTTTCCTCCGAAAAGGAGGAGCTGACCGGCGGGGAGCGAGATGGCCTTCTGGAGATGAAGCGGGCCTGCGGGCCGGGGACCATCAGCGACGTCGACCTGAAAATCTACAGGGGAGAAGTGCTCGGCATTTCCGGGCTGCTCGGTTCGGGACGCTCGGAGATCGTCCGCCTGATTTTTGGGATCGATCATCTGGAGCAGGGGGAGATCAGCCTGGACGGCCGGAAGCTGGCGGGGAAAGGGCCCCTTCCGGCGATTCGCTGCGGCGTTGCGTTCTGCCCCGAAAACCGGAAAACAGAGGGCATTATCGGGGACCTGAGCATCCGGGAAAACATCATTCTCGCCCTGCAGGCGAAGAAGGGCATGCTCAAGTCGATTTCCCGCGCACAGGCCGAGCGCATTGCCGACAAATATATCAGAATGCTGGAAATCAAGACCCCGTCCCAGGAACAGCGGGCGAAAAACCTGAGCGGCGGCAACCAGCAGAAGGTCATTCTGGCAAGATGGCTTGCCACAGACCCCCAGCTGCTGATGCTTGACGAACCCACCCGGGGCATCGACGTGGGAACCAAGGCGGAAATTCAGAAAATGATTGTCGGGCTGGCCGAGCAGGGGATGACGGTGGTCTTTATTTCATCCGAAATCGATGAAATGCTCCGCTGCTGCAGCCGTATGATCGTTCTGCGCGACAAAAAGAAGGTCGGCGAGCTCAGCGGAAAGGATATTGCCGAAAGCGCGGTCATGAGCTTAATTGCGGGAGGGGTCAAAAGTGGAGAAGATCAGGAAGCTGTCTAAATACCAGGGGTTCTGGCCGGTCGTTGTGCTGCTCGCTATTCTGCTGATCAACGGGATTATTTCGGGCGGGGCCTTTTTCGAGATCAAAATCGTGGATGCGCACCTGTATGGAAGACTGATCGATATTCTGCGCAACGGCAGCAAGCTGATGCTTCTGGCGACCGGCATGACGTTCGTCCTTGCGACGGGCGGGACGGACATTTCCGTCGGCTCCGTCATGGCGATCAGCGGCGCCATCGCGTGCAGCATCGTGGACGGCAGAATTCTGCCGGGCGCGGGGCAGAATGTCCAGGTCGCTATTTTGCTGGCGCTTCTGGGCGGCATGCTCTGCGGCGCGTGGAACGGCTTTCTGGTATCTAAAATCAAAATCCAGCCCATCGTCGCGACAATGATCCTGATGGTGGCGGGCAGAGGCATTGCCCAGCTGATTACCGACGGGAAAATCGTCACCGTCAATTCGGACGCGTATTACTTCATCAACGGCGGCTATATTCTGGGCCTTCCGTTCCCGCTTTTCATCGTGCTTTTTGTGGTGGCGCTGGCGCTGCTTTTCACCAAAAGGACGGCGTTCGGGCTTTTTCTGGAATCCACGGGCTGCAACCCGGTCGCCAGCCACTTTGCGGGCATTAACGTCAACAGCGTGAAATGGATGGTCTACACCTTCTGCGGCATCACGGCGGCGGTCGCCGGGCTGATCGAAAGCGCGGGCATCAAGGGCGCCGACTGCAACAACGCCGGTCTCTTTATGGAGCTGGACGCCATCCTCGCGGTGGCGATCGGCGGGACCTCGCTCAGCGGCGGGCGGTTCTCCGTTCCGGCCAGCCTTGCCGGCGCGCTGATTATCCAGAGCATCACGACCTCCGTCTACGCCATGGGAGTGGCGCCGGAAATCACCGCGGTGGTGAAAGCAGTCATCGTTATCTGCATCTGCCTTTTCCAATCGGCGGAATTCAAGGACAAAATGAGAAAGAGATTCTCCGGTCATAAACAGGAAAGGACGGTGAAACCGGCATGAGCGAATCGGTAAAAACAATGAAAAGGTTCCGTATACGGAATATGTCTCTGCTGGTCACTGCCCTGCTGTTTATCGGCCTTTTTACGGCGGGTTCGGTCGCCTACAACAGATTTCTTTCGCTGTCCACGTTCTGCAATCTGCTGAACGACGGCTCCTATATGATGATCGCCTCCATCGGCATCACGTTTGTCCTGCTGACGGGCGGCATCGACATCTCCATCTCGTCTACCATTGCGTTTACCTGCGTGTTCTCGGCGTTCCTGCTCAGAAGCGGGGTGCCGGCGGGCGTGGTGATTCCGCTGGTGCTGCTGATCGGCCTTCTGTTCGGCGCGCTGATGGGCTTTATGATCCACTCCTATCAGCTCCAGCCGTTCATCGTCACGCTGGCGGGGCAGTTCTTCATGCGCGGCCTGTGCGCCGTCATCAGCACGGAGTCCATTCCCATCACGGACGATTTCTATAAAAAAATGGCGCTGAACAAAATTGCTTTCGCGGGCGCGAAAATCTATTATTACGTCTTTATTGCGGCCGTGGTCCTGATCGGGGCGATGTTCGTGCTGAAATTCACCCGGTTCGGCAGGACCGTTTACGCGGTGGGCGGCAACGAGCTGTCCGCTTCGCTGATGGGCCTGCCCGTGGGGAGAACCAAGGTGGCGGTTTACGCGATCAGCAGCTTCTGCGCGGCGCTGGCGGGCGTGGTGTTCAGCTTTTATACGCTGGCGGGCTATTCCCTTCAAAACGTGGGGCTTGAGATGGACGCGATTTCCTCCGCGGTCATCGGCGGCACGCTGCTGACCGGCGGCGTCGGCACCGTGATCGGCACCACCGTGGGCGTAATGATTCAGGGCGTCATTCAGACCATTGTGACGTACCAGAACCTGAACACCTGGTGGACGAAGGTGTTCAGCGCGGCGCTGCTCTGCCTGTTCATCGTCATTCAGCGCATTCTGGCGGGCAGGTCGGAAAAAATCAAGGATGGAAAGCTGGAAAAGCTGCATAAATATGGCAAAATAATTTGATATTTTTTCTTAAATATTATATAATTACACAATTCTCAATTCAAAAATCAGCAGCCGATGAGGTGAGCGTCTTGCGAAAGATATTGGACAAATTTTTGAACATCCGGTTCCGGAACAAAATGGTACTGTCCTATCTTTTTATGGCGCTCATTCCGTTTGCTGTTTTTTCCATTGTCAGCGGCCTTGTGTTTGTCAATCAGGCGCAGCAGACCGCAATGGACCACACCGCCCAGACGATCAATCAGGTGTGCGACTCCATCGACGTATACATAGGTACGATTGAAAAAACCGCGAATTATATTTCCGTTGAGCTGAAAAACAACGACTTCTGGAACCTTCAGTCGGAGGAAGACCCAAAGTGGAAAACGCAGACCGGCCAGATCAGGGAGCTTCTGCAGAATATCGCTTCCTCCCACGACGAGATCGCCGGAATCCTGATCGCCACCAAAAACGACCTCTATGTCAGCACCGGCATGTCCCGGATCTCCCGCGATTCGTTTCACAACGAGTCCTGGTACCGTCAGGCGGAGCAGTCCCCGGAGGAGATCCGCCTCATCAGCGACGCGACGGGCAGGAACATCGTGACCAATCAGGACTACAGCGTGGACGACGTTTTTTCGCTTACCAAGGCGGTCAGTGACCCCAAAACCGGGGAAGTGCTGGGCGTGATCCTGTTCGATATCCGCCACGACATCATCAAAAAGTCCATCAACAGCGTCACCATCGGCGAAAAGGGCTTTGTGTTTGTCACGGATGCGGACAACAGCATTGTCTACGCCCCGGTCAACGACGTGGTGTACCGCGTCAGTCCGCTCTGGCTCGGCGGCAGCGGAAACGCGTTTGTCACCGCGAATATCCGGGGCGGGAACTATCAGATTCATTCCGAAAAATCGGAATACACCGGCTGGCGCACGGTGGGGGTGTTTTCCAACGACGAGGTCATGGCGGGCGTCAACACCATCATTTATATCCTGTTCGGATGCATCCTGTTTACGGTGCTATTCGTGCTGTTTTCTTCCTTTGAGCTGGCCGAAACCATTACAAAACCCATTTTCAAGCTGCAGACCCTGATGAAGCAGGCGGAGGGCGGCGACCTTTCGGTGCGCTTCAACAGCAAATACAACGATGAGATCGGCGAGCTGGGCCTGAGCTTCAACCATATGATCGACCAGATCGGGAACCTGATCCGCATGGTGTACGTGGAGCAGCAGAACAAGCGGTTTGCCGAGCTGAAATCCCTGCAGGAGCAGATCAAGCCGCATTTTCTGTACAATACGCTGGACACCATCAGCTGGATGGCGAGGGACTACGGGGCAAGCGACATCGTCCGGCTGGTCGACGCGCTGACCAGCATGTTCCGCATCGGGCTGAGCCACGGCAAGGATATGATCACCATCCGGGAGGAAATCACCCATGTGTCCAATTATCTGTATATTCAGAAAATCCGCTACAAGGATAAGCTGAATTACCAGATCGAGGTGGATGAAAAGCTCGCCGGCTGCAAGGTCCCCAAGCTGATTCTGCAGCCTCTGGTGGAAAACGCCATCTATCACGGCGTCAAGGAAAAGCGCGGGGGCGGCACCATTGCGGTGACCGCGCACAGGAAGGGGAATCTGGTGGTTTTCAGGGTGCACGACGACGGCGCGGGGATTCCCGCCGACCGGCTGGAGCTGCTGAACCATCAGCTGAACAACCATACGGAGCTGGACCAGAAACAGAGCTTCGGCCTCTTTTACATTCAGGAAAGAATCCAGCTATGCTACGGAAAGGAGTACGGAATCTCCATAGAGAGCCAGGAGGGCGAGGAGACCACGGTAACGGTGATCCTTCCGGCGGATGACGACAGCTGAGCGAAAGGAGAGGAGATATGTATAAGGTGCTGATCGCGGACGATGAAGAGATCATCCGCAGAGGGATCGCCGGACTTTTGAAGCAGGACCGGGAAATGCAGGTGGCGGCGCAGGCGGAGGACGGGGAGACCGCGCTGGAGCTTGCGGAAAAATTTGCGCCCGATCTGCTGTTCGTCGATATCAACATGCCGTTTCTGAACGGCATCCAGTTTATTGAAAAGCTGAAGGGCGTTTTAAAGGACGCGCTCGTCATCATCATCACCGGGTACGACGATTTTCAGTATGTCCAGAGCGCGCTGCGGCTGGGCGTTTACGATTACCTATTGAAGCCGATCATGGAGGATGTGTTTTATCAGTCGCTGGACCGCGCCAAGGAAGAGCTGAAAAGGAGCCGGGAGCAGACGAAGTACCTGGAATGGGCAAAGGTGCTCCTTGAAAAAAACAAGGCGAAGCTGACGGAGAATTTTTTGAATGACTGGCTCGGCGGCCATTTCTGTGAAGAGGAAATCGACGAGCGGGTCAGCTTTCTGGAATTGAAATTCCCGGAAGCGTTCGGCGTCGTCATCGCCGGGCTGGACTATAAAAACAATATGGAAATCGGCGGGGACTGGAACGACGACCTGCTTTATTACGCGGCGGAAAATATTGCGCGGGAGCTTTTCCAGCCGTTTTGCCCGGTCGCCCTTTTCCGTAATCCCGCGGGGAACCTGGTGATGATCTCCTCCTGTCAGCCGCAGGACGCCTGGCAGGACACGGTAAAACAGCTTCGCCGCCTGCTGGAGCAGCATCTGCCCGTGCGGGCGACGCTGGTTCAGGCGGAGGGGAACGGCCGGCGGGAAATACCCGTGGAATATGAACATGCCCTCAGCCGCTTTTATGAGCTCATGGAGGTCCCTCAGCTGATTAAGGACGTTCAGAATTATATCGACGAAAATTATAAAAACGAGGAATTTTCGCTTCAGGACGCTGCCTGCGCGTTCCATGTGTCCCCTCAGCATTTGAGCCGCGTTTTCCGCCATTCCATGGGGATCACCTTTGTGGATTACGTGACCCGCGCCCGTATCCGCAAGGCAATCGAGCTGCTTTCCAACGAGGAAATGAAGATTTATGAAATCGCCGAGCTGACGGGATACTCCAGCCAGCACTATTTCAGCAGCGCCTTTAAAAAGGTGCTCGGCGTTTCTCCGGCGGAGTACCGGAAGAACGGACAGAGTAAAATATCTGTGGCAATGTGAGGGAAAGGGAAATGAGAAAACGGATGCGAGGCTTTCTTGCGGCGCTGCTCTGCGCCGCAGTTCTGCTTTCCCTGTTCCCCGGCTGCAGCCGGCAGGAGCCGGAGAAGGTGGAATACCTGATCGGGGTTTCCCAGGCGAACATGAGGGAATCGTGGCGGCTGGCGCTCATCAGGGAGCTGAAGGAGGAAGCCGCGAAGCATCCCGGCGTCCGGCTGATTTTTACGGATGCCACGCAGAACAGCGACAAGCAGATCGCGGATATCCGGCGGCTGCTCGCGTGCGGGGTCGATCTGCTGATCGTATCGCCCTGCGACGTGAAAAAAATCACCCCTGTGGTCAGCGGCGTGTACAAATCGATCCCGGTCATCGTGATGGACCGTGTGGTAGAGGGCTACGATTATTCTCTGTTCATCGGGCCGGACAACCGCAGCATCGGCAAACAGGCGGGGGAGTCCGTGCTGCGGATGCTGGACGGGATTCCGGGCGGCGTGCTGGAAATCTGCGGAAGCACGGGCTCCCAGACGAGTGCGGAGCGCAGCGAGGGCTTCCAGAGCTTTCTGAAGCCGTACCGCCAGCTCGACATCCGCAAAATTTCCATTGAGAACGAATCGCGGGACAGCACGGAGGACTATCTGCTGGCAAACAGGGAAAAGCTGAACGGGGTGCGGGTCATTTTCGCGCACAACGATTACATGGCCTTAGGCGCCTGCCGCGCCATTGAAAAGCTGGGGCTGAAAAATATCCGGATTATCGGGGTGGACGGCTTTACCGGGGAAAACGACGGGATCGGGCTGGTCAGGAAGGGCATGATCGACGAGACCATCACCTGCCCCACCGGCGGGCGGGAGGCGATTCAGTTTTCCCTGGATATCCTCCGGAATGTGGCGGGCGTGCCGAAGCAGGAAATCCTGCACAGCCATAAGGTGACGAAAGAAAATGTGGACGCGTTTGTGGAAAATCTGAACAAGCCGCAGACCGCCCCTCCGCAGACCATCCGCGTGGGCTACGCGCAGGTGGGGACGGAAAGCGCTTGGCGCCTTGCCAATACGGAATCCATCCAGTCCGCGGCAAAGGAATTCGGAATCCAGCTTTTTTATGAGAACGCCGACCAGTCGCAGCAGCGGCAGATACAGGCGCTCCGGAAATTTATCGCCATGAAGGTGGACGCGATCGTGCTTTCCCCGGTGATCGACAGCGGCTGGGACGAGGTGCTGCGGGAAGCGAAGGAGGCCGGAATCCCCGTCATTTTGTCCGACCGTGAAATCACGGTGAAGGACGACGACATGTTCCTGACCTTTATCGGGGCCGATTTCGTGGAGGAGGGCCGGCGCGCCATGCGCTGGATCGCGCAGAACGTCCCCTCCGGCGGAAAAAAGGGCGGGGTCCGCATTATGGAGCTTCAGGGGACGGTGGGCGCATCGCCCGCCGTGGAGCGGACCGTCGGCTTTGAGGAGATTTTGAAGGAATATTCCGGGTATCAGATCGTTTATTCGCGCAGCGGGGACTTTACCTACGACGGCGGAAAGCGGATTGTGGAGGAATACCTGAAAAACCATAAATGGGATATCGACGTGGTCTACGCCCACAACGACGATATGGCGCTCGGCGCGGCGGAGGCGCTGGAGAAAAACGGGATCGCTCCCGGAAAGGACGTGAAAATCATTTCCATAGACGGTACCAAGAACGCGCTGAACGCCATTTTGAAAGGAAAAATGAACTGCGTGGTGGAGTGCAACCCCCTGCTCGGCCCGCAGCTGATGAAAGCGATTACCGACCTGATGTCCGGCAAGGAGCTTCCCCTGCGGATCATCACCGACGAAAAGGTCTTTACCAAAGAAAATACGGAGGAGACCATTCAGAGCCGGAAGTACTGAAACCGGCCTTTCCGGGAATATACTTGAAGCAGCGGCTCCGTTGTCGGCGGGGCCGCTGCTTTTACCATTTAAAGGATGTTAGGGGGAAATACTTGACAAATATGCGGGGGGAGAATACAATCAATTGTATTAACTGATTAGTACAGTTTGCAGAATCATTTTAATCGAGGGCTCCGCAAAGCGGAGAAAAGGAGAAAGGGAAAATGAACAAAAAGCAGATCGCGGGATTGGTTGCGGCGGCACTGGTCTTCGTCTTCGTATGCGGCGCCAATTTGCTGGTCAAAAACGCCGCGGACAACCAGAGCAAAAAGGCGCTTGCCGAAAGCCTGCTGGATTCCGTCGGCTCAAAGGTGACGCTTCCGTTCGAGCCGTTTGTCGGGGTGGTCAAGGTGGACGGCACGATCATGAAGTCGGCCTCTTCGTCGTCTCTGTTCCCGACGGAAGGGTACGACCATGAGAAGACGCTCAGCCTGATCGACCAGTACCAGCAGTCCGGGGACAACAGGGGCATCCTGCTCTATGTCAACACGCCGGGCGGAAGCGTGTACGAAACGGATGAGCTGTACCAGCGGGTGCTGGAGTACAAAAAGGACACCGGCCGCCCGGTCTGGACCTATATGGCCAACGAAGCCTGCTCCGGCGGATATTATGTTTCCATGGCTTCGGATAAAATCTATGCGAACCGGAACACCTGGACGGGTTCCATCGGCGTGATTCTGTCGCTGTCCAACTACAAGGGGCTGATGGATAAGCTTGGCGTGGACACCATCCTGTTTACCAGCGGGCCGAACAAATCCATGGGCAATCCGGGCGTGGACGTGACACAGGAGCAGAAGAAGATTTTTCAGAGTCTGGTGGACGAATCCTACGAGCAGTTTGTAGGGATCGTCGCGCAGGGTCGGAACATGAGCGTGGAAACGGTCAAGCCGATTGCGGACGGCCGCATCTATACGGCGCAGCAGGCGCTTGACCTCAAGCTGATCGACGGCATACAGAACTATGAGGATACGCAGTCCCAGATGGAAAAAGAACTTGGGGAAAACGTGGCCTTTTTCACACCGAAAAACAGCGAGCTTGCTTTGAGCTCCCTGTTTTCCATGGCGAAAAGCTATACCAGCACCGATGTGGATAAGGTAAAGGAATTCCTACAATCACAGGAGAGCGGGGTGCCGATGTATTATGCAGCCACAGGAAAATAACAACCCGGCCTGCGGCGGATTTTTCGTCCGCCTGGCGGCGTACCTCATTGATATGCTGCTTGTGGGAACGATGCTGCTGATCGTGAAGATTCCCATGTTTTTCGTGCGGCTCAGTCACCCGGACAATTTCCTGACCGGCGCCCTGCTGTTCCGGTTCAGCCTGCTGGACATTCTGCTGTATCTGGCCGCTTCCGCCTATTTTGTGATTTTGACCTATCAGACGGGCGCGACCGTGGGGAAACGGCTGATGAACCTTCGGGTCGTTTCCGTGAACGGCGAGCCGCTCACCCTGCTGAACGTCCTTTACAGGGAAACCATCGGGCGGTATCTGTCCTCCCTGCTGTTTGTCGGCTATATTCTGGTGGGATTAAACAATGAAAAACGCGGCCTGCACGACATGATCTGCGACACCAAAGTGATCTATGTCTGCAAATGCATGCAGCTGCCTCCCAGGCGGGCGTATCAGCCCATGCCCGCGTATATGCCGTATTACGGGCAGCCCGTGCCGCCCGTGGCTCCGGTGCCGCAGCAGACGCCTGCCGAGCCGGAACGGAACCCCGCGGATGACGGGAGTACGGACAGCGGACAGGGGGACGCCGACGGCTCAGCCGATGGCCCACAGGAATGATGCAGCCCCTTTCTGTGATAAATTTTCAAAACGGCATGACATTCCGGGCGTTCTGCCTTATAATAAAACGATAAGGACATCGGTCTTTGTGAGTAAAACGGCAATGCGGTCGCTACGGCGGCCGCATTCTGCTTTTTAGGAGGTATTGATATGAGTATCAGATGGGTTCCTAACCGGATTCCCAAAACGGACGACAGTTATCTGCAGGTCATGTCCCTGCAGAATGTGGAAAAGGCAGCCGCCTTCCACAGGAGCTTCCCGCAGTATGCCCCCACGCCGCTGGCACCGCTTACCCATATGGCCCTGCGGCTTGGACTGGGCGGAATTTATATCAAGGATGAATCCTTCCGCTTCGGCTTAAACGCCTTTAAAGTGCTGGGCGGCTCCTACGCCATGGGCCGGTTTATCGCGCAGAGGCTGAAAAGGGATGTTTCGGAGCTGCCGTATGAGGTGCTGATTTCCCAAAAGCTGAAGGAGGAATTCGGAAGCTTCACCTTCTTTACCGCCACCGACGGGAACCACGGGCGCGGCGTGGCGTGGTCGGCCAACCGGCTCGGCCAGAGGTCGGTTGTGCTTATGCCGAAGGGGTCTTCTCCGGTCCGGCTGGAAAACATCCGGAAAGAGGGCGCCGCCGCGACGATAGAGGACGCGAACTACGACGAATGCGTCCGCATCGCGGCCGCGCAGAGCGCAAAGACGCCGAACAGCGTGGTGATTCAGGACACCGCGTGGGAAGGCTACGAAGAAATTCCGGCATGGATCATGCAGGGGTACGGCACCATGGCTTCGGAAGCCGCCGCGCAGCTGAAAGGGTTCGGCGTGGAACGCCCGACCCACATTTTTATTCAGGCCGGGGTGGGGTCCCTCGCCGCCGCAGTGCAGGGATATTTTGCAAACCTGTTTCCGGGGAATTGCCCGGTTACGGTGATTGTGGAACCGGACGCCGCCGACTGCATTTACCGCTCCGCCGCCGTGGGCGACGGACAGATCCGCGCAGTCCGGGGGGACATGAAGACCATCATGGCGGGGCTCGCCTGCGGTGAACCCAACACCATCGGCTGGGATATCCTGAAAAACCACAGCGCTTATTTCGTTTCCTGCTCCGATGAAATCACGGCGAAGGGGATGCGTACTTTGGGCGCGCCGCTCAGGGGGGACCCCCAGGTGATTTCGGGGGAATCCGGCGCGGTGACCATGGGCCTGCTTTGCGCGGTTATGGAGCGCGAGAGCTTGAAGGACCTGCGAAGGGACCTCGGGCTGGACAAAAATTCCCGAGTGCTGCTGTTTTCCACCGAGGGGGATACGGACCCGGAAAAATACCGCAGGATTGTCCATGATGGGGAATACCCCTCGTTCCTTTGACGGCTGCGGGGAATGCATACCAAATGACCGATTCGACGACAGGAGGGAACGGATATGATACCGGATTATCGGGAGATTCGCCGCAGGGCACAGGACTATGAGGCCGCGATGACCGCTTTTCTGCGCGATCTGATCGCAATCCCGGGGGAAAGCGGAAAAGAAAAGCAGGTAATTGCGCGTATTGTCCGTGAAATGCGCGCGCTGGAATTTGACCGGGTCGACGTCGACCCGATGGGGAATGTTCTGGGCCGCATGGGTGCGGGGGAAAAGCTGATCGCCTATGACGCGCACATTGACACCGTGGGGACCGGCGACAGAAGCAACTGGAGCTTTGACCCGTATGAAGGCTATGAAACCGATACGGAGATAGGCGGGCTCGGCGCTTCCGACCAGCTGGGCGGGATGGTCAGCGCGGTCTACGGGGCAAAAATCATGAAGGACATGGGCCTTCTTTCCGAAAAATACACCGTGCTGGTGACTGGCACGGTGCAGGAGGAGGACTGCGACGGGCTCTGCTGGCAGTATCTTCATCAGGAGGATCAAATCACCCCGGAATTTGTCGTCAGCACCGAACCGACCGACGGCATCCTCTGCCGCGGGCAGCGTGGGCGGATGGAAATCCGGGTGGAGGTAAAGGGCATGTCCTGCCACGGCTCCGCCCCGGAGCGCGGCGATAACGCCATCTACAAGATGGCCGATATCCTTCAGGACATCCGCGGGCTGAATGAACGGCTTCCCGCCGACCCGTTCCTCGGGAAGGGAACCGTCACCGTATCGGAAATTTTCTTTAACTCCCCGTCCCGCTGCGCGGTCGCGGATTTCTGTGCCGTTTCGCTCGACCGCCGCCTCACCGGCGGAGAAACGTATGAAACGGCGCTGGAGGAGGTGCGCGGCCTGGAGTTCTGCCGAAAGCACGGGGCGTCCGTCTCGATGTATACCTATGAGCGCCCCAGCTATACCGGCCTGACGTACCCCACCGACTGCTATTTTCCGACCTGGGTACTTCCGGAGGACGCGCCCGCCCTGCGGGCCGCGGTGGAAGCGCACAGGAACCTTTACGGCGAGCCGGAGGTCGGAAAATGGACGTTTTCCACGAACGGCGTTTCCATCATGGGCCGTTATGGCATCCCCTGCGTCGGTTTCGGCCCCGGGAAAGAAAAAGAGGCCCACTCCCCCGACGAGAAAACCTGGAAGCAGGACCTTGTCCGGTGTGCAGCCGTCTACGCGGCGATCCCTTCCGTTTACTGCGGGTAACCGCGTCCCGCTGCAATATAAATTCGCGGAAGAAAATTGTATGAAACAACAGCTTTTATAATTTATAATAAGGAAACGCACCTGAAGCGGGAATTTCAAAGCACGCTTCAGGTGTGTTTTCTGTGTTTGCTTTGTTGAAAAGCTATCTTGCGGCAGGTCTTCTTTGCCGGGGACAGGGCCGTCCCGAACATCGGGCGGTTTCTCCAGACAGGGTCCGAAGACCTGTTGATTTTTGTCGAAGGTATGCTATGATAGAAGTATCACGACGCAGGCAGATCCCGCCGTCCTCCGCTGGAGACGGGGAGGGAACTTGCCGCAGAAACGGAAGGACAGTATGATCGACATTCAGATAGGCTCCTTTAAGGAAGCACAGATATTATTTCTCTATGAGGACGCGGACCACACCTCGCTGCCGGTGCAAAAAATGTTCCGGGCGGAATTCCTTGAAAGCTTTCCGCTCTGGCAGGATTCCCGCCTGACCCTCTATATCGGGCTGGGAAAACGCGGGGAGCTGAGCGCCCGCAGAATGACGGACGCCGTCGCCAAGGGTGCCCGGGAGCTCCGGAGGCTCCATCAGTACGAGGCGGAAATCAATCTGTCCGCAATGGTGCCCGTCTGCGGGCTGGATTGTATCCGCAGCGCGGTTTTGGGCGTTAAACTGGGTCTGTATGAGTATTCTCCGTACCGGGCGGACAGCCGGGAGGATTCCTTCCGCTTCTTTCTGCACGGAATTCCGCAGCGCCTGACGGAAACGGCGGAGGAATATCTGGAAAAGGCCGTCCATCTGGCGGACAGCGTGGTGCTTGCCCGCAATCTTGTCAACGCCCCCGCCAATCGGATGACCCCGTCCATCCTAGCGGACACCCTGAGACGGGAAGCGGGGAAATGCGGGGTGCAGGCCGAGATTCTGGACGAAAAGGAGTCCGAACGGCTGGGAATGTCCGCGTTTCTGACGGTCGGCAGCAGCAGCGCGAACCCGCCGCGCCTGATTGTTCTGCGCTATCTTGCGGACCCCCAGTCCCCGCTGAGGACCGCGCTGGTGGGAAAGGGAGTTACCTGCGACACGGGCGGATACTGTCTGAAAAGCAAGGACTCCATGCTGGGCATCAAGGGGGATATGGCCGGCGGCGCGGCGGTGGCGGGCGCGATTTTCGCCCTTGCGCGGAATCAGGTGAAAACGAACGCCGTGGCCGTGATTCCGGCCTGTGAAAACCGTATTTCCAGACAGAGCTTTCTTCCGGGGGACGTTATTCGGTCCATGTCCGGCAAGACGATCGAAATCCAGAACACGGACGCGGAAGGCAGGCTGATTCTGGCGGACGCCGTTACATACGCCATCCGTGCGGAGGGCGCGACCAGGGTGCTGGATATCGCCACGCTGACGGGCGCGGTTGTGGGCGCGCTCGGCTTCACCACGGCGGGTGTCCTGACGGACAGCGACCAGCTGTGGGACGACCTGTCCGCGGCGGCGCGCGTTTCCGGCGAACAGTACTGGCGGCTGCCTATTTTCCCGGAATATGAGGAAATGGTAAAAAGCAAGATTGCCGACGTCAAAAATATGGGCGAACATTATTGCGGGACGATTTCCGCCGGTTTGTTCATCCGGGAATTCGTTGAGCATCTGCCGTGGATTCATCTGGATATTGCCGGAACGGCGTGGGTGGACAAGCCGGTTTTCGAGCATCAGTCGGTCGGTGCCACCGGCGCGGGAGTCACCACGCTTTACGACCTGCTCAATACGGAAGGGCAGTGCAGCGGGCAGAAGATATAAAAAGGACAGGAGCCGCGCCAGTTGGCGCGGCTCCTGTTTTCGGGGACTCTATCAAAATAAGGGAATATTCAAAACTTTGCGGCATTCAGCCGTTTGGAAAGATTTCGCGGACTTTCTGTTCGATCAGTTCCGCCATCTTCCGGTGGCCCGCCTGGGTGTAATGGATGCCGTCCTCCGGCCCCACTTCCACGCTTCGCCCCGGATTCAGAAAATGCACGCGGTTCCGTTTTGCGGTCTGCTCATACTCTTCCGCCAGCAGAAGGCTGTTTTTCATTCCTTCGCCGAACATCAGGCGCCAGGCGCGGATACCCACGTCGGCGATGGGGACCGGCGCGACCAGAAGCACCTGTGGGGCGCCGCCTCCGCTGCCGGACTCCGATTTTAAAATCGTCCGGATCAGATTTTCCATACCCGACGCAATGTCGCACACCGGCAGGGAAAAGCGCTTCTTCAGATCGTTTGTACCCAGCATGATGACGACCAGGTCCAGCGGCTTGTGGCTTTCCAGACAGGGGAGAAGATAAGTTTTTCCGTTTTTATATTCTTCAATCGGGTCGTCCCAGACGGTCGTTCTGCCGCCCAGCCCTTCTTCGATCACATAATACCCGCCGCCGAGCAGCTTTTGCAGCAGGCCGGTCCAGCGGACGTCCCGCGCGTATCTGCCCGTCATTCCGGGTTTCATCCCGTAGGTATTGGAATCGCCGTAGCAAAGAATATTTCTCATTTTCTCAGCCCCTATTTGCAGTATTGGCCGACGATCTTGGCCATAACGTCCCACTGCCGGTCCATTTCCTCCACCAGCCGGAACTGGGTTCGGGCGCGGTCAAGGTTGTGGCTCTCGCGGCTGATCTTGAAATAGGTGTCGCCGGCAAGATAATCCGCCAGAAAGCGGATGCCGCATTCCAGTGTCATCATTTTCGCGCCGTCGGGCAGCCTTCTGATTTCCTCGTTGGTCAGAACCTTTCCCGCAACCTCCAGAAAGCCCTTGGTATACGCTTCAAACAGCCCGAGGTCAAAATGCACTTTGGATAGATCCTGTTCGTCCTCCGCCGCCGTGCTTGCCCCGAAGCGGATGGAGTCGCCGAAATCGTAGAGGGAAAGGCCGGGCATTACCGTGTCCAGGTCAATGACGCATACGCCTTTGCCGGTTTCGCTGTCGACCAGCACGTTGTTCAGCTTGGTGTCGTTGTGGGTGACCCGCAGGGGGAGCTCCCCCCGCGTCTGCATATCCACCAGAAGACGGGTATATTCCTCCTGCCCGAAAACGAAAGCAATTTCCTCTTTTACACCGGCCGCCCTGCCTTTTACGTCCGCGGCGAGCGACTCCTTAAATTGAAGGATACGGTTCGGCGTGTCGTGGAACAGCGGGATGGTTTCGTGGAGCGTGGACGCCGGATAGTTGGCCAGAAGCAGCTGGAACCGGCCGAAGGCCCGGGCGGTATCATAAAATTCCTCTTGGGTCCTTGTCTGCTGAAGGGTCACGGTGTTCTCGATAAAATAATAGGAGCGCCAGTAACCGCCGTCCCCGTCGACATAATAGTACGCGCCGTCCCGTGTGGGAATCAGGTTCAGCGTTTCGCGGTACGGGTCGCCGCCGGCAGCAGCGATGGCGCTGTGCAGGTAACGGGTAACGCCCACCACGTTTTCCATCAGCTCCACCGGCTTGCGGAACACGTTGGTGTTGATCCGCTGAAGGATGTATCTGCGGGTTTGTTCCTCAAGCTGGAAAAAGACGGAAAAGGTGTCGTTGATATGTCCGCTTCCATAGGGCAGGATTCCCACATACTGGCCCTCAAACTGAAATTTCTCCGCAATCGCGGGAAGAAGCTCCTTTTTCACCGGTTTCATGTATTGCCCTCCCAAAGCTTATCAGGATAGATCCCCTGTTTTCTCATTTTACGGATTGCTTCCACCACCACCGGTTTGTCCTCGCGGTAGGTGACCCCGTACCATTTATCCGGGGACCGCAGCACTTTTACGCTGGCTTTTCGGCCCTTGAGCAGCTCATCCACCACGGTGGGCAGGAAGAACTCAGCTTTTTGCGGGTCCTTTTCCAGAGCGCCGTCCAGAAACGCGGGAAACCTCGCCGCAATTTCCCCGAGAATCGATTCGGAAAAGCCCCACAGATTCATGGAGACAACGCTCCCACTGGGGATGGTTACCCACGTGTTTCCGCCGTCCTCGGTGTACTGGGCCGCGTTTCCCCGCTTTTCAATGTGGGTGCGCTCGTGGATATCCTCCAGAAATCCGTCCGGGGTGGCGACGCAGACGCCCCTTGCCACATGGCCGTGGTCCGTCAGCGTGTTTTCCAGCGTGTAGCCCACCATCGCGTAACGGTACAGCCCGTCGTCCCGGCTGTGGAGTAGATAATCGTAAATCAGGCGGAACGCGTCTTTTCCGTAATAATCGTCGGCGTTGATCACCGCGAAAGGCCCGTCGATCGCGTCGCGGCAGCAAAGCACCGCGTGCGCGGTCCCCCACGGCTTCCCGCGCCCCGGTGGCACCCGGTACCCCTCGGGCAGTACGCCGACCTCCTGATACGCATATTTCACCTCTATGATTTTGGACATTCTGTCCCCTATAATTTCTTTAAAATCCGCCTCAATGGATTTCTTGATCAAAAAAACAACCTTTTTGAAGCCGGCCTTTACCGCGTCGTAAAGCGAAAAATCGATGATGATCTCCCCGTTGTCCCCCACGGGGTCAATCTGCTTCGGCCCGCCGTATCTGCTGCCCATTCCCGCCGCCATGACAACGAGTACAGGTTCCTTCATGCTGCATTCTCCTTTGTACATTTGCTTTTTTTACACTCTCTGCCCTTATTTTAGAGGATGATTGCTTTAAAATAAATATCTTATCCATCACAAAATTTGCACAAAAAATCATTTTTGCACAAAAAGAATCCGTCCAGGATTCCCGGACGGGCGAAGAAATTGACAATTCTGCCAATCAATGATACGATCAGATTCAGAATAATTTCTATTCGACATTAAAAGGGACGGCGGTGGAATTCTCTCATGGAAAAAGGAAAGAGATGTGCGGGATACAGGAAGATGGTTTTGGCCGTTTGCGTTTTGGCCCTTGTCCTTGGTCTGACGTCCTGTGGAACGCTGGGGGCTCCCAGTGGGAATTTTCCCGATGAAACCAGCGTGGTTTCCGGCGGGAATTCTCTCAATGAAACCGGCATGGTTTCCGGGTTGGAGGAAATCCCCACAGTGACCGGCGATTTGCAGGTTCAAATTTTCATGCCGGATACACTCTACGCGCCCAAGACATGGAAAGAAGAGGATGAGCTGTCGCAATACATCGTGCGAGGGCGTCTGCTGGACGATGCAAAGCAGAAATTATATTATTATACGCCTAAGGATGATCCATCTTATGGGATTACGGTTACTTCGTTTGAAATATCGCAGGTTTATAAGGGAAACTTAAACCCCGGGGATGTTATTCCACTGGGGGAAGATTATTGGACAATCGAAAGAAAGGGGGAATTCATTCGTTACGAGAGATATGAACCGTCGTCTGCCGGTAAGGAATATATTCTCTTTTTAAGAAAGGGAGAGGACAGCAGTGAACTTCGCAAGGGATTATATTTGCCGACAATAGCGGAAACCGGTATATATCCCGTCGTCGATCCCGCTGAGTTTGATGTCGATTCCAAGACGGCGAAAGAACTGAATCTGGTTGTCAGGCAAACGGAGGACTACCGTGCGATTTACAAGGAAGTCATCCGCAAATATATGCGGTAAGCGGAAAGAAAGGAACTGTTGCAAAATAAATTTGCGGCAGCAAATTGCATGGGACAACCGCTTTCAGAGTAAGAAAATGCACCTTAAAACGGGTTTTATAGCCCGCTCAAGGTGCATCTTTTGTGCGTTATTCTGTTGAAGGGCTATTGTGCAACAGCCTCTGCATTTTATGCTGTTTTGTTATGGTATCAGCCTCACTCAAAATGGGGCGGGCGGCCCCTCTGGCTGTCGGTCCGCAGCTTGACGGAGGAGGAGTACTCCGAGGGGGTCATCCCGGTCACCTTTTTGAAGTGGCGGGAAAAATAGTGGATGGATGAGTACCCGAGGTCGTTCGCGATTTCGGTGAAATTCTTCGTCCCCTCGCGGATGGACTGCTTGGCGCTGTCCACCTTCATCTTCCCGAAGTATTCCATCACGCCGCCGCCGGTTTTTTCGCGGAACACCTTCTGCAGAAAGGAACAGCCGCACATGTTGTCCCGGCACACGTCGCTCAGGGTGACCTTGTCGTGTATGTTTTGGCTCAGGTACGCCACGATCCGGGAAAAGGTGTCCTGACCCGATTTTTCCTTAATGGAGGAGGAAACGCGTTCCTCGCCGGTCCCGCCCTTCCGGATCAGGCTGATGAGCATCAGCTCCAGACAGAGCTTGATGACCTGTTCACAGGCGAAAGCACCTTTGCCGCTGCGCACCAGTTCCTTCATATCCACATCGTCCAGCGGGGAGGAAAAGGCATCGAAGGATTCCTCGATCACGCGGCCGAGCAGGTCGCGTTCAAAATCGCCCACCTTCAGAATCTTGTTGTCGAAGAAATGCATGGCGGGGGAGTCGCATTTGAACGTGATGACCACAAGGTTCGGCGCAATCACGCCGTTGGCCCACAGGCTGTGAAATTCATAGGGCTTGTGGAAAATGATGTCGCCCTTTTTCAGCACATAGTTGGTGTTTCCGGCGGTCACGTCCACCTGCCCCTTGTCCACGTACAGAAATTCCCAGAAATTGTGGGTTTCGCCCGGAAAATAGAAATCGCTGTTGTACTCAAAATAATGGACGGTTACCAGTTCGTTGATTACGATTTCGGGTTTTAAAAAGGTGCTTACAAATTGCGTCATCAGTCTCAGCTCCTTACCTGCGTCAAGCCATTTTATAATATTTAATCATAGCATTCCTTTTCTCTGCTAATATTTCAATACGGAAATATCCGGGATGGGAATCATCGGCTGGAGAAGGTTTGTCATTCTGCGCATAAAATTTGTACAATGGCCGTTTTCCGGCGCTTTTATCCGTTTTGCGAATTGACAAATGAAATGGCCGTTGCTATAATACGAGCAACACAAGGCAAAGGCGCTGCGTTCGGCTGAACGGGGGCGCCTTTTTTGTTTTCCGGGGATCAGGCTGACACAGAATTTGTCGCGGGACGGGGCCCGCCCGCAAAACGGGAAGAAAACCGTCCCTGTGAAAGCAAAAGACCGTTTGTGCAACTTGAATGGATTGTGCAAATTTAATGCAAAAAATTCTAAATCAATATTGGTGAAAACACCGTAAAATAGGGATGTTGAACGGCGAATTGGATAAAAATGAAACACTCAAATCCAATTTATTGGTCAATATGCAAATTAGGTATGCCTCAAATTCAAACATAAAACTAGGAGGTCTGAAAATGAAAAAGAAATTATGTTCTCTTATGGCCATTGTTTTAATCTGCGCCATGGCGCTCGGCGGCTGCGGCGGAGCTGCTCAGTCATCGGCCCCGGCTGCTTCCGGCGAAGCGTCCACCGGAGACGCGAAGAGTGACGTAACCGTTACTTATTACTCCATGTGGAACGAAACCGAGCCGCAGGGACAGACCATTGCGGAAGCGGCGGAAGCCTTCAAGGAGAAGACGGGAATCACCGTCGACATCAACTGGCAGGGCCGCGATATCCGCAAGACCCTTCAGCCCGCGCTGGACGCCGGACAGGAAATCGATCTCTTTGACGAGGACGTCGAGCGTGTAAACGGCACGTGGGGCAAATACCTGCTCAATGTGGAAGACCTGGCCGCCAAGTCCTACGACACCACGGACGGCAAGCCGCTGACCGATGTGATCAACAAGAAGCTGGTCGACCTTGCCCGTTCCCTCGGGCCGGACGGAAAGCTTTCCACCATCCCTTACCAGCCGTCCACCTTCCTTGTCATGTACAACAAGGACATCTTCAAGACAGCCGGGATTACGGCGGTTCCCAAGACCTGGGAAGAGTGGCTCGACGCCTGCGCCAAGATCAAGGCGGCCGGCAAGACCCCGATTACCGTGGATGACGCGTATATGGCTTCTCTGTTCGGTTACCATATGGGCCGCCTGATCGGCAAGGACAAAACGCTTGCCATGGTCGAGAACAAGAAGATCGATGATCCCGCCGTTCAGACCTTCGGCGAGCAGTGGAAGGAAATGTACGACAAGGGCTACATATCCAAGAACGCGGCCGGAAATATCTATCCCGCGGGCCAGCAGGAAGTCGCAAGCGGCAACGTAGCCATGTATCTGAACGGGACCTGGCTCCCAAATGAAATCAAAAATTCCGCTCCGGCGGACTTCAACTGGAGCACCTTCGCGTATCCGGCGGTCGGCAAAGACGGCGACGGACCCGAGGCCAACCAGTACGGCGCGCAGTGCTTCGGCATCAATAAGGACAGCAAGCACGCGGAGGAAGCTTTCAAATTCATCGTCTTTATGACTACCGGCGAATGGGACACCAAGCTCGCGCAAAATTCCATCGGCGTTCCGATGGCGAACGACGCGACGTGGCCGACGCAGCTTGCGGACGCCAAGGCGGTTCTGGACGCGACCACCACCCGGTATCCCTGGGCGGTCGGCATGGAAAACGACGCGGACATCAACGCGAAAATCAAGACCAATTTCGCCCTGCTGGTCAGCGGCAAGCTTGACGCAAAGGGCTTTGCAGACGCAATGAAGAAATAATTCAATAACACAACGGCGGGGAAAGGGCGGCATCGTGTTTACGCTGCCGCCCTTTTGTCCATGGAATTCTCGGGAGGTTCTTATGAAAACAAAAAATAAATCAATGATTGTTATTTTTCTGGCGCCCGCGATTTTTCTGTACACCGTGGTTTTCCTGTACCCTACCATAAGGACCGTCATTATGAGCTTCTTTAAAGTAGAGGGCGTTACGGATGCCGTCTCGGCATGGAAGTTTAACGGGCTGGGGAATTTCAGGACCCTTTTCCATACTCCCCTTTTTATGAGCGCGATGCAGAATATCAGCCTGATCTGGCTTGTGGGCGGTGTCGGCGTCATGCTGGTCTCGCTGCTTTTCGGGGTGATCCTGACCAGCGGAGTCCACGGGAAAAGCTTTTTCCGCTCCGTTATCTACCTGCCGAACGTCATTTCGGCGGTCGCCATGGGGACCATGTGGATCAACTACGTTTACAATCCCAATTTCGGCCTTCTCAGCTCGATCCTGAAAACCCTCGGCTTTTCGGAAGCGGCCGCCACGCAGTGGACCGGTCCTGAAATGGTGTTCTGGAGCATGCTCGTCGCCTACTGCTTCGGCATGGTGGGGTACCATATGCTGATCTGGATGAGCGGGATCGAGCGAATACCGGTGGATTTTTACGAGGCCGCCACCATCGAGGGGGCCAACGTGTTCCAGCGGTTTTCAAAAATTACGCTTCCCCTTCTTAAGGGGGTCTGCCGCACCAATATCGTGCTCTGGACCGTCAGCACCATGGCTTTCTTTGTATGGAGCCAGCTGTTTTCGCCCGTAAACCTGAGCGCGAGCACCGTCACGCCGATGTCCTATATGTATGAGCTGGTATTCGGCGCGAGCAACTCTGCCATTACGGTGCGCGATTCCGGAGCGGGAGCGGCGATCGGCGTCATCCTGACCATTGTGGTCGTGATCGTCTTTCTGTTTACGCAGCTCATTGTCCGTCACGACGACGTTGAGCTTTAAGGGGGAATGAACAATGGCTAATAAAAAAATCAGGCAGAAAACCAATTGGAAAAAAGAACTGGCCCTTGCTCCGGGCTATCTGATTGTCGGAATCTGGGTCGTTTTTACCTTTGTGCTGATCGGCTGGATTATCCTGGCGTCATTCTCCACTACCAGAGAGATTTTTGACGGTAATCTGTTCAAATTTGCAACCGGGCTGCACCCGGAAAACTACGTGAAGGCGTGGAAAACCCATAAGGTGTCCAGCTATTTTATGAATTCCCTTGTCTACACGCTGATTTCCTGCGCGGTTGTCATTATCGTTGCCGCGCCGGCAGCCTATGTGCTCAGCCGCTTTAAATTCCGCGGCAACGGGTTTCTCCAGAATTTATTCGCGACCGCGCTGGGGATTCCCGCAATCATGATTATTATGCCTCTGTTCGCACTGTTCAGCCAGATGCATGTCAGCCAGTCCAGAGGGCTGCTGATTTTCCTTTACATAGCGATCAACGTTCCGTTTACCGTCTTCTTTTTGAATACCTTTTTCCACAATCTTTCGGTTACGTTTGAGGAGGCCGCGGCCATCGACGGCTGTTCGCCCATGAAAACGTTCTGGATGATTATGCTGCCGCTGGCGCAGCCCGGTATCATCACGGTGACGATCTTCAACTTCATCACCATCTGGAACGAGTATTTTATTTCCCTGATTTTCGCCAATACGGCAAAGACCCGCCCGGTCGCCGTCGGCCTGTACTCCATGATCCAATCCATGCGCTATACGGGGGACTGGGGCGGCATGTTCGCGGCGGTGGTCATTGTGTTCCTGCCGACGTTCATTCTGTATGTCTTCCTTTCGGAAAAGATCATTGCCAGCGTGACCGGCGGAGCTATCAAAGGGTAAGACCGGCATTGCGGTCAATAAAACAAGGGGGACGTTTCGATTGAAAATTTATCCGTCGCTGCTGAAAATACCCGGCGCCGCGCTGGAAAACGGGAATCCTCTGCCGCGCTTTCGCGACCGCGCGCAGGAGAAGCCCCTGATCGACGCGGGCCTGCTGGAAAGCGAGAAAAAGGGCTTCGCCTACCAGACCGGTTTCCGCGAGCTGCCCTATACGGTTCAGGACAGCTTCCACCGCGACCTGAAACCGCGGGAGATAAAAACCATTGTTATGGAGAACGATTTTTTGCGCGCCGTCTTCCTTGCCGATTTTGGCGGGCGGCTGTGGTCGCTTTTCGACAAAAGGGCGGGGCGCGAGCTCCTGTTTTCCAACCCGGTTTTCCGCCTTGCCAACCTTGCAATCCGCAACGCGTGGTTCTCCGGCGGCATCGAGTGGAATCTGGGGCAGTTCGGCCACACCTGCCTGACCTGCGAGCCGATGTTTTTTGCCCGCTGTACGGGAAAGGACGGGGAACCGTTCCTGCGCATGTATGAGTACGAGCGGCAGAAATGCTTCTTTCTGCAAATCGATTTCCACCTGCCGGAGGATTCCGACCGGCTGTTCGCCCATGTGAAAATTCTCAATACGCAGCCCCGCGCGGTGCCGCTTTACTGGTGGACCAATATCGCGGTGCGCGAGGAACGGAATGTCCGCGTCCTGTCGCAGAGCGACGGGGTCGTCTGCATCAGGCCGGAAACCATGGGCTCTCAGAATTCCGCCCACGGCTTTGCCCACGACACCATGCCGTATTTGAAAAGCCTGAACGGGCTGGACGCGAGCTATCCGCAGAACCTCACGTATTCCAGCGAATATTTCTTCCAGAACCGGCACGCCCTGTCCGACGCGTGGGAGGCGGCGGTGTACGACGACGGCTCCGCGTTCTGGGAACGCTCCACCGCGGCGCTGTGCTACCGGAAAATGTTCTGCTGGGGCATGCAGCGCGGGGGCTGCCACTGGAAGGACTTCCTTTCGCGGGACGGGGAAGGGAACTACCTTGAGATTCAGGCGGGCTTATCCCCTTCGCAGGTGCACGGCGAGGATATCGGGCCGAACGGCTGCGTGCGGTTCACTCAGGTTTTCGGCGGGATGGAGGCCGACACGCAGAAAGCCTTTGCCGACTGGGAAGCCTCCAAGCAGTATATTCACAGCCTGATCGACCGCCGCCTGAGCGAGGAAGAACTGCTGCGGGCGGACAGCCTCTACGAAGCATTGGAGGATACCCCGCCGGACGACGTGCTGCATTTCGGCAGCGGCTGGGGCGCGCTGGAAGCCGCCCGCGACCCGGAGATGATTCCGAAGGGCCTCGTTTTCCCAACGGAAACGCTCGGCGAAAAGCAGGCACCGTGGCTCGCCCTGCTGCAAACGGGCCGGATGCCCGAACAGGAAAAAGGGCTGCCCGTTTCCTGGATGACGGATTCCCGCTGGACGGCGCTTCTGGCCGCTTCTCTGGAAAAAGAGGAAAACAGAAGCGCACAGGCCCTGCTCCACCTGGGGCTGATGCTTTACGAGAGCGGCAAATGGCAGGAGGGAATCGGCGCGATGGAGCAGTCCCTCGCCATCCGTCCCACGGCGATCTGCTGCCGGAATCTGGCGCAGGCCATGATGCAGGACGACCGGCTGGAAGCGGCCTGCTCCTATATGGATCAGGCGCTGGCTCTGGGCGGCGCCGAACAGTCCGAGGTCATGGCGCAGGACGCGATCGATCTCTTCACAAGGGCCGGGCGCTGGCAGAAGGCGTGGGACTGCTACTGCGCGCTTCCGGATTCGCTGAAGGCCGCGGAGCGGGTGCGGCTGAACACTGTGCGCGCCGCGTTTGAACTGGAAAAGTGGGATTTTCTGGAGGAACAGTTTGCGTTTCCTTTCGCCGTGATGCGCGAGGGGGAGACCATGCTGCTCGACACCTGGTTCATGACGCAGGCCGTGCGGCTGGCACGGCAGAGGGGGGAGCCGGACTGGAGAACGCTTCTGAACGAAGCGCGGGCCACGCTTGACCCGCCCTACAATCTGGATTTCCGTATGACGCTGCCTTCGCGCTGAAAAAGCGCGTTCTTCACAGGGCGCCGCTGGGGTTTGCTGAATCCCCACGGCGCCCTGATTTTTTTAGTAAAAGTCCGGGCATAATTCTCATAAATCTTTTTTCACTATTGACTTCGAGTACACTCGAGGGTTTAGCATAAGATCAGTACAAAATCATCAGACAGAGAAGGAGAATGATGTTATGAAAAGCTTTGACTATTATATTCCCACGCGGATTCTGTTCGGCAGAGGGCAGCTGAACCGTTTAAGCCGTCAGGCCCTGCCGGGGAAAAAAGCGCTGATCGTCACTTCCAGCGGGACTTCCGTCAAAAAGTTCGGCTATCTGCAGCGGCTGGAGGAACAGCTTGACAAGGCCGGTGTGAAACACAGGCTGTTTGACAAGATCCTTCCCAACCCGATCAGGGAGCATGTGATGGAAGGCGCCCGCGCTGCGCAGGAAAACGGCTGTGATTTTGTCATCGGTCTGGGAGGCGGAAGCAGCATAGACGCGGCCAAAGCCATCGCGGTCATGGCGGTAAACGAAGGCGATTACTGGGATTACGTTTCCGGCGGAAGCGGAAAAGGCCTGCCCGTCCCGAACGACCCGCTGCCCATCGTGGCCATCACCACAACCGCGGGAACCGGTACGGAGGCGGACCCGTGGACGGTCACGACCAAATCGGACACCAATGAAAAGATCGGCTTCGGCTATGACAAGACTTTTCCCGTCCTGTCCATCGTCGATTCCGAACTGATGATGAGCGTTCCCGCTCACCTGACGGCCTATCAGGGGTTCGACACGCTATTCCACAGCACGGAGGGATACCTGAACAAAACGGCGAACGCCATGAGCGACATTTACGCGCTGAAAGCGATTGAGCTGATCGGCAGAAGCCTTGCGGCGGCGGTCAGAAACGGGGACGATGCGGCGGCCAGAGACGCCGTCGCGCTCGCGAACACGCTGTCCGGCATGGTGGAGTCGACCTCCGGGTGCACCTCCGAGCATTCGCTGGAGCACGCGTTAAGTGCGTTCCATCCGAAGCTTCCTCACGGCGCGGGCCTGATTATGATCAGCCGGGAGTACTATACGCATTTTGCCGGATGTCCGGCCTGCGCGGAGCGCATGACGGCCATGGCCAGGGCACTGGGAAAAACGGACGCTTCCAAGCCCACGGACTTTGTCGAAGCGCTGGTTGCGCTTCAGCAGGCCTGCGGTGTCGACGGCCTGAAGATGAGCGATTACGGAATTAAGCCGGAGAATCTGGAAAAATACGAGGCGAACGCAAGAGAGACCATGGGCGGCCTTTTCGAGGTCGACCCGGTGCCGCTTTCCAGGGACGACAGCCTTGCAATACTGAAAAACTCCTACAGATAGCCGTTCCCGGACCGGCGAAAAACCGCGCAGCCGTCCTTTGCATTTGGCGGCGGCATTCTGTCCCGCATGATTTACGCGCCGAGCTTTGCTCGGCGCGCTTTTCGTAACATAATTGATACTGTTCATTTTTGCTATATAATGATATAATAAATAATCAATATAAAAAAGAAAGGCGTGGTGAAATGAAGCTGAGAGCCGTTGCGATGGCGCTTGTAATGGCGGTGACCCTGTCGGGCTGCTCCTTTATCGGACTTGACGCCCAGACGCTGATGCACCCGCCGAAACCGACCGGGGAAAAAGCGGATATTCACGCGCTGCTGGAAAGCAAAACCGACGGGAAGATGACGCTGAAATATCCGAAAAGCGGGGACTACCGCTCCGCGATTATCACGCACGACCTGTGCGGGGATAAAAACGACGAGGCCATGGCGATTTACCAGAAGGAAGACGAGACCTCCGGAACCAACATCATGTTCATGAAAAAGGACGGAAAATGGGTGGATATGGGCTCTTTCAGCAATCCTGCCGCCCAGGTGGACAAAGTCTGCTTCGGCGACCTTGACGGCGACGGAAAGAGCGAGGTCGTCGTCGGCTGGGGCAGCAGCCTGAACAATACCAGCACCATCTGCGTCTATTATTATAAAAACGGGAAAATGAACGAGCTGAAGCTGGAACAGACCTACACCGAGCTTGCGGTGATGGATTTTGACGGCGACGGCAGGGATGAGATCTTCACCGCCAACACCAGCGTGGGCGACCAGCCCGCGCTTGCCCGGCTGTTCCGGGTCAAGGACGGCGCCGTGGAGGTAATGGGCTCCTGCCGTATGGACGGCGGCGTTACCAAATACGCCTCCGTGAAGGCCGGGCTGATCAACGAGCACCAGAACGGCATTGTTCTGGACGGGATCAAAAATGAGGGCTCCCTCGTGACGGAGCTCCTTTACTGGGACCAGAAGACAAAGCGCCTGAGATCCCCGTTTTACGACGTGAAAACACAGACGGCCAATTATACGATGCGCAATACGTCCGTTGTTTCCAAGGATATCAACGGCGATAAAATTATAGAAGTTCCGATCGTCAACCTGATGCCGGGCCACAGCGGCGAAAAAACGGATGACGCGGATTATATTACCAACTGGCACCGCTACGACACCCAGACCGGCACGTTTGTCCGGGTGATGAGCATGGTCCTGAATTATTCCGACGGCTACTGGTTTCTGATACCGGACATGTGGCGCGGCAAAGTGACCACCAAAACGGATACCGTGACGCGTATGATTACGTTTTACCGGTGGAATGCGGCGGGAAAAAATTCGGGGTCCCTCGGCCCGGCGCTTCTGAAAATTCAGGTGTTTTCCCAGAAGGAATGGGACAGCGGTACAGGAACGGCAGGCTTTTACAAGCTGCTTGACTCTGACAATCTGGTATTTGCAGCCAGTTCCCCGTCGCCGACCGACGCGCTTTCCCTCAGCATCGGCGACGTGAAAAACAGCTTTGAACTGATCAGCCAGGATTAAACCAGGATAATGGAGGAACGGGTATGAAAAATATCCTTGTTGCCGAAGACGAACAGGCAATCCGGGAATTTGTAGTAATCAATCTGAGACGGGCCGGCTACAATGCTTTTGAAGCGGCCAGCGGGGACGAGGCGCTCGCGGTTTACGACCGGGAAGCGGGCAATATCGATGTGGCGGTGCTGGACATCATGATGCCCGGCAACAGGGACGGCCTTGCCGTCTGTAAGGAGCTGCGGCAGAAAAGCGGCTCCATCGGCATCATCCTTTTGACCGCGCGCACACAGGAAATGGATAAGGTCAGCGGCCTGATGATGGGCGCCGACGACTATGTGACAAAACCGTTCAGCCCCAGCGAGCTTGTCGCAAGGGTGGACGCGGTGTACCGCCGCGTCGCGCTGGAGCAGATGAGGAACGAAAACAATTTCAAGGAGGAAATCCGTTCCGGAGAATTCGCGCTCAACCTGCGCAACCGCACCCTGATGAAGAAGGGCGTGCCGATCGAGCTGACGCAGGTGGAGTTTCAGATCATGGAGTATTTCTTTTCCAATCCGGCCACCGCGCTCGACCGCTCCGACATTTTAAAGCATGTGTGGGGGGACGCGTATTTCGGCGAGGAGAAGATTGTGGACGTGAACATCCGCCGCCTGCGCATGAAGGTGGAGGATGAACCCTCCAACCCCAAGCACATTGTCACGGTCTGGGGGCTGGGGTACAAGTGGGAGGCATAGCCTTCCCGGGGCAGACTAACGATCGTTAAGGAAAGGGGAAATCGGCATGAGAACGAACGGCATTACCAGGCGATGGCTCTTAAACAGTCTGGGTGTCATTCTGCTCATTCTGGTTACCTTGATCCTCGTCCTTTCCTATGTTGTGCGCGGCTATGTGTACAATGGAATCCAGACGGCGCTGAGCAGCCGCTCCGACGAGCTGACCAACGTGTTCGCGGACTACGGCAGAAAATCGCCGCAGGAATTCAGCACCGCCGCCCGCAATTATGTGGAAAACTTCCCCAATAAAGAGAGTATGGAATTGATGGTGTTCAATTCCAACGGGAAGATCATCATTACCTCCGTGGGTTTTGCGCCGGACGAAAGCCAGCCCATGCCGGACTATAAGCTGGCGCTGGAAAGCACGGGAGGCTACGGCACCTGGACGGGCAGCCTGACCAGCGGGGAAAAGGTGATGGCCGTTACGCGCGTCATGCGAAACAACGAGGGCGGCTTTGTGGGCGCCATCCGCTATGTGGTTTCGCTGGAGGAGGCCGACAAGCAGGTCGCCATAATTTTGGGGTCCCTGATTCTCGCGGGGCTTCTGATCATTCTGTTCGTGATTGTTTCGAGCTATTATTTTATGAATTCGATTATTACGCCGATCAAGGAAATCGGCGCGACCGCCAAGCGGATTGCGCAGGGTGACTTTAAGGCCAGAATAGAAAAAAGCAACGACGACGAGATCGGCCAGCTCTGCGACACCATCAACGACATGGCCGACGAGCTGGGCGCCGCCGAAAAAATGAAGAACGACTTTATCTCCTCGGTGTCCCACGAGCTGCGCACCCCGCTGACCGCCATCAAGGGCTGGGCGGAAACCATGCAGGGCGGCGGGAACGACAAGGAGACGCTGGACCGAGGCATGGGCATCATTATCCGTGAATCGGAGCGCCTGTCCGGGATTGTGGAGGAGCTTCTGGATTTCTCCCGGATGCAGAGCGGGCGCATGACGCTGACCATGGACAAGATCGACATTCTCGCCGAGCTGGGCGAAGCGGTCTATATGTTCAGCGAACGCGCCAATATGGAACATAAATTCCTGCTTTACGAAGAGCCCGCCATGCTTTCGCCCGTTCTGGGCGACATCAACCGCCTGCGGCAGGTGTTTGTCAATATCATCGACAACGCCCTGAAATATACCGAGGAGGGCGGCACCATCAGCGTGACCGCGACGGAGTCCGGCGGGTTTATCCGCGTCGTGATCAGCGACAACGGCTGCGGGATTCCGGCGGAGCATCTTCCAAAGGTGAAAAAGAAATTCTACAAGGCGAATCAGACCATCCGCGGTTCAGGAATCGGCCTTGCGCTTGCCGACGAAATCATGAAGCTTCACTCCGGCAGCCTGGAGATCGAGAGCCATGAAAACGTGGGGACCGCCGTCACCATCTTTATACCGACCTTAAAACAGCTGGAAACCCAGCCGCAGACCGACGAGACAACGAACGAAGAAAGGAATTCCGAAAATAATGGCTAGAGAAAAGACGAAATGCATCACGTCCATCGGGGGACAGGCGCTGGTGGAGGGAATCATGATGCGCGGCCCGAAAAAAACGGTGGCCTCCGTGCGCATGAGCGACGGTTCCATCTCCACGCAGGAAATGAGCGCCGGCCAGATGCGGGATAAATATTCCATCCTGCGCCTGCCGCTGCTGCGCGGAATCGCGGGCTTTATCGATTCGCTTTCCGTGGGGTACAAGGCGCTTTCCTATTCCGTGGACAAGGCGGGTCTGGAAGAGGACGAGGAACCGTCCAAATTTGACAAATGGGTCGAAAAGACCTTCGGCGATAAAATGATGAACGCGATTATGGTGGCGAGCACCGTGCTGGGCCTTCTGCTGGCGGTGGGCCTGTTCTTCTTTCTGCCGACGATCCTTTTCAATCTGATCCGCGACTACGCGGCGGGTCCGGCCATAGCGCCGTGGCGTTCCCTCATCGAGGGCGCCATGCGCATAGCGATTTTTATCGGGTACATTTATTTCTGCTCCCGCATGCCGGAAATCCACCGGCTGTTCCAGTACCACGGCGCGGAGCATAAAACCATCTTCTGCTATGAGAATGACGAGGAGCTCACCGTCGCAAACGTGCGCAAGCACAGCCGGTTCCACCCGCGCTGCGGGACAAGCTTTCTGGTCATTATGCTGCTTTTAAGCATTATCGTGGGATTCTTCATTCCGTTCGGCAACCCGTTTGTCAGGACGGTGGTCAAGCTTTTGTGCGTCCCGCTCATCGTCGGCGTCGGCTACGAATTTATCCGCCTGTGCGGCCGTCACGACAACGCCTTCACGCGCGTCATTGCCGCCCCGGGACTGTGGGTGCAGCGGATTACCACCAAGGAGCCGGACGACAGCATGATCGAGGTGGCGATCGAAGCCATGAAACAGGTCATTCCGGAAAACGGCGAGGACAAAATCAAGATCGGCGAATAAAGGAAAAAGCGGGTGCGAGCAGCTTGACACTGGGCGAAACATACCGGATGGGAAAAAACATACTGGCCGGCGCGGGGATTGAAAGCCCCGCGTTCGACGCTGCCTGCCTGTTTGAGAAGGTATTCGGCCTTGACCGCCAGAAGAGAATCGTCCATGCCGCCGAACCGGCGGGGGAACAGAAGGCGGAGGGATATCTCCGCCTTTCGCGCGAACGCGCGGGCGGCAGGCCTCTGCAGTATATTCTGGGCAGCTGGCCCTTTCTGGGGCTTACGCTTGCGGTCGGCGAGGGCGTGCTGATTCCTCGGGAGGAAACCGAGCTTCTGGTCCAGACGGCGGCGGAGCTGCTCCGCGGCGGGGAAAGCCCGGAAATTATCGACCTCTGCTCCGGAAGCGGCGCGGTGGCGCTGGGGCTTGCTTCCCTCTTTCCGGGCGCGTCCGTACTCGCGGCGGAGCTTTACGGCGAGGCGCTTTCCTATCTTGACCTCAATATCCAAAATACGGGGCTCCGTCGGGTGAAATCCGTACAAACGGACGTTTTAGATCCCGAAAGCGCGGCGCGGTTCGCTTCCTTTGACTGCATCGTCTCCAACCCTCCCTATGTGACCGCCGACGAGCTGCGGACGCTCCAGACCGAGGTGCGGCGGGAACCGCGCACGGCGCTTTTGGGGGGAGAGGACGGCCTTTTGTTTTACCGTGCGATCGCTTCGCTCTGGCTGCCGAAGCTGAAGCCCGGCGGCGCGGCGGCGGTGGAGATCGGCGAGGGGCAGGCGGAACCGGTGGCGCGCCTTTTTCAAAACGCCGGGCTGTCTGAAATCCGCGTAGTCAAAGACTTTAACGGCTTTGACCGGGTCGTTGCGGGTATCCACAAAAACAATTAAACATTTGTTCGAATTTTTCTTTCCTTGTCTTGATTTTCGGCAGGAAATACGATATAATTTTTTAGATGATAAAAAATTTGAGGCCGCGCTGCGGGGGAATCCGCACAGCCGCGGCCTGTCATAAACCGGAGGGAAAAATGGCGACAACAGATAAAAACGCGGCGCTTGAAACGGCACTGGCACAGATTGAAAAGCAGTTCGGAAAGGGCGCGGTCATGCGTCTGGGTCAGAATGAGGCCATGCATGTGGAAGCCATCCCGACCGGCTCCCTGTCGCTGGACCTTGCGCTGGGGATCGGCGGCCTTCCGCGCGGCCGTATCGCCGAGATTTACGGGCCGGAAAGCTCCGGTAAAACCACGCTCGCTCTCCACTGTATCGCACAGGGACAGAAAAACGGCGGCAACGCGGCGTTTATCGACGTGGAACACGCGCTGGACCCCGTGTACGCCCGCGCTTTGGGCGTCGACGTGGATTCCCTGCTGGTTTCGCAGCCGGACACCGGCGAACAGGCGCTTGAAATTACGGAAGCGCTTGTGCGCTCCGGCGCGATCGACGTGATCGTCGTCGACTCCGTTGCGGCTCTGGTGCCGCGCGCCGAAATCGAGGGCGAAATGGGCGACAGCCACGTCGGCCTGCAGGCCCGTCTGATGAGCCAGGCCCTGCGCAAGCTGGCCGGTGCGATTTCCAAATCGAGCTGCGTCGCTATTTTTATCAATCAGCTGCGTGAAAAGGTCGGCGTAATGTACGGCAGCCCGGAAGTGACCCCCGGCGGCCGCGCGCTGAAATTCTATGCTTCCGTAAGAATCGATATCCGCAAGATCGAAACGCTGAAAAACGGCACCGAAATGATCGGTTCCCGCACCCGCGCGAAGGTCGTAAAAAATAAAATCGCCCCGCCGTTCCGCGAGGCGGAGTTCGATGTGATGTACGGCAGGGGAATTTCCCGCGAAGGCGAGCTGCTGGACCTTGCGGTCAAGCTGGACGTCATCCAGAAGAGCGGCGCGTGGTTCTCCTACAAGGAAACACGGCTGGGACAGGGCCGCGACAACTCGAAAGTATTTTTGGCGGAAAACGCCGATATTGCAAATGAAGTGGAAGCCCTTGTCAGGGAAAACGTGGGGAAGCTTTACACAAAGACCGCTCCCCCGGCTCCCGCCGTCAAACCGGTGGAGGTCGCGCCCCCCGCGCCCGCGAAAACGAGCAGCCGGGGCCGCTCCGCGAACATTGACATCTCCGCGGACGACTGATGCTGATTACGGCGGTGGAACCGCGCAGGAAGGGGCTTTCCGCGCTGTTTCTGGACGGAGAATTCGCCGGGAATATCGACACGGAAACGCTTCTGAGGTCGGGCCTTCGGCCCGGCCGCGAAATCGACGACGACCGGCTGCACGAGCTGATTCTGGAAAGCGACAACCGGCGCGCCGGGGAAAAGGCGCTTTATCTGCTGGAACACCGGAACCATTCTCAGAAGGAGCTTGCCGATAAGATCAGCCGGGTCACCACCCGGGAAGCCGCCGAGGCGGCGGCCCGGCATATGGCGGAGCTGGGCCTTGTCAACGATGGGGAATACGCGCGGGACCTGGCGGCCGACCTCTTTCGCCGCAAAGCCTATTCCGCTTCGCGTGTGCGGCGGGAGCTGCTGCAAAAAGGGATTGAGGAAGAGCTTGTACAGCAGATTCTGGACGAAAAGGCCCCCGACCCCGTGGAGAAAATCCGGGAACTGCTCGATAAAAAGTACGGGCGGCTTCTGGGCGACGAAAAGGGGCGCCGCAGGAGCATTGCCGCGCTGCAGAGACTCGGCTACGGCTGGGACGATATCCGCGCCGCGATCAATCAATTTGAAAATGAGGACGAATAGATGGCATATAGTGTAGGACTGGTGAGCCTTGGCTGCGCCAAAAATCAGGTGGACGGGGAAATGATGATGGCCACCCTGCAGAAAGCGGGCTACGAAATCCGCGACGACGCCGCTCTTGCGGACGCCGCAATCGTAAATACCTGCGGGTTTATCGACGCGGCGAAAAAAGAATCCATCGAAGAGATTCTGGAGCTTGCCAGGCTGAAGGCGGAGGGAAAGATCAGGGCGATCGTCGTTACCGGCTGTATGGCCGAGCGCTACCGGGAGGAAATCCTCAAAGAGCTGCCGGAGGTGGACGCCGTTGCCGGTATCGGCGCGGACAGCGACATTGCCGCGGTGATTGAAAAAGCCCTCGGCGGCGTAAAGGTGGAAAGCTTTCCCGAAAAGACGCTTTTGCCGCTCAGCGGCGAACGCCGGCTGTCCACGCCGGGATATTTCGCTTATCTGAAAATCGCGGAAGGGTGCGACAACCGCTGCGCCTACTGCGCGATTCCGTTCATCCGCGGGCCCTACCGTTCCCGGACACAGGAGGATATTGTAAGCGAGGCGAAGGACCTTGTCCACGGCGGCGCGAAGGAACTGATCCTGATCGCGCAGGACACCACCCGTTACGGCTGGGACCTTTACGGGGAGCTCCGGCTGCCGAAGCTGCTGCGGGAGCTGTGTAAAATCGACGGCCTTTCCTGGGTTCGCGTGCTGTACTGTTATCCCGATTATATTACCGACGAGCTTCTTACCGTCTTTGCGCAGGAGGAGAAGATCGTAAAATATATGGATCTGCCGCTCCAGCACTGCAGCGAAAGGCTTTTAAAGGCGATGCGCCGCACGGGAAGCCGCGCGGAGCTGACCGCCCTGATCCGCAGAATGCGGGAGAAAATTCCCGGTCTGGTGCTGCGCACCACGCTGATTACGGGTTTCCCCGGCGAGACCGAGGAGGACTTTACCGAGCTTGCGGAATTCGTCCGCGAAATCCGGTTTGAACGGCTGGGCTGTTTCACTTATTCGCAGGAGGAGGGCACCGCCGCGGCGGAAATGCCCGGCCAGATCGACGAGGACGTGAAAAGCCGCCGGATGGAACGGATTATGGAAGACCAGATGAACATCATGCAGGAGTGGGGCGAAAAGCAGGTCGGGAAGACTTACCGCGTACTGGTGGAAGGGTTCGACCGCTACGCCGGGTGCTGGTTCGGCCGCTCGTACGCCGATTCTCCCGATATAGACGGGAAAATATTCTTCACCGCAAAGGGAAGAAGACCGAAAGCCGGAAGCTTTGCGGATGTGAAAATAACCGAATGTATCGACTGTGACCTGACCGGAGAAATCATACTTAAGGAGGAAAGGAAATGAACCTGCCGAATAAACTGACCGTTCTGCGCATTGTTCTGGTTCCTTTTTTTGTAGCGGTGCTTTTGATCCCCCAGATTCCGCACCATTATCTTTGGGCGGCGATCCTGTTTTCCGGCGCGGCGCTGACCGACCACTACGACGGAAAGCTGGCCCGCAAGAACAACCAGATTACGAATTTCGGGAAATTCCTGGACCCGCTCGCCGATAAAATCCTTGTGGTGTCGGCGCTCGTATGTTTTGTCGACCTCAGGCTGGCCGCCTCCTGGTGCGTGATCCTGATCATCGCGCGGGAATTTATGGTGACCTCTATCCGGCTGGTCGCGGTGGACAGCGGCGTTGTGATCGCCGCCAATAACTGGGGCAAGACAAAGACGGTCAGCCAGATCATCGCGGTCGTCGCCATTCTGCTTTTCCAGTATGCAGAGGAGCTGGTTTCCATGGGATGGATTCCCGCCTTTACCTTCGGCGGGGTGCCGGGCGCGGCGCTTTTTGACGGTGTGGGCTACGCTCTGATCCTGATTGCGACCTTCTTCGCGCTGCTTTCCGGCGTGATTTATATTGTTCAGAATATCGGGGTCATCAATACGACAAAATAAACTCACCGAAAAGGGATATGATAAAGCATGGCCTTGACGGGGGTTTACTTCACTAATATTTTGGTATATACTATTGTCACATTCTTTGAAAATCGTGCTATATTATCAGTACGATTGAAATGCGTTGAGCGGAAGAAGTAACCGCAGTGCGGGCATCAGAGAGAAAGCGCCGGGGCTGGAAGCGCTTTTTGCAGGGCAGGCGGCGAAATGCATCCGTGAGCAGGCGGGGGGAAGATCAGTATCTCCGCACGGCCGGCACCGTTAACCGCTGATATAGTGATAAAACGGAGTGGAACCGCGGTACAATGACCGCCTCCGTCCCTTTCGGGGGGCGTGGGCGGCTTTTTTATTGGAGGCAGGTATGTTTAACAATCTGAAAGAAGAACTTGATTCGGTGATGGACCGCGACCCGGCGGCAAGGTCGCGGCTGGAGGTGTATTTCCTCTATTCCGGCTTCAAGGCGGTCCGTGCCTACCGCAGGGCGCACTGGTTTTACCAGCGTAACATGAAATTCATCGCGCGGTATTTATCGCAGCGGGCGCGGCATAAAACCGGGATCGAGATCCACCCCGGCGCGCAGATCGGAAAAGGGCTGTTCATCGACCACGGCATGGGCGTGGTGATCGGCGAAACCACCGTCATCGGCGACAACTGCACGCTGTACCAGGGCGTGACGCTCGGCGGCACCGGCAAGGACCACGGCAAGCGCCATCCCACCCTCGGCGACAACGTGATGGTCGGTTCCGGCGCGAAGGTGCTCGGCCCCTTCCGCGTAGGGAACAACGCCCGTGTGGCGGCGGGCGCGGTGGTGCTGGACGAGGTGCCGGACAACGCCACGGCGGTGGGCGTACCGGCGCGGATTGTCCGTCTGAACGGCGTCAGGCCGTGCAATCTGGACCAGATCCACGTTGCGGACCCGGTTGCGCAGGAGCTTTGCCAGATGGAAGTAAGACTGAAAAACATACAAAATCTGCTTGAAGAAGCGCTCGGAAAAAGAGAGGAAAAAGAAGATGAAAATTTATAACACGTTAACGCGCCGGAAGGAAGAGTTCGTTCCGCTCACTGTGGGGGAAGTCAAAATTTACGCGTGCGGCCCTACGGTGTACAACTACATCCATATCGGCAACGCGCGGCCGATTTGTGTGTTTGACGTGCTGCGCCGTTATTTCGAGTACCGCGGCATGAAGGTGATTTTCGTCCAGAACTTTACCGACATCGACGACAAAATCATCAATAAGGCAAACGATGAGGGCACGGATTACCTGACGGTCTCCGAACGGTATATTGAGGAATACAAGACCGACGCGAAGGGGCTGAACGTCCGCCCCGCGACCATTCATCCGCTCGCGACCCAGAACATCGACGAGATCATCAGCATTATTTCCGATCTGGTTGAGAAGGGCTACGCTTATCCCGCCGAAAACGGCGACGTGTATTTCCGTACCAAAAAGGATGCGGGCTACGGCAAGCTTTCCCACCAGCCGCTGGAGGATTTGCAGGCCGGCGCGCGTATCGCCACCGGGGAAATCAAAGAGGATGCCATGGACTTTGCCCTCTGGAAGGGCGCCAAATCGGGCGAACCCAGCTGGCTTTCACCCTGGGGAGAGGGCAGGCCGGGCTGGCACATCGAGTGCTCCGCCATGGCGCGCCGCTATCTGGGCAAGACCATCGATATCCACTGCGGCGGTCAGGATTTGATCTTCCCTCACCACGAGAACGAGATTGCGCAGAGCGAATGCTGCAATAACGTGCCGTTCGCCAATTACTGGATGCACAACGGCTACATCAATGTGGACAACCGCAAAATGAGCAAGAGCCTCGACAATTTCTTTACGGTGCGCGACGTTGCCGAACGGTACGGCTATGAGCCGATCCGCTACCTGATGGTCGCCTCGCATTACCGCACGCCCGTCAACTACAGCACGGAGGTCATCGAACAGTGTCAGGCGGCGCTGGAACGGCTTTACAACTGCCGCGACAACCTGGAATTCCTGATGGAGCACGCGCCCTCCGGCGAAAAGAGGGGCGAGCACGACATCCGCCGCAGGCTGAGCGGATATGAGGACCACTTTATCGATGCGATGGAGGACGACCTCAACACCGCCGACGCGATTTCCGCTTTGTTTGATCTGGCGCGCGACATCAATTCCAGCCTGAACGTTTCCACCGCGCCGTCAAAGGAGCTGTGCCGTTTTGCGCTGAACCTGTTCCAGGAGCTTGCCGACGTGCTCGGTCTGCTCTATGTCAAAAAGGAATCCGCGCTTGATGAGGAAATCGAAAAGCTGATCGCGGAGCGCACAGAGGCCCGAAAGAACAAGGACTGGGCGACCGCGGACAAAATCCGCGACGAGCTGAAGGCCCGCCATGTGGTTTTGGAGGACACTCCGCAGGGAATCAAATGGAAAATAGAGCAGTAATTTCGTTACGGCGACGAAAGGCAGATTGAGAATGGCAAAGGACAACAACAAAACGAATGTAATGCGGATTCTGGATCAGGCAAAAATCTCGTACAACCACTATTTTTACGACCATGAGGACGGAAAGATCGACGGCGTTTCCGTGGCGCACAAGCTGGGACAGGACGTGGAACAGGTCTTTAAAACCCTGGTCACCCGTGGGGCCGGCCGGGAATATTTCGTGTTTGTCATCCCCGTCGCGCAGGAGCTGAACCTGAAAGCGGCCGCCAAAAGCGTGGGCGAGAAATCGGTGGAAATGATCCATGTGGACGAAATCAACAAGGTGACCGGGTACATCCGCGGCGGCTGTTCGCCCGTAGGGATGAAAAAGCAGTTCCAAACGGTGATTGACAGCAGCTGCGAACAGCTGCCGGCCATCATCGTCAGCGCCGGAAAAATTGGCGCGCAGGTGGAAGTCGCGCCGCAGGACCTGCTTCGGTTTATCGGAGGAAAGACAGCCGCGCTCACCCTGTAGGGATACCGCAATAAAGGATATGCGCTTTTCAGGAAAAAGCCGCGAATACCGTTCGTGTTCGCGGCTTTCCGTATGGGAAATTTACTCTGGCGCGGGAGCCCTGCCGGGCACCTCCTTTTTTAGACATATCCCCCTGTTTGTCGAAAAACAGGACAAAACCGGAAACTGTCTATTTTATTCCGCGGGGATCCATTCTATAGTGGTACTACCGGCATTTTATTTCAGGCGCGAAACTTTTATCCGTAGCCGGGGGATGCCGTAAAAATATCGGTTTGCAAACGGAGCGTAAAAAATGGAATACAGACATAAGATGATGCGTACCGCCGTGGGCGCGGTCATAGAAAAGGCAATCCGGGATATTCGGGACGACCCCCGGCGCAGTATCCGCAATCTGGCGGATATGGGCGACAATTTTTCAAAAACGGCGGCTCAAAAGCATTTTTTTGAAATTGCTCATGAGGTTTTAAAAAATCCCGATAATCCGTACTATGAGCTGATTTTGAATATGATCCGGAATGTTGACGTGGAGACGGTCAAAACCGTCAGCCTGAATTTCGGGTACAGCTGTCTGAATTACGGGGCGGAGCTCCTTCGGACAAAGGAAGCCGCCGTAAAACGAAAACTCCCGTGGCTGCTGCGGTTTGCATGCGGTCCGGACCATGCGGATTCGCTGGGGCTGCACCGGGTGGAGGAAATTGTTTCGGACGCCGTTTCCCTCGGTATCTATACCTATGTTTTTCAGATTGAGGATTCCGCCGAACGGCTGGGGCAGATTCTGGAGCTTTGCCAAAATCATGAGGAATGCTGCTTTTTTGCGGCGGTGACGCCCAACTTTATCTTTGACCGGAATAAGGAACAGCTGATGAAAACGCCGAACCTGATTCTGTCCGTCGATATGTCCGCGGGCTGCGGGGAGGATGAAGCAAACTGTGCGCTGCGGCAGCTGCACGCGGGGAAATGCTTCTACGGCTTCCACGTCGGCTATACCGGGGAGAATGCGCAGCGGCTGACCTCCGAGGAATTCCGGCAGCGGATGATTGACTGCGGCTGTATTTTCGGTTGCTATGTCAACGCCGGGCGCGGCGATGGGGAACTGGAGGACAGAATTTACGAGTACGTCTGTTCCAAACGCGGGAAAAAGGGCGGGCCGCTGTTCGTTTTTGATCTGGATCGGGATGAACGGTATATCGGAAACAATATCCTGTGCGGAACAGACCTGTTTGTCGGCGCGGACGGAAGGGCCCGGCTGGCCGACGGACGCCTGGCCGACCTGCACAGCACGACGGTTTCGGAGCTGGCCGTTATGCCCGAGGTACGCTTTGCTTAAAAAGTTTACTGTTTATTTAGATATTTTCCACCTCCGTGCGCTATAATTATATTATTGAGGTACGCTGGGAAATCCTGCCGACCGTACAATGAAGGAGAGAGTATTGCCCGATGGATTGGTTCAGAAGAATGATGATGGGAAGATACGGCACCGATCAGTTTTCCGTTGCGCTGGCGGTGTTCTATGTGCTGCTGTCCCTGATCGCGCAGCTTTTCAGGCTGCCGGTTTTGCTGCTGTTGGCCTATGTTCCCCTTGTGCTTTGCTTTTACAGGATGTTTTCAAAAAATATCAGCAGGCGGTATCAGGAAAACACCCATTTTCTGAAATGGTGGGGTCCCGTTCAGGAACGCCTTCGCCGCACGTTTTACCGGCTGCGGAGCTGGATGCATAACACCTCGTACAGAATGAAGGACAGAAAGACCCATCGGTACTACAAATGTCCCCATTGCTCCAATGTCCTGCGCGTTCCGAAAGGAAAGGGAAAAATCAGCATTACCTGTCCTGTTTGCCGGACGGAATTTATTAAAAAAACCTGATAAGTGGCTGCTTTTCACGTTCCGAAATAAATCGCAGCCATATATTGCCGTACATCCCGCGGATTCTGCCGCGGGATGTATTTTTTTATAAATTTTAGCAGACGATTTTTCAAAATATTTCCAAAAGGCATTGATAAACAGGATGCAATTTAATATAATTTGAATGAATATGTAGAAAACGCTTTCATTCAATCCCATGGCGCAGATGGTCAGATATTTCTGCACATACAGTTTAAAAAACGGAGGGTTCTCAAATGGAGAACAGTCAAAGCACAATCATAAAAGAATATTCCGATCTGATAGACAAGCTGCCGGGCGTAATGAAATCCAGTATTGTCCAGTCCGGCGATGCGATCACTGAAATCCATGTGCTTTCCGATATGAGCCGCTCGCCAAAGCAGATCGCGCGTGACATTCAGTCCGCCATCCTGGTACAGTTCAATACGACGATTGACCATAAGCTGATCAGTATCGCTCAGATTCCGTCGGAAAACAGCCGGAAAATAAAGGACAGGCTCGTTTTCGAAGAGATCAGCATTGCAAAGAGCAAGAACCGTTCTACGGCTGCCGTTTCCCTTTGCGACGGAGAGTCCACCTTCAGCGGGGAAGCCTCCGCCTTAAATGACAGTGTGGACGTCAATAAAATGATCTGCCAGGCGACTCTGAATGCGGTTACTAACTTTATCGAGCCGGATATGTCGCTTTCCCCTATAGATGTAAAGCTGTTCGACCTTACCGAAGGGAAAGCGGTTGCCGTTTGTATTGCGGTCAAATTCAGAAACAGCGTGGAGCGTTATCTGGGCAGCTCCTTTGTCGGCGACGATGCCGGTTATGCGGTCGTAAAAGCCACGCTTGACGCGCTGAACCGCAGAATTTCCAGCATCTAGCGCATTTCATTCGGAAAAAATCAGGTTTGCAGCCAGATCCATTAGCGTAGCGGATATAGCCTGTTTATTCAGCGGAGAACAGAGATTGTTTTACGGAGGGCTATATTCAATGAAAAAAGTTCTGTTTGCCTTAATGTCCATACTTTCTGTTGTGGCAACTGCAGGCGCAAGTTTTTCTTGGAAGTAATTACTTAAAGTACTGTAAACCTGATTTTTTATATAGAAGGAGGTACATATGAGCCGTTCTTCAAAAATATATGCTTATTTGGTTTCAATAATCGGACTCACTCTTGGCTCATACTGTGTTTATTCATATTTCAGTTCTGTTTATTCAAGTGCAAATCGAACAAGTGAAATAGTGCAGTTTATCATTCTTTTATTTTTATACATAATTTGTCGTTGTTTTCCTATTTATATCAGAGATGATTATGCTATTGACATGTCTTTTATCTGTAATCTGGCGGCAATCTTGTGTAAAGGGCCCACTGTTGCGGCTACAATGGTTTTTATCAGTACAATTTTTGTAATAGAACCGTCCCATACTGAAGAAAAAAAGTTTATCCATATTTTTAACACTGAGCCTATTAAAACTGCATTCAACACGTCTAATTTTATTATTTCGGTTTTTTGTGCCGGAGTGCTTTACCAGGCTATGGGTGGAGTAGTGGGCTTGCTGAGACTGCCCGATATTCTGCTTCCCGGTATTCTGGCTTCCTTTTTTTATTTTTTTGTTAATTGTACTCTCTTATTGATGCTGTTTTCACTCAATTTGAAAACACCTTTTTTCCACTCCTTATGGAAAACACTGATTGATTTTTGGCCCAATATTACGGTTTCCACTCCCATAGCATACTTTACTGCAAGGTTTATGACTATGGAAAACGGGCTGTATCTGGTTATTTTAATTATGATACCGCTGCTTTTGGCGCGGTATAGTTTCGTGTTGTATTTAGATGTAAAGAAAAATTACTATGCAATGGTCAAAACCCTGACGGCCGCGCTGGAGGCAAAAGACAAGTATACCGAAGGCCACTCGCACCGTGTGGAGGAATATGCGGAAATGATTGCTCGGAAAATGCACTATCATCCGGGCGATATCGACGACATCAAGGTGGCCGCCCTTCTGCATGACGTGGGCAAAATCGGCATCGATGAAAAAATACTGAATAAGCCCGGCCCGCTTACGCCGGAGGAACGCGCTGTTATTATGACGCATCCGGTGATCAGTGCGTCCATTCTGAAGAATGTAAAGCTGAACGACGCAGTCCGCGAAGCGATTCTGCATCATCACGAGCGGTATGACGGCGGCGGCTACCCGGACCATACGAAAGGCGGGGAGATCTCCACCGCGGTCTATGTGATCGGCGTGGCGGATGCTTACGACGCCATGACCAGCGACCGCCCCTACTGCGCCAGCATGCCGGTGGAGCGGGTGGTGGAAATTTTAAAAGAGGAGAGCGGAAAACAGTTCCACCCCAAGGTGGTTTGCGCTTTTCTGGAGGCCCTGCGTGAGCAGGGTGTCATTTCATAGAAGCGGAGATAAAGAATGGTATTGTTTGTTTTTGTGCTGGCGGGCTTTCTGATTGCGGCTGCCGTCAACCATATAAGGGGCGTAAAAAACCAGTACGGCAATCTTTCCTCCGTCCGCGGCCTGTGGCTTCCTGTGGCCGGTCTGCTGGCGGAGCTTCCGTTTTCCCGGTTCCCTGATTTTGCCGCGAAGGTTCCGTGGCTTTTTACGGGGATCAGCTATCTGTGCATTATCGCCTTTCTGATTTTGAATCGGCGCCGGCTGACCGCGGTGACCCTTGCCGGAGCTGGTACGCTCTGTAACCTGCTTGTCATTGTGTGCAACAATTTTCGCATGCCGGTGTCTCCTGCGGCGCTTGCGATGTTCCCCGGCATGACCCCGGAGGCCGTCTACGCGAAAAAAGCCAACTATTTCGTCGCCACCAACGGAGCGAGGTTCTATTTCCTGGGCGACGTGATCCCCGTGCCGGCCCCGTATATCGGCAGCTTTATCAGCGCGGGGGATATCCTGCTGGGATTGGGGATCGCCTGTCTGATTGTTTCCGTTCTGACAGAAAGGAAAAGCCCGCGCCACCTTGCGCGGAAATAAGCCTGGGCAGCCGGGCCCGTTTTCCTCCATGGCAAAATTACTCTTGAATCATAATCGTGTTATATAGTATAATATACATTATGGATGAGTGTTTGTTTTATCTATTTTGCTAAAATGGCTGAATGTTAAAATGGAGGAAAAAACATGGAATATGCATCGCAAACCAAGCAGCAGCTTGCAAATTCTTTGAAGGACCTGATGAGCCGGACCCCATTCAACAAAATCACCGTCCAGAATGTAACCAGTAATTGCGGATTAAACCGGCAGACGTTTTATTACCATTTCAAAGATATGTACGAGCTGTTGAGCTGGATTTACCGGAACGATATCGTCAGCCAGATGGGGGAAGTACCGGACGGGCAGTGGGAAACGGCGGTCGTGCAGGCCATGAGGTACTGCAAAGCCAATCGCGCGTTCTGCAGAAATACCATCCGTTCCATCAAAAAAGAGTATATGGAAGGGTTTTTACAGCCCGTCGTGCACTCTTGGGTGGAAAAGCTGGGGATCGATCTTGAAAACTGCAAATACATAAGCAAGGAGGATGCGGATTTTCTGGTCGATTTTTTTACCACTGCATTTGTAAATTACGGCATCCAGTGGGTCAGCCGGGGAATGCAGGAAGACGAGGATTTTGTCATTAAAAAAATCAAGGCTCTGCTCCGGATGATTTACCACGGCACGGAAAAACAAAAAAGAATTGCAATATGACTTTGATTCCCGTACATCCAGTACGGGGATTTTTTGTTATACGGAAATATGGTGTATCCATTTTTGCTAAATAGCATGAATCCTTTATAGAAAAATTAAATAATGCAAGTAGCACCATACACAAGAATAACCAAAAAAAATAATTGAATCATATGATAATTATCAAATCTATACAAAAAACGCGAATTGTCTAAATACAAAATTCCTTTTCAGTGTTATGATATGGGCATAGATGGTAATACGGCGCAAGTCGGAAAACCAAAGTTATGGGAAGGTGCCTTAGGGCAAACAAAGATACAATTTATTGTATCGGAAAAACATTTTAGGGGAGGTTTTTTTATGGCCAAGTATGTCATGGCGCTGGATGCCGGCACAACGAGTTCCCGCTGTATTCTTTTCAATGAGAAGGGTGAAATGTGCAGCGTGGCACAGAAAGAGTTCACACAGTATTTTCCGAAGCCGGGCTGGGTTGAGCATGATGCGATGGAAATTTGGTCCACCCAGATCGGTGTTGCTCAGGAAGCAATGCTGAAGATCGGTGCGGTTGCGGCGGATATAGCGGCAATCGGTATCACCAATCAGCGTGAAACAACCGTTGTGTGGGATAAAAAAACAGGCGAACCTGTTTACCACGCCATCGTTTGGCAGTGCAGACGTACATCACAGTACTGCGACACCTTAAAAGCGAAGGGTTTAACAGAAATCTACAGGAAAAAGACAGGTTTAATGATCGATGCTTACTTCTCGGGCACAAAAGTAAAATGGATTCTTGACAATGTTCCGGGCGTAAGGCAAAGAGCAGAAGCCGGCGATTTACTGTTCGGCACGATTGAAACATGGCTGATCTGGAACCTGACAAAGGGCAAGGTTCATGTAACCGATTATTCCAATGCTTCCAGAACCATGCTGTTCAACATTACGGAACTCAAATGGGACAAAGAGATTCTTGATGAGCTCAATATTCCTGAGAGTATGCTCCCGACTGCGAAACCGTCCAGCTGTGTATACGGCGAATCCGATCCGTCCTTCTTCGGCGGGGCGATTCCGATTGCCGGCGCCGCGGGCGACCAGCAGGCAGCCTTGTTCGGCCAGACCTGCTTCACTCCGGGCGAAGCGAAGAATACATACGGAACAGGCTGCTTTATGCTGATGAACACAGGCGAAAAGCCGGTTTATTCAAAGAACGGCCTGGTTACCACCATTGCATGGGGCCTTGACGGGAAAGTAAATTATGCGCTCGAAGGTTCCATCTTCGTAGCCGGCGCTGCAATTCAGTGGCTGCGCGACGAGATGCGTCTGGTTGACACATCGCCCGATTCCGAGTATCTGGCGACAAAGGTAAGCGATACAAACGGCTGCTACGTTGTTCCTGCGTTTACGGGCCTTGGTGCTCCGCACTGGGATCAGTACGCGAGAGGCACCGTCGTCGGTATCACCAGAGGCGTCAACAAGTATCATTTTGTCAGAGCTACGCTTGAGTCCCTTGCCTATCAGACTTATGACGTGCTGAAAGCGATGCAGGAAGATTCCGGTATTACGCTGAACGCTCTGAAAGTCGACGGCGGCGCGTGCGCCAACAACTTCCTGATGCAGTTCCAGGCCGACGTGATCAACGCACCCGTACACAGACCGGTGTGCATTGAGACAACGGCAATGGGCGCTGCTTATCTGGCCGGTCTTGCGGTTGGCTACTGGGCAAACAAGGAAGACGTTATTAAGAACTGGCAGATTTCCAAGATCTTTGAGCCTGCCATGGAGGCCGCTCATCGTGAAGAAATCATCAAAGGCTGGAGCAAGGCTGTTAAGTGCTCCTTTGGCTGGGCCAAGGAAGACTGATTTTTCTGTTTTGCATTACGGTTAGCGAGTAAACGATTAAAATTCAGGCCGGCCCCTCGGCAGGGGAAACCTCCTATCGAAAGGGGCCGGTATTTAAAAAAGATTGAGGTGTATTGTTAATGTTACCATATCTTGCGGAGTTTTTGGGAACAATGATGCTGATCATCCTGGGCGACGGTGTCGTCTGCAACGTAAGCTTGAATAAATCCGGACAAAAGGGCGGCGGCAGTGTCCAGACCGGTATTGCATGGGGCCTCGCTGTTATGATTCCTGCGTGCATTTTCGGTGCTGCTTCCGGCGCGAGCTTCAACCCGGCACTGACTATTTCTCTTGCGGCGATTGGTAAGTTCAGCTGGGCTATGGTTCCCGGTTATATTATTGCTCAGATAGCGGGCGCTTTTGTCGGTGCTGTCGTTGTCTATCTGATGTTCAAGGATCATTTCGACGCAACAGAAGATGCCGGAACGAAACTGGGCGTTTTCGCGACAGGTCCGTCCATCCGCAATATTCCCCGTAACATTTTCTGCGAAGCAGTTGCTACCTTCGTGCTGGTCTTTACACTCCTCGGCTTCGGCAACGTAGCCGGTGCCGGCACAGTGGGCGTTTCCAACCTGTATGTATTCGGAATTATCACATCCATCGGCATGTCCTTAGGCGGGCTGACCGGTTACGCTTTGAACCCTGCCCGTGACCTCGGACCCCGTATCGCTCACGCCATCCTCCCCATTAAGGGCAAAGGCGATTCCAACTGGAGCTACGGCCTTGTCGTTCCGATTATTGGGCCCATCATCGGCGCTCTTGTCGCTGCATTTGTATTCCAGGCAATTCCGTGGTAATTCATGGTTGTATCAGGTTATATTAAAGAATTAATATGCCTTGTAAGTACCTAGCGATGAATTGATAAAATATTTGCAGGGGCGAATAAAATTTGCCCCTGCATTATTTTAAAAAATTCCAAATAAATTAAAGAGTGGTGTTCACAAAATGGTAGATGTAATCATCATCGGCGGAGGTGTCGTGGGTTGCGCGGTGGCCAGAGAATTGTCAAGATACAGCCTGAACATTGCCTTGCTGGAAAAGACCGATGATATCAGCAACGGCCAAAGTAAAGCAAATACCGCGATTATTCACGGAGGCTATGATGCGCATCCCGGTACTCAAAAAGCGAAGTTCAACGTGCTCGGCAACAAAATGTACGATCAGATCTGCGAAGAGCTGGATGTTCCGCATAAATGGAATACCTCCCTGGTTGTTTCTTTCAGCCCGGAAGATCATGAAAGCCTGGAAGCTTTAAAAAGGCAGGGAACAGAAAACGGAGTTCCCGGACTCAGCATTATTGGACAAGATGAACTTAGAAAAAGAGAACCGAACATTGGCAGCACGGCGTGCGAGGCACTTCTGGTCACCAACGGCGGAATCGTCTGCCCCTATGAACTGACCGAGGCCTTTGCCGAAAACGCTGCGATGAACGGTGTTAATTTCTACCGTGAAGCAGAAGTTACTGCGATTGAAAAAGAAAAAGACGGATGGAAAGTTATAAGCAAGGCTGGTACCTTTACAGCGAAAGCAGTCGTGAACTGTGCAGGACTTTATTCCGACGTAATCAACAATATGGTTTCCGAGGATAAAATCACCATTGTCCCCCGCAGAGGCGAGTATTACATCGTCGATAAGAAATTCAGCGATGCCTTCCACGCGTCGATTTTCCAGCTGCCGACCAAAATGGGCAAGGGAATCCTGGTGACCCCCACCGTGGACGGAACCATCCTGATCGGGCCGACCGCAGAGGATATCGACGATAAGACGGACACAAGGACCACACCTGAGGGACTTGAGAAGGTTCTGAAATTCGCTGCCCTTACCTGGGAGCACATTCCCGCCAGAAATTATATCACAACGTTCTCCGGACTGCGCGCGCACTGCGACAGAAATGAATTTGTCCTCGGCGAAGCGCCGGACGCGCCGATGTTCTTCAACGCGGCGGGCGTGGAATCCCCGGGACTGACCTCGTCCCCGGCGATTGCCGTGTATCTGGCAGATATGATCACCGACAAGCTCGGAGCGAAGAAAAAGGATGATTTCAATCCGATCAGAAAAGGGATACCGAAGTTCAGGGAGATGACGGACGAAGAGAGGGCAATGGCGATCTCCGTCAACCCGGATTACGCAAAGGTCGTCTGCAGATGTGAAACCGTGACGGAAGCTGAAATCAGGGAAGCAATCCGCAGGCCGGTCGGGGCGAGATCGGTCGACGGCATCAAGAGAAGGACAAGAGCCGGAATGGGCCGGTGCCAGGCGGGCTTCTGTACCCCAAGGACTCTGGAAATATTGTGTGAAGAGCTTCATATATCCCCGCTGGAAGTGACAAAGTTCGGAGGAAACTCCAAATATCTGGACAGTTACCTTTTTGAGAAAGGGGATCATGAAGATGCGTAATGTAGATATTTTGATCATCGGCGGCGGACCTGCCGGTCTGGCGGCCGCGGTTTCCGCCTACGAAGCGGGTGCGAGGGACATTCTGATTCTCGAAAGAGAAGAGAACCTCGGCGGTATTCTGAAGCAGTGCATCCACAACGGCTTCGGGCTCCACACCTTTAAGGAAGAGCTCACCGGCCCGGAATACGCGCAGAGATATATCGACAAGGTGCTGGAGTACGGCATCCCCTCCCAGTGCGACACCATGGTCATCGACATCACCCCGGACAAGGTGGTGACCGCGGTCAGCAGGGGCGCGGGGCTGGAGCATTTCAAAGCAAAATCCGTCATCCTTGCCATGGGCTGCCGCGAGCGCCCCAGAGGGTCCCTCGCCACACCGGGCTGGAGATGCTCCGGTATTTACACGGCGGGAACCGCGCAGAAATTTACGAATCTGAAGGGCCTGATGCCCGGCAGGCGCGTCCTCATTCTCGGTTCCGGAGATATCGGGCTGATTATGGCGCGCAGAATGACTTTCCTGGGCGCAAAGGTTCTGGCGTGCGTGGAGCTGATGCCCTTCTCCGCCGGACTGAAAAGAAATATTGTACAGTGCCTTGACGACTACGATATTCCGCTCCTGCTCAGCCATACTGTAACCGATATTGCCGGCAGGGAACGCCTGGAAGGCGTAACGGTTGCAGAGGTCGACCCCAAAACGCTCAAGCCCATTCCCGGAACGGAAGAGTATTACGAGTGCGACACCCTGCTGCTTTCCGTCGGCCTGATTCCTGAAAATGAGCTGTCCACCATGGCCGGCGTAAAGATTTCCCCGGCGACAAACGGCGCGGAGGTAAACGAGAATCTCCAGACCTCCGTGGATGGAATTTTCTCCTGCGGGAACGTGCTGCATGTGCATGACCTGGTCGACTTCGTATCCGAGGAATCCGCCAAAGCCGGCGCCAACGCCTACAAATATGTACAGGGCCAGCTTGCGAAGGAGGAAGAGACGCTGGAAGTGGTCAACGGTTTCGGCGTGTCCGGCGCGGTCCCCCAGCATATCTCAAAGAAGCTGGATGAGCCGATCACCATTATGTTCCGTCCGAGGGGCGTTTACAAGGATGCAAAGGTTTGTATAGATGTCGGAGACGTTCAGGCAGCCGAGAAAAAGAGCCGGATTTTGACCCCCGGCGAAATGGTGACGCTGAAATTCACTCCGGAATATCTGCAGAAAAATGCCAATGCTGACAAAATCACTGTAAGAGTGGAGGCGCAGCAGTCATGATAAAAGAAATTACCTGCATCGGCTGCCCGATGGGCTGCCGGATCACCGCGGAGGTGGACGGCGATCAGATTTTATCCATCGAGGGCTATACCTGCAATATTGGTAAAAAATATGCACAGGAGGAGCTGACGCTTCCGACCAGAATGGTGACCGCTTTGATGAGGGTGTACGGAACCACTCAGCCGCTTTCCGTGAAAACCTCCAAGCCGATCGAAAAAAGTAAAATTTTCGATTGCCTGAAAGAGATTTCCCGCCATACGGTCATGCGTCCGATCCATATTGGGGAAGTCCTTATTAAAAATGTGTGCGGTACGCCGGTCAATATTATCGCGACGAAAGAACTGGAATAAGATCAGAGCGTTACCGTAATGATAAATTAAAATAAATGACAGGAGGCGTTTTTTGTGAAGAAGTTAATAAACAGCGTGGACAATGTGGAACAGGAAATGATCGTCGGCATGGTAAAAGCGTATCCGGATCACGTCAGAAAACTGGACTGCGGCAACGTAGTCGTCAGGGCTCACAAAAAAGAAGGCAAGGTGGCACTCATCAGCGGCGGCGGCAGTGGACATGAGCCTGCGCACGGCGGTTATGTCGGCGAGGGAATGCTTGACTGTGCCGTAGCGGGGGCCGTGTTCACTTCTCCCACTCCTGATCAGATTTATGAGGGCATCAAAGCCATCGCCACGGATAAGGGCGTGCTGATGGTAGTGAAAAACTACACGGGCGACGTCATGAACTTCGAAATGGCGGCGGAAATGGCCGAAGCGGACGGGGTCAGCGTAAAGCACGTGGTGACCAACGACGACGTGGCGGTCAAGGACAGCCTTTACACGACCGGGCGCCGCGGCGTTGCCGGAACCGTGTTTGTCCATAAGATTGCGGGCGCGAAGGCCGAAACCGGGGCGGACCTGGACGAGGTCCACCGCGTAGCGCAGAAGGTCGTCGACAATGTCAGGACGATGGGCATGGCCCTTACGCCCTGTACCGTTCCCGCGGCCGGCAAGCCCGGTTTTGAGCTCGGCGAGGACGAAATGGAAATCGGCATCGGCATCCACGGCGAGCCGGGCACCCACAGGGAGAAAATCAGGAGCGCGGATGAAATCGTCACCATGCTTCTGGATAAAATCGTAGCGGACATTGATTACAGCGGCAAGGAAGTTGCGGTTATGATCAACGGTTCCGGCGCGACGCCTCTGATGGAGCTCTTCATTGCCAACAATAAGGTCCATGATTACCTGACGGAAAAGGGAATCAGAATTTACAGGACGTTTGTCGGCAATTACATGACCTCCATTGAAATGGCGGGCTTCTCCATTTCCATGCTCCGCCTTGACGAAGAGCTCAAGGAGCTTCTCGATGCAAAGGCCGATACCCCTGCATTCAAACAATAAGGTTTGCTGTGTGCGGCGGGGCGCACCGTTCCGCCGCATAATTTTCATCTGGTTGCATATAAATCATTTATTATTGAATGATATGGATATATCTTTTGAGAGAGGGAAATCATTATGACGGACAGCAGTAAAGTAATAGAAATACTGAAACAGATCGGCGAGCAAATTCAGATGGAAAAAGATTTTTTAACGGAACTGGACAATGTCATTGGTGACGGTGACCATGGAATCAATATGGCCAGAGGATTCAAAGAGGTAGAAAAGAAGCTGGCCGATCTCTCCGGGAAGGATATCGGGTCTATTCTGAAAACGGTCGGCATGTCGCTGGTTTCCACTGTGGGGGGCGCTTCGGGCCCGCTTTACGGAACCGCGTTTATGAGGGCCGGCGTCGCTGTCGGCGCGAAAACCGAAATAGACGGCAATGACTTTATTGCCGCGCTGGAAGCCGCTATCGGCGGAATCGAAATGAGGGGAAAGGCGCACGAAGGCGAAAAGACCATGCTGGACGCCCTGATTCCCGCGCTAAATGCCATTAAAAAAAGCTATGCGGAAAATAACGACTTTAAGGCTGCGCTCACCCGGGGGGTGGAAGCCGCGGAAAAGGGCGTTGAATATACCAAAACCATTATTGCAACAAAGGGAAGGGCCAGCTACCTTGGGGAAAGAAGCCTTGGGCACCAGGACCCGGGAGCAACCTCTTCCTGCTTAATGCTGAAAGTAATCAACAGAATGTTATAAAGCTGTTTTAGACAGGAAAGGTTAAATATGGTAGGAATTATCATTGTATCCCACAGCCAAAAGCTTGCCGAAGGCGTTGCCGAGCTGGCAAAGATGATGGCGGCCGACGCGCCGGTTGTTCCGGCCGGGGGGCTTGACGACGGTACCTTTGGCACCAGCTTTGAAAAAATCAGTACAGCCATAGACTCCGTGTATACCGATGACGGCGCGGTGATCCTGATGGATATGGGCAGCGCGGTCATGACGGCGGAGATGGTGATTGAAAATATGCCCGAACGAAAAATACGGATGCTCGACTGCCCCCTGGTAGAGGGTGCGGTAGTAGCTGCGGTCGGCTCCAGCGCCAACCAGAGCCTGGAGGAGATCACCGAGTCCGTACAGGATGTCGCTTCAGAGAAAAAGCTCTGAAATTAATTTTTGATTACTCCTTTACTTATTCCATGTTTCGACACACACCATAGCAACAGGCACATCGTTTCGTATGACATGAAACGGTGTGCTTGTTGTTTTCCGGCGCGTTTTTCCGGCTTTTGCATGAACGGCTTTTCTGAAAGGGCGGTATAACGCCACCCGCTTTGGGAATAGTAAAAATGTCCCTGAGGACAATGTTATGGAAAAGAGGAGAAACTCATGAGTAAGAAATACAGTTTTCTAAACCTGAACGGTGATACACAGAACGATGAAAAAAGCTGCAACTTTATAACAGATGCAAATTGTCTCGGTCAGGATAAGAAAAATACACAGTCGGATGTTAACAGCACTGATTCCCCCAAAAATGATAAAACATCGTCCGACGAATGGAAAACCAGCGGATCATCGGCCGGAGAAGGAAAAGATTATATCAAAGCCACACCTGAGGACAACATTCCGGACAACAACAGATAGCAAAAAAATAAGCCCTCCCATTTTTTCGGGAGGGCCTCCATTATGTGGTTTCTCGGACGGCCTCGTCGTCTCTGAACAGCAGTGAAATACACCAGATTGCAGCGATTGCAACCAGTACATAGATGATCCGGCTGAACATTCCGGACTGACCGCCGCCGATCCATGAAACAAAGTCGAACTGGAAAATACCGATGGAACCCCAGTTCAGACCGCCGATGATAACCAAAAGCAATGCGATTTTATCTAACATCTTTTTCACTCCTTTTTTTTATTATGATCGTTTTCTTCCCTGTTTATTCACTCCGGAGCCCGGCCAGGACAGCGATGCATCTACAGCACTTCCGGAGTTGATTCTGCAACAAGGTTACGTTCCTCCCCCGCCTTCGGCGGGGGAGGAACGTGTTTTGTCTCGCAAACTGAAATGGAATTGCCATCATTCAGAAATCACATCATATCCGCTTGACATTTTTAAAATGCAGGGTAAAATTGATAATAGGAAATATAACAGGAGGATCAATATGGAAACGATTGATATCACGCCGGAAGAGGAAGAAAAAATATTAAATAATGTTTTCAGCTCGTTAGAACCCTTAAAACTAAAGGTGATTTCTTCCAAAGCGAAGAAAAAAGCGGTTATTTTTAAAAAAATAGCGGGCCAGTTTGAAAAGGGGAAACACTATACGGAAATGGATGTCAACGGAATTCTAAAGGGGATTTATCCGGAAGATTATTCCACCCTGCGCCGCAGTCTGATTGATCTGGGATATATGGACAGAAAAAGCGACGGAAGCGAGTATTGGCTCAAATAAAAAACCTTTAAGGCCGGTTTTTCTGCAACTGGGAAGGCGGCACATACTTTTGGAAGGGATGAGTGTATGAAAAAGGCAGCGGGTATTCTGATGCTGTGGGCGGTGATGCTGACGATTTGCGGGTCGGTTTCTGCGGCCGCGGTGCCGGGCGTAACGAAAAGCGGTGCAGCTTCCACGGGAAGTCTGGAACCGTCCGTCATGCCGTACTTTACCAATCAGCCCGTAAGTCCCGACATCATGCCTTATCACACCGATCAAAAGGTCGATCCGGTCATTGTACCGGGCCGGAAAGATTCCGCCGTGCGTTCGGCCGGTGCGGTCAAATGATTTTACCCGAAGCAGGCAGGATTGTTTCTTTTACAGACAAGGCTTGATAAAACACTTGACAAGCAGGCCGGAATATAATATGCTATAAACCAATAACAAAAATGCGCAGATGGGGACAGAATGCATCCTTTCCGCTCACAGAGAGCCGTCGGCAGGTGAAAGACGGTACGGCGAATGCAGGATATCACCCCGGAGCAGGCAGCTGAACAGTCGCTAAGTAAGTACGCCCGGTGTCCCGCCGTTACAGGGGAGTGCATTGTTTGATGCATGCTGAGATGCCGGTTCTCCGGCGAATTTAGAGTGGTACCGCGAAGTGAAGTCTTCGCCTCTATGCAGGGGCGAAGGCTTTTTTATTTTATCTGAGGAAGATATGTCTTTAAGGAGGAATACGAATGCAGTTAACAGGGGCGCAGATCATGATGGAATGTCTGCTGGAGCAGGGCGTGGATACGGTTTTCGGCTATCCGGGCGGTGCGGTGCTGAATATTTACGACGCGCTTTACGAGTACAGGAATAAGATCAACCATATCCGCACCGCCCACGAGCAGGGCGCGGCCCACGCGGCGGACGGTTACGCACGGTCGACCGGGAAAACAGGGGTCTGCATCGCAACGTCCGGCCCGGGCGCGACCAACCTTGTCACCGGGATCGCCACCGCTTATATGGATTCGGTCCCGATGGTCGCGATTACCGGCAACGTAAGCTGCGACCTTCTGGGGCTGGACAGCTTTCAGGAAGTGGATATCACCGGTATCACCATGCCGGTCACCAAACATAATTATCTGGTGAAAAATATCGAGGATCTGGCCGATACGATCCGCAAGGCGTTTTTGATTGCCGGTACGGGCCGGAAAGGGCCGGTGCTTGTGGATATTCCGAAGGACGTAACGGCGCAGAAATATGAATATACGCCGCAGCCGCCGCTTCCGGCGCCACGGGGAGACTTTCCCTGGGCGGAACGCTTCGAGCAGGCTTTGGAGATGCTCCGCACGAGCGAAAAGCCGTTTATCTATACGGGCGGCGGGGTCATTGCAGCGGAAGCATACGGCGAGCTGAAAAAATTCGCGGAGCTTCTCGACGCGCCCGTTTCCTCTTCACTGATGTGTCAGGGCGGCTACGACCAGACCGACCCGCGCTATATCGGGATGCTGGGTATGCACGGGACGAACACGGCGGCCCTCGCCATTAAAAACTGCGATCTGCTGATTGCCGTAGGAACACGCTTTTCCGACCGTGTGCTGTGCAACGCGAACCTGTTTGCGCGGCACTGCCCGATTATCCAGATCGAGATCGATACGGCGGAATTCAATAAAAATATTGATGTGGATTTAAAGATGAAGGGCGACGCCAGAGAAATTCTGGCGCATCTGAACGGGATGCTTCCCCAGCGCCAGCACAAGCTCTGGATGGAAGAAATTGCAGAGTGGAAAGCGCTGTATCCTCTGGTGCAGGAAAGCACGTCCGAGGAAGAGGTCCTGCCGCAGGAGGTTCTGGAAACCCTTGACCGCCTGACGGATTCCGAAGCGATCCTTGTTACCGAGGTCGGCCAGCACCAGATGTGGACGGCGCAGTTCTACCGGTTCCGCACCCCCCGGCACTTCGTCAGCTCCGGCGGGCTGGGGACCATGGGCTTCGGCCTGGGCGCGGCGATCGGTGCGCAGGTCGCGAACCCCGACAAACACGTCGTCAATATTGCGGGCGACGGAAGCTTCCATATGAACTGCAACGAGCTTTCCACCGCGGCGCAGTACAATATTCCGGTAATCGAGCTGGTCTTCAACAATCAGGTGCTCGGTATGGTGCGCCAGTGGCAAAAGCTTTTCTACGGCAGCCGCTTTTCACAGACGACGCTGGACAGGACCACCAATTATGAAATGTTGGCGCAGGCGTTCGGCGTGAAGGCGTTTACCATCAGCCGCAAAAGCGAAATCGAACCGGTGCTGAAGCAGGCGCTCGCCCTGCGGGAACCGGTCCTGATCAACTGCCATATCAATCCGGACGTCAATGTGCTGCCCATGGTACCGGCGGGCGGCTCCGTGGAAAATCCGATTCTTGAAATGTGAGGAGCGACAGATTATAATGAATCATGATAACGATAAAGAATATGTTTTGTCCGTACTCGCCAGAAATAATCCGGGCGTTCTTCTGCGTATCGCCGGGCTGTTCAGCCGCCGCTGCTACAACATTTTAAGCATTGTCGCGGCCCAGACGGAAAACACGGAATACTCCCGCATCCTGATCGTCGTTTCGGGCGACGACCGCATTGTCCGCCAGGTGGATAAACAGGTGAGCAAGCTGGTCGACATCGAGGAAGTGACCGTGCTCAACCGGGAAGAGGCCGTCGTGCGCGAGCATCTGCTTTTGAAGGTGGAGCGGAACCTGCAGAACAGCGAAAGGCTGGTGGAAATCGCGAATGTGTTCCATGCCGGTATTTTAAATGTACAGCCGGATTCCATGATTATGGAACTGACCGGCGACGCGAACACCATCAACTCTTTTATTGAACTGTACAATCCGTACAATGTTCTGAAAATCCTGCGCACCGGCGCAATGGCCATGATGAAATAATAATACGTTGGGGGATATCAGCTTGTTGACGTTAGATCAGGTTTACCACGCCGCTTATGTTTTAAAGGGAGTCATCCGCGAGACGGCATTGATTCACGCACCGCTCATCAATCCGGAAAGCCAGATTTACCTGAAGACCGAAAATCTTCAGATAACCGGTTCGTTCAAGGTGCGCGGCGCATACTACAAAATATCTCAGCTGACCGAGGAGGAAAAGGCAAAGGGCGTGATCGCCTGCTCCGCCGGTAACCACGCGCAGGGTGTGGCGCTTGCCGCCGCGAAAAACGGAATCCGGTCGCTGATCTGCATCCCGGACAGCGCGCCGATTTCCAAGGTGGAGGCGACCAAAAGCTACGGGGCCGAGGTCTGTCTGGTCAAGGGAGTCTACGACGACGCGTATCAGAAGGCCTGTGAGCTGCGGGAGGAAAGCGGCGCGACCTTTATCCACCCGTTTGACGACGCGCAGGTGATCGCCGGTCAGGGGACCATCGGGCTGGAAATTCTGGATCAGCTGCCGGATGTGGACGCGGTGATCGTCCCGGTCGGCGGCGGCGGGCTGATTTCCGGCGTTGCCTACGCCGTCAAGTCGCTGAATCCCAACTGCAAGGTGTACGGCGTACAGGCCAGCGGCGCGCCCAGCATGGTGCAGGCGCTCGCCGACAAACAGGTGGAGGCCCTGAAATGCGTTTCTACCTTTGCGGACGGAATCGCGGTAAAATGTCCGGGGGACACGACCTTTGACCTTTGCAGCAAGTATGTCGACGGGGTGGTCACGGTTACGGACGACGAGATCGCCACGGCGATTCTCACGCTGATCGAGCAGCAGAAGCTGATTGCCGAGGGGGCGGGCGCGGTGGCCGTTGCGGCCGCCATGTTTAATAAGGTTGATGTGAAGGGTAAAAAAGTGGTATGCTTATTGTCGGGCGGCAATATCGACGTAACCATCCTGTCCCGCGTCATCAGCCGCGGCCTGCTGAAAGCCGGGCGCTCGGGCGACCTTGTGATCGCCATGGTCGATAAGCCGGGCCAGCTAAAGGACGTTTCCGCGATTATTGCCGATCTGGGCGCCAATGTGGTCAGTGTCCACCACGACCGCGGCGGGGAAAATACCGGCATCAACGACTGCTACCTGCACATCCGCATGGAGACCAGAAACCGTGAGCATCTGGAGCAGATCCGCAGGGCGATTACCGATGCGGGATATCACATCAGAAATATGTAAATGGAGGAAGTTAACATGAGTCAGGTTATTTCAACAAAAGACGCACCGGCCGCAATCGGCCCGTATTCCCAGGCAATTGAGGCGGGTAATACCGTATACCTCAGCGGGCAGATTCCGATCATTCCCGCGACCGGGGAAATCGCAGAGGGCGACATCACCGTGCAGTCCGAACAGGTCATGCATAATATTGCCGCAGTGTTAAAGGCGGCGGGCGCCGATTTTACAAACGCGGTAAAAACCACCTGCTTTTTGGCGGATATGGCTGATTTCGCCGCCTTCAACGCTGTCTATGAAAAATACTTTACAGGCAAACCCGCGCGTTCCTGCGTCGCCGTGAAGCAGCTTCCCAAGAATGTGCTGGTGGAAGTCGAAGTCATTGCGGTGAAGTAAAAATCCTTTGAGACTCCTGCCAATGAGGACGGCGGAAGAATTCTCGGAAGGAACTCCCTCAGTCAGGCTGCGCCTGCCAGCTCCCTCAGAGAGGGAGCCCTAAAGGGCCAACCCTGCCTCCCTCCGTGAGGGAGGTGGCGCGCCCGGCGCGTCGGAGGGAGTCATCTTCAGAGGGCTTTGCCTGTCTGTTCCCCCAAAGAGGGAGCCCCAAAAACGTCGCGTGACGAATCGATCACTTAGGGACCTGCTTTCCGGCAGGCCCCTTTTTGTATCCTGACTTGACAGCTTATGACAGCAAAACGCCGGTGCGCCGGTAATGCGCTGATCCAATCGAGTCATTCATTTTGGATATTATGTAATATATATTTGACATTATGTATAATATATAATATACTGTGTGTATCGGAAGTGCAAAGGAGGAATTTCGGTTGGGCAAAAATCTTCGCCTGAAATCCGCAAGGGCCGCGCTGGATATGTCGCAGAAGGAAGTCGCAGAGGCGGTCGGGGTCACACGGCAGACCTTAAATGCCATCGAAAACGGGGATTATAATCCGTCGGTAAACCTGTGCATTGCCATATGCAGGGTTTTGGGGAAAACATTGGATCAGCTATTTTGGGAGGATGACGATCATGAAAAAAATTGAATTTGACGAATTGCAGCAAAGCAGACGCTACCGGTACGGTTACCAGTCCTTTGTTCTGTTATCGTTCCTAATCCTTATAGATACGTTTATCGGCGGACTGGGCTTTGTGTGGATGGAGCCCCCGATGAACACCTTTATTCTGTTGCTGGCCGGGTGCACGTATTTTATCTGCCGCTGCATCTGGGGCGACGCGCTGGTAGGCCCGAAGGAAACGCCCCGGCGGGTCACCGCCAAAACGGCCGCGGTGATCATTGTGGCCGCCGCCGCTGCGGTGATTGTCGCGGGATACGGGCTTGTAAGGTCCTCCTATCAGTTTTCGGCCGGGACGGGCGGGAGCGGGGGGCCGCTTACTCTGGCCTGTACGGTGATGTGGTCGGTCATCGCGCTGGTCTTTGCAATAAAACATTTTGTAAAAAGAAACTCATAAAGTGAAAGAAAAAGGCCGCCGATATGTCGGTGGCCTTTTTGACTGATTTATCCGCGGCGGATATTCTTCGTCTTTTCCCGGATGATTTCTCTCATTCTCTGCAGGGATTCATTGGAACGCATGGATTTCATGGTTGGGAACGCGCTGATAATGCGGCATTGAAGGCATTTGACATCCGCTTCAATGTTATCCTTCTTTTCGTAAAGCTCACTCAGGGCTTTCTGATAAGCCGCCTTTGTTTCCTCATCGATCAGGCACGCCAGCGCGGACTGCATGGTTTCAATTTTATCCGCTTTAAAGGCGGCGGCCCTTTCTCTGATTTCATCCAGCACCTGCTGCATTTCGTCCAGCTTTCCGTTCAGCTTGAAGGTGGTGTAGACGGACAAAGTGGCGTCACAGACAAAGTAGAGCACGAAAATGCTGGCCACCCAGGGCAGAACCGTTTCGGGAATGGATTCCAGCAAATCCAGGAGCGTCGGGTGGATGAAAAGGATGCCGACCACACACATCACGCCGAACAGCAGCGAATTTTCAAGGCAGATCCTGCCCTGAAAATTATACCGATGGGTGGAGTAGTCCCAGTATTTTGTACGGAATACTTTTTCAAGGGCGAAGCCAGTCCCATATTCCAGCAGGGTCGTTATGATGACCCCAACCAGATAAAGAACGACAAGATTTTCCTTAAAGGGCGTCAGGGCGGACACGACGACCACACCGCCTACGCCGTAAATCGGGCAGAACGGTCCGTTTAGGAATCCGCGGTTGATGAATTTACCGGCGGGGACGGAACAGAAAATACTTTCGGTCAGCCAGCCGAGAAAACTGTATGCGGTAAAAACGAGAAACAAGATCCAGAGATTATCCATTTTTTTCCCTCATTTTGCAGCATATAGCATTTCCAGTTGATTCTGCAACAAGGCTGCGTTCCTCCCCCCGCCGAAAGCGGGGGAGGAACGTATTTTGTCTCGCAAACTGAAATGGAATTGCTATAGATAATAGGTATAAGTTTAACTGTTTACCATCCATTTGTCAAACTGCAAAACAAAGGGCTTTTTGAAGCAAAAGCAGCAAATAATACAATAGGGCGGCCAGAACCGCCGGAGTGAGAATCCAGCTTACCACATCCACCTCTATGGCGGTTACCTTCAGCAGCCGGTTGATGCTCAGGGAAGCGTTGTAAATCTCGCTCATAAAAAGGATGGCGATATAGGCCCGGATGCCGAAGATCGGTACCAGCCCCGCGATCAGGAGGACGCGCATCACCGAGTCGCTGAAATTGTATTTGAGGGAATACAGCTGCTGGTCAAGGCCCTTGAGCATCCCGTCCACCACGCTGTCAAGGTACATCAGCGGAAGAATCGGCGCCATAATACGCAGAATATTTCCCACCTGTGTGCTTTTATAAAACGCCATTCCGATACTGTCCGCAAATACGATGAGGACCGAGGTCATCAGAAAGGAAAAGGTGAGGGTAAAGCGCATTGCCTTTTCAACCGATCTCTGAATCGTCGCCCGTTTTCCACCCGCGTTGGCCTCCGCCATTTCGGGAATCAGCAGCATGGACAGGGCGGCGAGAAAGGCGGAGGGGAAATACAGAATCGGCATTACCATACCCTGCATGGTCCCGTACTGCGCCAGCGCGCCGCTGTCCCCGGCGCCGTATTTTCTCAGCCCGCGGGGGATGAGGATGTTTTCAGTGCTGCTCAGCAGCCCGCGGAAAAAGGAGCCGAACAAGACCGGGGCCGCAATATGAACGACGCTTTGGAAAACGCCGCTGCTTTTCGCTTTGGAAAGGCCGCGCCGGCCGGCGAAGATCAGATATAGCACGACGATATACGCGCAGGAAAAGACTTCTCCTATGGTGGAGCCGAGCATCAGCGCTTCCAGCGGTGCAGCGAGCCGGGTGAACAGGAAAATGGAAGCGCCGATGGTGACAAACTGCTCCAGCCACTCGCCGCACGCGGGAACGATCGTGTTGCGGATGGCAAGGAAATAACCTTTCAGGCAGGCGCATATCGCAATAAAGGGAAGGCTTGGCGCCAGAATCCGCAGCGGCGCTGCGGCGACGGCGTCGCCGATAAAATGTACGGAAATAAAATCCGCACAGGTAAACAGCGCCCCCGCTGCCGCCAGGCTCAAAACAAGCGCGTAGCAGACACAGCGCCGGATACTGTCCCTGGTGCCGCGCCCTTCCGCCACAAGGCGCGTGACGGCAAGGCCCACGCCCGAGGTGCTCAGGGTGATGCCCAGAATAAAGACCGACAGAATCAGCTGATACAGGCCCATGCCGGACGCGCCGATTTTTGAGCAGATGAACACCCGGAACCAGATGTTGCTCAGTCGCAGAAGGACGCTGCTGGCGGTCAGGATGACCGCATTCAGGTAAAAGACGCGCTTTTTCATTCGATTAACACCTTTAATAAATTTCATTAATCAAATGTATTCGCGCGCCCTGCAAAATAAGTCTATAAATTTTCAGAATTCTGGGTTATAATGAAAAGGAAACAGCCGGGAAAGCTTTGCTTCCCCGGCTTACTGCAGAATAAGGCTTCAGGAGGAAAAAATGGACTGGACGGAAGTAACGGCAGAGGTGGACGCAAAGGAGATTGACAGAGCCGGGGACATTGCCCAGATGGTGGTGCCGTACGGAATTTATATTGAGGATTATTCGCACCTGTGCGAAGAGGTGGAGGAAATCGCACACATCGACCTGATCGACGAGGACCTGCTGAAAAAGGACCGCTCAAAGGCAAAGGTGCACGTCTATATCAGCCCGGAGGAAAACCCCGCAGAGGCCATCGCCTTTTTAAGCGAGCGTTACAACGCGGAGGGCATCCGGCATACGATCACCACGGCGAACTGTGTGGAAGAGGACTGGATCAACAACTGGAAAAAATATTTTAAACCGATTCCGGTAGGCGAAAAGCTTTTGATCCGTCCCACCTGGGAAGAGGAATACGATGCCGGAGACCGTAAGGTGCTCCACCTGGAGCCGGGGCTGGCATTCGGCACCGGTACCCACGAAACAACGCGCCTGTGCATGGAGCTGCTGGAAGAAACCGTCACGCCCGGCTGTGAGGTGCTGGACGTCGGCTGCGGAAGCGGCATCCTCTCCGTCGCGGCTCTGCTTCTGGGCGCGCAAAAGGCCGTCGGCGTGGACATCGACGCGCTCGCGGTCAAGACCGCCGAACAGAACGCCGAAATCAATCAGGTGGCCGACCGCTTTACCGGCATCTGCGGCGACCTGACCGACAAGGTCAGCGGAAAATACAACATCGTGGTCGCGAATATCGTCGCGGATGTAATCATTCTGCTGACAAAGGATATCGAGCGGTTTCTGTATCCGGATACGGTTTATCTGATGAGCGGGATTATCGACACCCGCGAGCGGGACGTTCTGGACGAGGTGGAGAAAAAGTTTACAATCGTCAGCCGCAGAACCGAAAAGGGCTGGGTCGCCCTTGCGGCCAAGCGGAGATTGCCGGAATGATTTTGTATACTCCATTTTGGGAAACGCTGAAAAAGCGGGGCGTTACTACTTATGCCCTGATCAAAAGTCATCATATCAGCAGCAGTATGCTGACGCGTCTGCGCCGCAATCAGCCGCTTTCGACCGTTACAATCAATGATTTGTGCCGCATTCTGGATTGCAGGGTTCAGGATATCGCTCTGTATGTTGCGAATCCAGAGGATGAGCGTCTGTGAGAAAGCGGCGGAGGAGAAAATATGCTACTGGAAAACGGGACGGACACCTGCAGCTGTCCTAGAATCAACTGTGAGCGCCATGGAAAATGCGCCGAGTGTCTCGAGCATCATCAAAGCCATAAAAAACATCCGCCGTACTGCAAGCGCGAGCCGCGCGTCAGGCGTACGAGGAACAGAAAAGAGAACCCGCCGGACTGAAAAGCCCGGCGGGTTCCTTCTATCGGCAAGGTTATTCGTTTTCCGTGTAGTTCCCCAAAAAGGAGAAACGGGGAAGTTCGTCGTAAAGCGAACAGATCAGGTTCAGCGTCGCGTCCTCCCGCACATTGCCGGTAAAATCAAGATAAAAATCGTATTCAAAGTTTTTATCCTGAATCGGGCGGCTCTCTATTTTCGTCAGGTTCAGCCCGAGCGCCGCAAAGCGCGCGAGCACACTGTAGAGAGTGCCGGTTTTGTGGAGAAGCGAAAAACACAGGCTGATTTTCCGGGCGCGGTCCGGGATAAACAGGCTGCGGCTGATGACGATAAACCGCGTACAGTTGTTTGAGCTGTTCTGGATATCCCTTTCCAGAATGTGCAGCTTGTATTCGTTTGCCGCGTGCTCGGAGCAGATGGCGGCGATCCCGGCCTCCTGCCGCTGCGCGACCATCTGTGCGGCCGAGGCCGTGTTGGAGCACGGCAGGGGGCGCAGATCGTTTCTGGTGATGTGCTCCGAGCACTGGGACAGCGCCTGCGGGTGGGAGTACACCGTGCCGATGGTGCGGACGTCCACTTTTTTGGCCGCCGCCAGACAGTGGTGAACGTGCAAAGTCGCCGCGTTGACAATACAGAACCGGTATTTCAGAATGAGGTCGTAAACCTCGCTGACCGAACCGGCGGAGGAGTTTTCCACCGGGAGGATTCCCAGGTCCGCCTGCCCGTTGGCGACGGCCGAGAAAATCCCGCCGAAGCCCTGATAAAACTGGGGAGCCGCTTTGGGGTACAGCAGGCTGAGCGCCTCGTGGGAAAAGGAGCCGTTTTCCCCAAGGCAGGCGATCTTTTCCGCCTTTTCCGGCGCGGCGCCGGCTTTGCGGATGGTTTCCCGCAGTTCTCCGCCCCCGCCGAGCAGGTTGTACTGCAGCGCCCGGCTCATATCCATCATGCCGGAATAAAGGAGCCGTGCTTCGCCGCCGTATTCCTCGGCCTGACGAACGATGCGGTCCAGAATTTCCTGCTCGCGCCCGCCGTTGAACACCGGAAGCTTCTGCTCCTGTTTGACGGCGGCGACCTGCTTCGCGCAGTCCATGCGACGGACGAACAGCGGAAGAAGCTCCTTATCGATCCGGTCTATTTCCTGTCTGATTTCTTCAAGGGTCATGCTTTCATTCCTCCGGTATGCAGATTGATCAGGTTCATCAGCGCAACCGCCGCCGCGGCTTCCACCACGGGGACCGCGCGCGGGACAATGCAGGGGTCGTGCCGCCCGTGTACGCTGAGCTTTGTGTTCTCTTTTGCGGTCAGGTCCACGCTGTCCTGTTCCAGCGCAATTGACGGCGTCGGCTTGAACGCCGCGCGGAAAAGAACCGGCATCCCGGTGGAAATCCCGCCCAGGATTCCGCCCGCGTGGTTGGTTTTTGTTTTCACCGTGCCGCCGTCGCAGAAATAGGGGTCGTTGTTTTCGCTGCCGAAAAGCGCCGAAGCGCCGAAGCCCGCGCCGAACTCCACGCCCTTGACCGCCGGAATGCCGAACAGGATGGAGGAAAACACCGGCTCGATTCCCCCGAACAGGGGGCCGCCGACGCCCGCCGAAAGACCGGTCACCGCGCATTCGACCACGCCGCCCACGCTGTTTTGGGCAAGCCGGGCGGCCTCGATGGTATCCCTCATCTTCTGTTTTGCATTTTCATTGATAACGGGAAAATAAACTGAGGATAAGGAAGTCAGTAGATCCTCCGGAATATATACGGGGTCAAACGGGTCGTCCGTCACATCCTTTACCGAGAAAACATGCGCGCCGATCAGAATGCCCCGGCGCTGCAAAATCTGGCGGCACACCGCGCCCGCAAAGACGAGGGGGGCCGTCAGCCGACCGGAAAAATGCCCGCCGCCGCGCACGTCGTTGTATCCGCCGTAACGCAGGTGCGCGGGGAAGTCCGCGTGTCCCGGACGGGGGACAAGCTTCAGGTTGTCGTAGTCCCCGGACCGGGTGTTCGTATTTTCAATCAGCGCGCACAGCGGCGCGCCGGTCGTTGTGTCGTTGAGCATCCCGCTGACGATCTGCGGCAGGTCGCTTTCCTTTCGCGGCGTGCTCGTGGAATCCCTGCCCGGTGCGCGGCGGCTCATCTGCAGCGCTACGGAGTCGAGGTCGATTTTTTCCCCGGCGGGCAGGCCGTCCAGCACCACCCCGATCGCCTTTCCGTGGCTTTCGCCGAAGATGGATATTTTTACCGTTTCACCCCATGTGGAAGACATTCGCTTTTCCTCCCAACCGATTGTAATCTTCAAAAAAGGCCGGATAGCTCTTCTGAACGCTCTGCGCGTCGGTGACTGTGACGCTGCCGTCGGCTTTCAGCGCGGCAACGGAAAGGGCCATCACAATGCGGTGGTCGTTAAAGCCCTCCGCTTTGCCGCCGTGCAGCGTCGGAACGCCGTCGATAATCAGCCCGTCGTCGGTTTCCGTGACCCTTCCGCCCAGCTTGGTCAGCCCGTCGGCCATGGCGAAAAGGCGGTCGCTCTCCTTGATTCTCAGCCGCTGCGCGTTGTAAATCCGCGTGCGTCCGCGGCAGAGCGCGGCGGTCGCCGCCAGAACCGGCACAAGGTCGGGAATCTGGGACGCGTCGATTTCCATGCCCTTCAGCTCGTTTGGCGAGACGGACAAAACGGAACCGTTCCACTCCATCCTTGCACCGAATTCCCTGAAAAGCCGCTCCGCCGCGCGGTCGCCCTGACAGGAATCCCGGTTCAGGCCCTCCAGACGGAGGTTGCCGCCCAAAGCGCCCGCGGCGAGGAAGAATGCCACCTGCGACCAGTCCCGCTCCACCCGGTATTCGCACGGGCGGTATTTCTGGCGTCCCGCAATGTTCCAGCCGTTTTGGGCGGGCTGTGCCGTTACGCCGTATTCGCGCATGATTTCGACCGTCATATCCACGTACCCCGCGCTTTCCAGCGGAGAGGAGAGTATCAGCTCGCTGTCGCCGTCCAGAAGCGGAAGCGCGAGCAGAAGGCCCGTAATGAACTGGGAGCTGACGTTTCCCGGCAGCACGAACCGGCCCGGGGTCATCCGTCCGCTGACGGAAAGCGGAAGCCCGCCCTGTGTCCCGCACGAAACGCCGTGCTGCGGCAGGCAGTCCAGGTATACGCCGATGGGCCGCTCCGGCAGGCGCCCGCTGCCGGTGAATTCCGCGTTCAGCCCCAGCGCCGCTGCGACGGGAATCAGAAAGCGTAGGGTGGACCCGGATTCCCCGCAGTCGATCCGCACGGGGTCCCCGTCGCCGCAGATCGCCCGCATAGCGCGGCAGGTCGCCGTAATGTCGTTGCTGATCGCTTCCCCGTCAAAAAGAGGGGCTCCACCCGCCAGCGCGGAGCAGATCGCCGCGCGGTGCGCCGCGCTTTTGGAGGGGGGCACGAGGATGCTTCCGCTCAGGACGGAGGGGGAGATCGTTACATTTGCCATCACAGCACCCCGGTCAGCTCGGCAAGACTGCCGCGGGAAACGCGGTCCACAAAGCTTTCGCCGATTTCCCTGAGCATAATCAGGCTGATCATGCCGCCGCTGCTCTTTTTATCCAGCGCGGTAGCTTCCAAAATCCGGTTTACGGGCATTTCGTCCTTTACCGGCAGGCTGTATTTTTTCAGGGCGGCGATGATTTCATCGGTCGTTCCGGCCTTTGTAATCCCCGCGTTTTCGCCGCATTTTGCCATCATCACCATGCCGATCCCGACCGCTTCCCCATGGGAAAGCTTCTTGAAGCCGTACAGCTTTTCCAGCGCGTGACCGAAGGTGTGGCCGAAGTTCAGGAGCATGCGCTCGCCGGTGTCGAATTCGTCCCGCTCGACCACCTCGCGCTTAATGTCCACACAGTGGAAAATCAGTTCTTCTATCTTCTGAGAAATCTCTTCTCTGACAATCATATCGAACAGGACCCGGCTTTTGATGCAGCCGTATTTGATCGCCTCCGCCATTCCGTCGGAAAAGTACCGCGGGGGAAGCGTGGAGAGCGTGTCCGGGTCAATCAGCACCAGCTTGGGCTGGTGGAACGCTCCGACCAGGTTTTTTCCCTGCGGCAGGTCCACGCCGGTTTTTCCGCCGACGGAGGAATCGATCTGCGCCAAAAGGGTGGTCGGTATCTGGATGAACGGGATTCCGCGCAGAAAGGTCGCCGCGGCGAACCCCGCCATATCGCCCGTTACCCCGCCGCCGAGGGCGACGATAAAGTCGCTGCGGGTAAGGCCCCGAGCCGCGCACTCGGCATACATGGCTTCAATGGAGGAAAGGCGTTTGCTTTCCTCGCCCGCCGGAAAAGAGAACAGGGAAGCGGAAAAGCCCGCGGCTTCCAGAGAATCCAGCACGCGCTTTCCGTACAGCGGGAGCACGTTGCTGTCGCCGATGACGACCGTTTTGGCGCCGGCCTTGAAAAGCTCCCCGGCGTGTGCGCCGGCCGCGTCCATACAGCCGCGCTCAATGATGATCCGGTAGGCACCGGACGTGTGCACCGTCAGTTCCATTATTCACCAAGCCTTTCCTTGATCAGTCTGCCCCTGCGCAGAAGCACGCGCAGGGCTTCGGCGTCGCCTTTCGCGACCGCCTCTTTGATATCGGTGATATTCGTGATGAGCGTATCCAGTTCCTCGGAAAGCGCCTTCCGGTTGTCGATGAAAAGCTCCGCCCAAAGCTGCTCGTTGATATTCGCGACACGGGAAACATCCCGGTAGCTTCCGGCGGAAAAGCCGTTGTGCTCCGGGCACCGCGGGCTCATGACATAGGCGCAGGCAAGCACGTGGGGAAGCTGGCTGGTAAACGCGATCATCTGGTCGTGGTGCTCCGGCGTGGTGACCACCGTGCCGCCGAAATGAAGCTCCACGGCGACCGCCTTGAGCATGTCAACAGCGGGCTGCGGCGCGCCGCACGGAACGATAAGATAGCTGGCGTCCAGAAAAAGGTCGGCGTCGCTTGCCGCAAAGCCGCTCTGTTCCTTGCCCGCCATGGGGTGCCCCCCCACGAAGGGAAAGCCGTGCTTCTCTGCCAGAAGCGGAAGGTGCCTGCAGATTTCCGACTTGATGCCGCAGGTGTCGGTGACAAGGCACGACGAGGGAATCAGATGGGCGTGCGAAGCGATAAAGTCGATATCGGCCTGCGGGTACAGGCAAAGGTAGAGCAGGTCGGCGCCGCGGATATCCCCGTCGTCCCCGATCTTGTCGATCGCGCCGCAGCCCAGCGCGGCTTTCAGGACTTCGGGGTCCCGGTCGATTCCGGCGACGGTGCATTCGCTGTATTTCTGAAAGGCTTTCGCAAGCGAACCGCCGATCAGGCCCAGGCCGACGATCACGATTTTCTTGTTCATACAGGCTTCCCTCCGTACGCAGTATTTTTAAGCTTTATTATAGCAAAAATCGGCGGGGGAATCCACTTTTCTTCCAAAAGCTTTCGCGGCGACCTTCACATGCGCCGCCACCTTGTCAAACTGGTCGGGCGTCAGGGACTGCGCGCCGTCGGACAGGGCCTTGGCGGGGTTGTTGTGGACCTCGATAATCAGTCCGTCCGCCCCGGCCGCGACCGCGGCGAGCGCCAGCGGCTCCACCAGCCAGGCAATGCCGGAGGCGTGGCTCGGGTCGACCACCACCGGCAGATGGGAAAGCTTTTTCAGAATCGGAATGGCGGAAATGTCGAGGGTGTTGCGCGTGTAAGTCTCGTAGGTCCGGATTCCGCGCTCGCACAGGATCACGTTGTCGTTGCCGCCGGCCATAATGTATTCGGCGCTCATCAGAAGCTCCTCGATCGTGCTCGAAAGCCCGCGCTTGAGCAGGATGGGCCTTCTGATTTTTCCAAGCTCCTTCAGCAGCTCGAAATTCTGCATGTTTCTCGCGCCGACCTGGATGATATCCACATTCTCCTTCAGGAACAGGTCGATCTGGCCGATGCTCATGAGCTCCGTAACGATCGGCAGGCCGGTTTTCTTTTTCGCTTCCCTGAGAAGCTCCAGTCCCTCGGCCCGCAGCCCCTGGAAGGCGTAGGGGGAGGTCCTGGGCTTGAAAGCGCCGCCGCGCAGGAACTGCGCCCCCGCCTTTTTCACCCGTTCGGCCACGCCGCAGATCTGGGCCTCGTTTTCCACCGAGCATGGCCCGGCAATCAGCGCGAGCCCGCCGTCGCCGATGGTCTGGCCGGTCGGCAGGGTAATCACCGTGTTGTCCGGATGAAACTTGCGGTTTGCTTTTTTATACGGCTCCTGTACCCGTTTTACGCTTTCCACGAAATCCTGCGCGGCAATGAAGTCGATGTCGATGGCGGAAGTGTCGCCGATCAGCCCAAGCACGGTGCTCTGCGTCCCCACCCAGGTGTTGACCTTCACGCTGTATTCCCTGGTGAGCGAATCCGTGAATTCTGAAAGCTGCTGCGGGGTACATTCGGGTTTTAATACGATAATCATGCTGTTCCTCCTTTGATGCGGGCCGGTAAAAATGAGTAAAAAAATAACGGAGCTGCTGTCAGCTCCGTCAAAAATATCAGCCCGTTATCAGTCAATAAAATACGGCTATATCCTTTTACACAAAAGCTTACAGTTGACTTTGCTGCACGCACAAAAATCCCACGCCATAAAATAGCGGGGATAACCGAAACCTGTAAATCGTGTTGTGTATGCGGACAAATTCATCATGTAACTCCTTTGCGTTCACCTTATTCCGTATCATAATACAGAATGCCGCCGGTGTCAAGATGAAATTGCGGGGATTTGGGCGTAAAGAAAAAAGGACGTGAAAATCCATCCGAAATTTCTTGATTGTTCTATACTGATTTGCTATAATTAGTAAGTATATCAACCTGAGAATCAGCAAGTGTCTTTACAGAAAGAAGTGACGCCGATGCCCCAAACGGCAATGAGTACGCTCGGTATAGAAAACATAGCCAATTACCTCGGCGGCGGTGTTTTCTGCTGTAAGAACGATGGTGTCCTGACGATTATCTACGCAAGCGCTTCCTTTTACAGGATGTTTGGGTACAGCGAAGGGGAAATCACCGCGCTGAACGGGCCGGCGCCGAACCGGCTGCTGAGCAGCGACCAGCGGATCAACTGGGGTAGACTTGCCGAAAGCTTAAAAAAACGCGGCCTTGCCGAGCTGGAACTGAAACTGGTTCGGAAAGACGGGGACTATATCTGGACCATCTGCTGTTTGCGTCTTATGACGGCGGGGGATGGTTCTGAGTATTTTTGCGGCGTATTGGAGGATATTACCAAGAGAAGGCATTCCATCAAGCGGGAAAGGGAACAGCTTGAAATTATCAAAAAAGCCAGGCGGGAGCTTGCCGCCAGCGAGGAACGCTACCGTATCATCATGGAACAGGCGGCCGACCCGATCTGCGATTATAATTTCAAGACGCAGGAGCTTTACTGTTCGCCCCCGTTCAAAGAGAAATTCGGCATTGAGGTGAATGCGGACGGCCTTCTGGACCAGCTCTACCATTCGGATATTATTTTCGACGACGACAAGTCGCGCATCCTCAACGATATCTACGATTTTTTAAACGGGAGCAATCCCAGAAGCCCCGAGTACCGGTTCAAGGATGTCAACGGCAATTACCGGTGGTACCGGGTGCGCAGCACGGTGATCCGGGACGAGCAGAAGGAACCGCTCCGGATGATCGCCTTTATTTCCGATATCGACAGGCAGAAACGGGAAACGATCAGCTTAAAGGAGAAGGCGGAGCACGACCAGCTGACCGGCCTTTACAACCGGATGACCACCAACGCGCTGATCGACAAGGCGATTGGCCAAAGCTCCCCGGGGAGCCGCCACGCCCTGTTTACCATCGATATCGATAATTTTAAGAATGTAAACGACAATCTGGGCCACCTGGTAGGGGACGAAGTGATTGTCGATATTGCTTCCAAAATCAAGAAAAAATTCCGCGAGGACGATATTATCGGCAGGATCGGCGGGGACGAGTTTGTGGTGTTCCTGATGGATATTTCCCGCAGGGATGTCAGGCGGAAAGCCGATGTGCTGCAGACCATCTTCCGCAACGCCCATCCTCAGGACGACGCGGAGCTCAGGGTTTCCGGCAGCATAGGGGTCGCGTTTTACCCGGACGACGGAAAAAACTACAACGAGCTGTTTGCGAAGGCCGACGCGGCCATGTACGCCGCGAAAAACAGCGGGAAGGACGCTTACCGCACCTACGCCGACATGACGCTTCAGGATAAATAACAGGGTCCCGCTTATTCGTTTGGAATGAGCGGGATTTTTACTGTCTCCCGGATTTTTTCCGCAACCGTTTCCACCCCGCCGTCCGCGTCCACCGTGAAATCCGCCGCGGCGCGGTACCTGTCCGTCCGCTCGCTGTAAAGGCGGCTCATGGTTTCCTCCCGGCCGGGCCCGCTGAGCAGCGGGCGGGTGGAGTCGCCGGAAAGGCGATGCCGGATGGCCTCGACAGAAGCGTCCAGCAGTACGATCACGCCGTTTCCTTTCAGGGCGGCCGTGTTTTCGGGGTCCATCAGCGCCCCGCCGCCCGTGGCGATGATCAGGCCGCTTTTCAGGGACAGTTCTTTTGCCGCCGCGCGTTCCATCGCGCGGAAGGCGGCTTCTCCCCGCAAGGAGAAAATTTCCGCGACCGTCACGCCCTCCTTCTGCTCGATATAGCGGTCCATATCCACAAAGGTGCGGCCCGTGATCCGGGCAAGGCGGTTTCCCACGCAGGTTTTTCCGCTGCCCATATAGCCGCATAAAACGATATTGCCGAATTTCCTTTTCATTTCCGCCACCGCGTCGGCGCAGAGCGCCTGAATATCGCCTGCGTCAAAGCTCGCCCCGTACCAGATTTCGTGTGCGGCGGCCGCCTGCCAGACCAGCATGCTCATCCCGCCGACGGCCCGCACGCCGTTTTTGCGCGCGGTTCTGATCAGAAGCGTTTCGTCCGGGTTGTATACCGCGTCGAAAACACAGGCGGCTTTCCGGATGGTTTCCTCCGGGACCGGGCATTCCCCGGTGCGGGGGAACATGCCGACCGGCGTGGCGTTGGCCAGTAAATCGATTTTTCCGCCGATGTCCTCCATAAGGCAGAAACCCGCCTGTGCGCCCGCCGTTTTTGCGCGGATATCCGCACAGAGCTTTTCCGCCGCCGCCAGCCCGTGCGGGCGCACGGCCACGGTCACGCTGCCGCCGGCAAGGACCGCTTCAAACGCCAGCACTCTGCCCGCGCCGCCCGCGCCGAGCACGACCGTGCGGCCGCCCAGGAACGCGCCGCCGGCTTTCAGTGCCTTGCAGAAGCCCGTGCCGTCCGTGGTGAAGCCGGTCAGACGGCCGTCCGTATTTTTTACGGTGTTGACCGAATGAAAAAATTCCGATTTTTCATTCAGCCCATCCAGCAGCGGAATAATCGACTGCTTATGGGGAATGGTGATGTTGAAGCCGCTCAGGGTACGCAGCAGCTCCATCCGGCCGGGCAGCTCCTCCGGCGCGATGTCCAGGACTCCATAGCGGCCGGCTTTCCCGCTCAGGGCGAAAAGTCTTTCATGAATAAACGGGGACATGGTGTGCGCAATTGGATGTCCAATCACGGCGAAATGATTCTCGGCCATTTTCTTTCCTCTTGCTTTCTAAAAAAAAGGTTAAAAAAATATTGACAAAGTCATGGTTTGCTAATAATATGTGGTTATACAATCAGTGTCCGGAGCGATTTATGTGGTTTTTTCTGTGGCAATTGTAACACACGAGAGATATTTTTGTCCACAATAAACAATAACGTTTTCCGCGTGCCGATGTTTCAAAATTTGTAATCAAGATTTTTAAGGAGGATACGACATGGTTTTTGAGAAGGTAAAGGCGATTCTCAGCGAACAGTTTGACGTTGAGGAGGACTCTATCACTCCCGAAACAAGCATTGCTGACGATCTGGGCGCCGATTCCTTGGATGTAGTCGACCTGTTGATGTCCATCGAGGACGAGTTTGAAATCGAAGTTCCCGATGAAGAGATTGACAACATCAAAACCGTTGGGGAACTGGTCAAGTACATTGAAGATAATGTCTGAGTGACACATCTTCCTGAAACCGCTGTGCGCAGGCATGGCGGTTTTTTAATTTTCTTCTGTTTTTCTGCGATTTTATTGTGCTTTTACTTGAAATAGCACCGCGTATCAGATATAATAATTTTAAGTTTCGCATTTTTTAACAGAAGGAGAGTTAAAGTCGTTGAGTGAATTCAGCTTTTTAACGAACGGCATTCAGTACATGGCCCAGAACCCCAAGATGCTGGTCATGTGGGCGATCGGCGCGCTGCTGATCTGGCTTGCCATTGAAAAGGATTTCGAACCGGCACTGCTCTTACCGATGGGATTCGGAGCAATCCTTGTCAACCTGCCGCTCCCCGGCGTAGTGGGGGACTCCGGCATTGTGAAGTGGCTGTTTGAAAAGGGAATCGTCGCTTCCGAAGCATTCCCTCTTTTATTGTTCGTGGGAATCGGCGCGATGATTGATTTCGGCCCGCTGCTTTCCAACCCGCGCATGCTGCTGTTCGGCGGCGCGGCCCAGTTCGGCATCTTCCTTACCGTCGTGCTGGCGGTTCTGCTCGGGTTCCCGCTGAAGGACGCAATGGCCGCCGGAGTGATCGGCGCGGCGGACGGCCCAACCTCCATTCTGGTTTCACAGATACTCCACAGCAATTACATCGGCGCGATTGCGGTGGCGGCTTACTCCTATATGGCGCTGGTGCCGATTATCCAGCCCGCGGCGATCCGCCTTGTGACGACGAAGCATGAGCGGATGATCCATATGCCCTATAATCCGAAGGCGGTTTCCAAAACCACGAAAATCCTGTTCCCGATCATCGTTACGCTGATTGCGGGACTGGTCGCGCCGGATTCCGTTGCGCTGGTCGGCTTTTTGATGTTCGGCAACCTCATCCGGGAATGCGGCAAGCTGGAAGCGCTTTCCCAGACCGCGCAGGGACCGCTTGCAAACCTGATTACCATCTTTTTGGGAATCACCATCGCCTATCAGATGCGGGCGGAGCAGTTCCTTACCCTTGGTACTCTGATCATTATGGCGCTGGGCCTTTTCGCCTTTGTGTTCGACACCATCGGCGGCGTGGTCTTTGCGAAAATCGTGAACCTGTTCCTGCCGAAGGATAAAAAGATCAACCCGATGGTCGGCGGCGCGGGAATTTCCGCGTTCCCGATGTCCGCGAGGGTCATCCAGAAGATGGCTCTGAAAGAGGACAACCAGAACCACATCCTGATGCATGCGGTCGGCGCGAATGTGGCCGGCCAGATCGGATCGGTTGTTGCGGGAGGCATTATCCTGAATCTTGCAAGAATTTGGGGGATGATATAACATGATGCAGTTAAACGCAATGGCGGTTTTGTTTAAAAGTCTTATGGGCGACGTAAGCGGCGCCGATATCGGAAAATCGTTTGAACTGATGGGGAAGGGCATGCTCGGCATTTTTATCGTCATGATTTTGATTTATGCCGTGATTGTCATACTCAATAAAACCAGCGGTACGAATAAAGATACAAAGTAAGACGATCGATAAACCCCTTGGCGTTGCAAAGAGCCGGGGGGTTTGCTTTATCCCGTATAATCTAACAGAATTGAGGAGATTTCAATGGCGGAACAGAAGAAGATGGTAGACGCGATCACTCCCATGGAGGAGGATTTCGCCAGATGGTATACCGATATTGTCAAAAAAGCGGAGCTGATGGATTACACCAGCGTGCGCGGATGCATGGTCATTCAGCCGTACGGCTGGGCCATCTGGGAAAATATTCAGCATATTCTCGACACAAGGTTCAAGGAGCTCGGCCATGAAAATGTTTCCATGCCGATGTTTATTCCCGAAAGCCTGCTGAATAAGGAAAAGGAGCATGTAGAGGGCTTTGCTCCCGAGGTCGCCTGGGTCACGATGGGCGGCAGTGAAAAGCTGCAGGAGAGAATGTGTGTGCGCCCGACCTCCGAAACTCTGTTCTGCGACCATTACGCCAAGGTGATCCATTCCTGGCGCGACCTGCCGAAGCTCTACAATCAGTGGTGCTCCGTTGTGCGCTGGGAAAAAACCACGCGCCCGTTCCTGCGTTCCGTGGAATTCCACTGGCAGGAGGGCCACACCATGCACGAAACCGCACAGGAGGCCGAGGCGGAGACGGAGCAGATGCTCCGGGTTTACGCCGACTTCTGTGAAAACGATCTTGCCATTCCGGTGATCAAGGGCCGCAAGACCGACAAGGAAAAATTCGCCGGCGCCGTGGCCACCTATACCATAGAGGCGATGATGCACGACGGCAAGGCGCTTCAGTCCGGCACCAGCCATTACTTCGGGGACGGCTTTGCAAAAGCGTTCAACGTGACCTTCCAGGGCAGGGACAATTCCATCTGCCATCCGTTCCAGACCTCCTGGGGGATGAGCACCCGCATCATCGGCGGCATCATCATGACGCACGGCGACAACAACGGCCTTGTGCTCCCGCCCGCCGTCGCGCCCATCCAGGTGATTATTCTGCCCGTCGCCCAGCATAAGCCCGGCGTGCTGGAAAAGGCGCACGAGCTGCGCGAGCGGCTCAAAAAGAGCTTCCGCGTGCGTGTGGACGATTCGGACAATACCCCTGGCTGGAAATTCGCTCAGTATGAAATGAAGGGCGTTCCGCTCCGTCTGGAGATCGGACCCAAAGATATTGAAAAGAATCGGTGCGTGCTGGTCCGCCGCAGCGACCGCGAGAAGATTTTTGTGCCGCTGGACAATCTGGAGGCCGCCATTGCGGAACAGATGGAGGAAGTGCGCAAAGGAATTTACGAAAACGCGCTTGCCCGCCGCGAAAGCATGACGTATACCGCCCGGACTCTGGAGGAGCTTACAAACATTGCCGACAATCAGCCGGGCTTTATCAAAGCCATGTGGTGCGGCGACCCGGCCTGCGAAGAAAAGCTCAAGGAAGCCGCGGGCGTTTCTTCCCGCTGTATGCCGTTCGAGCAGGAGCATCTGTCCGACACCTGCGTCTGCTGCGGCAGGCCCGCGAAATCGATGGTCTACTGGGGCAAGGCATACTGATAACAGAATAATAATGCCGGCAGCCGCGGAATCGTTCCGCGGCTGTTTTTGATATGCTCCGTGATGATTGTTTTTATGCTGTAACCTTTTGGGTACTATAAACGTGTTATTCGTGAAAGGAGATGAATCCATGGGGAAACAGGGAACGCGCCCGGACGACCTGTCTGAGAAATATGATTTATACGGGAATATGCTGTTCAAGCTCTGCATGGTCATTCTCTGCAACCGGGAAGACGCAGAGGACGTCGTACAGGACACCTTTGCGAAGTACTTGCAGAAGCGCCCCGAATTTCACAGCGAGGAGCATGAAAAAGCTTGGCTGATCCGGGTGGCCACAAACGGCAGCCGGGACAAAAGAAGGGGCTTCTTTTTCAGGAAGACCGTATCGCTGGAGGAAATCGGCGAGTACGCCGAAACCACGGAGCAGACCGAGGTGCTGGAACAGCTGATGGAGCTGCCGCCGAATTACAAAACGGTTTTGTATCTTCATTATATTGAGGGTTATAAGATCAGGGAAATGTCCGACATTCTGGGGATGAAGGAAAACGCCGTCAAGGTGGCGCTTTACCGGGGCCGTGAGAAACTGAAGCTGCAGATGAGAGAGGAGCTGATATCATGAAAACAGAGGATTTTATCGATGCCGTCAACCGGATTCATGCAAGGGAAGAGTTAAAGGATAAAGTGATGAGCGGAAAACCGTCGCAGAACAGACGCCGGTCCGGATTTCCGGCGCTTGCCGCCTGCGCAGCCTGTCTGGCCGTTTTGATACTGGGGTTTACGTTTGTGCCGAAGCTGTTAAAGCCCATCGGTACCGTCCGGAACGGGGAATCGTCGGTCAACGCCGCCTCCCCCTCCTCTTACGCGCAGCCGGGTTTGGTGAACGGCCTTTATCATCAGGATGAAGTGCGAAACCTCTTGGTGCTGGGCGTGGATGACGCGGGCGGGGACGGCGCCGGGCGCAGCGACTGCATCATGCTTCTTTCCATCGACCGCCGGAAAGGCAGCGAGCGGTGGATTCTGACGCCTTTCCCGCGCGATCTGTACGTGGAGATCCCGGGGAACGGGAAAAATAAACTGAATGCCGCTTATCAGCTTGGCGGCGCCGAACTGAGCGTAAAGACGATCGAGCAGAATTTCAAGATCGATGTGGATGATTACGCGGTGATCGACTACAGCGGCTTTGTCAAGGCCGTTGATTCTCTGGGCGGGATTCCCGTAAACGTGACCGCACAGGAGGCCGACCTTGTCAACCGGTATTCCGGCGAGCCCGCCGCGCGGGATATCAGCGCGGGGGAGCGAACCCTTTCCGGCAGGCAGGCGCTGTACTATTCCCGTATCCGCCAGATCGGCGGAGAGGAGTCGAGGCTGCAGCGGATTCAGGCGGCGGCGGCAGGGATCATCAGCAGGCTGGAATCGGTGGATGCGCACTCTCTGGCCTCGCTTACGGAAAAACTGCTGCCCTTTGTCAAAACCGGCATGAATCCGGAAACCGCGCTGAAGCTGGGGACGGATGCTTATGCATGCCGGAGCTTTCCGGTCGGCTATTTCCGGCCCTCGGAGGAACTGTACACAGCGCAGCAGGTTACAATACAGCAATCGAATACGGAGGTGCTGGTTCCGGATCTCGAGAAATATCAGAACAGTCTTATCCAGTATATTTACTGGAACAAGGGCTCCTGAAACCCGTCGGATTCCTGCATATCCACTGCGAAGCGGAAGACATTTGCCTTCCGCTTCCTTATTTTCATATATTTATTTCATTTAACTGAATGAATTTGTTTCAAGTGGAAAATACTGTATAATATATTCTCCAAAAGGTAACAAACAAGCGGATTATTGTCATTTTCATAACGGGTTTGTCATTTGATTTTTTGGGCCGGATATGGTAGCATTAGGAAACGTTGGCAGATGTTTTAGAAAATTTCGTATGTATCCGGGCTTTGCCGGATACGTTGCGGCATACGGAGACATGCATCGGTTTGCCGATATTTAAGAAGAAACAGAAATACTTAAAAGGAGTGAATCATCCATGAAAAAATTATGGGCGCTTATCTGCGCACTTGCCATGGTACTTGCCATGTCGGCCTGTAAAGGACAGGCTGCTCCGACCCAGAACGATGTGTCCGGCGTTTCCAGCCAGACCGTTTCGGATGCGGGACAAAGCGGCGTGACTTCCACGGCTCCGTCGTCCTCTTCCGCTGCAGCGGCTTCCAGCAAGCCGACTGTACCGAGCCAGGCACCGAGGGTGGAAAATAACAAGGCGGTTTCCGGATTAAACAACGGGACCTATACGGTCAAGGATGAAAAATACAGCTACAAGAACGGCAACATGTCCTATTCCGCGTCCTATCCGGTTCTTTCCGGAAAAATCAGCAATGCGGATAAGGTAAACACGGCAATCAAAACCTCCGCGCTGAAGACGATCAATTCTTTGGGGACGGGCGCCAAAACCGAAAAGACCACGGTCAAGGTAAACGGCGACGTCACCTATGAGGGGACCAATTTTCTCAGCCTTGGCTTTAACGAATACGTGAAGCTCTCCTCCAAGGGAGAGAACGTTCATACGCTCCGGGCGATGAACATTAACCTGAAAACCGGCACCGCGCTGGAAATGAAAGACCTGATTACGAAAAACGACGCGCTTTACAAGCTGCTGGAAACCGCTGCGAAGCAGCAGCTGAGCTCCGATATCGCCCCGTCCGTGACGGCCAGTGTAATCAAGTCCGCTCTGGATTCCGGCGCGATTTATTTCACGAAATACGACGTCGGCTTTGCTTTCCAGATTACAAAACCGGAAAAACGCCTGGTCAAGCTCAGCCTGACCTATGCACAGGTGAAGCCCTACGCTACCAGCAACGAGATCTGGAAGAACTTTATCTAAGTCTCGTTTGAAAAGGAAGGAACTTGTCCGTTTCGCCTAAATTGAATCTTGGCCCCTCTGTTTGCTTTTTTCGGAAAATGCATCTATAATGGTTGACATGATACGGAAAATGGAAACGGAGGGGCATTCTGATGAAACGGGTTCTTGCGGTGCTGATCGGCATCTGTGCGGTGGTATTGCTTTACACTGGGATCAATCTGCTTGCAGGCGGAGAGGACGGCGTGTCGGCCGGTGTCATCGGCGGCGCGGACGGCCCGACTTCCATTTTGGTTTTCCACTCCTTTAACGCCGGGCTTTTGATTTTACTGGCTGGAGCTGTAATCCTTGCGGCTACTGCTTTTTATCTGCTCCGCAGGCGCGGAAAGCAGAAATAGGAAGCGCTTTTGATAGAAAATTCCTCTCTTGCTAATTGCTGAAAAATTTTTTGGCAACATCACCAAATATCACGTATAAATTTCTTGCAATAAAGAGAAAATAAGTATTGCATAACAGACCCTTTTATGGTATTATAATCAAGCACGACTGCGACAGATATGCGATGAAGCGGGAGGTTGCGGCTGAAACAGGCCGGTTTTTCCGTGGAGTATGTCCGATTTTAAACCGGGCGACAGATACTTTGAGCGTGCGATAAGAGGATTCGTATGCGGATTTCCGCGTCTATGCTCTTATTATGCTCAGACGTTTTTTATGCCTATACCCGGATTTAACTTGTAAAAGTGAATCCGGTTTTTCAATGTGTTAAGAGGGAACACCCGGCACAGTGTTAGGATTTAAAAAACGCCGCCCGCCAACTACAATAAGGAGGCGATTCACAGTGGCAGTCAAGGAGAAAATCAGGATAAGAATTAAGGGTTACGATCATCAGTTGGTTGATCAGTCGGCTGAAAAGATTGTACAGACAGCGAAGCGCACGGGCGCAAGGGTTTCCGGACCCGTTCCGCTCCCGACGGAAAAGCAGATCATCACGATCCTGCGCGCTGTTCACAAGTACAAGGACAGCCGTGAACAATTCGAGATGAGAACACACAAGAGACTTATCGACATTCTCAGACCATCCAACAAAACCGTAGAGGCTTTGATGGGTCTAGAGCTCCCCGCCGGTGTTGAAATAGAGATTAAACTCTAGTTTAACCGACCAGCGGCCGAGGTCAAGTTGGCAAACGCCAACCAATAACCTGCATAGGAGGTAAAATAATGCAAAAAGGTATCATCGGCAAGAAAATCGGCATGACGCAGATTTTCGACGAAAAGGGAAATGTCATCCCCGTAACGGTTGTTCAGGCCGGCCCCTGTGTTATCTCACAGAAAAAGACGGTTGAAAACGACGGTTACGCAGCAGTCCAGATGGGCTACGGCGATTTGAAACCGAACAAGGTCACGAAGCCCCTGAAGGGCCACTTTGCAAAGGCGGACGTCGCTCCCAAGAAAACCCTCAGAGAGTTCCGTGTGGAAAACACCGAAGCTTACAACGTGGGTGATCTTGTCAAGGCGGACACGTTCGCGGCGGGCGACAAGATCGACGTCACCGGCACGAGCAAAGGTAAGGGATACGCCGGCGTTATCAAGCGCTGGAATTTCCAGAGACTCAAGGAAACCCATGGTTCCGGCCCTGTTGCCCGCCATGGCGGTTCCAACGGTTCCTGCTCGGACCCGTCGAGAGTGTACCCCGGTCTTAAGATGGCCGGCCACCTGGGCGCCGAGAAGGTAACGGTTCAGAATCTGACCGTTGCCAAAGTGGATGCGGAAAACAATCTGATTGCTATCAAGGGCGCAGTTCCCGGACCGAACGGCGGAATCGTAGTAATCCATGACAGCGTTAAGGCGTAAGGGAAGGAGGAATTTGGAATGCCTACAGTAGCAGTACTTGATATGGCCGGTAAAGAAGTAGAGAAAATCGACCTTTCCGAAGCCATATTCGGAATTGAACCCAATGCGAAGGTTCTGCACGACATGGTGGTCAACTACCTTGCGAACCAGCGCCAGGGCACACAGTCGGCACTGACCCGCGCCGAAGTTTCGGGCGGCGGCAGAAAGCCGTGGAGACAGAAGGGCACCGGTCACGCAAGACAGGGCTCCACACGTTCACCGCAGTGGACTCACGGCGGTATCGTATTTGCTCCGAAGCCGCGCGACTACAGCTATTCCTTAAACAAAAAGGTAAGACGTCTTGCCATGAAGTCAGCTCTTTCAAGCAAGGTGATCGATAACGAGCTGGTCGTGCTTGACGGGATTTCACTTGACGAGTATAAAACAAAGACCATCGCGGCAATGCTCAAGGCGATCGGCTCCGAGAAAAAGGCGCTCATCGTTCTTCCGGAAGTGAACGAAAAGGTGATCGCTTCGGCTAAGAATATCCCGGGCGTGAAAACGGCAATGGCCAACACCCTGAATGTCTATGACATCCTGAACGCCGATAGATTTATCGTGCTGAAGGACGCCGTGGCCCAGATCGAGGAGGTGTACGCATAATGGCAGCACAGGACATTATTATCCGCCCCATTATCACCGAAAAAAGCATGGCCGGCATCGGCATGAAGAAATATGCCTTTGAAGTTGCCAAGGATGCCACAAAAATCGATATTGCAAGAGCGGTTGAGACCCTCTTCGGCGTAAAGGTCGGCAAGGTAAACACCCTGCACGTAAGAGGCCAGTTCCGCCGTCAGGGAAAAAACGAAGGCTACACTCCTTCCTGGAAGAAAGCCTACGTTACCCTTACTGCCGACAGCAAGACCATCGAGTTTTTTGAAGGCATGATGTAAACTCTGCCCGAAAAACGCAGAGGCAAGGATGGGGAAAGGGCATTCCCCGCAAAGCCATCATGAGGAGTGTGAAACCGAATGCCTATTATTAACTTTAAACCTACCACGGCTTCCAGACGCAATATGTCCGTTACGGACTATTCCGGTCTGAGCAAGGTTGCACCGGAAAAGAGCCTGCTGACTTCCATCAGCAACAAATCCGGCCGCAACAGCTACGGTAGAATTACAGTCCGTCACCGCGGTGGCGGAAACCGTAAAAAGTATCGTATTATTGACTTTAAGCGTCAGAAGTTCGACGCGCCGGGCAGCGTTCTCACCATTGAGTACGACCCGAACCGTTCCGCCTTTATTGCCCTTGTGCAGTATGAGGACGGCGAAAAAAGATACATCATCGCTCCCAACGGCTTAAAGGTCGGCGACGTTGTTGTATCCGGCGCCGCGGCGGATATCAAGCCCGGCAACGCGCTTCCGCTTGAAAATATCCCAACCGGTACCTTTATCCACAACGTTGAGCTTTATCCGGGCAAAGGCGCCCAGCTGGCACGCGCTGCCGGCAACATGGCTCAGCTGATGGCGAAGGAAAACGGAATGGCTCTTCTGAGACTGCCTTCCGGCGAACTTCGCAACGTACCGGTCAACTGCATGGCCACCATCGGCCAGGTCAGCAACATCGACCATGAGAACGTGAAGCTCGGCAAGGCCGGACGGAAACGCCACATGGGTTGGAGACCGACAGTCCGCGGTTCCGTTATGAACCCGAACGACCATCCGCACGGCGGCGGCGAAGGCAAATCCCCCGTGGGCCGTCCGGGACCTGTTACCCCGTGGGGTAAACCGGCCCTCGGCTACAAGACCCGCGCTCACCACAACCGCTCCGATAAATTTATCGTCAAGCGCAGAAACGGCAAATAAGGCGTACAGAAAGGAGCTTATCATCTATGGGCAGAAGCATAAAAAAGGGTCCTTATGTTCAGCCTGTGCTGCTTAAAAGGATTCAAGAAATGAACGCGGCCGGCGAAAAGAAAATCATCAAAACATGGAGCAGGGCTTCCATTATTTTCCCTGATTTCGTTGGTCATACAATCGCGGTCCACGACGGCCGCAAGCATGTTCCGGTCTATGTAACGGAAGATATGGTCGGCCACAAGCTCGGCGAGTTTGCCCCAACCAGAACCTTCAAGGGACATTCCGGTTCCAAAACATCATCGCCGACAAGATAACGGCCGAAAGGAGTGTATAGCATGGAAGCAAGGGCCTATTTAAAGTACGCCCGTATTTCACCCCGCAAGGTTCAGATCGTGCTTGATCTCATTCGCAACAAGCCGGCTGACGTTGCAATGGCTATCCTCAAGAATACACCAAAGGCCGCTACGGAATATCTTCAGAAATTATTGAAGTCGGCCATGGCTAACGCTGAGAATAACCACAATATGGATGTTTCCAGACTTTACGTTGCGGAATGCTTCGTATGTCCGGGCCCGATCCTCAAGCGCATTCGTCCCAGGGCGCAGGGTCGCGCGTTCAGAATTGAAAAAAGAACTTCGCACGTTACCCTCGTGCTCAAGGAAAAAGAATAAGGCGGAAGAGGAGGTAAACTATGGGCCAGAAAATCAATCCCCACGGGTTTCGCGTGGGCGTAATTAAAGACTGGGATTCCCGCTGGTTCGCGAAGGACAGCGTTTTCGGCGATACTCTCGTTGAAGACTACAATCTGCGCAAGGTGCTGAAGAAGCAGCTTTATCCGGCAGGGGTTCCGAAAATTGAAATTGAGCGTGACGCCTCCAAGGTTCGCGTTCACATTCACTGCGCCAAGCCGGGCATGGTAATCGGCAGGGGCGGTTCGGAAATTGAGAAGCTCCGTCTTCAGTGCGAGAGCATCCTCAAGAAACCTGTTACGATCAACATTGTAGAGGTAAAGTCCCCCGACCTGAACGCGCAGCTCGTCGCTGAGAACATTGCGCAGCAGCTCGAAAAGAGAATTTCTTTCCGCCGCGCGATGAAGCAGTGCATCGGCCGCGCCATGAAGCTCGGCGCCAAGGGTATCAAAACCCAGGTGTCCGGCCGTCTGGGCGGTGCTGAAATCGCAAGACGTGAACAGTATCACGACGGTACCATTCCCCTTCAGACCATCCGTGCCGACATCGACTACGGTTTTGCCGAAGCCGCCACAACCTATGGCCGCATTGGCGTAAAGGTCTGGATTTACAGAGGCGAAGTCCTTGTGGACAACCGCAAGCCTCGTAAGGAAGGAGGCAGTAAATAATGCTGTTGCCTAAGCGTGTAAAATACCGCAAAGTGCATCGCGGTCGTATGACCGGAAAGAGCTATCGCGGAAATAAGGTAACTTACGGCGATTTCGGCCTTCAGGCCTTAGAGCCGGCATGGATCACCTCCAACCAGATCGAAGCGGCCCGTGTCGCCATGACACGTTACTGCAAAAGATTTGGTCAGGTGTGGATCAAGATTTTCCCAGACAAGCCGATCACTCAGAAGCCGGCTGAAACCCGAATGGGTTCCGGTAAAGGTTCCCCTGAGTACTGGGTCGCAGTTGTAAAACCGGGCAGAGTTATGTTTGAAATCGGCGGAGTTTCGGAAGAAACTGCAAGAGAAGCTTTACGTCTGGCGTCCAACAAACTGCCGATTAAGTGCAAGTTTGTTAAGAAGGAAGAAACGGGTGGTGAGCAGTAATGAAGGCCTCAGAAGTCAGAGAATTAACGACAGCAGAACTGGAAAGTAAGCTTAAGGACCTCAAGGCCGAGCTTTTCAACCTGCGTTTCCAACTTGCCATTAATCAGCTCGATAACCCGATGCGTATCTCCGCTGTCAAAAAGGATATCGCCCGTGTCAAAACAATTTTGCGCGAGATCGAAATCAAGGACAGCGCCAATGCGTAACGGAAGGGAGGATTAATCTGTGAGCGATCGGAATATTAGAAAAGCAGAGATTGGCAAGGTCGTCAGCAACAAAATGGATAAAACCATTGTGGTTGCAATCGAAAACAGGGTAAAGCATCCGCTTTACAACAAGATTATCAAGCGTACCGTGAAGCTGAAAGCACATGATGAAAACAATGAATGCACAATCGGTGACCGCGTGCGTGTGATGGAGACCCGTCCCTTCAGCAAAGAGAAAAGATGGCGTCTCGTCGAGATTATAGAGAAAGCCAAGTAATTGGCTTTAAGCAAAGGAGGAACGCACTGTGATTCAACAGCAGACTTACCTCAACGTTGCCGACAACACCGGCGCGAAGCAGCTTATGTGCATCCGCGTTCTCGGCGGTACCGGCAGAAGGTATGCCAATATAGGTGACGTGGTTGTCGCTTCCGTTAAAAAAGCGGCTCCGGGCGGCACTGTTAAAAAAGGCGAAGTCGTTAAGGCAGTCATTGTTCGCACTGCTTTCGGCGTCCGCCGTGATGATGGAACATACATCCGCTTTGACGAAAATGCGGCTGTCCTCATCAAAGACGATAAAAATCCGAGGGGAACGCGTATTTTCGGGCCCGTGGCCAGAGAACTGCGTGACAAAGACTATTTGAAAATTTTAAGTCTTGCCCCTGAAGTGCTGTGATGGGAGGTGCTCACTGATGAATAATAAGGTTCATGTTAAAACGGGTGACACCGTCGTCATTTTAAATGGCAAAGAACGCGGCAAGAAGGGCAAAGTTCTGGCCGTAAGCCCCGAAGAGGGGAAGGTCATCGTTGAGGGCCGCAACATGGTTTCCAAGCATGTTAAAGCCCGCAAAATGGGTGAACAGAGCGGTATTGTGAAAGCCGAAGGCGCACTGTACGCCTGCAAGGTCCAGGTCGTTTGCCCCCGCTGCGGCAAACCCACACGTGTCTCGCATAAGCTTTATGAGGACGGCACTAAGGAACGCGTTTGCAAAAAATGCGGCGAAGCGCTGTAAGGGAGGATAAAACGACATGGCAAGACTGAAGGAATTTTACCAAAAAGATGTCGCACCCGCACTGATGAAAAAGTTTTCTTACAAGAGCGTCATGCAGATTCCGAAGCTTGAGAAGATCGTCATCAATGTAGGCGCCGGTGAAGCAAAGGAAAACGCAAAGGTAATTGACGCCATCACAACCGATCTCGCGACGATTACCGGCCAGAAGCCGGTGATCTGCAAAGCGAAAAAATCGGTTGCAAACTTCAAGCTCCGTGAGGGCATGAACATCGGCGTAAAGGTAACGCTCAGAGGCGACAGAATGTACGAGTTCTTAGACAGGCTCTTCAATGTTGCTCTCCCGCGCGTAAGAGACTTCAGAGGAATCAGCGCGAACTCGTTCGACGGCCGCGGCAACTACAATATGGGCGTCAAAGAGCAGCTGATCTTCCCTGAAATTGATTACGACAAAATCGATAAGGTCCGCGGAATGGATATTTGTTTCGTAACGACCGCAAACACCGACGAGGAATCCAGAGAGCTCTTAACACTCATGGGCGCCCCGTTTGCGAAATAAGGAGGGAATATTGTGGCCAAGACTTCTATGAAAATCAAGCAGCAGAGAGTTGCGAAATTCTCGTCTCGCGAATACAACAGATGCAAAATCTGTGGCAGGCCGCATGCCTACCTTCGCAAGTTCGGAATTTGCCGTATATGCTTTAGAGAACTTGCTCACAAGGGTGAGATCCCGGGCGTGAAAAAGGCCAGCTGGTAAAGCTTAGCAAAGGAGGTAACGGTATGCAAATTACAGATACAATTGCTGATTTGCTCACCCGTATTCGCAATGCAGTTTCTGCAAAGCACGATTCGGTTGACATTCCCGCTTCCAACATGAAAAAGGCCATTGTGCAAATTCTTGTTGACGAGGGCTATGTAAAGAATTATACGGTAACAGAGGACGGCAAACAGGGCATTATCAAAGTGAATCTCAAATATGGCGAGAGCAAAGTCCCCGCCATCAACGGTCTGCGCAGAGTCAGTAAGCCAGGCCTTCGTATCTATTCCAACGCAGAGGATCTGCCCAAGGTCATGAAGGGCCTGGGCATCGCTGTCATTTCTACTTCGAAGGGCATCATGACCGACCGTCAGGCCCGCAAAGAGAATGTCGGCGGAGAGGTTCTCGCATTTATCTGGTAACAAGGGGGTGCAGTAATGTCGCGAATTGGAAGAAAACCCATAAATATTCCCGCTGGCGTCACCGTTCAGGTTGACGGCAACGTTGTCACCGTCAAGGGACCGAAGGGTACGCTGACCCAGAAAATTCATCACAACATGAACGTTTCTGTGGAAGGCAGCGAGGTGCTCGTCACCCGTCCCAACGACGAAAAAGAAAACAGGTCGCTGCACGGTCTGACCCGCACGCTGATCCACAACATGGTCGTCGGCGTAACGGACGGATTCAAAAAGGAGCTTGACGTTTTGGGCGTCGGCTACCGTGTGCAGAAGCAGGGCAAGAACCTTGTGATGAATCTTGGTTATTCTCATCAGGTGATCGTCCCTGAAATCGATGGTATTTCCATCGAGTGCCCAGCTGCAAACAAAATCGTGATCTCGGGCCCGGATAAGCAGCAGGTTGGTCAGTTTGCCGCCGAAGTGCGCGAGAAACGTCCGCCTGAGCCGTATAAGGGCAAGGGTATCCGCTATACCGGTGAATTTGTCCGCCATAAGGAAGGCAAGGCCGGCAAGGGCGCTAAGAAGTAAGTAAGGAGTGAATAACAAATGGTGAATAAGACTGACACAAACAGAGCCAGGCTTAACCGTCACCGCAGGGTGCGCGGTAAAATTTCCGGCACAGCAGAGTGCCCACGCCTGAATGTATTTCGCTCTACCACCAATATCTACGCCCAGGTTATCGACGACGTAAAGGGAGTTACTCTTGCAGCAGCTTCCACACTGGACAAGGATTTCAATGGTAATGGCGGAAACAAGGACGCCGCACGTAAGGTTGGCGAGCTTATTGCCAAACGTGCCGCCGAAAAGGGCATCACCGAGGTCGTATTTGACCGCGGCGGCTATATTTTCCACGGCCGCGTCAAAGAGCTGGCCGAAGGCGCCCGTGAGGGCGGCCTCAAGTTCTAAGAAGGAGGAATACTTTTGGCTAGAATTGACGCAACGTCTATGGAACTCAAAGAACATGTAGTTGCTATTAATCGTGTATCCAAGACCGTAAAAGGCGGCCGTATCTTCAAGTTCGCAGCTCTTGTGGTAGTTGGCGACGGAAACGGCACAGTCGGTTTCGGCATCGGAAAGTCGGGCGAAGTTCCTGACGCGATCCGCAAGGGAATTGAAGACGCGAAAAAGAACCTCATCAAGGTTGCTATGCGCGGCTCCACCATCCCGCACGAAATTATCGGCGCGTACGGTGCCGGCAGAGTTCTGATGAAGCCTGCCGCTCCCGGTACCGGTGTCATTGCCGGCGGTCCGGTCCGTGCGGTCGTAGAAGCGATCGGAATCAGGGACATCAGAACAAAGGCCCTGCGTTCCAACAATCCATGTAATGTAGTAAGAGCAACCTTGGACGGCATGTCCAAGCTGCGTACTGCCGGTGAAGTCGCTGCAACACGCGGCAAGTCGGTAAAAGATATTCTTTAATAAGGGGGTAGCAAGATGGCACAGCTGAAAGTAAAGCTGATAAAAAGTCTTATCGGCAGCAAAAAGGACCAGATTGCAACCGCCCAGGCTCTTGGTCTCTTTAAAATCGGCGACACTTCCGTTCAGCCTGAAAATGAACAGACCAAAGGCAAGGTGGCCAAGATAATCCACCTCATCGAGGTAAGTAAAGCGTAAGCAAGGAGGTGCGAGTAAATGAAGTTGCATGAACTAACTGCTGTACCCGGTTCCACCAAAGAGCCGAAGCGTATCGGCAGAGGACACGGTTCAGGTCAGGGAAAAACTGCCGGCAAGGGCCACAAGGGTCAAAAGGCCAGAGCGGGCAGAGGCATGCGTCCCGGATTTGAAGGCGGCCAGATGCCTTTACAGAGACGTATTCCGAAAAGAGGTTTTAACAATGTTTTTGCTAAAACCATCGTTTCTGTCAACGTAGGCACACTCGACAAGTTCGAAGACGGCTCTGTGGTGGACACCCAGGCGCTGATCGATGCGGGCATTGTAAAGACCTGCTGTGACGGGGTGAAGATCCTTGCCAACGGCAATCTGACAAAAAAATTAACAGTAAAGGTTACTGCTTATTCCGAGGCTGCGAAGCAAAAGATAGAAACCGCGGGTGGGAAGGCAGAGGTGATCTAAGTTGTTTCAAACAATAAAGAATGCCTGGTCTATCCCGGATCTCCGTAAAAAGATCCTGTTTACACTGCTTATCATCATGGTTTTCCGCTTCGGTGCGGTCATTCCTGTTCCGTTCCTCAATGTCGTCGCATTGAAGGGACTGATGACCACGGTCGACAAGACCGGTTCGGCACTGAGCTACCTTGATATGCTCTCCGGCGGCGCTTTTGCAAACGGTACTCTGTTTGCAATGAGCGTTACGCCCTACATCAACAGCTCCATTATTATGCAGCTTTTGACAGTTGCTATTCCGGCGCTGGAAAGACTGGCAAAAGAAGGCGAAGAGGGCCGCAAGAAGATCGGCACCATGACCCGCTACGTCACCGTCGGTCTTGGCTTGATTCAGGGCACCGCTTATTTCTTCTATCTGCGCAACAGCTCCTATCAGGGTGTTCCGATCGCGAAATACACCAAGGGTTGGGAGCAGGTGTTTGCCGCTTTTGTCATCATCATGGCGTTTACCGCAGGTACCGCGCTGATGATGTGGCTGGGCGAACAGATCAACCAAAAGGGTATTGGAAACGGTATTTCCATTTTGCTGTTTTCCGGTATTGTGGCGAGAATGCCGCACACAATCAGCTTGTTGGGACAGTATCTGCAGGCCGCCAATGAGGACGCGTCCACCTACGGCAAGTACTATTTCTTCGTTCCGCTGTTTGTGCTGATCTTCCTTGTGGTCATCTGGGTCATTGTGTTTATGAATGACTCGGAGCGCCGTATTCCCGTACAGTACGCGAAGCGTATGGTCGGAAGGAAGATGTACGGCGGCCAGAGCAGCCATATTCCGATTAAGGTTGCCATGTCCGGCGTTATGCCGATTATTTTCGCAAGTTCCATTCTCTCGATTCCAAGTACGATCCAGCTGTTCCTTGGCAACAAGGTGACAACCGGATTCTGGAAGGGCTTTTTCGAAGCTTTCTCCTCTACCGGATGGATCTATTCGCTGATGTATTTCCTGCTGATTATCATGTTTGCTTATTTCTACGTGACAATTCAGTATAATCCGATAGAGATGGCCAATAATCTTCGTCAGAACAATGGCACGATTCCCGGCATTCGTCCGGGTAAACCCACTTCTGACTTTATCGCGAAGATTCTTTCTAAGATCACTTTAATCGGGGCGCTGTTCCTTGCGGTTATCGCTTTGCTGCCCATCGCCTTTGGCGCCGCTACCGGCATGCACAACATGTCGATCGGCGGAACCTCCATCCTGATTTTGGTTGGTGTCGCGCTGGAAACCGTGAAGCAGATGGAGTCGCAGATGATGATGCGCCATTACAAAGGCTTCCTTGATTGATAAGGAGTGAGAGAATATGAATCTGATCCTTCTCGGCGCCCCAGGCGCCGGTAAAGGCACGCAGGCAGAAGTCATCTGCTCGCGTTATAACATTCCTGCAATATCCACGGGTAATATTATCCGTGAAGCGCTGAAGAGCGGCACTGAGATGGGAGTTCGCGCCAAGTCCTTTGTGGACGCGGGCAAGCTTGTTCCCGACGAGGTTGTCATCGGCATTATCAAAGAGCGTCTGGCCAATGACGACTGCAAAAACGGATTCGTTCTGGACGGGTTTCCGCGCACGATTCCCCAGGCCGAGGCTCTGGACAAAATGGGCGTTCGCATTGACAGGGTCCTCAACATTGAGGTCTCCGACGAGACGATCGTGCAGCGTATGTCCGGACGCCGTGTCTGCGAAAACTGCGGGGCCAGCTACCACCTGCTTTACAAAAAGCCGGAGGTGGAGGGCGTTTGCAGCAAATGCGGCGGCACCCTAGTTCAGCGCAAGGACGACCACCCGGATACGGTCAAAGAGCGTTTAAATGTATATCACGAGCAAACCGAGCCCCTGAAGGATTACTATCTGAAACAGGGCAAGCTTTGCACAGTAGAAGGGCAAGAGGATGTCGGGCACACCACAAAACTGATTCTTGCCGCATTAGAGGCGTAATCATGATAGTGCTTAAAACCAGCCGCGAACTCAGCTTTATGAGGGATGCGGGCAGGGTATCTTCAAGAGCATTAAAGCTGGCCGGCGAGATGGTCGAGCCCGGTGTTTCCACCTGGGAAATCGACCGTGCCGTCCGCCGATACATTGAGGAACAGGGCGCGAAGCCCACGTTCCTCGGGTATGGCGGCTTCCCGGCAAGCGCATGTATTTCCGTAAATGACGTGGTTATCCATGGCATACCACATAAGGGCACGATTATCAGGCAGGGTGACATTGTCAGCATTGACATAGGCGCGACTTTTGAGGGCTTTGTCGGAGACAACGCGTGGACTTTCCCATGCGGCGACGTAAGCCATGAAGCGCAGGCCCTTATGGATGCAACACGCGAAAGCCTGTTTGAAGGCATTAAAGCCGCAACAGCCGGTCATCGGATCGGCGATGTCGGCAGCGCGGTCCAGCGGTATGCCGAAGCTCGCGGTTACTCGGTGGTACGGGATTTTGTCGGCCACGGAGTAGGTGCGAAGATGCATGAAGACCCCAGTGTTCCTAATTACGGCACACCCGGCAGGGGCGTGCGCCTGTTGCCAGGCATGACCATTGCAATTGAACCGATGATTAACCAGGGTGTAAAGGAAGTCAAAACCCTTGCGGACGGTTGGACGACCGTAACCGCGGACGGCAAGCTTTCCGCGCATTTCGAACATTCCATTGCCATTACTCCGGACGGCCCGGTTATTTTAACGCTGCCGGATTAAGGGGGTAGACAATGGACTTTGTCAGAGGACTGGTTGTCCGGTCGGCCGCGGGACGCGACAAGGACGGCTTTTTCACGGTGCTGGAGGCAGACGCCGGATTCGCACTGATCTGCGACGGAAGGCGCCGCGGCCTTGACCACCCGAAAAGGAAAAAGCTGAAACACCTTTGTCCGACCAGAACCGTATTGGCCGAAGGTTCAATGCAGACCAACCGTGAAATACGAGGTGCCCTCAGGGAGTTCAATGCCGGGGGCCGTTTTCCACAAGAGGAGGGTAAGTAATGTCGAAACAGGACGTAATTGAAACTGAAGGAATCGTTACCGAGGCGCTGCCTAACGCAATGTTTATGGTAGAGCTTCCAAACCACCATACAATACTCGCGCATATTTCCGGCAAGCTCAGGATGAATTTCATCCGCATCCTGCCGGGGGATAAGGTCACAATCGAACTGTCGCCTTACGATCTGACGCGCGGACGTATTACATGGCGTTCAAAGTAAAACAAACACTCGCTAAGGGAGGGCGCACAAATGAAAGTAAGACCTTCTGTCAAGAAAATTTGTGAAAAATGCAAAATTATTAAACGCAAGGGTAAAGTCATGGTAATCTGTGAAAACCCGAAGCATAAGCAGCGCCAGGGCTAATTTGGCGCAAACCTATTAACAGTGGAGGTGCAACCAGTATGGCGCGTATAGCAGGTATTGATCTGCCCAGAGATAAGCGCATCGAAATTGCTCTTACCTATATTTTCGGCATCGGCCGCAGGACTGCAACGGAGATTTGTGCAGAAACAGGCGTCGACCCGGACATCCGTGTAAGGGATTTAACTGAAGATGATGCGGCAAAGCTCAGAGAGTATATCGACCATCACTGCCGCGTTGAAGGCGATCTTCGCCGCGACGTAGCATTTGACATTAAGAGACTGATTGAAATCGGCTGCTACCGTGGTGTCCGTCACCGCAAGGGCCTGCCGGTAAGAGGCCAGCGTTCCAAAACCAATGCGCGTACACGCAAAGGTCCCAGAAAGACCATGGCCAACAAGAAGAAGTAATAGGGAGGGATTCAAAAGATGGCAGCACAGAAAGGCGCAGCTAAAAAAGGCACCGCAGTTCGCAGACGCCGTGAGCGTAAAAATATAGATCGCGGAGCCGCTCATATCCAGTCCACCTTCAACAACACGATCGTTACCATTACGGATACACAGGGCAATGCGATTTCGTGGGCAAGCTCAGGTGAATTAGGGTTCAGAGGTTCCAGAAAGTCCACTCCTTTCGCCGCTCAGACCGCCGCCGAGACCGCCGCGAAAGCAGCGATGGAGCACGGTATGAAAACGGTTGAGGTTTTTGTAAAGGGACCGGGCGCGGGCCGTGAGGCGGCTATCCGCGCACTTCAGGGCGCAGGCCTTGAAGTCAGCATGATTAAAGACGTTACTCCGATTCCGCACAACGGATGCCGTCCTCCGAAGAGAAGACGCGTATAGTAACAAAACCGATATAGGAGGTGCAACCATAATATGGCAAGATATACAGACGCTGTGTGCAAGCTTTGCCGCCGGGAAGGCCAGAAGCTTTTCCTGAAGGGCGCAAGATGCTACACGGATAAATGCGGGGTAACCCGCCGGGCGTACGCTCCGGGCCAGCATGGTCAGGGTCGCAAAAAGACCTCTGAATATGGCCTTCAGCTGCGTGCAAAACAGATGACAAAACGTTTCTATGGTGTACTGGAGTCCCAGTTCAGGGGCTACTACGACCTTGCGACACGCAAAGAAGGAAAGACCGGTGACGAACTGCTCGCAATTTTGGAATCCCGCCTCGACAACGTGGTTTACCGTTTGGGCTGGGGCAATTCCAGAGCGGAAGCCCGTCAGCTGGTGGTTCACGGGCACTTTACTGTGGACGGCAAAAGAGTGGATATCCCTTCCTACCTGACAAAACCGGGCGAAGTGATCTCCATTAAAGAGAAGAGCCGTCAGAGCGAAAAAATCAAGGCTGTCATTGAGGCGAACTCGGCTCATCCGATTCCGAAGTGGCTTGACATCAATCGTGATACTCTGGAAGGCAAGATCATTGCATTACCAACCCGTGAGGATATTGACCTTGCAGTCGATGAGACTCTCATCGTTGAGTTGTACTCCAAGTAATGCCGTTTTATGACAGCATAAAAAACATCATGGCTGATAAATTAATCCGCTATATGTCAAGGAGGGTCGCTAATGATCGAGATTGAGAAGCCAAAAATAGAGACAGAAGTTTTAAGTAATGACGGAACCTATGGCAAATTTGTTGTGGAACCGCTTGAGCGTGGCTTTGGCACAACCCTGGGCAACAGCCTGAGGCGTGTTCTTTTATCTTCGCTGCCGGGCGTTGCAGTCACGTCTATCAAAATAGACGGCGTTCTTCATGAGTTTTCAACCATACCCGGAGTGAAAGAGGACGTCACTGAGATCGTGCTTAACATCAAGGGATTGACCGCCAAGCTCCATTGCGATGGACCGAAGACAGTGGAAATCGCTGCGGAGGGTCCGTGCAATGTAACGGCCGACTCTATCAAGTGCGACAGCGAGGTTGAAATCCTGAACCCGGAGATGCACATTGCGACTCTGGGCGACGGAGCAAAACTGTATATGGAATTGACCCTGGATAAGGGGCGCGGATATGTATCTGCCGAGCGCAACAAGCAAAACATGAACGCCAACGTGATCGGGGAGCTTCCGGTTGATTCCATCTATACTCCTGTTTATAAGGTGAATTATAATGTGGAGCCAACCCGTGTGGGTCAGAGCATTGATTTTGACAAGCTCACACTCGAAGTTTGGACGAACGGAACCATCGGCGCGCAGGAAGCGGTTTCTTTGGCCGCGAAAGTCCTCACCGAGCATCTGAATCTGTTTGTTGACCTGTCCGACAAGGGCAGCAGCACGGAGATCATGGTCGAAAAGGACGACAAGGGCAAGGAAAAGGTGCTCGAAATGACGATTGAAGAGCTCGACCTTTCGGTCCGTTCCTTCAACTGTCTGAAGCGTGCCGGTATCAATACGGTTGAAGACCTTATCAACAAATCCGAAGAGGATATGATGAAGGTGCGCAACCTCGGACGCAAATCCCTTGAGGAGGTTGTCTGGAAGATGGCCTCTCTCGGTTTTAATCTGCGCAAGGATGACGAATAATTGCGCAAACAACCTAAGGTAAAGGAGTGATATTTCGATGCCCGGAACCAGAAAGCTCGGAAGAGACACTGACCACAGAACCGCCATGTTAAGGGCGATGGTTACCTTTCTTTTAGAGAATGGCAAAATCGAAACCACAGTGACTCGCGCCAAGGAGGTCCGCTCCATGACCGAGAAGATGATAACGATTGCGAAGGAAAACAATCTGCACAACAAACGTCTCGTTCTGGCCTTTGTTACAAAGGAAGACGTTGCGAATAAACTGTTCAATGAGATTGCTCCGAAGTATGCCGACCGCAACGGCGGCTATACGCGCATCAGCAAGCTTGGCCCTCGCCGCGGTGACGCCGCCGAGATGGGAATTATCGAGCTGGTTTAATTTCATTGTTTACGGATCAAGGCTGCCGCTTTTGCGGCGGCCTTTTTTGATTCGGCCTATAACTCCCTTCAGTCAAGCCAAACCTCAGCCTCCCTCTGAGAGGGAGGTGTTTCGGAGTGCTCTGAGACCAATTCAGCATGGAACTGTCTGAGAGCGCCGCCGTAGGCGAGTGCCGACCGCATGGTCCGCGCTCGGCGCGTCGAAGGGAGTCCGCAAGCTGAGGGGGGGACTCCCCCAGTCAGGCTATGCCTGCCAGCCCCCTCAAGGAGGGGGATAAATCCTCACCCTCCAAAAAAAGGGAGCTAAAAAGAAGAGGAAACGATAGCTCGTCGGCCCCGAGGGGGAGGGGGGAACGTCTTCTTAAATCTGGCAAAAAACCTAATAAATACTGGTGTTTTTTCAGGAAGCACATGGGGATTTTATCGGTTAAAACCGGCATAAAAACTGGAAATAATTACAATATAGAATTATTCTTCTTTTCATTTTATTCTGTATCCGGACTCCTATACAATATGGAAGTCAGAAATGCCAACATTGGGAAAAAAATTTGCAGAATGAAAGGGAATGAACCATGAAAAAAACCTTGCAGGTGTTCAGTATGATTCTGGCGCTTACGCTTGTGTTTTCGGTATTCGGAAATACGGCGGCTTTTGCGGCGGAAGAAGAGACACAAATTACCTTCTCAGACGATTTCAACGAATTGGATACATTGAATCTCAATTCCATGTATTACGGGATGGAAGCGACTGTCAGCGATCCTGCGCTGACGCTTACCGGAGAATCCAGCGATCCGTCCGTGGTAGAAGTCTTCCTGGAGGATGTGGAGAACGGAACCTATTATTTCGACGTTGGGGCTATGGGCAACGGCGAAGCGACGCTGACCTTTACGGCTTCCGACGGCACAACGGTCAGCAAAACGCTGAAGGTTGAAGGGACCGGAGAGCTCCCCTACACGATTACCACGGATGTGGAGGGAGATTATTCCCTTGCAAAGGGAAGCAGCAACATCATCAAGCTGCATTACGAGGACAACGATATCTTCTCCTTCCCTTATCTGACAAGCGACAACGAGAAGGTCCTGCATGCGGAACTGATGGATTACGACGAGGAGAACGGCGATTTCTATTACCGTGTGGACGCCGTTGGCGATGCCGGGACCACCGCGAATCTTTACACGGGCGCGGTTGGATTCGTTCCTCAGAAGCTCTGCGAAGTGAGCGTGATTGAGAACGAAATCCTGCATATCGATACTTCCGGCCAATACATCTGCAATGTGAACGACGAATACACCTTTGTGGTTACCTGCAATCTGCCCGATATTGAGCACAGCATCACAACCAGCAGAGAAGGTGCGGTTGAGATCACTCCTCTGGGAAAGACCGGCAATCAGACCACCTACAAGGTAAAAGCACTGGAGCCCGGGACTACCCTGATTACCGTTAGCTTCAGCGGAGAGACGGCTTCCTTCTACGTGACGGTCAATGAGGACGACGATTTCCCGGTTGTTTCAACGGAAGATGAAGAGAACATCACGCTGGAGCAGGGACAGTCCTACACCTACGATCTGTCCGTCATGGGGGGCGGCGTACCGGTGGTCGCCGCGGATACGGACGGAATCGTTTCCGTACAGTTTGAGAAAAAGGACGGCATCCATTATTACTACAAGGTGACAGCCGTCAGCGCGACCGGCGGAGAGACCAACCTGTCCGTTACATTCCCTGACAGCGAATACGCCAGCGACTATACATACCAGTTCGGCACCGTTACGGCCAAGCCGGGCGATCATGAGCCGAAATCGGATACCAATTCTGATTTTTCCTTGAAGGCGGGACAGAGCTATACCTTCAGAATCAGCAACGCGGAAAGTTTTTATCCGGGTTCCAACGGCATCTTTAAGACTGAGAAGGTAGGAACCGGAAGCAACTACACCGACTATAAAATCACCGCAATCGGCAACCCCGGTCAGTCCGCAGGTTTCTATATGGCGGCAAAAGACCAGCTGGCGAAGAAGGTCTGCGTCGTCACCATCGCGTCGGCTACGGAGCCGACGTCGGATACCAACTATGACTTCACCGTGAAGCAGGGCGCAAGCTACACCTTCAAGATCAGCAACGCGGTCAGCTTCTACGCGGGCTCCAACAACGTGTTCAAGACCGAAAAGGTAGGAACCGGGAGCAATTATGCCCTCTACAAGATTACCCCGATCGGCCAGCCGGGCCAGTCCGCCGGTTTCTACATGGCGGGCGCGGGCCAGACGGCAAAAAAAGTTTGCGTTGTCACGGTCGGTGCGGCTCCGGAGCCGAAATCCGATACCAACAATGACTTTACGATAAAACAGGGTGCAAGCTATACCTTCAAAATCAGCGACGCGGTCAGCTTTAACCCGGGTTCCGGCAGCGTGTTCAAGACCGAGAAGGTGAAAACCGAAGGCAGCAATGTTTTCTATAAGATCACCGCGATCGGCCAGCCGGGCCAGTCCTCGGGCTTCTATATGACGGGAGCTGACGGAGTAGGAAGAAAGGTCTGTGTCGTAACGGTCGGCGCGGCGGCAACGACTGCCCTGAAATCCGACACCAACTACAATTTCAGCATTGCGAAGAACGCGTCCTATCAGTTCAAAATTACAGCCCCCGGCGCTTCTTCCATCAACTTCAACACGGGTACAAGCGGCGTGTTCCAGGTGACGCTTCTGCGCCACACGGGCGACGATTTCTTCTACAAGATTACCGCAATCGGCAAGTCCGGCCAGCAGTCGGGAATTTATGCTTCCCTTCCCGGCCAGACGGGCCAAAAGCTTTGCGTCGTCAGTATCTCATAAAGATTTTTTCAGCATGGAAAGGGCTGCCGCTTTGCGGCGGCCTTTTTGTTCTTTCAAAACACCTTGAATAAAATATTTTTTCAGTTTATAATACAGATAAAGGATAAAATATTTTTTCTAGCCGACAGGGCCGGAAAATAAATACAGCAGAGGTGTAATACGATGATTCTGAAAAATGCTAAAATTGTGGACGACAGTTTTCATTTGTGCAATGCCGATCTTGCGTTGGAGGGGGATAAAATTTCCTCCATCGGGCCGGGCCTTTCCGGAAAAGAGGAATATGATTTTTCCGGATGTGTGATTGTGCCGGGCTTTGTCGATATCCATATCCACGGCTGCGTTGGTGCGGACACCTGTGACGCGGACGCTGACGGCCTTGCGAAAATGTGTGCGAAGCTGGTGCAGGAGGGCGTCACTTCCTTCTGCCCGACTACGATGACCGTTTCCCACGAGGGGATTGCCCAAGCGCTGGAAAGCGTCCGGGAATGCATGGTCCATCCGCCCAAGGGCGCGGCGATTGCCGGCGTGAATATGGAAGGACCCTATATTTCCATCCACCGCAAGGGCGCGCAGGCGGGCGAGCATGTAAAGAACCCAGACTTTACAGAGTTCAAAAACCTTTACGATACATACGGCGGGATTATCAAGCTGGTGGATATTGCCCCCGAGTGTCCCGGAGCGGAGGAATTCATCCGCGGGGCTTCCAGGCTCTGCACCGTGTCCATCGCCCATACGACCGCGGACTACGCGGCGGCGAGGCACGCGTTTGAGCTGGGCGTTTCGCACGTTACCCACCTTTATAACGCCATGCCGGGGCTGACCCACCGGGAGCCGGGTGTGGTCGGCGCCGTGTTCGACGACGGCCGCGTCACCGCGGAGATCATCTGCGACGGTCTGCATATTGACCCTGCGGTGCTTCGCATCACGTTCGGAATTCTCGGGAAAGACCGCGTTGTCGTCATCAGCGATTCCATGCGCGCCGCGGGTCAGCCGGACGGGGTGTCCGACCTCGGTGGGCAGACGGTTTATGTAAAAAACGGCGCGGCCAGACTGGAAGACGGCACGCTGGCGGGTTCCACTACAAACCTGCATCAGGAGGTCAAAAATTTGGTCGGTTTCGGCATTCCCTTCCTGCAGGCCGTTCAGGCGGCTACCCTGAACCCCGCGAGGGAAATCCATGAAGAAGATAAGATCGGAAGCATCAAAGTGGGCAAGTACGCCGACCTGGTCGTGCTGGATTCCGAGTTGAATATTAAAATGGTGGTCGCCCGCGGCAAAATCGCGGTGGATAACCGGTAAGAACAAAATAGAAAAGGGGCTGCTGCAAAACGCAAGTTTGCAGCAGCCCCTTTTTGAGTGAAACTCCCTCGGTCAGGCTTCCCGAAGAATTCTTACCCGGATGATTTCGGGGAAATTCTCGAGGTGCTCGGCGGTCGTCTCTTTCACGTCCCCGGTTACGTCGAGGATGGTATAAGCATAATCCTTCTTGGATTTGCTCTGCATGTTTTCAATGTTGATCCCGCTTTCCGCCAGCGCGCCGGAAAGGCGGCTGATGGTGTTCGGAATGTTGCGGTGCAGGATGCAGATGCGGATAGAGCAGGAGGAGCAGTCGCGCGGCATGGAGACCGCGGGCATATTCACGGAATTTTTGATGTTGCCGTTCTGCAGATATTCCATCAGCTCTCCGGCGGCCATACGCGCGCAGTTGTCCTCCGATTCCGGAGTGGATGCGCCCAGATGGGGAACGGCGATCACGCCGTCGGCGCCGAGCATGTCGTCGCTCGGGAAGTCGGTCACGTAGGCCGAAACCTTACCGGATTCCAGCGCGGAAAGGACATCTGAAGACAGTACCAAATCCCCGCGTGCAAAGTTCAGAAGCCGTACGCCGTCCTTCATCTTCGCAATGGATTCCGCGTTGATCATGTTCTTTGTGTCCGGCGTCAGCGGAACATGCACCGTGATATAGTCGCAGGAGCTGTAAATTTCGTCGAGAGTGCGGGCGTGCCGGATGGAGCGGGAAAGGCCCCAGGCCGCGTCCACGGAAAGGTATGGGTCGTAGCCGTAAACCTCCATGCCGAGGCCTCTGGCTGCGTTGGCGACCAGAATGCCGATTGCGCCGAGGCCGACGACGCCGAGTGTTTTTCCGCCGATTTCAGGGCCGACAAACGCGCCCTTTCCTTTTTCGACCAGCTTTCCTACTTCGTCTCCCTTGCCCTTAAGCGTTTTGGCCCACTCGATGGCGGGAACGATCCTGCGGGAGGAGAGAAGCAGTCCGGCCAGAACAAGCTCTTTGACCGCGTTTGCGTTTGCGCCGGGCGTGTTGAACACAACAATGCCACGCTCGCTGCACTTGTCCAGCGGGATATTATTGACGCCCGCGCCCGCCCTCGCAATGGCAAGCAGGCCCTTCGGAAGCTCCATGTCGTGCATGGAAGCGGAGCGCACCAAAATGGCGTCCGGGTTTTCCACGGCTTCACCGCAGCAGTAATTTTCATCAAAGCGGCCGGTGCCGACCTCCGAAATCTTATTCAGGCATTTTATCTGATACATATCTGTTCACCTACATTTCGTATTTTGAGAGCCTGAAGCGCTTCACAGGCTGTTCTTTTCAAACTCGCCCATGAACTGAACCAGCTTCTCGACGCCCTCAACAGGCATTGCGTTGTAAATCGAGGCGCGCATTCCGCCGACGGAGCGGTGCCCCTTAATATTGACAAAGTCGTGCGCGGCGGCTTCCTTGACGAATTTTGCGTCCAGCTCGTCGCTGCCGGTAATAAACGGAATATTCATCAGGGAGCGGTCCTTCGCGACAACAGTCCCCCGGAACAGCTTTGAGCTGTCCAGAAAATCGTAAAGCATTCCCGCTTTTTTCTCATTGATCTTCTTCATTTCTTCCAGCCCGCCGACGGTGTTTTTGATCCAGTCGAGCACCAGCATGCACATATAGATGCAGTAGCACGGCGGCGTATTGAACATGGAGTCGTTGTCCGCGTGGGTTTTGTAGTTGAACATGGTCGGGGTAATGTCCATGGCGCGGCCGATCAGGTCCTCGCGGATGATCACCACGGTCAGGCCCGCCGGGGCCATGTTTTTCTGCGCGCCGGCGTAAAGCAGCGCGAATTTGCTCACATCGATCGGCTCGCTTAGGATGCAGGAGGAAATGTCCGCAATGAGGGGAACGTTTCCGGTTTCCGGCAGCTGGTGGAATTTGGTTCCGTAAATCGTATTGTTTAAGCAGATATGAAAATAATCGGCATCCTTTGTAAAGGTTTCCGGATTCAGTTCGGGAATATAGCTGAAGGTTTTATCCTTGGAAGAAGCGATCACGTTGGCCGTGCCGTAGCGGGCCGCCTCCTGATACGCTTTTGTCGCCCACTGGCCGGTCAGGACAAAGTCGGCCTTGTTGCTTTTTGTCATCAGGTTCATCGGGACCATTGCGAATTGGGAGGAAGCACCGCCCTGTAAAAAGAGAACTTTGTAATTGCCGGGAATGTTCATGACTTCACGAAGCAAACTTTCCGCAGAACCGATAATTCCCTCGTAGATTTTAGATCGATGGGACATTTCCATTACGGATTGCCCACTGCCCTCATAATCCAGCATTTCTGCAGCCGCACGGCGCAGTACAGGTTCAGGCAGCATTGAGGGACCTGCGGAAAAGTTGTAGACACGTTTCATTTTAAGCGCAACCTCCATTTAAAATTTTATGGCGTCCTGCCATTTGAAAAGGGATATTGAGATATAATTAATAATTATATCGCTTTAGTTAGTTGAAGTCAATGATGTGCGGAAATTAAATAAACCCGCACTGTGACTGGGTTTGCGGGCGGCGGATTCTTTTGTTGCCAAACGGATGATTTATGCTATAATATACCTATAAATCAGATGGAGAGACGGAAATTATTGTACATAATATAAATTTTCAGGAGTGATTTGAATGACGGTAAACGATGTGGTTTCCATTCTGGACGCGGAAATCATTACGGCGGGAGATCTGAACGCGGAAGTAAAAACAGCCTGCGGAAGCGATATGATGAGCGACGTGCTGGCGTTCGTCAAGGACCAGTCGGTGCTTTTGACCGGGCTAAACAATCCCCAGGCCATCCGCACCGCCGAGATGATGGATATGCGCTGTGTCGTTTTTGTCCGCGGAAAACAGCCGACGCCGGACGTCGTCGAGCTCGCCCGGCAAAAGGACATCACCCTGCTCAAAACACAGCACAGAATGTTTACTGCCTGCGGCCTGCTGTATGCAAACGGTTTGAGTGGGGGCTGTAAAAGTTGAACAACACCCTTTCTTTCGATTACATTGTGCCGGGGGATGATTTCACCCGCGCGGGTGAAGCGTCGAGCGACGTGAAGCATAAGCTGAAACAGATCGGGTACGACCCAGACGCCATCCGCCGCGTCGCCATTGCCATGTATGAAGGGGAAATCAACATGGTGATCCACGCGGGGGGCGGGAAGGCGCATGTGGAAATCAGCCCGGAGAAAATAGAGATGATTCTTGCCGATCACGGCCCCGGCATCAGGGACATTGACCTTGCCATGCGCGAGGGTTACTCCACCGCGCCCGACAAGGTGCGCGCGCTGGGCTTCGGAGCCGGAATGGGCATGAGCAATATGAAAAAATGCAGCGATACCATGGAAATTGATACAAAGGTGGGCAAGGGAACCACCCTGCACATGACGGTGCTTGCGAAGAAGAAACAGTGAGGTGGGAATCATGAACCAGTTTTTCCATTCGGTTACGCTGGATAGGGATAAATGCATGGGATGTACCAACTGCATCAAACGCTGCCCGACGGAGGCCATCCGCGTGCGCGGCGGCAAAGCCAGGATCATTTCGGAACGCTGCATCGACTGCGGCGAGTGCATCCGGGTCTGCCCGCACCACGCGAAAAAAGCAAAATCGGACAGCCTCGACATGATTCAGAATTTCAAATATAAAATTGCCCTGCCCGCGCCGACCCTTTACGGCCAGTTCAATAATCTGGACGACCTTGATATCGTTCTGACCGGGTTGAAGGACATCGGGTTCGACGAGGTGTTTGAGGTTTCGCGCAGCGCCGAGCTGGTTTCCGAGGTCACCAGAAAGCTGATGCAGGAAGGGAAGCTGGAAAAACCGGTCATCAGCTCCGCCTGTCCCGCCGTGGTCAGGCTCATCCGCGTGCGGTTTCCCGATCTCTGCTCCCACGTGCTCCAGCTCAACTCGCCCATGGAGACGGCCGCGCGCATCGCAAAACGCGAGGCGATGAAAAAGACCGGGCTGCCCCGCAGCGAGATCGGCGCTTTTTTCATCACGCCCTGCCCTGCCAAGGTCACGGCCATCCGGATGCCGATCAGCTGTAAAAAGTCCGAGGTGGACGGCGCGATCGCCATCAGTGAAATCTTCGCGAAGCTTGCCGCCGCGATGGAGAACCTGAAAACCGTGGAGCCCCTCGCCCGCTCGGGGATTATCGGCGTCGGCTGGGCTTCCAGCGGGGGAGAGTCCTCCGCGCTGCTCAACGACAAATATCTGGCCGCGGACGGAATCGAAAACGTCATCCGCGTACTGGAGGAGTTGGAGGACGAAAAAATTCGCGAGCTGAACTTTATCGAGCTGAACGCCTGTTCGGGCGGCTGCGTCGGCGGTGTACTGTGCGTGGAAAACGCCTACGTCGCGAAGGCAAGGCTCCAGCGCCTGCGCCGGTATCTGCCCGTTTCGCAGAACCATATCGACGGGCGGGTTCCGGGCGGTATGAAGTGGAGGAAAAACCTGCTGTTTACCCCCGTACTGAAGCTTTCCGACGATATGAACGAGGCGCTCAGGATGATGGCGGAAATTGATGAAATCTGTGAGGAACTGCCCGGTCTGGACTGCGGCTCCTGCGGGGCCCCGACCTGCCGCGCGCTGGCGGAGGACATTGTCCGCGGCTTTGCGAAGAAGAACCAGTGCATTTTCATTATGAGGAAAGAAATCAAAAACGTCGCCGACGCCCTGTCGTCCATGGGAACATTCCCGCTGCTGAGCGACGAGGAGGATAAAAAATCATGACGGTACAAGAGCTTGCGGAAAAGCTTTCACTGAAAATTTTAGCGGGGCGGGAAAGCCTGGATCGGGAGGTAACGGGGGGGTATACCGGCGACCTGCTCAGCTGGGTCATGTCCCGGCTGCCCGAAAACGCCGCGTGGCTCACGGTCATGGGCAACATCAACGCGGTGGCGGTGGCTTCCCTGAAGGACGCCGCCTGTATCGTCCTGACCGATTCCGCGCCGTTTGACGCGGAGGCGCTGGAAAAAGCGCGACAGCTCGATTTCCCGGTGCTTTTGTCCGAACAGAACAGCTATGAGCTCGGCCTGAAAGTCGCGGAGCTTCTCAGATGATACGGATATTTTATGATCTGCATCTCCATTCGTGCCTGTCGCCCTGCGGCAGCGCAGACATGACGCCGAACAACCTTGTAAACATGGCGCTTCTGCTGGGGTACGACATTATCGCGCTGACGGACCACAATTCCTGCCGCAATGTGCCCGCGGCGGTCAGGGCCGGAGCGGCTCGCGGGCTGACCGTGGTGCCGGGGATGGAGCTCTGCACACAGGAGGAGGCGCATGTGATCTGCCTGTTTCCGACGGTGGAAGCAGCGCTCGATTTTGGCCGGTATGTGGCGCAGAGAATCCCCAGAATCCGGAACAGGCCGGAAATTTTCGGCTGCCAGACCGTGATGGACGAACAGGATACGGTCATCGGAGAGGAAGAAACCCTTCTGCTCAACGCGGCTTCCATCAGCGTGAACCATGTGCACAGGCTGGCGTGCGGCTTCGGAGGGACGGCCTTTCCCGCCCATGTTGACAAGAGTGCGTACAGCGTCCTTTCAAGCCTCGGTTCCCTTCCTCCGGAAGCGGATTTTACCGCTGCGGAAATCAGCGCTAAAGGCGGCGTGCAGACCCTTCTTCACAGAAATCCCGAGCTGAGAGATTTGATCCTTTTGAAGAATTCGGATGCCCATTATCTGGAAAATATGCCCGACCCGTCCGCGTCGGTGCTGCTCCCCGAAAAGTCGCCGGAATGTCTCATCGCGGCGCTGAACAGAGAAATACAAACAGAATGGAACAGAGGATAACAGCCGGAAGCACCAAAAAGTGCCCGGCCGTTTTTTAACTTAATTACTTAAAATCATCATAGTTACCAATAAATTTTTGTGACTTATTTAACAAAAGTCATAGATTTTATCATGGGCGTATGCTATACTAAAAAACAATGGATTGCAGGAAACTTTTGTTGCCGCCACGACATTTTTTCTGCATTGATTAACCGCAAGGAGGAACAAGAATGCAAAAACGTATCAGCAGTTTGCCTTTTCAGGGAACCGCCGAGCAGCGGGAAAAGCTCGACGAAATCATCGAAAGGCACAAGCAGCAAAGAGGCGCCATACTGCCTGTTTTGCAGGAAGCACAGGAGGTTTACGGCTACCTTCCAGTAGAGGTGCAGAGCATCGTTGCCGAGGGACTGGGCGTACCGCTGGAGGAAGTATATGGCGTTTCCACCTTTTATTCCCAGTTTTCGCTTACCCCTAAAGGGAAATACAACGTTTCAATCTGCCTGGGAACGGCCTGCTATGTCAAGGGGGCGGCGTCGGTGCTGGACAAATTGACTTCCATTTTGGGTATCCAGCCGGAGGAGTGCACTCCGGACGGTAAATTTTCGCTGACTGCCTGCCGCTGCGTGGGTGCCTGCGGCCTGGCTCCGGTACTGACGGTAAACGGGGATGTTTACGGACGCATGACCCCGGAGGAAGTGGAACAGGTATTGGCAAAATACGAATAAGATGCGCGAACTGTCTTTAAACGTGATGGATATTGCACAGAATTCAATTTCCGCAGGTGCGAAGCTGATTGAGATCGACGTGTGTGAAGAACCGAGGGCCGACAGATTGACCATCCGGATTTCGGATGACGGTGCCGGTATGACCGCCGAACAGGCGGCTCGTGTGACGGACCCGTTTTTCACCACCCGCACTACCCGCAAAATCGGGATGGGAGTGCCGCTCTTTAAGATGGAAGCCGAGATGACGGGCGGAAGCTTCGGCGTCGCTTCCCAAAAGGGTGTAGGAACCATAATCACCGCAGTTTTTGTACCGTCTCATGTGGATATGATTCCGCTCGGGGACATCAATTCCACGGTACTGCTGTTAATCACCTGCAACGAAGACAGGGATTTTGTCTTTCATCACAGAATGGATTCCAACGAATTTACCCTTGATACGCGCGAACTGCGCGCGGTGTTAGGAAATGAGGTCAGGCTGAATTCACCGGAAGTGATACAGTGGATCAAAAACTGCCTCAGCGAAGAAACCCAATTCATTAAGGAGGAATCAACAGATGAAGTCTTTAGCGGAACTTCAGGCGATCAGGGATAGAGCCCGTGGCCAGGTTATTCTCCGCGAAAACAACGACAACGCAATCCGCGTTCTGGTGGGAATGGCCACCTGCGGAATCGCCGCCGGGGCGCGCCCGGTTTTGAACGCTATGGTGGAAGAAGTCTCTAAGCGCGGCCTTGCCAACGTCACGGTCACCCAGACGGGCTGTATCGGAATCTGCCAGTTTGAGCCGGTCGTGGAAATTGTGACGCCCGGGCAGGAAAAGGTGACTTATGTAAAAATGACGCCTGAAAAGGCGGTACGCGTGGTGAACGACCACCTGGTAAACGGCAATGTGGTAACGGAGTATACCATAGGCGCCAATTCGTAAAAAGGAGGCAGCATTCATGTATCGTTCCAATGTACTGGTTTGCGGCGGTACCGGTTGTACCTCCTCAAACAGCGAGCTGATTATTTCAAAGCTCAAAGAAGAAATTGCGGTCCGGGGACTGGACAAAGAGGTCAATGTGATCCGCACCGGCTGTTTCGGCCTCTGCGCCCTCGGCCCGATTATGATTGTATATCCCGAAGGTTCTTTTTACAGCAGGGTGACTCCGGAGGATGTCCCGGAAATTGTGGAGGAACATCTTTTAAAGGGAAGAATCGTCAGGCGCCTGCTTTATCAGGAAACCATCGTAGACGACAATACCATCAAGTCTCTGAACCATACGCCGTTCTATGAAAAACAGAACCGCGTCGCGCTTCGGAACTGCGGCGTCATCAATCCCGAGTGCATCGACGAGTACATAGCGGTGGACGGCTACACCGCACTGGGCAAGGTTCTTACGGAAATGACCCCGGAAGAGGTTATCGACGTGGTGAAGGCTTCCGGTCTGCGCGGCCGCGGCGGCGCGGGCTTCCCGACCGGGCTGAAATGGAGCTTTGCCGCGAAAAATCAGGCGGATCAGAAATATGTCTGCTGCAACGCCGACGAGGGTGACCCGGGCGCGTTTATGGACCGCTCCGTGCTGGAAGGCGACCCGCACAGCGTACTGGAAGCCATGGCGATCGCCGGTTACGCAATCGGCTCGTCCCAGGGCTATATTTATGTCCGCGCCGAGTACCCCATCGCGGTCAAGCGCCTGCAGATCGCCATCGATCAGGCGAGGGAATACGGCCTTCTGGGCAAGAACATTTTCAATACCGGCTTTGACTTCGACATCGGGCTCCGCCTCGGCGCCGGCGCGTTTGTGTGCGGCGAGGAAACCGCCCTGATGACCTCCATCGAGGGCAAGCGCGGCGAGCCGCGTCCGCGTCCTCCGTTCCCGGCGGTCAAGGGACTGTTCCAGAAGCCGACCATTCTGAATAACGTGGAAACCTACGCCAACATCACTCAGATCATTCTGAAGGGCGCGGACTGGTTCGCCTCCATGGGCACCGAAAAATCAAAGGGCACCAAGGTGTTCGCTCTGGGCGGAAAAATCAAGCACACCGGCCTTGTGGAAGTGCCGATGGGCACCACCCTGCGCGAGATCGTAGAGGAGATCGGCGGCGGTGTTCCGGACGGACACACCTTCAAAGCCGCTCAGACCGGAGGCCCCTCCGGCGGCTGCATCCCGGCCTCTTATCTGGACATTCCGATCGATTACGACAACCTGCTGTCCATCGGCGCCATGATGGGCTCCGGCGGGCTGATCGTCATGGACGACACGAACTGTATGGTCGATATCGCGAAGTTCTTCCTGGAATTCACCGTGGACGAATCCTGCGGCAAGTGCACGCCGTGCCGGATCGGCACCAGGCGCCTGCTTGAGGTGCTGGAGAAGATCACCAGCGGCAACGGTACCATGGAGGACCTTGACCGGCTGGAAGAGCTGTGCTACTACCTGAAGGAAAACTCCCTGTGCGCGCTGGGCCAGACCGCGCCGAATCCGGTGCTTTCCACCCTCCATTACTTCCGCGACGAGTACGTCGCCCATGTAACGGAGCACCGCTGCCCGGCCGGCGTCTGCAAGGCGCTGACCAACTATTTCATCCTTGAGGACAAATGCCGCGGCTGCACGCTGTGCGCGCGCAACTGCCCCGTCGGTGCGATTACCGGCAGCGTAAAGGTTCCTCATGTCATCGATACCAGGAAATGCATCAAGTGCGGCGCTTGTATGGAAAAATGCAAGTTCAGCGCCATCATCAAGAAATAAAGGAGTGTGCCATCATGGAAAATACGGTCAATATAAAAATAAACGGCATGCCCCTCTCAGTGCCGGCTGATTCCACGGTTTTGGAGGCGGCAAGGCTCGCCGGGATTGATATTCCGACCTTATGCTACCTGAAAGGGATCAATGAGATCGGTGCCTGCCGTATGTGCGTAGTAGAGGTAAAGGGCGCGCGCTCTTTGGTTGCTTCCTGCGTTTATCCGGTGAATGGGGGGATGGAGGTTCAGACCAATACGGCCAAGGTCCAGCAGTCCAGAAAAATGACGCTGGAAATGCTGCTTTCGGTCCATAACAGGGACTGTCTGGCCTGCAGGCGCAGCGGTACCTGTGAATTCCAGACCCTGTGCAATGAGCTGGGCGTGGAGCAGACCGACCGTTTCGACGGGGTCAGGCCCGACGCGACCAGGGACGAGTCGACCCTGCATCTGATCCGCGACAACTCGAAATGCATCCTCTGCCGCCGCTGTGTGGCGGCCTGCGCGGACCAGCACGTCGCCGTCATCGGCCCGAACTGCCGCGGCTTTGATACGCATATCGCCTGTTCCTTTGAAAAACCGCTCAACGACGTTCCCTGTGTTTCCTGCGGCCAGTGCATCGTGAGCTGCCCGACCGGCGCTTTGACCGAACGCGACCAGTGCGACGAGGTAATGGCCGTGCTGAACGATCCGGAAAAGTATGTGGTCGTACAGACCGCGCCCGCCATCCGCGCAACGCTCGGCGAGTGCTTCGGCCTTCCGGTCGGCACCAACGTCAAGGGCAAAATGGTTGCCGCTCTGCGCCGCCTGGGCTTTGACAAGGTGTTTGACACGGACTTCGGCGCAGACCTCACCATCATGGAAGAGGCCAACGAGCTGCTTGAGCGTGTACAGAACGGCGGCCCGCTGCCGCTGATCACCTCCTGCTCCCCGGGCTGGATCAAATTCTGCGAATACTATTATCCGGAGCTGCTTCCCAACGTTTCCTCCTGCAAATCCCCGCAGCAGATGACCGGTGCGGTCATCAAGACGTATTACGCGCAGAAGAACAACATTGACCCGGAAAAGATCGTGGTCGTCAGCGTAATGCCCTGCGTCGCGAAGAAATTCGAAGTCCAACGCGAAGATCAGGACGGAGCCGGTGAAGGCATCCCCGACACCGACATCGCGATTTCGACCCGCGAGCTCGCGCGTCTGATCAATATGGCCCATATCAACTTCAACCGTCTGCCGGACGAGGATTTCGACCCCGCGCTGGGCGTTTCCACCGGAGCTGCGGCGATTTTCGGCGCGACCGGCGGCGTGATGGAAGCCGCGCTCAGAACGGCGGCCGACACGCTGGAGGGCAGAAGCCTTGATTCCGTGGACTATACCGAGGTGCGCGGAATGGAGGGCATGAAAGAGGCTGTTTATCATGTCGGCGGCATGGATGTAAAGGTCGCCGCGGTCAGCGGCCTGAACAATGCCAACAAAGTCCTTGAAAAGGTCAGAAACGGCGAAGGCGGCTATCACTTCATTGAGATCATGTGCTGCCCCGGCGGCTGCATCAACGGCGGCGGCCAGCCGATCCAGCCCGCGGCCGTCCGCAGCTTTACCGACCTGAAGGCGGAGAGGGCAAAGGCGCTTTACGAGGAAGACAGAAACCTGCCCCTGCGCAAGAGCCATGACAGCCCGCTCATCAAAATGGTCTATGAAGAATTCTTTGAGAAGCCGGGCAGCCATAAGGCCCATGAAATTCTGCACACAAGCTACGTGCCCCGTAAAAAGTACTAAATCACCAATGCCTCCGGACAAAAAGTTCGGAGGCATTTTTATGGGAATTATGGTATAATAACCACAAAGTGGCTCTGGCTGTCAATAAAATTGCGCAACTTCTTTTCGGCTCCCTCCTTGAGGGAGCTGGCAGGCGAAGCCTGACTGAGGGAGTTCCCTGGAAATCTGACGGGGATACTCCATCCGGCGTGTCGCCTTCCTGAGGAAGGTATATGCGCTACTGTTGCGAAATTCGTTTCTGGCATTAAACGGACGAAAGGAGGCGGAAATTCTGAAAAAACGGATTGTAAAAATTTTAGCGATGGCGGTTTCCCTTGGAGGGCTTGTCTGGTTTCTGATTCCGATTCATTGGGGTGTGCTGAATATCGGCAATGCGTTTGGAATCGCCGTATCCGTCCTCCTTTTCCTGACCGCCGTGTTTTCCGGCGCGATCGGCCGGAAATGTAAAAGCTCCAAAGGGCTCCGCGTCTTTTGCCGTGCCGTGCTGGTCCTGTTTTGTGCCGGGGTGCTGTGGGCCGCGGTGCTGACCGGGCTGATGATTTACGGTGCGGGAGCGGGACAGGCCGCCCCGCCGGCGGATGCGACGGTGGTCGTGCTTGGCAGCAAGGTAAGCGGCACCGCGCCGAGCGCGGATTTGCGGGTGAGAATAGAAACGGCGGCCGCGTATCTGAAAGACCATTCAAACGCGAAATGCATCGCCAGCGGCGGGCAGGGAAAGGGGGAACTGGTGACGGAAGCTTCCGTGATCCGGGAGCACCTTGTGAAAAACGGGATCAACGCTTCCCGGATTCTGGCGGAGGATACGTCCGTTTCCACGCAGGAAAACCTGAGCAATTCACAGGCGCTGATTGAGAAAAACGGGTTGAATCCCGTAATGGCGATCGTCACGGACGACTACCACCAGTACCGCGCGGGCAAAATCGCCGCCGGACTGAAAATTACGTCCTATCCCGTCAGCGCGCCGACGCCGTGGTACATTTTTTCCTCCTGTTACGCGCGGGAGCTGCTGGCACTGACAAAGTTTTTTGTTTTCCCTTAAACTCTCCTTGAAAAGTTAAGGAACTTGTCTGTCCCGGCTGAATGGCTCCGTCCGGCGTCAGAAAAGCCCGAAATACGGAAAGATAATTTACTATTTGTATAAAATACGACATAATTGTCAAAAAGTTAATACTAAAGAACGGAGGGAAGGAATGAACAGACTGCTCATTCGCGGCGCAAGGCTTCTTGACCCGTCGAACGCGACGGACGAAACAGGGGACATCCTGATTACGGACGGCGTTTTTGCCGCCGTCGGCGGGGAAATCCCCTGCGCGGACGCCGAAGTGATAGACGCGCGGGGACTGGTCGCCGCGCCCGGTCTGGTGGACATGCACGTCCATCTGCGCGACCCGGGGTTTACCGAAAAGGAAGATATTCTGACCGGCTGCCACGCCGCCGCCGCGGGAGGGGTCACCAGCCTTCTGTGCATGCCCAACACCGAACCAACAGTCGATACCCCCGAAACGGTGCGGTATATCCGGGAAAAAGCACAAAGTGCCGACGCGAGGGTGTATGTCGCGGCGGCGATTACGAAAGGCCTGAAAAGCGAAGAGCTGAACGACTTGGCGGCACTCAAAAGCGCCGGGGCCGTCGCGCTGAGCGACGACGGACGGCCCGTGGTCAACACTCTGCTGATGGCGCGGGCTCTGCGCCTTGCCGCCGAACTGGAAATGAGGGTGGTGTCCCACTGCGAGGACTTGTTCCTGTCGCAGGGAGGGAAGCTCAACGAAGGAGCCGTTTCGGAAAGGCTGGGGGTAAAAGGTGTTCCCGCCGCCGCGGAGGACTGCGGTACCGCGCGGGAAATCGCGCTTGCGGCGGCTTACGGCGTTCCGGTGCATATCTGTCACGTCAGCACGAAAACCTCCGTCGCGCTTGTCCGCGACGCGAAGCGGCGCGGTGTCAGGGTGACGGCGGAGACCGCGCCCCACTATTTCGCGCTGACGGAAAACGAACTGCTGAGCCGCGACGCGGATTACCGCATGAGTCCCCCGCTCCGTACGGAAGAGGACCGGCTGGCGGTGATCGAAGGGCTGCGCGACGGCACGATCGACGCGATCGCGACCGACCACGCGCCGCATACCCCGGCAGAGAAATCTGATTTTCTTTCCGCGCCGAACGGGAGCATCGGGATGGAAACAAGCCTTGCCGCGGGAATCACTTATCTGGTAAACGGCGGGCTTCTCACGCTGACGGAGCTTCTTCGCCTGATGAGCGCCGCGCCCGCTGCCCTGCTGGGAATTCCGGCGGGCTCGCTGGCGGTGGGAGCGCCCGCCGACCTTGTGCTGTTCGACCCCGGCGAGCGCTGGACGGTCGACCCCGACCGGCTGCGCGGCAAAAGCAGGAACGCCGTCTTTAAGGGCAGGGAGCTGACCGGGAAAGTGAAAAAAACGATTTGCCGGGGTAAAATCGTCTTTGAAGATACAGGATTGCAACGCTTATGACGGCCTGCCCAACCGAGGGCAAGCCGCCATTCAATAAAAGAATAAACGGAGGAACCACCATGGCACTGGACAGATTGATAGAAGGCATCGTAAAGCTGCAAAACCCCACGGTAGCGGGACTGGACCCCCTGCTTGACTATGTTCCGAACTTTATAAAGGAGGAAGCCTTTACCCGGTACGGCGAAACGCTGGAAGGGGCGGCCAACGCGATTCTGGAGTTCAACAAAGGGCTGATTGACGCTCTGCGCGGCGTCGTGCCCGCCGTAAAGCCCCAGTGCGCCTATTATGAAATGTACGGATGGCACGGTGTAAAGGCCCTGTACGATACGATTGCCTACGCAAAGGATAAGGGGTTGTTTGTCATTACCGACGGCAAGCGCAACGACATCGGCTCCACCATGCAGGCGTACGCCGCGGCGCACCTCGGCACGGTCACGGTCGGGGAGCGGACCCACGTTCCGTTCGGCGGCGACGCGCTGACTGTTAACCCCTATCTCGGCTCCGACGGCATTACCCCTCTGCTGGACATTTGCGGGGCGCAGGACAAGGGGATTTTCGTGCTGGTAAAGACCTCCAACCCTTCCTCCGGCGAGCTGCAGAACCAGATCTTTGAAGGCGGGGAAACGCTTTACGGCACTGTCGGGCATCTTTGCGAGCAGTGGGGCGAAGGCTTGCCGGGTAAGTACGGATATTCCGGCGTCGGCGCGGTGGTGGGCGCGACCTATCCCGCACAGCTGGCGGAGCTGCGCCGCGATTTGACCCGGACCTTCTTCCTGGTGCCCGGTTACGGCGCGCAGGGCGGCGGCGCAAAGGACGTTGCCCCGGCGTTTGACAAAAACGGCCTGGGCGCGGTGGTCAACGCTTCCCGTTCCATTATGACCGCGTGGAAAAAGAGCGGCGCGCCGGAAACGGACTACGCCCGGGCGGCCGCGCAGGAGGCAAAGCGGATGCGCGACGAAATCGTAAAGGAGATCGGCACGATTTCCCTCCCGCGGAAGGAGAGCCGTTAAGCATGAAATACGATGTAATGCTCTGCAAAATCACAGAAAAAAGGCAGCTGGCCGCCGATGTTTTCGACCTGACCGTGGAGGCGGGCAAGCTGGCCGAGGCCGCGTCGGCAGGACAGTTTGCCCAGCTTTATGTGCCGGGGAAAACCCTGCGCCGCCCCATTTCCATCTGTGAGATCGACCGCGCGGCAGGAACCCTGCGCTTTGTTTTCCAGATTCGCGGGGAAGGCACCGCCTGGCTTGCGGACACATGCCCCGGCGATACGCTGGACATCCTTGCGCCGCTGGGAAACGGATATTCCCTCGGAAATACCCGACAAAAGGCAGTATTTGTCGGAGGAGGCATCGGCGTGCCGCCGCTTCTGGAAGCGGCGAAGGCCTTTGGTGAAAATGCGGCGGTTCTCACGGGCTTCCGCAATGAGGAAAGCATCATCCTGAAAGAGGATTTCGAGAAAAACGGAAACCGGGTGCTGATCGCGACCGACGACGGCTCCTTCGGATACCACGGGCTTGTGACCGACCTGCTCAAAGGATTGGATTTTACCGCCGTTTTTGCCTGCGGCCCCGTTCCCATGCTGAAAGCGGTGTGTAAGATTGCCGCCGCGCGCGGGGTGCCGTGCCAGATTTCCCTGGAGGAGCGCATGGCCTGCGGAATCGGCGCGTGCCTTGGCTGCGCGTGCAGGCTGAAGAAAGACGGAACGGAATTTTACGGCCATGTCTGCAAGGACGGCCCGGTTTTTGATTCTGAAACGGTCGTGTGGGAGGAATGAGCATGGCGGATTTACGGGTAAACATTGCGGGCGTTACGTTTCAAAATCCGATTGTCGCGGCGTCCGGCACCTTCGGCTTCGGCCGTGAATACAGCGAATTTTATCCGCTCGGCACTCTGGGGGGGATTTCCTGCAAGGGGATCACGCTCACCGCGCGCCCCGGCAACCCGCCGCCGCGCATCGCGGAAGCGCCGGGCGGGATGCTGAACGCCGTCGGGCTGCAGAATCCGGGGGTGGACCATTTTATCGAACACGATCTGCCGTGGCTGAAACAGCAGGGAACGGTGATTATCGCGAACATCGCGGGCAATACGCCGGAGGATTACTGCCGGATGGCGGAAAAGCTTTCCGAGACCGAAGTGGATATGATAGAGCTGAATATTTCCTGTCCCAACGTCAAACAGGGCGGCGTGCAGTTCGGCACCAGCTGCGCCGGGGTGGAGAGCATCACAGCGGCGGTGCGGAAGTACTGTAAAAAACCGCTGATGGTCAAGCTGTCCCCGAACGTCGGCGATATCGGCGAAATTGCCGCGGCGGCAGAAAGCGCGGGCGCCGACGCGATTTCCATGATCAACACCCTGACCGGTATGCGCATCGACATTCATACCCGCAGGCCGGTTATCCGCAACAATACGGGCGGGCTTTCCGGCCCGGCGCTGCTTCCGGTGGCTGTCCGGATGGTCAGTCAGGTATATCAAAGGGTAAAAATCCCCATAATCGGAATGGGCGGTATTTCCAAATGGCAGGACGCTGTAGAGATGCTTCTGGCCGGTGCTTCCGCTCTGCAGATCGGGACCGTGCTTTTTACCGACCCGTACGCGCCGGTGAAAATACTGGACGGGCTCAACGAATATCTGGACAGGAACCATATTGCCAAAGCAGCCGGGCTGACGGGAAAGATGATCCCATGGGAATCATAAAAAAACAGGAGAATGACACAATGACACGAATCATACTTGTTCGTCACTGCGAAGCGCTGGGAAACACGAAAGGCGTTTTTCAGGGGAGCATCGACTGCGATATTGCCGGAAGCGCCGAAACGCAGCTTGACCTTTTGAGCATCCGGTGCCGCAATATGCCGATCGACGCGATTTACTCCAGCCCGTTACAGCGGGCGTATAAAACGGCGCAGGCGATCAACCGTTTCCACGATCTTCCCATTCAGGTGGAACCGCTCCTGCGTGAAATCAGCGGCGGGGTTCTGGAGGGCCGGCTCTGGGAGGAGATGGCCGAACGCTTTCCAAACGAATTGGATACCTGGCTGAACCGCCCGTGGGATTTTGCCCCGCCGGAAGGGGAGCCCATGCGGCAGGTCTATCAAAGGGTGTGGGAGGGCATTACCGGTATTGTCCGGAAGAATCAGGGAAAAACCGTCTGTGCCGTTTCGCACGGCTGCGCCATCCGCAATATCCTATGCAATGCGCTGCATCAGCCGCTTGAGCAGATCAACCAGGTGGCGGGTTCCGCCAATACCGCCATCAGCGTGATTGATTTCGACGATAACCTGTACAGCACGGTGGTTTCTATGAACGACGCTTCCCACCTGACGCCGGAGGTTTCCTCCACAGCGAAATTCGTGTGGTGGAAGCAGAACGGCCGGGAAGCATCCGGGAAAAGAGGACGATCATGAAAATACTGGCTGTCGATTTGGGCAGGGCGCGCACAGGACTCGCGGTATGCGACGAAAGCGAGCTTCTGGCCTCTCCCGCGGGCGTAATCAACGAACATAATATGGAACGGCTTGCGCAAACAATCGCCGCACAGGCTGCGGAAAGGGCAGTGGGAACGATTGTGGTCGGCCTGCCCCGCAACATGGACGGCAGCGAAGGGGAAAGCGCGCAAAACGCCCGCGCCTTTGCCGAAGCACTGCGGGCGCTGGTAAACGTTCCGGTGGAAATGCGCGACGAACGGGGGACCACCATTACGGCCCACGGGTATCTGAACGATACCGACACGCGCGGAAAAAAGCGCAAGGCAGTGGTGGACGCGGTTGCCGCAACCATTATCCTGCAGGATTATCTGGACTACCGAAGAAATCAAAGGGGACAGAAAAAAGAGGGGGACGGCTGAATCCGTTTCCCTCTTTTTTAATGTTGATAGGCTGTATTCAGTTCCGGTCTTTACCGAGGTAAAACAGGGCTACGGTTCCCGGCCCGGAATGTGTCCCGATCACCGGGCCGATGGGGTTGATTTCCGTCGCTTGGACGTGAAACCTTTTCCGTACCTGGTCCGCTATGTATTTGGCGTCCTCCGGGGCGTCGCCGTGGCTGACGAAAATCATCTGCCCTTCCGGGTCTTCCACCGCGTTCTGCATATGATGAAGGAGAGCGTCCAGGGACTGACGGCGTCCGCGTACCTTTTCGACCGGAATCAGCCGCCCTTCGCTGTCGACATGAAGAACGGGCTTGATCCCCAGCATCGTACCGACCAGTGCCGCCGCGCCGGACACGCGCCCGCCGCGTTTCAGGTGATTCAGGTCGTCGACGGTGAACCAGTGCGCAAGGCGCGCACGGTTGGAAAGCAGCCATTTGTACACCTCGTCAACGGAACTGCCGTTCTGGCGCATCTGCGCCGCGTAATAAACGAGAAGGCCTTCTCCCATGGAGGCGGCAAGCGAATCCACAGCGCAGACCTTTCTCAGGGGATATTTCAGCGCAAACTTCTCGGCAACCAGGCGTGCATTGTTGTAGGTACCGCTCAGGGCAGAGGAAAATCCGATATATATCACATCCTGTCCCGCCTTTAAAGCCGTTTCAAAGGCTTCCGCGAAGGTGACGGGGCCGATCTGGTTGGTGGTGGCCATTTCCCCGCCGCGAAGACGGTCGTAGAAATTGTGGGAGGAAATATCGCGCTCGTCCGGATAATTGATATAGGAATCTTCTCCGACCGTAAACGTCATCGGAATCACTTCGATATCCATCGCTTTGATCAGCTTTACGGGAAGGTCAGAAGTGGAATCCGTTATGATTCTGTAATCGTACATCTAACCCTTCACTCCTTTCATAACTGGGTCCGGATGCTTCTGAAATGCATTATATAATATTCCCCGGAAACTGTACACCGACAAAATGAGCAAACTGTCATATGACATCAAAAAGGGCCCCTGATCTTCATCAGGGGCCCTAAACTTATTTATTGATCCCGCCTGGCCGTAATGTGCTGAAATAACCTGCTACTAAAAAGCAGGTGGGTGCCAGCCCAATGGGTTCGTACTCCCTTCGTCCGGCAAAAGCCGGGAGGTCTGAGGTCCGCCACCGGAGCGTATGCTCCCGATTTAAATTTGTAGGGTTATTTTTGCAACGGTCCACGCACCAGGCAGGGTGCAAACGAAATGTTTATTCGTCGTTTTCCGTATCTTCCTCGGAATCGTACAGCTCTTCAAAACGGCTTTCAAAAAGCTCGGCAAGCTTGTCGAGCAGTTCTTCATCCTCTACTTCGGCCAGCTGCTGTTCGCCGTTTTCTTCGATTGCTTCAAAGATATAATAAGTGCCCTCCGCGTCAACTTTATCCTGTGGCTCCTCAAATGTCGGCAACAGCGCGTAGAAGCAGCCGTCGTCGTTATCGATAACATCCAGAACCTCAAATTCGTGTTCTTCGCCGTCGTCGTCAATCAGGGTAATTAAATCCGCACCGTATTCGTCGTTCACAGGGGTCATCTCCTCACCGTTTATTTGTCTATGTATTATTCTACATTTCCTGTTTCATGAAGTCAACAGGAAAATAAAGTTACACAATAATATATGAAATTTTCATGTACAAGCCTAAAAATATATTGACCTTTTACAAGTTATCGCTTATAATATAGATGGAAACAGAGATAGGAATGATTTTTAAACGGTGATGGGCGGGTGCCGAAAAAACGGCGGCGCTGCAGAAACGGCGCCGGCAAAGGGTACCGCCGGAAGAAGCACCGGGAAAATCAATGATGCAGAAAGAGGTGAGTCCAATGGGCATTGAACCGTTTTGTAAAGCACACAGCTGCAAGTTCGTTGGGCGCAGCTGCCGAATCCCTTGTTCAGCGTGAAAATAAATGATCCGGAAAATCCTGATGATTCATGCAGCAAGATTGTAGGCGGAATATCGACCACGATGTCCGAACCAACGAAACGACGATTCTTTATAGTTTGCAACCCGTTTTTTGCTTTTCTGAAAAAGCAGTTCGATTGAACAGGGAAAAGGGGTGAGTCCAAAATATAGCTTGAAACGCGTTTTCGTGTTTTCGTTTTATTAAAAAAGAAATTGGTGGTCCCAATGTACAGTTGAGAAACAATTTAACCGAATAAATTTGAGGCTCCGGCAATGAACTTGCCGGAGCTTTTGCTTTCTATCGTAAATCGGCATACAAGTATGAGGTGATTACATGATTCGGACATGATGACGGCTGCCGCGTGTCACAAAGAGTAACCGCCTTGTTTCAATATAAAATATGCCGCAAAGTTTTCTTTCGTGCATCCGTTAAACGCATTTTTAAGAAGCTTTTTTTCTTTGGGCATGAATTTGGCCTGTTCATCGAGGGATATCTATGATAGAATGGTAAAAAATTGTAATTTAAAGATGTGATTTTGTGACTGCCTCAGGCTTTAAAATAAAGGCGGACCTTTTGTTGAACCGTTATTTTTCCGGCGACTCCATCAGCTATCGCCAAATTGTTTCCATTATTATTCCGATTCTGGTGGATCAGGCATTTGTCGTCTGCCTGAACCTGCTCAATACCGCGATGATCAGCTCGTCCGGCGTGGCGGCGGTCAGTGCCGTCAATATGGTGGATTCGCTGAACCTTTTTCTTGTGAATGTGTTTATCGCAGTGGCGACGGGCGGTACGGTCGTTGTGGCCCAGTATAAGGGCAGCAGAAATGACGCCATGGCTTCCAAAGCGGCGGCCGGTTCGGTTTGTGCGGTCTTTCTGCTGGCGCTTGCGGTCAGCTTGACGGTGGTCGTGCTGCATACGCCGACACTAAACCTCCTGTTCGGGAAAGCGGATACCTCCGTTCTGAGCAATGCAAAGGTTTATTTGATCGGGTGCGGCGCTTCCTACTGCGGAATCGCTACGGTAGAAGCCGTCTGCGGGGCGCTGCGCGGCGTTGGCGAAACGCGTTCCTCGCTTTTTCTTGCCCTTACCATGAATCTTTCCTATGTGGCGCTGAATTTCTTGTTTATTAATTTGCTGAATATGGGCGTTTTGGGGATGGTCATCGCGCTCAATATTGCAAGATATATCGGAGCGGCGTGTTCCATCTTATATCTGATCAAAGGGAATAGTTCCCTGCATTTTCAGATCAGGGATGTTTTCCGGGCCGACTTTGTCATGCTGAAAAGAATTCTTTTTATCGGTCTTCCGTTTGCCGCGGAACAGATGTTTTTTAACGGCGGGAAAATTTTAACGCAGACGTTTATTGTACAGCTTGGAGTGCTGTCCATGGATATTAATGCCATTTCTAATTCCATCACGACTCTGTTTCAGATTCCCGCCAATGCGCTGCTGCTTTCCACCGTTACCGTGGTCGGCCAGTGCATGGGGCGGCGGGATGTAAACGACGCGCGGAAATTCATTAAATCCTTTATCGGACTTTCGTCCCTGTCGTTTGTGCTGATGTTTCTGATTGTAATTCCGCTGTTCAGCCCGCTGGTTTCCCTTTTTCACCCGCCTGCTTCCGTGGTACCGACCGTTTTTCAGATTGTCTGTATCACCGGGCTGTCCCAGATTCCCGTGTGGTCCTTCAGCTTTGTCACGCCCGCTGCGCTCAGGGCCGCTGGGGATTCCAGGTATACCTCGATTGTTTCCATGCTTTCCATGTGGCTGTTCCGTGTGGTGTTGGGCTATCTTCTGGGAATCGTTCTGCCGTTTGGAGTCGTGGGCGTCTGGGTGGCGATGATCTGCGAATGGGGCGTACGCGGCTTTATTTTCGTTATGCGCTTCCGGGGAAAAAAGTGGTATCAGCATCATCTGATTGATAATTAACCTCCAAAGAAATCAGAGCTCTGTGCCAACGGCAGCTCGGTATATTGAATTACAAAAAACAGCGGAAGGAAATTTCCTTCCGCTGTTTTTCTTATTTCCGTAGTGATCAGCAGGTCCCGGTGATTCCTTTAATGCAGCGGAGAAGATCTTCCAGTGTGCTGATCTCTTCACCGCAGCCGGATACTGCATTCTGCACATTTGCAGGCAGTGATGAAAAATATTGATTTACTTCAGCATTGGATGCTAAAAGATCATTTAAATTGTTTGCCATTTCTGTCACCTCGCGAATAGTTTGCGAGGATAGCATGAAATTATGAAAGTAAATTGTTGTTAAAAATATTGCCTTGGCCGCCCGCTATTTTGCACAGCAGGCGGTTTTTAACGGATTTTTTTGCAAAGAAAAACCGTTCGGGACGGTACGGAAAAGTGTAAAACTATGACCTCTTACGGCTGCAGACAAGCCGCTCAATGACATCATCCAGGATACGCAGATCGCTATTATTTAAATCGTCCAGCAGGGAAAGAATCCGTTTCAATGCTCTTGCGCTTTCGCTGTCACAGCTGTGGCTGCAGTCATTGGAATCGAAATCATTCGCGTCTGATACGGACTCAACATTATTGGTATAGCGGTTTAAACTCATTGTTCTACTCCTTTCACTCGAGAATACTCCATAGTATGCATTGCCTGAACAGCCTGTCAATATGGGTACGGGGAATTCCACGGACATATAAAAATCCGCCGGTCGGGAACCGGCGGATTGCGGAACGGTCTGTGCGGTTCCGTTTTTATTTTCCTAATATATTTACCCATGAAAGCACGTTTGACTGCGGCATTGTTTTGTTCTGTGTAGTCCCCTGTACCGCTGTGTTTCCGGCGGCATTCTGCGTATTCGTCTGAGGCATGGCGCTGTTCTGCTGCATAGAGGCACCCTGCGTAGCCGTATTTCCGGCAGCGTTCTGCGTATTCATCTGCGGCATGGCACTGTTCTGCTGCGCGGAGGAACCCTGTACCGCCGTATTTCCGGCAGCGTTCTGCGTATTCATCTGCGGCATGGCGCTGTTCTGCTGCGCGGAGGAACCCTGTACCGCCGTATTTCCGGCGGCATTCTGCGTATTCATCTGCGGCATGGCGCTGTTCTGCTGCATAGAGGCACCCTGTGTCGCTGTATTTCCGGCGGCATTCTGCGTATTCATCTGAGGCATGGCGCTGTTCTGCTGCATAGAGGCACCCTGCGTCGCCGTATTTCCGGCAGCGTTCTGCGTATTCATCTGAGGCATGGCGCTGTTCTGCTGCATGGAGGCTCCCTGTGTCGCCGTATTTCCGGCGGCATTCTGCATTGTTGGCATATTCATCCGTGGCATCGCACTGCCCTGCTGCATGGAGGAGCTTTGCACCGCCGGCATGTTCATCCATGGCATGGGGCTGTTTTGCTGCATGTTGGCGCCCTGTACCGCCGTATTTGCGGTTGGAGCGTTTTGCGTCATTGGCAGATTCATCCGCGGCATGGCGCTGTTCTGCTGTATAGAGGTCCCCTGTACCGCCGCGTTTCCTGCGGCGTTCTGCATCATCGGCATATTCATCTGGGGCATTGCACTGTTCTGCTGCATGGAGGTCCCCTGTACCGCCATGTTTCCTGCGGCGTTCTGCATCATCGGCATATTCATCTGGGGCATTGCACTGTTCTGCTGCATAGAGGTCCCCTGTACCGCCATGTTTCCTGCGGCGTTCTGCATCATTGGCATATTCATCTGGGGCATTGCACTGTTCTGCTGCATGGAGGTCCCCTGTACCGCCGCGTTTCCGGCAGAATTCATGTTTTGCCACGGCATTGAGTTGTTCGCCCAGGGCATTGTGTTATCCTTCTGTTTTGATATTCCCTGTACGTTCATGTTGTTTCCGGCTGCTGTGCCGTCCCACGGCCAGGGGTCGGCGATCCACGCCCAGCGGCTGGTGTTCTGGGAGTTCACATTGACCGGCCCGTAGGCCGCTTCATACTTCGCGGTCATTTCATTTGTTGCTTTTCTGTATTCTTCCAGCTTCTGCGCCGCTTTGCAGTCGCCGGGATGGGTATCTAAAAAAATATGAAGCTCCCACATTGCAAACTGGTAGGAGCGGATTCTCGTCATTAAAGCTTCCTGTTCGGTCATTTCATTACACCTCGTTTACCTAAAAAAGGTTTGTCAAGATCTGGGAATATGGTGCCGCTGCGCAGACCCATTTCCGGCTCGTATACCGCGCCGAACTGCTGGAAAGGAACGTATGCCATTGCCACGACGGTCGTTGCGGGCAACGGCGGGGGACTCAGCAGGCACGATTCCCCTTCCACGATTTTCATGTCGTTCATTGTATATCTCCTTTCTGATACGTCTCGACACATCGGGCTTATCCGATAATATAGTATGCAGAATTCCCCAAGCACGTGCAATCCGGCCACCTGCCCAAGGCGCCTGCAAACGCCGGGCCGCACGAAAAATTCCCTTCTGGGAATCCTTAGTTCGGGAAACAGTCTTGTATAATTTTTCTGTTTGAGATAAAATATACTAATGTTCCAGGCGTAAGGCCAATTTACAATAAATGGAGAAAAAAATGGCAGGTAGTCTAAAAAAAGGAATCCGCAAAAATCTTTTTGTCATTCTTACACTGCTTCTTTCCGCCGGAATTCTGCTTTACTTTCTGTTTACCACGGACGGGATTGTCGCTCTGGGGGAAATTATCCTGAAGCTGAGGCCCGAGTGGCTGTTTTTATCCGTTGCGGGCGCGGCGCTCTGCTGGATTTCAGAGGGTTTCGTCCTGAACCTGCTCTGCGTCCATCTGTATCCCGAATGGAGCTTCGGGCGCTCTTTTTGCGTAGGCATGATCGGCTTTTTGTACAGCGCGGTTACGCCGTTTTCAACCGGCGGCCAGCCAATGCAGATTTACTCCATGAGGAAAATGGGAATGGATACGGGAAAAGCCGGTTCGATTATCGCGGTCAAGACCCTGACTTATCAGGTAGTCATGGTGCTGTATTCCCTCGTACTGGTTGCCATGAAGCTGCATTTTTTCCAGACGAGCGTCAGCAACTTTTCCTTTGTAACGATTATCGGGCTGATCAGCAACAGTACCTTTATCACCCTGGTCGCCCTGTTCATGATCAGCGAGACCGCCACGGACAAAATTGTGGCGGGCGTGATCCGCTTTCTTCATAAAGTGAAGCTTTGCAGACATCCCAGGGAACGTTATGAGAAAATCCACAGCCAGCTTGAAATTTTCCACGGTGCTTCCAAGCTGATGGGGAGATCGGTCAGGCTGTATGCCGTTGTGATGGCGTTCACCGTTGTTCAGATCACGCTGAACAGCCTGATTCCCTATTTCATTTACCGCAGCTTCAATATAGGCTCGGCGTCGGTCACAACCATGGTGGCGGCGCAGGTGTTCGTAGCCATGGTCAGCGCGTTTGTGCCGCTGCCGGGAGCTTCCGGCGGCGCGGAAGGCAGCTTCTACCTGTTTTTCGGCATGTTCTTTAAGACCGCGATCATCCCCGCGATCCTTCTGTGGAGAATCATTACCTATTATTTCAATATCCTGTTCGGCGGCGTTTTCGCTTATGTCGCGCAAAAGCGTTACCATGTGCAGGCGCCGGACGAATTGGAAAAGCGATAGGCCGGGAGTGGTCAGTGTGAGCAAGCTTTATACAAATGCGCCAAGGGCTATCATGTGCAAATTTTACTGAAAAAGGGGATGTATGGAATATGATTAGGAAAAGCAATGCAAGCGACCTTGCTGAAGTTGTAAAAATCTACGATAAAATACTTGAGCAGGAATCAGCCAGAACAATGACGGGCTGGCAAAAAAACAGATATCCTTCACAGGGGACAGCCTTTGAAGCACATAACAACGGAGAGCTTTTTGTAATGGAGGTTGCGGGTGAAATTGTTGCTTCTGCGATCATCAACCAAAAGCAGCTGAGTGATTATTCTAAATGCGAATGGGAATATAGTGCTCAAAATAACGAGGTAATGGTGATACATACCCTGGTTGTTGATCCTGAAAAATCAGGGAAAGGGTACGCAACGGATTTTATATCGTTCTATGAGAACTATGCGCTGGAAAACGGCTGCCGGTATTTGAGGCTGGACACCAATGAAATCAATTCCGCGGCCCGCAAACTTTATCACAGATTAGGGTATAAGGAATCCGGTATCGTTTTATGTGAATTTAATGGGATTGAAGGGGTACACCTTGTTTGCCTGGAAAAGAAATTAGGCAGATAAAAAGCGCCGATTTTTTGACCGAAGGATTCATATCAGGCGATCATTTTATCACCCTGTTTTCTGTCGCCAAATTTCCTTAATGCATCGCAGCAGAGTATTCGCAGATAGGATGCATTATCGTAAATAATACGCTCAACGAGGCTGCTATAAACAGCCTCATTTAAATAATACGCAAAGATGCGTCCTGATTCGGCTTTTTCAAGCCGCTTCAAGGCGCATCTTCTGTTTTTAAGGCTGTTCACTTTGTACAGCTTGCTGTCGCAAATTCATTTTGCAGCAGCCCATTCCTTTTACAGTACATATAGGCTTTTATATCGGACTGCGTAACGAATCTTAACGGCTATTTCAAGCGCTTGATCGCTTCTTTGGTCTTGACCAGATATTCCTTTATCAGCCCTATGTCGTTTTTTGCAAGACCCAAATACAGCAGGTCCGTGACGATGAGAGAGGCGTTGCGCGAAGCAATTGCACCCAGCCTCAACTCTCTCTCCGAGGAGGGAATATAGAGCAGGATGTCTGAAAGCTTTACCAAAGGACTTTTTTTGAACTGGGTAATGCTGATGATGGGCGTCCCCAGCTCTTTCGCAAGCTGTACGGCAGTGTTGACCTCGCGTGTCGTCCCGCTGTAGCTAACGGCGATCGCCGCATCCCTGTCCGTCATATGGGCGGCGGCCGCCAACTGATAATGAAAGTCATTGTGATACACTACCCTGCGATTTATTCGCGTCAGCTTCTGCATAAAGTCCATACAGATAGTCCCGGAACCGCCGATTCCAAACAGATAAACGATTTCACAGCCCAGCAATACATCGACTGCTTTTTCAAGGCTCGCGGTGTTGATGAGCCGGTACGCCTGATTTTGCAGCATGGTATTCAGGTTTTCCGCCTTTTTCAGGACGGTGTCCATCGAATCCTCTTCCTCTATCATATCATCGTAATTTGTGATTTCAGAGGTTCTGTCCTTGGCCAGATCGACTTTTAGATCGGTAAAGCCGTTGTAGCCCAGTTTTTTAGAAAAGCGTATCACTGCTGCGGCAGAAACGCCGACGCGTTCCCCCAAAGTCTGTGAAGAGTTTAAGGGAACCTCGTCAATATGGTTAAGGATGTAATCCGCCAGCTTCTTTTCCGTATCCGTGTAGCTGGAGGCTCCTTCCCGTATTTTATAAATGCAGCTCATGTGTAAACGCTTCCTTTTCTTAATTCAGTCTTTGGGAGGTACGGCATCTTTGCTTTTCAGAGAACGGATCGCCCTCGACAGATTACGCAGGTTATCGTTCAGCATGGCTTCGCATTGACCTCTGGAAAGACCGGTCAGCACCATGCAGATGGCCACCTTTACGTCGGAGCCGCTGGACTGCAGATATTTTGCGGCTTCTTCGTAGCCGCACCCGGTGCTTGACATAATGATCCGCTTCGCCCTCTCGATCAGTTTTTCGTTTGTCGGCTGTACATCGACCATTAAATTTTTGTATACTTTCCCATATTGTACCATAAGTGCGGTGGAAATCATATTCAAAATCATTTTTTGTGCGGTCCCGGATTTCATGCGTGTGGAGCCGGTAATGACTTCCGGTCCGACAAGCACCTCGATTTTGGTTTGGGCATGCTTCGAAATTTCAGCGTTGCTCACGCAGCTGATCGCCCCGGTGTAGGCGCCGAGCTCTTTTGCGTAATCCAGCCCGCCAATCACGTACGGCGTCCTCCCGCTTGCCGCCAGACCGATAACGGTATCGTTGCTGTTCAGAGAAATCCGGATGAAATCCTGCTTTGCGAGAGCGAAATCATCCTCCGCTCCTTCCTTCGCCTTGATCAGCGCCTCAAATCCGCCGGCGATGATTCCCTGGATCAGCGTGGGATCCACACCGTAGGTCGGAGGGCATTCGCTTGCGTCCAGGACGCCCAGCCGGCCCGAAGTGCCCGCGCCGATATAGATGACCCTGCCGCCGCGCATCATGCGCTCGTGCGCTTCATCCACCAGCTCCTGAACGGCGGGCAGCACCTTTTCCACGGCAAAAGCGACCTTTTTATCTTCCTCGTTTATTACCTGAAGCATCTCTATCGTACTCATAACATCAATGCTTTTACTGTTGCTGTTGACTTTTTCGGTTTCCAAAATCTCCAGATCCAGATTCATTTCATACAGCCCCTTCCTGTTTTATCATATACTATTGACTTTTTTAAAATACAAATTCAAATATAATAATATTTTATTAAAATAATATTTTAATTAGAATACCTGAATTTTATTATATAATCGGAAACACCTTTTGTAAATACATATATCCGGAATAGATAAAATTTACTGTATCATTGATTTATGGACAAACAATAAAGATACGTGGAATTAATTTTATCGATAATGTATAAAAATAGTTATTGGGAAAAGGCGAGTGTTTTAATAGCTGTAAAGTGCCTTAAAAATAAAATTTTAATAAATTTAATATAATTTGTGAAATATTATTGACTTAATTAAACAAAAGATTATAATGATACCGTAAGAAGAACAAGAGGAAAGTTGATGGGGATGCAATCAAAAGCGGCCTTGTTACGGCACTGCCGCTTTTTACTTTATTTCAAGAAAGGGGTATTTACATGGATTATCAGAAAATTGCAAAGGAAGTTCTGCTGGCTGTCGGCGGAAAAGAAAATGTCAGCGCCAACGCAGCCTGCATGACGAGACTTCGCATAAGCGTCGTGGACCCGGGGAAAGCGGACATCGCTGCATTGAAGAAAACCGAAGGCGTTCTGGGCGTTGTCGATTCCGGGACCATTCAGCTTGTGTTCGGACCCGGAACCGTCAATAAGGTCGGCGAAGAATTTTCGCTGCTGACCGGATTGGCGCTTGGCGCGGAACAGGCGGACCAGGATGTGGGGACGATCGCACAGGAGAATAAAGCGGCGAACAAGGCGAAACACAACGGCCCTGTCCAGAACTTCCTGAAGAGGATCGCCAATATTTTTGTTCCGCTCTTACCGGGTATCATTGCAGCCGGTTTGATTAACGGAGTCTGCAACGTCATCAATGTTTCCACACAGGGCGCGCTGAGCGGACAGTGGTGGTATGAGTGCATCCGCACCATGGGCTGGGCGCTCTTTGCGTATCTGCCCCTGCTTGTCGGCATGAACGCCGCAAAAGAGTTTCGGGGGTCCGCTGTGCTGGGTGCGATTGCGGGTGCAATGTCCATTTCTTCGGCAGCGATGCCGCTGCTGTCGAAATTCCATGATGCGGATGTGCTGCTTCCGTTGACGGGAAAGGTGTTTAATCCGGGTGCGGGCGGACTTTTGGCCGCGCTGATTGCCGGTATCTTTTTCGCCTATCTCGAAAGATGGGTGCGGAAATGGATGCCCACGATTCTCGATACTTTCCTGACTCCGCTGGTTACTGTTATTGTTGGCAGCCTGATTGCCCTGATTGTCCTTCAGCCGATCGGCGCGTTCCTTACCAGCGGGATTTTTACTGCTTTGGATTTCATCTATACTTCCCTTGGCGTGGTGGGCGGATATATTCTTTCCGCGGGTTTCCTGCCGCTGGTGGCGGTTGGTTTGCATCAGGCTCTGACTCCCATCCATGCTATGCTGAACGACCCGGCCGGCGCGACGCATGGCATCAACTACCTGCTTCCGATTTTGATGATGGCAGGCGGCGGCCAGGTCGGCGCAGGGTTTGCCCTGTTCCTGAAAACAAAAAACAAGAAGCTCAAAAGACTGACCAGAGATTCCCTGCCGGTCGGTATTTTGGGTATTGGTGAACCGATGATGTACGCGGTTACCCTGCCGCTGGGCAAACCGTTTGTAACGGCCTGTCTGGGTGCCGGTGTGGGCGGCATTCTTGCTTCCCTATTTAAGCTGGGAACGGTATCCCAGGGGGTTTCCGGGTTGTTTGGACTGCTGATTGTCATTCCGGGGCAGCAGCTGCAATATGCGATCGCGATGCTCGGCGCGTATGCGGGCGGATTCCTGCTTACATATTTCTTCGGTGTGGACCATAACAGAATCGAAGAAGTGTACGGAAAAAATGAATAAATTCGAGAGTGTGTTTTCATGAGGCAGTTTGGAATTTCCCTTTATTTGGGAACAGGATACGATAAAAATACAAAAATTGTTGAGAAAGCAGTGCAGGCAAACGTAAAATATGCGTTTACCTCGCTGCATATTCCGGAAGAGAGTGTCGGCGATTATGCTGCGGAGGTTGATAAGCTGTTTGGCCTGTGCAAGAACAGCGGCCTTTCCCTGATTGCTGATGTAGGCCCCAGAACGCTGGAAAAGCTGGGGTATAAAAGCCTGAGGGAACTGAAGCGGACCTCCATCTCCCATCTGCGCATTGATTACGGTTTTACACCCCAGCAGATTGTCGACCTGTCACAGGATTTTAACGTGGTTTTCAATGCGAGCACACTTTTGGACAGTGATATCTGTGAATTGAAAAAGCTGGACGCGGATTTCAGCCGCTTGGGGGCGTGCCATAATTTCTACCCCAAACCTCTGACCGGCCTGTCCCTCAAAAAAACACGCACAATCAATGAAAACCTGCGGCGGATGGGAATTACCACCATGGCGTTTGTGCCGGGCGACCGGGAACTGCGCGGGCCTCTCTGCATGGGGCTTCCCACGGTGGAAGAACACCGCGGCGGAGATATCCTGCTCAGTACGCTTCAGCTGCGTTCGGACTGTCTCACCGATATCGTCTTTCTGGGCGATATTGATATCAGTGATGGCTCCTGGAGCAAAATTAGGGATTTGTCACAGGGGTATGTTACACTCCGAGCCGAAATTGAGCCGCAGTACGGCTATATCAAAGAACAGATTCACCATGACCGCCCGGATTCCAGCGAGTATGTGATCCGTTCGCAGGAGTCCAGAACCTATTCCTCGCAGGGCAGGCTGTTTCCCGCGGAGGAGCTGAAGGCGCGCGGGAAGGGAAGCATTTCTGTCGGGAATGAAAAATATCTGCGCTATTCCGGTGAACTGGAAATCGCACGCAGAGATCTGGAGCCTGAAAGCAGAGTCAATGTAATTGGCCGGGTCGCCGCGCAGGATTTGCAATATCTTGACTATATAACGGACGGAATGGGGTTCCGCCTCGTCTGAATTTTTATGATCGGCATTTATATCATTCATTAAATTAGGCCTCCTTCCACAGATGAACGGTTCTGTGAAAGGAGGCCCTTTTCCTTATTCTGCTTTTTTGTCTGGCCGGATTCTATGAATTCTTGGATGATTTTCGGGTCGGATTTTTGCCCGGTGCGGTGTCAGCGCCTTCTCAAGCTCTACCACCACAAGGGGGATCAGGGACAGCAGCGCCACGATCAGCCATTGGCTTCCGTTCAGCACCGCGGTCTTGAAAATCACGGCCAGCGGTTCAAAGACGATAACCATTGCCTGGAGCGCCGTGCAGATCACCGCCGCCATCACAAGCTTGGGGTTGGCGAAAATGCCGGCTTTAAACACGGAGTGCGGCGACCGCATGTTAAAGGTATGTACGATCTGAGAAAGGCTGAGGACCGCAAACGCCATGGTGCGGCCGACATACGGGGACGACGGGTCGACGTCGAAATAAATGCGGCCGATGCTGTAGGCCAGAAGCGAAATAGCGCCGATCAGACACCCTTCCACAATAATATTGTATCCCATGCCGCCGGAAAAAACGCTTTCGTTCGGTTTCACCGGCTTGCGGTCCATGATGTCTTTCTCTATCGGCTCAACGCCCAGCGCAAGCGCGGGCAGGGAATCCGTCACAAGGTTTACCCACAGCAGCTGGATGGCCAGCAGGGGAGTGGGCAGGCGCAGCAGAAAGCTGACAAACACGGTCAGAATTTCCCCGATGTTGCAGCTGAGCAGGAAATGCACGGTCTTTCGGATGTTCTCGTAAATGCCCCTGCCTTCGCGCACGGCGGTCACAATCGTTGCGAAGTTATCATCTGTCAGAACCATATCCGAGGCCGCCTTGGCCACGTCAGTGCCCGAAATGCCCATTGCGCAGCCAATGTCCGCGGCGCGCAGCGCGGGGGCGTCGTTTACGCCGTCCCCCGTCATGGCGACCACCTCGCCGTGGGACTGGAACGCGCGTACGATGCGTACCTTGTGTTCCGGCGAGACGCGGGCAAATACGGCGTAGTCGTAAATGCTTCTTTCAAGCTCCTGCTGGCTGAGTCTGTCTAACTCCGTGCCGGTAATGACACGGCTTTTTCCATCCATAATGCCGAGCTGCTTCGCGATCGCCGCCGCGGTGGCGGCGTGGTCCCCTGTGATCATAATGGGCCGGATGCCGGCCTTGCGGCATAAATCCACAGCGGGCTTTACCTGCGGGCGGGGCGGGTCGATCATTCCGATCAGGCCGCAGAAGGTCAGGCCGTGTTCAATATCCTCGTCCGTGTCCGGCAGAAAGTCGATATCCCGGTAGGCGACGCCGATGACGCGCAGCGCGTGGGACGCCATCTCCTCGTTCTGCCGCGGCGCTCCTCCCGTACAGTGCGTGAACAGGATGTCGGGGGCGCCCTTGGTGATAATCCGGTAATGCCCGCCGCCCAGGCGGTGTACGGTCGTCATCATCTTGCGCTCGGAACTGAACGGGATTTCCATCACGCGGGGGTACTGCCCGTCGAGCCGTTTCTTTTCAGTGGAAGCGGCGGAGACGATCGCGGCTTCGGTCGGGTCGCCGTGAATCGTGTTCCCGCTGACCGTACAGTTGCAGCAGAGCGACGCAAGGCTCAGAAGAAAATCTCCCTGCGTCGAGTGGATCGGGACGATTCCGCCGGAGTCTCTCAGCTCCACCACGGTCATCCGGTTCTGCGTCAGGGTACCGGTTTTATCGGAGCAGATCACGCTGGCGCTGCCGAGCGTTTCCACAGCGGGCATACGCCGCACAATGCTCCTTTTCGCCGCCATGCGGCGTACGCCGATCGCCAGCACAATCGTGACGACCGCGGGAAGACCCTCCGGAATCGCCGCCACGGCCAGGCTGATGGCAATTAAAAACATTTCCAATGGTTGAACGTGCTGAAACAGGCCCATAATAAAGATGACAAAGCAGATGGCCAGGGCGCCGATGCCCAGCCAGCGCCCCGTCTGGGCCAGCTTGCGCTGCAGCGGGGTCTGGGGAGCGGACTGGGTGTTGATCATATGCGCGATTTTCCCCACCTGTGTTTCCATCCCGGTCGCCGTAACGACGCCGGCGCCGTGCCCCGACGCAATGGAGCTTGAGGAAAACAGCAGATTGTGGCGGTCGCCGAGCGGGGTGTTGGCGGAGCAGGTCATGTCCGCGCGCTTCCTGCTCGGCAGGCTTTCCCCGGTCAGGGCGCTTTCCTCCGCCTTCAGGTTGACGGCTTCGGTCAGCCGCAGATCGGCCGGAACAAGATCGCCCGCGTTCAGAAGGACAAGATCGCCGGGGACCAGGTCCTTTGCCTCAATCATCGCTTCCGTGCCCGCGCGTACCACGTGGGCGTGCGGGCTGGACATCTTTTTGAGCGCTTCGATCGATTTTTCCGCCCTGCTTTCCTGTATCAGGCCCATCATCGCGTTCACCGTAACGATTGCCAGAATGATGATCGAATCAATATAATCGTTGTCCTTCTGCAAAAAGGAAGTCACAAACGAAATTCCGGCCGCCACCAGCAGGATGATTACCATAAAGTCTGAAAACTGCGCGAAAAACCGCAGCAGCACGCTCTTCTTTTTCGGCTGCTCCAGCTCGTTCGGGCCGTACCTGCTCCGGCGCTCTTCCGCCTGGGCCGGCGACAGGCCCGTCTTTATATTGGTACCGAGTTTTTTTGCACATTCTTCTTTTGTAAGACTCTGCCAATCCAATCGTATCAACCCCCTGTTATGGTTAAGTATATTCGCGGATTTCTCAAAATATGGTAGTATCGTCCAACGTTAATACTTTCCCGTTCCCAGGACGGGCAGGCGGAAAGGAGGAGAAGAGAGGATGAATCTGGATTTTCTGATCCTGAATTTTATACAGAGCCATTTTCACAACGGCTTTACGGATTTCTTTTTTTCCGCCGTCACCGTGCTGGGAAACGCGGGGTTTATATGGGTTGTGGCCGGCATCTGCCTGATCTGCTCGAAAAAATACCGTCCGTACGGGGTGATGCTTCTGGCCGCTCTGATGCTGACGCATACGGTCGGCGAAGGAATCCTGAAGCCGATTTTCGCCCGTCCGCGCCCGTTCAGCGTTACCTTCGGATACAGGCTGCTGATTGCCGCGCCGCACGGGTATTCCTTTCCGTCGGGTCACGCCGGTTCTTCTTTTGCGGCGGCGTTCATCCTGCGCAGGGCAAACCGTAAATTCACGGCCCCTTCATTTTCCCTTGCGCTGCTGATTGCCTTTTCACGCGTTTTTTTATTTGTACATTACCCGTCGGATGTTTTTGCGGGCGCAATACTGGGCGTATTATGCGCCTATCTTATTTGCTACCTGTATAAAAGGGCTTAAATAGTTCTTAAATCCAATATACAAGATGTGCCTGAAAAGTCCAAAAGGGTCAAAGATATTGCGGAAATATAATTTTCACAAAGAAACGGTCCGTTTTGTCTTGAATATCCCGCGAAATTGAATTATCATAAAACTAGTTTGTGGTCATATTTCACACAAAAAGGAGGGGAAAAATGAGAAAATGTGTAGGGAATATTGAGCTGTGCGGCAATAATCTGAAATATTACGTTTATGGTAGCCGCAGCACGGGTTTCGGGGTGGAAATTACCGTGACCCGTGTAGAAAAAGCTGACCAGATAGTGTCACAAGATTTGGGGACGGCAATGAATGTGGCGCAGCAGCTGCAGAGGGGTTCGGTTTTTCCGACCAATTTAAGCGAAATAATCGAAGACTTTCAATTTGAGGCGGATTCCGATTGACAAAAAAGCTGTGCTATTCTATACTAATGACAAATTCAAAACAAAGGAGAAAAGCTTATGAAATATGTTTGTAATGCATGCGGCTATGTATACGACCCCGCGGTAGGTGACCCGGACAACGGCATCGCACCCGGAACAAAATTCGAGGATCTGCCCGACGACTGGACCTGCCCTATGTGCGGGGTCGGCAAGGATATGTTTTCTCCGGAATAACTGAAAAGGAAGAATGTCATTAGAATGGGTGCAATCAAACTCAAAAGCAATGTTTATTCAGTCGGTGTCCTGAATCCGTCACTGCGTGTTTTTGACATTATTATGGAGTCGCGTTATGGCACCAGCTATAACGCGTACCTCATTACGGGTGAAAAGAACGTTCTGATTGATACGGTACACGCCCCGTTTTTCGACGAGTACCTGAATAACATTCAAAGTGTCATCGATATTTCAAAAATTGATTATCTGATTATGGACCACACGGAACCGGACCATTCCGGCAGCGTTGGAAAGCTGCTCGAAATGAATCCCAATATTACGGTTTACTGTACGGTGGCGGCAAAGATGTATCTTTCCGCCATTACCAACAGAGACTTTCAATGCGTCACTGTAAAACAGGGGGACAAGCTTTCGATCGGAGGGGAAGAGCTCGAATTCATCATAGCGCCTCTTCTTCACTGGCCGGATTCCATGTTTGTCTACATGGGTTCGGAAAAGACGCTGTTTACCTGTGACTTTCTGGGGACGCATTACTGCGAGCCCACTATGCTTGATACGACCGTCCATTATCCGGACAAGTACAGCGAGCAATTTGAGTATTATTACAATTGTATTTTCGGGCCGTTCAAGCCCTATGTTCTGGCCGGGCTTGACAAAATAAAGGACCTTCCGATTACATTGGTCTGTCCCAGTCACGGCCCCTGTCTTACCGAAAGCATTCCGAAATGCGAGGAGCTTTACCGGGAGTGGAGCACTCCCGTCCCGCATGAGAAAAAAAAGGTCGGTATCCTTTACGCTTCCGCTTACGGATGTACTGCGAAACTGGCCGAAGCAGCCTATGACGAACTGAAAAAAGACGAGAAGCTGGATGCGAAGCTGATCAATGTCGTCTTTACGCCGTTTGAAGAGGCAGCAAAGCTGGTCAATGAAGCGGACGCTCTGCTGATCGGTTCCTGCACCATTAACCGCGACGCGCCGAAAGTCATCTGGGACATCCTTGCCAGCGTGGACGCGATCAACACCAAACAAAAACCGGTCGGGGCGTTCGGCGCTTACGGCTGGAGCGGCGAAGCCGTTCCGATGATGAAATCCCGGATGGAACACCTGAAGCTCCGGTTTATCGGAGAAGGCTTCCGTGTTCTTTTCAGTCCTACGGAAGAAGACCTGACGGCCATCAGGGCATACGCGAAAGAAATAGTATCCAACATGAAGTAAAAAAATAAATCCGGAAGCGGCTGAGTTGTCAGTCACTTTCGGATTTTTCTTTTTTGCCCTGCCGGTACCGTTTGGAAATTCTGCGGTAAGCAATCGCGCCGATCAGGCTGGCGGCCGCCGTGACGGAATAAATGATGGCCGCGATTCTGTAATCCTGCATCCCCAACGCATTGCCTGTAATCGTAGAGGTGATTACGGAGGGAATCCGCGCAATACTGGTCAGAATTAAAAAGGTTTTCAGCTTCATGGACGTAAGCCCGATAAAATAGGTCATAAGGTCCTTCGGGGTTCCCGGAATCAGGAACGCGAAAAATACGAGGAAGTTCAGATTTCTGCTGTATTTCATAAAGCGCAGGAAATGGATTTTTTCCCGGCTGATAAACGCTTCCACCAATCTGTTCCCCCAGAGCTTTGTAAACAGGAAAATAACGGACGAGCCGACCGCCGCTCCGGCCAGGCACAGCAGGGTGCCCTCCAGAGTGCCGAAGGCATAGCCCGCGCCGACCTCCATCGGTTCGCCGGGGATGACGGCAAAGATGATCTGCAGGACCATCATACCGACGAAGGCGAATCTTCCCGCCACCCCGTGCAGGTTGACCCATACGCGGAACTGCTCCGGGTTGGAGATGGTGTCGATCAGCGGCCTCCAAAGCAGCGCGGTGGCTGCCGCGAACAAAAGGAGCAGCACGGAAACGATGCCGGTGATTTTTCTTTTCTCTTCGTATTCCTTTTGATTTTCAGTGTTTATAATTTCAGGTTCCTCCCAAAACATTTTTCAGGATCGATTTTTAACCGGCACAGCACAGCCAAGAGGAGCGCATGACGGTATTTCCGGATAGAAAAGGCGGCCGGTCCGAGAGCCGGCCGCCTTCCTGTATTGATATGCTGTATTTGCGTGATTATGCAGCTTGTTATTTATTCCAGCCGAGTTTTTCCACCAGCTGTCCGGTTTTTCCGGATTTATTTGAAAAGTTGTAGCTGTTTGAGTACAGGTAAAGATTACCTTCGTATCCGTTCAGCAGGGTTTTCAGCTTGCCGTCCTTCACCTGAAGAGGCGCCTTGTATTCGATCACCAGGTAAGAGGAATCTACGTCAAGGTTTTTGCCGTCGTTCAGCTTGCCGTCCAGATAATCCTGCCTCATGGCGTCCAGCAGTTCCTTTTTGGTGTTCAGGTCCGGCGCGAAGGTGGTGCTGTCTTCTCCGCCCCGTGTGTCCAGATCGACGCTCTTGATGTACTCCGGCTCAACATAAAACAGGAGGTCCTGCGTTTCTTTGTATTCTCTGGTATCGGCGATTTCGCCCAGCGGAGAGATCGGATTTCCCTGTCCGTCATTCTTGTATTCCAGATAATAGGTTCTGTTTACGGTACCGCCGTTTTTCAGATGATAGGTTAACGTAAAGGAAGTGCCGTTCATGCTGTTCAGGCAATAAGGATAGGAATGTTCTCTTTTGTCCTGTGTGATTTTCTTATGGAATTCGGTTACCTTTTCAATATTGGCCTTTTCCGTCAGTGTCGGCGTAACGGAGGTAAGGACGCGGTGATTCGCGTCAAGAATCTGCCCGCCGTTGTTCGTATAAGGGTCCTCTATGGTGACACTTGCCACATCCTCTGCCAGGGGAACGCGGATGTCGTAGCCCAAAGCGCCCGTGGCAAGAAAAGCATAAGTGACCACAAACACAGCCATGAAAACGCCGTATCCGACGAAGCTCCTTTTCAGCTGCTTAAACCCACGGGAATAAATGGTCTCTGTCACAATATGCGCGGCAAGGGACCCGGCGATCAGGCCGATAAAGAAGTTCCCGGAGCTTTCCGTTCCGCTCTGGAGCAGCAGCCCCAGGCCGAGGCCCGTCACAGCGGTGATCATGAAACGGATCACATTTTTGGGAAGGGAGAAAGCAAAGCTGCTTTCGGCACATTCGCTGCGGCGTTTCTGGTAGAGAAGGACGGTGCCCGCCAGAAGCACGAGGGTAAATAGGATCCACCACACATAGAAGCCCGTATCGACAACCAGAGCTCCGCTGCGAGCCTGGCTTCCGCTTACAATATACGGCATGAAAGCGGCCATGTAAGGAGAAACCGCGGTCAGAATAAGAGAGTTTGCGGTTAATCCGGTATTCAGGCCGGGCAAAAGCGAGGAGGCAAACCGGTCGCCCAGAAAAATCAGAAGCGGATATGCCGCGTTAATGCCCAGCAGGGACAGAATCATGTCGGTGGTCGTTCCGGTACAGACCGCCATGAAGGAGGACAGGCACAGCGCCGCCGCACAGATCAGCATCAGCCACAGCAGATAGGAAAATACAGTGACCCAGCAAAGCTGAAGCTGTACGGGGTAGGCCGCGCCCACTATGAATACGAGCGCAAAATTCAGTAAAATAGGCGCGTAAAGCGCGGTCAGGCTGGCAAGCAGCCGCCCCAGAATCATGGGCGTCCTGCCGACCGGCAGCGCGTGGAACAAATCCACGCTGCGCTTTTGATGCATATAGCCGAACAGGGAGACGGAAATTACCAGAACGAAAATCAGGGACATCGGGGTGACAATCAGAGCGGTCAGCCCTGTGACGCTGCTCAGATAGGTCTGCGTCCACATTTCGGGAGTGTAAACCTCGGTGGTAATCCGATTCTGCGTGTTCGCCATCAGGATCATCAGAATCATGGGTAGCGCGATAAACATCAGAAGCGAAAGAAGCGCCATCATACCGCGGTTCTTCTTCAGCGACCATAAGTATGTTTCCCAAAATTCTTTCCTGCGCCTAGTTGAGGATGTTTTCGAGGTCATAACCGGCCACCTCCATTTCACTGATAAATACTTCTTCAAGAGTGAGCGGAAGCACTTCCGCGAAAACAGGGTTCAACCCGTTTATCTTTTCCAGAATCTCGTCTTTTGAACCGCGGATCACCAGATTAATCAGGGAACCGTGCATTTCGGTCTTAATGATTTCCAGCGGCGCGAAGGCGCTGATTTCGGGCATGGGCTTGAACACCGCCTGCACCTTGTTGATGCCGAGCTTCAGCTCGTCAAGGTCGCGCTCGAATACGACGCCGCCTTTGTGGAACAGCCCCACATGGTCGCAGAAATCTTCCAGCTCCCGCAGATTGTGCGAGGCGATGATCACCGTCATGCCGCGCTGGGCGACTTCCCCGGAAACAATGCGCTTTAAAAGCTGGCGCATCACCGGGTCAAGGCCGTCGAATACCTCGTCCAGAAGAAGGCAGCTCGGCTGGGTCGCGATCGCGCAGATAATCGCCGCCTGCCGCTGCATCCCCTTGGACATATTGACGATTTTGCTCTTGCTGTCGATCGGGAACAGCCCGCACAGCTCTTCAAACCGCTTCTGGCTCCAGCCGGGGTAAATGCGGGAGAAAAATCCCGCCATTTCTCTCAGCGTGGCCTGCGGCAGAAAATAAGGAAAATCCGATATGAAGAAAATCTGAGACTTGACCTCCGAGTTTTCGAACGGCGCCGCTCCGTCCAGAAGTACCTCGCCGCCGTCCGGCTTATAAATTCCCGCGAGCGTGCGCAGAAATGTGGATTTTCCGGCGCCGTTGGAACCGACCAGCCCGAACACCGAACCCGACCCGATGGAAAAAGATATCTCATCCAGCGCGGTGGTCGCGCCGAATTTCTTCGTTAGTTTTTTTGCTTCTATCATCGCTCACTCACCTCTCCCGCTTACAATGCTTTCCACCCTTACAATGATTTGACTTTTTGTTATTCCAAAATCCGCGGCGGACCGGATTGCGTCGTCCAGCTTTTCCAGCGCAATTTCCCGCTGCTGGGAAATTGCGGAGAGGTCCTCGGAAAGAAAGGACCCTTTCCCCGGGATGGAACAGATAATACCGTCGTGTTCAAGCATCCGGTAGGCCTTTTGCACCGTGTTTGGGTTGACCCCCAGCTCCTGCGCCAGCGCCCTTACGCTTGGAAGCGGCTCCCGCTGGTCCACAGCGCCCACGGCGGCCATGCGCCGTATGCTTCTGTACAGCTGCTCGTAAATCGGCAGCCGGCTCTTATAATCGAGTGTGAACACCATCCTCACCTCTTCTGTATTTTCTGTATTATTAAGGTTAGTACAGCTAGACTATAACATGCTTACTTCCTCAAGTCAATAATCATTACAAAAATGTCAACAATAGAAAAACAGCGGGGAAAAACGTTTACGGCTGGGTTTTCTGTTTGTGGTTAATCTCTGAATTCAAAAAATTTATATACGGGAACTTTCAGCAGGTCGGAGATCGCGAAAAGGATGTCCAGCGAGACCCCCGAAACGGCAAGCTCAATTTTGCTTACGGTTATTCTGTCAATGTCCAGCTTTTCCGCAAGAGCTTCCTGTGTGTATCCTTTGTCCTTCCGATAATATGCGATATTCAGGCCCAGCTTTCTGTATTGATCATAATGCTTTAAATCCATGTCAATCACCCCAAACGAAAGGGCCGTTAACGGCCCGGTTTTTTCTGCCTGCTAGATTTCCGGTGGTGGCGGATCGCTTTGCGGGCCGGTTTTTGCAGTCTCCTTGCCGGCGGCTGGCTTCGCTTCAAACAGCGTGGGGAGCACGCCGATTTGGGTCAGAATCTTATAAAGGATCAAAAGCGCGGAGCAGTAGATCAGAATCAGAAAATTCTGGGCCACCAGCGCGAAATAGATCGCCGCGAGCATGGTCAGCGGATGAATATCGATCGACGAGGAGATCAGCTTCGGCTCAATGATCTGGCGGATGGAGGTAATCAGCAGCCAGCAGACCAGGAGCGCGCCCGCTTTGAAAAAGTTGCCGCTTACAAGGTAAAGAAGCGTCAGGGGGATATAAATGGTTCCGGGGCCGAGCACGGGAAGAATATCGGCGATGCCGGTCACAATGCTCAGAACAAGCGGATACGGTACGCCCAGCGCGAAAAAAACAATCAGCGTTTCCACAAAGGTGATGAAATATATCAGCAGATAGGAACCGACGTATTTTCCGCTCATATTCATTCCGTGGCGCGACGCGGAGCGGATATTGAACGCGGTGGTCTGGGAAAACAGCGACATGACGTGCGATTTGATCGAGGTCATGTCCTTTGAAAAAAAGTAAGTGGAAAGAATCATGACGATGAACATGGTGAAAATGGCCGGCAGGGAAGTCAGAAAGGTGAGCACGCTCGCCAGGATCGTTTTTACGATTCCGGCGCCGGATTGGGCGATATTCAGAATCTGCTGCTGATTCTGTTCGATATATTTGGAATTGATGCGATTCAAATACTCTCCCGCCATACTGATCAGGCTGTTGATCGGCGCGGTCAGGGCGCCTACGTCCGTGGTCAGATTGTTCAGCAGGTTGCTGATTTCATAAATCAGCCAGTAGCCCAGCAGAAACAGAAGGCCGAACACCACCACAAAAACCAGAAGCGTGGAAAGCGCCGCGGCCGCCGAGGGGTTGAAATGCATCCGCTTTTTCAGCTGTCGGATGACGGGCTGTACGATCAGGGCCAGCAGAAATCCCGCCAGAAAAGGAAACGTGAATTTCAGCGTAAGCGCGAAAAAGTAGAAAAGCAAAGTAAACCCTACGAAAAAGGCCAGTAGCGGCTTTAACCGGGTAAGCTGTCGCCTGTCAAACAAAATCATATCCTCCTTGCCTTTTGCTGTCCGAAATAGTAATATAATATCATTATATTCGATCTTTTGCAAAAAAGAAAGCAAAAAAAGAGCGCCCCGCTCAACGCGAAGCGCCTCAACCTGCCCCGTTATTCAAATACGATTATTTTTCGCGGCCTAAAAGCCAGTCGACTGAAACATTTAAAATATTAGCTAAAGCAGAAAGTTCAAAATCCGTTACATAGCGGATCTGGCCTTCCAATTTAGACAAGCCGGAGGCGTTCATATCGACACCGTTAACCTGAAGCTGAGCCAGAAGCTCTTTCTGCTTCATCCCTTGGTTTTTGCGTGCCATCTCCACACGCGCACCGACTAAATTACGAGTTCCAAGTGCCTGTTTGCGTAATCTCACTGAATTCATCTCCCCACGAAATATTTTTTACGCACATACATATTCCATCTGCACAGCGCCTGTAACAAAATTTCCTGAAAATTTACAAATCATTGGAAATTTACCAGCGTAAATTCTGTTAATGTCATATAGTATAATATTTTATTGTTTATAATGCAATAAAATATAAAAAAATTTCACATAATGAACCAATATTTTTCAAATTAGTAATGATTTCATCATATTTGCATTTCTTATTTGTTATTTTGCCTTAACCTTGTTATAATATTCTTCATATAGCTTATAATTTATTGTAATTTTCAAAAAGAGATTTTTATAGACCGGGATGCCGTTACGGTATCCATGAGACACTTTACTGCTGTTCTATAATATGATGACCGGCACGGGTGGAGTTACAGCAAAATTTAATAATTTATTGGAGCTGAACAGGATGAATGAACAGAACGGATTCAAAACCAACCTGACCATGCTGACCGATTTTTATGAAATCACCATGGCCAACGGCTACTTTACAAACGGCTATCAAGACACGATCGTCTATTTTGACATGTTTTTCCGGCGTGTGCCAAACGACGGCGGCTACGCGATCATGGCCGGTGTCCAGCAGGCCGTGGAGTATCTGGAGAACCTGAAGTTTACCGAGAAGGACATTCAGTATCTGCGGGACTGCAAAATTTTCAACGAGGATTTTATCGGTTATCTGGAGAATTTCCGGTTCGCCTGCGACGTGTGGGCGGTCCCAGAAGGAACCCCCATCTTTCCGACCGAGCCCATCGTTACGGTGCGCGGGCCGGTAATCCAGGCGCAGTTCATTGAAACTATGATTCTGCTCTGTATCAATCATCAGAGCCTGATTGCCACCAAGGCCAACAGGATTGTCCGCGCGGCGCAGGGAAGAGCGGTCATGGAATTCGGTTCCCGCCGCGCGCAGGGACCGGACGGAGCCGTTCTCGGGGCCAGGGCGGCCTATATCGGCGGGTGCTGCGGGACCGCCTGCACCCTCTGTGACCGGAATTACGGCGTGAAGGCGCTGGGCACCATGGCGCACAGCTGGGTCCAGCTGTTTGACAGCGAGCTGGAAGCCTTCCGGGCCTATGCCCGGGAATATCCGAACCAGTGTACCCTGCTGGTCGATACCTACAATGTTTTGAAATCGGGCATTCCCAACGCGATCCGCGTGTTCAACGAGGAGATTCTCCCTCTCGGGTTCCGCCCCGCGGGAATCCGCATCGACAGCGGCGACATTACTTATCTTTCCCGAAAAGCGAGAAAAATGCTGGACGCCGCCGGATTTGAGGACTGCAAGATCTGCGCGTCGAATTCTCTCGATGAGTATATAATACGCGACATGCTGATGCAAGGTGCCTGTGTGGACAGCTTCGGCGTGGGCGAGCGCCTGATCACCGCGGCCAGCGAGCCTGTTTTCGGCGGCGTTTACAAGCTGAGCGGAGTCGAGGACGCAAAGGGGAATGTCATTCCGAAGATTAAAATCAGCGAAAACGTGGCGAAAATTACCACTCCCTGCTTTAAAAATCTCTGGAGGCTGTTTGACCGGGAAAGCGGCAAGGCGATTGCCGACCTGATTACTCTGCACGGCGAAGTGATCGACGACACCAAGCCGTACGAGCTGTTTGACCCGGAACATATCTGGAAGAGGAAAATCGTCAAAAATTTCCGCGCGGTGGAACTGCGCCAGAAACTGTTTGAAAACGGAAAGAGCCTGACAAAGCCGCGCGACCTGAACGAAATCAAGGAATACTGCCTGCAGCAGGTGGATACGCTCTGGGACGAGGTCACGCGTTTTGAAAATCCGCACCAGTATTATGTGGATTTATCACAGAAGCTTTGGGACGAGAAAAACCGCCTGATCTCCGAGCACAGCTTTTAACGGCAGCCGGTATCGGATTCGTTTTTCAGTCGGCGGAAGGCCGCTTCCATAATCTGCAGTTGACAGACGGCCTTTCATCGATTAAAATAGTCTAGCGAGCAGGCTGAGCAGCTGCGGACACAGTCCGAAAGGACGTGCCCGAGGAAAGTCCGAGCTCCACAGGGCAGAATAACGGCTAACGGCCGCCGGGGGCGACCCCAGGGAAAGTGCAACAGAGATATACCGCCGGTAAACGGTAAGGGTGGAAAGGCGAGGTAAGAGCTCACCAGCGCGCGGGAGACCGCGCGGCTCTGCAAACCCTATTCGGAGCAACACCGCAGAGGGACTTCATGCGTCGGCCCGGCGCGTCCCGAGAAGGTGGCACTGAGCCGCGATGGCAACATCCGGCCAAGATAGATGGCTGTTCACGACAGAACTCGGCTTACAGGCCTGGTCGCATCAAAAAGACGAAAACCCGCTGTTTCAGCTGGCTTTCGTCTTTTTGTCTTTCGTTGCGCATTTAAATTATACAGATTGTATAATTTAAAACAAAAATACTGTTATTGCGGCGGAAACTCCGGGACTCTGCCGAATTCAGGCTATAAAGCGGGCAGCCCTGCCACTCCATTGACAGGCAGGGAAAACGCAATGGCCTTGGCGTCCGTATGAAGGCCCTTTTCGCGCGTAATCGCCTGCATAATTTCTTCACGGTGTTCGTTTTTGGTTAAAATCAGAATCAATTCCTTTTCCGGCTGGATCGTAATGCCGAAGAATTTTTCTGCATCCTTCACACTGGCACCCCGCGCGTGGATCACGGTACCCCCGGTCGCTTTTGCGGCTTTTGCGGCATCCATCACTTCATCTGAAAAACCCTGATTGGCAATCGCAACGATGAGTGCGTGTTCAAAGGATTGGTCCATAAAACTCCCTCCTGTTTTCTGTAATACGGTATGGCAGAGAGTCTCTTCCCTGCATCCCGCAGCACCGTTGATCGGTATGGTCATGGCAATACCGCTTCCGGGCCTGCCTATTTTTTCATTCAGTTCTTCCACAAAGCTTTCGGCTGTTTCCCCGGGCATCACACTGAACAGAACGTCTTTTTCCGTTTCGCCAAGGCCCCAGTAGGACAGGATTTTTGAATCCGCGGTTCCTTTTCCCAAAGCCAGGAAATTCAGGCGCACACCTCTGCCGGAAAACAGATCTGCAATTTTTTTGCCGTTTCCCCGGTTGAGAATCGTGATCATCAGTACGGTCGATTCCGATCCGGTATTTGTCTGCGTCATTTCATTCCTCCCTTTCCAACGAATTGTCGCCATCTGTTCTATTTTCGCTGGTTTCCTCGGAATTTGCAATAGGGTTTTCGACTTTTCCCTTATTTTCCTCCGATTCTTCCGGAAATTCCGGATTTTCCCCCGAGAATTCAGGCGATGCAACACCTTCCTCCGGCAGAACGTTGTCCGCTTCTTCCGCCTTTTCCGCGCGGTCGAGCTTGATCCGGTAAATAATACCGATTGCCTGTACGGTGATGATCGGCATCATGGCCACCATGGCGATAATCCCGAAGGCGTCCGTCATAATATTGCCGCCCAACGCGTCACACGCGCCGGAAGCAAACGGCAGCAGAAACGCCGCGGCCATGGTTCCGGCCGCCACGCCGCCGGAGTCGAAAGCAATAGCGGTGAAAATTTTCGGGCTGAAAAAGGTCATTGCCAGCGCAATGGCATAGCCCGGAAGCAGGAAGAACCAGATGGAGGTGTGCGTCATGATGCGGATCATGGCCAGAGCCAGCGCAAGCCCCACGCCGATGGAAAGGCCGACCATCATCATCCTTCCGGAGATCGCGCCGCTGGTGATATCCTCCACCTGATTGTTCAGAACATGAACCGCGGGCTCCGCAAAGACGACGCAGCACCCGATCACCGCGCTCAGGGGAATGAGAATCCAGCGGTAGGGAAGAGAGGCGATGGAACGTCCCAGGTAGGTGCCGGCGGGCATAAAGCCGATGTTGACGCCGGTCAGAAAGACCGAAAGCCCGACGAGCGTGTACACAATTCCGACCATAATGCGAATCATCTTGATTTTCGGGAGCTTTAGATGAATCAACTGGAGGAATATGAAAATCACGACGATCGGAAGCAGAACAATACAGACTTCCTTAAAAAACTGGAGAAAGCCGTTTGCAAACAGCGCGATCAGTTCGCCGACGCTGTCTACGGTGGCGGCGGATTCAAACGCGAACCCCGTTCCGGAGGGGTCGAAAAACATTCCCGTGATCAGCACCGCCAGAATAGGACCGATGGAGCACAGCGCGCACAGCCCGAAGCTGTCCTCCTCCGCGGTACTGCCGCCGCGCACCGCAGAAATGCCCAGGCCAAGCGCCAGAATAAAGGGCACGGTAATCGGTCCGGTGGTTACGCCGCCGGAATCGAAGCTGACGGCTAGATAGTCCGGGGCCGTCAGTGCGGCGATAATGAATACAAAAACATACGAGACGATCAAAACATGGGAAAGATTCATCTGGAACAGGATGCGCAGAAGCGCAATCACCAGAAAAATGCCCACCCCGCACGCGACAGACGCGATCAAAGCGGCGTCCGGCACGGCGGGCACCTGTTTGGTCAGCACCTGAAGGTCCGGCTCCGCCACCGTCACCACGACGCCCAGGATAAAACTGCTTATCACCATCAGCCAGAGCTTCCGCGACTTGGTCAGCACCGAGCCAATGGTTTCTCCCATGGGGATCATCGATAGTTCCGCGCCCAGAGTGAAGATGCTCATCCCCACGATCAGCAGGACCGTTCCGGTGAGGAACATCATCAGAGTGCCTGTGGGCATGGGCGCGATTGTAAAGTTCAGCAGAAGAACGATGATGCCGACAGGCAAGACGGATTGCACGGATTCTTTCAGTTTCTCGGTCAATACTCCATTCATTCTCAACTTCCTTTCGTTCATAGTATCTATTTCAGCTTTCAAACCAGCCATTCAGCCATTCATGGTGACGACCGCATATTTTACTAAAATTATAACATATTTTGTATAAAATAGACCGAATAATACAAAGAGTTCAAAAATTGTTCATAAAATCAAAGCGATAGATAAAGCGGGCGGTCTGCCGGAATGACAGACCGCCCACTTTATATAGGAAGATATGTAAAGATCTTGTACTCTGAATTAATATTCGCCCTGTAAGGCGTCGTATCCCTCTTCGCCTGTGCGGACTTTGATTACATTTTCCACATCGTAGACAAAGATTTTTCCATCGCCGATCTTTCCGGTGTACAGAACCTTCTTTGCTGTGTCCACCACTGTTTCTACCGGAATGGCGCTGACGACTATTTCCAGCTTGATTTTCGGCAGGAGGTTGATTTCTTTCATTTTGACGCCGCGGTAATATTCGGTATTCCCTTTTTGTGTGCCGCAGCCAAGAACATTGGTAACGGTCATTCCCATGATACCGATTTCGTTCATTGCTTCCTTCATCGCTTCAAACTTGCCCTTATTAAAAATCATCACGACTTTTGTCATCTTTTTACCGGTGACAGTGGAAGCAACGGTAGGCGCCGCAGGATAATGCGAAACCGGAACACTTTCTTCAACAGGAAGAAAATCCGCTTCGCTGAATAAAGCGTGGCCATCCATTGGGAGAAAGTCGGCATATGCGCTGACGATGCCGTGCTCCTTGATATCCAGACCCATGATTTCTTCTTCAGGATCAACGCGAAGACCGACTGTCTTCTTAATGACAGTAAAAATAATCAGCATGGAAACGGTAACCCATAAGCACACGGCGAGTACGCCCAAAATCTGTGTGCCAAGGAGCCGGAAGCCGCCGCCGTAAAGCAGACCGCCGTCCACCGCGAAGAAGCCGGTTAGAATGGTACCGCCCGCTCCGTTCAGAAAATGCACGCCGACCGCGCCGACCGGGTCATCTATTTTTAAAACCTTGTCAATAAATTCAATACCAAATACAACGATAAAGCCGGCAATCAGACCGATAAAGAACGCGCCGACGGGGGAGACCGCGTCGCAGCCTGCGGTAATCGCCACAAGGCCCGCCAGGGAGCCGTTCAGGGTCATGGATACGTCGGGCTTTTTGTAGCGGATCCAGGTAATAATCATCACTGTCACGGTAGCAACCGCGGCCGCGAGATTGGTGGTGACAAAGATGCTGCCGGCGGAGGAAAGAATGTCGTCGCCGGTCATGGAAATGGTGGAACAGCCGTTGAATCCGAACCAGCAGAACCAGAGAATAAAGACACCGAGAGCGCCAAGGGTCAGGCTGTGGCCTGGAATCGCCTTTGGGTTGCCGTCCTTATCATATTTGCCGAAACGGGGGCCGAGCATTTTGGCTCCGATCAGCGCCGCAAGGCCGCCCACCATATGTACTGCGGTCGAACCTGCAAAATCGTGGAAGCCGAGCTGTGCCAGCCAGCCGCCGCCCCAGATCCAGTGCCCGGAAACGGGGTAGACAAACGCGCTGATACAAGCGCTGTAAATGCAGTAGGAAATAAATTTCGTTCTTTCCGCCATAGCGCCCGAAACAATGGTTGCGGCTGTCGCACAGAAAACAGTCTGAAAGATGATGTAGGCCGCAGTGGGGATGGTCAGTCCGAGGCTGGCGGCGTAATCGCCCCTTGTCAGAAAATCAAAGCCGCCGATGAAAGGCGCCGTTCCGGCAAACATCAGGCCGAAACCGAAAAGCCAGTAAATAGGAGTGCCGATGCAGAAGTCCATCAGGTTTTTCATAATGATGTTGCCGGCATTTTTCGCCCTCGTAAAACCGGTTTCGACCATTGCAAAGCCTGCCTGCATAAAGAACACCAGGGCCGCGCCGAGCAGTACCCAGATCGTATCAACGGAAGAGAATACTTGAGTCATGCGTGTTGCCTCCTCTAAAAAATTAGCGTGTATTCTGCAAGCTAAAACAGAATACACGCCTTTGTGCATTAATTTATTCAGTTTTCAATATACCCTCGCAAGCCAATGCTGTACCAGCTTTTACATCACACTGAAAAGCAGGTCGCCGTAAGTCGGGTACGGCCAGTATTTTGCGCCGACCAGGCTTTCGATTTCATCCGCGATGACACGGGTTGCTTCCATTTCCGCGAAAACCGTATTGCGGTAGTATTTTGCCTGTTCCAAAACATCCTTGAATTCTTTCTCCGGTACGACGGTCTCTTCCAGAACAAGCATTTTCTTGTACAGGTCGGAGGTAAGGCTGGACAGCTTTTTCAGCAGGGTCTCTTCCAGTTCGCAGCAGATGTCCGCACACAGCTGTTTCTTGTTGATGGCCTCCTTGCTGATGTCCTTCATATAGGAGCAGGCCGCCGGCAGAATGTCTTTTTTGATCATATCCACCATGGTCAGCGCTTCAATGTGGAGCTGTTTACAGTAGTTTTCCAGCTGGATTTCATAGCGGGAATGAACTTCCGTTTTTGTCAGCACGTTGTATTTTTCAAATAAAGAGATATTGGCGTCGCTGATATAGTACGGCAGTGCGTCCGCGGTGGAGCGCAGGTTCAGCAGACCGCGTTTTTTCGCTTCCTCGACCCACTCTTCGGCATAGTTGTTGCCGTTGAAGATGATACGGCTGTGATCCTTGATCGTGTCTTTGATGATCTCAGCCAGCTTGGAGTTGAAATCATCCGCCTTTTCCAGCTCATCCGCAAAGGTGCACAGGGCGTCGGCAATGATCGTGTTGAGCATGATGTTCGGACACGCGATGGAAACGGTGGAGCCGAGCATACGGAACTCAAACTTGTTGCCGGTGAAGGCAAACGGGGAAGTGCGGTTGCGGTCCGTGGAATCCTTCGGGAAAGCGGGCAGAACATCGACGCCGATTTTCATGGAAACTTTGTCCTGCTGATGATAGGAGGAGCCGTCCTCAATGGACTTCAGCACGCTGGCCAGCTCGTCGCCCACGAACATGGAGACGATCGCCGGGGGAGCTTCGTTCGCGCCCAGACGGTGGTCGTTGCCCGCGCTCGCGACGGAGATGCGGAGCAGGTCCTGATGCTCGTCGACCGCCCGGATGATCGCGGCAAGGAAAAGGAGGAACTGAGCGTTCTCGCGGGGAGAATCGCCCGGCTCAAGGAGGTTTACGCCGGTGTCGGTCGAAATGCTCCAGTTGTTGTGCTTGCCGCTTCCGTTGATGCCCGCGAACGGCTTTTCATGGAGCAGACAGGTCAGACCGTGCTTTGTGGCGACCTTCTTCATGATCTCCATGGTAAGCTGGTTCTGGTCGGAGGCTACGTTGCTTGTGGTGAAAATGGGAGCGAGTTCATGCTGGGAAGGAGCGACTTCATTATGTTTTGTCTTGGCGAAAATGCCAAGCTTCCAGAGTTCTTCGTCCAGTTCTTTCATGTATGCGGACACTCTCGGCTTAATTACGCCGAAATAGTGGTCCTCAAGCTCCTGTCCTTTCGGGGGCTTCGCGCCGAACAGCGTTCTGCCGGTGTAGATCAGGTCTTTTCTTTTTTCGTACATCGCCTTATCAATGAGGAAATATTCCTGTTCCGGTCCTACCGTGGTGATGACCCGGTGGGCTTCGGTGTTGCCGAACAGCTTTAAGATTCTCATTGCCTGCCTGTCGATCGCGTCCATGGAACGCAGCAGGGGGGTCTTTTTATCAAGCGCCTCGCCGCCGTAGGAGCAAAACGCGGTGGGAATGCAGAGGGAGCCGTCTTTGATGAACGCATTGCTGGTAGGGTCCCAGGCCGTGTAGCCTCTTGCCTCAAAGGTCGCTCTCAGTCCGCCGGACGGAAAGCTGGAAGCGTCGGGTTCGCCCTTGATCAGTTCCTTCCCTGAAAACTCCATAATGATCTTGCCGTTTTCCACCGGGTAGATAAAGCTGTCGTGCTTTTCCGCGGTGATCCCGGTCATCGGCTGGAACCAGTGGGTGAAGTGGGTCGCGCCCTTTTCCACCGCCCAGTCCTTCATCGCGTTTGCAACGACGTTTGCGACCTGCAGATCCAGCGGCTTGCCCTGTTCCCTGGTCTTTCTCAGAGCCTTATAGGTGTCCTTTGGCAGTCTTTCCTTCATAACCGTATCGTTGAAGACCATGCTGCCGAACATTTCAGGAATATTGCTCATGAAAATCACTCCCTACATAAATTACAAAAAAGAATAAAAAAAGAAGGCACTATAGGGCAAATCCCTACAGCGCCTTTGCTGCTATGCGCTTATTATATGACAGCCGGGGCGGAATGTCAATAAAAAAATAAAAATTTGCAGGATTTGATAATATTACATGCATAACCATCCTATTATTGATAAAGTTTTATGGAAAATTGCACTAGTTTGCAATTTTAATGCCATAATTATGCAAAATCTATTGACATTAGAGCCTAAACATTATATTATAAAAAAACGCAAATTTAGTAAACAGCCGAAAGCTGTGAATTTCGCAATTTTTGCTGACGGGGCATAAAATGCGTCGGAATACGAAATTGCAGGGAGGTCAGTTTTTTATGCAATTAGAGGGAGATGTAAGGATACCTTCGGGCTGCGCCATATCGGGAATTTTTTCGCGCAGCGGAAAGAAAATGAACGGCGAAGCCATTATTCGCTCCATTACCACCATGCACGACCGCAGCAATGGATTGGGCGGCGGCTTTGCGGCCTACGGAATTTATCCGCATAACAGGGACCTGTACGCGTTCCATGTTTTTTACGGAAGCGCCCGCGCCAAAGAGGAATGCGAAAAAGAGATCATGGCGAACTTCGACGTGACGGTCGCGGAAAAGATTCCGACCCGAAAAATGCCGGAAATTACGGATGAACCTGCAATATGGCGCTATTTCGGCCTGCCGTTTGAAAAGCTGCTCAAGGATACGCAATTGGACGAAAGGGAATTCGTCGCGCGCTGCGTGGTAAAGATCAACACGCAGATCAAGGACGCCTATGTGTTTTCCAGCGGAAAGAACATGGGCGTGTTCAAGGCGGTCGGCTTCCCGGAGGATGTGGGAAGATATTACTGCCTGGAAAACTACGAGGGCTACTGCTGGACGGCGCACGGGCGTTACCCGACCAACACGCCGGGCTGGTGGGGCGGAGCGCACCCGTTCGCCATGCTGGACTATTCCATTGTACATAACGGTGAAATTTCCTCCTACGACGCGAACCGCCGCTTCATCGAGATGTTCGGCTACAAATGTACGCTTCTGACCGATACCGAAGTGATTACCTATATTATTGATTACCTGAACCGGAAACAAGGGCTCAGCCTGAAAGAGGCCGCGGACGTCATCGCCGCCCCGTTCTGGAGCGAAATCGACCGGATGCCGGCGGCGGAACGCAAAAAGTTCACCTACCTGAGAAACGTGTTTTCCAGCCTGCTGATTACCGGCCCGTTCTCCATCCTGCTGGGCTTCAGCGGCGGCATGATGGCGCTGAACGACCGTCTGAAGCTGCGCTCCATGGTCGTCGCCGAAAAGGGCGACATGGCCTATGTGGCGAGCGAGGAATGCGCGATCCGCGCGATTGAGCCGGACCCGGACAGAACCTTCGCCCCCAGAGGCGGAGAACCGGTCATAATCACGTTGAATGAGGGGGTGGATGCATAATGCCTGTCGATTTCTTATATCCTGAATATGAAGTAATCCGTAATCCGCAGCGCTGCATTGCCTGCCGCGTGTGCGAACGACAGTGCGCCAACGAGGTGCATTCCTACGATGCGGAACTGAATCTGATGAAGAGCGACGAGTCCAAGTGCGTCGACTGCCACCGCTGTGTGGCGCTTTGCCCGACAAGGGCGCTGAAAATCGTAAAGTCCGATCACACCTTCAAAACCAACGCCAACTGGACGAACGAGGTCATCGGCGAGGTATACCGTCAGGCCGGATCGGGCGGCATGCTGCTTTCCTCCATGGGCAACCCGAAGCCGTATCCGGTTTACTGGGATAAGATCCTGATCAACGCTTCGCAGGTGACGAACCCGTCCATCGACCCGCTGCGCGAGCCGATGGAAACCAGAACCTTTCTGGGCAAGCGGCCGGAAAATCTGGAGCGCAACGCGGACGGCAGCCTCAACACGGAGAACCTTCCCCCGAATCTGGAGCTTTCCGTGCCGGTGATGTTCTCCGCCATGAGCTACGGCTCCCTCAGCTACAACGCGCATGAAAGCCTTGCGAGGGCCGCCGAGGAGCTGGGCATTTACTACAACACCGGCGAGGGCGGCCTGCATGAGGACTTTTACCGGTACGGCGCGAACACCATCGTGCAGGTTGCGTCCGGACGTTTCGGGGTACATAAGGATTATCTGGAAGCCGGCGCGGCAATCGAAATCAAAATCGGTCAGGGCGCGAAGCCGGGAATCGGCGGGCATCTGCCCGGAGCGAAGATCGTCGGCGACGTTTCCCGCACCAGAATGATCCCGGAGGGCTCGGACGCGATTTCTCCCGCGCCCCACCACGATATCTATTCGATTGAGGACCTCCGCCAGCTGGTTTACTCCCTGAAAGAGGCCACCAACTATCAAAAGCCGGTCATTGTAAAAATCGCGGCGGTGCACAATGTCGCCGCCATCGCCAGCGGCATTGCCCGCAGCGGAGCGGACATCATCGCCATCGACGGCTACCGCGGCGGCACCGGCGCCGCCCCGACCAGAATCCGCGACAACGTCGGTATCCCGATCGAGCTTGCGCTCGCGGCTGTGGACGAGCGGCTCCGTCAGGAGAAAATCCGCAACAACGTTTCGCTCGTCGTCGGCGGCAGCATCCGCAACTCCGCGGATATCGTCAAGGCCATCGCTCTGGGCGCGGACGCGGTATACATCGCGACGGCGGCGCTTCTGGCGCTCGGCTGTCACCTCTGCCGCAGCTGCCAGACGGGAAAATGCAACTGGGGCATCGCGACCCAGCGGCCTGACCTTGTCAAACGTCTGAACCCCGATATCGGCTATAAGCGCCTCGTCAACCTTGTCTCCGCGTGGCAGCACGAGATCAAGGAAATGATGGGCGGCATGGGAATCAATTCGATTGAAGCGCTCAAGGGCAACCGCCTGATGCTTCGCGGAATCGGATTAAACGAGAAAGAGCTTGAGATTCTTGGTATCAAGCATGCGGGGGAATAAGCGATGAAGAGGATCTATGTAAATGAGAAATGGTGTCTCGGGTGCCATCTTTGCGAATATAACTGCGCTTTTGCCAATTCCGGCAGCGACGATATGGTTAAGGCGCTCAAGGATATTCATATCAACCCGAGGATACGGATCGAGGAAAACCAGGGGATCAGCTTTGCCGTTTCCTGCCGCCACTGTACGGAACCGCTCTGTGTGAAAAGCTGTATTACCGGCGCGCTCAGCGTGGATAACGGCGTTATTAAGGTCGACAAGGACAAATGCGTGGGCTGCTACACCTGCGTTATGATATGCCCCTACGGCGCGATCATGCCGGGGAACGACGGCAGCGTCATTCAGAAATGCGAGCTCTGCACGAACAACAGCTTCGGAGAGCCTGCGTGCGTGCGGGGCTGCCCGAACAAGGCGATCGTTTTTGAGGAGAGGTGAACAGAATGAATTATGTAATTATCGGAAATTCGACTGCGGCGGTCGGCTGCATCGAAGGAATCCGCTCCGTGGATCAAGCCGGAAAAATCACGGTGATTTCCAAAGAGCCGCATCATGTTTATTCGCGTCCGCTGATTTCCTACCTCCTTTACGGAAAAACCACCCGGCAGCGCATGAAGTACCGTCCGGACACCTTTTATGAAGACAACCGGGTGACCCCGCTCCTGGGCGTTACGGTTACCGGGGTGGATTACGAAAACAAAAAAGTCCTTTTGGACAACGGGGACGGGGTCGCGTTTGACAGGCTGCTCTTTGCGACCGGTTCCTCTCCTTTTGTTCCGCCCATGGCGGGGCTGGAGGAAGTGGAGAATCAGTTCAGCTTTATGAAGCTGGACGACGCGGCGGCCCTGCAGAAGGTCATCGATCAGGAAAGCCGCGTACTGATTGTCGGCGCGGGCCTGATCGGCCTGAAATGCGCGGAGGGAATCTGCAGCAAGGTAAAGCAGATCACCGTTGTGGACCTGGCGCCCCGCATCCTGCCGAGCATCCTTGACGAAGCGGGCTCCGAAATCGTGCAAAAGCACATTGAGGAGCAGGGGGTAAAGTTTATCCTCAGCGACAGCGTCGCGCAGTTTACCAAAAATTCCGCTCTGCTGAAAAGCGGCGAAAAGCTGGAGTTCGACGCTCTGGTTGTCGCGGTCGGCGTCCGCCCTGAAACGAAGCTTGCCGCGGACATCGGCTGCAAGGTCAATAAGGGGATCGTTTCCGACATCCACTGCGCCACGAATCTGGACGGCGTTTACGCGGCGGGCGACTGCAGCGAAAGCTACGACATCACCTCCGGCCAGTACCGTGTGCTCGCCCTTTTGCCCAACGCGTATATGCAGGGCGAGGCCGCGGGCATCAATATGGCGGGCGGGGAAAAGGTCTACGACAAGGCCATCCCGATGAACGCGATCGGATTTTTTGGGCTGCACATCATCACCGCCGGGAGCTACGACGGTGAAGACTATGTGGTGCGGACCGAACAGACCTATAAAAAGCTGGTCTCAAAAGAGAATCTGTTAAAGGGCTTCATCCTGATCGGTGACGTCGCCAGGGCGGGAATCTACACTTCGCTGATTCGCGAAAGAACCCCGCTTGACACCGTCGATTACGAACTGATTAAGGAAAAACCGCAGCTCATGGCGTTTACCGCGTCGGAAAGAGCCGTTAAGCTCGGAGGTGCCAAAGAATGAAAATCAATGCGGACAATCAACATTTCAAAGACCTGAACAATGAAATCCGTATCTCCACGGAAGCGGATATCACGGTGGACAACTGTCTTGGGCAGCGCTACATCGCCTCCGGTATGAGCGGGAAAAACATCACGATCAACGGGGTGCCGGGCAACGACCTGGGCTGCTATCTGAACGGCGCCACCATCCGGGTAAACGGCAACGCGCAGGACGCCACCGGCGACACCATGAACGAGGGGACCATCATCATTGACGGCTCCAGCGGAGACGCCACCGGCTACGCGATGCGCGGAGGAAAAATCCTCGTACGGGGCAACGCGGGGTACCGCGCGGGCATCCATATGAAGGCGTATCAGACGCACCAGCCGCTGATCATGATCGGCGGCGAGACCGGCAGCTTTCTGGGCGAGTATCAGGCCGGCGGCACCATCGTCGTGCTGGGCCTCGGTTCCGAAAAGAAGGTGCCCGTGGGCAGCCTTTGCGGAACGGGAATGCACGGCGGCAAGATTTACCTGCGCTGCGAGGCGCTTCCGGAGGATCTGCCGAAGCAGGTGCAGGCGGCTCCCGCCTCCCCGGAGGACATGGCGGCAATCGACGGCCATCTTGATGAGTTCTGCGGTATTTTCAATATCGATAAGCGGGAAGTGCTTTCCAAAAACTTCTATGTCCTGACGCCCAATACGAAAAACCCGTATAAATCGCTCTATACATTTAACTGAAGTGCAGGCTGCCGGACCTACCGGTCGGGAAGTGCCTACGGCGGCGCTCTTAGTCGGTTTGCGTTGAATCGCAGACGTGCTGCTCCGAAACAAATCCCTCTTTGAGGAAGCAGGGGTTTGGGGCAGGCGGAGCCCGGACCGGCGAGGTCCTGACTGTGGGAATTCCCGATTCAGCATTTGGTTAAATATAGAAAGGCGGAGCAACTGCTCCGCCTTTTCGTATGTTATGATTTACAGGTTATTTAACGACTGGTCGATATCCTCAAGAATATCCGCGATGTTTTCGATGCCGACCGACATCCGGATCATATCGGGACCGATGCCCGCCTCCCTGAGCTGATCGTCGTTCAGCTGGCGGTGGGTCGTGCTGGCCGGGTGAAGCACGCAGGTGCGCAGGTCCGCCACATGGATGACGATGGACGCGAGCTTTAAGCCCTCCATAAATCTGGCGGCGACTTCGCGCCCGCCCTTTATCCCGAAGGAAATCACGCCGCAGGTGCCGTTCGGCATGTACTTTTTCGCGAGCTCGTAATATCTGCTGCTTTTCAAACCGGGATAGTTCACCCACGCAATTTTGTCGTTCTGCTCCAGATACGCCGCCACGGCGAGCGCGTTGGAACAGTGCCGTTCCATTCTGAGCGCGAGCGTTTCCAGCCCCAGGTTGAGCAGGAACGCATTGTTCGGGCTCGACTGAGCGCCAAGGTCCCGCATCAGATGCGTGCGGGCTTTTACAATGTAGGCCGCTTTGCCGAACTGCTTTGTGTAGACGATTCCGTGGTAGGATTCGTCCGGTTCGGTCAGCCCGGGGAACTTTCCGTTTTCCCAGTTGAAATTCCCGCTGTCCACAATCGCTCCGCCGACCTGAACGGCGTGGCCGTCCATGTACTTCGTGGTGGAATGGGTGACGATGTCGACGCCGAAAGCAAACGGGCGGCAGTTGATGGGAGTGGGGAAGGTGTTGTCTACAATCAGGGGGACGCCGTGCACGTGCGCCGTTTTTGCAAACAGCTCCAGATCGGTTACGACGAGCGAAGGATTAGTCAGCGTCTCCGCGAATACGCAGCGCGTGTTCGCCCGGAAAGCGGCGTTCAGCTCTTCCGTTGTGCAGTCCGGGGCAATGAATGTAAATTCCAGTCCCATTTCGCGCATGGTTTTGTAAAACAGGTTAAAGGTGCCGCCGTAAATTGCGCTGGAGCAGACCACATGGCCGCCCGCGGTGCAGATGTTCAACACCGATATCAGGGAAGCCGCCTGACCGGAGGAGGTCAGCAGCGCGCCGACGCCGCCTTCCAGAGCGGCGATCTTTTTTTCCACCGCGTCAATGGTCGGATTGCCCAGGCGGGTGTAAAAGAATCCGTCGGCCTTCAGGTCGAACAGCTCGCCGAGCGTTTCCGCACTGTCATATTTAAAGGTTGTGCTCTGTACGACGGGCAATACGCGCGGCTCGCCGTTTCCCGGTTCATAACCCGCGTGGATGCAGTCCGTATCAAGATGGTAATGGCTCAATGGAATTTTCCTTTCCCTTTAAAATCCGCCTTTTGTGAAAAACGCTTTCAGCGCGTTGGCCAGAAAGTCGGCCGCCGCCACAACGCCCCACACGACCAGAATAAACATCATTGCTGAAACGATCCGCCAGAAAAAGCGCTTGCGGGAGCTCATCGGCTCCGGCTCCTCTTCGGGTTCGGGCCCTTCCTCCGGCGCGGGGGTGCTGCTCTCCAGCTTCGCGTCCTGTGCGTCCGCAATTCCGATCCCGTTCAGCAGCTCTTTGGCGGTATTCCGATCCCGGAAAGCCACGAAAATATTGCGGGCCTCGTAAAAAGGCCTGCTGCCGAGCAATATGGAAGGCGGCGAGCCGAAGCCGCTGTCCTGCTCGACAAATACGATTCCGTTTTCCTGAAAGACGGACCGAATCATGACGGCATTCGTTTCGTCCGTCGTCAGCAAGAGCACCGGGTCGTCCGGTCCGGGTTCCCGCAGCTTTTTGGAACCGCACGCGGCGCAGCGGTCGGTGTCGCTGTCAATGAGCAGCTGGCACTTAGGACAGTACAGCATTCCTCTCACTTCCATTTCATTGCTTTATCATATCACATTTATTGACTAACTTACAAGAAATCCGCATAAATATTTATGAATAATCACACTCACAGCAGGATGGGCTGAAGCTGCCTTCCCTCCAGCGCGGCAAGCGCCGCGGGCTGAATCAGGCTGAAATCCGCGACCACGGAGGTCGGCTTTTTACCCGGGTCATCCTGTTTCATAGGAACGAAATAGATATTTTTGGTATTGAGCAATTTTGCGATATTCTGCGCCGACGCAGCGAGCGCGTCGTTCGTGGCGGGGGCCAGCAGCACAGGCCCGCCGATGCGCAGGTTGGACTTCACCGCCATGGTCACGGTGGTATCGGTGATCCCGTTCGCGATTTTGGCCAGCGTGTTGCCGGTGCAGGGAGCGACGATCATCAGGTCGACCAGCTTTTTCGGTCCGATAGGTTCCGCCTCTACGATACTTTTGATGATCTTTTTGCCGCAGAGGTCTTCGATCTCCCAGATAAAATCGTCCGCTTTTCCAAAGCGGGTGTCCGTCGTCGCAGCGTTCTGCGACATGATCGGCAGAATGTCGTACCCCGCTTCCACAAGGGCGCGGATTTGCTCGATCGCCTTGTCGAAGGTGCAGAAGGAACCGCAAAGGGCATAACCGAAAGTAAGGCTTTTCATCTTTCACTCCTCCATCATATTATAAATGGTATTTTTGATGATTTCACCGGCGGTTTTCGGAGCGACCTTTCCGGGCAGGGAAAGAGCGTGGATCGCCTTGATGCCGAATTTCTGCGCGGCTTCGTAATCCACGCCGCCGGGCGGGGACGAAAGGTCGATGATCAGCGGTTTGGAGCGCATCTTCGAAAGCATGCGCCGGTTGAATATCAAAGCGGGCGCCGTGTTGAAAATAACGTCGTACTGATCTTTGTCGCAGATTTTGTCCGTCAGGGCGGAGGAATACCCAAAGGATTCGATCCAGGCGATATCGGAATATCTGCGGGCGCTCACCGTTACCGAGGCGCCCAGTCCGCGCAGCATCATTGCCAGAATTTTTCCGATTCTTCCGTAGCCGACAACAAGGCATTTGCTCTGGCTGACGGTGCCGGGGTATTCGCGCATCGCGATCTCGATCGCGCCCTCTGCGGCGGGAACGGCATTGTGTACGGCGAATTCCTCCCGGGTATAATAATCGTAGGTGTCGATGGAATCCCAAACGTCGCTGGTCTGGTAAAGCTTTCCCATCATTCCTCCGTAAACCTGTTTATTTCTCATCAGTTCGGCAAAGCTGTCGTTCAGCTCAATGCCGTTTTCGCTGTAAACCATATTCAGATGACTGCCGTCCGCCGTAACCGGCAGCGGAAGGATAATATTTTCACACCGGATCATAATTTCCTCAAGATCCGCCTTTTTTACGTCCTTGGAAAATTCAATGTTGTCAAATCCATAGACATAGACGGTGTACCCGTCCGACGCAATGGATTCGGCCAGCGCAATCTGGCGCTTGTCGCCGCCCAGTACGCCGAAACTGTTGATATCTACCATTGTACAAACCTCCACAAACTTCTTTCCCCATATTATGGAGATGGAACGCTCGGTGTGATTGCGCGGGTTTTCCGTTTTGATTTTATTTTTTATTGCAAATATCCGAAAAAATGTTTATTATAAACAGGTATGGCAATATAATAGAGAGGGTCAATATTTTGCAGCGGTTTCCTTTGCGCCGGGTCACGGGATCGAACGGGTTTTTCCCACAGAAGGTGGGGAGCAATCCGAACAAAAACGCTGCGATTGAATGAAAAGCGCTATTCATCATCTCATTTTAAGGAGCTCAAATCATGGATTATCAAGATACTCTATCCAAGGTTAAAAAAATACATTTTGTGGGAATCGGCGGTTCCGGCATGTGCCCGATCGCTGAAATCCTGTACCACCGCGGCTATGAACTGACCGGGTCGGACACCAGCGAATCCGATACGCTCGCGAGGATCCGTTCCTACGGAATTCCCGTCTCAATGGGTCACAGGCCGGAAAACATAGGCGACGCCGAAATGCTCGTGTACACGGCGGCCGTCAAGGCCGACAACCCGGAGCTTGTCGCCGCCCGCGAAAAGGGAATCCCGGTTGTGGAGCGCTCCGTCATGCTCGGCATGGTGACGCGCCGCTATCCGCACCCGGTGGCGGTTTCCGGTACGCACGGCAAGACGACCACGACCGCGATGATTACCCAGATCCTGCTTCACGCGAAAAAAGACCCCTCGGCCGTGATCGGCGGAAAGCTCCCGCTGATCGGCGGGAACGGGCGCGTGGGCAAATCGGGCACCATCGTCTGCGAGGCGTGCGAATATGTGGACACCTTTTTGCAGCTGAACCCCGAAACATCGGTTATCCTCAACATAGACGCCGACCATCTGGATTACTTCGGAACGGTGGAGAATATTATTAAATCCTTCCATCAGTTTGCGCTTCAGACGTCAAAGACGCTCATTGTCAACGGCGACGACGCCAACACCATGAAAGCGGTGGAGGACATAAAAAATGCGTCCGTCGTTACGTTCGGCCTGAACCCGTCCAATGAGTACTACGCCGATCATATCGCGGACACAAAAGGTGCGAGAGAATGCTTTTCAGTGATGAAAAACGGGGAAAAGCTCGCGGATGTAACGCTGAGTATCCCCGGAAAGCACAATATCTATAACGCGCTGGCTGCGTTTGCCGCGGCGGACAGCATGGGTGTGGAGGCGGACACCATCGCGGAAAGCCTGCACCAGTTTACCGGCGTCCACAGGCGTTTTGAAATCCTCGGTACGTTCGGCGGAATTACGGTCGCCGACGACTTTGCACACCATCCCACGGAGCTGACGGCGACCCTTTCCGCCGCCATGAAAATGAATTTCCGGCGCGTGTGGGCGGTTTTTCAGCCCCACACCTATTCCAGGACCTACCTGCTTCTGGACGAATTCGCCAAGGCGCTTTCCATCCCGGATCGGGTTGTCCTTTCCGAAATCCTCGCGGTGCGCGAGGAGAACACCTACCATATTTACGCAAAGGACCTGGCCGACAAAATTCCGGGCAGCGTATGGTTCAAGACCTTTGAGGAAATCACGGAGTACGTGACCGCAAATGCGGAGGACGGCGATCTGATCCTTACCCTGGGCGGCGGCGACGTTTACAAATGTGCGAACATGATTGTAAAAAAATACAGGGAACACTGATCGGCTTTCATCTTGCACATGCCTGTAAATTGTATTATAATATGTATACGTTAATATTATCACATGCATATTATGATTGATCGGACTTTCATTTTTGCAGGGAAGGGATTACAAATGCTGAAAAATCTATCATTTCTCAACATGTTTCTATGGAATCTTTTTATTATCGGCGTCTGGCATTTGACGGTCTTTCTGGCCGGTGTCAAGCTTCCCCATTCCATTTCCCGGAAGGAGCGTTACGCGCCGAAGGAATGGGAACACGGCGGGCGTTGGTACAGGGATAAATTGAAGATCCAGCTTTGGAAGGACAGGGTGCCGCAGCATATCGGCAAAGACGGCTTTTCCAAAGAACATCTTACGGATATTTCCATTGATTATGTCGACGAGTTTATTTTTGAAACCTGCAGGGGCGAGTGGGTGCATCTGAAAAACTGCATCTGTATTGTCGTTACCATGCTGATTAACCCTTTTTTGGTGGGAATCGTGTTTTCTTTTTTGATTATGCTTGGAAACCTGCCCTTTGCCGTCATCCAGCGGTATAACCGTTTCCGGCTGCAGGTCCTGCGTAAAAAACTTTTACGCGATCTGCGCGCGAACGGAGTGGGGCAGACCGTTACCGCTTGACAAACCAAATGTTTTTTAAAAATCAGCTTTGCCGAAAACCGGCTCAGCTGGTTTTTATCTATCTGCCGTTGGGGGGAGCCGTCTGTGAAAAAACGGGATCTTCGCGTCTTTTTGCTTTTGCTGCTGTTTCCGGTCATTTTACGGATTCCTGCGCATGCTGCTACCGTACCCTATTTTACATACAGCGTGGACAAGCCCTCCGCCGCGCGCGGGGAGCTGGTCAAGCTGCAGATCAACGCGGGACAGGTCCCCGACACCGCGGCCGGATTCCGGATGCGGGTGGGGTACCACGCCGCCGCGCTCAGCTTTGTCCGTACCGAGACGTCCTCGCAGATCAAAAGCGGGACGATGGTCACAAACAGCGTGTCGAACCCGATCTGCAGCGTTTATGTGTGCAACGTGGATCAGGGTACCGCGCCGCAGCTTTCCGGAAATATCATTTCCTTTGTGTTTCAGGTCAGGGACGGCGCTCCTTCGGGCGATACGGTTATCAACGCGCATATCGACGAAGTCTGCAACTATGAGGCGAAGCAGCTGGACGTGGATATTGAGGAAAATCTGACCGTTTCCATCGAGCCGCCGGAGGAAGAGCCCTCCGACGAGGCGGCGCTTTCCCGTTTGGCCCCGTATAACGGCGAGCTGGTGCCGGAATTTTCCCCCGATGTCTATCAATACCGGCTGTCCGTAGATTACACGGTGGAGTCGGTGGAATTTTACGCCCGCGCGGAAGAAGGCGGGACGGTCAAAATCAACCGGAAATCCCTTTTCAAGCCCGGTACGGATACGCCCATTGTCGCGACGGTCACTTCCGCCGATAAGGCAAATCAGGTACAGTATGTCGTCCTTGTCAGCAGGGCCGAAAGGCCCGTTGCGGCTGCCGGGCTCAGCTCGGGCCCGCCGCGTTCCGGTGAAAAGGCATCCGGGCCGGAGAAAACGAATTCCAATCAGGCCAAGCTGTCCGAAAAGCGAACGGCAGAGATGCCGGCGCGGGAAGATGACTTTTCAGCGGCTACGGAAGCAGAAAATCAGGCTCAGCCGCAGACGGTACAGACGGCTGCCCAGCCATATGCAAATACCGGCTACGGCGGCAGGAATATTTATATTATTGGGAATCAGATGCCCGTCTATGTAAATGGAATGCTTACAGCCGCTTTATGCCTGATGCTTGGAATCGCGCTCAGTCTTTATCTGAAAATCAAGCCCAGGCAATAGCACCCATAAAAAGAAAACGGCCTGACGGCCGTCGGTATATGACAATACAATGAGAAAGGCCGTTTTACGGCCTTTTTTCTATGGCTTCGTAAGTTTTTTCTGCTTTGGGCTGTAATCAAAATTTAAAGATGCTCTTTCTGTTGAGGTCAAGAGTGGGGGAAGTGAGATGGATCAGGCTTTCCTCTGCCGCGGACAAGGCCGCAACGACGCATACGGGCCAGAGAATCTGTGTATTCTGGTAAAGAAGGAAAAGCGGAGTTATAAAAAGAAGAAATCCAGCCAGTTTATTTCCCCAGGTGTGCAGCATGGCGAAAGTATGGTATTTCAGGGCAGCCATTACAATATTTGCAAGACGGATGAGCGCAACAGCGATAACAAAGGGAAGAAATACCCGGCCCTTTTCCCCGATCCACAGGATAACGGATACGGTTATGACCGTGAACAGGAGAAAGTCCGCAATGGAATCCAGTCGGGCCCCCAGGTCGCTTTGCGTTTTCGTTTTCCGCGCGATATAGCCGTCCAGAATATCGCTGAGTCCGCAGAAAAGATAGATCACGGAAAACAGCAGAGGATTGTGAAGTGTAAAAAACAGGAAGAGCAGAAGCACGATCCTGCTGATGGAGAGAATATTCGGAACGTGTTTCAAGCGGCCACCGCCCTTCCTACCAATTGACGCTGCACAAGGTTCTGTTATCTAAGGATACCGGATGATTGTGCAATTAAAATTCCAAATTGGATTTTTGCACGAAACGTTCAGCACGCAATCAGTTTTTCCATGGGAGCGACCTTTGACACCTACTTTTGCAAATTTTTGAGCAATTTCAATCCGCGCTCCCCTGTGGGGAACGACCGTCCGAAAAGAAGGGGGTGACATAAGCCATGATGTTTCAATCCACGCTCCCGTGGGGGAGCGACTCGGGTCAATCGGCTCGTTCTGAATTTCCGAATTGTTTCAATCCACGCTCCGTGTGGGGAGCGACCAGAAGGTTCTCCATTTTCTTTTAAGGAGTAGTCGTTTCAATCCGCGCCCCCATGTGGGGAGCGACATCTCCGGCCTGTGCGAGCATTCTACCGATGCATAGTTTCAATCCACGCTCCCGTGTGGGGAGCGACCATTCCATCCGGATATGTCTTACCGGAATAGGAAGTTTCAATCCACGCTCCCGTGCGGGGAGCGACATTTTGACAATCGCGGTCCAGCAAAGCCGGAGCATGTTTCAATCCACGCTCCCGTGTGGGGAGCGACATTATCAGCCCGTATGATTTCTGCAGCTATGGAGTTTCAATCCACGCCCCCCGTGCGGGGAGCGACCCGTAAAATACGCCCCTGTACTTCACTCTGTGGTCGTTTCAATCCACGCTCCCGTGCGGGGAGCGACGGCCCGCAGCGGCCGCTCCCTTGATATTGGCTGCGTTTCAATCCACGCTCCCGTGCGGGGAGCGACTTGTTGGACATATTGCAATAATCAGGGTTTATATCGTTTCAATCCACGCTCCCGTGCGGGGAGCGACAAAACCATTGAATCAAAAGGTAATATCACCGCTACGTTTCAATCCACGCTCCCGTGCGGGGAGCGACCTATGCAGTATTATCCGTTCTATCTCGTCACCACCGTTTCAATCCACGCTCCCGTGCGGGGAGCGACAACAGGGTACATGTCACTGAACGGGACAATTGATGTTTCAATCCACGCTCCCGTGCGGGGAGCGACGGGCTTACCGGGTCAGAGCCGGACACTGGCACCAGTTTCAATCCACGCTCCCGTGCGGGGAGCGACCTTGAAGCATCTAATCAGCAGATTGAGCAGTTCGTTTCAATCCACGCTCCCGTGCGGGGAGCGACGCGCTCTTTACGGTGTCGGATACCTTGGAAGTCAGTTTCAATCCACGCTCCCGTGCGGGGAGCGACGTGTGTGTGTGTGTGTGTGTGTGTGGTTTCAATCCACGCTCCCGTGCGGGGAGCGACACATCCCGGATACATCAGACATCATCCAAAAAGCGTTTCAATCCACGCTCCCGTGCGGGGAGCGACTTACGGATCGGATATCCGTCAGGGTCTTTTCCCGTTTCAATCCACGCTCCCGTGCGGGGAGCGACGAATGGAATTCCGGTTAGGGTAGACAGCAAGTTTCGTTTCAATCCACGCTCCCGTGCGGGGAGCGACGGTAAGGGACTATATTAGGACTACTGCTTTATATGTTTCAATCCACGCTCCCGTGCGGGGAGCGACAGATCGTTCTTTGCTGTGATTGCTCCCCAAATACCGTTTCAATCCACGCTCCCGTGCGGGGAGCGACCGCTTCAAAGAAGCGTTTATTTTTATACCTCGAAAGTTTCAATCCACGCTCCCGTGCGGGGAGCGACACTCATGGAAAGCCCTTCTCCGTCCATCATTGTGTTTCAATCCACGCTCCCGTGCGGGGAGCGACCCAGTCTGTAACGCAGTGCTGGAAGATTCCTATTTGTTTCAATCCACGCTCCCGTGCGGGGAGCGACGAAAATTTCCGCGTTCTGGATAACAACCAGGAACGTTTCAATCCACGCTCCCGTGCGGGGAGCGACGTCAACCTGATATTGCGGGAAGTCCAAAGAAAACGTTTCAATCCACGCTCCCGTGCGGGGAGCGACTGATTCATTTCGCAGCCGGTCGTTTTCTTCGCGCGTTTCAATCCACGCTCCCGTGCGGGGAGCGACCATCGTTTTGCTACCAACGCCTACAGTATTGCAGTTTCAATCCACGCTCCCGTGCGGGGAGCGACGCCATGCAAGCGCAGAATGATCCGCAGCAGAGAGTTTCAATCCACGCTCCCGTGCGGGGAGCGACGAGCGCCAACCAATGCAGAAACCACCGCTTTCGCGTTTCAATCCACGCTCCCGTGCGGGGAGCGACCTGTCGAGGCTCCTGCGGCTCTGTAGGTTCAGAAGTTTCAATCCACGCTCCCGTGCGGGGAGCGACTTCACCGCAGAACGTTTTGACGCTCAAGTTTAATGTTTCAATCCACGCTCCCGTGCGGGGAGCGACCCGTCAGACTGTAGCTATATAGAGACCGTGGATTGTTTCAATCCACGCTCCCGTGCGGGGAGCGACATCAGCGGGCCTATGGCCTATAATCTGGCGGTTGTTTCAATCCACGCTCCCGTGCGGGGAGCGACCGTTGGATAATCGATACTCTGAAACGCGTCAAACGTTTCAATCCACGCTCCCGTGCGGGGAGCGACTTCGGCGTTCCGTTTGAGCCTTTCCCGCTAAAGGGTTTCAATCCACGCTCCCGTGCGGGGAGCGACTCTGATCGGGGTGTCACCATCAGGCAACGGAGTAGTTTCAATCCACGCTCCCGTGCGGGGAGCGACTCGATAATGTGATTTGCCCGTTTTGGGCTATAAGTTTCAATCCACGCTCCCGTGCGGGGAGCGACTATCCAACGGCTCAGACTATCACCTATGAAATTGTTTCAATCCACGCTCCCGTGCGGGGAGCGACTCAGCGAACCGACATTAACACGCAGACTCCGCATTGTTTCAATCCACGCTCCCGTGCGGGGAGCGACAGAGAGATTTTGTTCCGTGGCTACTCTGACCAAATGTTTCAATCCACGCTCCCGTGCGGGGAGCGACTGCTTAATTTTATTCCTATTGATAGCTGGTCAAGTTTCAATCCACGCTCCCGTGCGGGGAGCGACTGAACCTTCCTCTGGTATCCGCTGCCTGACTGCGTTTCAATCCACGCTCCCGTGCGGGGAGCGACCCTGCTGAATTTGCTCGTATACTTCTTTCGAAAGTTTCAATCCACGCTCCCGTGCGGGGAGCGACACATGCTGATAGCGCAGCGGAGCTTGAAATAGGTGTTTCAATCCACGCTCCCGTGCGGGGAGCGACCATGCTCGCATATTGCAGATTCGACGCCTCAAAGTGTTTCAATCCACGCTCCCGTGCGGGGAGCGACCTTTCCGATCAGTTTTGCGAGCCGATTATAACCGTTTCAATCCACGCTCCCGTGCGGGGAGCGACGTTTGAGCTTTTCTCTTTTCCTCATGCAGCAGCAGTTTCAATCCACGCTCCCGTGCGGGGAGCGACGTTAATCGCCGCTATGGGAGGGCACGCTCAATATGGTTTCAATCCACGCTCCCGTGCGGGGAGCGACTTTTTCGATCTGCTTGCGCATCACCCTGTCAGGCGTTTCAATCCACGCTCCCGTGCGGGGAGCGACCCATTCATGACTTTTATCCATCCGTGTTCAAGTGTTTCAATCCACGCTCCCGTGCGGGGAGCGACCAAGTGGTTTAATGTGGAGCTTTTCAAGAGTGCGTTTCAATCCACGCTCCCGTGCGGGGAGCGACATCAGGGGACATCCATCCATTGTGAAGTTTTGGGGTTTCAATCCACGCTCCCGTGCGGGGAGCGACAGCAGCCAGGTCAAGGCCGCCGATCCCGCTGAATGTTTCAATCCACGCTCCCGTGCGGGGAGCGACGAACTGCCGGAAATGCAAGAAAGAAATACCGGATGTTTCAATCCACGCTCCCGTGCGGGGAGCGACCAAATCAGTCTTGCTTTAGGGATATGGGCTACAAAGTTTCAATCCACGCTCCCGTGCGGGGAGCGACGCAACGCCGGGGCCGTGGGAAGCTGAGTTGAGCGTTTCAATCCACGCTCCCGTGCGGGGAGCGACAGAAGTAACGGGGTATGATCTATCAATCCTGGCAGTTTCAATCCACGCTCCCGTGCGGGGAGCGACCAACACTGCCATGCTGAGAGCCGTAGAAGAAATGTTTCAATCCACGCTCCCGTGCGGGGAGCGACATTTTCGTCATAGTCATAATAATATTGTAGCAAGTTTCAATCCACGCTCCCGTGCGGGGAGCGACAATATATGGGACAAATTATTTCCGCACGAATAAGTTTCAATCCACGCTCCCGTGCGGGGAGCGACAAACGTGACAGCCGAGGATTTGACGACGATAGCGTTTCAATCCACGCTCCCGTGCGGGGAGCGACCCGCGAACGATGTCTTGATATTCTTTCGAGGTATGTTTCAATCCACGCTCCCGTGCGGGGAGCGACTCGATAAATTATATTCACTTACCATAACTGGGGAGTTTCAATCCACGCTCCCGTGCGGGGAGCGACAGCAAAAAGTGACAAAGGAATTACCTGTTACCAAGAAAGACAGCAGCAACTTTCATATAAATTGGCTGGCACCATCCAAGGAAATTGAAAAATAATTCTAAATAGTGATTAAAATCAACTGTTATAAGGTGCGAACAGCAGCGTGAGAACATGTGTGCTTACCGTTCGCACTTTATAAAATAAGCGGTTCCGTAACATCAAAGGAAGGTTTTGCTCCAAGGTGTTCGACCTTTGTTTTGTAGTGATCGCCAAGGTAGTAAAAACGGAGGCTGTCTTTTTCCGGGTTGATTATTTTTTCAAGCTGATGCTTGACCGTGCAGCACAGGGCGGCGTCCATAATACATTCAAATACGGAATTTTGGACGCGCTGTCCGTAATTTACGCATACTTTTGCGACCTTGCGCAGGCGTTTTTGCCCGGCTGGGGTTTCCGTGTTCACATCATAAGTAATTAATACGAGCATGTGACCTCTCCTATTTCCATAAAAACGGCGGGTAAACATCCATGTCTCCGCGCAGATACCGCGCAAGAAGCAAAGCCTGCGAATACGGGACAAGGCCCCACTCCATTTTTTCTCCGAGCATTGGGTGGGTGATCTGTTCCTGCTTTTTCTTTTGCCACGCAGTCAGAATGGTTTTTCGCGTATCATCATCCATCAGGACAGCGCCGTTTTCTTTCCGGACAAAACCTCCGCCGTTGACCTGCTTGGTATTGATCAGCGTCAGGACAAAGCGGTCCGCCAGAACCGAACGGAATTCCTCCATCAAATCCAAAGCGAGGGAAAGCCTTCCAGGCCGGTCGCGGTGCAGAAACCCGACATAAGGATCCAGCCCCACGGTTTCTAAAGCGGAGGCCGTATCGTGGGCGAGAAGAGTATAGACAAAAGATATCAGCGCGTTGACGTTGTCCATGGGAGGGCGGCGGTTGCGGCTATGAAAGAAAAAGTCCTCCTTTTGCTGCAGAATCATATCGTCCAATACGGAAAAATACTGTGTTGCCGCTTTTCCCTCGATTCCCCGGATATCCTCAAGTGTTTCCGCGCTCGGAAGGCTTCGGATCGCGTCCGCCAGAGAAGCGGAAACACCGCTCAGTTTTTCCTTGTCCAGCCTCAGGGGATAATCTCGGGCGGCGCGCTCGACAATCCAGCGGGAATTGAAGAGTTTTCCGGTGATAAATCCCCGGGCGATCCCCGCGCTTTGCGCCTCGTCGTCGGAAAAGCGGTACTGGGTTTTGCGCAGCAGCACGTTTCCCTGTTCTGTTCCCGATACGCGCGCCAGAAAACGCCCGTGCATCGTGAGAAAGGTCAGCGCAACGCCGCGTTCGGCGCAGGCTCCCATCAGGGCGGGGCTGGCGCCCGTATAGCCGAAGGTGACGATTCCGTCCAGATTATGCAGGGGAATTCTTCGATTTTCGCTTTCCTCCCTTTGTATGACCACGTTTTCACCGTCCAGCGCCAGATAGGCGTCCTGTGATGTAACATACAGTGTATTTCCCGATATCCTCACGAAAATTCCTCCAGACGCTTTTTGAGATAATCCGCCGCAGAACCGCCGCGGCACAGCTTCGGCAAGCAAAGCCCTTTCAGCGAGCAGGCATTGCAGCTTTTTGTCGGTTTTACGCGCGGCGTATAGTTTCGGCGGGAAAGCTCGTGCATTTCCGAAAGCATGGCGGCGACTTTTCCGCGCAGGGCTTCGTCCAGAGGGACGGCGGTCCTGCGGGCGGTTTCTCCATAATACAGATAGGCCTTTGGAATTTCTCCGCACAGGAGCATTTCTTCCAGACACATGGCCTGGCAGCACAGCTGAAGACGGTCGGCGTCATTTTCTTTCGGCGAGCCGCGCTTATATTCCACCGGCACGGGAAGCCACTTGCCCTCACGGCCGAAAATGGGAACGCCGTGGGGTGACGCGTGAAATTCCACGATGTCACAGACGCCGTTTACGCCGAGTCGGCGGGAAAACACGGACATCCCGCGGGAGATGATCCGGTCCCCACGCTTTTCCGCGGAGAAGGAATCGTGCGCGTTCTCGTGCAGGATATGGCCCTCGGCGGTGCGCAGATTTTCGTTCCACTGCATCTCAAGATAGGCAAGCGCCCACTGGCGGCGGCAAAAAGCGAAATGCTGGAGGCCGGCGATGCTCAGAAATTCCTCCTCGCTATATTCCATCGTAAATTTCAGGAGAGAGCCCGTCCAGCGTATCGACCGTGACGGTATAGTAATCCTCCATTCGGAAAGGCAGATTGCCGCCCGGGGCCTTTTTGTTTTTGATTGCGGCAATGTGTAAGGAACGGTGCACCTTAGCGGAAGAGTACTGTCCGGTTTTACAGTTGTGCTTCCACCAGAATACCTTACAGATTTCCATGCTTCCGTCCGGCCGCGCCGAAGAGCTGTCGTTTTCAAACAGGGAAATCAGCGCATCGCGGATGAGCTCCGCGTCCTCTTCCGTAAATCCCGTCTTCTCCGCCAGCTGACAGTTGATGCTGCCGTAAAACACATAAACTCCGAAAGGAACGCAGTGCTTCATCCCCATGGTGTCTGAGGATTTCTTATCTCCCGTCACGCTGTTGACGCTTTTGGTAATCTGGATGCTGGCAATGTCGATGGGGTCGACGCTGAAAGCCGGGTGTACGGAAACGGGACCGCGTACGCCGACGGAAACGTCGTTGCCCTTGAAAGCGAACACCTGACCAAAGGAACGCACGTCCATCCATTTTTCACAGGCGACTTTCGCGTAGAGTTCACTGTCTTTTGTCTTTTTCAGTTCGTCTACGGAATCCGCGCGCTCCTTCAGGCTTTTAAAGCCGTCCGCGCGTTTGTCGTCGGACTGAACGAAAACAGGCTGTCCCATGTCCATCAGGCGGTTGCGGATTTTACGCTTGATGCATACGTCAGAAATTTCGCCGATGCCGTCATAGGTCTCGCGGGGGCGGTTGCCGTTCAGCGGGTCGCCGTTCGGATTTGCGTTCTTAACCGAAAGAATTACTGCGAAATCGATCTTATTGGCCAGTGTGCTCATTTGTTTTCCTCTCCTTTTATGCTGTTTTCAGCGGCTTCCATTTTTTTACGGATATTTTCCTGCTTGTCCTCATGAAATTTCTGCATCTGGCACGCGTAGCCCAGCAGGTAAATTTCGGAAAGCGGAGCGTTTGAAAATTCACTGAGGGGAATGCGGGAAATCACTTCGTTCAGTTCCTCCCGGTACCGTTTTCCTCTGTCGCCGAGCTTTTGCAGATAGGGCAGCAGCTGATGGTATAGTGTTTTCCATGCTTTCGCGGGGTGCTGGCTGAACGCCGCCTGCACCCGTTCCGCGTTGGTACTGCGGGATGCTTCCGACAGCCCGAGCGAATAGCCCTCTATCTGCTGTGCGTAGGCGAGCGCCCTGCCGAACAGGTAGCTCCTGTCGTTTTCCTCCGGATTCAATGCCATGGTCCAAACCTCCCTGTATGTTTCATCCTTGATTTGTTTACGGTTGATACGGTCGTTATGAAACTTGCGAATCAATGCACAGGCGATCCCAAGCGTATTTTGATAATTCTCTTGCTTTTTGTCGATTGCCTCGGGATTAGAGGCGCGCCGGGCCGCACAGTGCATCAGGTCTTCCGGCAGGGACGCGCCGTCCACGATACATGGCAGCAGGCGCTGTACGGCGCTTTTCATAAGCTTATCGTCGACACGGCTTCCGTAGGCCGCTTTCACGATGGATTTTGGGGAAGGCGCGCCCCGGAAGGGCATCGGTCTTGTTTTTTCGCCTGTCTTCCAAGCGTCCCGGGGAAAGTCGTTCAGCTCCCAGGAACAGGTGTCATGCCAGCTTTTCACTCGCGTAACAAGGTCCTTTGCCTGCATTTCACGGTAGTAAAAAACGGAAAGCCGGCCCGGTGTGGCGGAATCCAGCCCGATGACGCACATGTCCTCCCAGCCTTTCAGATTACCGCCGTATCCTGCCGTCGCTTTTGTAAAACGCGCCGCGAATTCCTCCCCGGTCGTGACCGGGGGCGGGTCCGGTTCGAGGTCGAACAGCAAATCCAGCGCTCCTTCGCACGGGTCGAGCCCTTTGCCGCCGTCCGTCCCCCACGCAAGGATGACCTGGTCCCCGTTGGTAAAGGCCTGTCGGGGAATCAGCCACTTTAAGGCATTGTGGGCCTTTTCCGTCGTTTCCCGCCCGACGCGGAACGCCTGGGAAGGCGTCTCAAATCTGCCGCGGTAGGTGAACCCGTCGCCGTCGTTGGCGGAAATCAGCTTCGCGCCGTCGCCCGGCCTGCGGATATATTTCGGGCTGAGGGACGATACGGGCATCTCCTTCCCTAAGACATAGCAATAGTCCCGGTCTGTCTGCAGACTGTTCTGGTAGTCGATAAAGCTTTTCCAGACGGTTTCATCTTCCCATGGACGGCTCTGCAAATCCTCCGCACCGTCTGCGGAGATCACCTGAAAGCGGACAAAGGCGTCGGCTTGATCCTTGGCGCAGACTTTGAAAATGGGAGGAGCATCTTCCTTTTTGCCGTCCCAGCTTTCCGGCAGCCGCCCGGATTCCTCCTGGTATAAAATATTGTCGCGTATCAAATCGGCCATCAGCGTTCCTTTTTTGAGGTATTCCAGAACGGCGCGGACCTTCGGATGGGCGTACGGAGAACCGCACCATGCGGAAAGCTGCTCAATATATTCGGCGTAATGGCTGTCCTTCGGGTCGCGGTAGTTCCCGTAATCCCCCGCAATGTATTTCAGACCGTCAAACAGCGGATGGGGCACGGGGCCGCTGGTTCTGGCGGACGACTGTTCCGTACAGGGAATCAGCGTGACGCGGTCCTTTTTGTCGGCCAAAACCTTCGCGCGGCCTGTACGCCAGCAGCCGTCGGTGTCGATCACCGCTTCCACATGTGCCTGCTGCGTGGTGTGGTAAATGGGCATGAGGGGAGGGAGCTCGCCTTCCTTTACGCCTACAAGGCTCCGGCAGTTTTCATAGGTTTCATAGAGCTTCTGCATCCAGCCCATTGGATACCGCCTCCTTTGCCGTATCGTCGCAGCCGGACATGTTCTGCCCGATTACAAACGCCTTTGGCTTTTGCTTTTTAATGACCCTTACCACGGGGCAGTCGCCGGGGGCACAGAACTCGATGACGCCGTTTCTCATTTTCGCATACCAGAAGCGGCTTTCCAGCTGATTCCGTCCGGTTTCGTCGGGATAATTGAATCCGTGGAACATCAGGCCGAAGGACAGCTCGGGCGTATCGCGGTAATAGCCCTTCGCCGTATCGGAAAAACCGGATTCGCAGGGCTCGACGTATGCCTGGCATTCTCTTGTCCCTAAAAACACGTCGCGCCGTCCGCCGCGCTCGATCATGCGCTTCGCGATCAGGTAATGCTTGTTTTCATTGCGGTCTCCCGAAAGGTCGGGCCTGTTTTCATTCCACTCAAAATGGGCTTTTACCTCATAGGCGACGTCGGTCAGGTACGTGTAAATGGAAAGCGTGTTTCCACCGGTATACCCGATGGGGCGGATTCCCTCCGACCGGCTGCGGATGGGGTTCATGACCCGCACCGCGTCTATGTGCCAGATAAAAGTCGGTTTCCAATAGACCGATTCGATAATGCCCTTGAGAGCCTGATAGGTCGGCACCTGATAGCTGCACTTTTCCCCGCCGGCCCTTGTGACCGGGTCGCTGAAAAGCGCCATTTTGCCGGAGACAAGAAAACTTACGCTGTTTTCATATTCCAATGATAATTCTCCTTTCTGTAACAGGATTATTCGATCAGCGCGTCCATTTCCGCGCGGTGTGTCTGTACGCCGAGGTCCGGGTGATAGAATCCTTCGAGCAGAATGGCCGCGCCGCTGTCGGGCAGGATACGGATCGCTCCCAGATCGCTGAGCTTTCTCCGCTCGCCGTCGAACAGGTGGACGGTAAAGCGCTGCGCCTGCCGGATCAGTCCCGGCAGTTCGCGCAGGTCCGGCTCCGCGCACAGCTCTGCGATCAGGATTTCTCCTTCCCCATATGGAACGATCACGTCAAGGCCGCCTTTCTCAATGGCCTCAAAAAGCTTTCCCGCCGTATCAAACGCCTGATGCATCGGGTGCGGCGGACGGGAACAATGATTTTCCGCACAGCTTTTTCGGGACAGGGAATTTTCCGATAAGAGATCGAATAAGTCGGTTGGCGCGAATAGCTTAGGGTCGTCTTTTTCGCCGACGGGATAAGAAAGCTGTTGTTCCTGTAGATGATAGTAATGATGGTAATATCGCCTGACCGCCCGGGGGGAGAGCGGGTCGTCCCCGAATTGCGCGGGATCGATCTGAAAGGCGTCCAGCACTTCGGCGGCGGCCTCCTGCGCCTTTTGGATATCCGGAAGAGAGGAGAGGTTTTCATCCGCGCATTTTACAAGGAAGATATCCCGGCAGGTGCTTTCCCCGTGGCGGTTGCAGCGCCCGGCGGCCTGTGCAATGCTGTCCAACCCCGCGAGAGAGCGGATTACGCACTGGAAAGACAGGTTTACACCGGCTTCGATCAGCTGAGTGCTGACGCAGACCATCCGGTTGGCGCCCGGAGACTGGAGCCTTTCGCGGATTTCCCGGATCCGGTCGATACGGTGCTGCGGGCACAGGCTGGTACTCAGAAAATAGAGCGGTATGCGATCTCCCTGTGGGAGTTCCTCCATGCGGGCCTGCAGAGCGCGGTACAGGGAAGCCGCGGCGGACTTCGTATTCAGAATTGCTAGCAGGCTTTCGCAGCCGGACAGCCGGTTGGCGCAGAAATCCGCCAGCCGGTCCGCAGAAAAAGTGCCTTCGGTGGTTTTGTCCACGACCCGGGTACGCCGGAAGGCTGCGAACGTTTCTTCCAGATTTTCCGTCATCTGCGCGGGCTTGCCCGGGATGACCGGAATCTCCAGCTCCTCCGAACTCGGCTGGGTCGCGGTGCAGAGAACGACCGCGCAGTCGCAGACGTATGCGAGAAAATCCAGCGCCGCGTTGAGCAGCAGCGTGCATTTCACGGGAATGGCCTGAACCTCGTCCAGAATGATCACGGAATTTGTCAGACTGTGCATACGGCGTATGCATCCGGTCTTTCCGTCGAAAAGCGTGTTGAGAAACTGTACCGTGGTGGTGAGGATCACCGGTGGCGACCATCGCTGGGTCAGAAGCTCGCGGCGTCCGGCCTCCTCCTTTTCCTCATCGTCGACGACCACGTCGCTGTGGTGTTCCAGCAGGATTTTGTCCGCCTGTGCGTCCTCGTCATCCAGGCCGAGGGCATCCCGGATATCCGAAGCGTTCTGTTCCAGAATGCTTTTGTAAGGGGCTATGTAAAAGACGTGCTCCTTGCCGTTTTCCTTTGCGCAGTTCAGGGCGTAGCGCAGGGAGCTGAGAGTTTTCCCGGAGCCGGTCGGTACGGACAGCCGATAGATTCCGTTTCCGTTTTTGCGGAAGCGAAGGCATTGCTCGGAAATTTCCCGGCGCTTTTGGTCAATGGGGGACTGCCCCGAAAATCCCCGCAGATGGGTTTCCAGCTTGTCGGCAAGCTCCCGCCATAAAGAGGGCAAATCCGGCGGCCGCGGTTCCTGTTCGTTCGCTTCAAATAAAAAGGTGTCATACCGGTCGGCGTCGATCAGGCAGCTCAGCAGATACCGCTGAACCATTCCAAAAAGGAAACAGAACGCTTTCTTTCTGCCGCTGGCCGGGATTTTTTCGCAGAGTCCCCGGATGGAATTTCCGAGCTTTCCGATCTCCTGCTGTGCTTTCAAAAATAGATCGTCCAGCTCCCGGGGGCAGGAGCTTTCCTGGAAATAGCTCTGTAAAGCCTCTTCGTAGTCGATCTCCTTTTCGGGCCATGCGCGCCGCCGCAGACAGTCGTCCCCGGTAACGCCTGTTACATCGGGCAGCCCGCCGTGGTGCCCGCAGACAGCGGCGGCAAGGAGCTCCGCTGTAAGCCCCCTGACGGAGCCGTCCAATCCCCAGCTTTCATAGCAATACCGGGCTCCGCAGAAAGAGTGGGGGATTTTCCCCCGCTGCGACGCGTCTCCGCCGCGCAGATAACGCTGGAATTGCATCGTTCCCTTGCCGCTGTCGTGCAGGAGGCCGGCCAGCAGCCCAAGGGAGGAGAGCCCGATTTTTTCACAGGCTTTCCCGCAGGATAGGGATACGTTCCGGCTGTGCTCCGCAAGCGGCTGTTCGCGGCCGGTTTTTTGATCGATATGTGCTAAAATGCTCAAACGGCGATCTTCCATTTGTCTACCTCTGAATTTTGGTGTTTAAAAGGTGTGTTTTTTTCAGTATACTTCCGAAATATAAATATATCAATGATGAACCGACAGAATTATGGTGTTATAGCTATAAATTTACATATTTTAAGTCGATTTTTATCGTAATATCAAAATCCAATCATGGCATTATAATTTCAGGAGGCCTTCCTTCTTTTGAAAGTAAATCATTTTTTAACCTTCACGGCAATGGGGCAGTTTCCTATTAAAATAGAGCGCATAATAAGGGATTATAAATCGTCCTGCATGGGGTAAATCAGCGTACTCGCTAAGCAATTTATTCCTTTTCGCTGAAAGCTATTGACATAATGACTTATGAGTCATATAATATGACCGAAAAGTCATTATGTAGTATTATTAGGAGGTAATTGGATTGCCAAAAAGGACTTTCAATCGTCTTGATGACGACAAAAAAGAAAGAATCATGCGGGCAGCAATTGAAGAGTTCCATGCCCGCGGCTTTGAAAATGCGAAAATAGAAACAATTGCCCGAAAAGCGGAAGTCGCCAAGGGCAGCATCTATCAATATTTCGATGATAAAAAGGAGATGTTTCTGTATTCTGTCACATGGGCGCTGAACTATTTTATGAAAATAATCGACAGGCAGACTCCGCTTCAGGATATGGATGTGTATGAGTATTTTCTCTCCGGAAGTCGCGAACGTTTTGAACTGTTGAAACAGGAGCCGCTGCTCGTTGCATTTTCGATGGATATCTACGCGGGTAAATTCGGCGGTTTGGCCCTCGAAGCGAGCCGCGAATTATCCCGGATCGGTGAGGAATATGAGCTGAAATTGATTGCCAACGGCAAAAGAAAGGCTACCGTCCGCGATGATCTGGACGACAAAACCCTTTTGCTGTTTTTTCAGGGAGTAACGGAAAAATTCGACATGGAGATCATGGAAAAGGTCAAAGGCTTTGATTACGACCCTACGGAAGAACAGTACTATGAAATGGAGAATTTATTAAAAGACATGATTTCCTTATTAAAGCAGGGAATGGGGAGGAATTAGGAATGTTTATTACAGTTGAAAACCTGAAAAAGAGCTATCAGGCGGGCGAAAGCAAAAACGAGGTGCTCAAAGGGATCAGCCTTACGCTTGAAAAGGGGCAGACAGGCGTGATACTCGGCCCGTCCGGTTCGGGAAAGTCGACGCTGATGAATATCATCGGCGGCGTTGACCGCGCGGACAGTGGAAGTGTTTCTGTTGACGGCATGGAACTGACCGCGCTTAGCGATGACAGGCTGACGGATTACCGCAGGGATTCGGTCGGCTTCATCTTTCAGTTCTATAACCTCGTTCCCAATTTGACGGTCACGGAAAATATCGAGTTGGTTTCCAACATATCAAAGGCGCCGCTCGATATGGATACCGTGCTGAACGCAGTTGGCCTCGAAATGAAAAAAAGGAGCTTCCCCAGGGAACTGTCCGGAGGAGAGCAGCAGCGCGTGGCGATTGCCCGAGCGATTGTGAAAAATCCGAAGCTTCTGCTGTGCGACGAGCCGACTGGCGCGCTGGATTATGAGACGTCCCACGGCGTGCTTTCCCTTTTGCAGAAGGTAAACCGCGGCTTTGGCACAACTGTCCTGATGATTACCCATAACACCGCAATCGGCGATATGGCGAACGTAGTTTACAAACTGCGCGGCGGAGAGATCGTGGAAGCCATCCGGCACGAGGAAACGGCCGCGGCGGAAAGGATCGAATGGTAATGGTACTTTTCAAAAAAGTAATACGGACCATGCTGGAGCATAAGGCGCGTTATATCGGTTCCATGCTGCTGCTCATGATCAGCAGCATGATGTTTATTACGATGAATCTGACGTCTATGAACCTGGATAATATGTTCAGAAAATTTTCCGAGCGGAACGCATTGTCCGACGCGGAATTCTCGACCGATGCCGACATCGACGCGGCGGCTTTCGGCCGGCAATTTTCCGCAAAGGTGGAGGGCGGCGGGACGGCGGACTGCAAAGTAAAGCCCGGGCAGACGCTGCGTGTATTTTCCGCCATGGATGAGGTGAACGTTCCCGCCGTTCAGGAAGGAAAACTTCCGGGCAGCTCGGAAATCATGATTGACCGCCCGTTCGCCCAGACAAACGGATATCGGATCGGCGACAAAATCACCATTGCGGGCAGGAAATTTACCGTTTCAGGCTATGCCCTTCTGCCCAATTTTATTTATGTGATCAAATCAAAAGAAGAAATGATGAATGACTCCACCGCCTTCGGCATTGCCGTGGTGGGCAAAGAGAATTTCGAGACCCTGCCGGGTGGAAACAGGGTTTACGCCATTCGCTTTGACGACAGGGAAAACATCAAATCCCAGGAAGCCTCGGTAAAGAACGCGCTGCGCTCTCAGGGCATCCAAATAACCAACTGGCAGAGTACGGCAAGGAAAGTCAACGTATCCTATATTCCCATGGAGATCAACGTATTATCCACGATGAGCGCCGCCGTACCGCTCGCCATGCTTGCGCTTGCCTGCGCTTTGCTCGGGATGCTGATGTGGCGCACGATCAAAAGCGAATCTGTCGTCATCGGGACATTTTACGCCCAGGGCTATCGGAGGCGTCAGCTTCGCCGCCACTATCTGACCTTTCCCCTTTTGATATCCATCATCGGCTCCGTGATTGGTTCCGCATTGGGACTGCTGCTGGTAAACAGCGAGCTTCGCTTCATGCTGGCCGCTTTTCCCATGCCTGTCTATGAAACGATTCTGAACCCGTGGCTGGTCGTCTTCGCCGTTGCGCTGCCGGTTATTGTTCTCTGCGGAGTTACCTGGTGGATCATCGGCAGGACGCTGAAAACAGCTCCGGCGGTACTCATGAAGGGCGGGGAAACAAAGGGTGAAGTCAATTTTCTGGAGCGCAGCTTAAGGCTCGACCGTTTTGGATTTAACACGAAATTTAGAATCAGGGAACAGGTCCGCAGCCTGTCCAGGACTTTCTTCCTGCTGTTTGGGGTTGTTGTCGCCACAATGCTCATGCTGTACGGGCTGACGATGAAAAGCTCCGTTGACTATATGCTGGGCGAAGGGATCAGCGAGCTGTACGATTTTAAGTACGAGTATGTTTTCACATCGTTAAAAACAGGGGGGCCTCCGGCGGGAACAGAACAGTTCAACGCGGCGTACGTGAGCCTTGCGGACAATGAAGACATCAGCTTTTATGTTACCGGGGTTCTGCCGGACACCGAGAAGGTCCGGCTGAAGGATGCGTCCGGACAATCGTTCCAGCCGGAACAGACCACGATTACTGCCACGCTTGCGCAAAAGCTGAACGTGAAAACCGGCGACAGCGTGACGGTATTCGATACGGAAAACGGAAAGAAACACACTTTCACCATTGAAAAAATAGCCGATACCTATGCGGGCGATTTCCTGTTCCTGCCGCTCGACCGGTTCAACGCGGAGTTCGGGTACCCCACGGACGCTTACCACGGGATCTGGAGCGGCAAGGCGATGACCTTCGCCGAGGGCGAGATCCAAAGCACCAAATCCATCGATGCCGTTGTCGCGGGGCTTGGCAGGATGATTGACCAGATGGGGCCCATGGTTTACGGCCTGATTGCCGCCGCCTTCCTGCTTGGTCTGATTATCCTCTATATTGTAACCGGCCTGGTGGTCGACGAAAGCAGAACCAGTATCTCGTTAATGAAAGTGTTCGGATATCGGAAAAAGGAAATCGGAAAGCTGGTGCTGGACAGTAATACGCTGATCGTTGTTTTGGGATATCTGCTAGGCATCCCCGCTTTGCTGGGGACAGCAGGGGCCTTCTTCGCCTCTCTGACGGAAAGCCTGCAGGTCGTGTTGCCCGTCAAGCTGAATGTCCTGTATATGCTGTTTGGCTTTATCGTCGTGATGCTGACATATGAGTTTGCCAAATGGATGTGCAGAAAAAAGGTGGCTCGGGTTCCGATGAGCGAAGCTCTGAAAGCGGGAACGGAATAAATCTTTTGCCTATGGGAAAGCGCCGGCCGTGACAAGTACACGGCGGCGCTAATTTATAATCCATGCGTCCGGGATACTGGGAATGATTGCTTCGTTCAGATTTACCCAGCTTAGACAACGGTTAAGAATAATGCTGTCACTGCTGATTACATTTGCACAGTCAAAAAGCACCCTGTCCACGTTACTGGTGATCTCAATTTCAATTTCAAATTGTTCTTTCTCTGCAACCTCGGCAATCCGGGTTTTCAGCCTGCCGGAATTTGAAACCGGCGCATCCAGCCAGAATACCGCCCGCTTTATGCAGAGCTTTTTCACTGCGGAAATGAGAGATCGTATGGCGTCATCTGTTTTGTCGATCAGTCTATAGGTACCGCGAAGTCCTGCCAGATCACGGTATGTGCCATCCATACACCTGAAAATAGGCGATCCGGATTGTGCAACCTCCAAGGTGATAATCTGATTGAAGCCGTCTATATTGACCGTTTCATCTGCTAAGGCCCCCAGATGCTTTTGCTTTGCCTTTCTCGTCCAATGTCCTTTTCAGATGAGACGATACGCGTCAAAGCAATTCGCTGGCGTTCTGAAAGCAGATAATGATTCCCGATAAATGTCGAAGCACCTTTCATCGGATAAGCACGATTCAGCAGAAAATACAGCTCTTCGGCGGAACGCTTCATCGTCTGTAACGCAGGGCCTGCAAAATCACGTTCGTCTTCAGGCGAATATCCACGCTTTCTATCTCCGCTCATTGATCCTTCTCACGCTTTCTTCTTTTATGGTCAAAGCGTTGTACGAATACCATCATAGCCAACCTCCGTATATCTGAAAATGCACCGGGCTGCATCCAGATATCGCTCCGGATACTTCATAGCAGGGCTGAAATGAGTCAGCCACAGCTGCTTGACTTCAGCGGATTTGGCGAGTCCGGCACTGTCCGAAAAAACCATATGTCCTTTTTTCCACATTTTTTCACTCTGCGCATTCTCTCCATACATTCCCTCACAGATAAATAAATCGGCGTCATGGGCAAAACGCGAAATCTCCTCAACAGACTGGGTATCTGTGCAGTAGCAGATACTGATCGGGGGACGCTCCCCGTCCAACACCATGCTGGGTACAATCAGGCTGCCATTGTCCAACACAACCGACTGACCTGCATGCAAAGTTTTGTAATGGTACAGGGGCACCCCCAGTTCCTTCGCCTTATTTGGGTTAAAGATCGGCTTTCGTTTAAAAGTCATGCGGTAACCCAGACAGGGAACGCCATGCTGCAAGTACATGGACGCAAAGTGAATACCGAAAAGCTCAAAGTCCTGAGCCTCTTCATCCAACTCATTTAAAACAACAGGATATGGAAGATTAGGCACGATGGTCATAAGCGATGTCACTATTTGTTCGAGCCCCACAGGTCCCGCAATGGTCAGCGGCGTCTTTTTTCCATAGTTGCCCAGGGTCAGGAGCAATCCAGGCAATCCTGCGATATGATCGGCATGAAAGTGCGTAATAAGCAGCAGTCCAAGCCGGCTCAACCTGCAATCCGCTTTCTTGAGCGCAATCTGTGTTCCCTCACCACAATCAATGAGGACAGCCGTGCCCTGAAACTCTACCCAGCAGCTTGCTGTCCAACGGTTTTCCAGCGGAAGTACCCCACCGGTTCCGGGCAAACACACTTCTACCATGGGTTTCCATCCTTTCAGCTTTACGACGCTAACAATTCAAATATTATTTGTTTCCATTCCTCCGGATATCCTGATGATAAAACGATATTTCAACGCTGCATGAAAGGTTGAAATTATCGTGCGCCTTGTTTCAGCGCTTTGATTATGCGGTGGAACTGCTCAAGGATGTCAAAGATCCTAAGATCGTTATCCTTAGGGGCACCTTGGGTGTTGATGCAGACAAGCAGAGGGATGAAGGTTTTATGCAGGGCATAAAGGGGCCCGCTTGAAAATGCAGTCGTTGTGCAGGTGAACGGTCAGTTTGACACCCAGACCGGGTTCTCCGTTATGCAGAACATAATTCAGGCACAGCCGAAAATCGATCTTGTTTACTCGGGGCACCGGCCACAATCAGAGCGCGGTCATGCCGGCCGGTGGACCGACTGGTAGGACCCATCACAGTCGAATCCTTTTCCTTGGAATGCTTGTCGTCGCCTCGGAGGTGCCAGAAGGGAAATAGTGTCTCCGATGGGAAGTCCCAATCAGATATGTGTGGGTAAAATCACTCTGCGCGTAGGCCATTTATTATTTCTGCTATACCTTTAATTTCAACTGTTGTTATATTTGAGATAAACTTTTTGGATATCGCGATCCGAGATGCAAGCATTTATTACGACAAATCACTTTCCCCTTTATCCGCTCATATTTAAATAAAAATGGCATATACTTGATATGAATGTTTTGTTGGGCTATAAAAAGCCTATTCTGTAATTCGAGAACATGGGAGAAAACAAAGAACAGCATTTATGTAACCATGTGCCAATCGTGTGACACCAACCGTTATCAAGGGTTATCATATGAATAGCAACCTTTTATAAAAAGGTCTTGACATTCGCTATTTGGAATGGTATTATAGTTAAGCACTCTAAACAAGGCATCACCGCTGAGTTTAGAAAAGATGCACAAATAAATATCGCGGAGTGGAGCAGTCCGGTAGCTCGTCGGGCTCATAACCCGAAGGTCGTAGGTTCAAATCCTGCCTCCGCAACCAAACAAAAGCCCGCATGGCTCTAGGCTGTGCGGGTTTTCTTCTATTTAATGATAGATGACTGAAAAACCGATTTAATGCACATAGCTGTCTTCCACTTCTTGGGGAATTACTTCCGGAGGGACCGGCAATGCATATTCTTCACAGAGTTTATGCTACAACATGGATTTAGATTCTTACCTAAATCAAGATATTACTGATTAAAGATGCCGGAGGCATATTATATACTCCAAAAAGACTTGACGGAAATCCTACGGCCTTTTTGAAGGCTAAACCTAAGACAATAAAGGAACAGCACTTTGCCCAAACAGGCAAAGTGCTGTTCCTTTATTGTAGTACGAAAACTCCCGACTGTTCCGGGAGTTCAAAAAAACTTTAGCGTTAAGCAAAACTGCAACCTTACCCACAACCCTTCTGCTTCGTTTTCAAAGCAAAAATAGGCAGCTTCCATAGAACGAGAGGAGCTTTGGCAGGGAGGGGACAGAGGGTGAGATGACCGGATCGCCGGAGAAGCTGGCGGGTCGCTTGTAGTCCTCCGGCAACTTCTGTTCGCCGTTCAGCGTGATCGCAAGGTCCACGGTGGCGATTTGGTTTTTTTTACGCCCAGCCCTTTGCTACCGCTCTCCGTTTCGTTGTATAGTCGGATGTCCTTGAAATGTGAGATCGCTTGTGAGCTTTTCATCAGGTCATAATTTTAATCGAACAGTTGGTTCTGCGGGCGGTCACGGCTCCATTTCAAAGACAATGGATGGAGAGGCTTTAAAGCTGTTGCTTTTTTATGCCGGAAAATGATCCACGAGCGAAAAGATGCGGGCACAGCTTTACTTTGCACCATAGTCAGAGATGAGGGGATGTTTTCACCCAGGTGTTCCATTTTGCTTTGTTACCTTCGTCTAGAATCAGTTTGTTCCGTAGAGCGGGGTCATTCCAGGAAATATTGCAGATTTTTGCCCGAAGCGCGTATTCCTTGAGAAGCGCATGGATAACCGTTGAATATTTTTCTATGCTCTGTTCTGTCTGGGAGTCTGAAAAATGGATGTCCCCCCACTCAGGGCGGTCTTTGATTTTCCGGACCGCTGTTAAGTTCAGCTCTTCATACGGGATTTGTCCTTGCTGCGGTGTCATCCAAGTTGCAAGCAGATAATCGATATCGTTCAGATCTGTCAATGTCTGTTGCTCCGAATAGCTGCCGTCCCGCAGATACCAGAGGGGAAGAAGCTCGTTTGACAGGAAGTATTTTTGGTAAATGGTTTCCGCACCGTTTCCCAAAACACGTACAAGAAGCTCATGCCAGGACGGAAGGCTTGAGCTCCCACGACTTTTCAGCAATTCCGTTAGCAGTGCGTCGTGTGTCCCCGCGCGCTTATCATCCAGGTCCTCAATCAGGTGGACAATCAGGGGAGCCTGTACGTAATGCAGAAATTCAATCTGCGCGCCGCCTTCTTCAGAGTCTCGGATCCTTTGCTCCTCCATCGGTGCCAACGAGAACTGTTCGGCGTCCTTTGTACGGATATACAGATATTTGTTGAACAGCGAGGTGAACTGCTGTTCGGGCCGGATGCCTGCTAACGTTTGTATCTCCTTCGGAAGCTGTACCATGGAACGGTTCTCATAATAAGTCACCAGTCCCTCATAAAACCAAAGACGGGGAGCCTTGTGAATTTCCTGCACCGGAAGGACGGTATCGAAATAAGCGTGAAACATGCGGTGGCTGAGCAGTTCCCAATCACGCCTCTTTGCGGGGTCGAATGTCGCGCATACGGAGCCGGTGCCCGCACCGCCGATTACGGATAATCCGGATTCTCCAACGGTCGGAAGTAAAATCACCTGATATGGCTTTTGGGGGAAGGAAAATAAATCAGCGTAGTAATCATACAAGGCGGAAATTCCTTTCGCGTCTGTGTCCGATATGGCCTTTTCATTCTGGGAGGCGGCATATATTTTCAGCCCGTCTTTTTCGCCAATCAGCGTGCACAGACCCATAAAGAAGCTGTTGCTGTTCAGGCTGTAAGCATCGAACCAGGTAACGTTTTTCAGTTCTATGTATGGGAAAACCTGCAGCCATCCGCTCCGTGCTTTCATGGTGACGGACAAACGCCCCACTACGGCCTTGTCCGGCGGATAGCCTTCCTGATAATACTCCATCGGGAGCAAAAAGGCCTGCCCCCCGTCAAAGACGCAATAGTTTTCTGTGGAATAGCCGCGATAGCCATGCTTTCCCGCAGAAGCAATCTGCGCTTCATAAATCAAAGAGGCTTTTTTTGCGCGTCCAAGATAAAGTTCGATGGTGTCTTCCTGCTGGCTGACGGGGAACTGGAGTCCTCCTCCGTCTGTTGAGGACTTGAGGGTGACAATTTTGTCTCCGGTGTAGAGGGTAATTGTTTTCCCCCTCGAAAACAAGGAGTTTTGAACTTCCATGGTGATGTTTAGCGTATTCGGCTTTGTTTGGGAAGGTGACACCGTGTAATGCAAATGATAGGGGAAATCGAGAAGAAGCAGAGCAGCAAAGCTTCCAAGCATAATCAGACCAACTGTAAGCAAAACAATCGTGTGGCGCTTTTTCATTTGATCACCTGCCAGCTATTTTATCGTTTTTATCATATACCTTTAGAATATTTATGTCAATATATACAATTTATATATTTTATAAAGCAATAATTTAAACATTTTTGTATAATATTGTAAAAATTTAACTAATATGTAAAATCTTAACAAACCCCCCATAAATCAGAATTTAGTCCCCTTTTTATCTTTCAATCAATACGATATACTGAATGCGTAAATAAAAATTGGAAAATTATGGATATATTTCACAAAATTATAAAGGCCATTGCTTTCCCTACGTGAGTACGGGGCGAATCTGTCAATCAAAAGGAGAGGAACGTATGAAACGGAAGATATGGTTGACCACCGGAGTGTCGGCGGCGGTAATTACGGCGGCCCTGCTTGGTGGATGGCTATGGAACACAAACGAGGTGAGGAACATGGACCGGGATGTGTCACGGTTTTCCGTCGAATACCGTGTAAAGCCGGAGAATGTGGAAGGAAAGCTGCTTTCTGTCTCCGTACGGTTAAAACCGGAATACCTTTCCCCGCAGAAGACGCTCTACTTGAACAAGGAGGAGGTTGATACCTCAAAACCGCTCTGCGTTGACCAGAGCGGAAATTCCGTTGTGGTTACCGATCTGAATGAAGTCTGGGAAATCGGACCTCTGAAGGACGGCGTATCTGATGTGGATTTTTCCTACAGCGTGAAACTGGGGGAAAGCTCCGGTGACGAATCCAGGACCGTGGGGGAGCTGTATTCCGATCTTCTGGTTTTCCAGGGAAAAAATGTCCTGATGCTCCCGTGGCTCGATTCCGGTAATATGCAGCATCCGGAAAAGTATATTACCGGCCTTTCCTTTCAGCTGACGGGTGAGGAATCCTGGGATGCGATTATGCCGTTCGGAAAAATCAATGACGGGGAGAAGTCTTTCCGGCTTGATCATCCAACCTGGTATGACTTTTACGATATCGGCAATTCCAGCTTTTGTTTTGGCAGCTTTGAGCCGCTGAAGGTTTCTACCGGTGCGGCGGAAGCGACCTTTTATCTGGACAGGGCTGCAAAAAACAGCTCAGATACTTACGATTTAAGCGTACTGCTTGCCTTTTATCAGTTTTATGCGGAGAAATTTGGGGAAGGATTGGGTGATTATCCGTTCGTACTGCTTCGCAGCACAGAGAACGGCAATGTGATTTTAGGAGGGGTCGGCGGGAGAAGTACGGCCCTGTCTCTGAGTATGCCGGACCCGGACGCCTGCCAGACTATGTCGCGTACGCTTTATCATGCATTTTTCGACAGTAAGGTCACCGCGCGCAATCTGAGATATCAGCCGAATCTTTGGCTCTACAACGGCCTCGCGGATTATTACGTTCAGGCTTCCGCAGACATGCTGACGTCCCAGCTCAAACAGATTTACGGGATAGAACCGCAGGATGATATGAAGAAGAAATATTTAAGATATCTGTATTTTTCACTGACCGACCCAATAATGATGGCGCTATCCCCTGACCAGGAAGGTAATATGCCGACCGCGCAGGAAACCTTTTACTACGAGACGAAGGTGCCTCTGCTCCTGCATACACTGGAGAATTTTACAGAGCAAAACGGAGAGGGAAGCATTCTTCGCCGCCTTGTACAGCAGAGGCCACGGGAGGACCTGGAACTTTCAGGATTTATGAAGGATGTGCTCGGCGGCAATGAGCCAGTCCTGCGTCAATATATTTCCGGCGCTTCTTTTATTCCCAATTACTGGGGGCTTTCGGGCAATTCCATGAGTCGTGAAGAGATCATTTCCGAACTATCGTTGTGCGAAGACGCCATTACGGATTCTTACCAGCAGGAAAATATTGCCTATCCAAAGGATACGTTTGAGCTGATCGATCCGGATACGTTAAAGAAAGAGATCAGCAGCCGGAATCTTTCGTTTGCTTCGAAGGAAGTTGAAAAAATCGTGTGGGAGTATTCGGATACGCTCTATCTTCTGCTGATGCAGAATGCTTTGCGTGCGGATATCTGCGGGATTCAGGACCCCGGAGAACTTGCCTCGAAAACAGCCTTTCATACAAAAGCCAACGAGCAGAAATGGCTTGACTATGTAAAAAAGGTAGCCTGAACGCCTCAGGAACGCAAAAAGCCTGCAGATACCGTTCCGCCCGCTTCCTGTCGGAAGGACGGAAGTCGAAGATGCCGGAGCGGCTGAAAGAAGGAAGGGGGAAAGAGAATGAAGTAATGAAGTTGGCGCAATTCCATTTGCAGCAATGCAGATGGAAGCGAATCCGCAAACAAAACCACGAGACGAGAGAAGAGAGGGTAAAAATGAGCGATTGGAGAATCGGAAACCACAAGAAAATGATTTCCCTGATTTTAGCTGCAGCGGTGGCGGTTTCTTCTTTCACGAGCGTAACGGCCATGGCTGCGCCCAGAGAAGATGTAAAATCCGACGCGACGCTCGACAGCGGCTGGACCATGTATCTGGTTCCGAACGCCCACATTGACACGGCATGGCAGTGGCCGTTCGAAGAAACCGCACGGGATGTTATCAGCGCTACATTCAGCCGTGCGGTGAATGCTCTGAAGAGTAATCCGGAATACAAATTCACCATGTCGGCTTCCAAACATTATGAGTGGGCCAAGGAATACTATCCCGAAATGTATGAAGATATTAAGGAACTGATTGAAAACGGCCAGTGGGATAATCCGGGCGGTCAGGTTGTGGAACCTGACCTGAACCTGCCGAGCGGCGAGGCACTGGTGCGTCAAAGTCTGGAAGGTCAGCGATTTTTCCAGAAGGAATTCGGTAAGATGAGCACGGTGGGATATGTTCCGGACACGTTTGGCTTTAACGGACAGTTTCCACAGATTTTGAAAAAAGCCGGAATGAACAGTTTTGTGACCACAAAACTGAACTGGCAGGACACCAATGTAGAACGCGATTCGGACATATTTAAATGGAGCGCGATCGACGGAACCCAGGTGCTTGCCTACGCGCCCATGCGCGACTACGTCAATATGTACACCGACAGCCAGATCAAAAGCGCTTTGAAAAGGAATGCCCAAGTGGACCATGAAACCGGAGTCAAAGAAGCCCTGGGGATGATGGGGGAAGGCGACCACGGCGGCGGGCCGAAACAAAACGAGTACGCCGATGTCCTGAAAAAGAACGGTTCGGCGTCTGTTGACGGCGTGCAGGTGAAATTGGCCACCATCAGCGAATATTTTGATGACGTCAAAGAAAAGGAACAGGAGAATATTGAGGATAATGTCCGTACGGTGGAAGGGGAAATGTATTTTGAGAACCACCGCGGGACCTACACCTCCTGGGCCAGACAGAAAGAGTACAACCGGAAGAATGAGATTCTTGCCGAAAAGGCTGAGAAGGCGTCGACGCTGGGCAACTGGCTCGGTGTTCTCCCCGAAGCGGACAACGAAAAAATCAGCAAGGCGTGGGATAAGATATTGGTCAACCAGTTCCACGACATTCTTCCTGGTTCCTCCATTCCGTATCAATATCAGGTTACATATAATAATCAGGAACTGGCAAAGAACCTGTTGAACAATGTGCAGAGCAGCGGATTACAGGCAATCGCATACCGGGCCGATACGAAAAACGGCGTAACCGGGATTCCTGTAATGGTGTTCAACCCCCTTTCCTGGGAAAGGGACGATACCGTTGAGCTTGCGCTCCAATTCGACGACAGCGTTCCGGAAAAGCTTGCGGTATACGATGTGGCGGGCGACACCCCGGTCGCTTCCTGTATAGTATCAAAAGATCAGGAGGCGAAACAGGCTATTATTCGTTTTGAGGCGAAAGAGCTTCCCGCCATTGGATACAAGGTGTTTGACATCCGGGCGGAAGATGCTCCTGTGGAAAACGGTCTCACCGTGAAGAAGGATTCGGATACCTTTATCATGGAAAATAATTCTCTTAAAGTCATGATCAACGCCAAAACCGGAAATATTGCGCAAATCTACAATAAGGGCGACGATTCCAGACAGGTGTTTGCCGACGGTTATGAAGGCAACGAGCTCCAAATTCTGAAAGATACCGGCGGAAGCAGCTATCCCGCATGGGACCTGGTCAAATCGGAAATGAACGCCAGCCCCGTTGCAACCCTGAACACCACGCCGGACTCCATCAAAATTGTGGAAGACACCCCGGTACGGAAAGTAGTCCGTGTTTCCAGGGCTTGGTCAAAGTCCACCTTTGTGCAGGATATTATCCTGAGCGCCGACAGCGAACGCGTCGACGTCAAAATGAATGTGAACTGGAACGAAGATCAGCGTATGCTGAAAATTGCGTTCCCCTTTGCAGCGGACGCCAGTAAGGCTTCTTATGAAATCGCTTATGGCAGCCTGGATCGTCCGACGACGCGTGATAACGTCGTCGATGCGGCGAAATTTGAGGTCAGCGGGCATAAATGGGCCGATGTGACGGATGACAGCGGCAGCTTTGGCGCAAGCATTCTCAACGATTCCAAATATGGCTGGGATGCCCTCAGGATTACAAATGACGCCGGAGACCCGGCCACCCGGCTCAGGCTGACCGCCTTGCGCTCCCCCATCGGGTCAACCGTCCGCAATTCCGGAAGCTGGGGGCCTCAGGCCTACTACATCGACAAAACGGAGCATAACTTTACCTATTCCATCTATCCCCATGCGGGAACGTGGCAGGATGCCGATACGGAGCACAGGGGCTATGAGCTCAATTACAGGACGGAAGGGGTTCAGGCGGATCCTCACGAATCCCGTGGACTGGATATTTCCGACTCCTTCGCATCTTCTTCCGAAGACAACGTGCTGATCTCCGTTCTGAAAACCCCGGCGGATGAGCCGGATTCCAAGGATCAGATGATTGTACGCGTTTACGAAGCGGAAGGACAGGACGATACGGACGTTACGATCACTCTCCCGTCCAATGTGGTTTCAGCAAAGGAAGTCAATCTGCTGGAGCAAGAGGATGAAACTCTGGACAAAGCAATTGAAACAGACGGAAACAAACTCAAATTTCATATGGGAAAATATGAAATTGCCACCATTGCAGTGGAGCTGCAGCCGTATGAGCGGGAGGAGGCCGTTGCCCTGCGGGATTCTTCGGTCGACCTGTTCGATTATTACAATGTGGACGCAGTCAGCTTCAACGAAAAGAAAAAGGACGGAAACTACGACGGCAAGGGCGACACGATTCCGGCGGAGCTGTGGCCCGACACCGTTTCTTTCCAGGGCGTGAATTTCCAGCTCGGACCGACCAATAATGGCTATGATAATATGGTTCAGGCCAACGGCCAAACCATCGCCCTGCCGGAAGGTAATTACAGGTATGTGTATCTTCTGGGCGCCGGAGCTGGCAGCGGCGACAAAAACGGTACATTTACCGTGAAGCAGTCCGACGGAACAGCGGTTACAAAGGATTTGAGCTTTGCCGACTGGGATACCAATCTTTCCGGCTGGGATCGCTTTACAAATTCGGATATCCATCCATATGTAAAGGATCAGGTGGGGTATTTCTTCACCCATTTCCACAATGGTTCCACCGACCGGATGACGGTAGACAACTATCTGTTCGTCTACGCGATTCCGGTGGATCCTGAAAAGACGCTGGAATCCATTCAGCTTCCGAAGGCCAGTGGAATCAAGATCGCGGCCATTACCGCTGCGGACAGTGATTTCCTGAGAAACTGGAACGAGGGAGTTTCGGAAAGTGGCGAACAGGCTTCCCTTCCGGCGATTACAGGAGTCTCGGCGGAGCTTGTCACAGGCGAGGACGCTTTGGGTGATCAGGCCAGAATCGAATGGGATCTGAGGGATGGAATCTCTCTCTACCGGATTTACAGGGGAGTTACCAGCGACTTTACGCTGGAAAATGCCGAATATCTGGGAATCGCTGGCGACACGCAGAACAGTTATATTGACACTCTGCCTTACAACGGAGAATTCTATTACAAGGTAATCGGTATAGACGCTTCCTCAAACCGCACTGTGCTTTCAGAAGCCTCAAAAGCCGTCCGGGGTGGACTCGACAACGCCTTCCTCACTGTGCCGTCCAGCCGGATTACCGCTCCCGGTGGCTACCAGAATGAGGAACCCTATCGGGCCTGTGACGGCGATACGGGTACGAAGTGGTGCTATCGTGCGGATGGGCTGTATCTGCAGGTCGATCTTGGCGAAGAAAACGACTGGGAAATTTCCAAATTCACTCTGGTGAATGCAGGAAACGAAAGACAGAGTTATATTACCCGTGACTTTTCAGTTCTGTCAAGCAACGACGGCAAAACCTGGAAGCTGGAAGTCCGAAAAACCGACAACACATCCAATGTTGTTGAGATGGTTCTGCCCGAACCGGTCAGCGCAAGATATTTTAGGCTGGTTCCGGATTATGCCGGGCAGACTTCCAGCGATTGGAACTGTCCAAGAATCTACGAATTCCAGGCGTGGGGGACCTCAAGTCAAATCTTCGAGCCGTCGGTAAAAGATGTTGCGATCAAAGCGTATAAGGACGAAAATGATTCAACAAAGGTAACGTTTACAGGCGGTTACGGGTATGTCAATTCCGGCGTGGCCGGAACGGAAGGCGCGACAAAGCTCCAATGGTTCCGCAGCAGGGACGGCGGTTCGTACGAGGAAATACCCGACGCCACGGGCAAGACACTTACGATGGATGCGGGCGAAGCTCTGAAAGTTTCCTCGTTCCAGTTTAAAGTGACGCCTGTTGATAAGTACGGTACGGAGGGCGAACCGGCACAGGCAATTTATATTTTAAACGAGCCGGGCAAAGATATCCTTACCGGAAAAGAGACAGTCGCTTCCCATCAGTTCAAGGATGAGGAAGGCGGAGCTATGCTTACGGACGGAAATTATGCGACGAAATGGTGTGCGGACGGCGTATATCCAAATGATCCGAGATGTGCGGTGATCGATCTGAACGGCGTTTATGATCTGAGCCGTATTCAAATCTGGCATAGTACCGCGCCATCTGAACAGAATATACCCGGTGACTTCTCAAGCGACAATAAACCGGAGTGGAACACAAGGGACTACAAAATTTATGTCAGCGACGATAAGGAAAACTGGCATGAGATTACTTCCATGACGGGGAATTCGAACGGGATAACGGAACATCTGTATTCCGACGGAAAAGCCGTGGGTCGTTATCTGAAGCTTGAAGTGAGTAAAGGGGTCGATTTCGGTAGCAATAATACGCCCGCGGATGGAAACAGCTGTGTGCGGATTTACGAAGTTCTGGGGTATGGGAAATTGATTGATTTTATAAACGAACCGAAGGAAACAGTTGTCGACGACATCACCGCGAAGAACGTCTCCGTTGAAAACGACAGTGAGGATCGGCTCCCGGCCGCAGGAGACCAGCTGAAAGCAGGCTTTGATCTGGACTCGGAATATGCGGGCCTGGCGAGAATGAGGTGGTTGGTATCTGACGCAAAGGCTGGACCGTTTACCCCGATTCCCAATTCGTATTCGGAAACACTGACAGTAGGAGATGACTTTGTCGGCCGGTGGGTCCGTGTGGAAATTAAGGTAGATCAGGGTGCTGTTGTGGCGAGCGAACCGGTTCAAATTCTGGACGGTACCGTCCGCAGGTGGAATATCCATCTTGACCCTTACCGTGAAGAATACCTGATTGTTTCTGTGGACAAAACAGCTGCGGCCGCAGGCGAAAGCGTCAAGGTCACCGCCAGCCCGATCACACAGGACAAACGGGCAAAGGTCACCGTTGACGATGCGCAGGGCAATTCGGTGCCAGTGGATGCAAAAGAGGGAAACGTCTATTCTTTCGTCATGCCTGACCGTGCGGTCACCGTGACAGTGACCGCAGAAGAGGTTGCGCCGCAGCCCATTGCAACGGGCATCCGGCTGAATCCGTCGTCCGTATCAATTTCTGTAGGAGGGTCACAGACAATACAGGCAACGGTATATGATCAGTTCGGCAGTGCAATGAGCGGAATTCAGGTAACTTGGTCAAGCAGCAATACAAATATCGTAACCGTGGACCAAGCTGGCAAAGTAACGGCGGTAAGAACGGGAACGGCTGTTGTCAGTACGTCGTATGGCGAATTAAAGGCAACGGCGAACATTACCGTAAAGCCATCTTCTTCCGGAGGAAAGCCGTCTTCGTCCAGAAACTCGCGGACATCGGATACCCCGGAGGAGCCGACTGTTCAGCTGGATACCGGCAGCCAATTGTCGGTGGAAGTAGGAAAAACGTATCAGTTTAAGATCGCCGCTTCTTCCAAACCGACTTTTGTCTGCGGCGGCGATGCTGTATTTCTTGTCGATTACGCCGGCTCCGTCGGAAACGACTATTTCTTTAAGGTGACTGCAATCGGGGCGGTCGGACAATCGGCCGGATTCTATGTGAACGGCGAAAAGACACCGCGCACGGTCGGAACTATCGTTCCGGCGCTCGACACGGGCAGATCTCTCGATGTGCAGAAAGGCAGAACGTATCAGTTCAAGGTCACCGCTCCCTTCAAGCCGGCCTTTGTTTGCGGAAACGGTTCAGTCTTCCGCGTCCTTTATGCCGGATCCGTTGGGAACGAGCATTTCTTTAAGGTAACGGCAATCGGGTCGGTGGGTCAGTCTGCCGGGTTTTACGTAAACGGGGAAAAAGTGCCGAGAACGATTAGTACAATCCGATAATCAAAAAAAGTTCCTACGGTTACTGAATGATGAAATGTGTCGTTCGAGTAGTTAATAAATTAATGTTTTGATTTGGTTTATAAGATAAAGGCTTTGATCATTTTAATGATCAAAGCCTTTGCACTTTCAATGGGATATAAAACTTGGTGGGTATGATTTATTAAATATATATATTAAAAGTGACTAATAATATTTTTGAATAAAATAATTAAATGTTATATATTGTAAAATTTTCAAAAAAGTTGTAATATTAAATTGCATAAAAGAATTTAGAGAGGGGATTTAGAGGATGAAAAAAGTAACGGTAAAGGCGTTGGCATTGGTTTTATCCTTGCTCTTAGTAATCCCACAGTGTATTGACATTGCGGCTTATGCGGCAGAAATTGACGATTTCACAATTGAGAACGGCGTTTTAGTAAAGTATACAGGCTCCGGCGGGGATATAGTAATCCCTGATGGGGTAATAAAAATCGGAGAAAATGCATTCGAAAACTGTGATGGTTTAACACAAGTTATTCTACCTGATTCCGTAATTGATATTGGTAATTATGCGTTCAATAATTGTAACAGTTTAACTGATGTTAATCTACCTAACTCCATAACTCATCTTGGATATGGTGTGTTTTTTCACTGCCATCGCCTTACTAAAATCGTCATTCCGGATAGCGTTGTAAGTAATGATGGAGGCACATTTTATGATTGTAATTCTTTATCAGATGTCAGTATTGGCAAAGGGCTAACTGAAATAGGTTATTATATGTTTCAAAATTGTACAAATTTAAAAAATATAATTGTACCAGATAATATAACCAGTATTGGATTCGAAGCATTTCAGTCTTGTAGTTCTTTAAAAAACATTGATATACCCCAGAATATTCTATATATTGGAGATTGGGCTTTTGAATATTGTACTTCACTGGCTGATCTCAACATAATTGGAAATGGATCGACTAATATTGGAATGTTTGCATTTGAAGGCTGTAGTGCTTTAAAAAGTGTTACGATGAATAATATTGCAAGCATCGGTCAATCTGCGTTTGAATATTGCATCGATTTAACAACTGTTAATATTCTTGGCGACGTAAAAACAAGAATAGATCAATTTTGTTTTGAGGATTTACCAAGTTTAACAAGCCTCACCATTAATGAAGTGGAATTAGGTCGAGGTGTATTTTATGGGTGTCTGAAATTAACAAACTTAAAAATAGCTAAGGGTATAATAGGCGATGAATCATTTTTCGATTGTGAAAATTTAAAAAATGTTAGTATAAAAAATGGTGTGACTAGTATTGGGTATGCTGCATTTAACAATTGTGGTATTGATAATTTATTCATTCCTGGTAGTGTCACAAATATAGGGGCATGGTCATTTCATGGTTGTGAAAATTTAATAGATGTTAGCATAGAAAATGGTGTAACTAGTATAGGCGAATTAGCATTTGGAGATTGTTTTAGTCTAAGAACAGTAAATATACCTGGTAGTGTGCTTAATATCGAACCTAGAACGTTTGCTATGTGCATTAATTTAGCAAATGTTGAAATTGCTAACGAAATACAAAACATAGGTAATCAAGCATTTTTATACTGTAATAATTTAAAAAAAATAACAATTCCAGATTCTGTTATCAATATAGGATCCGATGCATTTGGCAACTGCAGTAATTTAACAATCTATGGTAATAAGGGCTCATACGCAGAAACTTATGCCTCTGATAACAAAATCCCATTTTCTTCACTAAACTATACTGAACCTGCAACTTATGCCGTACGAATTGAAGAGAAGGTTAGCGGCCGGCCGATTGCGGGTGTATCTATAGGATATAACGGTGACACCGCTGTTACCGATTCCGACGGGATAGCGCTGCTGGAACTATCAGATAACTATGTAGAAACTTTAACGTTAAGTAGGGACGGGGACGGTATTCTTGCAGAAAGCAATGCAAAAACGGCAAATGCAAGTGCGTATGACGGTCAAACCCTAAATGGAGTTTATCTGCAGACAAATAAAGTCAACACGTTCTCCCTCTATAAGGAAGGAACTCAACCCGGTAATATGAAATTTGCCGATCCTCCAGAATCCAGCGATACAATGAACGGCCCAAGTGTGGATTTTATGGGTTATCATTTTCCATTATTCAAAACAGACATTTCAATGGCACTTCCAGTGTTTAAAGATCTGCAGTATCAATATGACGAAGAAAAGAAGACCATTCGGGTTCTCTTAGGTTTTGATGAAGAAGCTCCAAATAATTTCGGTTCGGAATATGATGACGTGAAGCATCTTGTTCAGGAATTATCAAAGGGAACAAGATCCACATCCTGGGAAAATCTATATTCTAATCTACAAAATAAAGCAACAAAATCGTCTGTCAAAACGGCTTTTTCCGCATCATTACAAATTATGGGCTACATAGAATACAGCTATGCCACTGGGCAAATGGTGTTAACAAACGGCGGCCTTTTTTCGTCCGGAGGAGTCGGCTATACCGGGTCCAGCCCTATATCTCCATTAATTTATGTTAAGTTTGGAATAAACGGCGAAATAGAAGCAGAAGGTTCGCTGATTTATAACCGCGCCAATAACAGTACAGAAACAGGCCCTGGACATTTCGCTATGACTCTATCGCCATCTATGGGAATTGGTGCCGGAATAGATAAAATTGTTGGCTTAGAAGGTGGAATTAAGGGGGACATAAAAGGAACGATAAATATGCCGTTTCACAGCCTCTCTGAAAATTTTATCGCTATTATGAACGCAAAATTATATTTTAAAGCACAATTGTTACTTATGGAACAGGAAAGCACTGTCAAATTTTTAGATTATCAAATATATCCAAATACACAGGCCACCATGCGAAATAATTTTAAAATAGATAAAGACAGCATGCATCTAGTCCCGAGAGATTATCTGAATAAAACGCAGAGTCTAACACTTCGTACACAGAATGCTGGTGAATTTGAAAGGTCAAACGTTTATCCATATGGAGAACCTCAGCTGATAGAAATTGATAATAATCGGAAATTGTTGGTTTGGATAGATGACAATGCAGACCGTACCTCGGAAAACAGAACGGAACTCTATTATTCTATTGAGAACAGTGGGGGAACATGGAGTGCAGCTACTGCTGTAAGTGACGACGGTACCGCAGATTTTTCACCACGCCTCTGTAAGGATAGCGGGAAAGTATATCTGGTATGGAAGAATGCTGTAAAGCAATTTGGTACAGATGTTACTTTACAAGAGATGTCAAAGAACACAGATCTAACTTTTTCCAGCTTCAATGGGAGTCAATTCAGTACACCTGTAAATATTTGCACAGCAGGAAATAGCAAGATGGAAGCTTTGCCCAGTATAGCTGCAGCAAACGGCAAGGTTTGCGTGTCATGGATTGAAAACTCCGAAGACGATCCTTTTATGCTGGAAGGAACAAACAGTATCCGCAGAGCACAATACTCCAACAATGTATGGCAAGCGCCGGAAACGATATCCTCCGGGTTGCATCCGATCAGCGGTATGGAAACTGAGTACGTAGGGGCAACCCCGATTATTGCTTACAGTATGGATAAAGACGGTGATATTTCAACGGAAGAGGATTCCGAAATATTTCTCATAAATGATACAATATCAACACAGATTACAGACGATAGTACGGATGACCTGGGTGTGCAATTCCTTAATGGCAACCTGTATTGGTGTGCAGGCGGAAGCTTAAAAGAAATGACAGGGTTGAATGCTTCTTCCATCCAGCAAGTAGGATTGGACTGCCCGGCAGATTTTACAGTTTTTGAAAACAATGGCAAAAAAGCGGTGTTGTGGCTGGAATCCAGTGGTTATGTTAAAGATGCTGTGATCTCTTACGAAAGTAACGGCGCTTGGAGCAACCCCGTGCCGGTTACAAACTATCAGAAGGCAATTAGTTCCATTTCAGCTCTCTTAAACGCAGACGGTAATGTTACTTTGGCTTTGGATCGCCGCAGCATCAAAGAAAATCCGTCAGAAGGTGAATTTCCCCTTGGAGATACGGATTTGATTGTTATGGAAGGCACTCAATGTCGAGACACCTCAGTCGAACAATTCGTATCATATAATAAAAACGAGGTGAAACCCGGTAATGATATTCAACTAATAGTCAAGGCTACAAACAACAGTATCAAACCTATCAAATACTGGAATCTGTATCTAAAGGACGAAAACGGTCAGACCATTTCATCTAATCTACAAAGCTATGCATATGCCGGTCCTGGAGAAACGGCTGAGCTCGATATGTATTATACTTTGCCAAGCAATCTTACTCACCATAATATCCAGTTTATAGCGGAGCCCGCTGATTTTACAGATGCTGATCTAAGCAACAATGCAGCAACTGCCGAGTTTGGGTTTGCTGATCTGACTGTCAGCTCAGTAAATGTAGAAAAAACAAGCAGCGGTGCAACAATAACTGCGGTCGTTTCTAATAACGGTTATGATGTAGCCCAAAATGTACGTTCGCAACTATACCAAGACGGAGCCAGCGGAACCGAACTCGATTCGCAGGAAGTTGGAACGCTTGCAGTAGGCGAGAGTAAAAATATTACTTATTATCTTTCAAAGGAGCAACTGGCCATTCCAGATGAATTAATAGCAGACCAATTCTATTTGGATATTACATCGGATTCGGAAGATGCGGATTTCAGTAATAACGGAATGAGTGTTGTAATCGACAACCGTCCGGAAAAGGTGTTGCTGGACAACGAAACTGTCCAGATATCCACTGAGAGTACCATGCAGCTTACCGCTACAGTTGAGCCTGACGATGCAGCCAATAAAAAGGTGGTTTGGCTGTCAAATAATACGGAAGTTGCAACGGTAGATCAAAATGGAATGGTAACGGCAATAAAAGAGGGAACGGCAACAATATCTGCCAGCGCAATAGATGGCGGTGCCTTTGGGGTATGTGAAGTTACAGTACATAACGCCAAAATCTTAGAAAGTATATCTGCGCCCAGAGCTGTTACGGCATACAATGGAACGGCAAAAACGGCGGAAGCCCTTGGCCTTCCCTCCACTGTAGAACTGATTACAAATGAAGATACTGTTAACGCGGATGTTAACTGGGACGTGAATGGCTGTCCATATGATACGGCTATAACAACAGAACAGAAGTTCACAGTAACCGGCGCTGTAGTACTTCCTGAAGATATTGGCAATCCCAATCACGTGTCCTTGACAACTACTGTTGAGGTCACTGTAAGTGCAGCAGATAGTGGAGATGTTCAGACAATCAATGCTTTCGAAGAATTGGACTCTTCTGTCAAGTCTCAAAATGTATCCTTCGGTACCCCCCGATCTTCTCTGAATTTATCGGAAACTCTTCGAGCGATAGTGGATGGGATCTCCGGAGTTTTTGTTAATGTATCAGAATGGATATCTGATATAACTTACGATCCAACAGCAGAAGGTACTTATATCTTTAGCCCTGTTCTTGACAGCGGATATGTCCTTGACAGCGGGATCACTGTGCCACAAATAATGGTTAGGGTTGCGGCTCCTTCAGCCACAGACAAAATCATTCATTCCTTTGAACCATTAAATAATTCAATAAGTATACAGGATGTGGACTATGGTACTCCTCGCTCCCTCCTCAATCTTCCTAATGTCCTTAAGGCAGTTGTGGATGGAGTATCCGGTGTTTTTGTCGATATTTCCGAATGGATATCCAACATAACTTATGATCCAACAACAGAAGGCGCTTATATCTTTAGTCCTGTTCTTGACAGCGGATATGTCCTTGACAGCGGAGTAAGTCTACCCGAAATTACGGTCACAGTTGGAGCCCCCTCAACGGCAGATAAAATCATTTCCTCTTTTGACGAATTAGAGCCTTCCATTAAATCACAAAGTGTCAGCAAAGGAACCGAGTTTTCCTCTTTGGACCTGCCACAAGCTCTCAAAGCGGTTAATTAATAAACGAATTTATTGTATTTGGCACATATTGGACAATTTTCACGATTTGGATTTTTTGATTGCTGAAACTAGATACAGAAAAATATATCCACCAGCTGCTGGAATTCGAGGATATCGTATGAATAATTGGAATAGTTATCGGATATAAGTTTTTTATTTTATAGTAAACCTAAAAATCTGAATTTATTAAATGGAAGTCGAACTTTAGTTTATAGTGTGCGGCTCAAAGGCCTCTCTGAACTTCGCAGTAGACCAGATATAATCAATCATAAGCAAATAAAATAAGGGAGGAGATATTTATTATGGCTATGACTAGGACACAGCGCATCAAAGCTTATATTTTGGAAAATGTACCGGAGATTTGCACGGAACGCGCGCGGATTTACACGGAAGAATGTCTTCGGTTTCCCGCACAGCCAACGGTGATTGGCAGGGCACGTGCGTTTTATCGCTTTTTGAGCGAAATGACCCTCTATATCGGGCCGGACGACCTGCTCCTGGGGAATACGGCGAGCAAGCCGCTTGCCGCCTCCCTTTTCCCAGAGTATGCAGTAAACTGGATTCAGGAGGAACTGGATACCTTTGGAGCACGTCCGCGGCAGTGCTTTTTTGTGTCAGAAGGGAAGAAAAAAGAAATTTCAAACATCTGTAGACAGTGGGACGGAAAGACCCACTTTGACCGAGTCGATTATACGCTTAAGGATACGCTAGGAGATATTTTAATGGGCTCCGACGGCACTCATCGGAACATCAATCAGGCAATGTCCATTGAGCATAACCAAAACGGCGACGGACATATTATTCCAGACTATGAAAGTCTGCTTCTTACCGGTTTTAATTCTGTGTTAGTTCATGCAAAGACGAAGCTGATGGCTCTCGATGAAAACGACGCGGAATATCTGGATCAGCGCGCTTTCTTAAAAGCGGTTATCCTCTGCCTGGAAGGTGCGGAGAAATATGCAGAATGCCTGTCATGCCTGGCAAAAGAGACGGCCGGGAAAGAGACTGACGCAAACCGCAGGGCAGAATTGCTGGAGCTTTCCCGTATTTGTCATAAGATTTCAACCCAAAAGCCCGATACTTTCTACGAGGCACTGCAGCTTGTCCTGATAGTGCATCTGCTGATCCAAATCGAATCCAATGGGCACAGCATATCATTGGGCCGTATGGATTCCTATCTTTATCCCTTCTATCAACATGACCTTCAGAACGGAATATTGGATGATGCCCGGGCGCAGCAACTCTATGAATGCTTTTTGCTGAAATGCTTTGAGGCAAATAAGCTTCGCGACTGGGGTACAACGGAGATATTGGGTGGAAATCAGCTCTTTCAGACCATTACTTTGGGTGGACAAACAGAGGATGGAGAAACTGCTGTTAACCCACTTTCCTATCTGTTTTTAAAGGCGCTGGGCAATACCAATATGAATATCCCTACAGTGGTGGTCAGTATCGGCAAAAAGACCCCCCTTGAATTCATTGAGGCCAGCCTTAAAGCATTGGTTGCCCACGGCGGCGGTATGCCGGCCTTCTTTAACGACGATGTTGCCGTCGATATGCTGACTCGTATAGGCATAGAGCTGAAGGATGCACGCAACTGGGGTTCGATGGGTTGCTCTGAGGTGCGCGTACCCGGTAAGCATGGTACGGGCGTCACACCGGTGTATATCAATCTGCTCAAGCTGTTGGAGCTAACGCTATACAACGGATGGAACCCTTCTACGGGCAAAACTTTTTGTCCTGCCACCCGCAGAGTGGAAGAATGCACCTCCGTCGACCAAATCATAGCTCTGTTTCAGGAGCAGATTGATTATTACCTGCCGTTTATCCCTAAAATTGAACGGGCCATTGCGGAAAGTTATTTTACTCTCACTCCAACACCTTTCCTGTCTGCCCTGACAGATTACCGCATTGATATGGCAAAGGATGTTTCGTGGGGACGCGGACCCAATTACAACGATACCATCATTCATGTACACGGTATTCCCAATGTCGCCAACACTCTGTCTGCGCTTAACGAGGTGGTTTTCCGCAAAAAGCAGTATACGCTGAAGCAGATTGTGCAGGCGATAAAGGTGGATTTTGAAGGGCAGGAAAACAACGCTATCCGAAAAGCGTTACTGAATTGCCCGAAATTCGGCAATGACATCGATGATGTAGATAATCTGTGCAGAAGTGTTTATGAGATCATCCCAAGAAAGATGAAAGCATTTCTTCCCCTGCGCGGCGGCCAATTCGGCTGCACCTCACAGACGGTTGTAATGAACGTCATTGACGGTGAGGTAATCGGCGCCACCCCAGACGGACGGAAGAGCGGCGAGGCTATTGCCGATAATCTGTCTCCCGTGCCGGGAACAGATAGGAACGGGATCACGGCGGTATTCAATTCAGTTTCTAAAGTGGACCACGCACTGATGGATAGTGGCTCGATCCTCAACATCAAGTTCCATCCGTCCGCCTTTTCCAGCGATGAGAAAATTGTAAAAATCGCACATGCAGTTCGTATTTATTTTCAGAAGGGTGGATTTCAGGCCCAGTTTAACGTGATTGGAAGAGAAACCCTGTTGAGCGCACAGCAGCACCCGGAACAATATCGCCACCTGGTTGTAAAGGTAGCCGGGTTCAGCGCATTTTACATGGAACTGGAAAGGCGCTGGCAGGATCAGCTGATTGCCCGTACAGAGTACTAATTCGGTTTCGCCGGGATTACAGGGGGGACAAGTACGATTAAAGCAGAGGATACACAAAAAACAGGATGTGTTTTTGATATTCAAAGATTTTCTTTGGATGACGGGCCGGGTATCCGGACGATTGTTTTTCTGAAAGGCTGCAATCAGGTTTGCCCCTGGTGCCATAACCCGGAGTCGATCAGTCCCCTTCCACAGTTGTTCTATGCACAAAACCTGTGTATAAAGTGCGGGAAATGTATTGCCAGCTGCCCGGAAAAAGCAATCTCTCTAGAAAATGGAAGATGTGTCACCGATTCCTTCCGGTGCAATTTCTGCAGGACCTGCATTGAGGTATGTCCCGTCAGCTGCCGGAGGGTGATTGGCGCTGAAATGTCGGTACGGCAGGTTATGGAAACCGTAATGAAAGATGAATCCTACTACCGTGAATCCCGGGGCGGAGTAACATTCAGCGGTGGGGAACCCACATTACAGGCGGATTTTCTGCTTGATTTGCTGCGCTGCTCAAAAGAAGAAGGGCTGCATACTGCGATTGAAACCAATGGAAACTGTGACTGGAGTGTTTACGATAAGCTTCTTCCTTATTTGGACCTGGTTCTGATTGACCTCAAGCACGCGGACGATGCTATCCACAGGGATGTAATCGGCGTCAGTAACCACACTGTTCTGAAAACGCTGAAGGAATTGAGCGGTAGAGTGGAAACGGAGGTACGTGTTCCTGTTATCCCACAGTTTAATGACACGGAAAAACAACTACAGGATATCGTGGATATCGTCGGAGGTCTCTGCTTTTCAACGATCCGGTTCCTTCCGTATCATACCTTCGGCATCAGCAAATATAACGGGTTGGGAATGCAATATGAATATCCTGTTCAACAATCGCTTCCAATAGAATCTCTGGTCAAGTTGGTGGGAGCGTTAGATACAGATCGTCTGACCGTATCAATTGGCAATTAAGCGAAGTGCAATAGAAGGATTGGACTTAGAAATGTCTTTATCGTCTAGAAAAATATAATTAACATTGAGAATGCGACATCCAGTTATCTACATAAAAGGTAGCGCTTAGATATTAATCCGGAAATCGAGGACTCTGAAATATGATAGTTTTAAAAAGCAGTTTGATAAATCAGAAAGCGTACCATGAAATATATCGTGCAAATCTGAGAAGAATTCGGGATATATCATAAAGAGAATTTTTGGTGAAAGAATTTATGTTAAAAAATGCCGGCAGGATCTGACCGCACAATATTCTACACCATTTATCGGCAAAGTAATACTCGGTCAAAATGATTCGACAATTAAAGGGAGGTTTATCCCTGCGTTTCAAATGACAATATTTCGGATCAATGCCCCCTGCAAGCTGTTTTGAATTGCACCCCATTTGTTAGACAGTATGATATACTGAAAACAAATGAGGTGTTTTTCTATGCCAAAAGGGATACCGAACAAGCGACATACAGGAGAATTCAAGCAACAGGTGGTGGAATACATGCGGGAACACAAGCTGTCCTGCGTAGAAACTGCAAAGATATTTGATACCGATCACAAAAATGTCGCACTATGGGAACGAATTTACCTGACCTACGGAGCAGAAGGACTGTATCTTGAGCGCCGAGGACGTGGTGGAAAGGGCAAGCTGTCAAAAGCACCCAAACAGGTAGAAGAAGACCTGATCGCAGAAAATCAGAGGTTACGCGCGGAGAACGACTATCTAAAAAACTTGCATGCCTTAGTGTCGAAACGGGTACGGCGGGAGAACGGTCACGAGTAATCCCGGCGCTAAGGCAAAAACATAAGCTGTCTATCCTGCTTGACGTCGCAAATCTTCCGCAATCGACTTATTACTACTACGCGAAGCAGGCGGATTTGCCGGACAAATACAGCCAGCTCAAGGAGCAGATTACCGAAATCTACGCAGAAAACCGTGGACGATATGGCTACCGTCGTATTACAGACGAATTGCACAACCGCGGCTATGTTGTTAACCACAAAACTGTGCAACGACTGATGAAGCAGCTTGGAATCGTTTGTCGTGTCAGAATGAAGAAATATCGTTCCTACAAGAGAGAGGTGGGCAAAATCGCACCAAACCTATTAGAACGCAACTTTGTAGCTAAGTTGCCCAACCAGAGTGGGTGACTGATGTCACGGAGTTCTGCTTGTTCGGACAAAAGCTGTATCTCTCACCAATTCTGGATTTATGCAGCAGGGATATTGTCAGCTACACCATTTCAGGCAGACCGGTACTTTCGATGGTCACAACGATGCTGGACAAGGCGTTTGAGCATCTTCCGAATGGAATAAATCTCATTCTGCATTCCGATCAAGGCTGGCACTACCAACACAAGCAATATCAGCGCATGCTGAACGCCAAAGGCATCCGGCAAAGTATGAGCCGAAAGGGTAACTGTTTGGACAACGCTGTGATGGAGAACTTCTTCGGTTTGCTTAAAAGTGAGCTGCTATATCTGCAAAAATTTGATTCTATCGATCAGTTCAAGAAGGAACTGATTGATTATCTGGATTACTACAACAATAGGAGAATCAAGGTATTGCTGAAGGGCTTGCCGCCTGCTATTCACAGACAACAAGCCCTTTCGGCTGCTTAATTAATATATTTGTCTAACTTTTTGGGGTCATTTCATTTTAAGCTGGCAGGGGGCATATATATTTGATGTTCTTTTACGCCTGCGCGGCTGCAATATACAAACGCCTTGAAACCCGCGTTACAGCTAAGTTTCAAGGCGTTGTCTAGTAAACTGAAGTTTGATACAACTGAACGATTTCTTTTGAAAGTCTCATTTGGTTTCAAGAGTTTTATTTTTGGCGGAGAACTGAGATGAAATTATAATTGTTTCTAATTTTAGAAAGCCAAAGCGAGGTTATATGCTGCGGAAACAACTGCCATAAGGTTGGCAACATGCTCAGCATCTCCGATTACATGAACGTTTGCGCAGCCTTTAAGCTGTTCCGCCAGCGGGGCGCCGCTGATGTAGCCGACAGCCAGAATAACGGTATCGGCGGCAATCACGGATTCGTCCCCGGCATGTTCAATTCTCACGCCGGAAGGAGTAACTTCACACAGTTTCGAAGAAGTATGTATGTCTACCTGATAATACTTCAGATAGTCCCGCAGCAGAGTCGCATTCGGGGCGGCGAGGTCCTTCACCTTCAGAATGTCGTCGAGCATTTCAACAATTGAAACTTTTTTACCGCTTTTTGAAAGCTCATAAGCGATCTCACAGCCGGTTAGCCCGCCACCGACCACCACAGCGCTTGTGCCGGCATTCTCGGGATGGAGCAGGAAGTCGATGGCGCTGAGAACGTTTTGGCCGTCTATGCCCGGAACCGGCAGAGTTCTTTCCTTCGCGCCCGTGGCAATCACGATTTCGTCTGCGGCCAATGATTTCAGCAGTTCCGGAGTGGCTTCGGTGTTTAGCCGGATATCTACCCCCAGCTTTTCGATCTGGCGGATATACCACTGAATCAGCTTTTTATCCGACTCTTTGAAGCTCGGAGAAGCAGCAGCCACGAAAACGCCGCCCAATTCGCCTGCTTTTTCAAACAGGATAACTGAATGCCCCCTCATGGCGGAAAGCCGAGCTACCTCCATGCCACCGATCCCGCCGCCCACAACGGCTATTTTTTTCTTTTTTTCGGCAGGCAGAATGCGGAGGGTACGCTCGTTCATTGCAACAGGGTTCAGCGCGCAGGTCGTTCCGCGCCCGAAAAGCAGGCCGAAACAGCCGGTGTGGCAGGCGATGCAGGGGCGGATGTCTTCTATCTCATCATTCTGAACCTTGTTGGGCCATTCGGGATCGGCCAAAAGCTGGCGGGCAATGCCGATGGCATCGATGGACCCTTTGGCGACGGCCGGTGCGGAAATCGACAGATCCTCCATACGGCCTGCACAGGCGACAGGAATATGTACGAATTGTTTAATAAAAACAGCATCCGGCAGGTTGCATGCGTGAGGCATGTAAACCGGAGGATGAGGCCAGTACCAGGAATCATAGGAGCCGTTATCTGCATTAAGAAGGTCGCAGCCAGCTGCCTCCAAAATACGGGCAACTGCCGGGCTTTCCTCTAAGCTCCGACCAAACTCTTGATAGGGTTCGCCGGGAATCGCACCGGAATTAAATCCTTTCATTTTACTGGCGACGCTGTAGCGGACGGAAACCGGAAAATCTTCCCCACAGGTTTCCTTGATTTTACGGATGATTTCAACGGCAAAACGCATCCGATTCTCCAGAGAACCACCGTACTCATCGGTCCGATGATTGGTTGCGGCAATGGCAAACTGGTCCAGCAGGTACCCCTCATGGACGGCATGCACCTCCACGCCGTCCACGCCGGCATCTTTCACCATCTTTGCGGATTTGCCAAATGCTTCGATGATCTCGTGAATCTCGTCTAAGCTCAGTGCGCGATGCTTTTTATTTGGCAGCCAGACATTCTGCAGCCCCTCCGTCGGCCCGTTCAGGGCCTTGCAAAGGTCTGTGCCAGGAGGTAGCATGGGAGAGTTGATGGCAAGTGCGCGCCCCATTCCCGCACCAATCTGAAGAAATAGCTTGGCTCCGTAAGAATGAATGCTCTTCATCGTTTCCGTGAGAGGCTCCATGACGTTATCCCGGGCTTCGTAGAGCCAGCCGCCGCGCCCCCACATATCCGTGATGGTGGAAATGCCGGGAATAATCAGCCCTACGCCGCCTTTGGCACGCTCGATGAACATATCAGCAGATTTTTGTTCGAATTTACTGTGCTCGATCAGAGAGGTTCCTCCCATTGCACACATGATGATTCGATTTTTGATTTCAACACTTCCGATTTTCAATGGGGTGAAGATTGGGTCATAAGTTCCCATAACAACCAGCCTTTCATAAAATATGATTCAATGAATGTAATTTAATTATATCTAGATTCAATTGTTTGTCAATAAACAAATTATTGAATTTATTGCTGATAAACGGATATGCGGGTCCGGTTTCACTCTTGCGGAACCGTTGCTAATCCGGTATACTCAATTGCAGGGGGAATTCAAATGAAAAAAGAACTGACCAACCGCCAACGGCAGGCGATAGAAACAAAAGAACACATTCGGGAAAGCGCGTGGGAGCTTTTCCAAAGTGCGGATATTGAGCAGGTGACTATCGCGCAGATTTGTGCGGCGGCCCATGTCTCGGCCGGTAATTTCTATCACTATTATCATTCCAAAGAAGAGCTTTTCTTTGAAAATTATCCCCTCCTTGACGAGTATGTCTCAAATGAATTTCAGGCTAAGAGTTTCAAGTCGAATGTCGATGCAATCAAAGATTTGATTTGTCATGAAGTCGCCGGTGCGGGAAGGATCGGGCCCCATATTCTGGCACAAATGCTGCGCATTCAGTTGAAGCAGGACGAGCGATACCCTTATATGATCGACGACAGCCGACCCTTCCACATCTGCCTGAAGGGATTGGCACAGGCAGGAATCGACGAAGGGGAATTTCATCCGTCTTATACTGCGGAAGAAATTACAGGGACTATTCTGCGTCTCTCCCGAGGGATCGGATTTGATTGGGCAATTAGGAACGGCACATATCCGATCAATCAGCAGGTGGAAAACGACCTTGATTTGCTGTTAAGGTCATTTGCTTTTCCTAAATCCATCTTTGAAAATTCATGAGGTTCCTTGCCGGAAGCCTTGTTAATCGGCTGTTCCATGCCTCTCTTTTTCTCTTCTCTGGGATTACTTAGCTGCAGAGCAAGGCCGGACAATGATCAAGTCATTATCATAAAGGAACAGCCGTCCGCCGGAAAGGGTTGATAATCCCTTTCCGGCGGACGGCTGCATTCGAAAGAATAAATATCAGAGGTAAAAGAACTGCACTGTTAAAAACGGAGTGAAATCCAGGAGATCACGCAGAATTACAGTTCATTGCACTTTATCAGCAGTTCTTTCCAGTTGCGGTCTACTTCCTGTTGGGCCTGTTCCAGCATCCACTCGTTTCCGGGCTTGAACATGTGACGGAAACGGCCCTGCATTTTCAGATACTCGATTACCGGCAGTTTGTTCTTCGGCTTGTAATTTAAAATATATTTACCGTCCGCGACCTCGTACAGCGGCCACACGCAGCTTTCCACGGCAGCCTTGGTGACCTGAATCAACTGCTCGGAGGGATAGCGCCAGCCCCGGGGGCAGGGAGCAAGGATGTTTAGAAAGGCCGGACCTTCGGTGTAGATGGCCTTGTGAGCCTTGGTGCCGATGTCGGAAAAATTGCCGAGAAAGGTGGTTTGGGCCACATACGGAATGTCGTGGGCCGCCATGATCTTCGTCAGATCCTTCTTTCGCTGGGTCTTGCCGGGAATCACGGCGCCGACCGGCGTAGTGGTGGTGTCGGCAAAATGGGGCGTAGAGGAGGAGCGCTGGATACCGGTGTTCATGTACGCCTCGTTGTCGTAACAGACATAAACCATGTCGTGGCCTCGCTCCATGGCGCCGGACAGGGACTGAAAGCCGATGTCGTAGGTGCCGCCGTCCCCGCCGAAGGCGATGAACTTATAGGTATCGTCCAGCCCGCCCCTCTTTTTCAGAGCACGGTACGCCGTCTCCACACCGGAGATCGTAGCTCCCGCATTCTCGAATGCGTTGTGGATGAAGCTGTCTTTCCAGGAGGTGTAGGGGTACATGAAGGTGGATACCTCCAGACAGGATGTGGCGGAGCACACCACCGCCCTGTCCTCCGGATTCAGTGCCCGGAGAACGGCGCGGATTGCAATGGGGGAGCCGCAGCCGGCGCACATCCGGTGCCCGCCGGCAATACGGTCCTCCCGCATAAGATTTTCTTTCAGACTATAGCTCATAATGACTGTTCCTCCTTATTCCCGCACGTCCAGATAGCGGTAGGTCTCGCCCGTTTCGCCCGTGGCGGCGATCTGCTCCAGCTCTGCGTACACGCGGCGGATGCTCTCCAGACGCACGTCGCGGCCGCCCAGACCGTAGATATAGTTGATCGCCTTGGGCGCGGTCTCGCCCACCGCATACAGCGCCGCCGCAATCTCCGCAAACATCGGGCCGCAGTGGGCGTTGAAGCTGTCGTCCTTATCCATGGCCGCAAAGGCCTTTACGTTTTTAAGTGCTTCCACCAGTTCCTCTGCCGGGAAGGGGCGGAAGGAGCGTATCTTCACCAGGCCCGCCTTTTTACCCTCGGCCCTCAGCTCATCCACGGCGGCCTTGGCCGTACCGGCGGAGGAACCCATAATGACGACAGCTTCCTCGGCATCGTCCATCCGGTACTGCTCGATCAAGCCGTAGGACCGGCCGGTCATCGCGCCGAATTCCTCGCCGACCCTGCGAATGACCTCCTTGGCGTCGATCATGGCCTGAGCCTGCTGGCGCTTGCACTCCATGTAGTAGCAGGGCATGCCGAACGCGCCAACGGACATGGGATTCTCCCGGCCCAGAAGGGCATTGTCCGGATGGTATTCGCCGACAAACTTCCTGACCTTGTCGTCCTCCGCCAGTTCAATGTTCTCAATGGCGTGGGAGGTAATGAAGCCGTCCTGACAGATCATGACGGGCAGGCTGACGGCCTCGCCGATCCTCATGGCCTGAAGATAGTTGTCGTAGGCTTCCTGATTGGTTTCCGCGAAGAGCTGAATCCAGCCCGCGTCGCGCACGCCCATGGCGTCGGAATGGTCGTTGTTGATGTTGATGGGGCCGGACAGCGCCCGGGTCGACACCGCCAACGTAATGGGCAGGCGGTCCGAGGCCGCCACGTACAGCATTTCGGTCATATAGACTAGACCGCAGGAGGACGTGGCGCTGATGGCACGAACGCCCGCCGCCTGTGCGCCGATGCAGGTGGACATGGCGCTGTGTTCACTTTCCACGGGGATGAACTCCGTATCCACCTCGCCGTTATCTACATAAGTAGAAAAATATTGGGGGATCTCGGTGGACGGGGTGATCGGGAACGCCCCCATCACATCGGGATTGATCTGTTTCATAGCATAGGCAATTGCTTCGTTGCCTGAAAGTCTTTCTCTGATTCCCATTGTGCGCTCTCCTTTCTTATTTCTCCTCCGGGATCATTTCGATTGCTCCAAACGGACATACCGCCGCGCAGATGCCGCAGCCCTTGCAGAAGAAGTAATTGAAATCGCCCCGCTTGCCGTCCTTTTCCATCGGAATGGACAAGTCGGGACATACCGGTACACACAGCAGGCATTGTTTACACTTGTCTTCGTGCAGCACCGGGCGCATGGTCCGCCATTCGCCCGTGGCCACCGTGTCGGATGTGCCGCCCTCGTAGATGTTGCAGCCCGGAGTAATATCCCTCCAGCTGATGGTTTCGTTGATCTCCGCTGCCTTTTTGTAGTTCATCCTACCTGCACCTCCTCCATGGAGCGTATCAGGGCTTTGATATTGCCCTCGATCACCTGGGGCCTGCTGGCGAACTTGTGCCAGAAGGAGCCCTCCATGTCCTGAATGAATTCCTTCTCCGGCACCACGCCGCTGATCTTTACGATAGCGCCCAGCATCGGTGTGTTGGGAAAATTTTTCCCCAGCGTTTCCACGCTGATTTTGCCTGCGTCGATGGTACAGACCTTCCCTTGGTAGCCTTTTAGCCTGGAGCGCAGTTCCTCCGGCTTTTTCGTACTGTTGATGACGATGGCCCCGTCGGCCTTCAGTCCCGCCGTCACGTCCACGGAGGAGAGCAGTGTCTCGTCCACCACCACCACGTAGTCCGGCTCATAGATGTTGGAGTGCACGGTGCAGCGCTCCGTGCTGATCCGATCGTACGCGGTGATGGGCGCGCCCATACGCTCCGGACCGTATTCCGGAAAGCCCTGCACATACTTGCCCGTATTGAAGGCAGCGTCCGCCAGCAGCAGCGACGCCGTTTTCGCGCCCTGTCCGCCGCGCCCGTGCCAGCGGATTTCCACCATATCTTTCATTTGTCTCATTCTCCTTTTGAATTAACATGGGGGAACGCACAGTACTGTGCGTTCCCCCAAAATCGTTCGAATCACAGTTTCGCTTACTGATAGGCCGCTTCTATTGCCTGCAGAAAATCGCCAACCAGGTCGTCGGTGTTTTCAATGCCGCAGGAGATACGCAGCAGGCCGTCGGTGATCCCCATTTTGAGCCGTTCCTCCCGGGGCACATCGTAGTGGGAGCTCATAGGAGGGTAGGACAGGGAGGTGCGGTAGCCGCCCAGCGTCATGGCGTAGTGGGCAAAGTGCAGGCCGCGCATGAATGTATTCATCTTTTCCCGGCTTTCGGGGAACTCCACGCTCAGCATTCCGCCGCAGTACTTGCCGAATTGCTTTACGGCGATGTCGTGCTGAGGATGATTCATCAGGCTGGGATGGTGGACCTTCAGAACGTACGGACTTTTGTCCAGCGCCGCTGCAAGGGCCGCCGCGTTTTCGGACTGCCGCTTAATCCGCAGATCCAGAGTGCGGATGCCCCGCTGGACCAGCCAGGAGGTGAACGGGTCAGACTGAGTGCCCAGCAGAACCTGAAGCTCATAGCACTTGGCAATCAGCTCCCTGCCGCCGGTCACTGCGCCGCAGACGGCGTCGCTGTGTCCGTTGGCGAACTTGGTCAGACTGTTGACTACCAGGTCGGCTCCCAGGTCGAGGGGCCTTGCCAGCGCGCCGGTCATGAAGGTGTTGTCCACCACAAACCGGGCGTTGTGGGCATGGGCAATATCCGCCACGGCCCGCAGGTCGGGAACGGCGATCATGGGATTGGAGACCGTCTCCGTATACAGAAGGGCGGTGTTGGGACGGAGATTTGCTTTGATTTCGTCCAGATTTGTAAAGTCGATAAACGTGGTCTCCACGCCATAATTACCGAGAATCTTGGTGAAGATCTCCAGAGACTCGCCGTAGAGCGTCCGGTCGGAGAGAATGTGGTCTCCCTTCTTCGTCAGCGCGATCGCCGCCGTAGAGATGGCGCCCATGCCGGAGCTGCAGCAAATGGAGTCCTCACCGTGCTCTATGTAGGTTATCAGCTCCGCAAGGGCGGAACGGTTCGGATTACGGTTGCGGTTATAGCAGAAGCCCTTTTCGTCGTACCGCTTCTGCAGGTCATCCAGATCCTCCACGTTAAACGCGGTGGTCATGAAAATCGGAAGCGCCTCGGGGTTTGTCACCGGATACCGGGTATAGGCTCCCTTGGCGAGTATATCGGTGGAAAAAGTGAACTCTTTTTCGGTTTCCTTAAACATGATAGATTGTTGTCTCCTTTTTATAAAGCCGGCGGAGGTCCGCCGTTTTCGCCGGGGGATTACGAGGCCGATTTACCGGACTTGGCATAGGCCTCGCTGGTGATGCGGCGGGCCTCCTCGCGGATTGCTTCCTCCTCTGCCGCCACCTTGGGATCATCCTCGTAGAACAGGTTGAAGTCAGGATCAACCTTACCTGAACCCAGATAGCGGGCCTTGTAATCCTTCAGCAGTGTCCAGAACTTTTTGCGCAGGCAGATCAGCCCCAGCAGGTTCCCAAACACAGGAATGACCAGAGTGAGGTCCACAATGGTCCAGAACAAATCGGGGCCATTGCCTGTGAGTACTATGGAGGTCACGATAACGATGTTGGGCAGCGGGAAGAGGAACTTGAAAATCTTAATGACCCGGTCGCGGAGGACGGGATGATACCGCAGACCGTGGTTGATGATCGATATGTAATAAGTAAACCATCCGCTGGTGGTGGTAATGCCGAACATAACGCACATCAGGCCGATGAAAATAGGTCCGACGATGCCGAAGTTGTGTTCGAACGCGGCGATAGTCAGCGTGGCGCCGGTTTTTCCGGTGCCCAGAACGCCGGTGACCAGAATAGACAGGGCCGTGATGGAGCAGACAATAAAGGTGTCTACAAACACTTCAAAGCAGCCCCACAGGCCCTGACGAACGGGATGGACGGTGTTGGAGGTGCTGTGAATCTGGGGGGAAGAGCCCTGCCCGGCCTCGTTGGAGTTCAGCCCGCGGGCGACGCCGTTGCGCATGGCTACCACAATGGTGGCGCCGCCGAAGCCGCCCAGCGCGGCGGAGCCGTGGAACGCGTCGTGGAAGATGGAATAGAACACGCCGGGCAGGTTCCGGTAGTTGAGCGCCATCAGAAGGACGCCGCCCAGAAGGAAGGCCGTGCATTTGAACGGAACCAGCTTTTTGGCCACCGCTCCCACGCGGGGAACGCCTTTGTAAATGATATAAAACACAAATATGGAATAAATCACTGTGACGGCAATCATATTGAAACCGAAAGTGGTATTCAGAACTTCGGAAATGGTGTACGCCTGAGAACCGCCCAGGAACTGCGCCACAAATCCGATGCCGAACAGCCAGGCCAGAGCGAAACCGTATTTATGCCCCTGCTCTCTTCCGATGCCCTTTTCCATGTAGTAGGTAGCACCGCCGAAGTATTCCCCTTTTTCGTTCTTGTTCCGGTAGTGGCAGCCAAGGGTGATCTCCACCATCTTGACCATCATGGCCACCAGACCGAACACCCACATCCAGAACACGGCGCCGGGGCCGCCCACCGCCACCGCGGTGGCAATACCGCCGATGCAGCCGCAGCCCACGCTGCCGCCGATCGCAATGCAGATGGCCTCGAACGGAGTGGTCTGTCCGGCCTTTTTGTTATGAGTTTCCTTGCTGGTAAGACTGCCCAGAGTGTGGTGCAGCATATGGCGGAAATGCGCAATCGGAAAGAAACCGGAACGCACCAGAAAATACAGACCTACGCCGATGACAAACAGAGTAAACGGCGCACCCCACAAGAAGCTGTCCAAGTTTGTAAGGACACTGTTCAACATATTGTAATTCCCCCTCAGTTTTTCTCTACGGATTTAGAAAATGCCTAACTCACCAAACGAGTGCGGGAATGGGCTGCAACCAAAACGCTGATAGAGAGCGCATACAGCCCGCTTCCTTTTTTATCCCCAATCGAGCTGCCTTTCTCCATGCTCCTCACGGGAGAATACGCTGGATGAGGGAATAGATACTTTCTCTGTTCCGGCCGGGAACAAATCGGAAAATTGAATTTCCATTGCTAATTGTAAAGTCTATAGCGGCCTTAGAGTCAAGGCTGATACGAATTTTCTACATTTCATGGGGATTCAGAGGATTGAAATTGTGTAAAATGCTGATTTTTTGCAAAAAATAGTTCACTGAAGGCATATAGACGCAGTCGAGAACGCGCTGTCCATCAATAAAATTGTCCATTCAGAATAAAAACGGTAAGGAAACTGTTTGCGGCTGCAGAGTCGAAGTGTGATTTCCTAAGGATTATGATATAATGATCGCAATCGGTCATGGCGCGGGGTTTGACAAGTGTGTCTGGACAGTTGGGGAGTATGCCCGCCCTTTTCCCATTGTCTGTGCCGGACCCGAAAAAGCGGAGGAGACAAGCAAATATGGATAAGGAAAATCTGTACTCCATTGGCGAAGTCGCGGGGATTCTCGGAATTTCCGTGCAGTCGCTGCGGTACTACAGCAATATCGGGCTGCTGGAGCCGGCTTATACCAACCCGGAAACGGGATATCGTTACTACTCCTATATCCAGCTCTCCCTCATCGACCGCATCCGCTATCTGGAGACAATCGGGCTGTCGCTGAAGGAGATCAAGGACGCCTTTTCTGCAGGAAACGGCAAGGCGCTGCTGCCTTATCTGGAAAAGCAGCTCAGGGAAAAGCTGGCTGAGCAACAGAAAATGCAGGAGACCGTGGATATTCTGAAATGGTACATTAACTTTTTCCGCTATTCGGACAGACAGCAGTTTCAGGCCGTTCCCTATAAGCAGATGATCGGGGAGCGCTACATGCTGGCGGTTTCCAGCCTGCCGGAAGAGCGAAATATTCAAAACTCCAACCAGCCTTCAAAGGCATCCTTGCTACTGCGAAGCCTGAAAGCCGATAAGAAATTCAAGGATGTTGCTTTCCTGCGGCAGAACGGCAATATCATTTCCTTTCAAAGCATGTTGGAGAAGAAGTGGGAATCGCAGAAGTATTTTGTGTATCTCAAGGGCGATCCGGGATTTGAGGACCCCAATATCCTTCGGATCCCCGCCGGCGAATACCTGTGCTTTCAGGGCCGCCCTCTGGTCAACGACTGGGATACTACCTATATCCAAAAGCTTTTTGAGACGGTTCCGGAAAGCGAGCTCCCCACTCTTGTAATCGCAAACGAGTACGAGGAGGACTTCACCAGCTTTATGGAATCCCTTTATGAAATTCAAATCCTGATCTGGCAGTCGGACTACCAGTCTAGGGAGGAACTCTTCTTCCATAAATTCCCGATCTGACCGGACTCAAGCCGCTTCCCCGGTAATTTTCGGCAGTGAACCTGCGAAAACTGCCATCGTATTTCACTGGAAAGAAAAATCGTCTTTATCATAAAAAAAGCCCGCGGCAATACGCCGGGGACATGAAAGAAGGCAAGCGGACTTCTGGATGTTTTTTCTTTCTTATGCACCTAATGTTTTATTTAGATAAGTTGTGAGAACGAGCTTTATCTATAAAGCAGAAAACCAGCATATCATTCAATCTGAATGATATGCTGGTTTTTAGACATTTTACTTGGCAGTGCCCATAAAAAACTTATGCTTTCCGCTTCTTGATTTCGGCCGTCAGAATGGGGAGGACCTCATTCAGATTGCCCACGACACCGTAATCGGCCACAGAGAAAATAGGTGCATCCGGGTCCTTGTTAATGGCGATAATGACATCGGAACCGCTCATGCCTGCCAGATGCTGGATCGCGCCGGAAATTCCGCAGGCGATATACACCTTGGGAGCAACGGTCTTTCCCGTTTGTCCTACCTGATGGGAGTGGGGGATCCATCCCGCGTCAACCGCTGCACGGGAGGCTCCGACCGTGGCTCCCAATGCGTCAGCCAGTTCACGGACAGGAGCAAAGCCTTCCGGCCCGCCCAGCCCGCGACCGCCGGAGACGATGAACTCGGCGCCTTCCAGATCTACCAGCGCGCCGCCGGCTTCTTTGATATCTTCCAACAGTTCCGTACGAATCCGCTCGGCGGGAACATGAATGTCTTCCCGGATCACTTCGACGGAACGCCCGCTTTCCGCCTCCGGTTTTTTAAACACGCCGGGGCGCACGGTACCGATCTGCGGACGATGGTCGGAACAGAGGATGGTGGCCATCAGATTTCCGCCGAAAGCGGGGCGGGTCCAGGCGACATTTCCGCTCGCCTCGTCAATGTCCAGTGCGGTACAGTCGGCTATCAGGCCGGTCTTCAGCCGACAGGACAGACGGGGGCCCATATCGCGTCCAACACAGGTCGCTCCAATCAAAACAGCCGTAGGGCCGTATTTTTCCACCAGTATGTAAAAAGCGTCGGTATAGGCATCGGTCGTATATCGGCGGAACTCGGGACCGTCCACCGATATAATCCTGTCGGCGCCGTGGGCTGCCGCGGACTTGACCGCTTCATCGACCCGACTGCCGATCACCACTCCCACCAGCTCACCGCCCTGTGCGGCAGCAAGCTTACGGCCCGGGGTTAAAAGCTCCAGCCCAACGTTCCGGGCCTTTCCTTCCTCGTCTGTCTCAATAAATACCCATAAATCCTTATTCTTGACTTCCAATGATGCGTTCCTCCCTATTCTTAGATAATGTGGGCACCGCTGAGCATCCGGCACAGCTGCAGTGCCGACGCTTCATCCGATTCTTCCTGAATCTTCACACCACACGACTTGCACGGAGGCGTAAAGCTTTTTACAACTTTGGTGGGCGAGCCTTTCAGACCGACTCTCGCCAGGTCAATTGTAAAATCTGCGGAAGTCAGAGTAGGGATATCCGCACGATTTGCCGCCATCTTGGTCTTTACAGAAGGGTATCGGGGTTCAAAAGAAGGCTTGGTCACGGTAATTACACAAGGCATTTTCACCCCGATCATATGAAATCCTTCTTCCGCCTCCTGTTTTACCCTGACCCTGTTTTCTTCTACAACGGCTTCCACTGCACACGTAACCTGAGGATAATCCAGATGTTCTGCGATTTCGGGACCAACCTGAGCGGTGTCTCCGTCTATTGCCTGCTTCCCGCAGAAGATAATATCAAATTTTCCTTCCAGTTCCTCTACCCTGGCAATTGCCCTGGACAGAATATAACTGGTAGCCAGCGTATCGGAACCGCCGAACACACGGTCGCTTACCAGATAAGCTTTGTTCCCGCCAACCGCAAGACACTCTTTCAGAGCGGCTTTGGCCTGTTCAGGGCCCATGGACAGCACAACAATTTTGCTGTCCGGATTCACATCCTTAATCCGGGCAGCGATTTCCAGAGCATATGCGTCAAAGGGATTCACAATGCTGGGAACGCCGCTGCGGACCAGCGTATTCGTAACAGGATCGATTTTGATCTCCGTTGTATCCGGAACCTGTTTTACACAGACTAAAATATTCATATGAGTAGTCACCCTTTCATGTTCATGCGAAATATGGAAAAAACAGCGGCACTGTTAAGATGATGAGTATGCCTATCAAAATAGACAGCAGTATATTTGCCTTGAAATAATCAGCAAACGAATATCCCGCCACCATCGAAATCCCTATTTGCGCGCTTGCGATGGGAGTACACATGGCAAGGCTGCACGCATAGCAGACCGCCAAACCGAACGGCAGCGGACTGAAGCCAAAATGCGAGCATAAGGATAAAACCGGTGTCAGCACAATAATGACTGCCGTGGAACTGCTGATAAAATTACTTACCAGCATAGACAATATTACCGCCGCGATCATCAGTGTTTGCGGTGCGAAGGATTCTCCCAAGACAGAAACAAGGCCACTGGCGATCAGCTTGTCGCAGCCGCTCTGGCTGATTCCGGTCGCTAACCCCAGACAGCCGGACAAACGAATCAGAACGACCCAATCCATATTTTTAATCACCGATTTTTCTGTTGTACAGCGTGTTATAATACACAGCAGTGCGCCGATCACAGAAGCTACTCCGATCGACACGGCTTCCGTAACGAACAGCACGCATATGAAGAGCAGAATGACGAGCATAACATACTGCTTGCCCGGATGGATTCCCGCAGGCAGCTGCTCCTGGCGGGCAGAGAAATCATCCAGTTCTTCGCGATCCGCCTTGTCTTCGTCCGGCCACTTTTTGATACTTGCCGGATACCAGATCAGTTCCACATACAATAGGAAAGCGGCAGTCAGGATCAATCCCACAGGCAAATAATCGAACACACGGTATTCTATATTATAAGTGCCTTTTACCAATGCCTGTACGGCAAGCTGAGGCGTAGACCCCATCAATGTCCAGACACCGCCAAATGTTGAGCTCATCACAATAGGCATGCACAAACGCTTCATGTGCATATTGGGGGATGTTTTGACCATTGTATTGATGATCGCCATAAACATGGCAATCACCATGATATTGGACAGGAAGGAAGCCAACGCGGCTGAAATGACAATGCTTACTGCCAGGAATTTTCGTTCGCTGTTTATTCCGGATTTAATGATCCATTTGCTGACTGTGTTGGCGGCGCCGGTATCAAATAAGGCGTCGCCAACGACCAGCATTCCGGCAACCATCAGCGTTATGTCGCTGGAAAATCCGGAAAAAGCCTGGGCAGGCGTACAAACTCCTGTCACAACCAACAGTGCACATCCCAAAACTGCTGTTGCAGCACTGGGTATCCAATCGGTCAAAAACAAAAGAATGCAACCTGCAAGAATGACCAATGCAATTGTCGCTGGACTCATAGCATAATTGCCTCTTTATCGTTTAATTCATTATTTCAAGATGCTTTGCATACGGCTGAGAATCTTTTCACTGCCGTTTACGATCTCGTCGAATACTTCCTGTACGGTTTTTACGTCATGAATAATTCCGCTGCACTCGCCGATGGGGAACAGACAGCCTTCGACATTGCCGTCTTCATAGCAGGCGCGTTGAATCTTCCCGCTGATAACCGTCAGCAATTCATCGATTCCTGCCCCGCGATTTTCCATTTCCAGGGTCCTGGCGGAGGTCTCGTTCTTACTGACGCGGTTCGCGTTGCGCAAAGATTTCTGAACCAGCATGGTTCCGTTTTCCTCTGTTTCAATCAGGCGCTGTTTGAAATTTTCATGGATCGGGCATTCTTTGGTGGCGACAAAACGCGTGCCCATTACCACTCCTTCCGCACCCAGCGCCAGTGCGGCCATGAAGCCCCTGCTGTCGGCGATGCCGCCGCCGGAAATTACGGGAAGCTTTAATTCCTCGACCGCCTTGGGAATAAGCGCCATAGTGGAAACATCATCCATACCCGGGTGACCGGCGCACTCAAAGCCCACGATCGTAACCGCGTCCACGCCCGCGCGTTCAACGGTCTTCGCGTAGCGCACAGCCGGGACCTTGTGCATGATTTTGATTCCGTGATCATGGCAGGCCTGTACATACTCCGCCGGATTGCGGCCGGACGTCTCGATAATCGGTACCCCGGCCTCAAAAGCAGCGGCAAAATAATTGTCGGTATTGTCTTTATAGTCTTTGTGCGGCAGCATGGAAATGTTCACCGCAAACGGCTTGTCCGTTAGTGTTTTTGTCTTGCGGATCTCTTCTGCAAGGCCTTCTTTATCCTGAAAACGTGTGGCATTTATGATGCCAAGGCCTCCCGCGTTGGAGACTGCCGCCGCAAATTCCGCGGTGGCAAGCCACTGCATCCCTCCCTGAATAATGGGATATTGAATGCCGAACAATTCAGTAATACGAGTATTCATAAAGAAATCAATCCTTTCCATTTAGAAAACCAAACAACCGACGCCGTAGCCGACGGTAACAAGCGCAATAAATGCCGCAATCATGGGAACCCAGCCGTACCTGACCATAAACGAACCCTCCACGTCTCCGCTTCCACAGACAAAGGAGGTCGTAGTCGTGCAGCCCGGAGTCCACATTGCATAGTGAATCGCGCAGATCATGACAACGCCAAGAGCCGGCCCGTTGACCCCGGGGATCAGAAGAGTAAGAGGCGCGGCCACTTTGAAAAGAACCATTGCGATACTGTTTGAAACAAAGTTTGTCGCGAGCAGCGCGATGCCGATGCAGACAACAACAAACAGGGCCGCAGGCATCCCCTGAACGACAGGGCCGAACACACTCTGCATCCATGCGGTAATTCCAAGCTTTTCATCTGCAAAAACAGTACCGAGCAGACGGACGGTGCCAATCATCATACAGCTCTGCCACGCTATCTTTTTAGTCATTGTGTTAAAGTTCATGAGAGGTTTGCCATCGACGGGAACAACACACAGCACACAAACGCACAGAAGAATCGGTATTGCCGAACCCAGACCGCTGCAGAAAGCACCTATTGTATTGTAAAGCAGGGGAATCGGCTGGGTAATATCGCCTGCGACCCAGCAGAGCACGACCGCCGCAAAGCATCCGCCGGCAAACTTTTCGGCTTTGGACATTTTCGTCATGCTGCTTTTCAGCTCATCCATGTCCAAATTGACTAATCTGGAGGCATCCATTTTATAAATCATCTTCATGATGAGTATAAGCAGGACAATCCATACGATACCAATGGAACAGCCGATAATCGCGGACTGTGCAATGCTGATTTTAATACCGAAGGCTTCGGAAACCCACCCCATGCCGGTAATGAAGTTGCCGTGACCAATCGCGGTCATACCGTTGCCCGCAATCGTGATCCATGCAATACAGCAGAACAGGAACTGGGAAAACCGTTCCTTGCGGTCATAGCCGCAGGTATCCAGAATTTCTTTTGCCAAGGCCAAAAACATAACACAGGTCGCGGAAGAGGTCATAAACAGCCCCAACGCGAACATTGCCGTAAAAAACATTGAAATAATCAGGTAAGGCCTGCCCTTGGTAAATTTACGCGTAATGAACCAGACTGCGATACGCCGCGACAATCCGGTCTCGGAAAGGACGGCATTTACCATCATACAGCCCATTAGGAACGAGAACATCCAGTCGCCGAACGAGCCTTTGATGGCCTGTGCAGGCGTCATGTATTTGGTCATACCAAGTAAACAAACCGTAAGTATCGACGTCCAGCCGGTGCCGACGAAAATCCAGAGATAAAGCGCCATAATAAAAATACCGATGATTTCAATGCCATCTGCGGTAATAGGCGCCGGTGCCGGAACCAGAAACTTGAAAATCAGCCAAATCGCTAAAGCGAAAAGAACATGGAACACATTTTTCTGAGAAGATTTTGCGTTAACTGCGTTTGCCATATGATTCACGAACCCTCTCTCACTATATTGTTTTGGGGGGATTTATCAGATATTGCCGCTTAGTCTTTGCAGATATCGCTGTTGATAATAACGCGCTGGATCTGGTTGGTGCCCTCAAAGATCTGGTAAATTTTTGCATCACGGAAGCGCTTCTCAACCGGATACTCTCTGCTGTAGCCATAACCGCCGAGTACCTGGACCGCGTTCGTGCAGACGTTCATCCCTACGTCGGCCGCAAAACACTTTGCTGCCGAGAACAGTTTACGGTCAACGACGCCGGCATCCGCACAGCGGCAGGCATGCCAGACCATTTGTCTTGCCGCTTCCAGCTGCGTGTACATGTCGGCCAGCATAAACCCGACACCCTGAAATTTGCAGATTGGTTTTCCGCCAAACGAAGTGCGTACTTTTGCGTAGTCTACCGCGCATTCGTAGGCATACTGCGCATTGCCGATCGCACCCGCACCCGCCGTGGGCCGTGTCCGGTTCAGGCTGCGGTTCATGATTGCCATCCCTTCGCACTCCGCACCGATCAAATTGGCTTTCGGCACGCGGCAGTCTTCAAAAATGATGTCCGTCGTGGCGGAAGTACGATAGCCCAGTTTATCTTCATGCTTTCCGACAGAAACACCGGCCGATTTCGTTTCTACCAGGAAGCAGGAGATTCCCTTGTTCCCCAGACTGCGGTCTTTGGTCGCGAATACCAGCAGCAAATCGGCGACGCCGCCGTTCGAGATAAAGCATTTACGGCCGTTCATTACATAGCTGTCCCCGTCGTCTACATAAGTAGTACGCATGGACGCCGAATCCGAACCGGAGTCCGGCTCGGTAAGGCAGAACGCCATGACGCCGCCGTTGTTCAGACATTCCGCAACCAGATTTTTATGGTAATCGGTACCCGACAGCAATGCCGGCAGGCTGCCCATAAAGCACCCGGCGATCGCACCGGCAAAACCGGCGTCTCCGCGCGCGATTTCTTCTTTTAGCAGCGAATATGTAAAAATATCCAGTCCCATACCGCCATACTGTTCCGGCAAGGTCATCGTGGTAAGGCCCATATCAAACGCCTTGCGATAAAGCTTGTGCGGAAATTCACCGGCGATATCCAGGTCTTTGACACCCGGAATGATTTCTTTATCGGCAAATTCCCGGACCATCAGCCGCAGCTCCTGCTGTTCATCGGTCAGAAGATTGTAACTAGTTTTCATTTCAGCACCTCTTGTTTATTTTTGTTTTGCCCAACGGCTTTCCATTTCCTCTATTTTTTCTTTTGATAAGCCGATCCCGCTGAGGACTTCATGGTTATATTCGCCCAGCTCACTTGCGCGCCTCATCACCGCGGGCGTTTTGGAATATTTGATCCAAGGACCGCGCGCTTTATAACTGTCCGTATTTTTCATGCTGGGCATCGCTTCAATGTCGACAATTCCGCCGTGTGCAAGCAGCTGCGGGTCTTGCGCGACTTCACGGGTCGAGTTGATTTTACTTGCAACCAGCCCGAATTTCTCAACGGTCTTTACCGCATCGTCGATATTGTCGAAGGTTTTAAGCCAATCTTCAATAGCGGCAGCGATCTGGAGTTTATTTTCAATGCGGCTGTTTCCCGTTTTATATTGCGGATCATCAACCATTTCAGGCTTTTTTAGTACCTCGTTGCATAAAATCTCCCAATGCTTATCAGTGAATGCCGCCAAAACGATGCACTGGCCGTTTTTCCCTTCGAATATGCCGTAAGGCGCCAGACTGATATGATGGCGGCCCTGCCTTTGCGGGTCACGCCCCATCAACGCGTGGTCGATATACAGGTTCATACTTGAAACGCACTCCAGCATGGAAACATCAAGATACTGGCCCTCGCCGGTTTTCAGCTTATGGTACAGCGCCGCGGCAATGGCTGCGAAAGCATCCTTGGAAGACACCATGTCCGCCAGCACAATGCCGATCTTGGTCGGCATGCCGTCCGGTTCCCCGGTCAGGTCCATTATGCCGCTCCTCGCCTGCACAACGATATCAAATCCGGGCCGATATGCGTCCGGTCCATACTGTCCAAATGCGGAAATAGAGCAATAAATTATGCCCGGGGCAAATTCTTTTACCCTGTCATAGCTGATGCCGAACTTTTCCATTACGCCGGGGCGGAAGTTTTCAACAAGAACGTCGGCTGTTTTGATCAGCTCTTTGATGGCCGCAACGCCTTCGGGATCTTTCATATTAATAGTGACCGACTTTTTACCGCGATTGTTCCAGAGATAAGTAAGCGCCTGCCCATCCAAACGCGGATACAAATTTCTTGTTGCTTCGCCGGTTACCGGCGGTTCGATTTTAATTACCTCAGCCCCCAGATCGGCAAGTGTGCTCGTACAAGCCGGACCGGATACGTGCGCAGTAAAATCGATAACACGGACGCCGTCAAAAATTCCTGCCATACTATCTTCTCCTTTTTCTTTCAGCTGTATTTCCTAAATATTGCGGACAATATCAGTCTCCCTTAAACTTTGGCCTGCGCTTTTCAAAAAATGCATAAACAGATTCTTTGTGGTCGTTTGTACGCTCACAGATGGTTTGGAACTCAACTTCCATTTCCGTGCCTTCCTCAAAAGCGTGATATACTGAACGGTTAACCATCTCTTTGATATATCCGTACGCTTTGGTCGGCCCGTTGGCATATTTTTCAATATACTGTGACAATCGCTCCCCGATCTGCTCCTGGGGAACCGCTTCGGTAACAAGTCCCCACGCGGCGGCATCCTGGCCCGAAAATCGCCTGCCCGACATCAAAATATCCTTTGCACGCACCGTTCCCACCGCACGCGTAACCAAATAGGTTGCGCCGGAATCCGGGACGTAGCCGATGTTTACAAATGCGAACACCATCTTGGCATCCTCCGTAACGATTTGAAAATCGCAGGACAGCGCCATGCAGAGACCGGAACCCGCTGCAGCTCCTTCCACAACGGCCACCGTAGGTTTCTTCAGATTCAGCAATTTGAGATTCAGTTCCCCTCCCAGACGGCAGCTTTCCCAGGTACCGTATTCGCCGCGGTCCAGTCGTTCCTTCATCGCGTTCATATCGCCGCCGGCACTGAAGACACCTCCCGCGCCGCGGAGCACAACCATGCGGATCTCATCGTTCTTTTCACAGTAAGCAAGAGCATCCATTAGCTCTAATTTTACCGGATTGCCAATCGGATTTCTGATTTGCGGCTGGTTGAGCGTGACAAACCCTACTGCATTTTTAACATCCAACAGGATGTATTTGTATTCCATACTAGAATTCATTGCTGCCTTTTTTCCTTCCTGCTCTTTTGTAGTTTAAATCATTGAAATATCTCTTGGAAGACGGAAAAATTCAAGAATATTTGTTTAATTTGATCATAACACACTGCCAAATTTGATATTCATTAATCATTTTATAACACATTGTCCATTTTTTATCAATTCAGATTGTGCTATAATCTATTCCATAAATGAATACAAATCCTGTTTTGTACGATTAGGAGAGATGTTTTATGACTTTTGAACAACTGCAATATTTTATTTCTGTAGCAACCTACGAAAGTTTTTCTGAAGCCGCTGCGCATAACAATATTTCCCAGTCTTCCATTTCAAAACATATTGCCTCCATCGAAAAAGAAATAGGCTCTGCTTTATTTGACCGCAGCCGGCGGCGCATTACTTTAACTCCGGTTGGCGTTATCTTTCTGGAATACGCACAGAAATTGGTTTCTATTTACGAAAAATTACAGAATAATATAAAGGTCTGCGCCTATGAGAACGGACAGGTTCTGACCGTAGGCATGCATTGTCTGGCCATGCACTACGACGCATTGCCCGCGATTGTTGAATTCAAGAACCAATATCCGAATCTCAACCTGCGTACAAAACATCTTCCAAACTGGAACATCTGGGATACTCTGGAAAGCCATGAGTGCAATTTTGGCATTTTATATGATGACGGGATCGATTTAAGCAAATATCAGATGCTTACATTAGCGGAAGATCATCTCGTTTTTGTGGTACCGAATTCACACCCGCTGGCTTCCAGAGAAAAGGTATCGATTCTGGAACTTAAAAGCTACCCAATGGCTTTTTCCCGTTCCCGTACACAAATGTTCCGTATCGCGGACAATGCCTGTTACCGATTCGGCTTTGAACCGCAAATTTCCGTTCAGGAATCTTTTCCGGAGCCCCTTCTCTCTCTGCTCAGTATTCAGGGGCTCGGCATGCTTTTTCTCGATCATGCGCTGCGGTACTATAATCTGGAGAATCTGAAAGTGATTCCTCTCGAAGAAGAAATTAAAGTCCCCCTGGTGCTGACCCGGCAGGCGAAAATGCCAATGAACGCGACTGAAAAAATGTTCTATCATTTTATGGAGACCTATTCGGCAATCCATACCGACGATCAACACTTTTAACATCGCTTTAAGTCTGTTCCCTTTTAAAGTGAACTGCCGCCCGTATCCTTAGGTATGGATATCAGCCCCCTGCATTGAATTTTTCAGCAATTAGCTTTTTAGATAAAAACACGAAGGTGTGCCGCAATAAACGGCACACCTTCGTGTTTTTAAATGGATCATCTTCTTGTTATATTGGAATGCATGACTAGCGGTGGTTGGGGCATCTGCCATAATGTTCAGATTGCGGTTGACAGCAAGGAACATATTGTTGTAGCTTTCGATATAACTAGCGAAGCCTGAGATGATAAAGAGCAACTTTTTCACAGGTCAATAGGGCATTGCACACATGTGAACAATCATCGGCAAAGCCGGTGGTGGTTCATTACGGTCAGCATTTCCCACGGTGAAATCAGCAGCATTCCATGAGGCGCAGGATGTTTTCAAAGGTGTCCCGCAGGTCCCTGCGGCTGCGGGTTTTGGCAATGGAAAAAGGAACCGCCACGCGGTTGATGCTGAAAACGGCGGAAACGCCCTGCTCATAGACGCTTTCTATGTCGTCCGCGATGTCTCCCACTACTGCAACAAGGGGAACTCCCGCCTTTTTAGCGCGTCTTGCCACGCCGATTACGACTTTTCCGCGCAAGCTCTGAGCGTCTATTTTTCCTTCGCCGCTGAACACCATGTCCGCATCCTGCAGCAGCTCCTCGAACCTCACGGTGTCGAGCACCGTTTCTATCCCCATTTGAAGACGTGAGCGGAAAAGGGCCGCCATGCCGCCGCCCATGCCGCCTGCCGCGCCCGCGCCGGGAAGATTCGAAACATCGGCATTCAGCTCGCGGCGGATCGTTTCGGCTGCGGCGCGCAGCTGCTCATCCAGAAATACCGTCATCCGGGAATCCGCTCCTTTTTGGGGGGCGAAGACGAAGGCGGCTCCGGTTTCCCCGTACAGCGGATTGTCAATGTCGCACATTGTGATGATTTCCGCTTCCCGAAGTTCGGGCAAAAGACCGGAGCAGTCGATGTGTTGGATTTTGGAAAGGGTTCCCCCGGTAGGGACAAAGGCCGTGCCGGAGCTGTCCAGGAAACGGATTCCCGCCGCGGCGGCGGCTCCGGTGCCGAGGTCGTTTGTGGCGCTTCCTCCAAGACCCATAATGATCCTTTTACATCCGCGTTTCACGGCGTCAACCATCAGAAGGCCCACGCCGTAGGTCGTGGCTTTATCCGGCTCCAGCCGGCCGCCCGCGAGGGGAAGCCCGGCGCAGGCCGCCATTTCGATTACCGCGGTCCGACCGTTGTCTACAAGGCCGTAAAAGCTGGTGATATCCTCCATATAAGGCCCTTTTGAGGGAACCGAAATCTTTTCGCCGCCCATGGCGGCCAGAAAGGCGTCAACGCTGCCTTCGCCGCCGTCGGCGACCGGGATCGCGACGACCTGTGCCGAGGGGGCGTGCTCGTGGATGCATTGTTCCATAACAGAGCAAATTTCCAGGGAGCTGAGCGTTCCCTTAAAGGAATCCGGGACCAGAATCATTTTTTTCATAAGTATTTTCCTTTCACTTGATTACAGGATGCTCCATTGACAAAGGGTTCCAATCTATTCGCCGTTTGTGCCTTCCCAGGAAAGGACGGATTTTTAATGGCGATATACAAGAAGAAAAGCACGCGAATACTTGCTGTGTTTCGGATGCTGTCCGGACAAAGATCATAGGAATAAAAGCAGTGCCGGGTTTCCGGCACTGCTTTTAATTATAAACGGGAAAGCGAACGGGTTTCAACCCTGTCACGGGGAAGCCAGAGTCAACACCCCGCATTTAAAGGAATCGCTTACCTTACCAAAGCAGGCTTTTTGGGATCGAATTTCCAGTTAGGAATCAAATACTGCATCGCTACGGCATCGTTTCGGTCATGGAACTCGATCTTATTGTAAAGCTCATTTGCCGCCATGATTTTCTCCATGTTGGGACGAATCCCAAGGCCGGGCGCTTTTGGAACTTCCAGATATCCGTCCCTGATTTCAGGAGTATTTTCACAGAGGTTCTGTCCGTCCTGCCAGATCCAGTGCGTGTCCAGAGGAGTGGGACTTCCGGGCGCTGCAGCGGCGACATGGGCATAGACGGTCAGGGTGATGTCAAAATGGTTGTTGGAATGAGACCCCCAAGTCAGCCCCCAGTCGTTGAGAATCTGTGCCATTCTCACTGTGCCGTTAATTCCCCAGAAATGCGGGTCCGCCAGCACGATGTCAACGGATTTGAGTGCCGCCGCATGATAAAACTGCCTCCAGTCGGTCGCAATCATATTGGTTGCGACCGGAAGATGAGTCGCATTTTTAAACTCACACATAATTTCACGGCTGCTGTAGCCGTTTTCGGGGCCGCATGGATCTTCGATGTAGGTGAGGACATTCTTCATGTCACTGCACAGTCCGATCGCTTCCCGAAGGCTCCATGCACCGTTGGGATCGATATTGATTCTTGCCTCGGGGAAGTGCTTCTTCAGCGCTCGGATCGTCTCCATTTCCTTTTCCCCGCCCAGAACGCCGCCTTTCAGCTTAAAGTTCCGGAATCCGTATTTTTCCTGCAAAGCCTGAGCCTGTTCCACGACTTTGTCCGAAGTAAGCATCTCTGTCCGCCGCATCCGGTACCAGGGGTCTGTATGGCTGCTCTCATCCAGATAAGGCAGGCCTTCCGCTTTTTCTTTATTGGACACATAGAACAGATAGCCTAATGTTTCAACCCGGTCCCTTTGCTTTCCTTCTCCCAAAAGCTCGCACATTGGCAATCCCAGATATTGTCCCAGCAAATCCAGGAGGGCACATTCGATCGCCCACTCTGATTTCACAACAAATTTCAGCTTGCTGATATCCAGCATCTGGATGCCTTCACCGTCGTCTCCCTCCACCTTTTGGGTACCGGAGGCCGCTTTGTGGATGCTGTCCAGAACGGAACGATAGGTACAGATATCTTTTCCGACAACCAGTGGAATACAGCTTTCCAGAGCGGTACGGGTATACTCTCCTCCATGGATTTCTCCAATTCCGGTGTGCCCCGCGTTATCGGTCAGAATAACCAGATTTCGTGTAAAATAGGGACCATGGGCACCGCTTAAAGTCATCAGCATACTGTCATATCCCGCTACCGGTATCACTTTCATAGAAGTAACAACTGGGTTTCCGGTTTTCATTCACAATCTTCCTTTCATCTAACGAATTCACAGCAATTGTCTCTTGAACACGCAGTTCCGGAAACAGCTGGATTTTTTACCCCGATCACCAAAAACAGAAAAACATCGGCTACGGGCCGAGTTGGGATAAAGCGCCCCAAATCGTCGGAGACCCGCCTTGGCCTTAACAGGTTTCACGGATAACAGCGTCCTGGCGCTGCTTGACTTCCGGAAGCAGGCTTGCTCCGATGCCCGGTGTTTCGGGCAACTGAATCTTTCCGTCCTTTATGACGGGAAGGTCGGTTACGAGGTCTTTGTACCAGGTGGCGAGATTGGCCCGGACAACCTCTTGGAAAAGGCCCGCGGGAGAGTGCATCGAAAGCTGGATGCCGGCCCAGAGGACAATCGGTCCGGAGCAGTCATGAGGGGCAATCGGAATGGCATAGCTTTCAGCTAAAGCCGCGATTTTTCTGCCCTCGGTCAGTCCTCCGCACCATCCCAGATCGAGCATCGCGTAATCAAACGTCCCCTGCGCGAACATTTGCCTGAACGTAACGGCTCCCGCCAGTGTTTCACTTCCGCAAATCGGAACGTTTATTTTGCTCCGCAGGTAGTTGATCGATTGGATATCATCCATTTTGCAAATCGGGTCTTCGGCCCAGAAAATGTTGTATTCTTCCAGGGCCTTGCAGATACGGATCGCGGCCGGAACGCTCCAAAGGCTGTGCAGCTCGCACATGACCTCCATTCGGTCACCCACGGCCTTCCGTATCTTTCTAAACGGTTCCAAACCGGCCTTAAGGTCTTCCAGGGAAATCGTGTTTCCCTGCACCTTGGACGCAAAGGGATCAAAAGGCCAGATTTTCATGACCTTATATCCTTCGGACAGCAGGTCCTCTGCTAATTTTCCCGCATCCCGGTTGAATGCGATTTGATCGTCATATGGCCCTCTCATTTCGTCCTGCGCGCCGATTTTTCTTCGGGATGCCCCGGCGTTGTAGGCACTGCTGCTTGTGTTGAAGGAATACCCCGCACATGTATTATAGACCGGAATGGATTGCCTTGCCGCTCCTCCAAGCGCTTCATAGACGGGAATCCCCAGACGTTTTCCGAACAGATCCCAGAGGGCGATATCGATCGCGCTGGCCGCGCGTACTTCCGCGCCGGAGCTGTGGTATCCAACGTATGGGGTCGTCAGGGTACACGAGATGAACTCGATTTGGCGGGAATCCTTCCCGATCAGCCAAGGCCCAAGCTCGCCGTGAATGACCCCCTCGACTGCAGCCGTTCCCCTGAAAGCTTCTCCCAATCCAACCAGGCCCTCATCGGTTTCTATTTCTATCCAAATGATGTTAGGCATGCCTTGTAAGCGGATGGTTCTGATTTTCTTTATTGTTGATGATGACATACAGATGTACCTCCCAAACTGATCAAACAATTTCCCTTGCGACTCCGATTATTTGCTCAATTATAGATAGTATGAATATCTGATCCAGAGAATTTTTATGCCATTTGTCCAGATCACAAAACGAGTATACATTTCACTGAAGACCATGTCAAGGTTTGTTAGGAACCCAAAACCCTTTCTAATATAATAATAATTACTGATATTTATTCTAAAATACATAATAATAATGTATAAAATTTATATAAAATGCTATACGGGATAAAAGTGAAAGCAAATGAAAACAGATTGCTTTCACGAATGAAAAATGTATTTCACAAATTGAAATTTTAAGTATTTTCTATAAAGTTAAAATTTTATTGTTGGATTCCCTGTCAATGGATTTTAAAAGAGGAATGCTATAAGATACTACTTGTTGAATAATTAACAATTTCAATCGAAAAACGTGAGAATGTTCACGGAAACAACGCTGATAGGAGGTACTTAGAAATGTTTAAAGTTGGATTTATTGGCTTGGGAATCATGGGAAAACCCATGGCCCGGAATGTCCGGAAGGCGGGCTATGAACTGATTGTATTTGACCGCAATCCGGATACGTTGGAAATCTTTCGGGCAGAGGGGGCGCAGGTTGCCGCAACCGGTAAAGAGGTGGCTGAAAAATCGGATGTAATCATTACCATGCTGCCGAATTCGCCGCATGTCGCTTCCGCTCTTTTTGATAAAGACGGGATTGCGGAAGGACTCAGGGCCGGCCAGACGGTAATCGATATGAGTTCCATCAGCCCGGTGGCCAGTAAGGAATTTTATTCAAAGTTAAAGGATTTGAACGTGGATTTTCTGGACGCTCCTGTTTCCGGCGGGGAGCCGGGCGCTATTGAAGGGACCATCGCCGTCATGGTCGGCGGGGAAAAACCGGTATTCGACAAATACCGCGAGCTGCTGATGACCATGGCTTCCAGTGTGACATATGTTGGAACCGCGGGGTGTGGAAATATTACGAAGCTTGCAAACCAGATGATTGTCGCGGTCAATATTTCCATTATGAGCGAGGCTTATGTTTTTGCCAAAAAGGCCGGGGCGGATCCTCAGCTTGTTTTTGAGGCAATCCGTAAGGGCCTTGCGGGAAGCAAGGTGATGGAGCAGAAGTCGCCGAAGATTTTCAGCGACAATTACGATCCCGGTTTCCGGATCGAACTGCACATCAAGGATCTGCAAAATGTGCTGGATACGGCGCATACGGAGAACATCTCCGTTCCTTTCAGCGCAGAAGCGATGGAAATCCTTCAATCGCTGAAGGCGGATGGCCTTGAGAAGAAAGATCATTCTGCAATCGCCAAATATTTTGAGAAGATCAATAACCTGAAAATCATGGGCTGATTTTCTATTCCCTGTCCTCTGAGGGACAGCGGACACTCACTTCAACGCAGGAAGAAAGGATTACGCTTATGGATTTGGAAGACATAAAAGGAATAATCGTCCCTCTTATCACTCCGGTTGACGACAAAGAGGAAATTGACGAATCCAAACTCAGATTTATGGTAAACCGCGTCATTAACGGAGGGGTAAGAGGGATCCTTGTGTTCGGAAGCAATGGGGAATTCTACATGTTTCATGAAAAGGAGCATGAGAGAGGCCTGAAAATTGTTGTGGACGAAAACAGGGGCAGAGTTCCGGTTTATTACGGGATCGGCTCCATCGGTACGGCGCAGGGAGCTCGCGAGGCCAAAATGGCCGTTGCCGCCGGCGCGGATGGGATATCGATTCTGCAAACCATGTTTATTCAGCCGACGGAAGCGGGACTATACAAGCATTTTCGCACGATCGCGGAAGCGGTGCCGGATACGTATGTACTTCTCTACAACAACCCGGGAAGGTGCGGATTCGGCCTGACGGCGGACCTGGTCGAAAAGCTGGCCAGAAATGTAAAGAACATTGTCGGGATCAAAGATTCCAGCGGAAATTTCACCTTGCTCAGCGAGCTGATCCGCCGTACCCGCGACATAAACTTCAAGGTGTTTTCAGGGAAAGACACAATGCTTTTCGGCGGGCTTTGCATGGGCTGCGCGGGGGGCGCCTGTTCGATCGCAAACCTTTTTCCGGAACTTGTGTGCGGTATTTATGACAAATTCATGGCGGGCGATTACATAGGCGCCAGAGAGGATCAGTTCAGGCTGAATCCGGTAAGAATCTGCCAGGATGCCGTAAGCTTTCCTACCGCGACAAAAGATATGGCGAACATGCTGGGGCTCGACGTAGGAAAGCCCATTCTTCCGAGCGAGCCTTCGGAAGGTCCGGCGTGGGAAGAAATGAAGCGCAGAATAGAGGAAGCGGGTCTTTTTGAATACTATTCAAAAAAATAGCGCCCTTGTCCGGGTCCGCTGCCAAGCAGCTGTTTTATTTTCCAAATCAGCATGTTTTGTCCCGGCTTTTACTATCATTAAGGTTACAGAGAAATTTTATTTGAAATATGGAAATTGGGGTGAGAAAGAACATAACGGCTTCTTATGCGAAATTTGAAATAATGTATTGAGAAGGAGAAATTTTATGGATATGGGTGTTTTGAGCCTGTTGGGGATTTTGCTGGCTATGGCGCTTTTTATCGTCGGTGTCTACAAGGGTTTCCCGATCATGATCATCGGCCCGGTCAGTGCGGTCGTCGTACTCCTGTTTTCCGGGCTGCCGATCATCGAGAACATGGGGGAAGCCTATGCGAAAGACTTCGGTGGTTTTGCAACGGACAATTTTTTGCTGTTCTTACCCGCGTGCGTTTTGGGCGCCATGCTGGGTGACTGCGGTGCTGCGGAGGACATCGCGGTGAAAATCTCAAGTCTGACCGAAAAGATGAGTGGAAAAACGGGAAAGTACTGGGTGCTGATGGGATTGTCCCTGATCACCGCGATTCTTTCCTTCGGCGGCGTCAGCGGATTTGTTGTAATCTTTACCATCGCGCCGATCTGCTACTCGATATTTAAAAAGCTGGATATCCCCTGGCATTTTGTCATTGCAGTGGCTGTGTACGGAGGTTCCATGTGGACGGCAATTCTTCCGGGCTCTCCGGCAATACAGAACCTGATTCCTATAAAATACCTGGGTACCGACCCGAAGGCAGCCCCGGTGATCGGCATCCTTTCAGCAGTGACCTGCATCGTTTTCGGCGCTTGGTATATCTGGTTCCAGCTTGGCAGAAACGAGAAGAGAGGCGAAGGTTTTGAGGTCACCGGGGAGCTGATGGATAAAGAGGCGGGGTCCTTAAACAACGCCATTCTTGAAAAAAACTGCTCGAATCTCCAGTTTCTCAAGGCATTGGCGCCTTCCCTTGTTTTGCTGATTGCAATGAATGTGTTTAATATTACGCCCTTTGTATCTTTGACATTGGGCTGCGTCGTATGCTTCGCGCTGTATTACAGCAAATTTAAGCACATTGGCAAAACGCTGACAAACGGCTGTACCTCCACAATGAAATCGATTATGAATGTGTCTGCGGTCGTCGGCTTCGGAGCGATTGTCGAGCTTACTCCGGGATTTAAATACGTAGTTGAAAATCTGGATAAAATGCCCGGATCTCCGCTGTTCCAGTTGTGCCTGGCTACCAACATTGTGGCAGGGGTAACGGCCTCCGCTTCCGGAGGCGAGGGCATCGCGCTGAATGCGTTTGCAAATAAGTTCCTCCAGATGGGGGTCCCTGCGGATCAGCTACATAGAATTGTGAATATTTCCTGCTACGGACTCGATTCCATGCCGTATAACGGCTCGGTCATCAATCGCCTGAACTACACAAGACTGACGGTTAAAAACGGCTATTACCATGAGTTCATTCTGGGCGCCGTGTTCCCGTTCCTGAATTCGTTCTTCGCCGTGGCTTTGGCTTCCATGGGCCTTCACTAATCAAAGAAATTAAAAAAATCCCGGAAAATGAGACGAAAGGCTGCATTTGACGGGATTTTTTTAGAAAAATTTTGCGGTTAGTATAATTGCCTTACATCATAAAGCACAAGGAAAAATATCTGATCCGACTATTCCGCGCTTATGGAAAGATGGACACGATAGGGCAAGCGACGGTACGCGATAAAATACGAAAGAAGGCTGTGGAAATGAAAAATTACTTTCAATTTGATCAGAAGCTGACTTTTTCCAAGGCTGTATACTACAATCTGAACCCTGTGCCGGTGAAAAAACCGTGGCGCGACGCCACCGGCGGGTTCGGCAGCTTTGTTCCTCTTCAGGGGTGGATCGAGGTGTACGATACGGAAGGCAATTGCGGGCGTACTTTCTGCTCGTCCGGCCTGCTTTCCAACGTCCTTCCCTTGGTACTGACCGGAGAGACCCGCACCTATAACGAGTGGTACGATTATCTTTATTGGAAATTCCGGAATTTCGGTTTCCAAAGCGGCCAGATTTGCGATTTGGGGCAGTTTGACCGCATCATGCTTGAGATATTGGCTGAGCGGGAAGGGAAACCGCTGCACCGGTTTTTGGGTGCCACAAAGGATTGGGCCGCGATTTATAAGGGCGGCGGCTCTCTGCTGTCGGATGACGATGATCTTGTGGCGGATATGGTCCGTTATGTTGAGGAAGGCAATAAAACCATCAAATTCAAAGTCGGAAGCGACTGGGGAAAAAATATGGACCGCGATGTGCGGCGCGTAGAATTGGTGAGAAAGGCAGTCGGTCCGGACATCCGAATCGCTGTGGATGGCAACCAGGTGTGGGACGTCGAGGATGCTTTGCGTTTCGCCGACAGGATCCGTCCTTATTGTCCCGCATGGTTCGAGGAACCGGTGCATTCCCACGACATGAATGCCATCAGGGAATTTCGGGATCGGGCGGATATGAAAATCGGGTTTGGAGAATCCATGCGGAATTATTTTGCCTTTGAGACCTATGCCGAAAAGGGCGTGGACCATCTGATGCCGCTGCTGGGGCGCATGAGCGCAATGGGCGATCTGCTGAAAATCCGCGACCTGGCCCGGGAAAAAGGGCTGATGTTTTCTTCCGGCGGCACCGTCTGGCAGAACGCCTCGTTTGGAGCGCTGTATAACGAGAATGAGCCTCTGGAAAACCACGAACCGATGACACTCCCGATGGGAGAATGCTTAGAGGTGAAACCGACGAAAAAAGACGGCAGACTCTATCTGCTGCCCGATCTTCCCGGATCACCGGTGAGGATCGGCCTGAAGAAGCTGGAAGCAGACGGTACGCTGGAGAGTATGCAAATCTACCGCGCCAATAAAAATAATGTATCGTTTGCAGTCCGCGCCGCCTATTAAAGGGAGAGAAATGCATTGGCGAAACTGAATGAAATGCTGGAAGGCTACGAAATCCCCAAAATGGCGAAGGTCCGGCAGCTGTTTGACCGGACGCTGTTGGAAAATCCGGAAGAAAAGCTGATCGGCTTATTGCGCGGGAAGAATCTGCCGATTCAAAAAGGCGACCGTATTGCCATAACAGGGAGCAGCCGCGGCATCGCCGAATATCAGCGTATTATGCGCACAGCCGTGGCTTATGTCAAAGAGAAGGGGGGAATCCCCTTTATCGTGCCCGCTATGGGAAGCCATGGCGGCGGCACGGCGGAAGGGCAGGAAGCGATGCTTCGGGAGCTGGGAATCACAGAGGCGGCGGTGGGCGCTCCGATCATTTCCTGCATGGACGTTGCCGAGGTGGCAAGAACCGAGCTGGGGCTCCCGGTATATATCGATAAAAATGCAGTGGAAGCCGATGGGATTCTGCTACTCAACCGTGTTAAAACCCATACCTCTATTCGGGAAAAATACCAAAGCGGCCTTATCAAAATGATGGCGATCGGCCTTGCCAAGCACAAGGGCTGCGCCATGACACACAGCCTTGGGACGCCCTTTCTCGGTGAGAATATGGTGCGTGTCGGACTGACTGCGCTGAAGTATCTAAAAATCGTCGGCGGAATATCCGTTATTGAGAACGGATATGAACAACTGGCGGATGTCTATGTTTCCCGGAAAGAAGAGATACCGGAAACGGAACCGGAAATTCTGAAACGCGCCATGGGGATGATTCCCCGCATTTATCTGGATAAAATCGATGCCCTGGTCGTTTTTGAACAGGGAAAAGAGATTTCCGGGACGGGTATGGACCCGGCGATTGTGGGGCGGCCCATCAACCGCCTGCCCAATACCGGCCCTCACGTGGAGGCGCTCGGGGTGCTGCGCCTGACCGGCTTTTCCAGAGGAAACGCCAGCGGATGCGGCATGGCGGATTTTATCAGCCGCAGACTGCGTGACGCAATCGACGAGGAATATACGATCATCAATTCCCTGACGGGGATGAAGCCATTCCTTGCGAACATCCCCCCGACGCTCGCAACGGATAAACTGGTTTTTCAGGCCTGCGTCAAGGCGGCGGGACAAATCCGGCCCCAGGACCTGAAGCTGGTCGTTGTCCGCAGCACCCGGTCGCTGGAAGAAATTTGGCTCTCCAGGGCGGCGTGGGCGGCTGTATCGGAACCGGAGCGCGTGGAAAGGCTGTCCGATTTCGAAAATTTGCCCTTTGACAGCGCCGGCATGCTGCAATTATTTGAAGCTGCGATCCCGTGATTCCTGTGTCCTTTGGGTTTTGCTTATAGCGGTAATTGATGGAAGAGAGGAGCGAGAGAATGCAGATAGTAAAAGGGGGGACGGTTTCCGCTCTGCTGAAGACCGTCCCGATACCGAAAATGTTTCATGCAAAGCAGGAGTTCCCGAAAGACCGGATTGACCCCCGGGATATTCCGCCGCTGATCAGCCGCGAATTGTCTAAGCCGGAATTCGGCTCCAAAATCAGGCCCGGTATGCAGATCGCCATTACGGCGGGCAGCCGGGGAATACGCAATGTGAATATCATTACAAAGGCAATCGCCGATTTTGTCAAATTGAAAGGAGCGGTTCCTTTTATCGTTCCCGCCATGGGGAGCCATGGCGGAGCGAATGCGCAGGGTCAGAAGGATATGCTGGCCGGGTTCGGAATCACGGAGGAATCCATGGGCTGCGAGATCCGTTCCTCCATGGAAGTCGTAAAGCTGGGAGTCTCCGATGCCGGAAGGACCGTCTACATGGACAAAAATGCATATGGTGCCGACGGTGTTATCATTTCCTGCAGGCTCAAGCCGCATAATGCCTTTCGCGGAACGGTGGAGAGCGGGCCGTGCAAGATGATGACTGTGGGGCTGGGCAAGCAGAAAGGAGCGGAAGAGGTCCACAGCGATGGAATGGACCGGATTGCGCAAAACATTCCCTCCATGGCGAAGGTAGTACTGGAAAAGGCCCCGATTTTGTTCGCGGTTCCCTGTGTGGAAAACGCCTATGACGAAACCTGCCTGATTGAAGCGATTGCCCCGGAAAATATCCTGACAAGAGAAGCAGAGCTTTTACAATTTGCTTTTTCCAATATGCCGTCCATTCTGGTCGGAAGTGCCGATGTCCTTGTGGTAGACGAAATCGGTAAGAATTACAGCGGGACAGGGACCGACCCGAATATTACAGGGACATTTTCCACTCCTTATGCGACGGGAGGGCTAAAGGTTCAGAGGACCTGTTTTTTAAGACTGAGCGGGGTATCGCATGGCAACGCCCTGGGCGTCGGTCTGGCCAGCTGCATCACCAAAGAAATTTTTGAGCAGATTGATCCGGAGGCGATGTATCCGAACTGCATTACCAGCACGGTGCTTCGGTCCGCTATGATTCCGGTGGTGGTGGCGACAGAGAAAGAAGCAGTTTCGCTCTGCATCCGCACGTTGAATAAGGTGGACAAAAATCGTGTTCGGATGGTGAGAATTCCCAACAGCCTTCATATTTCAGAGATCATGCTTTCGGAAGAATATTATGAAAGGGTAAAGAATCACGAGTTTAAGGGCGTGGAGGCTTTGGATAAACCGGAGGTACTGGCGTTCGACGAACAGGAGAGGTTAACGACCCCTTATTTGACGGTATAGAACCCGTGCTGTATCGCCCGGCCGGGGCTTCTTTTCTCCATTTTCTGGGGGAAGGCGCGGCGGGAATTGCTTTTGGAGGAAGGAATGAAGATATATGACGCAGCAATTTGATGTGCTGATTATTGGCGCCGGCGCCGTGGGGAGCGCAGTTGCCAGAGAAATGGCGAGATATCAGTTGAAAATCGGTGTTCTGGAAAAGGAAATGGATGTTGCCTGTGGAAATTCGGGGAGAAACTCCGGGGTGCTGCATGGCGGATTTACTTATAAAACAGGTTCTCTGAAAGCGCAGTGCTGTGTGGAAGGAAACCGGGAATTTGACCGGGTGGCCAGGGAACTGGACGTTCCGTTTCGCCGTTGTGGAAAAGTGGTGGTCGGATTCAATGAAAAGGATATGGCCAGCCTGAAACGGTTTCAGGCGCGGGGAGAGGCAAACGGGGCCGTCGGGCTTGAGATCATCGACAAAAAAAGGCTGCAGGAGCTGGACCCCAGCGCCGGAGGAGAATTTGCGATGTATTCTCCGAATTCCGGAATTTTGGACCCGATCGCCTATAACATCGCATTGGCCGAGAATGCAAAAGCAAACGGTGTCAGTTTCTTTTTTGACCAATGTGTGACAGGGATCGGACGCACGGACGGAATCTATGCGGTCAAAACGGAGAGGGACGTTTTCAAAACGAGATGGGTCGTGAACTGCGCCGGATTATACAGCGGGGTCATTTCAAACATGCTTGGAATCGGTGGATATGTCATCCGCGGCTTCAAGGGGGAATACATCGCCCTGGATAAAAAAGCCGGGGCCTTTATCAATATGCCCGTTTATCCGGCTCCGAATGAGAACGGAGGATTCGCCACCCATGCGGTTCCAACTGTGGACGGCAATGTACTGATCGGACCGGATTCCTATATAACGGAGGATTTCGAGGATTTTGGCGTCACAAGTAAACATATTGAGGGGCTTATAGAAGACGGACGCAAAATGTTCCGGTACGTTAAGCGCGAATACTTTATCAGAAATTTTGCGGGGATCCGGGCAAAACGGGTCGATCCGGAAACCGGGGAGGTCCTTGACTTTGTATGCGAAGCCAGGGATGAGGCACCGAATACCGTTAATCTGGTGGGGATCGAGTCCCCGGGGCTTACGAGCGCGCTTCCGCTGGCCAGAAGAGCCGTCGCCCTGATGGCGGCCAGAGAGGAACTGAAGCCGAACCCGAATTTTAACCCGGTCCGGAAAGCGGTCCGCAAATTCAGCAGAATGAGCCTGGCGGAGAAAGAAGAGCTGATTAAAAAAGACCCGAATTACGGGGAAATTGTCTGCCGCTGTGAAAATGTCACCAGGTCGGAGATTTTGGCAGCGATTCACAATCCTTTGGGCGCCTGTACTGTGGAGAGTATAAAAAACAGGACGCGGGCGACCATGGGAAGATGCCAGGGCGGCTACTGTGAGATGCGGATTACAAAAATGATTGAAGAAGAGCAGCAGAAAAAAGAAACCGAAATCCTCTATTCTCGAAAAAATTCTTATATGTTTACTGGGAAGGTGAGAAAATAATGGCTGTTCAGCAGAGAGACGTCATTATTATCGGAGGTGGTCCCGCCGGGCTTGCCGCAGCGGTCGAATTATATAAAAAAGGGATTAAAAACCTCCTGATTATAGAGCGCGAAAGAAGCTTGGGGGGAATCCTGCGCCAGTGCATCCATGACGGATTCGGACTGACCCGGTTTCAACAGACCTTAAGCGGACCGGAATATGCCCAGCGCTTTATTGATGAAGTGGAAGAGCTTGGGATTCCTTACATAACCAATGCAACCGTGATTGACATTACCTGTAATAAAACGGTGCGCGCGGTATCTCCAAAGGGAATCCTTGAGTACCGGGCCAAAGCGGTTGTTCTGACCATGGGATGCAGAGAGAGGACACGGGGAGCCATCAGCATTCCGGGAACAAGACCGTCGGGCATCTACACGGCGGGCGTTGCCCAGTCCTATATCAATTTGAATAATAAAATGGTCGGCAAAGAAGTGGTCATTCTGGGGTCGGGGGACATCGGGATGATCATGGCCCGAAGACTGACGCTGGAGGGAGCGAAGGTAAAGGCGGTATTTGAAATTCAGCCTTATCCCAGCGGTTTGCCGAGAAATATCGAACAGTGCCTGAATGATTATGAAATTCCGCTCTGTTTAAGCCATACCATTACGCAGATTAAAGGAACATCCCGCCTGGAGGGCGTTACGGTCGCGAGGGTCGACGAACAAAGGAAGGTAATTCCGGGAACGGAAAAGGACTATTCCTGCGATACGTTGATTTTGTCGGTCGGGCTGATCCCTGAAAATGAATTGTCTCTGGCGGCGGGGATCGATCTTGACGGCCGTACCAAGGGCGCGGTGGTCGATGAAAATGGTCAGACGAATGTGAATGGGATTTTTGCCGCAGGGAACGTGCTGCAGGTACACGATCTGGTTGACTTTGTTTCAACGGAAGCGGAAAGAATGGCGGATGCGGCGGCACGGTACGTTTCGTGCAATTCGCTGGAGGCATGCGGGCTGAATGTCAGGACGGACGGCAACATCGTCTATACGGTTCCGCAGAAAATCAGCGGAAAAAAAGATTTTGTCCTCTCCCTGCGGGTGAAAAAGCCCATGAGAAACTGCGAGATCAGAATTTCCCAGAGCGGAGAGGTAAAAAAGACAGTGAAAATGAAAAAGGCATTGCCTGCAAGCATGATTCAGGTGCCGCTGCGAAAAGAAGCCTTAAGTGATCGGGCGGATTTGGAGGTGGCCGTGGCATGTTAAGAGAATATACGTGCATCCTTTGTCCAAACGGCTGTGAGATCAAGGTGCAGACCGAAGATGAAAAGGTGATTTCGATCGACGGGGCTTCCTGCCCGAAAGGCGAGGAGTATGTACGGCAGGAGCTGACGGATCCGCAGCGTAACATTGCTTCTTCCGTGCTTGTGGAAAACGGGGAACTGCCGCTTGCCAGCGTCCGTCTGGACAGAATGATTCCGAAGGATAAAATATTCGACGTCATGGAGGAAATCAAAAGGGTCAAGCTCAAGGCGCCGGTGAGGGCGGGGCAGGTGGCGATTCGGAACGTGCTGGATTCAGGCAGCAGCGTGATCGTTACAAAAAATATCAAAGCGATATAGTATGGGCTCATGATGGTTTTATTTAACAGAATATATGGGAGGAAAAGAGAATGAAAATAACGATTGAAAACATGGAAGTATTTCCGGTCGCGGGAAGAGATTCCATGGAACTGAATCTGAGCGGAGCGCACGCGCCTTATTTTACAAGGAACGTCGTTATTCTTACGGACAGCAGCGGTGCGACGGGTGTGGGGGAAGTCCCCGGTGGAAAGAAAATCACCGATGCGCTGGAAGAGGTAAAAGAGTTGGTCATCGGTACGAATCTGGGAGAGTATAAGAATACGTTACTGAAAGTAAAGGCTAAGCTGGGAAGCAGAAACGAGGCGGACGTAAGGGGAAACCAGACTTTTGACCAGAGGACGGGCATCCATGTCCTCACGGCGATCGAGGCACCTCTGCTCGACCTTTTGGGAAAATCTCTCGGGGTACCCGTGGCCGCGCTTTTGGGGGATGGCATGGTAAGAAATAAGGTCCCTTTCCTGGGATATCTGTTCTATATAGGTGACAGGACAAAAACGGATCTGGCATACGCTTCCGAACCGGATTCGGATTGCGGCTGGTACAGGCTCCGCCATGAAGAAGCGCTTACTCCCGAATCCATTGTCGAGCTTGCAAAGGCGGCTCAGAAAAAGTATGGTTTCAGGGATTTTAAACTGAAAGGCGGCGTGCTGGAAGGGAAGGAGGAAATCAAAGCCATCCGTGCGCTGAAACAGGCTTTTCCGGAAGCCAGGATCACTCTTGACCCCAACGGGGCCTGGAGTTTAAAAGAAGCAATCGGACTTTGCAAAGACATGCACGGTATCCTGACCTATTGTGAGGACCCGTGCGGAGCGGAAGGTGTATATTCCGGACGTGAGATACTGGCTGAGTTCCGGCGTGCTACGGGTCTTCCGACGGCGACCAACATGATTGCTACGGACTGGAGGCAGGTGAGCCATTCCGTTGTGCTTCAGTCCGTTGATATCCCGCTGGCGGACCCCCATTTCTGGACGATGCAGGGTTCTGTCCGGGTGGCCCAGCTTTGCAACGATTTCGGCCTGACCTGGGGAGCGCATTCCAACAATCATTTCGATATTTCCCTTGCGATGGTCGCCCATTGCGGCGCCGCGGCCCCCGGAAAGATCAATGCGATCGATACCCATTGGATCTGGCAGGAGGGGATCGAAAGGCTTACCAAGGAGCTGTTCCAGATCGTTGACGGATGCATAGAAATTCCGGCTAAGCCCGGACTTGGCATAGAAGTCGACAGGGAACAGGTGGAAAAAGCACATCGTGTTTACCTTGAAAATTGCCTTGGCGCGCGCGACGATGCGCTGGGAATGCAATATCTGATCCCGGGCTGGAAATACGATGCGAAAAAGCCCTGCCTGGTAAGGTGAATGCATTTGACAGCCCGCGTCGGGCCGGTTTTGCGGCAGCCTTTTTTGAGCCGTGGGGATTCTCTGTTTATCGGTTTCCAGTCCCTTCCATCTGACTGGAATCCCCGGTGGCTTTGTTGTGCCGCAAGAGCAATTGCTGACTTTTCTACGGTATATCCGGCATAGAAATGGAAGGAGGAACTATGTCTCAGAAAAGAGTAATCAAAATCAGCGACAGAGATAATGTCGCCATTGCTATCCATGAAATTCCGGCAGGAACGGAGGCGGCGGATGGCGTTTTTGCCAATCAGAATATTCCTCAGGGACACAAAATAGCGCTGTGCGATATCCCGGAAGGAGGAGAAATCCGCCGGTACGGCGTAGTGCTGGGATATGCTTTGAGCGGCATAAAAAAAGGGGATTGGATCAATGAGCATATGCTTCAGCTTCCCGTGCTGCCGGAGCTGGACGATATGGCGTTTGGAACCAATCTGGTCAGCGACCTGCCTCAAGCGCCGGTGAAAACCTTTGAGGGCTATCGGAATCCCGACGGCGGATACGCGGGTACGCGCAATATCCTTGGCATAAGCACAACGGTTCAGTGTGTAACCGGCGTCCTTAACGTTGCCGTTAAAAGAATGAGGGAGGAACTTCTTCCAAAGTACCCGAACGTGGACGGCATTGTGCCGATCAACCATGCCTATGGCTGCGGGGTGGCAATCAATGCTCCGGAAGCCAGGGTGCCGATACGGGCGCTGCGCAATCTGGTCAGGCATCCGAACTTCGGGGGAGAAGTGATGGTGGTCGCGCTGGGCTGTGAGAAACTGACTGTGGAAATGCTTTTGGACAGCGGCGACATCAAAGCGGAAAATGTTATCGTGTTGCAGGACAAATCAGGATTTCAGGCTATGATGGACGCCATTATGGAAATGGCCGAGCAAAAGCTTAAGCGACTCAACGCGCGAAAGAGAGAAACGCTGCCTTTATCCGATCTGTGCATCGGCATGCAGTGCGGGGGCAGCGATGCGTTTTCCGGCGTGACGGCAAATCCGAGCGCGGGATATGCAGCAGACCTTCTGGTCCAGGCGGGGGCGACGGTCCTGTTTTCCGAGGTGACGGAGGTAAGGGACGGCGTGCACCTGATTGCGGAGCGCTGCATTGACGACAGTGTCGGGAAAAAGCTGGCCGACGAGATGAAATGGTACGACCGGTATTTGGAAAACGGAGGAGTCGACCGTTCCGCGAACCCCACTCCCGGCAATAAAAAGGGCGGGTTATCCAATATTGTGGAAAAGGCAATGGGGTCCATTGCAAAGTCGGGGAAATCTCCGATCGTGGAGGTCCTGTCCCCTGCGGAGCGCCCGACAAAACACGGCATGATTTACGCCGCTACTCCGGCCAGCGATATTGTCTGCGGCCCCTGTCAGCTTGCGTCCGGCATCACGCTTCAGGTGTTCATGACGGGACGGGGAACTCCGTATGGCCTCGCCGCGGCGCCGGTTGTCAAGGTCTGTTCCCGGAACGACCTTAAGGATATGTGGAAAGACCTGATCGATCTTTCGGCGGGGGACATTGCGGTCGGGAATGCCACGATTCCCGAAGTCGGGACGCGGCTGTTCCATATGATTGTTGATACGGCCAGCGGAACCTATAAGCCATGGGCCGAGGTTTATGGGCTGCACAATGATCTATGCATTTTCAATCCGGCGCCAATCACCTGACGAAAGAATGAATTTGAATGCAGAAAACTCAGAAATTTTGACCATGCTTATGTTATAATAGCCTCGCGGCCGGGAGTCCTTGCGGACTTCCCAGGCGGGGCTTCGGGCGTTTCAATGGAATGTGGGAATCGGCCGGTTGAATGAAAAGTCGGATGGAGGATATTTTGCCATGGCTAAGATAATGATGCTGTTGTCCAAAAAATATATGCAGGATCAGGCTGAAAAGGTGATCCGTGAAAACCGGTTTGATGTTGACACTATCAGAATTATTGAAACAGTGGATGCGGTTGACGAAGCCAGAAGGTGCATCGAAGAGGGAGCCAATATCATAGTGGCCAGGGGCGTGCAGGCACAGCTGATTAAAACCCATACCAATATTCCGGTCGTGGAAATTTTAATGACTGCTCAGGAAATAGGCCTTCTGGTTTTGGAAAGCAAAAGAATCATTAAAAAGGAAATTCCCTGCATCGCGATCGTCTCGCTGAAAAATATGATGAGTGATATTTCCTGCTTCGACAGGCTGTTCGGCGTCAAGCTGAACTGCTATATCATCGATAGCTTTGACGAAATGGAGCAAGCCGTGGAGAATGCCGTGAAAGACGGCGCGGATATCATACTGGGCGGCGATCACGTCATCCGGAGCGTGGAAAAATACCATATCCCGACTCTTTTTCTGAAATCCACGGAAGATTCCATGCGCGGTGCCCTGCAGATAGCTTCCAAAATGGCTTATGCGATCGACATTGAAAAAAGCAGCCAGGCTCAGTTTGAAACCGTGCTTGACATTGCGTTTAACGGAATACTCAAAATTGACAGCTATCGTACCATCCTGATTGTCAACCGTGTCATGGAGGAACTGCTGGGGAAATCGGAATCGGAAATCGTCGGCAAGCAGTTGGACGATGAGCTTGCTGATATCGACATCAATGCCATAGAAAGCATATTGAAGGGGGAAAGGGATAATTATTCCACTTCGATTAGGATCCGAAGAAATCCTTTACTTCTTTGTGTTGCGCCGATCCGGTGCGACCAGGTAATTACCGGCGCGATCCTTTCCTGCAGCAAAATCAAAAATGTTTCGCAATTCACGGATAAAAATATACATAATATGTATCTGTCCGGACGGATCGCACAGCTTGATTTTGGCGCTTTAAGGACGCTGGAGCCCCAATTGAGGCAAAGCATTGAGCTGGGAAAAAAATATGCGCTGTCAAAGAACCCTGTCCTCCTTCATGGGGAAGAAGGAACGGAAAAGGAGCTTTTTGCCCAGTGCATCCACAATCACAGCGCAAGAAAGAATTTCCCGTTTTTGATGGTGAATTGCAGTTCCATGGGCAACAGAGAGCAATACGGTTATCTTTTTGGGAGTACTGCCGGTTCTGACGGCGGGGAGGGGGGCGCAAGCGGCATCCTTCAAAAATGCAATTTTGGCACGGTCTATATCGGCGAAATTGAACGGCTGGATTTTGCCAGTCAGTATGGGCTTTACAGGACAATATGTTATCAGGGGCTTATGCCGGGCAATCTGAACGGTGAAAAGAGTTATGATGTCCGCATCATTGCGGGGACACATCGGGATCTTAGCCTGCTTGTAAAAAACGGGACGTTTAGAAAGGACCTGTATTACAGTCTCAATGCGCTTACGCTGAATATTCCACCGATCCGCGAAAGAAAAGAGGATATTGAAAAAATGGTAAGACAGTATCTGAAGCAATTCACGGAGAAATATTCCACACATCTCACACTGACGGACGAAGCGATGGCCGTCATTCTGGAATACGGATGGGAAGGAAACCTGATTCAGCTGGAAAATTTTTGTGAAAGACTTTTTATTACGACTTACAAAAAAAATATCGATCAGGTTATGGTGACAGGTTTACTGGAGGAATTATATCCTGAAATAAAAGTTTCCAACGGAGAAAAGCACGTTATCGTGTACAAATATCCGGAAGTGTCCGACATCGTAGAGCTTTTGAAAAAATGCGGCGGAAACCACAAAGCGGTCGCCAGGGAGATGGGCATCAGTACCACGACACTCTGGAGAAAGATGAAGAAATACGGGATCGCCAACAATTACGAATACGAGCCACCAAATACGGAGGGAAGGCCTTGAAACCAAATAAGCAAAAGCTGAGGCAAGATTTCTTGCCTCAGCTTTTTTTTCTATAATTTTAACTTTCATTAAATGATCGGAATAATTACGGACAAAAAATATTTCGCCAACTCCTCCGGGGATTGTCTCATGTTATTCTTAAGCCACCACTGCACCATGTCGACAAAGCTGCCGGCAATGTGGTTCACAAGAAAGTCCTCCGGTATGTTTTTATTTTTTTGTTCGACGCCTATTAATAGATGCTGAATAATCAGCTCGTTGAGATACTGCTTGAAAAAGTGCAGGAAAAGCTCGCCGCTTTCAGAAGTGAGGATACCTGTAATATTCTTTTTATTATCCTTCAGATGGTACAGGATGTGAGTAATCATAGAGCCGGGATTGCCGCCGGCCAGCGAAAAGTCATGAGTTTTTTCCGTATTTAGTTTCTCGGAAAAAACATGGCTGAACAGATCGGTACACATTTCCTTGAGCAAATCATCCTTTGTCTCAAAATGGGAGTAAAACGTGCTGCGTCCGACATTCGCTTCGTCAATGATTTCCTGTATGGTAATCTTGGTATAACTTTTTGAGGACAACAGTGTGCTGAATGCCTCAAAAATCGCGTCTCTTGTTTTTTGTTGTCGTCTGTCCATAACGTCCTCCCAATGAACAAATACCTGAAATCGTTCAATACCGCACAATTCATCGAAACTGTTTCTTGTTGCGTGTCATGTAGAATCGTATAATAATAATGAACAAATAGTTCGGTATTGTATAGATAGTACCGCTTTTTTCCTAAAAAATCAAGCATGTTTTAAGGAGGTATCGTTATGTGGAAAAAAATCAAAGAATGGTTTGTCAGCGAAGAAAAGCGAAACATTCTTTTTGTGATTATTTCGGCGGTCACACTGATATTGAGCCTGACCGGAGCTCTGAAAAGTGTATTGCCGTTCGATATTGCATGGGTTGCCATCCTGCTTTGCGGCATCCCGATCGTGGTCGGCTCCGTCACCGCCTTAATTACGGAACATGACATCAAAGCGGATGTACTGGTTTCCATTGCACTGCTTGCATCTATTGGCATTGGTGAATACTTCGCTGCGGGCGAGGTCGCCATGATTATGGCGGTTGGGACGCTGCTTGAAGATGTGACCGCCCGAAAAGCGAGAAAGGGTATTGAAAAACTCATAGACCTGACACCGAAGACGGCAAGGGTCAAGAGGGACGGCAAAGAGGAAATCATCCCCGCAGACGATGTGGAAGTCGATGATGTTTTGGTCGTTTTTGCGGGCGAGACAATTGCCGTAGACGGGATCGTTACTTCCGGCGAAACATCTATCGACCAGTCCGTCATGACCGGCGAATCCATTCCTGTTGACAAAACCGTCGGCGATGAGGTCACAAGCGGAACCATCAACCAATTCGGCACTTTTGAAATGCGTGCCACAAAGGTCGGCGGCGACAGCTCGCTCCAGCGGATGATTCAGCTTGCCGAAGATGCGGACGCAAACAAAGCTCCCATCGTGAAGCTGGCGGACCGTTGGGCAACATGGCTTGTCGTTGTCGCTCTCGGTGCGGCGGGGCTGACATGGCTGTTTACAGGTGAGCTGATCCGGGCTGTCACGGTGCTGGTTGTATTCTGCCCCTGTGCGTTTATCCTTGCAACGCCGACCGCAGTGATGGCGGGCATCGGAAACGCAACGAAATTCGGTATTCTTGTCCGTTCCGGCGATGCGCTGCAGCGTTTCGCCAAAATCGACCGCGTGGCTTTTGACAAAACCGGAACACTCACACACGGCAGACCCGAAGTGGTCGGCGTAGAGAGCTGCGACTCCACCCTCAGTTCCGATGAAATGCTCAGGCTGGCCGCCCTGGCGGAACAGCATTCCGAACATCCTCTGGGCAAAGCGATTCTCAGCTATTATCTCAATCAGGGCGGCTCTCCGCAGGAGATACAGGAATTTGTTTTGGCAGCCGGCATGGGGGTCGGCGCAAAAGCAGACGGACGTAATATTCTGGCAGGGAAAGCGGAGTACCTAAAGCAGGAAGGGATTGATATTCCCGATTCGGCATTGCAGATGGCGGACGGGTATCTGCAAAAGGGAGCAACCGTTATTTATGTCTGCGTGGATGGCGGCTTTGCGGGGATTATCGCGCTGGCAGACGTTTTGAGGGAAACCGCAAAGGCCATGATCGCGGAATTGAAATCCATTGGGGTACGCCCCGTCCTGCTGACAGGAGATAACGAGGCAACCGCAAAATTTATTGCTTCACAGGTCGGAATTGAGGACGTTAAACCCAATATGCTGCCGGAAGAAAAAATGAACGCGATCAAGGAATACAGCAACAGCGGGGAAAATATCTGCATGATCGGCGACGGCATTAACGATGCCCTCGCATTGAAAACGGCCTATGCCGGGATCGCAATGGGCGGGGTCGGCAGCGATATTGCCGTGGAGGCCGCGGACGCGGTACTTGTCAGCGATAATATTGAGCGGGTTCCTTATCTTTTCTGGATGGCCCAAAAGGCAATGAAGCGCATCAATTTCAATATTACCGTTGCGATGATCTGGAACGTAATTGCAGTAATTTTATCGACAGTCGGAATGCTGAATCCCGTAACGGCGGCGCTGGTGCATAATGTCGGCTCCGTGTTTGTGGTGATTAGTTCGGCATTGCTGATAACAAATAAGGAAAAATGATAGAAGGAATCGATGAATTACCGGAACGTGTTCCCGCAACTGAAGTAGAAAGGCCCCGCCGAAGCGGGGCTCATAGGCCAAAAGCATTGGCTCTTCCAAACAGAAAAGGGTGCCTGCGACCAAATAAGCAGGCACCCTGTTTTATTTACGCATACCGATTCTTATATGGGCTTGGAAGGCAGTTGCTCATCCAACCAATCGAAAACGACCTGATGCAGCAGCGCGTGATTTCCTTCCTGACAGTGTTCCTCCGCGCCCTCTCTTTTCGTGAATATACGCACCGTGGAAGGGCAGTGCAGCCGTTTTACAAGCTCGTCAACTTGTTCCGAAGAAACAAAATGATCAGCCTCTCCAACAAGGATAAGCATAGGGCATTTGATCTGGCCAGCCACCTCCCGCAGGGTATATTGGGGAACGGCTTTCAGAAGTTCATACCGATGCTCCAGTCCGTAAACCCACAGAGCGTTTTGAACCATCCAGCGCAGAGAGGCGTTGGTTTTCATAGCCATACCCATGACAAACTCGGCGGCTGCGGGTGAAAGCCGTTCGACGATACGCAGCTTGGGATTTTTATTCAGCATCGACGTCCATACGTCGTAAAGGACGTCATAGGCGATGCAAGCGGAGATCCTTTTATCAAATGCCGCAGCCCGAGGCGCGTAATATCCCCCCATACTCATTCCCATCAGCGCGATGCGGCGTTGATCGACTTCGGGCCGTGTTTCCAGATAATCCAGTGCCCCGCCCACAGGCACTTCAAAATCAAAGCGCGTGGGCTTTTCCTGAATGCGCAAGGTCTCGCCCTGGCCGGGTCCGTCCAAAATCAGGCAATGGTATCCTCTTTTGATCGCAGCGGCCGCACCGGCAAAATAAAGCTCCTCGCAAGTGGAATCGAAGCCTCCAAGCATTACCAGAGTTGCCCTCGGGACGGAGGCGTCGTCACCGGAAGCGCGGTAAAAATAGCCGGACAGATAACTTCCTTCATAGGGGAATTTCACGGCTTCGCAGTGGAAATCCATATGGCGCATGGCCTCCCGGAAGGTGTCGGTGCTTCCCCGATACGACACCTTCCGCCGAGGATCGTCGGGGGAGAGAAAAAACTCCGCCGTCCTGTAGTAATTGGACGCACGCAGCAGAGCCTCCCGGCCACTGACCTCCCGGCCGTTCTCCAGACAGGACCTGCCAAGTTTGTGCAGGCGCTCGGCGGCCTTGTTCCACTCGACGAACCAACTGTTAAAGTCTCCCTCGCGGATATTTGCCGCAATCGCCAGACATTCTCCCAACTCCGCACCCTGATAGCCGCTGTAGGAAACTGCCCGCAGCAGCTCAAAAGAAAACGCCTGATCCTTAAAAAACAACTTCATTTTAACTCGCCTCCTTGCTCTTGCTCGACGCACCCCAAACCTCTGAGAATAAACGTTAAGGTTTCTCTGGCGACGTCCTGCGGATTTTCTCTTTCCCTCAGATAACCCCGATAAAAAGAGTGCTGTCTCGGAAAAGACGCTGCCGCCATGACAAAGGATAATGCTGTGTCCACGTGCGCTACCCGGAAAAGGCCTTGCGTCTTGCCCAACTCAATAAGCGCACGGATACGGTTCCAAGTGGGGGCCAAAAGCTCCACCAGCTTTTCCGATCTCGCACTCTGCCGATAAAGTTCCTGCTGTAAAATAGTGACCAAATCCGGTTCATTAAATCGCAACATTACAATTCCGGCAATGATACCGGACAGTTCCTCCAGAAGCCGATCGCAATTCTCTGGCATTCTGTCATATGCGGGGGCCGGGAATCCTTCAAACAGCGCAAAAAACAGATTTTCCTTGCTTCCAAAATAATACGAAATCAGCGAGATGTTTACGCCTGCAGCAGAGACAATGTCCCTTGTTGACGTACCGTCAAATCCGTTTTGTGAAAACAGTTTTTTGGCTGCCTGTATCATTTTTAGTTTTGTATCCGGTTCAGACATAAGCACCTCAGCACATATTCAATCAATCGTTTGATTTATATTATCTCATATAAGCGCAGGATGTCAAGAGGTGCACCATACAATAGCTACCCTGCCGGGTACTCCCGAAGCGCCCAGACGCCGCGATATGTGTTGCCAAATGAAAATAGTCGGTCTTGTTCAGGCTTCCCATAATGCTGATCGCGTGCAGGGAATAACGCTATAAAACCTCCTGATGAACTTCTTGCAGCAGCAATGTGCAGGAAGCCCGTAAGGAGGTTTTATTTAGATATAAAATATCTGAATAGGACAAAGGAATAAGACAAAAAAGAACGAAGGGGAGGGTTTGAAAAATCAAATATTAAGACACTTTTTTGTCAAAAAGGGTTTGGCTTTCCCGATTACGGCATCCATAACAATACCGGTGCACAGAATGGAGATCACGGTACCAACGCCGATTTTTCCGCCGAACAAAACGCCGAGAACCCCTAAAAGCGCATCAAAAATGATTTTTGCCGTTTTGTATTTTAATTTGGTGTGCCGATAAATAATATCCACGATCGCTTCAAGAGGCCCCAGACCGAATTCTACAGAGACATAAATGCCCAGCCCGATTCCCATCAGAACGGTGCCTATGGCGGATACCGCGATTTTCCCCGGTAAGGGCAAAGCTCCCAGATTCAGCGGGCTGATGATGGCGGAGGCCAGATTTACATAAAGGCCGAGTGTGAAGGTACAAAGAACGGTACCCACGCTGATGTATTTTCTTGCCAGGATCAGGAGCACGATCAGGAAAGCGGCGTTGGCAAGGATGTTCGCGTTTCCCTGCGAGATATGCAGTATATTGTGCAGCCCATCCGCGAAGGTTCCCATCGGGGAAGAGCCGAGCTCAACGGAATACAGAAAAGCAAGTCCGATCCCGTTAATGAAAAGGCCAAAGCTGATCGTCAGGATGCAGAGAATGAGATGTCTGATAGGTTTCTTTGATTTCAAAAGGTTTTCCTCACTGTCTTTATTGGGATTTGTAATCACAGCATCGATATGTTTTGATTTTTAGTTTATCGTTTTACCAATTTGTAAAAACCCTCTTTCCAGAATTTTAACGTTTGTATTTTCTATTTGAAATTGTATCAAGAATATTAGTATAAGTCAATAATATAATTTTTAATTACTATTTTTTTTGCATGTATTGACTAAATTAAAATTTGTGTTATACTGAATAGCAAGTTGATAAAACGTTTTAACAAATCGGTTAAAATTCTCGTTTCTGAAGATTCAGGCAGCTTTGTGCAAGAATGTTCGGTCCGGGATACAGTTCGATATACGGAGGCGAAAATCATGAGCGCGACCATTAAGGATGTTGCAAAAAAAGCAGGTGTTTCCACCACCACTGTTTCACTGGTTTTCAACAATCGGGAATCAAGGGTTTCCAAGGTCACACGGGAAAAAGTAATGGCTGTTGCCAAAGAGATGAATTATTATCCGAATCACTTTGCGGCAAGCCTTGTTACAAAGAAATCCCATATTATCGGTGTTGTCTCCGATTCCGTGAATATTTTCTCCGCTCAGGTCATCAGCGGGATTGTGAAGCAGGCGAAAGTAAGAGGATATCAGGTCGTTCAGGTCAGCTCCTCACAGGAAAATGAAAACGACATGGAGTACCTGAATATTTTCTTGAACCAGGGAATCGACGGTGTCATCTTTCCTCATTCCTCGATTTCCAGTCTGAAAAATCTGGAAAGCGGATTCCAGACCGTAATCCGTTCGGGTATTCCCGCAATCGCAATGGACGTCATCATTAACGGGGCTACTTCCTGCGCGGATATATGTGACCATGTTTACGGCGGATATCTTGCTACCCGCCATCTGATCGACTATGGGCATCGCAAAATCGGCGTTATTTCCGGCCCAAAGGATTACATCAGTTCCATCAAACGTCTGGAAGGCTATCGCAAAGCGCTGGACGAAGCGGGAATCCCCTTCGATCCATCGCTGGTATACATGGGAAACTACAAGCTGGAAAGCGGACAGGAGGGTCTGCCGTATCTTCTTGGAAAAGGCGTTACCTCAATTTTCGCATTCAACGATATGATCGCCCTTGGAATTTACAAGGCGATTCGCAACTACGGGCTGTCCATTCCGAAAGATCTTTCCGTGGTCGGATATGATGACATTTTTATTTCCGACGTTTTAGAGGTTCCGCTTACCACGGTGCATATCCCGATTGAGGATATCGGAAAACGCGCGGCAGAGGAGCTCATCGAACTGATCGAAAAGAAGCATCCGGCCGCGGACCTGGAGAAATGCGAACCTGTCCTGATGGTGCGAGCGAGCACCCAGAGGCTGTAACGATCGCGCAAATTTTTCTTTATATAAAGCAAAAATTGGTTTCAGAAGGAAGATAGGAGGAGATTCACCGGGCCTTTTTCGAGGCTGGAAGGGTAAGCAAGAAAATTCTGAGGAGGTGCTGTTGATTTCGTTCAGTAGGAAGCTTTGAGAACCGAACGATTGCGACTTTTGGTAGAACTACATAGTGCATTTATTGTAAACAAATATGAGGAGGAACCCCAAATGATTGAAAAGAAAAAACATTCCATAAAAGAAGATTTTTCCACGCTGGCTCTGCTGACAATGCCGATTGCCGTGGCCGTAAACTTCGTCGGCTCACAGATTCACCACGCTCTGTCCCTGCCGCTCTTCCTTGATACGATCGGCACATTCTTTGTTTCCATGCTCTGCGGACCCTGGGTAGGCGCTTTGACAGGGCTGATCGGCAGCCTTGTGAACGGCATTACCAACCCGAGCGGCATTCCGTTCGCACTTACAAGCATTTCGGTGGGCCTTGTCGCGGGCTTCCTGGCCCGTGCAAAAATGTTTGATACCTGGTGGAAGATCGTGATCTCCATTGTGCTGACATCCCTGGTATCCACCATTGTTTCGGCACCGATTGCCGTTCTGGTATACGGCGGCGTAACCAGCTCCACCGATTCCCTGTTTGCCGCTACCCTGATGGCTTCCGGCGTCAATATCTGGAAGGCGGTTATCGGTACGAGCCTGTTGTTTACGTGCATAGACCGAATCATCGCGATTGTTGTTACCCGGTTAATCATTAAAGTCATTCCCGCAAGGAACCTGATCAAATACAGTCTGGGCAACAACTACGTCAAAAACTCCACCTCAAAAACCGCATAAACCGGATACTAAAAGGCAGATACTATCTTTTCCCTTTGAACGATAAAAAAGGTGGTATCTGCTTTTATAAGGAGTCAACATATGTTCAGAGAAAAACTTAGCGCTGTTAAGGAAAACCCGATAGCCGCCTTGTATCCCACAACAAAAGGCTGGATCGTCATTTTGTACTGCATATGCGTAACTGCTCTTTCGACCGTTAAGGTAAACGGTTATGCGTTGTATCTGATTCCGCTTTTTCTGATGATCCCTGTCCTTTTCGCTGTCAGCGGCATATGGGAAAAGTTTTTTGGCTTTTTCAAAAGTATATTTATCTTTGTCGCCTTTATCTTTATCGTGCAGACGCTGCTGATCCGCAGCGACGCGGTCCTGTTCCGCTTCGGATTCCTCAGTATTTATGAGGATGGGCTTCAGCATGCGATTTTTCTGTGCTTCATCATTTTAAACATCGCGGGCATCCTTCTGTGGCTGTTCCAGACGACTGAGACCAAGGAAATGACTTATGCCCTTGAAAAAATGGGAATGAGCTATAAGGCTTCCTTCGTTTTTCTTTCGACCTTTCAGATGATCGAAGTTCTGGGAAAAAGCTCTAAAACCATTATGAATGCGCAGAGGGCGCGCGGGATTGAGACAGAAGGAAATATCATAGTCCGCTGCAAAGCGTTTTTTCCAATGATTGTTCCTTTGGTTGTCAGTTCCATCATGAATACGGAAGAACGCGTACTGACCCTTGAATGCAGGGGCTTTGATACGAAATGTCCAAAGACGCGCCTGCTGGAACTGAAAAAGTCAGGGAATGAGGCCAAAGCGATTGTGATTTCCGTAATCGTAACGGCGGCTGTATTGATAGGGAGGATATTGCTGTGGGTACTGTAGTTGAATTCAAGAATGTAACGTATACATATCCTCTGTCCGAGAAACCTGCCATTAAAAACATGAGCTTCAAAATTGAAGAGGGAAAGTTTTACGGCGTAATTGGAGAAAACGGATCAGGAAAGACGACGCTCTGTTCGCTGGTGCGCGGTTTTGCACCGGATTTTTACAAGGGCACGCTGGAAGGCGAGGTCCTGGTTGACGGAAAGCCGACCACAGAGTATGGCCCGGGTGAGCTTGCCCTGAAATTCGGATATGTGTTCCAGAATCCTTTTAATCAGATCAGCGGGGTAAAAGACACCGTTTTTGAAGAAGTGGCTTTTGGACTTGAAAATTTTGGCTTCGATCCCGATGAGATCGAGCAGCGCGTGACAGATGTCATGGAATTGACGGATATTACGGCCATTGCGCTGAAAAATCCCTTTGAGCTTTCGGGCGGCCAGCAGCAGCGGGTGGCACTGGCTTCCACAATCGTGCTGAAGCCGGATATTCTGGTTATCGACGAACCCACTTCCCAGCTGGACCCGGAGGGAACGGAAAGCGTATTTAAAATCATCAGCGAAATGAAAAATGAACATAAGACCATTCTATTGGTCGAGCATAAGGTGGACCTTCTTGCGGAATACGCTGACGAAATTCTTGTTCTCAAAGACAGTGAATTGATAAAAGCGGGACCGAAGCAGGAGATTCTGTCGGACATCTCTCTTCTGAAGAAAAATGTGCAGCTTCCCCAAATGTCCATTCTGGGCAATGAATTGAGAAAACTCGGACTGCCGATTAAGAATATACCGATTACGGAAGATCAGGCTGTAGACATCGTCAAAAGCCACCTTGCAAAGGGAGGAAAAAGCTAATGACCTATATAACGCTGGATCATGTCAGTTTTGAATACCCCGGTGGATTTCTGGCGGTGGACGATATCAGCATGGAGATCGAAAAAGGCGAATGCATTGCCATTATAGGCCAGAACGGAGCCGGAAAAACCACAACCGTAAAAATGCTCAACGGACTTTTGCGCCCCACCAAGGGGGATGTCATCATAGGCGATATGAACAGTAAAGATCATACCATTGCCCAGATGAGCCGCAATGTCGGCTATGTGTTTCAGAACCCGGACGATCAGATTTTCCATTCGACCATTTACGATGAAGTCGCCTTTGGAACGAAGGTGCTGAACAAAACGGAGCAGGAAACCAAAGAACTGGTCGATTACGCGCTGGAAATCACCAATCTGGCTCAATACAGAGATGTCAATCCGTTTAACCTTCCGTTTTCCATCAGAAAATTCATCTCCATTGCCGCGATTATCGCAATGGACACGCAGGTTATGATTTTTGACGAACCGACCGCCGGGCAGGATCTGACGGGAAATCTCCGCCTTTCTTCCATTTTGGGGCATCTGCACAAAGAAGGAAAAACACTGATCACAATCTCCCACGACATGGAATTTGTGGTAAATAACTTTGATCGTGTCATTGTTATGGCCAATAAAAAGGTGGTCACCAGCGGTGCGCCGTCTGAAATATTCTGGAATTTTGAGGCGCTGGAAAAATCGATGCTGAAACAGCCCTATGTCAGCCGGCTTTGCAAAACACTTAACTTAGGCGGGAATATTGTCACGATGGAGGAAACATCACAGGCAATTTTAAAAGCGGTCAATGCAAAGACGGTTTCCTGAAAACAGTCTGACCGGTTACATTTCCGACCTACAGCAATTCCATTTCAGTTTGCGAGACAAAACACGTTTCTCCCCCGCCGAAGGCGGGGGAGAAACACAAACTTGTTGCATAATCAACTGGAAATGCTGTAAATCAAATTTAAAAATAAAGCAATTGAATTGGGCGTTCCGGATTTTGCTTAAGAAACGTTCCGATTGATTCTATAGAAATCACTGAAATAAGGAGAAACGCTTAAATGGAACAACAGCTAACTCATCACTTGAAATGTGCGGTGGGTGACGTCGGAAAATATGTGATCCTTCCGGGGGACCCCGGCCGCGTACCCAAAATCGCAGCTTATCTGGACAACGCCGTACATATCAAAACATATCGGGAATACGTCACCTATACCGGGACGCTGGAAGGCGAAAGGGTCAGTGTCACTTCGACCGGAATCGGCGGGCCGTCCGCTTCGATCGCCATGGAAGAGCTGGTTCAGCTCGGCGCCGATACGTTTATCCGCGTCGGCACCTGCGGCGGGATCGACAGCAGCCTGGTGCCCGGGGACCTGATTATTCCGACCGGCGCAATCCGAAAAGACGGTACCGGCCGCGAATATGTTCCCATTGAATATCCGGCCATAGCCGATCACGGTCTGGTGCGCGAACTCGACGAGGCGGCGGCAAGGCTCGGAAAGCGCCATCATCTTGGCGTGGTGGAATGCAAGGACTCCTATTACGGTCAGCACGACCCCGACCGTATGCCTGTCAGCTACGAGCTTCACCAGAAATGGGAGGCCTGGAAAAAAGCAGGTGCGCTCGGTTCGGAAATGGAATCATCCACCCTGTTTATCGTAGCGTCCACGCTGCGTGTCCGGTGTGCCACCGTGCTTTTGCTGTGCCGCAATCTTGAGCGTGAGGCTCTTCAAAACAGCGGGGAAGTCGGTGTCTGGGAGACGGCTCCGGCGATTGAAACTGCGGTTGAGGCGCTGCGCAGCCTCATCAAGAAAGAGAAGTCCAAGGCATAATCCCCGTCACAAAGCAGAAAATAAAGAGCCTCCCTTTGACAATGTCCAAGGGAGGCTCTTTTGGGTTCCTGCTCTACCGGGCGTTCCGAAGAAGGTCCTGGAGGCGGGAGGTCCCGTACACAGAAGGTTCCAGACCAAAAAAGTCAAGAACAGTCGCGGCGATATCCCCGAAAGTGGGCGAGGTGCCCAGATTGGCGCCGGGTTTTACGCCGGGGCCCGCAATGACCCACGGCGTACATTCCCGCGAGTGGTCCGTTGACGGCGTCGAAGGGTCGCACCCGTGGTCGGCGGTGATCATTACCAAATCGTCCTCTTTCAGGCCGGCAAGAATTTCGGGAAGCTTTTGATCGAATTCCGTCAGCGCCTTCGCGTAGCCGTCCACGTCGTTCCTGTGGCCGTACAGCATATCGAAATCAACCAGATTTGTAAAGCAAAGCCCGTCAAAATCGCGGTGTGTCAGCCGGATGGTTTCTTCGATTCCCTGCTGGTTTCCCGATGTCCGCATAAATTCGGTGATACCCCGTCCCGCGAAAATATCGTTGATTTTTCCAACGGCAATCACGTCCTTTTTTGCTGCGGAGAGCCGGTCGAGCATGGTGTCGGCCGGCGGCTCGAGTGAAAAATCATGACGGTTCGATGTACGCACGAAATTCGGGGATTCCCCGGTGAAGGGACGGGCGATCACTCTTCCGACCGCATGTTCCCCCCTGAGAATCCCGCGTGCTTCACGGCAGCAGCGGTAAAGCTCCTCCGGCGGAACGATCTGCTCATGCGCGGCAATCTGGAAGACGCTGTCGGCGGAGGTATACACAATCAGAGCGCCCGTTTCCACGTGCTCCTGCCCGTAATCACGGATGACATCGGTTCCCGAGTACGGCTTGTTGCACAATACTTTGCGGCCTGTGCGGCGTGAAAATTCGTCCGGAATCTCCTGCGGAAATCCATTCGGATAAGTCGGCAGCGGAGCGGGGGAATCGATTCCCGCGATCTCCCAGTGGCCAATGGTGGTATCCTTGCCTTTTGAGTGCTCGGCCATCCGGGCAAAAGCTCCCTCCGGTGCCTTTTCCTCGGGGCGGCAGGAGACTCCGTTTATATTAAACAGGCCCAGCTTTCCCATGTTGGGCATATTGAAATAGGGGCTCCGGGCAGCGGCCGCGAGCGTGTCGCTTCCGGTATCCCCGTATTCGGCGGCGTCGGGCGCGCCTCCAATGCCGCAGCTGTCAAGCACAATTAAAAAGATCCTTTTCGTAATCTATCATCCTTTCTGTATTTTGTATTGTTTTATGAATTCATTATAGTTCACACAGCAATGATCGGAAAGGACAAGTGTACCAAAGCGTCCGGTTTTTTAAAATTTATATAGAAATTTTGGAAAATGGACAAATGACCTTGCTCAATTTTGCCAAAAGAGTTAATTTTTGAACAGGAGGATTTCCCATGGCCGATATTCTGCAATATCTTCATTCTCTGGATGAACCGGTAAAGGAAAAACTGCTTAAGCTGTTTGCCTCCATGCCGGGTCCTCTCAGGGAGCGCTGTGCGGTACAGAACCTGAAAAAGGGCGATATTCTTGCCAGCCCGCTCGACCCCGCCGATTTTGTATATGTTCTTGTGCACGGAAGTATACAGACGGCGAATCAGGATTCTTCGGGCAATATCTACGTAGTCGCCGAATTTACGGCCCCCTCGCTGTTCGGGGAATTCGAACTGATTGCCGGGTATCCTTTTTACCGAGGAACGCTGACCGCTACAAGCGATTGCCGGATCATCACCATCGGACAGGAAGCCTATCTTGCATGGGTCCAGGGCAACGGGGAGGTGCTGTTTCAAAGGGCCCGCGCAGTCACGCGGCGCCTTCTGGAGCAGTCCAGCAATGAAAGGAATTTTCTGTCTTTGCGCGCAACGGAAAGACTGATGTTTCTGCTCTGCCGGTACTACGAGAGGGACGCAAAGGAAGGGACCGTGCGCATTTGCGCCACAAGGCAGAAAATGGCCGACGAAATCAATACCAGCTTGAAGACGGTTATCCGTGGGATTCAGCAGTTGAAAAAATGGGGTCTGGTTTGTATGGAGGGCCGTGGGATTTCTGTTCGCAGGGAAGGTTATCAGAGGATGAAAATGCTTCTGGAAAAAGAGTATCTTTCCTGTCCCCCTGGAAACAATCATTTGGATTTTAATGAAATTGAGATGGAGAGAAGGAGTACGTAATGGATCAGGTAATGGATATTATCACAGCGCAAAACCTCACTTACGATCAAAAGCTGCTGCAGCTTGCCCAGGCCGCGGAAAATTCCGTGGACCCTCTGCATGTTTCGGATAAATTCCGATACTATTTTGAAAAAGGCGCTCTGTGTGATATGAACGAGGGGAAAGCCCCCTACCGGCCGCGCTACATTCTGGCCGATTTTCAGAAATTTGTTCAAAACGGCAGTGAATTTCTTCGACTGAAGCCGCCGGAGGATCTTGACGATCTGCTGACCTCCCTCTGCATCCTGTACGGTCATATCCCCTCCGTGACAGGCCGTCCGGTGTATGTAGGCAATCTGGATAAGCTGATCGATCCGTTTCTGGAGGGCGTTTCCGATCAGGAGGCATCCAAAAAGATCAAACGCTTCCTCAATTTTATCGACCGTACGGTCGCGAATGGTTACTGTCATGCGAACCTCGGCCCGGAAGCGACTCGCGCAGGCCGGCTCATTCTGGACGCGGAGAAAGAATTACAAAACGCCGTACCGAATTTTACCTTGAAATACGATCCGGATATTACGCCCGACGATTTCGGAGAACAGGCTGTTCTGACCGCGCTTTCCTGTGCCAGCCCGGCGTTTTGCAACCACCGTATCCACAGGCAGACCTACAGCGGCGATTATGGAATTGTCAGCTGCTTCAACATCCTGCCGGTGCGGGGAGGCGGATACTGCCTGTCCCGCGTTGTGCTGCCCAGGTTGGCGGACCTTGCTTCCGGAGTGGAACAGTTCATGGAAGAGCTTTTGCCCGAAGCTTTGCAGGCGCTGGGAGAGTATATGAATGAGCGCGTTCGCTTTATGGTGGAAGAGTCCCATTTCTTCGACACTTCCTTCCTGGTGAAAGAGGGCCTTGTGGACCCGGACCGCTTTGTCGGTATGTTCGGTGTGGCTGGATTGTGCGAATGCGTCAATACGCTGCTGAAAGATCGCGGCGGCTTCCGCTATGGCCGCGATGAGGAGGCAAATGATCTCGGTGATCGTATCATGTGCAAAATACACGGGTTTGCAGAAGAGTTTCCCGCCGTATACTCAAAGCTGACCGGAGACCGCTATCTTCTGCACGCGCAGGCCGGACTGGCGCCGCAAAAAGGTGTGACTCCGGGCGTGCGCATCGTAGTCGGCGACGAACCGGACAACATTATGGACCATATCCGCCACAGCGCCCGGTTCCACCGCTTTTTCCCCACCGGGGTCTCCGACATTTTTCCGGTGGAAACCACGGCCCGCAACAATCCGGCGGCCATTCTGGATCTGGTAAAGGGAGCATTCAGCATTGACGACAAATATTTAAGCTTCTATATCGAAGACGGTGACTTGATCCGGATCACAGGCTATCTGGCCAAACGCAGTGAAATGGAGAAATTCAGCAAAGGAGTGCCTGTTTTGCAGGACACCTCCCATGGTGCGGTAAACAATTACAGAAATAACCATGTTGCTGATAGAAAGGTGCGGTTTTAATGGCCTCGGCCCCGGTCAACAAAATCATTCCCTTTAGTTTGGTGGATGGTCCGGGAAGCAGGACTTCCGTGTTTTTGCAGGGCTGCAATATCCGCTGTGCCTACTGTCATAATCCGGAAACCCAGCAGATATGCTGTAATTGCAGAATCTGTGTCGGCGGCTGCCCTGCGAAAGCTCTTTTCGTACAGGACGGCCGGGTAGTCTGGGACGATCGGAAATGCGTATCGTGCGACCGCTGCATCAAGGTTTGTCCGCACTGTGCTTCTCCGCGTGTTCATATGCTCGACGCTCAGGAGGTTTTTCTGCGCATACAAAAGAATATTCCGTTTATCCGGGGCATTACGGTTTCCGGAGGTGAGTGCATGCTGTACCCGGAATTTTTGCTGGAGCTTTTCACGGAGGTAAAAAAAGTTGGGCTGACTGCGCTGATCGACAGCAACGGCACCGTGGATTTCAGCCTTTATCCCGAGCTGACCGCTCTGTGTGACGGCGTCATGCTGGACGTCAAAAGCTGGGAGCCACAGGTTTTCAGCGCTCTGACCGGCGGCAGCAATGAAATCGTCAAAAGCAATCTCCGCTATCTCGCGGATAGGAACCGCCTGGAAGAAATCCGTATTGTCTGCCTGGATGGCAGGGTGGACGCTGAAGCCGTCATTCGCGGAGCGGCGGAAATACTGGCGGAAAAAACAGCTCTGCAAAAACTAAAGCTGATCCGTTTTCGTCGTTTTGGCGTGCGCGGAAGTCTGGAAAACGCTCCTTCCCCGACGGAAGAAACGATGCTGGATTTATATGAACTGGCACAGAAACACGGATTTCGTAAAATAAGTATTACATGAATAAGAAATGATATATAGTATCCGGTTCGGATGTCCACGCCGGCCGTGATCTGCAACGCCAACACCCGGGTCCTCAATGGTTCACAAAAAATAAACCCGCATGGTACTGAGAAAATCAGATTTCCATGCGGGCTTTCTTTGTCTTTATCCACATTCCGATGCTGGAATACAATCTAATAATGGACATTGAATGGACAGTGGACAGAATGAACATGAATTCAGGTCGTTGTTTCATTACCGGATTCCAAATGATTGACTGTACGGTGGTCAACGGTAAATGAATCGACGCAGATTCCGTTGCAGCGAATGAAAGAATTGGAAGGGAGGCCGTCGCTTGCGAATATTCCCATTGCTCGAAGTTTTCACGAACGGAACGGCAAAAGGGAATCACTGACCGGCATGTTATGCGGCAGCTTCGAATTGGTCAAAAAAACAGTCAACCGTATTGTCAATCATGCAATCTTGACAAATAATCATGATGTATTGACTGTAATTTATACATTTGCAATAATAAAGGTGGCGCAAAGCAGAGGGAAATCTAATTCAAACTTAAAACTGCAGATTTACGGCAAGAGGGATTTCCATGTATGCCGAAGGTTATTTTGCCACATCAAAATATTTTTTAATACGCGGAGGTGAATTTATCCATGTGAGATATCTTGCACATCGCGGCCTGATTTACCCGGACGCCGGATGTAAGGTCTTTTAAATGAAATCATTGAGAAGGAGAGATACGAAGATGGTAAAACTGCATCCATTGCTGGACCCGAGAGGTATTCAGAAACGCACTGTGATCAAGCTGGCGCACCGTCCCACAATTGAGGAACTGGGAAAAGGGAAAATCCTATTCTACAACAACACCAAGCTGGGCTTCTGCAATTATTATACGGTCTTTGACCGAATAAAAGAGCATTTTACGGAGCTTGGCATTACGAATTGGGTAGAGTATACGGAAACGGTCCGCGGAAAAGATGCCGCGATGCTCGAGGATTACGCCGCGATGCTTTCGAAGAAAAAACCGGCTGCGGCGATCGTTGCCTTCGGGGATATGGGAACGTCATCTTCGACGACCGTCATCGCCATAGAACTGGAAAAGCTGGGGATCCCCACCGTCTACATGACGGCGCCTCCCGGAACGGGAATCACGGAAGGGGTGGGGCTTTACCGGGCCGGAAACTTGTGCATGTGCTCCGTAGACGTCATGCAGGCCAGCACGGCGGAGGAGATCGCGGAACAGGTCGATCGGAAATGGGACTATATCCTCGGTTCTCTGACGGAAAACGGGGAAAAGCTCGAAAAGCTGGCGAAAATCCCCGCAAAAATGGATTTGATTCCTCCGGCGGAGGACGGGCTGCTGCCGATCATCAATAAGATTGAGGTGGAAGAGGATCAGCTGCTGGAACCCGGATGCTATATGGAAGAGATCAACGAATTTTTTAACCGGGAGCATATCAGCGACGGCTTGCCCATCATTCCGCCCACAAAGGCGCGTTATGAGAAGATGCTGGAGTACTGCCCGTTCGACGAATCCTTTAAGCTCTGTGACCCGAGCGGCCCGAGCGGCAAAATCGTTACCGTGAAGGATGTTGCAATCGCGGCAGTGATGGCAGGCTGCGTCCCGCAGGCGATGCCGATTTTGATTGCGGCATTTAAGGCGCTAAACAATAAGAATTATAATTTGAACCAGTCTGTCACGACGTCCCACCCGGGCGGTAATATGCTGATCGTATCCGGGCCGATTGCGCAGGAGATCGGAATTTCCGGGAAGCAGGGCTGTCAGGGACCGGGCTGGCCGATGAACGCGACGATCGGCCGTGCGGTCAACCTGGTGGTTATGAACATCTTCCGTTCGGTTCCCGGCATCTGTGATCTGGACTGCATCGCCTCCCAGGCGGAATTTACATACTGTTTCGCGGAAGAACCAGAGCTCGCATGCTGGAACATGCTTAACGAAGACCGTTACGATGCAAGGACGACCACCGTGTATGTGCTGAAGGCCGAACCGATCCATGATATTATCGACTTCCTCAGTCTGGACGGCTATGATCTTCTGGACACCATCACGGCGTGCTGCACGACGCTGGGCTCAAATAATGCTTATATGCCGGGACCGATGATCGTCTGTCTGACCCCGGACCACGGTCAGATGCTGAAAAAGGCGGGCTTCACAAAGGAAATGATTCAGGAGCACATTCATACCTATGCTTACCACGAGGTGCCGATGGTACGCAACCGGGGGCTGGTGCCCGTGCGTCCGGCCAGTTTTGCGAACCGCCACCCAATGCCGGTTACACGTTCCCCGAAAGATGTCGAAGTGGTCGTGATCGGCGGAAGAGGCGGGCACTCCGGCGTTATTCTTCCGTGGGCGCTGCACAGTGAAGGCTGCGTGGAGCCGGTTGCGCTGCCGGACGGAAAAGCCGCACTGAGCATCAGCGAGTTCAAAACGCATGAAAGAGAAAAGAGGGAGTATTGAAAATGCCGAACTATCATGAGGAATATGACGTTATCATTTGCGGAGGCGGCACGTCGGGGGTCGCGGCGGCAATCGCAGCGGCAAGGATAGGCGCAAATACGCTGCTCGTCGAACGGATGGGAGCGTTGGGCGGCCAGCTGAGCGTTTCCGGACCTCCCGGCTTTGCGTTCGCGCACTTGTTTAATCCGTGCGGCGAGCAGGATGCCGCGGGCATTGTTGAGGAGATTCACCGCCGCCTGCTCGAGGAGGGGCACGCCCTGCCCCATTTGAAACCGGCGATCCGGCTGAGGGCGGGCTATACGTTCTCTTATATCGACCCGGACTGGTTCAATCTGGTTATTTTTGACATGATGGAAGAAAACAAAGTAAACCTCCTGCTCCACACGCTGGTTGTGGACGTGATGAAGGAGGGAAACAGAGTTACGGGCATCGTTGTCGAAAATGCAGACGGACGCAGGGAGATCAAAGGAAAAATCGTGGTCGACTGTACAGGAGAAGGCGATATTGCGTCCCGCGCGGGTGCGCCCTATGAGATCGTTTCTCAGGAGGAGATCCAGCCGCAGAGCCTCGCGTTTACGGCGGACGGCGTTGACTGGAAAGAGCTTCTCGCGTATATTCACACAAATCCGGACCAGTTCACCTATTTTGAGCTGACTCTTCCCGAAATGACCAAGGAGGAGATCGAAGAAGTCCGCAAGGAAGCCGAGAAATACTACGGCAGCGTTACGGACGTGACGCAGCTCGGAGAAATCATGGGCTTCTATAAACTGCGCGACCACGGGCTGGAGACGGGAGAATGGCATCAATACGCGGGGGTCGGGTTCTTCCTCACGCCGCGTGAGGGAGGACATATTCAGGCGCATTTCCAGCATTCGGCACAGGTGCCGGGCATCATGCCGACGGACGCATGGAGTCTTTCCAAGGGTGAAGCGGAATGCAGAAAGCAGATTCAGATTGCATGGAGATTCTTTAAAAAGTACGTTCCCGGCTTTAAAAACGCATACATCACCAGAATCTGCCCCGAGATGAGAATCCGCGAAGGCCGCCGCATTATGGGAGATTACAAGCTGACCCGCGACGATGTTGCGGAAGGAAGAAAATTCCGCGATGTAATCGGCAAAAGTCATTTTAAGGCGGGCGCCCATCATGCCGCAAACAGCAATACCATTGTTTTGACAAACAAATGCGCACCGAAGGACGGGGGTTCACACGACATTCCCTACCGCTGCCTCGTACCCCTCGGCGTTGAGAATCTGCTGGTCGCAGGCAAAATGATTTCGACCGACAGAGACGCTTATCAGCGCTATGTCCAGCAGACGATGATCACCGGCCAGGCGGCCGGCGCGGCGGCGGCGCTGTGCGCCAAGCACGGCGTATCCCCGCGGATGCTCGAACAGGATGTTTCCGAGCTGCAGCGGATCTTAAAAAATCAGGGAGCGGTTCTGGACGGAACCCATTGACACAAACGGACGAGGCTTTAAAAAGGCGGGCGAAGATTTTTTGTCCGCCTTTTGTATCAAGAGTCCGGCAAAGGGCGGGGAGGAGAGCTTGTATGGCTGAGATCGGGATAGTTGCTAATCAGGTGACGGAATTTTTTCTTCTTATGTCGGTGGGGTTCGCCGCGGCAAAAGGCGGGATATTGACCCGAGAGATACTGGAAGGACTTATGAAGCTGATCGTCAAAATCCTGCTGCCGTGCCTGATCCTGAAGGTGGTTGCGGGGAGCGGGACGACAGTGGCGGATTATACCGAAAACGCGGGCTTTGCCGTGGCGATTCTGGCGTGCTACGCGCTGCTGTTCGTCGTGGGAACGGGTGCGGGAAAACTGCTTTGCAGGAAAGGGCCCACTTACAATGTCTTCGTTGCGGAGTTTACCTTCGGGGATATGGGATTTATCGGGATTCCCCTCCTGACGGCTGTGCTCGGAGGGACTGGGACTTCCGTCGCGGTCTCCGTATACACCGTTATTGACATGGCGCTTTTATGGACACTTGGCGTTTATCTGTGCAGCAGGCACAACAAGGGGGCGTCCGACAAACCGAACGTCTGGAAAAATATGATAAGTCCAACAAGCGCGGCGCTTTTGGCGGGCGTCGCGCTTGTGTGCTGTGCCGTCCGTTTGCCGGACGTTTTGATGGGTCCTATCGCATCGATCGGCAGCATGAGTTCGCCGCTCGCTCTGATCTATATTGGAGGGATGCTGTCTTTCATGCCTGTAAAAAGTCTGCTCCGGAAAAAGAGCATATTAGGGATCGTGGGGATCAAAATGGTCGTTTTGCCGCTTATTGTGTTCGCGGTTTCCGGCTCGTTTTTCGACATGCGGGAGCGCATGATGCTCATGTACATGGTTGGACTGCCCGCCATGACGACGATCTCCATGCTCGCACAGCTTTATTCCTCGGATCAGGAATACGCGACAACCACCGTCTTTCTCACAACGCTTGCCAGTGTCGGGACGCTTCCGCTAATCACCTGGCTGTCCGGCCTCATGCTCGCATGACGGGGCACTGTCGTCGGGAAATATGGTTTCCGTCAGGATGCGCAGCTGGCGTGAGACATAGTTTCTGTCCCGTCTTTGCGTAAGCGTATTGTACCAGAGTTTGTCGCAGAAGCGAAAAAGCGACAGAATGACGGACGATTCACAGGTGGTAAGGAGAAACGAGTCGCGGAGCAACAGGGAGTCGCAGTGATCGGGGGAATTGAATACGGAAATACAGGTATCCTTTTTCACAAACATATTCAAGGTGGCAGGCGGCCCCACATAGCCGTCCTCCAGAAGTGCCATTTCGTACGTTGACTCTGATGGGAGCAGATCGGACAGTTTTCTCAGCAGCCGCCGAAAGGCGTCGTTTGAAATATAAAGTGGCTTGCCCGAAAAAAAAGAAGGAGTATCCAGCATGATCTTTCTTTTGGTGAGAAGGCTCTCGATTTGCTTTTGCGGGATAAGATACCGAAAAAAATTGCCCGAGTTCTTCTTTGCGTCCCTTTTCAGGGAACGGTAGGCGCCGAGCGCGACTTCCTTGGTGTCGCTCGTTATTCCGTTGCTGTCCAGGATGTCCTCAATTTCTTCCATGGACAGGACATTCACAAAAGGAAAGCGCATCAGTACATATTGCTGTTCATCCAGATTGACCATTTTAGATAAGAATTTTGCATATTTGTAATAATCTTTTAAAAAATATTTTTCAAAAATAGGCGAGGCATAGCGAAAGGTCCTCTGCAGGATTCGGTAGGCCTCGTTCAGAATCGACGGGGAGGTGAAAGCCAGCACGGTGGCGTCTGGGGAAGCCTCATCGACGGAAAGGCCGTAAAGGAGAAGTTTGTCTTTCAGGAGGAGCGCGACGTGCTTGACGTCATAACCGTCGACGTTTGGCGCGTAGTAGGGCGTAACCCGTCCGGTCAGATAGAGGGGGATCCAGCGCAGAAGGGATTCCGCAAGGGACTTGTACTGCCGGTCGTTCGCATGGATGATCTTGATGGTATTGCCCCGCTGCAGATACTCCAGATTGGCCTGTTCCCATATTTGCTGATAGTCATCATTTTCGGTGAACCAGTTCTGGGTGTCCCACATCAGGCCCCAGATTTCCTGGCCGGGCTGCAGCAAAGCGGCCGTTTTCAACAGCCTTAGAACGGCATCGCGTTTTCCTTCGTTTCCTCTAAACTGAAGGCAGGGGCATTCTCTCCCATGCTTGCTGTTGTGCATGAAATTATAAAGCGCGGCGTCGTCCGCAGACGTATCCGTGCTTTCGAGCAGCCAGCGCTTCAGGGCTAAAGACAGTTCCACAGGGGAGTTGAGATCCAAATTCTCGAAGTCCTGGCCCAACAGGGATTTGATGGTGCTATAGCCCGACAGGGAATCAAGCGAGACGAAATGCTGCACGATGTTGTTCAGATGCATAGAATTTTCTTTGAGACTGCGTTTGCTGTTCTTCCATTTGCTCACGAGGGAAGAGTCGATATGTAGGAGATCAGCGAGTTCTTTCCCCGATATGCCAAAGGCGCTCATCAGCAGATTAAAGTGTGATTGATAGGATTGAACAGTCGACATAAGCGGCTCCTTAGGAATAGAAATGAGTGGCATTTTCCGCGGCGGACGAGGCGGTTCCGTCATCCTGACAGCGTAAAGATGCGGCTATCCTGAGGCAAAACAAAACTGATTGCACAAAAAATCATGACCGTATATAGAATTTTTTATACAAACGATCCTGTTTCCTACTTTATCAAACTCCCTCCGGCCTGTCAATAGGAGAAAAGGAGGACGCGTAAAGATTTCCTTCAAACTGTCAACAATAATGTCAACATGTCTGCTTTGACAAGTTGTCGATTGATATTGACAATGGAAATGTCAAAACAGATAATATGAATATAATAAAAAAACAATTAAATAAATGATTTTTTTGTGTTATTTTTACAATGATTCTGACGGAAATATGTATTTTGGGAGCGATCGCGTTTCCGCAAGGCTAAGTTTCATCCATCCAACGAAAACCCAATAGTAAGGAAAAGGAGAGAACGATCATGGCAAGAGTAAAAAACCACCTCCAGTTTGGCATTATGCAGAAATTGTATCAGGGCTCGGGCTGCATATCCGTACTTCCTCAGATACTGAAAAAGGAGGGATGGAAAAGAGTCATGCTGATTGCCGATCCCGGCCTGTATCAGGCGGGGGTGATCAAGCCCGTCGAGGATCTTCTGGAAAGCGCCGAGAATGTTGAATATATTTTATTTAAGAATATACGTCCGAATCCGGAAGCGGTTACAATCGAAACGGAAGCGCTTCCCGCCGCTCATGAATTCAAAGCGGATGTGCTGCTCGCCGTGGGCGGAGGAAGCACGATAGACACGGCCAAGGGCGTGTCTATCGTCGGCGACACGGATGCGCATGTCATGGACTTCAGCGGATGGCCGCCGAGCAAGCCGATCCCCCATAAGACGTATCCGATTATCGCCGTGCCCACCACGGCCGGGACGGGCAGCGAGGTGTGCCGCAATGCCGTTATCTGCGATCGGGACGGATTTAAGCTCGTACTGATGCACGATTCCATTCTGCCTGCCTACGCGCTGATGGATCCGGACTTTTTGGCGGGCCTTCCCTTTCCCATAGCGGCGGCGACGGCCATGGACGCATTTACCCACGCGCTGGAATCCTATACAAATATGAATGCAAACGATTTTACGGAAATGTTTTCCCTGCGTGCGTTGGAACTGATCGGCGAAGCAATTCGTCCGTTTGTGGCCAACCCCGCCGTTGACAAATGGGCGGACATGATGAGCCGGGGTTGCACGTATGCGGGATTTTCGCTCGGTATCGCCAGCATTGGACAGGATCACGTGATCACCCACCCGATGTCCGAAGAGCCGTTCCATATGCCGCATGGGGACGCGTGCGGGATGGTACTGCCTGCGGTCGTCGAGTGGAACGGGCTTGGCTGCAGGGAAAAATACAGAAGGGCTTACAACGCGATTACGAAAAAAAATATCTCCGAAGGAGATTTCGATGTGCAGATGCTGGTCGACTGGGTGGCCGAACTGAATCGCGATTTACATATTGCCGGAGATAAGAGCTTTGAGGATTGGGGTTACAACGATGGCGAAGTATTACAGCTGATGCTGAGGCATCCGATTTTCAACAATAAGGATGCGACGCCCAATGCGGCATGCAGCTACCCCAGAGTGACCAGAATGAAGGACTTTGAATATCTGATCCGGCTTACGAACGAGTATTCGAAAAGAGAGCGTTGAAACCACGCAGGGAAATCCATCTCAATGAAAGGAGAATGCGATTATGAAGATGCTGATTGGCGGGAAAAAAGTAGATTCCCGGGACAAAAGGACAATCGATGTCATCAATCCGGCGACAGGTGCATTTTTGGATACAATTCCTATGGCGACCAGGGAGGATGTCGACGAAGCGGTAGAAAATTCAAAAAAAGGTCAGAAAGAGTGGGCGGCAATCCCTCTTTTGCAGAGAGAAAAAATCATCCATCAGTTTCTGAGGCTTTTGGAAGAGCACAAACGTGAGATCATCTCTGTCTGCACACGGGAATGCGGCAAGCATGTCGGCACGACAATTTTTGAGTTCAATCAGACGCCCACACTGTTTTCAGGCTATATGGAATCCGCGAAACGCATGGACGGCAAGCTGCTGGTACCGGGCACGGAGCTCGGCCACGACGGAAAAACGGCGCAGGATCTGATCATGGTCCTGCATGAGCCGCTCGGCACGGTCGCGGCGATCGTACCTTTCAACGCGCCGATGCTGCTGTATTCCTTTAAAGTGGCTCCGGCGCTTGCAGCGGGCAATTCTGTTATCGTCAAACCGCCGACGGATAATCCGCTTACGGATATTATGATTACGGAGCTCCTGCTGGAAGCGGGCGTCCCGGGAAATACGGTGCAGATCGTCACGGGGAGCGGTTCGAAGGTGGGCAACTGGCTCGTTCAGAATCCGGGTGTTGACGCGGTGAGCATGACCGGCAGCACGGAGGTGGGCGTTGGCATTGCCGGGATTATGGCAAAACGGCTGGCGCCGTATACGCTGGAGCTCGGCGGGAACGATCCGTTTATCGTGCTTGACGATGTGGATGTCGGCAAGGTCGCAAAACAGGCATGCGGCTCCCGGAAGGGAAACACCGGACAGATCTGCATCGCTTCGAAGCGCTTTCTCGTACAGAACAGCATCCGCGAGGAATTTACGGAAAAGCTGCTTGCAAATGTACGTCGGATCGAATGCGGATTTGACGATGATTTTGAGCAGACGATGGAGCAGTATTTCAGCAATGTCGACCGAACGAACACCGCAAATGAAAAAATCGGAAGCTTGATCAGTGTGGAAGCCGCCAAACGGGTCGAGGAGCAGGTCAGGCACACGATCGAGCAGGGAGCGAATCTCGAATGCGGAGGCGTGCGTAACGGCGCATTCTTTGAACCGACCGTGCTGACGAATGTGACCAAAGACATGGATGTGGCCAGGGACATGGAGATTTTCGGACCCGTGTGGCCAATCATCGGGTTTGACACGGTGGATGAGGCTGTAGAGATCGCAAACGCAAGTTCCTTCGGACTTTCGGGCTGCGTCATGACAAACGACTGGAAGCTGGGAATGTACGTGGCGCAGAGAGTGCAGTCCGGAGGAGTGGTGGTGAACGGGTCCTCGGTATACAGGAACCAGATGCAGCCGTTCGGCGGACAGAAGATGAGTGGGATCGGAAATGAAGGTTTTACGACGCTGGAAGAACTGACAAAGGTCAAAAATATCGTACTGAAAGGATTTCTTGCGTAGAGCGGCATATGAGCGGGACCGGAATCACTGGAAAACGCAGGAAATCGGTACTGTCCGGACGATGCCATTTACAGATCAGGCAGTACATCATGGAATCGAATGCACAGACTTTCATCAAGGTCCGGAAGCAGGAAAACTCTATTTTCCTGAAAGGTGGGAAATTCCATGGAAAATTCGATTGCTTTTGAACATATCAGCAAAAGATTTTCGGGTGTTCAGGCACTGAAAGACATCAGTTTCCAAGCCAGCGGCGGAGAGGTCTGCGCACTGTTGGGCGAAAACGGAGCGGGAAAAAGCACGCTGCTGAAGATACTGAGCGGTACCCTTCGCGCGGATTCGGGAAAGTACTTTATTAATGGCAAGGAGGCCGCGTTTGCCTCGCCGACCGAGGCGATCCGATCCGGCGTAAGCATCATCTACCAGGAAAGGCAGCTGGTGGGCGAGCTTTCCGTAACGGAGAATGTATTCATGGAGGACCTTTACAAAAGCGGTCTGGGAATCGTGGACTTTCAGAAATCCCACGCCGAAATGAAGAAGATCATAGACTTGTTCCGGCTGCCTTTTTTACCCCAGACAAAAGTGAACCGGCTTTCCGTGGCACATCAGCAGATGGTGGAGATCATGAAAGCCTACCGGCGCAACAGCAAGATCATTGCGTTTGACGAACCGACGGCGAGCCTTTCGGACGAGGAAATCAATGTGTTGTTCGGCCTGATCGAACGGCTGCGTGAAGAAGGAAAAGTCATTCTGTATGTATCGCACAGGCTGAAAGAGCTTTTCCAGATTTCGGATAAGATTGTGATTCTGAAGGACGGCTGCTTTGTGGCGGAAGTGGCGACAAAGGAGGCGACGGAACAACGGCTTGTTTCCATGATGGTCGGCCGCGATATCGGGGATATTTACAACGGACTCAGCCGCAATGACCAAATCGGAGACATCGTGCTGGAGGCAAAGGAGCTTACGAACGATCATATCCATGATGTGAGCTTCCGTCTGCACAAAGGGCAGGTGCTGGGCTTTGCGGGCCTTGTGGGGGCCGGGCGCTCGGAAACGATGCGCGCGATCTTCGGGGCGGACCGGCTTTTTTCCGGTGAAGTGTATGTGAAGGGGCAAAAGTGCAGGATCCGGTGTCCGCGCGACGCAATCAGAGCGGGAATCGGCCTGTGCCCTGAAGACCGGAAGGAGCAGGGGCTGGTTCTGACAAGATCGGTCAAAGACAATCTGACGATCCCGATCCTGCGCATGCTTACAAATAAGGGTGTGATCGATGCCGATAAGGAAAGAACCGTTTCCGAACAGGCGGTTCAAACCTACGGAATCAAGACGCATTCCATCGAAAAAGCGGTTGTTGAACTTTCCGGCGGGAATCAGCAGAAAGTGATCCTTGGACGCTGGCTGCTCGCGAATCTGAAAATTTTGATCCTGGATGAGCCTACCAAGGGCATTGACGTCGGCGCAAAGGCAGAAATTTATCAAATGATATGCGATCTTGCCAAATGCGGAATGGGCGTCATCTTCATCTCCTCGGAGCTGCCCGAGATCCTGAACATATGCGATGATGTCATCGTCATGAACAGCGGAAGGGTGAGAGGAGAATTGACGAAAAGGGAGTTTTCGGAAGAGCGGGTCCTTCAATTGGCAATGCAGGAATAGAATCAATACAGTTTCCGTAAGGTACAAATGTTGCAGCGTTGGAGGGATAAAAGTGAGAAACGGAGAACAAACAAGATCGAATAGAGCAGCCGGTGCGATGGTTTTTCAATCGAATGCCGTCATGCTGTTGCTTGTACTGGCGGTCGTCATCGCATTTTTTTCGATCACGAATAAAAACTATTTTTCCTATACGAATATAACTAATATTCTGTTGGGCGCATCGACGGTCGGACTGCTTGCCATCGGGGAGACATATCTGATTATCGCGGGACATATCGACCTCTCGAGCGCGCATACGGCGGCGCTGTTCGGCGTGTGGACGGCCATTTTGATCAATAGCGGAATGCCATGGGGATTTGCAATTCTGGTCGTCATTGCGGTCAGTCCTCTCGTGGGCTTCGCAAACGCGGGGCTTGTCAACATCTTTGGACTGCAGCCTTTCATTGCAACGCTGGCAATTGCGCAGGTATGCCAGGGGGTCGGATTCCTGATCTGTAATGGCAAATCCATCCCGATAAACGAGAAGACGTTTGTGATGATAGGCTCGATGAAGCTGTTGGGTATTTCCTTTCCGGCACTGCTGATGATCATACTGTTTTTCGTATATGGGTTCATTCTCTCGAAAACGGTGTTCGGCCGCAGCGTGTACATGATTGGAGGAAATCAGACCGCGGCACACCTTGCCGGCTTAAACCCCAAAAGAATCAGCACGATCCTGTACGTGATGAGCGCCATGATTGCCGCCGTGGCGGGCGTATTGATGACGGCGAAGATGCATTCGGGGCAGCCGGCCAGCGCAACGGGGTCGGAATTTGACGCAATCACGGCCGCGATCCTGGGCGGTGTTGCGTTCAGCGGTGGCAAAGGGAATCTATTGGGGTGCTTTATCGGCCTTCTGATTATTGAATGCTTTGGCAACGGATTAACTGTGCTCAATGTTTCGTCTTTCTGGCAGATGGTCGCGAAGGGACTGCTGCTGATTGCGGCGCTGATTTTTGATTATGTTCGCAGAAAAAAACTGGCTGTTTGACAGAAAATGGAAAGTTATTCCGGTTTCCAAGCCCTATGGCCCATCAATCTACCGTGAAATAAAAGGAGGAGCGAAAGTATGAAGAAACCGGTGAGAGTCCTGTTGGCAATTGCAATGGTGCTGTGCATAACGCTTGGCGGCTGTACGGATGCTGGAACCGTCTCCGGGAGCCAGGCTCCCCCAGAAATATCGAGCGGATCCGTCGGGGAAAAGAAGCTGACCCTTGAGTATTTTGCCACTTCCATGACGGTGGAATGGATACAGCAGGTGGAAGCCGCGCTTAAAAAGCTTGGGGAAGAAGAGAATTTCGAGCTGCTGTCCGCGGATGCAAATCGTGATATCAATGCGCAGCTTTCGCAGATCGACACGGCAATCCAACAGAAAATCGACGGTGCAATCCTGTTTGTGGTTGATGAGAACAGTGCGCCTGCGGCGGTTGAGAAACTGAACGCAGCAAAGATCCCCGTGATCGGCGAGAGTATGAAGCTTCAGGATGGCGGCGGAAGCAACATTGCGCCTTACGTCGAGCTTGATTCCTATAACGTGGGAGTCAGGTGCGCGGACTGGGTAAGCCAAAATTACAAGAGCTGCGGCGCTGATTTCTCTGATTTATCGAAGGTGGGGCTTATTTCAAACACGAACAGCAAATACCGGCCCGACGTGCTGCGGACGGACGGTTTCCGCGAAGCGTTTGTCAAAGCGTTTCCGGGGCTCCCTAAAAGCAATATCTTTATGGCGGATTGTGCGGCGGAAGCAACGAGCAACGATAATACGGAAGCTTCCTATAAGCAGGTATCCACCGTCATTTCTTCTCATCCGGATATCGAATACTGGGTCATCATGGGTGCGGTTGACAACTACGCCATGGGCGCATGCCGTGCGGTAGAAGCGGCGGGCGTCGAGGATCGTACGATCCTCGTATCCGCGGGCGGCGAGCTGGCGGTCAAGGAGTGGGCAAACGGCACCGGAAAAGCCTGGCGGGCAGTGTGCTATTATGATGCGATGAATTTTGCAAAAGTAATTGTTGACGGGATGGTGGGGATCCTGCGCGACGGGAAATCCCCTGAAGAAATTTACCCTGACTATAAGCAGGCCGGCCAGAAGTACGCGGCGGTCAAAATAACAGGCAATATGTGTACATCGGAAGACTATAAGCAGTATGTTCACTGAGGAAAACGGAAGGTTTCCCCGCGGAAATTTTAAAGATGCAGAAAAGGGTTCCCGCTGGAGTGTACACGGCCCCAAGGTAGCTGGACAGAGCAAAAAGTCACCGGACGTAGAATATCTTCAAATCACACGGACTGACGTCGTTTTTCGAGCGGCGTCAGTTTTTTGTCATATGCCCCCCGGCTATGCCGGGGTGTTCAGAAAAAGCTTTAGCGATGAGTATAACAAAAACCTTCTTAATGAGCAAAAGAATCCCTGGTTTAGTTTTGACGTGGCGAAGGTTGCCGTCCAAATAAGTCATGACCGGCTGATACAGAACAGCAAAAGGAAATTGACGAACTAGAAAGGTTATTTAAAAAAGCTGTAAGTGATAGGCTAAACCAGTTTTTATCTACCATCGGGTGGTTATAATTTCAGGACGATGTTTTTTAAGAACATGAACGCCGCTCTGATCTATTTTTTATATTTTTCTTTGTCACTCTCAATGATCTTCCGGATAACTTTGCAAGGATTTCCTGCGGCCAGCACATTGGATGGAATGCTTTTAACTACCACGCTTCCTGCGCCAAGGACTGTGTTGTTTCCAATGGTCACCCCGGGTAGGACCGAGGTACCAGCGCCAACCCATACATTGCTTCCGATATTAACAGGAAATGCATATTCCAGCCCAATATTGCGCTGCGGCACGTCTAAAGGGTGACCGGCGGTGTAAATTCCCACATTGGGCGCGAGAAATACGTTATCTCCGATGGAGACTTTTGCACCGTCCAAAATGACACAATTTACGTTGGAGAAAAAGTTTTCGCCAATATGAATATTGTATCCGTAGTCACAATAAAAAGGCTGCTCAATACAGAATCTTTCTCCGATTGTTCCCAAAAGCCTTTTTATAAGTTCTTCTCTCATAGCGTAGTCTGAGGGATTTAAACGGTTGTATTCTAAGAGAATCTGTCTTGCTTTATTTCGTTCAGAAATTAATTCTTTATCGTAATTTGCATCATACAACAGTCCTGCGGCTGCTTTTTCTTTTTCAGTCATATTATTTCACCTATCCTATTATTTGATTTGGAATGTCATGCTAAATTTTGCATGATCGGTTATAAAATCTGCAAATTTTTATAAATTATCAATTAAATATTCAAAATATAAAAAAATTATGAATAATTAAGCAAATAATATTGCAAATTTTATTTTTTATTATATTGACATTGGACTCTGGGTGCTCTATAATAACACCAACAACAAAGGCGCTGTAGGGATTGCCCTATGGTGCCTTCTTCTTATTCAAAATTAATATAGGGGGTGATTCAAATGAACGATATCCTAAAAGTGGATTCATCAAAGAAGGCTTTGCCTGTCTTCCCATATAGACCATTGACGGCGGGGCTTCTGCATTTTGTTTTAAGGCTTGAACCAATTGCTTTTTTATTTATTTCTATATGACAACGTTATCATTATACACCTAAAATAATGATTAGCAATCACTTTTCTGAAAAACACATAATCTATAAAATTGTTATATATTATGCTTGACAACTCGTATAATAATAGTTATTATGTAGTAAAGAACACCGCGAACACATTTTGTATAGAATCAATTCGTCATTAAAAGTCTGCAAACGATTGCAAAAAATTATTTAATTGCACAACCTTCATTATGGTTGGATTTGGTTCCGGAATCTGCCGATCTGGAAACGGCGAAGGGATCATAGCGGTATGGGAAATGGCCTTGAAGCAGACGCAGGGGACCAAGCCTGCGGGAAGGATGCCAGATTCGGAACGTCTTCGCCGGGATAATGAAGCAGGAAAAGTCGTATCCGGAGACAGCTGAAGTGCTGGACGTTAGTGAAAGGCTGTCCGGGCAGAAAAGAAAGAGCCAACAGGAAAAACGGAATGGCTGGAATCACCTAAAAACAGCACGACGGCGTGACGGAAAGAGCTTTCTGCTGGATAAATATGAGGATAGTTGGTGATAAAGACGACAGACAGTAAAACCGCGAATACTTGGAGGAATGAAAATGGAAAATTCTAAAGAAGCGGAAAATTATTATAAAGGTGGAAATAAGTGAACATCAATTTTAATTGATAATAAGAGAACAGAAATAAAACGGGGAGGCGTTTTATGAATACCGCATAAAAATAATTTCATGTGTTAAGCAGCATGCCCCAAAATGTGGGACGAGGAAACAGGAGTAAGCAAAAGATGCTTAAAAGAGAACAGCAAATTTGAGCATGGTCACTTAAAAAGGGGGAGAAAAAATTGTTTTTTCAGGTGTTGATAAATGCAATAAGCGTTGGCAGCGTGTATGCGCTGATTGCACTGGGCTATAATTTCGTCTACGGTATTTTGGAGCAGCTGAATTTTGCGCATGGCGATGTTTATGCAGTGGGCTGCTTTGTTACATATACGGTTTATCTGGCTGCGGGAAATGTGTTTGTGGCAATGATTGCCGGTATTGCGTCTGCCGTTCTAATCAATCTGATCGTGGAGCGCTTTGCTTACAGGCCGTTGCGAATAAAAGGTGCGAACCGCATTGCACCGACTATTTCGGCGGTAGGCATTGCATATATCATGCGGAATGGGATTCAACTGATTTGGGGTCCGCAGACATATCGCTTTGATCTTAATATGGGCGGTGACCGCAGCTTCCAGGTCGGCGGTTTATACATCGGCATATTACAGATTTGGATTCTGGCAATTGCTATTGCAGTTATGGTCTGTGTAAGCATTTTACTCAAAAAAACCAAGTGGGGGCAGGCGATCATCGGCGTATCCCAAAGCCTCCCGACCTCAGAGCTGATGGGTATTGATGTGAATAGAAATATTGCCTTGGTATATGCACTCGGCGGGGCAGTCGGTGCCATCGGCGGCATCCTGTTCTGCAGCTACTACGGCTTTATCTATATGGGCATAGGCTTTGCCTATGGCACAATGAAGGCTTGGATGGCGACCGTTCTGGGGGGGATCGGCAGCACAAAGGGCGCAATTATAGGCGCTATGTCCTTAGGTATTTTAGAAACCTTTGTCTCGGCTTTTATTTCCACAGCTAATAAGGATATTATTGTTTGGGGAATTTTTATCCTTTTCATTCTGGTTAGGCCTAAAGGGCTGTTCCCTGCTGAAATCGCAGAAAAGGTGTGAGGAGTAAAAATGAAAACAATAAAAAGAATGAATATAAAGCTGAAAACTCCCCTTTTAATCGTATTTTTGCTTGTATACGCCTGCACACCGCTTATCATTACGAATAATTATGTGCTTAGAATCATCAACAACATCATGCTGTACAGCATAATGGCGCTTTCGGTGAATTTGATCATGGGCTTTTGCGGTATGCTGGATTTTGGCAGATCTGCGTTTGTGGGCATCGGTACTTACTTTTATGCTCTTGTGATGACTAGAACCCATGTCCCGTTTCTCGTAGGCTTTCTGGGTGCCGCTCTGTTTTCAGCCATTATTGGCTATATATTGGGCGCGTTTCTGCAGAGAACTTCATTCGACTATTTTACGCTCATCACGTGTGGATTTGTTATCATTTTTCAGACATTTTTGATCAATGCACCAAGTGTTACCGGCGGCCCGATCGGTATTATGGGAGTGCCGGCACCGGAAATCTTTGGTTTTCAATTCTCCACACCCCAACGCTTTTTCTACTTTGTATTTGCCTTGCTGGTGATTGTATACATAATAATCAGAAATATTACGAGATCACATTCCGGACGGGCGCTGGAGGCAATCCGTGATGATGAGATTGCGGCATCGTATTCGGCAATCAATATCCCGAAATATAAGGCTCTTTGTTTTGGAATAGGGTCCTTTATTACAGGACTTGCCGGTGCCGCCATGGTAAGCTATACCGGCTATGCGTCTCCGGATAATTTCACTCTCGACGAGGGCCTGATCCTATGCCAGATGGCGATTCTCGGTGGTTTAGGCAGCCTGCCCGGCTCAATATTAGGTGCGGCAATTCTGATTGTTGTTCCCGAATTATCCAGAACTGCGTATGAATACAGACTGCTGATTATGGGATTAATGATGGTCATCCTGATGCTGTTTTGTCCGAATGGCTTGCTCGGAAAAAACGGCCTGATGGATATCATTGTTCACTCGATTAACAAGTTAAGACATAAAAGCCATCATGAAGCTATGGAAGGGTGTGATGAGAATGACTGAATTGCTGAAAGCCGAACATCTTTCTAAGAATTTTGGAGGCCTGAAAGCGTTAAGCGACATTAATATTACAGTCTTTGACAACGAGATATTCGGGATTATCGGTCCCAACGGCGCAGGTAAAACGACCTTGTTTAACAATATAACAGGTTTCGATATCCCGTCGGAAGGCAAGGTATATCTCGAGGGGAAAGACATGACCGAAAAAAATGTCACGCTGTTCTGTAAAGAAGGGATTGCGCGAACCTTCCAGAATATTCGGGTGTTCTCACAGATGACGGTATTGGGGAACGTGCTGGTCGGCATGCACAAGAATATGACCAGCAGCATGCTCCAAACTATCCTGAGAACGCCAAGTCAGCGCAGGGAAGAACGGGAGGCTTACGATAAGGCCCATGAAGTTTTAAAAATCCTTGGGATCGATAATGTTGCCGACAAACTGGCAAATTGCCTGCCTTATGGTACGCAGCGGAAAGTTGAAATCGCGCGTGCATTGATTAGCCGCCCTAAGGTGTTGCTGCTGGATGAACCGACGGCCGGTATGAATCCTCAGGAAACGGATGATTTGATGCATTTGATTGCCAAAATCCGTGATTTGAACATTACGGTTATCGTCATTGAACACAACATTAAGTTTATGTTGAACCTCTGTAACAGAATTGCCGTTTTGAATTTCGGTCAGCTTTTAGCTTTGGATGTACCGGAAAAAGTCAAGGTGAATCCTGAGGTTATCAAGGCATATATCGGCGAGGGGGAGGAATAAACCATGCTTCTTGATGTGAAGGATCTTGTTGTCAAATACAATCAGATTCCTGCCCTGAAGGGGATATCCCTTTCTGTAGAGGAAGGCAAGGTGACGACCCTCCTCGGTTCCAATGGTGCAGGAAAATCCACGCTCTTAAAAACTATTTCTGGCGTACTAAAGCCAAGTGAAGGCGAAATTATTTATCTCGGGCGCAGGATCAATAACGAGTCGGGCCATGACATTGTAAAAATGGGCATTGCGCAGTGTCCGGAAGGCCGTAAAGTGTTCCCCAGGCAGACGGTTTATGAAAATTTGAAAATGGGCGCCTATATCAGAAAGGATAAAGAGGTTGAGTCGGATATCGAAAAGTATTTCAAGCAGTTCCCGATACTGCAAGAGCGCCGGAATCAGAAGGCGGGCTTTCTTTCCGGAGGGGAACAGCAGATGCTGGTGATCTGCAGAGCACTGATGTCCAGACCTAAACTGCTGATGCTGGACGAACCGTCCATGGGTCTGGCGCCGATCATTGTAAAAGAAGTGTTTAACGCGATTCGTATGGTAAAGGAATCCGGAACAACCATTCTCCTGATTGAACAGAACGCAAAGCAGGCATTGCAAGTGGCTGATTATGGCTACATTCTAGAGGTTGGCCGTATTACGATCGCCGATGATGCGGATGCTCTGCTGCATAGCGACACGGTTCAGAAAGCATATCTGGGCGGGGCATAACAAAATGCAGAATTTCCGTAAGGAAAAATAAATATGAAAAGAGGAAAATGAAATGAAAAAGAGACCCGCAGTAATTTTGGTGCTCCTTGGTATAGTGTTCTCCATGGCAGCCTGCTCGTCAACCGGAACGTCCCAGACAACTCAGTCGGCGGCAAGCACACAGGCGTCTGCCGCGCAGGCATCCGCAGCAGGAAATGAGATCAAGTTCGCAGTAGCCGTTCCGCTGACTGGCGACCAGTCTGAACAGGGCTTACAGTACCAGAAAGCCTGCCAGCTGGCAGTGGAAGAAATCAATGCTGCAGGTGGTATCAATGGGAAGAAGCTGGTAGAAGAATCCTTTGACGACCAGGCTTCCCCGAATCAGGCAGTCGTTGTCGCAGCAAAAATCGTCGCGGACCCCAGCATAGAATTCGTCATTGGCCATTTGAACTCCGGCTGTACAATGGCGGCCATGCCTACCTACATTAACGCAGGATTGGCTATAGTTTCTCCCACCAACAGTATGGACGAATTGTCCACCCAGCCTTGGAAAAATTACTTCCGTGCCTCCCTGTCAGACGGTATCTCCGCAAAACGTTTAGTTGACGCTATATATGCCGCCGGCGCTACCAAACTGGGTATATTCTATGGAAATATTACAAACGACCTGTCGGCTAAAGAAGTCTTTGCCAACTACATACAAAAAGAGTTAGGTAAAAAAGTTTACGCTGAAGCAACGTACAACCCCAGCACTGACCGTGACTTTTCCTCTCAGGTTGAGGCTTTTAAAGCTGCAGGATGTGACGGCATCGTTTTCACCGGCGAATATACACCCGCCGCGCTGTTTGCGACCCAGGCGCATTCAAAAGGCTATACTCCCATTATGGGTGGCCTGTCTGCCAACAACCCTGCAATCCTTCCGCTTGGCGGCAAAAATGTAGAGGGACTGTTGACTGTGTGCGGCTTTGATGTGACTAATACGGATCCAAAGGTTCAGAAGTTTGTCAAAGATTACAAAGCAGCTTATGGTTCCAATCCGAACGATACTGGTTCCAGATCCTATGACTGCATTTATATGATTGCAGACGCATACAAAAATGGTGCTACAAAGGATACGCTGGCCAACTACATTTCCAATAAGACCAATTACCAAGGTGCTACCATGAACTTTAAGTTCGACGGTCAAATCGACAATAAGGAAGCGGATGTCTATATCTTGAAGATTCAAGATGGTGCGTTTGTAAAAGTCGCCCGTTATACTTATAGCGGCCAATAAAAATTCGCTTTTCTGAATGGTTCTGCAATTTTGTGGTATGGGCTGTACGGAGGCCCATACCGCAAAACCGAATAACTGATCTGAACGATGGCCCGGCTCGCATATAGGCGCTAATGTACAAAGAAAATTTCAGAATTTTCAAGCTGGTTATTTGATGGAACAAATGTCCTTTCAGAGACGCATCTTAAAGACAAGGAGCTTCTAAAATGGAAATAGGAAAAAAGTATTGGGTATTTGCAGATGGGGATCTTCCTCCGCATGGCGACAGCGAGCCTCTGGGCCATGAAGCGCTCATGATTACAAATGCGGGTGATCAGGACGCCGTGATTGACATGGAGGTTTTATTCTCTGATAAAGAGCCGAAAAGCAGCGTTATTTTAAAGGTTCCCGCAAAGCGCGTGATTGGCTTTCGCCTGGACTATCCGATCGGCGAGGAAAATTATCAGATCCCGTTTGGCCAGTATGCACTGGTGCTTAAAAGCAGTGTGCCGGTTGTGATGGTGTTCGGCCGGCTCGACCGCCGCAAGGACTGCGCTTACTACGAAATGGATGGTTACAGCATGTAACTGTTTTTATATGAAAACGTTGTCAATATTTTACTTTAATAGGCCTTTGCTTCCGCTTTTTAGCAAGTAGCTGTTGGCAATCCGGAAAGGAGGAAATTCATTTCAATGAAGTATTTTTTAGGAATCGACAATGGCGGAACCTATACTAAATCGGTTGTTTTTGATCAGAATGGTAAAGAGGTCGGAAGTGCTTCAGGCCAGATCCCGATGATTACGCCGAAGGCACAGTATACGGAACGCGACATGGATTATCTGTGGCAGGAAAATGTGCGCAGCATAAAAAATGCTGTTTTGAACGCGGGGATCGATTCCGCCGATATCAAAGGTATTTCTTTCTCCGGCCATGGCAAGGGCATTTATTTGTGGGGGAAAGACGGAAAACCTGCCTACAACGGCATTATGTCGACCGACGGGCGTGCTTATGAATACCCCGTCCGCTGGGAGAAGGACGGGACCGCTGACAAGCTTTTTAAAAAAACGTATCAAAAAATCCTGACATGCCAGCCCATTTCCCTCCTCAAATGGTTTCAGGAGAACGATCCGTCTGTGTTGGAAAACACCCGGTGGATTTTCGGCAGTAAAGATTATATCCGGTTCCGTCTTACAGGTGAAGCAAATGCCGAGATGACAGATTTTTCAGGTTCAAACCTGGTGAATTTGAAGACGGCTTCGTACGACTACGAAATCTTAAAATTCCTCGGTTTGGAAGAGGTGCGGGACAAACTCCCGCCGCTAAAATATTCTACGGAATTGTGCGGCCGTGTAACAGAAAAGGCAAGCCGCGAGACCGGGCTAGCCGCGGGTACTCCGTGCGCTGCCGGTATGTTCGATATCGACGCGTGTGCTATTGCAATGGGTATTACGAACAGCGATAATCTTGCGGTAATCGCCGGAACCTGGAGTATTAATGAATATATTTCAAAGACTCCTATTCTGGACAAATCAGTTATGATGAACTCGCTGTACTGTATGCCGGGTTATTACCTCATCGAAGAGAGCAGTCCAACTTCCGCGTCCAACCATGAGTGGTATATCAATATGTTTATGAAGCATGAGAAGGCCGAATGTAAAGAGAAGGGCGAAAGTGTTTACAAGCTGGCAGATAAAATGGTGGCGGCGATCGCTCCGGAAGAACAGGATATCATCTTTCTCCCATACATCTATGGTTCCAACTATAATTCCCGCGGGAAAGCAGCCCTTGTGGGAATGGACAGCCACCATACCGACGCACATATTTTAAGAAGTGTATATGAAGGAATCGTGTTCTGTCACAAGGTACATCTTGAAAAGCTCCTGAAAAATTGCGACCAGGCGAGGGCTGTTCGTCTGGCGGGCGGTGTGTGTAACGCTCCGGTATGGATTCAGATATTTGCCGATGTATTCAATTTGCCTGTTGAATTAATCGATACCAGGGAGCTGGGCGCGTTTGGCGCGGCCATGGCGGCGAGCGTTGTCAGCGGGGAATATGAAAATTTGGAAAAGGCCGCAAAGGACATGGTGAAACTGAAAGATACGGTTTATCCGCTTGCAGAAAATGTTCCTGTTTATCAAAAAAAATATGAGCGTTATTTAAAAGTGTCCAATGCGTTGGAAGACTATTGGAATGATTAAGGAGGATTTACATGCTTGAAGAGCTGAAGCAGAAAGTGTTTGAAGCGAATCAGTTACTTCCAAGATATCATTTGGTCACATTTACTTGGGGAAATGTTTCCGGAATCGACCGGGAAAAGGGACTGATTGTAATAAAACCTTCCGGGGTTGAATATGACACCATGGCGGCTGATGACATGGTGGTTATGGATTTAAACGGAAAAAGCGTGGAGGGGAGGCTCAGCCCTTCTTCCGACGCGCCGACACATATTGAGCTGTATAAAGCGTTCCCGAACATTGGCGGTGTGGTACATACTCATTCCCGCTGGGCTACTATTTTTGCGCAAAGGGGCATAGGCATCCCGGCGCTGGGGACCACCCACGGCGACTACTTTTATGGAGAGATTCCCTGCACCCGGCGCATGACGCCTGATGAGATCGCCGATGGGTACGAAAAGGAGACAGGTACGGTTATCGTTGAGCGCTTTACCGGAATGAATCCCGACGATATTCCGGCGGTACTAGTGCACAGCCATGGGCCCTTTACCTGGGGGACCGACCCTTTTAACGCGGTGCATAATGCGGTGGTGCTGGAGGAAGTGGCCATGATGGCGTGGCATGATCTTTTGCTGAGCGGCGCCGTGGCTGAACCAATGCAGCAAGAACTGCTTAATAAGCATTACTTACGCAAACACGGTGCGAACGCCTATTATGGGCAGGCGGGAAGATGAACGCGCACAGCTACAGCCTTGGGCTGTATGAAAAATCAATGCCCAACACGCTTTCATTGGCAGAAAAACTGCGAACCGCCAAAGAAACCGGCTTCGATTTTGTAGAGATCAGTATTGACGAGACGGATGAAAAGCTTGTTCGTCTGGATATGTCCCCACAGGAACGCTGTGACATAGTGGATCTGATGTATCAAGAAGGGATTCGCTTCGAAACGATGTGCCTGTCCGGCCATAGAAAATATCCGCTCGGTAGTCCGGATCCGGCCATCCGCGCGCTCGGACTGGAGATCATGGAGAAAGCGATCCTGTTCGCACGCGACCTTGGAATCCGCGTTATCCAGATTGCAGGATACGACGTCTATTATGGAGAGTCCACGGATGAAACACGGCGCTTATTTGCGGAAGCCCTGGCTGCCAGTGTGAAGTCCGCGGCAAAGTACGGTGTCCTGCTGGCCTTTGAAACCATGGAAACAGAATTTCTTAACACCGTGGAGAAAGCAATGGGGTGGGTGGACAGAATCAGTTCGCCATATCTTGCCGTTTACCCGGATGCGGGCAACCTCACAAATGCCGCCAAACAATATGACAGGGATGTATTAAATGATATTGAGTTAGGGCATGGTCATATTGCTGCGCTGCATCTGAAAGAGACAGTTCCAGGAAAGTATCGTGAAATTCAGTTTGGCAGCGGTCACGTAAATTTTACCTCCATCATCCGCAAAACATACGGAATGGGAAATCGTCGCTATACGGCAGAATTCTGGTATAACGGACAGGAAGATTGGAAAAAAGATATTTTCCATGCGAATGACTTTCTTAGAAAGAAATTTATGGACGTCGGTGTTCATTAGCGATTTGCAGCGATCAATGGCTTCTTCTTTCACAGAAGAAGTAAGGTTGACAAAATTTTGTATCAAAGATATAATGAATAATGTTTTAAAACAAACAAAAAATTGGTTAAAAACAATAGTAAATTTATGCTTGGAGTGAAGGTATGGCGGATAATCTTAAAGACATTGCGAATGAAGTAGGCTTGTCTGTATCTACAATTTCACGTGTTGTAAATGGAAAAAGCTATGTTGCTCCGGCAACTAAAAGACGTGTCATGAAAGCTTTGGAAAAACATAAATATGCACCAAATCAGATTGCCCGTTCTTTAAAAATGCAGTCTACGAATACAGTAGGAATCATAGTGCCTGATATCAGAGACTATTTTGCAAACGTTATTAAAGGGGCGGACACCATTTTCTCAGAGGCGGGTTATTCTATTATTCTTGCTGATTCCAACGAGAGCGATGAAAAAGAAGAAAAATATTTGAAGCTGCTTTACGAAAAACGGATTGACGGCCTTGTTCTGGCCACTGTTTCACAGAACAGCAAAGCGCTCCAGATGTATTTTGAAAATGATATTCCAGTGGTTTTTATTGACAATCTGCCCAATCTTAATACCAGCTATGATGCCGTTCTTCTTGATAACGTTAAGGCCAGTATGATGGCGGTAAACCATATAGTGGACTGTGGCTACAATAAAATTGCAATCATTTCCGGAAAGCCGGCAGAGACAACTGCAGTGGAACGCGTCGATGGATATAAGCATGCACTCATGCACCATAATCTTTCGGTGGATCCGGCACTGATTATGTCCGGTGATTATACTGCCGAAGACGGATACCGCTGTATGATGAAATTGTTGGAAAACAAAGCTGAACACGAATTTGAAGCGGTTTTTGCCACATCTTATAAAATGACGTGTGGTGCAATGAAAGCGATAAAGGAGAAAGGGCTCAAGTACCCGGACGATATTGCACTGGTTGGGTTTGATTTCGCCGATGAGTCCGATCTTTTTACTCCGAAGATCACTTCTATTCTGCAACCGATTGACAGTATTGGAAAACTGGTTGCAGAGCGTCTGATTTCTCAAATGAAAGACACTAACAGAGACAGTAAACATAATTTTGTTAATACAATCCCAAGGCGCATCCTGCTGGATCCTATCTTAAAAATGGGTGAAAGCTGTGGCTGCAGAAACAGGAATCAGTAAGCCTGCTTCTGAATTTTCATAGCATTGATAGGGGCAAATTTTTTGTAATTTTTTTGAAAACGTTTGCAGAAATACCGTTGGTAAGATTACACGGGAAATTGTAATCTTGACCTGCTTATGGAGCAGCAGGCAAATTATGATGCAGCGTGTATGGAATACAAAGTAATATGAGAAGAAATAAAATTTGGAAGGAGAATAAAATATGTCATATTACAACATGGAAGAAACTAAAAACAGGATCGAAAAGATCCGTAAAATCCTTCAAGAGAAGAAACTTGATGCGGCTTTAATTTATTATGATGAGATCAACATTGCAGACGGCTGGTATCTCACTGGCTGGTGCCCCCAGTTTGAAAAAGGTGCTGTGCTCCTCCCCGTAAACGGCGACCCGCTTCTTCTGGGCGGTCCTGAAAGCGAACCTTTTGCAAAGATGAGCAGTGCTATCACTGATACACGCTGCTTTTCTACCTTTATGGTCCCGGATGAGGAGTATCCGAATGCGACGATCAGCACATTTGAGACGCTTGCCGCAGAAATGGCGCAACGGGGATTGCATTTCAGAAGAGTCGGCATCGTTGGAACAAGCTACTTTCCGCATGCTCTGTATACCCAGTTCGAACAGGGCTTCAAGGGTGCCGAGCTGATCGACATCACGAATGAGTATGAAGCGCTCCGCTACGTCAAATCGCCGTGGGAAATTGAGAATATCCGGAAGGCGTTTTCCTTTACATATGCATCCTTCGAGGCAATGGCAGCCAAGGTCCGCCCCGGTGCGACCGAAATAGAAATTGCGGCGGAAGGCGAATATGTTTCCCGTAAAATGAATGCAAACGGTTTCGCATTTGCGTGCATGGTGGGCAGCGGAAGCCAGTCAAACGCTGTCGTTCCGACCGCCACTAACCGCGTTATGCAGGACGGCGAGCTCGTAATGCTGGGTTTGGCTCCCCGCTACAACGGTTATGCCGGGGTGTTCGGCGAAACGCTCCCGGTCAACGGTGTTTATACCCAGTCGCAGAAAGATATTCTGAATATCATCAGGGAAGCCTACCGCCTTACAAAGGACATGATTAAACCGGGTAACAGCGGAAAGGAAATTGATGTTCCGGCCCGTAAATTGTATGAGAAACACGGTCTGTTCGACTACATCGTATGCCCGTTCATGCACACCATTGGGCTGATGGAGGCGGAGCGTCCGTTCTTTGGCCCTAACAGTGAAGATATTCTTGTTCCTGGTATGACAATTTCCATCGACATCAGTCTCTTCGGACATCCGGAGCATCATGGCCTCAGAATCGAGAGCGGATTTGTTGTTACGGAAAATGGTTACGAATCTCTCTCCCCTGAAATGGATGCCCGTCTCAGTGCGGAACTTTAATTCAATTCATTCGGCTTTCTCAACGTCATTTGCCCATAAAGCCCGTTTGGCGCAGCCGGTGTACGATGCCGGTTAAATAGATCGGGTTTACAGTGTTTTACGTGTCCGGCCGTGAGTGGCGAACGCGAAGGAAATAGGGAAAATAAATAAAGAAGGTGCTAAGTTGAATACAAGTTGCATGCTTAAGGTCATTGAAACTCACACGGCGGGCAATCCCACCAGACATATTGTTTCCGGCGTTCCGCGCATTTCCGGGGAAACGATGGGTGAGAAAATGCAGTACGTGATGGATCATCTGGACTGGGTGCGCAGAGTTACGATGATGGAGCCCAGGGGCCGCAACGGAATGTCCGGCTGTATTTACACAGAGCCCTGCAATCCGGAAGCAGATATGGGCATCGTCTATTTTGATGCTGCGGGCTATCTGACCATGTGCGGCCATAGTACCATTGCGATTTCCACCGTCCTGGTGGAAACAGGCATCGTCAGGATGACGGAACCTGTTACGACCGTTAAACTCGATACGCCCGCGGGCTTGATCGTTGCAAAGGTTTTCGTGAAGGACCGCCAGGTGGAAAAGGTCACTTTCCGTAATATTCCGGCGTTTCTGTATGACGCCAGGGAGATTGATATCGGAGCTCTCGGCAAGGTAAGAGTGGAAGTCGACTACGGCGGCGTCGCATATGCGGTCGTCAATGCAAAGGATATCGGTATTGAGGAGATTTCTCCGAAGAATCTGAGGGAGATCGTAGAGAAGGCCCATCTCGTATATGCGGCGGCAAGCAGGGAGATCGGCTTTCAGCATCCCGAGAAGCCGTTCATTAACCGGATCACCAGCGTCATGATCGTCGGTGATCCGGATATTCAAGGCGCCGATAATAAGGAAGTCGTTGTGATCATGCCCCTTACGGAGGGGGATACCACGGCGGTCGACCGTTCCCCCTGCGGTACGGGTACATCGGCCCGGGTGGGCAGCCTGTTTGTCCAGGGCAAACTTAAAGAGAACACCCCGTTTGTACATGAGAGCATTATTGGGACCTGTTTCACTGCGGAGATTGTAGGAAAAGCCAAGGTGGGAGATTTCCCCGCAGGGATCCCGGAGATTACCGGATCGGCTTATTTTACTGCAAGCACGGATTTCTTTATAGATCCCAGAGATCCCCTGAAGAATGGGTTCAGTATGGATTGAGAAACAGGATGCTGGGATAAGGAGGAAATATGATGAATAATATTTTGGAACACCCTATTTTAGGAACAGACACCAATGAAAAGTATGTCAGCATTACGGTTGATGGGAAACCGCTGAGCGTGAAAAAAGATTCTATGATCGCCGCAGCGCTTCTGGCACAGGGGATCCGCATCAACCGTTACACAGGCAAAAACCATGAACCCCGCGGCGTATTTTGCGGGATCGGCCAATGTACCGACTGCGTTATGGTTGTCAATGGTTTGCCGAATGTGCGTACCTGCATCACACCGGTTGAAGAGGGAATGGTTATTGAGACCCAAAACAAGGACAAGGAAGGGAAATCGTGATGGAGAAACGCGAAATAGCGATTATCGGCGGTGGCCCGGCCGGCCTGGCGGCTTCGATCGAAGCTGCCAGAGCCGGTGCCCACGTGTTGTTGATCGATGAAAACGCAAGTCCCGGGGGGCAGTTGTTTAAACAGATTCATAAATTCTTTGGCTCTAAAGCACACAGTGCAGGGATCAGAGGGATTGATATAGGCAAAAAGCTGCTGAAGGAAACCGAAGAAGCGGGTGTTGAGGTTTGGCTGAACAGCAGTGTCATCGGCTTATATGAAGGAAACAATCTGTCGGTTGTTCGATCCACTGCCGAAGGGAAGAAAATAGTCACTGTTCAGGCTGATAAAATACTGATTTGCACAGGCGGTCAGGAAAATGCCATTAACTTTGAAGGCTGGACTATCCCGGGTGTGATGGGTGCGGGCTGTGCCCAGACTATGGTAAATGTCAACCGTGTGCTTCCCGGAAAACGTGTTCTGATGATCGGTTCCGGAAATGTCGGCTTGATCGTCAGCTATCAGCTGATGCAGGCGGGCGCAGACGTGGTCGCTATTGTTGAGGCTGCCGATCACATCGGCGGCTACGGAGTACATGCTGCCAAAGTCCGCCGGGCGGGAGTCCCGTTTTACCTCAGGCATACCATTGTACGCGCAGTCGCGGGTGAGAATCAGGAAGTTTGCGCGGCGGTCATCGGGCAATTGGATGACCAATGGAACATTATCCCCGGTACTGAGAAGACCATCGACGTAGATACCGTCTGCATCGCCGCGGGTCTGCGGCCGCTTGCCAAAATCGCCCAGATGTACGGCGTGAAGCATGCCTTTATTCCTGAAATGGGCGGTTGGATGCCGATGCATGACGAAAACATGGAAACCTCCGTTCACGGGGTATATGTTGCCGGCGATACAGCAGGCGTTGAAGAGGCTAATACGGCAATGGACGAGGGCCGTCTGGCGGGTATTGCCATGGCCGAGGCCCTCGGATATATCTCCGGGGAGAAAGCGGAGCAACGCAAAAACGATATTCGTAAAAGCCTTGAGTCCTTAAGGCTTGGGCCATTCGGCGAAAGACGTCTGAAAGCAAAAGAAAGAATCATCGCAAGGGGGGTAGCGGAATGAACGACAATATTTTGCAAAACGGCTATCCCTCTTGGGAAGAACTGAAAAAGTTCAACCGGATCCCTTCAGATGAAAGATTTGCGAAGGGACCCGTCGCGGTTATTGAGTGCATCCAGGCCATCCCCTGCAATCCCTGCGAAGGCGCATGCAAATTCGGCGCGATCTGTGTTGGCGAGCCGATTATCAACCTCCCGCAGCTGGAGGAAGAAAAATGCACTGGCTGCGGCATGTGTGTAGCGCAGTGCTCCGGCCTGGCCATCTTTGTGGTTGATAAGACTTATAGTGAAACGCAGGCAACAGTAAGCTTCCCGCACGAATACCTTCCTCTCCCTGAAAAAGGGCAGACGGTCACAGCGGTAAACCGCGCCGGCGAGCCCGTATGCGAGGCGGTCGTCGTGCGTGTGGTGAATCCTGAAAGAAACGACCATACTCCGGTTGTAACAGTTGCCATTCCCAAAGAATTTGCCGATGTTGTCAGAGGTATGGTTCGCCTTGGAATGGAGAAGCCGGCAGATCACAGCTGCTGTAAGGATTATGTATATAAGGAAAACGATCCGGACGATCTGATCGTATGCCGCTGCGAGGAAGTCACGGTCGGCGACATTCGCAAGGCGATCGCGGAGGGTGCCGCATCCATTACCGGCGTAAAGCGGAGGACCCGGGCCGGTATGGGTTTGTGCCAGGGCAGGACCTGCTCCAAGATTGTAACGAAGATGCTTTCCGACGCGACTGGCAAAAGAGGTATTGATATCCCCCTCGATACTGCGCGGCCGCCAATGAAGCCTGTAACTATGAAAATTCTCGGAGGTGACGATGATGTCTAAAACTGCTGACGTAGTAGTGATCGGAGGCGGTATGCAGGGCACCTGCGCCGCCTACTATCTGGCGAAAGCCGGACAGAAGGTTATCCTCGTTGAGCGCGGAGACCTTGCAAGCGGAACGACTTCTCGCTCTGACGGTGACTCCTTTATCAACGACGTACCTCCCGGATACATGACGGAGTTTGCTGAGGCGACCATCAAAGAGTTTATCAAGATGGATAAGAAAATCGACGGTGATTTTGAATGGGTACACCGGGGCTGCGTGCTTCTGATGGAGACCGAAGAAGAGGTCGAATTTGCGAAGGAACTTGCAAAAGCGAAGCAGGCTACCGGTTCCCAGGTCCGCTTCATGGATCGGAAGGAAGTTCATGACGACGAGCCGAATACCGCCCCCGATATCCCGGGCGGGCTGGAATTTACCGCCGGTGGTGCGCTCAACCCCATGCAGCTCGCTTATGGCCTTGGCCGTGAGATCGAAAAATGCGGCGGCGAACTGATGCGCTATACCGAGGTGACCGGCTTTGAGAAGAATGCTGACGGCAGAGTCTGCAAGGTTATCACAAATGAGGGTGAAATCATTACGGACAATGTTGTCATTGCGTGCGGTATTTGGTCGCAGAGCATAGCCGAAAAGGCCGGAATATATCTTCCGATCCATATCATGAAAGGCGACCTGCTTGTTATTGAGAGGGATGCTTACATTACGCGCCGCAAGACCATGGAGTTCGGATACAACCTCGTCCGCAATGAAAATCACACCTATAAACGAAAGGTCAGTCCGTTCATGGAAAAGTATGGCATTGGTTTTCTGTTTGAGCCGACAAACAGCACCAATGGTCTGGTCGGTTTCAGCAAGTATGCCGCAACCGACACGGTAAGCAACAACCTTGTGACAAGGGCGATTGCTAAACGTGCTATCCGATTTTTTCCCAAGTTCGCCGATGTAAGTGTCATTCACTGTTATGCGGGCCTGCGTCCGCAGTCTCCGGACGGCGAGCCGATTGTGTCCAGGACAAACGTACCCGGCGTATTCGTATCTGCCGGGCATGGCGGTAACGGCATCATGTTTGCGCCGATCAGCGGCAAACTGGTCAGTCAGATGGTGTGCGGACAGAAGACGGATATGGAGATGGGGCCGCTGAGCCTCAACCGCTTTCAACGGGTGGAGCCGTCCGTAACAAGGTAAAAAATCTTTAATCACTTTATTTGGAAACATAAACGGCGCTGAGTACATAAATTGATACTTTTTTGATAATTAAAGGAGGAAATGAAATGAAAAACTATGTCGAGGCCTTAAAGACGATTACTCCTGCTCTTATTACTCCATTAAAGAAAGACGGAACTTTTGACGAAGCCGGTATGAAGAGGCTTGTAACCCGTCTGGTAAGCAAGGGAGCCACTACCCTTCTTCCGCTTGGCTATTCCGGGGAGGTTCGTGCCTTTAATAAGGCCGAACGCAGAAGAATCATCGAAGTAGTCCGCGAGGCCGCGGGTGACGATGTGGTCGTGATTGCAGGCGCGCTGGGGGACAGCACTCAGCTTATTAAAGAGTACAGCGACGATGCGGCGGCGGCCGGCGCGGATATGACCCTGATTACTCCGACCGATTTCTTCTTCCTCACAGACGAAGAACTGAAGGACCTGTTTGTTCGTCTGAGCGAAATCGTAAAGATCCCATTCATGATTTACAACTGTCCCGAGAATCATCATTACTGCAGCCCAGAACTGATGGCAGAGCTCGCAAAGCTTCCAAACATCAAGGCGCTGAAGCAGAGCACGACAACCGACAAAATTCAAAGCATCCTGCAGGCGGTCGATCCGAAGAATGATTTTATCATGGTTTCCGGCGATGAATTTGAATTCTTCCCGGCAATGTGTCTCGGCGTTGACGGCTTTGTCATGGGAGGCCCCGGAAATATTTGTCCCGAAATGTGCTCCGACATTTGGAACAGCTACAAGGCCGGAAAACTGGACGCTGCACGCGAAGAGTTCCTGAGATTGGTTTCTTTCTTTGACGAGCTCTACCACTCTCTGCCTTATCCGATGGTTATTTCTCAGATTAAGGGCGTTATGGAAATTGCGGGCGTTTGCGACCGCTGGATGAGGCATCCTGTCAAGGAAGTATCCAATTCCGATATGCATGTGATCGAGGACATGCTCAAACGCCACAATATTAATCTTTAATACTTGTGATATCGCCCGCAGGAATGCTGCTTTCTCTCAGACGCAGTAGAAATATCCTGGACGAGTAAATGAACATATTATCAGAAGCTTGAACATCCATCCCGGAAAAGATGAATCCTGCGCCGGACGGCGTGAAAATAACGAATCAAGGAATCTGTCATTAGAAAGACAGGTTCCTTGATTTTTTCTTACCCTCAAACGTGCCGCGGACAGAAAACGAAGGTGTGCCAGCAATCAGGACCTCTTGTATATTTCCATCAAAAGAAATACAATAAAACTATAGAGTGGTATGCATGGATTGTATCACAACAAAAAAGCAGCGAAAAATTGGAAACACGGTTTGCTCCGGCTGACGGTGAAAAACCGGCCGGCGGACGATAGGGAACAGGAAAGTAAAGAATGGTGAAAATAAATGAAACGGATATTTTTGGTTGAGGATGATAAGGAAATCGCCAAGAACCTTGTACTTTTGCTCCGCTCGGAGGGGTTTACAGTCACCTACGCCTCTACGCGGGGGGAAGCCCTTTCCGCACTGGCCGGGAATAAATTTGACCTGGCGCTGATCGATATTTCTTTGCCTGACGGAAATGGCTTTACGGTTTGCACGGAGATCAAAGAAGCGCAGGATGTTCCTGTGATTTTTCTGACGGCTTCCGACGATGAGGCGAGTGTTGTTACCGGGCTGAACATGGGTGCGGACGACTATATCACCAAGCCTTTTCGTCCCCGTGAACTGATCGCAAGAATTGGCACCGCCCTGCGAAAAAGCGGACGTTCTCCATCGGCTTTTGAACTTTCCGGGCTTCATGTCGATACGGCAAGCGGCGTTGTAAAAAAGGACGGCGTCGAGGTTTTTCTTTCGGCTTTAGAATACCGGTTGCTGCTGGTGTTTCTTAACAATCCCAAAAGGATTATCACAAGGAACAGGCTGCTTGACGAATTGTGGGATGCTGCGGGCGAGTTTGTCAATGACAATACGCTGACGGTGTACATCAAACGCCTGCGGGAGAAGATCGAGCACGACCCGGCAAACCCGCAAATCATTCTGACCGTTCGCGGGACAGGATATCGATTGGGGGACGGGTATGCTTCGGAATAAAGAGTTTCGGCAGTTTGCTATTTTGTTCTCCTTAATAGCTGTCGCCGCCGTGCTGCTGGGATTTGCAGTCAATACCGCGGCTGGGATCCTTGCCATTGCATCTGCCGCCGCTTTTGGCGCAGTGTTTTTCGCATTTACCAAAGCCCGATATCGGAGCATTGCGCAGATCGCAGATCAAATCGATCTCGTGCTTCATAACGCGGACCATTTGTATATCGGTGAATCGGATGAGGGGGAACTTTCCATTCTGCAAAGCGAGATCACTAAAATGACGCTGCGTATTCGGGAACAAAACGATGCATTGAAAAAAGAAAAAGAACATCTTGCCGATTCGCTGGCCGACATCGCTCACCAGCTCCGCACCCCGCTCACATCCGTAAACCTCATTCTGTCGTTGTTAGAGAATAACCCTGACGAAGAGGAACGGAAAGCATTGATACGGGAAACGAAGGGACTATTTGTACAGATGGATTGGCTGCTTACCTCCCTGCTGAAATTATCGCGCCTGGACGCGGGCATTGTGGTGTTCCAAAGAGGGCAGATCGATATCAACGCTTTGATAAGTGCTGCAGTTCACCCGCTTTTGATTCCGATGGAACTGCACGGGATTGCTTTGCAAACAGACGTGCCGAAGGGGATCGTCATTCAGGGCGATTTCGGCTGGCTTTCGGAAGCAATTCAAAACATCCTCAAAAATTGTATGGAAAGCGCAGGCGATAACGGGAAGATCGAGATTGTTTGTGAAGACAATTTACTGTTTACCGGGATTGCTGTCCGCGACAACGGCGCTGGCTTTGAAAAAGAAGATTTACCCAACCTGTTTCACCGGTTTTATCGCGGGAAGAATGCAGGCGCGACGGGATACGGGGTTGGGCTCGCTCTCTGCAAGATGATTATCACCCGGCAGGGCGGGACGATTACCGCCAAAAATCATCCGCAGGGCGGCGCAATATTTGCGATTCGTTTCCCAAAGTGACGGATCTCTCACCGGAAAGTCACCGAGATGTAAGCTGAAAGTTCTATTATATGGGTAAAACATGAGAAAGGAACCTCACATAATGGAGTTTTTGAAAATTGAAGACCTATGCAAGGTCTACGGCAAGGACGAAAATCGGGTTACCGCGCTTGACCATGTTTCCCTTACCATCGAAAAAGGGGAATTTACCGCAATCATCGGTTCCTCCGGCTCCGGTAAATCCACATTGCTTCACATCATCGCCGGCGTGGACGTGCCGACAAGCGGAAAGGTATATCTGGACGGGGAGGATGTGTATGCCCAAAGCAATGAAAAACTCGCCATCTTCCGCAGGCGGCAGGTCGGACTGATTTACCAGTTTCATAACCTCATTCCCACTCTGAATGTGGTGGAAAACATCACCCTGCCGATCCTGATGGACAAGCGGAAGGTCAACGGGGAACGGCTGAACGATCTGCTGGAACTGCTTGGGCTGCAAGACCGCAAAACGCATCTGCCCAATCAGCTTTCGGGCGGTCAGCAGCAGCGTGTGGCCATCGGCCGCGCGTTGATGAACGCCCCGGCCGTCATGCTGGCCGATGAGCCTACCGGCAGTCTGGACAGCCGCAACGGCCAGGAAATCATCAAGCTGCTGAAAGAAAGCAATCAAAAATATGGGCAGACCCTGCTGCTCGTCACCCACGATGAAAATATTGCTTTGCAGGCCGACCGTATTATTACGATCGCAGACGGAAAAGTCGTGCGGGATGAGAGGCAGGCGGCACGGTTATGAATATTTTTAACAAAATCGCACTGCAAAGCCTGCGGAAAAACCGCACACGAACGCTTGTAACAATTATCGGTGTTGTTCTGTCCGCTGCCATGATTATGGCGGTCGCTACCTTTGGCGTTTCCCTGCTGGACTATATGGCGGGGGGCGCAGCCGCAAAATACGGCGATTGGCACGTCGCGTTTCTGGATGTTGGTTCCTCCTTTGTGAAGGAACGGGCCGGCGACAAGGAAGCTGCAAAAACAGTAACCTTTGAAAACGTCGGCTATGCAGCGCTTGACAGCGGGAAAAACCCCAGTAAACCGTATCTCTTTATCGCCGGATTCAGCAAGAAAACCTTTGATGCCTTGCCCGTGACCTTGCTTTCCGGCAGGCTGCCGAAAACCAGCGGCGAGATTCTTGTTTCGGGAAAAACTGCGACAGACGGCGGCGTTTCCTATGCGGTGGGCGATACGGTTTCCCTGTCTGTGGGAAGCCGCATGAACGGAAACAAGAAACTCGGTCAGAATGATCCATACACATCAGGGGCTGAAACGCTTGTATCACAGGGCGAGAAAACCTACACGGTTGTCGGAATTTGTGGGACGCCCGTTTTTGAGGAGGACTCCGCGCCGGGCTATACCTTGATCACAATGTCGGATACCGCAGAAACGGCGGACGATCTCAGCTTGTTTGTCACTTTGAAGAATCCCCGCCGGGTTCATTCCTACGCGAGCGATGAGGCGGGGGGCCATGCTTACATCCTGAATCATGATGTGCTGCGTTTCATGGGCCTCGATTCATCCGATAAGATTTTTAACACGCTTCTGTACGCAGTGGGCGGCATCGTAATTGCCATTATCATGATTGGCTCGGTCTTTCTGATTCACAATTCCTTCAGCATCTCATTGAACGAGCGTACACGGCAGATCGGGATTCTTGCCTCTGTGGGGGCCACGGCAAAGCAACTGCGCCATTCGGTGCTGTTTGAGGGGCTCTGCATCGGTGCGGTCGGCATCCCAATCGGAATCCTCGCAGGCTTGGGCGGTATTCAGCTTGTGATTTTCGTTGTGGCGGGGAACTTTGGGAGCATTCTCTACTCCGGTGTTCCTTTGACCCTTCATGTGTCGGCTCTCGCACTCGCCGGTGCAGCGGCGGTCAGCCTGGTTACGATTTTGATTTCGGCCTATATCCCGGCAAAAAAAGCCGCCAATACGCCGGTGATGGAGTGTATCCGCCAGACAAACGAAGTGAAGGTGGAAGCGGGAGCCGTAGAGACATCAAAGCTGGTGCAGCGCATATGCGGTCTGGAGGGGACTCTTGCGCTGAAGAATTTCAAGAGGAACAAAAAACGTTACCGTAGTATTGTGCTGTCACTTGTTTTAAGCGTCGTGCTGTTTATATCGACCAGTGCTTTTGTAAAAGATTTGAAACAGACAATGGCACAGGCATTGTCGTTTACCACTTATGACATCGGTTTTGGAACGACGGATATGGACGATGGCGAAATGCTTAGGCTTTATGATCGGCTGAAAACCGCCGGAGGTGTTACCCAAAGCTCCTATCAGGCTGCTATGAAGTATTCCTGCGTTGTTCAGGCAAAAGAACTCTCAGACGATTACTGGGAATCCGCAGGGGAATCTTCGCCGGACGAAACGGCAGAGCTGCCGATAGAAATCCAATTCCTTGATGACAGCACCTATCTGAACCTCATCAGGAGCGCAGGTTTGTCCGCAGAGGACTATACCGGGGAAAACGCAAAAATGATTGCTGTTGCCAAAATACAGACCGGAAGCAATGAGAAGAAGGGTGAAAAAGAAGTCGGTGAGTTTCGTAATATGTTCAAGGGGTCTTCTGTGGAGGCTGCCCTGATTCCCGAAACAAATGGCGAGCCGAATTGGGGACATGGGCAAAGCGCGAGCATTACCTGTGTGGAAGTCGTATCTCCGGACACCCCTCCGACGACAGCGGTCTCCGACCAGCAGACATACTTCTTTCAGGTGATGGCGCCTTGGTCGCTGAAGGAGAAAATTGCCCCTTCCGATGCCTCTGTGGATGTCAGAGTCAAAGGCTTGACTTTTCAGTCTGAGAACCCGTCACAGTCTGTTGCTGAAATGAAAACGATGATACAGGGTGCGGGGATTACCTCCGCGTATCTGCTTCTGAATACGTCTGAAGTGATGGATGAAAACCGGAACTATATCTTCATTTCCAACGTGTTTGCCTATACGTTTATCGTCATGATTTCGCTGATTGCGGTTGCCAATGTGTTCAACACGATTTCCACGAACATCCGACTGCGCCGTCGGGAGCTTGCCATGCTCCAGTCCGTGGGTATGTCCGAACGTTCTTTCAATAAAATGATGCGTTATGAGTGTGCCTTTTATGGTGTGAGGGCGCTGCTTGTCGGGCTTCCCCTGGCAATCATTTTCTCCTGGCTGATCTACAAGGGAATGTTCATCGGCGGCGCGGACGGTATCAAGTTTGTGCTGCCGTGGGCCAGTATCGGAATCAGCGTGTTCAGCGTGCTTCTTGTCATCTTTGTCACCATGACGTATGCTGTCGGCAAGATCAGGAAAGAAAACATCATCGACGCGCTGCGGGATGACACCGATTGAGTTTGGCAGCTTCAACAGCAATATCCGGGAATTTGGGAATCAACAGCCAATTATGAATAGCTGCCAAAACATATCACAAATACCGAAGCAAGCTATAAAGACAGAGGGACCAGTATTCCATGAACCAACAAGCCGGCAAAGAATAAATCCAGACCCTGGGGACCTCTCTTTTCAAAAACCGCTTCCTGCTGATTTTTCAGTGGGAAGCCTTTTTTGTGTATCGTTCTGCTGCGGTTCCGGCACTGATATCTAAGAGCAGCGAAGGTCTGTGATTAAAATTTGAAAGTTGATATCTACTTTAACAATTCTTAAACAATTATCTGGTATAATACACAAAAAGGGGGGATTTCATGGTTAATATCCTCGTAGTTGAAGACGATATCAAACTTAATCAGATTGTGTGCACATCCCTGAATGACAGTGGATATGCCTCTAAGGGCTGTCTGAATCCAAGGGAAGCTTACGACCTGATGTATAACAATCCTTATGATCTCATTATTTCTGACATCATGATGCCTGAAATCGACGGCTTTGAATTTGCTAAAACGGTACGCGAAATCAATAAAACGATTCCCATCCTGTTTATGACCGCCCGCGACGATATGTCCTCTAAGCGAAAGGGCTTCGGGGCCGGAGTAGACGATTATATGGTAAAACCCATCAACATGGACGAACTTGTTCTTCGGGTTGGTGCTTTGCTTCGCCGTGCAAATATCTTCAATGAGAAGAAGCTGACGGTGGGGAGCCTTATCATGGATGCGGACGAAATGACGGTGAAGGTCAGCGGTGAGGAAATTTCAGTGACTTTGCGGGAGTTCAATATCCTGTATAAAATGCTTTCCTATCCGAAGCACACCTTTTCCCGTGCGCAGCTGATGGACGAGTTCTGGGGCGTAGACAGTGACACCAGTCTGCGCGCGGTAGACGTGTATGTCACAAAGCTGCGGGACAAATTTTCTTCCTGTGAGGATTTCAAAATCGTTACGGTGCATGGATTGGGATATAAGGCGGTGTTGTCTTGAAAAAGAAACAGGTTGAAGATGACAGCCGGGTCAAGGCAAAGCACTTTACGTGGAAAGAATATGCGCTGACCTATTTTGTGCTGCTGACTCTTTCCGCAGGACAGTGGATGATCTACGATCAATATGTGAATTATGGCAGCATGCCGCCGGAATTCATCTGGGGGATGCTTGGATACTGGGCGATTGTGACCGCCATTTTTTGTCTTGTTACCGCCCGCCAAAAGGTCCGCGCCTTTGACAGGCCAATGCGAAGGATCAGTGAGGCGGCAAAAGATGTGGCCGGGGGGGACTTCTCGGTTTACCTGGAGCCGGTCCACAGAGCCGACAAACATGACTATGTGGACGTAATGTTCGAGGACTTTAATAAGATGGTAGAAGAGCTGGGAAGTATCGAGACGCTGAAAGACGATTTTATCGGCAATGTGTCCCACGAGATCAAAACGCCGCTTTCGGTGATTCAGAGCTACGCCATGGCGCTTCAAAAAGAGAACCTGTCGGCTGAGCAGCGCAAGGAATACACCGCTACGATCATTACGGCGTCCCAGAAGCTCACGGCGCTGGTCACCAATATTCTGAAGCTCAACAAGCTGGAAAATCAGGAGATCAAGCCTTCCGTCGAGCCTTACGATCTGTGCCGGCAGCTCAGCGAATGCGCTCTCGCTTTCGAAGATTTGTGGGAACAAAAGGATATTGAATTTATTGCGGATATCGAAGATCGCGCCGTGATCCGCGCGGATGAAAGCATGATGGAGATCGTATGGAACAACCTGCTTTCCAACGCGCTGAAATTCACAGATTCAGGCGGGACGGTGACACTGACCCAGACTTCGGATGAGGATACTGTAATGGTCACAATATCTGATACCGGCTGCGGCATGAGCAAGGAAACCATGGAACACATTTTTGACAAATTCTATCAGGCCGATACTTCCCATTCGCAGGAAGGCAACGGCCTTGGGCTTGCCATGACGCTTAAAGCAATCGAACTGTCGGGCGGCGCAATAACGGCTAAAAGCGAGCCGGGAAAAGGGACTGCCTTTATCGTGAGATTAAAAACACATTGATTCAAGAGGAATACAAAACAGCTTTCCACTTCGGAAGGCTGTTTTTTTGTTTTAATATTTCTCAAACATTTCGTAAGCAATTCATAAACATTTCTCCAGTAAGATAAACCTGTCAAATAAACCACGGCGAACGGAATTAAGAGGTTTTCATACGTGTCTTTTGCTGACTCTATCGCGGATACCATCGAATGGCTGAAGCATGAAAATAAAAATTCAAATCGGAAGGAAAGCGTCATGAAAAAAGTGTGTGTTATTACGGGAGGCGGAAGCGGCATGGGTTTTGCCACCGCCAAAATCATAGGCAGTCAGGGCTACTACATGATTCTGGCAGGCCGCACTGCAAAGAAACTAGAAAATGCCGTTGCTGAACTGCAGGCCTCTGGGATCGAAGCCGAAGCCTTTAGCTGTGATATCTCCGACCGCAGGAGCACACAGTCCTTAGCAGAGACGGCGCTTGCGCGGGGCGAAGTGAAAATCGTGATCCATGCGGCGGGAATGTCCCCTCATATGGGCGATGCACAGAAGATCATGGAAGTGAATGCACTCGGCACCATCAATGTCAACGATGCCTTTTATGAGGTGATGCACGACGGCGGGTGTGTCATCGACACGTCTTCCATGTCCGCTTATCTTACGCCAAAATTTATTATGCCAAGGCGAAGCTACAAGCTCAGCCGGATTGATCGCGGCAAATTTATGAGGAAAATGATGCGCCGTGTCAATCTGTTTCCCGGAAAGGTCCGCGCCGGGGTGGCATACGGAATCAGCAAGAATTTCGTGATCTGGTTCGCCAAAACCGATGCCGCGCGGTTCGGGCAAAAGGGCGTGCGCGTTCTTTCCATTACGCCCGGTAATTTTGAAACGCCGATGGGCGAGCTGGAAAAGGATGAGGCGATGACATATATGAAATACAACGCTATCAAACGCCTGGGGCACCCAGAGGAAATCGCTCAGCTCTATGCCACCGCTGCCGATGAGCGTATCGGTTATTTGACCGGTACGGATATCCTTTGTGACGGCGGCTGCGTCGCCAGCGGCTGCAATCCGTTGAGACGCTCGCAATAATTGGCGCTGCACTCCCAACATACTAAAAAAATATAAGCGAAGCGGAGATAAAAATGAAATGGTTTTGTAATCTATCAATATTCGGAAAACTGATCATAGGTTTTATCTGTATTGCATTTACGGCTTTGATTGTCCGAGGGAATCCCCGGAAACGATCATCTAATTTTTTCGATAGATCTCAGGGTGCTGTGACAACGCCCGCAGATTATATAAAATTCAGAAACAGGAAACAGAAAGGAACTCAAAATGAAAGACACAATCTATTTATTAACAGGCGCAGCAGGATTTTTAGGCAACAATATTTCTCACAAACTGGTCTCGCAAGGGAAAAAGGCACGGGTGCTGGTGCTGAACGGTGATCCTGCCGTCAAATATGTACCGAAAGAGGCGGAGGTGTGTTTTGGAGATCTGACAGACCTGGATTCACTGAAACCCTTCTTTGCGGTACCTGAAGGCCACGATGCAGTCGTGATCCATTGCGCAAGCATCGTGACGACGTCTCCAAAGCCCAACCCAAAAGTTTATGATGTCAATGTCACGGGAACAGAAAATATTGTTGACTTATGTGTTGCCCATCACGTAAAAAAGCTGGTGCATGTAAGCTCCACCGGGGCGATCCTTGAAGCGCCGAAAGGCCGGATCATCCGGGAACCGGAAGAATTTTTTCCCGATCAGGTAGTCGGCTATTATGCGAAAACAAAAGCAATCGCTACCCAATATGTTCTGGAAGCGGTGCGCAGCAAGGGCTTGGATGCCTCCATTGTCTATCCTTCCGGAATATGTGGTCCGGACGACAGCGCTTTCGGACTGTTTGCCAGTTTTCTAATCCGCTATTGTCAGGGGCAAATGCCCGTGGGTGTGGACGGTACCTTCAATTCCGTGGATGTTCGCGATCTTGCTGACGGCGTGATTGCCTGTGTGGAAAAAGGCCGGAAGGGCGAGGGATACATCATGAGCAATGAGATGGTCTCGATGCGAAAGATGTTCGATCTGATCAGCGAGGCAAGCGGGGCGAAGCGTGTGGAGACGATTCTGACTCCTGAGCAGATGCAGGCATCGCAGAGCAGTATCGTTGGGTCTGAAGACAAAGAAAATATGGAAGCACTGAAATTTGAACTCTACAATTTGATCCGCAACAATGACTTTTCTTCCGAGAAGGCGGAGAAAGAGCTCGGATTCCACACACGGCCGTTTTCCCAAACGATTGCCGATACCGTGAAATGGCTGCGCAGCGAAGGGAAAATCTAAGCAATTCACAAACATTCCATAGGTAAAATAAGCATGTCAAATGGCTGGAGTCAGTTTAAAAACAAATCAGAAAAGGAGCTGTTGATGATGTCTGAGATTACAAAGAACGAAAATAATTTTATCGGCTATGAGTACAAAGAGGTCACGGTTAACCGCGGCATGGAATCCGTATATACCGACGGTTATGCTAATTTTGGCTGGGAGCTCGATGGAACTGCGCCTTCCCAGCAGGGGATTTCCGCCATTACGCTGAAATTAAAGCGCGATCGCAAAATTCGCAATAAGGCGGAATTGACAAGGCTTCAGCGTCAGTTTGAATCCTGCGCCGCCGAGATCGATGCTCTGGAGCGCTCCAAGACCACCGGAGCAATGATTGCCGCATTCAGCATCGGCCTTTTCGGAACCGCATTCATGGCAGGCTCCGTGTTTGCTTACCTTGCCGGTATGCTGCCGCTCTGCATTATTCTGGCGATTCCTGCTTTCATCGGCTGGATTCTGCCGTATTTTAGCTATCATAACATTCAGCGGAAAAAGACCGCTAAGGTAACTCCGATGATTGAAAATCAGTATGATGCAATTTATGAGGTATGCGAAAAAGCGAACGCTTTACTTTCAAAGTGAGCAGCTGCCGGGAATAAATATTACGCAAATATTCAACTAAAACTCAAGGGGGAATAAAACTATGAATTTAAAAGAAAAAGCGGAGTCCTTTGCATTGGACCAGGCTATGAACTACCTTTCGGGCGATCCGGAAAAAAACCTGCCGAAACTTCTGGAATGGGTCGACCGCATTGGTTGGGGAAAGGATTTTTCCGGCCCGGACGGGCCGAAAGAAACGATCCATAAAATTGTGGATGACCCGGAGAACATCTGGTACCAGTTTATCATGAAGCTCTGGAAGGACATTGACAACGACATCCTGAAAACCACGTTCCACAATTTTGTGCTGAATGCCGCACTGCTTGGTTTCCCGAAGCAGGAGGCCCTTTCAGAGGATTACGGATGCAACATCCCATGGGCGATCCTGATGGACCCGACCTCTGCCTGCAACCTGCACTGCACCGGCTGTTGGGCGGCTGAATACGGCAACAAGCTGAATATGTCCTACGAAACGCTCGACAGCATTATCCGGCAGGGAACGAAGCTCGGCACTTATTTCTATCTGTACTCGGGAGGGGAGCCTCTGGTGCGGAAAGCGGACATCATCCGTCTTTGCGAAGCGCACCCCGACTGCCAGTTTACCGCCTTCACCAACGGCACTCTCATCGATGAGGCTTTTGCCGACGATATGCTGCGGGTTAAAAACTTCATCCCCGCCATCAGCGTCGAAGGCTTCGAAGCTGATACCGACTTCCGCCGCGGAGAAGGGACTTTCAGAAAGGTGGAAAAGGCTATGGCGCTCCTGAAAGCGAAACGCCTGCCTTTCGGCATCTCCTGCTGTTACACGAGCAAAAATTGTCAGATGATCGGCTCCGAGGAATACTTCGACCAGATGATTGACTGGGGAGCCAAATTCTGCTGGTTCTTTACATATATGCCCGTCGGGGAAGCTGCCGTGCCCGAATTGATGGTCAGCGCCGAACAGCGGAAGTTTATGTACGAACAGGTGAGGAAATTCAGGGAAACCAAGCCGATCTTTACTCTGGATTTCTGGAACGACGGCGAATATGCCGGCGGATGCATCGCGGGCGGCAGGCGGTACTTCCACATCAACGCGGGCGGCGATATGGAACCCTGTGCGTTTATCCATTATTCCGATTCAAATATCCATCAAAAAACGCTGCTCGAAGCCCTGCGGTCGCCCCTGTTCATGGCCTATCGAAAAGGGCAGCCTTTCAATGAAAACCACTTGCGTCCCTGTCCTCTGCTGGATAACCCCGGTGCACTGGCGTCTATGGTGGAAACGTCCGCCGCCCGTTCCACCGATCTGGAAAGCCCTGAAAATGTGCTTGACCTTTCCGAAAAGTGTAAAACACCCGCTGAACATTGGGCGCCCGTAGCGGATGACCTGTGGGAATGCTCCGGGCACTGCACAGGATGCAAAGCGAGCGCCGAAAAGTTTTCATAATTTCTGCCGCGCGGAAAGGTTTTATCATAACGATTTGAGGTGCTGCTGCACGTGAAGTGTAAATCATGGTGGACAGCTGCTGCGATATGACGCCGCAGCTCAAAGAACGTGCACTTTGTGTCAAGATAAATCCAGGAATGGGAGTGAGAAAACCGTGAAGAAGCTGAAAAAATGGATCTCCGGTTTTCACCCCAGGGCCGTGCCGTCCAGTGTCGCCGCCGTTGTTTTCTCGGCGGCGGCCCTTGTGATCGTTGCCAGGGAGAATGACCATGGCCTTCCTGAAGCCGCGGTATCTATCGTCTACGTTTGCGCCGCCGTATCGCTCACATTTGCGGTTTGGTCAATTACCCTTGCGGTCAGGAGCGCGTCGCTGAAAGAGCGCCTGCACAGCGCGGCGCAGAAGACGGGCTTTACCTCTAAGCTCATGGCGGATTATTCCTTTCGCACGATCACCATGACTTACGGGACACTTGTCACGGATATTCTGCTGGCGCTCATGAAAGCCGTAGCAGGCTGGTATTTCGTTTCCACATGGCTGATGGTGCTCGCCGGCTATTACGCTGTTCTGTGTGTCGCACGATTCCTGCTTTTGCGCAATAACCGCAGGCTCGCGGCTTTGAGCGACGAAAGAGACCGCCGCCGTCATGAGTTCAGGGCTTACCGTATCAGCGGTGTGCTGCTTATTGTTATGACTGCGGCATTACAAGGAGTAGTCGTCCTCATCGTCCGAGAGGGAAAGGGCTTTTTCTATCATGGGACGCTTGTTTTCGCTGTGGCCCTGTACGACTTTTACTGTTTGACCCGCGCCGTTGTCTACATGGCCGGAACGCGGAAAATACACAGCCCTGTTCTTATCTCCATCAAAACCTTTAGTTTTGCCTCTGCGCTCGTTGCCATGCTGTCCCTGCAGACCGCTATGTTCGCCTCTTTCGGAAGCGATATTGAACTGAGTATCCGGCGACTCATGAACGCGCTCACCGGTTCGGCGGTCTGTCTGATATTGCTTGCGACCGGTGTTTGCATGGTAATCAGGGCGAACAGGCAGCTTCGCCGTATGTAGGATAAAAATATCGACGCCCCGTCCGCATTTTTGTACGGACGGGGCATTTTAATATTTCTCAAACATTTTATAAGCAAATCATAAACATTCGGGAAGTAAGATTAGGTCATCAAATGGATGAGAATCATCCGATAATATGGAGGAATATTTTATGAAGAGAAGCAATTTCGTTACTCTGGTTATGTCAACCGTCGGAGGAATTCTGCTGGCAATCGGCATGTGCATGTGCCTGCTTCCCGAATGGAACGCGTTTGAACCCGGAATAGTGATGGGTTCGGTCGGCCTTGTGGTTCTTCTTGTAATGGTCGCAGTCCGCCGCAAAATGGAAAATAAAGCGCCTATCAGGTGGAATGCCAAAACCGTTCTGACCGTATTTATAGGAGTAGTCGGCGCTCTGGCACTGGGCATTGGTATGTGCATGACGATGGTCTGGGGAATGATGGTCGAAGGTATTATCGTCGGTGTTGTGGGTATCGTTATCTTATTGGCACTCATCCCCATTTGCAAAGGGATCAAATAAATGAGGCGACTCTTTTTTAGGAGGTCATCGGTCGAATATGCAATTTATATGTATCAACATCGGATATCTTTGCGGCTGTTTTCTGACGGCCGATGTCGTTGCCCGCCGTAAAACGGGCAAAAGCGTCTTTGCAATCGGCACAGGGAATCCGGGCATGGCGAATATTCTGGAGCAGTTTGGGTTTAAGTGTGCCGCTGTCACGCTGCTCGGAGATGTTGTTAAGACAGTATTGCCATGCGTTCTCTGCCGCCTTTTGTTTGGGTCACTGGGACCGTCCGCTACCCTTTATGCGGGATTGGGCGCCGCCGCCGGTCACGCGTTTCCTTTCTGGCACAGATTTCGGGGTGGCAGGAGCGTTGCCGTAACCTGCACTTATCTTGTGCTGCTTTCCCCTCTGTGGGGACTGCTTGTGAATCTGGCCGGACTCTGTGCCGTCCTTGCGACGGGATATCTGGCAGTCGGCGCTCTGGTGATCCCAATCCTGTTTCTGATTCCAGTTTTCCTGAATTTTGGGCTGGAGGCGGGTCTCGTCAGTTTAGCCGGCACCGCGCTCATCTTTTTTCTTCATCGGGATTCTATGCTAAGAATCATAGCCGGAACGGAAAGAAAAGTCGATCTGCCGGCCAAATTCAAGGGCCGTCGATTATGAGCTTGCATTTGTTCATACCCCATGCTCCGCGTGGAGTCCTGATCAGGTTAACTTGGTCTGACAAGTTATGTAAATATAGATGCCGGAGACGTTTATGTACGGTCGCACAGGTCAATCATCCGGAGCGTCTGATGATTACACATTTCTTCAAATCCGCCATATTTTATGCCGTTTGTGGAATTCGCTAGCCAAGAGATTAGCTCCTTCGTTTCTTTGATTTGAAGCTGCAAAACAACAATCAAGCCAGTCAACTGTAGCTGTTGACTGGCTTGATTCACATTTTTACGTTAAATTGTTACACGAATTATCAGAAGTCTTAGCAGTTATATAATTTTGCTGCGTTCTCATATAGAATGCCATTGATTTCGGATTCAGTAAACAAAGGCCACCCGCTCTTTTCACAGATTTTATTCATTCCTGTACGGACAAACTCTATCCATTCAATAAAATCATTGGTTGGATTTTCCGAGAACAGATCATTATTGGCCGCAACAAAATCCGATGCGAACATTACCCGGTCAATAACGCCGGTTTCCTTCGCCATCACCATGTTCCAGGTAAGCCAGTACGGACGCTTATAGAGCATGGCCAAATCGGTGTATAGATTCTTATCATTGACCATGAGAGTAAACAGATATTCGCTCCACGGATATCCGATATGTTCAACGACTACCTTTAAATTCGGAAAATCAAAGATAACGTCGTTGAGATTTACCATCTGAGCATATTTTGTATGCGCAAGAACTGTTGGGCCACCGGCCGCAGAATGATGATACTGAACGACGATATCTTGCTTCTGGGCATATTCATAGAAAGGATATAAGGATTTGTCGTTTGACATAAACTGGCCATATGGCGGTGTTATTAAAACCCCTCTATAGTTGTGGTCCTCAATCATGGATTTAAAGTAATCAAATTTTTCCTGACAGAAGCGCCCGGCTTTATCCAAGGGCTCAACGCTGCAGAACGGAATAAAAAAGTCGGGATACTTTTTGAAAGCTTCGGCGACAGCAACTTCGCCAAATTCAGAATTCCAGATGCGCGACATGTCCTGGGCCATACACACAGCTTTAACGATCCCAGCTTTTTTCATCCAATTTACGAGATCGTCAATATTTGTGTCACTGGGAATGCTCTGGCCCAACCAGTCATAAGTTGGTTTATCAAAACATTTGCTGCGAATTAAATGCATATGAGAATCAATAATCATAATTCCTCTCCTTTAAGTTCTACAAATTATTTTGACATATAAATTCTTATTAATTCTTTCCCTGAACCTTAAACGCTAATGTTTTATTTAAGAAATAGGGGCGGTAGTAGCCTGCGATATTGGACATCGGGAGAATCTCCCGCTTCAGATTAATTCCTATCTCGTGAATCATATATTCACGTCTCAGCTGCATACGCTTCCACATGTCGGGATATTTATTCTGAATTTCTGTCCGGAGGATTTCATCGGCAATGCAGAATCCATCCTCGCAATTCGGAGATACATATCCTTCCACGGAAGGGATAAAATCCAGTTGAATCAGCATCCCGCTTTTGAACGAAACGGTCGAGCCCGGGTAGACAGGAGAGCAGAGCCATTCTTCATCAGCAATGGAATGTCCGGGGTTTAAAACCCATCCGTACTTTTCTTTTGGAATGATATTGTTGACAAGATCAAATAATTCACCTCCTGTAACTCCGATACCGATTGTTTCCAGCCATGCAACAACCGCAGTGAAATAGGGGAGCCCCGCTTTTTCCACAAACCCGGTTGCATCGGCAGATACATTGTCGGCATCTCCGTCAATATAGCCGTTTCTGACACTCAAGCCGCCACGCAGGCCCACCGATTGGGTAATTGGATCACCGTGTCTGGCGACGTCCGTGGTAGGACTTACCAATCCTCTGAAAACATTTTTTCCCACGGATAACATGGAATGGCAGGATGCTGGAAGTCCGCAAGTTACCTGACGGGCAGCAATTTCTGTCTCTTTCAGCCCGGCAAGCGGGCCGTCTACAACATCCTGTACACACTTTGAAGCAATAGCCGCACCAAACTCATAATAGGCGATTTCTTCTGCCTGGTTGATCATTCGTATCCCTTTACCAGGATCAATGAAAAGCGGAGTGGCATTGCTCAGATTGCTTTTTCCGGCAATGCTGGCAAGTGCGTCTACAATAAAGGAAGGGACGCAAAATTGTTCTTCAGACTCCTCTTTGCAAGTAAACAGTTTCCAGCCGGCAACACCGATTTTCATATTTTCTCTTATGCCGGCATCGCGAAGAGTTTCGCGAACAGCTTTTGATTCCTCATTGGGCTGATTTGGTAAAGATAATTGCTGGCATAGCAAAGGAGATACTTTAACACGCGAAAGCTTATGTAAACTAAAACATTCATTGCCAAGCAGTACAAAAGCGCTTTTATCTTTGTGCACCACCAGAACGCCTTCCTCAAATCTGGGGTCAAAGCCTACAATGTAGTTAAAATTGGAAAAATGTTCGCGGTCACTATATATCACAACGGCATCCAGACTATTCTCCTGCATCTTGTCGATTAATAAGTCCAAATGTTTTGAATAAATATGATCCGGAATAACAGGCAATTGATCGGGTAAAGAAACTTTCGGGGGATTGACATTTCCTAAAACGATGTTCCTCACAGTATAATTCGGCAATTCGGTTCTTCCTTTCAATTTTTATTTATCTTCCTTATTTTTTATTATAATTGAAAAGAAGGCAAAGTCAAGTTATTTTTTTCAGTGATATTAATAAATAAATTAATATCGTACTTCCAAATTATGGTATTGTAAAAAATTGCTGAAATACGATAGATGCGGCTGATAAAATAGAGCTGTCAGCATAGTTGATGCTACAATTTTTAATCAACGGGGGCTTTTTCAGGTTTTTCCACATATAAGATTTAGATTTACTGATAACGTCATTCGCTATAAATTCATATTGATCAAGCATTTCTCCCGACAGCAATATTAAAGGCGGATCATACATATTCACAATATTACTGATCAGCATAGAAATTTGATTGGTCGCTTCTGTTAATAAGGAAGAGCAATAGCTGTCCCCGTTTTTTGCATTTTCTATAATCTCCGGAAAAGGAATTTCTGCCATTTCTTCCAGCGCCGCCATGCAGGCAACGGATTGAAGGCACCCATGCCGTCCACAGCTGCAGAGTCTGCCGGTAGGCTGTATTGTCATATGTCCGATTTCACCGAAAAGGCCGTTGCTCCCCCGGCAAATATCATTGTTCATGATCACAGCAGACCCGATTCCACTGCCTACGTGCAATATAACAAAATTGGGATAACTTTTTCCGTACCCATATAAAATTTCTGCGGCAGCAGTAGCTTTTACGTTATTGTCAATATAAATATTTCTGTTGGAATAGTGATTAAGATAGGATTTTAAATCAACATTTTCCCAGCCAAACTGCGGCGATAAATTAATGATTCCCTCCGGCCACTGAACGTTTCCCGGAATACTAATTCCTACTCCGATCACTTTATTAGGAGTATTTGTCAGTGTATAAATAGAACTGATAGCTGTATTTATTAATTCCGATATCGATTCAATTGTTATAGAGTCAGGCATCGGAAAGGTTTCTTTCGCAATGACATTCCCCTTTAGGTCAACCAGACCGGCAGAAATTCGGTAGAGATCCACATCAATACCAATGGAATATCTTCCATCGCCATTAATATTGAGTAATTTCGCCTTACGGCCTATAGCGGGGTCACTTGTACCCACTTCTATCACTAACTGTTCTTCTATAAGGGAGCCTATAATACGCCCGACTGTTGTAGGGCTTAATTTTGTGATTTTTGTAAGATCTGCCCTGGAAATAGGTCCTCTGGTATAGATCAGCTTAATTAATAAACCGCGGTTATATTCCAGCATTAAGGCGGAACTATGTTTTGTATTGATAGTATCCAAATTAATCATCGTTTCTCTCCAAAAAAATAATTCTAACTTATAATTTCATACCTATTTTACTGTATCTTGTAGTTTTGTGCAAGTATTCTAGATAATTATTTATTAATTTCATAGGAAAAAGTATATTGACAATCAATTATGTTTTGATATATTATATTTATAAAGCAGGGAAGTCCTGATGTGTTTACAGTAATTTTTAGTAAGTCTCTACTAAAGGAGTTGATTGAAAATGAGTGAATATGTCCTTGAAATGAAAAATATCTATAAAAGCTTTGGCGGAATCCATGCGTTAACCGATGTGACCCTCCAGTTAAAAAGGGGAGAAGTGTTGTGTTTATGCGGCGAAAACGGGGCAGGCAAATCTACGCTGATGAAAATACTGTCCGGCGTTGAGATGCCAACAAAAGGCCAAATATTTATTAATGACAAAGAAGTAAATATTACACGCCCAATTGAAGCATTTGAAGCCGGGGTCAGTATAGTACATCAAGAATTGATACAAATTCCTCAAATGACCGTAGCGGAAAATATATTTTTGGGCAGGCTAAAGAGCAAAACCGGGTTTGTAGACTACGCTGATCTGAGAAAGAAAACTTTAGAATTAATGGAACGGCTGAATATCCATTACGACCCGGACTCATTAATCAAGAATTACAGTGTTGCACAAAGACAGCTCATCGAAATTATGAAAGCCCTGTCATATAATTCTTCAATCATTGTTTTTGATGAACCGACCGCAGCATTGACTCAGGATGAGACAAATGTCCTGTATGGGATTATTAAACAGTTAAAAGCGGATGGAATCTCTATTATCTTTATTTCTCACAGAATGGATGATATTTTTGCAGTAGGAGACAGAATTCAGGTGCTCCGGGACGGTACCTCCACAGGTACCGCTGACCTGTCCGATATTTCTGTGGATGATATTGTAAAAATGATGATTGGCCGCCAGATGAAACAGCAGTTTCCGGAGAAAACAAACCGTGTCGGCGATGTTATCTTTAAGGCAGAACATCTGACGAATGAAAGAATAAAAGATGTATCGATGGAACTGCGAAAAGGTGAAATTTTGGGAATAGGCGGCCTGGTGGGGTCGGGAAGGACGGAACTTTTACGGGCTATTTTTGGTGCGGATACTTTTGAAGGCGAAATGATGATGGATGGCGAAAAAATAGTAAATGATACTCCCGCCGTAGCTATTCGCAGGGGATTCGCATTAGTCCCTGAGGACCGTAAAGATCAGGGACTAATTCTGACGCAATCCATCTTGCAAAATGTGATACTCAGCATCTTATCGGGGCTCTCTAAATTCGGAATTCAGAACAGAGAGGAAGAAAGAAAGGTTACCGATAAATATATCAAGGAACTCAGGATAAAGACGCCAAATTCTTCACTGAAGGTTAACATGCTCAGCGGGGGAAATCAGCAAAAAGTGGTTCTTGGAAAATGTTTAGCATCAAATCCCAAAATATTGCTGCTTGATGAGCCTACAAGAGGGGTCGACGTTGGCGCCAAAGCGGAAATATATAAAATTATCAATGATATTGCAAGCTTAGGCGTTTCGATTGTCGTGGTTTCCTCTGAGATGGAGGAATTAATCGGAATCAGCGACCGGATCATTGTTATGCATGAAGGGCATATTTCAGGGGAAATAGGTGCAGAAGATGCCTGCGAAGAATCAATCATGAAATTAGCTATCACACACTAAGCGAAAAGAGGATAAAGAGATGGAAAATAATGTAGATGGCAGAAAACAAAGAGCTCTTTTTGAAAAACTCAGAAGCTCGAAATCACTGGAGCTGTCAGGTATTATTTGCCTGATTATTGTTTATGCGATCCTTGTGCAATCAATGACCGGAACATTTTTGTCTAGCTCAAATATCGAAAATATTCTTAAGCAGATTGTTGTTTATGGAATTTTATCCTGTGCTTTAACTTTTCCATTGATTAATGGTACCTTCGATCTTTCCATTGATTCCATATGTGCTCTTGGCGGGACATGCTGCGCCTTGCTTACGACCTCCGGTCTGTACGGCCTTAAATTACCGCTGGTGGCTGCTGTTCCGGTAACGATCGTGATTTGCTGTCTCGTTGGAATCGTAAACGGCCTGATCGTATCCAGAACGAAAATCGATCCGTTTGTCGTAACTCTGGGTACGCAAACAGCGGTTCGCGGCGCTGTATACATAGTAAGCAACAATACCTCCGTAAGTTCCCTCCCCGATGAATTCAAGTTTCTCGGTTCAGGTTCTGTTGGGGGAATTCCGATTTCAATCATCATTTTGATTACAATTTTTGTGATTGTCGCCATTATACTTAGTAAAACGACCTTCGGCAGACAGGTGTATGCAAACGGAGGGAATTATACAGCGGCATTTTTATCGGGGATAAATGTAAAATCCGTTCGTTTCACTACTTATGTTATCAGTGCCGGGCTATCTGCAATAGCTGGTATTTTATCTACGGCCCGTGTTGGATCGGCAACTCCGAATGCGGCGACAGGATATGCTACTATTGCAATTTCCGCCTGTGCAATCGGTGGAATCTCTCTGTCCGGCGGCAGCGGACTGGTCTCAGGAGTATTCCTTGGCGCTTTGATGATGGGAATGATAACAAACGGTATGAATCTCATGTATATCGGCTCAAACTGGCAATTGGTTGTCAGCGGGCTGCTGATGGTCGCCGCTGTATTTTATTCGCAATGGTTTAACAAGTTTTCGAGCAAGAGAAGCACACAAAAATGATATAGAATATGGCCCGGGTTATATTTTATATAGACTAAAATTAAAAGGAGAAAAAAGTATGAAGAGGTTGTTAAGCTTACTACTGGCAGGAACATTGTTTTTTTCTGTATTGACCGGCTGCGGCTCATCAAGCGTTTCCAGCTCAGCTTCCGGTAATCAGGCGCAGTCCAGTGGAGAAACGGCGAGCGGAGGCCAAAAAACCATTGCGGTAGTTCCGTGGGATATGTCACAGTCATTTGCAAGTTCTTTTGCCAAGGCGGCACAGTCTAAAATTGAATCATATGGCTGGAAAGCGGTTATTCTTGATCCCGCGGGCGACTGGAATAAATGCGTCCAGATTCTTGACGATCTGGTTATTAAAAAGGTCGATGGTATTATCTATACTGCCATTGATACAAATGGTGCAAGCGATGCAGTCGATAAGGTCAAGGCTGCCGGCATCCCCATTATTGATTATGACTGCTTAGCCGCAGCGGGAAATGCAGACGCTTCTGTCCGCTATGACGACTATAAAGGCGGAGAAATGGCGGCGGAACAGGTGATGAAAGCTTTAGGCGGCAAAAAGGATGCTACGGTTATTGCTTTTGAAGAGGAGCCCTCCATTGCCTCCAGCGGTAAAAGGCTTTCCGGTTTTGCAGATTATTTAAAAAAGAACTATCCGGATGTCAACCTCATTAAAAATCGTTCATCTAACAGGACCGCTGAAGGTTGCTATAGCTGGGCAACAGATATGATTACAGCTCATCCCAAGGCGGATGCTTTCTTCTGCTACTGGGGCGATTGTACAATGGCTACCTATAATGCGCTGCAGGCAGCAGGTGCTGAAAACGTGTATGTTGTTGGGTATGATGCCACGACTGAGCAACAGGAAACCATGAAAAAAGTAGGGAAAGATTGCAAATTGTTTGCCAGCGTTGGTATGTCGCCCGTTAAGATGGCGGTAAAGAGCGTAGATTTCATGAAAGAGATTTTTGACGGTTCCTATAAAAGAAGCGGACCGGACGATATTTATTCCTTTACCCCGGAACTGCTCACAGTTGACAATGCTGCTACTTTTAATATAGACAAATAAATTTCCACTTTCGCAGGATAAGTATATTGCTGACACAAGTAGATTTTGGATTGATGTTTACAGTTTTCTGCAAGAGAAAGACAGAGGGACCGTTTTGAAACGGTCCCTCTGTCTGTTTTGTCAGATTTAATTTTGCATTTGTTGTTTTATGGCCGGGTTGATCTGTATAAATTTGTTCAATCCAAATCGTAGTTCTCGCACCGGCAGACGACGAAAAAATTGTAATAGAATGCAGTGACCATAGGGAAGTTCCCGGGTCCTGCTGGCGAAGCATTGTAACGTTAGTCTCATTCAATGAATCAAATATCAAACCATGCATCCTGCTAAGCTCTCTGATAAATAGAGATAGCAGCTTTGATTTATGGACACTGCCCGTTACCCTAATTAGCCGGAAGACTTCCCCGCCGGGGAAGGTTTTTACGACCAAATTCTAGGTGTGAAATCTGCATTCTTGTTCAATGCGGTTCCTTCGCTTAAATTTAATGCTTGCAAAAGGCCACGGTTTCAGTAATAATATTATTGTTATAAAAGCAGGTGTGGATAATTAAAAAATGGCCTTCTCTGTGCGCAGCGGCAGCATGCCCATTTTATCATGAGCTGTGTGGAGCAAAAAAAGAAACACCATTTTGAGCAGCCATGCGACGGAACCGAATACATAAAAAAGAAGACAATCATGTCTATGTGACATGGGATGTTTTACCCGGAGGGAAATAAGTGGATAAAGAAACCTTGATTAGATTTAAAAACGATGGAAACGACTTTATGAGGCATAACGGTATATCTGTAAAGTCATATCAAAGAGATTGTGTGGAGGTGGAATTGAGGATTGGGGCGTGCTCACTCAATCCATTCGGCATCCTTCACGGCGGTGCTTATTATACCATGGCAGACTGTGCGGCGGGTGCTGCGGCAAGAAGCAACGGCGGACGCTATGTAACACTGAGCGGAGGGCTGAATTACATCAAGTCTGTTTCTCAGGGAACGGTTACTGCGAAAGGATCGGTGATTCACCGCGGATCCACCACCTGTATTCTCCATGTGGATATTACGGATGAAGAGAGCGCTGTGTTAGCCGAGGGAGACTTCACCATGTTTTGTATTGAACCCCCGCCGGCGGATGACTAACAAAAAAATGTGGCAGCAGAATTAAGTATTCTGCTGCCACATTTTTTTGTAATAGAGACCTGCGTCCATCCAGATCGCACATGGCAAAAAAGCGAGTATTAGGGGCGGACTTTCAAGCTCTAAATATCTATTCCGTCATCATATTCGTAAGCGCCTTGACAAAATCGTCATAATCCGTACAGCGGACAAGTTCACTGACATGAATGGGCTCGCTGAGTATGTTAATCAGATCGTCAAACAGCTCCCGAAAAGCGGGCCTGTCTTCTTTATTAATTCCAATAAGAACAATAATATTTACCGAATAATTTCCCCATTGCATCGGCTTTTCATTGATGACCACTGAAAGAAAGGAATGCAGCGCGTTCTGTTTCAGGGAATGCGGCACCGCGACCATATTGGCAAACGAAGTCGACGAAAGGCTTTCCCTCTCGGTAACCTCATCCCGAAAGGAAGAATCGCAAAGTCCGAGCTCATGGCATTCGGTGGTAAGCAGATCGATCATTTCAAATTCATCTTTTGCGTAAAACTCTTTTTTAAATAACCGGCGGCCAAGAAATCGCTTAATGTTCGATGAAGTAAGGCGGTTGCGCTTTTCGGTTTTGATTTTTTCAATTTCTGTCCGGATGTGTTCGATATCCTGCCGTGTCAGAAAGGGATTGATACGGACGATTTTTCCATCCGTCTGAAAATCCCCGTTTACAGAAGTAATAATTAAATCGGCGGAAACTTTCAGAGTTTCCATGTCTGTGACAGAGGCCACTTTGATGAGCGTAATATCATCCCGAAAAGCCTCTTTGATCTGATCGAGTGCGGCCTGATGCATATTGTAATATTTAGCATAAACAAAAATGCAGGTTACTTTGTTTCGAATCATCTTGTTATTTTCCAAATAGGAACCAATGTGAAACGCCAGAAAAGCAATTTCATCCTCGTTCAAATAGAGGGCCTCCTGATCGCGCAGTTCATTTGCGACGAAAACTGCCATGTCGTAGATGAGCGGATAGGCGGCCTTCATTTTTTCTGTCAGCGGATTGCGGACGAAAATGCCGTTTGTCGCGCGCTGAAACAAATTATGAATATGAATTGTGACCTTGAGCAGAAAATCATCGTCAAACGGCTCAAGGTAATAGGTCTCTTCCAGTCGGCGTATGACATCCCTGGTAATGCGGATATATTTTTCATGAATGTATTCGGTGATATTGTCCCGCGTGACGAAGGAATAGTCCAGCGTATTGCTGTTGCTTGAAATAATTAAAGTCAGATAATAAAGCTCTGCGTCACTGATGGGAATATGGTAAATATCTTCCATCAGCTTTTTAATTTCAACGGCAACAAAATAATCCTTTGTTTCCTGCACTTTGGCAAGGGCGACCTTTTCGGAAACGTTCTGCCCTTTTTTAATCCGGTCAACGGTCACGATGATATGAAGAATAATATTGTTGAGCCCGTAATCATTGATGTAAAGATTATGCTGGCGAAAAACCTCCGAAATTTTATTGCCGAGGCGGGTTGACTGATAGTCCCCGGAAAGAATGTTTGAATGTGCAAAGGCCATAAAATTTTCCGGATTTTCCACCGCGATTAAATGATTGATCAGCTTTCGTTTATTTACCTCTTCCCCGGAGATCATGATTGTATCGCGCGTGCGTATTATCTGCAGTCCGAAATATTTTATGGAATTCCTCGCGCGCTTAATATCGCTTTCCAACGTGGAATCACTGATAAATAGTTCATCAGCAAGGTCGTACACATTAACGGGCTCTGTAGCGCCGATCAGGCGGCGTACAACATAATTTGTGCGGTTCTCGGATTTCTCCGGAACCGCGCTGTTCCTATTTTCAGCCTCGGAAATGAAACGGTACCCATGATAAGAGGATTCAATTAGCGGCCTCTGTGATTCCGCATTAAGCCGATTGACATAGTTTCGAATCGTACGGGAAGTGACGCGAAAGGTGTCGGCAAGATACTTTGATTCTACCCAGCCGGTATGCTGCTTTAGTATGCTGAGTAAAGCATCTGTATTGATTTTCATCCCTTCCCCTCCCCAATTTTTATATTATTATAACATATCGCCTATTCAATTAATCGGGTGAATATTTTCCTAAGGTTAGGAAAAAGCAATTCGCACAAATGTTTTCCACTCCTGCGGAAAGAAATTGATTTGAAGTACAACTTAGAAGAATGCAATAATAGTGTTGCAGGAAAGCCAGTTGCTTCAAATGGCGGCAGTGCGTTTCTAAAATAATTAAGGAAGGGGGAAACTAATATGAAGGACTTAAATGTTCTTTTGATGTGTGCGTTGGGTGCAAGCAGCGGTTTTATGGCGGCTCACATACGGAAGGCGGCTGTCAAGCGCGGCTTGAATGTTAAAGTGACTGCACGAAGCGAATCAGAACTCGAGGATTATATCGATGGATGTGATGCGGTGATGATCGGGCCACATTTAAAATATGCGGCAGATGAAATAACGGAGAAAGTGAAGAATTCCGAAACCAAGGTCATTGTAATGAAACCGGAATATTATTCTACGCTCAATGGTGACCAAGCATTGGATCATTTGCTCTCTTATTTCGAATAATGAGGATTTCGAACAGAAGACGGGGAGGTAAGTATTATGGATAAATTGGAAAAGTGGCTGGAAAATAATTTTGCTCCACGCGTAATGAAAATCAGCAGCAATACTGAGATAACGGCTATTAAGAATTCAGTGATGCAGGTTCTGCCGCTCATCTTTTTGGGGTCAGTTTTCTGCTTGTTGGCGATTCCATGTGATTTTATCAAATGGTGGCCGAATTTCTTTACAGGATACAACTGGACTTTTGGTTTGGTTTCGATATTTATTGCATTTTTAATTCCCTTTAATTTGATGGAATTAAAGAAAAAGAGAAAGAGCCGCCTCAATGGCGGCATATCAGGATTGATTTTGTTTCTGCTTTCTATCAATCCACAGTTTATGGCCGATCAAAATACTGCGTTGACGACGGGAAAAGCCGCATTTTCCAGTCTTTCCGGGATTGGCGGCTTTGGTGCAGGCGGAATGTTTGTGGCAATCATATGCGGACTTTTAGCTGGTTTTGTGGTGAATCTTTTTAGCAATTTTTCTTTTTTCAAAGAAGATTCTGTGATTCCGGATTTTGTCCAAGCGTGGTTCGATTCCATGCTGCCGATTGGCATTGTGACTTTGGCTGGCTGGTTATTAACGGATGCATCTTTCCTGAATCTGAACTTGTATCAGATCATTGTCGCTGTTTTCATGCCATTGCAAAATTTCGCTCAACAACCGTGGGGATTTATACTGATTCTATTTCTTGACTGCTTTATCTATTCAATGGGGATTTCCGGCTGGGTACTGGCACCGCTTGAAACGCCGATCATATATGGAGCTGCCGCGGCAAATGTGGCAATGGTACAAGCTGGGACTGCCACGGCTGCAACCTTAAATTTCTATACATATCCGCTTGTTTACTGCACTTATCTTTGGATAGGAGGAATCGGATGTACACTTCCTCTCGTTCTCCTTCTCATGAGAGCAAAATCAAAGCAGTTGAAAGCGTTGGGAAAAGCTTGCATTGTGCCGGCTATTTTCAATATTAATGAACCGGTTGTATTCGGGAGCATCGTATGGAATCCTCTTTTGATGGTTCCGTTCTGGCTGCAGGGGATTATTCTACCAACGATCACCTACCTCTTTACAAAAGTGATCATGTTCGCTCCCGTCCCTGCCATAATGTTTAATCTGTGGTACTGCCCGTACCCCATCTCCACTTGGCTGGTGACACGTTCTGTCCAGGCAATTTTATTGGTAATTATCAATTTTGTTGTTTCTGGGATTATCTGGATGCCTTTCGTGAGGGCATATGACAAGCAGGTAGATGAAAAAGAAAGGGCGGAAGCCACTGGGGTTTAAGAATAATCAAATAGAAAAAGAGGCGATCTTAATGAATGATGAAAATGATATGGATATAGTCTCCGCGAATGCGATGCAAATTATTATGTTCTCTGGGGATGCCAGGGAAAGCTGTAAACTTGCTCTGGATGCGATCTCCGAGCAGGACCTAAAGAAAGCGACAGAAATGCTCGAAGACGCAGAAAAAAAGATGGTAAAAGCGCATCACATCCAGACAGACGCAATTCAGGGTGCCATCCGCGGGGAAAAACAGGATTATAATTTGCTATTTGCCCATGCGCAGGATACGCTGATGGCAGTCTACAGTGAAATTCATCTTACGAAACAGTTGATTAAAATTTTCAGCAGCTTGGACAAACGGTTTTCTGATTTAGAAAAAAAGTATTAATTTTTTTGCTTCGGAACCTGCCCTGTTGTTTCGGGGCAGGTTCCGAATCTGTTGCACTTGAAAGGGGAATACAATTATGAGTAAAGTACCACTGGGATTTCCCAAAGATTTTCTGTGGGGCGGGGCCGTGGCGGCTAACCAACTGGAAGGGGCTTATGATATCGGAGGAAAAGGTCTTTGTGTATCCGATTTGAATGAATATCAAAAAGATATCCCCCTGGACAGGAAACACAACGGCGAGGTCACAACGAGAAGTATTTTGGATACGATGGCAAGCACTGACCGCGTTTTTCCTAAACGATGGGGAATCGATTTTTACCATACTTATAAAGAGGATTTGAAGTTATTACGGGAACTTGGTCTAAAGACTTTCCGTACATCGATCAACTGGGCGAGGATATTTCCAAACGGGGATGAAACAAAACCCAATGAAGAAGGGCTGAAATTTTACGACGCGCTGATTGATGAGATCCTTGCAAACGGTATGGAACCGATGATTACCGTTTCCCATTATGAAATGCCGCTGAATCTCACGCTGAACTATACCGGATGGTATTCCCGTGAGGTAATTGACTTTTTTGTCCGCTACTGCAAAGTGCTTTTTGACCGGTACCATCAAAAGGTGAAATATTGGATTCTTGTAAACCAAATCAATCTGATTACGCATGAGTCCTTTAATCACTTGGGGGTCGCGGAGGATAAGGTAAGCAATATAGAGGAAGCAAAATATCAGGCTGTTCACAACGAAATGGTCGCTTGTGCAAAGGCGACGAAATATGCCCATCATCTTTATTCCGATCTTCAAATTGGCGTAATGCTGTGTGGAGGACCCGCCTATCCCGCAAGCTGTAAGCCGGAAGATAATCTTGCCTGCCTGCGGCATAACCAGATGGAATTCTTTTTTGCGGATGTCCTGCTCCGAGGGAAATATCCGGGGTATGCTTACCGCTTTTTCGAAGAACGCGGGTATCACATTGTCTTTGGAGACGGCGATGAGGAGGTGCTGAAAAACACCGCTGATTTTGTATCCTTTTCTTATTACTACACTACGGTGTGCGATGAAGACAGCTTCAATAAAGACAATTCAGACTATCGGAACAAAGAACTTCCAGCAAATCCTTGGGGCTGGTCGATTGATCCCATCGGGCTGAGATACATGCTGAATGTGTTCTATGATCGCTACCAATGTCCGATTTATATCACGGAAAACGGGATCGGTTATTTCGATAAGCTGGAGGAGAATGGAACGATCCACGACCCATACCGGATTGAATATTTTAAGATGCACATTGAGCAGATGAGAGAGGCGATCAAGGATGGAGTTGATCTGCGCGGCTACTACGCTTGGGGCCCGATTGACATCGTCAGCTGCTCCTCTTCCGAAATGAGCAAGCGCTACGGTTTTATTTATGTCGATCTGGATGATTATGGACATGGCAGCGGGAAACGCATCAAAAAAGACAGCTTTAAATGGTATCAGCATGTCATCGAAACGAATGGCGAAAGTCTTTATGAGCAATAAGGCCGGAAGATTTCAGTCCGTAAAAAATATTTTTTTAATCCTTCTGGCAACCAATATCGTCGCGTTGGGGGTTGCCCTGTTGTTAAAAGCTGGGATGGGAACAGATCCTTTAACAGTACTGCAGGATGGCCTCCATGTAAAGCTTCATATCACCGTTGGCGAAGCAGCTTTACTTTATAATGTTTCTGTTTTGTTTGTAGCCTTTCTGCTCGCGCGAGAAAAGCTGGGACTTGGGAGCGCCATCTTTTCTCTGTCTTTCGGTCCTTTTATTGATATGCACTTTAATACTGTGGCGCTTATCCCTTTACATGGAATCCCATGTCTGATACTTGGGCTGATAATAATGTGCTTTGGATCCTCATTTGTAATCAGCTTAAATTTTGGCATGAGCGGACTGGATGCCCTTCTATTAACGCTTCAGGATGAGAAGGGCGTCCGCTATGCCATATTACGGACCATAAGCGACGCTTTGTGTACGATTGCCGGTTGGTTTATGGGAGGAACTGTAGGATGGGGAACTTTACTGGTTATTCTCCTTTCCGGTTTTCTGATTGACAACTTTCGTAAAATTCCTTTTAAAAAATACATATCACAGGAATCTATATTATAAATTTTAAAAAAAATAAACCTTTTTCAAAGGGAGAAAACATATGCAAACATTTCAATATTCCATTAAGGAACCTCTGGGCATCCATGCCCGTCCTGCCGGACTGGTAGTGAAGGTTGCTTCTGCTTATCAAAGTTCAATAGAAATGAAGACGGCGGATGGACGTACCGCTAATTTAAAAAAATTGTTTTCCGTAATGGCTCTTGGTGTAAAATGCGGTGACCAAATCACAATCAGTATCGACGGACCGGACGAAGGGACGGCCGCTGCGGCATTAAAGAAGTTTTTTCTGGAAAATCTTTGAGAACATTTCCACTTACTAATGAGCGTTTATGAAACGGCAAAACAATATATAAATTCAGCCCCTGAAACAACTCGTTTCAGGGGCGTTTTTGTGTCAAAATCCATCCCAAATTATCTACTCGCCCGTTCTCAGCTTTTGCTTTGCAAAATCGGCGAATTTCCGGGCGGCCGGCGGCAGTTCCGCATAGGAACGCATGGCTATGCCGAGCTCACGGCAGAAAAAGGGCTTCAGCGGCAGCGCCGTGATCCGCTCCGTATAATCCGTCAGGATCAGTTCGGACAGGATACTGATGCCGAGATGATGAATGACCATAGAGATGATCGCGCGGTCGTCCATAGAGGAATATTTCATGTCCGGATGAACCTTGCAGGTTTCCAGGGCATGGTGTATATCGTAGTCCGTCCCCACAGCCGAAATGATAAACGATTTCCCCTCAAATTCTCCCATGGGAAACGCGTCGCGCGATGCGAGCGGATAATCCTTTGGCAAAACCGCCATAAGCGGGTCGCTGGCGAGCGGAATCCAGTCCAGCCCGCAGGGGCGCGGCAGGCTCAAAAACCCGAGATCGACAATATTTTCCTGAATCCACTGCAGAATGTCATCGGCTCCGCCCTCCTTTAATATAATGTCAATATGAGGATACCGCTCTTTGAACTGATGCAAAAGAGGGGGAAGCCAGTGGACGGATATGCTGGAATACGTCGCGATGGTCAGCTCTCCTGCTTCCAGACCCTGAATTGCATGGATGGTCTGCTCCAGCTTTTCGGTTTCGGAAAGAACATTGCGGATTAGCGGGAGCAAAAGCTCCGCGTTGGGCGTGGGGGTCACTCCCCGCTTGGAACGCACAAACAGGGGGAAACCGAGCTCCGCCTCCAGACCTTTCAGAATATGGCTGACGCCGGACTGAGAATAGCCGAGGCGCTCCGCGCTTTTCGTAAAGCTCCCCGTCTCCGCGACATCCTCAAACAGCTTGTATTTACTGATAACCATCCTGCACGGCGATCTCATAAAAACAGGAATTCTGCCCGGCGGCTCTCCAAAATGTCAGGAATGACTTTGCCGCGCAGACTGGTTTTTATGGCGGATTGCCGAATCCACCCCCCTTTTTTTCCAGTATAAGGAGAAATGACACCTGTGTCAATGTAATACATGAAAATAACTAATGGATAACATTCAAAATGTGAGCTTTACTAATCGATAAAGTGCATGTATAATACAAGACATAATCTATTCAGGGTTCTTTTATCATACGTGTCAAGGGCGACAGAACGCGAAAGCGTCTGCCGCCCTTTTTGATTTTTTTAACAGGGAATGAGTGCGGTGACTGCGGAATATCGTTTTTATCTGAAACAGAATATCGGTGTCCGGTCGGAACCGGCCGTCCGGCAGGGCGACCGGGTGGAGCGCGGCGGACGGATCGCCGCAAAGCCGGAGGGCCTCGGCGCTGCCCTCCACAGCAGCGTGACCGGGACCGTCGTGCTGGTGACGGAGGATGAGATCGTCATCCGGGATACGGGCACCGACTTTTCCTCCTACAGAAGGCTTACGGGAAAAACCCCATGGGAAAGGGTAGAGGAAGCCGGGCTTGTCGGGCTGGGAGGGGCCGGGTTCCCGACCGCCGAAAAGCTGCGGAGTCGGCTCGGCGTGAACGCGACGGTTATCGTAAACGCGGTGGAATGTGAGCCGATCCTGTGCCACAATATTGCGCGGATCGAAGAAGAGGAGGGTAACCTGCTGGATGCGCTGCAGATCGTCATGGACCTGATGAATGCCCCTAACGGGATCGTAGCGGTCAAGCGCAGGCATACGAAGGCGGTCGCCGCGCTGCGCGCCGCGGACCGCGGCGGCAGATACCGTATCGCGACGCTGGAGGACCTGTATCCGATGGGAGAAGAAAGAGCCGTTGTCCGTGAAACCATGGGAGTCCTGCTTCCCCCCGATTCACTTCCTTCTGAAGCTAACGCCGTGGTAATCAACGCGGAAACGGCGCTGCGTATCCGCGAGGCGGTCGTTCTGCAAAAACCGATGATCGACAAGGATATCACCGTGGCCGGAAAACTCAGGGAAAACGCCGGAGTGAAGGTTTTGAGGGACGTTCCCGTCGGCAGGAGGGTTTCCGACGTGTTTGAGATGGCCGGCGGCCTTGGAAACGAATACGGCGAGCTGATCATGGGCGGGCCGTTTACCGGAAGCCGCACGACTCCGGCGGAGGCGATCCGCAAGACGACCGGCGGCCTGATCGCGGCGGAATGTTTTCCCAAAGGGCCGGAAAAAATCGGGCTTCTCGTATGCGCCTGCGGCGCAAACGAAAACAGGATGCGTGAAATTGCGCGCGGTCTGGGAAGCAGCGTCTGCGGTGTGGCCTGCTGCAAGCAGGCGGTTAAGGTCAAAAGCGCGTATAAATGTGAGAACCCGGGACATTGTCCCGGTCAGATACAAAAGGTGATGGAGCTGAAAAAGCAGGGGGCACAGGCGCTGCTGATCGGCAACTGCACGGATTGTTCCAATACCGTGATGGCCTGCGCGCCAAAGCTGAACCTGAAAGTATACCATACCACCGACCAGGTGCTGCGTGCGGTCAATCATCCGCTGGTACGCAGAATGCATCCGGATGAAAAAAATGGAAAGAACAGGAGCGAAGCCAATGTCTATGACGACTGAAACGCTGAAAGCCAATTTGAAGGAACCGGCCATTTTCTGCTGCAGACGCCGCAGGGGGACCGTAATCAGTGCCGCGGATCTGGAAGACCCCAGCCTGTTTGACGACATGGCCGAAGCGGGGCTTCTGACGCTGAGCGGCGATGCGCTGACCGTAGAAGAGGCCCTGGGCGCCACGCTGCTTGCGGACTGCGAAGCCCTGACCCCGATCCTGCCGTCCATGGTGGAGGGCGCGCGCAAAACCGAAAAGGAAAAGGCGGAGCGGCCCGCCCCCGTGGAAACCGGAGAGCCCGCAGGCACATCATTTGCGAAAGGAGCGTCGGGTATGATGCATATCGAAATCAAAAGTCTGGAAGGGTTGTCCCTTGATCTGCCGTGGCCCGGCCTTTTCCCCTCGGAGGCTGTGGCAGCCGCTGCGCCGGCTGCTTTATCCGCCGCTGTGCCGTCCGCCGCGCAGGGGGAAGACAAAACGCTGCGGACGCTGACAAAAAAATATTTTCAGGCGGCCGACGTGGTCATCGGGGAAAAGACCTCGTTTGAAGACGGTGTCCTGACACTGGACCGGGGGCTGCTGGAGAAAGCGCTTCTGGCGGACCCGCTTGTAAAAGAGATCAAAATGGACGTCATCAAGCCCGCCGACCGCCATATTTACACCGACACGATCATGGACGTATGCCCGATCGCCGCCAAGGTGAGCGGTACGCTCGGCGAAGGGGTTACCCATGTGATGGAGGGCGCCGTTTTCATGCTGACCGGCGTGGACGAGGACGGCACTCAGGTGCATGAATTCGGTTCCTCGGAAGGGTATCTGGATGAAAAGATGGCGTTCGGCAACCCCGGCTGCGCGGACGAGAACGATATCATTATCCGCGTGGAAACGATCATTCAGCGCCATACCGGGATGGAACGCCGCGGGCCGCTGGCGGCGCACAAATGTGAGGACGTCATTATTCAGGCGGCGCGCGACGTGTTAAAGACGGCAAATCAGGCCCCGCTGCGCGAAGAAATCTGCCGCGACGTAAAAAAATACGGCAGGCCGCGCGTGATTTTGGTAAAGGAAATCATGGGCCAGGGCGCAATGCATGATAATATCCTCTGCCCGAACGAGCCGTGCGGCGTGACGGGCGGGCAGAAAAACGTGGATCTCGGGAACGTACCAGTCATGCTTTCCCCCAACGAGGTGCTGGACGGCGGCATTCACGCGCTGACGTGCATCGGCCCGTCCACCAAGGAAATGACGCGCCACTATTTCCGCGAGCCGCTGGTCAGGGCGCTGGCGGCGGATGAGGAACTGAATCTTCTCGGCGTCGTCTTTGTGGGCAGCCCCCAGGTGAATGACGAAAAAACCTTTGTATCCGAACGGTTGGGCGCGTGGATGGAAGCGCTCGGGGCCGAAGGCGCCATCGTTACAACCGAAGGCTTCGGCAACAACCACATCGATTTCATTTCCCATATCGAGCAGATCGGCAAACGGGGCATCCCCGTCGTCGGCGTTTCCTTCTGTGCCTATCAGGGCCAGCTGGTGGTCGGCAACCGGTATGCGGACGCGATGATCGAGCTCAACAAGGATCAAAAGGGCTTTGAGAACGAGGTCGCCGGCTGCTCGGAAATCTGCCCGAAGGACGCGCTGCGCGCCGTCCAGATGCTGAAAAACAAGATGATGGGCGTCGAAATCAAGCCGGCTCCCAAAAAATGGTCGCAGCAGGTCGTCGACGGAAACAATCTTCTTCTGGGCCTGTAAAAACAGTCTGTGAAGAAATAGGAGGGCCGCCCGATGCAATACGAACTGAACCCGATCCTGATGGAGGGAAAAGTGGTGGAGGTCAACGATACGGCTGTCAAGGTCGATATTCAGGGAAGGCTGGGGGTCATCACGGTCCCGAAGCGCTGGGTCCTGACGGATTTTCCGCTGCAGCTCGGCCTGAAGGTGGAATTTTATTTCAGCTATCTGCAGGTGACCGAACCAAAGCAGGTGCCGCACGGCGCCTGAAACGAAATTTTGAACGGAGGCAAGCCATGAAACTGACGGTAGTAGAAGGGATGCAGTCTGAAATTTTTGTGCCGATCACGCCGAACCCGGTCTGGTCGGAGCTGAAAAAGCCGCTGAACGAATGCAGGGTGGCGTTTATCACGGCGGGCGGCATCCACCAGAAAACCCAGACACCCTACGACACTTCCGGGGATTACACCTATCGCGTGATTCCGTCCGATATCCCCACTTCCGAGCTGATGGTCACCCACGGGGGATTCGACAACTCGGATATCAACAAGGATGTGAACGCCATGTTTCCGCTGGACCGCCTGCGGGAGCTGGTCGCGGAGGGCTTTATCGGAAGCCTTGCCGATGAGATGTACGGCTTTATGGGCGGCGGCGGAAACGTCGATAAATTCCGCACGGAAACCGGCCCGGAAATCGCGGCAAAACTGAAAGCGCAGGGGGTCGACATCGTGCTTTGCACCGGCGGATGCGGCACGTGTCACCGTTCGGCGACGATCGTCACCAGATGCTGCGAGGCGGCGGGCATGTCCTGCTGCGTGATCGCGGCGCTGCCGCCCATTGCCAAGCAGCAGGGGGCTCCGCGGATCACCGCGCCGCACGTGCCGATCGGTTCCAACGCGGGCGAGCCGAACAATCCGGGGATGCAGACGGCGATCCTGAAGGATACGCTGAATTTCATCGCCCACGAGGCGGACCGCTACGGCATGTGCAAGGTGCTGCCGTACGAATACAGGCATAATGTCTGACGGTCCCGGGAACGGAGCATGAAAAAGCTGATTGTGGTTTTGGGCGTGGCCGGGTCGTCCCTGTCCGCTGTTTTCGTCAGGGTCGCGGACGCGCCGCCGATGGTGCTGGTTCTGTACCGGGTCGGGTTTGCGGCGGTGTTTCTTCTGCCGGTTCTGGTTCTCCGCTGCAGGGCTGAAATCAGGGGAGTACCCCCGAAATATTTCATATGCGCCGCCATCAGCGGCATGTTTTTAAGCTTTCATTTCACCGCTTACTTCCAGTCGCTGAGCTATACGAGCATTGCCTCTTCGGTCGCGCTGGTCGACACGGAAGTGTTCTTTATCGCTCTGGCAACGTTTCTGCTGTTCCGGGAAAAACTGGGAGCCAAGCACTGGGCCGCGATCCTGGTCACCTTTTCAGGCACCGTCGTCATCGCCCTGGCGGACGCGGGCAGCGGAAACAACGTTTTGCTGGGGGATTTCCTCGCACTGACCGGCGCGTGCTTTCTGTCCGTTTATACGATGCTCGGCGTGTTCTGCAGAAAGAAAATGTCCACCACGGTCTACACCTTCACGGTGTATTTCTCTGCGGCGCTGACTTTGCTCTTGATTTTATGCGTGCAGCATGTTAAAATAACTCAATATCCCAGAGTCAACGTCCTGTCCGGCATCGGCCTTGCGGTGTTCTGTACGCTTCTGGGGCACAGCCTGTTCAGCTGGGTCCTGAAGTATGAAAAACCGGCGTATGTGTCGGCCTCAAAGATGCTGGAGCCGGTTTTTGCCACGGGACTGGGGATCGCTTTTTTTCGGGAATTTCCTTCCGCCTATGTGGCGGCGGGCGGCGCCCTCGTTGTTTTGGGCATCGTCTGCTATACTCTTTTCAACTCCGAGGCCCGGCCGGCGGATTCCCCGGACGGTTAACAGGCCGGTTTTACATTTTAATATAGGATCAGAGCAAAATGAATGGACAATGGTGTTTATTTTATAACATCCTTGTCTTTTTTTTATTCATTTTTTCTGTTCATATAAATTCAAAGTATCATCAAAGGAGGATTCAACATGAAGAAAAAACTTTTGTCCTTGATTTCCGTAGCGCTGACGTTTGCAATGACGGCGGTTATGCTGACGGGCTGCACAGGCGGCACCGAAGCTGCTTCCCAGCCGGAGAGCAGCACGGCCCCGGCAGCGTCCTCGCAGGCGGCCGGTGAAAGCGCACCGTCCTTTCAGGGAGCGCTGAAAGGGGTCACGCTGGCTGTCGGCACCTCCGGCACCTACGCGCCGTTCTCCTATTTTAAGGAGGATGGAACAACCCTGCAGGGCTTCGATGTGGAATTTCTGAATGAACTGCAGAAGCTCCTTGGATTCTCCATCAAATCCGATAAACTGCAGGATATGGACTACGGCCCGCTGACCACCTCCGTGTCCCAGGGCCAGCTGGATGTTGTGGCGGCCGCCCTCTGCGCCACGGATGAGCGCAAAAAGACCATGAACTTCACCGATACCTATTATGACGCGGGCATCGTGGTCGTCGTGGGCGAGAACAACAGCGACATCAAAAGCGTGGACGATCTGAAGGACGGCAAATATACCGTGGCCGTGCAGGCCGGCACCATCGCCTATGAATACGCCGCCGCGAATCTGCCGGAAAAATGCCTGAAAACCTTCGACTCCCAGTCTCTCGCCTATAAAGCCGTGGAGGGCGGGCAGGCGGACGCCACTATCTACGACGCGCCCGGCACGGCCTATTCCATCAAAACCGGCGAGATCAAGCTGAAAATCGTCGGGGATGAATTCTACAACGGGCAGGCGCCTTACGCCATCGCTCTTTCTTTCAACATCTGCAAGGCGAATCCCGATATTGTCCAGAATTTCAACGACGCCATTGCTTACCTCCAGTCAAACGGAACCATCGATCAGCTGAAGGAAAAATGGTGTGAATAAGCAATGAACCGGCGCGGCCGGCCGCAGATCCGCTTTTTTAACGTCTTTTTCCGGCGGATTTCCTCCCGCTTTGCGTACAAACGGGCTTTTCGCCCCCTTGTACGCGGGCTGCGGCGGAGAAGCCCACATTGAAAGGAGGTGTTCCAATGGATTTGGAATCCGTCAAGAATATTGCTCCCATGCTGCTCCGCGGGCTGAAGCTGACAATGGAAATTTCCGTAGTCGGCATCCTGATAGGCTTTCTGATCGGATCGGTTTCCGGGTATGCCCTGCACGGGCATTTCAAGGCGGGCAGACGCATAGCCGGCGTTTATATCTGGCTGATTCGCGGCACACCGCTGGTGGTGCAGGCGCTGTATGTCTATTTTGTGGTCCCCCTGCTGATTTCCGCGGCCACGGGAACGAATTTTACGTTGGAAAGCACGGCGGCGGGCATCATCGTCATCTCCCTGAATTCCGGCGCGTTTATCTCCACCATCGTAAAGGGTGCCCTGGACGGTGTGGAGATCGGCCAGACCGAGGCGGGGAAATCCCTTGGGCTGACAAACAGGCAGATCATGTGGCATCTGATCGTCCCACCGGCGTTTCAATCCATGCTGCCCGCGCTGTTCAACCAGTTTATCATTTCCGTGAAGGATACGGCCCTGTTGTCCATCATATCGGTCAATGAAATGACCAGGCAGACCCAGAATTATATTGCGCGGACCTTTCAGACTGTTCCGGCCTACACGGTCTGCGCTCTGTTTTACTTAGTATTGCTGTCCATACTCATGGTACTGCAAAAATTTATCGAAAAAAAATTCAGTTTGAAATAGGCGGGTGACGAAAATGAGCAGCCCACTTTTGCAGATCAGCCATCTATCCAAAATTTTTGGCGATCTGGTGGTTTTGAAAGATATCAACATCGAAGTTTCCGAGGGAGAGGTGGTATGCATCATCGGTCCCTCCGGCTCGGGGAAAAGCACGCTGTTAAGATGCATCAATCAACTGGAGATTCCTACCTCCGGCGATGTTTTTTATAAAGACCAGAACATGTGTGATAAAAAGGCCGATATCCGGAAATTCCGGGAGGAAGTCGGCATGGTGTTCCAGCGCTTCAATCTTTTCCCAATGAGAACCGTCCTGGGAAACGTCACGCTGGCGCCGGTGCTGACAAAGCGCAGGAACAAGCAGGAGGCCCGCGGTAAGGCCGCACAGCTTCTGGAGCGGGTGGGCCTGGAAAACAAAAAGGACGCTCTGCCGTCCACCCTCTCGGGCGGGCAGCAGCAGCGGGTAGCCATTGCGCGGGCACTGGCCATGGACCCTGTCGCACTGCTTTTTGACGAACCGACGTCGGCTCTGGACCCGGAGCTTGTGGGCGAGGTCCTGAGCGTGATGCGTCAGCTTGCCGCGGACGGCATGACAATGGTCGTGGTCACCCACGAGATGGCGTTCGCAAAAGACGTCGCGGACCGCGTCATTTTTATGGATAACGGCTATATTGTGGAGGAAGGGACTCCGCAGGAGGTACTGGAAAGCCCGCGGGAAGAACGGACGAAGGCTTTTCTGTCCAGATTCCTGGCGTCTTAGCGGTCCGCGTCAGCAGGCCGCCTGCGGCAAAGAAAGACAGGGGGGAAAGGTTTGGAAAAATATGTGGTCACCATAACAAGAGATTTTGGAAGCCTTGGGCGTCCGGTCGCCAGACGATTATCCGAACTGCTGAACATCGAATATTACGACCGCGACATTGTGGAAGCGACCTCGGAAAAAATGGGAATGCCGGTTTCGGTGATCAGCGACGAGGAGGAGAGGGGCTCTAACTTTTTCCGGATGCTGTTTCCGCTTGGAACGGAGTCGATGGAGCGGCAGGCGCGTATCTTTCAGACGCAGAAGGACATCATCGCCGGCCTGGCGGAAAAAGGCTCCTGCATTATCGTCGGCCGCTGCGCCGACTATATTCTCGCTGAGGAAAAGAACGCGATGCACGTTTATATCTATGCGCCGTATAGGATCCGGTACGACAACTGCCTGAACACGCTGGAAATGAAGCCGTACGAGGCAAAACGGATGATCGAGGCGGTGGACAAAGCGCGCGGCAATTATCACAAGCAGTATGCCAAATATGCCCCGGATGATCCTAATCACAAGGACCTGATGGTAAACAGCGGGCTGCTGGGTGTTGAGGGAACCGCGAGGCTGCTGGCGGAGGCCGTCAGGCTGAATTTCGGCGGATAAGGAACAGGATAAATCCATATTTGCGGGAGGAACGGCATGGATATCAGGCCCAAAACGGGCAGTTACGCGCACTGCTTCAAAACCATCGATTCCCACACCGTGGGAGAAGCGACGCGGATCATTTACGAGGGGTTTCCGGAGCTGCCCGGAAGCACGATGATGGAAAAGAAAAAATATCTGGAAAAGAATTACGACCATTACCGCACGGCGCTGATGCTGGAGCCGAGAGGGCACCGCGACATGTTCGGGGCACTGATTACCGAACCGGTGAACCCGGAAGCGGATTTGGGCGTGGTTTTCATGGACAGCGGCGGCTACCTGAATATGTGCGGCCACGGCAGCATCGGGACCGCCTCCATGGCGGTTGAAACCGGACTGGTGGCGGTGACCGAACCGTATACCGAGGTCGTGCTGGATACGCCTTCCGGCATTATCCGCGCGAAGGTGCGCGTGGAGGGCGGCAAAGCGGTGGAGGTCAGCATTCTGAACGTGCCTTCTTTTCTGTACCGGGAAAACCTGAAAACCGAAATTCCCGGGTACGGGGTGATCCCCTACGATATCTCCTTTGGAGGCTCCTTTTTTGCGCTGGTCGATGCCGAAGCCATCGGCCTGGACCTGAAGGCCAAGTATATCGAGGAAATCACCGAGTTGGGAATGAAGCTCCGGAACCGAATCAATAAAGAAGTGAACATCCGGCATCCTTATCTGGATATCACCACCGTCGATCTGGTGGAATTCTATGCACGTGCCGATCATCCGCAGGCCGATCTGAAAAACTGTGTCATCTTCGGGCAGGCGCAGGCCGACCGTTCTCCGTGCGGGACCGGAACGAGCGCCAAAATAGCGGCTTTATACGCAAAAGGGAAACTGGGCTTGAACCAGAAATTCGTTTACGAGAGCATGATCGGTTCGATATTCAAAGGCGAGGCCGTTCAGGAGCTGGAAATCAGCGGCATGAAGGCGATTGTTCCACAGATCACCGGCAGCGCGTATATCACCGGCATGAACCAATGGATTCTGGACGATGACGATCCGCTGGAAGACGGTTTTTTGCTGGGGAACGTAAAAAAGGCGGAGCCGGAAAGCATCCGGACCAGGATCGTCCGGGCGGCGTGGAAGCTGTTCCGGGAAAAGGGCTTCCCCGAGACCCTGACAACTGACGTAATCGGGCTGGCCGGCGTATCCGCCGACGAATTCCACAGCGCTTTTGAAAAAAAGGAGGATCTGCTGGATACGCTTGGAGATTTTTTCGATCAGAAATACGCTGAGCTGATGCTGGAAATGAACCCCAGGTTAAACCATTACGAGCAGCTGCTTTATCTGAACAGGGAGCTGTTTCAGCTGATTGAAACACAGGTGCCCTTTAACCTGGTTGTGTTTCTTTACACGCAGGATGTTGAAAAAAAGAAAAAGAGCCTTTTCAATGAGGAACGGCTCTACTTTAAGCTGATTATGCGCATCCTGCAGGAAGGACGGAAGACCGGGGAATTTAAAAATTCGGATTCCGTGCAAAACATGGCGGAAATATATGCCTCTCTGGAAAGGGGAATGATCTACAACTGGTGTGTGGCGGGCGGCGCTTACAGCCTGACAGAGAACAGCCACAGCCTTTTACCCATCTATCTGAAAGAATTTTTAAGATAAAGCTTTATAAAAACTGCAGAAATTTACAGCAATTCCATTTCAGCCTGCGAGACACGCAAACCTGTTGCAGAATCAACTGGAAATGCTGTAGTACAGGAAAGAAACGGTATTTTTAACTTTTGAATAGAAGCTCCATATCAGGGCATCCCTTTGTTTAGGGATGCCCTTTTTAAAGTGCTGCCGGGACCCTGTTCAAGATTGATGAATTTTTTTCGAATCCGAAATATGCAATGAGTTGCTATTTTTTATGGAAAAACAGACAAACTATCCATAAAGAGATCCTGTCTTAGCCGAAGGGTCTCTTAAATAAGGAGGAGCTTCCATTGCAGATCGTGTTGAAAAAAATTGACTTTTATATAGATTCCCCCTTTCTGCCGGTTGTTTTGCTGATCCTGATTTCATTGTTCTGTTTTGTTTTGTTTATGCTGTACCGCAGACTGAACCATTTTGGCAGGAAAGTAAATTTTTCGGTTTGTTCCCCGGCAGAAGGAGAGAAACCGGGTCCGAGCGAGTGGGAGAAGCAGATGCTTGATCTGGCGGAAAGCCACAGTCAGGTCAGACTGACCGGATATAGCTTTGTTCTGAATGACTATAATCAGGCCGCCTATAAAGAACTGAATAAAATCAGAGACAGCATCTCCGCCGTATCCGCCGATATGATTTCCCTGATTCCGGCGGCGCGCTGGCTTTTTGACAACTTCCAGATGCTGTACCGGGAAATTAAAAAAGTGCGTACCTCGGGAACGGACTATGCCGTATTGCCGGTTCTGAAAGGGAAGGAATACCGTAATTTTCCCCGTGTTTATGTTGTGGCAAAAAAGATGGTGGCTCTTTCCGGGGGACATCTGAGTGAAGAAAATATTTCCGTGATGCTGAAAGCATATCAGCAAAAGATACCGCTTACGGACAAGGAAATCTGGGTTTTACCGGAAGTGCTGGGCTTTTGCCTTCTGGAAGAGATCATTGCAGCCGCGGATGAAATCCTTCAGATGATCGATGTGAAGTCGAAGGCGGAAAAATTTCTGCAGGACAGGCTGACGGATCAGCAGGGGCCGGCCGATCTGTCAGCACTGCTGTGCAAAATAGAAGAGGATTCCTTAAAGCGGAACTGCTCGTTCCATGCCCACGTCGTCTATCTGCTGAAAAACATGTCCTTTGACGAGGCTTCCATTCAAAGCTATCTGGAATATCATTTGGCTTCCCCGGAAAAACAGGTGAAGACCTCCGGCATCTTTCTGGAGGAAGGAAAGATCGAATCGTTTCTTGAGACAAATATCCGGACTCTGATTGTCAGCCTGAGGGATATCAATGAAGTGGACGAGGAAAAATTCTTTGAGGAATATTCCTGCCTGGAGCAGATTTTATCACAGGACCCGGACGGTATCTATCAGAAGATGGATTTGGAGTCCAGGGGCATGTACCGCGGAGTCATTGTGAAATTATCGCTCCGTTATCATCTGATGGAAGAAAAGATAGCCAGGGACTGCCTGGAGCTGGCGGTCCGGGGAAGGGAGGACCTTCATTGTTCCCATCATGTGGGGGCCTATCTTTTGGGGAAAGGCTATCCGGTTCTGAAAGCGAAGGTGTTGGGAGAACCGATTCCCCAAAAAATCAGGAAAACGAGGAATGGAATGGGCTTCCTTTATTTCCTTACCCTGTTCCTGATCACTCTGGGACTGGGTGCCTGCCTGTTCCAGGCTTTCGGGGTCCTTGGCGGGCTGCAGGATACCGGACGGCAAGTGATCGTCCTTCTGGCTGCCATGCCGCTTCTGATCGGTATTTCCATAGAGATTACAAATTTTATATTCACCAGAAAAATCAAGGTCAAGAAGATTCCTTCGCTGAACTATCTGGAGGAAATACCGGAGGAAGCAAGGACCTTTGTGGTCATGCCGGTCATTGTCTCCTCGAAGGAACAGGGCCTGGAGTACATGGACCGTCTTCAAAAGCATTATCTGGCAAACCGGCAGCCGAACCTTTTCTTTGCGTTGCTGCTTGATTTTGAGGATTCTCAGGACCAGTTCCTGCCGAAGGACGAGGTGATTGAAAACGCTCTTGCCGCGCGCAGGAGGGAACTGAACGAACTCTATCCATCGGAGTACCCGCGGTTTTCCCTGTTCTTCCGCTGCCGCAAATGGAATCAGGCGGAAAACTGTTATATGTGCTGGGAGCGTAAGCGGGGAAAGCTGGAAGAATTCAATAACCTTTTAAATGGAGAGGAAAAGGAGAACACCACCTTCTCTTCTGTTTACTGCGACCAGAAGCTTCTTACCACCTTCCGGTATGTGATTACACTGGATGCGGATACCAACCTGATCCGCGACAACGCCGCGAAACTGGTCGGACTGATCGATCATCCTTTGAATCAACCGATTCTCGATCTTGCCAATCAAAAGGTGGAGGAAGGCTATGTCATCATACAGCCCTCGGTAAGAAATCATATCGCGGATAAGAACGGCAGCAGGTTTACGAAAATCTTCGGGGGAGAATCGGGCCTTGCCCATTACGGGACCGTGATCTCGGATATCTACCAGGATATTTTTAACGAAGGAATCTATACCGGAAAGGGTATTTATGATATCAAAGCCTTCCGTAAGGTGCTTCAAAATAAGGTGCCGGAAAACCGGATTCTCAGTCATGACCTTTTTGAGAGCTGCTATGCACGGACGGCTTTTTCCAGCACGGCCAAGATCATGGACAGTTTTCCGAACAGCGTTTTGTCCTTTACCAAAAGGGAACACCGGTGGCTGCGCGGGGACTGGCAGCTGCTGCCCTGGCTGTTTGTGAAGAAGGCCGCGGATGGGAGAAGCTTGTGCGCCCTGTCAAAATGGAAAATCTTTGACAACCTGAGAAGAAGTCTGGTTCCTCTGAGCAAGATTCTGCTTCTGCTGTTGAATCTGGCATGGATGCCGCAGGCATATTATCTTTGGCTGCCCCTGATTTTCTTTAACGACCTTTTTTCCACGGTGATTCTTCTGCTTGCGGTGATTAACCAGAAGCTGATCCGGCCGAAGCTGGCCGTTATTTATAAAAGCTTCCTAAAGGAACTTGCCGTGATGCTGGAAAGAGCGTTTCTGGAGTTTACGATCACGCCGTACCGGGCGTATGTCGCATGCGACGCCATTGTCAGAACGCTGTACCGGCTCTTCGTCAGCAAAAAAAATCTGCTTCGCTGGAATACGGCGGAAGCGGTGGATGCCTCCATTGTCAATACGAGAAAAGGGTATTTTCTTACCATGTGGAGCTCTTTTCTTCCGGCGTGTGCGCTTGCGTTCCTTTTATTTATGGGATCTTTGAACCCCGCGGGAATGATTCTGACGGCAGTCATCCTCGCTGACTGGAGCTTTGCCTTTGAAATCGCGTACCGGATCAGTCAGCCGGAAAACAAGCTTCATCCGGGGGACAAAGCACAGGACAGCGGGCTGCTTCTGGATACCGCGCGCAGAACCTGGCTGTTTTTCAAGGAGTTTTCCACGAAGGAAAACAACTGGCTCTGCCCGGATAATTATCAGATTTCCATAGCTGAAAAAGTCAGCGATAAAACATCGCCAACCAATATCGGACTTCAGTTTCTGGCGATTCTGTCGGCCAGGGACCTGGGATTTGAAACTTTGAGCGCTACGGTCGAAGCCGCGGAAAACCTGATGGATACGGTTCAGAAAATGCCGAAATGGAAGGGACATCTCTATAACTGGTATCATATTCAATCTCTCGAGGTGCTCAACCCCGCCTATATCTCCACCGTGGACAGCGGCAATTTTCTGGGTCATCTGGTCGTGCTGAAAAACGGCCTTTTAGAGCAGATCGACAAGCCGGTTTATCCGGACAATTTTCTGTCCGAGCTCAGGATTGCGGTTCAGAACAGCAATGAGGAAATTCTGCTGAGAATAGGCGATTCTGCCGGAAATAAGCTCAGGGCCGGGTACCAAAGCATCGGGGAGCTGATCGAGGATATCGCGGATATCTGGGAAAACTTAAACGGGAGGGAGCTCAGACCGGCTGCGGATTACCGCTGGACCAGACATCTGATGGAACTGATTGACAGTACCGTCAATGAAGCCGGGGCCTTAAAGCTGAAAAAAGAGAGCTTTTCTTCTTATCCTGTGCTTCGCCGTATTGCAGCGGAGGATCATCCGTTTGCAAACAGCATGATTCATCGGATCAAAGAACTCTGCAATCAAATAGACCGCCTTTTGGCAAATGTTGATTTCCGCTTTCTATTTAACGAAAAGAGAATGCTGTTCCATATCGGGTATCATGTATCCTCACACACACTGGACGACGGCTGCTACGACCTGATGGCGTCGGAATCGGCGCTCACAAGCTTTCTTGCGATCTCCATGGGCCAGGTGCCGTTAAAGCATTGGTATAAACTGGGGAGGCCCCTGACTATGGTCAGCGGCATTCCGTGTTTTGTATCCTGGAGCGGTACGATGTTTGAATATCTGATGCCGAATCTGGTATTCAAGGAATATGAGGGCTCCGTCTACGAACAGACTTCCAGGGCGGCGGTGCTTCAGCAAATCCAGTATGCACAGGAGGCGGGAATCCCCTGGGGGATATCCGAATCCCAGTATTACCGTTTTGACCTGAACTCAAATTACCAGTACAAAGCCTTTGGGGTCCCAAAGATAAGACTCCAGCCGGTCCGCAGGAATTCCCTTGTGGTCGCTCCCTATGCAACGATGCTGGCACTGGATATCGCGGAAGAGGAATGCATGAAAAATCTGAAGCGGCTGAAGAAATTAGGCGCCTTCGGCGATTACGGCTTCTATGAGTCGGTTGATTTTAACCTGCCGAATTCTGTGGAGCTGACGCCTTATTGCATTGTAAAATCCTATATGGCACATCATCAGGGAATGAATCTGGCCGCCATTAATAATTATCTGAATGAGGGCGTCCTTCGGGAGCGGTTTCATGCGGAGATGATGATCAAGGCCTCGGAAGTCCTGCTCGAAGAAAAGCGCCAGTCTTATTTGATTTCGATTGCCCGGCAGGGATATACGATCAGAATCGGGAAGTCCCTTTTTAGAGAAGACAGCTACAGTAACCGGTATGTCAACAGCACGGGCGTAAATTCGCCGGTCGTGGATTATCTGTCAAACGGCAAGTATTCCCTGATGATCACTTCGGACGGCGACGGCTTCAGTAAATATGAGGACCGGATGCTTTACCGCTGGCGGTCGGATATTTACGAAAATACAGGCAATTATATCTATATTAAGGACATGGAACGGGGAAAGCTCTGGAGTGCCGCTTATCATCCTACAAGAACGGAGCCGGAGGATTACCAGGTGGTCTTCTGCCCGCACCAGGCGGAATTCAAACGCAGGGACGGGGATATCTCGTCGGACATGATCGTCAGCCTGGATGCGGACCACAACTTCGAGATACGCAAGGTTACCTTTACCAATCACGGGAGTCGGGAAAAGCGGCTGGAGGTAACCAGCTATCTGGAGGTGGTGGACGACACCTATCCGGCAGAGCTGAGCCATCCCGCGTTCAATAAGCTCTTTCTGGAAAGCGAGTATCTGGAAGAGCAGGAAATCTTCCTCGCGAAAAGGCGAAGGAAGACGGAGGAAGATCATCCTTATGTGATGCACATGCTGAGAACGGGAACGAAACTATGCAAGAAACTGGAATATGAAAATGACAGAAAACGCTTTATCGGAAGAAACAATACTCTCGAAAATCCGGATTCTGTGGTGAACAGCAGTGCCTTTTTCAATCATTCGGGCTTTTGCAATGATCCGATTATGAGCCTGCGGGCACAATTCTGCATAGGCGCGGGGGAAACCGCCTGCGTTTCTTTTATTACCGGAGTATGCGGCAGTAAGGAGGAAGCAATCAAAATAGCGGGGGAATTGAATGTCAGCTACCGGATCGACGATATTCTGGAGAAATTCAGGCTTCAAAAGAACCTGGAGTTAAAGTATCTGGAAATTACCAGAGCCCAGCTGAACGCCTTCCAGGATCTGGTCAGCCCGGTCTATTATCCTGCGGGTATTTACCGGGGGCCGCATGAAAATATAAGACGGAACTTTATGAACCAGAGCTTTTTGTGGAAATTCGGCGTATCCGGCGATCATCCCATTCTGCTTTTGACGGTTCGGTCCATTGCGGAGGAAAGAACCGTGAAGGACGTGTTAAAGGCTTACGAATATCTGAAGATCAACCGTGTTGCGGTGGACCTGATTATCCTGATCGATTCCAAGCACGGCTACCTTCAGGAGGTGGATGAATTAATCAACGACATGACAAGCTCTCTTCGGATTTATGATTCCGGAAACGAGAAGCCAAGCTTTTTTACCCTGCATACGTATGAGATGAAACCGGCGGAGATCGATCTGCTGTATACGGCAGCGCGGGTTGTATTTTCAGAGAAAGCGGGGATTTATTTTAACAATGTAAAAGAAAATCCGTATGAGTTACTTGAGAAATATTAGGCCTTCGAGGCCCAGCCTTTAAGGAGGAAGAGGCTTTGGACACAGCATATGCGCCAACAGCACAGGAGAAAGAAACAGAGAATCATGAATTTTTTAACGGCTTCGGGGCATTTGCCTGTGGGGGCAGAGAATATGAAATCCTGCTGGAGGGTGATAACAGGCCGCCGGCACCCTGGATTAACGTTGTCTCAAACAAGAACTTCGGATTCCAGATATCGGAATCGGGCGCGGGCTCTACCTGGAGTGTCAACAGCAGGGAAAATAAGCTTACTCCCTGGTCCAACGATCCCGTAAGCGACAGAGCCTCCGAGGCGATCTATATTTTGGATGAAATCACCGGAGAGGTCATGACTCCCATGTCCCTCGGAAGGTCCGACCGGGGCGTTTACCGGGTAAGGCATGGCTTTGGATACAGCAGGTTCCTGCATGAGGAAGCGCTCGTTGATCAGGAGCTGACGGTTTTTACCCCTTTGGAGGAATCATTGAAGCTATGGAACCTGAAGCTGACGAACCGCTCGGATAAAGTGAAGTATCTGAGCCTGACCTATTATGTGGAATGGGTGATGGGCACGCACTGGGAGCAGACCAATCCCTATCTTCTGACCTCTTATGACAATGAGCACGAATGTCTCTGTGCGAAGAACATCTATACCATGAACTTTCCAAACGTCTATTCCTATCTGTTCTCCAGCGAGACAATCGTCGGCTATACCGGCGACAGGCAGGAGTTTCTGGGGAAAAGGGGCGGCATCCGGGAACCGCGGGGAGCGGAAGTCAAGCTGTCCTGCCATACGGGGGTATGCTACGATCCCTGCGGAGCAATTCAGGTATCCGTCGCAATCCAGCCGCAGGAGAGCAGGACGGTGCTGTTCGGGCTCGGGCAGGGCGGCAGCCTGAACGGGATATACGAAATCAGAAACAAGTACAGGGACACCGCCGCCGCCATCAAGGAGCTTGACCGGGTGAAAGCCTATTGGGACGGGTTGTTGGGGACCGTGCAGGTGAAGACGAAAGACAGGGCGGTCGATATCCTGGTGAACGGCTGGCTGCTCTATCAAACGCTGTCCTGCCGCATTCAAGCGAGAGCGGGCTTTTATCAGTGCGGGGGAGCCTATGGATTCCGGGACCAGCTTCAGGATTCCCTTTCGCTTCTTTTGGCCGATCCCGGTATTCTGCGCAGGCAGATTCTGATTGCCTGCAGCAGGCAGTTTGAAGAAGGGGATGTCCAGCACTGGTGGCATCCTCCGATGGGGATCGGGGTAAGAACGAGAATCACCGACGATCTGCTGTGGCTGCCCTATTGCACCGCCGCCTATGTCCGAAGTACCGGAGACGCCTCGATTTTAAACGAGCAGGTACCTTACATCAGGGGCCCGGCGCTTCGGGAGGGCCAGCAGGATGCCATGTTTACCCCTGAAATATCCGAACGTTCCGGAAGTGTTTATGAGCATTGCAAAAGGGCCGTTGAGCGGACCCGATTCGGGGAACACGGGCTTCCTCTCATGGGGGGAGGCGACTGGAACGACGGCATGAACGAGGTCGGAGCGCAGGGGAAAGGGGAAAGCGTCTGGCTGGCGTGGTTTTTGTATACCGTGCTGGGGGACTTCCTTCCTTTGTGCGGCCAGACAGGCGACGGGGCCTACGGCCGGGAATTGGAGCAGAAACGGGAAAGGCTGCTGCAAAGCATTGAAGAGCACGCTTGGGATGGGGAGTGGTATCTTCGGGCCTTTTACGACGACGGCACGAAGCTGGGCTCCAAGGAAAACGACGAGTGCAGGATCGATTCCATCAGCCAGTCCTGGAGCGTGATATCCAAGGGCGCGAAAAAAGAACGCGCGAAAACAGCGATGCAGTCGGCATGGCGTTATCTGGTACGGGAGGAGGAAGCCCTTTCCCTGCTTCTGGCGCCTCCCTTTAACAAGACGGCCAAAAACCCGGGCTATATCAAAAATTATATCCCCGGCATACGGGAAAACGGGGGCCAGTACACCCATGCGGCGGTCTGGCTGGCGATCGCCGCGTCGATGCTGCCCGACTGTAACATGGCGAAAACCCTGTTCACCATGCTCAACCCGATTTACGTTACGCAAAACAGGAAGGACGCGCTCAGGTACGAGAAGGAACCGTATGTCATGACGGCGGATATCTCCCTCAGCCCGCCCTATACCGGAAGAGGCGGGTGGAGCTGGTATACCGGTTCCGCTGGATGGATGTATCAGGGGTTGTTAAACTGGTTTCTGGGCATCCGGAAAGAAGGAAATGAGCTGGTGATTGATCCGGCGACACCCGCAGGTTTCGGGGACTTTTCCGTTGAATACAAATATGGGAGGTCCCTCTATGAAATCAGGGTGGAAAGCAGAAGCAAGGGAACGCTGACAACGGAAGCCGTCACCGTGGACGGCAGGCTGATTCAGGGAAACAGAGTCCTGTTAGTGGACGACGGAGAAAAGCACTGCGTTGTTGTATAGCTGTCCGGACTGTTCCGGGACAGCAGAAACGAAGCCTCTTCATCAATGTCAACGTTTCACAGCCGGAGAATACGGACTCTCCCTTCGCAGGGGAATCAGTAATAGGAATGAGCCTGTGGATTCATAAAAGACCGCAAGCTCATTTTTTATCCATCTGTTTATTGTTTATATTCGGTATCTGCAGTATAATAGAGTCAAATTATGTCAGATAGAATCCTTGTTTATCTGCAACAGGAAAGATTCAGATATGGTGATCAAAATGAAACAGGAATTAGAAGTCTTTTTTGATTATGCCTGCCCTTATTGTCTTCAAGCGCACGGGTATTTGACCGAACTCATGCCGGATTATCCGGATGTCGACATAGTTTGGCGTCCCTGTGAATCTCACCCCAGACCGGACCGGTACGGCCCGCATAGCGATCTGTGCATACAAGGCTATTTCTTTGCCGTGGAAAACGGCGTTGACGTTTGGGCCTATCATGACCGTATGTACCGGGCCGCTCTGAAAGAGCATGTCGATGTCGAAAGCATTGACGCGCTTTCTGACTTTGTGCGTGATTTAGTGGATGCCGATGCTTTTCAGCTGGCGCTGCGCCAGGGGATTTACCGCAGGGCGCTGGCGGAGGCAAATGAACTTGCCTTCGAACGTTCCGGCGTATGGGTTGTTCCGGCGTACCGGATGGAAAGCCGGAAAATTGACGCTGTTGAGAATGTCGGCGTTTCCAAAGAACAGCTTCGGCATTTTCTGGATGATGCTCGTTAAAGAGGTCCGTATGAAAATAAGAGTGCGATACGCTTTTACCGGATGCGTACAGGGGGTCGGCTTCCGTTTCAGAGCCTGTCAGGCGGCACAGCTGCTCGGGCTTACCGGATGGGTGCGCAATGAATTCGACGGCAGCGTGACTGCAGAGGTTCAGGGGGAACGGCATGAAGTCAACGCCATGCTGAAAATGCTGCAAAAAGGTTATTATATTACCATTGATCATATCGATTCTAAGGATCTTCCGACTGAGCCGGAGGAGAAGTCTTTCAGAATCCTCCGCTGAGGGCGGACTCCATTGAATAGAAACACCGCCCTTCCCCGTTGTGGTGGGATAAGGCGGCGTTTTTTATCATCCGCATATTGAGGACGGAATTTAAGCTTTTGGGGGCAGCCCTTTCGCCTGACATTCAGGGCAATAGCCGTATATATTCAGCTTGTGATCGGTAATGATAAAATGGGTTTGCTCCTGCAGCTTTTCCTCATAGGTCTTCAGGGGACACATATCAAGAGAAATCATTTTTTTACAGCCCAGGCACACTAAATAATGCTTGTGTATCATCCTGTTATATTCATAAAGCGCTTTGTTGCTTTCGTTTATCTTTATTTTGAGGGCTAAATTGTTGTTCACTAAACTGTCCAGTTCCCTGTAAACCGTCGACATGCTGGTCGAAAGGTCGTAACGGTTCAACTCCATAAATATTTGTTCCGCTGCCACAGGCTGGGTCTGTTTTTCTAATATTTCCAGAATAGCCATCCTGCGCTTCGTGTTTTTTAATCCCTTTTGCCTGAGATCCGCGCGGTGATCAGTATTATTTTTCATAATATCACTCCTGATTCATGCAAATGATCCTAATTCGCATAGGTTATATGACAGCAGATTGCTCCGGCCAACCAATTATCAAAAGGCCTAAGGGACCGCCGACGGAGTTGTAAGGGGAGAGGGGTCCTGGCAACTTTATTATAGCACAATTTGTAAAGAAGGAAAGCGTTCGTTTTGCTTGGGATAAGACCTGCCCCCTGCCGTAGCTCAATATCCTACGATAGGGGGCAGGTTCGATGTTATCCTTTTATTTTGTTTCCCTGTGCAGTGTATGCTTGCGCAGCCGGGGACAATACTTCATCATTTCCATTCGTTCCGGGTGGGTCTTCTTGTTTTTTGTTGTCGTGTAGTTCCGATCCCCTGTTTCCGTACAGGCTAATGTGATTTTTACCCGCATGTTTTTTCACCGTCTTTCCCAACCTCTACCAGCTTGCTTTCCTGACGCCGGGAATTTGCCCGCGGTGCGCCAGTTCACGAAATACAATACGGGACACTCCGAATTTCCGCAGATAGCCGTGCGGACGGCCGGTCAGGGAACAGCGGTTATGAACCCGTGTCGGAGATGCGTCGCGCGGCAGCTCGCCTAACGCAGCGCGGTCTCCTTTTTCAATCAGTTCCCTGCGCAGCGCAGCGTATTTCTGCACCATTTGCTGCTGCCGCCGATGTTTGATTACAATCGCTTTTTTAGCCAATTCAAACCTCCCTGATATTGAAATCCAAAAAGCTTCACGCCTGTTCTCTCATTTTTGCAAAGCATTCGCTGCAATATACGGGACGCCCCTCGGTTGGCTTAAAGGGGACTTTGCAAGGCTTTCCGCAAGACGCACATACGGCGTCATACATTGCCCTTTCCGGTTTCTGCCCCTCCTTGCGTTTTTTCCTGCATTCGGGGCAGCGCCTCGGCTCGTTTACAAAACCTTTAGCGGCATAAAATTCCTGTTCCCCGGCTGTCCAGGTAAACTCTTTCCCACAATCCTGACAAACCAGCACCTTGTCTTCGTACATACTGTTTTCCTCACTTTACATGTTTTTGCCCTGGGACGGAGTTCAACCGACACCTTTGGAAATACCAAAAACTCTTGCGTTAAGCTACGAGGGCATATAACCTTCCCGAAATCAGGCTTTGCTTTCCAGACTGGAATAGATTTTACTCAGATTGCTTTCGATCCGCTCCAGATACGTTTTGTTGTCTTCGCCGCCCTCAATGGTATAAATGGTTTCGACATTCGCCCCAACTTCCTTGGCCAACGTTTTTGAAACGTCCGGACTTGCCATTTCTTCCGCAAAAATGGTCGTCACCTTGTTATCTTTGCAGTATTTGACAAGCTCCGTCAACTGCTGTGCGCTGGGTTCTCCCTCAGCGAAGACGTCTTCCACGCTGTTTTGCTCCAGCCCGAAATCACGGCAGAGGTAACCGAAAGCGGCATGACCCGTAACAAAGCTCTTTTTTTCCGCGGATTGGAATTTTTTATTGTATTCTGTATAAAGACTTTCCAATTGGGAAATAAAATCATCATAATTTTTCTCATAATATTGTTGGTTGGCTCCGTCGGCCTTGACCAGCGCGTCTTTAATGTTTTTCACTTCCACTTCGGCGCCTTTCAGGCCCAGCCAAATATGGGGATCGTACTGTCCGTGTTCCTCAATTTCTTCCGGATCCGTGTTTTTGATCGCATCCGCGCCCTTTGAAGCTTCCACGGTGATCAGATTCGGATTGTTTGCGGATTTGACCGCATCCTCCGCCCAGGCCTCCATGCCCAGTCCGCTGTATACAAAAACCTGTGCTGTGCTGAGGGCGACAAGGTCCTGTGCTTTCGGCTCAAAATCATGCGGCTCTGTTCCGTCCGGGATAATCGTGGCGACGTCCACCTTGTCTTTGCCGACTGCTTCCGTAAACTCTTTCATGGCGTTAAAAGTTACGGAAACCTTTATTTTGCCGTCTGTGCCCTTGTTTTCTTCCGCGGCCGTACTGGAAGCCGGGGCTGCGCCGGACGCCCCCGCGCTCGCCGGATTGTTGCTGGCGCACGCCGAAAGGCCTACGCTCATAACGGCTGCTGCACTGAGCAGGAGCGCCGTATACCGTTTAAACATTTTTGTTACCTCCAAAAAATAATACTTGCAAATGCGACTCATTTGTATTTATAATATAATCCGGAAGAAAATACTTGTCAAGCAATTCCTTGAAAATATTTCTACAGCATTTCCAGTTGATTCTGCAACAAGGCTGCGTTCCTCCCCCGCCGAAGGCGGGGGAGGAAAACGCGTTTTGTTTCGCAAACGAAAATGAAATTGCTGTAATGTAAATTTTAATTGATACGCTGAATAGGAAGTAAGGGGATTATTATGATCAAAGCAGAGAACTTGTCTTTTTCGTATACGGGGGCCGCGCCTTTTGTGCTCAAGGGGATCGACCTGAATATACGGCAGGGGGAATATGTTTCCGTAGTGGGAGAAAACGGCTGCGGGAAGAGCACGCTGATGCGGCTGATTTTGAAATTCATAAAACCGACGGAAGGAACCATTACCTCGGAAGCCAGGAGAATTGGATATGTGCCGCAGAAAAATGATTTTTCAAACTCCAATTTTCCGATTACCGTTTATGAGATGTTGAATTCCTACCGTAAGCTTTTGAAAATAAAAAACAAAGATATCCTTACGGAGAATCTGGAGAAAGTTGGAATGTCCGGGTTTTCCGGCGCTTTAATGGGAACGCTGTCCGGCGGACAAACTCAGAAGATCCTGATTGCCAGAGCCTTAATAGGCGATCCCGATTTACTGATTCTGGACGAGCCTTCCACCGGAGTGGATATTGGCAGCCAAAAAGAAATTTATGGCTTTTTGAGGGAAATGAACCGGGAGAATCAAATAACGATTGTTTCGGTAGAACACAATCTGGATGCCGCCGTTTCCAATTCCACGCTGATTTACCATCTGGTCAACGGCCAGGGGCATCTTTGTTCCCCGAAACAGTATGCCGATGAATATTTAAAGAGAAATGATAAGGATGATGCAGATGTTAAATTATAGTTTTATGCAAAACGCATTGTTTGTTTCGGTATTTATTTCCGTTTTATGCCCCTGTATCGGAATTTTTCTGGTCCTCCGGCGCTACTCCATGATCGGGGACACCTTGTCCCATGCTTCGCTGGCCGGGATTACGATCGGGCTGATGTTTAACCAGAATCCCGTTCTGGGAGCGTTTGTTTTTACTTCCATCTGCGGCGCGCTGATCGAATTTCTGAGAACCTATTTTAAAAAATATACGGATTTGATCCTGAGCATTGTGCTTGCGTTAAGCGTAGGCACCGCGATCACCATCATCAGTTCCGGAAAGCTTCATGCCAACGCGGATTCCTTTATGTTCGGCAGTATTCTTACCGTTACCCGGTTCGATATGATCATGGTGGTCGTGCTCAGTGTCATTTCCGTTCTGGCCCTTATTTTTCTGTATCATCAGATGCTTTACATCGCATACGACGAGGAAGCCGCAAAAGTTGCGGGGGTCAGGGTGAAGCTGATCAATTATGTGTTTTCGATCCTTGTGGCCTCCGCAATTTCCGTTTCTATCCGGATCGTGGGCGTTCTGGTGCTCAGCTCCATGATCGCGCTTCCGGTTGCCACCGCTCTGCAGCTGGGGAAAGGGTTTAAAGCGACCCTGCTGTTTTCCATTCTTTTCAGCGTGATCGATATTATGCTGGGGCTGTTTGTCTCTTTTTACCTGAATGTGGCTCCGGGCGGTTTTACCGCCCTCGTTTCCGTTGCCGTCCTTGTTTTGGTCCTTCTGGCAAAAAGAATTCAGGCCGGGATTCGGGAAATTCACTGACCACGCCCGGGTATCTTCTTTCTTTGCCCTTTCCCTTATGATCGGGTTATGATAAAATATAGAAAAAGATACTTGAAAGATTGAAATGGATGGGAGAGGGTATTGTCATGGAAAAAGGGGATCAAAAAACGCTGCCCGGATGCTTAAACTGTAAAAACGGTCTTTTATGTACGGCGACGATCCCACTGTTCAGTACGCTCCCGAAAGACATACAGAAAAACCTTACGGAGCACTCCGTGCAGACGACCAAAGCAAAGGGAAGCTTCCTGTTTCGGGCGGGGGAGAAAGTCGACTCTGTTTTGATCATCCGGAAAGGAAGGATTAAGCTCTGTAAATATGACGCTGACGGAAACGAATACATCCTTGATATCATTCACGATGGGGACGCCGTATGGGAAAATCTTTTTCTCGAAAATGCCGTTTTTCCGTATTCGGCGGTGTGCCTGTCAAAGGTGGAACTGTGTGAGATCAGAAAGAGTGAATTTATACAGCTTCTCGCCGATCGCCCGGGGATTGCGATGAACCTGATTTCCCTTCTCTCCCTCCGGTTAAAGGACGCCAATGAAAAGGCGCTGCTGCTTTCCATCCGTGACCCGAAGGTGCGGCTGGCGGGATTTTTGCTGGACAGGGACATTCGATGCGTCGGACCGGAGATCAAGCTGAAGCTGGAGGATATCGCCGCCAGCATTGGACTGCGTCCGGAGACGGTCAGCAGGAACCTGAGCCGGTTTGAAAAGGAGGGTCTTATTCAAAGGCTCGGTCAGGGGAAGATTCTGGTCACGGACCGCAGCGGACTGAAGAAGATTTACGAAGCCAGCCAGTCGGTGAAGTGACCCCCAAAACCCAGCCGGATATTCCACAGAAAATTCCGGATATTTTATGATGCTCCCTCCCCGCCGCAGGCGGGGAGGGAGCATCATAATTTTTTATTCTATAAGAAGGTGAAAAATCGGGTCCCTGATTGAGGAATCCACTCGTTGGAAACTTGATTCTGGTCAAAGAAAAAGAACATAAGCGGGAGTATACTGAAAGCACCAGAAAGGAAGAGGCATATGATCAGAGGAGCAATCCATTCCACAGAATCCTTCGGTTCCGTCGACGGCCCGGGAGTCCGTTTTCTTATCTTTTTAAAGGGATGTATGATGCGCTGCCGCTATTGCCATAACGTCGATACATGGGACCCTTGTTCCAACGACCTGCGCACGGCGGACGAGCTGCTGGATCAGGCGGAGCGGTACCGCAGCTATTGGGGCAAGGAAGGCGGGATTACCGTCAGCGGCGGGGAACCCTTTTTGCAGATCGATTTTCTTCTCGAGCTGTTTCAGAAGGCCAAAGCGCGCGGAATCCATACCGTAATCGATACGGCGGGGCAGCCTTTTACGAGAGAGGAACCGTTTTTTTCAAAATTCCGGGAGCTGATGCGGTATACAGACCTTCTTTTAATGGATATCAAGCATATCGACCCGGTGGAGCATCGAAAGCTGACGGGACAGCCGAACGGGAATATCCTGGATCTGTTCCGGTATCTGTCCGATATCGGCAAGCCTGTCTGGATCCGGTATGTGCTTGTTCCGGGAATTACGGACGATGACGGTTATCTGCGCAGAACACGGGAATTCATCGCTTCGCTTAAAAATGTGGAGAAGATCGAGGTGCTTCCTTACCATGCCATGGGCCAATACAAATGGAAAGAGCTTGGCATTCCGTATTCTCTGGAAGGGGTGGAATCGCCCGGCGCGGAGCGCGTGAAAAATGCCGAACGGATTCTTCGCGGGGAAAGCGGTGCTTCGGATGCGCAGGGAAACGCTGCGCCGCAAGCGGATGAACCCGACAGCATGAAATGCTGAATTGTTGATTACAATCAAGGAATCGGCAGAGCAAATCAGCTAAACTATAGTCAGAACATCGGAGCAGCAGAAGAAAAGACTGCGCGTTATCTCAGAAAGGAGTCATACGATGAGACAGGAATGGAGAAGCTTTAAAGGCTCGCATTGGACGGACGACGTCAATGTGAGAGATTTCATTCAGGACAATTACACACAATATGACGGAGACCAGAGTTTTCTGGCAGAACCGACGGATGCGACGAACAAGCTCTGGGGCAAGGTACAGGAGCTGCAGAAGCAGGAGAGGGCGAACAACGGCGTACTGGATATGGAGACGAAGGTCGTCTCCGGTATCACCGCTTACGGTGCGGCCTACATCGACAGCGGGGACAAGAGCCTTGAAAAGGTCGTGGGACTGCAGACGGACAAACCCCTGAAGAGGGCGTTCATGCCCTACGGCGGAATCAAGATGGCGGAGGAAGCCTGCACCACCTACGGCTATACACCCGCTCCCGAACTGCATAAGATTTTCACGGATTACCATAAGACGCACAATCAGGCGGTTTTCGACGCGTACACGCCCGAAATGAAAAAGGCCCGCCACAATAAAATCATCACGGGGCTTCCGGATACCTACGGGCGCGGGCGCATCGTCGGCGACTACCGCCGCGTTGCCCTTTATGGCATCGATCACCTGATTGAAAAGAAGAAAGAGGATCTTTCTTACTGCGGGTCCGGTATCATGACGGACGACATTATCCGCCAGAGAGAGGAACTCTCCGACCAGATCAGAGCCTTAAAGGACATGAAGGAAATGGCGGCGGCCTACGGCTTCGATATTTCAAAGCCGGCCGGTAACGCGAAAGAAGCCGTCCAGTGGCTGTACTTCGGGTATCTGGCGGCAATCAGGAGCCAGAACGGCGCGGCGATGAGCGTCGGCCGCGTGTCCACGTTCCTTGACATCTATATCCATCGCGATATGGAGGAAGGAACGCTGACCGAGGCGGAGGCGCAGGAGCTGATCGACCATCTGGTGTTAAAGCTCAGAATGGTGAAGTTCGCCCGCATTCCCTCTTACAACCAGCTGTTCTCCGGGGACCCCGTCTGGGCTACGCTGGAAACGGCGGGGCTTGGAATGGACGGCCGCCACATGGTGACCAAAAACGATTATCGGTTCCTTCACACGCTGGAGAATATGGGACCCGCGCCGGAACCGAACCTGACCGTCCTGTATTCTTCCAAGATGCCGGAAAGCTATAAGAAATACGCGGCTTATATCTCTGTAAAGACAAGCTCCATCCAATATGAAAACGACGATGTGATGCGCCCGATCTGGGGAGACGACTACAGCATCTGCTGCTGCGTATCCGCGACACAGACCGGTAAGGAAATGCAGTTCTTCGGCGCGCGCGCAAACCTTGCCAAGTGTCTGCTGTACGCCATTAACGGAGGCGTGGATGAAAAGAGCGGCATGCAGGTGGGACCCGCTTACAAGCCCGTCACCTCCGCGGTCCTCGAGTACGAGGACGTAATGGCGAAGTACGACGTCATGATGGATTGGCTTGCGGGGCTTTACGTCAATGTCCTGAACCTGATTCAGTATATGCATGACAAGTATTACTACGAAGCGGCGGAAATGGCGCTGATCGATACCGACGTGAGAAGAACCTTCGCAACCGGTATTGCTGGCTTCTCCCACGTGGTCGATTCCCTGTCCGCCGTGAAATACGCAAAGGTAACCCCTGTGCGCAACGAGCACGGCGTGGCCGTGGACTTTCAGATCGAAGGCGATTTCCCGCGTTACGGAAACGACGACGACCGCGCGGACGACATTGCCGTATGGCTTTTAAAGACCTTCATGAAGAAGCTGACAAAATATCACACCTATCGTGATTCGGAGCCTACGACATCGATTCTTACGATTACATCCAATGTTGTTTACGGCAAGAATACCGGCACGCTTCCGGACGGAAGACAGGCGTGGACGCCGCTGGCGCCGGGCGCGAATCCGTCCTACGGCGCGGAGAAGAACGGGCTTCTCGCTTCCCTGAACTCCGTCGCAAAGCTGCCTTACGAGTATGCGCTCGACGGCATTTCCAATACGCAGACCATCAGTCCGGGTGCTCTTGGGCATACCGAGGGAGAGCAGAGCGAAACTCTCGCGCATGTTCTTGACGGATATTTCGACCGCGGCGCCCATCATCTGAACGTCAACGTCTTCGGCACCGAAAAGCTGAAAGACGCGATGGAACATCCTGAGAAACCGGAGTACGCAAACTTTACGATCCGTGTGTCGGGATACGCGGTAAAATTCATCGACCTGACGAGAGAGCAGCAGCTCGACGTCATCGCGAGAACCTGCCACGACAAAATGTAATCTTTATAAGAGCGCAAACAGCCGCCGTCACCTGTGTACACAGGTGACGGCGGCTGTCGTTTCACGGGCTTTCCTTTCTGCAGGAGCAACGATAGCAATTCCATTTCAGTTTTCGAGACAAAACACGTTCCTCCCCCGCCGAAGGCGGGGAGGAACACGACCTTGTTGCAAAATTAACTGGAAATGCTGTAGGCAAAGGGAAATCAAACATTTTTCTGAATTTCTATAATACCCGAACAAAATGAGAGTTTATGAAAATTTAGGCTGCAGACCGTGCTAAGCTGATCTTTCAATTCCGAAAATACAAAATAGATTTCTTCATCGTCCCAATCGTCGCCATAAGACTCTTTGCACAGAAGCAGGTCGTTTCTTGTGTAAAAGCAAACGTCCCCAATGAGAATGGAGGCCTGAGTATCCAGTAAATCAAGGAGTTCGGCAATGAAATTGACCTTGGCTTCGTCCGTAAGGTGATGCAGGGCATACGTAGCAACGATAAAATCAAACTTCTGATGATTGAGAGCAGGCGGAACCCCATGTGTAAAGTCCCACTGAAATAAATCTGCGTCCGGCATCCGGGACTGAGCAATTTTCAGCATCTCGGCTGAAAAATCGATTCCCGTTATGATGTTGCCGTGATCGTACAGTTTTGAAGTCAGCGCGGCGGTTCCGAAGCCGATGTCCAACACCCTGGCAGTGGCTTGATTCATGATCGTTCCATAGATCGCGTTCATTAGGGCCGTATACCCGGCAAAAGGATACCGGTTGCTTTCCTCTGCGCTCTTTACAGAATCATCGTAACGATTCGACCAAAGGTCAAATCCGTGATTGCTGAGCATGTGCAATCCTCCAGTTTTACGGTTGTTTCAGCGATATTGGTATGGCTTGACCGGTGCGCTCTGCCGGCCAAGCCGGACGGCCGGGTTTATTCCAGTTCAAACGCGCCGGTGTAGAGCTGATAGTATTTCCCCTTTTCGCTGATCAGCTGTTCGTGGCTGCCGCGCTCAATGATGCGGCCGTGTTCCAGCACCATAATGACGTCGGAATTCTGCACGGTGGAAAGGCGGTGCGCAATGACAAACACCGTTCTGCCTTTCATCAGCGCATCCATGCCTTTTTGTACGATGGCTTCGGTTCTGGTGTCGATGGAGGAGGTCGCCTCGTCAAGAATCATGACGGGCGGGTCGGCCACCGCCGCGCGGGCAATGGAAATCAGCTGTCGCTGCCCCTGCGAAAGGCCGCTGCCGTCGCCTTCCAGCACGGTATGATACCCTTGCGGAAGCATGCGGATAAATCCGTCGGCGTTTGAAAGCTTTGCGGCTGCGATGCATTCCTCGTCCGTCGCGTCCAGCTTGCCGTAACGGATATTATCCATTACCGTTCCCGTAAAGAGGTTCACGTCCTGCAAAACGATGCCGAGCGACCGGCGGAGATCGGCTTTCCTGATTTTGTTGATATTGATTCCGTCATACCGGATTTTCCCGTCGGCAATGTCGTAGAACCGGTTGATTAGGTTGGTGATCGTCGTTTTTCCGGCGCCGGTCGCTCCTACAAAGGCGACCTTTTGGCCCGGCTCCGCGTAAAGCGTGATGTTGTGCAGGACGACGTTGTTTTCGTCGTAGCCGAAGTCCACGTCATTGAAGCGGATGTCTCCCTGCAGCGGCGTATAGGTCACCGCTCCGTCGCTGTGCGGATGCTTCCAGGCCCATGTGTCCGTCCGTTCCCTGCATTCTTTTATTTCGCCGTTTTCTATTTTCGCATTGACCAGGGTAACGTATCCGTCGTCCTGTTCGCTTTCCTCGTCCATCAGGTCAAAGATTCTTGACGCGCCAGCGAGCGCCATGATCACCATGTTGAACTGCATGGAAATCTGGCCGATCGGGTTGATAAAGCTGCGGGAAAGGGTAAGGAAGGATACGATCGTACCGATCGTCAGGGCCTGGACCCCGGTGAGGCTAAGGTTGGGAATCCCCGCGATGCCCGCCGCACCCCCGATGACGGCAAGAAGCACATAGAGTATATATCCCATATTGCCGACTACCGGCATGGTAATGTTTCCGTACTTGTTCGCCTCGGTCGCGCAGTAGCAGAGGTCCTCATTCTTTTTATCGAAATCTTCCTCGGTTTTTTCTTCGTGACAGAAGACCTTTACGACTTTCTGGCCGTTGATCATTTCTTCAATATAGCCGTTGACGTCGCCCAGGGACTGCTGCTGCTTCATGAAAAAGGCTCCGCTTCTTCCCACCAGGGCTTTGATTACCTTCAGCAGAATCACGGCGAACACGGCGACAAAAGCGGTAAGGCCGACGCTGAGATAAAGCATGGAGAAAAACGCCGCCGCCACGGAGACGAGGGACGCAAACATCTGCGGCAGGCTTTGGGAGATCGCCTGGCGCAGCGTGTCGGTATCGTTGGTATAACGGCTCATGATATCACCGTGCGTATGCGTGTCAAAATATCGGATCGGCAGGCTCTGCATATGCGTGAACATTTCATCGCGGATTCTTTTCAGCGTGCCCTGCTCAATGATGACCATCATCCGGTTGTAGAATAATGTGGACAGCACGCCGATGATGTAAATCGATCCCATTAAGAGAATCGCTTTGAAAAGGCCCGTGAAGAAAGGGGACGCCTGGCCCAGCAAAGGGATAATGTACTTGTCGATCAGCGTCTGAAGGAACAAAGAGGATGCTGCGCCCGCGGCCGCGCTGATCAGGATACAGACAAAAACGAGAATCAGCTGAATCCGGTAGCCGGCCATATAGGTGAACAGTCTTTTGATCGTACCCGGCTTAAAACGCTGCATCGGGGGCCTTCCGCCCGCCGCCGCTTTGCCGTGTGCCTGCGGATTTTCTTTCGACGGCATTTTACTCATGGAGAGCACCTCCTCTGTTCTGAGACTCGTAGACTTCCCTGTAAATGGCACAGGTCCCGAGCAGTTCCTCGTGCGTCCCGACCGCATTGATTTTGCCGTCGTCGAGCACAATGATCTTGTCGGCGTCCTGAACAGAGGAAACACGCTGTGCGATGATAATTTTCGTCGTGTTCGGGATGTCCTGCCGAAATGCCTGACGGATCAATTCGTCGGTCTTGGTGTCGACCGCGCTGGTGGAATCGTCCAGAATCAGAATTTTGGGCTTTTTCAGCAGTGCCCGCGCAATGCACAACCGCTGCTTCTGTCCGCCGGACACATTGGTGCCGCCCTGCTCGATATAGGTGTCGTACTGATCCGGAAATTCCCGGATGAAGCCGTCGGCCTGGGCAAGACTGCAGGCATGGATCATTTCTTCCTCTGTGGCGTCTGCATTGCCCCAGCGAAGGTTCTCTTTGATCGTGCCGGAGAAAAGCACGTTTTTCTGCAGCACCATCGCCACCTGATTGCGGAGCGATTCAATATTGTAATCCCGCACGTCGACGCCGCCGACGGTTACTTTCCCGGCCGTGACATCATAAAGGCGCGGAATCAGCTGAACGAGGCTCGATTTTGAAGAACCGGTTCCGCCGAGAATACCGACCGTTTCTCCCGATGCGATGGACAGGTTGATATCGTCAAGGACCGGCTTGTCGGCCTTTCTGGAATAAGTAAAAGTGACGTTTTCAAAGACGATGGAACCGTCCTGTACGGTGTACAACGGGTTTTTCCCGTTTTTCAGATCGCTTTCCTCATTCAGCACTTCCACAATACGTTCCGCCGACGCGCGGGCAATGATGATCATGACAAACACCATGGAAAGCATCATCAGGCTCATCAGTATCTGCAGGGCGTAGGTGATCAGGCTGGCCAGTTCTCCCGTCGAAAGCCCGATTACGGGATTGTTGCCGCTGGCGATGATTTCTTTGGCGCCAAACCAGGAAAGCAAGAGCATACTGGCATAAAGACAAAGCTGCATCAGCGGCATATTGAACGCAATTCTTTTTTCCGCCTTGGTGAAATCCTGAAAAATCGACTGGGAAATGTCCGCGAATTTCTCCTCTTCATGATCCTCGCGGATATAGGATTTGACGACCCGGATGCCGAGCAGATTTTCCTGAACAATGCGGTTCAGCTTGTCGTAGGTGTTGAATACCCGCACGAAAACCGGGTGAACATGCGAGATGATCAGCCAGAGTCCTACGCCGAGCACGGGGATCGTCGCAAGAAAGATCAGGGAAAGGCGAACGTCGATCCGGAAAGAAAAAATCAACGCGAACACGATCATCATGGGCGCGCGGACCCCGAGACGGACCAGCATCTGATAAGCGTTCTGTACATTGGTAACGTCGGTGGTGAGCCGTGTGATGATACTGGCGGTTGAAAATTTATCAATATTGGAAAAAGAAAATTTCTGCACGTTATAGAACATGTCGCGGCGTAAATTTTTTGCAAAGCCTGCAGAAGCGACCGCCGCACTGCGGCCGGCAAGAACGCCGGTCAGCAGCGAGATCATCGCGCAGACAATCAGTGCAAGCCCTATCCACAGGACATTGGGCATGTTTTTCTGATTGATTCCGTAGTCGATCAGATACGCCATCAGCGTAGGGATGACGATTTCAAGGATCGACTCGAAGGTCACATATACCGGGGCAAGCAGGGTATTCTTCTTATATTCTCTCACGCTGGAGAGAAGCTTTTTCATCATATAAAATCTCCTTAACGTTTACTGAAATGTCAGGAAAGAGCAGGATTCATATTGGATATATTTGTCCTCATCCTCTGCAGGTAAGAGTACAGCGTTTCCACTTCTTCCTCCGTAAATCCGTTTGTCAGTGTCCGTTCCATCCTCTCTGCATCCTCCCGCATGAGCCCTTTGATTTTCCATGCTTTTTCCGTGAGGACAAGCTTTTTCAGGCGCGCGTCCTGCGCGACCGCCTGCCTTTGAATCAGCCCCTTTTGTTCCATCAGGCTGAGTACCTTCGACGCTGTGGAACGGGTGATGGTAAAGTGATCCTCCAAATCCTTCTGATAGATATCTTTGTCTGGATTATCGGCAAGATAGCCGATAATCCACCCGTTGTTTCCGGTGATGGTTTCGATTTCATTTTTATGGGAAGAAAATTCAAAATAGCGCCGGATCATATTGTTCAGCGAGCGAAGTTCCAGCCCAATCCTCATCTTTTCCATACAGCACTTCCTTTCTATAACTTAATATGATTTGAATCATATGTTTTATATCATACAGTTCTATGTAAAACATTATAACGATCGACTTGCGATCCGTCAATATTAGCTTTGGTTAATTTCAGCAAAAAAATGGAAGCTGAAACTGGTAAAATTGCTGACCTTGCAGGGGATTCTATAGGCGTAATAAAGCGACCGGGGAGGAAACAATTTATTTCCTCCCCGGTCGCTTTATTCAAAATTCCTCTTCTGTAATCGCCCGAAATTCTTCCGGCGTAATCTGCCCGTAAGGATTACTGTCCGTCTTCACGGCCTGCCGGAGCTGTTCGATCGTTACCCACTTGCGGGTAAAAGCAAGTGACCAAAATGCCATCAGGATGCACCTCCTTTCAAGCCCATAATATCAAGCTGGGATTGCGCGGCCATTGCGCCCAGCGTGTCCACTGTGGCGTTAAGCTGCATATTGTCCAGTTGGAGTTGTGCGGAAGTCTGGCCTAAGATATCATTCTCGGACTGTAAATTCCCGATGATATACAGCAGCTGAGATACTGGCTTTATTTTTTGCATGTAGTAAAGAATCTTATGATCACTATCTACGGATGAGACAGTGTATTCATAATAACCGGTTAAATCAAGGTCCATGTCAGATATCCCATAGTTTTCAATCTCCGGAATTGTCTCGGATTTTGACACTATGACACTATTTTGGTCATAAATATAATACATTAAAGAACCTCCTTTATAAGATTGCTATTTGGGAAGCATAATTCCCTGCATTAGAGATATCTATAGATTGGATAAGTGTCATTGTATTTCCGCTGATTGAATAAATATCTAAATAATAAGAAGAAAGGGAAAACGCATATTTTTCATCTGGTGTAACTTCTAAAGCCCTAGCTCCATTATGAGAATTTGGTGATTGACCAGCATTTGTAAGGGTAGAAGTTGTGTAAGTATATCGACATGTATATCCAGCACCAGACATAACAAAGATCCTATTTCCAGATAGTATTACAGGATTTGTGCCGATACTTGGTTGATTTGTTGGAGCATCTGCTGTTATTACGGTTGCGCTTGTATTAGAAGATAGTACCAATAGATATACATATGGTGCTGTATTTGAAACTACAGCAATAATATTATCTTTCCAATCTAAACCCCAAATGCTATTCCCAGGAACACTAAGATTTGCTTGATATGTAAATGTATCTATGCTTCTTGTATATAATCTAACACGCACAGTTGAACTGTTTAGTGTCCAAGCAATAATTAATCTTGATCCTATGTTATCCCATGAACAGGCATATATATTATAATTGTCTGGATTCCCAAGCTGAGTCAACGTGGCCCATGTTCCATCTGCTTGCTTTTTGCAAATCATGCAATAATAGTCCCAACAGATCGCAGCATAATTACTGTCGGGAGAAATTTTAATGTTAAAAACATGATTAAGATTAGCTGTGATAGTAGTGTTTAAATCAAACATATCACCATTTCTTTTAAAAACTAAAACTTTCTGGGCCTTTCCGACAAACAGATAATTTCCATCAGGACTAAATACACAAGCTTGTTCATAAGATGAAGTTACAGAAGATATACTTGAATGTTGTGATAGTAGACCATCAGTTCTATTATATAAAAATGTATTTTGGGCAGCAGGTGAAAAAGCTAGGTAATGCCCTTTTTGGCTTAACCATTGCCATGCAGAGCCGTCCCATCTCTGGGCATCTTCCATGTCCACCACGCCGTTGACTCTTGAGTAAATACGAGGCCATTTTGACCAGTTATCCGCATAATAACCAATACCATTTTTCTTAGCAAATTGAAAATTGCTTGATACATGCCAAGGTGTAATATCCCGGGACATATGCCTGTTAACAGCGGCAATTTTTGTTCCGTCCGTTAAAGTCTTTAATGATTGGGCGAACAAATAGTTGCTATCTGTAGTATCCACAATCCCAAAATACCGATTATCATTACTCCAATCACCTACACGAACTGCCTCATCAATAACAAATGGCAACTTATCATCTCTATGAATCCAAATATGACTTGCATTAATTGGTGTCGGCGCAGCAGTTTGAACGGAAAATGGAAAGTCATACATCTCTCCTATAGACCCCGCGCCGCCTTTAAAAAAAGCTGTACTATCCGATTGTCCGGTTCCGTTTGGAATATTCACAGTAGATAAAGTTACTGTTACAGAAGTATCGGCTACCCATTCGTCACCGGACAAATTTTCATGAGACAAGTTTCGAAGAAGATAGAGAGCTTGACCATTGACTACAATACCCAACCATGGATTATTAGTGGCCGTTGCAACTGGTGCTTTAAAGGTGACGGAGCAGCCCTCCGAAAATATAAAGTTTGGTATGGTAAGAAAGAAACGAAGATTATCGCTGCTCGTTGCTACCTCAGTAGCGACCCAAGCCTTTGTATTACCCTGAACACATGCTGGAAACTGCAATTCCGTTCCGCTCTTAGTCACCGCCGCGCCGCCGAGGGTGGCGGACTGAACAGCCCCGCTGATCTTATCATGATCTTCCTGGGTGACGTGTGCTACCGTGTCGGCTTCGTGCGTCTGAATCATGTTGAGGAGATTGCCTGCCGTGCTTTCGTCAAGGACGTCACGGATACTTTGAAACCAGGTTGTAAACTCTGCTTGATTTTTTGCTTTGAACTGTGCCAGATCGGACTGAATCTGATTGTAGAAAGTGGATGTGTCCACCTGTGTTACAATGCTTGTCACGATCCCGCAAACCGCGCTGTCCAATCGCGTGTCCGTTATGACCGCCTGGGTGATTGCCGTCGCACCGGGTGCAATGTAAATTTCGGCCAGCTTCAGGTCGTACTGCTCTGCGGTACGTGAAATGGCGGGGGCAACCGGATTGCTGGAAAATTCGCCGGTCAGCACCTGTGCCGTAATGGAACGCTCATTGACGTCCCAGCGCAGAACAACGGTATCCTTTCTGGCCAGTACGCCATCGGCGTTGGCAATGGGAAGCGCTTTATCGCTGTCGTTTTCGTATTTGTACCGTTCGCCGTTCGGTCCCAACCACGCCCGGCCGGCCGGGACGACGACCTGCATGTTTTCACCGGCAGTAACGGCCAGCTCACCGTTATAAACGCCGTTTGAAACAAAGCATCCGGCCCATTTCGCCAAAAAGCTTACGGAATATTTCCGGTCGCCGTTTACACTTCGAAAAAATCCACTGTTTTCAGCCATTATGTATCACTCCCTAAATTTAATGTTTCCGGCAGCGGAGTTCCGCAAACCGGAGTAATCGTTTCGACTCCGTTTTCATAGACTTCTTCAACCTCGGTAATTCTCTGGTCAAGGCGCAGTTCCCATTTTTCAAAGCTCACGATATCGCCAAGGTCCCAGTCGGTCAGGTATTGAAAGTTTTCCGTGTTGACGGCCGCGGCCTCAAAGCTTTCCGTTTTTGCGGTTTCAGCCAGCTGAACCAGTCCCCGCTGTATGAGCTGTGTCCTGTATTCATCGTCCGTCAGATCGCTTTTTTGAATGTCGCCGGCATCTACCCACAGTTCCCGCCGGGTTTCTCCGCCCGTCTGGTCCACCTCAACAATCGTGCGGGCGTCGTCGCTTTCTGCGACTACATAGGCGAAGTTTCTGTATCCGGTCGTGTCCAATGTGTAGCCTGGCTCCCGGATGTTTCCGAATCCGTCGCTGAAAAGAACATAAGGGTTATCCAGTTGTCCTACGGTATGATCTTTTCCGTCATAGGTTTCAAACACCCACTTTTGATCCGGAATATCCAGCCTGACCCGGAAGCCGAGCGGAGCCGACTTTGACAGAGCCTTCAGCGCGGAGAGAACATTTTTACCGCTGACCTGAAAACTGCACGAGGAAGGAAAGCTCTGCTGCGCTCCAAGCGTAAGGAATGGAATCGGGCGCGCGGCAATCGCATTTTCCGAAACGAGCTTCCTCATGGCGTCCTCCACTGTGCCGGAAAAGCTGATTGCCGGAAGGATGATTCGCTGATCCAGCAGAGAGGAACCCATTCGTCCGGCGGCCTCTATCTCGCTGCCTCCATCCCTGCTTTCCGAAATTTTTACACTCTCAATGATTCCCGCTTCCTGTCGGTCAAGATGGTGCAAAACATTGCCCGCACGCAGGAGAGAAAGGTTCTCCTGCGTGGCCGGGACATGCAGCTCGAATTCTCCCGGTTCAAAAAAGCGGCGGCGCCAGCGCAGGGAAGAGAAGCTGTCAATTACACCCTGCTGCTCCAGCGTTTCGCTGTAAATATACAGTTCCAATTCCTACGCCCCCCAATACGCCTGAGTGCTTAAAATGGACACGCTTAGGCTGTCGATGCCGGAATCGGCATCATACCGGAACAGGTTATCCCCTTCGTATGCCATCAGCCATTTGGGCGGGTATGCCATGAGATTATTGATATTGAAGGTTCTGCCACCTGAAATCAGCTGGACATTTTTGTTTCCGGTGCCGGTGGTAATGAGAATCTTATCGCCGATGTGCATCGTCGTATTTATTTTCATCAGTTCATGCCGGTTAATGTCGTACAGCGAGGGGTTGACTACCTCACCGGAAGCCGTAAACGCCACAGTCAAACCCATTGGAACGGAGCTGTCGTTATGGACGTTTCCGATGAGGGTGTTTACCTTTTCCGTCAAAGCAAACGGCTCTTCCCTGATTTCCACGTCCCATTCAATCAAACCGTCCCACGCGGCAAGCTGAGTCAGGCTGTCCTGAGCGGAATAAAATCTGGGATCGGGGCAAATGAGCGAAATTGTGACGCTCCGCGTTTCATACGGCGAGCTGCCCGCGGGGGAGAAGCTTTCCGCCTCAGGATCGACTTTTTCCACGTAATAACCGATTCTTTTAGGTGTGCCGCCTTCAAGGGTAAGCGTTCCGGGTGAGTTTTTCTGAAAAAAACGATAGAGACGTCCAACCTGTTTTTCAAAATCCCCGCGGCTGATCTCCAGATTGAAAACAATGTTGCGCTTCTGTGCGTCGGAGCCGTTGTAGTTTTCTCCATCCTGTCCGCTGGTTTTCGCAGTATAAACGTTAAAGGAAGAGCCGAGACCGTCTACGGAGACCAGCCAGCAGGGAGCGAAAGCTCCAAACGACATCGTTGCTCCGCGGGTGTTATTGCATATCAGTTTCATTCAGCGCCTCCGAAGAAATAGTGATAGTCTTTGTGCGTTCTGCCTCTCCTGCCGCGCGATTTCCACAGGACTGAGCGCCTTGGGACTCTGGAACGTCGGGTGATAGTCAATCACCGGGCGGGAAATGCCGGCTGCAAACAAAGAGCCTTGCTGCTGCGCTGCAAAAGCAGAGCCGCCGCCTGACACGGCGAGAGCCGGGGTCACACTCAGCCCCACGGACATTGCTCCGGCGAGGTCCATCAGTGCGGCAGTGACCAGTGATTTATTTTCAAGGATACCCGAAGCAAGCCCTTTCATCATATCCGGCATCCAGGTCGGAAAATCTACGAGGGGACCTTCGTCGGGTACGCTGAAATGCAGAAATTTCCGAATATCCTGCGCGATTCCATTCACGGCGTTGCCGACCGCATCCGCGGCAGATTTAATTCCGTCCACAATGCCGCCAATGATGTCTTTTCCCCATTGGAGCGCCTGGTGGGGCAGATCCTTAATCCAGTCGATTGCCTGCCCGATTCCCGTCTGAACAGCACTTACAACCGTATGGATCGTGCTGTCTATACCGCTTTTCATCGATTCAAACATTTTTGCACCGATCTGCATCAGGGTCGCAGGCAGGGAGCGGAACCAGCTGATAATCGAGTCCCACAGCGTTGTGATTCCGGTTTTAATCTTTGTACCGGTTGTTGTGACAATGGAAACAAAACCGTTCCATGTGCTGGTAAAGATGGTTCCGATAACGGTGAACACACCGCGGAAATACTGCTGAATGCCGGTCCAGATTTGCTTGAGCGCATTCTGAATATTTGTGAAAATCTTTATCAGGTCCGGAAGAATTTTTCCAAAGTTCCCGGATATCAGATCACAGATCAGCAGTATCGGACCCAGAATGATGTTCTTCAGAAGAGTAAAGGTGCCGGTGAAGATATTCTGTACTCCGGTCAGGATTTGCTTAAAGGTCGTCTGAAGGCCGGTGAATGGTGTCAAAATGGACTGAACGAGAGGCTGAACCATCTTTTTAACAACCGCGGATATGGTGTTCCAAAGATTCGTCATCCCTCCGGTCAGCACGCTCCATAGATTGGTAAAGTAAGCCGGTATCCCGACGACAAACGCTTTAATGTTGTTCCAGGTATCCTGAAAATAATGCAGAAAGGTACCGGTGAACCAGGTCCCCAGCACTTTTGCTCCTGCTTGCAGCGTATTCCAAAGATTCTGAAAGAACGCGCTGATCGGTCCCCAGTTTTTGAATATAACTACTGCCAAAGTGGCAATTGCCGCAATGGCGAGAAAAACAAGCTGTTGCGGACCGAGTGAGAAGACGCTTTGCAGAGCCTTTGAGACTCCTTCAAGTCCGCCGCCAGCCGCTTTAAATGTCTGTAACCCCTGACTGACGCCTGACAGCGCCGTACGCATATTTCCCATCTGGTCAATTGCAGCACCGAAAAAGTTTGCCGCATTGGTCGCTGTATCGACTGTAGCCCCGACTTTGCTGGCAAAGTCCTGAATCATCTGTGCCTGTGACGGTCCCAGATTTGCGGCAAGTTTTTCCGCAAAATCCTGAAAATCAGAGTTTGTACTGCTCAGCGATTCGGAAATCTTTTTAAACCCTTCGGAAATTCCCGGAAGCGCAGTATCGAGGGCGTATTCAAATTTGGCGGATATACGATCGCCCAGATCGGAAAGAGAATCCGATATTGCTTCTTTAAGGAGCTCCCCGGTTTCTTTTCCGTATTCGACCGCTTGGTTCAACAGTTCTTTCACATCCAGCTCATAGGACAGTGATATTTCTTCCTTGCTATCAGCCATCCTGATCCCTCCTTTCATAAAACATGGATTTTAAGCTTTCACGCAGCTGCTCGCTGTCTTCAAGCTTCTTTTCAGGCGTCGTCCGGCTGTTCAGCCAAACGTACCAATCGTTCCGCAGCTTTTTCTGCGCAGGGGATAATGAATTCAATTCGTCCCCCTCTGCCGTGCGGACCGAGATGATGCGGGCAAGCTGACTTTCTCCCGGAAGGTTGGCCAGAAAAGCGCTGAATTCCCGCCAGCTCATGCGGGTTTCCGCAAGCCTCAGGCGGATGCCGTAGGACGCTGCGAACGACGCGCAGATAAGGTCGTAATCGTATTCGGGATCGAACCCGTTATTTTGTACGGCGTTCCGGCTCCCGAAAGGAAGATGGGGATGCTTTTCCCATCTGTTCTTCCAGTTCGCTCATCTCTTTGCCGGTCATCGCGGCCATAACAGCTATTTCCAGCTTCTGAAGAAGGGAAAAAGGGATACTGTGGGAAAGAATTTCGTCTGCCGCAGCCTCGCCGCCGGTCAGCGAAAAAGAAAGGAAACTGCGAATGGAATCTGCGTCGCCTTTCAGGTCCGAAGCAAAACGCTGCATGCTCAGCACTTTTTTAAAGTCGCTGTCCACCTCGTAGGACTTTCCGAAAATCGTTACGGCGGGCCGGGTCTGATCGGTATAACGGTCAAGATCAATGTTCAAATTTTTCATCCTTTCAAAAAGCAGGTCGGGCATAAAGCCCGACTTGTTTCTTCATTTTTTACGCATGTACCGCTTCCAGATATTCCGGCTTTCCGTCGACGGTATAGGTCCATTCCATGGAATCCATATCCGTTGAGGCGCCGCCGAACGACGAGGTAATGTCGACAAGCCCGTCGCAGGAAAGGGCGTCGCCGTTCGGGAAAGTGATTTTCAATACGGCCGCACAGTCGCTTCCGATGGACAGCAGCTTATTTGCAACGAAATCGTTGCCGGCGTCGCCGTAGCACCGCTTTCCTTTAAAAGTCAGGGACAAGGTTTTCCCGGTTACCATGTTTCGGGCCCAGCCCTTTAACTCCATCGGGTTCCAGGCTTTTGTGGTTCCTTTCAACTTCATCTCCATACTTTCCACGTTGGAGACCGTGCTGAGCTGCGGTTCCCCTGTTTCTACGGGTGTACCAATTTCAATTTTGTAGTCGCTTACTGAATAAACCATTCTTTTCCGTCCTTTCAAAATTTAGTTGCGGTCTGAAAACCTCCTTCGATCGTTTATCACATGTTTTGCCAATGCTGAGGGAGGTATTTCTCTCAACTACCCCTGCTAAACAATGAGAAATTGCCTTGAACAGGCTAATTAAAAAAGAAATGATAAAAAATATTTAGATGGATATCATGCGATCCCCTTAAAAACTGTTGGAATTAAGATATGTTTCTGACAGACAGTGCCCCCGGCTTTGCCGGGGGCACTGTCTGTTTATACGAAAAATGAATCAATTGACGTTTTTTCTTCATTATGGTAAAATGATCCTAAATACAACAAAAGAAAACAAATTTTCCTGTTTGATAATGAATGGTTCGGATACCCAAAATGTCTTTATAAAAAAGGGGAGGTTTGGACAATGGAAATGAGTGCCGCACGACGCAGAATGGAAATTTATCAGCTTCTGCAAAAGGAGAGCTCCGTGGCGGTCAACGATCTGGCGGAGCGGTTCCACGTTTCCGCCATGACGATTCGCAGGGACCTTCTTTTCTTTGAAAAACAGGGCTTTGTGACAACCAGCTACGGGGGAGCGTACTTAAATACCCGCACGGCGATCGAACCGAGCTTTTCCGTGAAATCCGGCCAGATGACCGATCGAAAGAGGGATATCGGGTACGAAGCGTCCCAACTGATCGAGGACGGCGATACCGTGATTATCGACTGCGGAACCACAACTTTGCAAATCGCCAGATACATCCAGGAAAAAAAGCTGACCGTTATTACCAACTCTTGGCCGGTGGTCCAGTATTTGGGGAGCCGTCCGAAAATCCGGCTGATTCTTGCCCCGGGGGAATACAACGAGGTTTCCGCGGGAACCATCAGCGGAATGACCGCCGAGTTTTTTCAGAATCTCCGGGCCGACAAGGTGTTTTCCGGTACGCACGGGTGCAGTCTGGAGTACGGCGCAACAGTGCCGGAACCGGAGGATGCTCTGGTAAAGAAGGCTCTGCTCCACGCCGGAAACCGGAAATACCTTCTGGCGGACCATACCAAATTCGGACAGACGTATCTGACCCGGTACGCCGACCTTTCCGAATTTGACTGCGTCATCACCGACGGCGGCATTCCGCAGACATATTACTCCAAGCTGGAGAAGGTGTGTAAAAAAATCATGACCGCAAGGCAGAACGCGGCAAGACGGGAACAGAAGGATTAAGAACTGCTGCGGCAAAAAAGCTGGGGGTGGGCTGGATTATTTCGGCCCGATGTGGTAAAGTACATGATAAGCGGAAACGGCAGCAGATTCTGCGGATTTTTTTCGCAGGAGGACGGCGAGTCGCCGCCCCCGAAAGGGTAAAAGGACCTGCGCTGCGCGCGCAGAAAGCAATCCTCACCGTGTAACCATACACTTCATGTATTTTAAAACACGGCTGCGGTTGCATTCCGAAGGAAGATTTTGTGCCTTTTCCGCTTATTAAAAAATCAGCCGGGTCTGCGGCAGGAGGCAATGGCCATGCTTCATACGCTTGAAGACTTTTGCAGATATCTTTACCATAACCGGGACGAGCGGAAGTTTTACCGGTGCTATTACCAGCTTTTGCGCCTCTCCCGTGAAAAATACCGGTGCGGCTGTTACACCCTTCGTGAGCTGCCGAAAGGAGAATCCGGCACGCGGCTGCTCTGTGTTCCGAACCGCGCGCTCAGAAGGGTCCAGAAAGGCATTTTAGGGCTGCTGCCCGCCGCCGGGCCGTGCTGTGTGACCGCTTATTTGCCGGGGAAATCCGTACTGGACAACGCGCGCCCCCATCTGGGGCAGCCTTTGGTGGTCAAGCTGGACATCCGTGCTTTTTTCGACAGCATTTCTTTCGCGCAGGTATTCCGCGCCATTGACCATGCGCTGGAGGCTTCTCCTTACGTGGGGTGCCATTATCTGAATGCGGATGACCGCTCTTCTTTGGAAAATCGGAATTACAACAGCGTTCTCAGCTTCTATTTTGCGCGTTTTTGCACCCGGGGCGGCTCGCTTCCCCAGGGTGCGCCGACCAGTCCCCTTCTTTCCAATCTGGTTTTTGGGCCGATCGACGGCCAAATCAGCGCGTATTGCGGCAGGCGCGGGATCGCCTATACCCGTTACAGCGACGATATGACTTTTTCCGGTACCTTCAATCCGCTGGCACTCATCGATTTTGTGCGGCGCGTTCTGGCGGAAAACGGGTTCACCCTAAACGACCGGAAAACGCGGATTTTAAATCGCGGACAGCGGAGAAAGATTACCGGGGTAGTGGCAAATCAAAAGCTTCAGGCCCCCAGGGAATACCGCCGCGATATCCGCAAGGAGCTGTACTATATCCGAAAATACGGATGGGAGTCCCATCTTTCTCATGAGCATATAGCGCAGGGGCCGGAGGAGTACCGGCGCGGCCTGCTTGGGCGCGTCGGCTTTGTGCTGCAGCTCTGTCCTGCGGACGGCGAATTTCAGCAGTACAGGCAGTGGCTTTTGGAAAATTGAAAGGCGCGCCGCGGCCGGTCATTGTATAATTTTTTTATGATCCTTCGGGCATCTCTTCGGAGATGCTTTTTTTATTTCCAGTTTTTTCTTTAGACAAATTCGCTAAATATGGGCGCGTATTATCTACCGGAACTGTTATTTTTTGATTGACGCGGAGGAAAAGATTGTGATATAATAAATACACAATAACAATAATAATACAATATTGCGCAGCAGGGGGCAAAGAAATGATTGATAAAACAAAACCAATACCGTTATATTATCAGATTAAGGAGCAAATCAAGGAACAGATCAAATCCGGGGAACTGGTCCCCGGGGACAAGCTGCCTACCGAACAGTGGTACAGCCAGTATTACGGCGTAAGCCGGGTCACCGTTCGCAAAACGTTGGGCGAGCTGATTTCGGAAGGAATTATTGAGCGGATGAGAGGACAGGGGCCCGTGGTGTCCGCTCCCAAATTCAACCGCCAGTTGGGAAGGCTGACCGGCCTGCATGAAGACCTGACCAGCAGCGGGATCAGTGCGACTTCCCGAATATTGAGCGTGAAAATGATTCAGGCGAACGATGTCTTGGCTGAGCGGATGGGAATCAAAGAAAATGAGGATATCATTTCGATTTACAGGGTGCGGTACGCGAATAAACAGCCTTTCGCAGAGCAGAAAATTTATCTGCGCGACCGGTTCTGTCACGGACTTGATGCCTATCAGCTCGAAACCAATTCCCTGCTAAAAACTCTGGAAGGTACATTTCAATTAAAGATAGCGCATGCTGAACAGGTGATTGACGCGGTGCTGCCAACGAAAAAGCAGTGTGAAAATCTGGATATTTCTGACAAAACGCCGCTGGTTAGAATGAAACGAACCACTTTTCTGCAGAATGGGGACGCGGTGGAATATACAGAAATCTATTACGTTTCCGACCGTTATAATTTCTCGATGAAGCTGTACAGGTAGCGTATAATTACTTAAATAAATAATAAGGGTGGCTTTTCTGTGAAACCGCTCTTTTTATTTTACTATTTTTTAGACGGAGGATATTGAAAATGGGAAAAAAAGCGTATCTGACGATCGATGTAGGGTCAAGTTCCATACGGGTGTCTCTGTTTGACAATAGTCTGGAATTTTTGCTGGCGAAATCCAAAAAAATTCTGGCTTCGCCTTCCATAGACGTCAATCTGTATTTTAACGAAATCAAGGGATTAATTAGGCAGGTCATGGAGAAAACGGATTATGAAATATGTGCTGTCGGGGCAAGCTCTCTGGTTGGCTGGGTTGCCCTGTCACAGGACGGGACCCCGCTGGCTCCGGCACTGACATGGATGGATCAGAAAAAGGAAGAGCAGGAGGAATTTTCCCGCTCCTTTGACCCGAATGAATTTTATGAGCGCAACGGCAGAAAGCTCAGCCCGGAGCTGGGGGGCCTGAAGCTGAGGCACTTTAAAAATGCCGACCCGGCTCTTTACTCCAAAATCAGCATCTTTTTTACGATCAAGGATTTTATCAACTACCGGCTGACCGGAAACGCCTGCATCGACTACACCTCGGCGTGCTATACGATGCTGTTGAACGTCAGAGAGATGGACTGGGACGAGAGGCTGATCGACGCTTTGGGGGTCGACGGCAGTAAACTGCCCCGACTGAAAGCAAGCTGGGAGGCGGCGGGGTCGCTGACGAAGGAGATGGCGGAGGAACTCGGTTTGCCGGCGGGAATCCCTGTAGCGGTCAGCGGGCCGGACGGGTCGGTGGGCGTGCTTGGCGCCGGAGGAGTGAAAGGCGGCGTGGCGGTAAGCGTCATGGGCACGACGGACGTAACCTTCGCGGTTAGCGACCGGTGGGCCGTGGACCCGGAAAATCGGGTGATGACGAATCCCCACGTCCTTCCGGGACTGTGGCTGGTAGGCGGTTCGCTCGGACTCTCCGGGGGAACGCTTGACTGGATGAGCAATGCTCTGCTTGAGGGGCGGCACAGCCTGAAAGAGCTGGACGATATGAGCTCTAAGGTGGCCCCCGGGGCGGAAGGCGTTCTTTTTATTCCCAGCCTGACCGGTGAGCGCACCCCCTTCTGGAACGCCAATGTCAGGGGAACCGTTACGGGTCTGACGCCCTCGCACGGGCCGCGGCACCTGTTCCGGGCATTGCTGGAAGCCAATGGGTATACTATTCGAAATGTGATGGAGATCATTGAAAACGCAGGAATCCCGGTCTGCCGTATTATTTCCATCGGGGGCGGCGCCAGAAGCGATCTGTGGATGCAGATCAAATCCAGCATCACCGGAAAAACGGTTGTCGTGCCGCGTATTCTGGAAGCAACCACCAGAGGCTGTGTGATTCTCGCGGCGCTTGCGGCGGGGGAGCAGTTTTCAAAGGAGCAGCTGGAAAATCCCGTCGACCGGATTTTTGAACCCCGCCTGCCGGATAAGGAGCAGTACGATGCACTGTATCCGGAATATTTGTCCCTGATGAAGCTGGCCTGTCAATTTTATGATTTGGTACAGGAGAACAAAGCCGACTCTTAAATTTAGCAATTTGCATAAATAGTGTTTTGGTTATTTAGAGATTTAATTGATTGACACCATATGAAAATATATGATAACATATATACACTAAGACAATATAAATACAATATTAGAAAAAAGGTGCTAACATTGAAAACGGCAAAAGACTATACCCTTTATGAATTATTGGCCGTGAACATTTCCAAGATGTTCAGAGATGACGACGTTGGGTTTACCGGGCTTGTCACCGGCGACCAGACCGCCGTGATGGCCTCCATGGTTCCGTTGGCGGCTATGTCGCTTGCCCAGCATACTCACGCACCGAACATGACGGTGCTTCTGGCGGGAATGCTCCACAATCCGGACCTCTCCAAGCTGACCACGGTGCCGAATTCCGAGTTTGAGCCGACGTCCGTGGACGTGGACAGCGAAGCGATGATGCTGGGTTTCCCCGCTCCATGGTGCGTAAACAGAGGGGACATTACGGTAGGGTTTTCTTCCGGCGCGCAGATCGATGCTTACGGTAATATGAACAGCGTCTGCATCGGCGATCACGATCATCCGAAGGTACGTCTGGTAGGCGCAATTTTCCAGACGGAGCATCTGGCGCTTTTCGGGCGCGAAATCATTACCATGAAGCTTGAAAAAAGAAAATTTGTCGAAAAGGTGGACTTCGTTTCCGCCGTGGGTTACCCGGGCGGCCGCGAAGGCAGGGCAAAGCTGGGACTGAGCGGTGCGGGACCGGAATATGTGGTAACGGATAAATGTATTTTCAGTTTCCATGAGGTCACGGGGCGCATGCAGCTCTACTCCATCCACCCAGGATATACTCCGGAGGATATCCGGAACGAGACGGGTTTCGCCATTGAAAATCTATACGATGCAAAAGAAACACCCGCTCCCACAGAGGAAGAGCTTTATCTGCTGAGAAACATCATTGATCCCAAAGGCCTGCTCCTTCCGAGATCAATATAATTTAGAGGTGTAGAAATTGGAACTGAAAGAAAAATTAATATCCATGAAAGAGGCTGCTTCGCTGGTATCCGACGGGGACCGGCTTGCAATCGGCGGATGTGCTATTCACGCCCATCCGATGGCTTTTCTGAGAGAGCTGGTCAGGCAGAAGAAAAAGGATCTGACCGTTGTCGGTTCTTTGAACGGACTTGACGTTGACCTTCTGGCAGGAGCCGGAATGCTGAAGAAAGTGGAGACCTCCTATGTGGGGCTTGAGCGCTACGGGCTTGCGAAAAATTTCCGAAGGGGAGTCGAGCAGGGCGAGTTTCAGATGGTGGACTATTCCGATTATCTGGCCTTCAACCGTTTTCACGCCAGCCTCGAGAAGCTCAGCTTCTGGCCGTGTTCCTATCTGGGGGGAAGCGATATCCTTGCCAAGAACCCCGATATCAAAGAATTCAACTGCCCGCTGACCGGGAAGAAATACTACGCGGTGCCCCCGGCGGACCCGGATGTGGCAATTATCCATGCGGCTGCCGCCGATGTTTACGGAAATGTTCTGATGCCGCAGAAGCGCTTGGTTCCGCAGGGAGTGGACGTGCTGATGGCGCGTTCCTGCGACAAGGTGATCGTCACCGTCGAGCGTATTGTGAGCAACGATCTGATCCGCCGCCACAACGATCTTTGCTTTATTCCGAAATACAGGGTTACGGCGGTTGTACACGCCCCGTACGGTGCGCATCCCTGCTCCATGCCGCAGTTCTACAATGTGGACGAAGGGCATTTTCAGGAGTATGTGGACGCAAGCTCCGACAAGGAGAACTTCTCCAAATACCTCGACGCCTATGTCACCGGGGTGGAAGATCAGGAAGAATATCTGGAAAAAGTAGGGGTGAAGAAACTGCTTTCTCTTGATTTGCCGACATTTATCTAAGCAATATTGGAAAACCGGGGAGAGAATGTATGAAAGCATTAGAAGGTATCAAGGTAATCGACTTATCGCGATATATATCAGGCCCCTATTGCGCTCAGCTTCTGGGCGACATGGGGGCGGAAGTCATCAAGGTGGAATCACCCGGCGGCGAAATCGTCCGCCAATATGAGCCGGCGATAGACGGTAACGGTTTCTATTTCATGGTCTTCAACAGGAATAAGAAGGGGATCACGGTCAATTCCCGCACGGAAAAGGGAAAGGAAATCCTCAGAAAGCTGTTTCAGGAAGCGGACGTCGTTATTCAGAACTTCAAGCCGGGTACCATGGAGGCTATGGGCTTCGGCTGGGAAACGTTACACAAATTAAATCCACGACTGATTCTGGCTTCCATTTCCGGCTTTGGCAGTACGGGACCCATGGCGGAGTATCCTGGCTTTGATTCCGTCCTGCAGGCCATGGGCGGCCTGATGAGCATGACGGGCTCGCCGGATTCGGAACCGTATCTGGCCGGCACCTATGTTATAGACTACAATACGGCGAGCAACACCGCCTTCGGAATCCTGTCCGCCTTATACAGCCGCGAAAGGACCGGAGAAGGTCAGCACGTGCAGACTTCCCTGCTCAACACGGCCGCGTCCCTGCTGATCGAAGCGATCCCACAGGATTTGCTGCTGCACCAGCAGAGGAACAGAATCGGCAACAAGGATAAAAACACAGCTCCTGTGGGATGCTTTAAGGCGAAGGACGACTATGTCTATATCATCGCGGCGCCTCAGGCGCACTGGGAAAAGCTGGCGGCCGTAATTGGAAGGCCCGAGCTGATCACAGATCCGAAATTCCTGACGGTGGCCTCCCGGTACCAGAACGCCGACGAACTGAACGAATATGTCGCACAGTGGGCGGCTGCCCTCAACCGCGACGAAATCGTCGAAATACTGAATCAACAGGGAATTCCGGCGGCTCCGGTGCTTTCCATTTCCGAATTTATCCGTCTGCCGCAGGTGAAGCATAATCAGCAGATTATTGAAGTGCCCTATCAGGGCGTAGGAAATATTCCCATGCAGGGATTCCCCGTGCAGTTGTCCAAGACACCGCCTCAAATCACAATGGGCCCTCCGAATTTGGGGGAACATTCGGTTGAAATACTGAAAAGTTTGGGCTACACCGAAGAGCAAATCAATGAAATGTCCGAAAAGGGAGATATTTAAACGCGGAAAAGCAATGACTTTCGGCGGGATTTCAACAGGGAGGTGAGGGAATCAAGAGAGCTGTTTTTACCATCATTGCAAAGGGTAAACGAGATTTTGAGACGTATTGAAAAGAAAGAATTTTTGGGAGGTTTATTCATGAAAAAAAGAATCTTAGCGATCCTTACTTGTATGGCAATTTTATTTTCCCTGTCCACCGGCTGCAGCTCCAATCAGGCAGCTTCAGAGGATGCCGCCGCTTCCCAGCCGGCCGCTTCCGACACTCAGAGCAAAGCCGAGACCCCGAAATTTGATTTCAGCTCCGTTCCCGTTCAAAAGCAGGATCCCAACTTCAAAAACGGGGCAGTACTCTATTCGGATCTCAGCAAAGTGCTGGGCTCCATTTCCGTTCCCGATAAAGAAGTAAAAATCGGATTTATTATGAAATCTCTTGAAAATGAATACTGGTCCATGATGGCCAACGGCATCAGAGAGGAAATCGACCGCATGAAGGCCGCGGGCTGCAATGTCACCGTCGACATCCGTTCCGGCCAGACCGACCAGGATCAGGAAGGCCAGCTTTCCATCATGAGAGACATGATCAACAAAAAATACGACTGCATTATCGCGTTCCCCATCTCCGACGCGAACCTGGTTCCCGGAATTGAGGACGCTCAGAAGGCGGGTATCCCGATCGTGACCGGTTCCGTCGCTTATGACGACGAACCCCACGTCCCCTACTACATAGGCCTGAGCTCTTACGAGTCCGGCAGACAGGTAGCGGAAGCGTTCTCCAAGAAGATCGGCGCCGAGGGCGGCGAGGTCTCCATCATTATGGGTATCCCGAACAACCCGTCCGCCCGTGACCGCACCGCCGGCTTCAAGGCATGGATCGACGAAAATCCGGAGTGCAAGCTGAAGATCGTTGATACACAGAACGCCGACTGGGACAGAATGAAAGCAAAGGACATCGCGGATATTCAGATCAAAAAATACCCCAACCTGAAAGCAATCTTCTGCAATAACGACGTAATGGCTCTCGGCGCGGTGGAGTCCGTAAAAGCCGCCGATAAGCTGGGGAAAATCTATGTAGCAGGCACGGACGGAACCAACGAGGCAATCAAGTCGATCAAGGAAGGCGAGCTCACCCTGACCGCCGGCCAGTTCTCCTACTATCTGGGCAAAATGGCTCTCGATATCGCTTTCAGAGCAATGGACGGCATTGTTCTTCCGGAGCGCATCTGGGGCTCCATCGGAATCATCGACAGCAGCAACGCGGATCAGAATATGGGAGAGGTTATCAACTGGAAAGATCTGGATTACCAAGTGCAGAAATAAGCAATTGATTCTGTGAATAGCAGGGGACAGAGACACGGCACCCTGTCCCCCGATTTCACAAAGGAGGAAAAAGCATACTATGGCAAATGACAATTACATTGAATTCAAGCATGTTTCCAAGTCCTTTCCAGGCTGCAAAGCACTTGATGACGTCAGCTTTACCATAAAAAAAGGGGAAATCCATGCTTTGCTCGGAGAGAACGGCGCCGGAAAGAGTACGCTGCTCAACATCCTGCACGGCGTTTTCCAGCCCACTGAGGGCGAAGTGTTTATCGACGGAGAAAAGGTGAACTTCAATCTGGCCTATGACGCGATCAAATACGGAATCGTTAAGGTGCATCAGGAAGTCAACATGGTTGCGGACATGACCGTCGCCCAGAATATCATGCTCGGCAGCGAGCCGAAAAAGCACGGCCTGCTCGACTGGAAAAAGATGAACCGGCAGGCACAGGAGCTTCTCGATAAGGTTCAGGCAGATATGAAGCCGACGGACAAAATCAGAAGTCTGAGCGTCGGGCAGATGCAGGTTCTGCAAATTGCAAAAGCGCTTTTCCTGGACGCGAAAATCGTGTCCTTCGACGAACCCACGGCTTCTCTCAGCAGCAGAGAAACAGAAATCCTTTTCAATATCATGCATGAAATGCAGGACAAGGGCATTACCATTCTCTATGTTTCTCACAGGCTGGATGAGGTTTTCAAAATGACCCAGCGTGCGACCGTGCTGCGCGATGGAAAATACATCAACACCTTTAACACACAGGATATGACAAAAGAAGAACTGATCCGCAGCATGGTCGGGCGTGACGTGTCCATGTTTGCAAGACGGATGAAGCCCCGCTGTGTCCAGAGCGGCGACACGGTCCTTGAGGTAAAAAATCTTTCGGTGAACAACATATTTGAAAACATTAATTTCAAGCTGAACAAGGGTGAAATACTGGGCTTTTACGGACTGGTCGGCGCCAAGAGGACCGACGTCATGCGTGCGATTTTCGGTGCTGATAAAATCAGCGACGGAGAAATCGCTATCAACGGTAAAAAGGTAAATAATTCATCTCCCGCCGTGGCAATCAGCAACGGGGTGGGACTGATTCCAGAAAATAGAAAAACAGAGGGTTTTATCAGGGAATTCAGCAATTCCGACAACATTGCGCTTCCGGCGCTGGACCATTTCAAGACGCGCGGCCTGCAGGACTTTGGAAAGAAGAAGAAGAACGGCATAAAATACGCGGATATGGTCAACTTAAAGCCCCGCGATCCAGACTTTAAAACCTTCGATCTTTCCGGCGGAAACCAGCAGAAGGTCGTTCTTGCAAAAGTACGAATACAAGGATCCCAAATCCTACTGTTTCCAGCCCATTGTTCCCCCAAATCAGGAGAACCTGACCAAGGCGGCAGACTTCCTCGCAAAAACCGCGAAGGTCTGTATCCTGTGCGGCAACGGCGTAAAGCTGTCCCACGCTTCCGATAAGGTGCTAAAGCTGGCTGAAAAGCTGAACGCTCCCATGGTCACCACTTTTAACGGTATCGGCAGCGTTCCGACCACCCATCCGCTGGTTTACGGCGCAAGGACAAGACACGGCAGCGCCTTTACAAAATCCATTCTGGAAAGTGCCAATTCCGTTCTGGTTCTTGGTTCCAGCATGAGTGCGGTCGGCACGAATAGATGGGGCTTAAAGCTGAACAATATTATCCAGGTGGATTTTGATTCCAAGAACATCGGCCGCCATTATCCGGTAGAGTGCGGCATCGTCGGCGATATCGGACTGACGATCGACGCGCTGCTCAATACCCTTCCTTCCGCCTCAGAGGAAAATAAGAAGATCAGCAGCGAGTGGGTCACAGGGATCGACAAAGACTTCGATGCATGGAAGAAGAAGGTCTATTCCGGTTCAATCAATGATTCCAAAGCAGTTCCCGCCCCTCCGGTCGCTGTGATGAGGGAGCTGTCGGAGCTTTTAAAGGAGGACGAAATCGTCTGTATCGACGCCGGTAATCCGGGCGCCTGGTCACATCTGCTTACCCTGAAGGAAAAAGTCAGCTATATGAAGCCCGTCAACTACGGCAACATGGCTTTTGCGGTACCGGCCGGTATGGCGAGCAGCCTGGCCGAGCCCGGCAGAGAAGTCATCTCAATTCTGGGCGACGGCTCCATGGGCATGTGTCTCGGCGAACTGGAAAGTGTTGCGCGCTCCGGATCCAAACAGATCGTCATCGTTCTGAACGACGGCGCGTACGGGAATATCCGTCAGGAAGAAAATTTCAAGTTCGGCCCCCGTTACACCGGCGTGGATCTGACACAGCTCGACTTCGCGGAGATCGCGAGAAATGCGGGCATGGGTGGAGAAACCATTCAGAAAGCAGAAGACCTGAAGGCGGCGATCGAGCGTGCCAGAGAGCATGAGGGCAACTATCTGATCAATATCCTTTTTGACGGCAGCTATTCCGTCTGGCCGGAAGCATTTTAAGAAAAGAGGCAGTAAAATGCAGGAAAGAAGAACAAAGCTGGTTCCTATTGCAGAAGCCATAGCCAAAATTCCGGATGGAGCAAAAGTGGCGATAGGAGGTTCGCTGATCCGAAAAGCCCCCATGGCGCTTATTCGTGAAATTGTTCGCCAGAAAAAGAAGGACCTTACCCTTTATTCCTGGAGCGCGGGAATGGACTTCGATATGCTGATCGGCGCGGGCTGCGTTAAGGAAGCATGGTCGTCCTATGTAGGAATGTTCAACGTCGGCATGGCGAAAAACTTTCGCCGCGCCGTCGAAAAGCACCGGATTCGCTTCGTGGATATGAGCGAAACCTGCGGAATGGATAAATTCCGTGCGGCGGCCTTCGGCCTGCCGTTCGCCATCAGCAAAACGCCGCTGAATTCCGGCCTGCTCAAAAATCCCGAGTTCAAAGAGATCATCTGTCCGTTTACCGGTGAAAAACTGATTGCGATGGAGGCATTCCATCCCGACTTTGCCATTGTGCATGCCCACAGGGCCGACAAATACGGCAACGTTCAGTTTGACACCGTCCGCATGATGGACAACGAGATGGATCTGTATATTGCAAGGTGCGCCGGGAAGTCGATTCTGTCGGTGGAGGAGATTGTTCCGGAGGAAGAGATTATCCGTACCCCCACCATGACTATGCTGCCGAAGCTGTATGTTGACAGCGTCTGCTGCGCGCCCTGCGGCGCACATCCCAATTCCTGCGATACCCGTTATGATTTCGATCTGGAGCATTCCCATCTTTATCAGGAATGTTCTGAAACGGAAGAAGGGTTCCAAAAATATCTGGACGAATATGTTTACGGAACGAAGGATGAAGAAGAGTACCTCAAAAAGGTCGGCGGGCTGGAATCGCTTCGGAACAGATTGGGGCATGGAGGGGAAGCAGAGTGAAGAATTATACGCTGGAAGAATTACTGACGGTAGAGGTCTCCAAAAGGATCATCGACGACGAGATGAATTTTACAGGCATCGGCACCGGCGGCAAGGCTTATATCCGGGCGTGCGGAATTCCGCTGGTCGCCGTCCGGCTGGCCCAGATGAAGCACGCGCCAAATGCGGTGTGCATGATGGGCCCGGTGCTTGACCCGCTTCTCGACAGAGATTCCGTTCCCGATTCCAACTGGGAATACGACCTGATTCAATGGCCGTGCAGAAGCCAGATTCCGCTGGAAGACGCGCTGGGACTTTTCCGTCTGGGAAAGGTCGGGCTGGCGTTTGCCTCCGGCGCTCAGGTGGACCAGTACGGCAATCTCAACATTGCCTGCATCGGCGACTATGCAAACCCGAAGGTACGCCTTCCCGGCGTGCTGGCGCAGACCGACCTTGCGGCCTTTGCCAAACGCGTGTGCATCATCGTCAACCACGAAAAACGCATTCTGGTGGAAAATGTCGACTTTGTATCGGGCGCCTCCGGACACAATAACCGCGAAGGCCTGCCCGGCGGCGGAGCCACTTATGTAATGACCAATCTTTGTATTATGGACTTCAACCCGGAAACGGGCAAAATGAGGGTCCACAGCATCCACCCCGGCGTTACAAAGGAAATGATCCGCGAAAATACTGGCTTCAATATAGAAATTCCGGACGACGTACCGTTTACTCCGGAGCCGTGCGCACAGGACCTTCGCCTGATCCGTGAGGAAATCGATCCGAAGAAAAAATTCCTCAACGCAGCGATCACCAACGAACCTGCAACGCTGGAAAACTGAGGGGGCAAAACAGATGAGCGGACCTTTACAGGGCGTGCGGGTGCTGGATTTATCAAGATATATCTCCGGTCCGTACTGCTCCATGCTTTTAGGGGACCTGGGCGCGGAAGTCATTAAGATCGAAAAGCCCGTTGTGGGGGAGGAATCCCGCACAATGGGCCCTTACGCAGGCGATGTCAGCCTGTATTTCACCCAGTACAACAAAAATAAGCGAAGCGTTACCCTGAACCTGCGCAGCGAGCAGGGACAGGAAATCCTGCGCGGACTGATTCAGCAGTCGGACGTGCTGGTCGAAAATTTCCGTCCCGGTACGCTGGACGAGATGGGCCTGACGCAGAAAGTGCTGGACGAACTGAATCCCGAGCTGGTGGTTACGTCCATTTCCGGTTTCGGCCAGGACGGTCCTTACCGCGACCGCGTGGCCTTTGACTGCATTGCGCAGGCGATGTCCGGCCTGATGAGCCTGACGGGGGAAGAGGAAGGAACCCCTCTTTTGACCGGAACATGGGTCGTCGATTTTGTTTCCGCAATCTACGCCGCGCTGGGAACCGTTTCCGCCCTTTATTCCAGAAGAAACACCGGGGAAGGGCAGCGGATCGACGTATCCCTGCTGGACTGCATTTCTTCGCTGCTGGCGACGACCGTTCCGCTTTACACGACCAGCGGCGTAGTGGAAAAACGCTGGAAGAACAGGGACAAAGTGACGGCTCCGGCCAACGCATTCAAGACCAGGGACGGATATATCTATATTCACGCGGGTACACAGCCGCTCTTTTCGCGTATTGTCAAAATCATCGGGCAGCCCGAACTGATCGACGACCCGCGGTTTGATACGGTGTCGCACAGAATGGAAAATATCGAAGCTGTGGAAAAAGCGGTGCAGAAATGGGCGCAGGAACTGACGACGGCAGAGATCGATTCTCTTCTTTCAAAGTCCGGAATTCCCGTCGCGCCGATTTCGGGCATTCCGGGCGTCGTAAACAACCCGCAGATTCAGCACAGAAAAGTGTTTGAATATATGGATTACCCTGGGGCAGGAAAAATCTCAATCAACGGCATCACGCTGAAAATGTCTAAGACGCCGGGTAAAATCGAGCTGCGTCCGCCGCTGCTGGGCGAACACAACGACGAAGTCTACAATGGCCTGCTGGGACTGAAAGCGGATGAGATTCAACGGCTGCAGGAGCAGGGTGTTATTTAGTCCTAAATATTCGCTTGGATTTTTTGGGGGGAATCATCATGAAACAATTCGCATTGAAAACGCAGATATACCGGTTTGACCGGTTTGCAGAATTTGCGAAGGATTTCGCAATCAAGGAAGACGACCTGCTGATTACGCAGCAGTTTATTTACGATCCCTTTATCAAGGCTCTCGGGTTGCCCTGCCATGTGCTTTTTCAGGAAAAATACGGCGGCGGGGAGCCGACTGACGAAATGACGGACGCCATTGTGGCAGATTTAAGCAACACCTCCTACAGCCGTGTCATCGCGGTGGGCGGAGGTACGGTCATCGACATCGGCAAGGTGCTGTCGCTGAAAAAATTCGATCGGCTGACGCAGCTGTACGACGAGCCGGAGCGGCTGGTGCGGGACAAAGAGCTGATCATCGTGCCGACTACCTGCGGAACGGGGAGCGAGGTCACCAATATTTCGATTTTCGCGCTGCTTCAGCGCGGGACCAAGATGGGAATTGCCAACGACGCCCTTTATGCCGATTACGCTGTCATGATTCCGGAGCTGATTTCCACACTGCCCTACCGCTTTTTCCTGTACAGCTCCATCGACGCGCTGGTGCATTCGCTGGAATCCTTTCTCTCGCCGAAGTCCACCGGATATACGGAGCTTTTCGCGGTGGAAGCCTTTACTACCATCCTCAATTCCTACCGGAAACTGGCCGAAAGAGGCGAGGCGGCCCGCGGCGAAATTGAAAAGGATGTGCTCATCGCCAGTAACTTCGCCGGTATTGCGTTCGGAAACAGCGGCGTGGGAGCGGTACACGCCATGTCCTATCCGCTCGGCGGCAACTATCATGTGGCGCACGGCGAGAGCAATTATCAGTTCCTCTGCGCGGTGTTCGAGGCATATTACTCCAAAAAAAGCGACGGAAAGATACAGGACCTGTGCCGGTATCTGTCCCGGCTCCTGGACTGTCCTGCCGACTCCGCAGTATTCGCGCGGCTGGATGAGCTGCTGGGCGGCCTGATCGCGAAAAAGCGGCTGCGGGAATACGGGATGAAGGAAGCGGAAATTGCCGCTTTTGCTCAGGCTGTGATCGACGGGCAGCAGCGCCTTCTTGCCAATAACTATGTTCCTCTTTCCCAAAAGGAAATAGAAGAAATCTATCGGAAACTATATTAAAAGAATGGGTGGGATTCAAACGTGTTAATGACAAAAGAACAGTATGAAGAAAGCCTCCGCAAGCTGAATCTGGAAGTTTATATGTTTGGCAAAAGAGTGGAATGTCCGGTGGACGACCCGATCATCCGCCCTTCTTTTCAGTCGGTCTGTATGACCTATGAGCTGGCGCAGGACCCCCGGTATCAGGATTTAATGCTTGCGAAATCCAATCTGACGGGGGAAACCATCAACCGATTTACACACCTTCATCAAAGCAGTGAAGATCTGGTAAAAAAGGTTAAGATGCAGCGCCTTTGCGGCCAGAAGACCGCATCATGTTTTCAGAGATGCGTCGGCATGGACGCCGCAAACGCCATTTACAGCACGACTTTTGAAATCGACGCCGCCCACGGTACCCATTATCATGAGAATTTTATAAAATACTGGAGCATGGTCCAGACCGAAGATATGGTCGTGGACGGCGCCATGACCGACACCAAAGGCGACCGCAGCCGTTCCCCAAGCCAGCAGGCAGACCCCGACCAGTACCTGCACGTTGTGGAGCGCCGCCCGGACGGTATTGTGGTGCGCGGCTGCAAGGCGCATCAGACCGGTATCGTAAATTCCCATGAAATTATCGTGATGCCTACGGTTTCCATGAAGCCGGAGGATAAGGATTACGCGGTTTCCTTCGCGATTCCCTCCGACGAGAAAGGCATTTTGATCATTTACGGCCGCCAGTCCTGCGACACCCGCAAGCTGGAAGGCGGACAGTTCGATATGGGCAACAAGAAATTCGGCGGCCACGAGGCGCTGATTATTTTCGAGGATGTCTTTATCCCGAACGACCGGGTTTTCATGGACGGAGAAACAGAATTTTCCGGCATGCTGGTGGAGCGCTTCGCGGGCTACCACCGTCAAAGCTATGGTGGGTGCAAGGTCGGCGTGGGCGATGTCCTGATTGGCGCCACAGCGCTGGCCGCGGACTATAACGGTGTGCAGAAGGCCTCCCATGTCAAGGATAAGATCATCGAGATGACGCACCTGAACGAGTCTCTTTACAGCTGCGGCATCGCCTGTTCCTGCGAAGGCTGCAAAACGGCGGCCGGCAACTATCAGATCGATATGCTGCTCGCGAATGTGTGCAAACAGAACGTGACGCGTTTCCCTTATGAAATCTGCCGTCTGGCCGAGGATATCGCGGGCGGGATCATGGTCACGATGCCCTCCGAACAGGATTTCAACGACGAAAAGCTGCATCCCTACATAGATAAATACCTGCGCGGTGTGGACAGTGTGCCGACGGAAAACAGGATGAGGATTTTACGGCTGATCGAAAACATGACTCTTGGCAGCGCGGCCGTAGGTTACCGCACCGAGTCCCTGCACGGAGCCGGTTCTCCCCAGGCGCAGAGAATCATGATCGCCCGCCAGAGCAATCTCGGTGAAAAGAAAGAGCTTGCAAAAGAAATTGCGGGCATTCAGGAATAACGGATCAGAATGAGAAACAGGCGTGGAGCAAAAACCGCGCCTGTACATTTACCGGGGAAAATACGGGGAAGCGTATGAGAAATATTACGGATAAGAAGGGCTGCAGATGAATTGGAAGGAGCTTTACCGCAATAAGCTGACTACCGCCGACGAAGCGGTCAGGCATATCGGGTCAAACAGCCGCGTGGTCATCGGCCATGCGGTCAGCGAGCCTACCGCAGTCATCAACGCGATGGTAAAAAATGCGGAGCAGTATGAAAATGTGGAAATCGTACATATGGTGTCCATGGGGCAGTCCCCGTACTGCCTGCCGGGGATGGAGAAGCATTTCCGCCACAACAGCCTGTTCCTTGGCGCCAGCACAAGACAGGCGGCGGCGGAAGGCCGGGCCGACGTAACGCCGGTGTTTTTTTCAGAAATCCCCCGGCTTTTCCGAACGACCCTGCCGGTGGATGTGGCGCTGATCCATGTTTCCGAGCCGGATCAGCACGGCTACTGCAGCTTCGGCGTGGCGGTGGATTACACCAAGCCGGCGGCGGAGTGCGCCAAAACGGTCATTGCGCAGGTCAACCGCAATATGCCGCGCACGCTGGGCGATTCCTTTATCCATGTAAGTAACATCGACTATCTTGTGGAATCGGACGACCCTATCATTGAGCTTTCTCCGCCGAAAATCGGGGAGGTCGAATGCGCCATCGGCAAAAACTGCGCTTCCCTGATTCAGGACGGCGATACGCTTCAGCTGGGGATCGGGGCTATTCCGGACGCGGTGCTGCTGTTTTTGAAAGACAAGCACGACCTCGGCATCCATTCGGAAATGTTCTCCGACGGTGTGGTGGAGCTGGTGGAAGCCGGGGTCATTACCAATAAGAAAAAGAATTTTCATCCGGGCAAAAGCGTGGTGACCTTTCTGATGGGAACCCGCCGACTGTATGATTACGTGGACAATAACCCCGAGGTGGAAATGTATCCCGTGGATTATGTCAACGACCCCTGCGTCATTGCCCGGAACGACAACCTGATCTCCATCAATTCCTGCGTACAGGTGGATTTGATGGGGCAGGTGGTTTCTACCTCCGTAGGCCTGAAGCAGATCAGCGGCGTGGGGGGACAGGTGGACTTTGTCAGGGGCGCGAACATGAGCCGGGGCGGAAAAACCATCATGGCAATGCCCTCCACCGCGGCAAAGGGGAAGGTTTCCAAAATCGTTCCGCTGATTGATGAGGGCGCCTCGGTCACCACTTCCCGCTACGACGTGAATTACGTTGTGACGGAGTACGGAATTGCGCAGCTGAAGGGAAAGACCCTGCGCGAAAGGGCCCAAGCGCTGATCACCATCGCGCACCCGGATTTCCGCCCGGAACTGGTTCAGGCGTTTGAAGAGCGTTTTCACTCCAAATTTTCATAAGACACGGGAAAGGTGTTGTGTACGCAGCATCTTTTTTGTGTTTCTCTGGACGGCGGGCATAGTCACGGTAAATAACGGAATAATGATTGACGAAAAGCTCATTTTTAGTCTTAGCAACAGGAGGAGAAACAAATGAAAAAAATCGTATTGGCAGGCGCTGTCCGTACGGCAATCGGAAAAATGGGGGGCGCGCTGACCGGAGTTCCGGCGTCGAAGCTCGGCTCCATCGTCATTGATGAGGCGTTAAAGCGGGCAAACATTTCCCCGGATAGGGTGGATGAGGTCCTGATGGGGTGCGTGCTTCAGGCCGGACTCGGCCAGAGCGTGGCGCGCCAGGCGTCTGTGAACGCCGGTATCCCGCATGACGTCCCGGCAATTACCCTGAACAACGTCTGCGGCTCCGGACTGAAAGCCGTCAACATGGCGGCCGCGCTGATCGAGGCCGGCGAGGCAGAGATTATTGTGGCCGGCGGGATGGAGAATATGTCCTCCGCCCCGTATGTGCTGAATCAGGCGCGCTTCGGCTACCGCATGAACGACGGAAAGCTGATCGACTCCATGGTAAAGGATGCCTTATGGGACGCTTTCAACGATTATCACATGGGAATCACCGCTGAAAATGTTGCCGAAAAATACGGTATTACCCGGGAAATGCAGGATGAATTTGCCGCGTTCAGCCAGCAGAAGTGCGAAAAAGCACAGTCCGAAGGGAAATTTAAGGAAGAAATTGTTCCGGTCCCGGTGAAGGTGAAAAAGGAAACCGTTCTGTTCGATACGGACGAGGGGCCCCGAGCCGGCGTTACCGCACAGAGCATTGCAAAGCTGAAACCCGCGTTTAAGCCGGATGGAACCGTCACTGCCGCAAATGCTTCCGGTATTAATGACGGCGCGGCCGCGGTGGTCGTCATGAGCGAGGAAAAAGCGAAGGAACTGGGCGTAACGCCGATGGCCGTCTGGGTCGCCGGCCAGTCCGCCGGGGTTGATCCGGCCATTATGGGCGTAGGCCCTGCATTCAGCACCAAAAAGATCATGGAGAAAACGGGCCTGACCGTGGACGACATGGATCTGATCGAAGCGAACGAGGCTTTTGCCGCGCAGTCGCTGGCAGTCGTCCGGCTGCTTGGCCTTGACCCCGCAAAAGTCAACGTCAATGGCGGCGCAATTGCGTTGGGGCATCCGGTGGGCGCTTCCGGCTGCCGAATTCTGGTTTCCCTGCTTTACGAAATGAAGCGCAGAAACTCCGTATACGGCCTTGCAACGCTCTGTGTCGGCGGCGGGATGGGGGTTTCCTCCATTGTCAGAAAATATGAGCCGTGAACCGTTAAGATAAAGAGTAAGCCACTGAAGAAAAGCATGGAAAGTCAAAAGCACGAAGAATAATCAAAATCAGAAGGCGGGGAAGCGTACGGCGCGGCTGCCGCTCGCTTTCCCGGCGAATGATAGGAAAAACGATCCTGCAGATGGGTAGATCTCAGAAATCAATTAGGAAATGGGGATCTATATGTTAAAAAATATGAAGATCGGCAAAAAGCTAATTTTAACGTTTGCTCTGGTAACCATTATTTCCAGCATAGGGGGCATTGTCGGACTCACCGTCATGACGAATATGAACGCTACATACGGCAAAGCGTTACAGGATTACGGCTTTGCTCAGGGGGATATCGGGCTTTTCAACACGGAATTCAATAACACGAATTCCATTATTCGCGACATTGTGTTTACGACCGACCCAAAGGTGACCAAAGAGTGTCTGGCGGAATTGGAAGAGTCCACCGCGAAGGTGAACACATATTTTGTGAACATGAAAAAAGGTATGGTTACGAAGGAAGACCTGAACTACTATAATAACATCAAAGCCAATCTGGACAGGTTCGCAACCATCAGGGGACAGGTGGTCGACTATGCCTCGCAGGGCCTAAACTCCGTCGGACAGTCCCTTCTGTCCGGGCAGGGCGAGCCGCTTTCCCAAAAAATCAGGGAATCCACCAATGCCTTAATCAGCGAGAAAACAACCATGGGCAATCAGGTTGCCGCAAAGCTTTCCGCGCAGGGCCGCACGGCGAGTGTCAGCATTTTTCTGGTAATCTTTCTTTCTCTGGTTATTTCAATTTTTATTTCCATCAGCATTTCCAGGAGTATCAGCAAACCCGTCGGCGAAATGGCCGCCGCGGCTCAAAAGATGGCGGAGGGCGACCTGAGCGTTCAGATCGCCACGGATTCCGGCAATGAAATCGGACAGCTGGGAGCCGCCTTTGCAAAATCAACCGATACCATTCAATCGTACATAGACGATATCAGAAACAGCCTTGCCGGGGTGGAGCAGGGAGATTTGACCGTCGTTTCCCAGCTGGAGTACAAGGGGGATTTTATTGAGCTAAAGAAATCTATCAACGGTATTGTACTCTCCCTGAACGAGATCCTGGCGCAGATCAGCCGCACGGCGGAGCAGGTGTCGAGCGGCGCAGAGCAGGTGTCAAACGGAGCGCAGGCGCTGGCGCAGGGGGCAACCGAACAGGCGAGCTCGGTTGAAGAGCTTTCTGCAACCATTACGGAAATTTCCGCTCATGTCAGGAATAATGCCGATTACGCCGGACTTGCGAGCGAAAACGTGGATCATGTTCGTGAGGAAATAGAAATCTGCAATCGCCATATGGCGGAAATGGTAACAGCTATGTCCAAAATCAACGATTCCTCCGGAAAAATCGGTAAAATCATCAAAACGATCGAGGACATTGCGTTCCAGACAAACATTCTTGCCCTGAACGCGGCTGTGGAAGCGGCCAGAGCGGGCGCGGCGGGCAAAGGCTTTGCCGTTGTGGCGGACGAAGTCCGGAATCTGGCCAGCAAAAGCGCGGCGGCGGCAAAAAACACCACCGCCCTGATTGAGGATTCCATGACCCAGGTGGAAAGCGGAACGAAGATTGCCGATCAAACCGCGCAGTCCCTTCTGCAGGTAGTGGAGGGAGCACGGGTCGTTTCCGAAACGGTCGAAAAAATTTCGCAGGCATCCAATCTCCAGTCCGGCGCCATCGTTCAGGTAACGCGGGGCGTTGACCAGATTTCCGGCGTCGTTCAGACCAATTCCGCTACAGCGGAAGAAAGCGCCGCGGCAAGCGAGGAGCTTTCCGGACAGGCGCAGGCATTGAACACTCTTGTGAAAAGATTTAAACTGAAGGAAGAGACGGAGCAGGGTCCCGAACCGGAAGTCCGGGACGAGCCTGAGCGGGGGTCCGAAGCGGAAGAGGAGACAGAAAATAAATATCAATGGCCGCAGACAGCGAACTGACGGGTACGGAAGGCCATATTGAAACCAATTTGTACATAAAAAGCGCAGGGAAATGATTCCCTGCGCTTTTTTGACCGCTTTTCAGCCGTGTGCGGATTCCGGAATTCGTTTTTCCTGTTCCGGAAAAAATGGCTTATAAGTTGGCCTTGAAAAAAGCCTGCAGCGTTTCAAAGGCTTTTGCCTCGTCGCTGCCTTCCGCAGTAACGGTTACCGTCTCGCCCTTTTTGGCGGCCAGGCCCATGACTGCGAAAATCTTTTTGGCGTTTGCCGCGTTTCCGTCCTTGACGACCTTAATGTCCGAAGCAAACGCCGCCGCTGTTTTTACAAGCAGCCCGGCCGGACGGGCATGGATTCCCTCGGCATCCGTAATGGTATAAGTAAACTGCTTCATAGAAATACTCCCTTTGATGATTTACGCCGTGGCGCTGATTTTTTATTGATTACTATGATAGCATACTGACAATAAAATGCAATATCCGCTGTTTCCGGCGAAGCCGCGTTTCGTGCGCGGACAGGTTGAAATATTATTATATGGAATGATATCCTCCGTATTCCTGCTTGTACGGTTCTGTTTTTTCTTGCTTGCGATCGGATGACACACAGACGAAAAAAGCCTTGAGGCCGCCGGAAATTCAAGAATCGGACACATAAATTATACAAGATAGACAGTAATTTATTTTCAGTGGCACCATCCCATGTCAAAGATTATAAGGAAATTCCTGAATAAAAAGTTATAATAGAATTGACCGGTGAGATCAAAATAAAAGCGAGGTGATTGGATGCTGACGAAAATTCAAATCAAACTGATACAACATCTCAGCGAGACGCAGACTCCCCTGACGGCGGAGGACATTGCCAAGCTGATCGATATTTCTTCCCGTACCGCCAAACGGTATGTTGAAATCATCAATGAGGAAATCAAGGAAGACGGGCTGGAAATCGTTTCAAAGCGCGGCGTGGGCTACGAGCTGAAAGGCGACCTCAGGGCGGTGAAAAAGCTGCTGAGCGGCGAATCCTACGAAGACAGTGCCGAACGTGTCAGAAGCATTCTTCTGACGATCATCCAGTCACAGCCCGTCACAATAGAAACGCTTTCCGGCTGTGTGCATTTAAGCCCTTCCACCGTAAACAAGATGATGCCGTCCATTAAGGACTATCTTCACAAATACAGTCTGGAGCTGTCTTCAAAGCCCTATTACGGACTGCTGATAGACGGCGGGGAAATCAACATCCGCGCACTGCTGACGGATATCGGATTCAACAACGAGCAGAGCAGCTTTCAGGTCAATCTGCCGAATTTGAGCGAAGACGAGTATAAGCAGATTGACGGTACCGTGCTGGAGCACTTGAAAAAGATTCACGTCGTCGCCGCGGACAGGGATATTCAGAACCTGTCCATGCGCATCGCCGTTTCCTTTTCCCGCGCAAGACAGGGCTGCCGTCTGACCGATCTTTCGCTGCCGAAAAACGTGCGTCGGTATCACCTGCAGGTGATCCGTCAGATGATGGACCCGCTTGCAAAATCCTTTGGCATTGCGCTGAACGACGAGGAAGTTCAATATATTGCCGCGCTTTCCGGTCCCGTGATCCAGAGCTTTGAAGCGGATAAGGTGAATGTGGAAGACCATATCCACAACTTTGTGAAGGACCGGATCAGGGAAATCTCCCTGATTTCCGGCTCCGATTATTCCGCAGACGAAAAAGTGATCGAATCCCTGTCCGTGCACATCAAAATTCTTCTGGAGCGGATGGAGAGCCAGATTCCGGTGAAAAACCCCCTGCTCAGCCAGATCAAAAAGAAGTATCCGATTGAAATGAACTATGCGATCTTTCTGGCGCAGAAGATTGAAAAGGAATACGGCGTAACCATAGGCGAAGACGAACTGGGGTATCTTGCCATGCATTTCGGCGCGTTCCATGAAAGAATGAACAGCCGGAAAAAGGCAGTCGTTCTGTGCAGCTACGGAATCGGCACAAGCCAGCTGGTTACCGAGCGGATCAGCAGGGAAATCCCGGAGCTTGAAATTGCCGGCGTGTACCCGATCCACTATCTGGAAAGCGCGCTTGCACACGATCCCGATATTGTTATTTCCACCGTCGATATCGACGGCTACCACAGTGATATTCCGCTGGTGGTCATCGAGGATTTTCTGGGCAGCGACTGTATTGTCCGGATCAAGGACGCCCTTTATCACAGCGGGGAAGAAAAGCCCAGCCTCGCCGCCATGTTCCGCCCGGAAGCGTTTTTCCGGTTTCAGGCGCAGACGCGGGAAGAGGCGATTGAAGAAATTGGGAAAAGAATGCTGGCGATGGGCCTCATTCAAAAAAGTACGCTGGATTCCGTTAAGATGAGGGAGAAGAAATCCTCCACGGACATCGGCAATCTGGTGGCCGTTCCGCACACCATCTTTCAGGGGGATTTGCCTTCCGTGGTGGGGATCGGTATTTTGCAGCAGCCGATTAAATGGGGGGAAGAGAACGTTCAGCTGCTGTTCTTTATCAGCTTCAACAGTGCCGACAGCGCCAACGCGTCCATGTTTCGGCAGCTGTACGGATGCGTAAAGGATATCAGACGGGTGAACCAGCTGATTGCTTCCTCTTCTTACGACCAATTTATTAAAAATTTTTCTTTTTGAAGGAGAACACATATGCAGGAAGATAGCGTTTTTAAGAAGGAGTATGTGCTGCTGGATGCGGACGTTTCCACGAAAGAGGAATGCCTGGCCTTCATCGCCGAAAAGGCGGTGGAGTTCGGTATCAGCTCCGGCGTACAGGCGACCGTCGACGGCTTTATGGAGCGTGAAAACGTGGACAGCACCGGCTTCAGCGACGGGTTTGCCATTCCGCACACGCGCTGCGACGCGATCCTGAAGCCCTCAGTGCTTGTGGTCAAGACAAAGCACGGGATTGACTGGCCGTCCATGGACGGCGAACCGACCGTGGTGGTCCTTGCTCTGCTGGTTCCAAAGGAAGTGGGGGGCACGGTGCACTTGAAGCTTCTTTCCGCGCTTTCGCGCAAGCTGGTCAACGCGGAGTTTCAGAAATCACTGCTCAATTCAGATGATCCCGATGAAATATTCGGTATTATAAATCAAGCGATTCAAAGTTAAGAAGGAGGAACAGAATATGGCAAAGAAACTGGTGGCTCTGTGCGCCTGCACAATGGGTCTGGCCCATACCTTCATGGCCGCGCAGTCCCTGGAGGAAGCGGCGAAGGAGCTGGGGTATGAGGTAAAGATCGAAACGCAGGGCGCGGACGGGATCCAGAATGCGCTTACCCCCAAGGATCTTGCAGAAGCCGACATTATTATTCAGGCCGTGGCGATCACGCCGGAAAACAACGACCGTTTCGACGACTATGACGTGTATGAAATCAGCCTGCAGGATGCCATCAAAAACGCAAAAGGCATCATTAAGGAAATCGAGGAAATGATTTCCGCAGAAGCACAATAATTACATAATCTATTTGAGGAGGAGTTAAAATGGCAATTACCAAAAAGAGCGCAGTCAACGGCGGAGCCAACCGCCCGAAATTGAACATCGGTTCCACTGCCCCCGCACCGGAAAAAAAGAGTATCTGGGCAGAGCTTTCCAAACATGTTATGACCGGTATTTCCAACATGATTCCGTTCCTGATCATGGGCGGACTGATCCTGGCACTTTCCCAGCTGATTCCTTACGTCATCCTCGGTGTCGATCCCTCCATGGGCATTGTTGACGCGATGAACTCCGGAAAATACACGGGGTCGTCCATCGGCCTGCTGAAATTTGCCAACCTGACCGCGGAATTCGGCGGAACCCTGTTCGGCTTTGCCATTCCGATGTTCGCGGCCTTCATGGCGAACTCCATCGGCGGCAAGCTCGCTTTCCCGGCCGGCTTTATCGGCGGCCTGATGGCTACGAAGCCGACTTCCATCCTGAGCCTTGTGGACGGCAAATGGGAAGCCAATTCCCCGGTCGCTTCCACCTTCCTGGGCGCTATCCTGATTGCGATCGCAGCCGGTTATTTTGTGAAATGGCTGAATAAATCCATTAAAGTAAGCCACAACATGCTTGCTTTCAAAACCACTTTTCTGATTCCGATTATCGCGGCCGCCGGCGTAATGCTGGGTATGCACTATGTCGTTACCCCGTTCGGCGGACTGATCAACTCCTGGATCAAAGGGGCTCTGGGCGCGGCAGGCGCGGCAGGCGGCTACGGCTACGCCATCGCGCTTTCCGCGGCGACCGCCATCGACCTTGGCGGCCCGATCAACAAGGCTGCGGGATTTGTGGCGCTGAGCTTTACGACCGACAAGCTGCTGCCGATTACGGCCCGCTGCATCGCCATTGTCGTTCCGTCCATCGGCCTCGGCCTTGCGACGATCATCGACAAACTGGTTGTCGGCAGACATGTCTTTGACAAGCAGTTCTATCCCCAGGGAAAAACCGCCATGTTCCTTGCCTTCATGGGCATCAGCGAAGGCTCCATCCCGTTTGCCCTTGAGAAACCCTCCATCACGATTCCGGCTTATATGATCGGCGCGATCGTCGGCGGTACCTCCGCCGTCGCCATGGGTGCTGTCCAGTGGTTCCCGGAATCCGCTGTCTGGGCATGGCCGCTGATCTCCAATATCGCCGCTTATATTGCGGGCATCGTCATTGGAGCGGTCATCACCGCGCTGATCGTTATTTTCGCACGGAACAATCTGATTAAAAAAGGCAAGCTGGAAGTAGACTCCAACGACTGATTACATAGTAGCTGAGAGAAAGGGGTACGTTTCGTACTCCTTTCTTAAATCATATAGGAGAAAACATGAACAGACTTGAAAACTGCCGCGCGCTTCTGGCGGGCTGCGACGCACAGGCAATGCTGTGCACCTCTTACCACAACAAATTTTATCTTTCCGGGCTGTACAGCTCCTCGGGCTATGTGCTGATTACGCAGAAGCAGAAATATGTGATTGTGGATTCGCGCTATTACGAGGAAGTACGGCAGAACAACCGGGACGCACAGGTTCTTCTGATGACCGGGGAAAAGACCTATGACCTGCTCATCAACAGAATTATTGAAGAAGAAAATATCCGTACCGTCGGTTTTGAAGGCGACGATCTGTCCTACGACCGGTACCGGTCGCTGGAAAAGAAGCTCCGCGCTTCGCTGGTTCCCGTCAATATCAATCCGATCCGGGCGGTCAAAGACGCTCAGGAAATTGAGACGATACAGAAAGCCTGCGCCATTGCGGACCGCGCCTACGCGCACATTCTCGGCTTTGTCAGGGCCGGAATGCGCGAGGACGAGGTCGCAAACGAACTGGTTTACTTTATGAAGCAAAACGGCGCGATGAAGGAATCCTTCGACACCATTGTCGCCAGCGGCGTAAGGGGTTCCATGCCGCACGCCAAGGCCGGCGCCAAACAGTTGGAAGCCGGCGACCTTGTCACCCTTGACTTTGGGGCAAAGGTCGGTCAGTACTGCTCCGATATCACCCGCACGTTCGCGGTCGGAAAAACGCCGGTACCCGAATTGCAGAAAATCTATGAAACCGTCCGGGAAGCTCAGCAGAAGGGAATAGAGGCCGTTTGCGCCGGAACCCGCTTCTGCGACGCGGACCGTGCGGCCAGGTCGGTGATTGAAAAAGCCGGGTACGGCGAGTATTTCGGCCACAATCTGGGTCATTCGCTGGGCATCAACGACCACGAGGACCCGCGCCTTTCCCCCACGGAGGAAGCGCGCATGGAGGCCGGGATGGTCGTGACCGTAGAGCCGGGCATCTATGTGCCGGGATTGGGCGGCGTGCGGATCGAAGACGATGTGCTCGTAACGGAAAACGGCTCCCGGGTGCTGACCCGCTCGCCTAAGCAGCTGATTGTTGCAGATAAGGAGTAACCAATGAATATTGAACTGGTAAAAAAACTGAGCAACGCGGACGCGGTCGCCTCGCACGAGGACGAGGTCAGAAGCATCCTGCTGGAAGAGCTGGAGGGTGTTTCGGACGAAGTCGATTTCGACAGGCTGGGTTCCGCCATCTTCCATAAAGAGGGGGATGTGCAGGGCCCGCGCGTCATGGTGTGCGCCCATATGGACGAGGTCGGCTTTCTCGTCAGAAGCGTCAGCAAAATCGGTATGCTCCATGTCATTCCGGTCGGGAGCGTCCGCACCTTCTCCAAATTTATGCAGGGAGTCCGGGTCACAACGGAATCCGGGCGTAAAATCCCCGGCGTTTTGAATTCCGTGTACGCGGACGGCGACGTGAAGGATCTGGTCGTCGATATCGGCGCCGTTTCCGATGAAGAAGCCCTTTCTCTTGGTATCCGCACAGGGGACATGGTGACCTTCAGCAGCGAATGTCAGGAATACGGAATCGACGGTACCTTTGCGGGAAAGGCCTTTGACGACCGGCTCGGCTGCTACGTGATGGCGGAAACGCTCAAGCGCTTGGCAGGCACCCCGCTTCCGAACCAGCTGTATATGGCGGCGACCTCCAGCGAAGAGGTGGGGCTGAGGGGCGGAAAGACCTCCGCGTACAGGATTCAGCCCGACATCGTGATCGTGCTGGACGTCGCCTGCTGGGGAAACGAGCTGGTCAGGGACCATACCAATAACCGGCAGATCGGGCACGGTCCCATGCTGCTGCATTACGATAAGACCATGGTGCCTTCCTCCCGCCTTCTGAGCCATATTCAGAAGATCGCCGATCAAAACGGCGTTGCGCTGCAGCAGGATATGTTCAGCAACGGCGGTACGGACGGCGGCCAGGCGCACCTGACCCGCGACGGCGCGGTGTGCGCCGTGCTCGGCATCCCGCTTCGCTACGGCCACAGCCCGTGGTCCATCGGCAGCTGTGCCGATGTGGACAACGCGGTGTTTCTGCTGACGGAGCTGATGAAAAGCCTGGACCGGACCGCTTACCTTTCTACCGTGGATTTTGCACACAGGAGGCAGCCATGACGGATTTTGACCTTTTCCCCGACCGCTATGCGGAAAAATGCCGCAAATGGGACAGAGCGAAAATCGAAGAGCACTTCGGCCCGGTCGGCGACGATTATATTCCCATGTGGATTGCCGATATGGACTTCCGCGCGCCGGAGCCGCTGCTGAACAGGCTGCATCAGGCCGTGGATATCGGCGTTTTCGGCTATACCTACGTTTATGAGGAATTCTACGACGCGGTGATCCGTTACTTTGAACGGCATCACCACGTTTCCCCGAAAAAGGAATGGCTGACCCTGTGCTACGGCACGGTTTCCACTCTGCACTATACGGTGCAGGCCTTCTGCCAGAAGGGCGATTCCGTTATGCTCAGCACGCCGGTCTACGATCCCTTTGCGCGGGCGGCGACCGCGTTTGGCGCACAGGTGATCGAAAATGAATTGGTCGTGGAAAACAACCGTTACCGGATGGATTTTGAAAAAATGGAAGAGCAGCTCAAACAATACCGTCCGAAGCTGTACCTGCTCTGCAATCCTCACAACCCCTCCGGCAGGATCTGGAGCCGGGAAGAGCTGGTCACGCTGATTTCCCTGTGCCGGAAATACGGAACCATTGTCGTCGCCGACGAGGTACACAGCGGTCTGATTTTTGACGGAGTTTATACCTCCACCGTTGAAACCGGGGAACTTTTTCAAAATGTTATCCTTTTATCTTCACCGAATAAGCAGTATAATTTAGGTGGCCTGAAAACCTCTTACGCCATCATTGAGAATGACGAGCTGCGCAAAACCTTCCGCGGCCGGCTGACGAAAAATTCCATCACTTCGCCGACGGTGTTCGGTATCATCGCGCTCATTGCCTGTTACAACGAGGGCGAGGAATACACCCGTGCGCTGATGGGCTACCTTGGGGAAAATTATCGTTACGCCCGCGAGTCCATCGGGACCCGGATTCCCCGGCTGTCCTGCATGGAGATGGAATCCTCCTATCTGCTGTGGGTGAATATTCAGAAAACGGGGATGGACAGCGATACCTTTACGCGCCGCCTTGCAAAAGAAACAGGCGTGCTGGTGGAAAGCGGGAACAATTTCGTCGGCAACGGCGAAGGGTATATCCGTATCAATCTGGGAACGCAGTTCCGAAACGTAAAGGAAGCGTTTGCGCGGATGGAAAGATTTGTTGACAGGGCTTCTCTTTAGTGCGTAAAAGGCCGGGACAACAACGGAAAGGGGTTCATTGATTTGGGACCGCTGAAACTCATTGCTCCCTGCAAGGATTATCTTTGGGGAGGAACAAAGCTCAGGACGGAGTACCGTCAGCAGAGCGCCGCGCAGAAGCTGGCGGAAAGCTGGATGCTCTCCTGCCATCCGGACGGGCTGTCCGTGATTTCCGGGGGAATCTTCGACGGAATGACGCTGAAAGACCTGATTGCCCAGGAGGGACGGGGGGTTCTGGGGACAAACTGCGACCGTTTTGAGCAGTTCCCGGTGCTGGTTAAGCTGATCGACGCACAGGACCGTCTGTCCATACAGGTCCATCCCAACAACGAATACGCTCTGGAGCACGAAGGCGAATACGGCAAGACGGAAATGTGGTATATTCTGGAGAACGAGCCGGGCGCCTATCTTTACTACGGTTTCCAGAAGGAAATCAGCAAAGAGGAATTCGCCGAGCGAATTCGCAATCAGACATTGACGGAAGTATTAAACAAAGTGGAAGTTCACCCCGGCGACGTGTTCTTTATCGACGCGGGAACGCTTCACGCGATCGGCGCGGGGATCGTCCTTGCCGAAATCCAGCAGAATTCCAACACGACCTACCGCATTTACGATTATGGAAGGGTCGGCGCGGACGGAAAACTGCGCGCGCTGCACGTGGACAAAGCGCTGGATGTCACGCAGCTGAAACAGCCCGTCCGCTCGGCAAAGCCGCAGGGCGAACCGGTGAAGGAAGGGGACTGTGTCAGAACGCTGCTCGCGTCCTGCCCGTATTTTACCGTATCCCGGATTGTGCTTTCCGGCGAAACGGCAATGACGGCCGACGCTTCCAGCTTTCAGTCGCTGCTGTGCGTTTCCGGCGAAGGAACGCTTTGCCGCGGGAAAGAAGCGCCGGTTCCGCTTCAAAAGGGAGACAGCCTCTTTATCCCCGCGGGAATGGGCGGCTATACGCTGAAAGGCAGTCTGGAATTTTTACTTACCTCGCTCTGAGATATTTCTGAACTACATGGGAAACCGCCGTCGGGATTTGCTCCCCACGGCGGCTTTTGTATGCTCCGAAAACTCCTGTACGGCGGTCAACTCGGGTCGCTTTCTTTTTTCGGGGCTGTCTGCAAAACATTCTTAATTTGCGGAATACTGAGTCCGTTCTCTTTCAATTTTTTAATCCATTGGATTCTTTCCACGGTTTCTTCTCGTCGATACCTTCGGGTCAGGTTTTGCTCAGCCTGTTCAAACGGCAGCATATTTTCTTCCGTATAAAACTTGAGCGTACTGTAGCGGCACCCGGTAATACGCACCAGTTCACCGATGGAGACATATTCGGAGGCCAGGATAGCATCCATAGTACGTTGTCTCGACATGATTTTTTACTCCTTCAAAAAGGGAGGCGGGGCATCAGGCGGACTCCGTGAATCGGAACCCTCCCGTAAATCGCCTGCGGAACTGCCTTATAAACCAGATTGTCTATTTTAATGATCGGAACCGCCCCGGTCTGCAGTACCGTGAATGTATGACCGTATAATTTCAGCCGGTTTTTAACGTCCTCCAGCCTTTTGTCCGAATTGGAAAACCAGGCCTCCGTATCAATAAAAACCGATTGTGAGCGCTCAAGAACAGGGTAAACAAAATTGATGCCCGCAGCGAAAGGCCTTTTAAAAACTCTTTTTTTCCAATGCAGGAACTGCTTGACCGCCAGCTCTGTACCGCGGCGGATGCGGATAGGGTATAGGGCTTTCGCGAGAGGATTTTGGTGATAAAGCCCGTTCATTCTGACGGCGACCGTTTCCAGGTCATTGAAGGAAAAGAAGTCGCTGAAACAGCCGCTTTCACGCAAAAGCCAGAGCATACAGACGGTTTCATCCGTTACAGGACCGTTTTCCAGAATTTCCGCCTTTACGTTTTCTGTAATTGCCGCGTATTCCGGAATGTTGCTGCGATATTCCATATACGGGACCCCGGCAGAATCGAAATACAGGTCGCAGCCCAGCAGATTCGGGATTTCTTCGATCAGGTCCTGACTTCTCAGGGAATCGGCGACGCTCTTCTCCAGCTTTTTTAACCTCTTGCCGGACAGCGCGGAAGCTGATTTCAGGCACTGTTTCAGGCTGAGAGGCCGTGAGGCATTGACTTTTTTATGCTGAATCGGTTCCAGGACAGCTTGACAGTATTCTTCCGAATCGGGGAAAGCGATATTCCGTAAATCCACCGTATTCCAGCCCTTGCCCGTGTGATTGTCCAGAAGCACCTCCAGAATTACGGAAGCAGCCATGCATCGGAGGGCCACCTTTTTTACAGTAGTCAGGTAAAGGCTGTTCTGTGCATTCAGTGCGATCATCGAAAAGCTCTGCGTTAACTTCAAATCCTTCACAAGAAATCCCCCTGTTTGTAAAATAGCTGAGTTTACTTATTACTTACTACTTACGATTTATAATGCTATCTTATTCCGGTTTTTCGAATTTGTCAATCTTATCTTTTAACATATTTTACTTGATCGGAAAAACTTTTCGTATGGCCGGTGATTTTCGCCCATGAAATTTTAAAAATGATGTCCGCATAAAAACATTCCCGCAACTGCCGAAATGGGGACAAGATTCCATCGGGAAAAAGCGACACTCCATTTGCTCCGCGCAAATGGAGTGTCATACGTGACGGGCAATTTAATTTTTTAATCCATTGGATACATATTCGGAGGCCAGGATAGCATCCATGGTACATTGTCTTGATATGGCCAGATAAACAGAAAATGCAGTTAAAACTGAAACTGCTCAATAAGTGTTTTAAGCAATTGGGCCTGGTGATTCAATTCTTCACTGGCGGCGGCGCTTTCTTCCGAAGTCGCCGAATTGGTTTGTACAACCGATGAAATCTGGTCGACGCCCATAGTTACCTGGTTGATCGATACCATCTGTTCATTAGTCGCTTTGGATATTTCCCCGATTAATTCAGAAGTTGTGTTGACTCCGTTGATAATTATGTTCAGGGACTGTGCCGTTTCATTGGCGATCGAAGTTCCCTTTTTAACGCAGGCGACGGAATTCTCAATCAGAGCGGTTGTGTTTTTTGCCGCCTCTGCGCTTTTTCCGGCCAAATTTCTTACTTCGTCGGCCACTACGGCAAACCCTTTGCCCGCCGAACCCGCGCGTGCGGCCTCGACCGCCGCATTCAGTGCAAGAATGTTGGTCTGGAATGCAATATCCTCGATTGTTTTGATAATATTACCGATTTGATGGGAAGATTCGCTGATTTCCTCCATCGCGGAAATCAATTTCCGCATCGATTCGTTGCCGCGTCCTACTTCGCAGGAAGCCTTATCCGCCGATTGGTTCGCGTCGGCAGCGTTAGCTGCATTTTGAGTAACCTGATTTGCAATTTCGATAATGGATGCAGACAGCTGTTCAATGGAACTTGCCTGTTCTGCGGCACCTTGGGCAAGAGCTTGTGAAGTATCTGCAACCTGATCGGAACCGCTTGCGACCTGATCGGCGGTGGCTGTAATATCGGAAAATGTTTTTACCAGGGTGGATTTAATGTTTTCCAATGATGTTTTGATCTTTGAAAATTCGCCCACATAGTCGCAATGAAGGTCAAAAACCAAATTTCCCAAAGCAATCTGATCGAGTACGGCGGAAATTTCATGGATATAGTCAATGTACTGCTTCAGCCTTTCCACTGTCTTTGAAAGAGCCGAGGCTACCTGTCCTGTTTCGTCCTTTGATTTTGTATCGACCTGAACGTCAAGGTCGCCGTCTGCGATTTTCTGTGCAGCGAGAGTTAATTTCTTCAAAGGGTTAATAATGCCCTTTGATATCAGAGAAATCAGCGTGATTAGAAGCAACAGTGCAATCATAAAAACCGTGAAAACCGCATACCGTACGGTGTTATAGGTCCCGTTAAATTCTTTTTCCGGCATACCGGTTGTTATGGTCCAGCCGGTGCTTCCGACAGGGGATAAGAATCCCACATTTGTTGTATTTATGGCTGTGTATGTAATGGTCCCTGCCGTTTTTCTGGTGATGGCGTCAATAATATTTTTAGACATTTTGGATTCTGATACATTTTTGCCTTTTAAATCTGCATCCGGATAATAAACAAGCTGTCCGCCACCGGTAGTAAGAATATAGAAACCTGTTTGTCCAAGACGGTAATTCTTTACCATGCTGTACAGATGGTTAATGGAAATGTCAATTCCCACAAAGCCGATCAAGTCCGTTGCCCCGGCCTTATATACGGGGGCGACCATACTTACAACTGAAGAACCGGTCGTCTGATCCTTATATGGCTCGGTTGTTACAATATCTTTTTTCTCCACGACGGACTTGTACCACGATTTTTCCGTAAGATTCATCTCATACGGTTCGTCGCTGCTCGATATGACAATCGTGTTTGTGGCGCAGTCTGCAATCCAAACCGATGAGTAATTGTCGGGATCGGTCTGAAGAATATTGTCAACCGTTCTTTTTGCGCTTGCGGAGTATGATTCGCTGTTGGATTTTTTCTCATCCGAAGTCTGCTCAAAGTATTGCTGAAACGAATCGTTCGCCATCATCTGCCTGACAGTATTCGTATATTTTGAAAAATACTCATTGATTTGATAAGACGCTGCCTGAGACTTCGCAGTAAGCTCACTTGTTGTCAGCGCAGATACCGACTGCTTCACAGTCATTAATACGATTAACGCCGTAATACAAAAAATAGCCGCAACAGGGACACCAATCAATAATAGCAGTTTTGATAACAGGCCCCTTTTGCAGGAAATTTTCCGCAGCTTTTTGCGGAAGATTTTTTGAGGCATCCTAATTCACTCCGTTTTATTATTAAGAAATACATGGCTGGTCAAGTATTCCTCCTATTATTATCGGCTGTGATTTGTTGTAACATTTGCCTGAAACCGCAACTAAAAAACATTTGGATCATTCCATATTTACACGCTAGAATTCATGAAATCCTTTGGCTAATTGGAAGAATACCAGTGAAGAATTGTAGTTATGCTAAAGATAAAATTATCTATATTGCAATAATAACAATTGCAAAACTGGTATGGATTATCGTTTCGTTTGCAGGAATTGGACGTAACGTGACAGGGGCTGGCTATAAATAAAAAGAGAGGTCGGAATGAATAAAACAGAGAGATTTATGGCAGTTTTAGTCAACTTTTGTTAAATTAAATACTTTTAGAATACATATTGACATCTGCATAAAATAGTTTTATTATTTAGATGTTATTTGGTAAGTTTCACTTTGTGACGACTGGTATGGTATCTTGGGAGATTCTTTTATAGGTTTCTGCAAGTTATTTTTTTGGTCTAACTGGTATTAATATTAATACCAGTTAGACCAAAAAATCACTTATATTCTGTAATGATGATAAAGATATCTTATGCATATTGATAAAATGATAACAGAATTACAAAATTATCTAAAAAAAGATGCCAAAATCTGTGGCCCTGAAACTTCCAAAATGACAAGGATGCAAAAGGAGGAATTCTCATGACAAGTTGGACAGAACCCGATAAGCCCATTGAGAAAATAGGCTTAATCGGTGTCGGGACAATGGGGAAATGTATGCTGGACAGCTTATTAAAGGCCGGATGGACTGTGGTTGCCTATGACAAGTTCCCTGCAGCGGCGGAGTATGCAAGATCTGCGGGGTGTGAAGTTGCCGACACACCGAAAACATTGACTAAAAGCTGCAAAGTGGTATTAATGTCTTTACCTGGACCGGTACAGATTGAAGAAGTGGTTTTTGGTACGGATGGTGTGTCCGAAGCGCTGAGCGGCGACCATGTTGTTATTGATACCAGCACCGTCGACCCCAATACCACAAAATCGGTTGCAAAGCGGATAGCGCAGCGCGGAGCCGCCTATCTGGACTGCTCGATTCTCGGCAGGCCCTCGGCGGTCGGAAAGTGGATGCTGCCGACCGGTGGAAGCGCTGAGGCGCTGGAATATGTGCGTCCGGTACTGTCGGCTTTCGCGGGGAATGCGATTCATGTTGGCGAATCAGGCGCCGGCAATGCACTCAAACTACTTAATCAGATGATGTTTTCCACGATCAATGCCATTTCTTCGGAAGTGATGGCAATCGCGGATAAGGTCGGGATAGATAAGAAAGTTTTCTTTGACACAGTGGCCTGCAGCGGGGCCGCGACCGTTAGCGGGCTGTTCAAGGAAGTAGGACAAAACATTGTCGCAGACGACTATAATCACCCCACCTTTACCGTTGACTTGCTGATCAAGGACACGAAGCTCGCCCTTCAGATGGCCAAGGACGCGAAGGCGCCTTCCGTCATTGCGGGAACCGTGCAGATCTATAATGAAATCGCAAGTGCAAATGGATTGGGTGGAAAAGATACCAGCGCGTTGTACAAAGTGTATGACCGCCATTACAAGAAGGAGAAATAATTATGAAGCAGCTGTCCTTTGAATATGGTCAGGGCCTTATGAACGCAAATCTGCCGGATAACACGGACGTATTTATCCCGGGTACGACCGTACCTGATCCGGCGTGTCTTCCGCAGGACTGGGATACTCTGTACAAGGCGACTCTCGATTCCATCCGTAACCCGATTGGAATGCAGACTTTGACAGAACTGGCACATAAAGGAAGTACGGTCGTCATTGTTATTCCGGATATCGTTAAGGGGGGCAACCAGCCAACGAGTCACCGCAAGGTCTCTGTCCGTGCCTGCCTTGACGAGCTGTATTCCGCGGGTGTGGAGAAAAAAGACATCCTGCTGCTGTTCTCCAACGGCCTTCATCCCCGTACGACCGTACAGGAAATGAAAACGATTCTTGGTGACGACCTGTTCCACGAGTTTTATTTTTCCGGTCAGATTACAAGCCATGACAGTGAAGATTATGACCATCTGGTCGATTTGGGATTCACGGAGCACGGCGACCATGTCATTATGAACAAATATGTATATGACGCGGATGTCGCGATCTTGATCGGTCATACTCAGGGGAATCCGTACGGGGCCTACTCCGGCGGCTATAAACACTGCGCGACGGGCATCAGCCATTGGAGAAGCATCTCAGCGCATCACGTGCCGGAAGTAATGCACCGGCCCGACTTCGTCCCTGTTTCGACACACAGTGAGATGCGCCATAAGTTCGACCAGCAGGGGATGCTCATGGAAGAAAAAATGGGCAAAAAGTTTTTCTGCTGTGACGCGGTGCTGGATACGTACTCCCGCCAGATTGAGATCAACAGCGGCTGGGCAAAAGAAATGCAGCCCGTGAGCTGGAAAACAGCGGACAAGCGCACGTTTGTTAAATGGGCGGATAAGAAATATGATGTAGTTGTGTTCGGTATGCCTACGGATTTCCACTATGGAAACGGTATGGGCACCAACCCGATTCAGATGATGCAGGCGCTGTCCGCTCAGGTCATCCGTCATAAACGGATTATGTCGGACCATTGTGTATTTATTGTTTCCAGTATCTGCGACGGCTATTTTCATGAAGAAAGATGGCCTTATCTGCGTGAGCTGCATGAGATGTTCCAGCATGATTACAATCAGGTACTGCCGGATATGAATCATTATGGAGAGTATTTCGCCACAAAGGAAGAGTACATTCGCCAGTATCGTTTTGCGAATGCGTTCCATCCGTTCCACGGGTTCAGCATGATGAGCTGCGGTCATATTGCGGAGATGGATACGAGTGCCATCTATATTGTGGGAGCCAGAGAGCCGGGAATCGCAAGAAGTATGGGCCTGAAAACCCGTGCGACATTTGAGGAAGCACTGGCCGATGCTGAGAAGAAGTTTGTCGGACCGAACCCGAATATTCTTGCCCTGCCGCAGACCTATAAGCTCGGCGCTGTTCATCTCTGTATGAAGGACGACTGATCTGTTCCCCAGCTCTTTGAAAATCCCTAAAGCATTTCGATAAAGGTTCAGGGCCAAAATATGGGCGTTCAAGAAGCTGGAATATTGAATTCCCATATTGACAATAAAATATCTGGGAGGTTTAAGTATGAAAAGGAAATTACTGAGCGCACTACTGATTTTGACATTGTGTACATCCCTTTTAAGCGGCTGCGGACAGGCACAGAACAGTTCGGAAGCCACATCCGGAGAAAAAAGCTCAACGGGAGGCAAGACAACTTTTGGCATTGAACCTTTTAAAGACACTCAAACACTGCGCGTGGGATATTTTGCCGGTTCCGCTCTTTCCATTCCGTTCTATATTGCGGATAAGGAAGGATTTTTCAAAGAACTCAATATTGAAGTCGATTACCAGACCTTTACCAATGGTCCGGCCATGATGGAAGCAAACGCCGACTGGGACATCGCCGGTGCGGGTTCTGCGGGCGTTTTGGTCGGACAGATCGGACACGACACACCGATGATCGGCATTGCCGACTATGAAGATAATCAGGGACTGTTTGTAAGAAAAGACAGTAAGATCGCACAGGATCCTACCAATCCCGACAACTGGAAGGGTACCACGTGGCTGTATCCCGTCGGAACGACTGCTCACTTTACGCTTGCGACACAGCTTGAAAAGCTTGGATTGAGTATGTCGGACATCAAATCGGTCAATATGGACGTATCAAGTGCGTTGAATGCATTTAACGGGGGACAGGGAGACGGTCTTGCAGTATGGAATGCATTTGCCTGCAACGCTGAAGATCAGGGTTATGTAAGAATCAACGATGCCGGGAAACTGGGTATCACCAATACCAGCGGCCTTGTATCCACACGGGAGGCGTTGAAAGACAAAAGGGAGCTTCTGACAAAGACCTGGGCCGTTTTTTACAAAACAGTGGACTGGATCAATGCCAGCGAAGAAAATAAGAACAAGGCGATTGCGTACTATAAAGATTCCTGCGACGAAGAGGGCATCAAAGTCGACGAAAGCCTTGCGAAACGTATTATGGATTACTTTAAATGCCCTTCCTTTGACAAGTCGATTGAGCTTATGACAAAAACGGTAGAAGACCCGAAAGGCCTGTATACGAAGAGACCTTTGCTGCAGGCGGAAAATGACCTTCTGGTGACAATGGATTTCTTTGTCAAGCAGGGAAAATACAAGGCTGAGGACAGGGTGAAATTATTGGATGACGGATTAATTGACCCCTCCATTGCCAAAGAAGCGAAAGCATTGGTGGAATCGGCAGCAAAATAATTTTCGGTAGATCCATCTATAAAGTTTTGATGTGCTTTTCCCCCGCGATTGCGGGGGAAAAGACAAAAGATATTTCTGAAAACGGGGAAGGGATGGAATAAAATGGACCAACCCAAGAAAAAATTCAGCAACGAGGAACGAATCGCATTTGTACAAAATCAAAAGAGAAAAAGTCAGTATTTTTTAGCAATGCTATCTGTAATAGGAGTGCTCGGTTTCTTTCTTATATGGCAGATAAGTGTTTCCACCGGATTGCTCTCCGAAAAATTTTTGGCGTCACCGTTAGCTATATTCAATCTGTTTGTTGTGAAGCTTACGGATCCGGCGCCGGACGGAGCGGTTCTGGGCGTAAATGTGTTAGCCAGTCTGCAGGTATCTTTGACGGGGTTTCTTCTGGCAATCCTTATTGGAATTCCGTTGGGCCTTTTTATGGGATGGTACAGAGGGTTCGACAGCTTTATGCGCCCTGTTTTTGAAATTATTCGTCCAATCCCTCCAATATCGTGGATCCCGCTTACAATCGTCTGGCTCGGCATTGGGTTACAGGCAAAAGCGTTCATCGTATTCTTTTCGGCGTTTGTCCCCTGTGTTATCAATGCATATACCGGTATTAAGCAGACCAACCCCGTCCTGATAAATGTTGCAAAGACATGCGGCGCCTCGAATTTTACAATTTTCCGGAAAATCGGCATTCCTTCATCCATGACAATGACCTTTGCCGGAATAAAGGTGGCGCTGGGGAATGCATGGGCCACACTGGTAGCAGCGGAGATGCTGTCTGCGTCGGCGGGCCTTGGCTATATGATATTGATGGGCAGACAGTTTGCGCGGCCTGACATTATTATTCTGGGGATTGTTGTTATAGGAATCATTGGCACATTGTTTACGGCCATTTTGAATATGGTAGAAAATAAGGTGTTAGGATGGAAAAAACTATGAAGAAACATATTGTATTAAGCGAATCGGAAAAAAAGGAATTAAGAAGGAAACAGATTTATAAGGTCCTTCCCGTGGTCTCCATTGTTCTGTTAATCGCCCTCTGGCTTTTCGCATCCAGCTTTGGAAATGCTCAGTTCCCATCCCCGATAGCAACGTGGGACCGGCTTCTTGAACTGCTGAGAAAACCAATCAAAAACCTGAGCCTGTGGGGACATATTCTGATCAGCTTACAGAGAGTGTTTACAGCGCTGCTGTTATCGTGGGTCATTGGAGTTTCTTTCGGTATCGTGCTGGGTTGGAGCAAAAAGTGCAACGCGCTGTTCGGGCCTATTTTTACCGCCTTCAGGGCAGTGCCTCCGTTAGCGTGGATTCCCCTGATTACAATCTGGTTTGGTACCGGGGAAGGGTCCAAAGTCCTGATCGTTTTTATCGGCGCATTGATGCCAGTTGTTGTCAATACACAGGCTGGTATGAGCAATGTCAATAAACTGTATCTGGATGTTGGAACAATCTTTAATGCGAACAGCAGGCAAATGCTGTTCCAGATTGCGATTCCCTCCGCATTGGATGCTATTTTCGCAGGCATACGTACTTCGGCAAGCGCAGGCTGGATGGTCGTTTTGGCGGCTGAAATGCTTGGCGCGAAAGCCGGAGTAGGATTTTTGATTACAAGAGGTATGGATTCGGGAGATCAAGCCTTAGTTCTCCTGTCTATGATTTGCATTGGCATTGTTGGGGCAATCCTTGCGATTGTCACACAGATTGCAGAAGGAGTGATATGTCCATGGACAAGAAAAAGGTCAAATTAAGGCTGGAGAACATATCTCAAAGCTATGTGGTAAATAACAAGGTGTTTGATGCGGTTTCCGATATCTCTCTGGATGTATACGATAATGAATTCTTAGTTATCCTCGGGCCGGGCCACTGCGGTAAAAGTGTGCTGCTCAATATTATCGGCGGCCTGGAAAAATCCGTGGAGGGAAATACCTATCTCGACGGAGAAAAGCTGGTTGGGAGCGATAAGCGCATTGGCATGGTGTTTCAGAAATTGGCGCTTATGCCTTGGAAAACAGTTATGGGCAATGTGGAGTTCGGGCTGCAGATGGCCGGAGTGAATAAGGACATACGCCGGGAAACCGTCCAGAAATACATTGATCTTGTTGGTCTGAAGGGATTCGAAAAGTCGTATCCCAATCAGCTGTCCGGCGGAATGAAACAGAGAGTAGGCATCGCCAGAGCGTATACCAATAATCCGGAAATACTTGTGATGGATGAGCCCTTTGGACAGTTGGATGCCCAGACAAGATATTCCATGGAAGAGGAAGTTCAGAGAATTTGGCAGCAGGAAAAAAGAACCGTTATCTTCGTAACCAACAATATTGAGGAAGCGGTTTATTTGGGCGACAGAATTGTCTTGTTGAGTGAATGTCCGGCAACAGTAAAGGAAATCTATGATATTGATTTGCCGAGACCTCGTGATACGATTGATCCAAAGTTTTTATCCATCCGTAAGGAAATATCTGAAAATACGGATCTTGCATTATAAATGCCGGGAGGAAAATGTCATGAGCGAGAGCAATCAGGACTATAAAATTGAAGTAAAGAACCTGACAAAATATTTTGGAAACCTCCATGTGTTGAATGATATTTCGTTCAATATTAAAAAGGGAGAATTCGTTTGCGTAGTAGGTCCGACCGGCTGCGGAAAAACCACGTTTCTAAACCTGCTGACCAGGATATACATGCCGTCCAAAGGCGATCTGTTCATTGACGGAGAGTCTGCAGACCCCAGAAAACATAATTTAGCCTTTGTGTTTCAGGAACCATCCGCCATACCGTGGCTTACGGTGGAAAAAAATCTTCGGTTTGGACTGGAACTGAAGAAACTGGATAAAAAGGTAATCGACGAGCGGGTCGAAAATATCATTTCCCTGCTGGGACTCGAAAAATTCAGAAATTCCTATCCCCATCAATTGTCCGTAAGTTCCGAGCAGAGGATCATCATCGGGAGAGCGTTTGCAATGAATCCCGACCTGCTGCTGATGGACGAGCCCTATGGGCAAATGGACGTAAAGTTAAGATTTTATCTTGAAGATGAAGTAATTCGTTTGTGGAAAGAACTGGGAAGTACCGTCGTATTTATCACCCATAATATAGAAGAAGCGGTTTACCTTGCAGAGCGGATCCTGATTATGTCGAATAAGCCTACAACGATTAAAGAAGAAGTGGTCGTTGATCTGCCGAGACCAAGAGATGTTACGGATCCTGAATTTATCAAAATAAGGAAATATGTAACGGATCAGATCAAATGGTGGTGAGGAGAGCATGCAGAGCCGGATTGCTTGTATAATGCTCGAAACCGTATTATAATAAAATTCATAAATTTATTCGGAAATTGGGTGTTTACATGTTATATCCAGGAAACGGAAAACCTTTGTTTATACAGCTTAAAGACACGATCCTTCAAAAAATTTCTGAAGGCGAGTATAAGGGTGGGGATAAACTCCCCAGCGAGCGGGAGCTTTCAGAGATGTATGGAATCAGCCGTGTTACTGTACGGCAAACACTCAACGAGTTGGTAAAAGACGGCGTACTTGTCAAAAAACAGGGTAAGGGAAACTACGTTGCGATTAAAGTAATCGATCATAAGCTGGACAGTCTCATGGGCTTTGTAGAGGAATTTGCCATCAAGCAAATGAAATGCGAAGTCGTTGTTCGAAAACAGGAGTATGTTGTGGCCCCGCCGGAAGTGTGCGCCGCTATGCACATTGAGCAGGACTTTAAAATGCTGATGATTATACGTCAGATTTATGTTGACGGGAAGACTCTCGGTATTGATTATACATATCTGCCGATGAATGTGGCATATCTGCTTGAAGGCTTGGATTTCCACAATGATATTGTCTACCCGGTTTTGGAGAAAAACGGGTATAAAATCACTACCGCCGATCAGGCCATCACGGCGGAAACCCCCACTCTGGAGGAAGCCGCCCTGCTGAATCAAAAGGTGACCACTCCGGTACTGGCGATACAGCGCGTCACCTATGTTGAGGGCGACCGTGCGATCATGTTCAATCGTACGGTTTATCTGGCGGATCGATATCGTTATACTCTGACGCTCAAACGGTATCACACAACCTTTTAATGTATGGCGGCCGTGAAGCCGCCTGGGAGGTACTATGTTTGAATTTCAGATGACCAATCTGTTATGGATTGTCGTCATCAACTTTCTTGCTGCCTTTTTGCAGGCGTCTGTTGGTTTCGGATATGGTATTCTTGCGATGGCCCTGATGCCGCTGGTGCTGCCGATGCGTTTATGTTCGGCAATTTCAGCAATTACTGTAGTCGCTATCGGCCTGCAGATGGTTGCGATACTGCATAAGAATCTATCTTTGCGTACCGTCCTTGTCCCGGTGCTTTGCTGCCTGCTCACGACTCCTTTGGGGATGTATATTTTAATGCACAACTCTGAAAGGATGTTACGCATTATTCTGGCGGTTTTTATCCTGCTGCTGACAGTATATTTCATTATCTCTCAGAAACATAGGCTGGTGATCAAAAAGTCGTTAAAAAATGCGGTCCTGTTTGGGTTGGTGACGGGAATCTCCACCGGAATGTTTAATATTGTAGGCCCGTTTTTTATGATCTATTATTTCAGCATCTGTGACGACCATCTGAACTTTAAAGCAAACATAGAATTTAGCTTCATTATTGCAGGCCTGTATTCTACATTACTGCATTACCTTTATGGGAATATTACGCTGGATGCAGCACCCTACATCGTGTCTGCGTCGGCAGCGGCGATAGCCGCGGGCTTCCTTGGGCTTTATTTTTTTCGCCGGCTCGACAGGGGGAAGATCTGTAAGATCATCTATGTCGCTTTGCCTGTAATGGCATTTTTATTGATAAAATAAAACTGTAAATAAATTACGGACCTGTCGGTCAGCCCGCTTCCACAGCGGAAGAAACGCTTACCGTACCGGCTGCTTCATTTTTATTGGTTGCTGAGACCCTCAGAAAGTGAATGCATGAAAGGAATACATTATGTCAAAAAAAGAAATCTTGATATCTGTTGTAGACGGGCAAGGCGGAGGTATCGGTAAATCTCTTATGATAAAGCTGAGAGAAAACTTTCTCAAGGGGAACGGTGTGACTCTGTGTGCACTGGGTACAAACTCCATAGCCACAAACTGCATGATGAAAGGTGGGGCTGATATCGGCGCTACCGGGCAAAATGCGATTGTTCAAACGGCTAAACAATCAGACATTATTTTGGGCCCTTTGGCAATTATTTCAGCAAATTCGATGCTGGGGGAGTTAACTCCGGCTATGGCTTTTGCGATCAGCTCTTCTTCCGCTCAAAAAATACTGGTTCCTCTTAACCGATGCAGGATTATGATTGCATCGGAAGTCAGCTCTACTACAGATTCTTATATTAACCACTGCGTTATGCTGGTAAAACAGTACATAAAAGAATTATCCATAGAAAAATAATATTGATTTGGTAATGGAGGTTTATGAAATAAGGCAGCCTAAGCAATTGCCATGACTGGCTGCGGTTTCAACAGATTCCTTCATATTTGATAAAACAATGGGGGCAGCTTATGCTTTGGCTGTTTTTTTTAGTCAGTCTGTCGGCTTCGGTTATCGGCGGAATCTGCGGCGTAGGCGGCGGCGTAATTATCAAGCCTGTGCTTGACGCCGCCGGCGTTATGAGCGTCAGCAGCATCAGCTTTCTTTCAGGCTGCACGGTGCTTTCCATGTCTGTTATCTCCGTGCTGAGAAATTCCAGAAATCGCGGGATGATCGATGTCAGGACAAGCACGCCGCTTGCTGTTGGTTCCGTTTTCGGCGGGATTATTGGGAAATCGTTGTTCGATATTCTGAAATCCCTGCTCCAAAATGAAAACCACCTGGGCTCGGTACAGGCGGGCCTGCTGTTAATTGTTACACTGGGTGCACTTCTGTACAGCGCTTATTCCGGCAGAATTCGTACCTGCCATGTGAGCAGTCTGGCGGGATGTGTCCTGATCGGTTTAGCACTGGGGGCTATTTCTTCCTTCCTTGGTATTGGAGGGGGACCTATCAATCTGACGGTTCTGTTCTTCTTTTTTTCCATGGACATCAAGAAGGCTGCCGCCAATTCTCTGTATATCATCATGTTTTCGCAGCTCGCAAGCCTTTTGCAGACTTTGATCAACGGTTCCGTCCCGCCGATCAGTGTGCTGATCCTTGTTTTTATGGTTGTGGCGGGGGTGACCGGCGGTATGATCGGCGGCCATTTAAACCAGAAAATTTCAGAGGAAACAGTGGACCGTTTGTTTATCGGCTTTATGGCTGTGATTATTGTCATCAATCTTTATAACATCGTTAAATTTACCGTGCTGAGCTAATCTGATCCGCCTGTTTGAACCGGCGGCGAAAAACAAACAGAGCGTACGACCTTGTGTCATACGCTCTGTTTGTTTTTTGGAGGATATGCTTATTACAAAGAGGGGCGTTCCTGTTTCGGAATGCTTCCGTTTTTTTCTGATGCTTCGAACTGCTTTTGGACCGTTCCGAACTCCCGCAGGGAAGCAAGCTCTTTTTCCGGCACTTCCGAGTATCTTCTGATCCACCTGCGGAAGGCGCAATCGGAGATATCGCATCCGCACACGGGCCCTTCGGGGTGGTGGTTGACATACTGCAGGGAAATGGGGGCCCCCTCTATGGGGGCGTCCTGCGTTTTCAGAATGAGATAGCCCTTTTGAACCGCGTAATTGACGCCCGGCTGAATGACGCCGTTGACAAACAGATTCAGATAGGCGCTTTGCTTCGGGTCCGGAATGCCTTTGTCGCCGTACATCAGCAGCTGATCCTGATCGGTATAGACTTTTTCCTCGTTGGAGCGGGCGTTGAACTGATACGTTTCCGTCTTGAAAAGATGGCCGTCCGGGTCCCTGATGACCAGCGCCTCCAGAATGACCAGCTGATTTTTTTCGGGAACGTCCGTCGTGGTCAGCTCCAGAAGCCCTTTGCGGACGATATGGTTTCTGGTCGGCTGCAGCACACCGTTGACATAGAGATTGAAGTACGAGACCTCTTTCGGGTCTGGGATGCCCCGGCCGCCGTATTTTTTCAGTTCGTCTTCATTCGTAAAGACCCTTTTCGTGCCGTCGGAAACGGCGTTGTACTGATCGTTGATCACCCGCATCTTCTGATTGGAGTCATTCCGGAGGGTGACGAACAAAATCATCACCGCCTGCCCCGCGGCAGGCGCGTTTTTTGTTGTCAGCTGCAGAAGGCCTTTTGTGATTACATAGTTTTTCTTCGGCTGCAGAACCCCGTTCACAAACACATTGCAGTAGGAGACCTCCCGTGGGGACAGAATCCCTCTGTCACCGTATTGGGTGAGTTCGTCCTGATTGGTGTATGCTTTTTTGACTCCGTCCGATAAAGCGTTGTACTGGTAAATCTCCGCTTTTAAGGTCATGCTCTGATAGTACAGGGAGGTTCCGCTTTTGAAAAGGACGGAATCGTAGATTCTGTCAGCATGGATGCAAACCGCATTTTTTACCGTAAGGGAAGAATCCACCTCCGGAATCCGGAGGTTTACTTTTAATCTGGAATCGACGGCGGTGTCGACATTGATAAAAATTTTGACCCGGTCGGTACCGGTATCGCTTTTGGGATAAACCGGCACGGCACAGCAATGAAAGCTGCTTACCGCAAAATGGAGCAGAGTCCCCCGGGGCGCGTAAAGGGAAATACACCGGATGATGCTGAACGGAAGAGGGGCCGACATCGTGCTCCCGTCCAGAGACACAGTGACGAAGCCCTCCAGCAGAACGGTCGCGATGCTTTGGACGGCTGTTTTCCCGTCCGGGAGCCTGATCTGCTCCTGAGGACGGTCCTTTTGGGACGATAGCTCCGTATAGCGAACCGCGCCCGGTTCGCATGGGTTTAAGGCGTTGCCGTTTTGATCTGTTAAACGGCAGGTAATCAGGGGGAATTTACTTTTTAACATAAGATTCACTCCATTTTGCAAACGCCGACATTCTCCAGGGGAATTACTTCTATTTTTTACATGGCGGAATATATTATAGAATAGCGGAAACTTTGTCAGGAGGAATAAGATGAACTTCGATGGGAAAAGAATTCTGGTTACCGGCGCGGACGGTTTTATCGGTTCCCACTTGACGGAAGGTTTGGTCAGAAAAGGAACCAGTGTCCGCGCCTTTGTCTGTTACAATTCGTTTAACTCCTGGGGCTGGCTCGACCAGTCCCCGGCTGAGATTAAAAGCAGTCTGGAAGTGCTGGAAGGGGACATCAGGGATCCTTACCGGGTAAAAAAAGCAATGGAAGGCTGCGATGTTGTTTTTCACCTGGCCGCTTTGGTGGCGATCCCTTATTCATATTATTCTCCCGGTGCATATATTGACACGAATATGAAGGGAACCTTTCACGTTTTGCAGGCGGCGCGGGAGCTTGGGACGGAAAAGATCATCCACACGTCGACCAGTGAGGTCTACGGGACGGCCCGGGCGGTTCCCATACCGGAAACCCATCCTTTGCACGCGCAGTCCCCCTACGCCGCGTCAAAGACCGGAGCCGACCAGCTGGCTCTTTCTTTTTATGATTCCTTTCACACGCCGGTCGCCGTCGTCCGTCCGTTCAACACCTACGGACCCAGACAGTCGGCCCGGGCGGTCATCCCGACCGTCATTACCCAGATCGCCGCGGGCAAACGGAAAATCCGACTCGGTTCCCTGACTCCCACCCGGGATTTCAATTATGTCCGGGATACGGTACGGGGATTGATAGAAGCCGCCGGGTGTGACGCAACAGTCGGCGAGGTCGTCAATATCGGCAGCAATTATGAGGTTTCCATAGGAGAAACAGCACAGCTCATCGCGGAGGTGATGGGGGCCGAAATCGAGATAGAAACCGACCCCGAGCGGGTGCGTCCCCCCAAAAGCGAGGTGGAGCGCCTTTGCGCGGATACCGCCAAAGCTTCCGGCCTGTTCGGCTGGAAGCCGGAGTACGCGGGCAGGGAGGGGCTGAAACGGGGACTGAAAGAGACCGCGGAATGGTTCAGCGATCCCGAACATCTGAAGCTGTATAAGACCGACAGGTATAATCTATGAGTACGGCAAAAAACGAGGATATTTCAAATATCCTTTCCGCGCTGAAAGAAGTGCTGAACGGGGCGGAGAAGCCCGTTCCGCTGCACGAACCCTGCTTTCGCGGCAGGGAATGGGAATATGTGCGGGACTGCCTCGACTCGGGCTTTGTGTCGTCCGTGGGAAGCTATGTGGACCGGTTTGAGGAGCAGCTCGCTCAGTTTACGGGAGTGAAGCGCGCTGTGGCGGTAGTCAACGGGACGGCCGCTTTGTATCTGTGCCTCAGGCTGGCAGGGATCGGGCGGGACGACGAGGTGCTTGTCCCCGCGCTGACCTTTGTCGCCACGGCGAACGCGGTGTGCTACTGCGGAGCCATCCCTCATTTTACAGACAGCGATCCGGATACGCTGGGGGCCGACCCTGAGAAGCTGGACGCCTATCTTGCAAAAATAACCGACCAGCAGGACGGCTGCTGCCGCAATCGGATCACCGGGCGGCCGATCCGGGCTGTGATCGCCGTGCACACGTTCGGTCATCCCGCCGACCTCGACCCGCTTCTGGAAGTATGCAAAAAATATGGGCTGGAGCTGATCGAAGACGCCGCGGAGTCTCTGGGCAGCTATTATAAGGGCGTCCACACCGGGAATTTCGGAAAGCTTTCCTCCCTCAGCTTCAACGGCAATAAAATCGTCACCACCGGTGGGGGCGGGGCCGTCCTCACGAACGACGAAGAGCTTGCCGGATTGGCCAAACATATCAGCACCACCGCAAAACTGCCGCACCAGTGGGCTTTTCTCCATGACTGCGTCGGGTATAATTTTCGGATGCCGAACATCAACGCCGCGCTCGGATGCGCCCAGCTGGAGCAGCTGGATGGGTTTATCCGAAAGAAACGGGCTCTTGCCGAAAAATATCGGCAGGCCTTCGCGGATGTCCCCGGAATTTCTTTTTTCCGCGAACCGTCCTGCGCGAAAAGCAATTACTGGCTGAACGTCCTGCTTCTTGACCGGGAGGATACGGCCCTGCGCGACCGTATCCTTTCCGAAACCAACCGGCAGGGGATTCTGACCCGCCCGGCCTGGACTTTAATGAGTGAATTGCCAATGTTCCGGGACTGTCCCCATATGGATTTGTCCGCGGCGGAAAGTCTGGAACAGCGGATCATCAACGTTCCCAGCAGCGCCCATCTGGGGGAAAGCCCATGAGCGCCGCAGTACGAAAAATCTGTGTTGTTACGGGAACGCGGGCGGAATACGGGCTGCTGAATCCCCTTTTAAAGGAACTGGAACAAGCGCCGGAATTTCAGGTGCAGCTGATCGCGACGGGCATGCACCTGTCGCCGGAATTCGGGCTGACGTACCGGGAAATCGAAGAGGACGGCTTTCCCATCGATAAAAAAGTGGAGACGCTTCTGTCGAGCGATACCCCGGTAGGAATCGCCAAGTCCGTGGGGCTAGGCGTGATCGGCTTCGCGGACGCTTTCTCGGAGCTGAAGCCAGACCTGCTGGTGGCGACGGGCGACCGGTACGAAATGCTGGCGGCTGCCCAGGCCGCGCTCTTTGCAAAAATTCCCATCGCCCATATCGGCGGAGGGGATACGACGGAGGGTGCCTTTGACGAGGCCATCCGGCACAGTATTACAAAGATGTCCCAGCTTCATTTTGTGACCAACACGGAAGCTGACCGGAGGGTCAGGCAGCTGGGCGAGAACCCGTCCCATATTTACAACGTCGGCAGCCTTGGAATCGACCGGATTCTTTCCCTGCCCGGAATGAGCCGCACCGAGCTGGAAAAATCGCTTCCCTTCCGGTTTCTGGAAAGGAATCTGCTGATTACGTTCCACCCCGTCACGCTGGACGCCAAGGACTCCGGGGAGCAATTCCGGGAGCTGACGGCGGCCCTGCACAGCCTGGGCCCCGACGTGGGGCTGATCTTCACAAAGCCGAACGCCGACCCGCAGGGGCGGGAAATCATCCGCCTGCTGGACGGTTTTGCGGCCTGCCATCCGAATGCCGCCGTGTTTCCGTCCCTGGGTCAGCCGCGCTATTTCAGCCTGATCGCTCAGGCGGACGCGGTGGTGGGGAACTCCTCCAGCGGGATTTACGAGGTCCCTTCCTTCCATAAGCCGACGGTCGACATCGGCGACCGTCAAAAGGGCAGGCTTTTTGCTTCTTCCGTTATTCACTGCGCTGCGAAAAGGCAGGAAATAGAAAAAGCGGTTCGGGCCGCGTTTACTAAAGACTGCTCGGACGCGGTCAATCCGTACGGAATGGGCGGAAGCGCGCAAAAAATCGTCAGGGCGCTCCGGTCTGTTCCGGACTATCGACGTTTGCTGAAAAAGCATTTCTATCAGGCGGGGTGTGCGGAAATCCGGCACGGGGAATCCGGGCTTTCCAGAGTGGGGGAGAACAATGGGAACTCTTGAGATCATTCCTTTTGAAAAGCGGGAAAACTGGGACGCAATCGTCCGTTCTTTCCCCCGGTACGACGTGTACTATCTCAGCGGATATGTTTCCGCTTTCCGCTATACGGGGGACGGCGACCCGCTTTTGCTTTCTTATCGCGGGGAAAAGCTGCGGCTTTGCTACGTTGTGCAGCAGAACGATATCGCCGATTTTCCCCCTTACGGCGGAATTCTGGAGCGGGGGCGGTATTTTGACTGGTCAACACCCTACGGCTACGGCGGACCGCTGACAGACGGCTTTGATGGGCGGGAGGTCGGGGATTTTTTCAGACAGCTCAACGACTACTGCCGTTCGGCCCGGATCGTGTCGCAGTTCATTCGCTTCCATCCTCTCCTTCAGAATCACAAGGTTTTTGAGGGAAGCTGCGAGCTGTGGAAAAACAGGCAGACCGTTTTTATCGATACCGCCGATCAGGCCGTGATCAACGCCAATCTGGAATCGAGGTGCCGGGGCGCTGTCCGTAAAGCGCTGAAAAATCATATCCGGATTGAAAACGGCCAGAGTGAGGAAGCCCGGCGGACCTTTGTCCGGCTGTACTACGATACCATGCACAGAAGAAACGCCGCCGACTATTATTATTTCAGCGAGGAATTCTTCAACGATTTTTTTGCCAATACGGCTGACTGCTGCCGCCTGTTTTACGCGGTGTTGGACGATGAAACCATCTGTTCCGCAATCATCCTGTACTGCAACGGACGGATGCACTATCATCTTTCCGCGGCGCAGAGGGACTCCTTTTCTTTGTCGCCCAATAACCTGCTGCTTTACACGGCGGCGTGCTGGGGGGCCGAAAACGGATACCGGCAGTTTCACCTCGGCGGCGGTGTGGAGGCGCAGGATAGTCTGTTTCTATTCAAGAGATCCTTTCATAAAAAAGGCCTGGCGGATTATTATATCGGGCGAAATATCTTTTGGGAAGAAGCCTATCGGGAGCTGCTGGATATCCGCGCGGCTTCGGACAAAGACTTCCGCCCGGACAACGGCCGACTGATCCAGTACCGGGCGTAACGGGGGCAGGGCAAATGAAAAAAACACTGATCGTGGCGGAAGCGGGCGTAAACCATAACGGCAGAATCGATCTGGCCTACCGGCTGATTGACGCCGCCGCGGAGGCCGGAGCGGACTATGTGAAATTCCAGACCTGGAAAAGCGAAGCGATCATATCAAAATACGCAAAGAAAGCGGCGTATCAGAAAGAGACCACCGGACCGGAAGAGTCCATGCTGGACATGGTCAGAAAGCTGGAACTGTCCTTTGAGGATTTCCGGCGGCTGAAGGACCACTGCGACGCGGCGGGAATCGGGTTCCTGTCCACTCCGTTTGACACGGAAAGCGCCCGGTTTTTATCCTCTCTGGGCATAAAAATCCTCAAGGTCCCTTCGGGCGAAATCACGAATCTGCCGCTGCTGGAAACCGTCGCCGGGCTGCCCGGCTCTGTTTTTCTGTCGACCGGCATGAGCGAGCTCTGGGAAATCCGGGACGCCGTCTCCGTCCTGCAAAAGAACGCGAAGAAAGACGTTACGGTGCTGCACTGCAACACGCAGTATCCGACGCCCATGCGGGACGTCAACCTGCGCGCCATGCAGACCCTGAAAGAACAGCTGGGGCTGCCGGTAGGCCTGTCGGACCATTCGCAGGGAATCGAGGTTCCGATTGCCGCCGCGGCGCTCGGGGCCCGGGTCATCGAAAAGCATTTTACGCTGAGCCGCGGGATGGAGGGCCCCGACCACCGGGCGAGCATAGAGCCGGATGAACTCTGCAGGATGGTCACGGACATCCGCAATGTCGAGCAGGCACTCGGCAGCGGGGAAAAGCATGTAACGGATTCCGAAAGGGAAAACCGCAGCATTGTCAGGAAAAGCATCGTCGCGTCCCGAAAGATTTTCAAGGGCGAGGTGTTTACGGCGGACAATATTACGTCGAAAAGGCCGGGGACGGGGATTTCCCCGATGCGCTGGTACGACGTTCTGGGAGCGCGGGCCGTCCGGGATTTTGAGGAAGACGAAGGGATTGAGTTTTAGGCGGGAGCGGATTTTACGGCCGGTGTTCAGAAAGGAAATTTGCGATGAAGCTTCTGGTGATTGGTCTGGGCTCCATGGGCAGAAGGCGGATTGGACTGCTCTTAAACCACTTTGACGGCATTGCGGTATGCGGGGCCGACCTCCGGGAAGAGAGAAGGGCACGGGCACAGGCGCTTTTCGGCATCCCCGTTTACGCGGATGCAAACACGGCGGTCGAACGGGAAAAACCGTTTGCCGCTTTGGTCTGTACTCCCCCGGCCAGCCACGGCGCCGTCATTCTGGACTGCATGGAAAAGGGGCTGCACATTTTCAGTGAAATCAACCTGCTTTCAGACCGGTATGAGGAGATTTTACGTGCCGCCGAAGAGCACCGGGTCAAACTGTTTTTGTCCTCCACCCTGCTTTACCGCGGAGAGATCGAAAAGATCAGGGACTGTGTTCTGGGGCAGCGGGAAAGGGTGAATTACCGGTACCACGTCGGCCAGTACCTGCCGGATTGGCATCCGTGGGAAAACTACCGCGATTTTTTTGTGAGCGACCCGCGCACCAACGCCTGCCGGGAGATTTTTGCGATTGAACTGCCGTGGATTCTGCATACCTTTGGGAAGATAAGGCGGCTTACGGTTTTCAAAGACCACCTTTCTTCGCTGGAGCTCGGGTACCCCGATAATTATTTCGTTGTGCTGGAACATAAAAACGGGAACAAGGGAATCTGGATCGTAGATGTCGTCTCCAGAAAAGCCGAACGGAACCTTCTTGTCTATTCGGAAAAGCTGCACCTTGCCTGGGATGGAACGCCGGATAGCCTGTACCGATACAATATAGAGGAAGAAAGGACGGAAAGAATAGAAACGGATTCCAACGTGCTCAGGGATGAAAAGTATGCGGAGACGATCACGGAAAACGCTTATCTGAAAGAGCTCAGGATATTTGTCGACAAAATAACCGGCGGAAAAAACAGGGAACGGTATACCTTTGAGGAGGACCGGAAAACCCTGCGGCTGATCGACAAAATCGAGGGGAGGGAGCCTTGAAGGTCTGTTTCTGCGGGCTGGGCTCCATAGGGAAACGCCACCTCCGGAATTTGACCGCCGTTGCCCGCGGGCGGAACCTACCATTGGAAATCTACGCGCTGAGAAAAACCGGCGCGGCGCTGGATACGGAAACGGAAGCGCTTCTTGCCGGGCAGCTTTTTGGCGAAGAGGAGCTCGGCAGCGATTATGACATCGCCTTTATTACCAACCCCACCAGCCTGCATTATGCCGCAATCCGGACAATGGCGGGCAGGGCAAAGCATCTGTTCATTGAAAAGCCGCTGTTTGACGGCGGGGATTACCGGCTGGAAGCCCTGCACCTGAACCCCCAAGGCGTGTATTATGTCGCGGGGCCGCTGCGGTTTTCGCCCGTGATTCAAAAGCTCGGGGAAATTCTACCCGGGGAACCGGTTTACAGTGTCAGGGTCATCTGTTCCAGCTATCTGCCGGACTGGCGGCCGGGCGCCGACTACCGGCTGGTGTACAGCGCCAGAAAGGAGCTGGGCGGCGGCGTCGCGCTGGACCTGATTCATGAGTGGGATTATCTGGTCGCTCTGTTTGGCTTTCCGCAAACGGTTTCCAGTGTCTTGGGGAGATATTCGCGCCTTGAAATCTCCAGCGAGGACCTGGCGGTCTACCTTGCCCGGTACCCGGATAAAGCGGTCGAGGTGCATCTGGATTATTTCGGCAGGGTGCCGAGGCGGGAAATAGAAATTTTTACTGAAAACGGCACCATTACCGGCGATCTTCTGTCAAACACCCTTTCGTTTACGGACGGCAGGGAACAGCTTCGCTTTGAGGAAGAGGAAAATGAAAGCTATCTCAGGGAAATGCGCTTTTTTATCGATCATATTTGCGACAGAATTCCGTACAGCAATCTTCGCCGCTGTCAGGCAATTTTAAATATTGCTTTGGGAAAGGAGGTCCCATGAACATTCTGATTACGATCTGCGGCAGAGCCGGTTCCAAAGGAATTCCAAATAAAAACATGCGGCTCTTTTTCGGGAAACCGCTGATCGATTATTCCATAGCGGCGGCCTGTCTTTTTAAAAGAAAGCACCGTTTTGATACGGTGGACGTCTGTGTCAACAGCGACAGCGACCAGCTTTTGAAAATGGCCGAACCTTACGGCCCGATCTGCATCAAAAGACCGGAGGAGCTTGCCCTGGATGTGTCCCCCAAGCTTCCGGCCATCCGGCACTCGCTTCACGAGATGGAGCAGGAATTCGGCAGGCAGTACGATTATGTCGTCGATCTGGATATCACGTCGCCCTTGCGCAAGACCACGGACATCGAATCGGCGCTTGAGAAAGCCATAAAAAATCCGGATACGGATGTCGTCTTTTCCGCAGTCCCCTCCAGAAGAAACCCCTATTTCAATATGGTGGAACAAAGGGAAGGGGAAATGAGGAAGGTGCTGGACGGCGGCTTTACGGCTCGGCAGCAGGCGCCGAAGGTCTACGACATGAATGCGTCGATCTACTGCTACCGCAGAAACAGCCTGTACAGCAAGCTGAAACAGTCCCCCCTTGACGGCAAATTCGATATTTTCCTGATGCGGGACACCGCGGTGCTGGACCTTGACTGCGAGGACGATTTCAATCTTCTGGAAATACTGGCGTGCTATTTCTTTCAGGAGGAATTCAAAGAGCTGTACGACTATGTCAGCAGGATGTAAGGCGGCGCAGGAGCTGACGGCGGGCCCGGACGGAGCCGGAACAGAGATTCCGGCATATAATGAACAACCGTTTATTAAAAATACTGCATGGAACAGGGGCACGCCATGAACGACTGGGAAAAAATCCTGATATCACCGGATACAAAAATTCAGAAAGCCATTGAGATCATTGATGCGAGCTCCCAGCAGATCGCCGTGGTAACGGACCGGGACGGAAAATTGCTGGGTACGGTTACGGACGGGGACGTCCGCCGTGGAATCCTGAAGGGCATTCCGCTGAGCTGTCCGGTGGAAGACATTATGAACCCCCATCCGGTTACGATTCCCGAAATGAAGGATCAAACGAGCATCCTGAATATTCTGAAAGTCAATAAGCTCCGGCATCTTCCCGTGGTGGACGGCACGGGCCGCGTAACGGGAGTCGAGTGGATCGACGACCTGATCCAGCTGTCCAGAAATGACAACTGGGTCGTGATCATGGCGGGGGGAGAGGGGAAACGGCTCAGCCCGCTGACGGACGGCTGCCCGAAACCGATGCTGAAAATCGGCGGCAAACCCGTATTGGAAACGATTTTAAACCAGTTTATCAAGCAGGGCTTTTATCAGTTCTGCTTTTCGGTCAACTACCTGTCGGAACAGATCCGGGATTATTTCGGCGACGGCTCCAAATGGGGCGCGGAGATCCGGTATATTATGGAGAAGGACGTGATGGGAACGGCGGGTTCTTTGAGCCTGTTTCCGGTAAAAACAGACCGGCCGGTCATTGTCATTAACGGGGATATCCTGACAAAGCTGAGCTTTGAGCAGCTGCTCAATTTTCACCTGAGCCGTCAGGCGCGGGCAACCGTTGCTGTGACTACTTATGATTTTCAGGTCCCGTACGGGGTGGTAAAAGTCAATAAAGACACGCTGATCGGGTTTGACGAAAAGCCCGTTTACGCCAGCTTTATCAACGCGGGGATTTATGTGCTGAATCCGGATGTTTTGAGCGATATTCCGAACTCCTATTTTGACATGAACCGTCTGCTGGAAAATATGCTGAAAAACAAGGAACCGGTCTGCATCTTCCCAATTCGGGAATATTGGATCGATATTGGAAAGCCGGAGGATTATCATCAGGCAAGTCTGGATTTTCCCGGGGTGTTCCTGTGAACTGCGGCCGGGCCGCAAAGGGACGCCCCCGGTTACGGAAACAACGGGGAGGGAGCATATGAGAATCAGGGAAAATTTTCACGATGGCTGTGAGCTTTATACGGAGGAACTGCGCAAACGGGCTGCGGACATATTTCGGCAAGCGTTTCAGATTACGGAAATGAAGCGGCTGCTGGCTGAAATACGGAAGCAGTCCGTTTTGCTGCGGGAGGTCTTTCTGACAGAGGAGCAAATGGAGGAGGAACAGAAAACGGCGGATGATTTCGACGCCAAAATGCGGGGGACGGTCTCTTTTACCCTGAACAATCTGGAAACGTACCAGCAATCCGCATGGAAAGAATTGATTTACAAAGGAGATGCCGGCCATGAATGAATCGACCCGGCTCCGTGAGCGAAACGACCGCTTCCGGGAAGCCCTGCGTTCCTCCGTCGGGCATTTCAGAAGGGGAGAGGACCACTCCGGGCTTGACGAATTCCTGAACAGCCTGGATGACCTGGAGAGCATCCTCGATTATTTACAATGTGTGGAAGAACCCGAAATAGAACTTGAGGAAATGCTGGAGGCACTGAAAGAGCTGCCAGCGTATCTGCGCGGACAGGATGTGACCGCCCTGACCGACGCGCTGGAATTCGCGGTTTATCCGCTGGCTGAGAAATGGATTGGGGGTGTGACGGAAAATGACGATAGCCCCAAAGGATAAAACAAGGGAGACGTATGAGAAAAACCTGCGGCTCCTGGCTCCGTGGATACAGGACTCCCTGGAGAAAATAGAGGAAGAAGAGCTGTGGCGGAAAATAGAGGTTCGCTATAACGGGGAGGGACTCCCCGTCTGCCGGTATCATCAGGGGGAGAAAAGCTTCCGGATCACGGGCGCGCGGCCCGCTGAGGAAGCGCGGCAGTGGTACGCACCCATCCGGGAGCGCGAAACGGGATGCATTTTCCTTTACGGCAGCGGCTTCGGCTATCCGCTGTTTGAGGTGTTCGCGCAAAAAAAGCCCGATACGCTGGTGATCCTGTTCGAGGAAGACCTGTGCCTTTTTAAAGCGATGCTGTATTATTTTGACCTGACGCCGATCATCGAGACGCGCAAAATCATGATGTTCATCGGTGACAGCGGGCATTTCGCCAAGGCCTTCGACCAGCTGTTCCTCAGCATTGCTTTTTACAGCTGTACTTATCCCACCCTTGCCTTTACCCTTGCCGCAAGGCGGAATTTCAGGGAGCAGTATCTGAAAATCCACAGGTATGTCTATGCGAGGCTGTCCCTGTTTACGTTCTATACGGGAAACGACCATATGGACAATCTGATCGGGTTCTGCAATCTGCTGGGAAATGTTGGGGAAGTGCTGCGCAGCCCGTATTTAAGCTGTCTGAAGGATCGGTACAAAAATGTTCCCGCGTTCATTGTCGCAAACGGTCCGTCGCTGGATAAAAATATGAGGCAGCTGAAAAAGATTCAGGGGAAAGGGCTGGTCATCTCGGTGGAGTCCGCCATTGTTCCTCTGATCAAAAATCACATTGAACCGGATATCCTGACCATCATTGAGCGCACTCCGGAAACCTATACCTATCACTTTGAAAACAGGGATTACCCAAAGGACATGGCCCTGATCTGCCTCGCGCTGGTCGATCAAAGGGTTTTCCCCTCCTTCCCCGGCCCCCGGATTCCCGTGTTCCGTAAAAGAGAGGCTTTAAACGACTGGTTCAACCGGCACCTTGGGGACGAAAGCGGGCTGGAAGCGGGCGCCAATGTGTCTCACCTTGCTTTGGAGCTCGCCGCGTATCTGGGCGCGAACCCCATTGTGTTCGTGGGGCAGGATTTTGCCTACGGCCCCAGGGGCGCTACCCACAGCAAGGGTGCGGCCTACAATGAGGAGAAGGGGAAGAAAGCGAAGGAAATCTTACAGGCGCTGCCCGTCGTCTATGTGGAGGGAAACAACGGCAGGAAGCTTCCCTCCAACTGGCTGTGGTCGGATTTCAAACTGGGGCTGGAAATAAAAATCGCCGCCCATCCGGAAATCCGCTTTCTCAACGCCACGGAGGGCGGGGCCAAAATAGAGGGAACTACCTGCGAAAAGCTGAGCCAGGTGATTCAGGAATACTGCACGCAGCCCATTCCCTGCCGTGTGAATGAATTTATTTTGGAGAATAAGGAAAAACTGTCTCTCCCCGAAAGGCGGGAGCGTCTTGCGCAGTTTATCACGGCAGTGGAAACCTATGCGGGCCTGTACGGAAATCTGGTCCAAGAGGCGGTCGGGGCCCGGCTGGACTGCAAAAGGATGGTCCGGCTGAACGAAGGGGAGGACAGCGAAAAATACCGCGCGCTGCTTGACCGGACATACCGGAAAAATTGGGAGCGGTATCAGCTCTTTCTTTCGGACGCTATGTATCGCTGCTTCCTGCAGCAGGTTTTCTTTGTCTATTATTATCTGATGAACCGGCTGGGACCGCCGGATACGCCGGAGAAGATCACAGAGGTTTTCAAGCTGCAGTATAATTTTTTCAGCCATCTGCAGGTTGTCTGCCAGAGTATCTCGGTCCATCTGGAAAATGCTGTGGAGGAACTGAACAGGGTGCTGGATGAACTGGAAAACGAAACGGAGGGGGCGGAAAATGAACAGCCTGAATGACCTACGGCGGAAACTCGGCCTTTTCCTGAAGGACCCGGAAAATCCCCGGCTCCTCAACGGGATCGGGGTGCTGCTCTATCAGATGGAGGATTGGGAAAATGCCGGAAGGTATTTGAAAAAGGCATATGAGCTGGATCCGTCCGATCAGGATATCCTTTATAATTACGCAGCCCTGCTGGGTACCCGGTTCCGGTGGAAGGAAGCCGCCGCCGTTTATGGGGTGTATCTTGCGCTTTGCCCTCATGATGAAGAGGCGATCGAAAAGATGGGGGATTCCTTCTATCAGCTCGGCGAGTACGATTCGGCGGCCCGGACATATGAGCTGCTCCGGGAAGCGCAGAAAGGAGCGTCTTGATCATGGAGGAAGGAAAACGGCTGAGCCTGTGCATGGTTACAAAAGACGATGAGGAATTCCTTTCCGCGTGCTTTGGAGAGCTGCGGGGGATCGCCGACGAAACCATTGTCGTCGATCTCGGTTCCCGCGACGGGACGGCCGCGCTTGCCCAAAAGCTCGGCGCGAGGGTTTATCAGATGAAATGGGGGGACAGCTGCAGCGAAGCGAAAAATTTCTGCCTTGATCACGCAAACGGAAGATGGGTCCTGTTCCTGCAGCCGGGCGAAAAGATCCGAGAAGAGCATGTGGAAAGAATCCTTCCGCTTCTGGACAATCCGAACGTGGAAGGGTATCTGTTTCATGTAAACAATCCCTCGGAGGAGCATTCCGTTTCTTCCCCCGTACAGTCGCTCCGCTTGTTTCGGAACCGTGGGAAATACCGCTTCCGGTACCGGTCGTTCGAGCGCATTCCGGATGAGCTGCTCGGCGCGCTGGAACTGGCTCCCGTTACGGTTGTACACAGGGATGATTCCGTGCTTTCCCGGGAACTCGATATGCGGGTCCCTCTCCTTCCGAAGGATTTGGAGGAGCATCTGCAGGACGGCTATGTACAGTATCTGGTTGGCATCGAGCTTCTGAACCGCCGGCAGTACGGGGAAAGCCTCCCGTATTTACAGGCGGCGTACGCCGGTGCGAGCTTTGGGGAGCTCTTCGCCCCCCATTTGTTGAAATGCCTGGGCTGGGCTTATCTTTGCCTGCAGCGGTATGAGGAAGCACTGGAAATACTGAATGAGGGCGTTGAAAGCTTCCCCTTTTACTCGGATTTTTTGATCCTGCGCGCGGAACTGCACAAACAGCGGGAACGGTATGGGGAAGCGTTTCAGGATTTGAAAGACTGTATCAAAATCAGGGAGAAGCCCGATACCTGTGCGCCGGGGCCGGAGATCGGCAGCGCCGTTCTGTTTGAAACGCTGGGGGAGCTCCATGAGCAGCTGTGCAACGACCGTCGGGCGCTGCGCTGTTACTGCAGGGCCTGTGAGCAGGACGGTGCGGATGACAGCCTTCTGTATTCCATCGGGCGGCTGGCCCAAAAGACCGGCCTGCCGGAAATGATGGAAAACCTGTGGGCGCAGTCCGTACGGCAAAAAAATCCGCAGCGGCTGATGATACTGACGGATATCCTTTTCCAGCAGCGGGAGTATCCGAAGATTCTGGAAAATCTGGGATGCCTGGAATCGTTCCTGGGAAAAGGGGAGCAGACGGAAAGCATCCGCCTTTCCTGCAGCCTGATGCTGGGGGACGCTGTGGAGGATTTTTCGGCTATTGACCGGGGCAGCTCTTTTTACAGCCAGCTTTTGCTGCAGCGAATAGAAAACTGCTGGTTTCGCGACGATTGGCCGCAGGCACAGCAGCTGCTTCTGGAAATGGACGGCGTACAGGAGATCGACGCGCCGTTAAAGTCCCTGTTCCGGCTGATTCAGGACCTGTTTACCGGAAGGCAGACGGGGACCCAAGCGCTTGGGCAACCGGAGGCTGAAACGGCGGTCCAGCTTCACAACCATCTTCTCTGGCTGGGCCGGCAGGGAAAAGCGTCGGTCCTTCTGCCGCTTTTGCTTGCGTCGGCGGACGGGGAAGGCGCGGTGAGCCTTGCGCAGGAATGGGCGCGGCACGACCGGTTCCCAATGCTCCGGACGATTTTCGGGCATATTTCCGGTGAAGAACAGCAGGTCGCGTTCAAGCAGCGGATCATAGAGCAGCTGCTGTCCGACGGCCTTCTGGAAACGGCGAAAAGGGTAATGCAGCTGGGCGAACCGCAGTCCATAGGGGATTTGGAATATGTGCTGTGGGCCAGATTCTTTATGGAAAAGCTGGGGAAATGGATACGCAGCTTGCGGGGAGGGACGCAGGAGAATGAAAAGGAAGAAACTTTCCCCGCATCGGGCCGGCCGGACGATGCGCTGTTACGGCTTTATCACAGCCTGAATCCGGGGACGGAAGCGGGCGAAGACGCTGCCGGTGAGGATGATGCAAACCTTGCAAACGGGGAGATACAGAATTGTATCGGGGATTTTTATGAAAGGCAAAAGAAAAAGGAAATGGCCCTGTGCGCTTATCTGCGGGCGCTGCAATGGGATTTCCTGAACGAATACGCACAGAAAAAGGTGAAGGCGCTGTTTAAAGAAGCGCCGGATGGCTTCCGTGACTTTCTGGAACAGACGGAATGGGTGCCGGAAGGAGAATGGTTCTGCCACAGGGAGGAGTTTGTCTACTTCGTTTACGGGTTGATCCATTTCCAGAGCTGCCTGTTTGAGCAGTCCTATGCCTTCTTTTCCCAGACGGCTGTGGGGGAAAAGAGTTATCCCGCCGCGTTCGCCTATAGGGTCGGGATTCTGTGGCTGGAAGGAAAGGAAACGGAAGCCGCAGCCCTGCTGGATCAGCAGGGGAAAACGGCGGAGCTGATTCTGCTGCTCGACCGGATATGCAGAAGCTATGTTTTGTGCAGGCTGGAGGAAGGACGCCAGAAATACCCGTACAGCGAACGGATATCCAGAGAGAGAAAACAGATACGCAATGGAGCGGATAACGAAAAGGATGCGCGGTAAAGCGCATCCTCTTCATGCCTGCGAAAGCGGAACAAGGGGGGCGGCTGTTCGGTGGGGAAAGCCGTGCACTCCGTTTATCCGGTGATGGAAGTGACCGGTGCGAAGTTGGTTACACCCAAAGTAATGGGGGAACTGGCCAGAATAGTGACCGGTGCGGTGAGCGCGGCGTTGCCGATGGTAATGCCTGCCGCAGAATCGACGGTGTACATACCGGACTGAGTCAGTGTGCCGTTGATGAACAACATATAGAAACCGTTGTTATCGGTTGCGGTCGTTATCTCGGCTACCGTGGCGCCGTCGTCATCTACCAGACTGTCAGGCGCTATGGTGTAGGAAACAGTGGAGGTAATGGTGATATCCGCGGAGGTTGTTCCAAAATACCTTGACTGTGTCGGCACCGTTTCGGTTGCACCGGCCATAACCAGCTTGAATAACTGTAATGCCATTGATATCCTTCTTTCTTTTTTCAGTGTCAATTTCCCATTTTCGGGCAGTATCCCGTGTCAACGACTGCGGGACAGGGCGGGGGCTTGGGCTTTCCATGCGGTTGGGCAGAAAATATCCCGCTTAATTCCTGCCGCCCGTGTTTCAGGGTACATGACACTAAGCTAATAGTATAGTATGCGGCGGGCTTTTTGTAGGGAACCGCAAGATGATTTCGACGATAGGGGGAACGAAAATGGACAGCTTTGACCCGGCATGGGAAGAGATTTTTCAAAATCAGGAATGGGGCAGGTACCCCGGCGAAGAAGTCATCCGCTTTGTCGCGAGGAATTTTTACAAAGGCGACCGGGCTCGGATAAAACTGCTGGATGTTGGCTGCGGAACGGGGGCCGTCACCTGGTACATGGCCAGAGAGGGCTTTGACGTTTACGCTTTTGACGGTTCGGAAACGGCTGTCCGCAAAGCCAGGGAAAGAATGCGGGAGGAGGGACTGCGCGCCCGTATCTGCGTCAGCGATGCCGCCGGTATGCCCTATTCCGATCATTTTTTCGACGGTTTGGTGGACTCGGCAATGATCAACGGCAATACGGTCCAAAACATAAAAACCATTTTACAGGAATGCTTCCGTGTGCTGAAGCCGGGCGGCAAATTCTTCTCCACCGGACTGTTCAAGGCGGGAATGACCGGCTACGGTACGGGGGAGAGACTGGAAGAAAATACTTACCGCGAAATTACCGTGGGGAATCTGGCCCACAGGGGCACGGTCCATTTTTTCGGGGAGCAGGAGATTCAGGCTCTCTGGTCGGAAGCCGGATTCCGGAACATTGTCATTGATTCCATCGAAAGAACCGAGCAGGGCGGGCAAAACAGGATATCGTATTATCTGGCGGAGGCTGAAAAATAACCGCTCCGGCGGCAAAGAAATGACCCCCTCTGCGGACAGTGGCTGTCTGTCCGCTTTGGGGGTCATTCCTTATTTGCCTGGAAGAGTTTATGACTTCAATTTATGTCATGAATGATTGGAGCTTTCAGATTTCGAGAATCCCCTCCAGCGGCTCCGCGGGGCTGAGGCGGGGGGCGTCCATTGCGGGGCTGGCCACAATGATCGTAACCGGCGTGTCGTCCTGCGCCACGGCGACAAAATGGGCCTTGCCGGGATGGATGACGATTTGCGTGCCGGCGGGGACTCTGACGAGCTGGACGCTGTCCATATCGATCTTTCCGTCCTTTATGTCCGCAAACGGCATAATGGCGGTCCCCTGCACAAAATAGAACATTTCGCAGTCCTCATGGTACTCCAGCTCTGCAAAAACCGGCGTATGCTTCCAGATGTTCAGCACGCCGCCCGCCAGTGTGCTCTGCTTCATGCCGGCGCGCAGGGTCGTTGCTCTCCACTCAAACCAGTTTTCCCTGTAAACCTGTGCGGCCCCGGGCATCTGGACATCTACGCCCCCGATCAGGCCGGGGGCAATATCCTGTATTTCCTTTTTCATTGCGAAACTCTCCTTTTTATTTCATCCGGCCTTCTGCCGAAAGCCGGATGAGTTCAATCTGTATAAGGCTTTTCTGTCACAGCGTTTTTTTCATACTTTCGGGCTGCAGATTCTTCAGCATTTTCAGATAATTGATGCGTGAATTGGCAACGTGGACTCTCATCTCTTCCACAGCGGCTTCCACCTGCTTGGTTACCATTGCGTCGTACATTTTGCGGTGTCCTTCCTGCGCGTTCAGGCCTTCCCTGTGGCTTTTGAAGGACTCGCAGCGCAGCTCCCGCTGCAGCCAGTTGATATTGTCCATGATGTTCAGGATAAACTGGTTCCGGCTCGTCTCCAAAATTGCCTTGTGAAATTCATAATCGGTTGTTTCCATGACGCTTGGGTCGCCCGATTCCACCGCCTGCTCAAACGCCAGCAGCTTCTCGTGTATCTTCTCCATGTCCGCGGGAGTCGCCCGTTCCATCGCCAGCTTGATCGCCAGCGGCTCCATTGCGCCTCTCACGTTGACAAAGTCGGTGATTCTCGTTTTATTCTGCTCATACCAATCCTCGGCGTTCTGCTTTTCATTGCCGACGGGATTGATGATGAACACGCCTTTGCCGCACAGTACCTCTACGACCCCTTCCGCTTCCAGCACGCGGATCGCTTCCCGGACCGCAGAGCGGCCGATGTTCAGAATCAGGCCGATTTCAGCCTGTGTCGGCAGCCGGTCGCCGATCTGATAGCCTTCGGTCTGGATCAGCTCTTTCAGCTTTTCTACTGTCTGGTCAGTTACAGACACCTTATGAATTGGTTTCATATCCTCACTCCCTTTACTGCAAAGCTTCCCTCGATCGTATTTGGGCGGCTCTCACTGTGTTGGTCAGCCGTCCGATCTGTTCGATTTCCACATCCACCGCGTCGCCGGGATGAATGGGCCCTACGCCGGAAGGGGTTCCGGTCAGAATGACGTCCCCCGGCTCCAGAGTCATGACCTGCGAAAGGTAGCTGACGAGCTCGTAAGGCTGAAACAGCAGCTGGGACGTGTTGGAGTGCTGGACCAGCCGGCCGTTCAGATAGGTTCGTATTTCCAGATTTGCGGGGTCGGCCTGCGTCTGAATGCAGGGGCCCAGCGGCAGAAAGGTGTCAAACCCTTTTGCGATGGTCCACTGCCCGTCCGTCGGCTGATAGTCGCGCGCGCTGACGTCGTTTGCGCAGGTGTATCCCAATACGTATTCCGCCGCGTTTTCCCTTTCGACCTGTTTGGCCCTTTTCCCGATCACGATCGCCAGCTCGCCTTCGTAATCCACGTGGGAGGAAATGGCGGGATACTCAATTTCCTGCTGCGGAGCGATCACCGCTGTGCTCGGTTTCAGGAATACGACCGGCGATTCCGGCGTTTTTGCCCCGGATTCCGCAATGTGGTCCTTGTAGTTCAGCCCGATGCAGACCGCCTTTCCGGGCATGACCGGGCTTAAAAGCCGGACCCGGCGAAGCGGAACCGTTTCCCCGGTTTCGGAAAAGCCGCTCCCGATATCGCCCTTCAGGCGGCGGACGGTCTGTTCTTCCAGACTTCCGAATTCCATTTTTTCTTCAAACTGGTAACGGATCAGTTTCATAATGCACCATCTTTCCTTTATCCGCCAAGATACGCTTTTTTGATTGTCGGGCTGTTCAGCAGTTCCTGGCTGTTTCCGCACTGCACCATGTGGCCCACTTCCATGACATAGGTCCTGTCGGAAATGGACATGGCCATAAATGCGTTCTGTTCTACGATGATGACGGGGATTTTGCGAACCTCGTGGATTTTTACGATCGCGTCGAACATTTCGCTGACGGTAACCGGGGCAAGACCCAGAGAAGGCTCGTCAAACATAATGAGCTTCGGGTCGGACATCATTCCTCTGCAAATGGCAAGCATCTGCTGTTCGCCGCCGCTGAGGGTGCCCGCCAGCTGCTTGGAGCGTTCCTTCAGGCGGGGGAAGAGGGCGTAGGATTCCTCGATGTTTTTGTTCAGCTCCGCTTTGGAGAACTTCCTGTTAAATGCACCCATTTCCAGATTTTCAAGCACGGACATTTCGGGAAATACCTCGCGGCCTTCCGGCACATAAACGATTCCCCTGTGAACGATCTTGTGTGCGCGGACATTGCCGATCTCTTCGCCCATGAATTCGATGGTGCCGCTGCTTGCTTTGTTCAGCCCGGCAATCGCTTTCATCAGCGTGGACTTTCCCGCGCCGTTGGCGCCGATAATGGACACGATCTCTTTGTCGTTGATCTCCATGGAAACGTCGAAGAGGGCTTGCACTTTTCCGTAGAATACGTCAATCTTATTAATCTTTAGCACGGTTCAACCTCCTCCTTTAGGCTTTCTCGGCCTGGTATCTGTTGCCCAGATATGCCTTGATGACTTCCTCGTTGTTCTTAATTTCATCCGGCGTACCCTCTGCGATTTTTGCACCGAAGTTCAGAACGGTGATCCGGCTGCAAATGTTCATGACGACGTCCATGTTGTGTTCAATCAGGAACAGGTCGATTCCAAGGTCAAAGGTCTTCAGCATGATATTGACGAACTCCACACGCTCGGAAGGGTTCAGTCCGGCCGCGGGCTCGTCAAGGAAAAGCAGCTTGGGGTCCATCATCAGCGCGCGGCCCAGCTCGGTCATTTTCTGGCGTCCGTACGGCAGCGACGAGACTTTTTCGTCCTTCAGGTCGTACATGCCGATAAAATCCAGAACCTGCTTTGCCTTTTCCTCCACCTGCTTTTCTTCCTGTCTGCTTTTGGCGGGGTCCACCAGAAAGCGGAAAATGCCGGCGGGCATCATCTGGTGGCCGCCTACCATCAGGTTTTCCATCACCGTCATGGAATGGAACAGCTTCAGGTTCTGGAACGTCCTTCCGATCCCCAGCCGGGCGATCTGATAAGTGGGCATTCCGCTGATTTCGGTATCCCCGTAGAAAATCCGGCCGCTCGTTACCGGAAAAGCGCCGGTAATCATGTTGATGGTCGTGGTTTTCCCGGACCCGTTCGGCCCGATCAGCGCGTGGATGTTCCGTTCAGCCATTTCGAAGGACAAATCGCGTACCGCGACCAGCCCGGAAAAGTTTTTTACAACATTTTCAGTTCTTAATATTGTCTTCATTTGGCGATCCTTCCTCCCCATATTTCCCGGGCTTTCTTAATGGAATGGAATATATCGAAATGCCTTTCCTGCCTTTCCGATTTCTTGAAAAGGGACACAATGCCGTACGGCAGGAACACTGCGAAAATCAGCGTGATAATACTGAAAATCAGCCAGTAGTAATTCTGCATAAAGCGCAGGATTTCCGGTAAAAGGGTTACCATGACGGCGCCCAGTACGTTTCCCGCTACGGAGCCGATACCGCCGATCATCATCATAACAAGGTAGTTTACCGACAGGTCCTGATTGAACGCCGTCGGGTTGATGTAGCCCATCATGTGGGTATACAGGAAACCGCCGATGCAGCCGTAAACGGCCGCCATAGTAAAGGCCAGGATTTTCAGGTTCGCGACGTCGATTCCGCACGCCTCCACCGCGTCGCTGTTGTCGCGGATGGCTTTGAAGACCCTTCCCCATTTGGAGGAGACGATTCTCGCCGCCGCAATGGCCATAATGATTGTGAGCGCGAAATAGAGATAGTAGATTTTAAACGGTGTGTTGAATTCAAACCCGAACAGATTCAGGAAAGGGATGTTCTGGACGCCCTGGGAACCTCCCGTGAAATCGATGGCGTTGGTGAGAATCAGCCTGACGACCTCGCTGAAGCCGATCGTGGTCAGCGACAGATAGACGCCCTTCACACGCAGGCTGGGGTAGCCGAGCCCTCTTCCGATCAGGAAGCCGATCACAATGGCAATCGGGAAGCCGAGCCAGACCGGGGTGCCCAGCTTGGTGCACGTCAGCGCGGAGCCGTAGGCGCCCAGCGCGAAAATACCCGCCGTGCCCAGATTCATCTGGCCGGTCAGGCCGGTTATAAAGTTCAGGCCCATGACCACAATGATATTGACAAATACCTGATTCATCAGCTGCTGGTGATAAAGATTGCTGTCAAACAGAGGGAACGCGACCAGCAAAACGAGAACCAGAGCCATCAGTGCAATTTTAACTTTTTTCATATCCGGCATTCTCCTTTCTAACGCAGGTTTTTCCGGTGTCCCAAGATGCCGGACGGACGGACCAGCAGGAAGATGATCATGAGCACGAATCCGACACAGTCCTTATAAACGGCAGGAAGCACAAGGGTGCTGAAATTTTCCAGCACGCCGAGGAAAACGCCGCCCGCGATGACGCCGGGCAGGTAGCCGAAGCCGCCGATGACGCCGGAGGAAAAGCCCTTGAGCCCAATCATATTTGCCATGGCGGTATCCACTGTGAACAGCGGGATGACCAGCATGCCGATGACCGTACAAACCAGGGAACTGAGCACGATGGTGAACACGATGTTTCTGCTGACGTCAATTCCCATCAGCGTGGCGGCTTTTTTGTTCTGCTGTACGCACCGCATGGCTTTTCCCGTTTTGGTCGTCTTGAAAAAGATCTGCAATGCGGCGACCAGCAAAGAGGATATGACGATAATCCAGATATTGACGCGGCCGATCACTATATTTCCAACCTGATAGGTCCCCGTCAGATAATTCGGAAGGGTGAAGGGAATGGGCCCCCAGATCAGGCGCACCATTTCCGAGAGAATCCGTCCAAGCACCACGGTGCCCATAACGGCGAAAATAGGGGAGGCCATGCTGCGCAGGGGATTGAAGATCCCGACCGCCACCAGCACGCCGAAAAGAAACATCACCAGAAGGGATGCGATGACTCCGATCGCGGGGGGAAGGCCCATTCTGATTACGAAGGTACCCGCAAAGATATAGGCGCTCAGCATAATGAATTTGTCATGGCTGAAATTCAAAAGGCCAGTTGAATTCCACACCAGAGTGTATTCAATGCCGACCAGGGCATAGATAAAGCCCATGGCAATGCCGCTGACGATTAATTGCAAGACGCTTTCCAGCATTGTTTTTTCATCTTCTTTCCATATTGTCATAAAAAAGCCGCCTGTTGCTGCGGCGCAAGATGCAACAACAGGCGGGAAGTGCACTTACTTTACGTCAACAGAAATCGTCTTGATAACCTGAGGAACCTTGCTCTTGATCTGAACCAGCTTGCACTCGTGGATCAGTTCGTTGTTGCTGTCGTTTGTATATGTACCGGATAATCCCGAAACGCCTTTGGTGCTGGCCAGAGCTTCGCGGATGGCTTCCCTGTCGGCTTTTCCGGCGCGGGTGATCGCGTCCGCAATCAGGTAAGTGACGCTGTAGTTATTGCCCGCGTACTGATCCGGGGCAATCCCGTATTTCTCTTTAAAGCGTTTTGCAAAGTCCTGCACTTCTGCGGACGGGTCGGTAATTACGAAATCGCATACGCTGTAGAAACCTTCGACGGCCTTTTCATCGATCAGGTCAAGCACCTGCTGTGTGGAGGTGGCGGTGGAGGTGATGACAGGCTTGTTCAGGTTAAGCTCATAGAACTGACGCGCTGTCAGTGCGGATTCCGCGTCGTCCGTCCAGGAAATCACGGCGTCGACATTTTCGTTTTTCAGCTTCATGATCTGACCGGTCAGGTCCTTGTCGCCGGAGTTGTGTCCTTCGGAAACAAAGGGGACGCCGACCTTGGTAAGGTATTCTTCGATAACGCCCTTGCCGCCAACGCCGAAGTCGTTATTGTTGTAGGAGATGCCGACCTTCTTGGCGCCCAGATCCTCCACCGCGTATTTGGCGGCGACTTCCGCGGAAATCGCGTCGCAGGGTCTGATTTTAAACAGATACTCGTTGCCGATCTTCCTCAGTTTCGGGCTGGTTCCCTGTGACAGGAACGGAACCTTCGCTTTTTTCAAAGTGTCGCTGGCCGCCATGACGCTGCCGCTCAGGTGGGGCCCGATAATGGCGACTACGTCGGGGTTGCTGGCCAATTTGTTGACTGCGTTGATAACGACGCTCTGATTGGACTGGTCGTCCGCGACTTCAATCACCAGTTCCTTGCCCAGCACGCCGCCCTTGGCGTTGATTTCCTCAACCGCCATTTTTACACCCTGCAGCGTTCTTTCGCCGGCCATCGGGATGCTTCCGGTAATACCTGCGGAAACGCCGATGGTGATTTTACCGTCAAACTTCTGCTCTGCAGCGGAATTTGCCGCGCTCGGACTGCCGGAAGCGTCCGACGACTGTGAATTGCCCGCGCACCCATAGGAAAATGTCAAACATAATGCCATTACCAAAGCCGTGATCTTCCTGAACCAACTTTTGCTGATAGTGGTTGCGCCGTGTGCACTCATAGTTTCGACCTTTTTCATTGTTTTTTTCTCCTCCTAAAATAATACTGAATGGGATACGCGAAGACCTTCACGCCGATTTGTAAGATCATAAAATCATATGATTGTCTGATAACATACGTAAATTATACGAGAGTAAATTCCATCTGTCAATAGTGTTTTTAAGTTAATTATATATTTATTTTTAATCTTTTAATTTTTTTATGTGCAATATTTAAAAATGATCTGTAAGGAGATCTGACAAAAACTGCGGATTTGGGCTTAAATTATGAAGTTCTTAGTTGCTTTTTTCTTTCAAACATTTTATAATTATTTTTAACGATACGTTTCCTGTATATTGAGAGGGGTGTTCTGCTGTATGCAGCCAATCACAAAGGTTTCCATCACGGACAAAGTGGTCGAGGCCATTAAAGAATATATTATTACCGGGAACTATTCTTCCGGGGATAAGCTTCCTTCCGAAAACGGACTGAGCCAGCAGCTTCAGGTGGGCCGTTCCACCATTCGCGAAGCCCTTCGCATTTTGCAGGCGATGGGGTATGTGGATATTCAGCACGGAAGAGGTGCGTTTGTCGCCCAGCCGCGCGACATTACGGCCAGCATTGCGAAGAACTGGTTTTCCGTGAACAATTATAAAATTGCGGACATCATGGAAGTACGCCTCGCGGTGGAGCAGATGATGGCGAAGCTCTGCGCCACAAACATGACGGACAACGAGCTGGCCAGCCTGATGGAAATCCACGAGAATTTTGTGCAGGCCATTCATACCGGACAGATCAACCAGATCATTATGTACGACGAATATTTTCACGCCGGTATCGCGAAGGGGTCGCATAATCCGCTGTTTATGACCATCAACGCGCAGATTTCCGATGCGCTCAGGTCCTATCGCGCCCACTCGTACTCCATTCCGGAAAACCGCACGCATGCCGTGAAGCCTCACCAGGATATCATCCAGGCGCTGGTCAGGCACGATCCCGCCGAAGCCTCCGAAGCAATGGAAGCGCACATCCTGATCGCGCTGGAAGACATGTCTCTGCTGGTGCAGGGGCAGGACGATACACAGACCGCGCCCGAGGCTTTCAACAAATAAATCCGAATTTTATCCATCCTGTTTTCACAAAAGGGTTGTAATTTCCCGATATTGATGGTATTATTTTTACAATCATAGATTGTCTGATATCAGTCAGTATGCTCAACGAACAATGTTACAATACAGAAGGAGTACGGATTTATGAATAATCGGGAAGCGATCCAACTTGGTGCGGGGCGGTACATACAGTATTACGGCGCTTTGGACGAAATCGGCGCCGAAGCTTCGTCCATCGGTCGGAAAGCCTACATTTTAGGCGATGAAACCACACTGGCCAAAGTAATGAAGAAAATGGGAATAAAGCTGCAGCAGGCCGGGGTGGACTATGCAGTAAGGGCATTTGACGAGCCGGCAGTGGATGCAAGCTTTGAACAGATCGCTCAGGAGGTCCGCGAGAGCGGCGCTGACGTGATCATCGGTGTGGGCGGCGGCAAAACCATAGACATTGCAAAAGCCGCCAGCGACCTGACGGACGTGAAGATCATTACGGTCCCCACTTCCTCCGCCACCTGTGCCTCCTACGCCGTCCTTTATGTCGCTTACAATGAAAACGGGTCGGTTAACGGAAGCCGGTTTATGCACCACGAGGTCAGTGCGGTCATTGTCGATCTGGAGATCGTCCAGGACGACTGCCCGCCGCGCTACTTTGCCTCCGGCATTGCGGACGCGATGGCAAAGAACCCGGAGATCATGTTTACCATGATCCGGCTGGGAACCGCCAACAACCGCGCCAATACCGACGCCGCGACGGTCGTTGCGAAATACACCTACGACAACTATCTGGAAAAGGCGCAGAAGGCCTATGAAGCCTTTGTAAACGGGGAACACTGCGATCTGGTGGAGGATATCATTTGCTGCAACATCATGCTTACCGGCCTGGTTTCCAACCTTTCCACCGGCGGCAAGCAGCTGGCCCTTGCCCATAACTTTTACGACGCGGTCTGCTGTATGTACAAGGAGGTCCGCCGTCAGTATCTGCACGGAGAGCTGGTCGGCCTGGGAATCCCCCTTCAGCTGGGAGTCAACGGGGTTCCGCAGGAAGAGATCGAAGCAATCAAAAAATTCCTGGCAAGTATCCATGTTCCGGTCACTTTGGAAGAAATCGGAATTTCCACGGACGACGCGACTTTGGAAAAGCTGACGGACTATATCCTGAACGCTACCGACAAAGACGATCTGAAGCTCCGCAAGGCGATCCGCGCCAACCTGAAATATATGCTGTGACCCGGTTCCCTTTATGAGGGGAAAAGTTTTTCAAAGTTTTCAGCATCCCTTCCGTTTCGGAAGGGATGCTTTGCTTTTGGCATGGGAAGAGCAGGGGGCCGATGGATACTGCCTGCTGCACGGCGGGAAAAATAAAAAAGCTCACCTCCCGCATAGAATGACGGGTGGCTGAAGCGGTCGTCACAGTATGCGAAAGGTGAGTTTTATGAATAAAATCAGGAACATATCGGTTCGGGGATAAAAATAGAAAGGGGAATTATGTAAGGATTGTGCTGAAGAAGAATTATTGAATGAAACCGGCGTCTCTGAGAGCGGTTTCAATTCTTTTCTGATCCTGCTCCGCAATATGGGTGATCGGGGAACGGGGATAGCCGGGGTTCCTGCCCAGCAGATGGAGGGCGTGTTTAATCCGGATGGGGAACTGGTTTCCGGCGATTGCCTGCCAGGTGGCGTACATCCTGTTCTGCAGCTCCAGAGCATGGGCGCTGTTTTTATTCTGCACGTCGTTCCACATTTCTACACAGATCTCGGGGAATACGGTCAAAATAGCGGAAATAGCCCCGTCCGCGCCGAGTTCATAGGTGGAATACAGCATGTCGTCCGTCGCGCTGAATATTTTGCCGCGGCTGCCGTTTACCATCTTCATTTCGTAAAACGCCATAATGCCGCCGCAGCTCTGCTTAATGCCGATCACATTCTCAATATTGAGCAGACGGCTGAACAGAGGGGCGGAAATGGTATTCTGGGGAACAACGTTGTAAATGACGATCGGTAAATCCGTCGCCTTGGAAATAGCCTCGTAAAAGCTGTAGTTGCCTTCGTCGTCCGGGACAAGAACGTTATAGGAAACCGGAGTAACCATCAGCGCGTCCGCGCCCGCAGCCTTTGCGGCCAGCGCGCCTGCAACGGCCGCCCTGGTGCTGTTGCGGATAATTCCGGCTACAATCGGAATGTCCCTGTCGATCGAGCGGATCAGTTTGATCATGCGGACCAGTTCCTCGTCGGTCACAGCGGCTCCTTCGCCGGTGCTGCCGCCGGGGCTGATTCCGTGAACGCCCGATTTCAGTAAATATTTGATTTCCTTTTCAACAAGTGCCTCATCCAGATCCCCGTCTTTTGTAAAGGGAGTGATGAGAGGAGCGATAATGCCATAGAGCTTCTTCTCTGCCACTGGAACTTCCTCCTAATATCATAATCACATGACATCGGACGAATCTGGCCCGCTTTATGCCGAAAGCGGCGGCCAACAAGCATAACAATATGATTGTAATATTGTCTGACAATTAATCTTGTGGTTATTATACTTTACTCTGCGGAATCTGTCAATAGAGAAAATCGCGCGGCGTAAAAATAATTTCCAGCGGGCCGTAACCTATTCCGACATCATCGTTCCCAAAAGCGAGTGCATGTCCGACTCGATCGTCTGCAGATGCCTGATCAGGGTATTGACGCTTCCCTCGACATTCCTTTCCTTCATCTGCCTGAGGATTTCGGTGTGGTAGGGAAGGGCGTTGCTGTAGACTCCGCTGTCGGAGAAGGTGTAAGCGCGGAACTGGCGAAACAGGTTGACCAGGCCTTTGCTGATATTGATGAGCAGTTTATTGCCCGACAGCTTCATGATCTCTTCGTGAAAAGCCTCGTCCAGCAGCAATAGCTGAGCCGCGTCCTTTTTGGTGACAGCCTTGACGAACGCGGAGTGAATCGCTTCCAATTCCGCGTATTTCTCATCCGTCAGCTTTTCCACCGCAAGGCGCATGGCAATGGGCTCAATGCCCTGACGGACCTGGATATATTCCTGAAAGGTGGCGCGGTTGGCGACAAACAGCGGCTTGCTGTTTTCGATCTTCTTTTTCCAGTCGGCGACAAAGGAACCCTTGCCGGATTTCAACTCCACGTAGCCCATGGCTTCCAGCACTTTAAACGCTTCGCGCAGGGTCGGGCGGCTGACGTCCAGTTCCTTGCACAGCACTGCTTCGGGCGCAAATTTTTCTCCCGCTTTGAAAGTTCCCATGATAATCTGTTCTTTGATGGTGTCCACAACGGTGTCCGTCAGTGAAATTCTTTTGATTTGTTCCATTTGCTGCATCTCCGTATAATTAGCTTCGAATATGCAACAAGTATACAAATTGCTCAAAAATCTGTCAAGCTAATTATTTTTTTGAAATAATGATTGACATTTTTATTTTCTTGTATATACTGAAATTATGACGTCAGACAATCTTACAAGCTGATGATTTATCGAAACGGTCTCCATGCCGGAAGACTGTTCAATAAAACAAAAAAGGAGTTATTCAAAATGACAAGAAAAGAGTTTACAGCGAAATATGGCCAGATTCTTCTTCCCCTGGTAACCCCTTATGATGAGAACGAAGAAATCAACTATGGCAGATATGCCGAGCTGATTGAATACCTTATCGCCAACGACCTCTGCGATTCCTTTATCGTAACCGGCACTACCGGAGAAGCTTCCCTTCTGACCTTTGACGAGCGCGTCAAGCTGATGGAGACGGCGGTGAAGACCGTCGCCGGCAGAAAGCCCGTCATCGCCGGTACCGGCTGCGCTTCCACCAAGGAAACGATTGCTCTGACAAAGAAAGCGGTTGAATGCGGCATCGACCTGTGTATGGTAGTCGCTCCTTTCTACAATAAGCCCACACAGGAAGGCATCTACAACCATTACAAAGCGGTTGCGGAAAGCACAACGGCGAATATCCTGCTCTACAATATCCCGATTTTCGTAGGAGTCAACATTGAAGCGGAAACCGTCTCAAGACTGGCGAATTTCGATAACATCATCGGCATCAAGGACGAGGCCGGCATCAATCCCACCCAGATCACGGACTACTTTATCGCTACCGAGAAGATCGATCCCAATTTCGTTATCTTCAATGGCGACGACATCATGCTGCTCCCCACCATCGTACAGGGCGCAATGGGCGTTGTCAGCGGCGGCGCGCATATTTTCGGCCACGAAATCAGAACCATTATCAAAGCGTTTGAAGCGGGCGATCATGAAAAGGCCAAAGACCTGTTCGTGCCCCTTTATAAATTCTGCAAATCCTGCGGCCAGAACGGAAGAATCCTCCCCAACTCCATTATGCGTCCCGCCATTGAGCTGGTTACCGGCATCAAGGTCGGCCCGGCCAGAAAACCCCTCGCTCCCATCACGGAAGAGGAGAAGAAGGTTCTCATCGACACCCTCACTTCCATCGGTGTAAAAGTGAAAGCGTAATGTTTTACAGCCGGTTCGCGATGACCGTTCAGCTGTAGGGAGGAGAAATATGAAAAGGAAACCCAAAATTTTGGTGGTTGGCAGTTTCGTCATGGACCTGATTGTCAGCACGGAAAAATTCCCGAATTCCGGAGAGACGGTTCTGGGAAAAAGCTTTCGCACCGCTCCCGGCGGAAAGGGCGCGAACCAGGCGGTGCAGGCGGCCCGGCTGGGCGCCGAGGTCACTATGGTGGGCAAGGTGGGGAACGACGATTTCGGGAAACGGCTGATCGGCTCCTGCAAGGAGTCCGGCATCCATACCGGATTTGTGGCGACCAACCCGGAAGTATCCTCCGCGGTTGGAAATGTACTGCTGGAAGTCGGTGACGGCCGGGCGGCAAAAAACAGGATTATCGTCGTTCCGGGCGCCAATATGACCATTGCTCCTGAGGAAATCGACTTTCTCAGGGAAGCCGTCGGCCAGTACGACATGGTTGTCCTGCAGCTGGAAATTCCGATGAGCATCAATGAGATGGTGGCGAAATATGCCTTTGAAAAGGGCGTGCCCGTGATGCTGAATTCGGCTCCGTCTGCTCCGCTGTCTGAAAAACTGCTTTCCCATCTGGCGTATATCTCTCCGAATGAACACGAGGCGGCCGACCTTACGGGCATTCAGATCCGCAGGGAAGGCTGCCGGGTGAATCAGGACGACCTGAAAGCGGCGGTTGGTTCCCTGCTTTCCAGGGGCGTGAAAAATGTGGTGATCACGCTCGGCAGTGCGGGTGCCGTGGTTGCCAATCAGAACGAATTTATCTATGAACCGTGTGCCGACGTGGTGGAAGTAAAGGATCCGACCGCCGCGGGGGACTCCTTTGTAAGTGCCTTTATCACCGGCGTCTGCGCGGGATTGAAGCATTGGCAGGCGCTTCATTTCGCGAACTATACTGCGGCGCTGACCGTTTCCAGAATGGGTGCTCAGCCTTCCCTGCCGCACCTTTCGGAGGTTGTTGAACTGATGAAGCGGGAAGATCGGACGGATTTTGATTTTTCCCTGCTGGAAGTCCTTAAATAAACCCAAAGGAGCGAGATACCTATGATTAAAAAAGAAAGCCGGGAGGCTTTGCAGGCTTTTGTCAGTGTGGCGAAAGAGGAATTTAACGGGTTTGCCGGGACGATTACAAGCGATGGATATGAAAAAGCGGTGGAATTGATTCTGGATGCGGAAAAGAGCGGGAACCGCGTACATATCACGGGAATCGGCAAGCCGTCCCATGTCGCGGCATATATGGCTTCCCTGCTGTCGTCCACCGGTACGCCCACCTATTTCCTGCACGGCACCGAAGCCGTGCACGGCTCCTGCGGCCAGCTGATTGCCGGGGATGTGGTAATCTGCATTTCCAACAGCGGCGAAACCGGGGAACTGAAATCCACGGTCACAGCCATCAAAAATAACGGCTGCAAGGTGATTTCCGTAACGGGGAATCCGGAATCCTGGCTCGCTAAAATGGGCGACGCCTGCCTGTTTGCCGGAATAGGCCAGGAGGGCGGGCCGCTGAACCGCGCGCCTCGCCTTTCGATCCTTGCGGAAATGGTAACCCTTCAGGGCCTGAGCGTGGTGCTCCAGGTCAACCGCGGAATCACGCCCAAGGATTATGTGAAGTGGCACCCGGGCGGAACTCTGGGCAGCCTGAGAGAAAACGAGAAGTAGGAGGGGACAGCTATGTTAAAAACAGCCTGTATTCATCCGGAAATTATGCGCCTTCTTTCTCTGTGCGGCCACGGCGACAAGATTTTGATTGCCGACGGCAACTATCCGCTCGATTCGAAAAGCGGAAGTGCGGCCAAGGTTTATCTGGGTCTTACCAGCGGGATGCCGGAGGTAACTCAGGTGCTGAAGGTGCTGGGGGAAGTCGTCAATTTTGAAGAAGCGGAAGTCATGACCCCCGAGGGGGAACAGCCGCCGATTTTCGGGGAATTCAAAGAGCTTCTCGGCGGAATGGAACTAAGCGGCCTGGAGCGGCACGCGTTTTATAGCGCCTGCTGCCAGCCCGATGTCCGCCTTGCCATATTCACGGGAGAAAAAAGGACGTTTGCCAATATTCTTCTTACAATCAATGTTGCTTAAATCCCATAAAAAGAAGATGCCTGTCGCGGGTTGTTCCCCGCGGCGGGCATTTTGCTTTATATTCCTGAACTGCGTTGCAATCCAAAAGTTCATGCGGTAGAATATACAAATACCTTTTGGTACGACAAAATTATCCATTTTAAATGATAAGAATGGAGGGGACATCCTTGCAAGAGATGGACAGAAAAGCAGTGCAGGCGGCCAATGATGAATGCCTGATGGATGATTTTGTCCGGCAGAACGAATCGTTTATCCTGAGATGTGCCTCCTTTACCGTTCACCGCTATGTTTCCAAGAGTGATGATGAATGGTCCGTCGCTCTTTTGGCTTTTTCCCAGGCGGTTCAGGATTATTCGCTGGATAAAGGCGGCTTTGTCGGGTTTGCAAGGATGGTGATCCGCCGAAGGCTGATCGACTACCTGCGTACGCAGTCCAGACACAGCGCCGAAACCACAGTCAGCCTCTCTGTTCTCGATTCCGACCCGGATGATGAGAATGAGGAATCTGCGGTCGGGAAAGCTGTTTTACAGCGGGCCGGACAGCTGCCGGATGATTCTCTGAAACTGGAAATTGAAGCCGCCAATCAGGTCTTTTCTTCCTACGGCTTTTCCTTTTATGATTTGATTTCGTGTTCTCCCAAGGCGGAGAAGACAAAAAAATCCTGCGCGAAAGCGATCGCGTATCTGATACGCAGCCCCCTGCTGACGAACGATCTGAGAAATTCAAAATACCTGCCTTTGAAATCAATTGAAAAGGATACAAAGGTGCCCCGAAAAATATTGGAACGCCACCGAAAGTATATAATAGCGGCGGTAGAGATCATGACCGGTGATTATCCCTTCCTCGCAGAATATATGCGGTTCGTTCGAGAGGAGCTGGACAGATGAAAGCGGTTGTTGTGGAAATCAGGGAACCTTATGCCGCTGCTCTGACGGACGACGGCAGTATCATCAAAGTGAAAAATCGTGAATACGCGATTGGGCAAGAGATCGAGATGAAAAGGCGGGGATTGAGGAAACCGGGAAAAATCGCCGCGCTGGCATCGGCGGCAGCGGCTGTTGTCATTGTGTCCGGAGCGGGCGCATGGGCTTATTGCACGCCGTATTCCTATGTCAGTCTGGATGTAAATCCGTCCATAGAATATTCTGTCAACAGGTTTAACAGGGTGCTGAGCGTAGGGGCGGTCAACGGCGACGGCGAGGAGATTATTAAGAAACTGGATTTAAAGAATAAAACGATTGATGAAGCAATCCGGGATACGGTCGGGGAAATTGACAGGACCGGTTATTTCAGCGCCGAGGATCCGGATGAAATCCTGATTGCGGCCTCCTGCGAAAACGAACAGAATTCCAAAAAGCTGGCGGACGGCCTGCAGAGTTCTGCTAAACAGGCGGTAGAAAATACGAGCGCGCAGGTCGAGGTGGAAACCGTCAGCGTTGGGTATGGGCAGGTGCAGGAAGCCCGGTCCCTGGGGACAACTCCCGGAAAATTGAATTTGGTACAAAAGCTGCAGACAAGCGTGAACAGCCCCGAAAGCGTGGATATACAGGAATGGCTGAAAAAACCGGTAAAGGATATCAGAAAGGCGATCGAAACGGCGGAACAGGAATCCAAAACCGGGGACGGTCAGAACAAGGGCCCGACGGGCACTGCTTCCCGCCGCGGCGCCGGGACCTCTTCCTCACAGTCGAAGATCACCGCAGGGGAAACTTCTTCCCGGGCGGACGGCAGGTCCGGTGTCCATAAAGGCCGGTTCGGGACAACGAAGGATGCGCGGTTAAAATCCAATGGAAAGTCCTTCGCGGCGAAAAAAGGAAACAGCAGGGCGAAGGCAGAGACGGATGCCAACGTAAAAGCAGCGGAAAAGTTTGCCGCGGAGGGGAATAGAAGCGGCAGAGCGAAGACGGGCTCGGACGCCGAACCCAAGGGCAATGAGTGGTACGATTCGGCGGGCAGGGGAAACAGTGGACAAAAGAAAACCGAAAAATCCGGCAGTGCGTGGGACGGGCGCGAAAGCTTTGGCAAATCCGGCAAAAGCAGAAGATAAAGCCGGTCAGCCATTTGAAAAACAGTTTTTGGGTGTTCCGGTACAGACGACCCCAAAAAATTCTTGCTGCGGTCCGAATTACTATAATAGCGGGAAATTTATGGGGGAAATCTGATGAAATATCGTGTTTATTTATGTGTGAAAATGCAAAGCGATAAATGGGTCACCATAGGCGGAAATCACAGCATTTTATGGGACCTTCGCAGTCTGATTGAGGCTTCAAGCGGCTGGACGGTTCTGAATCAGGAAGACATAGGGCCTGCGGATTCCTTTATTCCGCGGCTGGAAAAGGGAATTCTGGAACTGACACAGCACACGGAGGCCTATCGCAATTATGAGGTTTTCTATGGAATTGGTACCATTGATAACGCAGTGGCTTTTTACACAGGTCTGTTAAAAGACTGCAAAACGCATCCGTTTACGGAGCTTTACGGCTGTATTGTCGCTTAATCCGTATGGGCCTTGGTTCCTATCGTTCTGCCTCTAAGGCCCTGTTTGATAAAACAGCCCTCCCGGCATTCTGACTGCCGGGAGGGCTGTTTCATGTTTGGGCGGGGGTTTCTCTTTCCCCTCGGGCCTCGGCTTTCAGATTGGCGAAGGCTTTACGTAAATACGCACAATTCGCCTGTCGATTTCTTCCAGATAGATTTATCCGCATACCGGAAAGGTGCAGGGAAGAAAAGAATTTATTTCTTTAATTTTTAAGGGCATCCGGATAAGTCACGCTTTCTATCACTTTACCGGTTTCATCCACAAAATCGACTTTAACCGTTGAATGATTTGCATCTTTTCCATCGAATATCTGATAGAACATGCCTTGCAAGCCGGCATTCAGGGAGGCAAATGAATCCAAACTGGACTCATATTTAGCTTTATTTACCACGATTGAAATTTGACTGAAATCGTCATTATACTTTACATCGGTGATAGATTCATAATCGCCGCTGGTTTTTAATTGACTCAGTGAATCCGATGTGCTTTTCTTCATCCCGTCCATCAGTTTCTTATGGGTCGCCTTGCTCATTTTATACGTCAGGGATCCATCGGAATTTTTAGTGACCTGGACTCCTTCAGATTCGGCATTTTCTATTGCCTGGCTTGTATCGGTACCTTCAAACATTGACGCGGGGAAGGTGATCGTTACGTCAAGAAGATTTTTATCAACTTCAAGCTTTTGGGCAGAGCTCGTGGGTTCGGATGCAGCGGAAACGGCAGAAGCAACTGAAGCAGCAGCCGAAGCACTATTGGAAGCGATAGAAGCGCTGTTGCCAGATGAACAGGCTGATACGGCAAAGGCAAATGCCAGGCCTAACAGCAAACTGATACCTTTCTTCATTTTTATCCTCTCCTTTTTCACTTTTGATACCATTTGGTAATGATTTATATGGTCTATTGAGAAGTACCCGGTTTTTATTCCTTAGCCCGTTTGCGTTTCGCAGAGGCGGCGCCTGGTTTTGATCAGTGTTCTTCTTTTGGGAAATATCCGTTGTTTTGTTCGTGCCTTGCTTACAATGATACCTTCTTTCATTCTATCAGTCAACAACCTTTTGTTCAACATTCCGTCTGCTTAGACAGACTTCCTCTCGATTTTTTATGTTATAATATGGTGTAATCTGAAACTGTTGTTGATGATAAAAAGTGAATAAGAAAGGAAAGTGCGTTATTGTGGATTTAGAGTTAAAGGACAAAGTGGTTATGATTACCGGCTCAACCGGAGGAGTAGGAGAAGCTTTGACCAAAGCATTCGCTTCGGAGGGCTGTAAACTGGCCATTTCTTCGACTAAACAGGAAAAATTGGATAAGCTTGTTCCTTCGCTGAACCTTCCGGCAGATCATCTGCTCACGTTTGTGGTAGATGTTACAAAGGAAGAACAGGTTCAGGCAATGGTCGAGAAAACAATTAAGACCTTCGGCGGTTTGGATGTTCAGGTTAACAACGCTGGATTTGAAGGACGCAATGCCCCGATTACCGAGCAAACCTATGATGATTTCATGAAGGTTTATAACATTAATGTGTTCGGCCCAATGTATGGTATGAAATATGCGGTGCGGCAAATGATTAAGCAGAAAAGCGGCTCTATCGTAAATATTGCTTCTAACGGAAGCTTTGTAGGGGCTTCCGGTATGTCTCCTTATGTTTCATCCAAACATGCTGTAGCGGGACTTTCCAAATGTGTGGCACTGGAGACTGCCGCAAGCAATATTCGTGTGAACTGTATTTGTCCGGGAGCGATCGATACCCCGATGATGCGTTCCATTGAGAAGAAGTTTTTAGGAGAGAAGGTTTCTGTAGAAGAAGCGAAAAAGGCTTTCAGCGGAGCTTATCCGGACGGACGGTATGCTAACCCCGAAGAGGTTGCCGACCTTGCAGTGTACCTTGCTTCAGCACGTTCGGGACACATTACAGGCGCTTGTATCAGGCAGGATGGAGGACTGGAAGCAACATCGAGATAACACAAAATAGCCCTCCCGGCATTCAGACTGCTGGGAGGGCTATTATCATACCTGAATTTATTTTCTTGTATCAAATGCCGGATTGAAAGCATAAAAATTCTTTGAATCAAGCTGATCGGTAATGATACGCAGGCCTTCACCGAAGCGTTGGTAATGAACCACTTCCCGCTGACGCAGGAACTTAATCGGGTCACGGACGTCCGGGTCGTCGGCAAAGCGCAGGATATTGTCATATGTGGTGCGCGCTTTCTGCTCTGCTGCAATCCTATAAAAACAACTTTGCGCTAAAAGTTCCAATGAATTTCAATAGGAACATTCTTTGTACCGAGAATTCGTTTGCCGATTGATATGTAATCGATCAATGTATCAACGATCTCCCTGCTGAGGTGTTCGAGGCTGGTGTATTGCTCGATCAATTGCCGACGGTTATCGCCCGTTTCCATTTTTTGATCAATTTCCGATATCTGCCTTTGGCCGTCAGCCACAACATGCTCCAACCGCTCTTTCTCGGCGGTAAAGCTCTTTGAATATTCCACGAAATCGCTTTCTGTAATAATGCCCCTCACTCTGTCCATATACAGATCACGAATTCCTTTTGTATACTCTGCAATCTTTTTCTCATAGATTGCAATATCGGCAAGGATACGGGATTTTTGCTCCTGCAAATGATCACAAAACTTTATCTGCTGCGATAATTCGTCCTTGTCAAGATATTCTGCTGCCAAACGATTCAGCTCAGCAATGACAGTTTGCTCCAATTTGTCAACGGAAATAAAAGAGCCAGTACAAGCATCTTTTGCTACGTGGCGGTTTGAACACTGCAAGTAGTGTTTCCCACGATTTTTAGAGGAACGCATCATATAACCACAATTCGCGCACCGGGCTTTTCGTGCAAACAGTCCGATTGTACCTACATCAAATGGCTTCGCTCTTTGTGCAATCAGGGCTTGCGCTTTATCCCAAAGTTCCATTTCTATAATTGGCTCATGCGTTCCTTCAACCCTATACCAATCTCTCTTCGACCGCGGCTTGTTTTGCTTGGTTTTGTAGGACACGCTGCCATATTTCCCCTGTACCATATTACCGATATAGATTTCGTTTGTCAGCATATCTGAGATAGCAAAATATTTCCAAAGAGTACTGTTTTTCATTTTGGGCTGATGATAACGCAACCCATGTAAACGCTTGTATTCCGTCGGATTGGGTATGCCCCTGTCATTGAGCATACGAGCGATGGCTGTTTTACCGTACCCCTGCGAGAAAAGAACGAAAACTTCCCTGACCACGGCAGCAGCTTCCTCATCAATGATGAGGTGTCCCTTCTGCTCCGGGTCTTTTTGATACCCATAGAGAGCAAAAGCACCAATATGAAAACCATTTTTTCGTCTGTTAGTCAAAACACTGCGGATATTGTCAGACATATCCTCCAGATACCACTCATTTACAAGCCCGTTGATTTGCCGGGATTTCTTATTCCCTTTATTAGCGGTATCCGCATTATCGACTATGCTTACAAAACGAATACCCCAAACAGGGAATAACCCATGGATGTATTTTTCGACTAATTCCAATTCGCGGGTAAATCGTGATTGCGTTTTACAAAGGATAATATCAAATTTATGTTGCTGAGCGTCCTCTAATAAGTGATTAAACTCCGGACGTTTTCTATCCGCACCTGTGTAATCGTCATCGCTGTAAATGTGATAGATTTCCCACCCCTTTTCCATAGCGTATTGAATCAACATGGACTTCTGATTCTGGATGCTTTCGCTGTCGTCAGTTTCAGCATGCTTGTTTCTATCTTCTTCTGATAAGCGGCAATATATAGCTGTTTTCATACATTCATATCTCCATAGAGATAGAACAAGCCATTTCCTAATTTTATTATATCATATAGCAAATGGCTTGCATATTACCGTTTACCGATTGCTATCCTTTTATTTTTTTCAATTTGATTGATAATCTCAATCCACTTTTGTGTGAATTGTTCTTTTAATGTCGTGTTTTCGCCGCTTTTGAAAACATTTTTGCAAGTTACTTGCATTTCCTTTTTTTTCATTTTATCACCATGCCTTTCGATAAAACTTATGTCAATTTGCTTGTACGATATGCTACAGTATGGTTACTGGTTTCTAAGACATTTTTTACGAGTATTTTAATTGCTTTCATGGGTTATCATGTACCAATCTGCATATTCTTAACGCTCGCCTATGGTTTACCATGAGTTAGATAACGCCTTGGTGCGCATTTCGGACTTGTATTCCCATTTCATCAGGGCGTCGCCGGTATTGTAGGTCACAAAAGCATCCTGCTCAGTCAGCAGAATTCCAACCGCTCTTGCACCCCGGATTTTGGCAAACTCACCGCTTACCTTTTTCATTTCACGATAATTGTAATAGGCTGCATGTTCGACTGTAAGCGGCTGTGTACGGCTGCATCCCTCCGGATAAAAAACATCCGGCTTTCCATCCAGAAAAATGGACACCAGCATTCTTCATTGTTACCGTAGTTTCAGCAATGCGGTGAAGACGCAGCCTTCGAGTCACTTCGCTTTTAATTAGGTTGGTATCGGTGTTGCCGGTAAGATAGAACGAGAACCGGCTGTGATTATCCGCCAACAGCAATGACTTAGCCTTTGCGGTCAGCCTGTGTCCCCGCAGCTGATCCTTATAGCAGGTGCGAAGTAAACGCCTGTCACGCAGAGATGTCAGGAGCTTTTCGCCGTAGCTTGCACTCCCAATCAGCCTGTGGACTGACTGGCGGGCAGTTCTCCCGATACAGCGACGAGACTGAGGAGCAGGTACGTCTGCGTGTCCCTTTCCAGTGCGGTAATAGTCGTCACCTCCTTTAAAATCTACCGTATCGACTGAAATCCGGGGTAAAAAAGCCTCGGTAAAATCAGGCAAAAAACCTGATATACCGGGACTTTCAACCCGTCTTAAGCATATCGGAAAATTCTTGCCAGAAAGCTTCAAAAATCCGATATGGCTTGCACCTGATTTTGACGCTTAGCGAGCCATTCCGGAAAGCAGTCCTTTCGCATGATGAAAATGCATGTGCAGTCTGCTTCGCCCAGTTCAGTGGTGTTGTAGACATCACAGAGCCGCCCGGAATCATCCTCCAGAAGAAAGACGCCAATCACGTCCAAAGCCTGTTTCAGTTCCACATTGCCATAATCCCGGATGCGGCGGGATGGCAGGTCTCTGCAGTAAACGTTGACGAAGCAAACAACGCATTCCCTGAATTTCTCTGGAGTATGCCGGTCAGCATAGTCGCTTAGGGCAAAGTACAGGGGATCAATGAGAAGATCCGAGCTTTGCCACTGTTTGCGTTTGAGCATTAGGCTTGAAAAAGTGATTTTCACGATCCCATTGTTTTCCTCAATGCTGGTACCGTGTATCTGTGCAACAGATTGCATATACTCCGCTTTTTTAATGCTGGTGGCTGTGTATAAGAGATGCCGCAGACGGCAGATGATTCGTTCACTGTATATCAATCTGTACGTATTAATTATGTATAAAAAGAGTAATTCTTTCGATTATGCGTATTAACTGCGTGTTACATCCGCATTAGATTTCTTGCTGAGCTTTCTTGCGCTTAACCAGTTTCCGGCGGTCAGTAGTGACTAATTTCTTCTCCAAGTCGTGCCTTAAACTCTACAGTTTATTGTTATTGTTTGTCCGAAAACATAAAAGCAGCACTCGGCAAATTGCTGCTAAGTGCTGCTTCCGAGGCGGGAAAAAACCGCCGTGCGATAAAAACACCTCATTTAAAAGGTGCCTTTATTCCCGCATTCAGTTTTAGATAAATCTTTGAGCATGTTTAGTATAACATGTGGGGATTTACATGTAAATCGCAAAACTCTGCCACTTTCATTTCTTTTCACGCCATTTTACCGCCATCAGGGGAATCGGAGAAAATTTCTCCAAAACCTCCATACAGGCTTTCTAAAGTAGAGCCATAAAAATGCCGAGCTCGTAAACACCGATTCAAACTTTTGGGGTGCAGTTCACTGCCAGGGAGTAACTATTATAATATTTTTTGTTAATTTACCTTTAAATCCGGGTATTCCGCATTGATATACTATTCATTTTCGTTTATTATAAATCTTAATGAAATCTTTATATGTTTTTTCTTTTTTTGTAAACTGAGAATATCAGGTGATGAAGACGCTTAATTTGGGGGTGATATTTTGGCTAATCAGGCGGTAGAAACCATTCGTCAGGCCGAGCGTAAGTCTCAGGAACTTGAGCAGCAGACTGCTCTTAGGGTGGAGGAAGTCATCCGCTCTGCGAAAGAACGGGCTTCGGCTTTGACAGAAAAAGCCGTGTCCCGGGCACGGGAACAGGCGAAAGTGGAATTGGAGAATGCCCATCGGCAGGAAACGGACGTGTTCCGGCAGGCTCTTGAACAGGCCGAACAGGAGATCGCCGCTCTGCGCGAAACGGTCAGAGAGAGGGAGGCACAGACGGTACAGACTGTTTTGGCGGAGTTGATCTGATTTTATTTTCATAAAAGGAGGGATTGCATTATGGCTGTGGTGCCCATGCAGCGAATAGAATTGTGCGCTCTGAAAAAAGATCGTAAAAAAATACTGGAAATGCTGCAGCGGCGTGGAATCGTTGAAGTAAGCAACGGGCCGGACGAAGACGATGTCTTCCGGAAAACGGATACCGCTCCGGCCCGGGCGACACTGGAAAAGGGAATTTCGGCTTCTCGGGAGGCGTTAAGCATTCTGAACCGTTATTCGCCAGAGTCAAAACCTCTGCTTTCTGCTTTGGAAGGCAGGCAGGTAACGACGGTTGAACATTATGACTCTTTTGCGAAGCAGCGCGAATCCATGCTTCAGCTCGCGTACCGGCTGAATGTCCTTTCGGGGGAAGTCGAAGAAAATCAGGCGGAAATTCCGAAGCTGAAAATTCAGATGGAGGCGCTTGCTCCCTGGGAGAGTTTCGATCTGCCGCTGAATTTTTTCGGGACGGGCAAAACAACCGCTTTTGTCGGGGTTTTGCCGCCCGGGCTGGAGCAGGAGGTTTTGGAGGAACAGCTCAGTGATTCGGGGGCGGATACCGTTTCCGTGGAAATCGTAAGCAGCTCTCCGGAGCAGACGTGCGTGATGGCCCTCTGTCTGCGTGCCGACGCGCGTTCGGTAGAAGACCGGCTGCGGGATTTGGGGTATGCAAAGCCCGCCGTTGTCCCGGCCGTACCGCCCGCGGAACAGATCAAAAAGCTTCGGGGCAATATTGAAGAGCTGGCGCAAAAAATCAAGAAAGCACAGGACGAAATCAGGAGCCATGATGGCGCGCGGGAAGATCTGAAATTCATGCTGGACTACTATACCATGCGGCTTGAGAAATATGAAGTCATCAGCAGGTTGAACCAATCGCGGCGGACCTTTTGCCTGAAGGGCTATTTGCCAAAGCGGGAAACCGGCGCGCTGGAAGAGGAACTGGCCGCGAATTTTCCCGTTACAGTCGCTTTTACAGACCCCTCCGAAGGGGAGGATGTTCCGGTTCTGCTGAGCAACAACGGCTTTGCCGCGCCGGTCGAGTCGGTGGTGGAAAGCTACAGCCTGCCCGGCGCCGGTGAGGCCGACCCGACGGCGGTCATGTCTATCTTTTACTATTTGCTTTTCGGCATGATGCTTTCCGACGCCGCCTACGGAGCTCTTCTGACCGTTATCTGTGGAATTTGTCTTCTGCACTTCAAAAATATGGAGAGAAGCATGCGGAATACGCTGAAAATGTTCTTCTTCTGCGGGATCTCCACCGTCTTCTGGGGCGTGATGTTCGGCAGCTATTTCGGTGATGTGGTGGATGTGGTCTCCAAAACGTTTTTCGGAACCCATCTGACGATCCCGCCGCTGTGGTTCGCGCCGCTGAACCAGCCGATGCGGATGCTGATGTTCTGCTTTGTCGTTGGTCTGGTTCATTTGTTTACGGGCCTCGCTATGAATTTCTATCAGCTGGTGAGCGCCGGAAAATACAAAGATGCTCTTTATGACGTCGTATTTTGGTACTTACTTCTGATCAGTTTGATTATTCTTCTTCTGGGTCAGAAGATGTTTGCAGATATCGCGGGTGCTTCTGTCGCGATCCCGTCGCTGCTGAACAGCGTGGCCTCTTATACCGCGGTCGCGGCTGCAGTCGGTATTATCCTGACTGGCGGACGGGAGTCCCGGAACTGGTTCAAACGTATTCTCAAAGGTCTGTACAGCCTCTATAACATTACGGGTTATCTGAGCGATGTATTGTCCTACTCCCGTTTGCTTGCGCTCGGCCTTGCCACCGGAGTCATCGCCACCGTCATCAATCAGATGGGAAGCATGGTCGGAGGAAACGCGGTCGGTGCGGTGGTATTTGTAATCATCTTCCTTTTAGGTCACACAATGAATATCGGGATCAATCTGCTTGGCGCCTACGTCCATACCAACCGCCTGCAGTTTGTGGAGTTTTTCGGGAAATTTTATTCCGGCGGAGGCCGGAAGTTTCATCCGTTCGCTGTAAATACTCAATATTTCAAATTCAGGGAGGATCATAAAAATGGATAAAATGGGGATTGCTTTTGCACTGCTTGGTGCAGTTTTGGGTGCTTTGATGGCTGGCGTCGGTTCCGCACGCGGTGTCGGTCTGGCAGGAGAAGCCGCCGCCGGTGTTGTCACGGAGGACCCCGGCAAATTCGGCAAAGTCCTTGTCCTGCAGCTTCTTCCGGGTACACAGGGCATTTACGGCCTTCTGGTAGCGTTTATTACTCTTTCCCAAATCGGCGTTCTGGGCGGCAATGCAGACATATCGCTCACAAAGGGGCTTCTTTATTTCCTTGCCTGTATGCCTATCGCTGTTGTGGGTTACTGGTCCGCGCTGCGGCAGGCCCGCGCCGCGGTCGCCAGCATCGGCCTGGTTGCAAAACGCCCGGACCAGTTCGGTAAAGCCATGATTTTTCCGGCGATGGTAGAGACATATGCCATTCTTGCGCTGCTGGTCTCCATTCTTGCGGTTTTCGGGATCGGCGGAATTAATGTTTGATGGGAGAACTTGTCAATGACAGGATTAGAGAAAATCGTTCAGGAGATTCTGGACGAAGCGGAATCCGCCGCCGGGCAGGCCGTCTCCGCGGCGGAGCGGGAAGCGGCCGGCATTGAGGAAGAAGCTGGGAAATCGTCCGGTCGGCAGGCCGAAGAGATCATCCGGAGCTCCAAAGAGGCCGCCGTGGAAATTCTGAAACGGGCACAGTCTTCGGCGGAACTGAAAAAACGGCAGAAGGTGCTGCAGGCTAAACAGGAAATGATCCGTGACGTTATCGGAAGGGTTCGTCAGACCCTGTCCGAGCTGCCGGATGATTCCTATTTCGATGTGATTCTGAAGGTAGCCGCCAAAGCCGCCCTGCCGCAGGAGGGAGAAATGATCCTTTCTCCGGAGGATCACAGCAGGGTACCGGAGGGCTTTGCCCAACGCCTGGAAGAAACGGCAAGGGCTAGGAGTGGTTCCTTGAAAATTTCCGAAGAAACCCGCAGTTTAAGCGGAGGATTTATATTGGTTTACGGTGGTGTTGAGGAGAACTGTTCCTTCGACGCCTTATTTGAAGCGGAGCACGAGCGGCTGACCGACCGGGTCAATGAGCTGCTGTTCCGCTGAAAGCAAAGGAGGGAGATCTGATGTCCGACACGCAGTACGCTTATGCGGTGGCGCGTATTCGATCAAAGGAACTTTCTTTGCTGAACGCACAGGCAATGGAGCAGCTTCTTTCCGCCAAAGACGAGGAAGAGTGCCTTTCACTGCTCCACAGCAGGGGCTGGGGGGACGCGAAAAGCTACGACAGCCCGGAAAAGATGCTGGAGGCGGAGCGGGAAAAGACATGGGCCCTGTTAAAGGAGTTGCTGGATGACCTGTCCGATTTTTCGGTGTTTTTCTGTGCGAACGATTACCATAACCTGAAAGCCGCCATCAAGGCTGTGTATTCAGGTACGGATCCGCAGGGGATTTTTCAAAGCGGCGGAACGGTGGAAACACAAACGGTCCTGCAGGCTGTCAGGGAGCGCGACTATTCGCTTTTGCCGGAACCGATGCGCGTCCCGGCACAGGAAGCTTTTGATGCGCTTCTTCACATCGGCGACGGCCAGCTATGCGATTTTATTCTGGACAGGGCGGCTCTTCTGGCTGTGAAAAGCGCGGGAGAAGCTTCCGAAAACGAGCTTATCCGCGAATACGCGGAGCTGACGGTCGCCGCCGCGGATATTAAAGTCGCCGCGCGCGCCTGCGCTACCGGAAAACCGTTTCCGGTGATTCTTCGCGCTCTGGCGCCGTGTGATTCCGTGAATATCGAGGAGCTTGCACAGGCCGCCGCGCAGGGAGAAGAGAAGCTTTATCAATACCTGCGCTCCACCCCCTATGCGCAGGCGGAGGACGCGCTTCGGGAATCGGTATCCGCGTTTGAACGTTGGTGTGACAACCGGATCATGCGGGCGATCCGCCCACAGAAATACAACCCGCTCACCATAGGGCCGCTTGCGGCTTATTTCCTCGCACGGGAAAACGAAATCCGTGTGGTGCGCATTGTTTTGTCCGGCAAGCGGAATCAGTTGCCGGAGCAATCCGTGCGGGAAAGGCTGAGGGAAATGTATGTATAAGATTGCAGTAATGGGCGACCGCGACAGCGTTTACGGTTTCGCGGCCCTTGGACTTGACGTTTACCCGGAGGCGGAATCCGTACAGGCTGCGAAAACTCTGCGCAGGCTGGCGGAAAGCGGTTACGCGGTCATTTATATAACAGAAGCGCTGGCCGCCGCGCTGAAACCGGAAGTCGACCGGTACCGCGCGCAGCGTGTGCCCGCGATTATTTTGATTCCCGGCGTTTCGGGAAATACGGGAGCCGGAATGGCGCATGTCCGCAAATCGGTGGAACAGGCTGTTGGTTCCGATATTATCTTTAACGATGAAAACGAAAAGAGCAGGTGACAATATGAGTAAAGGGACAATCCGGAAAGTCGCCGGGCCACTGGTCATTGCGGAGGGAATGCGCGACGCCAACATGTTCGACGTTGTGCGTGTCAGCGATCAGCGGCTGATCGGCGAGATTATAGAAATCCATGGGGACCGTGCCTCCGTACAGGTTTACGAGGAGACCTCCGGTCTGGGGCCGGGAGAACCGGTCGAATCCACCGGGGCCCCGCTGAGCGTGGAGCTTGGGCCTGGACTGATCGGCAGCATTTTCGACGGGATCCAGCGCCCGCTGGACGATATTATGAAGGCTTCCGGCAACAACCTGCATCGCGGTGTGGAAATTCCAGCGCTCAAGCGCGATGTGGAGTGGCACTTTGTTCCCTGCGTTTCCGCGGGGGACGAAGTAGCAGCCGGGGATGTTCTGGGTACCGTGCAGGAAACGGAAATCGTGGTACACAGGATTATGGTTCCCAACGGTGTGAGCGGAACCGTTTCCGGTATTTCAGAAGGCGATTTTACCGTAACGGGTTCCATTGCGGTCATACGCTCCGCCGACGGAGAGGAACATAGGGTGCCGCTTATGCAGAAATGGCCGGTCCGCGTAGGCAGGCCGTATCTGGAAAAGCTGTCCCCCGAAATGCCGCTCGTTACCGGACAGCGCGTGATCGACACGCTGTTTCCCATTGCAAAAGGCGGTGTGGCGGCGGTTCCCGGCCCGTTCGGCAGCGGGAAAACCGTTGTGCAGCATCAGCTGGCCAAGTGGGCGGAAGCAGATATCGTTGTCTACATCGGCTGCGGGGAGCGCGGAAACGAAATGACGGACGTTTTAAATGAGTTTCCCGAGCTGAAGGACCCGAAAACGGGTTATTCGCTAATGAAGCGCACCGTCCTGATCGCAAACACCTCCGATATGCCGGTTGCCGCCCGTGAAGCTTCTATTTATACAGGTATTACGATCGCGGAGTATTTCAGGGACATGGGATATTCCGTGGCGCTGATGGCGGACTCCACCTCACGCTGGGCGGAAGCGCTCCGTGAAATGTCCGGACGTCTGGAAGAGATGCCCGGCGAAGAAGGCTACCCAGCTTATCTGGGCAGCCGTCTGGCGCAGTTCTACGAGCGGGCGGGCCGGGTACGCTCGCTTGGCCACACCCCGAGAGAGGGCGCGCTTTCGGTCATCGGAGCCGTTTCGCCTCCCGGAGGCGATATTTCTGAACCGGTTTCCCAGGCAACGCTCCGTATCGTCAAGGTGTTCTGGAGCCTTGATTCCGCTCTGGCATACCGCAGGCATTTCCCGGCGGTCAATTGGCTGACCAGCTATTCCCTTTATGTGGATACAATGGAAAAGTGGTTTAACTCCCATGTGCATCCCGATTGGATGGAGCAGCGAAGCCGGATCATGCGTCTGCTTCAGGAAGAGGCTGAGCTGCAGGAAATTGTAAAGCTGGTCGGTATGGACGCCCTTTCCGCGCCGGACCGCTTAAAGCTGGAGGCCGCCCGTTCCATCCGTGAGGATTTTCTGCATCAGGACGCCTTCCATGAGGTGGACACTTACACGCCGCTGGAAAAGCAGTACACCATGATGAAATTGGTGCTCGAATATTATCAGGAAGCCGTGGAGGCGCTGGCGCGGGGTGTTTCCGCCGACAAACTGGTCTCTATGGCGGTGCGCGAGCGGATCGGCCGCTTTAAATATATTCCCGCCGACCGCATGGAGCAGGAATACCAGGATATTCTGCAGGTTATGCACAAAGAAATCCAAAGCCTTGAACAGAAGGAGGAGTACTGATGCCGAAGGAATACAGAACCATACAGGAAGTGGCCGGCCCTCTGATGCTGGTACAGGGCGTGGAAAATGTAAACTACAACGAGCTGGGTGAAATCGAGCTTGCCAACGGGGAAAAGCGCCGCTGCAAGGTGCTGGAAATAGACGGCGGAAACGCGTTGGTACAGCTGTTTGAAAGCTCGACCGGCATCAACCTGAGCAACAGCCGCGTGCGCTTTCTGGGCCGCAGCATGGAACTGGGAGTATCGCAGGATATGCTCAGCCGTGTATTCGACGGCCTTGGCCGTCCTATCGACGGGGGACCGGAAATACTGCCGGATCGCCGTATGGATATTAACGGGCTTCCCATGAATCCCGCCGCGCGCAATTACCCGCAGGAATTTATTCAGACCGGGGTTTCCGCCATCGACGGGTTGAATACGCTCGTACGCGGGCAAAAGCTGCCGATCTTTTCGGCCAGCGGTTTGCCTCACGCAAATCTGGCCGCCCAGATCGCCCGTCAAGCGAAGGTGCGCGGTACTTCGGAACCCTTTGCCGTTGTGTTTGCGGCCATGGGTATCACCTTTGAAGAATCCAACTTCTTTATTGAGAGCTTCCGGGAAACGGGCGCGATCGACCGTGCGGTATTGTTTGTAAACCTTGCGAACGACCCCGCTGTCGAACGCATCGCGACCCCCAGAATGGCCCTTACCGCCGCGGAATACCTTGCTTTTGAAAAAGATATGCACGTCCTGGTCATTCTGACCGATATTACCAACTATGCGGACGCCCTACGCGAGGTCTCCGCCGCGCGGAAGGAAGTCCCCGGCAGACGAGGGTATCCCGGATATATGTACACCGATCTTGCCTCGCTTTATGAGCGGGCTGGCAGACAGAAGGGAAAACCCGGCAGCATTACGCTGATTCCGATTCTGACCATGCCGGAAGATGATAAGACGCACCCCATCCCGGACCTTACCGGGTACATTACGGAAGGGCAGATCATCCTCAGCCGCGAGCTGTACCGCAAGGGTGTTACACCGCCGATCGACGTTCTGCCGTCGCTTTCCCGACTGAAGGACAAAGGAATCGGCGAAGGAAAGACACGCGCCGACCACGCAAACACCATGAATCAGCTGTTCGCCGCCTATGCGCGCGGAAAAGAAGCAAAGGAGCTCATGGTTATTCTGGGCGAAGCCGCCCTGACTGACATTGACCGGCTTTACGCGAAGTTCTCCGACGAATTTGAGAAGGAATATGTGTCCCAGGGGTATCAGGCCAACCGGGATATTGAGGAGACGCTTGCCATCGGCTGGAGGCTGCTCTCCATCCTTCCCCGCAGCGAGTTGAAGAGAATTAAAGATGAATTTCTGGATCAATACTACGGGAAGTAACCGTCCGGAAAACACTTGCAAAGGAGGGCTCACTTTTGGCAACTGTTCATGTGAATCCAACGCGAATGGAACTGACCCGTTTGAAAAAGAAGCTGGTCACGGCGCTGCGCGGGCACAAGCTTTTGAAAGACAAACGAGATGAACTGATGCGCCGTTTTCTTGACCTTGTTCGGGAGAACAAAGCGCTTCGGGAAAAAGTGGAACAGGGGATTGCGGTGGCCAACCGGAATTTTGTGCTGGCGCGGTCCGTCATGTCTGATGAAATTCTGAACGTGGCGCTGATGACGCCCAAACAGGAGGTCACCCTGGAACTGGAAACCCAAAATGTGATGAGTGTGGAAATTCCGAAATATCACTACAAAACAAGGACATCCGACGCGAATGACATTTATTCCTACGGGTACGCCTTTACTTCTGGTGATCTTGATTCGGCGGTAAAATCCCTGTCCGATCTGCTGCCGGATATGCTCCGGCTGGCGGAATGTGAGAAAGCCTGCCAACTGCTCGCGGCGGAAATCGAGAAGACCAGGCGCCGAGTCAACGCCCTTGAGCATGTAATGATTCCGGAAATGCAGGACAACATCCGCTATATTACGATGAAGCTGGACGAAAACGAGCGCAGTACCCAAATACGCCTGATGAAGGTCAAGGACATGATGCTGGAACAGGCACATCACTACAAAGAAAAGCTTGGATAGGAAGCATATTAAGGTCTTTTACAAACAAAGTGATAAAATTGATGAGATTCATGCGCATTCAGACTTTCTCTGAATGCGCATGAATACTTCATTGCAACAATAAGCTTTTAACGCCCTTATAATTTAGGACTCAGAATTGCCTTTCAAAATTGCAATTAAGATCCACTTCATAACGCCCGGCCGCATGTGAGCAACCTATATGAAGAATAGATTTGACATAAAAACCCCTCCAGATTCGCAAGTTTGTATGGATCTGTATTGATTGATGTATAGAAATAAAATCGTATTGAGATTCCGGCTTTTCCCCCTCTTTTTACAGGCGCATCCACAATCTGCGATATTGTTCCGAATTATGAGAAAAAGCGATTTTCTACATCAGACAGGGCCTGAAGGATATTGATAATCAAAGTATTCCTGGAAGCCTTTGCAATGGTAAAATGCAGCTTTATATCCAGAAGGATGTTTGCTTCTATCACATGCTCCAGTTCCGCCACGCTTGCCGAGAGGTCGCCTGCCTGCCTCCCGTTCCGAGATATTGTCCATGGAAAGCAGCAGAGCCTGAAGCTCCAGAGAGCGACGAAGTTGACTGATCTGCTTATGATCGATCTGACCCAGCAGAAACATCATAAACATGGTTTCCACCAGATTGTACTCAAAATTACCGGTCAGATAATTTCCCGCCCCTTGCTGACTGGTGATGACACCCATGATATCCAGAGTCCTGATCGCCTCCCGCACCGAATTACGGCTGATGCCGCTTTCCAACGCTGGAATAAGAGCCTCGGTATCAATAAGTGAACCGCGTCCGGTATTGATAATCAACGCGCCGTGCTTCATCTGCCCGATATGCCGACGATTCAGAAGATGGTTTGTATCTGCATGCCAGTTCAACGTTAACTTCAGATATCGCTGCATCCGTGATCCTCGGCATAACGTCAAATCGAGGCGCCATCTCCCGGAACAAAACGGCCTCGTCCTGCCCGCATCCATAAATTGTAATTTCCGCTTTAGCCATGATTGAGATTTATCCTTTTATATTTCTTCTTTGCTTTTATCGTATACTATTTCAAATTAGTCCGCGCCCCCTTTCAGGAATAGAAAAGTCTGCCCGATTCGGCAATTCTATCTACCGAAATCAGGCAGGCAATATTGGAATTTGCTCTTATCAAACCCTTAATGTTTTCTTATGAAATTCTTATTCTTTTATTGTTCCTGAAATATAAAAATCCCGCCTGTCATATGGGGTATCTGTTTTCAAAAGGAGAGAACGCTTTTTAATTTAAATTTTTATACACTTCATATGCGTCGTCAATGTTGTATTGCTCGGTCTTGTGGTCCCCCTTGGCTCCGGCAGTTACAAGAATGTATTCCTTTCCATCAATTTGAGCGAGACTGGCGAGGCAAAGCCCGGCCTCATCGGTATACCCCGTTTTCCCACCGAGAATCTCTCCGCCCCGAAGCGTCTGATCCTTCAGGCTTTGAGACAGGGTGCTTGTAAACGTAATGCCGTCCGGGTGTTTATTGGTGGCTGTTGTTGAATGGCGGGAAGAAGTGAAGATTTCCCTGAATGTTTTATTTTGGAGTGCATAAACGAGAAGAAGCGATAGATCTTTCACAGTTGTGTAGTGGTTTTCGTTTTGCAGCCCGGTCGAGTTGGCAAAATGGGTGTTGTTCATGCCGAGCTGTTCTGCTTTCTGATTCATTTTTTTTACAAAGTTTTGTTCTGAACCGGAAATTTTATCCGCAAGTCCCACACAGCACTCCGCTCCGCTCGGCAGCATAGCGCCGTACAGAAGATCGATGGCCCGGACTTTTTCTCCGGGCTGAAACCCCGCCATAGAAGCATCGGCTTTATAAAACGGCTGGAAAATGGAGGAAGAGAGTTCGATCTTCTTTTGCAGATCCGGAATATTTTCGATGGCCGCAACAACTGTCATCATTTTAGTCAGCGAAGCGGGATAAATCCTTTTGTCACTCTGCTTCTGCATCAGCATGGCTTTGTCGCTCATCCGGACAAGAATCGCGCAAGGGCTGTGCAGGTTTCCCGTGTCGATAGAGACAGGTGTGTCGGATCTTTGCGGTATCAAAGTAAGGGGCGAACTGGAAGCAACGGAATGAACAGAAGAAACGCTCTTTTTTGTTATATTGTTCATAACGGACAGTCCAAATTTAAATGCCAGGACAAGAACAATTGCGATCAAAACAACGAACAGGCAACCGGATTTTTTCTTTCTGTAATGCAACGGTAAAACAGCTCCTTGGTTTTTCATTACCTCTATTCAACTATAAATTCGTCTGGAATGTTGGAATTCTGTCTTATGAATTTCTTAAGATTTTCTTACGGCTGGGAGCTTTACTGTGACATTTATGTTATTTACGACACTACTGCAACTTAATAGTGTAATAAAACTTATTATGGAGAAAATCACAATATCTTAAGGTTTTATTAAGACATTTCTTTTTTAAATAACCTATAATAAACAAGTTAATTATAACGGAGGTGAATTTAGTGATCATTAGGATTTTAATGTTTATTATAGTGTCGATTACATGGTTTATTAGTACTTTGCCATTCTTGATTCCATACCATATACTACTGACCTCTCAAATCAAAAAGATGGGCTATAAACTGTCAATTGAACATATTGTAGTCGTATATATTTTTGTGGACTACCTTACTGGTGTACTAAGTTTTACTGGTATTCCTTCCATAATGGATATTGTTCATAACAGCTTTGGAATAATAACCCCCAAGGGGTTGAATTTTCCATCGGATGAGATTAATCTGATTCCATTTTTTTGGATTACAGAGGGTATTCGCCCATACATAGAAAATATATTGCTTTTTATACCTCTTGGATTTATGCTTCCATGTATTTGGAAAAAGTATGAAGTGCTATGGAAAACAGCATTATCCGGTATTACATTCTCTCTTATAATAGAATTGAGTCAATTGTTCAATAGAAGAGTAACGGATATTGATGATTTACTGATGAATACGCTCGGAACGTTAATCGGATGGGTAATTTTTAGGCTGCTGAAAGAACATTTATCAAAATTACAGGAGAAGGTTTCTGTCCAAAGTACCAATATCGAAAAAATTCCCTTGCTCCTTCGTGAAGAGGAACGCTTTTATATGGCCAGCGCATTCGCCGGTATATTCTTTGTGTTTTACCCGTTTTTAAGATCTTTGTTGATCCCATTTTTAAGATCTATATTTGGGTATGTAATTATTTAGTACAATTTATTACAAAAGGACAAGCTATCTGACTTAAGTGGATAACTTGTCCTTTCTTTGTGTTATGTACTTTCCAAGCATAAGTGCAACCAGTGGCTTCCACTCTCGCTAAAGCTCGGCGCAAGCCGGGTTTTCTTTACTTTCGTGGAAGCATGACAGTAAAGACTGTCTTTTCTGTATTACTTTGCACGAAAATATTGCCTCCATGCGCGTTTATGATTTCTTTGGCAATAGCCAGTCCAAGCCCGGCACCGCCAGTATTGGTAGAACGGGATGTGTCCAGCCGAAAAAATTTCTCAAATATCGTTTCCTGTTTTTCTCGCGGGATAGGATTACCTTGATTCGTAAAAGTTATAATAACATTTTTATCCTGCTGCTGAGCGGAGATATCAATGACGCTGTTTTCATAGCTATAGGCTATCGCATTTTTCAGAATGTTGTTGAACACACGGGCCAGCTTGTCTGCATCACCCCACAGAGTGAGCCCGTCAGGCACATTGACTGACACCTGCTTTCCTTGTGGAGTCAGCGTTGGATAGAATTCATCTGCCATCTGCTGGAGCATGAACAGTAAATTCATTTTTTCTTTATTCAAAATAATTTTTTGAATATTAAATCTTGTGATCTCAAAAAACTCATTTATAAGCTGCTCTAATCGATAAGCTTTTTCCAAGGTAATACCGACATATTTTGCCTTTTGTTCAGGAGGCATATCAGGAGCTTCATCCAGAAGACTTAAGTATCCAATAACGGAGGTCAGAGGCGTCTTTATATCATGAGCCAAGTAAACTACCAAATCATTTTTGCGCTGCTCGGCATCAACCACGGCTTTCTTTTGTTTTTCCAAGTTATTTTTTATCTGATTAAGTTTATTTTCCATAAAATCCAATTCCGGCGATAATGTAATTTCTTCATCGGATTCCTCAGCAAGTTTATCCACTCCGGCACTGACTTCATCGAAATATTTTGTAAACCAAGAAACAGGAAATCGAAAAAGAATGACTAAGAATATTAGAATTACAACAAAAAGAATCATGTCCATATTGTTGCGGATCACCAACTGATAGATTGTCAGTGCATCCGAATTTTTAAAATGAAAAGCGTTGACTAAAAATCGAACGATACGATCTCCGATCTGTCCATTCAGGATATAACGCAATAGATAAACAGTCACAGCGGCGGCAACTGTGATCAGAAGCATTTGCAAAAATACTTTTCTTTTTAGGTTTGTGTAATTATACTTTTTGTTATTTTTCAATTTTATAGCCAACCCCCCATACAGTTTTGATATATTTGGAATGTTCTGCGCTGTCGTGCATTTTTTCCCTTAAATGTCTGATATGAACCATGACGGTGTTGTTGCTGTTGCTGTAGTATTTTTCGCCCCAGACTTCCCGGAACAATTCTTCTGAACTGACTACCCGTCCGCAATTGGAACAAAGGGCCCAAAGAATGGAAAATTCAGTTGGTGTGAGAGACAGCGGCTTTTCGTTGAGCGTACATTCATGCGTATCCTGATTTAAAACCAATCCAGAAAATGAAAGGATGGACTCTTCCTTTACCGACTCACTTGCATTGTATCGGGTAAACCTTCGAAGCTGCGCTTTTACTCGGGCGACAAGTTCCAGAGGCTGAAATGGTTTTGTCACATAATCGTCTGCTCCGAGCGTCAGGCCGGTGATTTTATCCACTTCTTCCTCTTTTGCAGTCAGCATAATAACGGGAAAATTGTGTTTCTCGCGAATCTTCCGGCAGAGGGCAAACCCGTCAATGTCCGGCAGCATTACGTCGAGAATCGCAAGGTCAATCTGTTCTGATTCCACGCTCCGGAGGGCGTCCTCACCGTTATAGAATTTATGCACGGTAAATCCTTCATTTTTTAAGTATACCTCTACCAAATCGGCTATGGCCTGCTCATCGTCTACGACCAAAATATCAGTGCCCATACGGTTCATCGCTCCTTTTTGCCAAACTTCCATGACTAATCATAAGGCAAAGGACAAAAGGGAGTCCTTTTATTTTCCTTATGAAAGTCTTAAGATTTTATGAAGATGTTTTACATCATTGGACTTTTCTATTCACAATATATACGGAAATTGTGGAAAAAGCAATTATGCCGGCAATTCAGAGTGGTCAACGGAGAGAAATCTATGAAAAAGAAAACGGACAGAAAATAGGCCTCGTGGGACCCACGAGGCCTATTTTCTGCTAAGTAATTATGTCCACAAGAGTCTTGGCACTGTCAAGGCCTTGGCACAAATTGAGTTTTCAAATTCTGTAAAAGTTCCTCAGTACGATCAGGTCGGTATTGGACTTGATCATCCAGGGCGAACTCCTGTCAAGAAATCACCTACATTTCTGTCATGGCGCTGGAGACATTTAGGGTCAGGAATGGTATAATAAACGGAGACGCCAAATTTTCATTTTTTCTTGACTTACTTAACATGTTATAATATTCGGAAGATCACGCAATATAGTGTTCATAAGCGCGCGGTACACTTATGGGACACCGAATCGATTTTATTCCTTTCGGATAACCGTCGGTACCTTTCCGGGGAATGCGGCGATTGTGTCCTTTCTGGACCTTGTTTGATAAATAAAAAACGATGGATTTTTCGGACAAAATTGTGCCACCTTATTCCGGGCATTTTTGGCGCTGGGCGGTACAATTTTAGCCGGAACAGACAAGTTCCTTGATTCTTCAAACGAGGTCTAATAACAGGGGGTGCTGAATTGGCAATCAACAGGGCAATGCGCGCGGCTTTGAAAGCAATGACCGCTTTAAATCCTGATGTGGAAAAAAGCTATAAGGCCGAACGTCGGGTCGAGCTTCTCATGGCAAGGCTGCGGGGAATGCCCACAGATTACGAGATGTGGGACCGGAAAATCACATGTGGGAATCATCATGTCCCCGTACGTATCTTTCAGCCCCGCGGCGTCGGGCCGTTCCCCTTGCTTTTGTTTTTTCATGGAGGCGGATGGGTGACCGGCGGAATCGAAAACTACACCGGCGTCTGCGCCGATCTTGCAAAAGCGACGGGGCATGTGGTGGCCTCCGTGGATTACCGGCTGGCGCCGGAATTCCGTTTTCCCTCCGCTCCGGAGGATTGCTATGCTGCCGCGAAAGAATTTTTTGCGGGGCGCATTCTTCCTGTCGATCCGGAGAAGATTACGCTGATCGGCGACAGTGCCGGAGGGAATCTTGCCGCCGTCGTTTCCCTGATGGCACGCGACAGAGGGGAATTCCTGCCCCGGCGTCAGATTTTGATGTATCCCGCCGTCTTCAACGATCACGGCGACGGTTCCCCGTTTCCTTCGGTCAGGGAAAACGGAACGGAATATCTGCTGACCTCCAAACGCATCCAGAGCTTTATGAAGCTGTACAGCAGTTCGAAAAAGGATTTTAGCAATCCGTATTTTGCCCCTCTCCTGGCAAATGATCTGTCAAATCAACCCCGTACGCTGATTATCACGGCTGAATTCTGCCCGTTGCGGGATGAGGGGGAATTCTACGGAAAAAAGCTTCGGGATGCCGGCAATGACGTCGAAATCTATCGGATGAAAGACGCGTTGCACGCATTTCTGATGTTGCCTCCCCGTTTTATTCATGTCAAGCGGGCGTATCAAGTAATCAATCGATTTTTGTCTGGAGGGACGTCTTGCCATGAGAGTGATCAGAAAATGGACCAGACTGGACAATGCCGCTAAGATTTTCCCGCCGACCAGCTCAAGCCGGGATCCTAAAGTCTTCCGTTTTGCCTGTGAGCTATATGAAACGGTGGACGCAAGAATTCTCCAACGTGCTCTTGACCAGACGACGGCGCAGTTTCCGTTCTATCGATCCATCCTGAAAAAAGGCCTGTTCTGGTATTATTTTGAGGAAAGCACTCTGCATCCGGCCGTAAAAGAGGAAGATCAGCATCCCTGCGCTCCGATCTACAGCGCGGACCGGCCGGACCTGCTGTTCCGGGTGTGTTATTATAAAAAGCGGATCAATCTGGAGGTTTTTCACGCATTGGCAGATGGCATGGGGGCCTTGCTTTTTCTGCGAACCCTGGTTTCATTTTATCTGGCCGGAAAGCATCCGGGTTCGGCGGGGGAAGGCGTTTCTCTCGACGACGATGCTTCTTCCCAGGAACAGATTCGGCAGGACGCATTCGAAAAGTATTACGATAAGGATCAAAATATCCGGAGTCGGAAGGCGGAACGGGCTTACCGCATTGGAGGCCCCCAACTGCCGGGAAACCGCCTCGGGATCATGGAAGGCGTTTTGTCGGTGAAATCCGTATTGGCGATTGCCCATGAATACCGTGCTTCTTTGACAGAGTTCCTGACGGCGCAGCTGATTTGTTCCGTTCACGACGGAATGACTGTCAGAGATTGTGTGCGCCCTGTGGTAATCACGGTTCCGGTCGATCTTAGAAACTATTTTAAAACGCAGACGGCGCGCAATTTTTTCGGGATCATCCATGTTGCCCATCATTTTAAGAAGGACGGGGATTCTTTTCTTGAGGTGCTGGAAAATGTCAAACGCGCTTTTAAAGAACAGCTGAGCTCTGAAACCATGAGAGGGATCATAAACCACTATTGCGCTCTTGAGAATAATGTTCTGATCAAGGCAATCCCTTTGGAAATTAAAATTCCTTGCCTGAAGCTGGCGGGACAGCATGCGGAGGGGGAGGACACGGCCGCAATTTCCAATCTCGGCAAAATCGCAATGCCCCCGGGGATGGATGCCCATATACGGCTTTTCAGCGTTATGGTCAGCACCCGGCGTCCGCAGATCTGCCTTTGTTCATTTGGGGACACGCTGACCGTCAGCTATTCCGCGCGGCTGGAAAGCACCGGCATCCCTCGGTGTTTTTTCCGGAGACTGGCGGATTTTGGGATCGGGATTGAAATCAACTCCAATTTAGAGCAATTGAGGGAAGAAAGCGATGATGTATTGTAAAAACTGCGGAATCCATTTGCCGGGGAAATATGGCTGCTGCCCCCTGTGCAAGGGTAAGCTGACGGGAACTCCGGAAGAAGCCGGGAATGTGTTCCCTATGATTCCACCGCGTAGAGAAACAGAACAGATTCTGCTGGTATGGCTTGCATTCGGTTCAGTCGCCGCGGCGGCAATCAGCACTGCGATCAATCTGATTCTGCCGTCCGGGGGCTGGTGGTTTCTGTTTGTCCTAGGGGGAATTGGAAGCATCTGGATTTCTCTTGCACTGGTTCTCAAAAAGAGAAAGAATATCCCCAAAACCATTTTATGGCAGGTAGGTCTTCTATCCGTGCTGGCCTTTGTCTGGGACCGGTTCACAGGATTTCACGGCTGGTCGTTGGACTATGTGCTTCCCATCCTTTGCACCGGGGCCATGAATGCAATGGCTGTGATTGCGAAAGTCAGGAAACTCGACATACAGAATTACATTCTGTATTTAATCATCGATTGTGTGTTTGGGCTTTTGTCTTTTACTTTGCTGGTAATGGGCAAAATTCATATTATCATTCCAACGCTTGTCTGTTTTGTTTCCACTATTATTTTTCTTGCCGCTTTATTGTTTTTTGAGGGAAAAGCGCTTTTAGCTGAAATTCAGCGCAGATTTCACTTATAAGCCGCCAGGGATAAGAGAGTATCGAAAACCGAAAAGAAAATTATGCTTACAATCAGTAGAACAGAATCCACTGCAGTTCCGACACTTTTTAAACCTGGTTATAACCAAATAAATTCGTCTGTCCAGCACCTCTTCAGAGGTGCTTTTCTTTTTGCAAAGAAAACATATCAGTACAATCGTAATTATCATTTTTGGCAGCCATTGCCTTTTTAGACTTCGGAAGCCGAGAATGGAAATCGGAACCGGCAGATGTGGGGCAAATGGGTAAATATCGTCTATGGTAGATCAAAATTTATTCTATTGTTAAAACAGAAGATCAGGCATATTATAATAAGCATATATATTTAGTATGTAACGTAAAAACCGGAAGCCTTGAGTATTGAACAAACAGCACAGGAGGTGTGGTTTTCCTATGAAGCTGGAGCAAATCCGAATTTTGTGGATGTGGCAGCGGAGCTGTCGCAGGAAAAACGTCGTTTCTCAATCAACTACGAGAATAAAGGAGAATCATAACATGAAAAAAAGAATCCCTGCGGCTGCAGTTGCTGTCGCTTTGGTTACAGCACTTTTCACGGGCTGTGCCGCGGGCCAGCCGTCTGCTGTCTCCAGCACGGCAATTTCGGAAGCCTCCTCGACCGCTCCGACCTCCTCCGATAAAACCGCGGCCGGCGCGCTCGAAAAACTTCCGACCCTAAAAATAGCTGCCAGCGATTGGGCGTATGTGGCTGACAAAAAGGGCTGGTTTAAAGAAACTTTTGAAAACAATGGTGTCAAGGTGGAAATTGTACAGGGCACGCTGGGAAATGAAGCGCAGCTGATCGCCCGCAATGATCTGCACTTTGCGAACCGGATGCTGTACCCCTACCTGCTTTACCGGTCGCAAGGCGCGGACCTGACGGCGGTTCAGGTCTCCCAACATCCGGAGCCGAAAATTGCCAGCATCATTGTCCCAAAGGATTCCCCGATCAAAACCTTTGACGATTTAAAGGGAAAGAAAATTGCCAGCTGGCGCGCCGGCTGCCCGTACATGGTGCTGTATGAGCTGGCGGAAAACAAGGGATGGGAAGAGGGGAAGGACTGGACCTATGTCAATATTCCCTCCAGCGAAAGTAAAACGGCCCTGCTGTCCAAGCAGGTGGACGCAATCTCTGCCCATCCGCTCACCGACATTGCTGCAATGCTGATCGACGGCTCCGCGCGTGAAATCGCCAATCCCTCACAGCAGTCAGTGTATATCAACGGCGGCGGCGTGACAGTGACCTTCACATCTTCTGAGTTTGCAGAAAAATATCCAAATATCACGAAGGCGTACATTGCCTTACAGGATAGTACAGAACAGTGGATGCTTCAAAACGCGGATGATGCTTCGTCCATTGTACAGGGTGTCAGCCGTGTGCCCGCAAACATTTCCAAATTCACATGGGACCGCATGGGCACCGCATGGAACTCCAACAGGAATCTGAAAGAGATCGAAGCGGAAACAAAGACCATGCAGGACTGGCTCGTAGAACATAAAGACATCGAGGCCGGCAAACAGGTTGAAGTAACAAAGCTGTTTGCCTCCCAATATTTCGACCAGTAAAGGAGAAATGATTTATGGCATACGCTGCAATTAAAGAAATTCATTATACGATCTGCCCCGTGGGGAATTCCAGCTACCTTGCGGCCAACCGCGACAAACTGGTGGAAGGACTGAAAAAGCTGGATGTGACGCCGGTGCTGCTGCAAAGCCTGCCCCAGCCATTTTGGAAGGCGCATTTTGATTATCAGGACCCCGTTCTGTTCCGGGAGGGAGGGAACATTCCGCCCATCTGGGCGAAATCCAACGATGCGGATGTCGTGCTGATCGGCCTTGCGTTGTTGCGGCAGAAACAGTACATCCTTGTGCGGGCGGATTCCCCGATCGATTCTGTGGAACAACTCCGCGATTTCAAGATCGGGATTCCAGTCCATCCTGCGGCTCTGATCGATTTTCACAGGGCGTCGGCGGAACATGGTTTCGCCCTTGCGCTGGCCGCACGCGGCGTTTCACTCAAGGAAGCGAACTTTGTCGCGGTGCATGCGGAGGGGGACTTCGTGTCCGTTCCCCCTTGGTCGAGGGACCGCTCAGTGCCTGAGGAGGAAGCGGCGCTCGACCGCGGCGAGGTGGACGCTATCTATGTCAAGAGCTCGCGGGCGCAGAAGCTGCTCGACACCGGAAAATACAGGGTGATTTTCGACATCGCCGCGAATCCGTCTCAGCTTTCCCCGATCAACAACGAATACCCCAACGCGCTGACCGTCAGCCGCTATTTGGCGGAGGAATTTCCAGAGGTGGTGACCGCTTACGTCAAGGAGCTGCTCCTCGCGGCGGAGTGGGCAAAAACGAACCGAGAAGAGGCGCTGGCACTGCTTGCAAAGGAGACGTTCGGCACGGTCGGTCAGACCGTTTCCTCCCACTCCAACGGCTTTTACCGGGAGCTCGTACCCAACCTTTCGCAGGAAAGCCTGCAGGCGCTCGAGGGGCAGAAACGGTTCCTGTACGACCACGGGTATCTGAAGAAGGATTTCGACCTTGCCAAATGGGCGGACGATCGCTTTCTGAAAGCGGCGTTGGCTGAAATTCATTCCGAACAAAAGAAGGAGGCGTAACGCCATGTCTATTCAGGAATTTCGTTATACGATCTGCCCGGTGGGAAACGCCAGTTTCCTTTCGGCCAACCGTGAAGAGTTTTTGCAGACGGCTTTTAAGAAACGCGGCGTAAAACCTACCCTGCTGCAAAGCCTGCCACGTGACCAGTGGCATGTTCATTTCGATTATCAGGACCCGGCCCTGTTCCGGGAAGGTGGAAATATTCCACCCATCTGGGCCAAATCCAACGACGCGGATGTTGTTTTGATCGGCTTAGCCTTTTTACCGCATCGTGAATTTATCCTGGTTCGGAACGATTCCGGGGTGGATTTTGTCGAGCAGCTCCGTGGCCTGCGCCTCGGCGTGCCGGTGAATGCGGATGCGATCATTGATTTTTACCGGGCGACCGTAGAGCATGGCTTTGAAACGGCTCTTTCGGCGCGTGGGGTCGCCGCTGCGGAGGGGGAGTTTGTGCATCTCTCTGCCAACGTGTCCTTTTCCTCCGGCAGTCCGGACCACAAGAACAGTCTGGGACAGGTGGAGGCCGACGCGCTGGAGGCCGGTACGGTGGACGCGATTTACGCGGGCGGTGTCTTTGCCCAACGGTTGCTGGCAACCGGAAAATTCAAGCCGATCTATGAGCTTAGCGCAGACCCGGCGCTGGTACTGCCAATCAACAATTCTTACCCGAATGCGTTGACGGTCAGCCGTCAGTTGGCTGAGGAGGCGCCGGAAATTGTGGTGGAGTATGTGAAGCAGGCCCTTCTTGCGGCAAAATGGGCGCAGAGCAACTACCCGGCGGTGCTGGAGCTCTTTACCCGCCAGCTGCACGGCACCCCCGGCGAGGTGACGACATCCCTGCCCTTCAACTTCCATAAGGATCTTGCACCGAACCTGTCCGAGCAGGCCCTTCTTGCTCTGGAAGGACAGAAGCGGTTCCTGTACGATCATGGGTATCTGACGAAGGACTTCGACCTTGCCAAATGGGCTGATGACAGGTTTTTGAAAGCTGCTCTCGCGGAAATAGAGCAGGATGCCTGACGACGAAAGTGTATCTGCAAAAGAGGAAGGTGGGACGCTTATGACGAACATTATTTCAACCATTTTCGGATTGAGCAGGCAGGCAGCAGATAAACCACACAAACGGGGAACCGTAGTCTCTCCGTTTGTCAGCCATATAAAAATTTATGCAAATCTGATGATCGTGCCGCTGCTGCTTCTGACCGTATGGCAGATTCTCTCCGGTACGGGCCTTCTGCTCGAAGTAGTCCTGCCTTCCCCATGGAAGGTGCTGATGGGGCTGAGAACCATTATTCTGGATGGGACGCTTGGAATCGATCTCCGCGACAGCGGCATCCGTGTACTGGTGGGGTACTTCTGGGGAGTGCTGATCGGTCTGTCGCTGGGGCTTGCCAGCGGACTGTCCAAGTTTGTAGAGCGTCTGGTCGGCCCCGTAGTGGATGTACTGCGGCAAATCCCGCTTTACGCATGGATCCCCCTGATCATTCTGTGGTTCGGTATCGGGGAAATGTCCAAATATGTGATCATCGCTAAGTCGGTCTTCATCCCTGTCTTTGTCAACACACTGCAGGGAATCCGAGGCGTTTCAAAGGATTATATTGAAGTATCTCAGGTGTTGGAACTGCGTTATTTCAAGCTTCTCTCAAAGGTAGTGATGCCGTCCGCGCTGCCTTCCATTTTTACCGGGCTGCGCCTTGGAGCAGGCTTCGCGTGGATGGCCGTTGTCGCAGCTGAAATGTTGGGCGGGCTGACGGGGATCGGCTACGGTCTGTTGCAGGCGAAGGATTTCCTGCAGTCCGACAAGCTGATCGCGCTGATGCTGGTGATCGGTCTGGTCGGCTTTTTGGTGGATCGTGTGCTGAAGGTGGCTGAATCGTCCGTGCTGCACTGGAGAAAGGGTTTTAGCGGTGAAAAATAATAGGAGTCCGGATGGGGGAAAAGCACGTCGACCGATGACAGTCGACAATTCTGCGGAGCTGACGGTCAGCAGGGCCTCAAAAACTTTTTCTTCCAAATCCGGCGATGTAAAAGCAATCAATAACGTATCCCTGAACATTTACAAAGGGGAATTCGTATCTCTGATCGGGCCAAGCGGCTGCGGAAAGACGACGCTGCTGCGTCTGATCTCCGGTCTGGAACAGGACTACGAAGGGGAAATTGTGCTGGAAGGCCGCAGAATTGAAAAGCCCGGTCTGGACCGTGGGATGATTTTTCAGGAGCATCGGCTTCTTCCTTGGCTCACAGTGGGCGCCAATGTCGCATTGGGACTGCCGGGATCGAAATCCCACAACAAAGAACGCGTGCAGTTTTATCTGGAAAGGGTGGGCCTGGCGGACTTTATCGACGCCTATCCCGCACAGCTCTCCGGAGGTATGTCACAGCGGGCAGCCATTGCACGGGCACTGATCTGCCAGCCCAAAGTCATGCTGCTGGACGAACCGTTCGGCGCGTTGGACGCTCTGACGCGGGTGCATATGCAAGAGGAGATTGAGAAAATCTGGCTGGCGGAAAAAACGACGATGATTCTGGTGACGCACGACATCGAGGAAGCAATCTTTCTCGGCGACCGCGTCGTAGTCATGAGCACAAGGCCAGCGGAGATCGATACGATCGTTCCGGTGAGTTTGCCGCGGACCAGAGATCGCAGCAGTCCGGAATTTGTCGAGCTTCGTAAGAACGTTGTGAACATTTTCCATGAGATGATCGGGACCTATTCGATCTGAGGGTGGCATCTGTGCCGCTGCTGCGGTCAGTAGGCACTGGAAAGGAAACACAGACAGAAATAATTGAAAACCTACGAACAACTCATAACTCGAAGGTCGTAGATTCGGATCCTGCCTTCAAAAAACACCTGAAATCCAAGGATTTCAGGTGTTTTTCTAGGATACCACGGCTTAAGCTACGGGGAAACCTGCGGGAGGTACGAACATGCATGAAAGTAACCCCGCTGCCCATTTGAGTTGACCCCAAAAGTCAGACAAAAGCTAACCTTTGTTTTTTGCCTTGACAAGCTAGCACTCACTAGCTATACTTAAAGCTAGTATTTACTAGCTTTATTTCAAGGAGGCAAAACATAATGAAGGCAGCCTTTCATCTTGAATCGTATTTGGCCGGCGGAGTTGAGAATATCGTATCGGGTATTCTGAAAGCAACTCTGTACAACCCAAAAGAGAGTTGTTTTATGGCGAAGTATGCCGCGCAGAGCAAGCGGTCTATCAAACTACGGCAGGCCGCGCAAAAAAACGGACAGCATATTCCGCCGTTTCTGATTGCAAGTATCACTACACAATGTAATTTGCATTGCAAAGGCTGCTATGCGAGAGCCAACCATAGCTGCTATGACCAAGATTCAACCGAAAATGCCCAACAGCTTCTGCGAGCGGAACAGTGGGGAAGCATTTTTCAGGAGGCAGCCGATTTAGGGATAGGGTTTATTCTTCTGGCCGGCGGTGAACCCTTTGTTCGACACGATGTGCTGGAAACAGCCGGAGAGTATTCAAGTATTTTGTTCCCGGTCTTTACAAACGGAACGATGTTTGATCAGAACTATCTGGAGCTGCTGGATCAGAAACGGAATTTAATCCCGATTGTAAGCATTGAGGGAAATCGCGAGACAACGGATGCCCGACGCGGGGCCGGGATTTATCAACAATTGCATTCCGCGCTGCAGGAACTACATAACAGGCAGCTGTTATTCGGAGCTTCCGTCACAGTGACAAAACAGAACCTGATGGAGGTTTTATCGGATTCTTTTATCGACGAATTGAGCGTCAGCGGCTGCAAAGCAATTATTTATGTGGAATATGTTCCTGTAGATCATCGGACCGCTGATTTGGCGCTGGATGAAGAAGCCAGAAAACGGATGGCCCAGAGACTTGATGCTGTCAGGGCCAGCCGTTCGGATATGTTAATGATTGCTTTTCCAGAAGATGAGAAAAGTTCAGGAGGCTGCCTGGCAGCAGGGCGGGGATTTTTTCATATCAATGCATTTGGAGGGGCGGAGCCCTGTCCGTTTTCTCCGTACTCGGATGTCAATGTTTCTGATACCTCTTTGCAGGAATCCTTGCAATCTCCCTTTTTTCAAAAGCTGCGGCAGGGCTACCTGATGCGGGAGCATACCGGCGGATGTGCCCTCTTTGAACAAGAGACACAGGTCAAGATGCTACTGAAGGAGTCAACATGACAACAAAGGAAAAAATTATCGAAGAGGCCCTGACGCTCTTTTCCACAAAAGGCTATAAGGGAACCAGTGTAAAGAATGTTGCGGATGCGGTAGGAATCAAGGACAGTTCATTGTATAAGCATTTCAAAAGCAAAAAAGAGATTTTTGACACGATAGTGAGAGAAATGCAAAATCGTATGTCCGGACTCTCTCCTGTGGCCGGGCTGGCCTCAGGGGACTGCAAGGCGGAAGCAAATGCGTATGGAAAATTGAACATTGACGGTCTCCGGACTCTTAGCAGACAAATTTTCTTATTTTATCTAAAAGATAATTTCGTTTCGCGATTTTGGAGAATGGCAATGATGGAGCAGTACCACTCTCCAGAGATCTACAAAATTTATCACAGAATATTTATGGAAGAAAGCATTACTTATCAGGCAAATCTATTTCGTGAAATGACACGACAGGGGTATTTTATTTCGATTGATCCTGAAATAATGGCAGTAAGCTTTTATTCTCCTATTTTCTTTCTGCTTACTAAATATATGGGAGAGCCGGAGGAAGAAGACACCGCACTGATATTGCTTGATAAGCAGGTTGAAGAATTTTGCAGAATATATTGGAATCCAAACAGGTAACGTGGCTTTGCATTCTATGAGACTGTAAGCTATACGCAAGACACGGACTGGCAGATGTTGATCCGTTTTTCTTAAATAAAAGCGCCTTTTGACTTCTCATGAAATCAAAAGGTGCTTATCATTGATACGGATTTCTTATAACTGTGTACGCACCGACGCGGACTGCGTGAGTTCCGGGAAGAAGTATGTCACCATCGCTGCGTACTGATCCTGAGCCGAAAGGCAGGTGTCCGTGAGATACCCCTTCTCAGATTTATACTCCTTTAAACCGCGGTAATAAAACAGCTTATGTTCTTCATCAATGATGAAGGGCATGATGTCGTTCCGCAGGCACTCTTTGAAGAGAATGATGCGTCCGACCCGGCCGTTTCCATCCTGGAAGGGATGGATGCATTCGAAATGGTAATGGAAGTCTATAATATCCTTCACGGCAATGGGTCCTTTCGCATGATAACCGTCAAGCAGGTTGCTCATTTCAATGCCGACCTTTGAGGGGGAGGTTGTCCTCATACCGCCGACAACATTTGCTCTGGTCTTGTAGTCCCCGACGCGGAACCATTCCTTGCGTTCGTCCGAGGTGTTGCGCTTCAAGAGCCGATGGAACTCCTTGATCATGTCTTCCGTCAGTTTTTCATCCGCGTGGACAAGCATGTGGTCGAAACAAGAAAAGTGATTGACGGTCTCGATGATATCATCCACGTCGGCGGATTCCTCCGGAGGAGTGTTGATGGTGTTGGTTTCGTAGATGTACCGCGTCTGGTCTTCCGAAAGGCGGCTTCCCTCGATACGGTTGGAGTTATATGCGAGTTTTATCTGCGTCTGATGATACAAACCACCCTTGAGCTTCATCTCTTTTTCTTCCTGTAACAACTCCAGCAAGCGCTTTTTCATAGGCGAGCCTCCTTTTCATGGCTTTTTATTTATTATACCACATTTTAACTTTGCAATCATCTCCTTTTTGTTGCCGGCTGCGCTTCCAGTGCGGGTAATTTAGTGGATCATGCAGTCGGTGAGACCGGCTGGTTAAAAAAGAGATTTCTTTCTTTTATGAGGAGAAAAATCACCAGCCCAGTCAGGAGAAGCGTTTGAATTACTTTACTGTGTGGATCCGTCATGAAGATTTCATTAAATAGGTTTGCAGTAATATGAAAAGCAATCGCCACCAAAATATTGCGTCCCGTTTTGTAATACAGCCAATTCATTAGGATCACAAAGGGGATAATGCTGACCGCATAGTTTACGGTAAACAGCCAACCCGACGCAACCAAATTGCTTTGATAATAATCTTTGATAAAGCTAAGCGGAAACACACGCTTGATCCGCTTCTCCTTTTCCAGTTCCTCCAGATATCGTCTTATGGTCTCCGGCGTTACCTGCAATTCCTCCGAAAGCAGAGTAACCTTTACTTTTCCCATGCTGTCCAACATGCTGAGAATATAGGCTTTGCGGTCTTCACCCTCCAATGACACTGCTCTTTCCTCCCGTTATGATCGTTTATGCATGTATGAAAGAATCTTATCATAGAAATACCGGATTTGTCCATGCTTTACGGCCCTCTATGTCCACGATTTCCGCGCGTACATATTGCTCGTTTCCCAAAAGTTTATGGGTGCAATGCGTCAGAAAGGATCCCTTTTCTGCACGGTATGTCCGGCCGAACCGATTGTCTGTCAGAAAGCGGATCTCTTTCACCTTCGAGCAGCAAATCCCCACGTTCCCTCCGTCAAAATAGAAATTTTCTATCGCAGGGCCGCAGGAAGAATAATAGTCGCCGCTCTCAAGTGCCCCGATGATGGCATCATATGTCAGAGAGGCAGCCCTGACCATAAGATACCCTCCACAGGCGTCACCCGGCTCGTGCGTATCGTCACAGGCCATACCGAATGCGCGGACACCGTGGTCCAGCACCGAATCCCAGTGGGTGGAGGATTCTTCCCAGGGACTGCTGGCATGGTTGTAGACTTCCATGGCGATATGGCCATGGAGGGAAAGCAGTGTTTGTGTATCCAGCTTCGACCATGTAGGATGGGCCACGACGGAAAGACAATCTTTTCCTGCAGCATAATCGATCATATTCTGGATTCCCGTCAGCCGGCAGCTTTCTGCCTCCCAAAACACACTGCTTTCCCGCCGGGAGACGGCAATCACGTGCGGGCTGCACAGCGCATCAATCTTTTGGCAAAGGGAAGGTCTTGCTTTTTTGAATTCAAATTCACCCTTCTGGTATGCCTCCATGGTTTCCATCAATTCACGATCGCTTCTGTCAAACCCCGGCGTAAGCTCGATGCCCGCAAGCATTAAAAACCGCTCGTCGGAGAACTGCGGATAGGCTTGAAACACATTATGATCGGTGATTGCAAGAAAATGATAGCCGGCTTTCCGATACAGCGCGGCGATCTGTTGTGCGGTGGCCTTTCCGTCCGAAAGGACCGTATGTGTGTGCAGGTTTCCTTTGTACCAATTGCCGCGTTTGGAGAACGCGGGGATCTCAATGTTCATCTTTTGATTAACCTTCCATGATGTAAATTTTTTTTTCGCCCGGGTTATCCCTTCACAGCCCCGGCGGTAAGGCCCTCGACGATTTTTTTGTTGCACAGCAGAAACAGAACGATGGGCGGGACAAGTGACGCTACGATCCCCGCTGCGCAAAGTCCATAGGACTGGGAGTCTGAAAAGTTCAACATGCTTATGCCAACCTGGATGGTCCGGTTTTCGGTGCTGTTCGTTACCAGAAGCGGCCACAGATACATATTCCATGATCCGACGAATTCTATCATCGCAAGAGAAGCAGCCGAGGACCGTGCCACCGGCAGCGCGATGTGCCAAAAAAAGCGCATAGAGCCGCAGCCGTCGATCACTGCAACCTCCCGAAGCTCTTTCGGGATGGAAATAAAACGCTGACGCATGACGAAAACGCCGATCGCCGAGGCCAGGTTGGGCAGCAGTATCGCGGCCATGGTATCCAGCAGCCCCATTTTTGTAATTGTGGAGAAATTCCCAACGATGATTGATTCCGCGGGCACCATATAGGCGAACAAAATCACAAAAAACAGCACCTTTTTTCCCTTAAACTCAAAAAAGGCAAAAGCATAGGCGGCAAGGCTGTCCAGAAGGACTTTGCTTGCGGTGGATATGGTCGCCAGAAACACGGAGTTCGCTAGAAAGCGGAACAGGGGAATCGTTTGAAGAAGCTCCCGGTAGTTGTCTGTATTCAAGCTACCTGGAAACAGCCTGGGCGGGTAACTGAATATCTCGCCCGGCGTCATCAGCGACAGCGAAACACAATAAACCAGCGGAATAACCATTAGAAACCCGAAAATCAGTTTCAACAGGAAGGGGATGGCCCCTGTCCTCTGTATAGACATACGCTTCATATCAAGAATCGTACACCACCCTTTTTTCCAGCCGGAATTGCAGTAGGGTCACCACCAGCAAGATCAGGAACAGGAAGATGGACTGGACGCAGGCGACGGCATATCGGTCATTCACAAAGGCGTTATTGTAGATGGAATAGACCAAAACATTGGTGGACTGCTCCGGTCCGCCGCGGGTAAGGATCATGATCTGCGTGAAGGTCTGTGCAAAGGACGCTATATTCATGATAAATGTCAGAAAGAGGGTAGGCGAGATCATCGGAAGCGTAATTCTGAAGAATTTCTGAAACGGTCCTGCGCCGTCCATGTCTGCGGCCTGAGAAATGCTTCCGGGAACATTTCTTAGGCCGGTCAGGAAAAATATATAATTGATTCCTACACTCAGCCACACGGTCAGCGCCGCAACGGCGAACAGCGCGAACTGCTTGTCCGTAAACCAGTTCTGCTTCTGGCCGAAAATGAAGTTGACAAAGCCGGTGGAGGGACTGAGCATCAGCTTCCAGATCATGGCGCCGGAGGCGGACGCGATTACCACCGGCATGGAAAAGAGCATCTCGAAAACGCTGCTGCCCCGTTTCTTTTTTTCCGTCAGCAGTGCCAGCGCAAGTCCGAGCGCAATGGATGGGATTGCCGTGAGCAGTACAAACTTGCCCGTCACGACACAGGAATTGAGAAACTCCTTGGAAAAGAGGACTGTCCGGTAATTCTCAATTCCCACGAACCGCACCGCATCCCCCATTGCGTTTGTTTTGGAAAGGCTGAGGAAAAGCGTATGGAACAGCGGCCAGTAAACAAAAAGTCCGACCAATATCAAACACGGAACCAGATAAAAATAGGGTTCTATTCTTTTAAAAACGGCCGAGGCGGTATCCGGGCGTTTCATGGTATCCTCTCCTTCCAAATCCCCTGCACCATGGGGTTATGCCCGTGGCTTGGTCCTTAATCGAGGGGATTGTTTTCATTATATTCCGCGATGGTTTTGTTTGCTTGGCCGGCCGCATTCTTGATTCCTTCCTCGGGTGTCCACTCCCCGGAGAGCACCTTGTTGATCACATCTTCATACTGTTGGGTAAGCTCGGGGAAAGTGCCGATCAGGACGCCTTGATTCTGGGGGCTCGATTTGTGAAGCTGGTCGATTGCGGCTTTGAACTGGGGCTTCTCCGAAAGGAGCTGTTTCATCTCCGGCAGATCATAGGATTTCGTGGTGACGGGGAAATAGCCCGTCTGACCGCACCAGTAGGCTTGTTGCTCCGGGGAAGTCATAAACTTTATGAATTCAAACGCGGCTTTCTGCCTGTCGGAATCCTTGGTGTCCATCATCCATAGCGCCGCTCCGCCAACGGATATGCCGCCCTTGTCGCCTGCGCTGATGGACGGCATGGGTCCTGTGCCGACCTCAAATGTGCTGCCGATCGTAGTGAGCACCGTGTAAAGACCTGCGGAAGAAGACAGCATCATCGCCGACTGACCGGAAGCAAAACGTCCGAAAATATCATTGATGGTCTTTGCCGAACTCGCTGTGCCGGATTTCTGTACCTCGAGCAGCTTCTGAAGTATTTTCAGACCGCCGCCATTCTGGTCGTAGGCCACGGCGGTCGACCTCTGACTTCTGCCATTGTCGTTGTTGGCAAAGGGCAGACCCTGCAGGCACATCCACTCCGAGAACAGCCATTCATTGATATCGCTATTGTTGATTTCGCAGCCGGAAACCTGCAGATTCCCCTTAGCGTCTTTTTTCGAAATCTTCTTTCCGGCGGCGATCAATTCATCCATGGTCTTGGGGGGATTCTCGGGGTCGAGGCCCGCGGCTCGGAAGAGGTCTTTATTGTAGTATAAAATGGGGGTGGAATTGTTGAAGGGCATAGAGTACAGCTTGCCGCCGAGGCTGTAAAAAGCCAGAATGTTCGGCTCAAGGGTGGAAAGATCGTATTTTTCCGCGTCAATGAGATTCTGAAGAGGTAAGACACTTTTGTTTTCCATCATGAACCGCGTGCTCTCGTCTCCCAACTGGACAACATCAGGGAGCTGGCCGCCTTTGATAGAGTTTTTGAGCTTGTTCATTGCATCCGTGTAGCTTCCTTCATACTTGGCGTCCACATGGATATCGGATTGAGAGCTGTTGAAATCGTCGATCATTTTCTGGAGTGCTTTTTCGCCCAGCCCGCCCATGGAATACCAGAAGGTGACATTGGTGACAGCCTGCTTGCCGGCCACCGCCGTCGCGCTGCTGGGGGAAGACGACGCCGGGCCGCCTGAAGAAGACGGCGTGCAGCCGGAGAATGTTCCGGACAGCATGGTGATGCACAGCAGCAGAATTCCCAACGAAAATATTTTTTCTTTCATGTTGGATTTCCTCCTTACAGTCCTCTGCACAAGCAGAGATTTTCCGTTAATCAATCGTATGCGACATGATATACAGTATAAGGCGTGTTTGTTTTATTTGTATTATAGCGAAGTAAAATATTTGTTTTAGTTTATTGTATTTGTTTTTGGTTTGTTTTATCTGGCTGCCAGTATTGATGTGCCCGTCAATACTGGACTCGTCCTCTGCATTCCGTACCTTTACAAACGCAATTTTAAATCTGCTTTGATCTTCATGAACCAGACGGCCCATGATAAACTTGACTCGGAATTATCTGCAACCAAACAAAAGACACTGTCCTTTTACTAAGACAGCGTCTTTCTTTTTTAGGGCATAGAAAATGGTGGTATCTTTTGATAAATAATTGATAAACCATAAGGTTTTAGCCTTGTGGTTTCCTTTCGAAGAGCATGGCGGGTCCGGACCGCTGACCTCTATATTGCCAATGTAGAGAACTCCCAGCTTAGATTGCTGCTATACGATCCCTATATTATAGTCAATATATTGACAAAATAAAACAGAATAGTTATACTGAATATAGTAAATATATTTACTATATCAGCTGGTAATAGGTACCTCACAATTTTACCCATGTTAAAGGAGAGTCATTCATGAAAATCAGCATAGAGCAAGAGAGCTTTGTCGACGAAAAAGTACATATCAAAGTTTCTGGATTAAATCCAAACAGCAAGCTTAAGGCGAGCGTGAAAATGGAATTACCTTGGTGCAGCGGCGAGGAATTTTCATCTTACGCAGTCTTTTCGGTAGGTGAAACGGGTGAAGTGAATTTTGACCAATCGGAGCCTGTGAAAGGCACCTATCAAGCTGCAGACAGTATGGGCCTAATCTATTCTTTGAAACAGTCGAGATCGGTCGGGAAAAATATTGCCGAGAACATCAACATTGAAAGGCCAATTCTCATGAATTTGGCATTAGAATCTTCTTCGGAAAAGAGAGAAATTCAGCTCATAAGAAATTTTAAAGCGAAAGACATCGTTGTAAAGCAGATCAGCGACGGATTTACCGGGCAGTTGTTCTATCAGGAAAATTCCAGAAACAAGACAATTTTGATGCTCGGGGGATCGGATGGGCAGCTGGAAGGCCTGACCTTGATGGCTGGCCCGCTTGCTTCCAGAGGATTCAACGTGTTGATTGTGCCCTATTTTGGCGCAAACGGATTGCCGGAAAAGTTAGAAGAAGTACCTTTGGAATACTTCGAAAAGATATTCCGCTGGCTGGAAAGCAATGAAATCACCAAAGCCAAAGAAATTTATCTTCACGGAACATCTAAAGGCGGTGAATTAGCGCTTTTACTCGCTTCCCGATACAGTCAGATTAAAAAAGTAGTAGCAGTAGAGCCACATACTTATTGCTTTCAGGCATTAGATGGGCTGATGAGCGGCAAAAATGTTTCCTCCTGGTCCTATCAGGGGAAATCCATTCCGTTCGTTGCAGTAGATAATAATATTTTCTTTGAGGATTGTAAAAAGGATATCGAAAAAGGGATTCCTTTTGGGTTTGCCAGCACCTATAAAAAGAGCCTTGAGAAAGCAAACAACAAAGAAGCGGCAAGGATAAAAGTCGAAAATTCCGAAGCCGACATTTTGTTGATCTGCGGGAAAAAGGACAACATCTGGAACAGTTACGATGCCTGTTCGGAAATATTGAGGAATATTAAGAATCACAATTATAGCCACCATGTGGAACTGCTGTCATATGAAAATATGGGTCACCCTATGCCGATCCCTTTCATTATTCCGCTTAGTTTTACCCTTGAAATGCCGATGAACGAGGGTATATTCACTTCCGGCGGAACAGTTGAGGGGAATGCACAAGGACAATATGAATCGTTCCAGAAAACAATTGAGTTTTTTAAAAATTAATTTCTAGTATCCAACTCAAATAGCTTGATCCTAATTAAAGAGTAGATGCAAAATGGATCATTCATTTTGCTCTGCTCTTTTTTAAATCGAAATATCTTATTCAAATCATGGGTTTCTTGATTGTTCTTTCGATTCGTTGTATACTAAATAGACAATTACTTTACTAAATATGAGTTCTTGTAAGGGCGGTTGCAACATTGGATTATGATAAGGAATTCTACCTATTACATTTAATGCAACAGGTTTATTCAAGCCTGATTTCCGTTTCTAATAAACTGCAGACAACAGGTGATAAATACAGCGCTCCTCTGACTTCCAGACAATATATGACAGTAATAGCTATGCTTCATTTACCCGAAGACGAAACCACTATTGTCAATATTGCCAATAAGCTCGGAGCCACCAAACAAAACGTTACTCAACTGGTAGGAAGCCTTGAAAAGAAAGGCCTTGTTACGATTGTTCCCAGCAAGAAGGACAAAAGGGCGGTTAATGTACATTTGACGAATTTAGGGCTTGAAACGATGGTCAGTGAAAGTAACATGACAGTTGATTTTATGGCAGATATCTTCAAAAGTTTTGATGAGAAAGAGCTAGAAATCTTATGGAAGCTTCTGGCCAAATTATATCGTTTTGATGGTACGGAAATGGATGGCTTCGAAGCTGACGTGCAGGTGCCGAATACTTTAAATGATGAAGAGATTCATCTTGCCATTGAACGATTTTCCCTAAAACGGAATGACAAATAATTGCTATAGACGTTGGCGGAAGGTAAGCAAACTACCAGCACAAGTCGGGAGCAACATTCAATTTGGTAACTTTACATTTCTCTGCCATTTGACGTAAGTATGAATATATTTGGTCTACAAACTTCGCATAATGTTTATGTTATTCTGAATCTCACAATGTGATTAATTATATTAGTAGAATAGGAGAAGAAACGTGGATTATCGGTTGAGTAAAGAAGTCATGCCAAATGATGCTATGAGAAATTCTTTCAACGTACTTGCAATTAAAATATTTGGCTTATCATTTGAGAACTGGTATCATGAGGGATACTGGACAAAATCGTATATACCATATACATTGTTTCATGGAGAGAAAGCCATAGCCAATATCTCTGTTAATAGAATGGAAATACTTTATCAGGGGCACAGACGCAACTATATTCAATTAGGCACAGTCATGACGGATATGGCTTATCGTAATCAAGGGCTTTCTCGTTACATTATGGAAAAAATTAAGAGCGATTGGGAAATTCAGTGTGATTCCATGTTCCTTTTTGCAAATAGAAGTGTTTTAGACTTCTATCCGAAATTTGGGTTTACAAAGGAAACGCAATATCAGTTCAATCTAGGAATAAATAGCACGTCCGAATCAAGTAAAAAACTTGATATAAATTCATTGCATGATCAAAAAATGCTAAAGAAATATTATGAAAAAACCAATCCTTTTTCAAAAGTACAGGTAGTTAACAATTTTGGTTTGTTAATGTTTTATTGTATTTCGGCAATGAAAGACTGTGTTTACTATTCGCCAAAATATGATGCAGTTGTAATTGCAGAACAAGATAGTGACATTCTGAACTGTTTTGATGTTTTTTGTGATAAAGGTAAGAATTTATTAGATATTCTTTCATCTGTAGCAGATGGGATACAGGCAATAACTTTGAAATTCACACCGATAGACAGCAACTGTTTTGATGTGAATCCAATTGATAGCAATGCAGAAACATTATTTGTATTAAACAGCGAAAAGAATATCTTCAAACAAGAAAAATTGCTTTTTCCATCAATCTCACATACTTAATGTACTACTCTAGTCTGTTAATGAGATTATGAGCACGTCTCCCCCTCTGTTTTGAACTTCACATAATGATTAAACTGAACGGCGGAAATAAGATCGATTATTAATTTATCTTTGCAATCGGGGCGTCAAGCGTATTGTAGGGTCGCCTAAATGAAGCGGATCGAATAAGGAAAGCATCGAACAAGAGGAGAAGTTTGTGAATAGACAAAAACGAATCTTTGGGCAGCAAAAAATTGTCTCAAAACCCGATTTGGAATTTGTGGTATCTGAGTCATGTGGGTTGTTGGATTTCTTATTGCTCAAGTTATCTAATAAGTCCAGAAATCATGTAAAGTCTTTACTGACACATAGAGAAGTTTTAGTGAATGGCATGGTGATAACTCAGTACGATGCTGTGCTGCACAAAGGACAAAAGATACAAATCAAACGATCAATCATTGAAGGAAAAAAGCAGAAAAGTGTATTGGATATTCTATATGAAGACAGTGATATCATTGTAATCAATAAACCGGCTGGGCTGCTATCAATCGCTTCTGATAAAGAGAAGGAACTTACAGCATATCACTTATTGACAGATTATGTGCGAATGAAAGATCCCAGAAATCGTATTTTTGCAGTACATCGACTTGACCGTGATACTTCCGGTGTATTGATGGTTGCAAAAAACGAGAAGATGAAACTGGCCCTACAGGATAACTGGGCGGATTTGGTGTCTGAACGAGGTTATGTGGCAGTTGTCGAAGGACAACTAAAAGAAAAATGCGGCAGAATTCAATCTTGGCTTAAAGAGACAAGAACATTTCTTGTGTATTCAAGCTCGCGTGCCGGTGATGGCTTGGAGGCCATAACTGATTATCAAGTCTTAAATGAAACTTCAGAATACTCTTTGCTGAATATTAACTTAGAAACGGGCCGCAAAAACCAGATTCGTGTGCATATGAAAGATATAGGACATAATGTCGTGGGGGATAAAAAGTATGGGGCAAAAACAGATCCATTGAAGCGTTTGGGTTTGCACGCATACAAATTAGAGTTTAAGCATCCTTTTTCTGATAAAGTCATGTGCTTTGAAACGCAGTTCCCCCAAAGTTTTACTTCTCTTTTTGTGAAGTCAGGTCCAAATAATATGCAGAATGGTTGACCTTTCTCGCTCTGTCGTAATCGCCCTGCGAACTTTGCATAATCGTTAATACTTATTCTTTATATAGCCTGCCATATCAGTCTATTGCTATTTATCAATCATCGATCAACACTATAAAATCATTATTGTTTCATTTGAACTTCTCACCGTGTTTTCTTAATTCCGATGTGTGTATAAGCGGAAATAAAGAGAAACCAACACAAATTTTAGATTGTTTATTTAACTGGAGGAATAGAAATTATGGGGTTTTCACCTTTTGGTGGGTTTGGTGACATAATGTTTACCATAGTGCCTGTGTTCGTAATTATTGGGTTTATATTTGTATTTGGCACAATTATTGCGCGTTTGATTAAGAGTGCAAAACAATGGAAAAGAAATAATGAATCCCCCATTCTTACAGTTGATGCGACTATGGTAACAAAACGGACAGACGTGCATCACTATCATCATAATACAGGCACAGACAATATGCAGCATGTATCATCATCGACTACATATTACGCTACATTTCAAGTAACCAGTGGTGACCGTTTGGAATTTGAAATTCATGACATTGAATATGGAATGCTTGTGGAAAATGATATGGGAAGGTTGACATTTCAAGGTACACGCTATTTGGGATTTGAGCGCAACAGAAGCTAAACAGTCGAAGCACGGCGTTGTATGAGCACAATGTGTCTTCTACTCTTTCGTTTGAACTTCGCATAATGTTTAAACATGTATCAGCAGGTAATTCCAATTATTTATAATTTTGCGAAGGATGAATTTATGGAGCATTACAAATCGTGTGCAGGGCTAAATAAGCAATTAAGCGAAAACTTGTGCGATACATTGAAGAACAGGGTTACGTATTTTCATACACGCTATCATGATGTACATAACGCCTATGGACGTGCGGCTATTCTACTGGACGGTAAAGAATTTGTCTATTTTTCATGGGTAGAAACATCTCATCAGGAGAATGATATTTCCGCCTTGCATAAGGAAGAACCGAAACTCTCTTATGAAGAAATAATCAGAAAAATGAAATCAAAATGGGATACTGACTGCACTTATTGTGAAATGGATTTCTTGAATGCGGTACTTCAATTTCGCAATATGCCGGTTCAAGTTGCCCTTGAATCCGAAAATTACATTGTCAAAATATTGGCGGTAATGGATAGGCGTGTCGGTAAAAGGACACTGTTACAAATCGCCACAAATGAAGAATACAAAAAGTTCCCGACTTGGGTACGACAGTTTTATGAATTGCGGCTCTCCTCAATATAGTGAAATTATGAGCACAACGGTAGTTGCCCCTTCATTTTGAACTTCTCATAATGTTTACTTAAACCACATATTGTAAACGCATGGGTTCTTTAATGCGCGCATATCTTAGGAGGTAAATTTTGAAACAAGATCGAAATAATAAAAACTTCTGGAATCATTACGCGAAGATATATGATATTGAGATTAACAGGTTTAACCGTTCGGCCTATTCAGAAATGTACAGACTTATATCTGGAACACTTACGAAAGAGATGAAAGTGCTTGAACTTGCGACAGGCACCGGACTTATTTCAATTAATATTGCCGATTCCGTTCGATCGATCGCGGCTACTGATTTCTCGCCCAAAATGATCGAGACCGCAAAGAAAAAGGAAGCACCTGACAACGTGCATTTCTCAGTTGAAGATGCTACGGCGCTCTCTTTTTCAGATCAGACTTTCGACGCTGTAATCATATCAAATGCTCTTCACATCATGCCGGACCCAGGATTGGTACTAAAGAACATCAGGAGAGTCCTAAAACCAAACGGTATACTGATAGCGCCTACCTTTTCACATGGTCACTTAAGAGATTCGACATGGAAGTTAAATGCCCTCTTATTAAAGATAATTGGGTTTGAAACCTATTCCAAATGGAAACCGGAAGAGTATATTGACTTTATCAATCAAAACGGTTTTTCTGTGCAAACATGGAGGGTACTAAAAGCAGCCTTCCCCCTTGTTTATTTGGAAGCAAAGTTACAAGACTAATCGTGGCAACTTGAATCGCCGTTTGAGTTATGCATAATGTTTACATAAAGAGTCTAGGACTAAGCTAGAAATGGAAAACTGGAAATATTATTATTATGACTAAAATAGGAAGCATATGAAAAGGATATGCAGGTATCATGTTTTCATGAATGGAGTACTAAAGTGGTTTCATAAATTCGGAGGTAAGATTAGATGAGTATAAGATTTGATCCAAATAACCCCGTTATTAAACTTTGTATGAGTGGAATGAGCATGGAGGATAGTGGGAACATGGAAGATGCAATCACTATATTTCATAAAGCATGGCACGAAGCAACAGACAACTATGAAAGATTTATTGCGGCTTATCATTTAGCTCGTCCACAAACAAGTACTACATATAAATTGAAATGGTTTGAAACATCCTTACAATGTGCGCTAAATATAAATGACGAAAATGTTAAGAGTGCATACCCAACGTTATATGTAAACATTGCGAAATGTTATGAGGCGATGGGTGATTCTGATCATGCATTACGAAATTTTGAATTGTCGAATTCCTATAAGAGTGCGCCTTCTGATGAAGGACCATTTTATCATGGCACAAAGGCGGATTTGCAGGTTGATGATTTACTGACAGCGGGTGGAACCTCAAATTATAAACCTGAGCTGAAAATGAACCATATTTATTTCACTGCTAATGTCAATGGGGCAGGCCTTGCAGCAGCATTGGCAAAAGGAGAAGGAAGAGAACGCGTTTATATGATAAAACCAACAGGCAAATTTGAAAACGACCCAAATGTTACTGACAAAAAATTCCCAGGTAATCTAACACGCTCTTATCGCTCACAGGCACCTTTAAAAATTATTGGCGAAGAAACAGAGTGGGCGAAACTCACAACTACGGAACGACGCGAATGGCGCGAAAATTTAGCCAGAGACAAGGGGAAAATTATTAACTAATCCTATTTCAAATGGGTAGATTATGAGCATAATCCGTCGGCTCCCTTCCTTTGAACTTCGCATAATGTTTATAACGTATTGAGGCACGATACATGACCGTGATATAATAAATAATATGAAGCCGGCCGTTTTGGCAGGAGCTATGATAGAAGGGAGAATATCTTATGTATTTATTCGAAGCACTTACAGTAAAAAGCATGACTCTGCGCAACCGGGTCGTTATGCCTCCCATGTGTATGTACAGTTCCGAAACAGATGGTATGCCAAATAATTTTCACTTTACCCACTATACTTCCCGTGCCGTTGGCGGAGTGGGGCTGATCATTATGGAGGCCACCGGCGTCCTTCCGTGGGGCCGCATTTCCGACCATTGCCTGGGCCTTTGGAATGATGAACAGACAAAAGCGCTTGCACCAATCGTCACTGCCTGTCAGAAGCAGGGGGCCAAAATGGCGATTCAGCTCAATCACGCGGGCCGTAAATGCACAGCACGGGAAAAAACGATTTTCGCACCCAGCGCCATTCCCTTCGAAGAGGGCTCTCCCATGCCTCATGAGATGACGGAAGAGGATATCCGTGATACCATCCTTGCATTTCGGAGCTCGGCTGCAAGGGCGGCTGCAATCGGATTCGACGCCATTGAACTTCATGGCGCCCATGGTTATCTGATCAGCGAGTTTCTCTCACCGCTCACCAATCACCGCACAGACGGTTATGGCGGCTCAACTGAAAACCGCTGCCGTATACTGATTGAAACGCTGCAGGCGATACATGAGGTTTGGCCTGACGATAAACCTGTTTTACTGCGTGTATCCGCCGAGGATTACGAACCAGAAGGCTTGCATCCAGTGGAAATGGCCAGAATTATTGAACTGGTGAAGCCATATATTGATGTGCTGGACGTAAGCACGGGTGGAGTTGTGCCAACACCACCGCCGACCCTTTATCCGGGCTATCAGGTAAAAGTTGCTGAAGAGCTAAAACAGGCGTCGGGCCTTCCTACAATTACAGTCGGTCTGATTACCGACCCGCATCAGGTGGAAGGAATCCTGGGCGAAGGGCGCGCGGATCTAGTTGCGCTGGGCCGGGAACTTCTGCGCGATCCCTATTGGGTGCTGCACACAGCCCGTAATTTGGACGTCAAATATCAGTGGCCGGAGCAATATCTGCGCGGATTTAATGTAAGAAAATAGCAGAATACGAAACAGCTGCATGTCAAGCCAAAGAGCATTTGCTTCAAACTCGTAGGCGCCGGTTTCTGAACTTCACATAATGTTTCATTTGTTGCGAACTCGATTTAATTATTTATATTTTATATACCTTCTGGCCGATACAGCAAATTTACTGCATTGACATAATGATAGTGTAATGATAAACTGAATCAAAGAAAGAGGGAGTGTATTGATGTCGGTAACTCTGTAAGGATTTAGGTTGAGCGCATGAGACGAGCAGTTGTTCTGCTCTTATTTGTGTTATAAAAAACTGCCTTACAGATTGAACGAACACACCCGTTTTTATAATGGTGTAATTTGTAGCGCAGTAGTATACTGCGCTTTTTTCTTTCTATAGGGCTAAAATTAGAAAGGAAGATTATCATGTATTCATTTACTGATCAGTTTATGTCCAATGATAAAAATGCAGAGTTCTTGAAAGCCACCATGATGGGGCCAAACGCTATGCGATTGGCAGAGGAATTGGCATCTCATCTGAACATCAAAGAGAATATGCGAATTCTTGACCTCGGTTGCGGGTGCGGTCTTTCCACATTTTTGCTAGCGAAAAAATACGGTGCGTCCATTTTTGCCGCCGACCTTTGGATTTCTCCCACTGAAAACTATGAGCGTTTTCAGTTTATCGGGATTGAAGATAAGACTATTCCAGTTTCCGTAGACGCAACCAAAGGCTTGCCTTTTGCAAACGAATACTTTGATTTGCTGTTTACAGTGGACGCTTACCATTATTTTGGCGATACGGAGGAAATGCTCCCGTCACTTGTGCCTTTCGTGAAAAAAGGCGGCTATATCGCCGTGGCAATCCCCGGACTAAAATATGAATTTGGAAGCAATGTTCCCGATGAAATGCAGCCGTTCTGGAATGATGAAGTAGCAAGGACGATACGCTCGATTGATTGGTGGAAAAATCTATGGCAGAAAACAGAGGGCATAGACATTATGGACATTCGTGAGATGACCTGCTGCAAGCAAGCATGGAGCGAATGGTTGACTGCCTACCATCCCGTTGTCGCTGGTGATATTAAAATGATGGAAGCCGAGGGCGGAAAGTATTTTAATCTCGTTCAGTTGATTGCTAAAGTCATTTAACTATACTTGCCGTTTCTGCCCGGTTGCCTTAATCCCCAAGTTCATACCTAATAAGCATAATAGGCACTTTCCCCTATCCTTTGGACTGCTCATTATGTTGAATCATGCATCAGCGGATAATTCCAATTATTTATATAATAGGTGGGTGGAATAAATGTCAAAACAAGATAAAGATTTCAGCATAGATAAAAATTCGGAGCAAAATTCTATAGATGATATGATTGAATATCAGAATAATCAGTTTAATCCTGGATATTATGTAGGCACAGGAAAAACACCCCCCGCCATTAAAGCTTCGGGTAATGCTATGCCTCTTGCTATTTGGATGTTTATTCAGGCAGCTGGTTTAATCATTTTCTATTGTTTTATTATAAAATTTCTATTTCTCAGCAATACTCCTTATTTTGTGGTTTCATTTGTTGACGGTTCTCCTTTATTTAACTTTATCGTTATTACCGTAGTTTTTTTGGTAGCTACTTCTGTTTGCATATGGTTTGGAATAGTTTACTTAAAGAAAGCTAAGTTATATCGGTTTAAAAAAAAGCAATTAGAAAAATTAGACTCATCAGATAATATAAAAGGGGGAAATCAAATTGCGCAAAGGACTTGCCCCGAATGTGGAAAAAAACATGATATAGATTATCCTAAGTGCCCATATTGTAAGCATTCATACACAGCTAAATGAACATACAGAGAAGTCACAGGGTGCAGATTGAACTTCGTGTAATGTTAATGATATTTTTTATGCTACAGTTTGATTATTTATATAATGGGAAGTATCGGACAAACCGAAAATTAGAGAGTTAGTAATGAAAAATGTTTTTTTAATTGGCGGAACAATGGGAGTAGGGAAAATGGCGTGATTATGAATTGAAGCAAAGGATCTGTCATTTCATACGATTCTTGAGACAATCGCTACGCAGGAAGAACGAACACAAATTAAAAAAATTTCGCAACATGATCTTGATTATCTGACAAGCTATGGAAATGACCAGAACCAGTTCACTTTCACAGTAAATAAAGGAACTTATCAGTTTGAGATATATGCTTTTTTAAAACTTTCATAATCTATCTTCTATTCAGGCAAAACAAAGAAAGTATTGATAAGCTGCAATTTCAATTTGGCCATAATCAGAGATGGTTTCGTCACACTGTAACTATGAACTTCCCATTGGTACTAATAAGCACAGACATTGGCCAGTAACTGGTGATGTTTGCGCTTGTTTTTTATAATAGGAGGGAGACATGACTTGGCGTACTTCGCATTGGGATCTCGTGTCCGTAACATAATCCCAGCCACCCCCTTATTATGAGCATTCGATTTGGCAGGTTGAAACCGTACGGCTTTCGTGTAACAAGCCAATCTGATTGGCAATAAGCGAGGATGGAGACTCCATGTAATTTAAAGGAGGAATTCTATGGTTAGTGTCGAGTTGACGCTTCCAAAGGAAAGAGCACGGTCTGTTTTATGCGTCCTTATGGTGAAGTGCTGATTTCTTCGTATAATGTTCAGCATTGCGAAAAAGATTTGCTGCTTGTAGGACAAATACATAGATTGAATGATGAAGTTCGAGTAGTTATGGAATCAACCGGAGCATACCATTATCCGATACTGATATTCCTTAAGCAGCATGGGGTTTTTGTCAGTGTTGTAAATGCTTATTTCACAAAAAAGTATTCAATGATCGGATCGCGATTCGCAAAGGCAAGGCAGATTCACTTGATTCATTGAACAATAAATCCGAAATTTTTGTCATTGGAAAGGGTTTCGGAATAGCATTTAAGATGCCTGGGCAGTTGATTTGCTGGGCATGATTTTTATATAGACTCAGAGGGAGATGATTCCATGAAAATCTATACTGATCCGGTGGGTTATGCCGATCTCGTGCAGTCGGAAGCGGAAATACCTAATTATATGCGGAAGTAGGCGGCGCGGATGAATATGCGCTGTACTGAAGGTCCGGATTTCACTTTGTTATTGGAATAAATTACTAAATAGTTTGGATTTATCCCCAGCATATTTTATGCTACAATATTAGTATTGAAATTCAAAATAAAGGGGATTTACAATGAAAAAAGGTCTTCGATTTCTCAGCTTCTCTTTAGTTATGTCTCTATTATTTTTATGCTTGCAGGGCTTCGCTCCTTCAACAGGATCGATTTCTTTTCATTGCGCTAAATTTTTAAATGAGTACCAAGAAGTTAACATGTGGCAAAGAACTCCCTATTTTTTTACTGTTGAAAATGGTGTTACCCTCACGGCGACCTCAAGCGACGATTCTGTTATTAGGGCAGAGATGGTTGAAGACCCTGAGACTAAAGGATACATAATGTACCTAACAGGGTTCAAAGGACGCGAGGTAGCATCTATAACGGTTACCGCGTCAGATGGATATAGCGTTACAAGTGAAGTCGTTGTTTTTGGCGAACAGCCATACACTATTTCAACGGATGTTACAGATGATTTTACAATCGCGAAAGGCAACGCCTACATTCTGAAGGTGCATTGTGTTTATGCTGACACTCAAACAGCTAATTCTCCAAGTGTTGTATCGGATAACGAAAACATTATCAAAGCCACCATAATGGATTATGAGCCCACTGCCGATCACGACTTTTTCTTTCGCATTGAACCTGTCGGAGATGTCGGCCAAAGTGCTACGTTATCTATAGGAGGCACGGTTATCCACCTTCATGAAAGACTTTGTACCGTAACCATTGGAGAAAACAAAGACTTACGACTTGATACCACGACCACCCACAACTGTGACACCGGCGATACATATCGTTTTATTGCATACACTTCATCAGATGTCGCACCAACAGTCTCGACAGATGACCGATACGCAACCACCAAATTGGAAGGCACTGTTCCGGGAGGATATCTTTACAGTGTAAAAGCTTTATATCCCGGAACCGCCGACGTTTTTGCCCGGCTGAACGGAGAGACTGCCTCGTTCATTATAGATATCAGAATTCCTTCCATTATTTCCGATACTCCCTCCATTATTCAATTGGAACCGGGCAAATCATATACTTATAAATTAAGCGTTAAAGGTATTTTAAAGCCCAAATTTATGGCGGATCTTCCTGAAGTGTTCTCGATACAAAAAGTAAACCAAATTGGAAACGACTATTATGTTACCGTATCGGCTAAGCCCAATACACAAGGCGGAAGTTACTTCATAGCGACTTTCCCAACCTCTTCAGACCGCTCCATCTTTCCCGTTTATGTGGGCTTTATTAGTACTCCCAAGACCAGCGGCGTCATTCCGAAATCGGATACAACAGATAATTTCTATCTAAAACAAGGTAAAAGTTATACTTTCAGGCTCACGAACGTAAATACTTTTGTTTCCGGAACACCTGGAGTTTTTACAACCCAATTAGCGAAAAAGTCAGGGAATGACTCCTTTTATAAAATTACCGCTATTGGTCAGCCTAATCAGTCCGCCGGGTTTTATATGGCCGCTTCCAACCAGCCTTCTCAAAAAGTCTGCGTTGTAACCATACAGGCTCCACCCTCAACAAAGGCTTGTACCAGTGACACTACAACGCCATTTTCTGTAAAGAGCGGAGCCACTTACCGTTTTAAAATTACTGCTCCTGACGGAACAGTTCCCGCTTTTTCAGTAGGGACGGGAGGAGTCTTTCTTACCAAATTGTTCAGCCACACGGGCAATGATTATTATTTCGAAATCAAAGCAATCGGTAAGCCAGGAAGCTCTGCCGGGATATATACCATTTTACCCGGCCAGCAACCGCAAAAGCAGTGTGTTGTTTCGGTTGCTAGTTAGGCAAACAATTAGAGAGGAAAGGCCCGCCGGTTAATCCGATGGGCCTCAGCCTTATTCACGGTGATCTCTGTGGGCTGCCTTATGCCAAGCGTGGTGCGGATTAATATAATCTGATTTGAATATGTCTTTTAAGGAGAATTGTTATAAGTATAGCTTACGTTTTTGCCGTTGGCAATCAAATCATTCTACGGAATACTTCCTGTCCCTTTCTCGCCGGCACGGGCGATGTGAAAGCAACGGGAGTTTAATACGACTCTTGCTCCGGACAAAAAAGTCCCTCCATAGAAGAGAGCGCAAATGATTCTTCATCTACGCACTAAGAAATTAATACTAACTAAATAAGTTAGGTTTCATCTTTTGTTAAAATATATTTTCTGCCTACCGTGTGAAGCATATGGTGTCCGCAATATTCACATATATCTGTTTGACTATCAATCAGAAATTCTCTGTTTTCCACATTCTTTTCTGCAGACTGCATAGACAATACAAATTTCAGTCGGAAATTCTACGGAATTTGGGGCTACGTCAGGGTAATCCTCCAACTTGAAATAATCACTAATTTTAATTACTTCATTTGAAGATGATTTCTGCGCACAATTATTGACTTTACAATACGAATCATCAACTAAAGTATATATTCTTTCCTCGGTACGAAACATTTGATGCCCACAATGCTTACATATCTGTGTCGCACCGCCTTTAATAAACTCGCTGCTACCGCAATCCCTTCTACATACTGCATATGCTACGTAAATTTTCTTAGGGAATTCTATTGTCTTAATATTTATTTCTTGATATTCTTCTATACTGATTGTCTTTTTCATATAGCACCTCATTCATTTGTGGAACTGGAATTATATTTCTTGCTGGTATTATGCGAGACCCTTCTGAAACAACTATATACACGGCTAATGCTACTCCTGTAAGACCAGTTGCGTTAGAAATTTGATCTGTAAATGAAAATGACTGATTTTGAAAGAGTGGAACACCGTTTCTATCCCAACGATTATTGCTGTTTTCATCATCCCAATGACCATCCTGCGGACCATTACCTCGGTCCACACCGGCCCCATGTGAATGTGTCCCATGTATATCTCCCTCCATGGGGCACCATCCCAGTATCCTTCGGAATTCCATTTTGGTTTTTTCCACCTAAATCAGGGGGAAGCTTAGGCCAACCAACATGTGGGGCCTTTCCAGGCTTGCGATTATTCAAGGACTGAACCACAGAATTGTTTTTGGTGCTACTATTTGCACCACCAGTAATGGGTCTTCCTGTGCCTGAATACATTCTATTATTAACGTAGTTGACCCATCTTCCAGACCCATCGTCTGACTCAGTAAATCTAGCGCCATTGTAATCACTTGCATTTATTGGATCATTATTACAGTAAGCGAACAGATTGTTGCCTGCAAGACCGGTGTCGGGGTTAAACTGGCCATCCGCATTCAAGAACCTACCTGTATTCGGATCGTAGTATCTGCTGTTGAGGTAATACATCCCGGTCTCGAAATCGTAGTAGTACCCGCGATAAAGGAAGGGATTCTTCTGGCCGATCGTATCCGCCATAGAACCGGTGGTGCTTAAAAGCTTGCCCCAGGCGTCATAGGAATATTCCACGACAGTGTTGCAGTTTGCGTCAACAATTCCGGTTACGTCGCCCTGCGCGTTCTTCGTGTACTAATACGCCATATCGTTGTAGGTGAAACCGACTCTGCCATCGCTTTCGTAAAGGAACCAGAGAATATCATACCCGGTCTGCTCCGTCAAGGAAAAATTCAGAAGTGCTCTGTGAAATGAATCACAGAGCACCATAGATAAGAGTTATTCTATCATTTATAAAGTTAATACAGGTCGTCGTATAGCTTTTTTCTTATGCTATCATTTTCTAGGTCCTGAATAGATATTCCAAAGTTATCTGTTATATCGCTTGACGCTCCAATAGAAAGTAAAAAATTCTCCATTTTGTTGTTTTGTCTTATTTTACAATAAAACAATGCCGTTCTTCCATCATTATCTTTAAAATCGACATTTGCTCCATAATGAATCAATTCAGTTGCGATTTCATAGTGGCCAAGTGCGCAAGCTATCATAAACGGAGTATAGTTTTTAGTTAAGTCAACGGTTGCCCCACAGTTTAATAATAACCTTATTTCACTCATATTATTGTCTCCGGCAGCCTGATACAAGGGGGTATGCCCATCAGAATTAACAACGTTTATGTTTGCACCATGATTAATTAACATCTGAATCATTGTTATATCTTGATGTTGCATGGCCCAGTGTAATGCAGTATAATCATCGGAATCTTTTCTATTGATATCCATTCCTTTATTTAATAAAAAGGAACAAATGTCAATAGAATCATTAAATGCTACAGAATAAACAAGCGATTGGTCCTCTTTCCGATGATACTCTAATTTACCGGTAGCATCTAAAGCCTTGACTATGTTTATATCCCCTGTCATCACCGCTCTTTCTAGAGGGTAGAATGCAGCTTTGCGGTTTCCGTTCACATTGGCTTCCTTTGAAATCAAAAATTGAACAATTTCAAGATTATTATCCGCCATAGCAGCAAGCAATAATGTATTTTTATTTTTTTGATCTATGGTTTCAATCGAATTTTTCTCTAGAAAATTATTAATCTCTTCGATAATGGACTCTTGTTTTCTTAAGTCAAATAAGTCATAGAAATCTCTAATTGTATTCATGCTATTCTCCTAATGAATTAAATTAATCCCATTTTACAGACGGTAAACCATTACTACTTCCTTCTTGTTGCCTCATACTAAAATCAAAGATAGAATTGTAGAAATGATGATGGGGGATGGTACATGCGGAGTCCATTGGGGTGTTTTTGGAACATTAGGATGAAAATGTGGCCCGTTTGGATCATTTGGATGATGTATTGGTGGCTTTCCATTCCCAGCTTTTCGTGCGGCTTGCTCAGCTTAATGTGTAAATATATGGAAGTGAATATAATCCTTTTTACAAACAAATAATTTTCCTTATCAAATATAAACGCAGACGAATCGTCTGCGTTTATATTTTGGTTTATATTGCATAATTCATTTTAGAAGTTGATCTTTTATTTGTATAGATTTTTGATTCAGGACGGATGCTTGAGAATTATTGCCCAAACGCTGATATATGGACGCTTGCTGGGAATATAAAGTTGCTTTAATTAATAAATTATCATTAGTTTCTAGCAGTTCATTACTAAAGTCAAGAGCCCATTTTAGATCAGAAGCTATAATGGTTTGATCATCAATAACAAGCTGTAATGGTATAACGACAGATGAATTATTTGTGAGATCAGTTGAGTATTTTTTATATGCTGCCTTAAAACCGGAGAAATCATCTGTATAAAAATAAGCTTCTATATATTGTTCAATATAATTTTGACGTTGGTTCTCATTTAAATTTTTGCTAGAGAATATCAATGGATAATATACTTTTTGTCTCGTGTAATCTTTCGATAATTTTAAACTTGTTGCTAATTTCAATAAAACGTCGTCATTTTTTGTTCTGTTATAGTTAGTTTCATACCAATACGTAGATTTAACCGGATTCTTTTTTACGTCTAAATACCAATCCCCAATTTTTTCTGAATTCAACAAGCATATAATTGTGACAGAAATAACTACGACCACAAGAGATAGCATCGTGAATATTATTTTTTTTATTATATTTTTTCTAATCTTCTGGGAAGATGTCACTAATTCCATAAGTAATACCTCCTGCTATATTAGTTGCTTTTTTTCCGTATGATAATATTATATCATTATACGTATTTCTATCCCAAATACACATTTGATGAACTAAATTAAACCTCTGGTCGACATTTAAATCAGCCCACGTTTTTCCTGATATTTCTACACCTCCGCCTAATTCATTTATTTTCATCATCTTGTATGACTGTTTGCAAATATTGATATAGTTCTCTATATTATCACTGCTTTTTGAAACTTTTAGTTTAATTATTTTAGGCTTTTTCTGCGTTCCTACCGCAACCACATTCATTGTATGTCTCGTCGTGTCATCAATAGCATCTGAACCCACTTTGTATAAGCTATATAAATCATTTGCTGTTTCGACCGAACTTAAAACTTCATTAGTATGTGTATCATGTTTGGAGTCAAACACAGAAGTCACAAGATCCAAAACAAATGAAAATGTTTCAGAAACCTTTTTAGCCATATCGGTGAACCAATTCGCTCCCACGGAGTCTTGCCGCCTGATAGGATTATTGTCACAATAAGCAAATATATTATGACCCAAAATACCTGTACCTGTTGATACAGCCCCATCTGCATTCAAGAACCTACCTGTATTCGAATCGTAGTATCTGCTATTGAGATAATACATCCCGGTCTCGAAATCGTAGTAGTACCCGCGATAAAGGAAGGGATTCTTCTGGCCGATCGAATCCGCCATAGAACCGGTGGTGCTTAAAAGCTTGCCCCAGGCGTCGTAGGAATATTCCACGACAGTATTGCAGTTTCCGTCAACAATTCCAGTTACGTCGCCCTGAGAGTTCTTCGTGTAGTAATACGCCGTATCATTGTAGGTGAAGCCGACTCTGTTTCCATCGCTTTCGTACTGGAACCAAAGAATGTCATTTCCGGTTTGCTGAGCAATCACGGTACTGCCGTCAAGGAAATATTTCGTAGTTAAACCGTCAACAGTTTTGCCGGTCCGGATTCCGTCATTGTTATAAGTATAGCTTACGTTTCTGCCGTTTGCAACGGCGGTTTTTAACTGGCGGCCTTCCCAGGCAAAATTCATGCCGTCACGGTAAGAGAGGGGATTGCCGATTTCATCGTAAGTAATATTCTGTCCGTCGTAGCTGGTCAGCAGGTCTTTCCAGTTTTCATTCCCGTAGGCATAAGAAACCGTTTTTGTAGGGTTTCCCAAAGCATCAGTTGTATAGGGATATGTACTGGCTGCTGTGATATTTCCTCCGACATCGTAACTGTAAACGGTGGATATGCCAGCTTTCTGGTCATCGGAGCGGACAAGCTGATTGAGCTGGTCATAGGTGTAAGTTGTGATTTTTCCATCTTCATCAGTTACCGTTTGAATGTTTCCATTCTCATCATAAGCGTACCGGTATTTTGAAAGTGTGGTGTCGGATGTGCCTACACGCTTATAATTGGAGTAGGTATCCACCATGGTGGTAGTCTGATTCCCGGAAACATTCACATAACTCCGCTGAGCGCGGAGCGTTGGATCCTGCATGGCCTTTGGGTTGATATCCGTCTTGACTTCCCGGTTCAGCGAATCATACTCGTATGTGATTCGGCCATCCGAGGGCAGGATGACGTCATGCTTTCGGTTATCATCGCCATAGACAAAATAATTGGATTCCATCTGCCCCGCAAAAGTGTATCCTATAAGGGTAGTGCGGTTCATACTATCGTATTGATAATTGATTGCATTCCCGTCTGAAGATGATTTTTTAACCAGCCTGTCTCCAACGTCATAGGACAAATCCGTTGATAGATATTTTCAATATACCGTTGCTCTGCTGTAGCAACGTATGGATAGCTTGTCGCTTGCGGCACCGCTTACATCCGTCATTTGCGGAGCGTTAATGGCATAAACTGGGTTTTTGAAGCCGCTGTCACTGCTTTCAAAGAGCTGAATGGTTTTGCTGTCAATTTGTTTTGCAACTAAACTTCCGATCTGGTAAGTCTCAGTGAAAGTCCTTTTTGCAGCTGCCGATTTTAAAATAATATTCTCTTTTACGGAAGTCGAGGATACGAGATACTGGATATCGGTATCTGGGAACGCATCCCGATAGACCACTTCATTGTTAATCTTTTTTAGCTTCAAAAATTTGTCGTTATGGGATTCGTTCTCACTGTTTTCCTGATCGGATATTATATTTGAATTCGCATCATCCGCACCGTCAATCCCCCAGCTGATAGTATAATTGCCGGTTTTTAGTGTTACGGCCTTATTGGTTTTCATTTTCGCTGAAAAGCTTATTTTTGTTTTACTCGCTTTATTTTCAAGCAACTGAGAATCCACAGAGGCGGTCGGGTTCTGAACGGGTAAGCGTGTTGTCAATATCCTGCCAGATGCTGTTGCTGTCTTTGTAATGGATGGGTTCATTATAAGCGGCCAGCATAAACGTTCCGTTACTCATTAAAAAAGTTTTGGTATTTTCTGTTCGCTTTTCAGGAAGCTCTGTTACGATCTGGGCCTGGAAATCTTTTGGCTCAGCAGAATCCTGAACATTGTCTGGCTTCGTTCCATCAGCAGAACTGCTGTATGGAGAGTCTGTAACAAATATGGAAGGTTGGGCGGCATATGCCATGCTCGATAATGTTTGGGTCGCTAATAGCATTGATAAAAGTAGAGCTGTAAATTTTACCGCAAATTTTTTCATTTATACCCTTCTTTCGCTTTAATAAATGAATTATATTAAACTTAAGTAAAAATTAAAATAGAAATTGACATATCCCATTAATACCCTAATATATCTGGATTTTTATGGATTTTAAGGGTGGATTATTATAAAGAAAATTTACAGACGATAAAAAAGTCTGCTGTCCAAATAGGAGCAAGCTGTAGTTGGTCTGGCGGATGAAAAAACGGAAATCACACGCAAGGATGTGGAGGTTATTTTGAAGGTTTCTTTCTTTGACGAGCTCTACCACTTTCTGCCTTACCCGATGGCTATTTCTCAGATTAAGGGCGTTATGAAAATTGCGGGCGTTTGTGATCGCTGGATGGGGCATCCTGTCAAGGAAGTCTCCAATTCCGATATGCATGTGATTGAGGACATGCTCAAACGCCACAATATTAATCTTTAATACTTGTGATATCGCCCGAAGGAATGCTGCTTTCTCTCAGATTCAGTAGGAATCATTCTATCTTGGACGGGTAAATGACGTATTATCAGAATCTTGAACATCCATCCCGGAAAAGATGAATCCTGCGCCGGCCGGCGTGAAAATAAAGAATCAAGGAATCTGTCATCAGAAAGACAGGTTCCTTGATTTTTTCTTACCCCCAGCGTGTCGCGGACAGAAAACGAAGGTGCGCCAGCAATCAGAGACCTCTGTAAATTGTTGATATAAGCTTCCTAATTACAAAGGAATTAAACGATTTGAATGAAGTCTTGGATGTGGCGATAACCGAGGATTCGGTGGTTTGGTGGCCAGTGCATATCATCTGGACATGGTATTTAAGGCTCCCACAGTAACGGTGGATGGAAAAGTTCTAATAAATGATGGGAAAGTTATTTGAACCGGGTTTGTTTCGGTATTGCCTTATAAAATGTACAATTAGTGTGACGAATGCCGCAATGAGAGGATAGAACCGTTTCTTTTACCTGCATTAAAATTGTTTAAACGTAAAGGAGATTTAGTCATGGTTGACACAAGTCTACAAGAAGGAATACTCTTTAGTGATGAATTACAAAAGAAAATCAAGGAAAAGTTTTGGCATGTAGACAGTGATCCATTAAGAAAGGGAAGAAGAATATTTTTTGATAATGCAGGAGGTGCATTCAGATTAAAGAGCGTATTAAAATCTTATGAAAACATAGACGCTCTTCCGGATTGCCCTGAAAGAGTACATGAGACTGCTCTTTATTTGCAAAAGGTTCAAGAAAATGGGGAAAACGATATCCGAACTATATTTAACGCAAAAGATGGCAGCCTGCTTACAACATTGACCGCTTCGCAAGCTATGTTTGAAATGGTTGGATCGGTTGCTGAAAATATACCGGGGACTAATATTGTCACCACCATGCTGGAACATCCATCGGCTTATGATGCCGCTTTTTACTATGCCAGGAAAACGGGAAAAGAATTCAGGCCGGTTAAGACGAATCCGGTGACAGGGGGAGTGGACGTCGACGAGATTGTTAGTAAAGTTGACTGTAATACCTGTCTTTTAAGCTTTATGTATGCGTCAAATATTTCAGGCGCCATTTTAGATGCCGAGGCGATTATTAAGGCGGCAAGAGAGAAAAATCCCGATCTTTTTATCATCATTGATGCGGTCCAGCACGCTCCCCACGGTGTTATAGATGTTGACAAGTTAGAGGTAGACGGTATGAACTTTGCGCCGTACAAGTTTTTTGGCAACAGGGGTTCCGGAATTGCCTACGTTTCGGATAGGCTTTCCAAACTTCGCCATCATACGCTCCTTGCAAAGCCTGAAGGAACTTGGGAACTTGGTTCTCCGGCGCCGTCCCAATTTGTTGCCATTACTGAAATTGTAAATTATGTTTGCTGGCTGGGCGGTCAGTTTATTGAAACCGGCACCAGAAGAGAACTTTTTGTCGAGGGGATGAACAGGATTAAGATGCACGAAAGAGCGCTTATGAACAGGATGCTTAACGGCAGCGAAAAAATCGAAGGGCTTAGAAAAATGAGAGGGGTAAGCGTATATCTTGACAACCCTGATATGACAGAGCGCGATTTCATTATCCCCATGGGAATTGATAAGCTGGGCTTTACACAAGCAGTAAGAGAGTATGAAAAGAGAGGTATTATCGTATACGAAAGAATCAACACAAGCTTATACTCTAAACGCATGCTTGATTCTTTTGGAATGAACGGTTGCATCAGAGTATCACCGCTCCACTGTAACAGCGCAGCGGATATGGATGATTTTTTGGAAACGACAAAAGAGTTAGCGCAATTGGAATAGTATATCTATTAATTGCAGGCAAAGATTCACGAAACACAATAGAAGCTTCTGACCGGTCATGAATCGTAATGTGTTGTCTGCAAAAACAGATTGACAATGAACCGGTAAGATTCTAAATCAGTCCGGAGATGGACATCTTTAATATATGGAGAAGTGAAAATGTATTCTAAAAATGTGATGATTTCAAATCCGACCGGGCTTCACGCAAGACCGGCGACGCTGCTTGTTAAACTTTCCGAGAGCTTCAAATCTGATCTGCAAATCATTAATGGCAGTAATGTAGCAGATCCGAAAAGCATCTTCAGCCTGCTTGCAGCGGGATTGCGCCCGGGTCTGACCATAACAGTGAAAGGCGTTGGAGCTGACGAACATGAGGCGGTGGAGAAAATTTGTAGTTTTATAGATGCACTGGAGGAGTAATAAAAATGATAATAAAGGGCATAGCCGCTTCTCCTGGCAAAGCTTTGGGAAAAGTAATGATCATGCAGGAAATTCCGAAGGCTGATCCCGAGCAAAAGCGCACAGTCAGCAAGGAGGAAGCGATTTCGTCCGTCGATTCCTCCATTTTGGAACTTTCTGAAACTATGAAGAAATTGATTGATCAGTACCATACACAAGGCGAGCATATCAAAGCTACACTCATGGAGACACACTATACCATGCTTAGGGATAGACTGTTCCATGATGGTATTTTTAAGTCAATTGGAGAGGGTTACAGTGCTCCGGCGGCTGTTGCAAGAAGTGTTGAGGAACAGTGTCGTCTGCTTGATTCACTGGGCGACAGTCTCATAAGAGAACGTATTGACGACTTTCGTGATATCGGCAATCAACTTATTTGCCAAATTATCGGACAAAATTATCCTGATCTTTCGAATTTGAAAGAGGAAGTTATCCTTGTTGCCCGAAACCTGCCCCCCTCTCTGCTGGCGAACAGCAATTCGAAAAAAATTGCCGGATTGCTTCTCGGGAATGGATCCAGAACATCCCATGTATCAATTCTTGCATCCAATATGGGGATTCCCACTGTGGTTGGCTGCGGAGATATATCCGCACTTGAAAACGGGAAAAGGATTTATTTGGACGCTGTGGCGGGACAAGTTACATATAACATAACAGCAGATGAAATTGCCTTTGCTAAAAAAGAGATAGAGAAGTACCATGACAGGATGCTTAAGCTGCAGATGTTCACACAAACCGCCGGCTGTACGGCAGACGGGGTAAGAGTCCACGTTCTGGGAAACATAATGGATACAAGTACCACAGATAAGCTGATACAGGATGGAGCCGACGGTGTCGGGCTTTTTCGCACGGAATTTCTCTATATGAATCGTGACAATCTTCCTTCGGAAGATGAACAGTTTGCCATCTACAAAAATATAGCGGAGAAGCTGGGCTCAAAACCTCTTACCGTGCGTACGATGGATATCGGCGGGGATAAAGAAGTAAAATCCCTTTCTCTTCCATCGGAAGCAAATCCTTTTTTAGGCTATCGGGCCATTAGAATTTGCCTTGACAAAACCGATATCTTGACAGATCAGTTGAGGGCGGCTTTGCGGGCAAGCATTTATGGAAACGTCAAAATCATGTTTCCGATGATCAGTAATATGGACGAACTTGACAGAGCTTTGGAGATTTTTGAACAAGTGAAGAAGGAATTATTACACGATAACCTTCCATTTGATAAAAATGTTCAGGTCGGTATCATGGTAGAGGTCCCTTCGGTGGCCGTAATGGCAAATCAATATATTCAAAAGATCGATTTTTTCAGCATAGGCAGCAACGATCTGACCCAATATACTTTGGCAGTGGACCGTCTGAATGAAAAAATCTCAAATCTGTATGATTATTTTAATCCGGGAGTGTTGACGCTGATCGCAAACATCATACATATTTGTAATCACGCGGGAAAGATCTGTTCACTTTGTGGGGAAATGGCAGCGGATAAACTGGCACTGCCCTTATTACTGGGATTCGGGCTCCGAAATTTAAGTGTTAATCCCTCCTCCATTTTAATGGTAAAAAACCTGCTGTCGATGTGCGATACGAACAAGCTTGGCGTTCTTGCCCAAAAGGCATTGGAAATGGAAAGTGCCGGTCAGGTAAGATCTATGGTACAGAATTATCTCAGTGATCAATATCAATCCTGGCTTTAGAAAAAGTCTTTTGACAAATTTATTGTTAACAGCCAGTGGGTCTATTTTTAAGGGTATTGTCGTTGGAAGGTGATTTTTGCGGCCATGGATTTTGAAAAATATCAGTTTGTCAGTCAATGTGCAGAGCAAATCTGCAGTGTTTATTTTTGAAAAGAGGAAATTATCATGATTATTGGAGTTCCTAAGGAAATCAAAAACAATGAGAACCGCGTTTCGATGACCCCTTCCGGTGTCCATCGACTCGTGAGTGTGGGCCACAAGGTAATCATTGAGGAGTCGGCCGGACTTGGAAGCGGAATAGCCGATGCGGAATATGAAGCGGCAGGTGCCGCCATAGAAAAGGATGTATCAGAAGTTTTCTCCCAGTCCGACATCATCGTAAAAGTCAAAGAGCCGCTGGAAAGTGAATACCATTATTTTAAAGAGGGGCAAATCCTCTATACATATCTGCACCTTGCCCCTAATCCGGCTCTTACCAATGCTTTGCTGGAGAAAAAAGTAACCGGGATCGCCTACGAAACCGTGGAGACGGAGGATGGGTCTTTGCCTCTGCTGTTGCCGATGAGTGAAATTGCAGGACGTATGTCCGTACAGGTAGCGGCAAATTATCTTCAGTCTTTTTACGGCGGAGAAGGCGTCCTTTTAAGCGGCGTGCCCGGCGTGGCGCCGGCGGAAGTTGTGATTGTCGGTGGAGGAAGTGTCGGTACGAACGCTGCTAAGATCGCCGTGGGCATGCGTGCGCATGTTACCGTCTTTGATGTGAGTAAAAAAAGATTAAGCTATCTGGACGATATTTTTGGAGGGAAGGTTACGACGGTCCTTTCAAGTGAATATGAAATAGCACAGGCCGTCAAAAAAGCGGATGTACTGATCGGTTGTGTCCTTGTTCCGGGTAAAAAGGCGCCGAAGGTCGTTACGGCCGAAATGGTTAAGACCATGAAGAAAGGCACGGTTATTGTCGATGTCGCGATCGATCAGGGTGGCAGCATTGAAACGATTGATAAAGCGACGACACATGATAACCCGATCTATGAAAAATACGGAGTGATTCACTATTCCGTTGCAAATATGCCGGGTTCCATGGCCAGAACTTCAACCTATGCATTGACCGGTTCCACGATCGGGTATTTATTTCAAATTGCCCAAAAAGGCGCAAAAGCAGCCTTACTGGACGATAAGGCATTATTGCGCGGCCTGAATACCTTTGATGGGCATCTTACCAATAAGGCGGTTGCAGAGAGTCTTAACATCGAATATACCGATGCAGAGAACGTATTAAAATAGGAAAGGCCTATTTTTTACTGAATTTGACTCATGAACTTTGTTGATCTGTTGAGGGTAACTGAATTGGCCCTAATTAGTCCCTATGGCGGCAAACGATGGGCAACTTACCCGCGTTTTGCCGTCTCTTTGTTCGACTGAGTTGGTTGTGCTGATTGGATGTCCATAGAACATTAAAAGCAGTTTAGGAGGGAATCTGACTTGAAAATCGTAATTCTGGATGGATATACGGAAAATCCCGGAGATTTAAGCTGGGAAGGCTTTCAAAACCTTGGGGAACTTAAAGTTTACGATCGTACATCCGCTAACGACATTGTTGTACGCATTGCGGATTCGGACGCTGTGATTGTTAACAAAACCCCGATTACAAAGGAAACCATTGCCGCCTGTCCGAACCTAAAGTATATTGGAGTTCTTGCGACCGGATATAATGTGGTGGATGTCAGAGCGGCGAAGGAGCGGGGAATCCCTGTCTGCAATATTCCTACGTATGGGACAACAGCGGTTTCGCAGTATGTATTTGCTTTATTGCTGGAAATTTGCCATCATGTCTGGGCGCACAGCGAAAGTGTCAAAGCCGGCATATGGACTGGCAGTGAAGACTGGTGCTATTGGTGCTATCCGCTGATTGAGCTGGCAGGCAAAACCATAGGCATCATAGGATTTGGCCGCATAGGGCAAAGCACCGGTAGAATTGCAAAGGCATTTGGTATGAAGGTGTTGGCTTATGACGAATATCAAAATAATACGGGCCGTCAGATTGCTGATTATGTCAGTCTGGATAAGCTGCTTCGGGAGTCCGATGTCATTTCTTTGCATTGTCCTTTATTACCCTCCACAAAAGGAATCATTAATAAGGACGGCATTCAAAAAATGAAGGATGGCGTTATTTTCATCAACACTTCGCGGGGCCCGCTGGTAGTAGAACAGGATTTGACCGATGCGTTGAATTCAGGAAAAATATACGGTGCAGCGGTCGATGTGGTTTCCACAGAGCCAATCCTGGCGGACAATCCTTTGCTCAAAGCGAAGAATGTCATCATAACACCGCACATTGCATGGGCTCCGAAAGAGAGTAGGGAACGTCTGATGAAAATTGCTGTCCAAAATTTGGAGGCTTTCCTTTCAGGGAAGCCGATTAACATTGTTAATCAGTAAAAGGGTAACGGCAATTTTGAAATTCATGTACAGGAAGAAAGAATGATAAAAGGATGTGAATCCCCCATGAAAAAGGCTGTGTTAATTCCGGATTCTTTTAAGGGAACAATGAGCTCCAGCGAAATCTGCGGTATCATGGAAACCCGGATCAAGGTCCATTACCCTCAAGCGGAAGTGGTTTCTATTCCCGTTGCAGACGGCGGAGAGGGAAGTGTGGACGCTTTTCTAAACGCCATGGGCGGGCATAAGGTTTTTACTTGGGTAAAAGGTCCTTATATGGAAGATATCAAGGCTTTCTACGGCATTGTGGATTCGGATATTGCCGTCATTGAAATGGCTGCCTGTGCGGGGTTACCTTTAGTTGGAGATAATAAGCATCCTGAACAAACTACAACATATGGTATTGGTCAGTTAATGGTGCATGCTGCGACTCATGGCTGCACGAAAATTATTGTGGGTCTGGGAGGAAGCTGCACCAATGACCTGGGGGTCGGGGCTGCTGCTGCAGCAGGGATGAAATTTTATGACAAAGACGGTAAGCTGTTTATTCCCGTAGGCAGAACGCTTTCCAAAATCAATAAAATAGATACGTCCGGATTTTGTCCTCAGTTAAGGTCTGCTGAAATTGTCTCAATGTGCGATATTGACAATCCACTTTACGGGAAGACAGGAGCCGCTTATGTGTTTGCCCCACAAAAGGGGGCGGATGAAAAAATGGTAAAGCTTTTGGATAGCCAACTGCAGAGCGGTTCCAGAGTGATCCTGAAAGAACTCCATACGGATGTCTCCCAAATCCCAGGTTCGGGTGCAGCTGGGGGAATGGGGGGCGGTATGGTGGCCTTTTTCGGTGCAAGTCTGCAAATGGGCATTGAAACGGTTCTTAGTATGGTGGATTTTGACCGCTTGGCTGAAAATTCTGATTTGATTTTTACCGGCGAGGGAAAACTTGATTCTCAAAGCCTGCGTGGGAAAGTAGTTATAGGTGTTGCACGTAGGGCCCGAAAGCTTGACATACCAGTGATTGCAGTCGTTGGTGACATTGGCGATGATATTCAAGGAGTGTATGATACCGGAGTCTCTGCAGTATTCAGCATTAACCGGGTTGCATTGGACTTTCAATGGGCAAAGGAACGCAGTAAAGACGATTTGTCTTTGACGATGGATAACCTAATGCGGTTTATTAAGCGTTTAGGTTATTAAAACAGAAATCTCTCAGGAAGATTCACCTTTACGTTTTTATATCAGAGTCATATAGACGTTTGAAACAGGATATTTCAATGCAAGCGGAATAACATTAAAAAATACATAGGGTTGTGTGTAGAAAGGTTGGATAAAAATGAATACAATGAAGCTTGGGAAAACCGGGAAGGATATCTCGAAAATCGGGCTTGGTACGTGGGCGATCGGCGGAGGCCCCGCATGGGGTGGAGATAAGGATCTCCAGACCTGTATCGATACCATCCGCGAATGCCCGAAGCTGGGGGTTAATTTGATTGATACTGCTCCGGGCTATAATTTCGGCAACAGTGAAAAGATTCTGGGCAAAGCGCTGAAAGGAATGAAGCGCGAAGATTTCGTTATTATCACAAAATGCGGTATCGTCTGGACAAGGGAAGGAAGCCTGTTCAATAAGGTCGGTGATACACAGCTGTATAAAAATCTGTCCAAGGAATCCATCCGAGAAGAAATCGAGTTAAGCTTGGAGCGCCTGGGTACGGATTATGTTGATGTTTATATGACTCATTGGCAGTCTGTAGAGCCGTATTTCACCCCTATTTCAGAAACGATGGAAGCTCTGAATGAGCTGAAAGCGGAAGGAAAAATCAAAGCGATTGGTGCGGCAAATGCCACTCCGGAGCATATCAGGGAGTATCTGAAATACGGGGAGCTGGATATTGTACAGGGCAAATACAGCGTTCTGGATCGTGGGATTGAAAAAGATTTACTGCCGATCTGCAGAGAAAACAAAATTACCCTTCAGGCTTATTCTCCTCTGGAGCAGGGACTGCTGAGCGGATGCCTGCCGAGAGATTACGTCCCTACGGGAGCACAGTGCAATAAGAAATGGTTCCAGCCGGAAAACATGCAAAAGGCAATGGACATGATGGATGCATGGAAACCGCTCTGTGAAAAATACAATTGTGCCATTGCAAATTTGGCTTTGGCATGGATACTGGCGCAAGGCGGTTTCATTAATCTGCTGAGCGGTTCCACTACGGTGGATCAGATCAAGCAAAATGTAAAATCTGCTGAGATTCAATTATCCAGAGAAGATGTACAGAGAATGCGTGAAATGGCGGAAGAAATCGATAATATTTAAAACTTCTCTATGTATTAATCTTCGATGCGAAGGCTGAAGTGTTAGGTGTCAAGCACATGGCTACTCGGAAAGCTAGGATGAGCCCCTCTACAATGGGCGTTGGCCTTATCTTGGGACCCGTACGGTCATGGCTAAGGCCAGATACTTTGACCTGATAGAGGCCAACAAAGTTTTCGCAGCCCAGAGTCTGGCTGTTATCTATGATCTGCAGATCGATACCAGTAAGCTGAATGTAAATAAATGTGTTATTGTCTCCCTGAGCCATCCTCTGGGCTGTTCCGGTGCCCGTATTCTGCTCACCTGCTGTATGCGATGAAGAAGTGCGGCGCCAAGAGGGACTGGCTACTCTATGTATCGGGGGCAAAGGGTGCGCAACGATTGCTGGATGGAATGATCTACATAATAGAGGATACTATAACGTTGCAAGCAAAATCAAAATAAGGGATTACTGATTTCACAGTGATCGGGATCGTACGCCTTGGTCGGATGTCCTCTACATTCAGGAAGATAATTGATATATTTTCCATGCAATTGCGATATTGTTGAATGGGAAACGAAAAGGTGATATAATACAACTAAAATACCCGGCATATGGGGGACAGGTAATGAACAAGGAAGAACAGGTCATGGCGGGATTATGGAACATATTCAAAAAGAGAATGTGGCTTGATAGTTTTAAGATGAAAGACAGACTGAGGGGCTATAACCCTTCTGAAGTACACTGTATTGCTTTTATCGGAGAAGAGGATGATTCCAATGTTACAAAGCTGGCGGAGTCCTTTGAGATGACCAGGGGAGCCATAAGCAAAATAACGAAGAAACTCGTAAAAAAAGAGCTCATAGAAAGTTATCAGAAGCCGAATAACAATAAAGAAGTTTATTTTAGACTCACAGAGCAAGGAAAAGCAATTTTTATGATTCATGAGGAATTGCACAGAGAATTTAAGGACAGAGATCACCCCTTTTTTAAACAGGTAACAGAGGAGCAGTTTAATGTAATACTTAATTTTGCGGAAAAGTATAATATGCATTTGGACGCGGAAATAAAAAAACTGGGTGTAGATATGAAATTGGATCATTTTTAGTTTCGAATTCGCAAAAATATATAAACCGATATAAAAGCAGCCCATCCCTCATAAGGATGGGCTGCTTTTATATCATTTTATTCATTGTATTGTTTCCAAGTCAATATTAATGTTGACTTGGAAACAATAAGGTGTTAGAATGGCTATGTTAACAGGGAAACAAAATTTCCGCTGTGAGAGGAGACTCCCACTATGAACATATAGTCCGCAAAGCAAACAGGAAGCAACACAATGTGCAAGGAGGAAATAGAATGAACATAATAGGAATTATCGCAAGTCAGCGAAAAGAAGGCAATACAGCCTTTATTGTAAACAACATACTTAAAGGTGCAAAGGAACAAGGTGCCGAAACAGCTGTTTTCAGTTTCAGTAATCTGGATATTAAACCCTGCCGTGGCTGTTGGGCGTGTCACAAGAGCGATCAGGGCTGTGTAATCAATGACGACATGCAGAAAATTTATGATGCGATTGAGCATGCCGATGCCATTGTCTTGGGCCTGCCGATTTACATGGGACAGATGAGTGCCCAGGGCAAGATATTTACAGACAGGCTGTTCGCGCGATTTTCTCCTCGGTTCTCTCCATTTTTTAAGGGAAATGCCGTAAAACAGAAGCTGATTCTTTCATTTAATCAGGGAAATCCGGATGCCGGCCTGTTCAAAACGTATATTGATTATACGAAACAGATGTTTGAGGTGCTCGAATTTGATGTTGATGAAGTGCCTGTCGTTACCGATTTGCGAGTAGGTCCGGCAAGTGAAAGGGAAGATCTTCACACGGGTCTAAAGGAATTCGGATCCGCGTTGGTTGTGCATGATTTAGTCTAGTCATTGCGAGAATAGCAGCATGCAATATTATACCAATACAAGAAAATAAAAACAGCCGGTTTTTCATTTATTTGTTTTAACAGTAAATTTGCGGAAATTTGGGGAATTCAATAAGAACACAGCCAGCTTTTTGATGGATTCCCTTGGAATACAGGATTATAATAATTATGTGAAAATGACATTGGTGAGCGAGGCCTAGTCGGTTTCAATTGGATTTTGATATCAACGAGACCGGTAACTCCAATATGGAGAAAGGGTGGGGCTGTTATGAAATCTACTGCACATTACGAATATCTGCTGCGCTGTGCGGATGGCACAATCTTGCGCCATGCAGGTGACGGTGCATCGGTCGGTCAGCCGTGTGCAGAGAGGTTTTTATATTGCCATTGATTTTAGAGAGCTTACGGTTGATCCCGATGAAAGGTCGTTCAGAATACTTCGCTGAAAGCGGGTTTCAAAGTGTGAAAAATTTAAAATCTGGTAAAAGACAGCAGGCACGATTTTTACCGTGCCCGCTGTCTTTTATGTCTATTCAGCCGTTACCAGGCGGAGTAGCCGCCGTCGACCAGCAGTTGTGTTCCCGTAACCCCGCTTGCGGCATCGGAAGCAAGGAAGAGAATTCCTTGTGCGATTTCTTCCGGATCCATCATACGGTGCATGGGAATGTTTTCTTTCCATACCGGCAGGTAATTCACCAGCTTGCTGAGCGCATCCGTGCCGGTATAACCCGGTGCCACCGCATTGATGCGTACATTGTACTGTGCCCATTCGGCGGCTAGAAGTCTGCACATATGGGTAATGGCGGCTTTGGAGGTGCCGTATGCCACATGAGTTTCCGGGCGAAGTGCCTTCATTGCGGCAATAGAGGAAATACAGACAATGCTGCCCTTACCCGTCTCTATCATTTGCTTCGCGAATTCTCTGGCACAGAAAAAGGTGCCGTTCAGATTAATCCCCATTACGCGCATCCAACCGTCGTCCGGATAATCAATCGCGGGGCAGGTCAGCCCGATTCCTGCGGCGGCTACCAGAACATCCACATTGCCGTGATGCTCTTTAATTTCCAGAGCGCTGTCCCGCACGGATTCGGGATTGGATACGTCCATCATCTGATAGGACACATCAATGCCCTTTTCTTTAAAAGACGAAATAATTTGTTCCTCGTCCGGTTTGATGTCGGCGATAATTACATGTGCGCCCTGCTGGAAAAACAGCTTGCAGATTTTTTCGCCGATTCCGCCGGAACCGCCTGTAATAACTACATTTTTTCCATCGAACCTTAAAAGCTTTTCCATAAAAATCTCCATCTTCTTTGCGTATGTATTTTTTATCAGGCTATGTGAAAGAGTTTTGTCCAAAGGATGTTGCCGCTTCAGACAATATCCTGACTGCTTACTTCACGCAGATTAACCTTGCCGAACTTATAGCGGTAAAATGCGTATGCACAGCCCAGAGCAAGCAGAGCGACGCTTACGGTGACAATAACGGTCGTCAGGTTTCCCGCCGCAGTCACGATCAGGAATATCTGAGCAAGGAAAGAAATTCCGGTTAATGTATAAAACACAGGATTGGGAACGTGATAGCGAGAGGCCTTCCACAGCTCCGGATATTTTGTGGGCATACGCAAAATTGCGACCAGCATGATAATCTTGATCAAATATTGAATCAGCAGAGTGTCATTGATCAGAGTATTGAGCGGCATGTCGAAAAGGATGGGAACCACGGCAAATCCGTAAAGAATGAAATAGATACGGTAGGGAACGTCAAACCGGTTCAGTTTTCCCAGCGATTTCGGGAACCATCCGTCCTGGCAGCCGAGCTGCATAGGCTTTGCCGCAGAAGCGTACAGCGAGTTCATAGTCGTGGCAATGGCGCCCACCGCTCCAAAGAGGATGAAAATAAAAAATAGGGGCTGAGGCATAATTTTATTTGCGACTAGAGTTAGTGGCTTTCCCGCCACCTGTGCGACAGGCAGAACGTTGCCGGCAACCAGCGCCATACCGGTGTAGATGACAAGAATAATGCCAGTAGTGATTATAATCGCCCAGGGCATATCCCGTCTTGCGTCTTTTGCGTTCGCGCCATAGTTCATAACCGTCTGATGCATGGTGGTTGAAAACACCAGTAAAATCATAGCGCTGCTAAAGCCACTCCATCCCTTAGGGAAATAGTCTGTGGAAGAAAAATCAAATGTCCCGGCGTTTAAATGAACGGTTCCTGTACCGATAAACAGCAGCAGACCCGCAATCAGTAAAACGGTAATGATGTTTTGGACCTTACTCATCGATTTAATGCCAAGCAGGTTGATAAGCAGGAAGATGGTCGGCGTCAGGACACCGATTAGCTTTGGGTTGAGGAAGGGCCACAGGGAATTAATATACATTCCCATCGCAATACCCGAAGTGGCAAAAGGAAGCTGCAAAAAAATCAGGTTGACAACCAAAACTCCTCCCGGAATATCTCCGAGCAGCAGTCGTACCAGACTGTAGTTACCTCCCCGTAAGCGAATGACACTGCTGAGAAAAATAAAGGGAAGGTTAAGCAGCAGCCCAAACAGGACCGCGGCGGCAAACGCCAGCCAAACCGATCGACCGGTGAGAGAAATTGCCGGACCTATTACAGTGAGAAGACCTGCGCTGATAACAGTACCTGTGGCCAGTGCCGTTAGCTCTTTAAGACCCAGAGTTTGGTCTTTTTGCTGTACTTGATTTTCGGACATAGTAAGCTTCCTTTCTTTTCGTCATCTTTTCAATCAGATCCCCGTAATCGTATGGGTACTATTATACTATACAGGCTGACTCCTCCGCACCCTAGATTGTGTGGGAATTCCCCCGGGATTTTTATACAGTTTGTCATGCGGGTCCGTCAATTCCTCAGAAAACAGCAGTGCCATGCCTTGAGGGCATGGCACTGCTGTGAACAGGCGGAAATCTCCGTCAATGCTTGTATTTGAGTATCCACATCATTTGAAAAGAAGCGTATAGGTAATTTCGGGTTTTAACATCGTTCAGGTCAATATCAAGCAATTCCTGCAGTTTTTCAATACGGTACAGTAAAGAGGCTCGGTGAATGGACAACGTCTCTGCCGTGGAGGACATATTTCCGTTATGCCTGAGGAAAACCTGAAGCGTTTTTGAAAAGTCGGTGCGGTGCGACCGGTCGTATTCCAGAAGCCGGGGGACGGCGGGGTGGCAATACTGGCTCAGGTCAGAATACTCGGAGAGCATTTGCCACAAATGGAATACCGCGTAATCACTGTAATAAAACCGCCGCTTTTTCTCCCCGAGCAGCAGCCCGAGTTCTACCGCCTTCAGCGCACGGTCGTAGCATTCTCTGAATTTGTCCGCTGTGGTTGCCTGCTCGCTGATGCCAATATAAAGGTCGTGCTCAGAAGCAAACCGGTCCAGACGGGCTTCCTCATCGTGGTAATCGTTATCTAATATCACGACTACATTCTCACCGTACTCCGCAATTGCGCGGCCGGGCATCAGCTTCATAGTCCAGGAGAGAAGCACGGCCAGAGATTCCCTGCGGGATTTGTGCTTTACGATCATGATCCGATAGCCCGCGTCCAGATGCAGGCAGGCTATTTCGGTGTAAAAGTCAAAGCGGCGGCTGTCTTTCCCGCCTTTTAGCAGATACTGTATTTTTTTGTTTCTTTCCAGTGTTTCTTCGTTTTCGTGAGAATAGTTGTTTTTAAAATAATAGGTCAGCAGATCGCAGATGGCGGCGACCATTCTTTTGTCTGATTTTGTAACGGGTTTCTCCGTATCCATCACTGAAAAATAGCCTACCTGAAAATTATCGATTTCAATTTTACCGGTGATGGTGGTGTAATCGCTGATCATTTTTCTTAGGATAACAGGTGAAGGCGAGTTGTAAAGCTTTTTCTGCATCGCCCGATATTGGTTTGATTCCACCGTGCTTTCGCTGAAAAAGCCGTATTTTCCGTGCTCGTCCCAAAGGATGCTTTTTACGTCGTTCAGATGGGAACGCGTGATCAGCTTAGTGTCTTTACCCGACACAATGACCGTATTGCCCAGAATTTCAGAGCACAGGTCGACAAACTGCTGGGGGCTTTGCCCGCCGATAATGGCTTCTTTCAGCCGAATGTAGTTCACCATAAAGCAAAGGTCCTCGTCCAGCAGGTCCTGTATTTTATTGAAGGCTTCGAGTTCGTTCCATGATTGCGGCAGCAGGATGATGTTGCAGTCTGGGAATTTCAGTGCCTCCGTCTCGTACGGAATGTCTGAAATACAGGCAAGGTTGATTTTTTCGAGCGTAGAGGTATTTAGCAGGGAGGACAGCCGAAGGATATGCAATTGCTGTGGGTCTGGCATTTCGAGGGGAATATCTGACAGCTGGAGCGAAAGAATGTCGGCGGAAAAATTTCCTGTTGAAAGATATTTTGCTTTCAGAGTCTTTGCAATACTGTGCATTTGCATGGGGGCTTCCTCCCTTCCTGTCATTTTTACAGTATAATACATCATTGATAAATCTTCAACAATGCAAAGGAATAAGAAATTTTATAAAATGTGTTGCAACGGACAGTAATCAATTCCTACAAACTTTCAGATGAAATCCCGCAGGCTAACTGTCATACTGGTATTGCAATTTATTAAAAACCAAAGAAGGGGAGCAGTATCATGGAAAATATCTATAAGAAGATGGCTCAGGAAGAATGGAAGGACGTCGTTGTCAACGACAGAAGAGTCGGTGTAAAAATCAAAAATTTTGTAGCCGAGAAAGCAAACCTCAGATTGCAGGAGATTGAATACACCGGAAGAGACTCCAAACCCCATAAGCACATTCATGAGCAGATTGTTATTACGATCCGCGGCACAATGGATATGACTATTGAAGATACGGTCTATCATCTTGAGGCGGGCGACTATATCGCAATTCCTCCGAATGCTGTTCATAGCACTAAGGTTACCGACCCGAACGGAGTAAACAATCTTCTGATTTTTATTCCAAAGCAGGACGAACTGTATTAATCAGTAAAACAGATATGGAGGTAACAGATCATGGCAGGTAAATTTGCTGACAGATCAAAGGTACAGTGGACCCAGATTAAGCCCGGCGGGGACCGTATTACGGTTCACGGGGAAAAATGCTCGGCTGTTTTGAACAGGATTGTGTTTGGTTTCCCCGATTATTACCATAAACATATGAATGAGCAGATCAGCTATATTGTGAGCGGAAGCTGTGATTTCACCGTGGGAGAAGAGACCTTTCACACACATCAGGGCGATCTTGTCGTGATTCCGTCCGATACGATTCACAACGCAACCGTTACCGATCCTGAAGGCTGCACTATGCTGGATATTTTCTCTCCGGTAAGGGAGGAATTTCCGGAAAGCAATCTGAACCCCGACGTAGACGGTGAGAAAAATGTCTGAGAGGCTGAAGGCAAAAATGAAGAGCGGACAGCCGGTAACCGGCTGCTTTGTGAATTTCAGCGCTCCCATTGTAGCCGAAATGCTGAAGGACGCGGGTTTTGACTTTATGCTTCTGGATCAGGAGCACGGCTGCTTCAGTCAGTCTGATATGGAAAATATGGTACGTGCGGCCGATACGGTCGGCTTGGACATTATCGTGAGAGTCGACTACGACCCGTCATCCATTCAAAAAGCGCTGGACATGGGCGCAGCCGGAGTCCAGATTCCTATGGTACGGACGAAAGAAGATGTTGAACAGGCCGTGTCCCGCGCAAAGTACCCGCCAAACGGGAGCCGGGGTGTGGACTTTTACAGCAGGGCATACCGTTTGCAGAATACGAAAAACGCAGCGGACTATCTGGAAAAGCAGAACGGCGACACCATTGTAATTGTACAGATTGAGACGGCGGAAGCGGCACAGAATTTCGATGAAATCCTGTCTGTTCCGGGCGTGGACGTTGCTTTCCTTGGCGCTTTGGACTTGTCCGTCAGCATGGGTTACCCAGAGGGGGCCAAAAACCCGCATATGCAGGCGGTGCTGGACGATCTTTACCTTAGAGCAGAAAAAATGAAGGTTCCTGCCGGAATGGTTTTCCTGAACCCACTAATGTTCAAAAATGCTTCCGGCAGGGGCGCAAAGTTCCTGGTCACCACAGTCATGCGCGCGCTCAGCACGGGATTTGAGCAGATTCTGGGAACCGCAGATTGTCGATAAAACAGAAAGGTTTGATACATATGGCAGATAGAGAGATTTTGCATGGTGTAGTGGATATGCATGTTCATTCGGGTCCTTCCGTTGTGACAAGATCACTTGATACCGTTGAGATGCTGCAGCAGGCTGAAGAAGCCGGATATAAGGGCTTTGTCGTTAAAGATCATTATATTCCTACGGTCATGTCAGCGGCAATGATCGAAAAATATCACGCAAAAAAGGGCACGAGAGTCATTGGTAGCCTGGTTCTGAACAATTCCATCGGTGTTTTCAATGTTTCCATGATTGACGCCGCGTACAAAATGGGCGCAAAGGTCGTCTGGATGCCGACGGTTTCTGCGAAGCAGCATATCGATGAGCATGCGAAAAAATCGTTCGTCGGTGCGAAGAAACTGGCGGTAACAGAGAACCCCGTGTATTATCTTAACGAGGACGGGAAACTGAAGGAGGAAGTCCTTCCTGTGCTGGATTACATGGCTTCCCATCCCGACATGATTCTGGCGACGGGTCACGGCAGCGTGGCGGAAATCAACAAGCTCGTTGACAAAGCAGCTGAAATGAAGCTTGAAAAAGTAGTGATTACTCATCCGTTTTCTACAGTCGGCGCCAGCGTGGAGGATGTGGGAAGATGGGCAAGTAAAGGCGCTTATGTGGATGTCTGTGCGGTGGAATTTGAGCAGATTCTGCCCACACTCAGCAGAGTTCCTTTTTCACTGATTACGGAGTACCTGAGCGTTGCACCGCAGGAGCGTCTGATCCTGAGCTCCGACGGCGGTGCCATGACAAGGAACGGCCCGGTTTCACCGGTCGACATTCTTCACAGATTCCTTACGCTCCTTCATGAAAACAAGATCCTGACAGAGAACCAGATCGACCTGATGGCCAAAAAGACTCCGGCGGAGCTGCTGGGAATTTAATCTTAACTTAATTGAGGAGTTGTGTAGAATGAAAGAGAAACAATACGATTTGATTGTTCAAGTCGCTGCGTTATCCATCGGTGTTCTGCTTTATACCACAAGTATCATTCAGGCTTCGCTGGGCGCAATCGCCGTGGCGTTTCCCAATGTTCCGATAGATAATATAAAGCTTCTTCAGACGATCACCCCTATCATCATGATGATTTCCTGCTTTGCATGCGGAGTAATCACCCGCTTTGTGAGGGCAAAGGTTGTCCTAGTTTTTTCCATTATTCTGATTCTTGTGGGCGGACTGCTGCCTGCATTTATCGGAGGGACCTTTGAATTTCTCCTGATCATGAAAGGCGTTTTCTCCGTCGGTTACGGCTTGGCGTTTCCGTTCGCAAGCTCCATTTTGGTGGACTTGTTCCCGGAGGGACCGGTCCGCAACCGTATGGTTGGTTTCAAAACAGCTGTTGGCGGACTTTCCAGCGTGGTCTTTGCCGCTGTGGGCGGGTATCTTGCCAATATCAATTACCGTTACGCCTATGCGGCGTTCATCATCGTGATCCCGGTGCTTTTGCTGATCATCTTTAAGCTGCCGGATACGGAAAAAGCACAGCCAAAGGAAACAGCAGCCTCCGGTCAGAAAGATAAGTTAACCTATAAAACAGTCGTTCTGGCGCTCTGGAACATTACTTTCAATGTGACGCTGAGTTCTTTCTTCGCCAGTGCCGCGCTGGTAGTGGTAAAAACCGGTGCCGGCGACTCTTCCCAAGCCGGCCTGACAATTTCCGCTTATTCCGCCGTCTCCTTTTTAGTGGGATTGTTTTTCCCGGGTATCCGTAAGGTCTTAAAGCAATATGCTCTTACGGCTGCAATTACCTGTGTGGCACTCTGCTTCTTTATCTTGACGAATGCGACCACTTTCCCAATGTACATAGTCGGCAGCATGCTGTTCGGTTTCGGATTCGGTCTTTACAATCCTGAGCTTCTTCTTTTGATTGCTCAGACGATTCAGAGACCTAAAGAGCCTGTCGCGACAAAATCCGTCGCTACGCTCGCTTTTTCTGTCGTTGTAATCTGCCAGTCCATCGGCCAGTCTTTTTCAACCAATGTCCTGAAGGTTTTTACCAACCTGTTCGGCTTTGAGGGACTGAAGGCCGGTTGGCAGGTTTGCTGGATCTATCTCTTGGTTGCAGCGGTCATTGTTGCTGTTGTCACCACCATGATTTCCAGAAAAAAGGCTGACACCCGAGCAGCCTTGGAATGTTAAAAAGTTTGTACTCCTATTGTCCTTTAGGACAATAGGAGTACAGCACGTTGTGATATAATGGAGCTTAAATAAGACACCGGAGGAAAAAGTATGAATCTGGAAATGCTGTGCGGGCACCTTCTGGATTACAGTCCCAGGCTGATTTGCCATGGTACGGACGAAGAAATAAGCTCGATCCGCCTGCTTTCAGCGGAAAACGACGGCGAATGCTCGGGAATTCTGTATCTGGGCATGCTTTCGGCTCTGTATGCCCTGTCAAACGTGAGCAAAGGTACGAGTTTTCTGTGCATTGAGGATGTTCCGTATGCGCATCATCCTCTGGGAGTTAATTTGATGCTCGTAGACGATACCGTATCCCTCAACACGCTGCTGAAAGAGGTGCAGAAAGTTTTTGCGGATTCCTCTAAAGCCGCAGTGTATTGGAACACGCTGCTGGACGTGGCGCTTCGGCAGGGTAGAGCGCAGGAGATCGTGGACATTGCCTACCGCCTGCTTGAAAATCCCGTCATCCTTTCGGACCGGAGCACCAAGCTGATTGCGCGCTCCGGCGGCTTTGTGGAAAACAGTAAGCTGTGGAAAGACCACAGCGAATTCGGATATTTCAGCTACGAAACCATGCAGTCCCAGAACTATAAACGAATTTCCCAGCAGCTGGATAAAAACGCGCAGCCCATCCTGCTTCAAAAGGAAATTAGCCAGTATGACACGATCAACGGCAAGATCTATATTGGAAATACCAAGATTGCTAGTATTTCCGTTCTGAACTCCAACCGACCGTTCCATGAACAGGATATCGGGATACTGCGCCGCCTGTGTAATGTGTTTTCCTATTATTTTAAAATGGACAGCTTCTACAAGTTTGTGCGAGACGCCCGCCGGGAGAGCTTTTTCAAGGATCTGATCGAGAATAAATTTTCCGATACCGCTCGGCTGGAGAGCAGGGCGATGTCGCTGAACTTGAAAACGGATGGGAACTACTGTGTTTTGATGGCGGCCAGTGACGCGTGGCATTATGAAAACAGTCTGCAAAACGTCAGGCTGGAGCTGGAAAAGTATCTTCCGAAAAGCTATACGCTGATTACTGAAAACGGGATTGTCGCCATTTTGGACAAAGAGCGGCTGTACGGCCAGAATTTTGACCTTGAGGGTTTAAAGAAGTTTTTGACCAAAAACAAAATTCAGATTGGCATCAGCCGAAGCAGGAACGGCCTGGACCGACTGCACGAGCAGTACCCGCAGGCTGTGCAGGCAAGGCGGGCCGGCGTGCAGATGCACGCGCGGGACGTGATTTTCGATTATGACGATTATGCTTTAAATTGCCTTTTTCTGGACGCTCCCCCCCACATCAATCTAAAGGGTTTCTGCAGCCAGGAGATGCTGAAGCTGATTGCCTACGACCGTGATAACAGCACCGAGTATGTAAAAACCCTGTATGCTTTTCTTACTCACAACGGGAACTACACCAGTACGGCTAAGGCGCTGTTTATTCATAGAACCTCTGTGATTTACCGCATAAAAAAACTGGAGGAAATTCTGGAAACACCACTGGACAGTGATAAAATCCGGAACCGCCTGCACATTTCTTTTTTGATTCTGTTTTCCCTCAAAGAGCTGGAGATCAGCCGGTTTACCGGCTAAAGGCTGATTCGTTTCTTTTATATTGCTAACCCCCGGCAGCGGTACCGCTGCCGGGGGTCGTTTTTTGGCTGGTGTGCGTAATCTGTTTTTTCATCCTTCGTAGCGGTTATCAATGTAACTTAATCTTCGCTGCTTGTTCCTTTATTTTCCGCGACACCTTCTATGCTAAAGTCTTTCAACTAGGTACCAGATTTCCGCCCAGACTTTACACCCATCAAAGCAAATTTATCAGGGTCGACACTATCAAGGGAGAGGAACAAAATCCACCGCGGGTGTCACCTTTTTGTTTGGCTGCGAGAGAATCGAATCCAAAAAAGTCTGAACATTAGAGAACATGCCAGCAATATGTTTTCAGCGAAGAGCTATGCTGCTAGTGATGAATCCCCCTTTCTCCACCGGCGGTTGCACCATGACATATTCGTTCACAGTCTTGCGGACGCATTTTGTTGTATGAAAAAGCTCAGCCGAAAGGCTGAGCTTTTTTAACTAAATTCGCTTCTGGCAAATGATGTGGGTTTTCATGTCTTCTCTATTGTCTCCTCTGTGGCCGCTTCTAGCTCCGATTTTTTAAGCATCGTCAAAAACAACGTAGGAATTACTGCAGCCACGGTGAAACCGATCGACCACCAGAACGAGACGTTGAAGGAATAGGCAACAGCAGGAAGATCAGATTGTACGTGGCCCGCCATCTGCTGTTGAGCGGCGGTTGCAAGAATGGCGGACCCGAAAGCTCCGCCGATGGTCTGGAAAATCCGTGTGGCAATGCTCGCGTGAGGAACCTGCTTTTCTGGAAGTCCAATATAGGCGGACATCATGATTGCAATAAATAAACCGCCGAGCCCCGCCCCTCTTATCAACAAGGCGATAGACAAAAGGATATAATTCGTATCCGTACCCGCAAAAGCAAACGGCAGCGTACCGATCGCAATAGCGGCGAGGCTCATCAGCACGATGTTGCGCGAGCCGTTACGGTCGGCCGTTTTCCCGGCCCAGCTTCTGGTCAGCAGCATGCCTATGCCCTGAGGAAGTAGCCAAAAGCCGGCTGATAGCGCGCTTGCGCCGCGTACTTCCTGATAATAGAGCGGCAGCATCAGCATGGCCCCGTTCGTAATGATGCCACTGAAAATCAGCAGAATATTGGAAGCGGAAAAATTGACAGATTTGAACAGTTGTACATTCAGAGCCGGTTCCCGCTTCGTATTCAGAGCATAGACGACATAGGATGCCATCAAAACGACGCCGATGATAAGCGGAATATAGACCGTGCTGCTGCCAAGTCCCCTGTGCGAAGCAATCTGGGCAATGCCATAGATCAGGAGGGCAAACGCGGGAGAAAGCAAAATCATGCCGATCACATCAAGGGATTCTTTCTTTTCCGACAGTTTGTCGGCCGGTATTCCCCACAAGGCTAACGGGATTGCCACGATGCAGATCGGGATATTTACCCAGAAAATAGCGTGCCAGCCCCAGGCATTAATGAGAATCCCTCCCAATACCGGACCAAGGATCGGCCCAAGCAGACCGGGTATGCTGACAATCGACATGATCCGCCCAAGGTTGCGTCCGCCGGAAACCTGTACAAGCTCCGTTTGCAGCGTCGGCATCATCAATCCGGCGCCGACCCCCTGAATGACCCGGAAAATAATCATGCTTTCGATGTTCCATGACAGCATAGAGCATATGGAGCCAATTAAAAAAATCGCCAGTGAAAAGACGTATAATCGCTTGCCTCCGAATCGTTTGGTGGCCCATCCTGAAACCGGAACGGCCAGCCCCATCGCCAGAACGTACCCCGTTGTGATCCACTGCACGATAGAAATATTTGCTTTCATATCAGCCGCAATGGCGTGGAACGCCACGTTGACCATCGTCGAATCGAACAGCGGTGCAAGCGCTCCAACGACCAGAACCATGGCAGTCTTGAACACGACCGGGTCAAGCTTTTCTTTTACCGGTTTTACATTCTTTGTACTCATGAGAAATCTCCCTTCGCTTGATTAAGGAAACGATTGCGTTTCTTATATGGATATGATATGATAAATACAGATTTCATTCAATTGACACACTCCACATAGAAATAAGAAACTTTTGCGTTTCCTATGTGAATTTTTACAACAGGGCTCGTGAAGTGTTGAGGCTTGGAGGGAAACTGAAAAATGGACGAGCAAAAGAAGGGCACGCGCCGCCGGGGAGAAAATCTGGAGGAAGCGATCCTGGACGCTACGATGGATGAACTCGTCGAAAATGGCTATTCGCATTTGACGATGGAAAGCGCCGCGGTGCGGGCGGGGACCAATAAGGCTGTCCTTTACCGCCGCTGGGCCAACAAGTCGGAGCTTGTGATAGCCGCTCTGCGTAAATGGATACCGACAATTAACATAAGCGACATACCGGATACCGGGAGTCTGCGCGACGATGTGGTTGCCTATTTGCGCGCACGTGTGGAACCGGTGAAAACAATCGGCGCGCAGACGATCCGGGGACTGATGATGGAACCGCAGGTTTGGCGTACTTTAGTTGCTTCCATGCCGCAAATCGTCCAGCGGAGATCGGAGAATAAAGAGGATAAAATAACGGCGGCTATGATGACAATCATGAAAAACGCGGAACTCCGCGGGGAAATTCGTTTGGAAAAACTGTCGCCCCGGATCATCTTGCTGCCTTTTAATCTGCTGCATTATGAGCTGATCACAAAGCAGGAAATTTCCGACACAACAATAGCGGAGATCGTGGACGATATTTTTATGCCGCTGATCCGATCTAATAACCGATCAGCGGATGAATAATTGCAATAAGGTATTGCTCGCGTCTTTATGTGGATCTTTTATGGCCTGACTTTCCAAAAGACATGGCTTTCCGGCAAGGAATGTCCATGTCTTTTTTTGTACAGGAAAATATGATATTATAAGCTTAAAAGTCTTTGTAAAGAACCTGAAATAAATGGAGATTTAGACTACGTGTTATTTATATTTTGCTCATGCAGGGAGGTTAACGGCTGATGAATATAATGAGGCTAAAGAATCCTATTTTCATCCTTATCACTTTGTTTTTTCCGTGGCGCTTTATAAATACCTATATCATTTTAGAAGATAATAAAGTCACCTTTAACCGTTATTATGCTATCAATGAAAGACAATTTAGAAATAAAAACGATGAAATCACTTTGGGAGACATACAAGAAATAGGTTTTTCCTCTGAAGTAAAGGTTAAGAGGCAAGAAAGCGTTCAAAATGGTGCGTACGGTATCTATTCTCCACAGGAAATAGATTTTAAGACGAAATTTGAAATCTTAGCACTAAATACGAAGCCGTATACAAGAAAACAGATAAGATATCTTATAGAATTCATTGACTCTAAAAATAAAAATGTTCTAATAGGGAAAAGACTTACGAAAGCTATAGGTCATAATTGCGCCTAATGATTATGATATGCTGTTCAGATCACTGTTTGAACTTCGTATAAGACCATAATAGAGAGTCGGAAAAACTAATAAAACAAGGGAAAGAGTAATTGCCTTTCCCTTGTTTTTCTTTGGGATACAGCCCCCCCTGCTATTGGATCGACCCATAGAACGGACATTCTGTGCCAGAGGTTTCTTTTCCTATCCATTTCTCCGGGTCTGTTCTTTTGCCGGAGGTTATGACTTGTTAGTAGGCCTTGATTTTACAAACAAGGACTAAGCGCCATGTCACTTTTCATTTTCATTAGGTTGACATTATAAAACATATATGTTATGATTCAAATAACAAAATATAGAATACATATCTGGATAGAATGTATTGAGAGGGGAGCACATAATGACGAAGCAATTAAAAATATGTTGTAGGTATACTTTTAATCGAATGCCATGCTGTATTTTTAAAAAGAATACTGTTCTGACTTGCCAAAGTTCGATTTACTGAGCCTATGACCATGCGTTAAGAAATGAACGCATATTTCATAATTGCTCCTTGCAGTCAAACTTTTGGGTTGGACTGCTTTTTTATTTTCTTTTGTATTTAATTCGAATCGGTCGTGAAGCATGGGAAGACGGCTGTAATAGCCCACGTCATTTTCCTAATAAATTTACGAGGTGTGTATCATGAGAAAAAATCAATTCAGTTTCATTTCTTTACTGCTCGTTGCAGTGTTAATTCTTTCCGCATGCGCTTCCGGCGGTGCCAAGCCTGGAACTGCTTCAAGCAAAGCGGAACAAGCCACGAAAGTTGCCGATACAAAGGATCAATATATAAAGGCGACCGATCCCGGCAAAAGCCCGGAAACCGCAAACAACCGTACCGATACCTTTGTCGCAAATATTTCAGAGCCCGGCGGCGTTTTTGTCCCTTACTTCTATGACAACGGCTGGGATGAAAATGCGATTCAGCCAATTTTTGCGCGCCTTGTCGCCATCGATGAAAAAGGAAACCCGGTTCCGGACTTAGCAGAAAAATGGGAAGTTTCACCGGATAATCTTACCTACACCTACCATCTTCGTAAAAACGTAAAATTCAGCGACGGCTCCCCGGTTACTGCGGACGACGTTGCATTTACGCTGACCCTGTTGGATGACCCACAATATACCAGCAGTGTAATTGATATTTCAACCGCGGAAATCAAGGGTGCAGATGACTACAAAAAAGGAAATGCAACCTCTATTTCGGGCATTAAAGTAATTGACGCAGGAACCATTCAGATTACAACTGAAAAAGCAAATCCGCTTAATCTGACCCTTTTAGGCGGCTACATTTTGTCTAAGGAATATTACGGAAAAGATTACAAAAAGGGACAGCTTGATTACCTGAAGGCACTGTATTCCAAGCCGATGGGTGCCGGACCCTACAAATTCGACCAATACGTAAACGGCCAGGAAATCCGCTATACCGCAAATGAAAACTATTACGGTGGAAAGCCGAAAATCGAGCACTTAATTTTCAAGATTACTGCAAAAACCACCGCGCTGCAGACCTTCCAGGCCGGTGAAACCGATTTGGACAGCTTTACCACTGACCAGGATACGCTGGATCAGCTTCAGGCCCTCGGTTTTGCAAATATCAAAATCCGCACGGTACCAGATTATGGATACATTTATGTGAACAACAAAAAGCCTTACTTAAAAGATACCACCGTTCGTCAGGCACTGACTTATGGACTTGACCGCCAGAAGATCATCGACGTAAAATACAAGGGCTACGGCGAAGTGGCCAACGTGTTCACTGCACCGACCCTTTGGTCCTACACGGAAGACGGCGTAACCAAGTACAACTTCGACCCGGATAAGGCAAAGCAGTTGCTGGATACCGAAGGCTGGAAAGTTGGTTCCGATGGAATTCGTACAAAAGACGGCCAGCGTTTGAAGCTTTCTTACCTAACCACAAAGCCGGATGACCAGATCATTCCGATTGCAAAAGAGAACTACAAGGACATCGGCATTGAATTTGTTCCGGAAGTTCTGGATGCGAACACCATGTTTAGCAGACTGACAAAAGGCGACTACGACCTGCTCAGCGTTCGCACTAACGGCCTGATTGACCCCAATGACTCCGTAGCTGAATTTGCTTCTGACAAACCGGACCTAAATGTATCCGGCTATTCGAACCCCAAAGTGGATGCGTTGATCAAAGAGGGCATCAGTACGGTGGACGAAGCCAAGCGGAAAGAAACCTACAAAAAGCTTTATCAGGAACTCAGCAACGACCCGCCGGTGATTCTGATTGATTACCGCAAAAGCATTGCTGCATGGAACGCGCGAATTGAAGGCGCTGAAAATTATGCCACCGGCAACTATGATTCCGCTATCGCACTTTCCAAATTATCTATAAAACAATAAATCCATAAACCCGTCAGAAATATCCGGCTTAATGCCGGATATTTCTATGCGTTTCATTCGGGATTCCGGCATGCCGGCCGAGAACAAAAGAGGTGTTCCTGTGAAAAAATATGTATTGAAACGATTTCTGCAAATGATCCCCATCCTTTTGGGAATTTCTCTGCTTATCTTTTTCCTGTTTGCCATGATGCCGGGAGACTATTTTTCATCCAACCGCAAGCTGACACCCGAGAGGCTGAACGAGCTGCGTGCGCTTTACGGGCTGAACAAACCGGTCATTGAGCGTTATTTTATCTGGCTAAAAAACGCGTTCCATGGCGATTTCGGCTTTTCGCTGCAGCATATGCTGCCGGTTACGACTCTGATTAACCGGTACATATGGAATTCGTTTATCATTTCTTTTGTCGCGCTCTTCTTTACATGGGCGCTGGCACTGGTAATCGGTGTTTATTCTGCGACGAAACAGTATTCCTTTTTCGATAAACTGGTGACACTGGGCGTGTTTGCATCGCTTTCCGTACCGTCCTTCTTTATTGGATTAATGATGATCAAATTCTTTGGAGTGGATCTACATATTCTTCCCATCGGCGGAATGCTTGACACTGGAAGCAATTCTGTAGGGTTTGCCTATATACTGGAAGTACTCCGCCATATGATTATGCCGGTTGCAATTCTGACCATACTGAGCGTCGGTTCGCTGACGCGGTATTTCCGCACCGGGATGCTCGATGTGCTCCGTATGGACTTCATCCGGACAGCCCGGGCTAAAGGCCTGAAAGAGCGCACGGTCATTTTCAGGCATGCGCTGCGCAACGCGCTACTGCCCGCGATCACCTTGCTGGCTTTTGAGCTGCCCGGCCTGTTTTCGGGTGCGATTATTACCGAACAGATTTTTGGCTGGCCGGGAATTGGAAAAATACAGCTGGACGCGCTGAATGCAAGGGATTACCCCGTGCTGATGACGTTGACTATGTTTTTATCGTTCCTGACGATCTTCGGTAATTTCCTTGCCGATGTCATGTATGCTGCTGCCGATCCCAGAATTCGGATTGCCAAGAAAGAATGAGGTCTGTAATGAGTACGATAAAACAAAAACCGGCGGCGGAGCGAAAAAAATCAAAATCCATTTGGACGGAATCCTTCCGCAGACTGTTAAATAACAAAACCGCCGTGTTCAGCGCCTGCTTTTTAATCCTGATGTTCCTGTTCAGTTTTGTCGGTCCTCTGCTTTCTCCTTACGGAGCGGACGCGATGGACGTTACGATGATGAAATATCCACCCAGCCTTCTTCACTGGCTTGGTACCGACGATTACGGCCGCGACGTACTGACGCGCCTGATGACTGCCGGGCAGATTTCTTTAACCGTCGGCCTTGCCTCCATGGTGCTTTCCCTGGTGCTTGGGGCGCTGCTCGGCGCCATTGCCGGCTACTACGGCGGAATTATTGACAGCATGATCATGCGGATTGCAGATATTCTGCTGTCCATTCCGAGCCTTCCCTTGCTTATCATTATTGCCGCATTGCTGTCGGAGTTCAAGGTCCCCACGGATTACCGGATTTATATTGTCATGATGATGATCAGTTTTGTCGGGTGGCCGCGGCTTGCCCGGCTGATTCGAGGGCAGATTCTTTCCCTGCGGGAACAGATGTATATTAAAGCCGCCGATGTATTGGGCCTTAGCAGCAGACGAAAAATTTTTCATCATCTTCTGCCCAACACCTATCCTCTGCTGATCGTCGTGGCCACACTGCAGACCGCAGCGGGGATTTTAAACGAATCAACGCTCAGCTTTCTTGGGCTTGGGGTGGTCGCGCCAACCGCAACGTGGGGGAATATGATCACCATTGCAAACAATCTGATCGATTTTCAGAAGCGGCCGTGGCTTTGGATTCCGCCTGGAATGGCAATTTTCTTGACCGTTGTTGCCATTAATGTTCTGGGCGACGCTATTCGCGATGTTCTGGACCCGAAAATGAAAGGAAGGTAAGCAAATGGAGGAACCGATTATCCGTGTGAATCATCTGCAAACCTACTTTTATGTGGATAGCAGAATCAGCAGAGCAGTCGACGACGTTTCCTTTTCCATACCGAAAGGCAAAATCGTCTGCATTGTTGGGGAATCCGGCTGCGGAAAAAGCGTAACGGCACTTTCTCTGCTTCGCCTGATCAGCGACCCCGGGAAAATCCTCGGCGGGGAAGTCCTGTTTCAGGGGCAGGATGTTCTGAAAATGAATACAAAAGACCTTCACAATTTGCGCGGCAACCAGATTTCCATGATATTTCAGGAACCAATGACTTCTTTGAACCCGGTATTTACTATCGGCCGGCAGATTGTAGAAACCATCGTTGAGCACACGCTGCTGGATGAAAAGCAAGCGTGGAAAAAAGCGGTCGGATTAATTGAACGGGTTGATCTGCCGCGTGCAGAGCAGATTATGACTTCTTATCCCCACGAACTGAGCGGCGGTATGCTGCAAAGAGTCATGATCGCAATTGCGCTCAGCTGCGATCCAAGTCTGTTGATTGCAGATGAGCCGACCACCGCATTGGATGTAACGATTCAGGCACAGGTTTTGGATTTGCTGAAAGGGATTCGAGACGAGTCCGATATGTCAATTCTTTTCATTACGCATGATTTGGGAGTTGTTGCCGAAATCGCGGATTATGTCATTGTAATGTACGCAGGGAAGAAAATTGAAGAAGCGCCCGTAATTGATCTTTTTCAAAATCCCCGGCATCCGTACACCAAAGGGCTTTTGAAGTCCCGACCCATTATCGGGCAGCACCAAGACCGCCTGTATTCTATTCGAGGCCAGGTCCCGGATTTATCGGAACTGGGCCAGAATTGCTATTTTTGTGACCGCTGTGAGGAATGTTTGGATATTTGCAAAGAAAAATATCCGCCTTATCTTTCAGACGGCAGTCAGCATAATACCGCTTGCTGGCTGTATGAGAAAGGAGAGCTCAATGAGTCAGCCTCTGGTACAAATTAATGATTTAAAAAAGTACTTTCCCATTAAGAGCAGTTTTTTCGGAAAGCCGACGGGCTATATAAAGGCTGTGGACGGAATCAGCCTTCAGATTGAAAAAGGGGAGGCGTTCGGTCTTGTGGGCGAATCGGGCAGCGGTAAATCAACGCTGGGACAGACCATTTTGCGCATGCATGAAAAGACTTCCGGACAAATCCTTTTTGATGGGAAAGATATCCATACGATCAGCAAAAAAGAGCTCGTTCACCTGCGTACCAGAATGCAATACATTTTTCAGGATCCATACAGCTCGTTGAACCCAAAAATTCGGATCGGGGACGCGATCGGCGAACCTTTGCTGGAGCATGGCCTGGCTACGAAGTCGGACGTTGATGATAAGGTTGGAAATATTCTCACTATGTGCGGAATGGCTTCCCGTTTTATGGACCGCTACCCGCATGAGTTTTCCGGGGGCCAGCGTCAGCGCATCGTCATTGCGCGAGCCATGGCGCTGAATCCGGATTTTATTGTGGCGGATGAGCCGGTCTCGTCGCTGGATGTTTCGATTCAAGCCCAAATTATCAATTTATTCAGTGATTTACGGGAACAGCGGGAACTTTCCTATCTCTTTATTTCTCACGACCTCAGTATTGTGGAACACCTCTGCTCCAGAATTGCCATTATGTACCTCGGTATTATTGTGGAACTGGCTACTCGGGATGAACTGTTTTCTAATCCGGTTCATCCTTATACCAAAGCGCTTTTATCTGCCGTACCGATCCCAGACCCCACGCTTGACCGCCATCGCATTGAGCTGAAAGGGGATATTCCCAGCCCGGAAAAACCGCCGACCGGGTGCCGATTCCATACCAGATGTCCTTTTGCGAAAGATATTTGCCGTGAACAAGTACCGGAACTTCGTCAGGCAAATGAAGACCATCAAGTTGCGTGCCATCTGTTTTGAAATTATAATGCTTCACCACGCTGCCTGAATTTCGAATTCAGGCAGCGTGGTGTCTTACATTTTAAAATAAGCTAACAAGAAACGTAATTTTTCAACATTGACATGTTCTGTAAGGACAGCCTCAGTTTATACTCCAATTTTGCATCAGACAGGACATATGAGAAATTTATGATGATAATGCGCAGTTGACATCCCGAAAATTCTATGCTACTATCATATCATGAATGAATATTGAAATATTCATTCATGATATGAATTTTTTATTGCATTGGAGGCCGGACATGAAAAAGATTATCGCATTGGTCGGAAGTCAGCGGAAGAAAGGAACTTACGACGCCGTCCTCAAATTTGGAGAGTACTTAAAATCGTATGGCGGGATTGAATTTGAAACCATTTTTTTACATGATTACAACCTTGAATTTTGCACGGGCTGCAAGCTGTGCTTTGACAAGGGAGAGGAATATTGCCCCCTGAAGGACGATCGGGATATCCTAATTGAAAAAATAAGCCGGTCGGGTGGAGTGGTCTTTGCCTCCCCCAATTATGCATTCCATGTTTCCGCACGGATGAAGAATCTGTTTGACAGGCTGGCCTTTATTTTTCACAGGCCGCGCTTTTGGGGCAAGGCTTGTACGGCGATTGTCACACAAGGCGTTTTCGGCGGTAACAAAATCGTGAAGTATTTGAGCAGCATGGGTGAAAATCTAGGATTCCACGCATCCCGCGGCTGTGTCCTGCAAACTCTGGAGCCCACCACGGAAGCCATGCGCGGGAAAAATGACAGGAAAATAAAAAAGGCAGCGGCGGCCTTTTATAAAGCGCTGATGAACGGCACTCCATCCCCTTCTCTTTTCAGGCTTATGATGTTCCGTATGACACGAACCATGATATGCAGGCTGCAAAGTGGAGAATATCGGGATTATTGTTATTTCAAGGAAATCGGTTGGTTTGAGTCTGATTACTATTACCCTGCATCATTGGGGCTTTTCAAAAAGGCAATGGGGCGCTTCTTTGATTTTATAGGAAGAAGAATGGCACTTTAAAATATGTATCACTGCATTACAGGAGGATAAAAATGGACAGGAAAGCGGAAATCTATCGCTGTGGGAAGCACTTGTTCAGCTTAAAAGGCTTTAAGGATACCAATGTCGCCGAAATCATGAAGACGGCGGGAATGGCGGCGGGCACGTTTTATAATTACTACTCCTCGAAGGAAGCCCTGTTTCTGGATATTTACAACGACGAAAACGTCGCCTTGAAAAAAAGCATCATGGAGGGTCTGGATATTGATGCCGATCCGATGCAAGTCGTCCGGCAGATGCTGCGGTTGAACTTAGAGGGCATGAACGAAAATCCAATTTTGCGCCAATGGTACGATCGGGAGTCTTTCAGCAAAATTGAAACGAAATTCCGCGAAGAAAACGGGCTGGGGCGGGTGGATTTTCTCTACAGCAGCTTTATCGAGATTGTGAGAAAATGGCAGGCCGAGGGACGGATGCGGCGGGATATCGACGCCGAAATGATTATGGCGATTTTCACCGCGTTGGTTGTCACGGAAACACATAAGGATGAAATCGGGCTTGATTATTTCCCGCGTCTGATCGAATACCTGGCCGAATTCACGATGAAGGGGCTTATGGACTGCTCCGCGGACACACCGCCAGACGCTGAGAATAAACAGTGAAAACAAGCCGAAGGCCGGTAAATTCATGTTTTAAAGGACAGAAAAATATGAATCATACGACTAATGATCATGTTCCAGGGGAAAAGCGACAGGTATTAAACAAGCTTCAAACGGTTTTGATTACGTTGGGGACGTATCTTCAATTCTCTATCTCGTCACCGATATAACCGCATCCGTTATGTGGCACGAGTATAGCCCCGTATCACAAACCGTCAGCGAACTGATTGCGATTGATGCCCCGATCAGATTGTACGTAATGGATTGTCATATTCTCCGTTCTGCTTTTAAGGCGGGACAAAGAGAAAGATAGGGAACGGGCAAACTGAAAAAGAACAGAATTTCTATTAATACAGAAATAAGACGGAATGAGGAGGACTACAATGAACATTGCGATTTTATCATACTCTTACACGGGCAATAATGAAGCTCTTGCGGAAAGAGTGGCGAGGAAACTGGTGGCAAAACATATCAAGGTAACCGTACGGAAGCCCGTAACAATGGGGTCTATCGTTCTGGATATGCTTTTTTCCCGGACGCCGCAGGTTCAGCCCGCCCCGGATTCTCTGCGGAAATATGACCTCATCCTTTTCTTCGGGCCCGTCTGGATGGGCAAGGTGGCCTCTCCGCTCCGGATGTACCTAAACGATCTGAAGCAAAATCCAAAACCGTACGGTTTTTTATCCATCAGCGGCGGGGCCGACGGCGAAAACCCGAAGCTGTCAAACGAGCTTCTGCAGAGAACGGGGAAGCAGCCCGTCATACTGGTAGATCAGCATATTGCGGACTTGCTTTCCCCGGACAATTCAACGACACGCAAGGAGACTTCCGCTTACAAAATCAATGAAGAGGATGTAAACCGGCTGATGAAGGTGGCGGTAGAAAGGATCAAACAATTCTCTGCGATAGACTCCATCTGATGATCTGTATCCTCAATTTCCATAGAGCTCGATACAGACGCCATTCTGTATACAAATCGCATCATCATGGGTGCTTGGGCGGAGACTGCTATGCGACCACTAATCTCATTTAAGACAGACCTCCTTTATGTCGCTTGTTTTGGAACAAATATGGGAGTAAAATGGACATAAGAAAAAACCGGTTACCGGAGGTAATCAGTTTTAAGTTAAATGAGAGTTATGGGTGATATTGAATGAGACTGGTCATAACAGACATTAAAGAGCTGCAATCGGCGCAAAATACCAGCCAAAGGGTAATCACGGATAACGGAAGCATACGTAACTGTATAGGCTGTTTTGGATGCTGGATAAAAACCCCGGGACAATGCGTCATCAGGGATGGGTATGAGAACATGGGCAAGCTGTTCAGTCAATGCGACGAATTGCTTATTATAAGCAAGTGTTTTTACGGCGGCTTCAGCCCCTTTGTGAAAAACGTTCTTGACAGAGCCATTTCATATATTTCACCCCATTTTGTGATAAGAAGCGGTGAAATGCACCACAAGCGAAGATACGTCAATGTGATAAATATGACTGTATACTTTTACGGCGGGAATATTACTGAGGACGAAATGAAGACGGCCCAAAGCCTGGTAACGGCGAATGCGCTGAACTATGACGGCAGGGTGAACAGGGTTTTGTTTTTTAATTCCGCCGATGAGGCAAGGGAGGCGCTGCCGTTATGAATATCGCGCTGATAAACGCAAGCCCTAAAAGATCGGAAAGCGCAAGCTGGGCTTTGCTCAGTGATTTTAAAGGTTTATTGCCGGGCGACCATACTGTTAAAAGCTTTACAATGAACAGGCCGTCCATTGCCGAGGAGGAAATCAAAGAGCTCTGCGGCTGTGAGGCGTGGATTTTTTTCTTTCCGCTCTACGTGGATGGCATACCCTCCCATTTGGTTTCCTGCCTTTGCCAAATGGAACGGCTCAGCATTGAGAATAAGAATATTTATGTATATGGTATTTCCAATTCAGGCTTTTATGAGGGTAAACAGAACCGCAATGCATTGGCGATACTGAAAAATTGGTGTGACAAAATGGGATTTGTTTGGGGAATGGGCATCGGCTTCGGAGGAGGCCCCGCATTAAGTTCCATGAAAGGCATACCGCTGGGCAAAGGCCCCAAAAGTACGCTTGGAAGCGCCTGCCGGACACTTGCGAATGCCGTATTATCACATTCCACGGGCGATAACCTTTATATTTCAATTGATTTTCCCAGGTTTCTATATAAAGTTATGGGTGAAATGGGCTGGAGGCAGGGATTTAAGGCGAACAGGGGCAAAAGGTAGCGGACTAAAGAAATTGTCAGAATGCAGAAACCATGGTGAAGGATTTTGAACAAACGGGAAATTGGGGCAATCTTTAATGGATAAATGAAAATTGTTCAACCCGCTCTCTCTTTGTAAAGAGATCCAGATGAGTTGTAAAAAAGAATAAAATATGACCAGAGGAATTGATTAGGTTTCTCATTATATAATGTGTTGAAGGCATGAGTTGTTTCTCAGGCCTTCTTTATTATGTTTTCAACAGCTAAACCAACGTCTCCTTATAAGAACCAGCTATTAGAATAATTATTACGAATGGCAGCCAAGTTTTATTAATTTTAAAAAAGTTCTTGCAAATGATTTTTAATGGATATATCCTTAATTTCAAGGATATCCTTTATTCACTTAAAGGAGATATTAATTTATGAATCAAGAAAAAATTAAAGAGCTTCAAAAGATAATAAACAGCGATTACAGCAATATTGCGGGCATTGTTGTACTGAAAAGCGGCAAAGTGTTATATGAAAACTACTGGAATGGGTACACCTACCATAATGCTATTCACGTGGCGTCGGTAACAAAGAGCGCGGTTTCTGTGTTGATTGGTATCGCCATTCATAAAGGATACATCAAAAGCGTCGACCAGAAAGTATTGGACTTTTTTCCGGATTACACTGTTGAAATCGGTGAAAAAACAATACAGGAAGTTACGGTTAAAAATTTACTTACCATGACGGCTCCATATAAATACAAGATGGAACCATATGAAAAGTTCTTTGCCAGCCGAAACCCAATTCAGGATGCACTGGATTTGTTAGGCGGCGATGGGCCCGTCGGGGAATTTAATTATTCTGCTATCGGAGGAACCCACATTTTGTCAGGCATTCTTGTGAAAGCCACAGGGCAGTCAATTCTTGATTTTGCTGGGGAAAATTTATTCTCTCCATTGGAAATCGATGTTGTGCACAATGTGGTATTGCATAGTAAAGAAGAGCAAATGGCTGTAATGAGTGATAAAAACACCACTGGTTGGGTTGTTGATCCCCAAGGGATAAACACGGCGAGCTGGGGCCTTTTTTTAACACCTGTGGATATGACAAAAATAGGCCAACTGTATTTAAACGGCGGTGTGTGGAACGGCAAACAGATTGTACCGACCGGGTGGATAACTGACAGCACGAGGGAACATAGCCGCTGCGTCCAATGGGGCAATCTATCCTATGGCTACCTTTGGTGGATCATTGACGGAGATAGCTATGCAGCTTTGGGTGATGGCGGAAATGTGATTTATGTCAATAGGAAGAAACAGATGGTTGTTTCTATCGCTTCTCTTTTTATGCCGGACGCCAAGGATAGAATAGAATTGATAAAAGAGTATATAGAGCCAATATTTGAAAATGGTATATAATGACTTTCGGCTTATTAGGGAGATTATGAGCCAGACTGCGTTGAAATCTATAGAATGATTTGGAGACACCTGTGAATTCACGGGTGTCTTTTTTTGCAAAATTTAATTTGAATTTCATATTGACGTTTTTCGATTTGATGCATATAATAGTCATATCGAAGTTTATAGATTTGAGGTGCCGGCATGGAAAACTATTCGGAATACACAAAAGTATTTAAGGCGCTGGGGGATCCCAAAAGAGCCATGATTGTAGATATGCTCTCCTGCGGGGAGCTTTGCGCCTGCATGATTTTAGAAAAATTTGAGATGTCCCAATCCACTCTGTCCCATCACATGAAGCTCCTGTGTGAGTGCGGGCTTGTCAAGGGTAGAGAAGAAGGCAAATGGACGTACTATTCGTTGGATGCGGATACCATCAGCAAAACAAAGCAATTTTTCTGCGCCATTACCTCCGATAAGGAAAACTGTATCTGTAAGGAAGCTGGGAGCTGCTGCAAAGGATGTGATGAGGATCAGTAATTGTTGTAGCAGCCACAATCCCTGGTTAATAACAAATAATTATATCCAAAGGAGCTGTCGGTCATGAAAAAAATGAAAATATTTGAACCGGCCATGTGCTGTTCCACCGGCCTTTGCGGAGTAGGCGTCGACCCCGAACTGCTGCGTATCTCCACTGTGCTGAATACGTTGAAAAATCATGGAATTCCCGTCGGACGCTACAATCTGAACAGTGCGCCGATGGAGTTTGTCAACAACAAAGCGATCAATACGTATATCAATGCCCATGGTCCGAAGGGTCTTCCGGTTATCATGGTGGACGATAAAATTATCATGGAAGGCAGATACCCGACCAACGAAGAATTTACGAAGCTGCTCGATCTTCCTGAAGAGCTGCTGGCAAAGCAGAGTAAGCCTGTGAAGGTGAAAATCACCAGGAAAAAATCAGGAGACTGTGGCTGCAAGGGGGGCTGCTGCTGATGGAGATTTTTCATCCCTTGGCGATTCCCCTGACGAAATACCTTTTTTTCACCGGGAAGGGCGGCGTCGGTAAAACCAGCATCGCCTGTGCCACGGCAGTATCGCTGGCCGACAATGGAAAACGGGTACTGCTGATTAGTACCGACCCGGCCTCAAACCTGCAGGACGTGTTTTCAATGGAACTGACAAACAAGGGGACGCCCATCCCCGGCGTACCGAATCTGGTTGTGGCAAACCTCGACCCCATACAGGCCGCCGCCGAGTATCGGGACAGCGTGATCGCGCCTTATCGCGGCAAGCTGCCCGCGTCGGTGATCGCCAATATGGAAGAACAGCTTTCCGGTTCCTGTACCGTCGAAATCGCGGCGTTCAATGAGTTTTCCGGATTTATTACAGACGGTAAGGTGCAGAAGAAATACGACCATATTATTTTCGACACGGCCCCTACGGGCCACACCCTGCGGATGCTCCAGCTTCCGTCCGCATGGAGCAATTTTATCAACGAAAGTACGCACGGTGCGTCCTGCCTGGGCCAGCTTTCCGGGTTGGAGAGCAGGAAAGCGGTTTACAAGCAGGCCATGGAAACGCTGGAGGACGAAAACCTCACTACGCTGATTCTCGTTACCCGTCCCGAAACTGCACCGTTCAAGGAGGCGGAACGGGCCTCCGGCGAGCTTTCCGCGTTAGGAGTATATCATCAAATACTGGTTGTCAACGGAGTGCTGACCGGACACAGCGACGCTTTGTCTTCCAGCCTGTATGAAAAGCAGCAGGCGGCCCTTGACAAGATGCCGCAAGGCTTACGGGCGCTTCCGCTTTATAGGGTGCCCCTGAGGGCCTATAATGTCACGGGGCTTGCCAATGTGCGCGCCTTGCTGAATACCGACCATGTGACTGCATACGCGGAAACGCTGAACGCCGCCCGTGTTCCCGTGCTGAACGACGTCATAGACGAACTGGCGGCAGGCGGCAAGCGCGTCATTTTCACAATGGGAAAAGGGGGCGTAGGCAAAACCACCGTCGCCGCCGCGGTCGCGTTGGGCCTTGCGAAGCGCGGAAAAAAAGTCCACCTGACCACCACCGACCCCGCCGCACATCTCAAACTTGTGCTGGACGAAACCAGCGGTGTTTCCATGAGTCATATCGACGAGGCCGAAGAACTGAAGAAGTATCAATCCGAGGTGCTTGCCAAGGCCCGCGCGTCGGGCATGAGCGATGAGGATATTGCCTATGTGGAGGAGGATTTACGTTCTCCCTGCACACAGGAAATCGCGGTGTTCCGCGCCTTTGCGGAGGTAGTGGAAAAGGCCGACGATCAGGTGGTGGTAATAGATACTGCGCCTACGGGTCACACTCTGCTTTTACTGGAATCCACACAGAGCTATAACCACGAAATCGAACGAACCAAGGGCGAAATCCCCGAGCCGGTAAAGCGGCTGCTGCCCCGGCTGAAATCCGACGAAACCGAGGTTGTCATTGTTACCCTGCCCGAAGCGACCCCCTTTTACGAGGCGCTGCGTCTGGAAGAGGATTTGAAGCGGGCAGGGATTGCCGCCAGATGGTGGGTAGTCAATCAATCCCTTTATGGTACGGACACCACCAGCCCCATGCTGGCGGCGAAAGCGGCGAGCGAGGTGGAATGGCTTAACCGTATTGACGAGCATGCGGACGGTAAATTTGCGCTGATTGTGTGGAGTGCCGAAGAAGTCAAGGGCGACCGTCTGTTGACGCTGTAAGGAGGAAAAGATGGTAAAAGTTGCATTTATCTGTGTCCACAATTCCTGCCGCAGCCAGATTGCCGAGGCGCTGGGCCGCCGCCTTGCCGGAGATGTTTTTGAAAGCTATTCGGCGGGAACGGAAACAAAGCCGCAGATCAACCAGGATGCCGTTCGCCTGATGAAGCAGCTTTATGGGATCGACATGGAAGAAATACAGCGTTCAAAGCTGCTTTCCGAAATTCCTCCGGTCGATATTGTCGTTACGATGGGATGTAATGTCGCCTGCCCATCCCTTCCCTGTAAACACAGGGAAAACTGGGGGCTGGACGACCCGACGGGGAAAAGCGATGAAGAGTTTGTTAAGGTTATCAGGCAGATTGAAAGGAATATTCTGTCTCTTAAAGAACGACGGAATGCTTTATTTTGTCAAGACACAGTATGAAAGCAAAATGGAAATAAAAGAACCAAACGCGTTAAAAAACGCGTTTGGTTAGATGGAGTTCATAAACTTTGGTAGCTGCCGTTAATTTATTGGTTCGCCATTGGGGAAGAACCGCCCGGAAGAAATAGCAGAATTATTCTCTCGTCAATACTCCCGCCAATTTTACCGCGACAGGCATAAGAATCAACAGACAAATATATCCCACCAGCATCCAATACGGATAAATGCTGATCCAGGCCATCATTAGGATCGGTTTCAATCCCAGTGAAACGATGGTGTTCAGAAAGCTGGTCAATGTGACCATGACAATACAAACGATAGCGGTGTCAACCAGAACAAACGCGAGGGAATTCTCTTTCAGCTTTACTGCTTTGGCAAAACGGATACCCAGCTCACCGACATCGGTGATATCGGAGATGAAATAGCTGATTGCAAAACTGCTGATGAAAGAAATCACCAACCCTGCAAAAGTGAGTTCCTGTGTATAGATTAATGCGACGATACTCAGCGCTACGGAAAGAAAAAAGCAGAGAAAAATATTGATGATCCTGCCGAAATGTTTCTTGTTAATTATATCATTCAAGACCTTTCCTGTTCAGTTTCGGTGTAAAGATTGAATTCAGATATTATTAGCAACCTCAAAAGCATCCCATATAGCATACATAATATTTGCTACGCTCTTTGCATCTCCCAGAAGGTAAACTTCAGGCACATCGAATTCGACCTGACGGTACAGCGAGTCCTCGGGTTTGTAGCCGATGGACAGGATCACGCTGTCACAATCCAGCTCTTCCGCTTTCCCGTTTACACTGACAGACAGCTTTCCGCCGTCGTACCCGGTGACCTTCGCGGAGGTAATCGTTTCGATGTTGTTATAAGGAATCAGCCGTTCGAGCATCTCGCTGTTCGCATGGCAAAGCGGTGCATTGACCGCCAGAAGCTTGTCGAGCGCTTCGACGATTCTGACCTTTTTGCCCCGCTGCGCCAGCCACAGCGCGGTTTCACATCCGACAAGACCGCCGCCGATGATCACTGTCGACTTCCCGGAATCCTTCTCCCCGTTGAGTACGTCGGCTGCCGTGTAGACATGGGCGTCGTCTCCGAGAGAAATGACTTTTGGGGTCGAACCGGTGGCAACGATCACAGCGTCGTAATCTTTGGATAGTACGAATTCCTTTGTGATTCTGGTGTTGAAAGTTACGGGAACATTCAGCAGCTTCAATTGATGCGTATACCATTGTGCTAATTTCCGGTCGTCTTCCTTGAAGTCCGGTGTACCTCCGGGAATCAGGTTCCCTCCCAGCCTAGCGGTCTGCTCGAACACTTCCGGCTGATGGCCCCGCAGGGCAAGAACACGGGCCGCCTCGCAGCCGGCTACGCCTCCGCCGACAATCAGCACCTTTTTGGATTTTGCAACCGGCGTATACGCGGTGAAACGCTCGCGGGCAGCCTGAGGATTTACCGCGCAGTTGAGCGCCGAATATTCCTGTATGCGGCCCATACAGCCTTCCTGGCAGGAAATACACGGGCGTATCTCGTCCGGTTTACCTGCTCTCAATTTATTGACATAGCAGGGATCAGCCAGAAGCGGCCTGCCGAGACTGATAATATCGCAGACGCCCTCTTTGATTGCTTTCAACGCCGTATCCGGGTCGTCCATTCTGCCGGCACAGGATACGGGAACGTCAACCGCGTCTTTTACCATTTTCGCATATGGAATGTAGAGACCCTTTTTCTGGTACATCGGCGGATGGTTCCACCACCACGCGTCATAGGTTCCGACATCCACATCCAGCGCATCATAGCCATACTTCACCAGAAGCTTCGCCGCTTCAAGGCCCTCTTCAATGTCACGGCCCTTTTCGACGAATTCTTCTCCTGGTAAAGCGCCTTCACGCCAGTCCTTGATCATGCTCTTCAGGCTGAAGCGCAGGGAGATAGGGAAATTTTCTCCGCAGCGGGACTTGATTTCTTCCACAATTTCCCTTGCAAAGCGAAGCCGGTTCTCGAGCGATCCGCCATATTCGTCCGTTCTCTGGTTAAACATTGATATGGCGAACTGATCCAGCAGATAACCTTCGTGCACGGCATGAATCTGAACGCCGTCAAACCCGGCGCGCTTTGCATTAAAGGCTCCGTCGCCGAACGATTTGACAATGCTTTTGATCTCTTCCACTTCCAACGGACGGCAGGTTTTGTTCAGCCACCGGTGCTGGATCGGAGACGGCGCCACCGGAGGAAAATCCCCCAGATTCGTAGGGATCGTCACACGGCCGAAACCGGCCGACATCTGAAGAAAGACCTTGCTTCCGTAAGCATGGATCCGCTCCGTCATTTCGCGGCTGGTTCTCACAAAATGGACGGGGTTATAGGTGGAATTCGGGCAGTTCGGCATGCTCTGCTTTTCCACTTTGCAGTCCGAAAAGGTAACGCCGGTAATAATCAGGCCCGTTCCGCCCTTTGCCCGTTCCGTGTAATAATCGATTCCACGCTGGTTAAAACCGCCTTCCGCGTCGGCAAGCCCAAGCGGACCCATCGGGGCAAGACAAAATCTGTTCTTCAGTTCCACTGTGCCGATCTTAATCGGCTCAAACAATAACTGGTACTCTTTGTTCATTCCAATCACCTCATTTGAATTTTAACCTTTGCTGATTGACCATTTTGCGATGTTGCGCTGTTAATTTAATAACGATACAAGTATAATGTCAATAGTCACTATTAAGTCAAGGGATATATTAAAATTTTTAGTAAAAAGCACTTCCCGGTTCCCGCGTATAAACGCAGGAGGGGAAGTGCTTTTCCATTTCCATTATAGTATTACCGGATGGGAAACCATAATTCCACAATGGGGTGCGTGACAAGACCGTCCACATCCACCAGCAGGATATTTCCAAAAGGCGCGGAAGAGGGAGTCAGATTACGCTTGCGGATGTTCTGTAAGGTTTCAACGAAAATTTTTCCGGGTGAGTAAGCAAAATCCGAATCGGCAATCACGATCGTATGATAGCAGGGAAGGGGAGGCAGAACAATTGTGTTTTCTTCGTCGTATGGTAAATTCAACTTTTCCGCTTCCCTGGGCCTTATTGAATAACCGAGGGCGGCTATTGATTGATAGGGCTGATTCTCCCATTCGGTGCAAAGAACGGAAAGACGTGTCGCAGGCATGGCGTCGACCCATCTGTGAATTTGTTCCTGTTGATGCTTCTGAGGAGAAATCCAGCCATACTGTCCAAAATTTACAAAAACCAACTCCGGGCTTTGGGAAAATTCGTAGTTTCCCAACAGCACCGGGATTTTATCGCATTCGCTCAGATAATCCTCAATCAGTTGACAGAGATGCTGGTGATAAGCGATTTTTTGTATACTTTTATCCCGGCTCTGCCGAACGCGTTCAATTACCTTATTGCGGTCTTTTTCTTTTCCGCTGAACTGTTTTCCGATATCCTTGAGCGGAATGCCCATGGAATGATATTTAAAGTAAGACAGCAAACGAAATATATCCTCTTCGTCATAATAACGGTACCCATTGTTTTCCTTTTTTGTTTTTATAATATCTTCGCTCTCAAAAAAGTGCAATGCCCCCGGTGTTATTCCTAGGATCCGAGCCACATCACTGATACGGTATTTCATTTCGATCACCTCAAAAGTCCATAGCGACTATCGGCTTCCCCTATGGCCGCCCGCCAATTAGGTACTCATATTCTCTTATTATATACGGTCAAGCTCATGATAGCAAATAGTTTCCCTGATGACACCAGCATGAAGAGTATCATCAAAAATACATTGACTGTGTTCGCAAAAAGATTCGCCGTGTTTTGCACTGCTCCGCATTTAAAGGGCTGCTGTGACAGCGTACATTTTCGTGCGTCACACAAAAGAACGGGGATCGGAAATTTATCCGTGACCCGCTCCAAAAAGAGATGGGAAGCCTTGAAACAGGAGAAAAACAAATCACAGCTCCTAAACATCTGTCTGATGCGGGGCTTTAAAATCGCCTGGCAGACGGATTTCGACATCGGTCCCCTCGCCGGGAATGCTTTTGTAGGTAAGGCCGTACTTAGGCCCGTAGAACAGCTGCAATCGGCGGTGGGTATTGTAAATCGCAACGTTGGTGCCTGTTTTGCTGTCTCCTTTTCCCGCAAGAATGGCGGGCAGCTTTTCGGGAGGAATTCCTACGCCATCATCAGAAATCAGGAGGACTACGGTGTTTTCCTCCAGCCATCCGGTCAGGACGATCGTGCCTGTTTTAGGGATTTTTCCCAGAATACCATGGAGGATGGCATTTTCCACCACTGGCTGCAGTGTCAGCTTGGGTATGGAATAGTCCATCAGATAGTCCGGAATATCAATTAAAAAATTGAAAATACCGTTGAACCGCATATTTTGCAGCCGGACATACGTTTCCACATGCTCAATTTCATCTTCAATTGTGCTGATTGGTTCCTTACGGCTTAAAGTCAGCTTGTAAAAGCGGGAAAGGTCCTGTACGGCTTTGGAGACCTCTTCCGCACGGCCCTGCTGTGCGAGCCAGTTGATCATGTCCATGGTGTTGTAAAGGAAATGAGGGTTGATCTGTGCCTGAAGCGAATTGAATTCTGCGATTCGAAGGTCTTCAGACGCCTTCGCCTGTTCCTCAATCAGCTGATTCATGGCTTTTGTCATGTAGTTATAGGTATCGATCAGATTACCGATCTCGTCGTGGCTGTCGGAAGCGGGCAAAGCCGCGGGCGGGCCGGTGCGTACCTTTGCCATTTGGTTGATTACCGAAGAAATCCGGTTCGTAATGGAATGCGAAAGCAGGGTAGCGATAAAAAAGGCGATCACGATACAGGCCAGATAAACAAGTAGAAAACCTACCATCATCCAGATGCTTTTGACAACAATCGGCTGGGAGGGCATGATGACCACCATGAACCATTCGGCTTTCCGGATATTGTAAAAGCCCGCATACACGTCTTTATCCAACACGGTCTTCAGGATAAAATTGTTGGAGGACATGAACGAATTTCGCACCGTGTTATATTCAAAATGGTAAATTCCCGTAAGAGCCTGATCGGAGGTGGCGATCAGGCTGTTTCTTTCATTGATGAGATAGGCCACACTGCTCTGAGAGGTCAGGTTATCCGTCAAAAGGCGGGTCAGGGAATCCTTGGAATAATAGACGGCGGTATAACAGGTGCGGTATTCTCCCTCAAAAAAGACAGAGGATTTCGTGATGTAGGCCAAATCGCCATAATTTTTTATTTCGTAAGGGCTGAGATAAAAGGAGGGACAGTACAGAACGTTATAGGCGGGGTCTCCCTTGAAAATGCCGTACCAGTAGGCCCCCTGGGCCTCATTCATCGGCAGGAAGATACCGGACGTATCGGGCGTTGAAAAAATTTTTTGTGTTTTTGGAAGGTCCATATAGATATGAATGTCGGTGATGAGCCTGCCATCGATCAGCTTCTTTGTCTGTTCGCGGAACGCTTTTGTTAGTGCCGACGCCATCGCCGCATCAAGGGAAGCGGAATCTTTATAATGATATAAAAAACTGCCATATATGATTCAGATCTGCTGGGCATTCAGGCTAATACAGCGTTGCCCGGTCCCATCATGACCGGCATCTATAAGAGCGGGAACTTTCTGCATGGCTTCATAAAATAATTGAGGGACGAAGAAAAAATCTACGTCCCTCAATTTGCGTTGGGTACAGTTTAAACAAGGTTGATTTTTGGTAAAATCGGTGGGAGTCAATATCTCTACTTTTTATACCAAAGGCAGCATTCCGGAAATCGCGGTAAAAACAATGCCCAGCAATATAACAACAATCATAAATTTCCAGCAGGTTTTCCACCACTGCGGGAAGCTGATCCTGGCCACTGCCAAGCCAGCAACCGTCATTCCGGCAGTTGGAGAAATGGTGTTGATCGTCTGGTTTGAGATGCACAGAGCAGTAACGGCCGCTTCCGGATTAACGCCCATCAGATCGGTAAGAGGCGCCATAACGGGGATTGTCAAAGCGGCAAGACCGGAGGAGGAGGGTACCAACAGGCTTAACAGTCCCTGAGCGAGATACATCAGGGTCGTAAACACTGCAACCGGAACGCCGGCCAGCAAATTTGCCAGAGAATTCAGAATGGTATCGACAATCATGCCACCGTCGGCTACCACAAGAATGCCTCGGGCGATGCCGATGATGACGGCCGCATATACAAATTCACCCATGCCCTTCACAAATTCTTCCGCCATCTCTTTTTCGGTCAGGCCGCCAACAATTCCGGAAAGCAAGCCAATTCCCAAAAATACCATGCTGATTTCATCCATATACCAGCCTTTGGTAATCAGTCCCCAGACAATAATGCCCATTCCGCAGGCAAACACCAGGAGGACCAGCTTCTGACGCAGAGTGAAAGGAATCTCGGCGGCGTCGCTTTCCATGACGGAAAAGTCCCTGCGCTTTAAAATATCGTCTTGGTAAGTAATGGAAGATGTGGGATCTTTCTTAACTTTTCTGGCATACCTCATGACCCAGATAATACCTACCACGGTGAAAATTACGTATTGAATAAAGCGGAACCACAGCTGGGGGTTGCCGGAGATATTCGCGATCCCTTGGGAAATCAATACGTTGAAGGGGTTTACGGTCGAGCCGATATAGCCCATTTGCGGACCGAGAAAGACCACCATAAAAGCTGTCATGGAGTCATATCCTAACCCCATGATAATTGGTATAAAAATCGCGTAAAACGGCAATGCTTCTTCCGACATGCCAAATGTAGTGCCGCCGATGCTGAATAAAAGCATTATGACGGGAATAATTAAAATATCTTTTCCCTTCATTTTTTTAATGACGCGGCTCATCCCGGCATTAATAGCGTTGGTCTTGGTTACAAGGGCAAAGGCGCCCCCGATCAGCAATACAAACGCCACTACGTCGCTGGCGGCCTGAATTCCGCGGGTCGGGGCCATCAATATGTCGGCCAGACTCTGACGCAGGTCATTGCCGTCGGCATCCACCTTATCAATCTGATGGTATGTGCCGGCTATGGCAACTTCTCGTTCACCGGCGGCCGTGGAGACCGTCTTATGATCAAACTGGCCGCTGGGAATCACCCATGTCATGATTGCGGCCAAAATAATCAGCAAAAACGCAATCGTGTAAACATGAGGCAATTCCAATTTTTTTCTCTTTGTCAACATGCAAATCCTCCTCTAATGATATCCATTGTTTTGGATATACAGTAATACGACATCTAAAGACGTATTATGATGTCATATAAATAGTAAAACGTGATTAAAGGAATGTCAACATTCAAATTATATTTTGTTTATCATTACAAAATTATCTCTGAAAATTCGTCAATTTGCAGATGGGTTAAATGGATTTCGTTCAAATTCCCTAGGTGTTTGCACATACTGTTCATTCAACTCTCGTTTTAATTGGTCAGCCACGGCTTCCTGCGCATACAGTTTGCCCATTGCGCCCTTCCATATCCAATCCGGTATGTCGTTGCCAAACCGCAGATAAACGCGGGCGGCCACCAGCAATATAAGCCTTGCAAACCCATACAAGCCAATGATCGTACCCAATATGCCGGAGAAAGACATAAAACCGTTCTGAATGGGCATCAGCCAACATATCAGCATGGCGGCGAAGAAAAACAAGTTGGTGCGTTCTTTTTTCAACACTGCGGCAACACATTTGGCGCAGATCGTGTAGCGGTGCTTTTCTCCTTTGATGTAAAGCTCGATTTCCCGAACAGCATTTTGATTACATAAAATACACGGCTGCATAAAAATCCATCCTTTCTTCGCTTTATCCGCGCTTGAAGATACGGTTCCTTAATAACCGACGCGGAAAGCTCCCTTTTTACGAAGCAACATAATATTTTATATAATTATATATCGATATATTACGTAATTATTATTTATATACAATAAGATTACTTTTTTAATCAATTAATTTATATATTATAATTGATTGCCTTGCAGAATTTTTAAAAATGCGGTAGAATAAATAAAACTATTATAATATGGAAAGCAGGTGTCGTTGGTATGAGCACGCAGTTGAATGACGGCTCCCTCACCCCTTTGTACCAACAGTTAATGGAAGAAATCAAAGTTGGAATATTAAGCAATAAATATGTCCCCGGCGAAAAAATTCTGTCGGAGATGGAACTTTCAGAATTGTATCACGTTAGTCGCATAACCGTACGCAGGGCGATTGAAGAGTTGTGTACGGAAGGATATCTGGTTAAGCAGCAGGGGAAGGGAACCTTTGTAAGTCCCCGGAAAATGAATCGCAAGATCAAGCAGATGGGCGATGTTATGGGATTTTCCGAAGCCTGCCGCGCTTGCGGTATGGTGCCCGGCGCCCAGGTGCTCACGGTTCAGCGCTGCCCAGCGCGAGCGGACGAAAAACGTTTTTTCGCGCTGGAATCGGATGAGAATGTACTCTATTTGCAGCGGGTGCGTACTGCGGACGGTGAGCCAATTATGATGGAAAACTCCTTTTTTCCCTATAATTCCTTTAGGACTCTAAACCCCAATGAATTGAATGACGCCTCTTTGTTTGATTATCTGAAAAATACATTTGACAGAACGCCGACGTCTACCAGCCAGACCACATTGGAAATTGTTCGGGCTTCCACGGAATTGGCAACCTATTTGGATGTGATTACGGGTGACCCCCTTTTTTATATGAACGCGTACTTTTTGGACCAGAGCAATCAGCCTCTTTTGATCGGGCGTCAGTATATTGTGGGCAGTCGGTTTGTATTTAGTTTCTAATTTTCGTACGTTCGGATTTTTAGCACTTTTTATCCGGAAGGCGCTGCTCCACAATGGAAAAATATATCAACCGGTCGTTTTTTCGAAAAAGGGGTACCGCAAAATGAAGGCCCATTCATTTTGTGGCGCCTTTTTTTACGCTGGATGTTTTTTCGATAATCGGATGATTCTAAATTATTCACAAAAAATTTCTAAATAATTTAGATAGTTTTATATTGTATTATAACGTTATAATATGTTATAATTTTAGCATCAAATACAGAAAGGTGATGCATCTTCGTGAAAGAGCGTGAAGATTGTCTGCTCCTTCTGTCGGACTGCGTATTTCCTTCTATCGGGCAACAACCAATCAGCGGTTTTGTTGCTATTGAAGGAAACCGCATTGCCGCGGTAGGACCAAAAAGTGAAAGCGGCCCCTGGAAAAAGAAAGCAAATCAATTGCTGGATTTGGGAGATCGGCTGGTCTGTCCAGGGTTTACGGACGTTCACACATTTTTTTCGGGTTGGGCGCTGTTAAGCCTGGGTGCCGATTTTTCCGGTGTGCGTTCTGACGTCGAAGGTGTGGCGGCCTTAAAAAAATATGAGCTTGAAGCGCCCGTTGGAAGTGCTTTGTTTGGCTACGGCTGGAAGGCGGACCATTTTAAAATCACCGATCCGAATCTGCTCGACCGAACTTGGCCGGATAAGCCGGTGGTCGTGTTTACGCCGGACAGAGGGAATTGCTGGATGAACGCCGCAGCCCGCCGGTGCTATGGCTTCGGCCCGGAAAAATGCTATGCCGAGATGACTTGGAAGATGATTCGGGAATATTTGCAGCTGCCTTGTATGAAAGATAAATACAAGGAATATATGGCTATGCTGAATGCCCGGGGAGTCACCACCATCAAGGAAATGACCTTTGATACTTACTATGGATTCGCAGATGTAATAGAGCAATTGGAAAAGGAAGACGCTCTGACGCTGAGAATTTCTATGATGAGTCAGCCAGTGGGCGAGGGTATCAATATTGAACATGCGAAAGCAATGAGAAGGCGCTTTCAGGGACCATTTGTCTCTTTTTCAGGCTTTAACCGAATGACGGACCGATCGGTACCATCCTCCATGGCTGAGCTGATCGAACCGTACAAATCACATCCCGGTTGTACCAACACGGTGCCGGTGGAATGGGAGCTGATTGAACGCGAGACCCATCTCGCCGATGAAAATGGGTTCCGCTACTCGTTACACTGTCAGGGCGACGGCGCGATCCGGAACACGGTAGACTTATTCAATTCCTGCCTGAAAGACGAGCAGGGCCGGCTGAAAAACCGTCACGCTATTACAGACCTGGAGTACTCCAACCCGGCGGACCTTGAAAAATTCGGGCGCATGGGCGGAATTGCGGAGGTATACGCTCAGATCCAATCGCTGGACAATAAGGACGATGTGCTGGAAATGATCGACAACCAGTTGGGCGGTGACCGGGGTATAAACTATTGGAACCGGCGCAAAATGTGGGACAGCGGCATGGTTGTCTCCTGCGGCACCGATCTGCCTTTGCTCCTGCCCAGCGTACCGGAGTCTATCTGGTGCGGCTGCGGCGGCCACTTCGCCGACGGCGGTACCTATAACCCGCAAAATATGCTGACCATAACGGAAATGCTCTCCGCGTGGACTCGCAACGGCCAGTATAACTGTTACAACGAAGACCGGCTGGGGACCTTGGAGCCTGGCAAGCTGGCGGATATTACCGTCCTGAGCGGCAATGTGTTTCGCCATTCTGAAGAAGAGATTCGGAATTTCAAGGTTGACCTTACCATCTCGGATGGACGCATCGTGTACGAGGCGCTGTGATTCACAGCATGGGGATACAACGACCCATATTATTTACTGTAAGAAGGAGGTTCCGATATGGCACGGATTACACGGGAACAGCTTGCGGCGATTGGAATTCACTATGTATACTATCCGCTGGATTACATGCTGGATTCCCATGCAAAAGCAGGGTACAAAACCATTGAGTTGCTGGGGATGGCGCCTCATTACCTGATGGATGAAACGGGGTACCAGGATCCTGCCGAAATCCGCCGAAAAGTGGAAGAGCGCGGGATGACGATCGGCTGTTTTACACCGGAATGTGCGGTGTATTACTACACCATGTGTGCGCCGGAAGGCGGATTTCACGACAGAAGCATGGAATATTTTAAGCGGGGAATGGAGGCGGCCTCCCGAATGGGTGCTACGAAGCTGCTTACGAACTGCATTGGTGCTTTATTCGACGAGGAGTATGGCTGTTCCTACGACCGGGCTGTCCGCAGCCTCTCTCTGCTCGCAAAAACCGCAGCCGATTATGGCGTTACGCTTGCCGTCGAAACCGTGCGGCCGGAAGAAAGCCATCTGTGCACGACTTTGCCGGAGCTGGTAAGGATTCTCAAAGATGTAAACAGCCCCCAAGTGAAAGCCGGGCTGGATACCGTTGCCATGGGGGTGGCGGGTGAAACGCCCCGCCAGTGGTTTCAGGCGCTTGGCAGAGAAATTGTCCACTGCCATTTTATCGATGGCCGGCCTTATGGGCATCTGGTCTGGGGAGACGGCCTGTACCCGCTGGAAAGTTATCTGAACGTACTGAATGAATTCGGATACGAAGGGCTATTGGGTCAGGAAATTACGGACGGCCGTTACTTTGACGCTCCCGCCGAAGCGGATATCCGCAATTTCAAAGCGTTTGAGCCGTATTTTTCAGACTAATAAGGAGGAAATGACCATGGCTACTCCAAAAATCCGTCGCGAACAGATTGCTGGAATGAATATCCATTATGTAAATTATTCGTTGGATTATTTCCTTGATTCGCAGCAGCGCTGCGGCTTTAAAAGCATTGAGCTCTGGTGTGCGGCACCGCATGTATGGCTGGATCATATGCGGTATTATGACGCGAAAGAAATTTCCGGCAAGATCAGCCGGAGAGGGCTTTCCGTCCATGTGCTGACCCCGGAAAACTGCACTTATCCTTATCAGTTTAGTGCAAAGGAGAAAGAGCATCGGGAACGATCGTTCCAGTATTTTGCAAACGGCATTCGGCTGGCCAACGAGCTGGGATGTGACTATATGGAAGTAAACTCCGGCTGGGGATACTGGAATGAAGAGAGAGATGAGGCGTGGCAGCGCAGCGCCGACATGCTCTACCGGTTGGCGGAGTTGGCAGCCGCGGAGGGAATCACGCTTGTAATGGAGGCTGTCCGGCCGGAAGAAAGCCAGCTGGTCATTGACTTGCCGAGCGCGAAAAAAATGCTGGACCAGGTCTGTCATCCCAATCTTAAGGCGATGGTGGACACATGCGCTATGGGAGTAGCGAACGAAACGCTGGATCAGTGGTTTGATGCGCTGGGAAACGACGTCCGTCACATGCATTTTATCGACGGAACTCCCTACGGGCACTTGATCTGGGGAGACGGCAATCACCATCTTGGTCGGTTCATTGAGTCCTTAAACCGGCACGGTTACCAAGGTTATCTTGGGCAGGAGATCACCGACAATCGGTATTATTTGGATCCCATGGCTGCAGATATGAGGAATATGCAAAACTTTGAACGTTATATCGAAGACTAAGCCTATTTTCCACTTTTATTTATTCTAAAAGGAGACAAATTGCATGAAAACAAATGAAGTAATCAGCAAGGTATTGGCTGAACATGGAGAAATTACCGAAATCTATTGGGTCGCGTGCGGAGGAAGCCTTATTGACCTATACCCTTCTCATTACATGATAAATGCTGAAAGTGGGAAGACATCCTCTGGCTGGTATACAGCCAAAGAATTTTCGGTTACGCCGCCCAAAAAGCTGAGTAAACACAGTTTGGTGATCGTATGCAGTCATTCCGGCAACACGCAGGAAGCCATGGACGCGGCTGTTCTCGCGTATGAAAGGGGCGCCGCCGTAATAACCCTTACGGACAAAACCGGCTCAAAGGTAGATGACCCCCGATTTATAACATGGGTATATCCATGGGGAGATCAGGTGCCGACTGCTGAGGTCCCCCTTGGTATTTGCCCCATGCTGGCCGCGGAACTGATCAAAGCGCAGGAAGGGTTTCCGAAATACGACGCTTTGATGGACGGTCTGAAAAAGATTGATGGTATTATCGAAAAATCTAAAAAAAAGGTCAACGCCGAGTTGAGCGAAAAGTTCGCGGACCGATGCCAGGAAAATAAATTCTTTTATATTCTGGGCTCCGGAGCCACCTTCAGCCAGACCTATGGCTTCGCCATCTGTAGCCTGATGGAAATGCAGCGCCAGAACTGCTGTTATTTACACTCCGCAGAATATTTTCACGGTCCTTTTGAGTGCACAGAAGAGGGTGTTTTCTACTTCTTACAGATGTCGTCCAGCGAGAGCCGTGTGATGGATGAACGCGCATTGTCCTTCCTGAAAACCCATACGGATCGATTGATGGTTTTGGATGCCATGGAATACGGTATGGCGGACGTGGACGCAGGCGTTCGCGCCTATCTGGAACCCGCCCTGTTTTACGCGATGAACGTGGAGCTTCGCGCCGCCCGTGGCAAGCGATTCAATCATTCACCTGAAATTCGCCGGTACATGGGCGTCGAAAACTATTAATTTTGAAAGGGGTCATCATTATGTCGAATTATCCTGTTCGGGTCCTTGGCTTTGGCGATAATGTGGTGGACAAATATGAGCATATGAGAATCATGTACCCGGGTGGAAATGCGGTGAACTTTGCCGTATTCGCTAAAAAGCTTGGCGTTGAGCGAAGCGCCTACATGGGAATCTTCGGGTCGGACGAAGCAGCTGAACATGTCATTACTTCCTTACAGCAAGAAGGGGTGGAACTTGCCCGATGCCGGCAGGTCGTAGGGGAGAACGGCGCGGCACGGGTTACGGTGAATCCGGATAACGGAGATCGGATATTCCTGGGGTCTAATGCGGGTGGAATTCGGGGAGATATGCGCTATGTGCTCGATCGGTTCGCCCTTGAGTATGTGAAGGGCTTCGATCTGATTCATTCCGGCAATTACTGCTTTACGGAGAGGGAGCTGCCCAAGACCAGGGCAAGCAGCGTTCCGATCAGTTTTGACTTTTCTGACGACTCCACCGACGAATACTTTGAGGAAATCGCCCCGCTGGTGGACTATGCCTTTATGTCCTGCGGAGATATCACGCTGCAAGAAACCTATAAAAAGCTGGAAAAAGTCAAGGCTCTGGGTCCGAAGTTCGTATGTGCGTCCCGAGGGGATGAAGGCTGTGTCGCCCTTGACGACAACCAGTTCTATACTCAGGGCATTAAACCGGTGACACATCTGGTAGACACCATGGCGGCTGGAGACAGCCTGATCACAGCCTTTTTGGTAACCTATCTTGCCAACCAAAAGGCCGGCAGGTTCGGGCCCGAAGTCATTCAAGATTGCCTGTCGTTTGCTGCGGGATTTGCCTCGGAAACCTGCGGATTGGCGGGAAGCTGGGGACACGGTAAGACTTACGATTGATTCGATCATTGGGAGATGAAATTTATGGATAAAACGGTTGCGGCGGTAGGGTTCTGTTGCGCGGACGTTTATGAAAAACTGAATACATTTTATCCCACGGGCAACGGAGTTGACTGGGGTGTGCATCTGGCCCGTATGGGAGTGCCGGTAAGTGTAGTAAGCGTCGTTGGAACCGACAGCTATGGGGAAAAGATGAAGCAGGCTCTGGCCGCCGAAAAAATAGATACCAGTCATCTTCGTGTGGAGCGGGGTGACACTTGCAAAATGATGATGGACCTGAAGAACGGTACGGACAGGGTACACCTGAAAGAAATTGAAGGAGTCATGGCTGACTATACGCTTACAGATAAAGAATTCGAGTTCGTGAGCCGGCACACCATGTTGCACACCGATCTTTTCGGTAAGGTGCTGGATCGTCTTCCGGCTTGGAAAGCTCAGGGAGTACAGGTTGTCATGGATTTCTCCGTTTTCAGCGAAGACCGGGAGTATCAGTGTGAAAAAATCTTCCCCTATGTGGATTATGTATTTCTTTCTTATGACGGAAAAAAAGATGAACATATCAAAAAGTGGGTAAAACAGATCTATTCCTATGGACCAAAGATTGTAACGGCAACCATGGGGGAACTGGGATCTATCAGCTATGATGGAACCAACTTATATGAGTACGGGATCGTACCCGCAAAGGTTGTGAATACCGTCGGTGCCGGGGACAGCTACATAGCCGGTTTTACTTATGGAATTCTCAATGGCTGGGAAATTCCGAAATGTATGAAAAAAGGGGCGGAAGTCTCTTCAGCAGTTGTTTCCAAGTTCGAACCGTATTAAATACCTGTTCGATTTATTAAAGAGATCTAAACACCGAAAGGAGGAAAGAACTTCAATGCTCATAGACATGCACATTCATCCTATTTTCTACGGACCAATCAGCAATGATGATACTGAAGTGGAGTTTCGTAAAAACGCATTTGGGGTCTGGAAGCAGGATCCCATGGGATTTGAAGAGCTTTTTGCTGAATGGAATATCTGCGGAATTACGCAAGTCGCCTTACTTCCACTTGACCTAACTACTACAGCGGGAGGCTGGATAGTGGACAACAACCAGGTCAAGGCGCTCTGCAATCTGTATCCAGACAAATTTATTGGCTTTGCCAGTGTGGACCCGCATCGTGCGGACGCTGTGGATGTCGTGCGAAAGGCGTTTTTGGAGCAGGACTTAAAAGGTCTGAAGCTGAATCCCGCTAAGCAAAAGTTTTATCCGAACGACCCCATCATGGAACCGATTTATAAGCTTTGTGAACAAGAAAATAAACCTGTTATTTTCCATTCCGGTCTCAGTTGGGAACCGAATACTCCCACAAAATACTGTCATCCTATGGTTTTTGAGGATGTATTGATCGCCCACCCGAAACTGCGGGTCTGTCTTGCTCATTTTGCGTGGCCATGGGTGCGCGAGATGGTCATGCTGATGATTAAATATCCGAATGTATATACGGACACATCTCTGCTGTATGTGGATTCGCCCGAGGGGCAAATGACAGAACTATTTACTAAAGATATGGGGCCCATGTGGTTTGAACGCTGCTTTCCCAACCAGGTAATGTTCGCCTCCAATGGGCCCCGGTTTCGGGCTTTTAAAATCAAACGCGCATTGGATCAGGTGCCCATGCGGGATTTTGCCCGTGAAAACCTATATTACAAAAACGCACTGCGTTTTTTATCCGGAAAGGGGGCGTGAAAAAGCAATGGTCGTGGTGAAAACCATCCAGCATATCAGCAAAAAGGTTTCGGAATTTTATAATATTACCAATCAGGTGCATCAAATTGTAGAAACAAGCAAAGTAAAGAATGGTCTTGTAGCTGTCATTACTGCACATACCACCACAGGCATTATGGTGAACGAGGCATTGCCGTGTGTGGAACAGGACCTGAGTGAACTGATGGAGAATTTAGTTCCTCTGGATGCACCTTATCTGCACGCCCATTTTTTACCAACCTATGGAGCAACCAGCAATAATTCCCAAGGCCATCTGAAAAGCGCTCTGACTGGGAACCATTGTTTATTCCCTGTCATTGATGGAAAAATTGTATGCGGTAGCGCGCAGGAAATCTATTTGGTAGAATATGATGGTCCTCAACTTCGCAAAGTATTTGTGGAAGTAATGGGAGAATAATCTGGCAGAAAGCCATCTCCTTTCATCCGGAAATGACGTTCTCTATAGTATTTCCAGTTGATTCTGCAACAAGGTTGCGTTCCTCCCCCGCCAAAGGCGGGGGAGGAACGTGTTTTGTCTCGTAAATTAAAATGGAATTGCTGTAGGATACCATGGCTTAAACTACGGAAAAACCTGCGGGAGGTACGAACATGCATGAAAGTAACCCCGCTGCCCATTTGAAATGATCCCAAAAAGTTAGACAAAAGCTGATCTTTGTTTTATGCCTTGACAAGCTAGCGCTCACTAGCTTTATTTCAAGGGGGCAAAAGATAATGAAGGCAGCCTTTCATCTTGAATCGTATTTGACCGACGGAGTTGAGAATATCGTATCGGGTATTCTAAAAGCAATTCTGTACAACCCAAAGGAGAGTTGTTTTATGGCGAAATATGCCGCGCAGAGCAAGCGGTCTATCAAACTACGGCAGGCAGCGCAAAAAAACGGACAGCATATTCCGCCGTTTCTCATTGCAAGTATCACTACACAATGTAATTTGCATTGCAAAGGCTGCTATGCGAGAGCCAACCATAGCTGCTATGACCAAGATTCAGCCGAAAATGCCCAACAGCTTTTGCGAGCGGAACAGTGGGAAAGCATTTTTCAGGAGGCAGCCGATTTAGGGATAGGGTTTATTCTTCTGGCCGGCGGTGAACCCTTTGTTCGACGCGATGTGCTGGAAACAGCCGGAGAGTATTCAAGTATTTTGTTCCCGGTCTTTACAAACGGAACGATGTTTGATCAGAACTATCTGGAGCTGCTGGATCAGAAACGGAATTTAATCCCGATTGTAAGCATTGAGGGAAATCGCGAGACAACGGATGCCCGACGCGGGGCCGGGATTTATCAACGACTGCACTCCGCGCTGCAGGAACTACATAACAGGCAGCTGTTATTCGGAGCTTCCGTCACGGTGACAAAACAGAACCTGATGGAGGTTTTATCGGATTCTTTTATCGACGAATTGAGCGTCAGCGGCTACAAAGCAATTATTTATGTGGAATATGTTCCTGTAGATCATCGGACCGCTAATTTGGCGCTGGATGACGAAGCCAGAAAACAGCTTGCCCAGAGACTTGGTCTTAAAGAACGGCTGAATGGTTTGTAAGACACAGCATAAAAGCAAAATAAAAAAAACAACCAAACGCTTTTTTTTAAACGCGTTTGGTTAGTTAGGCTCCGGCATGCTTTATATAATCGGATACCAATAAATGATGGCCCCGGTACATAAGCCGGAGGCCATCATTTATGTGGAGAACGCCCAGAGATTCCGGATCTGGGGCTTTAATGTCCCGTAGCTCCATGCCTGCTCACTGCGGCTTTTGCTGTTCGGATCGTTTACCAGAAAATTTCCGTTTTCATATCCGTATAAAACAATAAAATGCCCCACCGTTGTGAAGTCGCCCGGGCGTAGGCTGCAGATGATCGGGTGCCCCTTTGCAAGCTCCTGGGCCATAAGGCTTTCATCCAGTGGGATTTCCCGAGAGGAAAGGCCCAAATCCTTCGCTCCCTTGGACATCAGCGTCCAAAGTGTGCTGCCGGTTGCATCCAGATATCCGTTTTTCTCGCTGAATTCGGCGACCGCTTTAGGGTTTAAGGCGGAATCTCCCGTCAGTCCGACGGCAACCATGGAAAGACAGGTAGGGCCGCAGCCATCCAGCGCAATAATTCCGTCCCCATAGGAAGCGTATCCCCAATCCTCGTCCCATTGCATCAGAAGCGGAATCCGGCCCTGCCGGTCCTTTCCGGAAAGGTCGATGTTTTTGGCCGAAGTGCCTTTTTTCTCCGGATAATCCAGTGTGAAATCGAGAAGCTCCGGGTTTCGGGCCAGCGATTCAAGAAGCCTTTCGGGGTAACGCCCCGGATTTTGCAGGATCGGTCCAGCCTTTGGGTTCTGTGCCGCCATGGCCTGCAGCGTCTCTGCCGTCTCTTCGGGAATGGTTCCCGTTTCCAGCCCGGCAGAGGAGGACTTCTGTGATAATGATTTGTCTGAAAGAACATCCTGTTCCAGCGGGACCACTCTAAAATGTATCAGGAAGGCCGCCGCAGCCAGAAGAATCAGCAACAGCAGGAAAGGATACTTTTTTCGCGGCCTCTTATATTGATATTCTTTTCTGTTCCGGTTGTCCAAATTGTAACTTCCCTTCTTGAGCATATTTCTGTAAAGACACAATCAGCTGCATTCCCGGGGATGGTTCCGCGGGACTTGAGCGGGGATAAGTGACCGGCTAATCAATCTATTATATCAGATGAAAATAGTTTTTGTTTTAAGAGATTTTGACAAATTTCTTACGAAAATCTTATTTTTCAAAAATCCTTTATGATCTTGGCCTTATAGCTGCCACCGGGCAGTTGACTGCGCTTGTCTGCCGGCAACTCCACGATATAGCAATCAGTTTAAGAGGCTGATAGGAATGAGACAGGCTACCGGAGAGCGAGGGCTTTACCATTTCACAATCAAAAGGATCCAGCTCTCGCTGGACCTTTTTCGACCATCCGGGCCGTCCCAAAACCGATTTGGGACGCCCGTTGCATATCGAACAGTCAATCAATCAATTTTCAAGCTCAGCATAGACGCTGTAGACCTATGAAGCATCTTTGAAACAAGGAGGAAATCCTCACAGATTAAAATCTGTACGTCAAAAAAAAGAGGGTACAACTACAAGCACGGGGCAATTCTACGCTTACGATAACTCCGGCAATATCAATACCACGTATATGGGAACTATTTCTGCGGAAGGCAATCTTCTTACGGAAGAACCGTATATTGGGACGTCGCAGTATTTCGATTCCAAAGAGAACTACATTACTTCCAGTGTGGACCAGCGTGGAAAAACGACACGGTACACTGTCAATTCCACGACCGGAATAACCAGCTCCATAGAAGACCCAAATGGGTACTTTACATATTACGATTACGAAGATCCCAATAACAGTAACTTGCTGACATCTGTCCATGCTCAGAGCAGTGCCGGAGAAGTGGAGAACAAATATTACTATGATTCAGCCGACCGGCTGAATAAAATTATACATAACGGGTTCGATTATACCTTTGCACGTGACGGTTACGGCAATACAACCATTATCAATGCCGGTTCAAGAAATCTGATCAAAAATATCTTTTATTCCGGAAACGGGAATCTGTGGCACTCCGATTACGGAAACGGACTTGTCCTTCTCTATGATTCCGAGGCCGGGATGTATTATCTAAACAGCAGATACTACGATCCGAATACAGGTAGATTTTTAAATACGGATTCAACACTGAATCCCGGTACGGGGATAAACGGGAGTAATCTGTTTTCCTACTGCAATAACAATCCTATAAATATGATAGATTCATCTGGTCATTGGCCCCAATGGATTGAAAACATTGCAAGTTCTATTATCAACACCGTGAGACAAGCTGTTACGGCTGTTGTAAATACGGTTAAGTCCGTGGTTTCAAACGTTTTTTCAGCTGAAACATCAAATCGTCGACCTAACACAGGTGAGCCGGGAAGCACTTATAAAGCTCCCAATGGCGATACAAGAACATATGGCCCCGATCGAAGGCCCCAACACGATTATGATCATGGTGACCACGGACAACCGGATAAACATCCGCATGACGAAAACGGCGGACATCACCACGACTGGGATTGGTCAAAGGAACCACCGAGAGGTAAGCCATATGTCATTAGCTGGGAGCCTGCAGCAGGAGCAGCTTTAATTACTGTCTCTATGGTGGGCATGGTTGCTGTTGCTGCTGATGACGTCACCGGAATAGGGGTTGCCGATGACTTTTTATTAGGACCACTAAGCGGTGGTGTTGCACAAGGATTAATTTTGATATTTGGATAATGGAGGTAAATGATATGATTCGAGGAGTATCTTTCAACGTATTACCATGCGATAATACGTTATATCAAATATTTAAGTGTATTGATGTTGAAAAATACTGTTGGTACAATATTGATAGTCAAAATGAGGCATGGAATAATCCCCAAGGAACCCCTTTTTTTGAAACAGACTATTATGATGGAAAGAGTTTTTTAAGACACATTATTTCTGATCATTTTATCATTTTTTTGAAACTACAAGCATACTTCAAAAATGGAAGTTTCTTTGACATTCATAGTTATAAAGAATTTGATAAAAGTGATTGTCAGCTACTGCTTTTAATATATGACTCCCAATCTGTTGAAATTTATGCAAAAGATCAAATTCTTATTAAAGATATTTATGAAAATGCATTGGCTAACTATTACACAAAAATTCAATACATTACCGAAAGTAACGATGGCCGAACGACAATGGATGTATTATGAGAGACTGCACTGAAATGCAAATAGTTATTATTAATTATAGAGCGCAGATGAAATCATTTGCGCTCTCTTCTATGGAGGGACTATTTTGCCTGGAGCAAGAGTCGTATTAAACTCCCGTTGCTTTCACATCGCCCGTGCTAGCGAAGCAGACGGGTAGGTTTATTAATGCGGATGGCCAGTTTAATCTCGACACCGGTCTTGCAGGCAACAATCTGTTCGCTTACTGTAATAATGATCCAATAAATGCAAGTGATTACAATGGCGCTAGATTTACTGAGTCAGACGATGGGTCTGGAAGATGGGTCAACTACGTTAATAATAGAATGTATTCAGGCACAGGAAGACCCATTACTGGTGGTGCAAATAGTAGCACCAAAAACAATTCTGTGGTTCAGTCCTTGAATAATCGCAAGCCTGGAAAGGCCCCACATGTTGGTTGGCCTAAGCTTCCCCCTGATTTAGGTGGAAAAAACCAAAATGGAATTCCGAAGGATACTGGGATGGTGCCCCATGGAGGGAGATATACATGGGACACATTCACATGGGGCCGGTGTGGACCGAGGTAATGGTCCGCAGGATGGTCATTGGGATGATGAAAACAGCAATAATCGTTGGGATAGAAACGGTGTTCCACTCTTTCAAAATCAGTCATTTTCATTTACAGATCAAATTTCTAACGCAACTGGTCTTACAGGAGTAGCATTAGCCGTGTATATAGTTGTTTCAGAAGGGTCTCGCATAATACCAGCAAGAAATATAATTCCAGTTCCACAAATGAATGAGGTGCTATATGAAAAAGACAATCAGTATAGAAGAATATCAAGAAATAAATATTAAGACAATAGAATTCCCTAAGAAAATTTACGTAGCATATGCAGTATGTAGAAGGGATTGCGGTAGCAGCGAGTTTATTAAAGGCGGTGCGACACAGATATGTAAGCATTGTGGGCATCAAATGTTTCGTACCGAGGAAAGAATATATACTTTAGTTGATGATTCGTATTGTAAAGTCAATAATTGTGCGCAGAAATCATCTTCAAATGAAGTAATTAAAATTAGTGATTATTTCAAGTTGGAGGATTACCCTGACGTAGCCCCAAATTCCGTAGAATTTCCGACTGAAATTTGTATTGTCTATGCAGTCTGCAGAAAAGAATGTGGAAAACAGAGAATTTCTGATTGATAGTCAAACAGATATATGTGAATATTGCGGACACCATATGCTTCACACGGTAGGCAGAAAATATATTTTAACAAAAGATGAAACCTAACTTATTTAGTTAGTATTAATTTCTTAGTGCGTAGATGAAGAATCATTTGCGCTCTCTTCTATGGAGGGACTTTTTTGTCCGGAGCAAGAGTCGTATTAAACTCCCGTTGCTTTCACATCGCCCGTGCCGGCGAGAAAGGGGTAACCTTGCCGGAGCGATTACTATTGATACTTTTGGGGCTATGGCTGGTGTCGTAGCGGGGGTTGGGATTGCCTCTCTATTGGTACCTTCAGTTGCAGTTGTTGCAACAATTTTCATTGGGGCTGGAATAGCTATTGGGACCAACGTCGCAAAAGACACTTGGTTAAAAAAGAAGGAGCTTTCTTAATGAGTACCATTAATAATCTACCGCCATTTATATATATACCAATGCTTGTTATAGGAATAATCGTTTTGTTGGCCACACTTATTTCCCATCGTAAGAGCTATCCTACACCATATAAAATAAGTTTTTGCTTTTTTATAGTTGAGGGAGTTCTATTAATTATTTTGAAAATGCAACTGTTCAATCATATCAGATCGGAGCTAACCCTTCTTGCGATACTGTCTTTAATTATAGGTCTATCGATTTTATTCATTTCAGGATATAGATATAATAAAAAAAATGGCATAAAAATGGATCCGTTTCTTAAAAAAATAATGATGGCTGGACTTGTTGCTATTATTATTTGCATTATCCTTCTTGCGTTTATTCTATACATGAAGAATAGACAATCTGCTTAAATGACGAAGTTATAAAATAGTTCGATTTTAGAGCGCGGATGAGGAATCATTTGCGCTCTCTTTTATGGAGGGATTAATTTGTCCGGAGCAAGAATCGTATTAAACTCCCGATATTTTCACATCACCACTCCCAAGAGAAAGGGACAGAAAGTATTCCGTAGATTGATTTGATTGCAGACGACGAAACCTGAGCTATATTTACAACAATGACGGAATCCGGACCGGCAAAACTGTTGACGGTGTGACCACAAACTACTTCCTTGACGGCAGCACCATCATGGCACAGAAGTCCGGCAGCGATGTAATGTGGTTCGTATATGACAGCAACGGCACGAGGGTTGGCTTTACCTACAACGGGGCTACGTATCTTTACAAACGCGCAGGGCGATGTCACCGGCATCCGGTATAGTGGGAAATCTACGATTTGTTTTAATCCTAAATTGATATTTGGGCATACAAAACCTCATTCATTTAATTTATGGATTTGCATTGTAGAACCATATTTCTCTTTGTTATTGTGGCGGAAATGGCTTGTCCCATCATAATTTTTGTAAGTTGTTCTTTTGCAATCGTAGCATCTGCTGCCAGGTCCTCATGAATATCTGAAATAGGATCTCCCTTTACCTGCAAAGCAGCCGCGGTAAATGGGCTTCCGTTTGCGTCGGACGGATATACTCCGGTGGTATGGTTGACAAAGTAAGCGGCAAATCCGCCTTCTCTGATCTGCTCTTCCGTCAGATTCCTGGTAAGCTGGTGGACAATTGTTCCAACCATCTCCAGATGAGCGAGCTCTTCAGTTCCGATATCTGTCAAAATTGCTTTTAATTCCGGATACGGCATACTGTAACGCTGACTTAAATAGCGCAGGGAAGCTCCCAATTCGCCGTCCGGACCACCGTACTGGGCAATGATAATCTGTGCCAGCTTCGGATTGGTATTTTTAATATTGATCGGATACTGCAGGTTCTTCTGGTAATTCCACATTATTTGTTTCCCCCCTTGTTAACATCCCACGGCCATGGGGCGTTGATCCCATGCCAGCGGCTGGTGTCTGAACTGTTCTGATTCATCGGCCCGTAGGCCGCCTTGTACTGTATGATTAAATCATCCGCCATCCTGCGGTGTTTCTTTTGCTGCTTTGCTGCCTTACAATCGCCGGGATGGGTGAAAACAGGAAGCTCCCAGGTCGCAAAACGGCAGGCGTTCGTCCTGCGCATCAGCTGTTCCTGTTCGCTCATTTCCTCCTGCCTCCCAAAAACGGTTTGTCAAGCTCAGGGAAGATGGTTCCCATCTCCAACCCTTTTTCGGGAGTATAGGTGGAATTAAATTGTTGGAATGGAATATAGGCCATCGCTACAACCGGCATCGCCGGAAGGGGAGTCCGAGTCATTTCACAGCCCTGTCCGTCCATATCCATCATATTATCTGTCATTGTTTTTCTCCTCTCGTGAGCATTGGTATTATCTCACAATATATTATGTATTAGGATTTCAAATGGTGTAATTGCTTATTTCGTAACTTGACATTTCCCAAATGCGGGATTAATATTAGTTTACTAACGGTTAGCTTCCTAATTGACAGGAGGGATTTTTATGCCGGTTACGCTGCATATGGCGATCAATCGGGTATTTCACGCGCAAAAAAATGTGACGAGGCCCGGAATGGCGAAAATCGGCCTTTCACCCGGACAGCCGAAAATTCTGAACCACCTTTCACGGCAGAACCACTGCATGCAGAAGGACATTGCTTCGGCGCTGGACATCGAACCGGCCACCGTGTCGCAGATCCTGAACAATATGGTGCAGGCCGGCCTGATCCAGCGGTCGGCCCCCGCGGAAAGAAGAAGGGCGGAATCGGTGTCCATAACGGAAAAGGGCCGTGAATATCTGGAAAAATGGCAGCAGCTCTGTAAGGAAATCGAGGATGTGTCCCTGCAGGGGTTTACGCAGGAGGAGCAGGAGCAGTTCCTGGATTACCTCTATCGCATGTACTGGAATCTGACTGGGAAAGAGATTGAATAAAGCCTGTTCGGCACTTGGAGGGGAATGAGTGTTAAACCGTTTTTTTATTTATTTTGACAAGTATCGCAGGCATCTGGCCGGCGGGGTCGTCTGCGTCGCTCTGGAAGCGATGTTCGAGCTTGTCATTCCACTGATTATGGCCGATATCATCGACGTGGGCGTCGCCAACCGCGATACGAACTATATCCTGCGGAAAAGCCTTGCCATGGTTGCCTGCGCGCTGATCTCTCTGCTTCTGGGCGCGATTTACGCGCGTCTGGCGGCCAGAGCGGGTCAGGGCTTCGGCGCGGAACTGAGAAAAGCGGAATACCGCAAAATACAGGGCTTTTCCTTTTCCAATATGGATCATTTCAGCACCCCGTCGCTGATTACCCGCCTCACCAGCGATATCACCATTTTGCAGAACGCGATCTGCAACGGAATCCGGCCGATGGTCCGCGGTCCGGTCATGATGGTGATGGCGCTGGCGATGTCGATCAAAATGAGCGCGAAGCTGGCGGTGGTTTTCCTGACAGCGATTCCCGTGCTGGCCGTCTGCCTGGTTTTGATTCTCCGCAGGCTTCGCCCGATGTACGGAAAGATGCAGAAGGCGCTGGACCGGGTGAACTCTATTGTGCAGGAGAATCTGACGGCGATCCGTACGGTAAAATCCTATGTGAAGGGCGACAGCGAATGCCTGAAATTCAGCGCGGTCAACGAAACGTTCCGGTCATCCTCGGAAACGGCTTTCCGCTACGCGGCGCTGAATATGCCCTGCTTTCAGTTTGTCATGTATTCCACCATTCTGTGCATCCTCTGGTTCGGGGGGAACTTTATCCACACGGGCACCATGCGGGTGGGACAGCTGACCGGATTTTTAAGCTATGTTCTTCAGATCCTGAACTCGCTGATGATGATTTCCAACGTGTTCCTGATGCTCAGCCGCTCAATGACCTCCGCTTACCGTATTGCGGAGGTGCTGGACGAACCGGTGGGAATCACCGACGGTACGGGCAGCGGGACGGTGGAGCATGGAAGCATCGATTTTGAGCATGTCTGCTTCAAATATCAGGAAACGGCCAAAGAATATGTGCTGTCCGACATCAGCCTGCATATCGGCGCCGGTCAGACAGTGGGTATCATAGGCGGAACGGGCTCCGCGAAATCCTCGCTGGTACAGCTGATTCCCCGGCTTTACGACGTTACCTCCGGCAGCCTGAAAATAGACGGCCGCGACGTAAAGGAGTATCCGCTTGCGCATCTGCGCGACGCCGTGGGCATGGTGCTGCAGAAAAATACCCTTTTCAGCGGAACCATCCGCGAAAACCTGAAGTGGGGAAACGAAAACGCCACCGACGAGGAGCTGGACTGGGCGTGCCGGATCGCCTGTGCGGATGAATTCCTGTCCCGGATGCCGGAGGGCTACGACACCGACCTCGGGCAGGGCGGCGTGAATGTTTCCGGCGGGCAGAAGCAGCGGCTCTGCATTGCCCGCGCGCTGCTGAAACGTCCTAAGGTGCTGATCTTTGACGATTCCACCAGCGCGGTGGACACCGCCACCGAGGCGAAAATCCGCAGAAGGCTGGCGGAGGACTTAAAGGATACGACAAAGATCATGATTACCCAGCGCATCAGCTCGATTGAAAACGCGGATCTGATCGTGGTGCTGGAGGACGGGAAAATCAACGAGGCAGGCACGCATGAAAGCCTGCTGGCACACAATCCGATTTACCGCGATATTTATGAATTTCAGCAGAAGGGGGCTACGGCGTAATGGCGAGAACAACGCTGCATGAAAAGCCCAAGGATATCTGGAAAACGCTGAAATTCCTCTGGCGCTATCTGAAAAAGCACGGAACCGCTCTGCTGCTGATTACCGTCATGGTGGCCGTCAGCGCCGGGGCGAACGTCTTCGGCACCTATCTGCTGAAACCGGCCGTCAACGACTACATTATCCCCGGGGACATCCGGGGGCTCATGAAAATCCTGATCTTTATGGCCGCCGTCTATTTTGCCGGCGTAGCCGCGTCCTACGGATATTCCCAGCTGATGGTGAGAATCGCGCAGAAGATCGTGCAGGAAATCCGCGACGACCTTTTCCGTAAGGTGCAGACGCTGCCCCTGAGCTTTTTCGACGCAAAAACGCACGGCGAACTGATGAGCCGGTTTACAAACGATATCGACACCATCGCCGAGGCCCTGAACAACAGCTTCGCGGTGCTGATCCAGAGCTTCATTATCATCGTCGGCACGTTTACGGTCCTGATTATCCTGAATGCCGAGCTGTCGGCGATCGTGCTTTTGTCCTTCCTCGGCATGTTCCTGTTTCTGCGGTACAGCGGAAAGAAAAGCCATGCGTATTTTTCCTACCAGCAGAAGTTTATGGGCCGGCTGAACGGCTTTATGGAGGAGATGGTGGAGGGGCAGAAGGTCGTCAAGGTTTTCAATCACGAGGACAGGGACTTTGAAGAGTTCTCCGACCGCAACAACAAACTGCTGGATGCGGCCACGGGTGCGCTGACTTATTCGGGGCTTCTGATTCCGGTGGTGGTCAGCATTTCCTATTTCAACTATGCGCTTTCCGCCTGCATCGGCGCGTTCTTTGCCATTGCGGGCAGAATCGATCTGGGAAGCCTTGCCTCGTACCTTGTTTATGTCCGCCAGACGGCGATGCCCGTCAACCAGTTCTCTCAGCAGCTCAACTTTATTCTGGCCGCCCTGTCCGGTGCGGAGCGGATTTTTGAAGTCATGCAGGAAACGCCGGAAACGGACGACGGTACCGTGACCCTTGTGCATACCGCGGTGGGGGAAAACGGCGAGCTGAAGGAATGCGGGGAGCGTACGGGCAGGTGGGCCTGGCGCGTACCGGATGAGGACGGCACCGCCTGGCTGGTGCCTCTTTTGGGCGACGTCCGTTTTCACGACGTGGTGTTCTGCTACGTTCCCTGCCGCCCCGTTTTGAAGGGAATCAACCTTTACGCGAAGCCGGGCCAGAAAATTGCTTTCGTGGGCTCGACCGGCGCGGGCAAGACAACCATTGCCAACATGATCAACCGTTTTTACGACGTTACCTCCGGCAGCATTACCTACGACGGGATCGACGTCCGGAATATCAAAAAGGACGACCTGCGTCATTCGCTCGCCGTCGTTTTGCAGGACACCCATCTGTTTACGGGCACGATCGCCGACAATATCCGTTACGGGAATCCGGATGCGGACAGGGAGCAGGTGATTAAGGCCGCCAAGCTGGCGAATGCGGATTCCTTTATCCAAAGGCTTCCGGACGGCTATGACACCATGCTTTCCGGCGACGGCGGAAACCTGAGCCAGGGCCAGCGCCAGCTGCTTGCCATCGCGCGCGCAGCGGTCTCCGACCCGCCGGTGCTGATTCTGGATGAGGCGACCAGCTCCGTGGACGCCCATACGGAAAAGCTGATTGAAACCGGCATGGATCACCTCATGGAAAACCGGACGGTCTTTGTCATTGCCCACCGGCTTTCGACCGTGCGGAACGCCAAGGCCATCATCGTGCTGGAAAACGGCGAAATCCTTGAGCGCGGCAGCCACGAGGAGCTGATTGCCCAGAAGGGGCGGTATTATCAATTGTACACCGGTCAGTTTGAATTGTCCTGAGGTGTTCCAATTTCCGTCAGGCTTTCGGCTGTTTTCATAGACCGGCATATCCTCCAAATCGTTGCGTAAATGCGAAAGAGCCTTGCTTGCGTGAGTGTACGGAAGCAGGGCTCTTTTGGATGTTTCCGGGCTCTTGAAAAATTCTTGCGGAAAGAATAGAATTTAAGAAAAGAAACGGCTGAGGCCGCGGAAAGGAGACGTTATGGATTTTTTGATTGTTCAGGGAGATATTACAAAGCAAACGGCAGATGCTATTGTAAACGCGGCAAACACTTCCCTGCTGGGCGGCGGAGGAGTGGACGGGGCCATCCACCGCGCGGCGGGTCCGGAGCTTCTCAAGGAATGCCGGACCCTGCACGGCTGTGAGACCGGAAAGGCGAAAATCACAAAGGGGTACCGCCTTCCCGCAAAGTACGTCATCCATACGCCCGGACCGGTGTGGCGGGGCGGAGAAAGCGGCGAACCGGAGCTGCTGGAAAGCTGTTACCGCTCCTGCCTTGCGCTGGCGGAGGAATACCGATGCCGCACGGTTGCGTTTCCTTCCATCAGTACTGGCGTTTATCGTTTTCCGCCGGAGCTTGCGGCCAAAATCGCCGTGAGGACGATCCTGGAATTTCTGAGCCGGAGCACCGCTGTGGAAACGGTCACCATGGTTTGCTTTGACCCGGAGACAAAGGCGGCGTACGACCGCGCGCTGGCGGCCGCGATGTGAATTTGGAAAGGGGGATTTTTTATGTCGATCGCAGGTGCGTTTATTATGCCGCATCCTCCCATTATCCTGCCGGAGGTGGGAAAAGGGGAAGAGCGGAAAATTCAGAGGACCGCCGACGCGTGCCGGGAGGTCGCGGGCAGGATTGCGGCGCTGAAACCGGACACGGTGGTGGTGACTTCTCCGCATTCCGCCCTGTACGCGGATTACTTCCATATTTCTCCCGGCGAATGCGCCCACGGGGATTTTGCCCGTTTCGGCGCGCCGCAGGCCGCCGTCGACGTCCGGTATGACAGTGAATTTGTACAGGCGCTGACCGACGCGGCCGGGAAAGCGGGCCTGCCCGCCGGAACCTTTGGCGAGAAGGAAAAAGCCCTTGACCACGGCACCATGATTCCGCTCCGCTTTTTAAACGAATACTGTACTGACTATCGGCTGGTGCGCATCGGGCTGTCCGGGCTGTCCGGGCCGGACCATTACCGGCTGGGAAAATGCATCGCCCAAACGGCGGAGACTCTGGGGAGAAAGGTCGTTTTTATCGCGAGCGGGGATCTCTCCCACCGTCTCAAAGAGGACGGGCCTTACGGCTTTGCGAAGGAAGGTCCCGAATTTGACAGCCGGGTGACCGACGCGATGGCAAAGGGGGATTTCCTGCGCTTCCTGACTTTCAGCCCCGACTTCTGCGACGCGGCGGCGGAGTGCGGGCTGCGCTCGTTTATCATCATGGCGGGCGCGCTGGACGGAAAGGCCGTCGAGCCCGAGCTGCTTTCGTATGAGGGGCCGTTCGGGGTCGGGTACGGCGTCTGCGCTTTCCGGATCACCGGGGACGACGAAAGCCGCCGGTTTGACACAGTCTTTGAAGCCGAAGAGAAAAAAAGAATGGAACGGATCCAGTCGCAGGAGGATGAATATGTGAGGCTGGCCCGGCTGTCGCTGGAAACCTATGTCCGGACAGGGAAAAGGGCGGAGCTTCCCGCCGGGCTGCCGGAGGAAATGCTGGGTCACCGGGCGGGAGCTTTCGTGTCGCTGAAAAAGAACGGGGAGCTTCGGGGGTGCATCGGCACCATCGGGCCGGTGACGGCCTGCGTAGCGAAGGAAATCGTAAGGAACGCGGTCAGCGCCGGTACGGAGGACCCGCGCTTTGCGCCCGTTACGGAGCAGGAGCTGCCGACCCTTGTCTACAGTGTGGACGTGCTGGCGCATCCGGAACCGATCGATACCATGGAAGAACTGGATGCCGGGCGCTACGGCGTCATTGTCACCAGCGGGTACAAGCGCGGGCTGCTGCTGCCGAATCTGGAAGGGGTCGATACCCCGGAGCGGCAGATTTCCATCGCCATGCAAAAAGCAGGGATCCGCAAAGGGGAGCCCTGCTCTCTGGAACGGTTTGAGGTGGTGCGCCACAAATGAAAATCATCTGTGAAATCTGTCCCCATCACTGCGCGCTGGAGGAGGGGCAGACCGGTCTTTGCCGCGCGCGCAGAAACAGCGGCGGCAAAGTGATTTGTGACAACTACGGGAAAGTGACCGGCCTTGCGCTTGACCCCATCGAAAAGAAGCCGCTGCGCCGTTTCTGCCCCGGCGGGAAAATCCTGTCCGTCGGCAGCTACGGCTGCAACCTGCGCTGTCCGTTCTGCCAGAACAGCTCCATTTCCATGGTGGACGGGGAACACACGGAGACCGCTGCGGTTCCGCCCGAGGCGCTGGCCGAAAAGGCGGCGGAGCTTGTGCCGCGCGGGAATATCGGTGTCGCGTATACCTACAACGAGCCGCTTGTGGGCTATGAGTTTGTCCGGGACTGCGCCGCCCTCGTCCGGGAGCGCGGGCTGAAAAATGTCGCGGTGACCAACGGCTATATCTGCGAAGGGCCGCTGAAAGAAATGCTCCCGCTGATCGACGCGGTGAACATCGACCTGAAGGGCTTTACCGAACGCTTTTACCGGATGGTCGGCGGCGACCTGAAGACGGTGATGCGCGCGATTGAGCTGTCGGCGCAAAGATGCCACACGGAAGTGACCACTCTGGTGATTCCCGGGGAAAATGACAGCGACGGGGAAATGGACGCGCTCTCCGGATGGCTCGCTTCGGTGGACGCGGAAATCCCGCTGCACGTTACCCGGTTCTTCCCGTGCTTTCAGATGACCGACCGCGGCCCGACCCCGGTGGAAACCGTTTACCGGCTGGCGGAAATCGCCCGCGGGCATCTGAAGTACGTCTATGTGGGAAACTGCTGACGCGGCACCGTTAAGGAGTCTGCGCCTTCCACGCGGGCAGCTTTGCCAGGGTTCTGACCGCCAGCTCGCGGGCGGCTTTTTCGTCGATCCCCTGTGTGCGTATCAGAAACCGGACGGTACCCTCAAGCTTTTCCGGGTAGGACTGCATGGAACCGTCCGGTCGGGCACAGTAAATGCAGTAATCCTTGCTTTCGTCCTGCAGGGGATAATCGGACGGCTTTGTCATGGGCATTCCACAGGCAATGCATGTTTTCATATTTTTCACACCTTTCGATCGCTTTCATAGGCTTCCAGCGCGGGAATCAGGCAATGGGTGATTCCCTGTACGCTGGATACGGTCATTGTCATCAGAATCGTATCCCTGATTTCGTCCCGCGATGCGCCGGCCATTTTGGCCATGGGGACATGCGCGGCAACGGCTTTGTCGTCTCCCTGGGACGCCTTGATTCCGATATAAACCAACTGACGGGTTTTGGCGTCGAGCGCGCCGGAAGAGACCGCCCGGATAAGTCCGTCAAACGCTTCGGAAACCTGAGGCGCCTCCTCTTTCAGTAATGCAAACGGGTTTTGATTGATCATGCCGGTTACCTCCTTTTATAAATATCGACATTCAGCCTGCAGAGCTCCTGTTTTCCGAGCTCCGTCAGAGAAAAGACGGTCGCTTTGTCGGCGTCGCGTTCAAACCACCCCAGTTCCAGCAGCCGTGAAAAAAGTCGGTTGCCCAGTGTGCCGCCAAGGTGCCCGTAACAGGATTTTGCTTTCAGTATTTCCGGGGAATGTTCGTTCATTGTCTTCAGCTCCTTTTTGATTCCGCCATTTTCAGATAAGTGTCGATCAGCGTTTCGCCGTACCTGTCAATGACCTTTCCGCCGGGGGCGAACAGGTCCGCATTGGCAAGATAGTGGTGGATCAGCCCCAGCCATAAATTGAAAAGCAGGGAAACGGGCATCCGAAGGATTTTTCCGGTTTCCATTTCCCGCTCCGCTGCCCGGCTGAAATGCAGGGAGATCACGGACTGCAGCGAAATCCAGGCGTCCCGGGCCTGTGTGGGAAGCTGACGGTTTTCCGTGACAAGCGCGGTGTAAAACGGCTCGTATTCCCGGATGCCGTCCAGGTGGGCGCGGAGCACTTCCCGCAGGGTTTCGCCGGAATCCGCAAGCTCGTGTGTACGCTGTGCCGTTTTCCCGACATACACTTCGATCACTTCCGCCATGAGGGCGTCCAGCGACGGGAAATGAACGAATACCGTGCCGTGGGAAACTCCCGCCGCCCCGGCGATATCGGAAATTCTGGTACTGAGAAAGCCGCGTTCGGAGAATATTTCAAAGGCTGTTTTGATTAAAAGCTCCCTTGTCTGCTCTTTTTGCAGCTGGCGGGCTGTTTTTTTCATTTCAATGACTCCTAAATCAGTGAATTTACAGTCATTATATAACCGCAAATGGATTCTGTCAAGTAGGCAGAACACTTTTAAGCCCCTTTTCTTGACTAATCTGCAAAATTGCCGTAAAATTTATGGCAGTACGCCGCTGATCGGCAAAACCGGAGGATGATAACCTTGTGTTCGATACGAATTGACCCAGTCCTGTATACGTCAAAGCCCGCGGATGAGCGGCTTCCGAGAGAGACGGCGGTCTATGACCTGCTGGACAGGCTGGAAATCCCTTATACCCGCATTGACCACGACGCCGCCGGTCATGTGGACTTCTGCGACGAGGTAGGGGAAATCCTCGGGGTGAATATCTGCAAAAACCTGTTCCTGTGCAACCGGCAGAAAACGGACTTTTATCTTCTGATGATGCCGGGCAAGAAGGAGTTTCGTACGAAAGATCTTTCCGCGCAGATCGGCAGTTCCCGCCTGTCTTTTGCGGACGCCGAACGTATGGAGGAATATCTGAAGGTCACGCCGGGCTCCGTAAGCGTGATGGGCCTGATGAACGACGCTGGAAAGTGTGTCCGGCTGCTGATTGACCGGGAGGTGGCGCAGTCTGAATATTTCGGGTGCCATCCGTGCATCAATACCTCCAGCCTGAAAATCAGGACGGCCGACCTGCTTGAAAAATTCCTTCCCTTTATGGAGCATGAACCGGTTTTTGTCACACTGTAATTTGAAAATCCGCTTGCATATCGCATAAGTGAAAAAAATTCACATTATAGAATTTCATAAAATCCCAACGCACCCGGAACGGCTTGAAAGCCCGTCTGGGTGCGTTTTTTATGCGATGTTTTCCCTCCGAAAATTACGGCATGCCATTCTTTGCAAGCGATAAAAAACATTTCAAAAATTAGCCTGAACAGTGCCATTTTATCCTGAATATTACTGTGATATAGAGTGATTTGAATGGAGGGCAACAATGAAGGGTATCGATGTCAGTAAGCATAACGGCACCATTGACTGGGGCAGGGTGGCGGCTTCCGGAATCGAATTTGTAATGGTCCGCGCTGGATACGGAAATCTGATCAGCCAGAAGGACCCCAAATTTGAAGAAAATGTCCGGGGTGCGCTTTCCCACGATCTGCATGTCGGCGCATACTGGTTCAGCTACGCGGTGTCCGCGGCGGACGCCCAGACCGAGGCGGAGGTCTGTAAGAAGGTCCTTGAGCCCTATAAAGGGAAGCTGGACTTTCCGATCGCGTTTGATTACGAGTACGATTCGATCCGCTACGCAAACGAACAGGGCGTCAATCCGGACAATGCCCAGATCGACGGCATGGGCCGCGCGTTTCTGGAGCGGATGAAGGCGGACGGATGGTATGTCGCGCTTTATACGAACAATGATTTCATCCGGTCAGGCAGATTCAGCGCAGCTACTTTAAAGGCCTATGACGTGTGGCTCGCCGATTACAGCGGGGAGCCGGATTACCCCTGCGCCATCCGGCAGACCAGCTCCACGGGGACGGTTCCGGGCATCGGCGGAAAAGTGGACACGGATGAGTCCTTTCAGAATTATCCGGCCATCATCCCCGCCGGAGGCTATAACGGTTACCCGGTGCAGGTGAGTACCATTGTGGAGATCGATACCACAATGGATATTTCCTACGCGCATGGGACGTACTATGTTGTAAAAACCACGTCCCCCCAGCCGGTGACTCTTACCGCCGGGACGGGCGGGGTCGCGACCATCGTGCCGTTCCCCCGCACTGGGAACATTCAGCTGTTTGCGGTGGTGGCTGTGGGACAGTCCGGACAGGAGACGGGGATCTATACCTCCGTATCCGGCGAAAAGCCCCTGCGGCGCTTCAAGTTTAAAATTCAGTAGAGAGGGGATAAGAAATGGAAAAATGGAAAGCGGCCGTTATCACGATATTCGCTGCGCTGTCCGCGTGGCTGGGCGTGCTGGCCGTTCCGGTGCTGCTGCTCGCGGCGGTAAACGTCATTGACTACGCTACCGGCCTGGCCGCGGCGAAATTCCGCGACCAGAAGATCAGCAGCTACAAAAGCTTTCGCGGGATTGCGAAAAAGATAAGCATGTGGCTTCTGGTGGCGGTGGGTGCAATTCTGGACTGCCTGCTTGCGTATGCGGCGCAGCGGGCCGGAACGGAGCTGCATTTCGGCTTTGCTGTCGCGTCGCTTGCCGCGGTGTGGCTGATCTGCAACGAGGTCATCAGCATTCTGGAAAACATATCCGATATCGGTGTGGCGCTGCCGCCGTTTTTGATGAAAATAGCGAGCGCCTTAAAATCACAGGTGGAAAGCAAAATCGATTAAAAGCGTTTATAACAGATCAGGCGCAGGCCCCGGAGTCCGAAAGGACCGCCCGAAGCCTGCGCCTGTTTTTTTGTCCCGAAAGCCTTTATAGCGGCACAGTCCTTATTTATGACTGCTGAAAACAGTAGAGGGAGTAAGACGACTGTGTGCCGGACGCGGAGGACCCGGTGTCTCCGCCGTATTCGGACGGGTCAACGAGCACCGCGTTTTCCTTTACATAGGAGTCGATTTCGGAGTTGGAACCTCTCGCCGTTCCGCTCTGCTCCGACACAAGGAAGTAGGTGACTTTCCCTTCGCTGACCAGCTGTTTCAGCTTGTCGAGGGTCAGCGCCTCATCCGATCCCAGAAAGCCGCCGTAGGCGACCGCGGGCAGCCCCGTGTCCACGATAAAGGCCGCGACGTCGTTCGCTTTCTGGCCAACGACCAGATAGCTGCCTTCCTTGTAATGCGCCACCAGATAGTTTTCAAGGGCAAGGGTATTGCTGTCGCTTACGGTGAAGGTTTCCTGATTCGGCGTCATGCCCTGGGTCTCCTCCGTCGAGGCAAGCTCCGGCCCGGCATAGGGCATGGTCACGTTCTGGGGAACATAGAGCACCGTGGTCAGCGACCAGTAAAGCGGTCCCGCCAGCATGGCGGCAAGCATACATCCCGCCGCGGCAAAAAGCGTAAGCCGTTTCGGGCGGAAGAAATGAAGGAGCATCAGAATCAGCGCGGCGGAGCCGGCGACAACCATAACGGGAATCAGCCATGTCCTTAGATCGGAGTAGCTCCACACATACCACCCTTCTATGGCGAAGGTCGCAAGAAAAGAGACGGGGAGCAGCCATTGCCTCCAGCCGGACTTCGAGCGGTAAGCTTTCAGCATTTCAACAAAGCCGATTCCGACCGGCGCGGCGATTCCGGGCGCCAGCATGCACAGATAATACCGATGGTAGAAGCTCGCAAAGCTGAAAAAAGCCAGCATGGTAACAAGCCAGAGGACCCAGAAAAGCAGCGCGCCCTGCCGGATGTCCGGCTTTTTCAGGCTCCATTTCCGCAGGGAGGCCGCAATGCAGAACAGAGCCAGCACGATCAGCCAGGAAGCCTGGCCGTACATGCTGTCGGTCCACAGCCGCAGCATGCCCGCGGTGCCGATGTCATTGCCAACCGCGCCCCGTGTCTGGCCGCCCCGCGCCATCCCGCCGGTCCGGCCCGTGCCGTCCTGCCCGTTCATGGAAGGCGGCGCGCCGTTGCCCGTGCTGCCGTCCCGGGAGCGGTTCGGCGTCCCCTGCCCGTTTCCATCGGGCTGTCCGTTTCCGTCCTGGCCTCCGTTTCCGTCAAAACGGCCGCCGCCCTGGAAACCGCCGCCGGTCCCGGTTCCGCCAAAGTTTCCGCCCCCGCCGCCGTAAATCCGCTCAAGGCCGTTATGGCCGACGATCAGCTCCATGACCGTGTTGTCCGTAGAGCTGCCGATGTAAGGACGGCTTTCGGACGGATACAGGTCCACCGCGATCACCCAGGCAAACGATACGGCGGCGACGATGACAAGGCTGATGACGCTCGCCAGAATCCGCCGCCAGACCTTTTCTCTGGAGAACAGGAGATAAACGATACCCATTGCCGGAAGAATCATATAGGCCTGCAGCATTTTGATGTTGAAGCCCAGCCCTACAAACAGGGCGGCCGCAAACAGGCTGCGCCATTTTCCGGTCTCGATTCCTTTAAAAAGGTACCGGACCGCAATAAGCAGGACAAAGACGAGCTGCATATCCATGGTGTTGTTGCGCGAAGCCACGACGACGGCGGGGGTCAGCGCAAGGACCAGAGCGGAAATCAGACCCGCCGGACGGCCGGAATATCTCGAAACCAGAACGTACATCATCAGGCACGCCCCGGTTCCGGCCAGCGCCTGCGGTAAAAGCATCGCCCAGCCGTGGTAGCCGAATACCAGCACGAAAAGCGCCTGTATCCACAGGGAAAGCGGCGGCTTGTCGACCGACACCACCCCGGCAGGGTCAAATGAGACAAAGAAAAAATTATGAAAGCTCTGCGTCATGCTTTTGATTGCGGCCGCGTAGTAGGCGTTTCCGTATCCCAGCCGGGAGATTGCGTAAAAATTCAGTCCGAAGGACAGTGCGGCAATCGCCGCCAGCGCGTAAACGTACCGATATTTTTTCTGAAAGGGGCTTCTGATAAAGTCCCTGAAAACCCGTAGATTTTTCATGCTTTCACTTCACAATCCAATCCATGTTGATACTGTTTAGGATATCCTGCCGCTGTGACCGGAAGGTGAAGCCGGGTTGAATTTTCCGTGAGAGTGCTGATTCAGGGGAAACTCAGCCCTCGCTGTCGTAATCGTCCAGAAAGCTGTGCTGCTCGCCGCCCCTGCGGTAGCCGATGACCGTTTCCAGATTGACGTTGTGAATGCTGTGGAAGATATTCTGATCGATGTTCGGGCTGGTCTTCCGGAATTTTTTAATCAGCTCTTTCATCTCCTGCCGCTTGGAAGCGCCGCCGTTGTCGCCCAGCACGCAGTTTTCCGTAAACCGGCAGGCGCACTGGATGAACTGAAGGTCGTTGTAGCGCCGCCAGGCAAGAATGTCGGCCTCCTTGACCATATACAGCGGGCGGATCAGTTCCATACCGGCGAAATTGGTGCTGTGCAGCTTGGGCATCATGGTTTTGATTTCCGCGCCGTACAGCATGCTCATCAAAATCGTTTCGATGACGTCGTCAAAATGGTGCCCCAGCGCGATTTTGTTGCAGCCCAGCTCCTGCGCCTGCTTATACAGGTGGCCTCTGCGCATTTTGGCGCACAGGTAGCAGGGCGACTGCTCCGTTTTTGCCACAATATCGAAGATTTTTGTCTCAAAAATCCGAATCGGAATATGCAGCGCCTCGGCGTTGTCGACGATCCGCTGCCGGTTTACCTGATTGTAGCCCGGGTCCATCACCAGATATTCCGCCTCGAACGGAAAATCGCTGTACTTCTGTAAATGCTGGACGCATTTCGCCATCAGCATGGAGTCTTTTCCTCCGGATATGCACACCGCGATCCGGTCGCCCGGCTGAATCAGACGGTAGTCCTTAATGGCCGCGATAAACGGAATCCAGATTGCCCTGCGGTATTTTTTGATGATACTGGTTTCCACCTGTTGATATTTTTTCATATTGTCCCTCTATTTTACAAATTGCCGGTAACATTCGTCAAAGGCCTTCAAAAAAGCCCCGATTTCTTCCTGCGTGGTCAGGTGGCTCAGGCTGATGCGCAGGGTCGAGAGCGCCGCGCGCCGGTCCTTTGTCAACGCGTAGACCGGGCGGGAAGGGGTGTTTGCCGCGCAGCAGGCCGATTTGGTGGAAAGGCAGATACCCCGCCCGGCCAGCGCCGACTGAAACTGCTCCGCCTTCGCTCCCGCAATACTGATATTGAGGATGAACGGGACGGATTCCTTTGTGCTGTTGATGCGGACTTTGGGATACTTTTTGAAAGCGTCCCGCAGCTGCCGGTTCATCCCCGACACCATTTCGCAGCGTTCTTCCCTGTTTTCCACCGCCGTCTGGAGCGCCTGCGCCGTGGAGGCGATCAGGCCCAGCGCGGGAGTGCCGCTGCGGAACGGGATGGTGCTTGTCCCGCCGTGAATCTGCGGCTCCAGAAGCACGTTTTCCTTTTTCACCAGTACGCCGCAGCCGTTCAGCCCGTAAAATTTGTGCGGAGCAAAGGTCACCAGATCCACGTTTTCTATTTCCAGGGGAATTTTCCCCGCCGCCTGTGTGGCGTCCACATGGAACAGGCAGCGGGAATAGCCGGACAGGATTTCGGCGATTAGGCCGACCTGCTGGCGGATTCCGATTTCGCTGTCCACATAGCAGACGGAGACCAGAATGGTGTCGTCCCGCAGAAGCTCTTTCAAATGCTCCAGGTCCACAAGGCCGTTTTCATCGATGTCCACATATTCGATCTCAAAGCCGCGGTTCTGCAGGGCCGCCATCGCTCCGTTTACCGAAGAGTGTTCCAGCCATGTGGTAATCACGTGTTTGCCGTATGCCTGATACTGTCCGGCGGCGCCTTTAATGGCAAGGTTGTTGGATTCGCTTGCGCCGGAGGTATAGATGATTTCCTCCGCTTTTACGTGCAGGATGGCGGCGATCTCCTCCGTCGCCCTGTCCAGCCGTTCCTTTGCCGCCAGCCCGAGCGGGTGGGGCGAGTTCGGGTTCGCAATATACTCCCGCGTGACGTCGCAGAACGTCCGCAGGGCTTCTTCACAGGCCGGTGTGTTGGCCGCGTAGTCAAGATAAATCATAAAAGTCCTCTCTTCCGATTTCGCCGGACGGGAGTCCGGCAAAAGGTACGTTATTATAGTAACACGGATTTCATTTTTTTCAACCGGATATTTCCCCCGCTCCTTCGGCAGAAAGCGCTTCCTTTCGACGTCGTTTTTTCCGGGAGCATAAAAAACGGAAGAGAAATTCTTCGTTTTATGAGGACGCGCGGGCAGATGTATTTTCACAAATCTCTCTATTTTACATATTTTATACCAAAGGCGAACTATTTTTATGCGCACATGTCCCTTGAAAAAATGAACGCAAAGATGAGGTGATACCGTTGGACGTACTCCGAGTTCAAAATATAGAAGCGACTTATCAGGCGGAAAATGGAGAAATAACCGCTCTGGACAATATCAGCTTTGTTGTGGAAAAAGGAGAATTTGTCAGCATTGTCGGGCCAAGCGGCTGCGGAAAGTCCACCTTGCTTTCAATCATTGCCGGCCTGTTGAAACCGACTGCCGGCGAAGTGTTTGTAAACGGAGAAAAAATCGTGGGGACTTCTCCCCACATCGGGTATATGCTTCAGCGCGACAATCTGCTGGACTGGCGGACCATTTACAGAAACGTACTATTCGGTCTGGAAGTAAGGAAGATGCTCTCCCCCGAAAACAGGGAAAGGGCGGTCCAGCTTTTAAAAACCTACGGACTCTATGAGTTCCGGGATAAATATCCGGCGCAGCTGTCGGGAGGAATGCGGCAAAGAGTGGCGCTGATCCGCACTTTGGCGATCAATCCCGATATTTTATTGCTGGATGAAGCTTTTTCCGCGCTGGATTACCAGACGCGGCTGACTGTAACCGACGACGTCTACCGGATTTTAAAAAAGGAAAAGGTTACGACCGTCATGGTGACGCACGATATTCCCGAAAGCATCAGCATGGGCGATAAGATCATGGTCCTGAGCGCCCGGCCCGGCCGGGTAAGGGAAATCCTTGAAGTCGATTTTGAGGACGAAAACAGAACGCCTCTGAGCTGCAGAAACAATCCGAAATTCAGAGTGTATTTCGATCATATATGGAAAGAGCTGTCAGCCGATGAATAAACCCATCCTTTCTCAAGAGCGTACAAAATACCTGAAGAAAAAGAAACGCAGACAGCAGATGATCCGCTTCTGTCAGATCGCCGTTCTGGTCATTTTTATTGCCCAATGGGAAATCACCGCAAGGCTGGGTTGGATCGACAGCTTTATTCTGAGCCAGCCGTCCCGCATCTGGCAGACCTTTTTGAACATGGCGCAGAACGATCTGTTCATGCACATGGGCGTAACGGTTTATGAAACGCTGGTCGGGTTTCTGCTGGGGGCCGTTTTCGGCACCCTTTTGGCGATTGCCCTGTGGTGGAGCAGTTTCGCGTCCAAGGTGAGCGAACCGTATCTGGTGGTTTTGAACAGCCTGCCGAAAATCGCGCTCGGCCCGGTGATCATTGTGATTGTCGGCGCGGGGACGAGAGCCATTATTTTTATGGCTCTGGCCATTTCGCTGATTGTCACCGTGCTGGAAATGCTCAACGGATTCCGCCATACCGATAACGAATATATTCGGATGGCAGCGACCTTCGGTGCGAACAAAGGGCAGATTTTTACGAAGGTCGTATTTCCCTACAATATTTCCACTTTATTCAATTCCTTGAAAATCAATATCGGCCTTTCCCTGGTGGGTGTTATTGCCGGCGAATTCCTTGTGTCAAAGGCCGGGCTGGGCTATCTGATCGTCTACGGCGGCCAGGTTTTCAAGCTGGACCTTGTGATGGCCAGCGTGATCATCCTCTCCGTTGTTGCGGCCGTGATGTATGAGGCGGTGGCGCTTCTGGAAAAGCTGGTCCTGAACTGGTACGGCCATTAAAAGAATACCGTAATCTGGTATAAAGCAGATTATTCGATAGGAAAGGGGAATTTCCCCGAATACAGTTTACGAAAGGGGTAAAGAGTATGAAGAAGGTGCTGAAATGGTCCGCCGTTGCACTCTGCCTTGCAGTCATGCTGGCAGCGGTCGCGGGATGCGGGAAAGCCGCGACGGAAAATAAGGAGAAGGTAAAAGTAAGGGTATGCGAAGTGACTCACTCCGTTTTCTACGCGCCGCAGTACGCGGCAATCAACCTCGGCTTTTTCGCGGATGAAGGAATTGACCTTGAACTGGCCACTGCGGAGGGAACCGATAAGGTGATGTCGACGGTCCTGTCCAACAACGCCGACATCGGTCTGGCCGGGCCGGAGGCCGCCATCTATGTTTACAATGAAGGAAAGGCGGACAGCGCGGAAATTTTTGCGCTGGTAACGCAGCGCGACGGTTCTTTCCTGCTCGGACGCGAGCCGGACCCGAATTTTACCTGGGATAAAATTCGGGGCAAGGTAGTGCTTCCCGGCAGAAAGGGCGGCGTGCCATACATGACTCTGCAGTATGTCATCCGTAAAAACGGGCTGGACCCGCAGAAGGACACCAAGCTGGACGACAGCATCCAGTATGCGCTGATGGGGCCGGCGTTCACCAACGGCACAGGGGATTATGTGACGATGTTTGAACCGGCGGCTTCCCAGATCGTAGCGCAGGGAAAGGGATACATCGTCGCTTCCATCGGCAAGGAAAGCGGAGAGATCCCCTACACGGGCTACTGTGCCAAGAAGAGCTATATCGAAAAGAATTCGGACCTGATCGCCCGCTTTACAAGGGCGGTCTACAGGGGACAGAAATGGGTCTACTCGCACACCCCGGAGGAAATCGCAAAGGCAATCGCGCCCTCCTTCCCGGATTCGGACGTAAAGCTCCTGACCACGGTCGCAAAGAACTATAAGGATATCGAGGCGTGGAGCCCCAATCCGATTTTAAAGCAGGAAGAGTTCTCTCTTCTGCAGGAGGTTATGACCCAGGCCGGCGAGCTGAAACAAACGGTTCCGTACGACAAGCTGATCAATACCTCCTTTGCCGAGCAGGCAATCAAAGACGTAAAATAAACAAAATCTCCCGCGGGGCCGTTTCGGCGCAATGCTGAAACGACCCTGTTTTTTGCCGCGGCGAAATATTTTCGCGGAAAAATAGCGGGGGAAGTATTTAAATTTACCTGCATCTTTCCGTTCGCACTGCTATAATATTGGACATGGAATATTGCACAGAAGCATTTTGCAGCTTCGCCGGGAACGGAAGATTTCTGTGACCATTACGGACAGGCGGCCGAAAAGCCGTGCGCCCGTTTCGATGGAATATTAAATTGGAGGGAATGTTATGTCCTATCGTACCGTGTTGAATGAAACGTCTTACTTTGGCCCGGGGGCCATTGCGGAGCTGGCTCCGGAGGTAAAGAACCGCGGCTTAAAGAAGGTGATGCTTGTTACCGACAGGGATCTCATCAAATTCGGGGTCGCCACACGGGTGATGAAGGTGCTGGACGACGCCTCTGTTTCCTACGAGGTGTTCGATAACATCAAAGCGAACCCCACCATCCGGAACGTGCAGGACGGTGTGAAAACCTGTAAAAAGATGCAGGCGGACTGCCTGATCGCCGTGGGCGGCGGCAGCGCTATCGACACCAGCAAGGCGATTGCCGTGATTATGACCAATCCCGGGCACGCGGACGTCCGCAGCCTGGAAGGGGCTGTGCAGACAAAAAACAAGTGCCTTCCCATTCTGGCCGTTTCCACCACCTCCGGCACCGCCGCGGAGGTGACGATCAATTATGTGATCACCGACGAGGAAAAGCACCGTAAATTCGTATGCGTCGATCCCCATGACATCCCCGTGGTCGCCGTCATCGACTCCGAGATGTCCGCCTCCATGCCGAAGGGCCTCTGCGCCGCGACCGGGATGGACGCGCTGACCCACGCGATCGAGGGATACATCACCAAGGGCGCATGGGAGCTGACCGACATGATGCACCTGAAGGCGATCGAAATCATTTCCCGCGCGCTGCGCAGCTCCGTGGCCGGAGACCCGAAGGGCCGCGAAGAAATGGCCCTGGGCCAGTATGTAGCGGGCATGGGCTTCTCCAACGTGGGCCTTGGCATCGTGCATTCCATGGCGCATCCGCTCAGCGCGCTGTACGATACGCCCCACGGGGTGGCCTGCGCGACCATCCTGCCCACCGTGCTGGAGTACAACGCGGAGTGTACCGGAGAGAAATACCGTGAAATCGCGCGCGCGATGGGCGTGCAGGGCGTGGACGATATGACGCAGGAGGAATACCGCAGGGCGGCCGTTGACGTGGTCAGGCAGCTTTCCAGGGATGTCGAGATTCCGCAGAAGGTCTCCGAGGTGGGGGTCAGGGAAGAGGACATCCTGTTCCTTTCCCACTCCGCCATGGCGGACGCCTGTACGGGCGGCAACCCGAAGGATCCCACGGTGGAGGATATTATCGCTCTTTACGAGTCCATGATGTAGGCGTTTCCCGCGTTTCAGGCAGTACGCTCCGGTGAAAGCCGGATTCATCAGCGCGGCCGGAGTTTTCCGGCCGCGCTGATTTGCTGTTTTTTCAAAACGGCGGGGAAGCCTTCGGGGACAGAATCCGGCACCTTTTAAATTTACTGGGAATTGGTTTGTTTTGTGTTATGGATACATTTTGCTCCATGATAGTATATATTAATAGGATTTCCATTTTCGTTTGAAAAGAAGGATTTTTGTGAAACTGGTTGATTTGGAGCAATCCAACGGCAAGCTGATGCGGATCGTACAGGAAATTGTGCCGGGCAAGCAGATTACCATGGCGCATGTGATCGCGAGCCCCAATACGGTGATCTATCAAAAACTGGGACTGGACCCCAGAATCGACTACGCCAAGGCGGCAATCGGCATTCTGACCATGTCCCCCAGCGAAACCTCCATTATCGCCGCGGACATCGCCCTGAAAAAATCCGGCATCGATATCGGCTTTATAGACCGGTTCAGCGGCACGCTGATTATTACCGGAAAAATATCGGACGTGACCACCGCGCTGGAGGCCGTTCTGGATTACGCGGAAAACGTCATGGGCTTTACCGTGTGCAGCCTGACGAAAGCGTAGGCGCAAAGGTGAAAAAGATTATGCTGGTGGGCAGGACCGGCTGCGGAAAGACAACCCTGACGCAGGCGCTCAGGGGAGAAAAAATACGGTACCATAAAACGCAGTATGTCAACCGCTACGACGTCATCATCGACACGCCCGGCGAGTACGCGGAAAACAGGGAGCTGGCGCGGGCGCTGATCATCTATTCCTATGAGGCGGACGTAGTGGGCATGTTGCTGAACGCCAGGGAGAATTACTCGCTGTACAGCCCCAATATCGTGGCGGGGGCGACCAGAGAGGTGATCGGCATCGTCACGCAGATCGATACCGAGGGCGCGAGGCCCGATCTGGCGGAAAGCTGGCTGAGGCTCGCGGGGTGCAAAACGGTCTTTCACGTCAGCTCCGTAACGGGGGAAGGCATCCCTGACATTTTAAACCATCTGAGGGAACCCGGCGACATTCTGCCGTGGGAAGAAGGTCTTAATTTTGCAGGAAATCAGTCTTGATTTTACCTGTGGGTCGGAAGGAGAAAAATATGGACAAAATTCAGAAAAAAATACTGATTCTGGCGGGGGACTTTACAGAGGATTACGAGGTGATGGTTCCTTTTCAGACCCTTGGCGTGTTCGGGCTTCAAGCCGAGGTGGCGTGCCCGGGCAAAAAGGCCGGGGAATCCATTAAAACGGCCATCCATGACTTTGAGGGCGACCAGACCTACACGGAAAAGCCGGGGCACCGGTTCGTACTCAACGCCACCTTTGCCGGACTGCAGATCGAGCAATACGCGGGGCTCTATCTGACGGGAGGGCGCTCCCCGGAGTATCTGCGGCTGAACGACGAGGTGCTGGACATTGTACGGTATTTTATGAAGCTGAGCAGGCCGATAGCCGCCATCTGCCACGGGGTCCAGCTGCTGACCGCGGCGGACGTGGTGCGGGGCAGAAGGCTTACGGCGTACCCGGCGGTCCGGCCGGAAGTGGAAATGGCGGGGGGGATTTATATCGAAAAGCAGGCGGATGAGTCGGTTGCGGACGCCAACCTGGTGACCTCTCCCGCGTGGCCGGGAAATACGGCTATTTTGAAGGATTTTGTCGATCTGCTTGGAATTTCGGTTTCCTTTTCAATGTCGGATTTTTGAGAAAAGAAAATTTTTCTGTAAAAACAATAAAGGTTTCACAGACGATAAAGTTCCGAAATTTTTATGGATATTTCATAAAATGTACTTGTTTTAAAAAGCATTTTGGTTTCAATTTTACATTGTTTGAGTCTGGATAGTATTGTGCGGTCAAGCAGAGGCGGGTATATAATCAAACAAGAAATCGGACTTCGGTGTTTAAAAATTCGTCGATCAAATTTTTTTAAGGAGGTATTTAAAGTGATAGAAAAAGGATTTTCCAAACCAACGGCAAGGGTTGAAAAGCTAAAGAAAATGATTTTGGACGCAACCCCTTATGTTGAGTCGGAAAGAGCGGTTCTGGTTACGGAGTCTTATAAGGAAACGGAAGGACTTCCCCCGATTATGAGACGCGCCAAGGCGGACGAGAAGATTTTCAACAATCTTCCTGTTACCATCCGTGACGACGAGCTGATCGTCGGCGCCATCACCAAGCATCCCCGCTCAACGGAAATCTGCCCCGAATTTTCCTTTGACTGGGTTGAGAAGGAATTCGACACCATGGCCACAAGGCTGGCGGACCCGTTCGTGATTCCGAAGGAAACCGCCCAGGAGCTGCATGAGGCCTTCAAGTACTGGCCCGGGAAGACGACAAGCGAGCTTGCTTCTTCCTACATGTCCCAGGAAACAAAGGACTGCCAGGCAGCCGGCGTATTTACGGTAGGCAATTACTTCTACGGCGGCGTAGGCCATGTGTGCGTGGACTACGGCAAGATTTTGGAAAAAGGCTTCCGCGGGATCATTGCAGAAGTGGTTGACGCCATGATGAAGATGGACCTGTCGGACCCCAGCTACATAAAGAAACAGCAGTTCTACAATGCTTTGATTATTACTTATAATGCGGCCATCAATTTCGCCCACAGATATGCCGATGAAGCCAGAAGGCTGGCTGCTTCGGAAACAAATTCCACAAGAAAGGCCGAGCTTCTGCAGATCGCCGCCAACTGCGACAGAGTGCCGGAAAACGGCGCCCGCAATTTCTATGAGGCCTGCCAGTCCTTCTGGTTTATCCAGAGCATGATGCAGATCGAGTCCAGCGGACACTCCATTTCCCCGGGCCGCTTCGACATGTATATGTATCCGTATCTTGCCGCAGATAAGAACATCTCGAAGGAGTTCGCGCAGGAACTGGTCGACTGTATCTGGATCAAGCTCAACGACGTCAACAAGACCCGCGACGAAATTTCCGCTCAGGCGTTCGCAGGCTACGCGGTGTTCCAGAACATCGGCGCAGGCGGCCAGACGGAGGACGGGCTGGATTCCACCAATGACGTTTCCTACATGATGATGGAAGCGTGCGCACAAACAAAACTGCCGGCGCCTTCCTTCTCCATCCGCGTGTGGCAGGGAACCCCGGACGAATTCCTCTACAGGGCCTGCGAGCTTGCCCGTCTCGGGCTGGGCTTCCCCGCAATGTACAATGACGAAGTGATTATTCCGGCGCTTGAAAACAGGGGCGTATCCCTGGAAGACGCCCGCAACTACTGCATCATCGGCTGTGTGGAGCCGCAGTGCCCGCACAAGACCGAGGGCTGGCACGACGCCGCGTTCTTCAATGTCGCCAAGGTTCTGGATATCACCATCCACGGCGGCAAGGCCGGCGACAAACAGCTCGGCCCGGTCGTCCCGGATATGAGCCAGTGGAAATCCATCGACGAGTTCTACGATGCATTCAAGAAGGAAATGGCTTACTTCGTAAGGCATCTGGCGGAAGCCGACAACTGCGTCGACCTGGCCCATGCGGAAAGATGCCCGCTCCCGTTCCAGTCGGCTATGGTTGACGACTGCATCAAGCGCGGCAGATCCGTACAGGAAGGCGGAGCTATTTACAACTTCACCGGCCCGCAGGCGTTTGGCATCGCCGATTCCGGCGACTCCGTCTATGCGATGGATAAGCACGTGTTCCGCGACAGAGACATCACCGCCGCCCAGCTGAAAGAAGCTGTGGACGCGAACTTCGGCCGTCCGGTTGGCGAAAAAACCTTTGGAGCGGATCCCTGCAGCAGCACGGCGGATGCCCTTACGGAGCAGAAAATCTATGAGGCCGTCAGGAAGGTCCTCGGCAATTCCAGCAATATCGATATGGCCGACCTGCAGAAGATGTGCGGCGTAAAGGATACCTGCGCAGCCTCCTCCGGCAGCGGCGACTATGAGAATATTTTCCGGCTGATGGACAACACGGAATGCTTCGGAAACGATATTGACGAAGTCGATATGGTTTCCCGCAAGATCGCCAGAATCTACTGCGAAGAGGTTCAGAAGTACACCAATCCGCGCGGCGGCCAGTTCCAGGCGGGCGTATACCCGGTATCGGCCAACGTGCTGTTCGGTAAAGACGTCGGCGCGCTGCCGGACGGCAGACTCGCAAAGCAGCCTTTGGCGGACGGCGTATCGCCCAGACAGGGCAAGGACGTAAAGGGACCCACCGCGGCGCTGAATTCCGTCGCCAAGCTGGATCACTTTATCGCGTCTAACGGAACACTGCTGAACCAGAAATTCCTGCCCTCCGCACTCGCCGGGGACACGGGGCTGCAGAACTTCGCCTCCGTTGTCAGAAGCTACTTCGACCACAAAGGCATGCATGTGCAGTTCAACGTTGTCGACAGGGATACCCTGCTGGCCGCCCAGAAAAACCCCGACCAGTATAAGGACCTGGTAGTACGCGTTGCCGGATACAGCGCACAGTTTGTCGTGCTGGCAAAAGAAGTGCAGGACGATATCATCAGCCGCACGGAGCAGACCTTCTGATTGCGATGATATTGCTCCATGCGCTGATGAAATGTAACTAAGGGAGTTGTAGGTGGTGGATTCTATCAATTATAGCGCATCGGGACTTGTCTTCGACATACAGAGGTTTTCCGTACATGATGGTCCTGGTATTCGCACGATCGTATTTTTAAAAGGATGTCCTTTGTCATGCCAATGGTGCTGTAATCCTGAATCCCAAAAGCTGAAACCGGTGATTACTTATCAGAAAATGCGTTGTATTCATTGTGGAAAATGTATCAAAGCCTGCAGGCAGGGAGCGATCGATCCAAACAACAAGGGCCTGATCAACCGGGAGCTTTGTATTGGATGCGGAGAATGCGCCAATGTCTGCCCCACGGGCGCGCTGGTGCTGAAAGGCGCCGGGATGACCGTGCAGCAGGTGGTGCAGGAGCTGAGAAAGGACGCGACGACCTACCGGCGCTCCGGCGGCGGAATCACCGTTTCAGGCGGGGAACCCCTGGTGCAGTCCGATTTTACAATGGAACTGCTCAGGGCCTGCAAGGAGCAGGGATGGCATACGGCAATCGAAACGACTGCGTATGCGGACGGCGAAGCGGTTGAAAAGGTGCTTCCTTATGTGGATTTGGCCCTGATGGATATCAAATCAATGAATCCTGAGGTACATAAAAAATACACGGGGGTAAGCAACGAGCTGATTTTGAAAAACGCCGTCAGGGTGTCCGAAATCACGCAGACAGTGATCCGGGTCCCCACCATCCCCGGGGTAAACGCCACGGAAGAGGACATTCTTGCAATCAGCAGGTTTGCGAAAACATTACACAATATCAAGACAATCCATTTGCTTCCGTATCACACCTACGGGGAAAACAAATACGAGCTTTTGGGCAGGGACTATCTGATGAAGGACGTGAAGACACTGACTCCTGATAGGATACAGGCATTAAAAAGCGTGGTTGAAGAGCAGGGCTTCGAATGTATTATCGGTGGTTAAAAAAATTTAATGAAACGGAGGATAGGCAATGGACCAGCAATTAATCAATAAGGTAGTGCAGCAGGTTGCCGATGAACTGAAAATAAAACCTGAGGAAAAAGCAGCGGAAGCCGGCACACCTTGCAGTTCACTGGGAGTGACAGAATTTGTGGGTACCTCTGTAGGCGATACGATCGGATTGGTCATCGCCAGCGTGGACCCGATGCTTGTCGACGTGATGAAGCTAGGTAAATACCGTTCAATCGGGATTATCGGCGGCAGAACGGGGGCAGGCCCGCAGATCATGGCGGTGGATGACGCCGTCAAAGCAACCAACACGGAAGTGATCACGATCGAACTGCCCAGAGATACGAAGGGCGGGGCCGGTCACGGCGACTTGATCTATATCGGAGCGGAGGATGTTTCGGATGCGAGAAGAGCGGTGGAAATCGCCCTGGCCAGCCTTCCGAAATACTTTGGCGATGTTTACGGGAATGATGCCGGACATCTGGAATTCCAGTATTCGGCAAGAGCCAGCCAGTGCCTTGAAAAGGCGTTCGGCTCTCCTCTGGGCAAAGCGTTCGGCATGACCTGCGCGGGCCCTGCCGCGATCGGCACGGTTCTGGCGGATGTGGCCGTCAAGGCGGCGAGTGTGGACGTGGTCTGCTACAGCTCTCCCGGCAACGGCGGGACCAGCTACTCAAACGAAGTGATCCTTATCTTTACGGGAGATTCCGGCGCCGTACGGCAGGCGGTCAGAGCGGCCAGAGATGTCGGTCTGAAGCTGCTTGGCGCGTTGGGCTCCGAGCCAAAATCAACCACTCATCCATATATTTAACACTAACGCTACAATGAAGGAGGTTTACACATGAACTCTGATGCACTGGGTATGATCGAAACACATGGACTCGTACCGGCAATTGAAGCAGCCGATGCCATGGTCAAGGCGGCAAACGTCACCCTCGTCGGCTACGAAAAGATCGGTTCCGGACTGGTAACGGTAATGGTACGCGGAGACGTCGGGGCCGTCAAGGCCGCGACGGACGCCGGAGCGGCTTCCGCCAAAATGGTCGGCGAAGTGGTCTCCATCCACGTCATTCCCCGTCCTCATTCGGACACTGAGAAAATTATCCCTCATATGGACTAATTCATCACCACTCAATTCTTCTTCCACACGTGACGGTGTAGGGCGTTAATGGTACGGAAGGGTCGGGGAATACTCTTCCCTGATTCCTTCCTATCATGACCGCCTTTTCATTAGTCAGGATCAAAAGCTCTGGAAAGCAAAGGAGGGGTACCGTGGAAATCAATGAAAACAATCTGTATCAGATCATCCTGAAGGTGATACAGAAAATGCAGGCCGAAAATTTGTTGCCCAATTCCTCCGTACCCGAACAGAAACTGTATGTCATCCTTACCGAAGGATGGAGAGAGGAATACCGTTCCTTTTTTGAAAAACTGAGGGACCGGCGCGAATACCGGGTCGTTACGGTGATTCCCCCTTCCATGACAAATGACTATCACATGAAAAAGCTCAGGGAATGCGAAGGCTGCGGCACCATTCTCAGGCGGGAGGAAGCCGATCTGGCAAAGCTACCGGACGGTCCGACCGTTTTCCCGGCCGCTTCGAGAGAGCTTGTAGTCAAAACCGCGCTGTGCATCGGCGATACCTTCGAGACAAAATGGGTACAGAACTGTATGGCGAACGGGCAGAAAATCGTGCTGCTGAAATCGGGTCTGGAACCGCTTACGGGGAAGGAACCCGCGGCGTATGCCGCCAGAATACGGGAATATTACAAAATCATCGCTCAGTACGGCATTGAAATCAAAGAGGAACTTTTTGACGGAAAACCGGTTCCCGAAAATCCCGGAATCACACGAGTCCAGCCGCCGCGTGCGGACAACGGGCGGAAAGTGATTACGGAAGGCGATATCGACAGGTTTACGCAGGAAGGACGGATCGTGCTGCGCCCGGGTGATCTTCTGACCGCTCTGGCGAAGGAGAAAGCGTCCCGGCTGGGCATTGAAATCGTCGGACAGTAATTTGAAAAGCAGAAAATCAGGTAATCAAATTTGATTTTGTTTACATTTTATATATTTTCAGAAGAAAAAAAGAAGTAAGGTGACAAAATGAAAAACGCATTGGGGTTAATAGAAATAAGAGGACTGGCAACGGCCGTTCTGGTAGCGGACACCATGGTGAAAACAGCGGACGTGACGATTATCCAGATCGAAAAAGCAAGAGGGCACGGCTGGATTACCGTGAAGATCACGGGCGATGTGGCAGCCGTAAACGCCGCCGTCAGCGCGGGCAAACAAGTCGGCGAGACCTTCCAGCACTATATTTCTTCCAAAGTGATTCCCAGACCTGCGGACAGCGTTGAAAGAGTATTTTGTCAGACTGAGAAAAAAGAGGACGGAACAACACCGCCGGATCAGCCGGAACCTCCCGCGCCGAAGACGCCTGAACCCGAACCGGAGCCGGAAGTTTCTGCAGCGCAGGAAATTCCGGAAGAGAAGCCGGAAGAGCCTCTCGGGGAGCCCTCCGTACCGCAGACAGAAGAACCTGTCCCGCCGGAGCCCGCACAGGAAGCGGCTGCAGTTCCCGTACAGGAAGCTGTTCTGACGGAGCCGGAAACGGTTTTGTCCGTGGAAGAAGTCCTTCTGCCCGAACCGGAAGCGGTTGTCCCGGAACAGGAAAACCCCGCGCCGGTGTCGGAAACGATTCAGAGGCAGGCAAAAACGGAAGGGGAAGCCCCTGCTGAATTCCCGGCAAAGGAAGAAAAGCCGCAGGATCCGCCTGCTGTTTCCGCAGCGGACGAACCGGCCGTTTCCCAGCCGGAAGCCAAAGCCAAACCGTCCGGCAGAACGGGGAGGGGAAAATCCGCTGCAGCGGGAAGCACAGGCCCCAAAAACACGGTAGTGAAAGAAAAGGGGACCAAACAGACTCCCAGAAAGCCAAGGGCCAAAAAAGAGAAATAATCCTTAAGAACTAAGGTCAGGAAAGGATTGTGATTACCATTTATATGGCAAAAGTGGTGGGCAATGTTGTTGCGACGCGGAAGGAAGAATCCCTGGTCGGCTTCAAGCTGATGATTATTCAGAAAATCGATTCCCAGAAGCACAACATCGGCTCCGAAGAGGTTGCCGCCGATTATGTGGGGGCGGGCATCGGGGAGTATGTCCTGGTCTGCTCCGGGTCGGCCGTGCGTGTTCAAAAGCATAATGTCTCCGTTGACATGGCCATTGTAGGCATTATTGATACGATGGATATTTAGAAACAGGCAGTGTCATATCCTGAATTTATTTAACTGAAAGCCTGAGAAATCGGGCGAAGGAGAGGTTAAGATGAATACTGCACAAATTGGAGAACTGGTGAAGAAATACCTGACCTGCAGCGATATGGTGAGAAGCGGAGTCTTCCGTTCGGTAAATGACGCCGTCGCGGTAGCGCAGGGGGCCTACACCCAGTATTCCAGGCTTACGCTGAATGAACGTCAGGAAGTCATCGATGCGATCAAAGAAGAGCTTTTGCCGCTGGTGAATGTAATCGCTGAAATGACGGCGGAAGAAACCGGAATGGGCAATGTGGAGGATAAGGTCAAAAAGCTCCTTCTGGCCATCCGGAAAACACCCGGCGTAGAGGATCTGATCACCGAGGTGAAAACGGGAGACAGCGGGATGACCCTGTGTGAACTGTCCTCCTACGGCGTCGTCTGCGCCGTGCATCCCTGCACCAATCCGTGCGCCACACTCATTAACAACACCATCGGCCTGCTCGCCGCGGGAAATGCCGTCGTGCATGTCCCGCATCCCAGAGCCATCAAGGTTTCCCAGTTCGTCACGGAAATGATCAACGTCGCCATCCGGGACACCTGCGGCATCGACAATCTGGTCGTCACGCTGGGGGATACCTCCATGGCGGTGACCCGCGAGCTGATGACGCATCCCGATATCTCCATGGTGGTGACTACGGGCGGCAGCGGCGTTTTGAGAGAGGCGCTTGCCAGCGGCAAAAAAGTGATCGGCGCGGGGCCGGGGAATCCGACCGCCATCGTCGACGAAACGGCTGATCTGAAGCGGGCGGCAAGGGACATCGTCGAGGGCGCTTCCTTTGACAACAACGTTATGTGCATCTCGGAAAAGAGTATCGTCGTCGTCGCGGCTGCCGCGGATGAATTTGTGGAAGAGCTCAAGAAAAACAACGTTTACTATATCCATAACGAGGAAGAAATGCTGAAGCTGACCTCCGTGACCGTCACACAGGACATGGGCATCAACAAAGCCTTTGAAGGGAAAAGCGCCAATGAAATTTTAAAGGCGGCCAAAATCCCCTGCAGTGAAACCGTCCGGCTGATCGTGGTCGACACTATTCAGCACCATCCGTTTGTCACGCTGGAAATGCTGATGCCGGTCGTCCCCCTTGTCAGGGTGGGCGACTTCGATGAAGCGCTGGAAACCGCCTTTGAAATCGAACAGGGGTTCCGCCACACCGCGACCATCCACTCCCAGTCCATTGAACGGCTGAACCGGGCGGCAAAGAAAATGCAGACCTCCGTCTTCGTCAAAAACGGCTCTTCTCTGGCCGGGATCGGCTACAATGGGGAAGGCGACACCAGCTTTACCATTGCGACGATCACCGGGGAAGGAACCACGACCGCAAGGCATTTCGCAAGAAGGAGAAGATGCACGCTGATGGACGCCTTTACCATTCGTTAGAAAGCGGGGATGAAATTGGAACGTATCTATCTGAGAACCAAGATTTATTACGGGGAAAACTCGCTGGAACATCTCGCGGACATCACGGGAAAAAGAATCTGGATCATCTGCGACCGGTTCCTGATTGAAAACGGGAGCATCCGGAAAGTGCTGGAGGTAATCGACAACAGCAACGAGGTAAAACTGTTTAACGGGGTTCTGCCCGATACACCCCTGACCGCCATCGGGAAAGGGGTCGCAATTTTGAAACAGTTCCGGCCCGAGGTCATGATCGCGTTCGGCGGAGGCTCCGCCATTGACACCGCGAAGGGAATCCTCTATTTTGCGCGCGAGATGAAGCTTGCCGCCGACGTGCCGCTGATCGCGATTCCGACCACAAGCGGAACGGGTTCGGAGGTAACGGCAGCAACGGTCGTGGTGGACCACGAGACCAAGAAAAAACATATCTTTTTCGACGACAGCATCTATCCCGACGAAGCGATTCTCGACGCAAAGCTGACGCTGTCGCTTCCGCCGGAGATTACGGCGAACACCGGCATGGACGTTATGACCCACGCAATGGAGGCCTATGTGGCAAAGGGAGCCAGCGTTTATACGGACGCAATGGCCGAAAAAGCCGTGGAGCTGATTATGAGATCGCTCCTGCAGTGCTACCGCCACGGGGACGACGAGCAGGCAAGGGTGGAAATGCTTCTGGCTTCCAGCCTGGCGGGCATCGCGTTCAGCATCGCGGGACTTGGCATGAGCCACAGCATCGCGCATCAGGTGGGGGGAACCTTCCATATTACGCACGGGCTTGCAAACGCCCTTCTGCTCAATGAAGTGATTCTGTTCAACAGCCTGGACGACCGGGTCGCTGCCAAATATGCGCAGATGGCCTACCGGACGGGTATGGTGGAAAGAAGTACAGACCCCAAGCTTGCCGTAGCGGTTCTTCTCGCCTGCATCACTTCCCTGAAAAAGCTGATGAATATGCCGCTTACCCTCAGCGCGTGCGGTGTATCGCAAGAAACTTTCGACCAATATGTCCATTATGTGGCCCAAAATGCGGTGCAGGACGGATGTACTCCAATGAACCCAAGGGGAATAACAGTGCAGGATGTCGAAACATTATTGAAAAAAATACACTAAAAATCCCCCAAGTCAAAGAATATATTATATAATATGGGCAGTGTGGTATTAGAGTAGTATATTCTTGATTTAGGAGGTTGCTTTCATGGATGAGTTCTTAAATACCAAAATTAAAGATTTGGTGCAGGATGAAGACAGTGTGTTCAACAATTTCGATATCAACCATCTTTTTGGGAAAGAGAAGCTAGAAGATATCCAGGAAAAAATTTCCAAAGCGACGGGCCTGGCGTTTGTCACGGTGGATTTTAAGGGGGAACCGGTCACAGAAATGACCTCTTTCACCGAATTTTGCCGTGAAATCAGGAGGAATGAAGGAGAAAAACGCCTTTGCTGGTCCTCCGATGCGTTCGGCGCGATCCAGGCCGCGGTGACACAGAAAACTTCAGTGTATTTCTGTCCCTGCGGGCTGATGGAGGTTGCCATTCCGATTATCGTCCGGGGGCACTACCTCGGAGGCTTTATCGGGGGGCAGAAAAGGTGCAGCGACGCCCCCTCGAGTGTATGCAGGCTGGAAACCGTGATGCACCACGCGGAGGACTATAAAGTCAGCAAGAGCGACCTGTTCAATAAAATACAGGAAATGTCTTACCAGCAGTTTGTCAATATAGCGGACATGATTTCCCTGATTGTCAATCAGCTTGGCGAAAAGGAACTGTCAAGGCTGATGCTCAAGGAAACTTTAAACAAGGAAATGGAAAGCTTGAGTGAGAAGCGAAAAAGAATGGAGCTGGAGTACAGCCTGAAGAACGCCGAGCTGACCGCGCTGCAGTCACAGATGAACCCCTCCTTTTTATTCCGGTGTCTCAACTCCATTTCCAATCTGGCCGTGATTGAAAAGGCCCCGAAGACCAATGAAATGGTGACGTTGTTCGCAGAGTTCTTACGGTATAATCTTATCAATACCAAAAATTCCATCTCCGTAGCGGATGAAATGGAAAATATTGAACGGTATCTGAAAATACAGAAGGTCCGGCTGGGAGAGCGGTTGAACTATTCCATTGACATTGCGGAAAATATACATATGCAGCGGATTCCGAAAGTTATTGTTCTTCCCTTTGTGGAAAAAGCGGTTTTTTACGGGATTGACCAGAAGCGGGAAGGCGGCACCGTGCGCATCTCGGTTTCCTACATGGACAGCGACGTGGTCATTTCCATAGAGGACAGCGGTCTGGGACTGAACGAGGAAAAAATTTCGCAGAGGTTCAAATCGTATAAAGAAGGCGGTTACGAAGGAGATACCATAGAAACGGGGATCTCCAGTATCAGACAGAGGCTGGTCAGTTCCTTTGGCCCGCAGTACGACGTTGTTATGCAATACAGCGAGAAAAGCGGAACAAAGTGTCTGATTAAATATCCAAAAAACTTTGATGAAAAGGTACTGTAAATGTATCGGGTAATGATTGCTGATGATGAAGAACTGATGAGAGAAGCCATGCGGATCATGGTGTCCGACGTGAGTGGCTTTACTGTCGTGCGCACTGTTGCCAATGGAGAGGATGCCGTAGAGGTTTGCAAAACGGAAAAAATCGATATTGTATTTATGGATATTATGATGCCGGGAATCTCCGGGATCGAAGCGAGCAAACAGATTTATACGAACAACCACAACATCACAATTTATATTGTTTCCGCCTATAACAATTTTGAGTTTGCGCGCGAGGCTTTGAAAGCGGAGGTCCGGGAATATATCTCAAAGCCGGTCACCGGGACCCTCATTAAGAGCCTGCTGGACGGCTACTCGGAATCCCATAAAAAATACGGAAAGCAGACGGACTCCCTTTTCTCCATCCTCAAAGAAAAAGATTTCAAAAAAATGTACTACCAGATTCCGCAGATCGTGAATGAAATTTACTCCGATACGGGCAGTGACACCGAACAGCTGAAAGCCACGTTTATGAAGCTGGGACAGAGTCTGATGAGCATGCTGGACTGGTTGAATGAGGGGCAGACAAAATGCGAAGAGCTGTTCCCGATGACGGAGGTTCTGCTCTCCGAAAAAAAGAGCCTGGAATTCTGGCTGTTCAATGTCATGAATTACATTTTCCAGCAGGTCAGCATTAAAAAGTACAAGGTGCTGGAATCCGTGTTCCGCTACATCGATGAAAACATCAAGAAGGATATCGGCCTGAATCAAATTGTGGACCACTGCAATATCAGTCAGGGGTACCTGAGCCGCATCTTTATGCAGCAAATGGGGGTAAGCGTCATTGAATATCTGCATATGCGGAAACTGACCATCGCAAAAGGGTATTTTTCCTTTACCGACCTAAACATTATCGACGTTGCGTTCCGCCTTGGCTATAACGAGAGCAGCTATTTCAGCAAAGTCTTTAAAAAATATGAGCATGTGACCGTGTTCCAGTATAAGAAATCACTGGCGCTGGAACAGGATAACGCTTTGAAATCAAGGTAGGGAAGAGAGAATGGATGAGTATTTGGTAACATCGGAATCTGTTACGGAAGGGCATCCGGACAAAATATGCGATCAGATTTCAGATGGGATATTGGATGCGTATCTGGCGGAGGACCCGGAGTCCCGGGTAGCTTTGGAGACCATGATTTCACCCGGCACGGTTATGGTTGCGGGCGAGGTAACGTCCAAAGCAAAGGTGGACGTTACCGGCGTCGCAAGGGAAATCGTGAAAAAGATCGGCTACACGCGTCCCTGTACCGGCTTTGACTGCCAAAACGCCGTCATCCTGACAAACATCACTTCCCAGTCGCCGGATATCGCCCGGGGAGTGGACGCTTCACGGACGGCGGATTGCGGAAAGAAAGTTTTCGGCGCGGGGGATCAGGGGATGATGTTCGGCTACGCGTGTGACGAAACGGAGCACTACATGCCGATGACCATCGATCTGGCGCACCGGCTGGTCATGAAGCTTGCGCAGGTCCGAAAGGACGGAACCGTCCCCTGGCTGTACCCGGACGGAAAAAGCCAGGTGACCATGAAATACAGCGCAGAGGGGGAACCCCTCTGTCTTACCGGGATCGTCGTGTCCGCGCAGCACGAGGCGGACGTCGACCATGAAACCGTCTACAACACCATTTTACATAAAGTCATCCGGAGCGAGGTAGACCCCAAATGGATGAACAGCGAAACCAAAATCTACATTAATCAGACCGGCCGCTTTGTTATCGGCGGCCCGGCGGCGGACGTAGGGCTGACCGGCCGCAAAATCATGGTCGACACCTACGGCGGGGTCGGCAAACACGGCGGCGGCGCCTTTTCCGGAAAGGACCCGACAAAGGTGGACCGTTCGGCGGCCTATATGGCCCGCTACGCGGCGAAAAATATCGTCGCGGCAAAGCTGGCCAGAAGATGCGAAGTGGCGCTGGCCTACGCGATCGGCATGGCCGATCCCGTTGCTGTCACCATCAACACGTTCGGTACGGAGCGGATCAAAAAGAAATATATTGATTCCGCAGTCAGGGAGACCTTCTCTTTTTCCGTAGCCGATATTTTGGAGCAGCTGAAGCTTCGGAAACCCCAGTTTTTAAAGACCGCGGCGTACGGGCACTTTGGTCGTGAGGATCAGGATTTTCAATGGGAAAAGCTTGACAAAGTGCAGCTGCTGCAGGAAAAAGCAATTCAATCGGCCGTAAGACTGATTTGTAATTGAACCGAAGAGTCGATTTCTATTTTGTGAACAATCTTTCCAAAGGAGGCTTCCCCTATGACGAAATATGTTCCGCCCAACCGAATTAACCGAAGGTCGGCAGACCGGGGTTGAACAGAAACCGTCAGATCAAGCAGAAGGTGGCTGATACAGAGATGCAAACGGATGTCCTTGAAACAATTGCAAAACTGGTCGTTGAAAAGATTCAGAATCTGGAAAACTGCAAAATTCCGGTTGGCGTGTCAAACCGCCATGTGCATCTGAACCAAAACGATCTGGAAAAATTATTCGGCCCGGGTTACCAGCTGGCGCATATGAAAACGCTGAAGCAGCCCGGCCAGTTTGCGGCAAAGGAAACGGTCAATATCCGCGGACCGAAGGGTGAATTTCAGAATGTGCGTATTTTGGGACCGCTGAGAAACGCGAGCCAGGTCGAAATTTCCCTGGCCGACGGATTCCGTCTGGGGGTCAGGGCCCCAATCAGGGAATCTGGCAGGCTGGACCATACGCCGGGACTGGAGCTGATTGGGCCGAAAGGGAGCATTACGCTGCCCTGCGGCACCATTGTGGCGCTCAGGCACGTCCATATGACCCCCGGGCAGGCGGAGAAAATGGGCGTAAAGGATAAGGAGATCGTGGAGGTGGAGACCTGCGGGGAGCGCAGATGCGTTCTTGGGAATGTGCTTGTGCGGGTTTCCGAGAAATCCTCGCTGGAAATGCATGTGGATCTGGATGAGGCAAACGCGTGCGCGTTAAAGAACGACGACTTTGTCATTCTGCGGAAGATCAAAGCGCCGAACCCCCGTGCATAAGCGGATGGAGCAGGGCAGATGTCCTATATTGTGCTATTGATGAATAAGGGGTGGAAAATCGATGGATATAGATGCGAATTTAATTGAAAAAATGGTCAAACAGGTACTGAACGAAATTGACGCGGGCAAAGCGGAAAAAACCGCTGCTGCCGAAATCAAAAAGCAAGAAAAGGGCGGAGCTTACGGGATTTTCAATACCATGGAAGAGGCGATCGACGCCTGTGACATCGCCCAAAAGCAGTACTTGTTCTGTTCCATGGCCGAAAGGCAGAAATATGTCCAGACCCTGCGGGACGTGGTCCTGAAACAGGAGAATCTGGAACTGATTTCCCGGCTGGCCGTGGAAGAAACCGGAATGGGGAATTACCCCCACAAATTAATCAAAAACAGGCTTGCCGCGGAAAAATCACCCGGCATTGAGGATTTGGAAACAACGGCCCTGTCCGGAGACGACGGCCTTACCCTCGTGGAATATTGCCCGTTCGGTGTTATCGGCGCGATCACGCCCGCGACCAACCCGACGGAAACCATTATCTGCAACTCCATCGGGATGCTTGCGGCGGGAAATTCGATTGTGTTCAGCCCGCACCCGCGGGCAAAGGATGTTACCATCAGGCTGGTCACTATGATCAACAGGGCGCTGGAAGAAGCCGGCGCGCCGAAGAACCTGATCGTTACCGTCATGGAGCCGTCGATTGAAAATACCAACGTCATGATGAAGCATCCGAAAATCAGGATGCTGGTCGCCACAGGCGGCCCGGGAATCGTCAAGCTCGTCATGTCCACCGGGAAAAAGGCCATCGGGGCCGGCGCGGGAAATCCGCCCGTCGTGGTCGACGAAACCGCGGACATTAAAAAAGCGGCGATCGATATCGTCAACGGCTGCAGCTTTGACAACAACCTTCCCTGCATCGCGGAGAAAGAGGTCATTGCGGTCGACCGGATCACCGATGAGCTGATCCGCAGCATGAAGGAAAACGGCGCCTATCAGGTTACCGATCCCGTCGTGATTCAGAAGCTTGCCGATCTGGTCAGGAAGGAAGGCGGCGGGCCGAAAACGTCCTTTGTCGGCAAGAGCGCCGTTTATATCCTTGATAAAATCGGGATTCAGGCCGGGCCGGAGGTCAAGGTCATCATCATGGAAACGCCGAAGGACCATCCGTTCGTAATGGAGGAGCTGATGATGCCGATTCTGCCGATCGTCCGGACGAGAAACGTAGACGAGGCGATCGACCTTGCCCTGATCGCGGAAAGAGGCAACCGCCATACCGCCATGATGCACTCCAAAAATGTCGACAAGCTGACCAAGATGGCAAAGCTCTTGCAGACCACCATCTTTGTCAAGAACGCCCCGTCCTACGCGGGTATCGGCGTCGGCGGCGAGGGCCATACCACCTTTACCATCGCGGGGCCGACCGGCGAGGGCCTGACCAGCGCAAAATCCTTCTGCAGAAAGCGCAGATGCGTTTTGTCGGACGCGTTCCACATCAGAGATTTTTCCAAAGGATTATAAATCAGGCTGTCGATAAAGTCGCGCGGCCGCAAAACGGTAAAACAAGTTTACTTACTGCGCTGGCGGCACGATTTCTCGACGCCTGACAGTTTTTCGACACTCTCATCAATCACAACCCAACACGGAATTTAAAATATGCTGACGCGGGATTAGTCTCAGGCAAACAAATCACAGATAGAATCCGTTGGGGGCCGCGGCGTTCGGTTATGCTGCGGCCCCCAACCGCAAAGGAAACCTGTTCCGCTGCGTGATGTTGATTGTTTCAGGAGTCTGACCGGCAAGAGCGGTTTTAAATGAGAAGCATGAAAAAGCGGAAAGGCGGCCTGTATATGATGGATTTAGACAGAGTGGACAGCTATATGGCGCGGGTGGAGGAGTCCGAGACAAAAACCTTTCAGCCCGTAGGCGATAAACTGAAGGTCGGCGTCGACCTCGGCACCGCATACATCGTCCTCGTTGTCCTGGATGAGGACAACAATCCTGTCGCATGTGAAAAAAAGGCGGCGCGCGTCCTGAGGGACGGCGTGGTCGTGGATTATCTCGGAGCGCAGCGCATTGTCAAGGAGCTGAAAGCGAAGCTCGAGGAGCGCCTGGGCAGGGAACTGACCCACTGCGCGATCGCCATGCCCGCGGGGACCCAGTCCAGCACCAAAACCCACATTTATGTGGCGGAGGGCGCGGGGCTGGAGGTGGTCAACGTGCTGGATGAGCCGACGGCGGCAAATTCCGTTTTTCAGATCAGCGACGGCGTTGTCGTGGATATCGGCGGCGGGACGACCGGGCTTGCCATTTTTAAGGACGGCAAGGTGGCTGAAATCGAGGACGAACCGACGGGGGGAACCCATCTGACGCTGGTTCTGGCGGGAAATATGCATATTTCCTTTGAAGAGGCCGAGCAAATCAAGCTGGATTACGCCCGTCACCGTGAAATTTTCCCGGTGATCAAGGCTGTCCTTGAAAAAATGGCGGCGATTGTCAGGAAATACATTAAAAAAGACGATACACAGGCAATCTATCTCTGCGGAGGAACCTGCTGCATGACGGATATTGAAAAGGTGTTTGAGAAGGAAACGGGAATTCAGACGATCAAACCCCATTATCCGTTCCTGATCACTCCGGCGGGTATCGCGATGAATTGCGAAAGCAGGTAGAAGATAGGAGGAGCTATGGAGATGCAGGGGGGAAACCATACGAAGCCCGGCCTTCTGATTTTGACGCAGAAGCACGACCACAGTACCGGATGCCATGGGATGCTGGAGAGCGGGCGGCTGACGGTCCGCTACCGGACGGAGTGCGCCCTAAAGGGCGAATACGGCTGTTCCGTGGACGAATTTTCGGCGGTCGTCCTTTTCAACCTGACGAACGATATGCTGGTCCGGATCGCCGGCGGAACGGAGGACACTCCGTACTCGAAAGCGGTGGTTCAGGCCATTTTGAAGGGGAAGACCGTCTTCGCGGTTGAGGAAGAAGTCGAGCTGTTCGATTACAAGAGGACGGCCCCGGCGGTTTACTACAACATGATGCTGGAGAAGGTCAATTTTCTGAAGGAATCCGGCGTGATTTTCTGCCCGCTGAGTCAGTTGGAGGACAGCGTGCTGTGCGAAACGACGGACGCGGCGCCCGCCGAGCCACCTGCCGTGCAGCCTTGTCCGCGGCGGAAACGGCCGGGCGGAACGGGACGGGAAATTGTGACGGCAAGGGATCTGGCCCTGCTGAACAACGACAGCATTCTTGTCATGCGGGTGGCGGCCGACAGCATCATTTCTTCCGAGGCCTGGGACTATGCCCGCGTAAACGGGATGCAGATCATCCGGGAATAACGAAAAACATGTCTGGAATGTTTTATTTAGGACGGTGATACCATGAATCTGACAGAAACGATTAAGGACGCCGGTGTCGTCGGCGCGGGCGGCGCGGGCTTTCCCACCCATGTGAAGCTTTCGGCGAAAGCGGACTGTTTTATCATCAACGCCGCCGAGTGCGAGCCGCTGATCGAGACGGACAAATATATCTCCCGTACTTATCCCGACCGGATCGTCGAGGCCGCGCAGGCCGTTTCCGCCCATCTGGGCGCAAAACGGACGGTAATTGCCTTGAAAAGAAAATATACGGCGGAGATTGCCGCGCTCAGGGGCGCGATTGAAAAATCGGGAGCGCCGATCGAGCTGTTTGAAATGCCCGCTTTTTATCCCGCCGGAGACGAGCAGGTGATGGTGCAGCTGGTCTGCGGAAAGTCCGTCCCGGAACGGGGGATTCCCCTCGATGTGGGAGCGGTCGTGGACAACGTGGGCACGATGCTCAATATTTACGACGCGCTGCGGGGCAGGCCGGTAACGGATAAATATCTGTCCGTTGTGGGGAAGGTCAGGGAACCGGTTCTTCTCTATGTGCCGGTGGGGACTCCTGTAACCGAATGTATTGATAAAGCGCAGCCGACCGTTTCCGATTACGACATTATTTTGGGCGGACCTATGATGGGGAAGGTGTTTACGGACCCTGTCCGGATCAAAGAACTGAGCGTTACCAAGACGACGGGAAATATCATCGTCCTGCCGAAGGATCATTATCTGATCCGCCGGGCGACCATGCCGCTCCACCGCATCCGGCTACAGGCAAAAAGCGCGTGCGTCCAGTGCAGAATGTGCACGAGCCTTTGCCCCCGGAACCTGATCGGTCACAATATGAAGCCGCATCTTGTCATGCGAAGCCTCTTCCGGGAGCCCTTTATCACCGATAACGAGGAATATAAGAAAGCCTTCGGAACAGCGATGAACTGCTCGGAATGCGGCGTATGCGAGATGTTTTCCTGCCCCATGGGGCTGTCTCCCCGGAAGGTGAATATTTATCTGAAGGGCCAGCTCAGGGAACGCGGAATCAAGGTGGATCAGAACAGGAATCCCGTTCCCAGCGAGGCCGCCCGGTACGGGCAGGTGCCTACCGGCAGGCTGGCGGCCCGGCTGAATATCATGGACTATTACCGGCTTCATGCAAAGGAATGCTGTGAGCTTGCCCCGGAAAGGGTGTTCATTCCTTTCCAGCAGCATATCGGCAAACCGGCTGCTCCGGTCAAACAGGTCAATGACCGCGTCGCAAAGGGCGAGCTGCTGGCCGCGGCGGCGCAGGGCGGATTGTCCGCGAACATCCACGCGAGCATTGACGGTGTGATAGAAAAAATCGACGGGACCGGCGCGGTTATCCGTCGGGGCAGGGAGGAGTGAGCAGCATGAGCAAAGCAATCGGTATGATTGAATTTTCCAGTATTGCCAGAGGAATTGAAACAAGCGATTATATGATCAAGGCCGCGAACGTGGACCTGCTGAAAGCGTCCACCGTCTGCCCCGGTAAATATATTGTGCTGATCGGCGGGACGACCGGGGATGTCAAGGTTTCCATGTCCGTGGGGGAGAAGTACGCCGGAGAGTATCTGGTGGATACCCTGCTGATCCCGAACATCCACTCCCAGCTGATTCCCGCAATCTGCCTGACGAACCAGGTGGAAAATCCCGGGGCGGTCGGCGTGCTGGAATTCTATTCCATCGCTTCGGCGGTAACGGCCGGGGATGTGGCGGCAAAAGCGGCGAACGTTACGCTGGTCGAAATCAAGATCGGCTATTCCATCGGCGGAAAAGGCGTGGTCGTCCTGACCGGAGACGTGGGGGCCGTGCGCACCGCCGTGGAGGCTGCGACAAAGCAGTGTGAGCTTCTGGTGCAGACAACGGTGATCCCGAAACCGTCTCCCAAGCTTTACGAGACGCTGCTCTAGTTTCCATCTTCCGTTCCCTTTCCATTCGCAGTATAAACAGATACATCCTTTTTTTAATCTTTCAGGCTTGAATCCATATTTTTGCCCCACGAAGGAAGTCCATACTGGAAAGATCGACCACGCCGGAAGGCCTGGCCGATCTGCAGTATGGGCTTCTTTTTTTGTGAAAATTGCAGAAATTTCACATTAATATTCTTGCAATTTAACAACAGGAAAAGCATTTCATGGTATAGTATAGAAAATAATGGCAATTTGTCGATTCCATTTAAAAAGATAAATTTCGGAATCAATTGATCCGTTTACAAAATTCAAAAATAATGGAAAAAATGACTGTCTCGACGGTGATGGAAAAGCATCCGGGAAAGTGCTTTTTCATTGCTGTACATCCATGAAATGACTGAAAAGGGGATTTCAAAATGATAAAAAAACATTCGCTGCACCTGAAAGGGAAATTGGTCCTGTTTATTGGAGGCCTGCTGCTTAGTTTGATCGTTGTGCTGTCCGGCATTTCCTATCTCTGCATGGACCGGGCGTTCAATCTTTCCATTGCCGCCACCAAACAGGCGTATGATAAGGAAATCAAGGTTGCGGTTGAAAACATCGTCAGCGCTCTGGACGCGAATTATAAAAGCTATCAGGACGGGAAAATTACAGAGCAGCAGGCGCTTGACAATGCGAAGGCAATTGTCCGGGATACCCGCTATAACAGCGGGGAAGGGTATTTTTGGGCGGACGAGGCCGACGGACTGTGCGCGGTGCATATGAATAAGGAATATGAGGGTACCATGCGCTATGACGCCAAGGACCTGGCGGGCAATTATTACATACGCAACGTGATTGCCGCCGGCAATCAGGAGGGCGGCGGATATACTGAGTTTTATTTTACCAAGCCCGGGGAGCAGGGAACTTTTCAGAAACGGGCCTTTACCCAAAAATTTGAACCCTACGGCTGGTATATCAGCACGGGAAATTATTATGATGATATCAACAAGGCGGTGGCCAGCCAAAACCAGCAGAAAATGTGGTCCCTTTTCATTCTGCTTCTGGTCAGCGCGGCCCTTGCCGTTTCCGGTATGCTGCTGATGTACCGGTGGGCGGGGAAAATCACCGGACCGATTCAGAATGTTACCAAACGGCTGCACGGCCTTTCTTTAGGCGACGTTCAATCCCCGCCTTCGCCGGTTGTTATGACGGAGGATGAAACGGGCGTACTGACCCAGGCGACAGAACAGCTGATCGTCATGATGCGCAGTATTGTTCAGGACATTACCGACCATTTGCTCAGAATCGCCCAGGGGGACGTCACCTCCGCCGTTGAGCAGGAATATATCGGGGATTTCATACCGATCAAAGAGTCCCTGCAGACCATCTATACCTCTTTGAACCGGACGCTGTTAACGATCAACGAATCCTCTCAGCAGGTGAAGTCCGGAGCGGATCAGGTATCCTACGCTTCACAGGCGCTGGCTTCGGGCGCGTCGGAACAGGCCGCCGCCATTGAGGAGCTGTCCCAGTCCATTGTCAATGTGTCCGAACAGGTAAATCACAACGCAGCCAGCGTCGGTCAGGCGACGGATTACGTCGTACAGACGGTTTCCAGTATTGAGGAAAGCAACCGTCACATGGGGCAGATGCTCTCCTCAATGAACGAGATGAAGGTGTCCTCGGACCAGATCGGCCAGATCATCAAGGCAATCGAGGATATTTCTTCCCAGACGAACATTCTGGCGCTCAACGCGGCAATTGAGGCGGCGCGCGCGGGGGAAGCCGGGAAAGGCTTTGCCGTTGTCGCCGATGAGGTCCGCGTTCTGGCCGCAAAATCCGCCGAGGCGGCAAAGCGGACATCCTTGCTGATCAACGCTTCCATCGAGGCGGTGGCGGACGCTTCCCGGACCGCGGAAAATACGGCGGCGGAGCTGAGCCGGGTGACCGAAACCTCCGAACAGGTCAAAATTTCCATTGAAGAAATTGATAAGGCTTCTCAGGAGCAGGCGGCGGCAATCGCTCAGATCACCCAGGGCATCGAACAGATTTCCGCGGTAGTACAGACAAACGCCGCGACCGCACAGGAAAGCTCCGCTTCCAGCGAGGAGCTTTCCGCTCAGGCAGCGATCCTTCACGATGAGGTCGGCCGGTTTCAGCTGGCGGCTGAGATATCCGATTCGTAAATGATATCAGTGGGAGCCGGTTCCCATGGAACCGGCTCCCACTCTGTGTAAATAGAAAAGATGGGCTCGCTACTGCTTTATTCAATATAACATAAAGTATTATTGTATCTGAATATACGAATAGTTTATTATTTCAGTTGATATCATAATGGTTTCTTTATCAGAACAAAATATCTGGAAGTGTTTTGTTGGTTTTAAACAAAACAGCAGAGTGTATTGTTTCGCTATTGACGAAATTGATTCCGCATTATAGAATTCAATTGACTTTTCCTGAATCTTATTCTAAAATATAGCCATCTGAAAATTTACTTTTAACATACAATATTTACGCTTTTGACGTTTTACAGAAAGGGATTTTTGCAATGACAGGCGAAACGGGTGTTTTTGTACAGTCTGTTGTCCGTGCGCTGGATATTCTGGAGTGCTTTGAAGGACAATTGGTTGAGCTTGGAATTTCCGAAATTTCTGATCAGATGAAATTAAGCAAGAGTACCGTTTACGGGCTTGTGAATACATTGGTCAGCAAAGGGTATCTGGAACAGAATGTACAGACAAAACGGTATCGTTTGGGCATAAAGCTTTTCGAACTGGGCAGTCTGGTATATAAGCGCATGGATTTGCGCAACGAAGCAAAGCCGTTTTGCGAAGAGCTGGTCAGCAAGCACAACGCTACGGTTCATCTGGCCGCCCATTATGGGGACGAAATCGTTTATATTGATAAAGTGGACGCCCCCGGTTCCATGATCGTTTATTCTCAGACGGGTAAACGGGCTCCGATGCACTGCACGGGTGTGGGAAAAGCGATCCTTGCGTTTTTAGGCGACGAGGCGCTCAGGCATCTGTTTGTGAAAGGGAATCTTGAGCAGTATACCGAGCATACTCTTACCTGTCTGGAGGATTTGAGCCAGGAAATGAATCATGTGCGCGCCTGCGGTTACGCGATCGACAACGAGGAAATCGAAACGGGCCTGCGCTGTGTTGCTGCTCCTATTTTCAATCATTTAAATCAGCCGGTTGCGGCGATCAGTGTGTCTGCCCCTACGGCAAGGCTGCCGATGGAAAATATCGCCTCCATTGCAAAGGATGTGCAGGGCTGCGCACTGCAGATTTCACAAAGGCTGGGATATAAATAGCCCGGCATGAAATTTTTCTGAGAAATATAATGAACGGCGTTCGTTAACAGCGAATGCTATTCTTAAATTCATAATTATGAACACTGTTCGTTAATGACGAACATGGAGGAAAGTATGGAAGATATCCGGGATACGATATTCAAAGGAATTGCCGACAAAGAATTTCGCGCTCTGCTGATTCCCGAGCGTGACGGATGCCTGTCCGGCACGGAGGAGGCACAGCGGCTGACCGGGGAGATCGGCGCGAAGCTCAGACTGTTTCTGTACGAGGGGGACAGCGTAAAGGCGGGAGAGCCGATCGGCGAAGTGATCGCTGCCCCGAAAATAATGGCAATGGCGGAAGAAAGGGTGATTGGAACGCTCTCTAAGTTTTCCGGTATCGCTACGGCCTCTCAGAAAGCCGTCCGGCTTGCGCAGGGGAAAATACGGATTGTGTCCGGCTCGTGGAAGAAGATGCCTCCTGCCATTAAGAACGGTGTGCGTCAGGCGATTGTCGCGGGCGGAGCTTCCTTTCGCATCAGCAGTACGCCGATGGTCTATCTCGATAAAAACTATATCCGTATGCTCGGCTCCATCCCCGCCGCGCTGGAAAGCGTGCGCGGCTGCGGGGATCTGGCGAAGGTGATTCAGATAAAGGGTAAAGAAAATTCTATTGAAGAGGAAACAAAGCAGGCGGTGGAAAACGGCTGCAGCATCCTGATGGTAGACACGGGCAATCTGGAGGATGTGGTCCGCTGTACCAAAAAGATTGAGCAAATGGGAATGAGCGGAAAGCTTCAGATCGCTTTTGCGGGCGGCGTCAAGCTGGAGGATATTCCGAAATTCATTGATTACGGAATAGATATGCTCTGCATTGGGAAAGAAATTGTTGACGCTCCGCTTCTGGATATCAAGATGGATGTTGAGCTGCAAAAAAATTGAGACGGAAAGAGGATTCTGAAGATGGGTCTGAACCTGCTGGAAAAGACGGAGCTCTGGGTCAACCACATCAAGCTCGATCATGTGAATTTGACCTTGCTCGCCCAGACCGTGGCGGATGTGCTTGGGCTGGAAAGCAGCAAGGTGCTGGTGGTCGACGTGCGCCCTGACCATATTACGCTGGACATTATGGAAAACGATATTCCTACTGAGAATATTGTAGGAAAGGAGCGCGCGCTGCTGGAAGCGCTTGCGAAGCTGGACGGCGTGCATCTGACCGAGGATTCCTGCATCCATTCCAACGGAATTCTGGGCCTGATCTGTCTGGAAGGGGAGAATCCCACCAGAATGAGCCGAAAGGTCGACAGGATGGTGGATGAAATGAGGGAGCGTATTGCCAAACGGGCAATTATCTTCCCGACCGGCTTCGAACTGAAGCAGAACCTGATTGAAGATACCAACACCCCCTATCTGAAAGGACTTCTGGAGTCCGAGGGCTACCAGGTGACCGTCGGGGATGTGATTGAAGACGATCTGGACGACATGGAATATAAGCTGTCCGATGCGGTCTCGCGCGCGTTCGGGCTGATTATCACCACCGGAGGGGTCGGCGCCGAGGACAAGGATAAATCGGTCGAGAGCATGCTCAGAATCGACCCGCAGGCGGCAACGCCCTATATTGTGAAATTTCAGCAGGGAACCGGGCGCCACGTCAAGGACGGGGTGCGTATTGCCGTCGGAACGGTCGGGCCGTCCATGCTGGTGTCCTTCCCCGGGCCGAACGACGAGGTCCGGCTGGCGGCGGGCGTATTGCTGGAATGCCTGAAAAACCATGACGGAAAAGAGGAAACCGCTCAGAAAATCGCCGCGGTGCTAGCGGAAAAGCTGATGAAAAAGCCTTTCCACCATGAACACCACGGATTCGATCATCATTCATAAAAAGGAGTAAGATTTATGGACCGCAAGAAAATTGCTCAGGACTTATTGGAAGCAGAGAAAGAATGCCGCCAGATTACGATGCCCACAGCGTCCAATCCCGATATGACCGTCGAAGATGCCTATGCCGTTCAGCTCGAAAATGTAGCAAAAAAGGTTGGAGCGGGCGAAAAAATTATCGGTATGAAAATCGGTCTTACCAGCAAGGGCATGCAGAATCTTCTGCATGTGAACGAGCCGGATTACGGCCATCTGACCGACAAAATGCTGGTGTTGGAGGGCGAAGCCTGTTCCATTGACGAGCTGATCCAGCCTAAGGTCGAGGGCGAGCTTGCTTTCTGTCTGAAAAAGACTTTACGCGGACCCGGCGTGACCGTTGCCGACGTATACAATGCCACGGAGTATGTGGTTCCTGCGATTGAAATTGTAGACAGCCGAATCAAGGACTGGAAGATTACCCTTCCGGATACCATTGCGGACAATGGTTCCAGCGCAAGATTCATCATCGGCGGCCGCATGACTCCCATTGCCGATGTGGATATGCGCCTGACCGGAATGACGCTCGAAAAGAACGGCGAGCTTGTGAACAGCGGCACCTGTGCCGAGGTCCTGGGCAACCCCGCGGCCTCCGTCGCCTGGCTGGCGAATAAACTCTCTGCTTTCGACATTGAACTGGAAGAAGGAAATATTGTAATGGCGGGTGCATTGACCGCCGCACAACCGGCTGCAAAAGGCGACAGCTTTACTGTGAGCTTTTACGGCATGGGCAGTGTGACAGCCAAATTCAAATAACATTCTTGAAAGGAAATCAAAATGGAGAAAATTAAGGTAGGCATCATTGGCCCCGGCAACATCGGGTCCGACCTGATGTATAAGGTTATGAAGAGCAAACATCTGCAGATGCATATGATGGCCGGCATCGTGGAGTCCGAGGGTATTAAAAGAGCCGCGGGGCTGGGCTTTAAAACATCGCTGAACGGCGTTGACGCGGTCGCCGCGGACCCGGATATCAAAATCGTATTTGACGCAACAAGCGCAAAAGCGCATTTACATAACGCGCCGATCCTGAAGGCCGCCGGAAAGATCGTCATGGATATGACCCCGGCCGCGGTGGGACCCTATGTGGTTCCCTGTGTCAACCTGGACCATCTTGCCCATGTCGATAACTTCAACATGGTGACCTGCGGCGGTCAGGCGACGATTCCGATCGCCTATGCCATCGATAAGGTTGCGGACTCCTCCTACACCGAGATCGTCGCGTGCCTTTCTTCCAAGAGCGCGGGCCCCGGAACCCGCGCAAACATTGACGAGTTCACACAGACGACGAGAAAAGCGCTCGAAATCGTCGGCGGCGCGGACAAAGCCAAGGCGATTATCGTTCTGAACCCCGCGGATCCGGCCCTGATGATGACGAACACCATTTACTCCATCGTGAAGAATCCCGATGAAAAAAAGATCATTGAATCCGTGTACGAATATGTGGAAAAGGTTCAGGCCTATGTGCCGGGCTATCAGCTTCGGGTTCCTCCGGTGATCGACGGGAACAAGGTTACCGTGATTGTACAGGTTGAGGGTGCCGGCGACTTTTTGCCGAAATACTCCGGCAATCTCGACATTATCAATCAGGCGGCAACCGCCGTTGCAGAAAAAGTTGCAGAAAATCTGCTGAGCAGGGAGGACTAACCGCTATGGAAAAAAGGAAAATTAAGATTGTAGATACCACACTGCGTGACGGAAGCCATGCAGTCAGCCACAGCTTTACGGTAGAACAGGCCACCGCAATCGCCGGAGGACTGGATAAGGTAGGCGTCAGCCTGATCGAACTGAGCCACGGCGACGGCATCGCGGGCTCTTCCATCAATTACGGGATGTCCAAGGTGCCGGAGATGGAGCTTCTCAGCGCCGCAAGCAAAGTGGTAAAAAACGCAAAGCTGACTGTTTTGCTGCTTCCCGGCATTGGAACCATTGAGGACCTTCAGGAAGCAAAGGACAACGGGGCACAGGCCGTGCGTGTCGCCACCCATGTAACTGAGGCGGATATCGCCATTCAGCATATCAAATACGCGAAAAGCATCGGTATGACGGCGGTGGGCTTTTTAATGATGTCCCACATGGCTTCTCCGGAAAAAATCGTCGAGCAGGCAAAGATTTTTGAGGAATGCGGAGCGGACTACATCAACCTTGCGGATTCCGCCGGACATATGGTGCCGGACGACGTCCGCGCAAGAATCAGCGCGCTGAAAAATTCCATTGGAATTCCGGTCGGCTTCCATTCCCACAACAACCTTGGCCTTTCCATCGCAAACTCCGTTGCGGCTGTCGAGGAAGGCGCTTCCTATATCGATGTCACCTGCCGCGGGCTGGGTGCGGGCGCCGGAAATACGCAGAGCGAGGTCCTCTGTGCGGTGCTTGACCGCCTTGGATACGATACCGGCGTTGACCTGTACGGCATTATGGACGTCGCCGAGGAGATTGTCGAGCCGATTATGCAGCGCCCCCAGGTCGTCAACACGGCTTCCCTGATGCTCGGATATGCGGGTGTTTACTCCAGCTTCCTGCTCCATACTTACAGGGCGGCAGAAAAATTTCATCTCAATCCCCGCGATATTCTTGTTGAACTGGGCCGCCGCGGAATGGTCGGCGGACAGGAGGACATGATTATAGACGTAGCGTTTGAACTTTCCCAGCAGAAAACCCGGTAAAAGGAGATGAGGGAGAAAAGTACTCTACTTCCAGAAGGAGGCAATTGATTGGATGAATCCAGACAGAAGCGTATTGAAAAGGTCCGCAGTCAAGAAAACAGCAACAGGAGAGGAGAGGTTTAACGGATGAAAAGAGTGACTCTTTTGGCCGAAGTGCAGCAGGACGTATGTCGTGGCTGCAAGGTGTGTGAAAAGGTGTGTCCTGTTTATGCCATTTCGGTAACCGATAGAAAAGCGAAAGTAAAAGAGGACGAGTGCCGCGGCTGTACCAACTGTGAATCCCGATGCCCGTTCCACGCGATCAAAATGGTGAAGAGGGAGAAACCGTTTACCATCGGGGTGGACGTTTCCCAATACGATTCCGGAAAAATCCGCGAATTGTGTGAAAAGGCGCATCTGAACCCGGAGCAGGTCATCTGCTACTGCGTAGGCGTTCGCGCCGAGGAGGTCGCCGCGGCGATTATGGCCGGAGCAAAAACCCCGGACCAAATTTCTTCCGTAACGGGAATCCGCACCGGATGCACGATCGAGTGCATTCAGCCGCTGCTCCGTCTGATTCAGGCGGCGGGAATCGAGCTGAAGCGTGACGAAAACGGCTGGCAGTGGTACGGTGTAACGCCTACCGCATGGACGCTTCCCGAAGATGTTGTACAAAAGTACAACAAGAGAGGGTTCTACTTCGAAGAGGATAAACAACTGCTGGACCGCGTTGTGCACACAAATCCGGAAGGGGAGGAAAAGAAATGAATTACACGGAATTGATGCATGAACCCATTAAGCCGATTTTACCGAAGCCTTCCCAGTACGGAATTGACCCTTCGCTGGTGAAAGCGCGTGTTTCCGAGATGCCGGGAATGGTATCCCTCTACCTGCGCGAACTCTTCCCGGACCTTCCTCCCGTGCTGCTGCCGGGCGGACCGGACGCCATCAAGAACGTCCGCAAAGCGGCGGAAGACGCCCTGATGAAAGTCGACATGAGCATGATTAAGCCGGAGCATTCCGTGAATGTGCTGGCTTCCCACCACGGCTTTACCCTGTTCGGCGGCGAACCGTACGCCGAGCTTTTAAAGGCAATCAGGGATGTTGTGGAAAAGAGGACCGGATGTAAAGATATCCGCCTGCGTGCCGGTGTCGGCATGCGCTTCCGCGAGACGGAGGAATACATCAAACGGTACGGCCTTGATACCTATTATCACGGCAAGGCGATCGGCGTTGCCCCGATTGACGAAGGCATTCCGATCGAGACCGAGATCGGCACCCTTTACGGAATCAAGAAGGTCTACGATGCCGACTGGATCATCCACGCGCATCATACCGACGTGCGTGAGGTGCATTTCCACAGGCAGGTAGACAAAGCGGTAAAGCCGTTCGGCATGTCCTATGCCCGCTGTGAGACCCGCAGCACCTATCACCAGAACCTCGGTCCCCGCGCGGCAAACTTCACGGCCCGTGCGATCTTTGAATCCAAATTCGTTCAGAGCAAATTCGCCTTTGCGGCTTTCCTGAACTGCGGTCCTCACGGCGTCATCGGCGCGGATTGCGATAACGATCTTTATGCGCTGAACGACCGGGCAACCTTTGTCGGCTGCCAGCTGTACGGCAAGATCATGACGCTGTTCGGAGAAGTTGACAAGTGCATCGCGGTCCTCGACTTCCCCTGCCCGGTACCGTACGTCTTTTCCGCGGGCGTGATCTACGCCAACTTTACCGGCGCGAACACGGATCTTTACGATATGGAAAGCCCGCTTCCGCCTTACACCTGGTACACTGAAGCGTTCTACCGCAGGAACGGCCAGCCGCTACTGGAGGAAACGCCGCCGATGAACCCGGCCATCAAAATGTGCGTGCACAACTACGCCTGGACCGGTTACCCGTCGGAATTCTTCTCCAAAAATATCCCCACGGTGGTTGTTGGCGAGGAACAGGGGAAACTGTTCGACACCGACTCCATGAATATCGGCTATATGGACTATGCGGTCACCGCAAGATCCACCGAGCAGGCGATGCAGTTCGCTTACAACGTTACCGGAACGGATAAGGTCATCATCTTCGACGGCGCAATGGGAGGCATGAACGTCAGCGAATCCCTTGCAAAGCTCCTGATTGACAAAGCACCGGAAGTCAGCGAAAGAGTTGACAACGTGCTGTTACCGAAGTGGCTCAAGCAAAGAGGCGTCGATATTTCCATTTTAAACAAAAGTAAATAATAATTGGATGAGGAGAAATGATTTATGGCGTCTGCAAGTAAAGGACTGTCATTTTTTGAAAAGGGTCCCGGCTTTGGTTCAGGATTATCCGATCTGGGCAAAAATCTGAATTCCAAGACAATTACCGCTGGTGTTGTCGCAGCAATTTTCGGATGTACCGGCCCTGCGCTGGTCACCATCAAGGCCAGTACGACGGCTGGCTACACCACGGAGCAAACCGTTTCCTGGCTTTTCGGCATTTATGTTTTAGGCGGCTTAATCAGCCTGATTATGGGCCTTTATTACAAAATTCCGATCGTCGGCGCATATTCCATTCCGGGCGCCTCCATGCTGGGCGCCGCGCTGACAGGCTTCACCTTCAATGAAGCCGCCGCATCCTTCATTATGGCCGGTATTATCGTCCTTTTGCTCGGCGTTACCGGCCTGATGGGCAAGGTTATGAAATGGCTCCCGCTTCCCATTGTGATGGGGATGATCGCGGGCTGTATGCTGCGGTTCGGCACGGCCATCGTGACCTCCACAGGGGAATCCCCGATTGTCTGCGGAGCGGCCCTGATCGGTTTCTTCTTTGTCCCGAAGCTGATTAAGAAATTCCCGCCGGTGCTCGCGGCTCTGATTTTCGGAATTGTTGCCCTATTGGCCACGGGCGGCATGGCGGCCAACGCGGTTGACCTGAAGTACATACCGCCGCAAATTGTCATTCCCAAGTTCAACATCGCAACAGTTCTGTCCGTTTCCGTTCCGCTCGCCGCGCTGGTAGTCGGCGCGGAAAACGCCCAGGCGGTCGGTGTTCTGATGGCGCAGGGGTATAAAGTGCCTGTCAACGGCATGACCATTATCAGCGGGATCGGCGGCATCCTTTCCGGTATGTTCGGCGCCCATAACGCGAATATCGCGGGTCCGATGACCGCAATCTGTTCGTCGGAGGAAGCCGGAGAAAATAAGGAAGGACGCTATGCGGCAGGTGTTGTAAACGGTGTTCTGTTTGCCGTGTTCGGTCTTTTCGCCAGCTTTGCCATGGCATTCGTCAAGGCGATTCCGGCCTCCCTTATTAACGTCCTCGCGGGCGTTGCAATGATCAACGTTCTGATCAATGCGTTTCAGGACGGCTTTGGGAGCAGAAAATTCAGAATGGGTGCGTTTGCCGCACTGGTCATCGGCGTCAGCGGCGTCAGCATTTTCCACATCGGTTCCGCTTTCTGGGCTTTAGTGGGCGGCGTTGTCGTTTCTTTGATTTGTGAAAAAGCAGATTTTGATACTCAGGAAGCAAAATAATCAACGATCCTAAGTTAATAATAGTAATATTGAGCAAGGAGGGGGGCCGGTCACGCCCCCTCCCTGCATTTAATAGGGAGGAGAAACGGAATGGAAGGAATTGTTGCAGGTAGAATTACCGCGCTGCAGCAGGAGCTGCGGAAAGCTGGTCTGGACGCGGCGGTTATCATGGACAGGGAAAACCTGATTTACTTTGCCAATGTAGACGATATTGAAGGAGGTTCCCTGGTTATTCCGGCAGAAGGTGAACCGAAGATGCTGTGCCTCTGGCTGGAGGCACGCCATGTGCGCGACCGGTCGGGCCTGGAAGTTGTCCCTTATTTCTTTCCCAGGGACAATGTCAGCCAGAAAACGGCGGACATGATTCTGGAAATGGGTATCCCCAGCCCCAAAGTCGGGTTCACGCGTTATTTCATCAGCCTGAAGGATTACCAATGTCTGCGGGATACCGTCCCCGGCATCTATTTCGGCGATATCGCGACAATTTGCTATAAAATCCGCTCTGTTAAAGAGGAGCAGGAGATCGAGTATATTAAAAAGGCCGCACGGTTTGTCTCCATCGGTATGCGGGCGGGAATCGAGGCTGTGCGTCCCGGCGTAAAGGAGACGGAAATCCTTGCGGAGGCGGAGTACGCCATGCGCAAGGCGGGCTCGGAAGGCAGCACGTTCCGTATGCAGGTGCTGCGTCACGACCGCCAGCAGCTCGTACACCCTTATGCGGGCGACTATGTGATCGACAATAATCAGCCCGTGGTTATTCATCTGGGGGCTTCCTACAAGGGTTATGCCGCCAAGATGTGCCGTACGGTCTTTTTGGGCGACGTCGCGCCGGAATCGGTGGAAATCTATAAAATCCTGATGGAGGCGCAGAAGGCCGCCCTGGAAGCAATCAAACCGGGCGCGGTATCCGGCGAAATTTACGACAAGGTGTTCAAGGTTGTCCACGACCACGGCTACGCCAGAATGTTTATGGACCATATCGGTTACGGCGTGGGAATTCGCCAGTCGGAATTTTACCCGATTCTGGGCAGGGGACTTGATCATGTGCTGGAAGAAAACATGGTGGTAGACGTTCTTCTGCCGACGCTGTACGATCCGAAATTCGGCGGTCCGCGTATAACGGACACGGTGCTGGTGGAAAAGGCGGGCGCCGTACCTCTGACAGATTTGAACGAAGGCGCATCGCTCTGTTACGGAGATATCATATGCAAATAGTAGTGATTGACGGACAGGGCGGGGGAATGGGCAGGAGCATTGTGGAACGGCTGAAAGACGCACTGCCCGAGGCGGAAGTCGTTGCGGTGGGTACCAACGCTCTCGCAACCTCCAATATGATGAAGGGCGGAGCAAACGCAGGGGCAACCGGGGAAAACGCGGTGGTATACAACTGTGCCCGCGCAGATGTCATCGTCGGCCCGCTCGGAATCATCCTTCCGAACGCCATGTACGGGGAGGTTACCCCGAAAATGGCAATGACGGTTTCGGGCTGCGCGGCAGACAGGGTGTTTTTGATCCCTGCTGTGAAAAGACATGTCCATATTATCGGGATACAGGAGAAGACCATTTCTCAGTATATCGATGAAGCCGTTGCGGAGATAAAAAGGCATTGCGGCGGCGAGCCGCCCGTCCGGTAAAGGCCGAAAAGAGGGTGCCGAATCATAGATTCGGCACCCTCTTTTCATGCGTATTTGGCATTCCGTTTACTTTCCGAGATAAGGCGGGTATAATAAAAAGAAAAGCGTGCGCCGCTCTATAGCAGCGCACGTACGGCAGAATGGCTTTAAAATTTCAGATTGCTCAAGAAGGGGGACAGCAGATGCTGATAGGAACGGCACAGATTACGCTTTACGCGCCGTGGGTGCATTCGCTGAAGGAAAAGCGCATGGTGGTAAACAGCCTTCTGGCAAAGGTGCAGAATCAGTTCCATATGTCCGCCGCCGAAATCGATTGTCAGGACGTCCATCAGACGATCGTCATCGGCATCGCCTGTGTGGCGGGGACCGCCGCGCTGGCGGACAGCGTGATCGATCATGCTGTGAATTTTATTGAAAGCAGCACCGAGGCGGAAATCACCGATGTGCTCAAAGAAATCAGGTGAACAAAATGCGTCTTTTTATAGCAATCAACTTTCAGAACGAAGTGAAGGACAGCCTGTGCGGCTGCATCGAAAGGCTGAAAGAAGACTCGGTACGGGGCAATTTCACCCGGCGTGAAAATCTGCACCTGACTCTGGCTTTCCTCGGCGAGACCCCGCGGGCCGATTCGGCAAAGCGGGCGATGGATGCGGCTGCCGGGGTGCCTTTTGAACTGAGGATCGGGGGCTTTGGGCATTTTCGCCGCGGCGGGGACATTTACTGGGTCGGCGTTGAGCACAACGCCGCGCTTACGGCCCTTCAGGCAAGCCTGTGCGGGGAACTGCGCAGGGAAGGGTTCTCCCTTGAAACGCGCGAATTCAAACCGCACCTGACCCTTGGACGGGAGGTTTCGCTTGTGCCGGGCTTTGACCGGGAAGCGTTTGCGCGGACAATTCCTCCCATGCATATGCGGGTGGAAAAGATCAGCCTGATGAAGTCGGAACGGCTGAACGGACGGCTCACCTATACGGAGATTTACGCAAAGCAGTTGGAAAATAAGTGAAATCCCGCGGGCTTTACAGGAGCGTGTCTATCAGCAGATAGATATTCAGGCCGGTTACCGCGATTCCGACTGCCCACAGCATCGCGTTGTGGAGCGGCGTGTTTTTGTATTCGCCCATCACCTTCCGGGAGGAAGTCAGATACAGCTGCAGGAAAATGGTGATGGGAAGCTGAATGCTCAGCAGCATCTGGGAAATGAGAAGGCCGTTGAACGGGTCGTCGATGAACAGAATGGCTGCCATAGCGACGATCAGGGTACCCAGCACGCCGATGCGGGTGTGCCTGTCGCTGATGCTGTAGGGCTCGCCGAACATGCCCGCCAGAATGCTGCCGCCGGTCATTCCGGCCGTAATCGACGAGGAGAACCCGGCGAAAAGCAGGGCCACGGCGAAGATGACGGCGGAAGCGTTTCCGATCAGCGGCGTCAGCAGCGTGTGCGCCTGGGAAAGCTCGTCCACCGGGATGTGCTGCTGAAAAAAGGTGGCGGCCGCAAGCAGGATCATCGCGCTGTTAATGGCCCAGCCTATGACCATGGAGAAAAGGGTATCCGTAAATTCGTATTTCAGCTGTTTTTCCAAAACAGCCTTGTCTTCCAGATTAAATTGCCTGCTCTGAATGACTTCCGAGTGCAGAAACAGGTTGTGCGGCATTACCACCGCGCCCAGCACGCTCATAATGATAAACGCGGAGTTTTCCGGGAAAACAGGCGTCACCCATCCCGCGGCAGCCGCGCCCCAGTCTATTTTCACCATGGTCAGCTCGTACAGGAAGGACAGTCCGATGACGGAAACAAATCCGATGATGATTTTTTCAATCTTCTTATAGGAGTTGCTGAAAAGCATTGCCGTGACCGCAGCAAAAACAATCAGGGAACCGGCTTTCACCGGGATATGGAACAGCATATTCAGTGCGATTGCCCCGCCGAGCAGCTCCGCAAGGGCGGTGGAGGCGCAGGCCAGCAGCGCGGTAATCAGCACGGGAACGCTGATTTTTTTATGCAGATACCGGGTGGCCGCCTCCGCAAGACAGTCGCCGGTCACAATTCCCAGATGGGCGACGTTGTGCTGAAGAAGAATCAGCATAATTGTGGAAAGCGTGATTACCCAGAGCAGGCCGTAGCCGAAATCCGACCCGGCGGCGATGTTGGTCGCCCAGTTGCCCGGGTCGATAAAGCCCACCGTCACCAGAAGACCGGGCCCTATGTATTTAAAAAGGCTGAGCGAAATGTCCGGCCGTTTATGGTCCTTCGCAAAGAGCTTACTGATTTTTTGTTTAACTGCATTCATGAAAAGCGCACCCCAGATTCTGTCATTTTTACAATACAAATAACAGTATATCTGAAAATGGCGTTTTTATCAATCCCCGGAAAATGGGCTGGACTTCTTTTTAACTGCGGCGGTCAGTGTGACGCCGGATATTTTATCAATACTCTCTTCCGAGAGATCGCACAGGGAGAATATCGCGTCCCGGCGTGCGTTTTCCGGAGAGACCTGAAGGGTTTCGGAAAAAAAGGCATACAGCAGCAGATAGCGGGTATACAGTTCGTTCGCGATTCGGACTCCGCGCGCGGTGAAACGCACGGTTCCGTAATATTCTTTATCAATCAGTCCTTCCAAAGCAATGGCTTTCAGCATTTTGGAGGCGCTGGGACATTTAATTCCGAGGGACCGCGCGATGTCTTTGCAGTGGACTTCGCGGCCATCGAATCCCAGCTCGTAGATTGCAAACAGATATCGTTTTTTGCAGGAAGAAAACATTTTTACTCTCCTTTTTTACCTATTTACTTTTCATGGATCAACTCTGTTCAATAAATTTATAAAAAAAGCGCAGGCTTTAAACCTGCGCTTTTTCTATCAGGCCTTGTGGCTTTCGCTCGTGTCGGAGCAGTGATCGCAATGACCGCCGCACCCGGAGCAGCCGACACATTTTCCAGCCTTGTGCGCTTTATAAGTGTACCGCGCGGACGCGGCGAGAGCTGCGAAAAGAATAACCGAAATAATGAATGTTGCCATAAAAACGCCTCCTTTAGGCTGCGCGCGCTCCCTTCAGGGAATGAGCGCTTGTTGGTTTATAGCTGCGGAACAGAAGATAGAGAAGACCGAGAGAGAGGAGAGTGGCAACGGCTGTTCCGATACCAAAGCCGCCGCCCATGAACAGGGTGCCGAACTGGTAAACAATCAGGGAAAGGATATAGGCAAACACACACTGATACCCAACGGAGAACAGCGTCCATTTTGTGGAGCCCAGCTCGGTCTTGGCTGCGCCGATTGCTGCAAAGCACGGAGCGCAGAGAAGGTTGAACATCAGGAAGGTATAAGCGGAAAGCTGGGTGAAGGAGCTCTGCAGGTTGGCCCAAACCTCCGTGCCGTCTTCCGCCACTTCCGAGAAGCCGTACAGGATACCAAAAGTACCCACGACGTTTTCCTTCGCGATCAGGCCGGTAACGGTAGCAACGGCGGGTTTCCACTGTCCCCACCCGAGAGGTGCAAAGATCGGGGCAATCACGCGTCCGACAGAAGCGAGAATGGATTCTTCAATATCGACCATCTGAAGGTTCCAGCCAAAGGTGCTGAGGAACCACACGCCGACCGTTGCGAGCAGAATGACGGTTCCCGCTTTTTTGATGAATGCCTTGCCGCGGTCAAACATATGAATGAGAACTGTCTTGGCGCCCGGAATATGATACGCGGGCAGCTCCATGACAAAGGGTGCCGGATCACCGGCAAACAGCTTGGTCTTTTTCAGAATGATACCCGACATAATAATCGCCGCGATGCCGAGGAAATAAGCGGAGGGACCGACCCAGGGCGACTCGGGGAACAATGCGCCTGCAATCAGCGCAATTACGGGCAGCTTGGCGCTGCACGGAATAAAGGTGGTTGTAATAATGGTCATCCGGCGGTCATGCTCACTTTCAATGGTACGGGTCGCCATAATGCCCGGAACGCCGCATCCGGTACCGATCAGGATGGGGATAAAAGATTTACCGGATAAGCCGAACCGACGGAAGACCCGGTCCATAATAAAGGCGATACGCGCCATATAGCCGCAGTCCTCTACGATTGCGAGGCAGAGGAAAAGCACCAGCATCTGCGGTATGAATCCCAGCACGGCGCCCACACCGGCTACAATGCCGTCCAGAATCAGCGAACTGAGCCATTCGGCGGCGCCGACGGAAGCTAAGAACCCGCCGATTGCGTTCGGTACGATATCACCGAACAGAACGTCGTTGACCCAATCCGAACCCATGGTTCCGACAGTCGTAATGGAAATATAGTAAACCAGGAACATCACCACGGCAAAGATGGGAAGTGCCAGCCAGCGGTTCGTAACGATCCGGTCGATTCTGTCCGACGTCGTCATTCCGGAGTTCTTTTTGTGTACGCATTTGGCAATCAGCTTGCCAATGTAATTGTAGCGTTCATTTGTGATGATGCTTTCGGAATCGTCGTCCGCTTCCGTTTCACAGGCGGTGATGACCGCTTCAATTTTATCCTGTACGTCCTTTGAAAAATGGACTTCCTCCAGAACCTTGGAGTCCCTTTCAAACAGCTTGACTTCGTACCAGCGGGAGAAATCAGCGGGAATATAGCTTTTGCTCAGCTCCCCGACTTCTGAGATCGCCTTTTCAACCGATTCGCTGAAAGAGTGCTGGGGGACGGTTTTGGCTTTTGCCTTTGCCAACGCGTAGGCTCTTTCCGTGACTTCTTTGGAGCCGGTCCCCTTTACCGCAGAGGTTTCCACCACTTCGCAGCCGAGCGCTTCGCTCAGCTTTTTGGTGTCGATCTTATCGCCGTTTTTCTTTACCACGTCGATCATGTTCAGCGCGATAATCACGGGGATGCCGATCTCTACAAGCTGTGTGGTCAGGTACAGGTTGCGCTCTATATTGGAACCGTCAACCAGATTGATAATCACATCCGGGTGCTCGTTAATCAGAAAGTTTCTGGTAACAACCTCTTCCAGCGTATACGGGGAAAGAGAGTAGATACCGGGCAGGTCAACGATGGTAACATCCTTGTGGCCCTTCAGTTTTCCTTCTTTTTTTTCTACGGTTACGCCTGGCCAGTTGCCTACGTACTGCGAACTGCCTGTCAGGTCATTGAACATTGTCGTCTTGCCGCAGTTAGGGTTGCCGGCAAGCGCTATTTTAATAGACATTGTGCGTACCTCCTTCATAATAGTTAGCCAAAGCTAACTTACCATCATAAAAATTTGGCCTCGCCGTACGGCTACGCCACTTCGATGTTTTGAGCATCTGCTTTCCGGATGGACAACTCGTAATTTCTGACGGTAATTTCCACCGGATCGCCTAAAGGAGCTACTTTCCGCACATAAATCTGTACGCCCTTCGTGATTCCCATATCCATAATCCTGCGCTTGATTGCTCCGCCGCCGCTTAAAGCGGTAACCGTTACGGTAGTACCGCATTTCGCATCTTTCAGTGTCATTCTGTTTCCCTCCTGTCAATTTTGCATATGAAATGAAGACCGTCGGGCCTTCTATGCCACCATAATCCTGTTTGCCATGCTCTTGCTGATTGCAATGCGGGTATCCTTTACATTTACGATCATGTTGCCGCCGATTTCCGATACAACGGTAACATTGCCTCCGACAACAAAACCCAGACTTTCCAGAAAGCGCCTGGTTTCGTCTTTGCCGTGGATCTCGTGAATAATACTTTGCACACCGGACTGTGCCATTGTGAGCGGCATAATGAATCCTCCTTTTTTATCAAACAACAAGGGAATAATTTTTGGTAGTTAGCATACACTAACTATTTATAATTTACTCCGCAATCGGCGATTTGTCAATACTTAGAGCTAAGAAAGAGAATAAAAGCCTCAATTTTATGAAATTTGTTTAACAATACAAAAAATCAGGGTACGGAACTGTGCAAGATGGAAAAATACAGAATACATTGCCCCGATCACTCCGTTGTGTATATAATCAGAAAGCGGCATCGGCCTTCGGCTGTCGATGGCTTGAATGCTGAAAATTTTAGCCGAAGATAACATGAAGAAAAACAGTTGACAAAGCGAAAAGCGCATGCTATGATGTCATCAGTTAGCGGACGCTAACCAAAACAAAGAACGAGGTTCCGCCATGACAAACCGCCAACTGGATTCTATGCTTGCGTTCCACTGTTCGCCAACGCTGGCCGGAATAAAATCAGCAAGCCTGTTTACCGTAAAAAGAAAAGACAGTGACGGTCTGCTGGATTTGCTTTCGGAATACAATCGGCAGCTGGAACAGGCCGGCGTCAGGCTGGAAGTGCTGTGTGAATGTGAAACGCACTTTTTGGTGCTGGTTTACCGCAGCAGCCTCCTTTGGCCGGAGCTAAAGAATCGGCGGGTCCGCCGCTTTCTGGAAGCGTACGGATACACGGATTGGACGGATTTGGCCGCGGTTCTGAACCGACTGAAATCCCGCTGCCGGGAATGCTGTTTTCCCCATGAGATCGGCCTGTTTCTGAGCTACCCTCTGGACGATGTGATCGGTTTCATTGAGCACAGAGGAAAAAACTGCAAAATGTGCGGATACTGGAAAGTTTATTCGGACGAAGAGGCCGCGCGGAAGCGTTTCAGAAAGTATACGCTGTGCAGAGACGATTTTTACCGGCGTGTACAGAGCGGAGTATCCCTTTTGGCCTTGTTTCATGCCGCATAATTCTTCAGAAGCGGATCGGGTTCCCGCGCGAACCTGCCGTTTGTCCCTGATTTTGCCGCGCGGAGAAAGATCGGTTGACTTATGAGTAATGTTTACATTGTTTATTGGAGCGGTACCGGAAATACGGAGACCATGGCGAATCTGATCGCCGAGGGCGTACAGCAGGCGGGCGGCCAGGCAGAAGTCACGACGGTTTCGGACGCTGACCGTGCAAAAATCGAATCCAGCTCCGTGATTGCCTTCGGATGCCCCGCGATGGGGGACGAGGTTCTGGAAGAATCCGAATTCGAACCCTTTTTCACGGAAATCGAGAGCGGGCTCAAGGGCAAAAACGTTGCCCTGTTCGGCTCCTACGGATGGGGAGACGGCGCGTGGATGCGCGAATGGCAGGACCGCGTACAGGCGGCCGGGGCCAGGCTGGCAGACGACGGCCTGATCGTACAGTCCGCGCCGGAAGCGGACGGGGAGACACAGTGCAGAGAGCTTGGAAAAAGCCTCGCATCCCTTTAATTAACTCATTCCTTCATTTGAATCCATATAGAACATACAGCAAAACGGCGTACCTGCTTTTCAGCGGTGCGCTGTTTTGTTATCTATTGCACGGCGGGGCTTGTGCCGGGGCTCATCAAAGGGTATACTAGGAATCATGAAAAACGAATACCCGCAACAGCGGGCTTTCTGAAAAGCAGGTGAAGACATGGACGGAAAGATCAGGGCCAATATCAAAATCGGCGCGCTGGTGGACGTTGTGCTGAAGAAGGACCAGCCCACGGGGAAGCTGACCCGCGGTCACGTCAAACGGATTCTGACCAACAGCCCCACACATCCCCACGGCATCAAGGTGATGCTGGCTGAAGACGATCTGGTGGGACGAGTACAGAAAATCATAGAAGAACAGGAGTGAAAACCATGAGTTTATTTGTATGCTACCCGAAATGCACGACCTGCCAAAAGGCGAAAAGATGGCTGCAGCAAAACGGCATTGCGTATGAGGAGCGGAATATCAAGGAACAGAATCCTACTGTGGAGGAATTAAAGGAATGGCACCGGAAAAGCGGGTTGGAGCTGAAAAAGTTCTTTAACACCAGCGGCCTGCTTTATAAATCCCTGGGCCTTTCCAAAAAGCTGCCTTCCATGAGCGAGGAGGAGCAGTTCGCCCTGCTGGCCACGGACGGAATGCTGGTGAAGCGGCCGATTCTGGTAGACGGCGGCACCGTGCTGGTGGGCTTCAGGGAAACGCAGTGGGAGATATTAAAATAAAACAAAAGGTTCAAAAGGAAGCTCGTAATCCACTCCTTTTTGAACCTTTTTGCGTTTGTAGGCTTTTGGATGGTCCGGTTTTCTGGTAACAGGGTTTAACGGACCCCATGTTGTTCGTTTGGAAAGATCCAGCGCCCGCTTTGCTTTTTTGCTCAGCTTTTGCGGGCTGACAAATTTTTTCATAAAATCACTCCTCATATCCCAGTATAGCACAAATCACCGTGTGCTCCAATAGGAAAGGAATGTCAGGCCGGCCTCTCAGGGGGCAGAAAGCGAAACCGCCCGGAAAAGAATTTCCGGGCGGTTTCGCTCGCCGCGGGGCGATCTGTTAAGAGAAAGTCCCGGGCGGGTATATCTTAAGTTGAAAGCAGGGCATTGATTGCGCCGGTGTAGCATTCCACCGCTTTGTGCAATTGGTCGATTTCAATAGATTCGTTGATGGTATGGGCCAGCGATTCCAGCGAAGGCCCCAGACCGATGGTTTTGATTCCGGCTTCTCCGGCGTAGTGGCTGCCGTTGGTGCAGAACTGATACTGCGTAATTTCCGGCTGAAAGCCCATGCGTCGAAGCTCCGCGACAACGTTCTGAACAAAGGGCTCCTCCCGTGCGAACAGCCAGCCGGGGAAAAAGCGTTCCCCGCTGATTTCCGCGCCGGTATAGCATTCTTCCTGCCCTTGGGCGTAGGAGACCCGCGCCCTCAAGGCAGGATCCCTGTTCATTTCCTTTTCCAGCAGGGCTTGCAGGGGGGCCAGCACGCTTTCCCGGGTTTCTCCCACCAGAAGCCGTCTGTCGTAAGTTGCGCAGCAGTATTCCGGAACTACCGAGGCGCCGGGGTAGGGGGTGGACTTGATATCCGTCAGCTCCAGAATCCCTTTCCCCAGGACCTCCTGCTCGGGCGGGGGAAGATTGCGGATCCGGTCGATCAGGCCGCAGATTCGGTAAACCGCGTTTACACCCTTTTCCGGGTTTGCGGAGTGAGCGGGGACGCCGAAGGTTTCCAGCCTGATTTCCGCGCGGCCCCGCTGGCCGATTTTCACGTTTAAGTCGGAGGCTTCTCCGATGACCACATAGTCCGGCCTGACCAGGGAACTGACGGAACGCGCCGCCACCCCCTCAAAGCATTCCTCGTGCACGACTCCGGCAACGTACAGCTCGCCCGCGAAAGCTCTGCCGCTGCTCCGGGCGAAATTGCTCACCGCGCACGCCATGGCGGCGACCGCGCCCTTCATATCCGACGCGCCGCGTCCGTATATTTTACCGTCGCGGATTTCCGCGCCGAACGGGTCGCTGTCCCACGCGGAAGGGTCGGTGACCGCAACGGTGTCGATGTGCCCGTCGAACAGAATTTTTCTGCCGGGCCTGTTTCCTTTCATACAGCCGATGACATTGCCGTAAGAATCCGTCTGAACGCTGTCAAAGCCCTTCGCTTTCAAAAAAGCTTTCAGTACCTGCGCGGTGGAGGCTTCTTCGCCGGAGTAGCTTTTTTCACGGATCAGGCTTTGGCACAATGCTGTGACTTCCTGCTTCTGCTCCTGTGTCAGCATCGGTTTTCATATCCTTCCCTTATATCATTTTTTCCTGATGAAGGATCGAAAGCTACGCGCTGAGCACCTTGGCAAGGAAGTCCCTGCACCGGTCGTTCTTGGGCGCCGTAAAAATTTCTTTTGCGGTGCCCTGTTCCACAATGTAGCCGCCGTCCATAAAGATCACGCGGTCGGCCACGTCGCGGGCGAAGTTCATTTCATGGGTCACGATCACCATGGTCATGCCCTCCTGCGCGAGGTCCTTCATGACTTTGAGCACTTCATCGACCATTTCCGGGTCAAGCGCGGAGGTCGGCTCGTCAAACAGCATGATTTTCGGGTTCATCTGCAGCGCTCGGGCAATCGCCGCTCTCTGCTTCTGTCCGCCGGAAAGCGTCTGGGGATAGACGTCCTTTTTGTCCTCCAGCCCGACCTTTTTCAGAAGGGCGAGGGCTTTTTCCTCGGCTTCCTTCCGGTTCATTTTTTTCAGCTCCAGCGGGGCAAGCAGCATGTTTCCCAGCACGGTGTAATTGGGGAAAAGGTTGAACGACTGGAAAACCATGCCGATGTTCTCTCTCAGCCTGTTGATGTTTTTGGTGTGGGTGACGTCCTCGCCCAGCACGACTACGCTTCCGTCCTGAATATCCTCCAGCCGGTTCAGGCAGCGGAGCAGCGTGCTTTTTCCGGAACCGGACGGGCCGATGATGCAGAGCACCTCGCCTTCGTCCACAGTCAGGGAAATGTCGCGTAGAACCTGCAGCTTTCCAAAGCTTTTCTTGATTTTATTCGCCTCGATGATCATAACTCAGCTTCCTTTCCATCTGTTTTGAAATCATGGTCAGAATCGTAATAAAGACAAAATACATGAGGGCTACGATAGCGTACACCTCAAACGGGCGGTAGTTGTTCGCAATGATGATCTGTCCGCTCAGGGTGAGCTCTCTCACACTGACGACGGAAAGAATGGAAGTATCCTTGATGGTGGTAATAAATTGATTCATGATGGACGGAATCATGATCTTTACCGCCTGCGGCAGGATCACCCGCTTCATCGCCTTGAAATAGTTCAAACCGAGGCTCCTGGCCGCTTCCATCTGTCCGAAATCGATCGCCTGAATGCCCGCCCGGAAAATCTCCGCCATGTACGCGCCCGCGTTGATGGTCAGCGCAATAATGGCGGCGACCATGGGGTCAAAGCGAATCTGCAGCGCGGCGCCGACGCCGAAATACAGAAACAGGCCGAGAATCATCAGCGGAATCCCGCGAATGACGTAAATATATGTAGTGGAAATGGCTTTCAGCAAGCGAAATCTGCTGATGCTGAAAACGCACATGATCAGTCCGACGATTGACGCGAAAAACAGGGATAAAAGTGCCATGATAACGGTAATTCGCAGCCCGCTCAAAAGACTGGGCAGCGATTCCTGAAATATCTTCAAAAACAAATCCAAACTCCATACCTCCTATAATCTGCCCCTTGGAAAGCGCAGCGGCCCGCGCAAGCGCGGGCTGCCGCTTTATTTTGCTATTTTATAAGTACTGGTTGACAATTTTGTCGTATGTTCCGTTTTCCTTTACTTTTTTCAGGCCTTCGTTGAACATTTTCAGCAGGTCCTGATTCTTGCCTTTATCTACGGCAAAGGCGTCGTACGGGGCCTCGCCGATGGACTCGACCGCTACCTTCAGCTTGGAACCGGCGTTGATCTTGATGGAGTAGGAAATGACCGGGAAGTCTTCCACCAAAAAGTCCGCGTTTTTGTTTTCCACGGCCTGGAACATGGAGGGGGAGTCGTCGTAAACGTTGACCTTCAGGCCGTATTTGTCCTTGTTTTCTTCGGCAAACGAAGCGCCCGTGGTGCCCTTCTTAACGGCGGCGGTTTTACCCTTCAGATCATCCAGGGACTTGATGCTGTCGTCGTCCTTGTTCACAACGATGGAGGAACCCGCCTGAATATATCCGTCGGAGAAGTCAACGGATTCTTTTCTCTTTTCGGTGATGTTCATTCCGGCGATCGAACCGTCGATCTGACCGGCCTTGATCGCGGGGATGATGCCGCTGAAATCCATCGGCTTCAGTTCATACTGGAAACCCTCCACTTTCGCAATGGCGTCCAGCAGTTCCACGTCGATCCCTTTGTACTTGCCGTTTTCTTCAAAGGAAAAAGGAGCGTACTTTGCGTCGCACGCAATCAGATATACTTTTGAACTGGCGGCCGACGCAGCGGATGAGCCCGCGTCCGTTGATGCGGCGGGAGCGGCGGAACTGGCCGCGGTGCCGGAGCTGCAGCCCGCAAACACAGTGGCCGCCATCAGCACCCCCGTCAGCATCCCCGCGATGATTTTCTTCTTCATAGCCTTCAATCCTCTCAATCAAATACTTTTCAATCCGTGTCGTAAAACAAAAAAAGAGGTCCGCTGCCGAAGCAGTGAACCTCTTTGTTCGTATGCCCACCATTATAACTGACGAAACGCTCCGCGTCAATATGCAAGCTCACCTAAGTTTCAAAAATCAATCCGTGTTTTCTTGTCGGTTGCTATAATCTTTTTGGATAATAATTGGAGGTTTAAAAATAGAAACTTGCAAAAACATTCCTGATACAAATCGATTGTCCCGTAAAACAGGTTGACAATGCAGGAATCAGGATTTATAATTCATAATAATAGCGAGGGCGCTGTGGATTTTATCATCCGCGGCGTCCTTTTTTTACCAGGTTTGAGGGTGTGGAATATGTATCCGAAAGTGTCCGTAGACACAAAAAAACTGTTGGAAAATGTCAGGGTGGTCCGTGCGCTTTGCGGCCGGCACCATATCCGGATTACGGCGGTTACCAAAATGTTCGGCGGAGATCCGCGCCTGGCGCAGGTCTTTCTGGACGGGGGAATCCGCATGCTGGGGGACGCCCGTATCCAGAACCTGGAGCGGATGGAACAGCTGAAAGCGGAAAAATGGCTGATCCGCATCCCCATGCTGAGCGAAGCAGCAGATGTGGTGCGCTACGCCGATGTGTCGCTCAACTCGGAGCTGGAAACCGTGCGGGCCCTGCAGAAGGAAGCAAAAAAGCAGAACAGGGTACATAAAATCATATTGATGGCGGATATGGGGGATATCCGCGAAGGGTATGTGGATGATCATCAGCTGATGCGCACGGCGAAGGAAATCCTGCGAATGGATTCCCTCCTGCTTTATGGAGTGGGAACCAATCTGACCTGTTTTTCCTTTGTACAGCCGGATACCGAAAAGCTGGAGCATCTGGAGCTTTTGAGCAGGGAGATGGTGGCTGCGGGGGGAAGCGGCATTGTCAGCGGCGGAAATTCCGCGACCATCGACCTGATGCTGCACAACGGCATTCCGCGGGGAATCAACAACCTGCGTCTGGGCGAAGCGCTGCTTTTCGGCAAGGAGAGGGCGCATTACCAATATCTGGATCATACCTGCTCGGACGTATTCATCCTGCAGGCGGAGATCGTGGAAATCAAAGACAAGCCGTCTCAGCCCTGGGGAGAAATCGGCGTAAATTCCTATGGGAAGAGGCCCGTTTTCGTCGATCGGGGTGTGCGAACCAGGGCCATCTGTGCGATAGGACGTCAGGATGTGGATACCGGCACCATGGAACCGCTGGACCCCGGGGTGACCCTGCTCGGCGCCAGCTCGGACCATTTGATCCTCGATGTGAGCGACAGCCGCCGCTCCTATCGTATCGGTGACATCGTCGAGTTTAAACTGGGATATTTCGCGGCTATGCGCGCCTTTAATTCCCGGTATGTACAGAAGGAATATCATTAAATTCCAGCTACATTTCTTTCCTCCGTCCCAGCAAAATACAGCGTTTCCAGTTGATTCTGAAACAAGGCTGCGTTCCTCCCCCGCCGAAGGCGGGGGAGGAACGCGTTTTATCCCGCAAACTGAAAGGAAATTGCTATAGTAGTTTTCCGGAAGATGAATTTTATTCTTATATGGAAAATATATCAAAGCAATATTATGTAAAATAAGGATAAATTCAGGAACGGCAGTCATAATAGGAAGGATGAGCGCAGTGAAAAATTTATTTTTTTATGATACGGATATCGGGCGGATCGCTATTGCCGAAGACGGTACGGGGATTACCGACCTTTGCTTTGAGGGAGCCGCCGTCCCTCCCGGTGCTGCCGTGAGGGAAACGGAGCTGCTGAAGCAGGCGGCAAAAGAGGTGCGGGAATATCTGGCGGGGAGCAGAACGGAATTTACCGTAGCGCTGTCTCCGTCCGGGACGGAATTCCAGCGCAAGGTGTGGAACTGCCTGTGCGGCATCCCTTACGGAGAAACCCGCAGCTATAAGGAAATTGCCGAAAGTGCCGGCAGCCCGAAGGGATTCCGCGCGGTGGGCATGGCAAACAACAGAAATCCGATTCCGGTCATCATTCCCTGTCACCGTGTCATCGGCGCGGACGGGTCGCTTGTTGGGTACGGCGGGGGCATGGACATCAAGGTGCGGCTGCTAAATCTGGAAAAACAGGCGCGCTGAAGAAAGCTTCATGTCAGGCCGATTTGTGCGTACGGCAGGCGGCAAACGGATGACACAAAACGCCGGAAAAGTCGGGGAAGAAAATGAGTATCAAACAGAATTTATTTGAATCGATGGAACAGCATCTGCTTGCGGATGAAAAGCCTTCGCTGTATTTTGAGGAACTGGACAAAACCGCCGCTTTGCGGGAGGTCCCCTTTGCCATGCTGCACGATCTGAAAAACGCCGAGCAGTCGCCGCAGCATCATCCGGAGGGGAACGTCTGGAACCACACCATGCTGGTGGTGGACGAGGCCGCGAAGGTGAAGGAGAAAAGCAGCGACGCAAGGGCCTTTATGTGGGCGGCGCTGCTGCATGACATCGGCAAGCCGGGAACGACCAGAATCCGCAGGGGAAAGATCACTTCCTACGACCATGACAAGCTGGGAGCAAGAATGACTGCTGAGTTTTTAAAGCAGTTCAGCGGGGACGAAGCATTCCTTGAGAAGGTGACCGCCCTTGTGCGCTGGCACATGCAGCTTTTGTTTGTGGTAAACGGCCTTCCTTTCGCGGATGCGGAGCAAATGAAAAGGCAGACCTCCGTCCGGGATGTGGCGTTGCTGGGCCTTTGCGACCGGCTGGGCAGGCTGAACGCGGACAGGGAAAAGGAAGAGGAAAACGTCCGTATCTTTCTTGAGAAAACCAGATAATAAAGTTGCTGCAAAACATCTTTGAAAAGCGGGACAGTCATGCCGAACGGTGTGACCGTCCCGCTTTTTCGATTGTCTTACAGATTGCGGTATTTTCATATATGGAAACATATTTACAGGATATTATTACTGTGCTATGCTGGTATCAGTAATCAGAATTCAATATTTTAAGGAGGGGGTTTCATGGAAGATTTGAAAGCAGAATATCCCATCAAAAACAGAGTGCTAAACGTTGTGGCATATGTTTTTGCGTTTTTTGCGGCGATATCGGTTGGGTATTCTATTTACGTCCTAATAAACAAGCAATATTTTGAAATGTATTTCATCATTGAGCCTGTATTTATTTCTTTTTACATATTGAAACCATTTAATTTCCTGAGTCTTTCCTATCTTGTCATGTGGATACTATGGAAACGCTTGCCGGATATCAATCAATTGTTCATTGCTAAGAAAGCAACAAGAGCTTCGCTCCTGCTTTTGAGCCTCTTTGTGATTGCCTTTTATTTTTTTAACATTTTGGTGTTAAGTTCTGGGTTTATAACGATTCCGATTTTGTTTCACAATATAACGATTGTTCTCTCCAAGATCAGTTATATTTTTGCTCCTGTCGGTATCCTTCTGTTCTTTGGGCTCAAATCATAGATGAAAATTTTTATGCTTCTATCTTTTCAAAACAAAAAGGAAGGCCGCAGAATAAACATTCTACAGCCTTCCTTTTTTATGGAGATCAATTCTGCGGTTTTAGAACCGCAAGCACATTTTCCTGAAAGAATCTTTTGGCGGTGGTGCCGGTAACGCTTTGCACTTCTCCAGAGTCGATTTTCACACAGACCCCCTGATGAGTGCAGTGACCCATGCAAAAGGCCGCTTTGATTTTCACGCTGTCGTGCAGACTGTATTTTTCGATCATCTGCTGAAACGCGGCGATCACGTTATAGCTGCCCTCCAGGTGGCATGCTGTTCCAATACAGACACTGATAACCATTCAAATCACCGATTCCTCTCTTTATATTCGACATGGAGAAGCTCGTGGACTCTTCCCTTGAGTAAATCGGAGTAAAGCGACATCACCACCGGATTTTCTTCCGAGCGCTTGATGCTGCACATTTTGTCAGCCGCATAAAGGCCGCTGCCGCGCTTCGTTTTGCCCTGCGCGTCGGTAATCGGCTGTCCGGCTCCGCAGACACAGCCGCCCGGGCACGCCATGACCTCTACGAAATCATAGCTTGCCTCCCCGCTCTGAATGCTGCGGATCAGGTTCTCCGCGTTTTTCAGCCCGCTGACGATGGCGATTTTCAGTTCGCGGCCGCCGTAGGGGACAGTGGTTTCTTTCGTGCCTTCCATCCCTCTTACGCCGTTGAACGCGATTGCACGCAGCTCGGTGGTGGATTTATTTTCGGCAAGACGGCGGATAACCGCCTCGGTCACGCCGCCGGTCACGCCGAAGATGACGCCCGCGCCGCTCCGGTTGCTGAACGGCATGTCGATGGCTTCCGATTCCAGTTCGGAAAAATAGATGCCGGATTCCTTAATCATTTGAATCAGTTCCTGCGTGGTGATGACGTAGTCCACATAGGGAACGCCGTCCTTTTTGAATTCCTCCCTTGCCGCCTCAAACTTTTTGGCGGTGCAGGGCATGACGGCCACGCTGACGATACGGCGGCTGGAATGGCTGTATTCTTCCTTTAAAACGGAAGCGAACATTTCCATGGGGGAACGGCAGGTGGAAATATTGGGCAGGAGCTCCGGGTGCTTTTTCTCGGCGTACTGTATCCACGCCGGGCAGCAGGAGGTGAACAGCGGAAGCTTTCCACCGTTTTCCAGGCGCTCCAGCAGCTCGTTCGCCTCTTCCATCACGGTCAGGTCGGCGCCCGTCGCGGTGTCGAACACCTCGTCCGCACCCATGCGCTTGAGGGCAGCGACGATTTTGCCCATCAGGTCCTCGCCGGCCTTCTGGCCCATTTTGCCGCCGATACCGACGCGCACCGCGGGGGCGATCTGTACGACAACCTTGGTATCCGGGTCGCTCAAAGCGTCCCAGACGCTTTCGGTATCCTTTTTCACCACAATAGCCCCGGTGGGGCAGACGGCGGCGCACTGGCCGCAGCCGACGCAGTTGGAGTCCGCGATCGGCACATGGAACGCGGTGCTGACCGTCATTTTCGCCCCTCTGGACATGAAGTCGATTGCGCCCACGTTTTGGACCTCGTTGCACATTCTCACGCAGTCGCCGCAGAGAATGCATTTATTGGTATCGCGGATGATGCACAGGGAAGAGGTGTCCAGCTTCGGTTCCTCCGCGGTGTTCTTGAAACGGACCTGCCTGATTCCGAAGCGTTCCGCCAGCTCCTGCAGCCTGCATTCCCCGTTTTTCTCACAGGTGGTGCAGTCGCGGCAGTGGTCGGAAAGCAGCAGCTCCAGAATCATTTTGCGGTATCTTCTCAGTTTCGGCGTATTGGTGTAGATTTCCATCCCGGCGCGGGGCGGGGTGGAGCAGGCGGCTTCCATACCGCCGCGCTTGTTTTCCACCATGCACATGCGGCAGGCTCCGTAAACGGAAAGCTCAGAATGGTAGCAAAAGGTCGGCAGCTCGATTCCCGCCTTGCGGATGAGGCTGAGCAGGTTCTTTTCACCCTCTATTTCCACCGGGATGTTGTCAATCAGCATAAATTCTCCGGTCATTAACTTAGTCCTCCTTTACCGCGTGGAAGGCGCAGGCTTCCACACACGCACCGCATTTGATGCATTTCGCACCGTCGATCACGAACGGCGATTTGATCTGGCCGGTAATCGCGCCCACGGGACAGTTCCGCGCGCACTTGGAACAGCCCTTGCACAAAGCTGCGTCTATGTAAATCTTTTTCAGCTTCTGGCAGTTCTTGGTGGGGCAGCGCTTTTCAATAATATGGTTTTCGTATTCGTCGCGGAAATATTTGATCGTGCTCAGCACCGGGGACGCGGCGGTCTTGCCCAGCCCGCAGAGCGCGGTTGCGGAAATGGTTTCCGCCAGCTCTTCCAAAAGATCAATGTCGTCCAGCTCTCCGTTTCCGGCCACGATGCGTTCCAGAATTTCCAGCATCCGCTTGGTACCTTCGCGGCAAGGCACGCATTTTCCGCAGGATTCGTTCTGCGTGAAGCTCATGAAGAAACGCGCCACTTCGACCATGCAGGTGTGGTCGTCCATGACGACCAGTCCGCCGGAGCCGATCATCGCGCCGACTTTTTTCAGGTTGTCAAAGTCCAGCGGCAGGTCGAGGTGCTCTTTTGTCAGGCATCCGCCGGACGGGCCGCCGATCTGTACGGCCTTGAACTCCGCACCGTCGCGCATTCCGCCGCCGATATCGTAAATGACCTCGCGCAGGGTAGTGCCCATGGCGACTTCGATCAGTCCGGTATTCATGATATTGCCGGTCAGCGCAAACGCTTTGGTTCCCGGGCTGTTTTCCGGGCCGATGCTGCGGAACCACTGGCCACCGTTTGTGATAATCGCCGGTACGTTTGCAAAGGTTTCCACGTTGTTCAGTACGGTCGGGCTGTCGAACAGTCCGTGCTCCACCGTTCTGGGCGGCTTTACGCGCGGCATTCCGCGTTTGCCCTCAATGGAGGCGGTCAGTGCGCTGCCCTCGCCGCAGACGAAAGCGCCCGCGCCGCGGCTGATTTTGATATCGAAGCACAGGTCGGTGCCGAGAATATGGTCGCCCAGAAGCCCGAGCTTCCTCGCCTGGTCAATGGCAATGCCGAGACGGGTGACGGCGAGCGGGTACTCCGCGCGGACATAGATGTAGCCGTATTTCGCACCGCAGGTATATGCCGCAAGGATCATGCCCTCCAGCATTTTATGCGGGTCGCTTTCCATTACGCTTCTGTCCATAAACGCGCCGGGGTCGCCCTCGTCGCCGTTACAGACGATGTACTTGTTTTCCGCCTTCTGGCGCTTTACCTGGGACCATTTTCTCGCGGTCGGGAATCCGCCGCCGCCGCGTCCGCGCAGGTTGGATATTTCCACTTCCTGCAAAACTTCTTCCGGGGTCATTTCAAACAGGGCTTTTTCCAGCGCCGAGTATCCGCCGTTCGCTATGTATTCGCCGATGGAGGTGGCGTCAATATGTCCGCAGTGTTCCAGCACGACGCGCTTCTGCCGTTTGTAAAACGGAATGGATTCCTGATGCCTGTGGAACTCGTCCCCCTTATGATAGGTGAGCCGTTCCACACAGGTGTCGCTGACCACGCTGGCCTCCAGAATTTCCTCACAGTCTTCGGGTTTTACTTTTACATATAAATAGCCCTTTGGTTCGATACGCACCAGCGGGCCCATTTCACAAAATCCGTGGCAGCCGCTTTTCTTTACACCCAGCGGTTCCCCTTCCGGCTCATGCTCCAGATCGACCACACAGTTGATTCCTTTTTCCGCAATGAGCTTCATAAATGTATCGTATAATACGAGGGACCCGTTCGCGACACACGCGGTGCCGGCACAGATCAGGATTTTCACTTTTTGTTTTTCAAGGCGGGCCTGATACAGGCTGCGGATATTCTGCAAATCTTCTCTACATTTCAGCATCTGCTTTTTCCTCCCTGAGTGTTACAAGTAAATCGGTTACTTTCTGCGGAGTCATCATTCCCATGACCTGGTCGTTCACTGTCAGCGTGGGGGCAAGTCCGCAGGCGCCGAGGCAGGATACCGTTTCAACGGTGAACAGCAGGTCCTCCGTTGTTTTCTTCGCTGAAGAGAGGCCCAGCTCCTTGCGCAGCTGATCCAGGATAGCGGCCGATTTTCTCACATGGCAGGCCGTGCCGTCACACACCTTGATGACATATTTTCCTTTGGGCTCCAAAGAAAAATTCTCGTAAAAGGTCGCGATGCTGAAAATCTGCGCCTGGCTGATTCCAAGCCGGTCTGAATAATAGGGGAAAATATCCTTTGGAAGATAGCGGTACACCTCCTGTGTATCCTGAAGGATCGCAATGATGTTGCCGGGGTTGTACTGGTGTTTTTCCAGTATTTCGTCCAAAATCTTGTGGTCGCACTGAGTATCCATTGATTTTTCTCCTCGCAATTCGTTTCGGTTTACCTGTTAAAAAGTTCCCTAGGCTACAAAAAAGATAACATATCGTTATTTTATTGTCAATGATTTTTGGGAATATCGATGAAAAAAATAAGCTTCAGCTATCTTTTGGTAAATTTACCCTATGGACTTTCTTTATTAAATGAAAATAAACATTTAAAATTATGCAAAAAACAGATAATAAATAAGGCAATGAACAATGATATTCATCCCCGCTTTGTCAATACTATGGGCGAGGTGATGATCGATGGCAAAAGCCAGCGCTTATTTCGATTTAGAAAATATGACCGATCAAAAAGACGTCCAGACCATTAAGAAAGAGCTTGATACTCTGCACGGAGTCATCTCCGTCAGCACCAATACGCACACGGGAAGAGTTGCCGTGGACTACGACACCACGGGGGTGGAGCAGAGCCGGATTGAGAATAAGCTCCAGCGGCTCGGCTATAAAATCCGGGCCGAAAAAAGCGAAGACCATGTGATGTAGGAGGAAGAAAAATGGATGAGAAAAAACTTCCGGATAAAAACGGCCTGAACGGGGAAAACCGGATGGAAGCCGTAAACGAAGCGGGCCGGTCCAAAAAACCGGAGAACCAGAATCAGTCGCACAACACAAAAAAGGAATCGCTTGGGCCGAATACCAAACGATCATAAAATTTATGCGGTGGGGTCTTTCCCGTTATTTACTTTTTGGCACTGTTTGTGTATAATGGGATGAACGAAAAATATCGAAGCAATGATCCGGTAAAAAATGTTGAATACGGAATAAAATTCCGCGATCAGGCGACAATACAAAGGAATATCGTAATATCCCTCCAATAAAAATGACGAAAATATTTTGGTCATGTTTGACCGGAAAGAAGGATGTTATTATGAAAGCGACTCTTGACAGAAGCGGATGCATTTCCTGCGGACTCTGCCCCGAAACCTGTCCCGAGGTTTTCAGAATGGGCGACGACGGAGTGGCCGAGGTTTACAGGGAGGATGTGCCGCCCGAGGTTGAGGACAAGGCGATCCAGGCGCAGGAAGGCTGTCCGGTTTCGGTTATTACGGTGGAATAAGCAGAACAGACAAAAAGAGAAGGCCCGTTTTAGCGGGCCTTCTCTTTTTTGCCGGGTTGCGGTGGTCAGTTCAGATCGATTTTGTCGAGAATTCCGGACAGATACGCGATCACCACGCCGTAGTTGGACATGGGAACGCCCTGCGCGCGTGCGCGTTCCACGCGGGACAGCACATATTTTCGGTTGAACATGCAGGCCCCGCACTGAATCACCAGATCATACGGGGAAAGGTCCTCCGGAAAATCGGAACCGCTCACCACGTCGACCGTCAGGGCTTCTCCGGCCTTTTTGCGGAGCATGCGCGGGAGCTTTTCCCGTCCGATGTCCTCTGCCAATGGCGCGTGGGTGCAGGCTTCCGCAATCAGCACCCGGGACCGCTCCGTCAGGCGGCCGATCGCACTTGCACTTTCCACATAATACGGGAGGTCGCCCTTGTAATTGGCGAACAGGACCGAAAAAGAGGTCAGCCTGCTTTCCTTCGGCTTTTTTTCATATACGGTCTTAAATACCTGCGAATCGGTGATAATCAGCTTGGGCGGTTCTTTCAGACAGGCCAGCGCTTCGTCCAGCTTGTCGGCGGTCGCGCTGAGGACAACGCACTTTTTATCGAGCAGCTCGCGCAGCGTCTGCACCTGCGGCAGAATCAGTCGGCCCTTCGGCGCCTGAATATCCTGCGGCATCACCAGCAGGATCAGGTCCCCGTTGTCCGCCAGCCCGCCGGTGATACTCTTTGCCTCGTAATCCTCGGGCAGCCGGCGGATGAGTTCTTCGCGGATTTTTTCAATCCCCGTTTTTGCTTTTGCGCTGACCACAATGGGGCTCAGCTTGCCGGTTTTCCAGACCTTCGCGGCGATTTCAGCCGCGTCTGCAAGAATATCGGCCTTGTTGACGACGGCGATGACCGGAATTTTATGCTCCTGCAGGGTGTCTGTCCAGCGGATTTCCTCCGCAATGTCTTCGCCGCTGAAAATGACCAGGGCAATGTCGGTCTTGTCAATGACCTTTTTCGTTTTCTCCACCCGCATTTGGCCCAGCTCGCCCACGTCGTCGAACCCGGCGGTGTCGATGAACACACAGGGGCCGATGCCGTAAATTTCCATGGACTTATACACGGGGTCCGCCGTCGTTCCGGCGACATCCGAAACCAGAGCGGTCTCCTGCCGGGTGAGCGCGTTGATCAGGGAGGACTTTCCGCTGTTGCGCTTCCCGAAAATGCCGATGTGAAGCCGGTTGGCTCTTGGGGTATCCGTCAGGCTCATTTTTCGCACCCTTTCTTAATGGATTACTCTTTAAAACCGGAAGTCCCGTTTGCCCGCTTTCATCTCCTGCAAATGCTCCATGGCGATCGAGCGGACTTTTTCGTTCGGGATATTGAAAACCTCTTTGGCAATCAGCGCTTCGCCTTTTTGTCTGGTATCCTTGGAGGCGTAATCCTCCAGATATTCCTTGAGCGTCATCAGGGCGTTCGGATGACAGCAGTTCGCGATCTGCCCGGCCTTCACCAAAGTCATGAAGCGGTCCCCGGTCCGTCCCGCGCGGTAGCAGGCGGTGCAGAAGCTGGGGATAAAGCCGAGGTCCAGCAGCCAGCCGACGATTTCGTCCAGCGTACGCTTGTCGTTTACCTCGAACTGCGCGGAGTTGTCCTCCTCCTCTTCCGGTTCGACGTACCCGCCGACACTGGTGGAGGAAGCGCCGCTGATCTGGGAAACGCCCAGCTCCAACACGCGTTCCCTTGTTTTCTGGGACTCCCTGGTGGAGATAATCATGCCGGTATAGGGGACCGCAATGCGCAGCACGGCGACGATTTTGGCAAAAATATCGTCCGAGATAGCGTTTGTGAAGTTTTTGGGGTCAATGTCGTCGGCGGGCCGGATACGCGGTACGCTGATGGTGTGCGGACCGACGCCCATAGCGGCTTCCAGATGCTCCGCGTGCATGAGCAGCCCGACAAAGTCATAGCGGTACATATTCAGCCCGAACAGCACGCCGATTCCCACGTCGTCAATACCGCCTTCCATCGCGCGGTCCATGGCCTCGGTGTGGTAGGCATAGTCGTGCTTCGGTCCTGTGGGATGCAGCTCCTCATAGCTCTTTTTATTATAGGTCTCCTGAAACAGAATGTAGGTACCGATCCCGGCTTCCTTAAGCTTCCGGTAATTTTCCACGGTCGTCGCCGCAATATTGACGTTGACGCGGCGGATAGCCCCGTTTTTATGTTTGATGCCGTAAATGGTCTGAATGCTTTCCAGCACGTATTCGATCGGGTTGTTCACCGGGTCCTCGCCGGTTTCCAGCGCCAGACGCTTGTGGCCCATATCCTGCAGGGCGACGACCTCACGGGCAATCTCTTCCTGCGTCAGCTTTTTGCGGCAGATTTTTTTATTTTTAAAATGATAAGGGCAGTATACGCAGCCGTTAATGCAGTAGTTGGAAAGATAGAGCGGGGCAAACATCACGATCCGGTTGCCATAGAATGCCTGCTTGATTTTTTTTGCCAGCCTGAACATCTTTTCGTTTTCGTCCGGCAGGTCGCATTCCAGCAGGACGGCCGCTTCCCGGTGGGTCAGGCCCTTACAGTCCTTCGCCCGCTCAAGCAACCCGTCGATCAGCTCGCGGTTCCGCTTATTCTTTTGGGCGTAGTCCAGAGTATCCAGAATTTCCTCGTCGTCGATAAATTCGGTCGCTGTTTTCGATTTGCACTGATACATGATAAATACTCCTTAATCGTTCAGATTGGCGGGGCGGAAATCTCCCCGGTCGACCACAATCCGGTATCCGATGCTTTCCATCCGGTTCTGCAGGCAGAACCGGCATTCGGCCGCTTCCTCGCCCGTACAGATTTTGTTGTCGTACAGCTCGTATTTTTTCCGTACTCTTACGGGGGAAAGATTGGGCATGACGACATTCGCCCCGGCTAAAATCCCTTTTTCCCGCCCGCTCGGGTGAATGGTGCCCAGCGCGGTCGTCGCGGGAATCAGCGCGTTCGGCAGCATCAGCCGGAGGATACCGATCAGGAACAGCGTCAGTTCCAGGCTTCCCGCGGGCTGATCGGCAAACGGCGTGCCGTGGTGGGGGATATATGGACCGATTCCCACCATCTCCGGCTCGAGCCGCCGGATAAAAAGCAGATCTTCCGCCAGATTTTCCACCGTCTGGTAGGGCGACCCGACCATAAAGCCGGTGCCCACCTGATAGCCGGTTTTCTTCAGCGCCCGCAGGCATTCCATCCGGGTCTGCAGCGTTTGGTTTTCCGGGTGGAGCCTGCCGTAGTGGTGCGCGTTGGCGGTCTCATGCCGCAGCAGATAGCGGTCCGCCCCCGCCTGAAAGTATTTCCGATAGGCCTCCTCGCTTTTTTCGCCGATGGAAAGGGTGACGGCGCAGTCGGGATAGCTTTTTTTGATGGAGCTTACCAGAGAAATGATGTCCCCATCCGTATAAAACGGGTCTTCGCCCCCCTGCAAAACGAAGGTACGGAAGCCCAGCCCGTAGCCGCTTTCACAGCAGGACAGAATTTCTTCCTTCGTCAGGCGGTAGCGTTCCGCCCTGTGGTTGCCGTACCGGATTCCGCAGTAGTAGCAGTCGTTGCGGCAGTAGTTGGTAAACTCGATCAGCCCGCGGACGTAAATCCGGTTCCCGAAATGTTTTTTGGACACGCTCCGGGCCAGCTGAAAAAGGTATTCGCTGTTTTCCGGTGTGCAGTGGCTTAAAAGGAGGCAGAAATCTTCTTTGCTGAGCGTTCTTTCCGTGTAAAGCCTGTCGATCAGAGCCCTCATTCATAATCTCCGTTCTGATTACTCTTCCGTTGGGGGAACTTTTGAGTAGACTGTTTTGATGTTGACGTGAGGAATCATTCCCAGCTTCCCGGAAAGGGCGCTGATGACGTCCCCCGGCGCGTCCATCACGATGCTGATGACCGAAATGTGCCGTTTGTGATAGGGAATGCCCATCCTTCCCACAATGTACTCCCCGTATTCGTGGAGGATGGCGTTGATTTTTTCCACCGAGTCGGTATTTTCCACTACAATTCCGACCAGAGCGATTCTGGATTCCATTGGATAGCCTCCTTTCCGTTCAAAAAAATCCCTGCGCCGAAAAGGCACAGGGATAGCATATCAAAACAAAGGCGCGCAGACGTGCCCCTTTGAATTTCCACTATTCTCTCGCCTTCTCATTCGGGACGAACCCTCCTGCATTCAGTACGATCACTTTTTGAAAAGTTTCCCCATGGTTTGCCGTAAGATGAAAAACTCCGTCTCAGCCGGCGCACCGGAAGCTTATTTGTTAATATTATATCATGGTTCTACGAAAAAGCAAGAAGGATTTCACAAAGGAAACTGTTATATTCACTATAAATCGGATATTTGGATTTTGTTTCCTATTTAATTCTTCTAATTACATCCTGCTCTTGGACGGCGCCGACCGACAGGCGGCGTTGAGTTCGCCGAAGAGCTTTTCAGCCGCTTTGACAAAGAAGCTTGGCTCCTTTTACAGAACCAGACCAGTTCTGCGGCGTTTTTATGCAAACGATTTTCATTTCTCCCGTTCTGTGTTATACTGTTTTAAACGTTAATGTTTGCTCTAAGTCGAGTGAAAAAAGATTTACAATTTGTATAATAAGTGGGGGAATTTCCAATGGGTTATACTATTAAACAGGCGGCGGAAAAAATGAGTCTGACGGCGCACACGCTGCGTTATTATGAAAAAGAGGGCCTTCTGCCGTTTGTTGAACGGACGGAGAATGGAATCAGAGTCTTTACGGATTCCGATTTGGAACGGCTGTCCGTAATTTGCTGCCTGAAAGGTACGGGGATGCCGATTAAGAAAATTAAGGAGTATATCGATCTTTCGCTTGAAGGGGACGCGACGCTGGAAGAAAGACGGCAGATTTTCATCCGGCAGCGGGAAAGCGTGCTGGAGCAGATTCAGGAGCTGCAAAAGCACCTGGCCAAAGTAAATTATAAAATTCAGTTTTACGATCAGGCATGTTCTGTTCATCTGTCAAAATCAAATTGCATGAACAAACCGATCAAACAGTCCGTCTGACGATTATCCCAGCAGGAAACAGCTTATCAGAGGAACATTTTGTAAGTGCTTCATAAGATGAATCGGATTCCTACAGCATTTCCAGTCTCGCAAACTGAAATGGAATTGCTGTAGTTTTGATGTATTGAGTAAATTTATGAAATTATTGATACATAAAGTATAATTTGATTATTTTAATACAAATAGTCTTGATGATTGCTCCGGAAATTGTAATAAATATATAAGAATATACTATTAGTATTAATGCTTGGAAAAGCGCATGGCTGTTCATTCAGTCGTGCGCTTTTTGATTTGTCAGTCCAAAGGTTTTGGAGCGAGGAAAAATCCTCTTCCGTCGTATCTTCGGGTCCGTTTTTTTCAGAATCAGGCTCCGCGCCGGTTACAGTAATAGACGATGGCGCCGTCCAGCCCGACTGCGGTCAGACCGGCGAGGGAGTAAAAAGCGTTGCGCAATCCAAATACGCTCGTCAAAGCGCCGGTTACAATCGGCAGCAAGGTCATGCCGGCCGCATAGACCGACTGATAAAATCCCATCGCGGTCGATTTCGTTTCTTTGGGGATGTTTTTCATCGCTTCGGAGGTACAGAAGGAAAACAGTATCCCGGTGGAAAGCCCCGATAAAATCTGTGCGGGGTAAAACCACTCTATGTTCGGAAGATTTGGAATCAACAGGCAGTAAATCGTCAGACAGGCCAGAATCACAGGAATCCAGAAGGAAGGGCCGAGCTTATGAGCCGCTTTTGAGGCGGCAAAATAAGAACTGAGCACCGCTGTGATTATGTAAATGACGGAGCATAAGCCGATCTGTGTGCTGTCCGCACCGCGCGCCTGCGCCGCCTGCGCTGTAAAAGACATGGAGGTGGAAATCTGTACCCCCTGCTGAATCAGCGCAAGCAGGGAAAAAAGAATGAGGCGCCTGTCCGTGCATATCTTCAGCAAATCCCTTACGGGCGGCGCCTGCCCTTCATGGGACGGCTCGATGATAAACAGCGACAGGAAAAGCGCCGGAAGCGCGGCGGCGGCGCTCAGTATGCACAGCAGATTCATTCCAAAATGCCGGTAAAGCAGGGTACCTGCGGAAAAGCCGAGAAAAATCCCCAGATTATTCGCGCCGACAATCAAGCCGGAAGCCTTTTGCAGATGATTTTCCTGAAAGTGGCTGAAAAACAGGATCATAAAAGAAATCCAGGTGGCCGAAGCGAAGCCGGAAAACAGGTTGCCAAGGAAAAAACCGTATTCGTTCGGCAGAAAGATTCGAAACAGGGAAGCGGTTCCGGCACTGAAAATTCCGAGTATAATAAAGAATCTTTGCCTGCCATAGCGGTCAGACGTTACGCCCAGCGGCAGGCGCATGACCATCTGCGTGAATCCATAAGCGCCTGTTACAATGCCGATCAGGGTGGGCTCGCAGCCGATCCCCGACAGGTAGATCGTTTGGTAGGGAATATAAACATACTGGCAAAACCAAAAAAGAGACACGATAACGGACAGGAGAAGGATCTGCGGCGTGTCCCTCGTTTTCTTTTCTGCTACGGTTATCATAATGGGAAATCCCCTCTGATCTGATGATTTGGCGGTTAGATTGGCAGAAAGACGGAATGCTTTTCTCCGCCTTGTTGTTTGACTGTGGGTGCGGCCCCTCGCTGACCGGAGCAGATTCCGCCAACTTTCAATTTGAGAGATCGCTGCTATTAAATGGAGAAGCAAAAGGCTTTACATGAACGGTAAGCCTTTTGCTTCTGTGGAGGGAGGAATTGTCACCGGAAGGAACGGGGCAGCGTCCTTCCAGCTTCTGCGCCGGTTCTGTTGCCGGCTATGTACAAACGGGTTTCGGCTTAGATGGTGCCGTCCCAGGTGCTTACAGTCGTGGATTTGGATTCTTCTTCATCAAACCAGCGGGTGGTGACGACCTTGCTGTCCGTATAGAACCGGTAGCCGTCTTTGCCGAGGCAGTGCAGGTCGCCGAAGAAGGACTTTTTATGCCCGGAGAAGGTGAAATATCCCACGGGTACCGGAATGCCGACATTCACGCCGACCATGCCGCCGTCGGTGTGGCGGACAAACTCCCTGGCGTAATGCCCGTTCTGGGTAAAGATCACGGAGCCGTTCGCAAACGGATTCTCGTTCATAACGGCAAGGCCCTCTTCAAAGGTTTTTACTCTCTTAATGCAGAGCACAGGCCCGAAGATTTCTCTTTCACCGACCGTCATGCCGGGTTTTACGTGGTCAAAGATGGTTGGCCCAAGGTAAAATCCCTTTTCAAAGCCTTCTACTTTGACATTCCTGCCGTCAAGCACAAGGGCGGCTCCCTCGTCGATCCCTTTCTGAATCCAGTCGGATACGGACTGGCGGTGCGCCTCGTTGATCACGGGACCTAACTTCGTGGTTTTGTCATAGGCAGGCCCTATTTTCATCGTATTGGACTGTTTCACAATCTCGGCGACCAGCCGGTCGGCGATCCCTTCCTGGACGACGACGACGGGAAGGGCCATGCAGCGCTCGCCGGCGCAGCCGAAAGAAGAGTTAATGATACCGGCCGCGGTTCTTTCAACCGGTGAGTCGTTCAAAACCAAAGCGTGGTTTTTTGCTTCGCAAAGCGCCTGTACCCGTTTTCCGTGTGCGGCCGCAGTGGAATAAATATGCTGACCGACATCGGTGGAGCCTACAAAAGTAATGGCTTTTACATCGGGGTGGGTCAGAAGGATTTCGGCCTCATGCCGGGAACAGGTGACAATGTTGATGACGCCGTCCGGAAGGCCGGCCTCTTTGTACAGTTCCGCAAACCGGAGAGCGGACTGCGGGGTAAACGTCGCCGCTTTTAAAACGATGGTGTTGCCGCACGCAATGCAGATCGGCGTCATCCAGCCCATTGGGATCATGGACGGGAAGTTGAAGGGGATAATTCCCGCACAAACGCCCAGAGGGACACGGTACAGAACGGTATCGTAGCCCTTGGAGGCGTCCATCAGGCTTTCCCCCATCATCAGCGAGGGTGCCGAGATTGCCTGTTCGGTACCTTCTTTCGCCTTCAGCACGTCACCCTGTGCCTCCGACCAGTTCTTGCCGTTTTCCTGCGCGACCAGATAAGTCAGTTCGTCGAGGTGCTCCTCGATCAGCTGCCGCATCTTATAAAGAATCTGCACGCGCTTTACGACCGGTGTGGACGACCAGCCTGGGTAAGCCGCCTTGGCGCTTACGACCGCTTGCTCCACCTCATCCGGTGTACAGCAGGGCACCTTGGCGATCACCTCGCCGGTACTCGGATCATAGGCGTCACTGTATTTTTCCGTCTTTGACTCGATGAATTCTCCATTGATATAAGGTCTCAGTTTCTTGGCTTCACTCATTCTTTTTCCTCCTTAAAATGATAAACTTATGAGTAAGTTATGAATCTTTTAACCATTATATCTTCGAATAATAAAAAAATCAAGTCAATTACCAAATAAATATCAAAAATTGTTATTTATATATGCAAAATGATTTCATCCATTTGTAAAAAGCAAATGAATTATGAATCAATTTTATCAATTCTTTGAATGCCGCGTCATTTGGCAAGAAGAATTCTGCCGCCGGAGCCCGTTATAAAGCTGCGGATCTCTTTGGGCGGTTCGGCTTCGGTAATCAGGACGTTTACCTGGCTCAGATCGCAGTAAGTGATCAGGGAAACCGCACCGAATTTACTGCTGTCGGCTAAAAGGTAAACCTGCTGGCTGCGCTTCACGGCCATTCGTTTGATGTCGGACTCCGAAGGAGAGGAATTGGTCACGCCGTTGGCGATGGAAAACCCGGTCGTAGCCATAAATGCCTTGCTGATATTGTAATTCTGCAGCACCTGTGCGGAGCTGGTGCCGGTAAAGGACAGGGTTTTGCGGTTGAGCGTACCGGAAAGGGAAATGATGTTGATGTTGTCGTACGGGATTGCGCGCAAAATGATTTCCACGTTGTTGGTAAGGATGGTGATTTTCTTTTTATCCCGTATATAGTCGACGATGTGCAGCGTTGTCGTCCCCGAATCGATGAAGGCGATATCGCCGTCCTCCACCAGCTCGGCCGCGGCCGCAGCGATTTGTTCCTTTGCCGCTGAATTCGAGATATTCCGCTCCTCAAAGGAAGTCAGCTCCCTTTTGGGAATCGCCGTCACACCGCCGTAAATTTTTTTAATGTCGCTCTCCATCAAAATCTCGTCCAGGTCCCTTCGGAGCGTGCTCTTCGAAACCTTGAACTTTTCACAGATCTGGTCGAGCGTCACCGTTTTGTTGTCGTAAATGTAGGCTTTGATTTCTTCAATTCTTTTAGACCGCATCATTTTAACTCCTAATCATATGTTATTCGCGGGAAATCATAGAGCAATATATAAAAATGGTTACATTGTTCCTTTATTATATAGAACTTAGTCAAAATTTGCAATTCATAAATTTGTCGAATTCGGAAAGCTTTTGGCTGATTTTTTATTAAAATAGTGTTTGATTATAATATAGAAATATAATCACAAAACACGGTGTAAATTTATTCTTTTTCGGACTGATCGGTTGTGAATTATTGATAAAGGAATTATTTGAATATTGTAAGTTATTATAAATAAATAAAAATTGCCCAAGTTTTCGCGAAAATCTATTGAATAATTTGCAGCATAGTGATAACATATCGTCATAACATATCCAAAACATTACAGAGAGAAGGATGAAACATGTCTATCCGTCCTATGAAGGAACTCATTATGGACGCTTCCAAAGAGGATAGGGCAGTCGGAGCCTTCAACGTAGGAAATATGGAAATGCTGATTGGCGCGGTCAAGGCGGCGGAAGAACTGAACACCCCTATTATCCTGCAGATTGCGCAAATCCGGCTGAAACATTCCCCGTTGGATCTGATGGGGCCCATGATGATTCATGCGGCCAGGAATGCGAAAGTGGATGTCGCGGTCCATCTGGACCACGGCCTGACAGTGGATACCGTACAGCAGGCGCTCGATCTGGGCTTTACGTCCGTCATGTTTGACGGCTCCAAATACGAGCTGCCTGAGAACATAAAGGTCACCGGACAGGTGATACGGATGGCCGAAGAGCGCGGAGCATCCACAGAGGCTGAGCTCGGGGTCGTAGGCGGGAGCGAGGACAACAGCCTCAATCATAAAATGGTCTGCACCGATCCGGACGTCGCCCGTGATTTTGTAAAGGAAACAGGGGTGGACGCCCTGGCCGTTGCAATAGGGAATGCACACGGTCACTATACCACAGAGCCGAAAATCCGTTTTGATATTCTGGAAGAAATCCATCAAAAGGTCGCGGTTCCCCTGGTGCTTCACGGCGGTACGGGAATCAGCCCTCAGGATTTCAGGACCTGTATTCAGTACGGTATCCGCAAAATCAACATTGCCACGGCCAATTTCGACGCTCTGACGCGGGGAGCGGAAAAGTATTTCCGAACGGAGGCCCCCTACAATTACTTTGCGCTCAATGAAGCGATGGTACGGGAAGTATATGGGAACGTAAAAAAACATATCGAAATTTTCAACAACAGAATACCTTTGGAACAAATTTCATAAAAACGCGCACAGGGAAAGGGACGGCATGATGAAATACATAGAGTTTGACGCAAACAGAAAATTTGACCTTACGCCTTTGGGCAGAATCACGATTGATCTCAATCCGGTTGACTATTATAAAACGCTGGCAGAGAGCACGACCTATAAGAAATATCTGGGCGGTTCTCCCGCAAACATCGCGGTGGGTCTTTCGCGGCTGGGGAAGAAATGCGGTTTTTTCGCGCGGGTATCCGACGACCGGTTCGGTGATTATGTGACGGATTATTTCAAAAAAGAGGGAATCGACACTTCCCGGATCCGCCGCTGCGAAAATGGGGAAAAGCTGGGGCTTACCTTTACGGAAATTCTAAGTGAAAAAGAAAGCAGCATTTTAATGTACCGCAACAAAATTGCGGATTTACAGTTAAATGTAAACGATATTGACGAGGAATACATGAAACAGAGCAAGGCGCTTTTGATCTCCGGAACGGCGCTGGCCGAGAGCCCGTCGCGGGAAGCGGCCCTAAAGGCGCTGTTCCTTGCGAAAAAAACCGATACGCCGGTTATTTTTGACATCGATTACCGCGCGTATAACTGGCAGTCAAAGGATGAGCTCGGCGTTTACTACGGGATTGCCGCCGGCCAGGCCGATGTGATTTTGGGTTCCAGAGAGGAATACGACCTGACCCAGAGCCTGATACGGCCCGGTCTTTCGGACAGGGAAACCGCTGCCCTTTGGCACAGCCGCTGCGCCAAAATCGTTGTCATCAAGCACGGGAAGGAAGGCTCCACCGCTTACACCTGCGACGGCCAGAGCTATACCGTGAAGCCGTTTCCGATTAAAAAGCTGAAGGGCTTCGGCGGCGGCGACGGCTACGCTTCCGCGTTCCTGTACGGGCTGCTGGAAGGCTGGGAAATCATCGACTGTCTGGAATTCGGCAGCGCGTCTGCGTCCCTGCTCGTCGCCAGCCATTCCTGCGCGGACAGCATGCCGGACGCGAAGACCGTTCGGGATTACATTGCCGACTGCAAGAAAAAATACGGAGAAATGATCGCCAGAGCATAGAGATTACGAAAGGAGTTCGGTTATGGGTACGACCAGAATGACAATGGCACAGGCGCTTGTGCGTTTTTTGGATCGACAGTACGTCAGCATCGACGGGGCGGAAAATAAATTCGTGGAAGGAGTCATCACGATTTTCGGGCACGGGAATGTGTGCGGGCTCGGGCAGGCGCTGGATGAAAACCGGGGGGAATTAAAGTATTTTCAGGGCAAAAATGAACAGGGCATGGCTCACCTGGCCACCGCCTTCGCAAGGCAGAACAACCGCAAACGGATTATCGCCTGCTCTTCCTCCATCGGCCCGGGCGCGGCAAATATGGTCACCGCCGCGGCCTGCGCTTCCGTCAACAATATTCCGCTGCTGCTTTTGCCGGGCGATACCTTCGCCAGCAGGCAGCCTGACCCGGTCCTGCAGCAGGTGGAACAGTCAGGCAGCCTGAAAACCACCACGAACGACGCGTTTAAAGCGGTCTGCAAATACTGGGACCGTGTGGAGCGCCCGGAGCAGCTGATGACCGCCATGATTAACGCCATGCGGGTCCTGACCGACCCGGCGGAGGCCGGCGCGGTGTGTGTTGCGATTCCGCAGGACGTGCAGGGTGAAAGCTACGATTATCCGGACTATTTTTTTCAGAAACGCGTACATAAAATCACGAGGTGCCTTCCTGCGAACGAAGAGATCGAAGATGTCCTGAACGCGTTGGCGGCCAGCAAAAAGCCGCTGGTGATCTGCGGCGGCGGCGTGAAGTATTCCGGAGCCGGAGACATCCTTCAGAATTTCTGCGAACAGTTTCATATTCCTTTCGGCGAAACGCAGGCCGGAAAAAGCGCCTGCTCCGCCAGCTCTCCCTATAATCTGGGCGGGATCGGCGTGACCGGAAATCTGGCCGCGAATACCATCGCGCGGGAAGCCGATCTGATTCTTGCAGTCGGTTCCAGGCTGTCCGACTTTACCACTTCCTCCAAATGGCTGTTTCAAAATCCGGGTGTAAAGGTGGTTTCCATCAATGTGTCCCGGTTCCATGCTTATAAAATGGACAGCATCAAAGCGGTCGGCGACGCAAAGGCGGCTATGGAGGTGCTCACCGTCCTGCTGAAAAACAGGGGCTACCGCAGTGCGTACGCCAATGAGATTTCAGAAGCCAAAACAGCCTGGAACGAAGAGATGAAACGGCTTGCGGCCTATTCCTACGGGGAAGGCTTTGAGCCGATGGTTACTGCGAGAGATCCCGGCAGCATGGAAGACTTTATAAAAATGACGGGCAGCAGCCTGACCCAGACGGCGGCGATCTGCGCCATTCGCGGCGGTATTGCGGACGATGCGATCATCATCGGCGCCGCGGGCAGCCTTCCGGGCGATCTGCAGCGCATGTGGACGACCGAGGCACGTGACTCCTATCACATGGAGTACGGTTTTTCCTGCATGGGCTATGAGATCGCCGGCGCGCTCGGCGTCAGGCTTGCAGAGCCAAAGCGTGAGGTTTACGCCATGGTCGGTGACGGCAGCTTCCTGATGCTGCATTCGGAAATTGTCACCGCGGTTCAGGAGCATCAGAAAATCAATATTCTGCTGTTTGACAATGCCTCGAACGGCTGTATCAATAATCTGGAAATGTCCAACGGCATCGGAAATCTGGGGACGGAATTCCGTTTCCGTGATCCCGAAACGGGAAATCAGACGGGGGATTTTGTTCCGGTCAGCTACGCTGCGGTCGCCGCCGGTTACGGGGCGAAAACCTATACCGCGCGCAGCATGGAAGAACTGAAGGCCGCCCTTGCCGACAGCAAGAAACAGACGGTTCCCACTTTGATCGATATCAAAGTCCTGCCCAAAACCATGACGCATGATTACGAATCCTGGTGGCATGTCGGCGTCGCCAGCACAACGCGGAGCGAGGACGGCAGGGAAGCGTTTGAACGCAAGGAACAGCATAAAAAAACTGCGAGAAGCTATTGATGAGGAGTTGTTTTTGATGTTTGACAAAAAGAATGTTTTTCTTGGCATCGCCCCCATTGCATGGACCAATGACGATATGCCCGACCTCGGCAAGGAGAACTCGTTTGAGCAGTGTATCAGCGAAGCCGCGCTCGCGGGTTTTTCCGGCACCGAGGTCGGCAATAAATATCCGCATGATGCCGGTGTGCTGAAAGGCTATATGGAGGAAAGGAATCTGCGCATTGCCAGTGCGTGGTTCAGCTCTTTCCTGACGACGCAGCCTTATGAGGAAACCGAGAAAGCGTTTATCCAACACCGCAATTTTCTATATGACCTTGGCGCGAAGGTGATTGTCGTTTCCGAACAGGGGCACAGCATACAGGGGCAGATAGACACCCCGATTTTCGACGGGAAATATGTTATGAACGACGCGGAGTGGAAAATGCTCACAACGGGGCTGGAAAAGCTGGGAAGGCTTGCCGCCGAAAGGGACATGAAGCTTGTTTACCATCATCATATGGGCACGGTCGTGCAGACCACGCAGGAGATTGACCGGCTGATGGAGAATACGGATCCCTCCGCGGTTTCTCTGCTGTACGATACCGGACATCTGGTGTTTTCCGGCGAAGACGCGCTGGCGGTGCTGAAAAAATATGCGGGCCGTATCCGGCATGTGCATCTGAAGGACATCCGTCCGGCAGTTGTTGCCCGTGTAAAAGCGGAAAAGCTCAGCTTCCTTCAGGCGGTGCGTCTGGGTGCGTTTACCGTTCCCGGCGACGGCGCAATCGATTTCCAGCCGATTTTTGACGTCCTGTCCCAGAATCATTACGAGGGCTGGCTGCTTGTAGAGGCGGAGCAGGACCCCGCCATTGCGAATCCGTTTGTTTACGCAAAGAAAGCGCGGGAATACATCCGTAGGACAGCCGGCATTTAACCCAAAACAGTTTTAGCCTCCGGTCATTCTATCTATATATATTTTCAGGAAAGAGCGGTTGAAAGTGATGAATAAAGTAAGGATTGGCTCCATTGGGCTTGGGCGGCTGGGAGACCGCCATGCAGAGAATATCGCTGAAAAAATTCCGAATGCCGAACTGATTGCTCTCTGTGATGTGGATGCGGATAAGCTGAAAAGGAAAGCGGAATCTCTGCGTGTTCCGCATCTATTTACCGATTTTGATGAAATGCTCGAATGTGACGACGTGGACGCGGTGGTCATCGCGTCCCCTTCCGGACTGCACACGGAGCAGATTGAGAAAGCGCTTGAAAAGGGAAAGCATGTTTTTTCAGAAAAACCGCTGGGAATTACGGTGGAACAGTGCAAAAAAGCGGAAGAGGCGGTTGCGCACCATCCTGACAGAGTGTTTATGCTGGGCTTCATGCGCCGTTTTGACCCCTCTTATCAGTACGCCAAACAAAAAGTGGACGCCGGGGAGATCGGCAAGCCGATTTTGTTCCGTGCTTACAGCCAGGACCCTGAAAAACAGATCGCCGGTTCTATCGCGTTTGCCGCGCACAGCGGAGGAGCGTTTCTGGACATGGCGGTTCATGATATCGATCTGGCACGCTGGTTTTTAAAGAGCGAGCCGGAAAATGTCTATGCCGTCGGCGGGTGCTATGCTCACGAGGAATTTGCGCGTTACGGAGACGGGGACAACGTTTCCTGCCTGATGAAGTTTCAGAACGGCGCAATGGGATTCCTTTTTGCAGGGAGAACCGCGCCGCACGGCTATCATATAGAAACCGAAATCGTAGGGACAAAGGGTGTTTTGAGAATCGGCTCCGTACCACAGAAAAATATTGTTGAAATTCTGGACTCCCACGGTGTGCGCAGGGAATGCTGCGAGGATTTTCTGGAGCGGTTCCAGAATGCTTATATCAGCGAAATCAATGAGTTTGCCGATTGCATTTTACACAACCGCAAACCGGAGGTCACGGTTTACGACGGCAGACGCGTTGTGGAAATCGCGGGATCGTGCAAACAGTCGTTTGAGACAGGAAAACTGGTGGAAATACAGCAGGGATAAAGGGCAAGGTCTCCGCAAAAGCTTTTTGCCCGGGTATACAAAAATAATCATTGGAATAAAGGGGCTTATAAAATGAAAAGATCCGCGAATCTGGAAGTCCTTTATACGGAGCTGCCGTGGCGGGAGCGTTTCAGTCAGGCGAAACGGGATGGCTTTGATTCCATAGAGTTCTGGGATTGGGATAACAAGGACCTGGATGAAGTAAAGCGGCTGCTGTCTGAAAATCAGTTGAAAATATCAGCGATGTCCGGCGATAAATACGCTTCCATGTGCGATCCGGAGCATCAGAAAGAGTATGTGGAGTTTGTAAAAAAGTCGATTGGCGCCGCCCAAAAAATCAATTGTCCGGTGCTTGTCGTACACTCCAACGAGCTTCTGTCCGGCCCGAAAGCATATGCGAAGGATCCCTTTCCGCAGTATTCGGATACGGTGAAAATCTGCACCATGTTTGATACGCTGAAAAAATTATCGCCTTACGCGGAAGAAGCAGGTATTACGCTGGTGCTGGAGGCACTGAATATTGTGGTGGATCATATCGGGAATTTCTTGACATCCACGCAGATGTCGGCTGAAATTACTTCGCTGGTCGGTTCACCGAACGTTAAAATCCTTTACGACGCCTATCACATGTACCTGAACGAAGGGAAAATCTGCGAAACACTGTCAAAATACGTTGACAGTATTGGGTATATCCACATTGCGGATGCACCGGGCCGCGGGGAACCCGGTACCGGAACCATTCATTACAGGCAGGTGTTTCAGCATTTGAAAAAAATAGGTTATGATCGCACAGTTGGATTTGAGCTGATTCCGCAGAACGGGACGGAGACGGCAGTTCGGGCAATCATGGAATCCAGCAGGGGGTTGTAAAATGGGCGAAGTACCCATTTACATAAAAAGTTGAAAGTATTGAAAGGAGAACACTATGAAATTGAAAAGAATTTTAGCAGCAATTTTGGGAGGAATCATGGTTTTGTCCATGGCCGCCTGCAACGGTTCCAGCCAGAATAGCGCTGCGCCGGAGAGCACGGGAGGGACGGAAAGCACCCCGGCAGCCACGGAATCATCTGCCGAAAAAAGCAATGCCGATATCCGGATCGGCGTCATTCTGAAAACTTTATCCAGCGAGTATTGGGGATATGTAGCCGCCGGCGTAAAGCAGGCGCAAAAAGATCTGGGTGTTCAGGTGGACCTGGAAGGCCCTCCGTCGGAGACTTCGTTTAACGAACAAAGCAATATGATCGAGACCATGCTTTCAACCGGCAAGATCGACGCGCTGTGCATTGCGCCGCTTCAGCCGGACATGGTGGTCACGAAACTGCAGGATGCTACGATCCCGGTCCTTTTCGTTGATACGGATGCAAACTACGACAAAAAAGTGACGTTTATTGGAACCGGAAATGAAGAAGCGGCTAAAAAGGGCGGCGAATATATCGCAAAGCTGATCGGCTCCGGTAAAAAAGCAGTGCTGATCGGCGGCGTGCAGGGCGATCCGACCAACGAAGCCCGCATGAAAGGATATACGGAAGCCCTGAAAGCGGGAGGCATAGAGGTTCTGGATACACAGTACGCGAACGCAACTGCCGACAAAGCGGTACAGGTCATGGAAAACTTTATGCAGAATTTCCCGCAGATCGACGCGGTCCTTTGCAACAACGACGATATGGCTATCGGCGCACAGAGAGCGGCTGCTCAGGCGGGGAAAGCAGACAAAATCAAGTTTATGGGCTTTGACGGAATCGCCACCGCGTGCCAGAGCATTATCGACGGCAAAGAGACAGCTTCCGTTGCGCAGTCCCCGTACGACATGGGTTATAAGGCTGTGGAAAATGCGGTGAAAGCGGTAAAGGGCGAGAATGTTGAAAAATTGATCGACAGCGGTTCCACAATCGTCGATGCTTCAAATGCAAAGGATTACCTTGATAAGCTGAATAAGATGACCGGTAAATAAATTTCTCTGTCGGGCAATCCGGAAAGCCATTCCCGCCTTGCGGCGGGATGGCGGTTGTCCGCTTACAATGGGGGTGAAATAACGGTGGAATGGAAGATCGGTGTGATAGGCACCGGAGCAATCGGAAGGGATCATATCCGCAGGCTGACAAACGTCGTTCACGGAGCCAAAGTCGTGGCGCTGTCCGATATCCGTCCGGAAAACGCGGCCGGTATTGCGAAGGAATACGGCGCCGTTTTTTATGAAACGGGGGAAGAAGTGATTCGGGACCCGAATGTTGACGTAATTCTGGTTGCCTCCTGGGATCCGACACACGCCGGGTATGTTCTTCAGTGTATCCGGGAACGGAAATATGTTTTCTGCGAAAAACCGTTGGGCGTATCGGCAAAGGAATGCCGGAACATTATCGACGCAGAGCTGCAGTGTGGGAAAAGACTGGTTCAGGTGGGGTTCATGAGGCGGTACGACCGCGGCTACCGCGCGCTGAAAGAAATCATCGACAGCGGGAAAATCGGTGCCCCGCTGATGGTGCACTGCTGTCATAGAAACCGTATTCCCGGGCCTCAGCACACTACGGATATGACCATAAAGAATTCCGGGATTCATGAAATCGACGTGCTGCGCTGGCTTTTGGGCGAGGAGTATGAGACCGGACAGGTCCTGACGGTAAAGCAAAACCGCAGTGCGCAGGACGGTCTGGAGGATCCTCAGATCATGCTTCTTAAAACCGGAAGCGGCGTTCGGATTGATGCGGAGATTAATATGAATTCCCATTATGGGTATGACATTCAATGCGAAGTGGTAGGAGAAAAGGGAACGGCAAGGCTGCCGGACCCGAACACGATTTTATTAAAAACGGACGGCACGCGTTCCTGTCAGATTTATTCCGACTGGTCGGAACGTTTTATAGAAGCATACGACATAGAACTTCAACAATGGATCGATTCTTTGAATCAAGGCGCCCTGCAGAGGCCAAGCGCCTGGGACGGTTACGCTGCCTGCGTAACGGCGGATACGCTGATTCAGGCGCGGCTGAAAGGAACGATAGAACCTGTTTTGATTCGGGAGAAGCCGGCGTTCTATGAGTAATGAAACAGAAGAATACGGGAGATAGAGAATATCTATTCAAATACGATGAGGGAACCCTCAAAAGACAGGTGAAGCGATGAGTGAGTATGTAGTTGAACTCAAAAACATAACGAAACGTTTTCCCGGTGTTGTCGCGCTTCGTGATATGTCCCTTCAAATTAAGCCGGGAGAAATCCACGGGCTGATCGGTGAGAACGGGGCGGGAAAATCAACGCTGATTAAAGTCCTGACCGGCGTGCACCCAGCCGATGAAGGCGAAATCCATGTGAACGGGGAGAATCAAAAATTCAGGAATCCGAACGACGCAAAAATGGCCGGGATTGCCTGTGTTTATCAGGAGCTGAGTATTGTCAAGCTGCTTTCCATCACCGACAATATCTTTATGGGAAACACGGTGAATAAAAAAGGGAGCATTTTTCTTGATTACAATCAGATGCATCAGAAGGCCCATGAGCTTATGCAATCCCTCGGACAGGATGTCGATCCGAAAAAACTGTGCGGGGCCCTTGGAATGGGCGTCCAGCAGATGGTTGAAATCGCAAGGGCGGTTTCCATCGATACAAAACTGATCATTATGGACGAACCGACTTCCAGCCTTGGGGAAAAGGAAGTCCAGCAGCTGATGAAAACGGTTCGTACGCTTAAGGACAGGGGCGTGGCGGTGCTTTTTGTGTCCCATAAGCTGGAGGAACTGTTTGAGCTGTGCGACCGGGTGACGGTTATGCGTGACGGTGAGCATGTACTGACCGACGATATTGCCAATATAGACGCCGACAGACTGATTACCGCGATGGTGGGGCGCTCTATGGACAATCAGTTTCCCAAGGTGCCCGGAAAACGCGAAGAGGAAGCCCTCCGGGTGGAAAAATTGTGTTCGGCGGGCGTTCTGCACGATGTCAGCTTTCAGGCCTATCACGGCGAAATCCTGGGCTTTGCCGGATTGGTCGGCGCGGGACGGACAGAAACCTTCCGGGCTGTTTTCGGAGCGGACCCGGTTGACAGCGGAGAGATCTACATAGAAGGTGAAAAGGTCAGAATCAAATCCCCAAAGAATGCCATTGCACACAAAATCGCTTTTTTGACGGAAGACAGAAGCAGCCAGGGATTGGTGCAGGCAATGGATATCCGTACCAATCTTGTCCTTTCCAATATGAAGGGCTTTCAAAAGGGACCGTGGCTTGACAAAAAGAAAATGAATCAGGTCGGGGAAGAAAATGTCCGGTCACTGCAAATCAAAACGCCCGGGCTTGACGAACTGGTCGGGCAGCTTTCGGGCGGAAACAAGCAAAAGGTCGTTATTGGCAAATGGATTAATACCGACGCAGATATCTTTATCTTTGACGAGCCTACAAGAGGAATCGACGTCGGTGCAAAAGTCGAGGTCTATAACATTATGAACAGTCTGGTGGAGGCCGGTAAATGCGTGATCATGATTTCCTCCGAGCTGCCGGAAATTCTTGGCATGAGCGACAGAGTCATCGTCATGCGCTCCGGCCGCGTCATGGCGGAAATGGATTGCAGCAGCAGCCACTTTAATCAAGAGGATATTATGAAAGCCGCATGGGGAGGAACATTGGAATGACACAGAAGAAAACAAGCGTGAGTGCAAAGGATATTATGATGAAGCTGGGTTCGCTTCTTGCCCTGTTTATATTGGGCGTGATTTTATCGATTGCGTCACCGAATTTTTTAACCATCAGCAATATTATGAATATTTTCAGGCAGACGGCCGTAAACAGCCTCATTGCTTCGGGGATGCTTGTCACCCTGATTACGGCCGGTATCGATTTGTCGGTCGGCGCCAACTGTGTGCTGTGTACCTGTGTCATGGGTGCGCTTGCGAACAATTTTGGGGTTACAAACCCGGCGGTTCTGATCCTGGCGGCCCTTGCAACCGGCCTGACGGTCGGTCTGCTGAACGGGCTGCTGCTGACTAAGCTGCATCTGCCTCATCCGTTTGTTTCTACCCTGGGTATGAAAAACGTCCTGTGCGGCCTGGCCCTTCTGGTTGTTTCCAGCAAGACGGTCGCAGGTTTCCCCGCGGGCGTAACCGCACTTGGTTCGACAAATATTTTAAAAGTGGAAGGAAAGTTTTCCGGCTTCCCTCTCTCCTTTATTGTCGTGATTTTGATTTTCATCTGCTTCCACTTTTTTCTCAATAACACGGCTCTGGGCAGGCAGATCTTCTGTGTCGGAGGCAATCCGGAGGCGACGCGCCTTTCCGGTATCAATTCCGACAATGTGCTGATTTTTGTTTATGCGCTTTGCGGGTTTATGGCCGCGATCGCGGGGATCGTTCTGGTTGGCCGGACCGGTGTCGCAAACCCGGCTTCCGCGATCGAACCGTATGACACCGACGCCATTGCCGCCTGCATCATCGGAGGGGCTTCCTTCATGGGCGGCAAGGGTACGATCTGGGGTACGCTGATCGGTGCAATCCTGATTTCAACGATCCGCAACGGGCTGACCCTGCTGAAGGCGTCCAGCGATATCCAGTATGTGGTTATCGGTTTGGTCATTATCGCGGCTGTATTCATCGATGTGACCCGTGTGGCCATGGAGGCAAAAGCAAGAAGACTGGCCGCAAAATAACGGACAGGATTCCGACACGGAAAAGGATGTATTTATGAAGCTGAGTTATCTTTCCGACAGCCTTGGCAATCTGTCCTTTGACGAAATGCTGAAAACCGTCAGCGGGCTGGGTGTACACGCGCTGGAGCTGACAACCGGGAACTGGGGCGCCTCGCCCCATCTCGACTTGGACGCTCTGCTTTGCAGCGATGTGCAAAGACAGAAATTCTGCGATACCCTGAAGCGATACGGCATGGAAGTCATTGCGCTGAACTGCTCGGGGAACCCGCTCGCTTTTTCAAAGGATATGGAAATAACGGAAAAAACCTTCCGCCTTGCGGAAAAGCTGGGAATCCGTAAAATCGTCATGATGAGCGGACTGCCTCCCGGAAATTCCGGGGATACGACGCCGGTGTGGGTATCAACCAGCTGGCCGCCGCTTACACAGGATATCCTGAAATATCAGTGGGAGGAGGTCGCCGTTCCCGTCTGGAGAAAGCTCGCCGGGCAGGCGGAAGAATGCGGGATTCAGAAAATCGCCCTTGAAAATCATGGATGGCAGTTGGTCTATAATCCGGAAACTCTGCTGCGGCTGCGCGGCGAAGTGGGGAACATCATCGGCATGAACCTGGACCCGAGCCATCTTTTCTGGATGGGAGGCGACCCCATCTGCGCCGCGCGTGCGCTGGGAGAGGCAATTTATCACGTCCATGGAAAAGATTCCCGCATCGAGCGGTCGCTTTGTGACAGGAACGGGGTTCTCGATGCAAAACCTATCAGCCGCTTTTCCGAACGCTCGTGGAACTATGTAGCCGTCGGATGCGGGCATGATCTGCAGTGGTGGAAGGAGTTCTTTTCCGTCGTGCGCATGTGCGGCTACGACGGGGAAGTATCGCTGGAAATGGAGGACCTCACCATGGACGCCATGACGGGCATTAAGATGTCGGTCGCCTGTCTGAAGCAGGCGATGGGTGAGGACTGACGGTAAAGGAACGATTCGATTTTATCATTAACAGCTTTTCAATACGGCATCCGATGAATCGGCTCTGCTGTTTTATCTTACAAATTTTACAGGAGGAGAAATCAATATGTTAAACATCGGTATTATTGGCGCGGGACGAATTGGAAAAGTCCACGGGGAGAGCATTACCTATCATGTAAAAAACGCGAGGGTCGCTGCTATGGCGGACCCGTACTGGACCGACGATTCCAGAAAATGGGCAAAGGAAATGGGAATCCCGACATATGATGATTATCACGATATTTTAAAAGATCCTGCCATTGATGCGGTCATGATCTGCTCTTCCACACAGACGCACGCGCCGATTTCCATTGAAGCGATCCGGGCGGGCAAGCACGTCTTCTGTGAAAAACCGATTTCGCGGGAGCTGTCGGAAATCAAGTCGGTCATGAAGGAGCTGGAACATTCCCATTTAAAATACCAGGTGGGCTTCAACCGCAGGTTTGACCACAATTTTCATGCTGTCAGGGAAATTGTGGAGAGCGGGAAAATCGGAGATGTCCACATCGTAAAAATCACCTCCCGCGATCCGGACTCGCCCCCGATCGAATACGTGAAGGTGTCCGGCGGTATCTTCCTGGATATGACCATCCATGATTTTGATATGGTACGCTATCTGACCGGAAGCGACGTGGAAGAAATTTACGCAAACTCCGCGGTTCTGGTTGACCCCGGAATCGGGGAAGCCGGCGATGTAGATACGGCGATTATTACCATGAAGCTGGCAAACGGCGGGCTGGCGGTGATCGACAATTCCCGCAAAGCGGTGTACGGCTACGATCAGCGTGCGGAAGTGTTCGGCTCCAAAGGACAGGCGGCAGTTTCCAACGATCTTCCCTCCAGTGCGGTTGTCAGCACCTCCGACGGCATAACGGGTGAAAAACCGCTCTATTTCTTCCTTGAGCGGTACATGGAATCCTTTGCGACGGAAGTGACACAATTTACGGAATCTGTTTTAAACGATACGCCGGTGGCGGTTACAGTGAACGACGGCCTGCAGGCTGTGCTGATCGCAAAGGCCGCAGCGAAGTCCGTAAAGGAGCATCGTCCGGTCAAGCTGTCTGAAATTCAATTTTAATTTGCAGTCGTTATTTTAATGGAGGCTCGATATGAATCAAATTTTTGGCTGCCCCGGGTTTGATGCGGGGGGCGAAAAAGTTCTCACAGGAATCCACGGCCCTTTTGAAAATATGATGATGAATATTACGGTATACCGTATGGAAAAGGGGAAATCCGTGACCTTCTCACCCCGGGAAGAGGAAATGGCCCTGCTGCTGATCCAGGGGGATGTCAAGTACAGCTGGGAGGGGCGTTCCGCGACTGCGCGGCGGGGGGATTTCTTTACGGAAGGGGCCACCTGCCTGCACGTGTGCAGGGATGTGCCCGTAACCGTGACCGCCGGCGCGGAAAGTGAGATTCTGGTACAGTCCACACCCAATGACAAAGTCTTTGAAAGTATTCTGTATACGCCGGACAACTGTGGGGAAGAAACCTTCGGACAGGACCAGTTTGAAGGAAAAGCGCAGCGGACGGTCCGCACTTTTTTCGATTACCACACAGCGCCCTATTCCAATATGGTCATGGGCGAAATACTTGTGCCGCAAGGGGGCTGGTCCAGCTATCCTCCGCACCGTCATCCTCAGCCGGAGGTGTACTACTACCGCTTTCAAAAACCGCAGGGCTTCGGCGCATGCTTTATTGGCGACGAGGTCTGCAGAATCAAGGACGGCAGCTTCTGCGCCATCCCCGGAGGGTTGACCCATCCGCAAGTGAACGCGCCCGGCTATCCCATGTATTATGTATGGATGATCCGCCATTTTGACGGGGACCCGTGGACGGACCGCATCTTTGATCCGGCGCACACATGGCTGCTGGAGGAAGCGTAGCTTTCGGAACGGAGGCTATTGGAAAATAGCTTTTCTGTCCGCATTTCAGTTTTTTCATTCATAATGCCTTTTTCTTTAGTCATATACATATCTCCTACCCATCTCCTCCGGTCATTGCGGGTATTCTCCAATCGTCTTGCGGTTCATCAGGAATAACAAGGCCGTCCCCGGAGAATCCCGCAATGGCCCTTTCTGTTTTGAGCGAAAGGATAAATCTTTGAAGTGGCTTTCTATATTGATCTGCTCCTATTCCATCCCGCAGCGATGATGGCGGACATCGACCTTTGCTTCGCAGTATCAAAATTATCTGAAAAGAGATGCAATCATGTTCAAAAATATGAAAATAGGCAATCAATTAATATTGACCTTTGTATTGGTGACAGTGATTTCCAGCACTGCGGGAGTAGCAGGGCTTGTCAGAATGACGGATATGAATACCCGATACAGCGGCGCTTTGATCGACTACGGGTTTGCCCAGGGGGATATCGGCCTTTTCAATACGGAATTCAACGACAGCCGAACCATTATCAATTCCGTGATTTCTTCGACCGACACCGGTACCCGGAATATTTATCTGAATCAGCTTTCCGACTCCATTCAGAAGATTGATACCTATTTCTCAAACATGGAAAAAAGGATGACAAACGAAAAAGAGAAAGGGTATTATAATAATATTAAAGATAATTTAGAACAGTATAAAACGGTGAGCAGCCAGGTGGTAGCATTTGCCGAGCAAGACAAAACAACGGAGGCCCAGACTCTTCTAAAGTCCCAGGGGGAGACGCTGTCTGAAAATATTAAGACCGCGACCAGCGCGCTGATCAATGAAAAAACCGTGTCCGGCAACCGGATTGCCGCGGACCTCTCGTCAAAGGGTGCAGCGGCCACATGGGGCATCCTTGCCGTCATTCTTGTTTCTCTGGCCATTTCCACAGTCATTGCGCTGCGTATCTCACGCAGCATTGGCAGACCGGTAAAAAAGATGGCGGAGGCTGCGCAAAGACTGGCGCAGGGGGATCTGAGCGTGCAGGTCAGCGTCGATTCCGGCAATGAAATAGGACAGCTTGCTGCTTCCTTTTCCGAAACGATCGAATCCATTCGAATGTATATTACGGACATATCGGCCAACCTTGCCAAAATGGCGGAAGGGGACCTGAACATCTTCTGCTCTGTGGAATATAAAGGGGACTTTATTGCACTTCAGAATTCGATCTTTCACATCGACCAGTCTTTTCACCATACTCTGTCTGAAATCAATCAGGCTTCGGAACAGGTGTTGAGCGGTTCCAACCAGGTCTCCGTCGGCGCGCAGTCCATGGCGCAGGGAGCCGCCGAACAGGCGGAAGAGGTGGAACGGCTGGCGTCGTCCGTCGCTGCAATTTCGGAACAGGTGAAAAGCAATGCGGAACACACCGCGAATGCCGGTCAGAACGTTTCCCAAGTCCGTTGCGAAATTGATTCCAGCAGCCGCCATATGAGCGAAATGATGGAAGCAATCTCGCAGATCAGCGATTCGTCGAGTCAAATCGGAAAAATCATCCGGGTCATTGACGATATCGCTTTCCAGACCAATATTCTTGCATTGAACGCCGCGGTCGAGGCCGCAAGGGCAGGCGCCGCGGGAAAGGGCTTTGCCGTAGTTGCCGACGAGGTGAGAAATCTGGCGGGTAAGAGCGCAGAGGCGGCAAAAAACATTACTTCCCTGATAGAAAAGTCGGTTCAGCAGATTGAAAACGGAACTGTGATCGCGAATCAGACGGCGGAATCGCTGTTTCAGGTGGTCAACGCAACAAATGTTGTTTTTGACGCGGTTGAGAAAATATCGCAGGCATCCAGTTATCAGTCGGATGCAGTCGGCCGGATCAAAAGGGGAATTGACAACATTTCCAACGTCGTGCAGACAAATTCCGCGACAGCGGAAGAAAGCGCGGCGGCCAGCGAGGAGCTTTCCGGACAGGCAAGGGAGCTTAAAAAGCTTGTGGACCGTTTCCGTTTGATTGAAGCCGGGTCCGTTACCGCGGATCGCCCGGCGGAGCGTACGGATGAATTTCAGACTGATTTAAAGGATGATATTGCCTGAGGATTTCGCAAACATGCATTAAAGAAGCCGCTTCCGTAGCATACGGGAGCGGCTGTTTTTATAATATTTTCGTTCTGTCAAGGGACCGGTTTTAAGGGAAAAGCCGACAATCCCCCGGTTTTCCTTATAAGCCCGGCGTAGGGCTGGCCAATAGAAAGCAAATTTTCCCGGCTTTTCTCATAGAACATTCCGGCGTATCCGTTATCCGTGGTTTTTCATCTGATTATTTTGAAGATGATTCCAGGCTGCTTTCTACTTCGGAACCGATCTCCTTATATCCTTCGGATTCCACCGAATATCCCGCTGTCTTCAGATTGGGGCGGGTGTAAGCGAAAAGATGAATTTCCGGCTCGTTGTAGGGATTGTAAAACCAATGTGTCGCCCCGCGCGGAATGAAAAGAATATCTCCCGGCATATCGATGCTCTCATGGTCGCCGATCCCGCCGACGCATTTGCCCGAAATGCAATACATAATTTCCTCACATTCGCTGTGCGCGTGCTTTTCATGATACGATCCGGGCTGATAGATGCATAACCCGACGGTAAGGTCCTCCGCTCCCATGGTATCTTTGTCTACCAGGATTTCTCTGATGGCACCCTCCAGGTGGGGAAGGGGGTAGTTTTTTCCATCGGTAAGGAATACTTTTTGATAACGGAAATTCTCTCTATTTTCCATCAGTTGCTCTTCTTGTTCAGGAGTAAGCGGTTTAATTTCTTTCATTATGTAGCCATCCCTTTCTTTTAGCATTAATAAAATACTATTAGAATTCCTTTGGTATACCAATGTGGTTATTATATTCTATTTTTTGCCCAAATGCAACCGCATACTTCTAAATATTATGAAAATCATGCATAAATTAATATTTCCAGATTTAGTGAGAACAGCTAAATCAGTGACCTTTGGCAAAGGAAAAGGCGCGGCCTTTTCAGACCACGCCCTTTGGCCGGAGGCCGCATAGCCTGAAATTTTCTATCGCCATGAGAAGATCAAATAGTGGAATCCACAATGTTCGGCGCAAACAATTTCAGCTGATTAATTTTGCTGTTCCGGATATGCTCACGCATAAAAGACTCCGCGGCATTACAATCGTGTCCTTCGATGGATTCAAATATTTGAGTGTGCAGCTTATGGGAATTCATAATGCCGGCGGCGTTTTTATCGATCAGTCTGGTGATTCGGAGCACCTGGCTCTGAAGGTTTTTCCAGGTCGCTAAAAGAATATCGTTATTGGCGCTTTTTATAATGCATTCATGAAAATTGTAATCCGCAGCGAAAAGATCGTTATGATTATTCACTTCCAGATTCCGTTCCATTACCAGAAGGTAGTCGTGGAGCTCTTTTATCCCGGTTTCGGAAATCCGCTGTGCGCTCAGCCGTGCGGCCAGCCCCTCCAGATATTCGCGAACCTCATAGACGCATGCAATATTTTCGTAAGTGATCGTGGAAACTACGCTTCCCTTATTGGTAAGGTTTGTGGCCAGGCCTTCGGAAACCAGCTGCTGGATGGCCTCTCTTACCGGAGTCCGGCTGACGTTCAGCGCATTGCAGATCTGTCTTTCAACCAGCACGGTACCCGGCTCCAGGCGATTGAAAATGATCTCCTGTTTTAAATATTCATAAATTTGCTTCTTTTTTGATTGTTCTGCTGAATTGATTTGCATGATATTCATTGTGATCCCCTGTTTTTCTAATTTTTTATTTCAAAAGTAAATCCCATCTCTTACAGCATTTCCAGTTGATTCTGCAACAAGTTTGCGTTTCTCCCCCGCCGAAGACGGGGGAGAAACGTGTCTTGTCACGCAAACTGAAATGGAATTGCTGTAGGAATTACATTCTGACATGTTTAGTCTGAAAAATTGCGCTCTGTTTTGCTGCTGTCAAAGTCATAATATAAAACATATACCAAGTGAATATCTGTGGTATTCCTTTTGATTTATCATATCATAATTATAAAAAAAGGTCAAAGAGTTATTTTGAAAAAATTGTCAGATCTGTGTAATTTAGCCGATGGAAACAGTAGAATTGCACAAATTTTTTAAAAAGTATTGAAATAAACAGGCCTACATGCTATGATAGCGTTGTTGGTATACCAAATGAATATTATTGGAATTCCTTAGGCGCTATGTTAGTATTCAATAATTAAGGGGGCTCCTTCTCGAAGCAAACTGTTTTACCTGACGGAAATGGCCCTGGCTGAAGGCCGGGGAAAGGGTAAAACCCATTCGATGTTGAAGCGACTGATAAAGGAGGAAGCAGTTTGGATTTATTTGATCTGCACGGTAAAAAAGCGATTGTTACGGGTGCGGCTGCGGGACTGGGCCAGAAAATTGCACAGGGTCTTGCCGAAGCCGGAGCGGCGGTTGCCATTATGGACAGAATCGACGAAACGGAAAAGATCGCCGCTGCCATGTCGGCGGGCGGGCTTACATTTTACGGAGTGCAGGCGGATCTGATGGATCGGGAGGATCTGAAACGCGGATTCGGCAGCGCTGTCCAGAAGCTCGGCGGCCTTGATATCCTGGTGAATAATGCGGGGATGCAGGTCCGCGGCCCTGCGGAAGAAATCCCGCTGGACAAATGGGACCGCCTGATCGAATTGAACATTACGGCGGTATTTGAAATGAGCCAGCTGGCAGCGAAAGCAATGATCCCAAACGGAACGGGAAAAATCATCAACGTCGCTTCCATGCTCAGCTTTTTCGGCGGTTACACCTGCTCGCCCTACGCCGCTTCAAAAGGGGCGGTGGCACAGCTCACCAAAGCGTTTTCCAACGAATGGGCGTCAAAGGGAATCAATGTGAACGCCATTGCTCCCGGCTACATGGACACCGCTCTGAATACCGCCATTATCAACGACCCGGTCCGCAATCATGAAATTACGCTGCGTATTCCCGCCGGGCGCTGGGGCACCCCGGACGACTTAAAAGGAACCGTTGTTTTTCTGGCTTCCCGGGCCTCCGATTACGTGACCGGCGCAGTAATCCCCATTGACGGCGGATACCTTTCCAGATAAACGCCGATCCCCGCGAAAAGGAGAACCGATATGGACACCGCTCAAATCTTACAGGAAATCAAGAAACGAAAGCTCATCGCCATTGTCCGTGGCGTAAAGTCCGGGCAGATCGTGGAAACGGCGGGAGCGCTGGGAGCCGGAGGCATCCCCTGCCTGGAAATCGCCATCGACCAGACCAGCGGTGAAACCGTGCTGGAAACCTTCCGCTCCATAAAGCTTGTAAAAGAAACCTTCGGGGACCGGATTTTTCTGGGAGCCGGAACCGTGCTGACGGAAGAACAGGTGAACGCGGCGGCGGAGGCCGGCGCCGAATATATGATTTCTCCCAACACGGATGAAAAGGTTATCCGCCGGACCAAAGCGATCGGAAAAATTTCCATTCCGGGCGCCTTCACCCCTTCGGAAGCGGTAGCCGCTTACCGCGCGGGTGCGGACATTGTAAAGCTCTTCCCCGCCGGGCTGCTCGGCCCGGATTACATAAAAGCGATCAGAGGCCCGCTGGGGCACATTCCGTTTACAGCCGTAGGCGGGGTGGACCTCACAAATGCCGCGCTGTTTCTGCGCGCGGGTGCGTGCGGGGTCAGCGTGGGCGGAAATCTGGTCTCTCTCAAGCACATCGCCGCCGGAAATTTCGCCTATCTTACGAAAACGGCGCAGGATTTTGTAAAGGCGATTCAGGACGTCTGTTAATCCGCATATCGCTGTAAACCAACAGTGACCATACAATATTTTATAAAGGAGACGGAAAAAATGAGTAAGAAGTGGGAGATCCCATACCCCCAGACCGTAAAGGTCGCCGGATATATGGATTCCGAGGAACCGATTTATTTTCAGAACATGACCATGAAGCAGAGTGAGGAACGTTTGAAGAAGAATGACCTCATCATCATCCCGATCGGCTCTACGGAGTGCCACGGAGCCTGCTCGCCGTACGGGGAAGACACCTTTCTGGTAACGCGTATGGCAGAGCAGGTGGCTAAGAAAACAGGCTGCACGGTTTCCCAGCCGGTCTGGTTCGGCTCGCATCCTTACCACCATATGGGCATGCCCGGCACGGTCCCGATCAATGAAAACACCTTCTGCGATTACCTTGCGCAGATCATCGCCGGTTTCTGGAACGCCGGCTACCGCAAGCAGATCCTTCTGAACGGCCACGGACAGGAATACGTCATTCCCACGGCCATCCATCAGTATGCGAGAAAGTATCAGGTACCGGGCGTAATCATGAATGTCAACTGGTACTACGCCATTCCGGAGTATCTCAAGGTCGGCGATCCCAAGTGCCGTTTTGAAACACCGTTCAACCATGCCGACGAGCAGGAAACCTCCTTCTCCCTCGCACTGTTCCCCGAAATGTTCCACATGGAGGATGCCCAGAACACCACTCTGCACACCTTCCTTCCTCCGGGGCATATCGACAACGCGGGCAATATTTACGGCAGAGCGGTCAAATGGTACGCGCACGCGGGCGCCGGTACGATTGAAGTCATCGGAAATCCGGAGGGCGTCGTAGGCAACGCACAGCTGGCAAGCGCGGAAAAGGCGATGCCGGGAACGGAAGCGCTGCTGGATTATCTGGAGAAGCTGGTCAACGACATTATTGAGAAATGGCCGGCTGGAAAGCTGCCCGATACCAACAAGGTCACCCAGCGCTTTACCGACGAGGAGCTTCAGGCTTACATAGACGGTCCGCTGAAGGGTGGCAAGCATATCTACACCATCGCAGCCTATTGATCTTTCTTTTTTGAAATTACCACAGCTGTATTTCGGCCGGCGGTTTTTTCGCCGGCACCGGAATACACCGCAGAAGGAGTTTTTACAATGAAAGCCTATGTGCTGGTCAATCCCATGGATATGCAGGTACAGGAACGGACGATCCCGGACATTTCGGACGACGATGTTTTGGTCAGGGTCACGAATGTCGGTCTCTGCGGTTCCGATATCCATCTTTATAAAGGAACCTATAACGGCCCCCACAATTATCCGATGCTTTTCGGTCACGAATGGTCCGGAATCGTTGAAAAAACCGGCAAAGGTGTCACCGGCCTGATGCCGGGGGACAAGGTCACCGGCGACTGTTCCCGCTACTGCGGGGAGTGCGACGCCTGCCGAAGGGATAAAAATCTGTGCACCCACATCGAAAAGTTCGGAATCACCGTCGACGGCGCTTCCGCCGAATACATCGTACGCAATCAGAAGTACTTATACAAAGCGGACACGAAGGCCGATCTGGCCCTTCTGGCGCTGACGGAACCGATTTCCGTGGCAAAGCACCTGTTGGAAAAAGTTCTGGGAGCCGCGGGCAGCCTGCGCGGCAAAAAAATTCTGGTATACGGCGGCGGAGCCATCGGACAGGCCGCGCTGCTGCTCCTGAAACGCCTGTACGGCTGTGAAGAGGTGGACCTTTCCGATCTGATCGCCTTCCGTACCGATCTGGCCAAATCCTTCGGGGCGAATATCCCCTCCCAGGAGGAGCTGAAAGTACAGGGCGGCAGCGATTACGCTTCCCTATACGGTCAGGCAAGGTACGACGTGATCATCGAAACCACGGGTGTCGCCCCGGTCTTTGCCAATGCGCTGAATCTGCTGAAGCCGGGCGGGGTGCTGGGCTGTGTGGGCATGATCGCCAGCGTGGAGATCGCGCAGAAGCTGATTGTCACCAAGGCGCTGACCGTACTGGGCAGCATTGGGGGAACCGGCGAATTTGAGCAGGTGATCCGGTTTATCCATGAGAATGAAACCGAATCGGCCCGGCTGATCAGCCATCACTTCAAAATGGAAAACGCATCACAGGCTTTTGAAACGGCGGTAGATGCGAATCAGGCAATGAAAATCACATTGGAATTATAGACAGAAAAAACTAACAATTTTATATGGATATATGAAGAAGAAACAACCGGAAAAGGATTCTGGTTATAATGGAGGAGTGATCTTTTGTCTTTACCAAAGAGAATGAGGGCTGCCGTCCTTTATGATTATAACGACCTCCGGGTAGTCGACCGGGACGTCCCCGCTCCCGGAGAACAGGAGGTATTGATCCAGGTAAAAGCGTGCGCGATCTGTGGGTCCGACCCGAAGATCGTTGCGCATGGCTGGCCCAGTTGTCCCCCCATGGGAGAGTATATTCCCGGACACGAGTTTTCCGGCGTGATCGCGGCGGTCGGCAGCGGCGTAACCGGCTACCGGGCGGGCGAGCGGGTGGCGGTGGAGCCGCACAAGGGCTGCGGCCACTGCATCAACTGCATCCGCGGCTTATACACGACCTGCCTGAATTACGGAAAGCTGGAGGAAGGGCATCGCCATTACGGCTTTACCGTAAATGGCGGATACGCAGAATATGCCGTATGTCATATCAACTGCATTCACAAATTTTCAGAGACGCTGTCCTATGAAGACGCCACGCTGCTTACAACTGCGGGCACCGCGCTCTATGGCATCCAGCGCGCCGGGGGTATCTGGCCGGGCGAGACGGTTGTCGTCATCGGGCCGGGGCCAATCGGGCTGATGGCGGTTCAGCTGGCCAAAGTGCTGGGCGCCGGCAGGGTCATCCTGGTGGGCACGCGCGAATCGCGCCTTGCGACAGGGAAGGAGGTCGGAGCGGATATTACCGTGAACAGCCGGGAAACTGATGCCGTACAGGCGATTTCCGAGCTGACGGGCGGCGTGATGGCCGACATGGTTGTGGAAACATCCGGCAGCACCGGCGGCGGAGCACAGGCCGTGGAGCTTGTCAAAAAGAGCGGCCGCGTTGCGTTTGTCGGCATTTATTCCGAACCGGTGACTTTGAACCTGAACAAGGTCGTACAGTGGAACGTACAGCTGGCGGGCGGCAAGGCGGAGGGCGAGGATGTGCTCGACCGCATTGTACCCCTGATGGAAAGCGGCCGTATTAAAACCAAGCCGCTGCTGACCCATGAGTTCTCGCTGGAGCAGATCAATGAGGGCATGAATACCTATATCAACCGCGTTGGGAATGCCCTGAAAGTCGTCATTAAACCTTAGGCCCACATTTGAAATGAGGTGAGAACCTTGAGCAATTCCGATATTGCCCTGCAAATGAAGGATATTTGCAAATATTTCCCCGGTGTGAAGGCTTTGGACCATGTTGGATTCGAAGTGAAAAAAGGGGAAGTCCATGTGCTTCTGGGGGAAAACGGCGCGGGAAAATCCACTCTGATGAAAATTCTGTCGGGCGTGTATCCAAAGGACGGCGGAGAGATTTTCCTGGAGGGGGAACCGGTCGAAATTCACGGGGTCAAAGAGGCGCAGGCCCTCGGCATCAGCATCATCCATCAGGAGCTGAACATGCTGACCGAGCGCGATATTGCCCAGAATATTTTTCTCGGGCGGGAGCCGGTCAAAAACAAGCTGAACGCTGTTGATACGAAAAAAATGTACGCGGACAGCAGCGCCCTGCTGCAGAAGCTGGACATCGATCTGAATCCCAAAACCATGATCAAGGACCTGAGCATCGCGCAGCAGCAAATGGTGGAGGTCGTCAAAGCACTGTCCATCCAGACGAAAATTCTGATTATGGACGAGCCCACCTCCAGCCTGACGCAGAAAGAGATCGACCGTCTGTTTTCCATCGTGCGCAGCCTGCGCGACAGCGGGATCAGCATCGTCTATATCTCCCACCGCATGGAAGAAATTTTTGAAATCGGGGACCGCGTCACCGTCATGCGCGACGGAAAATACATAGATACCGTCAATGTCAGGAAAACCGACATGAGCCGCCTGATTTCCATGATGGTCGGCAGAACCATCGATCACCTTTACAGCCGGACTTATCATACCCCCGGAGAGGAGGCGCTTCGGACGGAAAATCTGACCGGGCTGCGCTTCCGCAACGTGAACATCAGCCTGCACCGCGGCGAAATCGTCGGTCTTGCGGGACTGGTCGGCGCGGGACGCACGGAGCTGGTCAAAGCTATTTTCGGCTACGACCCGATTGACAGCGGAACCATCCTGCTGAACGGGAAAAAGGTAAAAAGGCATTCTCCGAAGGAACTGGTGGAAAACGGTCTGGTGCTGATTCCGGAGGACAGAAAAAACGAAGGGCTGGTCGTTCAGGAGCCGATCAAGAACAATATTGTGCAGGCCAGCCTCAGAAAGCTTTTTAAAAACCATATCGTCAATAAAGAGATTGAACGAAAGACAGCGGAGAAATATCACGCCGACCTGCATATCGCGTCTTCCGGCATCGTACAGAAGGTCGAGTCGCTTTCCGGCGGAAACCAGCAAAAGGTTGTTCTGGGAAAATGGCTCTGTACCGGATGCAATGTCCTGATTTTTGATGAACCGACCCGCGGAATCGACGTCGGAGCAAAAGCGGAGATCTACGAGCTGATGAATCAGCTCGTAGGGGAAGGCTACGCCATCCTGATGATCTCATCGGATCAGATGGAACTGCTGGGCATGTCCGACCGCATCTATGTGATGTGCGAGGGAGAAATTACCGGTGAGCTTTCAAAAGAAGATGCAACTCCTGCGCTTTTACTGTCGTATTCCATTGGAAAGGGAGGAATAGAGAGTGAATAAAGTCAAGACTGCCTTTTCAAAGCTGCCCGGCATCCTGTACGGCCTGATTGCGATCGGCCTTATCTTCAGCGTGGTTGCACAGGGATTTTTCACTGTTTCCAATTTGCTGGATCTTGCAAAGAGCAGCGGGCTTTTGATCCTTGTCTCCATGGGGATGAGCCTGTGTATTTTGTCCGGATATATCGACATGTCCGTGGGTGCGCTGATGTCCCTGAGCGGGGTGGTCACGGCGCTCTGCCTGAAAGCCGGAACGGGCCTTCTTGTGGCTGTGCTGGCCGGAATCGTAACGGGACTGGCCGTGGGTTCGATTAACGGGGCCCTGATTGCTTATGAGAAATTTGATTTCTGGGTCGTAACCTATGCGATGATGGGAATCTGTCAGGGAGTGGCGCTCAAGCTGTCGAACGGAAATACCATCGCCGGTTTCAAAACCGATTTCCGGTTTATCGGCGACGGAAAAATCCTTGGAATTTATTTTATCATCTGGGCTACCGCTTTGCTTTGTTTTGTTATGACCCTGCTTTGCAATAAGACAAAATTCGGCTATAATATCTACTCCATCGGCGGTTCCTATCAATGCGCCTCGCTGGCCGGCGTCAACGTCAGGAAAAATCTTTTCTTTGTATTTGTACTTTCCGGACTGCTCGCGTCCCTGAGCGGAATCATGCTTGCCGCCAAATCGAATTCGGCAAGCCCCATCGGCGGTCAGGGATATGAATTCGACGCCATCGCGGCCGTTCTGATCGGCGGTACCAGCTTTGAAGGGGGAAAAGGAAAAATCACGGGAACCATTATCGGCGCCATTATGATGAGAATGATTCGTAACGGCCTGAATTTGGTGGGCTTTTCTCCGTATTATCAGACGTTCCTGATGGGCCTTATCATCGTAGCCATCATTTTGATTGACGTGGTCAATCAGCATCGTAAAAAGATACAGGCGACGAGGAGGGTCTATAAATGAAACGAAAAGTATTGTCGGCTGTTTTCAAATACTCCCAGCTTGTGATTTTAATCGTCATTCTGATTATTCTTTCGCTTACATCGAAAGAGTTTCTTACCTGGGATAACATTTCCAATGTGGTCATGCAGCAGATGCCGTTTATGCTCATCATCAGTATGGGCATGACGCTTGCCATCCTGACCAAAGGAATCGATCTTTCCATCGCCTCAAACCTTGCCCTGTCCTCCTGCGTCGCCGCCTATTTTATCAAAGACGGCAAAGTGTTTTTGGGGATTCTGGCTGCCGTTGTCATCGGCGCTCTGGTCGGGGCCGTCAACGGAGTGTTGATTACCAAAGCAAGGCTGGAACCTTTTATCGCAACTTATACCATGGACATGGTGGTCCGGGGGCTGGCGTACCTTTTCATGAGCGGGACCCTGTTTTACGGATTCAGCGCCGGTTTCTGCTCGATCGCGACGGGAAGCGTCGGACCTATCTCCAATCTCCTGATTATTTCCCTCCTGCTGTTTGCCGTGCTTTTCTTCGCACTGCGGAAGACTACATACGGACGCAGCGTTTATGCCATTGGCTGCAACATCAATGCGACAAGGCTTTCCGGCATCAACACCGGCGGGGTTGTCTTCTCCATTTATGTCATTAACGGCTTGCTGGCGGCTGTTACGGGGCTTTTGTACATTGCAAGGCTCAACGCGGCAGAGTCTACGATCGGCAGCGATTTCACCATGCAGATGATGGCCGCTACCCTGATCGGAGGAACCTCCTTCTCCGGGGGCAAGGGCGGCATTGAGCGCACGCTTCTCGGCGTTCTGATTATGGTGTTCATCGCAAACGGCATGAATTTGAACGGAGTTTCTTCCCTTTTACAGGATGCGGTGTTCGGAGTATTCATCGTTATTTCGCTTGTTATTGATAAATTTGGCTCGAAATATTCGGCCAATTTATAATTCAGTAAATATGGAAAAGAGGATTTGTATGAAAAGAGCACTTTCGTTAGCACTGATCGCTTCTATGGTTCTTGGCGCAATGTTCACAGGCTGCTCACAGGACGGAGTGGCCGCTTCCACTCCTGCTGAAACTTCTTCCCAAGCTTCGGCGAAGGAAAATACCGGGAAAAAGAATGTGGTTCTGATCCTGAAAAACCTGACCAACCCGATGTGGGTGGAGGTAAAAGAGGGAGCTGAAGAAGCGGCTCAGAAAGCGGGTGTAAACCTGACGACGCTTGCGCCCGTACAGTCGGAAAACAATGATGAGCAAATCAGCGAAATCGAGCAGTCGATCAGCAAGGGCGTGGACGCCATCGTGATTGCGCCGGCGGATTCCTCCGGAATTGTTCCGGGCGTGGAAAAAGCGAACGCCGCCAACATTCCCGTGGTTGCGATCAATACGAAAATCGACACCAGTTCCGGCGCCAAAATGGCGGCCTTCGTCGGTGTTGATGCCTATACCTGCGCCGTTGAAATCTCAGAAAAGCTCAGCGCAATGATGGACCAGACCGGCGAAGTCATGATTCTGGAAGGCAAAGCCGGTGCCCAGACCTCCGTCGACATGGTCAAAGCCGCAAACGATACCTTTAAAAAGTACAGCGGAATCAAGGTCGTCGCTTCCCAGACAGCGGACTGGAACCGCGCGAAAGCCATGACGGTGACCCAGAATCTGCTGCAGGCTCATCCGAATGTAAGGGCGATTTTTGCCGCTAACGACGAAATGGCCATGGGCGCCGTACAGGCGGTTGCTCAGGCGGGCAAAGAAGGAAAAATCCTGATTTCCGGAAACAATGCGATTGAAGACGCTAAAAAAGCGGTCGATAACGGTCAGCTGGCTTTGACCATGGATTCCAACAACCATGGCTTGGGCTATACGGGTGTGGAAACCGCCTTGAAGCTGATCAACGGGGAAAGCGTTGACGAAATGATCCCAATCCCCACCACTCTGTACCTGAAAAAATAACGGCACTTTAGAAACCCTGCCCCAAAAGGGTTCGCCCGAAAGCCGCTTTCTGTTGTGTCAATACGGAAAGCGGCTTCTTTAACAGAAAGAACGGAGGAAAATCATATGGGAAAATACATCATCACCGTCGACACCGGTACGACCAACACGCGCTGCATTCTATGGAATGAAAAACGCGAAAAGATGGATGAGAAAAAAAGCCCCGTAGGGGTCCGCAACACCGCCATCGACGGCAACAACGGCAAATTGAAGGCGGCCGTAAAGGAGTGCCTGGACAAATTAATCGCAGAAAATCACATCCGCTATGACGACGTAAGACGCGTCATCGCAAGCGGCATGATTACTTCCAATGTGGGGCTGGTCGAAATTCCGCATGTCGTGGTCCCCGCCGGCAAGGAAGACCTTGCGAAAGCAACAAAATCCGTTTTGCTGGAAGACGTCTGCCCGGTGCCGATCTGGTTCATTCCGGGTGTGAAAAATTCCGGCGGGAAAATCACCTTTGAAAATTTTGAAACTATGGACATTATGCGCGGGGAAGAGGTGGAGGGCGTCGCCATTATCGACCATTACCCGAGAGGACGGAATTATCTGCTGATTCTTCCGGGCTCACATACAAAGTTCGTTTCCGTTGACGGCGAAGGGAAAATGACGGGCTGTCTTACGACGATTACCGGCGAACTGCTGGCGTCCATCACAAACGACACCATCATAGCGGACGCCGTCGGAAGAAAGTTTGTGGAGAAAAGCACCTATGACAAAGAGATGATGCTTCTGGGCTACGATACGGCGCTGAAATGCGGAATCGGCCGCGCCTGTTTTTCCGGCAGAATCCTGAACCAGTTCGTGACCGGGGATAAGGAAAAGGTTGCGAATTTCATCTTCGGCGTTGCGCTTCAAAACGATATCACGGCGATTAAAAATTCCGGCGCGCTTCAGGTCACCCGGGACACGACGGTCGTCGTGGGCGGAAAGGAGCCCTTCAGCACCGCCTTTGCCGATATTTTGGAGCATGACGGATATTTTGAAAAGGTGGAGCACTTTGTCAGCGAAGAGGGAATGCCGCTTTCGGCTCTCGGCGCTTATGCCATAGCCGAGCTCAGCGGAATCCTTTGATTTTAAGAATAGAGGGATAAATATGAAGGTTGTTATCACGGATTTTGAATACCCAAATGTTGACCAGGAAACAAAAATTATCACGGAATCCGGCGCGCAGCTGCAGGCGTGCCATTTAAAGACGGAAGAAGAAATCATCGCCGCGGTGCGGGACGCGGAGGCGGTCATTGTCCAGTACGCGGTTATCACCAGGAAAATCATCGATCATATGCAGAACTGCAAAATGATTATTAAATACGGTATCGGCGTCAATAACATTGATTCCGCGGCGGCGACCGAAAAGGGGATTTACGTCTGCAATGTTCCTGATTACGGCGTTGACGAGGTGTCCAACCACGCGATCGCGCTGCTTCTGGCGCTGGCGAAAAAGCTGCCCGTGATTACAAAGGCGCTGCGCGGCGGCGACTGGGGCTACACCAGCGCGGTTCCGCTTTTCCGTCTGGCCGGTTCCACGCTGGGGCTGGTCGGTCTGGGCCGGATTCCTTCGCTGGTGGCGAAAAAAATGTCCGGGTTCGGCATGCGCATCCTGGCCTTTGACCCGTATATGACGCCGGAAGCCGCCCGCGAACGCGGCGCGGAGCTTGTGGATTTTGAGACCCTGTGCAGGGAAAGCGATTTTATTTCCATCCATTGCCCGCTGACGGACTCCACCACACACCTGTTTGATGAAAAGGCTTTCGCGCTCATGAAAAAGACCGCCTTCCTGATCAATACGGCCCGCGGGCCGGTCATCGACGAACAGGCGCTGGTTCAGGCGCTGAAATCAGGGAAAATCGCCGGAGCCGGTCTGGACGTCTTTGAAAGCGAACCGATCTCTCAGAAAAGCGAGCTGCTGAGGATGGAGAACGTCATCGCCACGCCCCACTGCGCGTGGTACAGCGAAGAAGCGATTTCCACCTTGCAGCGCAAAGTGGCCGAGGAAGTGGTCAATGTCCTCGGCGGCAATCCTCCTTTTAACCGTACGAATAAAATTTCCTGATTTTTTATAAAAAGAGACGCCATGCGCGAAATCCATCGGATTGCAGATTGCGCGCATGGCGTAAATTTTTAAATAAGAGGTAGAACGATGTTTACGATTGTGGGAAAGCGGATATTGAATGATTCAATGACATTGATGGCGGTAGAAGCGCCATATATTGCGAAAAAGGCGAAGGCCGGCCAGTTCATTATTCTGCGTGTCAATGAATTCGGGGAAAGGATTCCTCTGACGGTAGCGGACTACGACCGCGAAAAGGGAACCATTACCATTATTTATCAGAAGGTCGGAAAAACGACCCTGATGCTGGATCAGCTGAATGTCGGCGACGCGATTCTGGATTTCATCGGGCCTTTGGGAAAAGCGACCGAGCTGGAGGGCTATAAAAACGTAGCGGTGATCGGCGGCGGCGCCGGCTGCGCGATCGCGTACCCGCAGGCGAAGGCCCTGCACGGCATGGGCGCGAAGGTGGACATGATCGCGGGGTTCCGGAATAAAGACATCATCATCCTGGAAGACGAGATGAAGGCGGTCAGCGACCATCTGATTTTAACCACGGACGACGGTTCCAACGGCAACAAGGGCTTTGTGACCGACGCCCTGCGTAAAAATATTGAGGACGGGGCTGGGTATGACCTGGTCATCGCCATCGGGCCGCTCGTCATGATGCGCGCCGTCTGCAACCTGACAAAGGAATACAGCATCAAAACGCTGATCAGCATGAACCCCATTATGATCGACGGGACCGGCATGTGCGGCGGATGCAGGCTGACGGTCGGCGGAAAGACCAAATTCGCCTGTGTGGACGGTCCGGATTTCGACGGCCACGAGGTGGACTTTGACGAGGCCATCAAAAGATCGAGAACCTATTCTGAGTCGGAAAAAGAAGCGACGCGCGAATACAACTGCCGCTTGATGGAGGGTGCGAAAAATGCCTAATATGTCCAAAGTAAAAACGCCGATGCCGGAGCAGGACCCCAATGTGCGCAACAAGAACTTTGAAGAGGTCTCTCTTGGATACACGGAAGAAATGGCCATGGAAGAGGCCAAACGGTGCCTGAACTGCAAAAACAAGCCGTGTGTCAGCGGATGCCCGGTCGGCGTGCGTATTCCCGAGTTTATCGGCTGCGTCGCTTCCGGCGATATGGAAAATGCTTACAAGATCATTAAGACGACGAACTCCCTTCCCGCCGTCTGCGGAAGGGTCTGCCCGCAGGAATCCCAGTGCGAGCAAAAATGTGTGCGCGGCATCAAAGGGGAGCCGGTGGGAATCGGCCGGCTGGAGCGCTACGTGGCCGACTGGCACATGAAGCACGGCGGAGCCGAGACATTTGAGGAAAAGCCGAATGGACACAAGGTCGCCGTGATCGGGGCGGGCCCCGCGGGCCTGACCTGCGCCGGGGATCTGGCAGCCCTGGGGTACTCCGTTACCGTGTTCGAAGCGCTGCATACCGCGGGCGGCGTACTGATGTACGGCATCCCGCAGTTCAGACTGCCGAAGGAGATCGTGCAGAAGGAAATCGACGGCCTGAAGGACAAGGGCGTCGACATCCGGACCGATATGGTCATGGGCAAGGTGCTGTCGGTAGACGAGCTGTTTGAAATGGGCTATGAAGCCGTATTCATCGGCACCGGCGCCGGACTGCCCAGCTTTATGAATATTCCGGGCGAAGAACTGGTGGGGACTTACTCGGCCAATGAATTCCTGACGAGGGTAAACCTGATGAAGGCCTATCTGGACGAATACGACACCCCGATCATCCGGCCGAAGAACGTCGCCGTCGTGGGCGGCGGCAACGTGGCGATGGACGCCGCGAGGACCGCCAAGCGTCTGGGCGCGGAGAATGTGTATATTGTGTACCGCCGCGCCGAAGAGCAGATGCCCGCGCGAAAAGAGGAAATCCACCACGCGAAGGAAGAGGGCATCCTTTTCAACCTTCTGCGCAATCCCGTTGCCATCCATGGCGACGAAAACGGCAGGGTCAGGTCGATCGAGTGCATCGAGATGGAGCTTGGCGAGCCGGACGCCTCCGGCAGACGCAAGCCGGTGCCCAAAGAGGGCTCGAACTTTGAGATTCCGGTGGACTGTGTGGTCATGGCGATTGGCAACTCGCCGAACCCGCTGATCCGCTCTACGACCGAGGGTCTGGAAGCAAACAGGAAGGGCTGTATCGTTGTGGATGAAGCGACCATGGCGACGACCCGGGAGGGCGTTTACGCCGCGGGCGACGCCGTCAGCGGCGCCGCAACCGTGATCCTGGCCATGGGCGGCGGCAAGGAAGCCGCACGTTCCATCCATCAGTACATTCAGGCCGAGGGAAAATCCTGAAGACGTCCGCCAAAGGGTGCCTGCCCTGCGGTGGCGGCTTCTTTCTGAATTCTATATGGAGGAAAGGGTGGGGAAGATCATGTTAAAAAATATGAAAATCGGGAAAAAACTAATAATATCCTTTGTTTTGATTACATTCCTTTCGAGCTTCAGCGGTGTGGTAGGATTTATCATTATGAGAACCATGAATCAGCAATATTCGGGCGCGCTGGTTCAGTATGGATTCGCGCAGGGCGACATCGGCCTGTTCAATACCGAGTTTAATAACAACAACGTCATTATGAGGGATATTATTATTCAGCCGGGCGTCAACGAGAGGCTGAAAAGCAAAGAGGAGCTGGACCAGTCCAGTGCAAAGCTGGTACAATACCTTACCAAAATGAAATCCGGGATTATCGGCAGTAAAGAACAGGGCTACTATGATACGATTATGGGCGATCTGCAGGAATACACGGTTGCGCGGGATCAGACGGTTCAGCTGGCCATTTCCGGAAAAGACACGGATGCTTATATCATGATGTTCCAGAAATGTTCCCCGCTTTCTCTGGAACTGCGCACGGCCATCGATTCCTTGGTTACGGAAAAGACGAATTCGGGAAATCAGTTGTCCAAAAGCCTGACCGCGCAGGGGGAACGCGCTTACGTGATTATGAGCGCGATTCTTCTGATTTCCATTCTGCTGTCCGTCCTGATCGCAGTTTTTATTTCACGCGGAATCAGCAGACCGGTTTCCGAACTGCTGAGCACGGCACGGAAAATGGCCGAAGGCGACTTGAAAGTTCGGGTGAGGGTAAAATCGAGGGACGAAATCGGCCAGCTGGGAAACGCGTTTGCGGAAACAATCGAAACCCTGAATCAGTACATAACGGATATTCAGTCCACACTGCTCCAGGTGGAACAGGGAGATTTAAACGTGGCGCGCCGTTTTGAGTATAAGGGTGATTTTATCCAGCTGCAAAAATCGATCGAAGCGATCATTCTGTTTATCAACGATACGATTACTCAGATGCAGCAGGCCTCTCAGCAGGTCGCAGGCGGTTCCGAGCAGCTGTCCTCCGGCGCTCAGGAGCTGGCACAGGGCGCAACGGAACAGGTGAATTCCGTGGAAAGACTGTCCGCCGCGGTTGCCGAAATTTCAGCGCAGGTCAAAGAGAACGCGGAGCATGCGGAAAAGGCCAGCGCCAATGTGGAGGACGTGAACTCTGAAATAGAAATATGCAATCAGCATATGCAGAAAATGCTTCAAGCCATTTCCGGCATTCACGATTCCTCCCAGCAAATTGAAAAAATCATCAAAACCATTGAGGACATTGCCTTTCAGACAAATATTCTCGCACTCAACGCCGCGGTAGAGGCCGCGCGGGCCGGAAGCGCCGGAAAGGGCTTTGCCGTGGTGGCGGATGAGGTACGGAACCTTGCGGGCAAGAGTGCCGAGGCGGCGAAGGACACAACGTCATTGATTCATAACTCCATCGGCGAGGTGAAGAATGGGACCGTCATCGCGGATGAAACCGCGAAATATCTGCTTCATGTGGTGGAAAGTACAAAAGCTGTTTCTGAAATTGTGGGACACATTTCAAAGGCCAGCGTGAGACAGTCGGACGCGGTTGAGCAGGTGAACCGTGACGTGGAGCGGATTTCCAGCGTTATTCAGACGAATTCCGCGACAGCGGAAGAAAGCGCGGCGGCAAGCGAGGAGCTTTCCGGACAGGCCCAGATCATGAAAGCCCTTGCGGAACAGTTTAAGCTCAGGGTGGAAGCGGCCGGCCAGAATCAGGCTGAGGATGAAGAAGAACCGGAAAATACCGTATCGGAAATTGCAATGCGTCAGGCGACGGCGTCCATCTGATCTATGAAAATTCGTTCTGATACAATCAGAAAGTCCCTTTTGGCATGAAAATACCCCCAAAGTTGTTTTCAGTATGCGCTACTGTCTGACTTTGGGGGGATTTCATCTGCACCGGGTTTGGTGGTATGTTATGAACTTATTCGGCAATCGCCGGAGGGCGGTCAGTCGGTTGTATTCTCTTCCGCAGGCGTTTTGGCGGGACGCAGTGCGACCAGGCCGATCAGCAGCGCGCCCGCCAGGATACACGTCGTGACCAAAAACGTATTGTGGATGCTGGAGGCAATCTTTTGGGGGCTTGCAGTGCCGATCGACGTCGTGCTGGCGAACGCATAGAAGACGGCGCCAATCACCGCGGCGCCGGTAGTCAGCCCGATGGTACGCGATAGATTGAGAAGGCCCGATGCCAGTCCGCGCTGTTCGGGCTTCGCGTGCGAAATAATAGAGGCGTTGTTCGGCGTCTGGAAAAAAGCAAGGCATCCGTTAAAGAGAAACCATATCATGGAAAACGTAACGTTGCCTGTCGAAAGGCTGACCGTCGACATCAGCAGCGAGCCGGCCCCCATGGCCGCTATCCCGAAAATCATGACGGGAAAGTCGCCGAAACGTTTTGCGGCGGCAGCGGCCAGCGGTGTGAGCAGTGCGCAGCCGACCGCGCCCGCCATCATCATGACCCCCGACACGGAAGTGGAAAGCCCCTTTGCCTGTTGAAGGTAAAAGGGGAAAATCACAACCGCCCCGGTCGTGGTCGTGTAAATCAGTACGCTGATCGCAAGGCTCGCGCTGAATACAGAATTCCGGAACATATTCAGGTCGACAAGCGGGAAGCCCGTTCTTTTTTCAAGGAACAGGAAGACGGCGATCCCCGCGGCGGCTCCGACGCCGAGCAGGAGAACGCTTTTGCTGAGCCCCTGATTTTCGGCGAGGGTAACGCCCAGCACATAGCAGACCAGCGTGGCGGTCAGGACAAGCAGGCCCCGTATATCGAGCTTTCTGACCTTCTCCGTAACGGGGATGGTGGGGAAGCGCAGGGCGCACAGGAACGCGGCTACGCCGATCGGCACATTCAGAAAAAAGACCGATCTCCAGCTGAAAACGCCGATCAGAAGCCCTCCGACAGAGGGGCCCAGGGCGAAACCGGTCGGGAGCATGACGGTAAGAACGGACATGCCCTGGGTGATTTTTTCTTTCGGAATCATGTCGCCCGCGATGGCGAAGGACAGCGCCATCAGAATCGAGCCGCCGATTCCCTGAAGGGCACGGAACACGATCAGCTCGTAAATGGAACCGGACGTGCCGCACAGCAGAGATGCCAGCGTGAACAGTCCGATACCGAAGAGAAAGATTCTTTTTTTACCGAAAATATCGCCGATGCGCCCGATACCGACGATCAGCGCGGTAACGGCCAGCAGGTAGCTGAGCACGACCCATTGAAGGCTTGTAAAGTTTGCGTTCAGGGCTTTCCCGATGGTTGGCAGCCCGATATTGACGATATTGGTGTCGATTGCGGACATCAGCGTGGTAAGGGAAAGGACAAAAATGACTAAACCGTATCCGGTCGTTTTACCGGATTCACTGGCCTGAGACATGCTGGTTACTCCTTTATTGATGCCGCCTTCCTTTTTTCGCCGTGTTACCCATTCAGACGAAGGGAACGGATCATGATCTGTTTTTCATTATATATTAGGATAAACCATGTTTTCGGGTTTGCCTAATTGCCATTGCGCATATGGGGTATAGCTGAAACGCATACCTCGTGAAAGGAATACGATGGTCAGTTTAGAACAAATACGATATTTCCTCGAAATCGTCCGCTGCGGCAGCCTGAATAAGGCCTCCGAACGCCTTTATATCTCGCAGCCGTCGCTTTCAAAACAGCTCCGGCAGCTTGAGAAGGGGCTTGGCTGCGGGCTGCTTAACCGAAGCTACGACGGCGTGAAGCCGACTCCGCAGGGAAAGCTCCTCTATGAGAGAATGAGCGGCGTAGTGGATCAGTTTGACCAGGCAGTCGACCTGGTGAGGCGTTTTGAAGAGGTTCCTCAGCTGCGTATCGGCGGGCTCGAAAACCTTGTGACTTATTTTCTCCCCCGGTATATGGAAAAGCTGAAAGCGGGCGGGCGAAATCAGGTGACCGTCGACACCTGCTTTTCCAACGGGGAACTCGTGAATGGCGTCGAAAACGGAAAGTTCGACATGGCGCTGCTTTCCGATGCGGAGCCGCAGCGGAACATTGCCGTGATCCCGCTCATGACGGAGCCGCTTTATGCGGTATTTCCCATGGCGCATCCCCTGTATTATCGGGAGGAGATCAGCTTCAGGGATATCGTCCTGCATGAAAAGCTCGTACTCTATAAGGACCCGTGCACGATCCGTGCCTCCATACGCAGGGAGTGCGGCCGAATGGGAGTCGTACCCGATCTTGCGCTGGAGCTTGATCTCACCGAGTCGCTTCTCAGCTATGTAAGCAGGGGGGAGGGGATTACTTTTCTGCCTTCGATTGTGGCGAACGGGATTCAGTCCCCGTCCATCGCCGTGCGGGAAATCAGCCGGCCCCCGATTTACCGGGAAATTTCCGTCGCTATGAAAAAAGAAAAGGTGCCCTTTTATCTGCCGATGTTTACCGAAGACGCAGCTGAGGTCTGAATCTGACAACAGTTGGGCTGTTTAAACGGAAAGTCCAAAGAGACCGTTTTGCGGAGTACTTGCTGAAAGCCTGACAAGAAAGCCCAGAAAGAATTACGAGCGGTCGATCGACGCGTCTACAACTTCAAAGTGCTCCTGAATCGCGCGGACCGCGTCATCCTCGTCGTTGCGGCTCAGGGCGTCCACCAGCTTCTCGTGGGACAAATGGAGCTGTTCACCCTGTTCGTCCTCCTGCACGATGCGCCCGTACATGATGCTGATAAAATCATTGATGGTCGAAAGCATGGCCATGAAAATCGCGTAGATCAGCTTGTTGCCGGCGGCCTCACAGAGAAGCGTATGAAATTTCTGGTCGAGCAGGGAGGCTTTTTCGGCGTCCGGCTCCTCGCGCATCCGGCGTACCAGATCCGCCAGCTTGGCCGTCTGACGGGGAAGGATGCGGCTGGCCGCCAGGCGCGCCGTCTCGGATTCCAGCCCCCTGCGCAGCTGGCTCACCTGCCGAAAGTTGGTTTCTCCCATCATCATCATGATCCGAAGCGTTTCGCTCAGATTCTGCTCCAGGTCGCACGATATGAAATTTCCTCCGCCGTGTACGCTGGAGATGAAACCCATCATGCTCAGCGTCCGCATCGCCTCTCTTACGGAGTTACGGCTTACGCCAAGCAGCTCCGCCAAATCCCGCTCCGAAGGCAGCCGCTCTCCCCGTTTGAGGTTTCCGCGCCAGATTTCGTCCTTTACATAGTCAATCACCCGTTCATAGGCTTTTTCACTTTTTTCCGCTTTTGCGTCCATAGAAACATCTCCCTGCAGCCAGGCTGCCGTCTCGCGGTTTTCTGCCGAAAATTCCTTTGATAATCTATGCAGAGAACCGTAGAATTTATTTATTTTCAAGGTTGATTTTTGAGTTCCATATAACTACGTATTATAGCATTTCTGTGTGTCTTAAACAAGAGTCATTCAACTGCAGCCGCAGAGACAGCAAGCCGCCGGCTGGTTCCAGCCGACGGCTTGCTGCTAGTATGGATAAACGAGTATGGATAAAAAGGAGTAAGTGAATTTATTTGACGCCCATCCAGCCCGAGATGACCATGCGCTGTACTTCGCTGGTTCCTTCGTAAATCTCGGTGATTTTTGCGTCGCGCATCATGCGCTCAAACGGATATTCACGGGTGAAGCCGTAGCCTCCGACCAGCTGCACACAGCGGCGGGTTACGTCGCTGGCGGTGTCGGCGGCAAAAAGCTTCGCCATTGCGGCAAGGTGGCTGTATGGGTCGCCGTCCTGCTTGGCCTGCGCCGCGCGGTACGTCAGCAGACGGGCCGCATCGACATGCGTCTGCATATTGGCCATTTCAAACTGCGTATTCTGGAACTGGCTGATGCGTTTGCCAAACTGGATGCGCTGGGTTATATAGGGAATGGTCTGATCGATACAGCCCTGAGCGATGCCGACAGCCTGTGCGGCAATGCCGATCCGGCCGCCGTCCAGCGTCATCATGGCAACCTTGAAGCCCTTGCCGATTTCGCCCAGAAGATTCCCCTTGGGAATGCTGCAGTCTTCAAAGACCAGCTCACAGGTGGAGGAGCCGCGGATTCCCATTTTCTTTTCATGGGAACCGATGCGGAAGCCGGGAGTGTCCTTCTCGACAATAAAAGCGGAGATGCCCTTGGTTCCCAGACTCTTATCCGTCATTGCGAAAACAACAAAGACGGACGCAAACCCTGCGTTGGTGATGAATATTTTTGAGCCGTTAAGAAGCCAGGAGTCGCCCTTGTCCTCGGCGACCGTGCGCTGCATGGCGGCGTCGGTTCCGGCGCCGGGCTCAGTCAGGGCAAAGGCGCCCAGTTTTTCGCCGGAGCACAGGTCCGGCAGGTATTTTTGTTTCTGCTCCTCCGTGCCGAAAGCGAAGATCGGCCAGGCGCACAGGGAGGAGTGCGCGGAAAACATAGTGCTGGTGGCTGCGCAGTGCTTTGAGATTTCCTCAACCGCGGCAATATAGGAAAGGTAGCTCAGGCCGGCTCCGCCCGCTTCTTCCGGGTAGGCCATGCCCATCATGCCCATTTCGGCCAGCTGATGCCAGGTTTGTTCGGGAAATTTCTCCTGCTCGTCAATTTCCGCAGCAATCGGAGCGACCGACTTTACGCAGAAATCATGCAGCATATCCAGGATATCCTGTTCTTCGGCGGTAAATTTAAAATCCATATTGAAAGACCCCTTTTCTTGTTAATCAATCTCAGGCTCTTGCTTTTTTGATCTCGGCAGTCAATGCGGGGACGATCTCAAAAAGATTGCCCACAAAGCCGTAGTCCGCGACACCGAAAATCGGGGCGTCAAAATCCTTGTTGATCGCCACGATGACGTCGGAGGAGCTCATACCGGCCAGATGCTGGATGGCGCCGGAAATGCCGCAGGCAATATACAGCTTCGGTCCGACTGTTTTGCCGGTCTGGCCGACCTGATGGGAATGGGTGATCCAGCCCTCATCCACCGCCGCGCGGGACGCGCCGACGGTAGCGCCCAGCACGTCCGCCAGTTCATGGAGAATTTGAAAGCCTTCCGGCCCGCCGACACCGCGACCGCCCGAGACGATGATGTCCGCGCCTTCAAGGTCGACGATTTCGCCCGCTGCTTCGCGGATGGTTTCCAGCAGTGTGGTACGAATCTGGTCCGCGGACACATGGAAGTCCTCGCGTATGATCTCCGCCTTGTCTTCACAGACGTCGGGCTTCTTAAACACTCCCGGCCGCACCGTACCGAGCTGCGGGCGATGGTCCGGGCAAAGGATTACCGCCATCAGGTTTCCGCCGAATGCCGGTCGGGTCCAGGCGATATTGCCGCTGGCTTCGTCGATGTCCAGCGCGGTGCAGTCGGCGGTCAGACCGGTGCCGAGGCGGCAGGACAGGCGCGGCCCGAGGTCGCGGCCGTTCGGGGTAGCGCCGATCAGCATACTCGTAGGCGCGTATTTTTCAAGCAGGTGCGCCAGCGCGGCGGTGTAAGCGTCCGTGGTGTAGCGCTGAAATTCCTCGCTGTCCACCACGATCACCTGGTCCGCTCCGTGAGCGCCCGCTTCTTTTACGGCTGCATCCGTGTGGCAGCCGATGACAACGGATACCAGCTTGCCGCCCTGCTTGTCGGCCAGGTGGCGTCCGGGGTTCAGTAATTCTATTCCGACATTCTTGGCAGTGCCGTCTTCATTTGTTTCCAAAAATACCCAAAGGTCCTTGGTTTTGGCTTCCATTTCCGATCCCTCTCTTTCAAATCACGTGCGCTTTGCTCAGCAGCTCATACAGCTTGTGAGCGGACGCTTCGGTGGTTTCTTCCTTGACCACAACGCCGGCTTCTTTGCGCGGCGGCACATAGGTGCGCTTCACTTTTGTGGGCGAACCTTTCAGGCCGGCGTGCTCCGGGTCGATGTTCGTCAGTTCCGCTGCGGTAAGCTGGGTGATCTGCGCTTTGCGCGCCGCCATCTTGCGTTTGATGGTGGGGAAACGGGGATCGAAAGAAGGTTTGGTAAAGGTAATCAGGCAGGGCGTCTGTACGCCGATGACTTCCTTGCCGTCTTCCGCCTCGCGGTAGACATGAAGGCCGTCTTCCGCCGATTTTACTTCCAGTGCGTAGGTTACCTGCGGGTAGCCCAGGTGTTCCGCGATTTCCGGGCCAACCTGTGCGGTATCGCCGTCGATCGCCTGCTTGCCGCAGAAGATCGCGTCAAAATTCGCGCCTTCCAGCTCTTCGACCTTTGCGATTGCCCTGCTAAGGATATAGCTGGTGGCCAGCGTATCGGAACCGCCGAAGATGCGGTCCGTCACCAGGTAAGCGTTGTCGGCCGCAATGGCCAGGCACTCCCGCAGCGCGTTCTCCGCCTGCTTCGGGCCCATGGAAAGCACCACGATTCTGGTGTCCGGCGCGTCGTCCCTCAGGCGTGCCGCCGCTTCCAGCGCGTAGCCGTCGAATGGGTTGACGATACTTGGCACACCGTCGCGCACCAGGGTGTTGGTGACCGGATCGATCTTGATTTCATTGGTATCCGGTACCTGTTTGACACATACAAGAATGTTCATATCGTTACTCCTTTTAAATGATTCTCCTAAAACTATTCTCCCTTTCTCGTCAGGTCCATACAAACCTTGCCGGGGTTCAAAATCAGCTTCGGATCAAATACTTTTTTAATACCGCGCATCAGCTCCATGTTTACCGGGCCCATTGCGCTTTCAAGGAAATGTACCTTCCCGTAGCCGATGCCGTGTTCACCGGAAATCTGGCCGCCGAGCTCCACTGTCTTCTTGTAGAGAGCGCTCAGGAACTGATCGACCTGCTTCTTGAATTCTTCCTCTTCCATTTCCGTGGAGCAGGTGTAGATATGCAGGTTGCCGTCTCCGGCGTGGCCGAAATATTTTACCTCAAAATCATAGTTTTGCTTGATCTCATTGACATATGCGACATAGGACGCAATTTTGTTTACAGGAACGACCACGTCGCATTCATCCAGCAGCTTGGTCTGCTCCTCGATGCCCTCCAGGAAAGAGGAACGGGTCGCCCAGATGTCTTTCAGCTTCGGCGCCGTATCCGCCACCAGAACGTCCAGCGCGCCTTCTTCCACCAGCATCTCGGATGCGCTTTCGACGATCGGGTCCAGTTCATCCATGGAATCGCCGTCAAAAGTGACCAGCAGATAAGCGCCGACGTCCGTGCCGTCGATCTTGCGCGGGAAGACCTGCTTGCCCAGATACTCTTCGGAAGAAATCAGGATTTCCTTCTCAAAAAACTCCAGTGCCTGCGGACGGAAATGCTTCATAAAGAATTTCGGTACGGCAGAAATGCAGACCTCCAGGTCCTCGAACGGAGCCATCAGGCTTACGGTGGCCTGCGGGGCGGGGATGAGCTTCAGGGTCAGTTCGGTGATGATGCCCAGCGTGCCTTCCGAGCCGATCATCAGGTTCGTAAGGCTGTAGCCGGAACTCGTCTTGGAAACCGTGCCGCCGAAACGGGTGATGTCGCCGTTCGGAAGGACTACGGTCATGGCGCGGACATAGTCGCGGGTAGCGCCGTATTTTACGGCGCGCATGCCGCCCGCATTGGTGGCAACGTTGCCGCCCAGGGTAGCCATCTTCTCGCCCGGGTCCGGGGGATACATGCAGCCGTGTTTCAGCGCGTCGTCGGCCAGCTGCTGCAGCAGGACGCCGGGCTGTACCGTGACCGCGAAGTTTTCAAGGTCATAGGCCAGAATCTTGTTCATGCGCATGGTGCAGAGTACGACTCCGCCGCAGACCGGGGTGCAGCCGCCCACCAAACCGGTGCCGGCGCCGCGGGTCGTGACCGGAATGTTGTGCTCATAGCAGATTTTCATGATGGCGGAGACTTCTTCCGTGCTCTGCACGTCGATGGTGACGTCGGGCATGCGGGTACCGTAAATGGGCATTTCGTCGCGGGAGTAGTCCGGGTTGACATCTGCGCCGGTGACCACGTGACCGGGCGCCGCTTTTTCCAGTTCAGCAAGAATCTCCTGTGTGACCGGATTATAATTTGCCATGATAAATCCTCCTGATAAAATATTTTTATAAAAGCTGTTAAGCCGATTCTCTCACCATAACGGAGATGCCGTTGGGGATCACGACCAGATGAGCGTCCGCGCCTTTGATGTCCCTTGCTTCCTTCAGGGCAGTATCCACATCCGGGGCCCACGCGATCTTCATGTCTTCAATGGTCTTCCGCTGTTCGGGTTCCGTGACATAGATGACATGGTGCTTGCACAGCACGCGGCAAAGGATCTGGAACTCCCACTGGTCGGGCTGGGTCCGGTCCTGCGGGGTGGCGAGAATCTGTTCCGTCAGCTTCTCTGGGGAAACGCAGTCGCGCAGCGCACGGTAAAAGCTTTCTCCGCCGTGTCCGTCGCTGCAGGAGCTGACCATGATCAGCACGGCGCCCGGCGCCGCTGCGGCTTCCGCCGCGGTAAGGCCTTTTACGCTCTGGTAAATATTCTGGTCCAGCGGGTGACCTCCGTTGCTGGAAATCACGATATCGCCACGCTGCTCCGGCTGTACCTGACAGTATTTCAGCAGCAGGTCGCAGCCCCGGCGGTGGGCGGTGATGGCGTCCCCGGCAAAGGCGGCGACCACATGCTTATCTTCGTCAATAATGACGTTCACTATGTATGCCAGATGCGCCATTTTTGCCGCGGCGAGCATATCCTTGTGCAGCGGGTTGCCGTCCAGGACGCCGGTTCGCGCATAAGGCGAAGCGATAAATTCGGAGCAATGGTTGCCAAGCACCGTCACCTGATCGCAGACACCCGGCAGCACGCTCTTGCGCCCGCCGGAAAAACCGGCGAAGAAATGCGGTTCGATAAAGCCCTCGGCAACAAGTAAATCTGTTTGTGCCGCTATTTTGTCGATCACGCACGCCGCTCCGGAAGGAAGCACGCCGATCTGTACGTTGCCGGATGCGTCCCGGCTGTCATGGATTACGATTTTTTCATGCTCTACGATATCCCGGCCGAGCTTCGCCACCAGCTCTTCCTTGCCGGTCGGACGGTGGAAGCCGGTGGCCACCAGCAGCGTCACATCGATATCCGGGCTGCCTTCGCGCAGCTCGGCCAGCATGGCGGGAAGAATGTGCTTGCTCGGGACCGGACGCGTGTGGTCGCTGATAATGATCGTGCAGGTCTTTTTGCCGGCGGCCAGTTCCCGCAGGCGGGGGGAGTCGATCGGATTGGCCATAGCGGCCAGCACCAGGCCGTCCTCCGTGTCGGCGGCTTTGAGTTCTTCCACATGGGATTCCAGAATTTCCGCATCGCTGAGATCCGCGTGCAGCGGCATCCCGGATTTGCCAAAGGGAATCATGACAGACATGAAAGCGCCTCCATTCTGAATTTTACACCAACCGTTTACAGATGCAAGCGGTAAAAACCACCTTAAAATTGGTAGCTCCACTTATGTATGCTATCATCTTACCACATTTTATTTTTAATACAATGCCAAAACGAGTGATTCTATTTTTCTGACAAAATTAAACTTGGATATTCGTCAAATATACTAAAATATAATTTTGGATATAACTTCATATGGACTTTATGCTAATTTGAGGATATAATGTGTCCAGTATAGAAATATTCTTTTTCGAGAGAATTCGTTTTTGCTGTTATTCATTCTATATATCGCCGGAATGTTTGTCGAAACTGGTAGAACCAAAAGCAGGTAAACTGTGACTATTGCAGCCACTGAAATAAATAGGGGAGGTCTCTTATTATGCTTCAGTCCTATCTTGCTCTGGTGCCAATCGTCTGGCTGATTATCGCGCTTACATATCTAAAGATGCCCGGTCACAAGGCGTGCCTCAGCGCGCTGGCCGTTGCCGTCGTTCTGGCGCTGACGCTTTGGCGCATGCCGGCGGCGGAATGCGCCACCTCTGCCCTGGAAGGCTTTGCCACCGCGCTGTGGCCGATCATTCTGGTTATCATCGCTGCCATTTTTACCTATAACCTTTCTTTAAAAACCGGTGCCATGGACATTATTAAGCGGATGCTCACAGGCGTTTCCGCCGATAAGCGTCTCCTGATCCTGCTGGTGGGCTGGTGCTTCGGGGGATTTCTGGAGGGCATGGCCGGCTTCGGCACGGCAATCGCCATTCCGGCAAGCATGCTGGCCGGAATGGGCATGAATCCGATTGAGGCCTGTGTGGTCTGCATGATCGCCAACGCCTTTCCCACCGCGTTCGGTTCCGTCGGCATCCCTACCGTTACCCTGCAGGCAGTGACCGGGCTGGATGTGCTGCCGCTGGCTTTTACGACGGTATTTCAAATGGTGCCGTTTATGATTCTGGTTCCGTTCCTGATGGTCATCGCGGGCGGGGGCGGCGTCAAGGCGCTGAAGGGTGTTGTGGGCATCACGCTGGTGTCCGGCCTGTCCTTCGTCCTTCCTGAATTGGTTGTTTCCAGATTCCTCGGGCCGGAGCTGACCGTTATCGTGGGCTGCGTCGTCTCACTGGCCTGTACCTTCCTGATGGCCAGGGCACGGAAAAATAAGCCGGTTCCCCCGGAGTACGATATGAGCGCGGGGATTGCCGGCACAGCGCAAAAGCAGGACGAACCGGCAATGCCGCTCGCGGTGGCCGGCCTGCCGTTTATTCTTATTTTCGTGCTCCTTCTGCTGACCTCCAAGCTGGTTCCGCCGGTCAACAGCTTCCTTTCTATTTTCAAATCTACCGTAAAGATCAGCACGGCACCGAGTGCCGGTCCTGTTTCTTTCAGCTGGATCAATACGCCCGGCATCATCATTTTTGTCGCCACAGTGATTGGCAGCCTTGTGCAGAAAGCCAGCGGAAAGATGATGTGGCAGGCGCTGACCGGCACGGTAAAGCAGATGTCTAAAACGATCATTACCATCATGTCCGTACTTGCCGTTGCCAAAATTATGACATATTCCGGGATGATTGCCGATATGGCGCATCTTTTTGTCGTTCTCACCGGCCGCTACTATCCGTTTGTGGCGCCGATCATTGCCGCGATCGGTGCGTTCGTCACCGGCAGCGGCACCAACACCGAGGTGCTGCTGGGGACCTTGCAGACGGCTGCCGCACAGCAGATCGGCGTTTCCAAGTACTGGCTCGCCGCGGCGAACTCTCTTGGCGCCGGTGTCGGTAAAATTATGTCTCCCCAGTGCGTTGCCACTGCGGTGGCGGCTGTCGGCCTCGTCGGTCAGGACAGCAAAGCGCTGCGCGCGGTCCTCAAGTGGGCGCTTATTATGCTTGCGATTACCTGTGTGGTAGTCGGCTTCGGCGTTCCTCTTTCTCCTGCCTGAGCACTGCTGACGGCTTCCGGGTGTTTTGGATACAGCCGGACATCCTTTCAGCACATCAGGACTTCTGATTCACAAACAAGCTTGGCATGCGTAGCCATACATTTCCTTCCAGCGACCTAAGGAGCCTTTCTTCCGCCGATGTTTCAGCGGAAGAAAGGCTCCTGCTGTTCTATGGGACACACGAAACGATTTGCCTTTTCGGTTGGGGTTATAGAATTGTTTATTGTTTATATTCGGTATTTGCAGTATAATATAGCCAAATTATGTCAGCTACAGCAATTCCATTTCAGTTTGCGTGACAAAACAGGTTTCTCCCCCGCCGAAGGCGGGGGAGAAACGCAAACTTGTTGCAGAATCAACTGGAAATGCTGTAGAATCTTTACGGTAAGACGATAATCCTTTTCGCCGGTCAGGGGCGGAGCGTGGCCTATAATTGCAAATGGGCTGCTGCCTGGTTCAGGCCTTGTTTGTAAAATCAAAGGTCTGTAAGAGAGGAAAATGAAAATATGGATACTGATTTTATAAACTTAACAACGGAGAACCTTGTCAATGAGCATCTATGCTGTATTATACGCAGTAAAAAACCACATCAGGGCGTTGAGGCAAAGCGACAATGGCTTTCTGAACGACTGAAGGAAGGGCATGTTTTTAGGAAGTTAAATGCAAAAGCCACGGTTTTTATTGAATATGCTCCTCTTGAAACTGCGTGGGTTCCCATTATTGGCGACAACTATTATTATCTGTATTGCTTATGGGTTTCTGGCAGTTATAAAGGAAAAGGGTATGGAAAATCGTTGATGGAGTATTGTTTGGCAGATGCTAAGGAAAACGGAAAATCCGGCATTTGCATGCTCGGAGCGAAGAAACAAAAATCTTGGCTTTCAGACCAATCGTTCGCGAAGAAGTTTGGCTTTGAGGTTATTGATCATACCGATAATGGCTATGAGTTGCTTGCACTTTCTTTGGATGGAACAATGCCAAAGTTCGCACAAAATGTTAAAAACGAAAAGATTGAAAGCAAAGAGTTAACAATTTATTATGATCTGCAATGCCCCTTTATCTATCAAAACATTGAGACGATAAAACAATATTGTGAAATGAATGACGTTCCTGTGTCTTTCATTCAAGTGGATACGCTGCAAAAAGCAAAGGAATTGCCCTGTGTTTTCAACAACTGGGGTGTGTTTTATAAAGGGAATTTTGAGACAGTGAATTTGTTGGATATCGCCTACTTAAAGAGAATACTTCAAAAATGAAAATACAAATGCGGCTTTTCAGATCGGACTGTCCTATTCAAAAGACGGAATGCTCCAAACCCATGGCTGCGGCTGTTTGATCTCAGTTTATCAACAGGAGAATGGAATGATGGAGAGAAAGCGCAAACTTTTCTGCGAGATATCACCATTTACATACAAATTATCTTTACTGAAGTGTCGGGTTATACGCCATGTTTTGAATTTTACCTGTCTTAAAAAATTTGCCATAACAAAAAGCAATGAGAGTTTACCCGTTTTGGTATATAGACATAAATCGTTGATTCGCCGGAAGCTGGGAAATGTAGATGTACAGTTACAAAACAATAAAGCGGTGAATTTAAATATTGCCGCGCCGAAAGTATCAAATGTCATGATACGCCCCGGAGAGTGCTTTTCTTTTTGGAAATTAGTAGGTTCCTGCACTGTGAAAAAAGGGTACAAAGAAGGGTTGACCATCAGTAACGGACAACTGGGAAAAGATATTGGCGGCGGTATGTGTCAATTCACAAATTTGATCCATTGGATGATTCTACATACCCCCATGCAGATCGTGGAACATCATCATCATGACGGATTGGATTTGTTCCCCGATTATGGCAGGCAGATTCCGTTTGGGGTTGGGACTTCCATTATGTACAACTATCTGGATTACCGCTTTATAAATCCAACTGAGTACGTCTTTCAGCTGATCGTTTATACGACGTCGGAATATTTGTGTGGGGAACTGAGGGCTGATAAGGAACTTCCTTATAAATATCATATTAAAATGACAGATGAGTTTTTTTCTAAGGAAGCGGACGAAATATTCCGCAACAACTGTATTTATAGAGAATGTTATGATAAGAAAACAGGCAACCTTATTACAAAAGAGTTAATGAAAAGAAATCATGCAAAAGTGATGTATGATACGAGTAAACTTTTAATAACAGAGCGTACTGCGTGAATTTTCTGAAGTTCGGGATTTACTTCCAACTTTTCTAAGACCAGCGCTGATATTGCGAAACTGAAAAAGTACTATTCTGATTGAGTCAGCTATGGCTGCTTCTAAAATTCAAACTGAATCGTACCTTCTTAATTGATAGGAGAATATGTGAAATGTCTGGAAATAGAGAAACTAACGGATTTCGTTTTTTTTCATTGTCATTATACGCATTAGCCGGACTCGGGACAGAGGGGCTTTACGCATATCTGCTTGAACCGGCTATTTACGGTCGATCAATGGGACAATGGGATGTAACCCAAAATATCTGCCATTGGATAATAACCAGTATTACCTGGGGACTAATTGGATTTTTTATCGTAAGGTATGCGAATCAATATGATCCTGACTTTTTCAAAAGTAAAGGAGATATAAAAGCTTGGCAATGGTTTGCGACAGCAGCATGTCTCATGATTGTATTGGTATCTCAATTTATAGATTGGAACGGCTTTAAATTTATTCATGAATTCTATACCAAGGGTATGATAAAATTTGTTTTTCAGTATATCTACTATTTCTTTGAAACGTTTTTGTTTATGCTGATTATTGTATTTGGGCAAAAGGCGTGTGAAGTGTGGTTTAGAAAGGAAACCATCCCTTATGGCGGTATTATCGTTGCACTTACCTGGGGAATGGCGCATTGGGCTACAAAAGGGAGCCTCTGGGCAGGAATATTCTTGGCCGCTTCCGGTTTCTGCTATGGCGTAGTCTACCTTCTTTTGAACCGAAATATTAAATTTACATATTTGGTGCTGTGCATTATGTTCATTTTGTAACAATCTGAAAAATGTTAATCATAGCCATAAAGGGAAAGGTGTGAAATATGAGCCAAAAAGAGTTTGAACGGGAAAGCAAAGGACAGAAACCTGTACTGGCAATTTGCTACGATTTTGACAAAACCTTATCGCCGAATGATATGCAGGCACAGGGTTATATTCAATCGGTAAGATATGACGTGGGAGATTTTTGGACGGAATCCAACGAACTGGCCGAGAACAACGAGATGGATCAGAACCTAGCGTATATGTACAAAATGGTTCAGACAGCGGAGGGCAACATCGTTTTTACCAAAGAGAGATTGACTGACTACGGCGCACATGTTACTTTGTTTCCCGGTGTGGAGGACTGGTTCAAAAGAATCTGTGAATATGGGACTGCCAAAGGGGTTATTGTTGAACATTACATCATTTCTTCCGGGCTGAAAGAGATGATTGAGGGGACATCTGTTGCCAGGCAGGGCGTTTTCAAAAAAATATACGCCAGTTCGTTTTACTATGATCCCAAAACCGGCGTTGCAAAATGGCCGGCGCAGGTCGTGAACTATACAAATAAAACACAGTTTTTGTTCCGAATTGAAAAAGGAGTTCTGGACATCAACGACCAGGGTGTCAATGATTCTTTTGCCCCTGAAGAAATGCGTGTACCGTTTCGCAATATTGTCTATATTGGCGACAGCGACACCGATATTCCTTGCATGAAGCTTGTAAATTCCTACGGCGGGCATTCCATTGGTGTTTATAATGCTGCGACGAATGATAAATCTAAAGTTTATAAAATGATGCACGACGGCAGGATAAAGTACTATGTACCGGCTGATTATTCGGAAGGAAAGGAATTGGACAACCTGGTGAAGTCAATTATTGACCGTACGGTTGCCAATGAGGTTTTGGAGGATATTTACTATCAATGTAAAAAGGAAAATCTTGAAGCTGATAAACAAAACAATGAAGAAGGCCGCAAAAAAACGGATTTACTCATTGCGCTGGAGAGCAGTGGAAGTTTTGCAACGACACATTCCACAATAAAAGCACTGAATGGCTTTGACAACTGGACGTCAGACGAAAAGGAACTGTTATTTAACATTGCGGTTGAGAATAGCCAGGTGTTTTATGTCCTGGGCGATTTGGATATAAAAATTTTCTATCAAAATCTGCTTAGGAATATTCCAAGGCTTACGGAAAACGCAAGAAAAGTAAAGGAGAAAATTGAAAAATAAAATGGAGGGGTAAGGAGCGAACGTTATGGATCAACCATTATCATTTACTTCCGTCATCGAGAGCGCGGCAAAACTCCCGTTTGTCCATGTGGGCCGGGAAGAGTTCCTGACCAAGAACCTCGGCAAGCTGTGTACAGAAAAGCAGTTGCAAAAGGCTATCGAAGAGGGAACGCTTCATGCTGACATTCCGATTTCAACATTGGACAGTTTGGCAAACGCCGTGATTCATGCAGAAACCATCAAAGTAACCGCCATATCAACAGCAGCGGGCTTGCCGGGTGGGTTCGCTATGGCGGCAACTATCCCGGCTGACTTGGCGCAGTTCTACGGATTTGTAATCCGTACTGCGCAGGAATTGGCATACATATACGGTTGGAATGAGATATTTGCCGAATCGTCTGAGCTTGACGCGAATACGGAGTCCCAACTTATTTTGTTTATCGGCGTGATGTCCGGTGTGGGAGCCGCCAACACGGCAGTGGCCAAATTATTCGGTGAAACGGCAATGAATGCTGTTGCAAAAAGGGTTGCCGCCAAAGCGCTTACCAAAACGTGGTATTATCCGATTGTCAAGAAAATTGCGGCAATGTTGGGGCAAAAAATGGTGAAGGCAACATTTGCAAAGGGTGTATCAAAAGCTGTGCCTATCCTTGGCGGAGCTATCTCTGGCGGTCTCACGCTGGCAACGTTTAAGCCGATGGCACACAGGCTCCGGAAGCATCTCTCAACAATGGCTCATATGTCGCCGGAAGAGTTTGCTAAATACGAAGCCACTATTGTCATTAATGCGGAAGACTCGGATACAGATGACGGGATTGTTGAGTCAGGATTTGAGAAGACTGCGACAGACTGTTGGGTGTGTACTTGCGGCGCAAAGAGTAAAGGCAAATTCTGCCCAGACTGTGGCAAAGCAAAGCCCGCCGGGATACCGCAATACCAATGTGACAAGTGCGGTTGGGAACCGAATGATAAGACTCACCCACCGAAGTTCTGTCCGGAGTGTGGCGACCCGTTTGATGAAGGCGATATAGTATTGGTATAACATCAACCATATTCGGCTGCCGTGAACTTCACGCAAGGTGAGCGGGGCACTCTTCCAGCTTTCTATAAGACCACTTCTAAAAAAGGAAATAGATTATGACAAATGCCGAATTCAGGAGAAATACAATGGGTTATAAAATAGAAAAAGTCCCTATGGAGGAAAAGGAGAATGTGCTTGAAATTTATGAAGCTTTAAAAGGCAGTTATGGCTGCACATGGGACGCTGATTATCCGGTTATCGAAGATGTTGTCAGGGATATTCAGAGCGGTTCCCTGTACGGTGTTTTTAAAGATCAGGAACTGATTGCCGTAGCTGCCGCGGGGAAAGATGATGAATTAGCACATTTGTCCTGTTGGGATCGGTCGCTGAAGAACGTGTGCGATCTGGCACGTGTTGCGGTAAGGGCTGATTATCAAGGCCGGGGAATGGCAAAAACACTGATTACAGGGATAGAAAAAGATGGAACGGAAAGAGGATTCGACGGCATTCGTTTGATCGTCGGCAAAAAGAACCCTTATGCGATAAAGCTCTATGATTCGTTAGGCTACCTATGCTGTGGGGAAGCTTCCATGTACGGCAATGAATGGTTCTGCTATCAAAAGAAATTATGTCAGAGCCAGGCCGGATGAAATAAACTCCAATACCCTTGCCGGACCACAGGGACATAAAAACAGCTCCATGGCCTTTCGACCATGGAGCTGTTTTTATGTCTGACGATCATTCTTCCCTGAATTTTACCCATCAGCAGGACGGACGGGCGCTTTTGCGGTACTCCTTCGGGGAAACGAAGAGATGCTGCTTAAACACAGTGCAATAGTAGCTTTGATTGCAGAAGTGATAAAAGCTTGCGATATCCGCGATTTCATAATCTGTGTAAGCAATGAAATAGGTCGATTCCTCAATCCTTCGCCGTGCGATAAAGTCGGTAAGCGAGCATCCGACCTCTTTTTTGAAGATACTGCTCAGATAATTCGGATGCACGTACGCGTGTTTCGCAATATCGGCCAAACTCAGCTTTTGCGTCAGATTGTTGTTGATATATTGCAGCGCGGAAAAGATAGGGCGCGAATATTTTGCCGAGGTTTTATCCTTTGCCAGCTTGATGAACTCTTTTAACATTTCCTGCTCGAAGTTGCGCACCTCGGAAATGCCGTTCATCTTTTCGATCTGCTGAATAAAGGTGTCGCTGTAGGTAAAAGCGATATCCGGGAACACCCCGGCTTCGATCACCGCGCGCGTAAAAAAGGAGCAGGAACAGATGATCGAATTTTTGAGGGAGCGCAGCGGGTCCTTTGCCAAAACCGCACGGCTGAGCAGGTTGATTTCCATCAGTGTGTTCAGCGCACCGTCTATATCGTAAATCTTGATTTGGTTGACGATCTTTTTTTCCAGAAAAAACGGCGGGTGCGAAAACATCTTTTCCTGATTTTTATGGGTGTTCTGAAAGTATTCCTGAATAAATCCGACTTCCTTGCCGATCGGGTGGGAATCCGGCGTTTTGTTCATGTTTCTGGCATTAAAAAGCGAAGCGATCAGTTTTCCGCAATAATAATATGTCTGGGGAGTGATTTCGTTGATGCCCTGATAATAGGACTCCAGCTTCTGCTTCAATTTGATCGGGATTTTTTCACTTTGAATCATGTTCACGATCATACCGTCCCGTACCGGCTCTGTCAAAAAAGGTCCCGCGGCTACAACGTAAGTATCGTCGAACACATACACGACGAAAAGCTCGCCGAACTCACTGGAAAGATATTGTACGGTATTGTATTCGTGAGGGCTGTATTGAATAGGTAAGGCGGATTCCCCTGTAATGATTTGCCCGGCTGTCACCAGAGCTTCGGGAAAGGATTGCTCGATTCGATCGTTCTTTAAGATACTGACGGGAAGCTGGGTCGCATAATAAAAGACCTTCACTTGCTCAGATAAATCAAATTCGAGCATAATTTACACCTGTTCAAATTTATTTTAGATATATTTTTATATCTTATTAAGATTATAACATTAATCTTAATATTTTGAAATACTGATTCCCTTTTTTACGTTATGATAAGATCATTCTCATTGGGTATATAAAAACAAATCTAGGAGGATTGTAATGATGAAAAAGATACTAGCGGCATTTCTGGCAATTGCCATGGCAGCCGGCATGACCGCCTGCGGGGGCCAGCCGGCAAGCTCCTCAAAATCGGCCGATACAGAGAGCCAGGCCGCCGAATCCAAAACAGAGGCGGCAAACGGACCCGTCACATTGAAATTCGGCGCACAGGCGGATTCCACCCCCGCCACACAGGCTGTTGTAGATGCGTTCAACTCGTCGCAGACAAAGTATAAAGTGGAATGGGAACAGTTCACAAACGATTCCGCTCAAATGCACGACCAGCTTTTAACGTCCCTGTCCTCCGGTTCCTCCGACTACGACGTCATTTCACTGGATGTAGTTTGGGCCGGCGAATTTGCCGCGGCGGGGTACCTTTCGCCGCTGGATGTCAAAATGAGCGAGGCAGGCTACAAAAAGACAGATTTTAACAAAGGCTCCATGGACTCCGGCAATTATCAGGGCAAGCAGTACACTCTGCCGTTTTTCCCCGATGTTGCCATGCTGTACTACCGCTCCGACATCGTCTCGAAAGAAGACGGGGAGAAACTTGTCAGCGGCAGCTATACATATGACGATCTTTATCAAATGGCTGCAAAATACAAGGGCCAGAAAGGCACTGCCGACGGTTACGCGTTTCAGGCAAAACAGTACGAGGGCCTGACCTGCAACGCCAATGAATTTACCGCGAACTTCCAGGACATTAAGGGCGGGCTCCAAATGATGAATAAATTCATTACTTCCAAGGTGGTGCCCAGCGACGTCCTGAATTATAACGAAGGCTCGACCGACGCCAGCTTTAAAGACGGCAAGAGCGTATTTTCCCGCAACTGGCCGTATCAGTACGGTTTGATCAAAGCCGGAGACGTGGCGGTCAAAACAGAACAGGTCGGGATCGCGCCGCTGCCGAAGGGCGGCTGCGTAGGCGGCTGGCTGTTAGGCATGAACGCAAAATCCAAGAATGCGGACGGCGCATGGGAATTTATCAAGTATCTCGCAGGGCCGGACGGACAGAAAATCATGTCGACAAAAGGCTCCTATCTTCCGGGCTACAACGCGGTGATGAAGGATGAGGAAGTCATCAAGGCAAATCCGCTGCTTACCATGGAAGGTTTCCAGAAGGCGCTGAACACGACCATTGCACGGCCGGTTTCAGCCCAGTACTCCAAGACAAGCGACACAATTCAGATCAATATTCATAAATATCTTTCAGGAAGTCAGGATGTCGACACCACCGAAAAGGCTGTGCAGGACGCATTGAAATAAATTTGGTAGGCGTGCACCAAAACTGATGCACGCCTTTTTTGTATTAAGAGACTTCCGGCGCGGTCAGGCATGATTCCGAATTTCTGAGATTGTGAGGCTTATCTATGAAAAAGAAGATGACATTCAAAGAATTCTTATTTATCGTACCGCTGTTGGTTATCATCGCCGTATTTTCAATCTGGCCGATTTTAACCTCCTTTTCATACACTTTTTTTGATTATCAGCTCAATAACGCACAAAAGTCGAAGCTTAGCTTCAGCGGCAGCTTTTCAGCCGATAATTTTAAGGAAAACAGCGAGTATATCAAGATTTTTTTGAATGACGACGCAGCCGTGGCGGCAAAGGACGCGGCCGCCGCAAAAGATTTTGCAGCGGCGCTTTCTGACACGGAGGCTTATACAAAACAATTTTCTACCCTGCAAAGCGGAAAAATCTCCGCCCAGCAGAGCAGTGATTTCACTGCTGCAACCGCCGGGCTGCAGGCGGAAGTAGAGGCGCTGTATAAGAACCATCCCAATGCAGAGTACGCCAACGCGGAATCTCTTCCGAAGATTTTTGAAGAAATAAACAAGGCGATTGCTCCCTCGAATTTCATCGGACTGCAGGGGTATCAGAAAATTTTCAGCGACAGCAGGCTGTTTGCCGCGCTTGGACATACGGTGTATTTTACGCTGATCTCCGTTTTCATTGAATTTATTCTGGGGCTGGGCCTTGCGCTCGTTATGAACCGGGCGATTCGGGGGATCGGAATCATTCGGGCAAATGCGCTGATCCCATGGGCGATTCCGACTGCGGTTTCCGCGCTGATCTGGAGCTATTTGTACGATGGGTCCAACGGCATTATTTCTCATATTTTTGCCGAAATGGGGCTTGTATCCGAACCGGGAGCGATGCTGCTGACAGGCCCCGGGGCCATGTCGGCTACCATTCTTACGGATGTCTGGAAAACGACGCCCTATATGGCGCTGCTGCTGCTGGCAGGTCTGCAGGTGATCGATAAAGGATTGTATGAAAGCAGCGCCATTGACGGTGCCAACCGGGTACAGACTTTCTTCAAAATTACGCTTCCGTTGCTAAAGCCTTCCATTCTCGTGGCGGTTTTGTTCCGGATGCTGGATGCTTTCCGTGTGTATGACCTGATCGCCGTTTTGACCGGCGGCGGTCCCGGCGGTTCCACGGAAACGCTTTCCGTTTACGCTTATAAGACGATGTTTTCCCAGACAAATTTCGGGTATGGCGCCGTCGTCGTGATGTTTATGTTCGTCTGTGTGCTGGTGATTGCGGCTTTGTTCGTTAAGGTGCTGGGCGCCAATATCTTGTCTTCGGATTAGGAGGGACGCATGATGAAAAAAGCAGAGAATACTATTTTCTATTTGGTGACAGCCGCTTTCCTGGTGATTATCCTGTTTCCATTTTTTTGGATATTGATCACCTCTTTCAAGCCCTCCAGTGAAATCTTCGGCGCCGGTGCATTCCGTGTGTTCAGCGATCATTCCACCCTGCGGAATTACGGCGCGGTGCTGACGGGAAAGAACATCCTGAGCTCCATCAAAAACAGTCTGGTCGTTTCAGCTACCACCACGCTCTATGTGATCGTTGTGGCAACCATGGCTGCCTATGCGATTTCCCGCTTCCATTTCCGTTTTAAAAATATCCTGCTGGGGTTGATTCTGGTGATCTCGATGTTCCCGCAGATGATCATTGTCGGCCCGGTTTTTAACCTGTTCACTTCTTTGCACTGGACAAATTCTTATTTTATCGTCCTTCCCTACTCAACCATTACCATTCCCATGGCGGTCTGGATCATGGTCGCCCATTTTGGGAAAATCCCGTTGTCCATTGAGGAATCGGCGAGAATTGACGGCGCGTCCGCATTTCGCACGCTGTGGAGCGTGGTGTTTCCGCTGGCGGCGCCGGGCGTGTTTACAACTGCCATTATTACCTTTATCGCCGCGTGGAACGAATATTTGCTGACGGCGACTTTGAATACGGAAATCTCCATGCAGACGGTGCCTGTCGCCATTTCTTTTTTGCGGACACAGTTCCAGATCCTCTGGGGCGAGGTTGCGGCGGCGACGGTGATTGTGACGATCCCCACAATGATTATTGTACTGATTTTTCAAAAGAGAATTGTTTCCGGTCTCGTTTCCGGGGCAGTGAAGGAGTAACTATGGATGAAAGTAACTATGTCTATGAAGTCAGTGATTTTAGCCTTGAAAATGATGAGCTGATGCTGTACGAAACGCTTTTTCATAATGCAAACGGTTACCTTGGCGTCCGTTCCAATTTTGAAGAAGGGTATCCCATCGACTTCCAGTCGATTCGGGGCGAGTACATCAACGGCTTTTATGATTTTGCTGAAATGAAGCAGGCGGAAAGCCTTTGCGGCCTCACCGAAGAAAAGCAGACAATGCTGAATGTAGCCGATACGCAGGGAATCAAACTGTATCTGGGGGACGAGGAGTTCAGCATGTTTACGGGGAAGGTCCTGAAAAGTTCCCGGGTGCTGGATATGGAAAAGGGCGTGACCCGGCGCAGTGTGGTATGGCGTTCCCCCGGCGGGAAGGAGGCTGAAATCACGATCCTGAGAATGGCTTCCTTCGTGATGCTTCCGCTTTTCACGATAGAATACCGTGTAAAGGCACTGAATTTCAGCGGGACACTGCGCTTTCAATCCACCCATATCGGCAGCGTTCTGAACTATTGCGATCCCAGTGATCCCCGTGTGGCAAACGAGACCTTCCAGCATCTTCTTTCCGCGAAAGCGGAGTTTGTGGACAATGCCTCCGTGATCTCCTCCCGTACCTCAAAATCCTCGCTGGAGGCAGCCAGTGCGGTGAAAAATCTGCTGTCGAAGCCGGCCAAAGAAGAACGCTTGAAAAGAGACAGCACCGCTGCGCAAAAGTTTACGGCGGAGGCGGAAGCCGGCGAAACCGTCACGCTGACCAAATATACGGTTCTGTGCGATTCCATCCGGTACCCGGATTGCCGCGCGGCCGCACTGGAACATCTGGAACAGGCCTGCTCGGTCCCGCTTGCGCACTGGTACCGGATGCAGGAACAATATCTGAAGAAGTATTGGGAAAGCTGCGCCGTCCATGTAAAAGGCAATGACGAGCTGAGCAACGCGATTACCTATAACCTGTATCAGCTCATTCAGTCCGTCGGCAAAGACCCCCACAGCAATATCGCCGCGAAGGGGCTTTCCGGCGAGGGCTACGAGGGGCATTATTTCTGGGATACCGAAATGTACATTCAACCTTATTTTCTGCTTACCCAGCCCCAAATTGCGAAAAATCTGATCGAATACCGTTACACCACCCTGGACGCGGCAAGGGAAAACGCGCGTATTCTGGGGCACAAAAACGGCGCTCTGTTTCCGTGGCGCACCATTATGGGCAAAGAATGTTCCGGGTATTTTCCCTCCGGCAGCGCACAGTACCATATCAACGGCGATATCGCCTATTCCGTCATCAACTATTATCTTCTGACAAAGGATATCGAGTTTATCGCCCGATGCGGGGCGGAGATCGTTTTTGAGACCGCGCGGCTCTGGCTGGACGTGGGAAACGTCTGCGGCGGAAAATTCCTCATCAACAGTGTGACCGGACCGGACGAATATACCTGCCTTGTCAACAACAACTATTACACCAATGTTCTGGCACAGCACAATTTGAATTGGGCGGTCAAATTTTATGAATTGCTGAAAACAAAAGGACTTCTGATGCCCGTCAGGGAGAAAATCGGCCTGAAGAAAACGGAGATTTCCGATTTTAAGCATGCGGCGGAGAGCATGTATCTGCCCTATGACAAAGGAATGGATATCAATCCGCAGGATGACTCGTTTCTTTCAAAAGCAGTATGGGATTTAAAAAAGACACCGCAGCAGGATTTTCCGCTGCTGCTTCACTATCATCCGCTCTACCTTTACCGCCATCAGGTATGCAAGCAGGCGGATACGGTGCTGGCGCATTTCGTTCTGGAAGACGCACAGACGCTGGCCACGATGAGGCATTCCTTCAACTACTATGAGCACGTCACGACACATGATTCCTCGCTTTCCACCTGTATTTTCAGTATCATGGCATCCCGGTTGGGAATGCCGGAAAAAGCCTACGATTATTTCGGAAAATCCTCTGAGCTGGATTTGTTCAATACCCATAAAAATACAAAAGACGGAATTCATACCGCAAATATGGGAGGTACTTACATGGCGATCGTATATGGATTTGGGGGGCTGCGCATTAAGGAGGACGGACTGCACCTTGCTCCGGCTCTGCCCAGACAATGGGAGGAATACGATTTTAAGATACATGACGAAGACAGCCTGATTCAGGTTTTGGTAAATCGTCAGGGATGTGAAGTTTCGCTGCTGAGCGGTACGGAAAAAATGATTTTTATCTACGGCAGAAATTATCTGCTGCGGGACAGGCTGCAGCTTTCGCTGGAAGAATGGGGGAAGGTGTAAGTGAGCTTTCGCTGTGCAATTTTCGACCTCGACGGCGTATTGGTCGACACCGCGAAATATCACTATCTCGCGTGGAAAGAGCTGGCTGATCAGCTTGGATTTAAATTTTCACCGGAACAGAATGAACAGCTGAAAGGCGTGTCACGCATGACGTCGTGTAATCTTCTTCTAAAAATCGGCGGGATGCAGGACCGCTTCTCCGACGCAGAGAAAGAGCGGATGGCGGCAGGGAAAAACGCCAGATATGTGGAGTGCATTTCCGACATGGATCGGTCCGAGCTTTTGGACGGCACGCCGGAGCTTCTACAAAAGCTGAAAAAGAAAGGTGTGAAAATCGCACTTGGGTCCGCCAGCAGGAACGCTCCTCTCATTCTGAAAAATGTCGGGATCGCTCCCCTGTTTGATGCGGTCATCGACGGCAACCGCATTTCCAGCGCAAAACCGAATCCGGAGGTGTTTACACTGGGTGCGGACAGTCTTCATATTCCCTATCCGGCTTGCCTGGTATTCGAGGATTCCGAGGCCGGCCTTCAAGCGGCAAAACGCGCCGGTATGTACGCGGTCGGCATCGGGGACAGGAAGCACCTTCCGTCTGCGGATGTCATATACCCCGGTATAAAAGAATTTCCAACAGACAAATACTTTTAAAAGAATAGATCAGGGCTGCGTATCATCCGGCAGCCGTGAGAATAAATACAGGTAAATAAAGCAGTCAATTCAGCCGTAAATCCCATGAACCGAGGATTTGCTGCTTATTCTGTCTACAGCAAATCCAGTTGTGTTTGCGAGACAAAACATGTTTCTCCCCCGCCGAAGGCGGGGGAGAAACGCAACCTTGTTGCAGAATCAACTGGAAATGCTGTAAACTCACTTTGAGTTTTGTCTCACAAACTGAAATGAAATGGATGCACAATGAATTTCAAGGAAAAAGAATGCCATATTGATTTTTTTTCCTTTTGGGATACACTAAAAGAAACAGAAGAAAGAAGGTGATAAGATGTCTGATACGGAAAACAGGGTGCCCAATCGGCTGATTCATGAAAAATCGCCTTATCTGCTGCAGCACGCCTATAATCCGGTCAACTGGTACCCGTGGGGAAAGGACGCTTTTGAAAAGGCGAAAGCACAGGACAAGCCGGTCTTCCTCTCCATCGGTTATTCGACCTGCCACTGGTGCCATGTGATGGAACGCGAAAGCTTCGAGGACGACGAGGTCGCACAGGAGCTGAACCGGAATTTTATCGCAATCAAAGTGGATAAGGAGGAGCGGCCGGACGTGGACGCGGTTTATATGACAGTCTGTCAGGCGCTCACCGGCAGCGGCGGGTGGCCACTGACGATCCTGATGACCCCGGACCAGCGTCCGTTTTACGCGGGAACGTATTTCCCGAAGCATTCCCGGTATTCCATGCCCGGGCTGATGGACCTGCTTGCTTCCGCCGCGCAGCAGTGGCGGGAAAACCGGAAAGAGCTTCTCGGTTCCGGCGAACGCATTGCCATGGCGCTCCGGGGACAGACGGTGAAAAAAGAGGGCAGGCTCACAAAGGACCTTCTAGTTTCCGCCCGGTCATGGTTCCGGCAGACCTTTGACCGTCAGTACGGCGGGTTCGGAGCCAGCCCGAAATTTCCGTCTCCGCACAACTTGCTGTTTCTGCTTCAGTATGCTATGCTGGAAAAAGAAGGGGACACTCTTCAGATGGCGGAAAAAACCCTGCGTCAGATGTACCGCGGCGGGATTTTCGACCATGTGGGCTTCGGATTTTCCCGTTATTCCACAGATGACAAATGGCTGGTCCCCCATTTTGAAAAAATGCTCTATGACAATGCCCTGCTGGCCATCGCGTATCTGGAAGCTTTCCGGATCACTCAAAATGATTTCTATAAAACCGTCGCTGTAAAGACAATGGAGTATATTTTGCGGGAAATGACGGACGAAAACGGCGGCTTTTACTGTGCGCAGGATGCCGACAGCGACGGTCAGGAGGGGAAATACTACGTTTTTACCCCGGATGAAATCGTTTCCCTTTTGGGGGAAAGCGACGGCCGGACTTTTATCGAATATTTCGGCATGACGCCCGGGGGCAATTTTGAGGGAAAAAATATTCTGAACCTGATCGGAAACCCCGATGCCGAGCATCCGAACGAGGCGATCGAACGGCTGCTTCCGAAGGTGTATGAATACCGCCTGACGCGTACGAAGCTGCATAAGGACGATAAAATCCTGACCTCTTGGAACGCGCTGATGATCACGGCGTTTGCCGATGCCTATCGGATTCTGGAGGATAACCGCTATCTTGACGCAGCGGGAAAGGCGATGTGTTTTCTCCAAAGCAGCCTGACGGACGAACAGGGCGGCCTGCGGGTACGTTACCGTGACGGAGAAGCCGCGGGTACGGGCGGGCTGGACGACTACGCGTTTACCGTATGGGCTTTGCTGAGCCTTTACGACGCGACCTACGATGTGGATTATCTTCAGCAGGCGGCGGAACTGAACCGGACCATGCTGGACCGGTTTTATGACGGGGAAAACGGCGGCTTTTACCTTTCCGCAAGCGACGCGGAAGCGCTTATTTACCGTCCGAAGGAAACCTATGACGGCGCGATCCCGTCCGGCAACTCCGCAGCGTCCCTCTGTCTGGTAAAGCTGGCGGCGCTTACCGGAAATCCGGCTCTGCAGGAGGCCGCGGATCAGCAGCTCCGCTTTATGGCGGGTGCCGCGCAGGAATTTCCGGCGGGGCACAGCTTTGCGCTGACGGCAATGACGTCCGCGCTGTACCCTTCCAGGGAAATCGTGTGCGTGGTAAAGGACGGCGCCGATTTTGAACGGGTCAAATCCCTGCTGCATAAAAAAAGTATGCCCAACACCACCGTACTCGTAAAAAGTGCGGAAAACGCGGAGCAGCTGGCAAAGCTTGCGGAATTTACGGCGGAATATCCGCTCGGGGAAGGCCGGAGCGCGTATTATATCTGTCAGAACAACGCCTGCTCGCCCCCGATTTACGATCTGAAAGAGCTGGACCAAAAACTGTCTCAATAAAATACTCCGTGCGGAACCTGCAGGTTCCGCACGGAGTGATTTTTGAAAAGAGGAAAAGAACTTATGGTAAAAGTAGGATTTCATGATTTGGACTATGTGAAGAACGACAGCCTCAAATATGCCATCATTGCGGCGCGCATGGGAGAAAAATGGATTCTCTGCCGCCACAAAGAACGGACAACCTGGGAAATCCCGGGCGGCCACCGCGAGAACGGCGAAGATATCCGTGACACCGCGAAACGGGAGCTGTATGAAGAAACGGGCGCGGTGAAATTTCAGATCAAGCCCGCCTGCATTTATTCGGTGGAAGGGGAGGACGACCTGATACATAATGCGAAACCCACTTACGGCATGCTGTTTTACGCACAGGTGGAATCCCTTTCCGATTTGCCCGCCGATATGGAAATGGCCGAAATCCAATTTTGCGCGGCGCTGCCGCAAAACCTTACCTATCCGCAGATTCAGCCCGTGCTGTGGCGCTGGGTCGTCAAAAACGAAAAGCTTTAAACGGTTTGCACCGCGTCCTCGCAGGAACGCATGGCCAGAATGGTCTGTTCGATCAGGTAATCCAGCTCCCAGCCGAGCATCTCCGCGCCGCGCCCGATCACTTCCCGGGAGCAGCCCGCCGCAAAATTCAGAGTCTTGTACTTCTTTTTGACCGATTTCAGCTCCAGGTCCTGCACACTCTTCGAGGGGCGCATCAGCGCCACGGCGCCGATCAGCCCGGTGAGCTCGTCGACGGCGTAAAGCACCTTTTCCATCGTGTGCTCCGGCTTGATATCCACGGTCAGCTGGTACCCGTGGCTTGCGGTCGCGTGGATGATATCCTCGCTGACTCCCTTTTGGCGCAGAATGGCCTGCCCGCGAATGCAGTGCTCGTCCGGGAAAAGCTCAAAATCCAGGTCGTGCAGAAGTCCGACGATGCCCCAGAAGTCCTGTTCCTCCTCAAAGCCGAGCAGTTTGGCGAAATATCTCATGGTCCCCTCCACAGTGAGGGCGTGTTTCAGATGAAACGGGTCCTTGTTGTACTCCGTAAGGAGGGCCCAAGCCTGCTCCCGCGTAATATTCAAATCCATTTGCTACATCCTTTCCGCAATCAGCCCGCTTGCTACCGGCGGCTCTTTTGCCGGACGGGGTTTTGCCGACATTTTATTATTTTGTCTTTTATCATACTGTCGCCCGGATAAAATGTCAATATATTACCTCTTTGATAGGAAAAGACTTTTTATTTCAATAACCGATTGATAAAGGCCGGATGTTACGGTATAATTTGTTCCGTGAAATCAATGATAAAATTGATGATGACTGAATATACAGGTGGGAAAGAAATGTTAAATGAATTTTCGAGGACGGAGCTTTTGCTGGGGGCTCCCGCAATGAAAAAGCTGCAGGAAGCGGCGGTGGCGGTGTTCGGGATCGGCGGGGTCGGTTCCTACACGGCTGAGGCGCTCGCTAGAAGCGGAATCGGCGGCATCGCGCTGTTTGACGACGACAAGGTCTGCCTGACCAATATCAACCGTCAGCTGATCGCCACGCGCAAAACGGTCGGCAAGGCAAAGGTAGAGGTGATGCGCGACCGGATACTGGAAATCAATCCTTCCGCAAAGGTGGAGATTTTCCCTATGTTTTATACGGCGGAGAACGCCGATACCGTCGACCTGTCCCAATATTCCTATGTGGTGGACGCGATCGACACCATTTCCGCCAAGCTGATCCTGATTGAAAGGGCAAAGGCCGCCGGTGTGCCCATCATCAGCTGTATGGGGGCGGGGAATAAGCTTGACCCTACAAAATTCGAGGTCGCCGATATCTATCAGACCTCCGTCTGTCCCCTTGCGAGGGTGATGCGCAATGAGCTGCGCAAACGGAACATCCCTTCGCTGAAGGTGGTGTACTCCAAGGAGCCGCCGATGACGCCGATCGACGACGACGCCACCAGCTGTAAATATCACTGTATCTGCCCGCCGGGCACAAAGCGCAAATGCTCCATCCGCCGTCAGGTGCCGGGCAGCATTTCCTTTGTCCCTTCCGTCGCGGGGCTGATTCTGGCGGGGGAAGTCATCAAGGATATCGTCCGGGAATAAAACAGAAAACAGCAGGAGCGGGATCAAAACCCCGCTCCTGCTGTTTTTTCGCCGGTAATCAGCTGGTAGCCGACGTTTTTGATGCAGTGAATCCGGATGCCGGAATGAATCCGTTTCAGCTTGTGGCGCAGATAGGTGATGTGTACCTCGAGGCTGTTTTCCGCCGTGGAATTTTCAAAGCCCCAGAATTTCGTCAGTAAATTTTCCTTGCTGCTGACATTGTGTCCCTGCAAAAGAAAGAATTTCATCAGCTCGAATTCCTTGTTGGAAAGGGGGACGCTTTCTCCGGTGTCGGACAGCTCGTAGGTGCTCAGGTTCAGCTTCAATTCACCGAAGGCCAGGGTGTCCGCAATCAGCTCCCCCTTCCTGCGGGAAACCGCGCAGAGCCTTGCGAGCAGCTCGGCTTCCGCAAACGGCCTTTCCATAAAGTCGTCGGCGCCGCCGTTCAGCCCGCGGACCTTGTCGCTGACTCCGCATTTCGGCGACAGCATCAGGATGGGGATGGAGTGGCCGGATTTCCGTATCTGCTTGAGTACCTCCAGCCCGCTGCAGTCCGGCAGCGAGACGTCCAGGATCACCGCGTCGTAGATGCCGCTCATCGCTTCATCGGCTCCGTTTTCCCCGCTGGAGGCGGAAAAATATTCAAAACGGTTCCGGATCAGCAGCCTGCCGATTTTTTCCGCGATTTTTTTATCATTCTCTATAAGCAATATTTTCATCCGAATCCCTCCACCCGTCTTTCCTGTATTATAGCAGAAGCGCATTTTTCGCATGTGATGGTCTTGTGAAGATGCGCTTAAATTTATGTGAAGCGCCGAAAATTTAGGTTTCGGTTAAGATTAAATTCCTATAATTGGATGTAGAAAGCGGAAATTGGAGGTCAGTTATGAAAGATAAAGCACTCAAAATAAAGAATAAAGTATTCAGTTTGGTTCAGAATCACAGGAAATTGTGTATCATCATCGCCTCGGGCACCGTCCTGGGTGTTGCTGTTCTGACAACGGTTCTGCTGTATCTCCATCAGATCAAGGCTTCGCAGAATACGGTGAATTACCGCGAGTATACCGTTGAAAAGGGCGACGTAACCGTGGGGACCAGCGAAAGCGGTACGGTTGCGCTGGATGAGCAAACCGTTTCGTTCCCGGTGGATGTCACCATCGACAGCGTGCTTGTGAAGGTGGGCTATTCGGTCAAGGACGGAGAGTCGCTGGTAAAGCTGGACCAGAACAGCGTGACCGACGGGACGCTGGATTCCCGCACGAAGCTGGCGGAGGCGAAGCTTTCCCTTGAACAGGCTCTTGCCGATCAGGACAGCAAGCTGAAGACCGCAAAGCTTACTTATGAAAAAAGCAGGTCTGACGCCGCCAACGCGTATACGCAGGAATATCTGGACAAGGCGCAGATTCAGAACGACATTACTTCCGCAAAGGAGGACCTCAAGGAAAAGCAGGACGACCTTACGAAATACCTTGCTTTGCAGAAAAGCTACCCCACGGATTACGCAAAGCTGAAGCAGCTGAAAAAGTGGAGGGACGACACGGAAACGACAAAGAGCAGCTACGAGGATCAGCTGGAGCAGTATGAAAAGGACCACAAAGCGGCTCTGGATGGGCTCAGCTCTCTGGAGTCGGCGAAGAATTCCGCGTATTCCGCGTGGGTCCTGGCCAAAGCGCAGGACGACGGGGAAGATGAGGCGGAAACGGAATACGACGCGGCAAAGGACGCCTACAACGATTATGCCGACTACATAGCCTCTACGGTTTCCGCAAAAGAGGCGCTGGAAACGAAGGTGTCCCTTTACACAGCGGAATATGATAACTATTCCTCGGCTTATGACGATTACAATGAAACCTTCCGGAGCAAGTACGGTTCCAGCTCCAGCAGCAGCGACGACAGCGATACGGCGGCTTCATCGGATGAAATCGACTCCAAGGTGACCTCACTCCAAAATGAAGTAAAAACGGCTCAGTTTGCACTGGAAAAAGCGCAGAAGTCCGCGTCGGGGAGCATCGACGAAGCGGAGCAGACGCTGCAGAGCAGCCTGATCGACGGCTCCGGCGCCGAAGCGACCTATGAACTGACGGCCAACCAGCTCGCGCAGGCGGTTTCCACCCAGCAGGAGACGTACGACAGCCTGCAAAGGGAACTGGACGACGTCAACAGCGCGATTAACGGAGACGGCGTGCTTACCTCTCCCTGCGACGGGATCGTCGTCTCAGTCAGCTACACCGACGGAAGCGACGTAAAGGCGGGGGAAGCTATTATCACGATTGCAAAAACCTCCTCCGTCAGCATGTCCGTTTCCCTGTCGGAAGAGGACGTCACCGACCTGTCCATCGGTCAGGACGCGGAAATCACGCTGACCTCGTATGAGGGCCAGACCTTCCCCGCAGCGGTGGAAAGCATCGCCGCTTCCCCCTCGCGCAGCGGGTCCGCTTCCGTTACCTATGCGGTCACGGCAAAGATGACCGACTCCAATACGAAGAAAGTGTTCGTAGGCATGAGCGGGGAAGTCGAGTTTATCAAGAAGCAGAAAAAGGATGTGCTGTATGTTTCCGATCAGGCCGTTACCTTTGAGGACGGCGTTTCCAGCGTGCTGGTGAAAAACGCGGACGGTACGACCAAAAAGACGACGGTGACAACCGGGTTCTCCAACGGGCAGTACGTTGAAATCGTAAGCGGCCTGCAGGAAGGAGAAACCGTTCTGGTCGAAAGCGCGGTGACAAAGTCATGAGATTCAGTGAAATCCTTCATCTGGTATGGATCAATATCATGGAAAGCAAAACCAAGGTTATGCTGACCTCCCTCGGGATTATCGTCGGCGCCGCGACCATCGTGCTGGTCATTGCCATCGGGCACGGCGGAGAGGTGGACGTTCAGGAGCAGTTTAAAACCCTGAATGTCGGCGCGATCAATGTGACCGTCAGCACGGAAGCCGATATGGCCGACGCGATGGCGGGAGGTATGATGCCCCCGGGTGATATGGGCGGCGGAGGCGGAAGCTTTGGAGGAGGAACCCGCACAGGCGGGGGCAGCGGCGGAGGAAGCCGGAGCGGAGGCGGCGGAATGCCGGGCGGCGGCCAGATGGGCGGGGGAAGTACCAGACAAAAGGGCGTGACCCTTACCACGACGGATGTCGAGGATATCCTCTCTTATGTGCCCGACCTTTCATCCGCGTCGATCGTCCTCAGCGGGACGGGCGCGGTGCTGACGGATAATCTGGACGAGGAAACGGATGAGACGATCGTCGGCTGCCTGCCGGAGTACCAGAATATCAGCAATCTGGAGCTGCTGCAGGGGGATTTTATTACGCAGGACGACGAGGACAGCAAGAATAAGGTCGCGGTCATCGGCAACAGTCTGGCGAAAACACTGTTCGGCAGCGCCTACGCCGCTTACGGCGACGTGCTGACGATCGAGGGGAAAACCTATACGGTGGTCGGCGTGCTTTCGGAAATCGGAACGGTCTCGTCCGGCGTCAGCCCCGACGATTCCATTTATCTGCCCTATTCCACGGCGCAGAAATTCGTACTCGGCAGCACGGCCACCCCGTCCATCATGGCGATCGCTTCGGATGTGAAAGAGGTTTCCAACGCTATGACCAATATTACGGCGGTACTGACGGAAAATTATCCGAACGGAAGATTTACCCTGACGGACGCGGGCAGTGAAATGGAGGCGGCGACCACTTCGGCGAACACGCTTTCCATGCTGCTGATTGCCGTCGCGATCATCGTATTTATCGTGGGCGGTATCGGCATTATGAATGTGCTGTTTGTGTCGGTCAGAGAGCGCACGCAGGAGATCGGCATTTTAAAGGCACTGGGATGCAGCAAGAGGGAAATCCTGATGGAATTTCTGGTGGAAGCAAACTTTATGAGCACCTTCGGCGGAGTGCTCGGCGTCATTGCCGGGTTTGCCCTTGTCCCGGCGGTGCGCATGGCGGGAATGACGGTGGAACCGCTTGCCGTGAGCGGCGTTCTCGCGCTTGCGTTTGCAGTGGTGACCGGCACGGTGTTCGGATTTTATCCCGCCTATAAGGCGGCCCAGCTTACGCCGATCGAAGCTTTGCAGCAGGAATAAAAGGAGGAGTAAACATGATAAAAAGAAGAACTTTATGCGTCCTCATGGTTCTGCTGGTTGCGGTATCCGCCCTCACCGGCTGCTCGTCGGGGAAGACCTCCCAGAGCGCGGGGGAGCGGACGACGTCCGGGCTGAGCCGTGAAAACCGGCAGGAAGAGACGCGCAGGGGCACAAAAGACAGCGGCGCGCAGGGAGACTCCTCTTCGCAGTCGCAGAATCAGATCATCGGGAAGGTGACTTCCATCGTCGGGAATGAAGTGGAGCTGGAGCTCGGAACGATGTCCGGGGCAAGCGGCTCTTCCTCGGGGGAATTCGTATCCTCCGGCGAAACAAAGACGCTGCTGATACCCGTGGGGCTTTCCCTGTCGGGTTCCGGTACGGGGAGTACGGCGCAGGCCGGGGGAACGGCCGGAGCAGGCACGGGGAACACCCAGCAGGGAGGCACGCCGGGCGGAACTGCTGCCGGGCAGACCGGAACGGGAACCTCCGCCAACCGGTCGGGTTCGGCCAAATCCGGCTCTACCACCAAGACAACGGCCGGTACCGCCACAGCGGGAACGACCACGAAACGCACGAGCGGATTTTCCAGTATCAGCGCGGGAATGGTTCTGCGGATCTCACAGAAGGAAGTCAACGGGACGCTGACGGTCGTCAAAGTGGCCGTTGTATCGAAATAAACGAAGGGGCGCCGGAAATGGAAAATATCATTACCATGAATAAAATCCACAAATGCTATAAGGTCGGCGGCGATACCCTGGATGTGCTCAAGCATATTTCACTCGATGTGGAGTCGGGCGAATACCTTGCGGTTCTGGGGCCCTCCGGCTCCGGAAAAAGCACGCTGATGAATATTATAGGCTGCATGGACAGCTTTCAGGACGGAGAATATTTTCTGACGGGACAGCCGGTCCATCAGATGAACGACGCGCAGCTGACGCATCTCAGAAATCAGCAGATCGGGTTTATCTTTCAGAAATATCACCTGATACAGAAGTACGACGTGCTGCAGAACACCATGCTTCCTCTGCTGATCCGCGGGGAAACCCGTAAAAAGGCGGAGGCTCTTTCCAGAGAAAGACTGGAGATGCTGGAAATGGATCAAAGAATCCACCATAAGCCGAACGAGCTTTCCGGCGGCCAGCAGCAGCGGGTCGCCATTGCCCGCGCGCTGGTCGGCAGGCCGAAGCTCCTTTTGGCGGATGAACCGACGGGCGCGCTCGATTCCGCAACCGGCAAGGAGGTCCTGAAGCTGTTCAGCCAGCTCAATGAAATGGGAAACACCATCGTGATGATTACCCATGACCTGCATGTGGCGTCCCACGCGAAACGGGTCATCAATATTATTGACGGCGAGCTTTTTGAAAACGAGACGGCTACGGCCTAGTGAGAATGGAGGAACTGCCATGATAAAGAAAATGAGGACCGCGGTGCTGGTTCCGGTCATCGCGCTGCTGCTCGCAAGCTTTTCCGCCGCCGCTTTTGCGGATTCGGCGCTGAACGACGAAAACTGCGCCGCGTCGGTCACACTGAATGAGATTTCGCTGGTACAGAACACCAGCTATGTCAGCGAAGCGTATTTCGGGGTAATTTATCTGCGGGTCGACGACGACAGCATCATCAAGGCTTCGGCGGACTCGCAGGGGCATGTGGTGATGACCGCCGTCGCCGCCGGTACCACCAAGGTGCGGTACTATTACAGGACCCTTGCGGAGAGCGACTGGACAAGCGCGACGGTGCCCGTCACCGTAACGGGTTCCTCCGCAGCTCCTGCCGTTTCCTCTTCGGGGCTTGTGTTTTCCCAGAGCAGTGTAAAAATCGCGAAATTCGGCGACTATACGCCGGACAATATTACGCTGAACGGAAATAAGGTGGAGGCTTCCTCGCTTTTGTGGGTATCCTCTTCCACCGGCGTGGCTGCCGTAGACGCGTCCACCGGAAAAATTACGGCAGTGGGCGGGGGGACCGCGGTCATTTATGCCATAGACCCTGCGACAAAAGCCGCGGCGGACATCAGTGTTTCCGTCTATTAGTGCAATTCCATTTCAGTTTGCGAGATAAAATACGCTCCTCCCCGCCGAAGGCGGGGAGGAGCGTAACCTTGCTGCAGAATCAGCTGGAAATGCTGTAAGCTCGGTTATCAGGATGGAAAACGCGGAGAAATTTGAGGAAATATGCCCTTTGTTCCGGTCGTGAAAAAATCATCGAAACAGGTCTGTCAGGAATATTCTTTGCTGCTTTGTGCAAATGTTCTATAGGAACCTGTAATTTCCATAAACTATTGGCATTATTCTGCAACTTTACTCTTGCAAACTTGCAAATAAAATGATAAAATAGGCTTGTTTAAAGCAAAGGCGCTTGACTGATGGTGTTAGGCGCCTGTCTTTTTATCCCGTTGCTTTCCCCATTTACAGTGTTTTGGCTTAAAAGCGTGACTACGAAACCCTGTCAAAGCGAAATCCTGTTAAAGCAAAAAATTGGATAAAAGAATGATGAAGAGAGGTTTTACAATGAAAAAGAGCAAAAGACTGCTGGCTGCCGTTCTTGCGGCAGTGATTGCCTGCGCCGGTCTGACGGCTTGCTCGGGCGGCAGCAAAAGCAGTACCGCGGCGGAGAGTGGCGCGGCATCTGCGGCAGATACCGGCAAAAGCAGAGCACAGGACACCCTGATCTACGCACAGGGCGCCGATCCCAGAGGCCTGGACCCGGCACTTGTGGATGACGGTGAATCTGCGAAGATCATGGTAAACATTTACGAAGGTCTTTTAAAGTACGACAAAGATTCCACCAAGGTTCTTCCTTCCCTTGCGGAAAGCTGGGATGTCAGCGACGACGGTCTTACATACACCTTCCATCTGAAAAAGGGCGTCAAGTTCCAGGACGGCACCGATTTTAATGCAGAAGCCGTTAAATTCAACATTGACCGTCAGCTTGCCCCGAACGTAACGGAAGATATGGGCTACGCCGGATTCGTATTCGGCTCCGTCAAGGATGTTGAAGCCGTGGATGAAAACACGGTCAAAATCAACATGAAAGCCGCCTGCACACCGTTCTTAAACAACCTCGCCATGTGCCTGGGCGCACCGATGGTCAGCCCCAAAGCGCTGAAGGACAACAGCAATAACGTCAATGAGCATCCTGTCGGCACCGGTCCGTACAAATTCGTAAGCTGGACCAAGGGCCAGAACGTTGTTCTGACACGCAACGACGAGTACTGGGGCACCAAAGCTCTGACGAAAAACGTTATCTTCAAGTTCATCAAAGACAACTCCGCAAGAGTGGTTGCCCTGAGCAACGGCGAAGCCGATATGATCGACGGAATCGACGCAACGGTCGTCAGCCAGATCGAAAGCGCGGGCAACAAGATTTACGAAGCTCCGGGCATGAACATCAACTATCTGGCTTACAATACTACCAAAGCGCCCTTCACCGATGCGAAGGTCCGCGCGGCAGTTTCCCAGGCCATTAATGTTCCCGAACTGGTCAAGAGCCTTTATCAGGGCTATGCAGACCCCGCCACTTCCGTCCTGCCTACCTTTATGGAGGGCTACGACGCAAGCATCAAGCAGGTTTCTTTTGATCAGGCGGCCGCGAAATCCGCCCTCGCCGCAGCAGGCGTAAAGACGCTTCACATGATTACCTACACCAACCCGAGACCGTATAACACCGCAAACGGCCAGGCGCTTGCAGAAGCCATCCAGGGCTACCTGCGCAACGCGGGCGTGGAAGCCACGATCGACGCTTATGACTGGACCACCTACAAAGAGAAGGTCAAGGCAGGCGATTACGATGTCTGCTTCTACGGCTGGACGGGCGACAACGGCGACCCGGATAACTTCATGAACCTGATGGCCGACAAAGACCCGACCATGAACGTTGCCCGCTATGACAACGCCGACTATAAAGCACTGATTGCGAAAGGCCTTGCCACGAAGGCCGGTGACGACCGCAACAAGATTTATACGGATCTTGAAAAGAAAGCTGCCGAAGAAGCCGTATGGCTCCCGATTTCCCATGGCAAGACTCTTTGCGGCTACAGAAGCAACGTAAAGGATTTCTACTACCACATGACCGGTGTTGTCTTCCTTTCCGGTGTTTCCAAGAGCTAAACTGGTGTTTGTAGACAAAACGCAGATTTCCGTTTGAAATGATTCTATGAATTGCCGGAGGTTGTTCAATACGACTTCCGGCATCCTTGTTTGTTATGATGCAACGAAAGGTTGTTTTAAATGTTCAAGTATATCGTCAAGCGCATATTGATGCTGATTCCCGTGCTGCTGGGAGTTTCGGTCATTGTGTTCTTAATCATGCGGGTTTTTTCACCGGACCCGGCTCCGATCGTTCTGGGGCAGCACGCTACGGTGGAAGCCGCCAACGCGTGGCGCGCGGCAAACGGCCTGGACGCCCCGCTTTATATCCAGTTCTTTAATTTCATCAAGGGCGCCGTCACCGGCGACCTCGGAACGTCTTACTATACAAAAACTCCTGTTACACAGGAGATTTTCTCGCGCTTCCCGGCTACGATCGAGCTTGCGATTGCCGCTATTATTTTCGCGTCCCTTTTCGGCATCATCATCGGCGTTATTTCCGCGGTGAAAAAGAATTCCTTTTTTGACCACGCGGGAATGGTGCTCGCGCTGATCGGTGTTTCCATGCCGATCTTTTGGCTGGGCATTCTGCTGATCATCCTGTTTGCAGGCGTGTGGCATATCCTGCCCTCCGGCGGCCGAATCGACCCGCTTCTGCAGCCCATGGCGGCTTCGGGCTTCTATCTGTTCGACACGCTTGCCATTGGGGATACGGAGGCTTTTGTCGACGTGCTCCGGCATTTGATTCTGCCGGCGCTGGCGCTCGGCATGTACTCCATGGCGATTATCACCAGGATGACCCGTTCCAGCATGCTGGAAACGCTTAATCAGGATTACATACGTACGGCGCGGGCGAAGGGCGTGTCCGAAGGGAAAGTGATTACCCACCACGCGCTGCGCAACGCGATGATCCCCGTCACGACGGTCATCGGTCTTCAGCTCGGCTCTCTTCTGGGCGGAGCGGTTTTGACGGAAACCGTGTTTTCCTGGCCGGGTATCGGCAATTATACCGTGGAATGCATTCTGAAATCCGATTTCCCCGTCGTACAGGGAGTCGTGCTTCTGATTGCGTGCATCTTCGTGCTCATTAATCTTGTCGTAGACGTTGTTTACGCGTTTATTGATCCCCGCATCAAATTTTCCAAGAAAGAAGGTTAGCTTGTTATGACACAGAAAAAAGCAGAGCAGCCGCAAACAGAATCCTCATCACAGGCAGCCGTCGTTCTCGAGAAACCGGAATCCCAGTTAAAAGAGATGTGGGAATCGCTTTGTGAGGACAAGGCGGCGATTACGGGCCTCATTGTTATTGGGTTCCTCGCGCTGCTGGCGATCTTCGGACCGCTGATCATGCCGTACGATCCAAATTTATCGGATATGACCAAGAGCTTTATCCAGCCGAACGCCGAGCACTGGTTCGGAACCGATCAGCTTGGCCGCGATATTTTCAGCAGAATTATTGCAGGAACGCGTATTTCCCTTACCGTTGGCTTGAGCGCGGTTGCCCTTTCCCTGACGGTCGGCGTCGTGCTGGGCTCCGTTGCCGGTTATCAGGGAGGAAAAACGGATACGATTATCATGCGCTTCATGGACATGATGCTCGCCATTCCCTCCATCCTGCTGGCCATCGCCTTTATGGCGGCTCTGGGCAAGGGCATCGATAAGGCGGTTATCGCCATCGGCCTGGTTTCTATCCCCGAATACGCGCGCATTGTGCGCGGCTGTATCCTGTCCGTCAAGGAAAACGACTATGTGCAGGCGGCCAGGGTCATCGGAAACAAAAACAGCCGCATTATTTTCAAGCATATTCTTCCGAATGTGCTTTCCTCCATTGTGGTCAGGGCAACGCTGGGGATTTCCACCGCGGTTCTTGATACCGCCGCTCTGGGCTTTCTGGGCCTCGGCGTACAGCCGCCGGCGGCTGAGTGGGGCGATATGTTAGGCAGAGCGAGGGGCTTTATCTTCACCGCGCCCTATACGCTCGTTTTCCCGGGCATTGCCATTACCCTGACGGTTCTGGCGTTCAATTTGTTGGGCGACGGTCTGCGTGACGCGCTCGACCCGAAATCTAGAAAGAATTAGAGGCGGTGAAGTTTTATGTTGCTTGAAGTAAACCATTTAAAAACGAAATTTCAGCTGAAACATGGCACCGTCAACGCCGTGGACGATATCAGCTTCTCATTAAATAAAGGGGAAATTCTGGCGATCGTGGGAGAGTCCGGTTCCGGAAAGAGCGTAACGTCGCTTTCCGTCATGGGCCTTGTGCAGGAGCCGGGCAGAGTAACGGAGGGAGAAATCCTGTTCAAGGGCGAGGACCTCCTGAAAAAGAGCAAGTCGGAGATGCAGGCGATCCGCGGGGACCAGATTTCTATGATTTTCCAGGAGCCGATGACTTCGCTCAACCCCGTATACCGCATTAAGGATCAGATCATGGAGAGCATCATGACGCATATGAAGCTCTCTAAAAAAGAGGCGTGGGAACGCGCCGTCCATATGCTCGACATCGTGGGTATTCCTTCCCCGGCGGAACGCGCCAAGGATTACCCGCACCAGATGAGCGGCGGTATGCGCCAGAGGGTCATGACCGCCATGGCGCTCTCGTGCCGCCCGGAACTGCTGATCGCCGACGAACCGACCACCGCGCTGGACGTGACGATTCAGGCGCAGATTCTCGACCTGCTTTATCATATGCGTGAAAAATTCAACATGGCCGTCCTGCTGATCACCCATGACCTTGGCGTGGTGTCGGAGGCCGCCGACCGCGTCATCGTGATGTACTGCGGGAAAATTGTTGAGGAAGCGGATGTGAAAACACTGTTTGAAGAGACGATGCATCCCTATACGCTCGGCCTGCTCCGTTCCATCCCCAGGCTGGAGGATGAGAGCAGCGAACCTCTCTATATGATCAAGGGCATGGTGCCGAATCCGCTGAAAATGCCGTCCGGCTGTGCTTTCTCCGACCGCTGTGACCGGTGCATGGACTGCTGCCGCGAAAAGATGCCGGCACTGGTTGAAAGGGACGGCCATAAGGTGCGCTGCTTCCTTTACGGAACGGAAACAGAGGAGGCGGAAAATCATGAGTGAAGTATTGGTAGAAGTAAAAAATCTGGCCAAGTATTTTAATCTGGAAAACGACTTTTTCGGCCGCCCGACCAGCGTCCTGAAAGCGGTGGACGACGTGTCGTTTGCTATTCATAAGGGCGAGGCCTTCGGCCTTGTCGGCGAATCCGGCTGTGGGAAAACCACGATCGGCAAAATGCTGGTCAATCTTTATACCCCTACGCGCGGACAGATTATTTTTGAAGGCACCGACCTGACCAAGCTGTCCGAAGAAAAGCGCCGCGGATTCTGCAAGGACATTCAGCTGATTTTCCAGGACCCCTATGCTTCGTTAAACCCGAGAATGACGATCGGCGATATCATTGCGGAGCCGATCAAAATCAACAAGCTGCTCCCCAGCAATGAGATTGAAAAAAGGGTCACTTATCTTCTGAACTGTGTCGGGCTGGCCAACCATCAGAGAAACCGCTATCCGCATGAGTTTTCCGGCGGACAGCGCCAGCGTGTCGGTATTGCGCGCGCGCTCGCCGTACAGCCGAAACTGATCGTATGCGACGAGCCGGTTTCCGCGCTGGACGTTTCGATTCAGGCACAGGTCCTGAACCTTCTGGATGAACTGAAGGCAGAATTCGGGCTGACCTATCTGTTTATTGCACACGGCCTGAACGTCGTGAAGCATATCAGCGATCGTGTGGGCGTGATGTATCTGGGAAAGCTGGTGGAAATCGCGCCAAAAAAAGAGCTGTATTCCAACCCGCTCCATCCTTATACGCAGGCTCTGCTTTCCGCGATTCCGTTTATTGGCCCGACAAAATCCAAGCAGCGCATTATCCTGACCGGCGACGTGCCGAGCCCGATCAATCCCCCCGAGGGGTGCCGTTTCTGCTCGCGCTGCTTCAAAAAGACGGACGAGTGCGACGGATATACGCCGCAGCTCCGCGAAGTGTCCCCGGGACATTTCGTTTCCTGCCGTCTTTACGACGAGTCAGCGCCCTCCTGATTGATAAACCGGCAACCGGACTGCTTTTCAGCAGTCCGGTTTTTTAGTTGTTAAGAGAATTATTTTTCAAGGGCTCCCTGTCAGGAGTATTTTCCGCGAGGATAATTACAGCATTTCCGGCTGATTCTGCAACAAGGTTGCGTTCCCTTCCCGCCGAAGGCGGGGAGGGAACGTGTTTTTTTCGCAAACTGAGATGGAATTGCTGTAAAGCTGTTTTGCGAACAAGAGGGCGGAAAACGGCTTTTTTATTTGGAATTACATAAAAATCCAACTGGGAAATCATACTAAACAAAATGAGTAAAACACCTTGAAAATTGTGGAACAAAGTGGTATGATAATAATCAAACAAAGATTGTTATACTTTTAACAATTATGAATAAAAAATGAATTTAGGAGGAACATTTATGGCACGATTCACCTTACCAAGAGACATCTACTTCGGACCGAACGCAATCAGCGAGCTGAAAAATTTGAAGGGCTATCAGAAAGCTTTTATTGTGACCGGCGGCCATTCCATGAGAAAAACCGGATTCCTGCAGAAGCTGGATGATGTTTTGAAAGATGCCGGCCTGCAGACCCTGATCTATGACGGTGTCGAGCCGGACCCGTCTATCGAAAGAGTATACGACGGCGCCAAGGCTATGCGCGAGTTTGAGCCGGACGTGATCGTTGCCATCGGCGGCGGTTCCCCCATGGACGCTGCAAAGGCAATGTGGGTGTTCTACGAATATCCGGAGAAAACCTTTGACGATATCAAAAATCCTTTCACCATGCCGAAGCTCAGAAAGAAAGCAATTTTCGTCGGCATCCCCTCCACGAGCGGAACCGCTTCGGAAGTGACGGCTTTCTCCGTAATCACGGACTATTCCACCGATATCAAGTATCCTCTTGCCGACTTTGAAATTACACCGGATATTGCGGTTCTGGATTCCGATATCCCGATGACCATGCCGAAAACCCTGACCGCGCATACCGGTATGGACGCCCTGACCCATGCGATCGAAGCCTATGTTGCCTCCGCCCGTTCGGACTTTTCCGACGCGCTGGCGCTCAAGGCGATTTCCAGCATCTTTGACAGTATCCTTGATTCCTACCACGGCGACGCCGAGGCGCGCGGTAAAATGCACATTGCCCAGTGTCTTGCCGGTATGGCGTTTTCCAACGCGCTTCTGGGAATTTCTCACAGCCTTGCCCATAAGACGGGCGCGGTGTTCCATATTCCGCACGGCTGCTGCAACGCCATCCTGCTGCCGAACGTCATCCAGTACAACTCCAGAGTCTGCATGGAAAGATACGCTCAGATTGCCAGGGAAGTCGGTCTGCCGGGCGCTACGGACAAGCAGCTGACCAATTCCCTTGTGGAAGCGGTCCGCGAACTGAACAAAAAGCTCAATATTGCCCAGACCTATCAGGCAAACGGCGTCAGCGAGGAAGACTTCAAGGCGCACTGCAAGGAAATTGCGGTCAACGCCGTCGGCGACCCCTGCACGGGCTCCAACCCAAGGGAGACCGACGCGGACAATATGTTGAAAGTCCTTACCTGCGCCTATTACGGCGAAGACGTCACCTTCTGATTACAAGTTCATTAACCATAACAAAGCAAAGCGGCCGGGAACGATATCGTTCCCGGCCGCTTTGCTTTGCAGACAATAGTTTTTTCCGCGCAAATGGGCTGCGTCGGTATTTACGGAACATATTTTTCCACGGAAGAAAGCGCCGTTCCAATATTCCAGCCGCCAATCGCGAAAATCTTACCCTTCAGGTCTTTTGTACCGAACCAGGTCCTGGGGACTGTCATAGGCGCCTTTTCCGTCCATTTATTCAAATTCGGGTCGTATTCCTCTACGGAAGAGAGAACGTCCTCTCCGTTGCTTCCGCCGAACACATCGATTTTTCCTTTGACAGCCTCTGTCTGAAATTCCATCCGAGACACGGCCATGGGGGCGCGTTCTGTCCATTTGTCGGTTTTGGGATCGTATTCTTCCACGGTGGGTAAAAGGTTCCCGCCGCCGTCACATCCGCCCATCGTAAAAATTTCCTCTCCCACCGCCTGTAGCTGAAATTTATATCTTGCTGTCGGCATGGGTGCCCTGACCGTCCATGCGTCCGTCTGGGGATCGTATTCCTGTACGGTCTTACCGAATGCGAAAATTTTACCGTCTAACACGGCGGTACGGCAGTCATAGGCGGAAACCTTCACAGGAATCTGTGCTTTGCGGGACCATGTATCGGTTTCCGGGTCATACGCTTCCATTGTATTGGCCGATTCTGCTCCACCCATTGCGTAAAGGATTCCATTGACCGTTTCCGTTAAGAAAGCGGATCTGGGAACGGACATCGATGCTTTTTCCGTCCAGAGGTCCGCGGCCGGGTCGTACGCTTCCAAAGAGGACAAACCGCCGATTTTATCCTGATCGGTTTGTTTTGTGCTGCTCCAGCCGCCGAACGCGTAAATCTTTCCGTTTACCGTCCGGGTCTGAAATTCCGTTCTGGCGTCAAGCATGGGTTTTCTTACTGTCCACTGGTTAGACACCGGGTCGTAACATTCCACAGAGGACAGGCTTTTGGAATCCGACCCCAGACCGCCCAGCACATAAAGCTTATCCCCGACGGCTTCTATCTGGAACTGGTCTCTCGGGACAGCCATAGAGGGGCTTTTTGTCCATCCGGGAATTGCTTCAGCAGGTGCGCACCCTTGCGCAAAGAGCATGATTCCCGCCGTAAGGACGGGAAGTATCTTTTTTGTTGCTTTCATATCATTCCTCCGCTGCATGGTCAATCGCAATATTTCTTAAAATTCAGTATATTCCGTTGTCAAAAAAATTTCAAATAAATTAAATTTTGTAGCCGTGGATACCGAAATAACAAAAGCAGAATGATATACTGAGGCCAACAAAACAAATGGAGGAACGTTGAATGAAAAGACATATCGTTCAGATTGATTCTGATAAATGCAATGGCTGCGGCCTGTGCATCAGCGCCTGCCATGAAGGCGCTTTGCAGCTGATAGATGGAAAAGCAACCCTGATCAGCGACAGCTACTGTGACGGACTCGGAAACTGTCTCCCCGAATGCCCGACCGGCGCGATTCAGATTATTGAGCGCGAAGCCGGGGAGTACGATCAGGAAATAGTAGACGCCAAGATGAAACAGAAGGCGGTCCAGCCTCCTTTCGGGGGATGTCCGTCCATGCGCATGAAGACGTTTGACCGTGCGCCCGCCCCGGTCCAGCCGGCGGCTCCGGCAGCCGCCCGCTCGGAGCTGCGCCAGTGGCCGTGCCAGCTGAAGCTGGTCGCGCCGAACGCCCCGTATTTTGAAAACGCGCACATTGTCATCTGCGCGGACTGCACGGCTTATGCCTGCCCGAATATTCATCAGTTTATGAAAAATAAAATCACGCTGATCGGCTGTCCGAAACTGGACGACCTTGATTACAGTGAAAAGCTGACGGATATTTTGAACCTGAACGACATTCAAAGCGTCACCGTTGTGCGTATGGAAGTGCCCTGCTGCGGCGGAATGGTCAACTATGTAAAGACCGCTCTGCAGAATTCCGGGAAAATGATCCCGTGGCGTGTCATTACCGTCGCCACCGACGGTGAAATATTAGAAGATTAATTGAAGGAGGAAAAGGAAGATGTTTTGTTTTCAGTGTGAACAAACCGCCGGAGGAACCGGATGCACAAAAATGGGGGTGTGCGGAAAAAGCAGCGTGACCGCCGATTTTCAGGATGAACTGACTGGCGCACTGGTCGGTCTGGCCAAAGCGGCGGGGAATTCCGGAAGGACCCCAAAATCGGACGAACTGATTTTGCGCGGCCTGTTTATGTGCATTACCAACGTGAATTTCGACAATGAGGCAATTGAGGCGCTTACCGCCGAGATCAGGAAGGAAAAGGATTCGCTGACACCCGGCTGCGCTGCCTGCAGTTCAAAATGCGGCGGCACCGACGACCTTAATCTGGAACAGCTTTGGAACAGCGACGAGGATATCCGTTCGCTGAAATCCCTGCTCCTGCTCGGCATGAGAGGAATGGCGGCGTACGCGTATCACGCCTATGTGCTGGGTTATACCGACGACGAGGTGACGGGCTGGTTCTACAAGGGGCTGACGGCGATCGACTGCGAACAGGACCCGTCCCGCCTGCTGGAGCTTGTGATGGAGTTCGGCCAGGTCAACCTGAAGTGCATGGCCCTGCTGGATCAGGCCAATACGGAGTCGTTCGGCAATCCCGTACCGACCGAAGTGAGCAATACCATTGAAAAAGGCCCATTCATTGTTGTTTCCGGCCATGACCTTTACGATTTGAAACAGCTTCTGGAGCAGACAAAGGACAAGGGGATCAACATCTATACGCACGGCGAAATGCTGCCCGCGCACGGCTATCCCGAACTGAAAAAGTATCCGCATCTGAAAGGCAATTTCGGTACCGCGTGGCAGAATCAGCAGAAGGAATTCCTCAATATTCCGGCACCGTTCCTGTTTACGACAAACTGCCTGATGCGCCCCATGCCGTCCTATGCCGACAGGGTTTATACGACCGCGGTGGTCGGCTATCCCGAAATGCCCCACATCGGCGAAGTGAATGGTAAAAAGGATTTCAGCATTGTGATCGAAAAAGCGCTGGAGCTCGGCGGATACGAGCAGGACGTGCATATGCCCGGCATCAACGGCGGCGAAAAGCTGATGACCGGCTTCGGCCACAACACCGTGCTGTCGGTTGCCGATCAGGTGATCGAAGCGGTGAAATCCGGCGCTCTGCGCCACATTTTCCTCATTGGCGGCTGCGACGGCGCAAAGCCCGGCAGAAACTATTTCACCAAGTTGGTTGAGCTTACCCCGCCGGACTCCGTCGTTCTGACCTGCGCGTGCGGGAAATACCGCTTCAACGACCTCGACATGGGGACGCTCGGCTCCCTGCCGCACATTATGGATATGGGTCAGTGCAACGACGCCTACTCCGCGATCAAGGTTGCGATCGCTCTTTCCGAGGCCTTCGGCTGCGGCGTCAACGATCTGCCGCTGTCCATCGTGCTTTCCTGGTATGAGCAGAAAGCGGTCTGCATCCTGCTGACCCTGCTGTCGCTCGGGATTACCAATATCCGCCTGGGCCCGACGCTTCCCGCGTTTGTATCCCCGAACGTTTTTAAAATACTGGTAGAGAAGTTCAACATCATGCCGATCACCACACCTGAACAGGATCTGGCTGCCATGCTGAAATAGGAGATTGCCGTATGCAAAAGAATTATCTTAAGAATATCGATTTTTCGACCGCGCTGACTTTGGCGGAGCTGGTAACCTATCAGCCGGGTCAGGTCGTCAGCAAGACGCTGGCGCAGAACCCGGCGGTCAGCCTGACGCTTTTCGCTTTTGACCAGGGGGAGGAGATCAGCTCCCACGAGTCGAACGGCGACGCGATGGTCATTGCGCTGGATGGGGAGGGCGAAATTACCATCGGTTCCGAAAAGCATCTTCTTAAAGTGGGACAGACCATCGTTATGCCCGCGAAAACGCCCCACGCGGTCTATGCTTCCCAGCAGTTCAAAATGTTTCTGATCGTCGTGTTCCCCAATTGATCCTTCCTCCGTCAGAACCGGCCCTTCGGTGATTCCGTATCGCCTGGAGGGCCGGTTTTCCTTTTCTCTGAAACGCGATTTTTGCCGGTCCAATCGGAAATTTTGATGAATTTTAGCACTCTAAACATTAGAGTGCTAAAATTAATAATTTGGTCATATTTTATATGATTATTTTTCATAATCATCGGATATAGTAAGAATTGTAAAAGGAAGCAATGCTTCCGAAGAAATCAAATGAATGAATATGGAGGTTTTGATGATGTTTGATTTAATGCCGTTTGGACGCAGGGAAAACAACTTGTTCAACTATTTTGATAACATGGAGAAAAACTTCTTCGGCGATCTGTCGCAAAGCTTTTCCGCTTTCCGTACGGATGTGATCGATAATGGCGACAAGTATTTGCTGAAGGCAGAGCTGCCGGGCTTTAAGAAGGAAGATATCAAGATCGATATCGAGGGTGACAGGCTGACCGTCAGCGCGGAACACAAGGACGAAACCGAGGAGACAAAGGACAATTACATTCGCAGGGAGCGCAGGTACGGCTCGTTCTCCCGCAGCTTTGATATCTCCGATGTCAAAGCCAAGGAGATCTCCGCGGAGTACAAGGACGGGGTTCTGGAGCTGAGTATGCCGAAGGTGGAAACCGTGGTACCCGAAAGCCGCAGAATAGAAATCCGTTAACAGCAAAGGCCAAAGGCCGCCCGGGATTTTCCCGGGCGGCCTTTTTCGTCTGTTTTTGGGGGCCTTCCGCTCCGTCGGCAAAGCCGCCCGGCAATTGCTTTCCCCTGCTGATTTTGATATAATAGAAACAATTAAACGAATATTGTCCGGGGGCGTAAAGGAATGAATAAAATAAAAATACTGCACTGCGCCGACCTGCACCTCGGCGCGGAGCTTACCTCGCTGGGGAGCAAAGCGGGCCAGCGCAGGGAAGAAATGCTGATGACGTTTGACAGGATCGTCTCCCTCTGCAAAGAAGAAGGCGTGGAGCTGCTTCTGATCGCCGGGGATTTTTTTGAAAGCTCCGGTACGGATACCGCGACGGTCCGTTCCGTCAAAAAAGCGCTGTCCGAAATTCCGGAAACGGCGGTTGCCGTTGCACCGGGGAACCACGACTATGTTTCTCTGGATTCCCCGTACGCCGACCCGGACTGGCCGGCAAACGTACATATTTTTCAGTCCGGCTTCGACTGTTTTGAGCTGCCCGGAAAGGGCGTGCGCGTGTGGGGCGCGGGATTTACGGGAACCTATGTCACGGAACCTCTTTTGGGAGAAACCGGTGCGCTCCGGGACGACCTGCTGAATATCTGCGTCCTGCACGGGGACTTGGTCGCCGAGAACCAGTCAAGCAATTATAACCCGATTACCCCGTCCCGGATTCGTTTCAGCGGCATGGATTACCTTGCGCTCGGCCATATCCATATGCGCACCGAAATCCTGCACAGCGGAAGGACCGCTTACGCCTACTGCGGCTGTCCGGAGGGCAGGGGCTTTGACGAGCTGGGGGACAAGGGCGTTTATATCGGTACCGTGAGCAGGGACAGGCTTGACCTCGCTTTCCGCCCGGTATGCCGAAGGAAAAATTTAGAGGTCCGCGTCGATATCGGCGGGGTGTCGGCCAACAACGAGGCGGCGGCCGTCGTCCTTCACGCGCTGCAGCGGCAGTTTGGGGAGACGTATGCGGACAATCTCTATAAAATCATTCTGGAGGGAGCGCTGGACGCTTCCTTTTCGCCGGACTGCGCCGCGATTGCGGCAAGGCTGGAAAATGAGCTGTATTTTGTGAAGCTCAGGGACGAAACGCGCCTGCGGGCCGATTTAAACGCGCTGTCCAAGGAAACCTCCTTAAAGGGGATTTTTGTCCGGCGTATGCTGGAAAAAATCGGCGCCGCGGCGGGCGAAGCGCAGAAGGAACAACTCCGGCGCGCGCTCGATATCGGTTTAAAAGCGTTTGACAGCGAGGTAAAGCTGAATGAAAATTAACAGGATTTACATAGGGCATTTCGGCAAGCTGAGGGAGTATACGCTCGATCTGACGGACGGCTTCCATATCCTCTACGGAAATAACGAGGACGGAAAAAGCACCATCATGGCGTTTATCAGAATGATGTTTTACGGTTCCGAGGGCAGAAGCGGCGACCTTTCCAAAAATATCCGCAAAAAATATCAGCCCTGGGACGGGGCCAAAATGTCGGGATTTCTTGAATTTGAGGATAACGGGACCGTCTATCGGCTGGAAAGACTGTTCGGCGCATCCAACGCGACGGATAAAATCAGCCTGTGGAATAAGGCGACCGGGGAAAAAGAGAAAATCGCCAGCAACACCGATCTTGGCCAGCGCTTTTTTGGAATCGGGGCCGCGGCGTTTGAAAAAAGCGTCTTTATCGGGCAGGCCGGGAGCATGGCCGGTGCGGACAGGGACGATGAAATTACCCAGAAGCTTCTGAACCTGGTCTCCACCGGGGATGAAAGCGTGTCGCAGAAACGGGTGGAAACCCGTCTGCAGGCCGCCATGAACGAGCTGAAATCCAAAAGCGGCAGGATCGGCGTGCTGGATAAAGGCTATCAGCAGCAGGAGCGGCTTGCTCAGGAGCGGGCGGCGGCTCTGGAGGACGAGGAAGAAAAAAAGCGGATGGAGCGCCGGTATGCCGAGCTGAACGAAAAGAAAGAAGTTTTGGAACAGAAATATCAGTATTATACAACTCAGTCTGATCTGCAAAAAAAGCTTATTCAGCTTCAGAATCTGGACAAAATCGTTCAGAAGCAAAGGGAGCTCAACGCGCAGATCAAAGAATATGAGGAGAAAGCCGGGCGCCTTACTTCAGGCGGCACTGTCTTTAACGAGGAATTTGTTCAGAACGCGGAAGAAAGGATCACTCAGGTCCGGTCTCTTCAGCAGCTTCTGGAGGAGAGAAACAGGAATGTCCTTACCCTGGAGCAGGAGGACCCGTCCTCCTGCGAGCCGGTTGAGGAAATTTCACCGGAAGTGCCGGAGGAAGTAAAGAAACGGGACCAGGAGCGTGCACAGGTAAGCCGGGACATTCTTGCTCTTCGGGAAACCATTCGCCTCGTTGCCGAAACGGAGAAAAAACGGTCGGCTCTGGCGGAAGCGGAAAAAGCGCTGCAAACGCAGATACGGCAGAAGCAGGAGCAGGAAAACGCCTGCAAAGAGGCTTCTCTGGAGCTGGAAGAAGCGCGGCGGTCCTGCCAGACCTGCCGGGAGGACCTTGACCGGAAAAAGAAAGAGCTTGTGCTCGCCGGACAGCGCAGGGAAAGTGCGAACACGGCGTATCAGGCCGCCGGGCAGCATTTGAAATCCGTGCAGGCCCTTTCCGCGCAAAAAATAGAAACGGCGCAGGAGCGGCTGAAACAGGCCGGCACTCCCCGGCAGGTAATGGTCAACGAAAATGCTGGGCGCGAAATCAGGAAAGGGCTGCTGATCGGGGCGATTCTGATCGCCGCTGCATCGGTTGCGCTGGGAATCGCCCTGTCGCCCGTCTGCTTTGCCGGTTTGGCTCTTGCCGGAGTGACGGCGGTTCTCTCTGTTGGGAAGACCAGAACCAGAGCCGTGGCCACGACGGTCGTGGACGAAGCCGAAGCCGCGGCGGCAAAAGCAAATCTGGAAAGCGTGCGTCTTGCCGCAGAACGTGAAACGGAAGCCGCAAAGCGGGCGGAAGAGCAAGCAGCGGGCGAATGGCAGGCGGTGTCGGCCAGAGAAGAACAGGTGCAGAAATTCGCCGCACAGGCGGAAGATCTCTGCCGCATGGCGGAGGAGCAGATGTCCGCCGCGGAACGCAGGAATCGTGAACTGGAGCTGAAACTCGGATTTATCGAGGAAAAGCTTGACGGCCTTTCAAAGGATGTGCGGAAAAAACGCGCGGAGCTCCCGGCGGACGGCCCGGAACAGCGGACCGACCTTTCCGCTCTGCAGGAGGAGCTGAACGCGAAAACGGCCCGGGAAGCGGCGCTTGCGGACGGGATAAAGTCTCAGCTTCAGGAGCTGGGGTGCCGGACCGTGGAGGAGCTTCAGGACAAGCTGATGCGGTTCCGGAGCGTTCAGGCGCGGGCGGCCATGAGACGGGAAAATCTGAACAGGGCGAAAGAGGCCCTGACTCAGGCGCAGGAAAGCCTGCGGGAGCAAACCGGCGCCTTCCTTTCCTTTCTCAGTGCGTATCGGCCGGTCTCCTCTTTTGGGGAAGCGGTGAGCGCCGTACAGGAACTGAAAAATCGGATGGAGGAACTCCGTTCCATGCGGCAGAAAATTGAAAGCCAGTCGGAATCTCTCAAGGAGCAGGGACAGGGAAAGCCCGCCGAACAGCTTGAGCGGGAAGCCGGGGCGGCGCGGGAAGAGATTCTCAGCGCCGGCGCGGGGCAGCTGCCGGAGCCCCTGGACGATCAGGGTGCGGAGAACCTCAGGCGGCTCGGTGCCGAATGCTTACAGCAGCTCCAGCAAACAAGGGAAGAATTGATTCAGACGGGCTCCGAAATCAAAAACCGGTTCGCGGGGAAAAAGAATGTCAGTGAGCTGGAAGAGGAAACGGAGGAGCTGCAGAAGGAAATTGCGGAAAAGGAATCGGAGTATCAGTCCCTCAGCCTTGCAAAGGAAACGCTCACGGAGGCCTTCAATGAAATCCGCCAGAGCTTCGGTCCCCTTTTGAACGAAAAAACCGCCCGGATCTTCAGCAGCATCACGGGCGGAAAATATCAGAATGTGATCGTTTCCAAGAATTTCGATATCAATGTGCAGGACGCGGAAAACGCGGTTTCACACGAATGGCAGTATCTGAGCAGCGGCACGATCGATCAGGCGTATTTCGCGCTCAGGCTGGCGGTCGCGGAACTGCTTTCGGAAGAGGGCCCGAAGCTCCCGCTGCTGCTGGACGACGTTTTTCTGCAGTACGACGACGAACGGACAGGACAGGGACTGAAATTCCTCGCCGATTATGCCGGGAACAGCGGCGGCGCCCAGATCATCCTGTTTACCTGTCACAGGAACATTCTGGAAATGGTCAGCCGGGAAGGCCTGAGCGCCGTGACGAAAAAGATCGGCTAAACCGTATGTGCCTGCTATTTTGCCAGAAGAACCGAAATGCCGCGCTTTTAAATGGAAATTGGAAATAAATGGTTTCTTTTACATTCATTTTATGATATTATAAGTATAAGTATGGAATTATCTTTAGTAATCCTGCTGAGGACTGGTGGAAATTTCGTCGTCTTGGAGGAGTATTTCAGTGAAAAGAAGAATCAATACGCCCATAACAGCAATTTTGATAATCGCTATTTTTGTTGGGTTTATGATTCTGTCTTTCAGCAGATATTCTTTTTTGCTAAACCGAACTTTTGAAGAAGAAGTGCAGGAAAATCTGCTGTCTGATACCCAGCATAATGCCAAAATGGTCAACATAGAACTGAACAACACGATTTCCTCCATGGAACTGGCCGCTCAGGCAATCGGCGCGAAAAATGCCGCGCTGGACAAGGCCTCTGTGAAGGACCTGCTGGTTGATTTGAAGAAAGCGGATCAGTCGGCTGCGGTCGGGGTGGGGCTGCCGGACGGAACCTGCTGCCTTGCCGGGGGACAAACCATCCAAATCGGCGACCGCCCCTATTTTCAGCAGGCACTGAACGGCAAAACGACCGTCTCGGTGGTGTCCCAGTCCAGGACGGACGGTGCCCGCAGCATCGTCGTGGCCGTGCCCGTCCGGCACGGGGGAAAAATTACCGGTGCCATCAGCTCCATTATCCCTGCAAAATCGTTCAGCAGCCTGCTGAACGCGGAAAGCTCCGGGGAAAAGGGAGAATGCTGGCTTGCACGCGGGGACGGAACGGTGATCGCCTCGCCGGATTCCCGGCAGACGGAGGAGAATATTTTTACGGACACGCAGCTGGCACTGGAGGACCCATCCGCTCTCAGCCAGATCAAGTCGGCCATGGGAAGCGGACAGAAGGGGAGCTCCCACTATTACTCCAATATGGGGGAGTATTATGTTTCCTATACGCCGGTCGGTATGGAGGACTGGTATGTGATCGGTACGGTTTCCATCAATGCCGTTACCTCGAAATCCAACAAAATTCTGACGTATACCGTCTCTTTGGTGATCAAGCTTACCATTGGACTGATTTTGTTTGCGGCTTATGTTATTCTGTCGGAAAGAAAGAACAGAGAGCGGCTCCGCAGGAAGAACGACGAGCTGAAAAGCACCAAGGTGGAGCTGGAAACCTTCATCGCCAACCTGCCGGGCGGCGCGTTCCGCTTCAGCGCCGACGAAAAGGCGGAGTTCCAGTTTGTGAGCAACGGGCTTCTGAAAATGCTGGGATATACCCTGGACCAGTTCCTCGGCGCCTATGACCGTTCCTTCTACAACATGATTTATGAAGAAGACCGTATGCAGACCATCAGCAGCATTCACCATCAGATTTCCAAAGAGAATTTCGCGGAGGTAAAATATCGGATCGTCACGGCGGACGGGAATATCCGCTGGCTGCTCAACCGGGCTAAAATTGTGACGCATGAGAACGGGTACCGGGAATTTTTCGCCGTCGTTGTGGATATTACCGAGTCGAAACAGGCGCATAAAAAAGCGAATGAGATCATGACGCAGCTGCAGACGCTGGCAAACAGCATCCCCGGCGGCGTGGCGCAGTACCTGTACGACGGGGGGCTGAAGCTGGTCTACGCGAGCGACGGGTTCTATAAGCTGTGCGGATATACCAAAGAAGAATACGCCCGGCTCCCGGGCGAAGAAGGAATCCGCAATGTGCACGCCGAAGATGCCCAGCTTGTGTCGATTCTGCTGAAAAGGCAGATCGAGGAAAACAGGCCCGTTACCGCGGAATTCCGCATGGTAAAGAAAGACGGCGGCGTCATCTGGGTCTCCCTGAGCGGAACGCACACCGTCAATCAGAACAATCAGGTGATTTACCAGTGCGTTTACACGGATATTACCTCGCTCAAGCAGACGCAGGAAGAGTTGGAAGTGGAAAGGGAGCGTTACCAGATCGCGGAGAACCTCTCCGACGATATCATGTTCGAATACGATATCATAACCGACCGGATGGATTTTTCCCCGCTTTTCACCGCTCTGACCGGGCAGTATCCGCACATCCAGAATTTCATGAAGGATATTCTAAACAACCAGAGCATTTGCATGGAAGACCTGCAGCAGTTTCGAACGCTGTTAAAGGAGTTCCAGCTGGGCAATACGGAGTATGAAATCGAATTCCGTTTCATTACCAAAACGGGCCGGTTTGTCTGGCACCGCGTGAAAGCGAAAATCATGTACGACTCCTACGGCAAACCGAGCAAAGCGGTTGGCAAGGCGTATAATATCGACAGCCAGAAAAAGGAAATGCAAAGGCTGATGGACAAGTCGCAGCGCGACGCGCTGACGAATCTTTACAATAAGACCGCCACGCAGTCCCAGATCGAGGATCATCTGTCGGGCGCGGATACGTCGGGAATCCACGCGCTGATGATGATCGATATTGACAATTTTAAATCCATCAACGACCAGTTCGGACATATGGCCGGGGACAAGGTGATCTGCGACATTTCCGCGAAGCTCCAGAAGCTGTTCCGTACTTCCGATGTGGTCGGGCGTATCGGCGGGGACGAATTTCTCGTGTTTCTGCGCGATATCTCCACGGACGACCTGATCGCGGAAAAAGCGGAAGCGATGTGCGACATCTTCCGCAATACCCATGCGGACGGCCATATGGAATACAGCATTTCCGGCAGCATCGGCATCGCCATGTATCCGGCCGACGGGAGAACGTATCCGGAGCTTTATCCCAAAGCGGACAGCGCGCTTTACAAGGCGAAAAAGCAGGGCAAGGACTGTTTTGCTTTTTATTCCGATTCATCGGACTGCGAAAAATAAAGAATGACGGGCGCGCGGCATGGAATACTGAAAATTCCATGCCGCTTTTTCGTTTCCGGATGTCGATAAAATGCAGCCGGGCTGTCAATACTATAGCGATCGCATTTCAGTTTGCAAGACAAAACGCGTTCCTCCCCCGCCGAAGGCGGGGGAGGAACGCAACCTTGTTGCAGGAACAACCGGGAATGCTGTCAATACGATTGCGGCGGAAAATTACGAATGATCGGAAGGCGAAGGACAATGGCGGTAAAAAGGCTGATGCGTGTTGCATTAAGAGCGCTTTCCTATACGGATATCGGAGAAAAGGAAAGCGAACGGCTTCACCGCACGGTCATTCGTATCAGAGGGCTTCATCTCGGAAAGCTCCCTTATCAGACTTGGGATCATGTCGTGTCCTATGAAAACCATGATATCCCCGTACGGATATTTGCTCCCGGCGAAAACCGGCCTGATTCCCTGCTGATTTTCTTCCACGGGAGCGGCTGGGTCGCCGGAACCATTGACGGCTACAACCGGATCTGCGCGAATATGGCCAATATGACCGGCAGCACCGTGGTGTCGGTCGATTACCGGCTTGCGCCGGAATACCATTTCCCGGCCGCACCGGAGGACTGCTACCGTGTGGTGCGGGAGATTTTTCTGCACACGGAGCTGCTAAAGGTCCCCGCCGAAAAAATCACGGTGGCCGGGGACAGCGCCGGGGGAAACCTTGCGGCGGCCGTCTCCCTGATGGCGCGCGACAGGGGCGAATTTCTGCCCGAGCGCCAGATCCTGATCTACCCCTCCACTTACTCCGACCATACGACAAAATCGCCCTATGCTTCCGTGCGCGACAACGGAAGCAAGTATCTGCTGACCTCAAAAAGTATCTGCGATTATATGAAGCTGTATCAGGCCAGCGACGAGGATCTGCAAAACCCCTACTTCGCGCCGCTGGCCTCCAAGGATTTCAGCCGTCAGCCGAAAACGCTGATTATTACTGCGGAATACGACCCGCTCCGGGACGAGGCGGAGGATTACGGGCAGCGCCTGAAGGAAGCGGGCAACGAAGTGGAGGTCCGCCGCATCCCCGGCGCGCTGCATGGCTTTTTTTCGCTTCCGCCGGTTTTTCGTCAGGTCCGCGAGTGCTATCGCCTGATCGACGATTTTTTGAACCGGGAGGGTGAAGGAAAAGCCTTATAGGATTGAAAATATTGTAAAATTATAATATGATAAGAATAATTGTTTCGTTGCAGACATTCATACGAAGGGGACATGAAAATGAGCAGGATTATTTCAATTTCCAATCAGAAGGGCGGGGTAGGCAAAACGACTACCGTCTGCAGTCTGGCGGCGGGATTAAAGAGGAAGGGTTTTCGTGTTCTGATGATCGATCTTGACCCGCAGGGAAACCTTGGCTTCAGCGTAGGCGCTGAAACCGAAACCTGCGCCACCATTTATGATGTGCTGAAAGGCGGCGTGAAAACGCAGTATGCCATTCAGAAATCGGATACGGCCGACATCATTATATCCAGCATTTTGCTCAGCGGGATCGAGCTTGAATTTACCAATACCGGACGCGAGTTTCTGCTGAAAGAGGCGCTGAAGCCGATTCTCGGCCTCTACGACTATATCCTTCTGGACACGCCGCCCGCGCTCGGCATCCTGACCATCAACGCGTTTACCGCGTCGGATACGATCGTGATTCCGATGCTTTCGGATATTTTCAGCCTGCAGGGAATCACAAAGCTGTATGAGGCTGTTGAGCGTGTCAAAAAATACTGCAATCCCTCTCTGACCGTTTCGGGAATCCTTCTGACAAAATTCAACCCCCGTACCCTCCTGAGCAGGGAAATCCGGGGTACGGCGGAACTGATCGCACAGGATTTGAACATTCCGCTGTTTGATTCCTACATACGCGGCAGCGTCGTCATCAGCGAGGCTCAGTCCATCCAGCAGAACATCCTGGACTACTCGCCGAGAAACAATATTGCGAAAGATTACCTTAAATTTACGGATGAGCTGCTGGAGAAGGAGGAATAATGACTGATGGCAAGGACGAAGAAAGATATCGATAAAGACCTGATGTATAAAATGCTGATGCCCTCCGGTTCCAGAACGGCAAAGGCTTCGCAGGATGCGGAAAGCCCGAGCGGGCTCAGCGACGAGCAGAACACGCGCGCCGCGCTGGAGGAACCGCTGAACCAGCACAAAACCATTATGCGCCGCGAAGTGGGCGTCGCGTTTATGGATACCCAGCCGACCATCCTTGTCAATACGATGGAAAGCATCGTGCTGGAAAAGCTGGAATCGGCGCTTGCGCGTTTTCAGTGCTGCAAATGCGACCGGTGCAAAAAGGACATTGTCGCGATGGCGCTGAACAAGCTTCCCCCGAAATATATGGTTTTGCAGGAGGGCCAGCCCACGCCGGATATCGATCCCCAGACCAACGCACAGGTGGTCACGGCGGTCATTCAGGCGATTCTGGCGGTCCGTGCGCATCCCAGGCATTAAGGAAAGAAAGGGCTTTGCGGGACAAAATGGAAAAAGAAACGTATTTTACGGATAAACGGCGCAGGCGCGTCAAGCTTATTTTCAACCCGGCCTCCGGTTCTTCAAACGCTTCCCCGATTCAGCTGATGGATGTCATCAGCATGCTGCAGCAGTGGAAGTATGTGCCGGAGGTGTATTTGACGGAACCGGACAGCGATTTTTCGCAGATGGTAAAAGACACGATGGCGCAGGGCGTCAACATGTTTGTCGTCTGCGGCGGCGACGGCACCGTTTCCGCCGTTGCCAAAGAAATGAAGGGTCTGCCCGCGACGCTGGGCATTATCCCCACGGGCACCCAGAATAATGTGGCGCTCAGCCTGAGCATCCCGCAGGATATTCCGTCCGCCATCGCCCTTCTGCGCACCGGGGAACGCACCAAGATCGATATGGGGCTTCTTGACTGCGCAGCGGGCCGCACCTCTTTTCTGGAAATCTGCTCGGCGGGCCTGCTGTCTTCGATTTTTTCGGCGGGAGACGATATCCAGCACGGGCATCTAGAACGGGTGGGCGATTTCCTTTCCACCCTTGTGTCGCTGACGCCCTCCAAGATCAAAATTCTGCTGGATGGAAAGCGGGAAATCGTCAGGATGGGTCATCTGGTCCTCGTTACCAATATGCCGTACGTCGGACGGCATTACCAGGTGGGAGAAACGGCAGCTTTCCGGGATGGACTGCTGGACATCCTGATTTTTTCCAATTTATCCAAGCTGAAGCTGCTGGGCCGCGCGTTCAAGGGGGCAAAACTTGGTGAACCGGAGGATTCCGGCGTTGAGCATTTCCATGCCCGTACGGTGGACATGGAAGCCACCCCTTCCATGCAGCTGATGGCGGACGGCATTACGCTGGGGGAAGGGCCGGTCCATATTGAGCTGCAGCGCCGGACACTGGCGGTGATGACGAAAGCGCCGGAGCCGAAAAGAACAAAAAGATCAATTGGGGACGGGAAATGAAGCTGATCGATCAATTAAAAAAGAATCAATGGGTACAGCGGTGTGAACGGCTGATCGGCAGGATTCGCCATCTCCGGCCGGTTTTTTGGGTGCCCGTTCTCGTTGTCGCGCTGTCCCTCTATGTTGTTTTTGTCCCCCATACCTTCTGGAAAAACGTGTGGATCAGCATCAAGGGGAACACTCCGCTGATCTGCATGCTCTTTGTGTTCTGCCTGCTGCTGCTTTCTCTGGTGTGGTCAACAGGGCAGAGCATAGACGCCTATGTGTTTTCTCTTTTCAACCGGCACGGCACCCGTCCGCGCTGGCTGGACCGGACAATGCTCCTTCTTACCGAGCTGGGGAACGGCATTGTTACGCTGATCATAGCGCTTGTCCTCTATTTTGCCGTCAATGCCCACCTTGCGTATGAATTCGTTCTGGGAACGCTGACCCTGTGGCTGGTTGTGGAATTGATGAAGGCCGTCATCCGGCGGCCCAGACCGTTTATCTATCTTGAGGATGTCCGCGTGGTGGGTATCCGGGCGCGGGGAAAGTCCTTTCCCAGCGGCCATACCAGTCAGGCGTTTTACATGGCGACGATGCTTCTGCAGTATTTTCAGGGCAACTTTGCGGCGGCGCTTGTGCTTTACGTGCTCGCCTCGCTGGTCGGCGCCACGCGCATGTATATGGGGATGCATTACCCGCGCGACGTGCTGGCGGGCGCCATTCTGGGCACCTTCTGGGGATTCATCGGCGTGCTGGTCAACGCGGTGATCTTCCGGCTCGTCATCTGAATTCCCGTCGAAAAAAGATAAAATCCTTGCCAAATCGGCTGATACTATCTATAATAGAAGAAATTTAATCCTAACAGCGAAAGGAAGGTTCTTATGCAGAAATATGGCGTGAAGTCCGGCCTTCCGGCCAACCCGAATGCCGGAACGGATTACAGCAACAAAAAATTAAAGGAAATCTGGCTTGCGGGCGGATGCTTCTGGGGGGTACAGGCCTATTTTGCCCGTATCTACGGCGTGGCGAAAACAGATGTCGGCTACGCGAACGGCAGGACGGCGAATCCTTCCTACCATGATCTGAAGGTTACCGGGCACGCGGAAACGGTTCATATTTTCTATGATCCGGAGAAGACCGGTCTTCCGACGCTGCTGGATTTCTATTTTAAAATCATCGACCCTGCCAGTGTCAACCGCCAGGGAAACGATATCGGAACCCAGTACCGCACGGGAATCTATTATCGGGATGAGGCGGATTTTCCGGTGATTCGGGAATATATCGCGAAGGAACAGAAAAAATATGACGCGCCGATCGCGGTTGAAGTCGGCCGGCTGGAAAATTACTATCCGGCAGAGGAGTACCATCAGGATTATCTGGAAAAGAATCCCGGCGGCTACTGCCATGTGGACTTTTCCTCCCTCCGGGAGCAGACCCCGCCCGCCGGGAAGGCGGCTTACCCAAAGCCTGCCCCGGAAAAGCTGAAGGCTTCCCTTACGGAAATGCAGTATCGCGTCACGCAGCAGAACGCCACCGAACCGCCGTTCGACAACGAATACTGGGACAACCGCAGAAAGGGGATTTATGTGGACGTCGTGACCGGAGAGCCCCTTTTCGTTTCCAGCGATCAGTTTGAATCGGGCTGCGGCTGGCCCAGCTTTACGAAACCCATCCGCGCCGACTCCCTGACGGAGAATCGGGATACCAGCCATTCCATGGTGCGTACCGAGGTGCGCAGCCGTCACGGGGATTCCCACCTTGGCCATGTTTTCCCCGACGGCCCGAAGGAGCAGGGCGGCCTTCGCTACTGTATCAACAGTGCGTCCCTCCGCTTTATCCCGCTTCAGGAAATGGAAGAACAGGGATACGGGCAGTTTATAAAACTGATAGAAGAATAATGTGTTTTCAGCCGCATATAAAGCTGAAAACGGAAAAGAGGAGGGATCGGTATGGAATTTACCATTCGCCCGATTTGTTTGAAGGACGCGCCGGATATCAATGAAATCCGGCGTATGAGCGGAGTGATGGAAAACATTCTGGGTGTTCCGTCCGAAACTGTTTCTCACAGTGAACGGTTTATTTCCAATATAAACGAAAATACCCATCAGTTCGTTGCGGTGACGACGGATGAAAACGGCGTGGAAAAAGCAATCGGCTGCGCGGGCCTGAGCGTTTACGCAAGCCCGCGCATGCGCCACTCGGCGGGAATCGGCATCATGGTGCACAGGGCGTATCAGGGAATGGGCGTGGGTCAAAAGCTGATGGAAGCCTTACTCGACATGGCGGACAACTGGCTGATGCTGGTCCGGGTCGAGCTTACGGTCTACACGGACAATGAGAAGGCCATCCGGCTTTATGAAAAGATGGGCTTTGTGCGGGAGGGCGTCAAACGGAAGGCGGCGATCCGCCGGGGACAGTACGCCGATGAGTACATAATGGCGAGAATCAGGGACGACTGAATTTTTGCGGTTTTTTGGCACGAACTCGGAAAGGAGGATTCATCATGAAAAGAATCGCGGCTTTTTTTGATATTGACGGGACCATCTCCCGGGAAGGTCTCATCAGCGAGATGTTCAAGAAGATGATTAAATACGAACTGATCGACAACAGCAAATGGGACAACGAAGTCGAGCCCGCTTTTACCAGATGGGACAAACGCGTGGGCGATTACGATATCTACCTGCAGAAAATGGTGGATATCTACACGGAGACCGTCAAAAACACCAGTGCTTTTCACATTGCCTATATCGCGAAAAAGGTGATTGAGCAAAAGGGAGAGCGCGTATATACTTATTCGCGGGAACGTATCCGGTGGCATAAGAAGCAGGGCCATATCGTCATCGCTATTTCCGGTTCGCCGATCGAGTTGGTCAGCGAGGTTTCCCGGATGTACGGCATGGACGATTACCGGGGAACCATTTATCAGGTCGGAAAGAACGGTACCTACAACGGGGAAATTATCCCGATGTGGGATTCCCAGAGCAAGCGCAAGGCGGTTCTGGAAATGGCGGAGAAGCACGATATCGATCTGTCCCAAAGCTATGCCTACGGCGACACCAACGGCGATTATTCCATGCTGCAGCTCGTCGGGAATCCGGTCGCGGTCAATCCCACGCGCGAACTGCTTTCCCACATCGAAAACGACGATCAGCTCAAAGAAAAATTTACGGTGATCGTGGAGCGTAAGGACGTGACCTATCGCCTGAATATCAATACGCTGGACCTTGTTTAAAAAAGTCTGAAAATACAGGAACGGAGGAACCCTTGCCCGCATATTCTGATAGCAGGGGGATTCCGTCCTGATACAAAAAGCGGCCGTCAACGGATCAAATCCGTTGACGGCCGCAGTTCGCATGGTTCCTTATTTCAGTTCCAGAACGGCGCCCCTGTTTGCAGAGGTGACCAAAGCGGCGTATCTGGAAAGGCAGCCCTCCGTAATGCGGGGGGTTCTCGGCTTCCAGTTTTCCCTGCGTTTTTTCAGTTCTTCGTCGCTGACGGCAAAATCGATGGTGTTGGCCATAATGTCGATTTTGATAATGTCGCCTTCCTCAACCAGCGCGATATTTCCGCCCACAGCGGCTTCCGGCGAAACGTGTCCGATCGCCGCACCTCTGGTCGCGCCGCTGAAACGGCCGTCCGTAATCAGGGCGACGCTTCCGCCCAGACCGCTTCCCATAATGGCGGAGGTCGGGTTCAGCATTTCTCTCATGCCCGGGCCGCCCTTGGGGCCTTCGTACCGGATGACGACGACGTCACCCGCCACGATTTTTCCCGAGGTGATCGCCTCGATCGCGTCCTCTTCACAGTCAAACACCCTGGCGGGGCCTTCGTGCTTCAGCATTTCGGGAGCGACCGCGGAGCGCTTGACCACGCAGGCGTCGGGGGCCAGATTGCCCTTCAGCACGGCGATGCCGCCGGTTTTGCTGTACGGATTTTCCACAGAGCGAATCACGCCGTAGTCCAGAACGGGGCAGTCCGCAATGTTTTCCCCGACCGTTTTGCCCGTGCAGGTAATCAGGTCGGTTTTGAGCAGGCCGAGCTTGCTGATTTCATTCATCACGGCGTAAACGCCGCCCGCGACGTTCAAATCCTCCATGTATGTATGTCCCGCCGGGGCAAGATGGCAGAGGTTCGGCGTTTTGTCGCTGATTTCGTTCGCAATGTTCAGATCGATGGAGATGCCGCATTCGTGCGCGATGGCCGGCAGGTGCAGCATGCTGTTGGTGCTGCAGCCCAGCGCCATATCGATGGTAAGCGCGTTTTTGAACGCATCCTCCGTCATGATGTCCCTGGGGCGGATGTCCTTTTTCAGCAGCTCCATAATCTGCATGCCCGCGTGCTTGGCAAGCTGAAGGCGCTGCGAGTAAACGGCGGGAACGGTCCCGTTGCCCCTTAACCCCATTCCAAGGGCCTCCGTCAGGCAGTTCATGCTGTTTGCCGTGTACATGCCGGAGCAGGAGCCGCAGGTGGGGCAGACCTTGTTTTCAAATTCCAGCAGCTTTTCTTTTGTGATCTTACCGGCGCGGTACGCTCCGGAAGCCTCCGAAACGCTGGAAAAGCTGGTCTTCTGTCCGTCCACCAGTCCGGCGAGCATCGGCCCGCCGCTGACAAAGATGGTGGGTATGTTGAGGCGCGCCGCCGCCATCAGCAGGCCGGGCACGTTTTTGTCGCAGTTCGGCACCATCACCAGCGCGTCAAAGGCGTGGGCAAGAGCCATCGCCTCGGTCGAGTCGGCAATCAGCTCCCTTGTAATCAGTGAATACTTCATGCCGCGGTGCCCCATGGCAAGGCCGTCGCAAACCGCAATGGCCGGGAACACGATCGGGGTTCCCCCCGCTATGGAAACGCCCGTTTTGACGGCTTCCACGATTTTGTCCAGATTCATATGCCCCGGAACGATCTCATTCTGCGAGCTGACGATTCCGATGATCGGACGCTCCAATTCTTCATTGGTAAAACCCAGCGCGTGAAACAGCGCGCGCTGCGGTACGCTTTTGGTTACTGCATCACTGTTCATTTTACAAGCACCTCACTCTTTGATTGACAGCAGCGAGCCGAAGCAGGGTGGTTCCGGCTGCCGTAGTTGTATAATTTATTATATATTGTATGATGTCTTATGTCAATTGATAAAAAATACTATTTATTTCGCTCTTTTATTCCTCCATGATGCCAAACCCCCTCATCGCGTGGATAATATGCAGCTCCATGGCGGTCTTTGCGCCCAATGCGTCCCGCTTGGATAAAAATTCCATAATCATGCGGTGATCGTTCAGCGTATTCTGCACGATCTCCTCTTTGGTGTTGGATAAGATGACCCCCTTGCCGATGGCCTGATACAGGATGGGCATCAGGCGGTTCATAAATTCGTTATGGGTCGCCTTTGCGATGGACTTGTGAAAGGCCTGCTCTATCTCCGTACGGTCCTGCTTCTTTAAAATCAGGTCTTCCTCCAGCCTGCCGTAGTGCAGAATGCGCTCCAACTCCTTGTCAGAGGCCCTTTTTGCGGCAAGATAGGCGGACTGCGGCTCAAAGATCAGGCGCATTTCATACAGGTCCTTCACATCCATCGGGAAAGCGGAAAGCGGGTTCAGGTCAATTCCCCGGTCCATGGCCTGATTGTCTTTGACATAGGTGCCCTTTCCGCGGCGGATCTCCAATATGTTGTGCGCCACTAAAATACGGATTGCTTCCCGCAGGGTAGTCCGGCTGACCTTTAAGTCGGCGGACAGCTCGTTTTCATTGGGCAGCTTGTCTCCGGCCGAATATTTTTTATCAATGGTGATCCTTGCGACAATATCGTCCGCGATATTTTCCGCAAGGCTTTTTTCTTTTGCCTTCATTGCCGATTCCTCCGTATTTTTGATGTTTTCAGCATGATTATACCGCAAAAGACATCCTATTTCAATAAGGATGTCTGATGTCTATAAGAGCGGCAATAAAATACCGCACCGGCTGCTGGCCAATGCGGCGTTACTATATGATTTTTCCGCATTACCTAACACTTTCCTCTTAATTGTACCGCCTTGCCAAGAATAACGACCGGCAGCCTGGTTAGTTCTTCCATTGAATAGGAGACCAGTTCATATTTGGGGTTATAGGGAATCAGGGTGATCCCGCTTGCATATTTTGCTATCTTTTTAACGGTCGCTTCGTCCCCTCTGATGGAAACAACCGCAATGTCCCCGGTTTCCACCATGGAATGGTTCTGCACAATTACGGTGTCGCCGTCCTGAATGCGCGGTTCCATACTGTCACCATGCATTTTGATTGCGAAAAAATCTCCCTGTTTTGCCATTTCTCCGCTGATTTCCTCATATCCTACCACATCTTTCGCGGATTCGGCCGATACCTCCGCGCGCAGGCTTCGGAGCACAGGTATTTTTTTGGAGGTGCCAGGCGGGTCGGGAACAGAGTCCTTTCCCAGCAGATAATCCGTGGTCACGCCGAAAAAAGCCGCCAGATTCAGCAGGGTTTTATTGTCGGGCTCGTACTTTCCGCTTTCGTATCCGGAGAGGGACGCCTGGCTGACATTGATGATTTTCGACAGCTCTTGCTGCTTTAATTTATTTTTCATTCTTAGTATTTTGATTCGATTCAATGAAGTCAACTCCTTTCATTATGAATTTTAATTGTGCCGTAAAAAAAGGTAAACTATATATAAGCAAAACAAATATATTGTGATCGATTAAAAAAATAATAAACAAAAATATAAATATAATTGATATACAGGTCGATAAATTAAAAAGAAGAAGCGGAATGGACCGAACCGAAAAAACAGACAAAAAATGTGACCGGCATATAGCCGGAGGAATGGCAGCCGGCCGCGTTTGGGAAAGGGGAGAAACGAAAAGCAGGTGGAGCAGAACATTGCTGCGGAGGGAAAGCGTCCGGAAAGGGAAACCGGGCGGGCAGCGGGAGTATGAGTGCACGACCCGGACAAAGCGGGATCGTGAAAAAGAGTCCAGCATGGAAAATGAGAAATGGAGAAAAATTATGAAGAATCTTAAAATTGCGAAGAAACTAATCCTGTCGTTTCTGGCGATATCCTTGATTACGGTCATTGTCGGCGCCGCCGGTATTTACAGTATGCGGCAAATGGAGGCTTCCAGTACAAAGCTCTATGAGCAGCAGACCGCACCTCTGCCGGTCATGTCGGATATCCTTTTGAACCTTGACCGTTTAAGAGGGCTGTCCAGAGATTACATATTATATTATGATAACCCGGAAGAGCTCAAGACAGCTGCTGAAAATACCGAAAAATATAAAAAGCAATATGAGGATGCGGTTAAACAGTACGAACCGACTATTTCGACGGCGGCGACGAAAGAGCTGTTTGCCCAGACGAAAACCATGTTTGACGAAGAATTCTGGCCGACCTTTGAAGCCATCGTTCAGGAAACCGGGCAGAAGAATGTCAGCGGAGCCATGACCAACCTGAAAAAGCTGATGGAGATCAACATCAAGGTGACCGACAATTATACCCAGTGCATGCAGAACCGGGTCAGTAACGCGAAGGCGAACCACGACGCCAATCAGCAGCTCGGGGATACGATGATGCTCGTGCTGATTGTGATTATTCTTCTGGGTGTCTTCGTCTCCATCGGCTGGGGTTTCTGGCTGGCCAGAAAATTGAGCAAGCCGGTCAATGAAATGGCCGTCGCCGCCGAGAGAATCGCGCAGGGAAAGCTGGACGTAGATGTCACCTATTCGTCCAAGGATGAAATCGGTTCCCTTGCCCGGTCGCTGCAGTCGGCCGCCGGAAGTCTGAAGCTGTATGTCGCGGATATTTCGGACAAACTGGGACGGATGGCAAAGGGGGATATGACTGCGGATATTACACAGGAATATGCGGGGGATTTTGCTCCGATCAAACAGGCGCTGATGCAGATATCCGACGAGCTGAACAATACTCTCGCGGCCATCGATACCTCCGCGGAACAGGTCAACAGCGGAGCGGCCCAGGTTTCCGACGGTTCTCAGGAGCTTGCGCAGGGCGCGACAGAGCAGGCAAGCTCCGTGGAAGAGCTGGCGGCCTCCGTTACCGAGGTTTCCGGAAAAGTCAGCGAGACGGCGGATAACGTCAGGGTAATGGCGGGCTATGTAAAAGATACCGTCGCACAGGTGGAACAGGGCAACGAACAGATGCGGCAGATGCTCTCTTCCATGGAGGAAATCAGCGATACCTCCAATGAGATCGGAAAAATTATCAAGGTGATCGACGATATTGCGTTCCAGACCAATATCCTTGCCCTGAACGCCGCCGTGGAGGCGGCAAGGGCCGGCAGCGCCGGAAAAGGATTTGCCGTGGTGGCCGACGAGGTGCGGAATCTGGCGAGCAAGTCCGCGAACGCGGCCAAGCAGACCACCAGCCTGATCGAGGGTTCTATCCAGAGCGTAAAAAACGGTACCGCTATCGCCGGGCGTACGGCGAAAGAGCTGAATGAGATCGCGGCCAAGGTGGGGCTTGTGGGAGAAACGATCGTCAAAATCGATATGGCGTCTTCCGATCAGGCCGCCGCGATCGAACAGATCACAACCGGTGTGGATCAGGTTTCCGCGGTCGTCCAGACGAATTCCGCCACGGCGGAGGAAAGCGCGGCGGCGAGCGAAGAACTGTCCGCACAGGCGGATATGCTCAGGAAGCTGGTCGGTGCCTTTCAGCTGAAAAAGAGGAAGCTTACGGTGATCGAAGGAGGCCCGGAAACCGGCGCGAAAGCTGAAAATAATCTTTCATACCTGACGTCGGAGGCGGCGGGCCAGAAATATTAATTGACAAATCAGGATAAATATTGTATAGTGTTCCTATAGAGAAACACTATACAGGGGGCGGCATGATGGACCTGGTGGAACTGCTGGGATATTACAATCTTACACGGCAGGAATCGGCCCTGTATCTTCTGCTCTGCTCCGAAGGAAAACTGACGGGATATGAGGCCGCGAAAGCGTCCGGCATATCCCGTTCCAATACCTATACGGCGCTGGCCGGTCTGGTTGAAAAAGGCGCGGCCCTGGTTGAGGAAGACACGGCCACCCGGTATCTTCCCGTTCCGGTCGGGGAATTCTGCAGCAACCGTATCCGGCGCATGCAGGAGTACCGGGAGCTGCTGGTGGGGGCGGCGCCCAAGCGCCGGGAAGCCGGCGAGGGGTACATTACCGTCAAGGGCGAGGCCAACATCATGGATAAAATGAAGAACATGATCGACGCGGCGAAAGAGCGCATTTACCTTGCTGTGTCCGAACAGACGCTTTCTTTGCTTCTGCCGCAGCTCTGTTCGGCTTTGCGCCGGGAGCTGAAGGTCGTCGTTATTACCGACCCTCCGTTTGAACTGGAAGGCGCGCTGGTGTACCACACGGAAACCGAGCGGCATCAGATTCGCCTGATTGCCGATTCCAAAAGCGTTTTGACCGGCGATATCGCCGCGGGTTCCGAGTCCACCTGTCTGTATTCTCAAAAGCGCAATCTGGTTGAGCTTTTCAAAGAGGCGCTGAAAAATGAAATCACACTGATTACCGTAACGAAAGGGAGCTGAAACTGTTTTGAAAAATACCTTCGTAAACAAAGAACAACTTGAAAAGATCGCAACCCAATTTCCGACTCCGTTTTATCTTTATGATGAAAAGGGAATCCGAGAGAACGTGCGCAAGCTGCAGAAGGCTTTTGCGTGGAACAGCGGCTTCCGTGAGTATTTTGCGGTAAAGGCAACGCCCAATCCGGTCATTTTGAAAATCATGAAGGAAGAGGGCTGCGGGGTCGACTGCTCCTCGCTGACCGAGCTGATGCTCTCCGACGCGGTGGGCTTTCACGGACAGAACATCATGTTTTCGTCCAACGAAACGCCGCCTGAGGAATTTGAGCTGGCAAAAAAGCTGGGCGCTTTGATCAATCTGGACGATTTTACGCATATTGATTTTCTGAAATCCACAGCGGGCATTCCGGAAACCATTTGCTGCCGCTTTAATCCGGGCGGAACCTTCCAGATCAGCAACGCCATTATGGACACGCCAGGGGAATCCAAATACGGCTTTACCCGCGAACAGCTGGAGGAAGGGTTTGTGAAGCTGAAAGAGCTGGGGGCCAGGCGCTTCGGCATCCACGCTTTCCTCGCCAGCAATACGACGGACGACGGGTATTACCCGACGCTGGCCGGTATCCTGTTCCGTACGGCTGTCGATCTCTACCATAAAACGGGCATCGCGATTTCCTTCATCAATCTGTCCGGCGGCGTGGGGATTCCTTACCGTCCCGAACAAAAACCGGCCAATATCGCAAAAATCGGGGAAGGCGTCCGCAAAGCCTTTGAGGAAATCCTTGTTCCGGCGGGCCTGAAGGACGTGGCTATCTACACCGAGCTTGGCCGCTTTATGCTTGGGCCGTACGGCTGTCTGGTAACGAAAGCAATCCATGAAAAACATATTTATAAGGAATATATCGGGGTGGACGCCTGCGCGGCCAACCTTCTCCGTCCCGCCATGTACGGCGCGTACCACCACATTACGGTAATGGGGAAGGAAAATGCCCCCTGCGACCACCAATACGATATTGTCGGAAGCCTGTGTGAGAACAACGACAAATTTGCCATTGACCGCATGTTTCCGAAAATAGACATGGGGGACCTTCTGGTGATCCATGACGCCGGTGCGCACGGCCATGCCATGGGCTACAACTACAACGGCAGGCTGCGCTCCGCGGAAGTGCTGCTGAAAGAGGACGGGTCGGCGCAGCTCATCCGCCGCGCGGAAACCCCGGCCGATTATTTCGCGACCCTTGATTTTATGGGACTGTTTCCGGAAAACGGCGGCCGCGGAAAAGAAGATTGATTTTATCCTGCCAAAATGGATGATATAACAAAAATGGCTTTGCGGAAAATCCGCAAAGCCATTTTTCATCTTAATAAATCAGAATTCAGCTTTCCAAAGGCCGTGAAGGTTGCAGTACTCGTAAACCGTGCCGGATTCGGCGTCGTTGAACTCCGCTTTCGGGTCCATGCCGGGCTTCAGATAAGCGATTTCCAGCCTGTCGCCGGATTCCAGCGCAATCCATTCAATATGATGCTCCGGAAGCATGGGATGAATGGTGGAACCGATCTGGACTTTGATTTTTCCGTCTTCCTTTGTGACAAACGGAACGTGCTTTTCGGTCGCGGCGTCGGTGGTGTTTGCTTCCAGCTTCGTCATGTTCTGGCCGCAGCAGGTAAGTGTGCCGCCGCCGCTCCTGATCAGCGCTACCATGTTTCCGCAAATTTCACAACGATAAAAAACAACTTTTGACATTTTTACAACCTCATTTCCATCATTTGATTAGTATAAATGAAACAGCAAATAAAAGAGATGCCGTGCGGTGGCAAAGCTTCGGGTCATTCAAAAACGACGATGGCCTGCCTGCGCTTGATGCGGAGCAGGACGGTTTCCAGAATACGGAAGCAGTGATTGAGGTCCTTCTGCTCCAGATAGGCGGCGGCAAGGTCCTGTCCGATGACCAGGTCGATATTTCTCGGCTCGGTGCAGACGAGCACCGCTTTGTCATTTCCCAATACCGGGCTGCTGACAACATTGCCGTTCAGCAGCTTTTTCACACGCTCAATTTCCAGTAAACCCGTTCCGGGCTGAATCCGCTGCATCTGCAGGTACAGGTCTGGGCTGACCGCGAGCGCATAAGTGCCGTAAACGTTTTTGGAAGTCAACAGCTGGATTGCCGCGGCGATATCGGTAAACGCGTTTTCTCCCTCGGACCAGTCTTTCTTTTCGATCCGGTTTGTTCCCACCGCGGTAAGAAGCCCTTCATAGCCCAGTCCCTCGGCCCCGAAGAAGATCAGCCGATCCTCTTTCAGAGCGCAGGCCTCGGCGGAAGCCATAACGGCGGATAAATCCACCGGATAACCGGATTTGCGGCTGCTCTCCAGATCTTTTGCCAAAAGGGTGACGTCGTCGTAAACGGTGGGGATTTCCACATGCTTTCTGCCGGCGGTAACCGTCAGTCCGTCTTTGGTGATTTCCCCGATTTTGTCCGCGTCGTCAATCGCGATGCTGTCCGCTCCGATGCCGAGAGGCCCGAAAATATGTAAGAATCTTCTGCCCGCCAGAATACGGCGCGCCGATTCCACTACGGCGGTGTCAATTTGTTTCCAAAGCTCCTGCGATACGGGGGAACCTTCTCTTGAAAGATAATCCATATGATCAGCTCCTTTACAGATTTATTTATTCGCCCAGCAGACTGCCTACCGTCTGTTCGGGGGCGCTGGCAGCGGGCTCTGCGGACGGTTCGGAAATTCCCAGCCCCTCCAGCATTTCTCTTACTTCCGCTTCACCGGAGGCGAACAGTTCTGCTTCTTTCGGGTCCAGCTGCCGAAGCAGCGTCATTAATTCACCGATATGGGCCTTCTCTTCATCGCGGATATCGCTGATGACCGTTTTGGCCAGTTCATTGTCCGTGGCCTGAACATGGGCGTCATAAAGATAGATAGCCTCCAGTTCCCCCGCAATGTCCAGACGGATGGCCTGAACGAGTTCCTCATGTGTTAATTTTCTTTCAACGTTTGCCTGAAAAGGATTTGCAAAAGCCGGCATTTTTCTCAACCTCCTGTTATAATTGTTGTTTTTTGACAGATTCGACGGAATCAAATTTGTTTTCTGTAAATATCCGTCAAAATGCCTTTTCTATATTATAGCAATATTTTTACAAACAGCAAAGAGATTTCCAAAATATTTTATATTCTCTTTACAGTTCTGCAATATATTTTGAAATCCGTACGGGCCGGTTGACAGCGGCCGCACGGATATATTATAATCAGGTCATAAAAACATAAAGGCTTTTATTACTGACGGATAATTGTGGATTCACCACAGTGGAATAAAGGCCTTCTTTCAGCCGACCGTCTGGGCAGCATTTGGTTTTACCGGGTGTTGCTCTTTTTTTATTGAAAAGAGCGGCCAGATGCTTTGTTTAATCGGAAGGAGTCAACAATGGACCATCGGGCATGGAAGAATTTCAAGGACGGAAGCTGGCAGGAAAGCATTGACGTCAGAAACTTTATCCAGACCAATTACAGGCCGTATTCGGGGGATGAGGCGTTTCTCGTCCCCGCCACGGAGCGCACCCGCGGGCTGATGAAAAAACTCGGCCGCCTGCTGGAGCTGGAACGGGAGTTCGGCGGCGTGCTGGACATCGACACGCAGACGGTCAGCTCGCTTACCAGCTATCGGCCCGGCTATCTGGATAAGGAGAAGGAAATCATTGTGGGCCTGCAGACCGACCGCCCTCTCAAAAGGGGCGTGAACCCTTTTGGCGGCCTGAACATGACGCGCAAGGCGTGCGAAGCTTACGGTTACCGGCTCTCCGAAAAGGTCGAGCAGGAATTCCGGTACAGGACGACCCACAACGAGGGTGTTTTCCGGGCCTACAGCGACGAGATCAAAGCCGCCCGCCACTGCGGCATCATCACCGGGCTGCCGGACGCCTACGGCAGGGGAAGGATCATCGGCGACTATCGCCGCGTCGCGCTGTACGGCATCGACAGGCTCATTGAGGAAAAGAAAAGGGACAAGCGGAAGGTGGCCTCACAGGGCATGGAAGCGGATAACGTCCGTCTGCTGGAGGAGCTGTACCAGCAGATCACCTTTCTGGGGTATCTGAAGGAGATGGCGGCCTTGTACGGCTTTGATATCTCCCAGCCCGCGCAGAACGCAGGGGAAGCGGTGCAGTGGCTGTACTTTGCCTATCTCGGTGCCATCAAGGAGCAAAACGGCGCCGCCATGAGCCTGGGCCGCGTCAGCACCTTCCTGGACATCTATTTTGAGCGCGACCTGCAAAGCGGTTTGCTGGCGGAGGAACAGGCACAGGAGATTATCGACGATTTTGTCATGAAGCTGCGCATGGCCCGCCATCTGCGCACCCCGGAGTACAACGAGCTTTTCGCGGGCGACCCGATGTGGATCACGGAAGCGGTCGGAGGCATGGGCGAGGACGGCAGGACCCTTGTCACCAAAAGCTCCTACCGGATTCTGCACACGCTCTATAATTTGGGGCCTTCGGCGGAACCGAACCTGACCGTGCTGTGGTCGGCGGATTTGCCAAAAGCCTTTCAGCGCTACGCCGCGAAGGTCTCCTGCGACACGGACGCGATCCAGTACGAAAACGACGACGTGATGCGCCCGGTGTTCGGCGACGATTACGCCATCGCCTGCTGCGTTTCCGCCATGCGGGTAGGAAAGGACATGCAGTTCTTCGGCGCGCGTGCCAATCTGGCAAAGCTGCTGCTGATGAGCCTGAACGGCGGCAGGGACGAAAAGAGCGGTATTCAGGTCGCCCCCGCACACTCCCCCTATGAGGGCGAATACCTCGAATATGACAGGGTGCTCAGGCTGATGGACGTCTACCGGGAATGGCTTGCAAAGACCTATGTGGGCGCAATGAACATTATCCATTATATGCATGACAAATATGCTTATGAAAAAACACAGATGGCCCTGCACGATACCGACGTTCACCGCTTTATGGCGTTTGGGATCGCGGGAATGTCCGTCCTTGCGGATTCGCTGTCCGCGATCAAATATGCAAAGGTAAAATGTATCCGTGATGAAACCGGGCTGATTACGGATTTTGAGACCGTCGGGGAATATCCCGCCTTCGGGAACGACGACGACCGGGTGGATTCCATTGCGCAGGAACAGGTCAGGCTGTTCTATGAAGAACTGAAAAAGGTCCCCGCCTATCGCGATGCCGAACATACGCTGTCCATCCTGACGATTACGTCCAACGTCGTCTACGGCAAAAAGACCGGAGCCACCCCGGACGGCAGAAAGGCGGGGGAACCCTTCGCGCCCGGCGCGAACCCCATGCACAACCGCGAGAAAAACGGCGCGCTCGCCGCGCTGAACTCCGTCGCGAAGCTCCCCTACGAGATCTGTAAGGACGGCATTTCCAATACGTTCTCCATTGTTCCGCAGGCGCTCGGACACACGGAGGAGCAGCGTTACGGCAATCTGGTCGCTATTCTGGACGGATACTTCCGGCAGAAGGCGCACCACATCAATGTCAATGTGCTGAACAGGGAAACGCTGCTCAAAGCCTATGAGAACCCGGAATACTGTCCCAACCTGACCATCCGCGTCTCCGGCTACGCCGTGAACTTCCACAAGCTGTCCCGGCAGCAGCAGCGCGAAGTGCTTTCCAGAACCTTCCATGAGGCGATGTGATGAAAGGCGTCGTTCATTCCGTTCAGAGCCTGGGGGCCGTGGACGGCCCGGGACTGCGCTGCGTGGTGTTCCTGCAGGGGTGTACGCTCCGCTGTGCGTACTGCCACAATCCGGATACCTGGAGCACCGCAGGGCGGGAGTACAGCGTGGAGGAGGTCTTTGAGAAGGCCGTTCGCTTCCGTCCCTATTTCGGAACAACAGGCGGTGTGACCGTTTCCGGCGGGGAACCGCTTTTGCAGTGGGAATTTGTCGCGGAGCTGTTTTCCCGGTTAAAGGAGGCGGGTGTCCACACCGCGCTGGATACCGCCGGAATCGGGGACATCGGCGGAGCCCGCGCCGTGCTGAGGTTTACGGATCTGGTTCTGTGCGATCTGAAATTTTCCCGTAAGGAGGATTATCTTCGCTACAGCGGGGCGGACGGAAACCGGGTGTTTGCTTTTCTGAAGCTGACGGAAGAAATGGGCGTTCCGCTGTGGGTCCGGCATGTCGTTGTGCCGAACCTGACGGACGGCCGCGGCCATATTTTGAAAATCGCCGCCCTCGCGCGGCAATATTCCAACCTGCAAAAGCTGGAGCTGCTGCCGTTCAGAAAAATCTGCCTGACAAAATACGAGCAGATGGGGCTTCCGTTTCCGCTGCGCGATTATGATGAATGCCCGGAAGAAAAAATACGCGCCCTATACAAACTGACGGAGGAACCCTCTTCATCCGGTTGAAAAATATCCCGGCACATGCCGGGATATTTTTGGCTGGCCACAATTTTAATAAAGTCCAAACAAAATTTTATACCATTCCTCTTTTAATTATGCTATTATCTAAATAATCTTACCGATTAGGTCCATCACTAATGAAAATCTCCGGTTAAAAAACATCAGGCCGGAACAAAATAAGAAGAATACGGAAAGGATGCTGAAAGATGAAGAATCTGGTTGTCTATTATTCCTGGAAAGGGAACACGGAGGTCGCGGCGAAAGAGCTGTCCGAGCTAATTGGCGGGGATCTAAAACGGATCGAAGAGACAAAACCGCGGAAATCCTTCGGTATGGCGGCATGCTCGGCGGTCTTTGGCCTGAAAAGCAAAATCAGGTCGATGGATTTTTCCCTGAACGGCTATGATTCCGTTTTTCTCGGCGGCCCGGTCTGGGCGGGCCGGAGTACGCCCGCCGTCAATGCCTTTTTGGAACAGGCGGATTTTTCCGGGAAAAAGGTCTATTTATTTGTCACGCAGGCGGACGAGCATGAGCCGCAGTCCGTTTTTCAGTCCCTGACGCAGAGAGTGAAGCTGCATGGCGGGGAAGCAGCCGGCTGCTTCTTTCTTCAGACCGTCATGAAAAACCCCCTTTCCCCGGATATGGCCCGGAAGTCCCTGACGGACTGGGTGAAAAATTTAACTCTTGACAAAGCAGATTAAATTGTATACAATCAAATTGTAAAAAATACAATTTGAAAGGTGATCCTTTATGACGATTTATGATTATTCCATTCAGACGATCGAGGGAAAGACCGTTCCGCTTTCAGAATTAAAGGGCAAGGTTCTGGTTCTCGTCAATACGGCAAGCAAGTGCGGCTTTACTCCGCAGTACGAAGGCCTGGAAAAGCTTTATCAGACCTATCGCGAGCAGGGCCTTACGGTGATCGGTTTCCCGTGCAATCAGTTTGCGGAGCAGGAGCCGGGAACGAACAGCGAGGTGCAGGAATTCTGTAAGCTACGCTATGGGGTTACTTTTCCGCTTTCGGTGAAAATTGACGTTCGCGGGGAAAACGCAGACCCGATCTTCCGCTACCTGACCGGCCACACAACCTTTGAAGGCTTTGGAAAGGGCGTAAAAAACAGGACGCTGGAACTGATGCTGAAAACGAAATACGGAAAAGAGTTCAACGACAGCTCCATCAAATGGAATTTTACGAAATTCCTGATTGACAGGGAAGGAAATATTGCCGGACGTTTTGAACCGACAACGACACCCGAGGAAATGGAATCCGCAATTAAGGAGTGTTTGTAATTTGGATGTGCGGCCCGACGATCTGTTAAAGCTTGACAGCCAGCTTTGTTTTGCGCTTTATGCGTGCTCAAAGGAAGTGATCCGCCTGTACAAGCCGTACCTCGAACCGTACGGACTTACGTATACGCAGTACATCACTTTGCTGGTGCTGTGGGAAAAGGACGATCTCAGCGTATCGGAGCTGGGACGTCGGCTGCTTCTGGATTCCGGCACCCTGACCCCGCTTCTGAAAAAGCTGGAAAAGCTGGAGCTTGTCGAACGCGTGCGCAGCGCCCACGATGAGCGGAGTGTACAGGTTTGTCTGACGGAAAAGGGCAGAAGCCTGAAAGAACATTTTCTGGACCTTCCTCAGAAGATGTTCTGCTGTACGGGCCTTGCTCCGGAAGAGGCCCTTCGTCTCAAGGAAATGCTTTCTCAGCTTCTCGGGAACATACGGGCCGTACAGAAGGATACTGTCTGAAAGCATTATAAAAACGGCGCTGATTCCAAGAGGAATCAGCGCCGTTTTGCGGGAAGAGCTTCTCCGGCCGACCGATACCGATCAAAAGCTCAGAGAATACTCCATATTATTTTTTGCCTCCTGAAAACCGTATTTTTCATACAGCGGCTTTCCCATTTCGGAAGCGTTCAGCGTAATTTTCGTGCAGTTTCTGGCACGTGTTTCCTCCAGCAGACGGCTTAAAAGAGCGGAAGCGATCCCTTTGTTCCGGTGCGCCGGTTTCGTATACATGTTCATGATGTACGCCACCGACCCCGTAATATTGGAATAGACCGGGGGAATCGAATAGAACACGATTCCGCTGGTCGCGATGATTTCTTCGTCCTGAACCGCAACCCATGCGACAAAGCTGTCGTTTGCAAGATGCTGTTCAAAATACCGATAGGTGTTCGCGTAAAATTCGGCGGTGCCGGAATTTTGAGGATTTTCCCTTTCGTTTCGCATCTCCACTCTGATTCCTGCCAGCTGGCCAACATCGTGGATCGTCGCCCTTCGATACTCCATAGCTTCACTCACTTTCTGATGTCCTGAATTTTTTTATCAATGTTTTTTTAACGGTTGCCGCCATGCGCAAAATACTCAGTAAAGCTGTTCCATGGATTTGATAATACAGTATAAAACGTGATTGACGGGAGTGGGAACCTGATATTTCCGGCCCAGTTCCACGACGGTACCAGCAAAATAATCCACCTCGGTGCGCCGCTTTGCCTCCACATCCTGCAGCATGGAGGTTTTCCCCAGCGGTGAAAACGTGGACATCAGATTTTCGTATTCCAGGGCGTCCTGTTCGGTTAAATCGATCTGGAGGGCCTTTGCCAGGGCGACGACCTCCATCATGGCTTCATGAAAAAGGATTCCGTTGGTTTCTATGCCGGTCATTTTTCCGTAGGGCGCGCCGGTGATGGCGGAAACCTGGTTGCAGCCCACGTTGAGCATCCATTTTTTCCATACGGTGCGGATCATGTCCGAAGGGGCTTCGCATTCGATCCCGGCCGCGGCCAGAAAATCTTTGACTGCGGTCACCTCCGGCGAAGGAACCGTGTTGTCCGCGTCCCCGAAATCAATCACGCCGTCCACAGTGTTTTGCACGCCGTCGGCGGTTCGCACCGCGTCTATGTAAATGGAAAGCCCGTAAAAGACGCGGTTGTCCGGAAAGACCGACAGGATTCTGTCCCTGACGGTGACTCCGTTCAAAAGGGGAAGAATTACGGTGCCTTCACCGACGAAGCTGCGCATATCCTCCAGCGCTTTGCTCAGCTGGTCGTTTTTTACGCTGACAATGACCAGATCGGCCGGGAAACTCTGCTCCCCCGGCGAAAGCACCCGCGGGTAAAACACATTGCCGTTAAACCGGATTCCGTTTGCTTTCAGCTTTTCTTTCCGCGCTCCGCCGGCGATCACGGCAAAATCGGCGCCGTAGCGGTCGTGCAGCAATTTCCCATAAACGGTGCCAATCGCACCCATTCCGATGAGGGCGGCCTTTTTGATCTTCATCTTCCATTCCTCATTCCTGTGTTTCGTTTCTGTTTCCCTGTTTCTTCTCCGCTGAAATATATTCAAATTATACTATTTCCTTAGCCGCTGTCAATTCCTTTTTTTCTGCGACCGAATGTTGTAAAATTCAGCTTAAAAGCATGTAAATTACGGGGTTTGCTGATGAAATCCTGTTGACAGAGCGGCTGATAGATGATATGATAAAAAAACACAAAAACAATATCTCTTGAGGGAGTAGTTTGCATGCGGTTCGCCGCATGTGTCAAGTCAACAGCATGGCCGTTTCGGTCTGGCTTGCCTTAATGAACAAGACTCATGTATAGCTTTGTATGGGCTGTACATGAGTTTTTTTTATTATAATACATATCATAATCATCAGTTGAATGAATGAGAGGAAGAAACTACGCATGAAGTACTATTTAGCAGATTTGGATCAGGTCCTTGAGCAGGTCCAAAGCAGCCCGCAGGGCCTGTCACAGGCCGACGCGGATTCCCGTTTGCAGCGCGACGGAAAGAACAAGCTGGCCGAAGGCAAAAAGGTTTCCGTATTCAGGCGGTTTATTCAGCAGCTCGGCGACCCGATGACCATCATCCTGATTGTCGCCGCGGTCATTTCGGGTATTACCGCGTCTTACGCGCACGAATCCTTTGCGGATGTCTTCATTATTATGATCGTTGTAGTGATCAACGCGGTGCTTGGCGTCTATCAGGAAAGCAAGGCGGAAAAAGCGATCGAAGCGCTGCAGGAAATGTCCGCCGCGACCTCCAAGGTCCTGCGCGGGGGCAGCGTCGTGACGATGAAAAGCGAAGATTTGGTCACCGGCGACGTGGTTCTGCTGGAAGCGGGAGACGCCGTCCCGGCCGACTGCCGCATGATTGAAAGCGCAAGCGTAAAAATCGAGGAGGCCGCCCTGACGGGCGAGTCGGTACCGGTCAACAAGATCATCCGGACGCTGACGCTGAAAAAAGAGAAGGAAGTGCCGCTCGGCGACCGTAAAAACATGGCGTACATGGGCAGCACCGTCGTTTACGGCCGCGGAAAAGCGGTGGTCGTTGCGACCGGCATGGATACCGAAATGGGAAAGATCGCCGACGCGCTCGCAAACGCGAAGGACAACGTTACCCCGCTCCAGATCAAATTGAATCAGCTCAGCAAAATTCTGAGCCGTCTGGTCATCGGAATCTGTATTTTCATCTTTGCGTTCAGCCTGATTAAATCGGGCGATTTCAGCGGCCAGGTCGTGCTGAACACCTTCATGGTCGCGGTCAGCCTTGCCGTCGCGGCGATTCCCGAGGGACTCGCCACCGTCGTGACGATTGTGCTCTCCATCGGCGTTACCAACATGTCCAAACGAAACGCCGTGATCCGGAAACTGACGGCGGTGGAAACGCTCGGCTGCGCGCAGGTGATCTGTTCCGACAAAACCGGAACGCTGACACAAAACAAAATGACCGTTGTGGAGCATTACGCTGAAGACGAGCCGCTGCTTGCCACCGCAATGGCCCTGTGCAGCGACGCCGAGCTGGGAAAAGACGGCGAAGTTACCGGGGAACCGACGGAAGCGGCGCTTGTCAGCTATGCCGCCGGTCTGAAGCTCGATAAAAACGAGCTGAAAAAGACAAATCCGCGCGTCGGGGAAGCACCATTCGATTCCATGCGCAAAATGATGTCCACCGTTCATTCTCTCGCGGACGGAAGTTATATCCAGTACACGAAGGGCGCCCCGGACGAGGTCATCAAAAAATGCACCCATGTTCTGAAAAACGGACAGGTCGTTCCGATGACTGAGGCCCTGCACGGGGAAATTCACTCGCAGAACAAGGCGATGGCGGGCAAGGCCCTGCGCGTGCTTTGCGCGGCTTTCAGAAAATACGACGGCATGCCCGATTCCTTTGAGCCGTCCGATCTGGAAAACGGCCTGACCCTGATCGGTCTGACCGGAATGATCGACCCCATCCGTCCCGAGGTTGTGGACGCGATTCAGGAGTGCAGGGAGGCCGGAATCCGTCCGGTCATGATCACGGGCGATCACCGCGATACGGCGGTGGCGATTGCGACCCAGCTCGGAATCATCACGGACGAGTCACAGGCGATTACCGGCGCCCGGCTGGACGAAATCAGCGACGGCGAGCTGAAGGATACCATCGGAAATTATTCGGTTTACGCCAGAGTCCAGCCGGAACATAAGGTCCGCATTGTCAACGCGTGGAAAACCAACGGGATGATTACCGCAATGACTGGCGACGGCGTCAACGACGCCCCGTCGATCAAAAGCGCCGATATCGGCGTGGGCATGGGAATTACGGGCACCGACGTCACCAAAAACGTGGCGGACATGGTGCTTGCGGACGACAACTTCGCCACCATCGTTTCCGCGGTGGAAGAGGGCAGAAGAATCTACGACAATATCCGGAAGGCCATTCAGTTTCTGCTGGCTTCCAACCTGAGCGAAGTGCTTTCCATTTTTGTCGCCACGCTTTTGGGCTTTGTCATTCTGAAGCCGGTGCACCTGCTCTGGATCAATCTGATTACCGACTGCTTCCCGGCCCTGGCGCTCGGGATGGAGGAGGGTGAGAAAGACCTCATGCAGCGTAGTCCCCGCAATCCCCGCGACGGTATTTTTGCCGGAGGACTCGGCACGGATGTCGCCTATCAGGGGGTTCTGGTCACGATTGTCACCCTGTCCGCGTATTTCATCGGCCATTTTCTCGAGTCCGGAATCTGGGAAATCACCAACAGCGCCGACGGCATGACCATGGCTTTTCTGACCATGTCGATGGCGGAGATTTTCCACTCCTTTAACATGCGTTCCCAGCGCCATTCGATTTTCAGCATGAGGAAACAGAACGGATACCTGATCGGTGCTATGCTCGTGTCGCTGCTGCTGACCACGGCCGTGATCTATATCCCCGCTCTGGCGTTCGCTTTCCAGTTTGAAGAAATCTCCCTGCTGGAGTATTCGGTCGCTCTGCTGCTTGCTTTCTCGGTGATTCCGATTGTGGAAATCGTGAAAGCGTTTCAAAGAAAATTTGCAAAAGCTTCCACTTATGGGAATTAATTTCTCTTCGGGACAGCGGAATAAAAACGAGTCGGGCGCACATAATAAGTCCTGGGTACATTGAATGATTCCTGGTGAATCAGTACCCCTTAAAAAAACAGATTGGCAAGCAAAGATTTAATCATGAATATTGGGAGATGGTTAAGTTGAACAGATCAGTCTGGGAACCTATCATGATCCGTGCAGTAATGCCTTTATGAAGACCCAAAGATAAGTTTGGCTGAACTCATTGATTCTCAAGTTTTGAAAATTAAATACGAGCTTGGAGGGGCGGAAATTCCAAATCGGATTTCCGTCTCTTTTCTTTTCAGCGTTTGTCTGATCTACAGCAATTCCATTTCAGTTTGCGAGACAAAACACGTTTCTCTTCCGCCGAAGGCGGGGGGAGAAACGCAACCCTGCTGCGGAATCCACTGGCAATGCTGAATACATAAAGAAAACGCAGGATCAAAAATGGAAAATTTTAACAAATTTAAGACCTGATATAGTTATTGAAAGAAATCTGTGCTAAAATATAGATGTTTTTATGGCAATTCCATTTCAGCTTGCGAGACAAAATGTGTTCCTCCCCCGCTGAAGGCGGGGGAGGAACACAACCTTGTTGAAGAATTCACTGGAAATGCTGTAGTACATATAGCAGAGTCGTATTCATTAATATACCAACCGGATACTGTAACGCCGAAAACCATGCGGTTCGATTTTCGGCCGGGTGCCGGCCGGCGGTTTTTGTGTTTTTGGGGGGTATCCATGAAAAGGTTTATCAAATTTGCCGACGGGCTGCTGATTGTATCCTTCTGCCTGATTCTGCTTTCGGTCTTTTCGGGGACCGGCCGGCGCGGGAATGTTGTTTCAAACGGCGTTTTGGATATCGGCAGCGCCGGTCTTTCCTCACCTGTTCCAATGACCGGGGCATGGGAGTTTTATTGGGGACGGCAGGTAAGCCCCCAGGGGAAAATAACGGATGCGGACAACAAACAGCTGGTTCAGGTTCCCGCAAACTGGACGGCGTACCGTAATGCGGACAATCAAGCCTGTTCACAGGAAGGATACGCCGTCTACCGGGTGGTGCTGAAAGCACGGAAGGGCCTCTTTCTTGGGGTGAAAATTCCCCAGATCGGTTCTTCCTACCGGCTGTGGATCGACGGAAACGTGCGCTTCGAAAGCGGACGGGTCGGGAAAAACGCGGCGGAATCCAGGCCGGAGTGGACGACGCAGTCGGTTTTCTTTCAGACGCAGCGGGAAGACACGGAAATTCTGATAGAGGTTTCCAACTTCGATTATTTCCGTTCCGGCCTGACGATTCCCGTTGTGGTGGGAACCCAGCAGCAGATCCAGCGGCTGGGCGATCAGGGCCTGTTTATGGACACCTTTCTCTTTTCATCCCTGTTTGTAATGGCGGTGTTTTTCCTTCTGCTGTATTTTGTGCGTTCTCACGACAAGGCCCATATCTGTCTGGCGCTTTTTGCAGCGGCCATCTCTCTGCGCCCGCTGCTTTACGGCGAGTGCTATTTCAATAAGATTTTCCCCGGCATCAATTTTGAATTCAACACTAAACTGTACCTGGTCAATTTCCTGGTGATTCAGCTGATGTGCCTGTTTTTTTACTATCAGTATGAAGGACTGTCGAGCAGGAGGTTTATGCGCGTCAGCGGAGCAGCGGTGTTCGCCATTGTTTTTGTGGGCATTTTTCTCCCGGCCCGGTATATGATTTATCCCGTTGTTCTGCTGGAAGTGATGATTCCCGTCGCCGTTGCCAATTGTCTTGTGACGCTGGTGCGTGCCATGAGAAAAAAATACGAAAGCGCCGAAATCAACCTTTTGAGTGTCCTGCTCCTGTTTTTCCTGTCCGTTGTGGATATCCTGAAAAATAACGGGCTTACCGAAATCAGCCTTTACTACACTCCGATTGCAATGCTCGTCGTCACATTCATTCAGGTCTTCCTGCAGGTGGGAAGATTCAGGGAAAGCGACCTTCTGAACGAAAAGCTGGTGAATGAGGTCAGAATCAAAAATCTGAAGCTGGAATATGAAATGAAGCAAAGGAGCATTACGGAAAAACTGAACAACGGGCTGAGAGCGATGGTTTCCGCTCTGGAAACCGAGGACCTTCTGGTCAGCATTCTGGAAAATCTATATCAGATTATCGAATTTGAAAGCGCCGTCATGGTTTTGCGGGTGAATGAGAACCTGGGTTACATCGTGACCAAACGGAATCATGAAAAAGTGGTCTGCCGCAGGCATTCCGGGAAAATCGTCCTTAGGGATCAAAATCGGCCCGGGAGCCAAAACGGCAGCGAAAAGGTTCGCATGCACGATCTTTACACCCGGGACAAGGACGGGAAAAGCCTGATTGCAAAGCCTCTTTACTATAATCAAAATCTGTTCTGCGTTATAAAGATGATTGTCAGCAAAAGCAGGGAGATTTCTGTCGGCGACCTGGAACTGGTGGATATCTATACGGAGCAGTCGATTTTAGCGCTTCAAAACGCAAAATCCTATGAAAAAATCAAAGAATTTGCCCTGTATGACGAGCTGAGCGGTATTTACAACCGAAGGCAGCTGATGAAGCTCGGCATTATGGAATATATTTCGGCCAAAGAAGCCGGCTGCGATTTTTACGCAATGATGCTGGACATCGATCTTTTTAAGACCATCAACGATACGTACGGCCATCTGTTCGGGGATAAAATTATTAAAAATATTGCGAATATCTGCAAACGGTGTATCCCGGTCAGCGCGGTGGTCGGGCGTTACGGCGGCGAGGAATTCCTCATTTTCCTCAAGGATATGGAAAAGGCGTCCGTCAGCCGGCTGGCGGAAAAGCTGAACAGGGAAGTAAGAAGCTGCAGCTATTCCTATGAGGGCCACGACGATATTCGTGTGACGGTCAGTATCGGCATCGCGAAAGGAAAAAAGGAGCTGGTGAACCTGTACGACCTGATCAATCGCGCGGACAAGGCGCTGTACCTGGCGAAAAATGAAGGGCGCGACTGTGTGCGGTGGTTTGAGCAGGAATGAGAATCCTTCTGAGGGGCTTCTTCCGGTTCTCTCTTTTTTCTATTTATTGACAGGATGTTTTTCATTGTGCTATAATAAAAACAGGGAATGAAGTTCTCCCGTAGCGAACGCTAAAATTGCTTTTTAAGCTGATGACTTCTGTGGTATGCACAGCGGGTTGTCGGCTTTTTTATTTACAAATCAGAAAATTGAATATGCAGGAGGGACTTTTTTGAATATTTGGCACGAGATTTCTCAGGACAGAATTCATGCGGACAGCTTTTTCGCGGTGATTGAAATTCCCAAGGGCTGCAAGACGAAATATGAGCTGGATAAGGAATCCGGCTTCCTCTCCATGGATCGTATCCTGTACACTTCCGCGCATTATCCGGCGAATTACGGCTTTATTCCGCGTACCTACGCGGCGGATCACGATCCGCTGGACGTGCTGGTGCTCTGTTCCGAGGACATTCAGCCGCTCTCTCTGGTGCGCTGCTACCCCATCGGGGTGATCTCCATGGAGGACGGGGGTTTCGTGGACGACAAGATCATCGCGATTCCGTTCGGCGACCCTACCTTCAACGAATACCGGAACATCGACGAGCTGCCCTCACATATTTTTGACGAAATGATTCACTTTTTTGCGGTGTATAAGGAGCTGGAGGGCAAGGCCACCGCGGTGGACTACATCCGCAGCGTGCAGGACGCAAAACGGATTGTACAGGAAAGCATCGACGCTTACACTGAAAAATTCGGCGGGACCAACCCCTGATCTCTCCCTGTGAAGGACGGACGCTCCGGCGGCTTTTGACCGCTGCGGAGCGTCTTTTTTATTTTAAGGCAGTAAAAGATGCTTGACAGGCATTTTGATGACGTTTAATATAGAATGAAAAACAGATTAAGGGGTGCTGTGATGATTAACAAGTTTTGTACTTCTCCGCTGTGGGAATCCGGCAGGACGCTTGCCGCGGTCGCGCAGGGCGCCGTTCCGGCGGAAACCGTGATTATCAACGCCAGGCTGGTGAATGTCTGTACCGGGGAAATTCTGCCGGATACCGATGTGGCCATTTCCTGCGGCAGGATTGCCCTTGTCGGCGACGCGAAGCACTGTATCGGAGAAGGCACAACCGTCCTGGATGCAGCCGGTCAGTATATCGCCCCCGGATTTTTGGACGGGCATATGCATGTGGAGTCCTCCATGATGAGCGTGGGGGAATACGCCCGGGCGGTCATTCCCCACGGCACGGTGGGAATCTATATGGACCCGCATGAAATCTGCAATGTCCTCGGGCTGGACGGGGTTTCCTGCATGATCGAGGACTCCAAAAGGACTCCGCTGAAAACAATGGTCACCACACCCGCCTGCGTTCCCGCCGTTCCCGGCTTTGAGGATACCGGTTCCTCCATCGGTCCGGCGGAGATCGCCGAGACCATGCGGTGGGACAGCGTGGTGGGCCTTGGGGAACTGATGAATTTTCCGGGCGTGCTGAACGCGGACCCGCAGATGCACGGCGAGGTCGCCGAAACGCTCAGGGCGGGCAAGATCGTGACCGGCCATTACTCCATGCCGGAGACCGGGCGTGGGCTGAACGCCTATATTGCTTCCGGCGTGCGCTGCTGCCACGAGTCCACCCGTGCGCAGGACGCGCTTGCGAAGATGCGGCTCGGCATGTACGCCATGCTGCGGGAAGGTTCGGCGTGGCGCGACCTTCATGAGGTGGCGAAGAGCATTACCGAAAATAAAATCGACACCCGGTTCGGGGTGCTGATTTCCGACGATACCCATCCGCACACCCTGCTGAGCCAGGGACATCTGGACCACATCGTCCGCCGCGCGGTGGAAGAGGGCATCGACGTGATGACCGCCATTCAGATGGTCACCATCAACTGCGCCCAGTGCTTTCAGATGGACCATGAGCTGGGGTCCATTACGCCGGGGAAATGCGCGGATATTGTTTTTATCGGCAGTCTGGACAAGCTGGACATCACACGGGTGCTGATCAACGGCGCCGTTGCGGCGGAAAACGGAAAGCTTGCCGCGGAGCTTCCGCCCTATCATTACCCGAAATGGGCGACGGAATCCATGCATATCAAAAATCCCATTACGCCGGAGTCCTTTGCCATTCCCGCGAAGGGCGACCGGGTGACCGCCCGCGTCATTGAAGTGATCCCCGCCAGGGTCGGTTCCTACGAACGGCATGTTTCACTCAGAGTGGAAAACGGGCGGGCCGGTTCCGACGTTGAACAGGACGTCCTGAAGACGGCGGTCTTCGAGCGGCACCATGAAACGGGAAAGGTCGGCTTCGGCTTTGTCAAAGGGTTTGGTATCCGCTGCGGGGCCATGGCTTCCACCGTGGCGCATGACGCGCACAACCTGCTGGTGATCGGCACCAACGACGAGGACATGGCGCTGGCGGCCAATACGCTGATCGCGTGCGGCGGGGGAATGACCGCCGTGCAGAACGGCAAGGTTCTGGGGACGGTTCCGCTCCCGATCGCCGGCCTGATGAACGACAAGCCGGTGGAGGAAATGGCTGAAATCGTCGGAAAGCTAAGCGAGGCGTGGGAAAAGATCGGGTGCAGCATGGTTTCTCCCTTTATGACCATGGCGCTGATCCCGCTTGCCTGCCTGCCCGAACTGCGCCTGACCGACAGGGGGCTGGTGGACTGTACGGAGTTCCGGTTTACCCCTTTGTTTGTGGAAGAATAGATTTGAAAAAATTGAGCAGGTAATAGAAGAGTATCGGGAGGTGAGTCAATATGAAAACAATCGGCCTGATCGGCGGAATGAGCTGGGAAAGCACCGTCGGTTATTATCAGATCATCAACCGCACGGTTCAGCAGAAGCTGGGAGGGTTCCACTCCGCTCAATGTCTGCTCTACAGTGTGGATTTTCATGAAATAGAAAAGTGCCAGGAGGAGGGCGACTGGGAAAAATGCGCGGGAATCCTGTCTTCCGCCGCGCGGAGTCTGGAAAAAGGCGGCGCCGATTTCCTTGTGCTCTGTACTAATACCATGCATAAGGTCGCGGGGCAGATTCAAAGCGCCGTTTCCATCCCGGTGCTTCACATTGCCGAGGTGACCGCGGCGGAGCTCCTGCAGAATCAAATTAGAAAAGTAGCCCTGTTTGGAACCATTTACACCATGGAGCAGGACTTTTACAAGGGAAAGCTGGCGGAAAAGAATCTGGAAGTCCTCATTCCGGATGAAGAAGACAGGAAATTCATCAATCATACGATTTTTCAGGAGCTTTGCCTCGGCATCGTTTCCGACGAATCGAAAGCGGCGTTCCTGAAAATCATCAGGAAAATGTCGGAGCGGGGCGCGCAGGGCGTGATTCTCGGCTGTACGGAGATCGGAATGCTGATTCAGCAGAAGGACACGCCCGTGCCGCTGTTCGACACGACCGAAATCCACGCGAAACGCGCGGCCCTGTACGCGCTGTCCTGACTGAAGGAACTGTTGCTCAATAACCCTTCAACAAAATAATGCATAAAAAATGCACCTTGAGCGGGCTTTTAAAACCCCTCTTTCAGGTGCATTTCTTTCTTATCAAAACTGTTGTCCTGTGCAATTACGGCAATTCCATTTCAGTTTGCGGGACAAACGTCGCCCCCCGCCAAAGGCGGGGGGCGACGTAATCTTGTGGAAATGCGGCGGCTGCCGCAAATTTATTTTACATTAGATTTTCTGAACGCCCAGCTCTACGGCTTCGCCGTTCAGATCCCATTCCTTGGCAAAGCCCGCCATCTCGTTCAGCCTGACTTCTTCGGCCAGCACATCGTTCTGAATGGAGGCTAGATTGTCGGAGATAATCTTCGCGATCCGGTCGTTTCCCTTTTCATAGACGACGATATGGTCGGTCACGTCAAAGCCCGCGTCCTTGCGCATGGTCTGGATTTTGCTGATGATTTCGCGGACAAAGCCTTCTTCGATCAGCGCTTCGGTCAGGTGAGTGTCGATGACCACCGTGATTCCGTTGTCCGCCATGGAAACGTAATTTTCGGCCTGCGCGGTTTCAATCAGCAGTTCCTCGGGGGTCAGGGAGATTTCCCCGTCCGAAAGGGAGAGGGTCAGCGCACCGTTGGCGTCAAGCTCCTTCTTTGCCGCGCTTCCGTTGAGTCCGGCGAGCGCGGTGCGGATTTCGCCGATCTTCTTGCCGTATTTCTGTCCCAGAATTCTTAGCTGCGGCTTGAAGTGGTAGGAGGTGAAGTCCGAGACATCCTCGGTAAACAGGATTTCCTTGCTGTTCAGCTCGTCGCGGATGATGGTCCGGTAGAACTCGCTCAGCGGCTTTTCCGAACGGACATACATTTTCGCGATCGGCTGGCGGTTCTTGATGTTGGCGGTATTCCTCGCCGCGCGGCCCAGCACGACGATGTCGAGCACCAGCTCCATGTTTTCTTCCAGCTCCGTGTCGATCAGGGCTTCGTCGACGCTCGGAAAATCGCAGAGATGGACGCTTTCCGGCGCGGAGGGGTCGATCTTGCAGACCAGATTGCGGTAAATGTCCTCCGCCATGAACGGAATCATGGGAGAGGCGGTTTTCGCTATGGTGACAAGCGCGGTGTACAGCGTCATGTAGGCGTTGATCTTGTCCTGCGGCATCCCCTTGACCCAGAAACGCTCGCGGCTTCTTCTGACATACCAGTTGCTCATTTCGTCGACAAAATCCTGTAAGGCGCGCGCCGCCTCCGGAATCCGGTAGTTTTCCAGATGGCCGTCGATGGCTTTTACAGAGGTGTTCAGGCGGGACAGCAGCCATTTGTCCATGACGGTCAGGCTGCCGCGGTCCAGGGTGTATTTGGTGGCGTCGAACTCGTCGATATTCGCGTACAGTACGAAGAACGCATAGGTGTTCCACAGCGTCCCCATGAATTTGCGCTGGCCTTCCGTCACGGCCTTGCCGTGGAAACGGTTCGGGAGCCAGGGGGCGGAGTTGCTGTAGAAGTACCAGCGGATCGCGTCCGCGCCGTAGGTCTCCAGCGCCTCGAACGGGTCGACCGCGTTGCCCTTGGATTTGGACATCTTCTGCCCGTTTTCGTCCTGCACATGGCCGAGGACGATGACGTTTTTATACGGGGCCTTGTTGAAAATCAGCGTGGAAATCGCAAGAAGGGAATAGAACCATCCTCTTGTCTGGTCCACCGCCTCGGAAATGAAGTCGGCGGGGAACTGCTGATGGAAAAGCTCCTGATTCTCGAACGGATAGTGATGCTGCGCAAACGGCATGGAACCGGAGTCGAACCAGCAGTCGATCACTTCCGGCACGCGTTTCATCTGCTTGCCGCATTCCGGGCAGGTAATTGTCACCGCGTCAATGTACGGCCGGTGCAGCTCAATATCTTCCGGGCAGTTGGGGGACATGGCTTTCAGCTCCTCAATGCTGCCGATCGAGTGCTTATGCCCGCACTCGCATTCCCAGATGTTCAGCGGGGTTCCCCAGTAGCGGTTGCGGCTGATGCCCCAGTCCTGCACGTTTTCCAGCCAGTCGCCGAAGCGGCCCTTGCCGATGCTTTCCGGAATCCAGTGGATGGTATTGTTGTTGCGGATCAAATCGTCCTTGACTGCCGTCATTTTAATGAACCAGGAATCTCTGGCGTAATAGATCAGCGGGGTGTCGCAGCGCCAGCAGAACGGATAGCTGTGCTCAAAGGCGGGCGCGGAAAACAGAAGCCCGCGCTGGTTCAGGTTCTTCAGGATTTCCTTGTCGGCGTCCTTGCAGAACATGCCCGGCCAAAGGGTCTCTTTGGTCATCTCGCCTTTCCCGTCTACCAGCTGCACGAAGGGAAGGTCGTATTTGCGGCCGACATTCGCGTCGTCCTCGCCGAAGGCGGGCGCGATATGAACCACACCGGTGCCGTCCGTCAGCGTAACGTAGCGGTCGCAGGTGACGTACCAGCACTTTTTGTCCGGCTTCACAAAGTCAAAGAGCGGCTCGTATTCCTTATATTCCAAATCTTTTCCGACATACGTTTCCAGTACGGTGTATTCTTCCCCCAGCACCTTGGGGGCAAGGGCTTCCGCCAGATAATAGACGGCGTCCGCCGTTTTTACCTTCACGTAGCTTTCGTCGGGATTCACGCACAAAGCCACGTTGGACGGCAGTGTCCAGGGGGTGGTTGTCCACGCCAGAATAAAGGCGTCCTCGCCCTTTACTTTAAATTTCGCAATCGCGGATTTTTCCTTGACGTCCTTGTACCCCTGAGCCACCTCGTGGCTGGAAAGGGGAGTCCCGCACCGCGGGCAGTAGGGGACGATTTTAAAGCCCTTGTACAAAAGGCCCTTTTCCCAGATCTGCTTTAAGGCCCACCATTCGGACTCAATATAATCGTTTTCATAGGTCACGTAAGGGTGCTCCATGTCCGCCCAGAAGCCGACGGTCCGGGAGAAATCCTCCCACATCCCCTTGTATTTCCACACGCTTTCGCGGCACTGCTTGATGAAGGGTTCCAGCCCGTACTGCTCGATCTGATCCTTGCCGTCCAGATGAAGGAGTTTTTCCACCTCCAGCTCCACGGGAAGCCCGTGCGTGTCCCAGCCGGCCTTCCGGGGAACCTGATAGCCCTTCATCGTCCGGTAGCGGGGAATCATATCCTTGATGACCCTTGTCAGGACATGGCCGATGTGGGGCTTGCCGTTCGCTGTCGGCGGGCCGTCGTAAAACATATAGGTCTTTCCGTCTTTACGGCTGTCGATGCTCTTTTCAAAGATTTTGTTTTCTTCCCAGAACTTTTCAATCTTTTTTTCGCGTTCTACAAAGTTTAAATTTGCAGGAACCTTGTCGTACATTGCTGAAACCTCCCAAAATAAAAAAACCTCCGCCCTGAGAACAGGACGAAAGCTTCGCTTCGTTATACCACCTATTGCTGCATACTGTCATATGTGTTCCCGGTAACGGGGGAAGACCGCCAAAGCTTAATCGAAGAACTCTTTCAGCCTGGAACTCAAGAGTGATGTTCGGAAATAAACGACTCAGGCCGGACTCTCACTGTCACCGGCTCGCTTTGCTTTTTGTCTGGATCCTACTGTCTCTTTCAACGTTTTTATCATATTTTTAGAAGTTAATCATAGCACAGGAATCAAAAAAAGTCAAACATCCCCTCGCTGCAACTCCGCTGTACCGGATATGCCGGGAAATTGCTGAAATCCGGTTATATTTTATTTCCAAAATTTGATTTTATACAAATTTCCTGATAAAATGAGACCGATGAAACTTTTGCAGAATTTAACAGTTTTTAACCGAATCCTAATGAAACAGCGCCGGTTCAGGCGATATTGTATAAACGGCAGGCATGATGTTCCAAAAAAACAGGCCGCCGTTTTTTCGGCGGCACAGGTACCATCATGGATCAACATTCTGTTTTGGAGGTAGCCAGAAAAGGGTATGGATGAAAAAATGAAATCGGAACTGGATAAAATTATCGATGGGAAATATATTAAGACTGTTTTTCAGCCCATTGTATCCCTGCGCGACGGTTCCGTAATCGGATATGAGGCGTTGAGCAGGGTTACCTGTGAAAGCGCCATCGCAAATCCTGAGGAGCTGTTCCGGATCGCCGGGGAAAGCAGCCGCCTTTGGGACCTGGAGCTTCTCTGCCGGTCCACGGCGCTCCAGACAGCCTATCTGAAGACGGGGATCACGCTGAAAAAGAAGCTTTTTCTCAATGTAAATCCTGATGTGATGCACGACACGAAATTCAGACAGGGCTTTACCAAGGAATATCTGAAAAATTACGGCGCGGTGCCGGAGGATATCATTTTTGAGATCACGGAGCGGAACGCGGCCTCCGACATGGAGGGCTTTCACGGGGCCGTTTCCCATTATAAGGACCAGAACTACAAAATCGCCATCGACGACGCGGGCGCCGGGTACTCCGGGCTGAACCTGATCAGCGACATCAACCCGCACTACATCAAGCTGGACATGAATCTCATCCGCAATATCGATAAGGACAGCATTAAGTTTGCCCTTGTAAAAAGCATGACGGAGCTTTCTCACGTGGCCAATATCAGCCTTGTCGCGGAGGGGGTGGAAACGCAGGAGGAGCTCGCTACCCTGATCGATCTGGGGGTGCAGTACGCGCAGGGATACTATCTGCAGCGGCCGGACGAGCAGATGAAGGAGCCCGCGCCCGACGTCCTCGGCTTCATCATCGAGGCCAACCGCCGGAAAAACCATGTTCTGGGCAGTCAGGCCAGCAATATCTATATCCAGAATATCTGCACCCAGACGAAAACGATTCCTCCGGAAGCAAAGGTGGAGGATGTTTTCGAGGAGCTCAAAAAGGACCCGTCGTCCTTCGGAATGTGCGTGGTGGAAGACGGCACGGTGCTGGGCGTGGTGACAAAGGCCGATCTGGTGCTCAAGCTCAGCGGGCGGTACGGGTTCAGCCTGAACCAGAAAAGGCCGGTTTCCTGCCTGATGGACCGGCAGTTCCTGGCGGTGGCCCACGATACCCCGATCAGCGACGTTTCGCACATCGCCATGTCCCGCCCTCCGGAAAAGCTGTATGACTTTATCGTCGTGACCATGGACGAAAAATATCTGGGGACCGTCACCATCAAGGACCTTCTGGAAAAAACGACGGAAATCGAAGTGGCAAACGCGAAATATCAGAATCCCCTGACCGGCCTGCCGGGGAATCTGGTGATCGAGCAGAAAATCCGGGCCTGTGTCGAAAGGGATACGCCTTACAGCGTCGTCTATTTTGATATCGATAATTTCAAGGCGTATAACGACGTTTACGGCTTTGAAAACGGAGACAGGATCATCAAGCTGCTTGCGAAGACGATCGTATCCCATGTGCCGGAAAAGCAGTTTGCCGGCCACGTGGGCGGTGACGATTTTGTAGCGGTGCTGAGCGGTTTCAGCTGCGCCGAGCTGTGTGCCGGAATCATCAGCGATTTTGACAAAAATGTGCTGCAGTACTATAACCCCAGGGATATCCAAAACGGATATATCCTGGCGGAAAACAGACGGGGGGAGCCGGAAAAATTTCCGCTCATTTCCCTGTCCGTCGCGGGGGTCAGCAACCGCACCCGCCGCTTCGGCACGATGCAGGAGCTGACGGAGGAACTGGCGAAAATAAAAAAGAAAACCAAGCAGCAGTGCGGAAGCTCCTGCTGCTTGGAGTAATGCGGAGAAAACGGAAGATCAGGAATGCTTATAATAGAAAATGGCAAGCTGCGTTCTGTCGCGGAGCCCCAGTTTTTCGAGGATGACACTGATGTAATTGCGCACGGTTCCCTCGCTCAAAAACAGGGTTTCCGCGATTTCTTTATTGGACAGGCCGTTTGCGACCTGTGTGAGGATTTCCGTTTCTTTTTCACTCAGGCCGAATTCTTTGAAATCGTCCTTCGGGCTGCCGCTGAGCATGGCGGGGATTCTGGTGATGATTTCATCCCCGAACACCCGCTGACCGATCGCGACCGTCTTGATGGAAGGCACAATGCTCTCGAAATTCTGCTTTAAAAGATAGCCCTTCGCGCCGATCCGCAGCGCCTTGATGATGTAATCATCGTCTGAGAAGGTGGTCAAAAACAGGATTTTCGCGTCGGGGTCCCGTTTCAGCAGAATTTCCGCTACCTCTATGCCGGTCATCCCGTCCATGCGGATATCCATCAGCAGGATGTCCGGCCTGCACTCGCTGTACAGCGCGATCGCCTGACTGCCGCTGCCGCCCGTTCCCACCACTTCGATATCGCCGTCCGCTTCCAGAATGGTTTTGAGCGAACTGGAAACAAGCCTGTCGTCGTCTACAACCAGTACTCTGATCAATTTGCCGCCTCCTTCGGGATGGTGATAAAAATTTTAAAACCGTGATCGGTCGTGATGTTGATGTTTCCGTGAAAAGCGTCCACCCGGTCGGTGATGTTTTTCAGACCGATCCCGCTTCCCGCGTCGTAATCTTTCACGGTCCCGTTGTCTTCTATAATCAGCTGATAAAGCGCGGGATGTTCGCGGCAGGTGATGGTTGCCCGGCTTGCGTCGGAGTGCCGGATGATGTTTGACAGCGCTTCCTTTACAATGGAGAGGAACGCATATTTCAGCCGGATGTCCGGGTTGCTGTGGATGTCGTAGTCCAAGCTCAGCTCGCAGAAAGTGAATTTACGCGCCAGCTCTTCCATCTGTCCGTACAGGTCGATGGACTCGTCGTACAGGTTGTGTACGCTGGAGCGGATGCTTTCCATGGCCCGCGTCAGGGTGTCCTTTACCGCCAGCAGGTTTTCCTTTCCCTTTTCATCCTTGTTGACGGCGAGCAGCGCGCCGATCTGCAGCAGCGAACTGGACAACAGATGCCCCACATTATCGTGGATTTCCCGCGCGATGCGGTTGCGCTCGTTCAAGGTGGCGATGCTGATTTCATAATCCTGCTTTTCCAGCAGGTCGCTGTTCTGCTGGTTCAGCCGGAGCGTCATTTCCCTTGTGGTGTCGCGCAGATCGTTGTAATCCGCTCTCAGCTTTTCCAGCCGGACGGTACGATATTTCAGCAATACGCAGAGCAGAGAGAGCATGGTCGTTACCGCACTGACGGTAGTGTACGCGCCCTGCCAGAGAATGACGAGCGGGACCAGCGCGGCCAGACAGAGAAACTGGAATCTTTCAAACAGCAGGTCGTAGCAGATCAGCGGCAGAAATACGGTCAATCCGGGAAAAAACACGCTTGCCGCAATAAATCCGCCGGTCAGTACGGCCCGAAGAAGCGGTTTTTCAAAATAGCTCAGGAAGCACGTGAAAACAACGGCGGTCAGCACCGGCACCACACTTGCGCCGAAACCGGGTTCGCACAGGTAAAGGACAAAGCAGCAGATCAGAAGGATGATTTTATCGATGAGAATCATTCGTCCAACTCCTCCTATCTTTCGGACAGCCCGCGGTTTCCTTTATAGTATCATCTTTTTTTCCGGTTCACAATCGCAATTTATGGGCGTCACGGAAGAACATGACATCTGTCACGGCAAACACTGACAGGCGGCACTGATAATCCCCGTTATTATGCGCTAAAATAAGAGCATGAAAACAAGGAGGCTCCGCTTATGATTATCAGGGTGAACAATCTGGTAAAGAGATACGGCGACCTGGTCGCGCTGGATCATCTTTCGCTGGAAGTGAAAGAGGGAGAAATATTCGGGCTGCTCGGGCCGAACGGTTCCGGAAAGACGACGGTCATCAACTGTATTTTATCCCTTTTAAAATACGACAAGGGCGAAATTGAAATTTTTGACCGCCCCATGGCTCCGGACGCTTACGACATCAAGCGGGACATCGGAATCATTATGCAGAATGTCGCCGTGTTCGAGGAGCTGACGGTGTACGAAAACATCGATTATTTCTGCGGGCTGTATGTCCCGGACAAAGCAAAACGAAAAAAGCTGGTGGAAGACGCCGTCGATTTTGTAGGGCTGAACGATTTCCGGAAATTTTATCCCAAAAAGCTGAGCGGCGGCCTGCTTCGCCGGCTGAACATTGCCTGCGGAATCGCGCACCGGCCGAAGCTGATCATTCTGGACGAGCCGACGGTGGCGGTCGATCCCCAGAGCCGGAACAATATTCTGGAGGGCATTGTGCGGCTGAACCGGGAAGGCGCCACCATTGTCTATACTTCCCATTATATGGAGGAAGTGGAACAGATCTGTACCAGAATCATGATTCTGGATAAGGGCAGGATGATCGCCGACGGCACCAAGGAAGAGCTGAAGGCCATGATCACGCTCGGGGAGAAAATCACGGTCGAAACCTTCTCCCTCCGGGAGGACCATCTGGCAGCCCTGAAAAAGCTCCCGAATATCGTTTCCGCCGAGTACCGCGACCATCTGCTGGTCGTAAAGTCCGGGAAGGGGCAGAACAATCTGGAAGCCGTACTGGACTTTCTGAAAAGGAATGAAATCACCTTCGGGAAGATTTATTCCGAGCTGCCCACCCTCAACGACGTGTTTCTGGAAATTACCGGAAAACAGCTCAGGGATTAGGGGGGAGAAGAATGTTTCAGCATCTTTTTACGGCAAGGCTGAAATGCCTGACCCGCGACAGGCAGATGATGTTCTGGACCCTGCTTTTTCCGCTGCTGCTTGCCACCTTCTTCAATATGGCTTTCTCCAATCTGAACAATACGGAAGCCTTTCATCCCATCGATATCGCCGTGGTGGACAACGACCGGTACCGGCAGAATAAGGATTTTCAGTCGGTGCTGGAGGAGGTGTCCCAAGGGGAAGACCGGATTTTCAACCTGACAAAAACCGACGGGGAAAAGGCGGAAAAGCTGCTTGACGACGGAAAAATCAAGGCGTATGTTACGGTGGGTACGGAGATCGGGATGACGGTCCGGGAATCGGGCCTCAGCCAGAACATTGTCCGGGCTTTCCTGAACAGCTACAGCCAGACATCCTCCGCGGTGGCTTCGATTGTCAGGGAGAATCCCGCTTCCGTTAAAAACGGGCTGATCGAGGCTGTTTCCGACCGAGGGGAATACACCCGGGAGGTTTCCGGCAGCAGCGCGGAGCCGAACAATGTGCTCAATTATTTTTACTCCCTGATCGCCATGAGCTGCCTGTACGGCGGTTTCTGGGGACTGAAGGAAGTGACGGATATTCAGGCCGATCTTTCCCAGCGGGCGGCGCGCGTCAACGTGGCCCCGGTCCATAAGCTGAAAATCTTTCTTTATAACATGTGCGCGGCAATCCTGCTCCATTTCTCGGAAATGCTGGTGCTTCTCGCTTATCTGTATTTCGGGCTGAAAATCGACTTTGGGTCAAAAACCCTGTTCGTCCTTCTGACGACCTTTGCCGGCAGTGTGTTGGGCGTTTCCTTCGGCGCTTTTGTCAGCGCGCTGGTAAAGAAGGGGGAGGGAGTCAAGGTCGCGGTTCTGCTGGCGGTCAGCATGGCCGGTTCGTTTCTGGCGGGAATGATGTCCGAGGAGATGAAGTATATCGTCGCGCAGAACGTGCCGGTTCTCTCTTATCTGAATCCGGTGAATTTGCTTACGGACGCCCTTTATTCCCTGTACTATTACGACGTCATGACCCGGTACGGGTGGAATATGGCGGCGGTCTGCGCCTTTGCGCTGCTGTTCTGTCTGGGGTCGTATTTCATGATAAGGAGGCAGAAATATGCCAGTCTTTAAGCTCTGTATGAAAATTATTCAAAAAAATCTGTCCTCCATGATGATCTATGTAGCCGTTTTTCTGATCGTTGCCACGCTCCTTTCGCTGAACGGCTCAAAAGTGCAGGAAGCCGGTTTTTCTCAGGAAAAAACCAATATCGCCTTTCTCAGCGAAGAAGACAGCCCCCTGATCGACGGCTTTCAGGCGGAGCTGGCCAAAACAGCCAACTTCGTAGAGGTTCCGGACGAAACGGAAAAGCTTCAGGACGCTCTTTTCTTCCGTTCCGTCAGTTATATTCTCCGCATCCCCAAAGGCTTTACCCAGAGCTTTATGCGGGGAGAAGACGTGCGGATTGAGAAAACCACCGTGCCGAATTCCGTCAGCAACGCCTATCTCGATCTAAATATCAACCAGTATTTCAACACGGCAGCGCTCTATGTAAAAACGGTGCCCGGAATTACGCAGGAGGACCTGGTCCGGCATTTGAAAGCGGATATGGAAAGCAATACCCCTGTCGCAATGAAAACAGATGCACGACAGGACACCGACAACGGCTTTTCCGCGAATTACTTCAATTACCTTGCCTATGCGCTTTCTTCCGTGCTCGTTCTGGGCATCTCCGCCATTATGCTGGTGTTCAACGACCGGGACCTGAGCCGCAGGAATTTCTGTTCTCCCCAGAGCGCGGGAAAGATCAATTTCCAGTTTATTCTTGCGAACCTGGTTTTTACCGTCGCTTGCTGGGCGGTTATGGTCGGCTTCTGCTTCCTGTTCGATCATCGGAACATGATGACCCGCAATACGGTTTATCTGGTCCTGAACTCGTTTGTGTTTACGCTCAGCATGTCCAGCATCAGCTTTCTCATTGGCAATCTGCTGAAAAATCGCGGAGCGATTTCGGCGGTCTGCAACGTTGTTACCCTTGGCCCCTGCTTTATCAGCGGAGTGTTTGTACCGCAGGAGTTCCTGAATTCCACCGTGCTGAAAATCGCCAGCTTTACCCCGACTTATTGGTATGTCAAAGCGAATAACCAGATTTCCTCTCTGGCCAGCTTCAGTTTCTCCAGCCTTTCCGAAACCTATACCGCTATGCTGATTGAGGCAGGCTTCGCAGTCGCGTTTTTCGCGGTCTCCATGGTCGTGGGGAAGAAAAAAAGAATGAGTTCTTAAAAAGGGACTGCTGAATGAATTTGCAATGGCAAGTTACAAAAAGCAGCAAGCGCAAAAACAAAGAAGCGCGCCTTGAAACGGCTGTCAGCCGATCAAGGCGCGCTTCTTGTGCATCAGGCAGTCGATAAAACCGCGCAGACGCAAAGTCGCTTTGCAATATTTGAAAATCAGGAATGGACGCTGGCGCCGAACGGCATCAGCGCCAGCTTTGCGATCTTAAAGCACTGCAGCCCGAAAGGAATTCCGACGATTGTCAGGCAGAACAGCCCGCCGATCGCGGCGGCTTCCACCGCCAGCGCGAAACCGCCGAAGACAAGCCAAAGGATGTTCAGCAAAAACGAGCCGACACCGCCGCCGAAGGAGACCTCTTTCCCGAACGGGAAAAACGCCAGCTCCGCGAATTTAAAGCACTGGATTCCGACGGGAATCCCCACAATGGTAATACACCACAGAATGCCGACCAGAAGCCAGCTCAAACCCATGATCAGGCCGCCGAAGACGAACCAGATCAAATTTCCCAGACATCCCATAACATAACGCTCCGATTTGACCGCCAGTCGGACGGTTTATTTTTTATATGATACCATAAATATGCCGCGGAATAAAATCTTGTTCCGCACAAAATCCTTGTTTTCTTATTGATAAATCCGGGCTGCAATATTATAATCAACATAAACAGAAAAAAAAGGAGGTAATTCCATGAAAAAGGACTTGAAAGCCGTTTGCCTGATTTCGGACGATTTTGAGGATCTGGAGCTGTGGTATCCGGTGCTGAGGCTCCGGGAAGAGGGAGTCACCGTCCATCTGGTCGGCGAAAAGGCAAACCAAAAGTATGTCGGCAAATACGGTGTTCCGGCGGTTTCCGATTATGCGTTCGGGGATATCCGTATTGAGGATTACGACGCGCTTCTGGTACCCGGCGGCTGGGCGCCGGACAAATTAAGGCGTTTTCCACAGGTTCTGGAAATGGTCCGCTCTATGGACCGGCAGCAAAAGCCCATCGGGCATATCTGCCACGCGGGCTGGGTTCTGGCTTCCGCGGATATCCTGCAGGGCAAAAAGGTCACGAGTACCCCGGGTATCAAGGATGACCTGATTCATGCCGGGGCCACATGGTACGACCTTCCGGTGGTTGTAGACGGCAATATCGTTTCCAGCCGCCGCCCGCCGGATTTGCCGGAATATATGAAGGCGTTCATTGAACTGCTCGGAAAACAGTGACGGCACGTACACATGGTGACAGACGGGGCGCTTTCCGCGCCCCGCAATTTCCGGAGGGATTCATTTGAAGACAAGAGTAAACGCGAAAAACGGCGATGAGCTTTCCATTCTGGGGTTCGGATGTATGCGGCTGCCCACAAAGAACGGTTCGATCGATGAAACGAGATCGATTCAGATGATACACGACGCCATTGAAAAGGGCGTGAACTATTTTGATACGGCCTATATCTATCAGAACGGGAAAGACGAACTGCTGCTGGGCCGGGCTTTGGCCGGGGGCTACCGCGACCGGGTGAAAATCGCCACAAAGCTGCCTCCTTTTTTGGTTGGAAAGCTGGAAAATGCAAAAAAAATCTTTGCAACGGAGCTTCAGCGGCTGCAGACGGACCATATCGATTATTATCTGCTGCACATGCTGACCGACAAGCCGGGGTATGACCGCCTTGCTTCGCTCGGCGTTATGGAATGGCTGGAAGAACTGAAGGCACAGGGCAAAATCAAAAATATCGGCTTTTCTTTCCACGGGAGCCGGACGGACTTTGAACTGATTTTAAAAGCGTATCCGTGGGATTTCTGCCAGATCCAGTACAACTATATGGATGAAAACAATCAGGCGACGAAAGCCGGGCTGCAAACTGCGGCGGCGATGGGAATACCCGTGATCGTCATGGAGCCTCTGCGCGGCGGAAAGCTGGTCACGCACCTGCCGGAGCTGGTGACGAAGGCGTTTCAGAGCTACGACAAAAACCGTTCCCCGGCGGAGTGGGCTTTGCGCTGGGTATGGAACCATCCCGAAGTGAACGTGGTGCTTTCCGGTATGAGCGACGAAACGCAGATGGAGGAAAATATCCGCATCGCAGGGGAGGCGGAGCCCAATTCCCTCTCCGCGGAGGAACTGGATGTGTTCCGGACGGTCAGAAAGGAAATCAGCGAAAAGACGAAAATTCCCTGTACAGGCTGCGGGTACTGTATGCCCTGTCCCGCCGGGGTGAACATTCCCGGATGCTTTTCCTGTTACAACGATAAGTACCTGATGCAGGACAAATCGGCGCGGCGCCGGTACTTTCAGTCGCTGGGCGCCCTGTCGGCCAAACCGGCCGTCGCGTCCCAGTGCAGGCAGTGCGGAAAATGCGAAAGCCACTGTCCGCAGCAAATAGCCATTCGGAAGGAACTGAAAACAGTCAGCCGTGAGATGGAAGGCGTTCTCTATAAACCGCTTGTTACCGTTGTCAGGAAAATGATGAGGATAAAATCAAATTAGAACCCGGCCGCGCTTCGGTGTGAATTCCTTTAAGGAAGAAATACCCGGCGCGGTTTCTTTTTTTGTACGACGGCTCATAATTTCCCGAAGAAACGCGAAAAGAAGGGCTTTCTGTCTTGAAAACCTGATTTTATCATGATACAATGAAAACTCACAGACAGAAAGCGGGTTTAGATTGAAATTTGAATTTTTACATCAGAGTACCGAACAACGGCGGGACCTGATTCTGCACGGAAATATATTGAGAACGCTCATGATGCTGTCGCTGCCAACGCTGATGATGAGCGTCATACAGTCCCTGATGCCGCTGACGGACGGACTTTTTATCAATAATGCGGCGGGAACGCTGGTCGCGAGCGCGGTCACCTACAGCGAACCCGTCATCAACATGATGACGGCACTGGCCCAGGGTCTGAGCGTAGCGGCGATGGCCATTATCGGTCAGGCGAACGGCCACGGCGATTTTGACCGGGTACGGAGCATTTCCGCGCAGATCGTCGTGTTTGCCTTTACCATGGGATTCTGTATCGCGCCCCTGTCCGCACTGGTGGCGTTTCCGATTTCGGCCAATGTAGATCCGGAAATATCGCACAACGTGATGCTGTATATCAGCCTTTACGCCTTTGTTCTGCCGTTTTCTTTTTTGGAGAGCATCTACAATGCGATCAAAAACGCTACCGGAAAGCCGGAGGCCACCTTTATCCGCATGCTGCTCATGCTCTTTCTGAAAATTATTTTTAATGTCGTGTTTGTCGTCTGGCTGCGGCTGGAGGTAGTGGGCTGTGTGCTCTCTTCCTTCTGTGCCAATTTCCTGATCTGCGGCTGGATGTTCTATGAACTGTTTGTCAGGCAGGGGGAAGACAAGCTTACCCTGAAAGGATTCCGGTTTGACAAACAGCTGATTTTTCAGCTCTTTCGTGTGGGCGTTCCCGCTATGCTGACCAGCCTGATGCTGAATCTGGGATTTTTCCTGATCAATAACGAAACCCAGAAATACGGCGCGGTGGTCTTAAACGGGCAGGGCATCGCCAACAATATTACCGCCGTGTGCTTCAATCTGCCGGCGGCTTTCGGCTCGGCCGTAACGACCATGGTCAGCCTGAATATCGGGGCGGAGCAGCCGGACAAAGCGAAGCGTTCCTGCCTGATCGGGTGCGTGGCCAGCGCGGTGACGGCCGTCGCCATCATCGGCCTGATCGTGCCGCTGTCCCCTTTCCTCACGGTCTTGTTTACGCAGAGGGCGGACGTACTGGAGATCGCCAACCGGGCGCTGCATATCTACACCTATTCCGTGGTGGGCTTCGGTGTCTGTATGGCGGTGCAGGGCGCGTTTATCGGCCTTGGCCGGACCGGCGTGCCGCTGGTGCTGGGGGTTTTGCGCATCTGGCTTTTGCGGTATCTTTTTATTTTGGCTACAGAACAGGCACTGCAGTTTTATTCCGTTTTCTGGGGTAACCTGTTTTCCAATTATGCCGCCGCGGTCATTTCCATTATCCTGATTCTGCGGGTAAAATGGTCCTCCGTGCTGCGTTAGAGCTTGCATGCACGCTCTAGCCCTCGATATTGTTTTATAATTTTAATTGAAAGCGCCGCATTGGCTGTTCCAATGCGGCGCTTTGTCCGTCGTAAGGCGGTTTTTTCCGGTTTATGTATGTTGTTTGCCGGATAGAGCAATAATAAAATAATCATTACAGAATATAAGGAGGAAGCGGAATGGATGTTGCCATACTGGGCGCGGGACTTTCCGGGCTTTCCTGCGCAATCACACTGGAAAGACAGGGAATCAAACCCGTAATTTTTGAAAAGCGGAGCTGTGTCGGCGACCGGTTCGTCAACGCGGAGGCGATGTTCAGCATATTAAACAGGCCGGTTAAGGACTGTATTCCCTATTTGGCGGACGAATACCATATCGTCCTGAAGCCTATTGACGAAGTCAACAGGCTGGTGCTTCATTCTAAAAATCATACGGCCAGCGTTGACGGATATATCGGCTGTACCAATATCAGGGGACGGCACGACGATTCCTTTGAGTGCCAGCTGGAAAGACAGGTAAAAAGCGAAATCCACTTTCACTCGACGGAAGATTATGAAGACCTTACCAAAAATTTTGACTGTGTCGTTCTGGCGACCGGGGACGGAGCCTATGCGATTCAGCAGAACAATTACCGGTGCGACCTCACCTGTGCCATCAAAGGAGCAACGGTGGAGGGGAATTTCCAAACCGATATGCCCCACGTATGGTTCAATTATGGAATCATACCGAAAGGCTACGCCTGGCTGATTCCCTTTACAGAAAAAGAAGCAAATCTTGTCATCGCTTTTCCGGACAGCCCCGCGCCGGATATTTACGATATCAAAAAAATGTGGAACCTGTTTTACGATCTGGCACGCAGGGATCTCGATCAGGATTTAAAGATCACGGATCAGTTCCAGATCCAAAAATATATGATGGGAATCTGCAGAAGGCCCAAAATCAAAAACACCTATTTTACCGGAAACTGTTTTGGAGCGCTTTCCCCGGGGCTCGGCTTCGGACAGTTTACGTCCGTTTTAACCGGCGTCTACGCCGCGTACGATATCTGCTCAATCGAGCGCTACGGCGAACTGGCAAAGCCCCTGTTCTCGAACTACAACCATTCGCTGGCGCTCAGGCGCAAGCTGGAAAAGATGGACGATGCGTCGTTTGACCGCATCGCCGGATTTTTTGAGCTGAAGGCGGTCAGCGCCCTGAACACCCGGATCTTCGGTTCGGGCAGCAGCTTCGACCTGTTAAAATGGATGACGTTTTTAAAACGCGCCTGATATCGCTGACTGCAGGGAACTGTGAAATTGGCTGAAAAGCCAATTTCACAGCTTCCTGCAGCCGATTTTGGACTAAAGAAAGCTTGTACATAAAGTTTTCATGTATTGTTTATAAATGTGCGCTGTTCTTTTAAGACTTTCTGTTGTATAATATTAATTCATGCTATGGTCATGCATAGAAGACAGTATTTCAGATCTGAAGGGGATGCCATGCAGAATCAAAAAAAATCGGCAACCGCCAAAAATATTTTTTCGGCGGCGACCATTTTACTTTCAATAGGAATCCTTGCTTTCTTCCTGTTTACCGAAGACGGTATGAAAAGTATGGGGCATGTTCTTTCGGAGCTTCAGCCGATCTGGCTTCTCTGGATTCTGGTGGGAGTGCTTGCCGGATGGTTTCTCGAGGGATATGTGCTTCACCTGCTCTGCAACCATCTTGACAAAGCATGGACCTTGGGAGAATCGCTTTATATCGGCATGGTCGAAATTTTTTACAGTGCCCTTGCCCCTTTCGGGACGGGGGAGCCAATGGAAGTCTACTGTATGACAAAGATGGGAATGGAAACAGGCGCCGCTACTTCCATCGTGACCGTAAAGTCCCTGATCCATCATGGGGTTACGTTTGTGTACTCCTTCATTCTGGTGGCGTTTGAGCTGAATTATTTTCAGACCAAAGTAAGTAATTTTGCCGTGATCGCCGTTTTCGGGCTGGTTACAAACAGCCTTTTTATTTTGTTTGCGCTGGTTTTTATGATGAATGAAAGGCTTACCGATTTGATCCTGCGGGCGGTTGTCCGCTTTATGGACAAAATACACCTTCATAAGCTTTCCCAGAAATTTTACGATCAGGTGCACGGCCAGCTTCTTGTTTTCCACGACAGCTCCAAAATTTTCGGGAAAAATTACGCCTTGTATGCGATCACGATTTTTCTCACGCTGATTCAGATTACGATTGCCAGCCTCTTATCCTTCTTTGTTTACCGCAGCTTCAACCTGAAGGGGGAGCCGGTGTTTACTATGGTCGCGGCGGACACTTTTGTCATGATGGCCGCGTCGTTCATTCCGCTGCCGGGTTCTTCCGGGGGTGCGGAGGGAGGCTTCTATCTCTTCTTCCGGGAATTTTTCGGCCCGTATATCATTCCGGGAATTACCCTTTGGAGATTTTCAAGCTATTATCTTAATATTCTTCTGGGAAGCGTGCTCGTTTATTTTGGAGGGAAGAAATATCTTCCCGATTGACGGCGGCGGATGCCATGTCCGGAAAATTCTAAGGATTCAGGTGAGGCAAGGAGTTTGATTAAATGCAGGATTGGATCATAGGGATTATCAACCAATACGGTTATTTTGGAATTGCACTGCTGATTGCAGTTGAAAATATATTTCCTCCCATTCCGTCGGAGGTGATTTTAACCTTCAGCGGATTCATGACCACGGTAACGGACCTGAAAATATGGGGCGTGGTGCTGTCGGCGACCATTGGCTCCGTTCTGGGCGCCGTGGTTTTGTACAGCGTGGGCAGGCTGATGAGCCCGCAGCGGCTGGAGCGTCTGCTGGGCGGCAAGCTGGGGAGAGTCCTTCATTTAAAAAGGGAGGACGTCCACCACGCGGGAGCGTGGTTTGCCCGGCGGGGAAAGTTTACAGTGTTTTTCTGCCGGTTTATTCCCGTCGTGCGCAGCCTTATTTCCATCCCCGCCGGAATGGCAAAAATGAGGATGGGGATGTTTTTGCTGCTGACCGCGCTGGGAACGTTTCTGTGGAACGTCGTTCTGGTTTATCTGGGGGCTTTTTTCGGCGCTTCCTGGGAAACGGTGGTACGGTATGTGGATACTTACTCGATGGCTGCGATCGCGGTCGTCGCCGTATCCCTGGTTGTTTTCTGTGCGTGGTACTTTTTCAGAAGGTCAAAGCGCCGGTAACACCGGCCTTCCTTATCAGAACAGCGACGGAATTTTCCGCCGCTGTTTCTGTATGGATGTTTAAGAGACAAGCTGGGCCAGATCGAATATACCGTCTTCCATCAGTATCTTTTTGCAGTCCAGAACCATTGCCGGGCTGCCGCTGACCTTTATGATGCCTTTAAAATACGGATTCGATTTTTGGAGAGGTTCCTCATACCCGTCCGGGCATTCGGGGCTTACGGTCAGAACCTCCGCCAGCGTGTCTACGATCAGCCCGCTCTGTGCCCCTTCCAGATTGACCATGATGATCTGCGTCTCATCATTGTAGGGGATGCAGTTTTTGCGCAATTTTAAGCGCATGTCGATGACCGGAAGGAGCTTTCCCTCTACTCTGGCAATTCCCTTGCAGTATTCCGGGGTGCCGGGCAGGGGAGAAATCATCAGCATTTTGGAGATAGCCGTTACATACATGCTTTCAATTGCAAAAATTTCATTGTCCAGCCTGAATGGCAGGAACTGTCCGCTCGTAGAATTTTCAGATAATTGATACGGTGTTAACATAAAATGTCTCCTTTTTGCAATTTAATTCTATGTTCTGTATCGGATTTTTCGGAAAAATAATGATAGAATTTTGTTGAATTGTGTAAATTTTTTAATTTCTTAATGAAATCTTTATATATTATGAATCTCCGGTTGTTTTTTGTGCCGCGACGGGAGCATGGTACGGGGGAGCTCCTTCCGGTTTCCGCGGAGAGAATGTTTCCCTTCTGAAAAAACTTATGCTATAATGAATGAAAATCGGTCCTGCTTGATCTGCCTTGCGGCAGAGGAATCAGGCCGTGTTAAGCTGAAAAGGAGAACAGAATATGGGAGCTTCAAAAGTATATTTTACGGATTTCAGCGCGACACAAAGCTGCAATTTGCTGCAAAAGCTGGAAAAGCTGGTTAAAAAAGCGGGAATGGAATCCATTGATTTCAAAGACAAATATACGGCCATCAAAATTCATTTCGGGGAGCCGGGCAATCTTTCGTACCTGCGTCCGAATTACGCGAAGGTTATTGTGGACCTCATTAAAGAACAGGGCGGCAAGGTCTTTCTGACCGACTGCAATACCCTGTATGTGGGCAGAAGGAAGAACGCGCTCGACCACCTTGACGCGGCGTATGAAAACGGCTTTAACCCCTTCGCGACCGGCTGTCATGCGATCATTGCGGACGGCTTGAAAGGAACCGACGAGGCCCTGGTCCCGATCGACGGCGAATATGTCAAGGAAGCCAAAATCGGCCGCGCGATGATGGACGCCGATATTTTCCTCACTCTGACCCATTTTAAGGGCCATGAGTCCACCGGCTTCGGCGGTACGCTGAAAAATGTGGGGATGGGCTGCGGTTCCCGTGCGGGAAAAATGGAAATGCACAGCGCGGGCAAGCCGATTGTGGATAAAGAGCTTTGCAGAAGCTGTGGGATGTGCCGCAAAAACTGTGCGCACGACGCGATTTCCTTTGATGAAAACAAAAAGGCGCAAATTGACCACGATAAGTGCGTCGGCTGCGGCCGCTGCATCGGCGCCTGCAATTTTGACGCGGTAAACCCCATGGGCGACGAAACGAACGATATTCTGAACTGCAAAATTGCGGAATACGCGTACGCTGTTTTAAAGGACCGTCCGCAGTTCCATATCAGTCTTGTGGTGGATGTTTCCCCGTACTGCGACTGTCACCCCGAAAACGATATCCCGATCGTTCCGGATGTCGGGATGTTTGCCTCCTTTGACCCGGTGGCGCTGGATGTGGCCTGTGCCGACGCGGTCAACCGCCAGCCCGTCCTCAGCGGCAGCCTCCTGTCGAAGAAACCGCACGACCATCACGACCATTTTACCGACACGCATCCGGAAACCAACTGGAACAGCTGCATCGATCACGCAGTAAAAATCGGTCTGGGCAGCCGGGAATATGAATTAATCACTGTAAAGTAGCTGTATTTTAAAACAGTATCATATGTGAAGCCGCATTGGTTGGTGCCAATGCGGTTTTTCTGTGTTCCTGAGCGCCTGTATAAATTTTTTCATTCCATGAATACTAAATAGGCGACATAATACCATGACGGGAAGGGAAAAAAGATGGACAATAACAAAAACAGAAGGAAAGACCGGGAAAAGAGCAACCCGGAGCTGAGAACGATGAAACCCAGGGAAAATGCGGACGCTGGGATGATAGACGGCCGCAAACTGGGCATGCATGACGGCAGGCATGAAAAGAACAACAACGAGGGGGAGAAAAAATGAATACGATGCTTTGCAGCGTATCAGGAATTCAGAATAAAGAGTGCAAAACCCAAATCAAAAACGCGCTGGATAAAATCAAGGGAGTCCAGGAAGTCGGCGTGAACCTGACGACCGGTTCGGTCAAGGTGGAGTACAATGAGCCCGCGACGGAAGAGGAAATCAAGGACTGCATTGAACACACCGGCTTTAAAATCGAGTACGAATAAGGCGGAAAGGGGATTTCAATGAGCCATACACAGAAGGACAAGAAAAGCGGAAGCGATAAGAAACAGGCAAAAACGGATAAGAAGCACATCAAGCACGACCCTCAGGCCGAGAGCGCCAGAGCGAAATTCGGCAAAGAAGGGCAGAGCGGATACGGGAACTGATGTTTTCCCGATAAAAAATACTGTCCCGGTTAAAAACCGGGACAGTATTTTTGTGTCTGAAAATTACCAGTTCGATTTATTCATGGTCAGGATGACCTCGCGTCCCTGATAGGTAGCCGTCAGGCCGGCGTCTTTCCCGGCGTTCGGCGAGACGGTGCCGACGGAGACATAATTGTCCGGTGTGGCGATCTCAACGTAGGTGGAACCGACGATCCGGCCGTTGTACCAAAGCTGTACCTGTACCTGTCCCTCTTGGCCGTTGGAGGAGAAGACACCGTTCTGGTCAATGCTGCCAAAGCTGAAATCGGACAGCGCCCAGCTTAACCCGCTCTTGGGAAGGGCGGTCGGAGCGCCCGAGAAATCCAGCCCCTTCGCTGTGATCGGAACGATGGATTTCGGGGAATAGGTTTTGTCGTAAGGCGTCAGCGCGGCGGAGACAAAGACGCCGTCCGGCTTCGGATTGGCGAGGAAGAGCCACGAATTGGCTACGGCGCGCTCCCATCCGTCGGAAGGATGGTTCTTTACGGTCAGCGCGGTTTCTCCGGGGGTCCTGGTCATCAGGGTGGACGAGCCGCCGCCATCCAGGTTGCCGGCCCACACCGCTCCCAGGTCCTTCATAAGCTGCGCGGTCTGCTGCAGTGTCAGTCCGTGGGAATACGGGTCCTTTCTGCCGTCCGCCAGCAGGAAGAAAACGGAATTGTCACTGCGCACGCCTACGGCGTTGCGGGGAGCAAGCGTGGCCGTCAAGTCCGTGTTGACGACGATGCCGCCGTCGACCAGAATACTGTGAATGCCCAGCGCCTGCTGGATATTTCCCTTGTTGGCTTCGTAAGTCTGGCGGTCGCCGTAAATCGGGTAGCCGTCTTTTTTAACGCCGAAAAACTTCCACCAGGTGCGCACCGGCGCATAGGAGTGGATTTCGGTTCCGTCCTTGACCACTACGCCCCACGGGTCGCCTGTGCTCATATTATACATATCCGCGTTGATGGCGGCGACCACCTGTTTTCCGTTTTGGACCGCGGCGCCTGCCTGATCCCGTACGGTGGCCAGGCCGATCTTCGTTCCGTCGTGCGGAGTGCCCGCCGCAAGGGTCACGCCGGCCTGCTGCGGATTATACTCCATGGTAAAGCAGGTCAGCCTTTTACCGGCCTGATCGGTGTATATAAATTCCTTCTGGGTGAGTCCGTACGCGATGGTGGTTTTGATCTCATCCACCAGAGAGGACGCCGTGCTGATGGAAATATCCGGAGCGCCGAGGGCTTGCACCGGGCTTGCCGATGTGACCTGCAGGGCGGCCAGACAAAGAACCGCCGCGCAAACGATTCCTTTTTTCGCTTTCGATTTTGTTCTGATATTCATGAATTGATATCCCCTTCCGTGCGATCATGAACCTTCTCTGTTTTCAAACCCTTCCGTTTGCTGGAAAATACGATTACAGCGATTCCATTTCAGTTTGAGAGACAGAACATGTTTCTCCCCCGCCGAAGGCGGGGGAGAAACGCAAACTTGTTGCAGAATCAACTGTAGATGTTATCAATAATATTATATCCCATTTTCAATCGTATTCTGTTAAAAATTTATTAATAGTTTATGTCGCTCGGGAAATAATCCGGTTTTCCTGATCTTCCCACACATCGTCATTTTCAGGGAATCTTGGTTTTCCTGTTGACAAAAGAGAGGATAGCGCATATAATAACTACTAAAAATATATGTTTAATATAGACGCGAGGCGGTGGCAAGATGCGGTCCCAATTCATAAACACCCTGTTCAGACGAACTTATCAAACCGGAGCAAGGGAAAGGCCCCGGAAGAGGGCTTTGGCGATCCATGATCTGCCCTGCTTCGGGAAAGGCCTGCTGACGGCTGCGCTGCCCATCCTTTCGGCGGCGGGAATCGAAACGGCCGTGCTTCCCACCGCGGTGCTGTCCGCCCGCAGGGACGGATTCCCGGACGGTACATATCGCGGCCTTGCGGGGGATATCCCCAAAATTCAGGAGCACTGGAAAAGCCTTGGGCTGAAATTTGACGGAATCTGTACCGGTGATCTGAGCTCCCCGGAACAGGTAAAAGCCGTATCCGCCCTGATCGGTGGGTTTCGGAAAGAGGATGCGCCCGTTCTTGTGAACCCTGACATGGCGGACGGCGGAAAGCTGTACCCGCACCTGGACGGTACGTTCCCGTCGGAGATGAGAAACCTCTGCGGCAAAGCGAATATCCTCGTGCTGAATCTGACGGAAGCCTCTCTGCTGCTGAACGAACCCTATCTGAAAGGGCCATACAAAAGAGTTTATGTTGACAGTATTTTAAAGAAGCTGGGCGGGCTTGGCCCGGAGAAAATTGTTTTGACCGGCGTCCGCTTTGACGCGGCCCATCCGGGCGCCGCGGCCTATGACACGAAAAACGGAGAAATCGATTATGTCCTTTCCGACTGTACGGAAGGCGACTGCCGCGGGGCGGAGGATATTTTCGCGAGCGCATTGTTCGCCGCGCTTCTCAATGATTTCCCGCTTGTGAAGGCGGCCCGGATCGCCGCCGACTTTACGGTGGAGGGAATCCGCCGGACCCGGGCGGCGGGTTCGGATTTCCGTTTCGGGATCAGCTTTGAAGCCGGTATCCCGGATTTTCTCAAAGCATTGAAGCTTTTCGGCTAAATCACAAAAGGAAGGCGGATTTTATTGAATTTCGGCTTTATTGTACAGAGCCTGCCTCTCTATTGGAAAGCGGCGCAGCTGACGCTGACCATTTCCGTGTGGGCAATTGCACTGTCGCTTCTGGTGGGTTTCCTCTGCAGCCTGGCGATTTATTACCGGGTCCGCGTGCTGAAATCCATTGTGAAGGTTTATATTGAGTTTTCCAGGAATACCCCGTCGCTGATACAGCTGTTCTTCCTGTATTACGGACTGACGCAGATCGGGCTGAAGCTGGAAGCGGAGCTTTGCGCGGTTGCGGGGTTGACCTTTCTGGGCGGAAGCTATATGGCGGAAGCGTTCCGCAGCGGACTGGAGGCAGTGGGGAAGACCCAAATCGAATCGGGGCTCAGCATCGGCCTTTCCCGCGCGCAGCTGGTACGCTATGTCATTTTCCCGCAGGCGTTTTCCGTCTCCATGCCCGCGCTGGAAGCCAACGCGATTTTCCTGATGAAAGAGACGTCGATCGTCAGCGCGGTGGCGCTGCCGGACTTGATGTTTGTCGCCAAGGACCTGATCGGCATGTATTATTCGACTACGGAGGCGCTCACCCTGCTTGTGCTGTTCTATCTGCTGCTTCTGTTGCCGGTATCCCTGCTTCTGTCCGCTCTGGAAAGGAAGGTGCGCTATGGCCAGTTCGGGAATTAACGTTATTTTTGAAGGCTCAAACCTTCTTCGCCTGCTGAACGGGCTGCTGGTAACGGCGCGGATCGCGCTGGTTTCCGTTCTGATCTCCGGCGTTCTCGGGATTGTACTGGGCATTGTGATGACGTCGAAATGGAAGGCTGTTCGTTCCGTCTGCCGGGTTTATCTCGAAGCGGTGCGCATCATTCCGATTCTTGTGTGGCTGTTTATCTTCTATTTTACCCTGAACCTGGAGCTGGGCGGGGAGGTCGTTTCCATCATGGTATTTTCCCTCTGGGGCACGGCGGAAATGGGGGACATTGTCCGTGGCGCGGTGGAATCCCTGCCGAAACATCAAAGGGAATCCGGCGCCGCCCTTGGGCTGACCAACGTGCAGATTTACCGCTATGTCATTATTCCGCAGACCGTGCGGCGTCTGCTGCCCGCCGCGATCAACCTTGCGACGCGCATGATCAAGACCACCTCGCTGGTGGTGCTGATCGGGGTGGTGGAGGTCCTGAAGGTGGGCCAGCAGATTATCGAACGGTCCATTTTAGAGGTGCCCACGGCATCCTTCTGGATATACGGCTTTATATTCCTGCTGTATTTTGCAGTCTGTTATCCTGTTTCGCTCCTGTCCAAACGGCTGGAACGGAAATGGCAGTCCTGAGGAGGTAAAAAATGGAGAAAGATATTCTTCTTGAAATCAAACAGCTTCATAAAAGCTACGACGACAGAACCGTGCTGGACGGGATCGACCTGCAGGTCCACAAGGGCGAGGTCGTCGTCATTCTCGGGCCTTCCGGCTGCGGGAAGAGCACTCTGCTGCGATGTATCAACGGCCTTGAGCCGATACAGTCGGGGGAGATCAGCCTTGACGGTCAGTCTATTTCCTCCGCCGGAACACAGTGGCATCTGGTCCGGCAGAAAATCGGGATGGTTTTTCAGAGCTATGATCTTTTCCCGCATATGACGATTCTGGAAAACATTCTGCTCGGCCCTCTGAAGGTGCAGAAGAGGAGCCGGGAAGAAGCCAGGCGGCAGGCGGAAACGCTGTTGGAGCGCATCGGGCTTCTGGACAGAAAAAACGCGTATCCCCGCCAGCTTTCCGGCGGACAGAAACAGCGTGTGGCCATCGTGCGCGCCTTGTGTATGAATCCGGAGGTAATGCTGTTCGACGAAGTCACGGCGGCGCTTGACCCCGAAATGGTGCGCGAGGTGCTCGACGTGATGCTCGGCCTTGCGAAGCAGGGCATGACGATGGTGATTGTTACCCATGAAATGGGTTTTGCCAGAGCGGTCGCGGATAAGGTCGTATTTATTGACGAAGGGAAGATTGTAGAGGAATCCAATGCGGAACTCTTTTTTACCGATCCGAAAACCGACAGGGCAAAACAGTTTCTGAATATTTTTAATTTTGATGAAGAGAAGGGTTAATTATGAAAAAGACAGGCAGAATTCTTGCCGCCGTGCTGGCGGTCGTACTGGCATTGGGAACATTTGCGGGCTGCTCCCAGCAGGGGACCCAGAAGTCCTCGCTGGAAACCATTAAGCAGAACGGAAAAATCAAGGTCGGAGTGTTCAGCGACAAACCTCCTTTCGGGTATGTCGACGCTCAGGGAAAAAATCAGGGATTTGACGTTTACATTGCGAAGCGCTTTGCAAAAGACCTTCTGGGTGACGAAAACAAGGTCGAATTTGTCCTTGTGGAAGCCGCGAGCCGCGTAGAGTACCTGCAGTCCGGCAAGGTGGACCTGATTATGGCCAACTTTACCGTAACGGACGAGAGAAAAGAGAAGGTTGATTTCGCAAATCCGTACATGAAGGTCGCGCTCGGCGTGGTTTCTCCGGACGGCAGCCAGATTACCGATGTCTCCCAGCTCAAGGGCAAAAAGCTGATCGTCAACAAAGGAACGACGGCGGAAACGTACTTCACGAAAAACTATCCGGATATCGAACTGCTGAAATACGACCAGAATACCGAGGCGTTTCAGGCGCTGAAGGACGGCCGCGGCGCCGCTCTTGCGCACGACAACACCCTGCTGTTTGCCTGGGCGAGAGAAAACAGCGGCTACACGGTCGGCGTTTCCTCGCTGGGCGAACAGGACACGATCGCGCCCGCGGTGAAGAAGGGCGACAAGGAGCTTCTTGACTGGGTCAACAATGAGCTGACCGCACTGGGCAAGGAAAACTTCATTCACGAGGCCTATGACGCCACACTGAAACCGGCCTACGGCGACTCCGTCGCCGCGGATGACGTGGTGATTGAGGGCGGAAAAATCCAGTAACGGAACAAAAAAAAACAACGCCGGTTTTTCCGGCGTTGTTTTTGCGTTCAGCGGAAACAGCTATCTTTCGATCTGTCTTTCACCGGCCTGATATTGCTGCCCCGTAGAACCCCTAAAAAATCAAAGGTTTCTTTGTTGTTTGGCATCTGACTGCACAGCGGGGATAATAGGATTATTAGAAACTTTTAAAAATGATAAAAAACCTGTTGACTCTCCCCTTGGGTCATAGAGTACTATCAGCTTGCGGGGTGAAAAGATGGAATACACGGTGAAAGAAGTATCTGCCATGACGGGCGTAACGATTAAAGCCCTTCACTATTATCACAAAATCGGTCTGCTTCTCCCATGCCGGGTGACGGAAGCCGGCTACCGTCTCTATGGGAAAAAAGAACTGGAACGACTGCAGCAAATTCTTTTTTACCGGGAACTGGACTTTACCCTCAAAGAAATTCAGAAAGCATTGCAGAGCGAGTCCAATCGGATTACATGCTTGGAGCGGCAGCAGAAGCTGCTTTGTACACAAAGGCAGCGAACCGACCGCCTGCTCGACACGATCCGGAAATCCATCCGTTCTGCACTGAAAGGAGAAACCATGAGCGAACAGGACTTGTTTCAGGGATTTGATAAACAGGGCTGGGAAGAAGCGCTGAAGCCTCAAAGTGACTATCTAAAGGAAAATTATCAGGTTGATTTGAAAACGGCGGAAATCGATCCCGAGGAGCTCAATGAGAAAGCCGCCGAAGCAAAACGGTTTATGGATGCCATGTCTGAGGCATTGAAAAATCAAATCTCTGCCGCGGATGAAAGAGTACAGAGTCTTGTGAAAGGTCATTTGAAGTTTTTAAATGACCACGGGACCAAAATGGATGCGGGGCAATTCTATCGTACCTCTCAATTTTTGTCTCAGGATCAGTTCCACCATAAGATGATGGAAGATCAGCAAATCGGCTTAAGTTACTTTCTGCTGGCTGCCGTGGGGCAGCATGTCGACAATCCGAAAAATACAAAAGAATAGTTTAGGAAAGACCCGCTTGATCAGCGGGCCTTTCCTTTATATCACGGTAATCATCAGATACATGCGGCCAGCCCAAACGGGTGTCGCCGTCAGCCGAGGTGCGAAAGCGTGGACGGAAAATGAAAAAGGCGGCAATCCATCCCGATGAATTGCCGCCCGGTGGGCATAACTACATAATACGATAACATATCCAAAAGAAAAAGTCTATTCTTTTTCGATTTTATCTGATATACTGTTCCACACTGCGCAGTGAATTTTATTTGAAAGGTGATTTACATGAATAAAACAAAGATTCCCAATATTCCATACGGACCCTATATTGCCGTGATCGCCGGTGCGACTGTCAAGGGAAAGCCAAGTTATACGACCATCGGCGCATACGGGGTTGTCAGTCAGCGCCCCGTTCTGTATGTATCGCTGAAAAACACACATTACATCACACAGGGAATCCGTGAAAACGGTTTTTTCAGTGTGAATATCCCGGATGCCGGCCTGATCGAGAAAACCGACCTGTGCGGGATAGTATCCGGAAATTCCAAGGATAAGTCCCAGATTTTTTCCGCTTTTTATGACGAAGTCGGAGATGCCCCGATGATCGAAGAATGCCCGGTCAATTATCTTTGTAAGGTTATCCAGACAATTCCGGTCTTTGATTTCACCATGTTTTTGGGAGAAATCGTCGCCGCTTACGCAAAAGATCAGTGTCTGGAGAACGGTATGCCGGATGCCGCGCTGGTCAGGCCGACCATTATGATGGCTGCCCGGTACTTTGATATCGGCGAACCGATTGGCCGTGTTTTTCAAAGCGGACGGGAATTGGCCGCGAAATGATAAAGAAAGCAGGAAATTCCCTGTTAAAGAGATGTGGCGTCCGCTTTGCGGACGCCACATCTTTCTAATTATCTGTATATTTTGACTCTGTCTTCAAGGGGAAGGAAGGTCTTTTCATCGGGGGAAGCGGTGGGTTTGCCGAACGGCATTTGTGCGAGAAGCTTCCAGCTTTTCGGAATGTTCCAGCCTGCGGCGACTTTTTCGTCGATCAGCGGGTTGTAGTGCTGAAGGCTTGCGCCGTAGCCGCTGGACTCAAGCGCCGTCCAGATGACGAGCTGCAGCATACCCGAGGATTCCAGCGACCAGACCGGGAAATTATCCTTATAAAGCGGGAACTGCTCCTGCAGCCCGGTAACAATGCTCTGGTCCTCAAAGTAAAGAACGGTGCCGTACCCGCCGCGGAAGGAATTGATTTTCTCTTCCGTAGATGCGAAATTCTTCGCGGGGACAATGCTTCTTAATATTTCCATTGTGGTATCCCAAAGCTTGTCGTGTTCCTTGCCGAAAAGAATGACCGTGCGTGCGCTTTGCGAATTGAAAGCGCTGGGGGTGTATTTCACGGCATCTTCAACCAGACTGACAATCTCTTCGTCGGAGAGAACTTTTTCTTTGCTGATTGCGTAATAAGATCTACGCTTTTTCAGGGCTTCCATAAAATCCCTTTCCATACAATCTCTGCCTTTCTGATGTACCTGTCAATTTCGTAATAGTGGGAGGAATCCCCTCCGCTTATTCGCCGATGCAGCCGTTGGAAAACTCCATGGAGCAGCTGATTTCATCCGGAATTTCGTATTCGTCCTGACGGTAAACCGACTTTCCGTAGTTATTTTCCTGAGCCGGACTCAATTTTTTATTTATATTCTTTTCATTCATAATAAGAACCTCCTGTCGATTCATTTTTTTCTGTGACTATAGTATAGCCTGTTATCGGTATTTAATCTATACGCAAAAGGTAGATTTTAGATGGGAAAAAATATCCTCTTTTGTATAAAATAATAATAATTACTAATATCGAATTTTTCTCTTGAATTTTTATTTCTTTCATTATATAATAAAATACTGATGAAATTTTACCATCCTGTTTCGGATTGATATAAAAACAGGCCTGAACCCTCCGTTGGGGCTCAGGCCTTAGCTTTGCCTATTTTTCCGCGGCGGCGTGAAGGATCATGGAAATGCGGGTGCCGATGTCCTCCCGGCTCAGAACCTCCAGATGTCCTCCGTGGCGCTCCGCAATCCATTTCGCGATGGACAGCCCCAGCCCCGTTCCGCCCGTAGCCCTTGCGCGGGATTCGTCGGCGCGGTAGAAGCGGTCAAAAATGCGGGGGACCGCCTCGGAGGGAATTCCGATGCCTTCATCCTGTACCGTCAGTCTGGCGCGGCCTTCTTCACCGGAAACGGAGATCGTAATCTTTTTCCCGGCGGGAGAGTATTTGATAGCGTTGTCCGTCAGAATCCGCAGCGCCTGTTTGATCAGCCCTTCGTCCGCGTTGATGAAAACGGGAGAGAGATGGGATTCGTACTCGTGCCCCGAGTCGATCATCTGTGTTTCCCGCAGCACCTCCGCGGCAAGAGCGGACAGGTCGAACCGCTCGATCTGAAGAGCCATGGTGTTGTTGTCGCCCCGGGCCAGAAACAAAAGCTGTTCCACCAGCGCCTTCATGTTTGCGGTTTCGTCCTTAATGGCGTCGATGGATTCCTGCAAGGTTTTCGCATCGTTTTTTCCCCAGCGGTCCAGCAGGTTTGCGTAGCCCTGAATCACGGAAATCGGCGTTCTTAACTCGTGGGACGCGTCCGAAACAAAACGCACCTGGGACCGGTAGGACTCGTTGATCCGGTCCAGCATCCCGTTGATGGCGGATGCAAGCGTTTTCAGCTCGTTCTGCGTTTCACCCACCGCAATCCGTGTATCCAGTCTGGCGGCGTTGATTCCGTCCAGCTTGCCCGCCAGCGCTTCCAGCTGTTCGGGCGTGAGCGTGTCACCGGTGTTAAGGTTCCTCGCGGTTTCAGCCAGTTCTTCGATCGGCCGCAGCGTTCTCCGTATCACTCTGGCTCCGCGGGAAATCCCTCCCAGAAGCAGGAGCAGCTCCAGCACGACAAGAATGAGGAAGGCGGATTCCATCATCCGGATGGCGGCGGCGTTTGTGACGGAAATCAGGTAGGTTTGCCCGCTGATTTCGGCCGAAACCCTGTAAGCGGCGCCCTCCAGATATTTCCCGAAAGGAAGCCTGGGTGCAGCCGGAAACACAATGCTGCGCACGCCTTTCGCTGTCAGCTTTGAAAAGCGGCTCTGAAGAACGCCGGGGATTGCGAACCGAATCCCCTCCGGCTTTCCCTGATTTTCCGATACATCGATTCCCGCCTCGGCCAGCCATGCCCGATCCGACTGCTGGGGAAGCCCGTTTTTGCTCAGAATTTCGGCGGCGTTTCCAGCCGACTGCTCGCTAAGCATGGCGAGGCCCGTCGTGCAGAGAACGCACAGAAGGATATCGAGGGTGACAAACAGGCTGAGAACGCGCAGGAAAAGCCGCGCGTTGAGCTTCAGGACGATGGAGAATTTGAATTTGTCGCCCAGCCGGCTGGCGGGGCTGGACGGCTCACGGTTCCTCTTTGATGACATACCCCACTCCTCTGACGGTCTGAATCAGTTTCAGCCCGAAGACGTCGTCGATTTTTCCGCGCAGGTACCGCACATAGACGTCGACGGCGTTGGTCTCGCCCGTGAAATCGAAGCCCCAGACGTTTTCGAGCAGTGTTTCGCGGGAAATCACCAATCCCTTGTTCTTCATCAGGTAATGAAGAAGGTCAAACTCCCTTTTGGTCAGTTCCACAGGCGTGCCGTTCACCGTAACGGTGCGCCGCGCGGTATCCAGCGTGACGCCGCAGCAGGAAAGCACCGTGTTTTCCTGCTGTGGCATTGTTTTTCTCAGCGCGGTGCGGATTCTTGCGAGGAGCTCTTCAATGGCAAAGGGCTTGGTAATATAATCGCTCGCCCCGCTGTCCAGCCCGGAGACCTTATCCATCACGCTGTCGCGCGCCGTCAGCATGATCACCGGCACGGAGGAGGTCCGGCGCAGTCTGCGCAGCACCTCCATCCCGCTCAGCTTTGGCAGCATGATATCCAGCAGAACGAGGTCGAACCTGCCGGATTCAGCAAGCTCGAGCCCCGTTCTTCCATCAAATGCTTTCGTTGTGGCATAGCCCTCGTAGCCGAGCTCCAACTCGACAAAGCGGGCGATTTTTTCTTCGTCCTCAACAATCAGTATGTTCGCACCCATTGTCAGTCCTGCCGTTTCCCGTTATTTTTGGTTGATGGAATTCTTGATGCTTTCCGCGGCGTCCGCAGCGCTGTCCATAGCGTGGTTTACCGTGTCACCGCTGAAATTGGGGCCGCTGAAGCGGTAGCGCAGGCCAAAGAACAGCCCCACGATCATCAGCGGGATGGTCACCCAGAACGCGAAGATAAGAAGAAGCGCGAGAACGGAAACCGGGATGCACGCTTTGCTTTCCGGCCCTTTCAGGACTTCAAAATAGTTGGTGTTGCCTATGCGGACAATCTTCATCAGAAATCTCCCGAACTTTCTCATCAGGGAAGAAAAGGATTCTCCGCCATGATATTTCGGGTCTGCATACGCCCGGCCCGGTTCCGCGCCCGCCGCCGGATTCTGGTCCTCGGTTTTCGCGCTGCTGTAGTAGCCGCCGCCGGCCGGGGCCGTCACTTTTCCTTGTTTCTCCAGATAGATCAGTGCTTCCAGCAGGTCGCCGTTTGTCGCGTCCAATGCCGCTTTTGCCTCGTCATAGCTTACGTTTGCCTTTTCGCGCAGTTTTTCTACTTGCTCCAGTGTAGTCATAAAAATTTCTCCTTCGTTAGTTTGTTGGAATCCCTCATGCAAATCATTTATTTCACGATCGGTTTTCTCTCAGCCGAGCATGCTTGAATTCTAACAAATAAAACTTTAAAGGGAATTTGTCAAAAATTAAAATCACATTAAAATCATTCTATCCTATCTTAAGGCACATTTCAATACGCCGCGGCGGGAATGTCCCGCCGTTTCCTATGGGATTTCCGCCCTGTAAAATAGCCTCTCCCTATTTTTTTCAATAATTCACGGTTTCTCTATTGACAATGCAATATAATATTGATATTATGTTGTCATAAACCAACATTATTTTAATAATAAACTCTCTAAAACCACATTATTTGCACATGATCGATCTGTTTTGCTTCCATTGTCGCTATTTTGCGGATTATATAAAGAGAGGAAGTTGTTTGTGTTGAAAAGTTTTGTAATGGTCATCGATGAAGGCACTACCGGAACCCGCGCACTGATATTCGACCAAGGGCTGAATATTGTGGCGCAAAGCTACGAAGAGTTTACCCAGTACACCCCCAGTGAGGAAAGAGTGGAGCACGACGCGGAAGAGATCTACGAGAAGAGCATGAAGCACTGTAAACTGGCCATGGAGCAGGCGGGGCTGACAGCGGCGGATATCGCCGCCATCGGCATCACCAACCAGAGGGCCACGAGCGTGGTCTGGGACAAGGCAACGGGGAAGCCGCTGTACAAGGCGATTGTATGGCAGGACAGCCGTACCGGTCCGCGGTGCGCCGAGCTGAACGCGAGCGAATGGGGAGAAAAAGCCAAAAAAGCGACCGGCTGGACAATCGCGCCCGTTTATTCTTCCCTTTCACTGGAATGGCTTCTGAAAAACGTACCGGAAGTAAAGGAGAAGGTTGACCGCGGCGAAGCGCTGTTCGGTACGATCGACACCTGGCTGGTCTGGAAAATGACCGGAGGCAGAACGCATGCCATCAGTTATTCCAACGCTTCCGTGACCGGCAGCCTCAATCTGGAGACCGGCGAGTGGTACAAGGAATTTCTGGATTACCTTGGCGTTCCCGTTTCCATCTATCCCACCGTGACGGACGACTCCGGGGATTACGGCATGACGGAACCCGAACTGTTCGGAGAGCCCATTCAGATCGGCGGCTGTATTGCCGACCAGCACGCCGCGCTTTACGCGCAGGGCTGCCGTACCGCGGGAACCGCAAAGCTGACAAACGGCACAGGATCTTTTCTGGATGTGAACATCGGGGAAAAATGCGTGGTGCTTGACGGCGGCATCAACACCGTGATCGCGTGGAGAATCAAAGGCAAAACGCAGTATGCGATGGAGGGCTATGCGGCTGTGACAGGCTCCGCTATCCAGTGGCTGCGCGACGGGCTGAACATTATCGAAAAATCCGGGGAATCGGAAACCCTTGCGCGCAGCGTTGAAAATTCCAACGGAATCTTTTTCGTGCCGGCTTTAACGGGACTGGGTGCGCCGTATTGGGACCCGTTCGCCCGCGGTATGATTATCGGCATCAGCCGCGGCACGACCAAAGCGCACATCTGCCGCGCCACGCTGGAAGCGATCGCGTTCAGCATCAAGGATATCACGGACTCTATCGGCGCGTACACGAAAACCGCAATGACGAACGTCAAAATCGACGGCGGCGCTTCCCGCAACAATCTGCTCGCGCAATTCTTTGCGGATATCCTCGACTGCAGGGTGGACCGCCCGGCGTCTGTGGAAGCAACCAGCCTGGGAGCCGCGGAAATGGCCGGACTGTTTGCGGGACTGTGGCAGGAATCCGATTTCGATAAGGCCGTCGAATACGACGCGACGTTTACCTGTCAGATAACGGACGAAAACCGCAGTCAGCGGTATTCCGACTGGCAGGAGGCGGTAAAACGCTCCTCGAACTGGATTCGGCATTAAAACAAAGGAAACAGCAAAGGGAAGAATACGAGACAACAATAGGAGATGAGAGATTTGACTGCAAATAAGCAGGAGATATTGGCCGCTTTTTCAGAGGGGCTGAAAAAATTTGATCTGGATTCCAGCGCAGTCTCCGCCCGTATTGAAGATGACGGAATCCTCACGCTTGAAGGCAGTACAAAAACATGGCAGACGGCTGTCGACATCGGCCATATGGCGGCAAAGCTTCCCGGTGTACATAATGTGGTCAGCGATCTGACCGCCCCCGGCGCTGTCCCCCTGAAAAGGAAGGACAGCGCCCCGTACCGGGCAATGGGGGTCGTGGACAAAGCGGACGCAGTGATTATCGGCGGCGGGGTGACGGGATGCGCCATCGCAAGGCAGCTGACGCAGTACCGGGTGAACATCCTCCTGCTCGAAAAGGAAGAGGACCTCTGTGAGGGAAGCTCCAAGGCGAATAACGGAATGGTGCATTCCGGTTATGATTCCAAGCCCGCCAGCCTGAAGGCCCGCCTCAACGTCCGGGGAAACGCCCAATATACCAAGTGGGCCCAGCAGCTGGGCTTTCAGTTCAACCGTACCGGTTCCTTTGTCTGCGGCTTCGGGGAAGAGGACCGGGCGGCCATCGAAAGCCTGTATGACAACGGCGTGACCAACGGCGTGCCGGGAATCGAAATCATCAGCGGGGACCGGGCGCGGGAACTGGAGCCCGGGCTTTCCGACGGCGTTCAGTTTGCTCTCTGGACTCCTTCCGCCGGCTACGCGGAGCCCTACGAGGTCACCCTTGCGCTGGCGGAAAACGCGGTGGACAACGGCGCCCGGTTCCGCCTCGGCTGCGAGGCGGTGGATATCCTGACGGAGGATGGGCGAGTGCAGGGCGTGGTTACCACACAGGGCGTAATTTTGTGTGACTGTGTCATCAACGCCGCCGGGCTTTACGCGGACGAAATCGCGGAAATGGCGGGGGACCGCTTTTATTCCATTCATCCGCGGCGCGGCGCGCTGGTGATCTTCGATAAGGAAAATAAGGGGAAAATCCATACTTTTTCGGGTGTTGCCCCAAACAATTATACAAAGGGCGGCGGGCCGGAAGAAACGCCGGAAGGAACGCTGCTCTGGGGCCCCTCCGCACTTGAGGTGCCGGATAAGGAAGACCGGGACGTTGACAGGGAAGACGTGGAATTCATATTGGAAAAGGGAATGCACCTGACGAAGGGCATTGACCCCAGGTCCGTCATTACCTATTTCAGCGGAAACCGCGCGGCAACCTATAGTGAGGATTTTGTGATTCAGAATTCCCGTAAAATCAAGGGCTTTATCCATGTGGCGGGCATTCAGTCCCCCGGCTTTGCCTCTGCTCCGGCAATCGCGGAGCTGGTGGAAAGCCTGTATCTCGGACAGAATCCGAATGCCCCGATCAACACGGCGTTCAACCCCATCCGGAAGCCGGAACCCGCTTTCCGCGACTGTACGCAGGAGGAACGCGACCGCCTTATTGCCGAAAATCCCGCATACGGCCGCGTGATCTGCCGCTGTGAAACCGTCACGGAGGCGGAGATTCTCCGCGCCGTCCACGGTAAGATTCCCGCGCGGACGATGGACGCCGTAAAGCGCCGCACACGCGCCGGCATGGGCCGCTGCCAAAGCGGTTTCTGCGGTTCCCGTGTGCTGGAACTGCTGGCCCGCGAGTGGAAGCTCGACCCTTCGGAGGTAACCCTGAAAGGGAAGGGCTCTGAAATACTGGTCCGGCCTTCGCGGAATACAGGGAGGAATGCAGAATGAATACACTTTCGTATGATATCGCCGTGATCGGCGGCGGACCGGCCGGCCTTGCGGCTGCGGTAAAGGCGAGAGAACTCGGGATGGACCGGATTCTGCTGGTCGAGCGGGACTACGAGCTTGGAGGAATCCTTCAGCAGTGCATCCATGACGGATTCGGACTGCTCCGTTTTAAAAAGCAGCTTTCCGGATGCCAATACGCACAGAAATTCATCGATCTGGTCGCCGAGGGCGGCATCGACGTCCTTTGCGACACCATGGTCCTGGAGCTGACGGACGACCGCAGAATTTACGCGGTCAGCGCGCAGGAAGGGCTGCTGGAAATCCGGGCGCAGGCGGTCATTCTCGCCATGGGATGCCGGGAACGTACCCGCCCCCAGGTCAGCATCATGGGTTCCCGCCCGGCGGGAGTCCTGACAGCCGGTTCCGTGCAGCGTTACATCAACATGGAAGGCTACCTTCCCGGAAAGAAGGCGGTGATCCTTGGCTCCGGCGACATCGGCCTCATCATGGCGCGCCGCATGACCCTGGAAGGCATTGAGGTGGAAGGTGTCTACGAAGTGATGTCATCCCTCGGCGGACTGCGCCGCAACAAGGTGCAGTGCCTGGACGACTACGGGATTCCGCTCCACCTGTCCACCACGGTAACGAAAATACACGGGAACAAGCGGGTGGAAGCGGTGACGGTCGCGCTGGTCGGATCGGACGGGAAACCCGTCCGGGAGACGGAACGCGTGATCCCGTGCGACCTTCTGGTACTGTCCGTGGGCCTGATCCCCGAAAACGAGCTGAGCCGGAAAGCGGGGGTGCAGCTGCACCCCGTGACGCGCGGCCCCGTTGTGGACGATACGATGATGACCTCGGTTCCGGGCGTTTTTGCCGCGGGAAACGTGGTGGCGGTGTTTGACCTGGTGGATTATGTCTCGCGGTCCGGCGAAATTGCCGCGCAGGGAGCGGCGGACTTTATCCGCCGTCAGAGTGCGCAGGGAAATATGGTCGATACGGTTGCGGGCAGCAATGTGGGCTTTGTCCTTCCCCAGCGAGTGAGCGCGGACTGCGGGGGAAAGGAAATCAACCTTTATCTGCGCGTCCGCAAGCCGATGAAGGACGTCAGGGCGGATATTGTGTGCAACGGGAAGATTTTAAAATCCACGCATTACGGGGTGGCAAACCCGCCCGAAATGATTGCGCTCAGGTTTGTTCCGGACGGTCCGCTGGACGGTCCGCTGACAGTCGACGTGTGGTAAGGAGGATGGAAAATGACCACAAAACAATATGTGTGTATTGTCTGCCCGATGAGCTGCTCCATTGAGCTGACCGATGACAACGGCGTGCTGACAGTGAAGGGGAACACCTGCAAACGCGGGGAGGAATACGCGAAAAACGAGTATACGGACCCCAAGAGGATGATTACGACCACCGTGGGGCTGCGGGGCTCGCGGCTGCGCTGCCTGCCGGTGATCAGCAGGGAGGCCGTGCCGAAGAAGCTGCTGCGGGACTGCATGAAGCAGCTGTACGCAACGGTGGTGGACGCGCCCGTCCGGCAGGGGGACGTCATTGTCGCCAATATCCTGGGAACAGGTGTGGATATCATAGCTGCGCGCAGCATTACCCTTTGAGCAGCGATTTACCAGTGAAATACCAATGGCAGGAAAGGAAGAATTTGAATGCAGAAAAACACAACAGCTTTTTTTGAGAAAGTAACCGAGCAATGTCCTCAAACGGAAATACTGACACAGCCTGAGGAAAGACTGATTTATTCCCACGGATGTTATCCCCGCGAATATAAATGGATGCTTCAGGGAACGTATCCGTATCTGACCGACGGCGTTCTTCGTCCTGCGGATACCGAAGAAATCAGCAGAATCCTGAAGCTTGCCGTACAGTACCATATCGGCGTCATCCCCTACGGCGGCGGCAGCGGCATCGTGGGCGGAACAATCCCCTACGACGGGCAGATCATGATTGACACCAAACGCATCCGCCATTTTTCCATCAATCCGGTCAACGCGACCGCCGTGGGCGGCTGCGGCCTTTCGGGCGCCGAGTTTGAAAATATGCTCAATGAGCGCGGCTATACCTGCGGCCAATATCCACAGTCCTTTCAGAGCGCCTGTCTGGGCGGTATGGCTGCGACCCGCGCGGTGGGGACGTTCTCCACAAAATACGGCAAAATGGACGATATGGTCACCTCTCTGGAGGTAGTCCTTCCAGACGGGGACATTCTTTCCACCCACAAAGCGCCGAAGCGGTCCACCGGGCCGGAGCTGAACCAGCTTTTCCTTGGCAGCGAGGGTGTTTACGGCATCGTCACTTCCGTTGAAATGCGTATTTTTCCGGTGGCGGAAAAGCGGATTTTCAAAGCCTATACCTTTTCCACTACGGAAGAAGGGCTCGACTCCATCCGCCGGTTTATCCAGAAGGGCCTGCACCCAGCGGTCGTCCGCCTGTACGACGAGGTGGAGGCACAGGGGAAAATCAGCCAGTACGGCCTTGAAAAGGGATTTGCCCTCCTGATCCTGGTATTTGAGGGAATCGACGAAATGACGGAGCTGGAGGAACGGCTGACGGACGAAATCTGCCGTGCGGGCGGCGGACGGCCAAAGACTTCCCAAATTGCGGAGGACTGGTTCGCCACACGCTTTTCCACGAAAAAAATGCTTGATTATGACGCGGTAAAGGGCGGAACGGCGGATGCCATCGAAGTGGCCGCCCCGTGGGATTCCATCGCGGCCGTATGGAAGGAAATGCGCAGCGCGCTGGCTCCCTACTGCGAAGTGATAGATTGTCATTTTTCCCATGTCTACCATACCGGCGCGAGCGTATATGTCATTTTCCACGCGAAGACAAACGGCGACGACAAGGCGGGCGAGCAGAGGTACCTTGACTGCCTGCGCATTGCCGTGGAAACAAGCCTGAAGTATGGCGGAAACGTTTCCCATCACCATGGCGTGGGAACGGCGAAAGCGGAATTTCTTCCCCTGGAGCACGGCGCAGCCGGCGTAAAGGTGATGAAGGCGATCAAAGACGCGCTGGACCCGGACGGCATTTTGAATAAAGGAGTACTTGGATTATGAGAGAGTTTTCGTTGGATGCATACCGATTTCAGGTAGACAGACAGTCGGTCCACATGGACCAGGGCGCCTGCTACTGCCCCGAATACCTTGTCACGAGGGCAATGTGCCATTATCCTTCCCGTGTGGCCCAGATTGCGCGCGCCGTCTGGCTCGGGCAGCTTCCGGCTTCGGAATACGGCGCGGACATTGTTTTTTCTTCCATCCTTTCCGGACAGGGAGAGCGCTGGCAGAATTTCGGGGAAGACCAGAACGATTACCTTCTGTGCATGATGCTGTTCCGGGAATTGTTTGTCAATCAGAATTTCAAGCCCGATGCGGTGGCTTCCCTTCACGATACCGTGAAAAAGAATGACGGGCATATCATAAAGGCAGGGGAAAGCGCGTACGAACTCTGGAAGGAAGCCGTCCCCGCTGCGGACGACAGCACGACATGCCTTTTTGTGGATGACGCCACCTTTGCGTTTACTTCCCGCTGCGCGTATGATCTGGGCGTTTTCCTGAAATCACGCGGAATTGCGGTACAACCCCAGTTCGGCCCGTTCTTCGGCGGCTTTGAGTATTTCGCCGCGGGGCTGATCGACGAAGGGTATCGGCATCTTTCCGGTCTGGTGCAGGCTCTGCAGGAAAAAGGCGTGCGCAGGGTCATCACGCTGAGCGGACAGAGCCAGTACCTGCTGACGACACTGTGCGATAAGCTCGGAATCCGCCATGATCTCCACGTGGAAAGTATCCTCTCCCTTTGCGGCAGCCTTGACGTCAACAAAGGATATCTTTACGGCGGAAGCTTTTTCACGCGCTACCTGCGTATGGACGGACTCCTTAACCGCCTGTCCGGCGTTCCCGGCGAGCGCGACGTCCCGAACAGCTGGGAATTCGTCCCCCTGGTGCAGGGCGGCAAACGTACCAATAGGGTCACTATCTGGCAGGCTCCGGTTTCTGCCGAATATGTTCCCTTTGGAGCGCAGCAGGAAATTTTTGAAAAAATCTATGAAGCCGGTGTGGAGGAAATCCATAGGGCGAGCCACCGGCAGCTGGTCGTCTGCGACCCGTATGCCTATGATGCGCTGGTGAAACACGGCTGCACGGATCACCTTGTTTATTTCACCTCAATCTTGAAATAAATTACCCCTAAAAGTTCCGATCATGGAAAAAGCCCTCGGCCGCACGGTTAGCACCTGCGGCCGGAGGCTTTTCCTGATTTTGAAAAGCAGTCTAGATGACTTCAATCCCATTTAACGCCATATATTTGCGGTAATTCTGGGGGAACACGTCGTCCACAATAAACGCGTCCATTTCCTCCAGCTTTGCCATTCGGACAAGGGACTGTTTGTCAAGCTTGGAGGAATCGGCAACGACATAATTTTTGGAGGAGACGGAAAGCAGCGCGCGGTTGCTTTCCACTTCCTCCATGACCGGGTGGGTAATCCCGTGGGAAAGGTTGATTGCCGATACGCCGAAGAAACATTTGTCAATCGTAAACGTGCCGATGAAATCCGTGGAGGACGGCCCGACGGTCATCCCCGAGCTGCTGCGCACCCTTCCGCCGGGAAGATAAATGTTGATGCCGGGAATGGCCAGCGCTTTGGACGCGACATTGACGTTCAGCGTGATGATGTTCAACGGCGTTTTTCCCGCCAGATAATCGAGGATATACTCCACTGTGCTTCCAGAATTCAGTGCGATGGTATCGCCCGGAGAAACAAGGGCCGCGGCCTTTCGGGCGATGATCTGCTTTGCTTCATAGTTTTCACTGCGCTTCATCGCCATCGTCTGCTCGTGAACACTGATGCTGTTTGTGGCGTTTTTCATATATGCTCCGCCGTAAATCAGCTCAATATCCCATTCCGAGGCCAGCGCCTTCAGATCTCTGCGTATCGTTTCGGCTCCCACTCCGAACTGGTCGGCAAGCTCGGAAACCTTGACGGACCCTGTCCGGTAAAGCATGTCCAAAATATTTTTCTGACGATCTACGTTTAACACGAGAATAACCTCCTGGAATTGTAATGCAATATAATTTTAAGGTTATATGAATATGCTGTTTTCGTTTTTGTCATTATAGCAGATTATAGCCTGAAATACAACAAGATTTGCTGATGAATCAGGGAATGGATTCCAATTTCGAGCGCAATTCGATATATTCAGACATAAAATCTGTAAATCAACCATAAAAATAATATAAAATTATTATAAAGCCTATAAATACTCTAAAATTATTAGCATAAAATTTATATAATACTCAATAAATCAAATAAATTATCATATATTTTTATAAAATCTTATTGACAACGATCTGATTTTAATATAAAATCAAATTATCACAGAAGTTATATGCAATATTTATATAATTATAAAAATATAATAAGAGATTATATTAATATTATAGACGTTTTAGACCCTTTCCAATTGATCTGTCTCACTGTTAATCAATCATAAAGGAGGTAAGGAGAGAAGTTTGACATTGGGCAGATGATCAATAAATTTTCCGTTTACGCTGTTTGACGGCAAAAACGGAAACAGGATCAATGATATTGATACCAGTTGAGAATGAAAATTTTGGGAGGATTGAAAATGACATTGATTATGGTCGTGCTGGCTTTCTGCGGCGGCGTATTCGGCGCTATCCTCGGTGCGCTGGAAGCGTTTATCTTTACCGGTATTACCGGCCTGATCGGGATTGCTTTAGCGTGCGCCGGGGTGCCGTTTGATTTTTTGGGAGTCATTGCGTTCGGGCCGTTCTTTGCCCCGAACATCGCTTTTGCCGGGGGTGTGGGCGCCGCGGCGTTTGCAAAAAAGATCAAGGTGCTGGATTCGGGCAAAAACATTTCCCTGCCGCTGCTGAGCCTTAAAAAGATCAGTGTGGCGCTGGTGGGCGGCGTGTTCGGCGTATTTGGGTATATTGTCGCCTACGGCGTGGGACAGGCCCTGCCCGGCCAGATTGATGCAGGCGGCTTTACCGTGGTCGTTTCGGCGATCATTGCCAAAATCGTGTTTTCAGGAGAACTGTTCGGCAAGGTCACCGAAGAGGATAAAAAGCTGGGCGGCAGATACAGCCCCCTTGCGAAAACGGCGTGGGTCCCCTACATGACGGCCGCCGAGGAAAAAACAGTTTTGTCCGTAGCGGTGGGCGGCCTTTCCGCTTATGTCACCTATCAGATGCTCCAGAATCAGCAGACGGCGGGGGCCGCGCCCTTTGTGGGCTTCTGCATCTCGGCCGTTTCCCTGATTTTCTCACAGTTTGGAGCACCCGTTCCGGTAACGCACCACATCACTCTTTGCGCGTCTTATGCCGTTCTTGCCAGCGGGAATCTGTACTGGGGAATCGTAGCGGCAATTTTTGCGGCATTTGCGGGCGACTTTCTGGCAAGAAGCTTGTACAATTACGGCGATGTACATATCGATCCCCCGGCAATGACCATTGCGTTAACGTCGTTTTTGTTTTTGGGGCTGTTCAAAACGGCGGGGCTGTATCAGATTCCGGGTGAAGCCGCTGCCGCCGTTATTCTGATCGTTGCGGTGATTTACAGCTTTCTGGAGTACAGCTGGATACAGAAGAAAACCGCAGGCCATCAGGGAACAAAATCTGCAGCTTGATATTTTAATAGATGAAAATAAAAAAGAGGCTTTTTCGCGGCTGCGAAAAAGCCTCTTTTGCGTCGGCGGATACGATATAAAATGGCGATTTGATCCATCAGCCGATATTCCCGGAATTTATGGAAAAACTGATAGGGTTTCATCCATAAAAGAAAAGGAGGGACAACAGACAGCGATATGTATATTTATCAAAAATCCGAACCGGGAATCTGGGCGGTGGGATATTATACGGATTCCGGAACCTGGAAACAGGAAAGCAAATGGAACAGCGCGGCGGAGGCCATGGAACACGCCCACAGCCTCAATGAAGGAGAAAATTCCGACGATACGGAAAACGCGAGAATGAAAGGAAGAATATAGCCTTTCAATGGCCTGTCCGGGTTTTCGGCGGCATTATTTTTTGCTCCGCTTCCAGATAAGATATTCGCGCAGTACGGCTTCTTCGGTAATATCCTTTTTTACGGCCATTTCCCAAACTATTCTTTGAAAAGAAGGGAACCCTTTCCCGAAAGGATCTGAAATTGCACGCATCTTTTTGTCAAGTTTTTTAATTTCTTCTTGTGTCATCGCTGATTCCTCCCACTATATATTCGGCGGAAGTTCTGCATTTTTAGGGTACGTAACAAAATGTGACAAATTTATTTTTGGCCGTACATCGGAGAGGAAATCGTATGGACTGCATTTTATTTTAAAAATGGAGAAGATATAAACAGAAAGGAGGGACAATATGAAAAAACAAATGGTTTTCCTGTTGATCATCACAGTTCTTATCATCTCCGCATTTTCCGGATGCCGGTATTTGCCGGGCGCATCCAGCGGAGCAAATCTGAACAGTACGGTGTCCGGTGTTGTGTCGAAAGTGGAATCCGATACCAAAGGTCTGGGCAGTCAGGTTTCCGAAGTGGTTTCCGACGTGCAGTCCGGCGGCCAGGAGCTTGCCAGCCAGGCCTCCGGAACGATTTCAGCGATGACATCCAGCAAGTAAATAAAATGATTAAAAATGCTGTTTACAGCTTAAGAACGCCCTCTCAGAAAAATGAGAGGGCGTTCTCAAACACGGCGGGTTTCCGTTTTATCGGGATCGTTTGAAAAATCCGCAATAAAAAAGCAGAGTACAAAAGCACTCTGCATCGGAAAATCAGTCTGTGGGGGAGTAAAAGAAGGTGCTGCCGTCCACGATCTTACACCAGCTCTGATGCTCCAGCACATGGAGGATGTCGCTGCGTTTTACACCCTTTCCAAGGTCCTTTGTAATTTCGGAAATATGGATGAGCTTATTGGCATTCTGCTGAAAAACGACCAGCAGACGGTCCGGCAGGTCGTCCATTTTCGAAGAAGCCCTTGCTTTTGACGGTTTTGAAGCGGCGCGGCATTCCGGATGCTTTTTAAAATAAAGGACGCATATGGCCCTGATGCGGCTGAGCAGGATAGAGGAAATGCCGAGCAGCTCCGGCAGCTCTTCAAACCGGCAGCTCATCAGGTCGGACATGCGCTTGTAATTGTGAAGCTCGCAGTAATCCAGAAACGGGGTATAGCTGTCACCACAAAATATTTCGTTAATTTCATCCATCGAATCAATCCTTTCCACTATGTGACACGAAAAATAATTATACCCGAAATTTTTTCCCGATACAAGGCTTGACTTTTGGCTCAAAGGTGCTTTGCCGGTCGGCCGGAGCCCTGTATCAGTCCCGGCTGCCGCAGGAAGAAATCCCCCGCGGCTCTGTGAACGGCAACTTTGTTTCTTGAAAATGATATTCTATTAGAATATACTAAATACAAAATGGAAAAGGCTGTACGGAAGGGTGGTTCTGAAATTGAACGGATGAAATTCGTTCAGCAAAGATGTGCTGAATGAGGAGCCTTCATCTGATGGGAGGAAAAAATATGCTGGTAATAGGCATCGATATCGGGGGAACGAAATGTGCCGTCAATCTGGGAGAACTGTCGCACAACGGCGCCGACGTCATACATAAGTGCGAAGTCAGGAAAACAGCGGTGTATTCCCCGGCGGAAATGCTGGAAGCTTTGGCGCGGGACGTTCGTTCCTGTGTGGAAAAAGGAAACGGGCAAAAAATTGAAGGGATCGGGATCAGCTGCGGGGGCCCGCTGGACAGCCGGACGGGGACCATCCTTTCCCCGCCGAATCTGCCGGGCTGGGACAAAATTCGCGTTACGGAGTATTTTCAGCGGGAAACCGGGATTCCCGCCTGGCTCTGCAATGACGCCAACGCCTGCGCCCTCGCGGAATGGAAGCTGGGCGCGGGAAAAGGAACGTCCAGCATGATCTTTATCACCTTCGGCACGGGGCTGGGGGCCGGCCTGATTCTGGACAACCGCCTGTACGCCGGCGTCTGTGACATGGCGGGGGAAATCGGCCATATCCGCCTTTCGGACTACGGCCCGGCGGGGTACGGAAAAATGGGGTCGTTCGAAGGCTTTTGCAGCGGCGGGGGCATCGCCCAGCTGGCCCGGTCCATGATCCGGGAAGAGTATCAAATGGGCCGGAAACCGGAGCTTTGCGGGAGCACGGAGGAGCTTGAGCGGTTAACGGCGGCACAGGTCGGAACGGCCGCGAAAGACGGCGACCCGCTGGCAAGGGAAATTTTAAAGAGGGTTGGATTACAACTGGGGAAGGGCCTGTCCGTCTTAATGGACATTCTCAATCCGGAGTGTATTGTGATCGGAAGCATTTTTGTACGGAACTGCGACGAAATCTGGCCCTACGCACAGGAGGTAATCGAGCGGGAAACGCTCCCCGCAGTCCGCGGGGCGTGCAGAATCCTGCCGAGCCGGCTTTCGGAATCGGTCGGGGATATCGCCGGCTTAGTCGTCGCCGGCTATCATTTGGGATGGGAGGAATGGATATGAAAGAACGTACACTGGAATTTTGCCGGCAGTTTTTTGACCGGCATCAGGATTTGCTGCCTCTGCAGGAAAATATCCGCCGTGTCTGCGAGACGCTCGTAGGGGTGTATCGCAGCGGAGGAAAGCTGCTGGTCTGCGGCAACGGGGGAAGCTGCGCGGACGGCGGCCATATCGTGGGCGAGCTGATGAAGGGCTTTCTGCTGAAAAGGCCGCTGGACGCGGGCACACAGGGGCGGCTGAGGGAAGATTTCGGCAAGGAGGGGGCCCTGCTGGCGGAAAAGCTGCAGGGCGGGCTTCCGGCCGTTTCGCTGAACGCCCATGCCGCGCTGCTGTCGGCTTTCAGCAACGACGTGGACCCGGAGCTGGTTTACGCGCAGCAGGTGATGGGCTACGCGAAAAAAGGGGACGCGGTCATCGGAATCAGCACATCGGGCAACGCGGCCAATGTGGCCTACGCGCTGATGGCGGCAAAAACGGCGGGCGCGGTATCGGTTGCCCTGACCGGGCGGGACGGCGGAAAGATCGCCCGGCTTGCCGACTGCAGCCTGATTGTCCCCGCGCAGGAAACCTACCGCATTCAGGAATATCATCTGGCCGTTTACCATTTGATCTGCGCGGTCGTTGAGTCGGAGCTGTTTTCTTGCTGACGGTCATTTTTCGGGCGGACAGAAGGAGGAAGGTATGATAAAGGTCATTATAGCGGACGATGAGGAAAACGTATGCCAGCTGATCCGCGGTCTGATCGACTGGGCTTCGCTGGATATGGAAATCGTAGGAATTGCGCATAACGGGGTGGAAGCGCTGGACATGGTGGAAAAGCTTCTGCCCGATCTGATGATTACGGATATCCGCATGCCGGGCTACGACGGGCTGGAAATGATCCGGCGCGCCACAAACATCAAGCAGGATCTGGACTTTATTATTATCAGCGGATACCATCATTTCGAATATGCGCAGAACGCAATCAAGTACGGGGTGAGCGACTACCTTTTAAAGCCGATCAGGAAGGAGGATTTTCTGGCCTCTCTCAACAAGATGCGCGACCGGTACCTGAAGCGCACGGAGCGGCTGAACAATGAGGAACAGCTGAAAAAACGCCTGAAAAACGACGTAAACAAGCTGCGTACAGGCCTGTTTACGGAACGGCTGCTGAAAAAGGGGATGACCACGAAGGACCTGACGATAGAAGAGGTCAACGAAAGCTATCATTACGCTTTTCAGCCGGGTCTGTTCCAGGTCTGCGCGGTAAAAATCGACTGTGGATTTGAAGACGAGTACAACAACACCATTCAGATTCTGGAAGAAACGATTATGAGGATTCTGAACACGCAGCTGAGAGAGCTGTGTTTCGATATGGAAATGGATTTGGATGACAGCATCACTTACTGCGTTTTAAATTATGGCCCGGAAAACAGAAAGACCGTGCGAAAGCAGATCAAAGCGGTCTTTGACGAGCTGATGGTGCAGAAGACTTCGTTTGAACAGCACGACTTTACAATCGGCGCGGGCAGCGTGGTGGAAGACGTCGGCGAACTGAAAGAAAGCTTCCGGGCGGCCCGGTACGCCGTGGGGCAAAGGCTGATCGAGGGCACGGGCAGGCTGATTGAGGACGTAACCGTACATAAGGACCCCCAGCGGGTGGACGTTCTGCTGGCGGAGCTGAATAAAACGATGGGCGCGGCGGTGGAAGTGCTGAAAAAAGACGCCGTGCTGAACTGCATCACCGGGTTAAAGAAGCAGATCGAGACGGAGAACCTGAGCGGGGCGGAAATTTTCTCTCTGGTCAAGCACGTCTGTGAAATGTACCTGCTCCACCTTCGCAACAACCAGATTCAGATCCAGTACGGGCAGGAATTTTACGAGAAATTCTGCATTCACGCGGCCCGCTGCAGCTCCATTGACCGGCTGTTTGAATACCTGTCCGTCATGGTGGGCGAATCCATGGAAGTGATTATTGAGGAGAAAGAGCAGGCGGACACCAGACCGATCCGGGTGGCAAAGGAATATATTCAGGAAAATTTCAGCAAGCCGATCACGCTGGAGGAAGTCAGCGGGATCGTGGGATTCAATCCTACTTATTTCAGTACGCTGTTTAAAAAGGAGACCGGAAACAATTTTGTGAATTACCTTTCCGAAATTCGTATGAACCGGGCGAAAGAACTCTTGCGGGAATCCAATCTGACGGTTGCCGCCATCTGTGAGCAGGTGGGCTACAGCGACCTCAAAAATTTTACCAAAGGCTTTACAAAAAGTGTTGGATTAAAGCCGAACGAGTACCGAAAACTCTACTCTTGATCCGGGGCTGATGAAATGAAAATACAAAAAATAAGGTATCTTTCCAGCCGTGCCGCGTGGATGTTCCTGCTCCTGTTTGCGCTTCTGCTGGTCTTCCTGACCGTTTTTACGGCGACTGCCGTCCGGGAGGGACGCCATCTCTTTTTTGCCGTCGCCGGGTATGCCGTGCTGGGCGCGGCGGCGTATGTTTTTTACCGTTGGATTTATCGGCCTTATCTGGAAAGCGCAAAGGTCCTGCGCCTGTTTTTAACGGGCTATACCATCGACGCCCTTTTTGACCAGAAGGTGCTGCTGAGCCCGGAAATCGAAGAGATGACCCAAAAAGTGGAGCAGATCATGAATACGGACGAGCTGGTGAACGCGACCAAAAAGCAGGCGCAGTACCTTGCCCTGCAGAATCAGATCAACCCCCACTTCCTTTACAATACGCTGGAGGGAATCCGCGGGGAAACTCTGAACGCCGGTCTTGAAAACGTGTCCAAAATGACGGAGGCTCTGGCTACCTTCTTCCGCTATACCATTTCCAATGTGGAAAATCTGGTCACGCTGGAGGAAGAGCTCACCAACGTCAACAATTACTACATCATCCAGCGCTACCGTTTTGGGGAAAGGCTGAACCTCAGCGTGGAATACGACCCGGAAAGCGAAAGGGAAATCATGTCCTGCAAGCTGCCGAAGCTGACCCTTCAGCCGATTGTGGAAAATGCGATTTACCACGGGATCGAGCGGAAAATCGGGGACGGCAATGTGAGCATCAAAATAGAAACGACCGCGACCCGGCTGATTATCACGATCTCCGACAACGGAATCGGCATGACGGAGGAACGGCTCCGGGAAATCGACGACAAGCTGAGCCGCACGATTCTGGATTACATCAAGCCGGACAGTGAGGCTCACGGCGGCATTGCCGTTGTCAATGTTAACAACAGAATCAAGCTCCTGTTCGGGGAAGAATACGGAATCTGCATGTACAGCACGCTGAACGTGGGCACGGATGTGGAGATCACCCTTCCGCTGGTGAAAAAGGATACGGGAAAATAAAATGAAGAATGAAATTTTAAGGCTGGAAAGGGTCACCGTCATCCGAGACGAGGTGACCCTGCTGGATAATTTTAACCTGCATATTTTTCAGGGCGAGATCATGGGACTGGTGTGCATCAACGCGAACGGCAAGGAACCCCTCATTCAGCTCATCAGCCAAAATCTGCCCATTCATTACGGCCGCGTCTATTTCAACGAGGTGCTTGTGAACAATTATCAGCACAGCCCGATGACGATGAACAAGGTGGCCGTTATCGAGCAGAAAAGCAGGCTGATTGAAGATCTGAGCGTTGCCGACAACGTTTTCGTTTTACGCAGGGGATTTCGGAAATACGTCATCAGCCCCCGCGTTCTGAACGAACAGTTCCGCCAGTTTGCACAGGAAATCGACGCCGATATCGACGGCCGGGACCTGGTGGCACATTTAAGCCCTTACCAAAAATGTGTCGTGGAGCTTCTTCGCGCCGTCATCATGGGCGCGAAGCTCATTGTCATCAGGGATGTCAGCAACTGCATCGGCGCGGCGGACCTGATCCGTTTTCACGAGCTGCTCCGGTATTACTGCGGAAAGGGCTTTTCTTTCCTGTACATCTGCAACCATCACGAGGAAGCGTTTAAGATCTGCACCCGAATGTCGCTGATGAAGGACGGGAAAATTCTGCGGGTATTTGACCGCAATCAGTTTCAGAACGACAATATTGTTCCGTATTATGTCGGGGAATTTTCCGACCTTGCCGCCCTGGAAACGGACTCCGGGAGAAAAGACAGCATCCTCGCTTTTCAGAATGTCTGTACGGAAAATCTGAGAGACATGAATTTTTCGGTGGCCAGGGGAGAGTGTACGGTGCTGTTCGATATGGACAACACCGTACTGTCGGATATTATGCAGATTATGAACGGCAGGCTGCATCCGGACAGCGGGACTGTTTTTCTGGAAGGCGCCGTTTTTACGCAGGAAGCGGCGCAGCACGCGCTGGAGGGCGCGGTAGCCTTTATCGGAGAGGACCCCATCCACACCATGCTCTTTAAAGAAATGAGCTATCTGGACAATCTGTGCTTTCTGCTTGACCAGAAGAACAACGGGGTGCGGCTGAACAAAAGAATCGTCCGGAGCATCGCCCGCGAGTACGAACCCGTGATCGGCCCGGAAATCTACGAAACCAATATCATGAATCTGAAAATACAGTCGCTTTACGATTTGATCTATTACCGGATTCAGTTGTTCCATCCCAGAATCGTGTTCTGCGTCCAGCCCTTTGCGGGTGCGGATATGTATCTGCGCCGGCACCTGATCGAGCTCATCAACAGGCTGAAGCAAAAGGGCATCACGGTTATTTTCCTTTCGGTCAATATTGCGGACTCCCTTGTGGTGGCGGACAAGCTGATCCGGCTGGAAAAAGGACGGTTCAGCAGCGAATATCTGCGTTCGGAATTTAACATCTTTCAGTCGGAAGGAATCACTCTGGAAGAATTGTTTAAATGATGCATAAAATACGGATCGATTTTTGATGGTTTATGGTGATTTAACATAAACCATCAAAAGAAATACCCCCTTATTCGAAATGTAACCCCCTTATGAAAAACAAAAGCCAATGCTATACTGGTCACATGGAAACGAGTTCCACAGATAAGGACGGGTGAGTTAAAATGGGGGAATACATAGCAGAACTGAATCATATCCACAAAAGTTTCCCCGGAGTCAAGGCATTGGACGATGTGTCGTTTGATCTGAAATCCGGAGAGGTTCTTGCATTGCTGGGGGAAAACGGCGCCGGAAAGTCAACACTGGTAAAGGTGCTGAGCGGCGTTTACACAAAGGATGAAGGCGAAATCAAAATCTTCGGTCAGACGGTCGAGGATTTAACGCCGAAAAAGGCGCAGGAGCTGGGGATAGCGATTATCCATCAGGAACTGAACATGTGCGCGCACCTTTCGGTGGCGGAAAATATTTTTCTGGCGCGGGAGAAAACACATTCCGGCATCCTTTCCAACCGGGAGATGAACAAAGACGCGGCGGCGCTGCTGGCCCGACTGAACATTGACCTGGACCCCACTACGATTGTCGGGGATCTGGCCGTGTCCAAGCAGCAGATGGTGGAAATTGCGAAAGCGCTGTCCACCAACGCCAAAATACTGATTATGGACGAACCGACCTCGGCGCTGACTTCCAACGAGATTGACGATTTGTTCAAAATCATCCGCAAGCTGAAATCGGAGGGCTGCGGAATCGTATACATATCGCACCGGCTGGAGGAGCTGCAGAACATTGTCGACCGCGTCATCATCATGCGCGACGGCAGATACATTACCTCCATGGATTTCAAGGACACGACGATGTCCGAAATCATTTCCTACATGGTCGGACGTGAAATCAAGGAAAAATTCCCGCGCGTTACCTGTGAACGGGGGAAAAAGATTTTTGAAGTAAAGAGCCTGAACGCGGGCAAGATGGTCCGGAACGTCAATCTCGAATTGTACGAAGGCGAGATCGTCGGTATCGCGGGGCTGATGGGCGCCGGTCGGACGGAAACCACGCGCGCGATTTTCGGCGCGGACCCCAAAGAATCCGGCCAAATTTTTGTGGACGGCAGGGAAGCGGTGATCCGCCGGCCGATTGACGCGATCCGCGCGGGAATCGTCCTTGCGCCGGAAGACCGGAAAAAAGACGGCCTGTGCGTCAAACTCAGCGTGGAGGATAATATCGCTTTGCCCAATCTGGACCTGCTCTGCAGCAAATTCGGCGTGGTGGACAGAAAAAAGGAAAAAACGATGACCGACGAAGCGGTCAGAAGCCTGAGCATTAAGCTTGTCAGCGCGGACATGGACGCCGCGACCCTCTCCGGCGGAAATCAGCAGAAGCTGGTGGTTGCCAAGTGGCTGGCGCGCAATTCCCGCGTAGTGATGTTCGACGAGCCGACACGGGGAATCGACGTAGCCGCGAAGGTCGAAATCTACAACCTGATGAACGAACTGAAAAAGCAGGGGATCGGCGTGCTTTTCGTCTCCTCCGAAATGCCGGAGATCATGGGGATCAGCGACAGGATTCTGGTCATGTGCGACGGAAAAATCACCGGCGAATTCGCGGCGGGCGAAGCGACTCAGGACCTTATTCTGCAGTACGCGACAAAGTTTGAATCCAAATATGAGCAAAAAGAAGCCATCTAGCAATAAAGAAAGTCGGGAGCGTTTGAAATGGAAAATAGAGAGAAACAGAACGCATGGAAAAAATTAATGGCTATCCGGGGCATGGGACAGGTGGTCACCGTTACAGCCGGACTGATCGTCCTCTGCATTGTGTTTGCGGTTTTGAATCCGTCCTTCTATTCGGGGAGGAATGTCGGGAATCTTCTGCGGCAGGTTGCGCCGATTCTGATTATCGGCATCGGCCAGTCCTATGTCCTGATTACGGGGAACATTGACCTGTCGATCGGCTCCGTCGTCGGCATGAGCTGCATGATTTCCGCGACACTGATGACCAAGGGGATGAATCCGTGGGCCGCCATGCTGCTGACCCTGGTCCTCTGTGTCGGCGTGGGCGTCCTGAACGGTTTACTGGTGGCGCAGTGCAAGCTGCCTCCTTTCATCGCCACACTGGGCACCATGACGGTCGCCAGAGGCGTCGCCCAGATCGTCAACAACAACTATAACACGGACGCCATTGGGGAAGCGGCACAGGGCTACCGGAATCTGTTTTACTACGGCAGCACGTTCGGCCTTTACAATACTATCTGGATTGCACTTGTTCTCTTTCTGGGATTCAATTTCCTGCTCAGCAAGACGCGCACGGGGCGCCATATCTACGCGGTGGGCAGCAATATTGAGGCATCCAAGCTGTCGGGCATCAATACGGACAGCACCACCATCAAGGTGTATATTGTGAGCGCGTTCTGTGCCGGTGTGGTCGGCCTGATCACAAGCGCGACGGCCGGTATGGGAACCATGGACGCCGGAAACATGTACGAAATGTACGCGGTCGCGGCTTCGGTCATCGGCGGCGTTTCCACTCTGGGCGGTCAGGGCCTTCTGGTCGGTACGGTGGTCGGCGCGGCGATTTGGGGTGTACTGCAGAACGGTCTTCAGTTCGCGGGAGCGCCGGTCGCCATGAGAAATATCGTGATCGGCACCATCGTGGTCATCTCCGTTTTGCTGGATGTTGTCATCCGCACCGGAAAACCGAAGAAGGCAAAGAACAATACCAAACTGGTAACGGCACAAAAAGAAAGTTAAAGCAGATGCTTTAATGTATAAAAATTAGGGAGGCTTAATGTAATGAAAAAGAAGATCTTGGCTATTCTACTTTGCGCGGCAATGGCAGTAACTGCATTCGCCGGCTGTGGTCAGGCGGCCAATCCGGCATCCGCGGAAAACACCGCTTCAGCGGGGGATGCGGGCTCTGCGGCGGCTCCGGCTTCCGACAAAAAGATCAAAGTCATTTTAATTACCATGGACAGTCTGGACCAGCACTGGGTTTCTGTCGACAAGGGCGCGCAGAAGGCGGTTGCCGAGCTCGGCAACATCGAGTACAAATGGATGGCTCCGGACAAAAAGGATGACGCGCAGCAGATCGAGCGTGTCAACAATGCAATCGCCGACGGCGCAGACGCGATCATGATCGCCGCCAACGGCCCGGACGCTATCTCCGCTTCTCTGGAAGATGCAAAGGCAAAGGGAATTAAAATCATCTATGTGGACTCCCCGGCAAAGACCGAAGGCATCGCTACCTTCGCAACGGACAACGAAGCAGCCGGTAAGACGGCGGGCGAGGAAATGCTCAAAGCGCTGGAAGCGGCCGGAAAGAAAGACGGAAAAATCGGTATCGTCAATGTCAACTCTGCCACAGCTTCCACTGTAGCGCGTGAAAAGGGCTTCCGCGCGGCGTTCGATGGCAAGGGCTACACCCTGCTCCAGACCCAGTACGGCGAAGGCGACGCAACAAAATCACAGGATATCGCAGATAACTACATAACAGAGGGTGCTGTCGGTATCTTCGGCTGTAACGAAGGCAGCACCGTCGGCGCTGGAAATGCCATCAAAGGCTCCGGCAAGAAAGATATCGTCGGCGTTGGCTTTGATAAGTCCGACTCTATTTTCTCTCTGATTAAAGACGGTTCCCTGCTCTGCGCAATGGCTCAGAATCCGGACGTCATGGGCTACGAAGGCATGAAGGCCGCCGTGAAAGCGGTCAAGGGCGAAACCATTGAAAAGACCTCCGTTGACACCGGCGTTTCCGTACTAAACAAAGATACGATCAAATAAGAGTTTAAAAATGCATAACAGGGTCGCTGTTTGCCAGTGGCCCTGTTTCTGTATTGACCGCCCGTATTGATGCTGTTGAAAACAGGCCGGGCTGTTTCTGAAAAGGAGGGATTGACAGATGGAAGGAACGGAATCTTTACCGGCTGTTTACCGGGTCGGAATCGACCTTGGCGGGACCAATATCGCGGTGGGGGTGGTGGATGAGGACTTTCACATTGCCGCCAAATACTCCACCCCGACGGGGGCGGACCGTCCTTATGAGCAAATTGTCGGGGATATGGCGAAAGCCGTAAGAAAGGCCCTGCACAATGCCGGGGTTCCCGTGGAACAGTGCTGTTCCGTTGGAATCGGCAGCCCGGGCATCTGCGACTCCGAAACGGGTACGGTGCTGTACTCGAACAATCTTGGCTGGAAGGGAGTCCCTTTGACCTCCGCCCTGCAAAAATGGATCGACCTGCCCTGCCGTCTCAGTAATGATGCGAACTGTGCGGCGTTGGGAGAGGTTGCGGCGGGCGCGGCAAAGGGCTGTAAAAATGCCGTCCTGATCACGCTGGGGACCGGCGTCGGCGGCGGTGTGGTGCTGGATGGCAAAATATTTTCCGGCTGCCATTCCGCGGGTGCGGAGCTGGGGCATACGGTTCTTGTCAAGGATGGGGAGCTCTGTACCTGCGGGCGGCGCGGATGTCTGGAAGCGTATGCGTCGGCCACCGCGCTGATCCGGCAGACGAAGCGCGCCGCGCAGGAGCACCCGGAGTCGCTGATCTGGAAGCTGTGCGAAGGGGATCCGGAGCGTATCAGCGGCCGGACTTCCTTTGAAGCGGAAAGGCAGGGCGACGAAACGGGACGGCGGGTGGTGGAAAGCTATCTGTCCTATCTCAGCGAGGGCGTCGTCGATTTTGTCAATATTTTCCGCCCGGAGTGTGTTATCCTTGGCGGCGGAATCTGCAATGAAGGAGCGCGTCTGCTCGACCCCATCAACACGTTTGTCCGTCATTTCTGCTTTGGCGGGGAACTGGTGGAAGCGCCGGCAGTGATTCGGGCGGCTCTCGGGAACGACGCCGGCATTATCGGCGCAGCGCTTCTGTAGCGAAATTTTATAAAAAATGAATTTACGGCGTTAAAAGCGCATAAAAATTTTCAACCGTTGATTTTGAATTTTACCGCTTGACAGATACTCCAAAATAGATTAATATATTTTGGTAATAAAGGCGGCTATAAGCAGAAGGCTGCCTGCCGGCGCGTCTTATTGGCAATGAGGTCAATAAAGCTTTACTTTGTGTATTGCTTTATTGGCCTTTTTTATTTTCTGCAAAAAACAAAAGAATAGGGGTTTAAACATGGATCATGGAGATGTGGCGTGGATGCTGACCTCCTCGGCTCTGGTACTTCTTATGACACCGGGCCTGGCATTTTTTTACGGCGGTTTTGTTAAGCGGAAAAATATTATCAATACGTTGATGTCGTCGGTTATTCTGATGGGGGTGGCTTCCGTTTTATGGGTGCTGGTCGGCTTTTCCCTTTCCTTCAGCGGGGATATCGCCGGTATCATCGGAAATCTGAAATGGGTGGGAATGAATTTTGACGGCTTTGCGGATAAAACGCTTCCTTACCCCAACACGCTGACTTTTGCCGTTTTCCAGATGATGTTTGCCATCATCACGCCCGCGCTGATGACCGGCGCGGTTGCCGAGAGGATGAAGTTTTCCTCTCTCGTTGTTTTTACGGCCATCTGGTCCGTGATCGTTTACTATCCCCTTGCACACATGGTCTGGGGCGGAGGGTTCCTGTTCGACATCGGTTCCGTGGATTTTGCGGGGGGCAACGTGGTACATATCAGCTCCGGCGTCAGCGCCCTTGTCCTTGCCATCTTTCTCGGCAAGCGGAAAAATTACGGAAAGGCGACTTACCGCCCGCACAACGCGCCGATGATTTTTATGGGTGCCGCGCTTCTGTGGTTCGGCTGGTTCGGCTTTAACGCGGGCAGCGCACTGGCGGCGAACGAGCTTGCCGTTCACGCTTTTCTGACAACGAATACCTCGGCCGCGGCGGCGATGCTTTCCTGGCTGGTGATCGAAGTGATCACGAGCGGAAAACCGACGATTGTGGGCGCTTCCACCGGCCTGGTGATCGGCCTTGTGGCGATTACCCCCGGAGCGGGCTTTGTCCCTGTCTGGGCGGCTCTGGTCATCGGGGCCATAGTCAGTCCCATCTGCTATTTCTTCATTACCGTTGTGAAGCCGAAATTCGGCTATGACGACGCGCTGGATGTGTTCGGGTGCCATGGCGTCGGCGGAATATGGGGCGGTATTGCGACGGGTATTTTTGCGCAGAAATCCATTAATTCCGCGGCGGCGTGGAACGGGCTGATTTTCGGCGATGCAAACCTGTTCCTGCGCCAGCTTGCGGCGATCGCCATCACCGTTGTCATCGCGGTCGTCGGTACTCTGATCGCCGGCAGCATCACTTCGGCTGTTACGGGCGGCATCAAGGTTTCCCAGAAAGACGAGAATGTGGGGCTCGACGCTTCCCAGCACGGGGAATCCGCCTACCCGGCGTTTAACGGGATGGATTAAGAAATGAGAATGGTGAAGATATGAAAAAAATTGAAGCGTTTATACGTCCGGATCAGCTGGAAGAAATCAAAGAAATCCTCGATTCTCTCCAGCTCAACGGCCTGAGCATTATGCAGGTCATGGGCTGCGGCAATCAAAAGGGCTGGAAGGAATTTGTAAGGGGGACGGAGGTCGACTACCAGTTCCTGCCGAAAATCAAAATTGAAATGATCGTTCTGGACGAACAGGCCGATACGGTTGTGGACAGCATCGTCGAAAAGGCGTACACCGGGGAATACGGCGACGGAAAAATCTTTATTTCCGACATCAGTGACGCCGTCCGTATCCGTACGGGGGAACGCGGCAGGGAGGCAATCCAATAGCGTTCATAACCGGGTTCCACGGGATAAAAAGTTCGCCGGACTGCCGGTCTCCTTCCGTTTACGGTGTTCCCTGCACCAAAGCGGCATGGAAAAATACGGACGGAAGACGGATTGACAGGCATTCCAATACAGTATATAATAAAATACAACTGGGGGAACTCATGGAGTTGAGAAGGTAAAACCTGACCCTTTGAACCTGTCGGCTAATACCGAAGTAGGGAACGTTGATTGATTCGCGTTCACCTGTTTGGGTGGACGCTTTTTTAATTGAATAGACGCGGGGGGACTCATCCGAGTTGAGAAGGTAAAACCTGACCCTTTGAACCTGTCAGTTAACGCTGTCGTAGGGAGCAAAATCCGATTTTTTATGCTCGCCTTGACGGTGGGCATTTTTTTATTTCAGAAGGAGGAGTTAGCCATTAAAAATTTACTGACCATTGCGGGTTCCGACTGCAGCGGCGGAGCCGGAATCCAGGCCGACCTGAAAACCTTTGCCGCGCACGGGGCCTTTGGCATGAGCGTCATTGTTTCGGTGGTGGCGGAAAACACCAGCCGCGTGATTTCCATTCAGGATATCCCGCCGCGGATTGTCGCCGACCAGATCGACGCCGTGTTTGAGGATATCGCGGTGGACGGGGTAAAAATCGGGATGCTTTCCGGCGCGGAGCAGATGAAGACGGTCGCCGAAAGGCTGCGTTTTTACCGGCCCGGCGGCGTGGTGCTGGACCCGGTGATGGTCGCGAAGGGCGGCCGCGCCCTGATGCACCCGGACGCGCTGGAAACGCTGAAAGCCGAAATGCTGCCGCAGGCTTTTCTGCTCACGCCCAATATCCCGGAGGCGGAAGCAATCACCGGCCTGGAAATCCGCGCCGTCGGGGATATGGAAAAAGCCGCGGCTGTTCTAAGGAACATGGGCCCCCGGTATGTGCTGGTCAAGGGCGGGCATCTGGAGGGCGACGCGGTGGATATTTTGTTTGACGGAGAAGAAATCCGTGCGTTTCGGACAGAGAGGATTCCCACAAAAAATACCCACGGTACGGGCTGTACCCTTTCCTCCGCCATTGCGGCAAACCTTGCGAACGGAATGGAGGTTTCCGAGGCCGTCGGCGCCGCGAAAGAATACGTTACCACAGCCATCCGGCACGCGCTGCAGATCGGCAAAGGCCACGGCCCGACCAATCATTTTTACAATTTGTATAAAAATGGAGGATTATTACAATGAGAACATATCAGACGCAGATGGAAGCGGCTAAAAAAGGCATTGTCACCAAAGAGATGACCGTGGTGGCGGAAAAAGAATCCATGGAGCCCGAAGAGCTACGGGAGCTGGTAGCGTCCGGGCAGGTCGCCATTCCGGCCAATATTCACCATACGGCCCTGTCTCCGGAGGGAATCGGCGCGGGACTGAAAACAAAAATCAACGTCAATCTGGGGATTTCGGGCGACTGCAAAAATTACGATGTGGAAATGCAGAAGGTGGACATGGCGCTCCGCTTCGGCGCGGAAGCGATCATGGACCTGAGCAATTACGGCAAAACCAATACCTTCCGGCAGGAGCTGATTGCAAAATCCCCCGCGATGATCGGCACGGTGCCCATGTACGATGCGATCGGGTATCTGGAAAAGGATTTGCTGGAAATCTCCGCAAAGGATTTTCTGAAGGTGGTGGAGGCGCACGCGAAAGAAGGCGTGGATTTCATGACGATTCACGCGGGCATCAACCGTCGCGCGGTGGAGGGCTTCCGCAGGGAGGGCCGCACCATGAACATTGTCTCCCGGGGCGGGTCTCTGCTTTTTGCGTGGATGGAGATGACGGGCAATGAAAACCCGTTTTACGAGTACTATGATGAAGTGCTGGAAATCCTGCGCGAATACGATGTGACTATCAGTCTTGGCGACGCGCTTCGTCCCGGCTGTCTGGACGACAGCACCGACGCCGGGCAGATCGGGGAACTGGTCGAGCTGGGAAACCTGACCAGACGCGCGTGGGAAAAGGACGTGCAGGTCATGGTGGAAGGTCCGGGCCACATGGCCATGAATGAGATCGCGGCCAATATGACGCTGCAGAAGCGGCTTTGTCACAACGCGCCGTTCTATGTGCTGGGACCTCTGGTTACCGATATCGCTCCCGGCTACGACCACATCACTTCCGCCATCGGCGGAGCGATTGCGGCAGCCAGCGGCGCGGACTTCCTGTGCTACGTCACCCCGGCGGAACACCTTCGCCTGCCGGATCTGAACGATGTCAAGGAGGGAATCATCGCCAGCATAATTGCCGCGCACGCGGCGGATATCGCAAAAGGCGTTCCCCATGCGCGCGACCTCGACAATCAGATGGCGGACGCGCGCCACAGGATGGACTGGGACGAAATGTTCCGGGTCGCCATAGACGGGGAAAAAGCAAGGGACTACTTTGAAAGTACCCCTCCCGCCGACCGCCACACCTGCTCTATGTGCGGAAAAATGTGCGCCGTCCGTACGACCAACCTGATTCTGGAAGGCAAAAAAGTAGAATTCTGCTCTGAAAAATAAAAGAAACAATAAAATATCCGGAGGATGAAACAATGAATCAGATCACCAAAGAAGTATCAAACGCAATCCGCGTCCTGAGGGAAAAGGTTCCGCTGGTACATAATATCACCAACTATGTGACGGTCAACGACTGTGCAAACGCGCTGCTTGCCATCGGCGCTTCGCCCATCATGGCGGACGACATTGCGGAAGCGGCCGATATTTCCGGGATTTCTTCCGCTCTGGTGCTGAACATCGGCACACTGAACCAGCGCACCGTCGCTTCCATGCTTGCGGCGGGGAAAAGGGCAAACGAACTCGGGATTCCCGTTGTGTTTGACCCGGTCGGCGCGGGCGCGTCCAAACTGCGCAACGACGCGACCAGAGAAATTCTGGAGCAGGTCAGTCTTACGGTCCTGCGCGGGAATATTTCCGAAGTCTCCTTTGTCGCGGGGCTGGCCGCTTCGACAAAAGGGGTGGATGCCTCCGAGGCCGACGGCGGCAACGACGCGGTTACCGTTGCAAAAGCCGTTGCGGAAAAGCTGGGCTGTACGGCCGCCGTTACCGGTGCGGTCGACGTGATTGCCGACGGGAAAAGAGTTGCCCAAATACGCAACGGACATCCCATGCTCAGCAGGGTGACCGGTACCGGCTGCATGACCTCCTCGCTGGTCGGCGCCTACGCGGGCGCGCTGCGGGACGGCTTTACGGCGGCGGTCGCCGGAATCGCTTCCATGGGAATCGCGGGAGAGCTTGCGTACGAAGCGGCGGGGCAGACCGGCACCGGCAGCTTTCATATCGCGATTATCGACGCGCTGAGCCGCCTGAATCCTGTTTTATTGGAAGAGAGGGCGAAGCTGGATGAAATCTGAAATCGATTATTCCCTGTACCTCTGTACGGACAGGGAACTGATGAGCACCGCTGCAGTGGAGGAATCGGTGGAACAGGCGATTCAGGGGGGCTGTACGGTCATCCAGCTGAGGGAAAAGAATATTTCTTCCCGCCTGTTTTACGACACGGCCCTTGCGGTGAAAAGGGTAACGGAACATTACGGCGTCCCTCTGCTTATCAACGACCGGCTGGACATTGCTCTTGCAGTCAATGCGGACGGCGTGCACGTGGGGCAGAGCGATTTGCCCTGCGGCGTGCTGCGCCGTATTTTGGGGGAAGAAAAAATTATCGGGGTATCCGCGTCCACACTGGAAGAAGCCGTTCAGGCCGAGAAGGACGGCGCGGATTATCTCGGCGTAGGCGCCATGTACGCGACCGGGACGAAAACGGACGCCGAAATCGTCTCTATGGAAGAATTACACGCTATCCGCAGGGCGGTTCAAATCCCGATTGTCGTCATCGGGGGAATCAACCGGGAAACCGCCCCCGCATTCTGTAAGATCGGTATCGACGGCCTGGCGGTGGTTTCCGCGGTGATCGCACAGCCCGACATCCGCGAAGCCGCCCGCGGGCTTTTACAGATTTTTCAGGGAGGGAATCCATGAAGGAATTGAAAGGCGCGATTTTTGACCTTGACGGCACTTTGCTGGAGTCCATGGGAATCTGGGCGCAGATCGATCAGCGGTTCCTTGCGAAACGGGGAATCCCTCTGCCGGACGACTATGTCGAAAAGGTTACACCCATGAACTACCGCGACGCGGCGGCGTATACCATCGCGCGGTTTTCCCTGCCGGAAACGGCACAGGAGGTCATCCGTGACTGGATGGAAATGTCCGAACAGGCCTACCGCTTTGAAATCGCACTGAAGCCCCGGGCCGGGGAATTCCTCCGGAAGTTAAAAAGCCGTGGAGTCAGGCTGGCGGTCGCAACCGCGCAGGCCCCGGAGCTGTACGAACCGGCACTGAAAAACAACGGCGTTTTTGACCTGTTCGACGCTTTTGCCCATCTGGGCGAGGTGGAGAGGGGGAAGGGCTTCCCCGATATCTATTTTCTGGCGGCGCAGCGGCTCGGCCTTTCCGCACGGGACTGCGTGGTGTTTGAGGATATTTCGGCGGGAATCCGGGGAGCAAAGGCGGGCGGCTTCCGGACCTGCGGGGTTTACGATCCGTATTCGGACTATGAAAAAGAGACCATCCTCCGGGAAGCGGATGAGTACATTGATTCGTTTGCGGAACTGCTGGAACCGGACTGAATGGATACGAACAAAACGGAGAGAGGCTTTCAAAGCCTCTCTCCGTTTTGTTCAATCGTTTTTTGGTACCAGTAAGCGCTGTCCTTCGGGATTCGCTCTTGTGTTTCGTAATCGACATAGATGATGCCGAAGCGTTCGTGATAACCGGAATCCCATTCAAAATTATCCATCAGGGACCAGACGAAGTAACCTGCGACATCAATACCCTCATTTACCGCCATCCTTAAATAACGGAGATAGCGGCGCAGATAATCGATCCGGTTCGGGTCGTGTACCCGCCCGTCCAGTGAGATGGCGTCGTGAGCGGACATCCCGTTTTCGCTGATAATGATTTTTTTACGGTATTCTCCATACAGAAATTTACTGCACCAGTACATGCATTCCGGGGTCACGGGCCAGTTCATGGCCGTTTTTGTCATCCCCACGGGGAACGGCACCGGTTCCCAGCCGCCCTTCGCCGCCCGGACGCGGGCGGCGTGGTAAATATTCTGCCCGTAAAAATCGATTGGCTGATGGATGAGCTCCATGTCCCCCGCGCTGATTTCGGGCAGAACATCGGAAAATTTCTGCAGGAAGTCTTTGGGGTACTCCCCCTTCAGAATCGGGTCGCTCCAGAGGGAGACGCTGAAAAGAGCGTCAAGATAGTCGCCGGGGACCTCGAAGGTAGCGCGCCGCGCGGCTTCGGCGTCCTCGGTCCGGTCGGTCTGCGGAACGAAAATCCGCCCGCACTGCGCCAGCCCCACACTGACAGGACCGCCGTATTCCCTCAGCGCGCGGACAGCTCTTCCGTGCGCCAGCAGAACGTGGTGGACCGCCAGAAAATTATCCGCGGCGGAAAGCTTCAGGCCGGGCGCGTGCGTGCCGCGGCCGTAGCCCAGTCCGATAAAGCACTGCGGTTCATTGATGGTGAAATAATGCCGGATTTTGCCTTTAAACCGTCTCGCAATGGTTTCGGCATACTGTTCGAACCACAGCGGGCTTTGTGGGTTCAGCCAGCCGCCCTGCTTCTGCAGGACGGCCGGATAATCCCAATGAAAAAGAGTGGCATAGGGTGTAATCTGATTTTGCAGGAGTTCTTCTACAAGGTCTTCATAGAAACGCATGCCCGCTTCGTTTACTTCCCCTGTTCCGTCCGGCAGAATGCGGGGCCAGGAGAAGGAGAAGCGGTAAGCGCGGATACCCAGCTGCTTCATCATGGCGATATCTTCCCGGAAGCGGTGATAATGGTCGCAGGCGTCGTCGCCTGTCTGACCCTCAAAAACAGCGCCCGGAACACGGCAGAACTCATCCCAGACAGAGTCGCTTTTGCCCCCTTCCCGCGGGGCTCCCTCAATCTGGTAGGAGGCGGTTGCGGCGCCCCAGATGAAATTTTCAGGAAATCCCATTTGCTTCATCCCCAGCTCAGTTTATTTTGCGGCGGACCGGTTATCCCTTTACGCCGCCCAGCGCAACGCCGCGCACAATATATTTGGAGAGAATCAGGTAAATAATGATGACCGGAATGATCGCGATCGTGACCATCATGTAGACCTGCCCCATGTCGAATTTGAGGAAATCCGCGCTGCGCAGCTGCGCAATCAGGATGGGCAGAGTCTTTTTGTCGGCTTTGTCAATCAGCAGGGCGGGGATAAAGAAGTTATTCCACGCGGTCACAAAGGTGAAAATCGCCTGTACGGCCATCGCCGGCTTCATGATCGGCAGCACGATGGTGTTAAAAGTGTGGAACTCGCCGCTGCCGTCAATGCGCGCGGCTTCCACGATTTCCATCGGCATATTGCTGTCGAGATACTGTTTCATAAAGAAAAATACAGTGGGGGAAGCAATGGAGGGCAAAAACAGCGGAATCAGGGAATTGCGCAGCCCCATCGCCTGCATCTGATTGACGAAGCCCACCGCCGAAATCTGCGTCGGCATCATCATAATCAGCAAAATAACCGTGAAAGCGGCTTTTTTAAATCTGAAATCGTAAGCGTAAATCCCATAGGCGGTCAGCGCCGAGAAATAGGACGCCAGAAGCGCCGTCAGCGCGGAGACGACAAGGCTGTTATAAATACCGCTCAGCACGGGGATGTTCGCGTTTTTCAGAAGATTTTTCAGGTTTACGACAAAGGATTTCCCCGGAAGAAACGAGAACCCCTGCTGAATCTGATAGGTGTTCCGGGAAGAGTTAATCAGCAGCATGTAAAAGAAAAACAGGCACAAAAAGCAAAGAACAGCCAAAACAAGATAGCAGGCGCCCCGTGTGACGGAAAGTCCGGCTTTGCCGGATTTAGAACGGTTATTCATCCATGGACACCCCTTTTCTTTTTGTTTCCGGCAGCGCCGTCCTTGTTTGTCATCATGAAATAGATCAGGAAGCAGAGCACCGCGCAGATCAGGAAAAGCACGGCGGAAACCGCTCCGGCCATCCCGTAATTTTTGCTGTACATATGATTATTCAGGTACATAATCATCGTGGTCGCGCTGCGGTCCGGATTGCCGGAACCGTTGGTCAGAATCTGGGGCACATCGAACATCTGCAGGCCGCCGATGAGCGAAGTGACCAGGACATACGCCATAATGGGACGGATCAGCGGAATGGTGATCCGCCAGAACATCTGGTTGGAGGAGGCGCCGTCGATTTCGGCCGCCTCGTAAAGTCCGGGGTCGACGCCCATAATCGCCGCCATCAGCAGAATCGTGGTATTACCGAACCACATCAGAAAATTCATGAAGCTGATCAGGCCGCGAGTGCCGGCTATGCTGGCCAAAAATCGGAAGGGCTGGCTGAAAATTCCGAGGGATACCAAGCTTCCGTTGACGGGGCCGTTATCGCTGAACAGTGCGAAAAACAGCATGGCAAAAGCGGAAGCCATGATCAGATTCGGCATATAGATCACGGTTTTAAAGAACCCCTGCCCGCGCAGGTTCAGGCGCAGGTTGGTGAACCAGGCTGCCAGAAGCAGGGAGATAATAATCTGGGGAATAAAGCCGATAAGCCAGATCAGGAGGGTGTTTCCCAGATAATTCGGCAGGTCCGCCTGAAACAATTTGACATAATTCGCCATGCCCGTAAAGGTCGGCCCAATGATTTTCAGCCCCTGGCGGTAATATTGAAAGAAGCTGTAATAAATGGTGGAGCACAGAGGAATCAATGAAAAGACAATAAATACGATAAAAAATGGAGAGATAAAAAGATAACCCCATTTCGCGTAGCGGCTGCGCTTCCTCTTTTTCGGCGTACTCTCAGCGTTCATGAAGTCGAAGCCCCCTTTCCCTAATAAAGCCGCACGGCCGCGGTCCGGGGAAACCCCCTTTGGCAGCCGTGCGTCCGGCTTAAAAAATCTTTATGATGGCCATTTTATTTCTGTGATTTCAGGATATTTCTCCTTGACTGTCTTTTCGAAGTTTGCCTTTGCTTTTCAAGGTCGACCGTGCCGTCGAAATAATCCTTAAAGCATTTCTGCATGCTTTCGTTCATTCCCTGGTCGTAGGGACCGGCGTTGCTCATGTCGATCTTCGGCGCCACTTCGGCAAAGAGCTTAATGTGGTTCTGTCCGCCGAGGAATGCGGATTTGAAGTCGCTGTTCGCGATTTCTTCCATGGCCGCTTTGTTATTGGTATAATCCTGTGTGTCGGTTGTGATCTTCTTCATGATCGTGCTGTCGCTGGTGAGGGACTTCATGACATTCTTGATCGTGCCGATGTTGTCGCTTCCCTTGGCGCCGCAGATCCAGGTGCCGCCCCAGTAGTAGCTTTCAGGGCCCTGGCAGACGGCATAGTCGCCGTAAACGCCGTTGCCGACTTCTTCCTTGCCGCCTTCCGCGACCGGTGTTTTCAGGGAGTTGCCCAGCAGGGTAAAGTTAATACCCCAGGTGGAGTAGAAGAATCCGAGTACTTTTCCGCTCGGGCCCTGGTCGGCCTGCCACTTGTCATCCCAGAGGGAGGTCTTGTTGTTATAGCCCTTTTGTGCATATTCTTTCGTCTGTTTTACCCAATTCATCAGGTTGGCGTCAACCGTGGCCGTCGTGTCCGTTACCCACGGTGCGGATACGTTGTTGGAGAAGGTGCGGTAGCTGTCGTCATAGCCGGAAAGCATCTTGTAGCCTTTGGCGCTGGCCTGCGCCGCTACGCTGTTGAACTTATCCCAGTCGGAGAGAGATTCCTGTACCTTTGCGGGGTCGTCCGTGCCCAGCACTGCTTTGGCGATGGAACGGCGGTAAGCGAACAGACCGGGGGTCGCCTGCCAGGTGGTGCCTTTCAGGGCGCCGCTTTTGTCGGTGACGATATCCTGTGTGTACTGGTATTGGTTGGACAGGTCGCTGTCCGTCAGCCCTATGTCTTTCTTTACATCCAATGTGTATTCACTGTCGACGTACTTTAATGCGTAATCGGCTTCCACCAGGAAAATATCGATTTTGTCGTCGGCAGCGGCGCTTTCCTGAGAAAGCAGCGCCTGATCCAGTTTGTTCTGATAGTTGTTGTTGTCGTTCGGATTGATGGTCCATTTGACGACGGTGCCGTCGTTTAAGGTAGTGGTGGATTTGTCGCCGGCCACTTCCTTTACTTCCGGATAATAATCGTTGAACCTGCTTTGGAACTCATCGTTCCAGCACCAAATGTTGAGCGTTTTTCCTTCCGCTGCCGGAGCTTCGCTGTTTGCGGCTTCCTGGCTTGCGGCGGGAGCTGCCGACGACGCGGCCGGCCCGCTCTGGCAGCCGGAAGCGGTTGCCATGACGCCTGTCATCATCGCGAGAGCCAGAAGCGTTGCGGTGATTTTTCTTGCCTTTTTCATGTTTACGAAATCCTCCTTTAATCTGGCGGACAATCCGCTAAAATTTATCAGCATGGCAGTTACTCTGCCAAAACTTACTCGATGGAGGGGGCCACCCTTCCTACGGACTGGCCTTCTATCAGCTGGCCCATCACCGTAACGTTCTCCGTTATGGTGGTAAGGGGATTCTCTATTTGGCCGATCAGCCTGCGCGCGGCTTCGCGGCCGAGCATTTTCGTGTCCTGTTTCAGCGTGGTGAGCCGCGGCTTGATTACCTGGGAAAGGGAGATTCCGTCATATCCCGCAATGGAAATATCCTCCGGAATCCTCAGCCCCGCGGCCTCAATCGCCTCAATGCCCCCGAGCGCAGCGTAATCGTCGGGCATGACGATGCAGGTCGGGCGGTTCGGCAGGCTCAAAAGCTGTCTGACGCTGTGCCGGGTGGCGGCAGTGTCGTGGTAGGCTGCGCGTGCAAGATATTCCTGGGGAGTCTCGATCCCCAAATCCATCAGCGACTTGCAGAAGCTGGTCAGACGCTGTTCGGTGACCGCCGATCTTTCGCCGTGTACATAGGCGATTCTCCGGTGGCCCATGTCATATATGTACTGTACAAGCTCGTGCATCCCCCGTACATTCGCCGAGTTGATGCTTGTGTGGTTGTTGAACACGTGGTCGATGGTCACGACGGGAATACTGCTGCTTACCAGCTCGATGACCTCCGGTTTCTGGAAGTCGATACAGGCGATGCACACGCCGTCGAAATTGCGGTATCTGCAGTGCTCCAGAAAAGTCATCGGCCGGTTTCCAATGTTGATATTGTGATTGATAAAGGTGATGTCGTAGCCGTGCTTTTCCGCTTCCACCTTAAAGCTGTCCAAAACGGCGGCAAAATAATCGTGCGTCAGTCCGCTTTGGGCGTCGTCCACAAACAGCACTCCTAAATTATGGGTACGGTTCGTTTTCAGGGCCCTTGCGTTGGAATTTGGGAAGTAGCCGAACTGCTCTGCGGTTTCCAGAACGCGCTGGCGGGTTTCCTTGCTGATGTCGCTGTAGCTGTTCAGCGCTTTGCTGACCGTTGAAACGGACAATCCGCATTTCAACGCAATATCTTTTATGTTTGCCATATGACTTTCTCCTGTCTGAGAAATTTTCTAAATCGTTTTCGTAAGTTATTATAATCCATAATAAACAGTTTTTCAATAGTCATTTAAATTTTAATATTAAATTTTTAAAAAAATTTCATTTTATAATATATTTTAGGAGAAAACGGGCTTATATTTTTCTAACAATAATATTATATACGAAAATGTTTTCGTAAAAATCGAAATTTTTAAAAAAAATATGAGAATTTCTGTGATTTGGCTCTTTTTTACTGTTTTGGTTTAAAATTGTATGATCTATCGATTGATATTCGTATAATATGCTGAATATTAAAAAACACTTGATTTTATCTGTGATACCTATTACTATAAAGAAAATGGATTTCGTGTTTTGTGAAATTACTAAATCGTTTTCGTAATTTGTAGTCAAACAAAGCATTGGGAGGAACTTGCCTATGAAATTCGGATATTTTGACGACGTCCGCAGGGAGTATGTCATTACCCGGCCGGACACCCCCTATCCCTGGATCAACTATCTTGGAAATGAAGACTTTTTTTCACTGATTTCAAACACATCGGGGGGATATTGTTTTTATAAAGACGCACGCATGCTCCGCCTTACGCGGTACCGGTATAATAATGTTCCCACGGATGCGGGAGGGCGCTACTTTTATATAAATGACGAAGGCACTGTATGGAATCCGGGTTGGGCGCCGACGAAAACGCCGCTGGACTCTTACGGATGCCGCCACGGGCTGGGATACAGCATTTTCGATTCCAGCAAAAACGGCCTGCAGGCGACGCAGACCGTTTTTGTCCCGATCTGCGCGGACTGCGAAGTAACCCGCCTGACTATGAAGAACACCTCCTCAGAGCCAAAGAGCTTTCAGGTGTTCTCTTTTGTTGAATTCTGCCTTTGGAACGCGTACGACGACATGACGAACTTCCAGCGCAATTTCAATATTGGGGAAGTGGAAGTGACCGGCAGGGCGATCTATCACAAATCGGAATACCGCGAGCGGCGCAACCATTACGCGGTGTTCGGCGTGAACACTGCGATCGACGGTTTCGACACGGACCGGGAATCCTTTTTAGGGGCCTACAACGGCTTTGACAGGCCGGACGCGGTGCTTGCGGGGAAATCCCGCAACTCCGTCGCAAGCGGTTGGGCACCCGTCGGCTCCCACTGCGTCCGTATGACCCTTGCCCCCGGAGAGGAAAAAAGTCTGATTTACGTTCTGGGCTACTGTGAAAACCCGGAAGATCAGAAATGGGAATCGCCGAATGTTGTCAATAAAGCGCCGGCAAAAAAGCTGCTGGACGCCTTTTCCACAGACGCGCAGGTGGACTCCGCGCTGTCCCGTATCAAAGAGTACTGGGACGGCCTGCTTTCCAATTTCCGCCTTGACAGCCGGGACGAAAAGCTGAACCGCATGGTGAATATCTGGAACCAGTACCAGTGCATGGTGACGTTCAACATGTCGCGCTCCGCCTCCTATTTTGAATCCGGGATCGGAAGGGGAATGGGCTTCCGGGATTCCACGCAGGACCTTCTCGGCTTTGTGCATCTGATTCCCACCCGGGCAAGGGCCCGTATTCTGGATATTGCCGCCACACAGATGGAGGACGGAAGCGCCTACCATCAGTACCAGCCGCTGACCAAACGCGGCAATCTTGAAGTTGGCAGCGGGTTTAACGACGATTCCCTGTGGCTGATTTTCGGGGTGATCGCGTATCTGAAGGAGACGGGGGACTGGCCGGTTCTGCAGGAGCAGGTTCCCTTCAATAATGCGGAGGGCACGGAGGTTCCCCTGCTGGAGCATTTGAAACGGTCGTTTGACCATGTGCTGAACAACCTTGGGCCGCACGGGCTTCCGCTGATCGGCCGCGCCGACTGGAACGACTGCCTTAACCTGAACTGCTTTTCCAAAACGCCCGGGGAATCCTTCCAGACCTGCGCGAATTTTGAAAGCGGGATCGCGGAATCGGTGTTTATCGCGGGGCTGTTTGTTTCGGTCGGCCCGGCGTATGCTGAAATTCTGAGCCGGTCGGGGTATGCGCAGGAAGCGGAGCGCGCGCTTCGCGAAGTAAACAATATGACCGACGCCATCCTCAAGGACGGTTGGGACGGCGAATGGTTCCTGCGCGCCTACGACGCCTTCGGGGACAAAGTCGGCAGCCGGGAATGCGACGAAGGCAAGCTGTTTATCGAACCGCAGGGCTTCTGCGTCATGGCCGGAGTCGGCGTAAAGGAAGGCTTGGCGCAGCGCGCGCTGGATTCCGTGCACCGGCATCTCGATACGGAATTCGGTTTGGTTCTGAATTGGCCGTCCTATACCTCTTACCGGCTGAATCTGGGTGAAATATCCTCCTATCCTCCGGGATATAAGGAAAACGGCGGCATTTTCTGTCACAACAATCCCTGGGTTTCCATTGCGGAAACCGTTCTCGGCCGCGGCGATCTGGCGTTTTCCGTTTACAAAAAAACCTGCCCCGCCTATACGGAGCAGATCAGTGAAGTACACCGCACCGAGCCCTATGTTTACGCACAGATGATCGCGGGGCGCGACGCGCCGCGGCACGGCGAAGCGAAAAATTCCTGGCTGACCGGTACGGCGGCCTGGAGCTTTTACGATGTCTCCCAGTTCATTCTCGGTATCCGGCCCCAGTTCGACGGACTGGAAATCGATCCGTGTATTCCCGAAGATTTCGGCAGCTTTACGGTGGAACGCAAATTCCGCGGCTCCACGTACCGGATCGAAATCGACAATGCGGCGGGGAAGAGCAAAGGCGTAAAAAGCATGACGCTTGACGGCGAACCGGTACAGGGCAACGTCCTTCCGGTGTGCGGCGACGGGCAAAAGCATGTCGTCCGCGTGTGCATGGGCTGACATTTTCTTCAAGCGGGCAATATAGTCAATTAACTTCAAAACCATCCAGTCTTTGCGGTCTATTTTCCGTGCTGTTGCGTTATCCTCCTCGTCAGGCGACAGCCTGACTTCGTCGTCTGCCTTACAGCACGAAAAATGTCCTCGCAAATCCTTAGCCATTTTTAAAGTTAATCGACTATACAGAAATTCTTCATTGCGGCATAGGAATATAAAAACAGGCGGATCGCCCGGAAAACGGGTCGATCCGCCTGTGTCTGTTTTTTTTATTTCATGCCCGAAATCGTAACGCCCTTGATGAACTGCTTCTGGAAGCAGAGCAGAAGGATGGTCACCGGGAGCATAATCAGCGCGGAGGCCGCCATGACGGCGCTGATATCGGTGGAATGTGCGTCGGAGAAATAGGTCAGTGCCAGAGGAAGCGTCATGCTCTTCAGTGTGGAGAGCATAATCAGAGGGTTCAGGTAATCGTTCCAGATATCCAGGAAGGTGAAAATCGCCAGAGCCGCAACGCAGGGCCGCAGCTGCGGCAGGATGATGCTGGCGTAGATGCGGAAATCTCCTGCGCCGTCCAGCTTCGCGGCTTCGCAAAGACTGTCCGGAATTTCGTCGCAGAACTGCCGGCAAAGGTAAATGCCGAACCCGGATACGATCGCCGGAATGATCAGCGCCTGCAGGCTGTTGTACAGACCGACCTGATTGATAATCAGGAAGCGGGGGATCATGGTGATCTGACTGGGAACCATCATAGTACTCAGCACCAGCCAGAAAAGAAAGTTTTTCCCCTTGAAGCGGTATTTGGAAAACACATAGCCGGTGATCGTGCTTGTAAAGATGACCGCCGCCGTGACGGTCACGGACACGATCACGCTGTTTTTGAACCAGCTGAAGAACGGTGATTTTGTCAGAACGGTGATGTAACCGGAAAGCGTCCATTTGATCGGCATGACTTTTCCGGGGTTGTACAGAACCTCACGGGTGCTCTTGAACGAGGTGAGCATCATCCAGATGTAGGGCGCAATAATGAGCAGGGCGAAAACCATCAGGATGACGGCGATCACAACATACAGCTTGTAGTATTTTCTGGAATTGCTTGCCATCTTAATACCCCCATTCCACGCGGTTGAGCCGCTGCTGAATGATTGTGACGATCATAATGAGAACGAAGAGAACGACCGCGATTGCGGACGCGTACCCCATATCCTTGGTCTGGAAAGCGGTTTTGTAAATGTAATAGGTAAGAACGTTTCCCGAGTTTTCCGGACCGCCCAGCTTGGCAAGAACCTGGAACTGCGCGAACATCTGGAAGTGGGAGATAATCGTCATGGCCACGACGAAGCTGACGGTTCTTCCCAGAAGCGGCAGGGTGATATAGAAGAACTTTTTCACCATGCCCGCGCCGTCGATTTCGGCCGCCTCATAGAAATCCGTGGGGATTCCGTCCATCCCGGCGGAAAACAGGATGATGTTGTAGCCGATATCGGCCCAAAGCGTGAAAATAATGATGGCGGGCATCACGTAGCTTGCGGTTCCCAGCCAGTTTACCGGGGAAATCCCAAAGAAGGTTTTGAGCATATTGTTGATCAGGCCGTACTTGGTGGCATAGAGCCCGCCCCATACCACGCTGGAGGCGATCAGCGGCGCCACGCAGGGCATGAAGAAAATCACCCGGAAAAAGCTCCGGAATTTCGGCCACGGCAGCATACTGATCAGCTGCGCGAGCACGAGGGTGAGGAATATATTCAGAGTAACGGTAATGCCGACAAATATAAGCGTGTTTGCTGTGGATTTCAGGAAGATTTTATCCGACATCAGCTTACCGAAGTTTTCAAATCCAATAAAATGGTTGATGGCTCTGAGCGGGTTGTAATCAAAAAAGGAAATCGCAAGGCCGCCTACAATGGGAAGTACGAAGAAGACTGCCAGCAAAATAAAAATCGGGAGCAGCACAAGGTAGACAAAACGGTTGTTTTTCACGGGTCGATCCTCCTTAGAGAGACGGCGGGCTCTCTCCTTTGTCAAAAGCCCGCCGTATTTTCATGTGCAGTTATTTTTCCGCGTTCATTGTGCTGTCAAGTTTTTCAAGCGCTTCAGCCACAGGGGTCTTGTTGTTCACGATATCGATAAAGGTGTTTTTTACATTTTCCTTCAGCTTATCCGTGTTGAAATAACCGATGAACTTGCCGCCGTCCAGAATGTTTACCAGCGGCTCAAGATAAGGCATCGCTTTCAGCAGCTCCGGATTGTGGGCCGCGGTTTTGGATGCGGGCACCATGCCGCAGGCAATGTTGTAATCCAGCACTCTGTCGGGATCGGTCCAGAATTCAACGAACTTCCATGCCGCTTCCTGATTTTTAGAGGAAGCGTTGACCGCCAGCCCCCAGCCGGTTTCCGCCGCGAACAGCTTCTGCGAGCCGTAGAACGGCATTGCAACGTACTCGAAATCCTTGCCGTATTCCAGACCGTCAACATGGATGCCTTCCGAGACCGTCCACGGTCCGCGGGGAACCATCAGCTCCTCGTCGCTGGTGAAAAGCTTCTGATAGGGCTCCGTGTCGCTGGCGTTGGTCAGGCCGTCGAGGTTCGTGATCTTATCAACGGCAACGTAGTCCACCAGCTTCTGCATGGTTTCGACGCCGACGGGATTGTTAAAGTTGAACTTGTCGCCCTCCATGTATTTGCCGCCGGAGGAAAGAATCATGGACAGCCAGGTGTAGGGAAGCGTATCCCATCCAACGAAATCCAGTCCGCGAAGGTGATACACCGCGCCGTCGGAGGAGGAATTCTTCTTGGCGATGTTGATCATATCGTCCCATGTGGTGGGGTACTGAATGCCCAGTTCCTTGAATTTCGGGGTGTTGACCAGCAGCCCGCCGTATTCGATGTTGAACTCCAGCGGAACACCGTAGTACTTTCCGTTGTAGCCGAAGGACCCGATTACAGGCTCGTAGCTGTCCGCCTTGACCTTCTCCATGTATGTATCCGGTACAGGAGAGAAAGCGCCGGTCTTGGCGTAATCGATCGCCCAGCCGCCCCACAGCTGATAAACATCCGCCCCGCCTTCCTTGCTCAGCAGGGAGGTCTGCGTTTTGGATTCAAACTCGTCATAGGGAAAAGATTCGCGTACCACTTTAATGTCGGGATTCGCCGCTTCAAAATCCGCGATCATTTTGTCCTGAGCGGGGTTCCAGTTTTCGTCGATATGGGACCACAGGGTAATCGTGGTGGTGGCGCCCGATTTGCCTGCGGCCGAGGAATCGGAGTTTGCAGCGGGTGCACCGCACCCGGTCAGCAGGGAAGCTGCCAGAGCGACGGCAAGTACACAAGATGTAAACTTTTTCATTTCAATCCTCCATTGTTTGAATTTTATTGTATCTTACCTGCTGCGGAGCAGGGTGAGCCAAAATAAATCGATTTAAATGGCGAGCGATTTGAAATAGGTCAGGTATTCTTTGTTTTTATCCAGCATTTCCTGGACCATCTGTCTGGTTTCCGCCATGGAGAGCACGGCGGAGGTAAGGGGATCGAACAGAACCGCCTGGAAAATTTTCCACGGGTCCCCTTCGATCGCGCCGTCGATCGCCAGCTCCTCGCAGCGGGAAGAGGTGTTGACTAGAATCGCGAGGCCGTCGGGCAGGTTACCGACGTGGAAGGGGCGGATTCCCGCGCGGGAGGCCAGAACGGGTACTTCTACACAGGCTCCGGCAGGAAGATTGTCGACAAGGCCGAAATTCCTGAGGTTGCCGTTAAACTCGAACGGAGTGTGATCGCCGAAAACGGCGTTGAAAATATTGGAAGCGTATTCGTCGCCCCTGCTGAGATCGAACTCTTCCTCTTCCAGCATCTTCTGGAATTCGCTTTCCCAGGAGCATTCCCTTTTCAGATACTCATCCAATATGTAGGCGTGGGCGCCCGGGTTCCAGCCCGTGCCGTGCGTGCAGTATTTTTCAATTAAATCCGGACGTTTGCGGAACCAGGCGTTGTACTCGGAATTGTGTCCGGACGACTCCGTCGGGTAATAGCCCAGATTGAGGAACATTTCGGACCTGACCGGTTCTTCCGCCGTGACCTCCGGCTTTTCCAGCACCGCTTTTTTCAGCAGCGGCAGCGCGTCCTGTCCCTTCCAGTCCATTTTCAGGTAAAACGCCTGATGATTGATACCGGCACAGGTGTAGGTCAGTTCCTCCGGCTTCGCGCCGATAAAGCCGGCAAGCATTTCCGCGGTACCCTGTACGCTGTGGCACAGGCCGGTCACGTTTACCTTGGTCTGGCGCTGCAGGTATCCGCACAGAAGCGCCATGGGGTTTGTATAATTCAGAACGATTGCGTCCGGGCACAGAGCTTCCACGTCGCGGATGATCTCCAGCATAACGGGCGCGGTCCTTAAAAACCGGAAAATACCGGACGGTCCTCTCGTATCGCCGACACAGATATCGACCCCGTATTTTGCGGGGATTTCAATATCGTGGCGCCACACGTCGACCCCGCCCTGCAGAATGGTAATCAGAACGCCGTCCGCCCCCTTCAGGGCCTCGCGGCGGTCCAAAGTCGCCGTTACCTTTGCGGGGTAGCCGCCCTTTTTAATTATTTTTTCCACTGCCTTCCTAGAATAGGAAAGCCTTTTGGAATCGATATCCATCAACGCGATTTCACAGTCCCGAAAATCGTCAAAGGTAAGGATATCACGAACCAGGTCTCTTGTAAATTCCAGGGATCCCGAACCGATGAAAGCAAATTTTTTTGACATATTACATACTCCTATCCGCGGTTGTAAATGAATCGATTAGTGAAACAATAATTTGTTTTCTTAACAACCTGAAAGTATTGTAGCATTGAAAAATCAATTTGTAAATCATATTTGTCAAAAATATCTTATTGAAATGTATTTTTGTGATTAATTTTAATAAATATATCTTAGCTCTGTGAAATATCACAAGAATTTTTCTGAAAATTTGCGGTAATATTTTAGGAAAATAAATTATAATTTTAGTAAACAATGCTCAAGGGCTATGATTTTTAGATTCGCCTGCTTTTAATTTGTCCTCATTCGGCCGCCAATATTGCAAAATAATCCTTCCTTTGGGAAAATTGCAGAAGGATAACTTTCCTTTTTCGGCTTTTTTACTTTGGATTGACATTTTATTGGCGAATGTTTATAATTTGTTTGGCAAACAACTGCGCATTGATAGGAGGAACACGATGTCGACAATCAGGGATGTGGCAAAATATGCGGATGTGTCCATTGCCACGGTATCGCGAATTTTGTCCGGGGACGCGAATTATAAGGCGACCGAAAAGACGCGCAAAAGAGTAAAGGACGCCGCCGTCGCTCTCAATTATTCTTATAAACGGCGGATGCCGAAGGTGCAGGCTAAAAATATCTGCTGTATTTTGTCCATGACTGCGGAAAAATACGCAGACCCGTATTTTTCCTCCATTTTATCGGCGCTGGAAAGCAGGCTGCTGGAGCATAACTGCATCATTACCACAGTGCGCAACTACAGCGAGCTGAGCGATCCCCAGAAGCTGGATCTCACCTTCGGGCGGGATTTGGACGGGCTGGTCATCATGGACGACCTTCCCGAGGACGCCTTCCGCTACGTCTGCAGCCGTGTCAGGTATGTGGTGGGCTGCGACACGGCGTACGGCAATCTGGATAATATCGGCTTCGATTTGTTCAATGCGTCGGTTCAGGCTGTCCGCCATCTGATCGACCGGGGGTACCGCAAAATAGCCTATGTCGGCGGCGCCAATTTGAAGGATTTCCGCAGCGACAAGCGGCAGATCGCCATCCGTTCCACGCTGGAGCTTGCCGGGCTGGAGTACCGTCCGGAGTGGATGCTCGACTGCAAATGGGACATCGGCGTTTGCCTGAATGATGTCCGCGGGCTTTTATCGCTGCCTGCGGAAGACCGCCCCGACGCCATCTTTGTCGGAAACGATACGCTGGCGTCCGCCGTGCTTCCCCTGATTAAGGAAATGGGACTTACCGTTCCGCAGGACGTCGCGGTGATCGGTTTCAACAACGACTCCATATCCTCCTATACTTTCCCCGGCCTTACGACGATTTCCGTACCTGTTCAGGAGATGGGGAAAACGACGGCGGATGTTTTGTACAGCCGCATCTGCGGAGATACCGGCATGGTCCGGAACATTGTGTTTCCAACGGAGCTGGTGATTCGGTCCTCCACCTGAATGCGATCATGACATAATAAAAACGGTGCCGCAGAAATGCGGCGCCGTTTGTGTTATAATAAGAAAAAATTGTTTTTGGAAAAGAATCGGCAAAACGGAGGTGCAGCATGAACATACATGAACGGGTAAGCACCGGGCTGGGCGGCTTTGACCGGGTGATCGACAGCCTCAGGCTTGGGGACAACGTGGTCTGGCAGGTGGATACTGCGGCCGATTATCGGAAAATGGCGGAACCGTTTGTCGCACAGGCGAAGCGGGATCACAGAAGACTGATCTACGTCCGTTTTGCCGGACACGAACCGATTCTGCAGGACAGCCCGGATATCAGGCTCTATCGGATTGAGGCGAAGAAAGGCTTTGAAAGCTTTGTCGCGGAAGTATACAGTCTGGTGAAGCGGGAGGGCAGAAAAGCCTTCTATGTCTTTGACTGTCTGACCGATTTGCTGGAATACTGGCATTCCGACCTGATGATTGAAAATTTCTTTAAAGTGACCTGCCCGTTCCTGTACGAGCTGGACACGGTCGCCTATTTCGCGATCATGCGCAATATCCACACCTACGGCACCATCGCCGGAATCCGTGAGACGACGCAGCTTCTGCTCGACCTGTATCAGGTCGGCGGCAAATTCTATATTCATCCGCTCAAGGTGCTCAAGCGCTATTCCCCCACCATGTTTTTTCCCCATCTGATTCAGGAGGGGGAGGCGGTCTCCATCACGTCCAGCGCGGACGCCGCCGAGCTTTTTTCCGGAATCAGCCGCGGGGAAGAGCGGCTTGACTACTGGGACGTGATCTTCAACCGGGCGAAAGAGGCCGTCCACCTTGCCCCGGAACGGCAGGAAGAGGTCAAAAGGGACCTGATGTCCATGCTGATCGGGGAAAAGTCCAGAATGTTTGAACTGTGCGACCGCTATTTTACCCTGAACGATATCCTGATGATCTATGCCCGTGAGGTCGGGACAGGGTTCGTCGGCGGCAAAAGCGTCGGCATGCTGCTCGCCCGGAAAATACTGGAGAAGGACGGCGGAAGCCGGTTCACTCCCTTTCTGGAGCCCCACGACTCCTATTACCTCGGTTCCGATCTTTTTTATACCTATCTTGTTCAAAACGGCCTGTGGAAGCTGCGGATGAAGCAGAAAACGGAAGGCGGCTATTTCAAATACGCCCCTGAATTGAAGGAAAGGCTTCTGCACGGCAGATTTTCGGAAACGATTCAGGAGCAGTTCCTCCAGATGCTGGAGCATTTCGGCCAGTCTCCCATTATCGTGCGTTCCAGCTCCCTGCTGGAGGACAATTTCGGCAATGCGTTCGCCGGAAAGTACGACAGTATCTTCTGCGTGAATCAGGGCACCCCCGAGGAACGCTACGAAGCCTTTGAACGGGCGATCCGCACGGTTTACGCCAGCACGATGAACGAAGACGCGCTTTCCTACCGGATCAGCAGGGGGCTTTCCGAAAAGGATGAGCAGATGGCCATTCTGGTCCAGCGCGTTTCCGGGGATTACCATGGGGAGAACTTTTTCCCGCATCTTGCCGGTGTAGGGAACTCCTCCAATCTTTATGTCTGGGATAAAAGCGTCGACATGGAGGCCGGCATGCTCCGTCTGGTGTTCGGGCTCGGTACCCGGGCGGTGGACAGAACGGTCGGCGACTATGTCAAGATCGTCTGTCTGGACGACCCTCTGCGCACCCCGCCGACGGATTACGACGATCAGCAGAAATTTTCCCAGCACTTTGTCGATGTCCTTTCTCTTCCGGAAAACGCTTTGACCGGCAAGGGACTGGAAGAAATTTTGTCGTATGACATCCATACGGACAGGGAGCTGTTCGCCGGACAGGACTTCCGGGCGGCCGCGCGGCTGCGCGAGCTGGGGTACAGCGACAAAAAAATACCGCATATCCTCCACTTTGAAAAGCTGCTCAAAACGACGGAGTTTCCCCGCTTCATGAAAGACCTGCTGGCGCTTCTGTCGAACGTATACAGCTATCCTGTGGATGTTGAATTTACGGCAAATTTCAGGAACGACCGGTTCTTTAAAGTAAACCTTCTGCAATGCCGTCCGCTGCAGACGCGGGGTCTGGGAAATTCCGTGGAAATTCCCGCACTCACGGATGAACACGACTGTTTTTTCGCTTCCGAGGGGAATTTCATGGGCGGGAACGTGCATTTGCCCATTGATTATGTCGTTTATGTACACGCGCCCGCGTATCTGAATCTGAGTGAACAGAATAAATATATGGTCGCGCGGCAGATTGGCATGATCAATACCGCATTGAAGGGAAAAAACGTCCTGTTGATGGGCCCCGGACGATGGGGGACGACAACGCCGTCTTTGGGCGTCCCTGTGCATTTTTCAGAGCTCTGCAACATGGCGGCGATCTGTGAGGTTGCGTCGCCCGCGGAAGGACTGATGCCGGAGCTGTCCTATGGCAGCCACTTTTTTCAGGACCTTGTCGAAACGGGGATTTTTTATGTGGCGATTTTTAACGGCCAAAAAAATGTGATTTTTCATCCGGAACGGATTTTGGAAAAGGAAAATATCCTTTCGTCCATTCTGCCCCAGAGCGGCCAGTTTGACGATGCCGTCCGGATTGTACGGACGGACGGGATGGAAATCTTTTCAGATATCCTCACACAGCGCCTTTTGTGCAGGTGATTCCGGAGAGGTCTGCGGATTTCAGCACCGCTCCGGAGCATTCGGATTCCCTTGAACTCCCTGTGGTCATCTGCTATAATATGGTAGATCGCCGAATGATTATCGGGATTTGATCCGGAGACTTTATAAACAATAGAAAAATCATTTTAGGATACGCGAAGAGCCGATGGAAACAATAAGACAGGAGAATGATTTATGGATAATGAGTTTATTACCTTTACAATCGGAAAACAGAAAAAAATCGCTCTGATTGCCCATGACGGAAAAAAACAGGAACTGATTGAGTGGTGCGCGAAAAATCAGGATGTTCTGAAAAACCATTTTTTGTGCGGTACCGGAACGACGGCAAGAATGGTGACCGACCGGACAGGCCTTCCCGTAAAGGGCTATAACAGCGGTCCGCTTGGCGGCGACCAGCAGATCGGCGCTAAAATCGTGGAGGGAAATATCGATTTTGTGATCTTCTTTTCCGATCCTCTGGAAGCACAGCCGCATGATCCCGACGTAAAGGCATTGCTGAGAATCGCCCAGGTGTACGATATTCCGATAGCAAATAATAAGGCGACCGCCGATTTCATGATTAATTCCAGCCTGATGAATCAGGAATACGAGCATCAGGTCATCAATTTCCGGCAGAAGGTAATCGACAGGGCCAATAACCAAGGAAAATCCATTCAGTAAGGAGATAGGAAATCAGATTATGATGACTGTGAAAATACTTTTGGACAGCATTGAGAAGGTAAAAAAATTCACTTCCAGCATCAGCAATGAGGAAGTGGACTTTGAAATTATTGAAGGAATGCATATTGTGGACGCCAAATCGATTATGGGGATTTTCAGCATCGATTTGTCCAAGCCTCTTCAGCTGAACATTCATTCCGACGATCAGAAAATTCTGAATAAAATTAAGGATTTTATTATTGAGAAATAAAAAGACGGCATGAATATTCATACGGAAGCTACTTTCAGCCGTTTCCGTCAGAAAGCATCTGGAAATAAGCAGTACCCGAAAAGGCGATTCGGCCTTTTCGGGTACTGTTCTTTTTCGGTCGGCGTTATTCTCCGCACTCATCCGCGTGCTGATGCTCGTGGCAAACCGAACCGGAAGACTTCAGTGTGCCGTTCAAATAGCTGCCGACTGCGGCTTCGGTCTCACCGGTCACTCCGGTAAAGATTTCGATCCCTTTCTCTTTAAAAATCTCCGCCGCTCCGTCGCCCATACTGCCGGAAATGACGACCTTTACTCCGCGGTCGTTCAGGAAATTCGGCAGAAAACCGGGTTTGTGACCGGGATTCGGAACAAATTCCCTGTCCATGATCTGCCGGTTTTCCGTTTCAAAGAGTGCAAATCCCTCACAATGGCCGAAGTGCCCCGTTACCAGCCTGCCTTTGTCGTCGCTTGCAACTGCAATTTTCATTTTCCGTTCCTCCTGATTTTTTGTAATCTGTAACATTGCGATGCCCGAATTTTGATCTTATGCCCATAATTATAATGCGATAATGGGCATATGTCAATATCTGCTGATGAAATCGCACAAAAGAAGGCCAAAGGGAATTTCCTTTGGCCTTTCTGTATATCGATCGTGTTTTATTCGTTGTTTTCGCCGAACCGGCAGCAGTTTCTGCGACAGAATTTGCCTTTGCAGTTTTTGCCGCAGCTTACTTCCTTTGACCCACAGGAAGGGCAGGCGTAATCGCCGTTCCCAATCGGAGCAAGGCTTTCAAAGCTTTCCGTCCACTCTTTGCCGCAGCTCCGGCACTTTACCGGGCAGATATTGCGCGTGAAGTTTCCGCCCTCCACATGGATGGTTTTTCCGTTAATCAGGCTGTCCGCGATCTTTTCCCTTGCGGAAAGCAGGATACGCTGAAAAGTCGGGCGGGATACTTCCATCCTTTCGGCGCATTCGCCCTGCTCCAGCCCTTCCAGGTCTTTCAGGCGTACGGCTTCCAGCTCCTCCAGCTTGAGGATGTTTTCCGGGACTTCCGCGGCCTCTTTTTCGGAGGGGACAAAATAGGGGATAGCAGGGATATTTTCAATTTTTCTCCACTTGGTTGGTCTTGCCAAAACGATCAGCTCCCTTTCGGGCAAATTCCCCGACTTGCCTGACAACATGCCCGGTTTCTCCACCAGTTTACAGTCAAGGGGGCCGGATGTCAATATCCCGCAGAAATCGGGCCCGGCAAGGAAAAGGCCGTCAGACGCCGAAAAGCTCCGCCAGCGCCGGGCGGTTGAGACCTACCCCGATCACGCACAGGCGGCCCGTATAGTCGGGGGCGATTGGACGAAGCTCGAACTCCTCCGGGACGAAATCGAACTGTGTCCAGTCTTTTTCATCCATGGGCACAATCCCCTTTGCGCGCAGAACCGTGCCGTATTTTTCGGAATCGGAGAGCATTTTCAGCATATCCCTGATTTCTTTTTCGGAGAAGGTGCGCGGCGTTTCCACACCCCAGTTCTCAAACACATCATCGGCGTGGTGATGTCCTTCGCAATGATGATCGTGCACATGTCCCTCCCCGTGGTGGTCATGCTCATGCGCTTCGCAATGGTGGTCGTGCACATGTCCTTCCTCGTGGTGGTCATGCTCATGTCCTTCACAGTGATCTCCGTGCTTGTGCGGAGTTTCCTGCTCAATCAGCGGAACGGCGCCTTCCTGTTCCGCCGCGGTGATGATGGTCTCCGCGGAAAGCTCCTCCCACGGGGTCGTCATGATCTTGGCGGAAGGATTGCGGGCTTTGATATCCTTCACCACTTCCGAAAGCTTTTCCGCTTCGACTTTCTGAGTCCGGCTCAGAATGACTGTTTTTGCGCATTCGATTTGATTGCTGAAGAATTCTGAAAAGTTTTTGATATACATTTTGTATTTTATGGGATCAACAATTACTGCTTGTATATTAATTTCGCTCTCCGACTGGGCGATGACCTTTCTGCAGGCCTCTGTAATGTCGGAAAGCTTGCCCACGCCGGAGGGCTCAATGATGACCCTGTCCGGGTGGTATTTTTTCAATACATCTTTTAAAGCGGCGTCGAAGTTCCCCAAAAGGGTGCAGCAAATACAGCCGGCGTTGATCTCTCTGATCTGGATTCCCGTGTTTTTCAGGATTCCTCCGTCGATCCCGATCTCTCCGAATTCATTTTCAATAATGACCACTTTTTCCGAGGACAGCTTCTCGTTCAGCAGTTTTTTAATCAGGGTCGTCTTTCCGGAACCCAGAAAGCCCGAAATAATATCGATTTTTGTGCTCATTGAGTTTCCTCACTTTCCTGTCATGGGATTTTTGCCGGCGTCCCGAAGCCGGTGCAGCCGCCGTCGGGCGCTGCGTCAATAGGTGAAATAAATATACTCCTGCTTCGCCTTTTCCGCTTTTTCGATTTTGGTCACGTAACAGACGGGCATCGTCTGCCCCTGGTAGTTTTCAATCTTGATTTCCCCGGTCACCCAGAGCCATTCTCCGTCCTGATACTGGGAAGCCGCGCTGCTGCGGCACAGAACCCCGCAGGGCTGCAAATCGGCGGCACAGCAGACCATGGCGTAGCGCGCCGGGACAAATTCGCTGGCTCCGAACGTGTTCATGCGGAAAACCTGCCCTTTCATCTTCAGGGTTTTTCCCTCGTACTTTTTCATGTTTTCATTGATATCCTGATACCAGCTTGCGAACTGTTCGTCGGTGACGGTAATGATTCCGTTTTCGTCCTCTCCGGGCACGTTGGAGGAAGGGGAGGAAACCTCGATCCCAATATCGTCTTTGCTGGTTGTGGTGTCCGGTATCACGGTCCCTTTGTCCGGCGCTGAGGAAGCGGGGTTTTGTGCGGCAGCGCTGCTGCTCCGCGTACTTCCGGCGGAAATTCCGAAGGAAATCGCCTGACTCTGGACCGCTCCCACCGGGATCAGGACCGCGGTGAGGATGGGAATCACCAGAATCATATTTTTGAGCGGTCTGGCATTGTGTTTCGGCGTTTTTGAGTAACGCAGCATAACGACGCCGATCAAAAACAGAAAGGCGGCGGCAAACCACAGAAACCCGAACAGCCGGGGATGAATATAGTTGGAAGCCTTACCCGAAATCAGCGCAAAGACAAACAGGACGGAGAGCGCCATACAGATCAGCGCCTGAAAGATCAGTTCGGAATTCGCTTTTCGTTTCATTATTTGCCTCCTATCAGAAAAACGGAAAACAGCAAAAAGACGGGGTAAGCAATCGTCAGCAGAGTACAGGCCAGCCTTACGATAAAGCTCTTTTTGAAATTGCTGCCCAGCATCAACAAGTTGGAAAGGTCAAGCATGGGACCCATTACGATAAAGCCCATGACCGCCGCCATAGGAAAAATATTCAGAAAGCTTCTGCCGATAAACGCGTTGGAGGTGGAGCAGACCGACATAAAAAAGGCGGCCAGCAGCATCAGCAGCAGTGGAAGAATGATCCGGGAGCCCGTATTGCTGAAGTAGGAAACGGGAACCACCTGCTGCAGCACGGCGCATACGAAAGCACCGGCTACAATATATTTTCCCATCGTAAAAAATTCCTGGCCGGAAATCAGAAGCACCGACTCGGCTTTTGCTGCCGCGCCGCTTCCCTGTACATTGACCGTCGCCACGGAGCAGGAGCAGGACGCGGAGGAAGAGAGAAAGACGTCTTCGGTCCGGACATGTGTCAGATTCAGGACCAGACCCGCGAGCAGAGCCACCACCGTCCCCAGCAGGACGCGGTACAGCGCGTATTGCGGCTGCCCCGGGAACGCGTAAATCGTAGACAGGATCGTGATGGGGTTCATGGCGGGGGCCGCCAGCATAAAGACCATGGCTTTTGATAAAGGGACGCCCTTCTGGGTCAGCCGTGAAGCGATCGGAACGATTCCGCAGTCGCAGATGGGGAAGAAAAAGCCGGATACCACGGCCAGCGGGTACCCCAGCCACTTATGGCCGGTAAACATCCGCACAAGGGTATCGTCCGAAACAAAAACCTGTAAAAGTCCGGAAACAAAAGAGCCGACCAGCAAAAACGGTACGGCCTGCATCAGAATGCCGATGAAGATCATGTTGATGCTTTTTATATAAGGAGGCGCGTTCAGAAAGAAATGGATGGCAAGGAAATACAGGGCGACCAGCGCAACTGCCGTGCCCATTTGCTTTTTTTTGCGCAGGCTGGTTTCTTTGCGTACTTCCTCCGGCTTGAGGACCCGTGCGGCGTACTGTTCCGCCGTCTCCTCCGTAAAGCAAAGCTCCGCCGTGCGGTTGCAGCTTTTTACCGTTGCTTTCAGCGCGTCGGTATCCCCGCCGCAGCGGTTAAAAAAGACCGCGTCCGCGTTGCTCAGCTGGTTCAGCATCATGCTTCCCGTGTTTTTCATATAGAGGGGAAAGGTGGAAGCCTCGGCGCAGAAGAGAACCCGGTCGATCCGGTAATCCGCCGGCAGCCGCACGCGCAGCAGCTGCTCAATCGGCCATGTCCCGTTGTACTCGATCAAAATGAGGTCGGGGTCAAGCTCTTCCTTCATTTTGCTGAACAGCCTTTTCCGTATTTTTTCCGGCTGTTCAATCTGTGCCAGAACAACGTCCTTATTTGCCATTGCGGAAGCGCGGAATTCGGTCAGCCCTTCTTCGCACTGGAGAATCACAATCCTGCGGTACTCTTTGCAGTATTCCTGTTCCAGTATCTTTTGGATCAGCGTGGTTTTTCCGCTTTCCAGAAAGCCGCAGATGATTTCAATTTTCGTCATCTTCAGAGCCCTCCGCGGAAATTCTGTTTGCGGAGCTGCCCGCGTGCTGTTTTAATCATGATACTTTCCTCCGCACAGAATGATATGGTCACAATATCGGGAAATAGAAAGTCCATATGCAAATGATTTTCATTTACACATGGACTTATTGTAATAGCGGTTTTCTGTTTTGTCAAGCCACCCGGTCGGATGCACAGGGTGGATGGACGAAGTGCGGATGCGGTTTTATACCTGAAGAATAAAATGCTGTACCGCCAGAGAGGTGACCGAAAGGACCGCCCAGCAGAGAAAGCCGAGCAGAATCGGTCTGCCGCCGCTCTTTACCAGCTTTACCAGATTGGTGTTCAGCCCGATTGCCGCCATGGCCATCACAATGACAAATTTGCCCGCCTGCGATAAAGAGCTTCCCACTCCGGCGGGCAGGGGCAGAAAGGTGTTGGCGACAGAGGCAAGAATGAATCCCAGCACGAACCACGGGAAAATTTTTGTGATGCTGTAGCCCCCCTTCCTGCTTCCGGCTTCCTTTCTGCCGGTATAAACCGCCAGCACAAGCGTAACGGGGACGATCATCAGCGTTCTGGTCAGCTTGACGATGACCGCCAGATTGCCCGCCGCGTTGCTGAACGTGTACCCGGCGGCGACAACGGAGGAGGTGTCGTTGACCGCGGTACCCGCCCAAAGGCCGAAGCTCTGGTCGCTCATGCCGAGAGCATGTCCCAGAAAGGGAAACAGGAAGGCGGCGATGACGTTGAACAGAAAGATCGTCGAAATGGAATGCGCGACTTCGTCGTCGTCCGCGTGAATGACGGGCGCGGTTGCCGCAATCGCCGACCCGCCGCAGATGGCGGAGCCGACCCCGATCAGCGTTTTGGTGTTGCCCTCCAGCTTTAAAAGCTTACCGGCAAAATAGGCGGTCAGAAAGGCCGCCGTAAGCGTAAAGGCCATTAACACGAGCGTTTGCTTCCCGACCTTAAAGACGTTGAACAGGTTCATTTCAAAGCCCAGCAGGATGATGGAGTACTGCAGCAGCTTTTTGGAAGTGTAGCCGATGCCGTCGTTGAACTGCCGCGGCCTTTTCCAGAAAGCCAGCAGCATGCCGAACAGGATACCCAGAACGGGGCTGCCCACAACGGGAATGATTTTTCCGATCAGCCACGCGGGGATGGCGATCACCGCCGTCAGGGCAATGCCCGGCAGCTTTTTGAGCAATGTTTTCATTTCATTCTCTCCTTCGCCGTTTATCATACGCCTTGACTGACGATTAGTAAAATATTATTATCTTATTGATACTATTAGAAAATGGTTATGATTACAGCAATTCCATTTCCATTTGAGAGACAAAATGTTCCTCCCCGCCCTTGACAGGGGAGGAACACAACCTTGCTGCAGAACCAGCTGAAAAAGCTGTGGAGGAGAAAATATGACGTTAAGGCATTTTAAAATCTTTGTCGCGGTCTGCGATACCATGAATATGACAACGGCGGCGGAAAGGCTTTTTATCTCTCAGCCCGCGGTCAGCCAAGCGATCGCGGAGCTGGAAAACCACTACGGGGTCCGGCTTTTTGAACGGCTGTCGCGAAAGCTTTATCTTACGCAGGCCGGGCGAAAGCTTTTGGGCTATGCGCGCCATATGATGCGCATGAACGCCGAAGCGGAAAACGATATGAGGGCTCTTTGTCACAACGAAACCGTCCGCCTCGGCGCGAGCGTCACCGTCGGCGCCCATGTCCTGCCGGAAGCCGTTTCAAGGTTCCGGACAATTAATCCGGCGGTAAGGATGGAAGTGGTCGAGGACAATACGGCGAAAATAGAGGATCTGATTCTGAAGGATGCCGTTGACCTTGGACTGGTCGAGGGCGAAACCGTTTCCCCGGACATTGTCAGCCGCGCCTTTATGGACGACGAGCTGGTTCTGATCTGCTCTCCCCGTCACCGTTTTGCCGCCTGCGGCGAAGTCGATCCGCGGGAACTGGGAACGGAAAATTTTATCATCCGGGAAAAAGGAAGCGGGACACGAAAAACCTTTGAGGATAAAATGGCCGAAAACGGATTTCCCTGGGAAGCCGCCTGGACCTGTAACAACGCGGATACCATTAAAAACGCCGTGGCGGCGGGGCTGGGCGTTTCCGTCATCTCCGCGCGGGCCGTCCGGAATGAAGTGAAATCCGGACTGCTGTGCCGCAGGGATGTGAAAGGCATCCGCTTTCAGAGGCGGTTTAAACTGATTTATCATAAAAACAAGTACCTGACGGAGGCCATGAGGAATTTTATGTCGATTCTGGAGCAGGGGCCGGAACCATAGGCCTTTCAGAATTTTCTTGTATTTGAGGTTAGCATATGCTAACATAAAACTACATCAACCATTTCAGTTTGCAAGACAAAATATGTTCCTCCCCCCACCGAAGGCGGGGGAGGAACGTGACCTTGCTGCAGAATCAACTGGAAATGCTGCAAATTATTAAGATTGTTCCTGAAAGCGGGGGAATGCGATGGTATCGAGAACAAAACAGGCGTTTGGTCCGGAGGTAAGCATGGAGTCCCAAAGCGGAATCCGGACGGTTTACCGTGTCGGGTATGAGGACGGGGAGGGGACCATGACGCTCCTGAGTCTGTTTCCGGGAGTGGACCTGATTTTGAATGATTTTTCCACGTTTCATTGCTTTCAGTCCACGTCGCCCCAGCCCGGCATGATGGAAATCAATCACTGCCGGAGGGGCCGCTTTGAATGTGAGTTCAGGCGCGGTACCTATGCTTATATGGGAGAAGGGGACCTCGCGGTCAATATGCTGGAAAACGCCGCCAGCGGCAACTGTTTCCCCCTTAAAATGTATCAGGGCGTCTCCGTCTTTATGGACCTTTGGGTCGCCGAGAAATATTTTGAAGCACAGCTGTCCGGCTTCCAGATTCATCTGGACGGACTGCGCGAAAAGCTTTGTCCAGAAAACCGGTGCTTTGTTCTGAAATCCCCGGAACGGATACAGCGGATTTTTGACGAAATCTACCGGGCGGACTGGGAAATACAGGCGGGATATCTGCGTCTGAAAACGCTGGAGCTGCTTTTTCTGCTGGCAGATCTGCCGTCCTCGCCTTATGAAACAGTCCCTTATTATGACGCGAATCAGGTGCGGAAGGTAAAACATATCCGGGACCACCTGACGCGCTCCCTCGAAAAGAACATCACGCTGGCTCAGCTGGCGCGGGAGCACAAAATCAGCCTGACAGGCTTAAAAAACTGTTTCAAATCCATTTACGGAAAGGGCGCTTCGGCTTACCGGCGGGAATACCGCATTCAGACCGCTGCCGAGCTGCTGCGCGACAGGGCGCTTACCGTAGCGGAAATCGCGGGCCGGGTGGGGTACGAGAATCCCAGCAAGTTTTCTTCCGCTTTTAAAGAAATCATGGGGATGAGCCCCTCGGAATACCGCAATAAATAGCTGGCCTTTTGGAGCAGCCGGGGCTTTTTGGAGTGGAAATCCCTTTTTGCATCTTTTACAATAGCTTGTAGTTAGCGTACACTAACCGAACACTTTGTATATTGAAGGAGGAAATTTATGCATAAGCAAAAAACGGGGATTCCACGGCTGCTTGAGTTTGCGGGGAAGTACAAAGCTCTTGTTGTGACGGCCTGTGTCCTGTCGGGAATCAGTTCGGTATTTATGCTGCTGCCGTTCGTCTGCATTTGGTTATGTGTCCGGGAGGTTCTGCGTGCTGCTCCGGACATGTCCGCACTCGACGGCGGCAGCCTTGCCATGTACGGCTGGTGGGCGGTGGCCGCTTTCGCGGTGGGCTTCGTTCTCTATTTTGCGGCGCTGATGTGCTCCCATCTTGCGGCGTTCCATACGGCCAGAAATATGAAATCACAGGCCCTGCGGCATCTGGTCACGCTTCCGCTGGGCTTTTTTTCGCTGAACAGCAGCGGAAAGCTGAGGAAAATCATCGATGAAAACTCCGGTCAGACCGAAACGTTTCTGGCGCATCAGATTCCCGACCTGAGCGGGACTGTTGTAACGGCGGTGACCATGCTGGTCTTATTGTTCGTATTTGACTGGCGGCTCGGCCTTATCTGCCTGATTCCTATGGCCGCCGGATTTGTGATTCAGATGAAAATGATGACCGGGGAATCCATGAATTTTATGAAAGTGTATCAGGATTCTCTGGAGGAGATGAACAATGAGGCGGTGGAATACGTCCGCGGGGTGCCTGTTGTAAAGGTGTTCCAGCAGACCGTCTATTCCTTCAAGAGCTTCTACAGCTCTATCATGAAGTATAAAAAATACGTCTCCGCTTACGCTCTCTCCTTTAAGAAAGCGATGAGCGCTTTTACCACCATCCTGAACGGAACCTTTTTCCTTTTGATTCCGGCGGGATTCCTTTTCGCCGTGTATGCGCCGGACATCCGCCTGTTTCTGCAGAACTATATTTTTTATCTCCTGTTTACTCCGGCCTGTTCCGCTATGATCAATAAGATCATGTATATGGCCAGTTATAAAATGATTGCGGAGGAATCGGTGCGCCGCATTGATTCCCTGCTGCAGGAAAAACCGCTTCCGAAGCCGGACATGCCGAAAATGCCTTCCGGGTTGCAGATCGAATTTTCTCATGTTTCCTTCACCTATTCCGGTTCGGAAATCCCGGCTCTGAACGACGTCAGCTTTACCGTCCCGGCCGGCTCCACGGTCGCGCTGGTGGGTCCTTCCGGCGGCGGAAAGACCACGGCTGCCAGCCTGCTTCCCCGTTTTTGGGATGTAAATGCCGGAAGTGTCAAAATCGGCGGAGCAGACGTGCGTGATATCGAGCCGGACGTGCTGATGAAGCAGATCGCGTTTGTCTTTCAGGATTCCCGTCTATTTAAGGATACTGTTTTCAACAATATCCGCGCGGCGAAGCCGAACGCCGCTGCGGCGGAGGTGGAAAGGGCCGCCCGGGCGGCTCAGTGCGGCGATATTCTCGAAAAGCTGCCGCAGGGCCTGCAAACAGTGATCGGGACCAGGGGTATTTACCTGTCCGGCGGCGAACAGCAGCGGATCGCTCTGGCGCGTGCGATTCTGAAGGACGCGCCGATTATCGTTCTGGATGAAGCCACCGCTTTTGCCGACCCGGAAAACGAACATAAGATTCAGGTGGCCTTTGAAAAGCTGACGAAGGGAAAAACGGTGCTGATGATTGCGCACCGGCTTTCCACGGTGAAAAACGCGGACGAAATTCTGGTTCTGTCCAATGGCGCAATCGAGGAAAAGGGTCGGCACGAAGAGCTTCTCGAAAACGACGGAATGTACGCTTCGCTGTGGCGTGACTATCAGAGCTCCGTTTCCTGGAGCGTCGGCAAGGAGGTTTCCTATGTTTCGTAAGATATTTGCCCTGAGCGAGCAGGGCGCCAAAGACCTGAAAAAAGGGATCGTCGCCAGCGCCGTGGCCGATATCAGCCTGATGCTGCCGGTCGGCCTGCTGATCCTGACCCTGCAGGAGCTCCTGAAACCGCTCTTCGGCGGCTCTTCCGATACCGGAAAGGTCTGGAAATACACGGCGATCGCCGTGGGGCTTCTGGTTGTTATTTTTATTCTGCACTACATTCAGTACTGCAACACCTATGTTTCCGCATACGAGGAAAGCGCGAACCGCCGGGTGACGCTTGCGGAAAAGCTGCGGATGCTGCCGCTCTCCTTTTTCGGACAGCGCGACCTGAGCGCGCTTACCATCACGCTGATGGGCGACTGTACGGAATTGGAGCACACCTTTTCCCATGCGGTTCCCCAACTGTTCGGGTCCGTTATTTCCATTGCGCTGGTGGGAATCGGGCTGTTCGCCATGGACTGGCGGATGGCGCTGGCTACGCTGATCGTCCTTCCCGCGGCGCTGATTGTGACCGTCGGGAGCAAAAGAATTCAGGATAAATGGGGGACTAAGAAGGTCGATATCAAGCTGGCCGCCGCCGACGGTGTGCAGGAATGTCTGGAGACTGTCCGCGATATCCGCGCGTGCGGGCGGGAAGAGGAATACCTTTCGGCGCTTGACCGTAAGCTGGACAGGGTCATTTCGGCTTCCATCCGTTCGGAGCTGATAACGGGTGTTTTTGTTTCCTCGTCCCAGCTGATTCTGCGGCTTGGATTCGCCATCGTTATTTTAGTGGGGGCCAACCTGCTTTCGCAGGGACGGACGGACTTTCTGACTTACCTGATCTTTTTAATGACGGTTTCCCGACTGTATGACCCCCTGTCCGTCTGCCTGATGCATCTGGCGGAAATATTTAACGCGCAGATCCAGATACGGCGTATGAAGGAACTGGAAAATCATCCTGTTCAGGCCGGAAGCAGCCGGTACAGCCCCGATGGATACGACATCGTATTTGACCATGTGGGATTTTCCTACAACGACGGGGAAACGGTTCTTGATGATGTATCGTTTACGGCTAAGCAGGGGGAAGTTACGGCCCTGATCGGTCCCTCGGGCGGCGGCAAGAGCACGGCTGCCAAGCTGGCGGCCCGGTTCTGGGACGCGGACCGCGGGAAAATAACGGTCGGCGGCGTCGACGTGACCGGGGTGGAGCCGGAAACGCTTCTGAAAAGCTTTGCCATCGTCTTTCAGGACGTGGTGCTGTTCAACGATACGATCCTCAACAACATCCGTCTGGGGCGCAAGGGCGCGACGGATCAGGAGGTGTACGCCGCAGCCAAAGCCGCCAACTGCGACGAGTTTATCCGCCGCTTCCCCGACGGGTACCATACCGTGATCGGGGAAAACGGCTCCACCCTTTCCGGCGGGGAACGCCAGCGCATCTCCATTGCGCGCGCGTTGCTGAAGGACGCGCCGGTCATCCTGCTGGATGAAGCGACCGCCTCCCTCGACGTGGAAAACGAAACCCAGATTCAGACCGCAATTTCACGTCTGGTCAAGGACAAAACCGTGCTGATTATCGCACACAGGATGCGGACCGTCGCGGGCGCGGACCATCTGGTCGCGCTGGACAACGGCGTCGTGGCCGAACAGGGAAAGCCGGAGGAACTGATGAAGCGCGGAAAGCTTTATCCCCGTATGGTTCAGCTGCAGCGGCAGAGCGCGGAGTGGACCTTAAAATAGCAAAAGAATTTTCATCAATGAAGGGGCCGTTGCAAAATGGCCCCTTCATTGACTCACCGAAAAAACGGGGTTATAATTTATTTATGGAGACAGAAGGGGTACACAGCCTCTGGGTATGACGATTAAAAAATGATCCAGATTTTGAGGTGATCGGATGGAGCAGGCCTCCCTTTATTCGGAAATCGCGGAGCGGGGTACTGACTGCATCCGGAATTCCAAAGAACAGATTGACCCCTGGCTGAAGCACCCGGAGGACGACACCCGCAGGGGCATCGCCCTGCTGATCCGTATCCCCGATGAAGCGAAGGAACAAATTTTGCGGATGGAGCAGGCGCTTCGGAAGGCGGAGCCGGATCAGTACTATTACCCGGCGTCCGATTTTCACATTACCGTGCTGGATATCCTTGCGGCAAAACCCGGCTTTCCCTGTACCCATGCGCTGGCGGAAAGCTACGGCGGGGTTTTGGCCGAGGTCTTATCCCGGTTCCAGCCGTTTTCCGTTTCGCTTCGCGGAATCATTCCCAGCGAGAGCGCGCTTCTGGTAAAGGGATACAGTGAAGAGACGCTTGCACAAATCCGCCGGGCGCTGCGGAACGGACTGCGCAGCCATCACTTGGCACTGGATGAGCGCTACGAAACGGTCTCGTCCCATATCACCTTTGCCCGATTTATGGAACAACTGCAAAACAGGAGGGAACTGCTCCGCATTCTGGAGAAAAACGCTGAGCGAGGGTTTGGGCGTTTTGAAGTGAAGAGCCTGCAGCTGGTTTATCACGACTGGTACGATTCCAGAAAAACTGTTCTGGCAGAATACAGTCTGCAGATGCTGCAGAAACAAAAAATAATGGAGTGAATATAGTGCCTAAAATACTGTTTGTCTGTCACGGCAATATTTGCCGCAGCCCGATGGCTGAATATGTTTTAAAGCATCTGGTCGCCCAGAGAGGACAAAAAGAGGATTTTACCATTGCCTCTGCCGCGACCAGTACCGAGGAAATCGGGAACCCGGTTCACCGCGGCACAAAGCGGAAGCTGAGCGAGGCCGGTATTTCCATGGACCAAAGGTCGGCTGTTCAGCTCCGGAAATCCGATTATCATACATACGATTATCTCATTGGAATGGACAGCCACAATATCAGAAATATGCTGCGGATTCTGGGCGGCGACCCGGAAAAGAAGGTGGTCCGGCTGCTGGATTTTACCTCCTCGCCGCGGGACATTGCCGATCCGTGGTACACCGGTAATTTTGATATTACCTACAATGATATTATGGAAGGCTGCACATCCCTGCTTGAACAAATGTAAAGGCGGTTCCCGCCGCATGATAAAAACGCTCCCCGGCATATGCGGGTGAGCGTTTTTCTGTGGTACGGATTTCTCACACTTCAATGGCAGTGAGGACCGGTATAAAAAGGAATAATGCTCTGCGGAAACTGAAAAATGTTGTCGGGGTCATATTGATCCTTTATCTCTCTCAGTCTTCCTGCGTTCAGCCCGTAGTAGGCGTCCAGATAGTCCCTGAGTCCGCTGTAGGGGAAATTCACATAAGAGCCTTCCGTCACACTTTTCAGGTAACGGAATTGCCTGTTCACCCAATCAAGATTACTGTTTTCATATTTCGGATTGGTCCATACGGATTGTATCCCGATGATATATCCGGCGTCACGATAGAAAAAGGCTGTCTCCCGACTGCTTTTTTCCTTCACCTTTCCACCCAGTGCGTAAAGCGTCAGCGCGCTGTACACAGAGCCCTGCGGGACTTCTTCAAGCAGATTTGTCACCCGGTACACTTCACTCTCATTGAACGGACGTATCACAAAGCGGCCGGTGGATTTGAACATCTGGGAGCTTGGATAGCTGTTCCCGATGATGGTGACGGCTTCCAAAAAGGACATTTCCTCCATGCTTGCTTCATTTTCTTCCAAATCCGTAAACGGCTCCATAATGACACGTGCTTCCTGTGAAGCTCCGTAGAAAATGCCCCTGAGGTAGATGGCGAAGCCTTCCTCCTGCGAATGATAGATGCTGGCAATCAGTGTGATCTTTTCATCCGCCTGTGCAAGCCATCTCTGCCATGTTGTCAGAAATTGTGCTCTTCTCGCCTCGACGGTATTTTGATAATATACTTCCACAAACGTTACGCGGCTGATTTTCGGCGGCAGACGAAATGTCATGGATACAATAACGCCGAAGCTGCCGCCTCCCCCTCCGCGACATGCCCAGAAGAGGTCCGGATTGCATTCGCTGCTTGCGGTTAAGATTTTTCCTTTATAGTCGACGAGTTCCAGTTCGACCAGACTGTCGCATCCCAGTCCGAAACGTCTGCAGGAAAGGCCCCAGCCTCCGCCAAGTGCGTAACCGCTCAATCCCACGGTGGGACAGGTTCCGCCGGGGAAAGAATACCCCTTGGAAGAGACATACTCATACAGCTCTCTGTTGCTGACTCCCCCCTCTACGGTAACTGTGTTTTCATGGATGGAAATAGCCTTCATACGGCTGACGTCAATGATGAGAACAGAATTCCCCGTAGAGTATCCTTCGTAATGGTGCCCTCCGCTTCTGATTCTGAGAGGAACGCAGTGCTGTTCGGACCACAAAACGGCATTTGAAACGTCAAGTTTATTATAGCAATATACAATGATTAACGGGTATTTTTGAATAGCCCGGTTCCATTCCTGCCGGTCTTTCTGATACTCAGGGCCCTGCGAGGTTACGACTTCTCCCGTTAATCCGGAAAAATAACGATCGTTCAAATGAAACCCTCCTAAAACTGATAGTCTGTCTATCCACTTTAGTAAGGGAACCCGTTTGGTGAGTCTTTGTACCCGTCAGCGGAGCGCTAACTTCGGTCGCGATGACGGGCGGCCTTTTCGCAGGCCGTAAAGCTGTCCTTTCGCCCGATCGTTTGATTCTTAGAGGACATCGGGAAGAATTCGCAGCGATTTCCGGAGAAGCCCGGCGCAAATGTGCTATAATAAGCACAAATACCTGTCAGGAGGAAAATGAGATTGGAAAACGAAGTTTTAAAACAGCTGGGGGAGAGAAAATCGGTGCGGGTCTTTGAGAATCGGGAAGTCTCTCAGGATGTGAAAAACGAAATCATTGCCTCGGCGTTTGAGGCGCCTACGGCCGGAAACATGATGCTGTACACGATCATCGATGTGACGGACAGCAAGCGTAAGGAGCAGTTATCCGTCCTTTGCGACCATCAGCCGTTTATTGCCAAAGCCCCGGTCGTTCTGGTCTTTGCGGCGGATTATGACAAGTGGTATAAAATGTTCAGCGCCGCTGGTCTGTCCCCCCGCAGGCCCGGACCCGGCGACCTGCTGCTCGCCTGCTCCGACGCCCTGATCGCCGCGCAGAATTCCGTAACAGCGGCTCATTCGCTGGGGCTCGGCTCCTGCTATATCGGGGATATTCTGGAAAACTGTGAAAAGGTCCGGGAACTTCTTTCTTTGCCCGAATATACACTCCCGGCCGTCATGGTGGTCTACGGATATCCCACTCAGCAGCAAAAGGAAAGGGGAAAGCCCGGACGTTTTGCAAAGGAACATATCGTTCACACGAATTCGTACAGGGAAATGCAGCCGGAAGAACTGCTCCGTATGTACGGTGATAATGGCTCGCGGGAGAGTCTGGAGGCTTTCTGCAAAAGAAAATATATGTCCGATTTTTCACTGGAGATGAACCGGTCCGTTTCGGAGTATCTGAAAAATTTCATGGACCGCTGAAAATTTTATATTGAAAAAAAGCGGCGTCTGACAAATGTCGCGTAAAATCAGTTACATAATTTTTGCCTCGTGGTCATACAAATTGATAACGAAGGTGATGATGAAGATGTACAAGCAGAACAGGACCGCTTATCTTTTTGTTTTGATTTTATCCATTCTGTTTCTTTACGGAGGCAACCGCATTGCGGAACAGCATAAACTCAGCATCATTGTTCAGAGCAGGGATTCGGAATTGGACGATCAGGTTTTTGCTCAGGTCACAGCCGTAAACAGCACCCGGCCGGATCAAAACGATTCCACAAGAAAAATCGTAACGTTTACTGCAAAAATCACAAGCGGACAAAACAAGGGTGAAATGGTACAGGCTACCCAATATTCCTATATCGATAATCCGACAATGCCCCCCGCGGTCAGCCAGAACAACAAAGTGGTCCTGGGAAAATTGACGCAGGACCAGAGTACGGAATGGGTGTTCGAAAATTATGAGAGAATCGATCAGATCATCCTTTTATCCGTTATTCTGGCGGCGCTGATCCTGATTTTCGGCGGAAAAAAGGGAGTGCATACCGTCATTGCCTTACTTCTGACCTGCCTGTCCGTCTTTTATGTTTTTCTTCCGATGATTCTTGCGGGGTTCAATATCTACCTCTGTACGGTGCTGGTCAGCGTCTATGTCATCTGTGTGACGTTCCTGCTGACGGGCGGGATGAACCGGAAGAGCCTGGCCGCGGCGCTGGGCTGCATCGGAGGGGTCGTTTTCTCCGGAGGCATTTATCTGGTGTTCAACCATACCATGAAGCTGACCGGTTTTTACAACGATCAGTCTTCCCGGCTGATGGAGCTGTTTGCAAACCAGCCGCTCAATCTTCAGGCGGTCGTTTTCGCCATGGTTACCATCGGAGCGCTTGGCGCCACCATGGACGTGGCGATGTCCATCGCTTCTTCGCTGGTGGAAATAAAATCAAACAGAGGCAGCCGTATTTCGCGGTATATCCTGATAAAATCGGGCCTGACCATCGGGCGGGACATTATGGGGACCATGATGAATACGCTGATCCTGGCTTACGTCGGAAGCAGCCTGGTCACTCTCATCATTTATGCCGCCTCTGATTATCCGATTATGCAGCTTGTGAATCAGGAGGAAATCATCGTTGAGTTCCTGCAGTCGCTGGTTGGCAGCCTCGGCATGCTTCTGACCATTCCGTGCACCACCTTTATCTCGGCAATGGTTTGGTCGGAACCGGGAGCACCGGAATCGGCGGCCCAGAATCAGCGCCGCGGCGGCCCTTCTGTGCATAAAAGGATATCTTGAATTTCCGGCTGCTTGTATTTGTAAGCGGCCATCAGAAATTCTACAGCAATTCCATTTCAGTTTGCGAGGCAAAACACGTTTTTTAACTCGGGACAGGAAGAATTTGTATATAAAGAAAGCCCTCTCAGCAGGAAAAAACTGAGAGGGCTTGAAATTCCGGGAATATGTTTATGGTTAAGCCATGATACTCGAATTGCTCAAAACGGAGTTCAGCTCTTTATTCCGTTTTTCTCCATTTTAAAAGCAGGGAAGAATTGATAATGACGGCGACTGACCCGACATTGTGGACCAGGGCGCCGACCACCGGATTCAGAACGCCGGTGATGGCAAGGGCAATCGCGATGAAATTCAGCGTCATAGAGGCAGTGAGATTTACTTTGATCGTCTTCATTGTCTTTTTTGAGAGCTGTAAAAGGTGAGGAATCTCCTTGATATCGTCGCCGACCAGCACGATATCTGCCGCGTCAATGGCAATGTCGCTGCCGATGCCGCCCATGGCAATCCCCACGTGGGCGGTTTTCAGCGCCGGGGCATCGTTGATACCGTCTCCCACCATGCAGACCGGCTCGCCCTTTTCCTGATACGCATGGATCTCCTGGAGCTTCTTCTCCGGCAGGCAATCCGCCCGCACATCCTGAATGTTCGCAGCCTGGGCAATATGAAATGCAGCCGGTTTTGCGTCTCCGGTCAGAAGGACGGTTTGAACCCCGGTCCGGTGAATGGCCTCCACCGTCCGGGCGGCGTCCGGACGAAGGGTATCGGAGAGGGCGATCATACCAACGGCGCTTCCGTTTCTTGCAAGGGAAATTACGGTACAGCCGTCCGATTTGGCCTTTTCCTCCGCCTGCAGAAGCTCATCCGGAAGAATGATCCGGTGTTCCGCCATCAGCGCCTCGTTTCCCGCAAGAATGTCCTGCCCGGCGTAACGGATGGCTACGCCGCGCCCGGCCAGCATTTTAAATTCCTCCGGCTGCTCCGGCGGGGTTCCATGCTTTTGCAGGTAGTCCGCGACGATCGCCCGGCCGAGCGGATGTTCGGAGCGCAGCTCCGCGGCGGCCGCCAGTTCCAAAAGCGCCGTATCACTCAGCGCGGGATCGATGCTATGTATCTGTGTAACCGCCGGCTTGCCGTAGGTCAGGGTTCCGGTTTTATCGAAGGCGATCCGCTGCACCTGCGACAGCCGTTCCAGGGCGTCCCCTTCCCGAACAAGGATGCCGAACTTCGTCACGTTTCCGATTCCGGCCATGATCGCGGTAGGGGTGGCGAGTACCAGCGCACAGGGGCAGAACACTACCAGAATGGTAACGGAACGGATGATCTCTCCGGTGGCAAACCAGGTGATGAAGGCAGAAAGCAGTGCGGTCACGACGATCCAGGTGGCCCAGCGGTCTGCGATTCCGACAATTTTTGTTTTTCCGGCGTCTGCGGATTCTACCAGGCGGATCATACGCTGCAGAGAACTGTCCTCTCCGACCTTCCGCGCCGTCATGTCAAAGGTGCCGAACTGATTGACCGTCCCGCTGAACACCTCGTCGCCCTCGCCCTTGTCTACCGGCAGGGATTCGCCCGTCATGACGGACTGGTCAATGGAGGTTTGTCCTTTCAGAATCGTACCGTCCACGGCGATGGTTTCTCCGGCCAGGACGCGCAGGATATCTCCGATTTTCACCTGTTCCGCAGGGATATTCTGTTCCTTTCCGTCCCGAACGACTCTGGCGGAGGCGGGGGTCAGATGAACCAGCTTCTCGATTCCCGCGCGGGCTTTGGCTACGGTCCGTTCCTCCAGATAGCCGCCGATCGCCATGATGAAAGCCACCTCGCCGGCCGCGAAGGTTTCCCCAATAAAGATGGATGCGATCAGGGCGATGGACACTAAAACATCCGCTTTGATATCAAACTTTGTAATCAGCCCGACAAGGGCTCCTTTCAGAATCGGGAAACCGCACAACAGGATTGCCACCCATGCCGCGTCGATCGGAAGATTGCCGATATGAAAAAAACTGATAATCAGCGCGGGGGCGGAAAGGCAAAGAAAAAGTACGTCCCGTCTTTCCTTATCTTTTAACAGAGCCAAGCGAACACTCCTTTCTATACCTATGGGGGTATAGGTTTATTATACCCGTGGGGGTATCTTCTGTCAATAAAAAAACAGCCGTTTTATACAAAACAGCTGTTTTTTGTTGTTTTTGATGGCTTCTATGACATCCTTGAAAAATGCTCCACCGCCTTGGCGAAATCCGCGATAGTCTTTTCCGCGTCGCCGTGCTCGATGCCCTCCCGGACACAATGGTTCAAATGACCCTCCAGAACGACCTGCCCCACCTTGTGCAGGGCGCTTTTTGCGGCGTTGATCTGGATCAGAATGTCTTCACAGGGGACGTCCTCATCCACCATTTTGTCGATAGCCTTGATTTGCCCCAAAATCTTGTTCAGCCGTCTGTGCAGATTATCGCAATCCATGCATTTGCGCATAATCCCACCTCCTTTATACCCATAGGGGTATGAAAATACTATATCATCTTTATTGCTTATCGTCAACCTGCAATCAAATTGCGGGCAGCCGATCCTGCCGGAGAAAAAACAATTCTGAAATTAAAAAAGCCGCTCCGTTTGGAGCGGTTCAGAAGAGAGGGGGTAATGAAAAAGAATTTATATGAAGCCCCGCAAGGGGCAATTGCTGTTTGTCTGCCACCTTTTTATGGTTCGGTATTCCGTCCATACCCATCAGTGTGACAGTTTTTATTTGATGTGCTTATTGTACCCGTTCTCTGTTAAGATAAAATGAACGTCCTGTCAAAGTTATGTTAATTCGGGTGGCGAAAATCCAAAGTTTCCAGCCATTGGCATTGCCATCTTGGTTCTTTAATGGGTTTATAACGCAATCTGAACATGCTTCGCCTATGATAGGAAATGAGGTGATAGCAATGACAGAGCGTTTGGATGCAATATGGAATGAAAAAAAACAACGGGTTGACGAACCTGCGCTTGTCAGGAAAAACATACAGAGAATCCTGAATGAATGGAAGACCTTAAAAAGGGTCCAGCTGCAGTCCGGCAAAACAGAGGATTATCCCGAAATCGCTTTTCTGAATAAAAAGATTCAGGAATTCGAAAAAGATTTACGGACTCTGCAGACCAATTCATGACAGCGCCCCGTTCGCTTTTTCCCGAAAAGATCTCTGACAGTAGGGTAAAAGCAAAGCACCACGGCATCACATAGAAATGTGTGGTGTTTTTTTATTCGTTAAATATTTCCTTTCAGGTCTCAGGCTACGCTCCCTATTAATTTTTATTTTGGAGGCATTCTAATGCAACAAAAAAACGGAAACAGGAAAAATTATGTGCTGGATACGAACGTTTTGCTGCACGATCCCGCGTGCATCCATAATTTTAAAGGAAATAACGTCATTCTTCCCATGGTTGTGCTGGAGGAAATCGATTCTCTGAAATCAAGAGACGGGCTGTGCGGCTGTCAGGCGAGACAGGCCGTGCGGGAGCTTTCCCAGATGGTGGAGGGGAAGGCACAGCAAAGCATTCAGGACGGAATCGAGCTTGAGAAAAATATCATCCTCAAAATTGAAATGAACGGCTATCATAATGTGACGGAAATAACCGACGAGCTGGATTTGAAAAAAAATGACAACAGAATCCTGCTTACTACGCTGAGCATCAAAAAAAGGGATTTGGAAATCCCCACCATCCTTGTCTCCAAGGATATTTGCATGCGGCTTAAGGCGCAGGCCTTCGGCATTGAGACCGAGGACTATGAAACCGACCGGATCGCGCTTGACGACCTGTATCGGGGCTATGTAACGGCAACGCTTTCCTCGGAGAATATTGACAAGATCTACGATTCTGGGCTGGCCTGCCCGAAAAAGCTCAGGCTTTTCCCGAACCAGTTTCTTTTGATTCATGCAAAGGATTCCCCGGCGCGTTCGGTTGTCGCCCGGTTCGACGGTGAAAAGCTGGTCCCGCTTCAGTTTGAAAACAGGACCGCGTGGGGGCTTACGCCGCTGAATCTGGAACAGAAAATGGCCTTCGAGCTGATGATGGACGACAGCGTTAAATTTGTCTCCCTGACGGGCGGCGCGGGTTCGGGGAAAACGATTCTCGCCACCGCCGTCGCGCTGGAAAAAGTAATCGAACAGCATGCGTACCGCAAAATCGTGTTTGTCCGTCCGGTGGTGCCGGCGGGGGACGACATCGGGTTTTTGCCGGGGAATGAGGAGGAAAAGCTCCGGCCCTGGATGGGCAGCTTCTATGACGCCTTTGAAAACCTGATGTACTGCGGCCGCAACCGCAAGCCAAGAAAAAATTGTATGGAGGACAACACCTCCGTCGACGCGATTATCGAAAACCTCAAGTGCGCGGGTACGATCGATATGAAAACCTTTACCTATATGAGGGGAAGAACGCTGACCGACGCGTTCGTCATCGTGGATGAGGCGCAGGAAACGACGCCCCATATCGCCAAGCTGATGATGACACGGGCCGGGCAGAATTCCAAGTTCGTCTTTATCGGCGACCCGACGGATAATCAGATCGACAATGCTTTGGTCGACTCACGGTCCAACGGACTGGTGTATCTGGTTGAAAGGTTAAAAGAGTCCGCGCTGACAGGGCATGTGACGTTGAGCCAGGTGGAACGCAGCCCGCTCGCGCGCCTTGCCGAAAACGCGCTCTGATTCCGGACGGCAAGGCCTCTCGCGGCTTTTCGACAGGATATTCTAAGGCGGAACGCCTTTGTAAATTCCAATTTAAACTTTATTTAAGCTTCTGTGAATTCATTGAAATCGCCTGATTGGGTTCGTATACTGAAATCAATGACGATGTCAAATTTAACCAATGAATTTAAGGAGGGCAATATGAGACAAACATCCAGAATGATTTTATGCGGCGTTTTGGCGGCCGGTCTGGCAATGTCTTCCGTTACAGGCGCTTTTGCCGCAACGGAACACTTCTCCGACGCAACCACCGACCAGTCGTGGTCCGGCTGGACACAGCAGTGGGAAACGTCTGTCAGCACCAATTACGAGCAGGTTTCCCTGACCCCCGGAAGAAACCAGAGCGAACTGAATTTCGGCTGGTACTCCAATACGGGCGCCGCGGCGACTCCGGTTGTCAAGCTTGCCGCAAGGGAAGATATGAGCGATGCCAAAAGCTTTCAGGGAACGGCGGGCTCCGCGATCGACGGCTACCGCAGCAACAAGGTGACCGTCACCGGCCTGAAGGAAAACACCGCGTATTATTATACCTATCTGACAAATGGGGTGGAAAGCAAACCGGCAAAGTATACCACAAAAAGCTTTTCCAGCTTTAAAATGCTGTTCTTCGGCGATCCCCAGATCGGCGCTTCCAAAGGGCAGACGGTTTCTACCGGCGACAAGCTTGAAAACACCTCCAGCCTGAACACTGCCGCCAGAAACGACGCCTTTAACTGGAACACCACGCTGAATGTCGCGTTAAAGGCCAATCCGGACACCAGCTTTGCCCTCTCCGCAGGTGACCAGATCAACAAAAACGTAAACGGAATCGACCCCGGCAACGAGATCGAATACGCCGGCTACCTGTCTCCGGCCGCGCTGAAGTCGCTGCCTGTCTCCACAACGATCGGCAACCACGACGCCACCAACAAAAGCTATGCGTTCCATTTCAACAACCCGAACTCTTTCACGGCGGAAACAAGCCCCTCCGCAGCCGGCAACGGTTACTACTACACCTATGGGAATGCGCTGTTTGTCGTGCTGAACACCAACAACTATAACTGCGCGGACCACGAAGCGCTGCTGAAAAAAGCGACGCAGGAAAATCCCAATACCCGCTGGAGGATCGTGATGTTCCATCAGGACATCTACGGCAGCGGCGCCGACCACTCCGAGTCGGACGGAATGGTCCTCAGAACCCAGCTTACTCCCATTCTGGACAAATATGACGTGGATGTCGTCCTTCAGGGCCATGACCACAGCTATTCCAGAAGTTACCTGCTCCAGGGCGACGGAAAGGTCCATGCCGCCTACGACGCCAATAAAACGAGCACCGGAGAATTTGACTGGGACAACGTGGTTGACAAGGCCACCGGAAAGGTGTACCCGTACTACCCGAAGGCGGACGATGCCGCCGGTAAAGCCGCCAACGCCGCTTTCATTCAGGGGAATAACTGCTATACGATCAACAATAACAAATCCGCCAAGGTGGTGAACCCCCAGGGCACCTTGTACATGACCGCCAATTCCGCCACGGGCAGTAAATTTTATGAGCTGATTTCCCAGCAGCAGAACTTCGTCGCTTACAGAAACCAGAACTGGAAGCCGAGCTATTCCGTCATTTCCATCAATGACAAGGATTTCAGCATCTCCACCTACAGCATTGTGGACGGAAATACAAGCCAGATCGATTCCACCTTTACAATCGAAAAAACCGTCAACAGAACGCCGGCCGCGGCCAGCACTTCAAATACAGCTACAAAAGGTCAGGCGCCTTTGACCGGTGACACAAACGATCTGACCGGAATGATCGCGCTTGCGGCTCTTGCCCTTCTCGGTCTCGTAACGGCGGTTGTCGCCGCCGTAAAAGACAAACGGGTCAAGGCTGTCAAATAATCGGAACAACGATGAACTGAACTGTTTCACGGGAGGCGTAAGCGCAGGCTTTCGCCTCCCTGCCTGTCGGTGCCGAAATGCCGCCGGTAAGAAAAAAACGGCCTGCGGCACGGCTGAAAACTATAAAATCAGGGGATTGAAGAATATGCTGAAAAAATTGTTTGCAGATAAGCGGGCGAACGCGCGCAGGGCGGTGATTGCCGTACTGGCGGTGGGATTCCTCATTTTCGTCTATTTCATCAATCAGGTGCAGAAGCCGGAGCTTGTCACTACGGTGGGCCGCACCTTCGAGAGGGCCAAAGTGGTGGAGGTGGTGAAAGACAATCTGCAGGAGGACGGACGGCGTTACGGGGAGCAGACCGTACGGCTTCTGATGCTCAGTGGTCTGCAGAAGGGCGAGACCGTGGAGGCCACCAGTTCGGCGGGATATCTGTTTGGCGCCGGCTGCACCCCCGGCATGGAGGTCATCACAATCCAGAGCGTTTCCGGCGATATTTCCGTTACCTCCGTCTACAGCACCAATCGCGAGCCGGTTGTTTATGCCTTTGTGCTGCTGTTCTTCCTGATTCTCTGTGTCATCGGCGGAAAGCAGGGAGTCAAAGCGTCCATCGGGCTTATTTTTACTTTGGCCTGCATCATTCTGCTCTATATCCCTCTGATCTTCCGCGGATTTTCCCCCTTCTGGGCGGCCGTGCTGGTGGCGATTGTCACGACGCTCGTCACCATGTACCTGATCGGCGGGCCTTCGAAAAAAACGGCCTGCGCCATTGTCGGTTCTATTGCCGGTGTTATCATTGCGGGGTTGGCCGCCACTGGATTCGGCTATTTTGCGGGAATATCCGGCAACAACGTATCGGATATTGAAAATTTACTGTTCCTGGGGGAAAATACAAAAATTCAGGTCAGCGGCCTGCTGTTTTCCGGTCTGCTGATCGCCTCCCTCGGCGCCGTGATGGATGTGGCGATTTCCGTCGCCTCCACCATCAATGAAATTCAGGAACAGAACCCCAGCCTCAGCCGGATGGAGCTTTTCCGTTCCGGTATCAGCGTTGGGCGCGACATGATGGGCACCATGTCCAACACGCTGATTCTCGCCTTTGCGGGCGGTTCCGTCAGTGTGCTGGTGACAAACTATGTTTATAATCTTCCTTATGTACAGATTATCAATTCTTACGGAATCGGCATTGAAATCATGCAGGCGTTTTCCGGCAGCATGGGCGTTGTTCTGACGGTTCCCATCGTGGCCGCGGTTTCCGCTTTTTCCATGGCCTCCGCCCATACCGGTCCCGTTCCGGCGGAGGAAACGGGCGCCGGCCCTTTGATACAGGCGGAAGCGTTCGCCGCGCCGCCTGAGGAAGAGGCTTTGCAGGTGACGGAAAAACCCGCGCTTTCTGAAAATCCGGACGCTTTTCGGGAGCTCTTTATTCTTGTAAAACGGAAAGCGGCCCCCGTTATCCGCGGATACTGGAAACCGGCGGTCGCCGTGATCTGTCTGCTGATTCTGGTGTTTTGCGGGTCGCGGTTCTACGCTGTTTACAGCGACTATGAAAACGGAAGAAAAGAGTATGAAAAGGCGGCTCAGACCATGTCCGAACCGTTCCCGCCGTCCTCTTCCGCCGCCGCACGGCAGAGCGGTGTGCCGGTGACTCCCGCGGCGGACGGCTTTGCCTTTGATTACCAAAAGCTGACCGCGCAGAACAGTGACGCCGTCGGCTGGCTGCGTTTGCCGGAAACAAACCTGAGCTACCCCATTGTGCAGGGGAAAGACAATGCTTACTATTTAAACCATACTTTTTATAAAAACAACAGCAGCATGGGAGCCATTTTTCTGGATTCCCGGATTGAAAACGGCCCCGGCGCAAAAAATTCGATTGTGTACGGGCACAATATGCGCAGCGGCGCCATGTTTGCCGCGCTTTGCAATTTTCGGGACAAGGGCTACTATGAGCAGCATCCGGAAATGGAGCTTTACAGTAAAGCGGGAAAGGCCGACTGTAAAATTTTTTCTGTCCATGAAGCAAAGCCGGACAGCGAGACCTACACGTATTCCTTTTCTGACCAAAGCTCCTACGGCAGCTACCTGCAAAAAATGAAGAAGCTTTCTCTGTATGATACCGGAGTGGAAACGAACGCTGAAAACCGCATTCTGACGTTGTCCACCTGTGTGAACGATGCGCGCGACATGCGCTTTGTGGTGCACGCCGTCATTCTTTAAAATATGCTAGCTTCCGTTCGTGAGACTCCCCATGTCTTGAAAGGAATATATACTTTAATATATGGACGAATAGTAAAGCAGGAAAATTCACCATATTTACACCATTTTACCACTATTTTTGTTGTGGTGCAATAAATCCACTATAATTGAACCATAATGACGCTGAAATAGTGAAAAAAAGGAGGATTTATGGAGGATAAATTGTTAAGGTATACCCTGCGTGTAGATCGGGCGTTTTTTCGAAAATTCCGTTATATTGCAGAATCGGAAGGCCGCTCTGCCAATAAGGAGATAGAGCAGTACATCAAAAAACGTGTTTCCGAATTTGAATCTATTCACGGCAAAATTGAAGTGAGCGATGAAAAATAAAAACTTTTTTATCTCATAAAGCAAAAGAAGACAGACGATGAGCGAAATGCCATCGTCTGTTATTTCTTTGTCAGGATTTCATATGCTGCTCCCGCACCCTGAGACCGACAGAAACAATTCCATATACTGGAAGAAACCGGTTGAATAAGATGATAAATCAAAGTATAATAAAAAAAGAAATATGCGGTAAATTCAAAATACGATGGAACAATCATTTATATCGGCGTCGCTCCGTCGGACGGTTTATGAGATAAGGCTTTATCGATCACGACACCGATGATCACCAATAAGATGCCGAGTATTTTGAAAGGGACAATTTTTTGCGTAACGATAGAATCGATCAGCAACCCGGCGCCCAGCTGTCCGACCAGAACGATAACGGTCGAATAAGCGATCTGGCTCTTGTTCATGCCGATCAGGATCAAAACCATGGAGAACAGGCCGAAAAGACCGCCTGAAAGGGATAGCGGCGGAACCGTATTCAGGTAAGATAAATCCATCAGCCTGGAACCGCCATAGAAAAACAGGACCGGCATGGAAATGACGGTCCCCTCCAAATAATTGATGAGCGTCCCGTTTGCCGTGCCAAGCGTGCGCTTTGCCTGTAAATTGATCATTTTGTTAATGATGTTAATCATGCCATTGAAAATGGCGATTACGATAAAAACCAATATTTCAGCCCCTCTCATGCATAAATCATAATCAATAAGCCGGCGGCGATGATCAGAAAAGCGGGGATCCGCTTCCAGTTGAACGGAACGCGCGGCACATGAAAAAATCCGAAATGGTCTATCACTGCGGAAATAAGCAGCTGTCCGCTTACCGACAGCGCCATCGTCAGGGTGGCCCCGATCTTTGCTGCGCTGATACTGCCCGTGGCAACAAGCGCCACACCGAAGAACCCCACAAAATAAACGTAACCGGGAGCTCCTCCGATGCGAAGCTTCTCGCCTTTTTTAAAAAGGATATAGCCTAGCAGGAGGACCGCCCCGATTGCGTGGACAAGGAAGCTTATTTCAAATACGTTGAAATAAGAAGCCAATTGGCCGTTCATACTTGTCATCAGTCCCAGACAGATTCCACCCAATAATAAAACGAACAGACTCATTATGTACCCTCCAAAAGCCGGACAGATTCGTTGTTTTTAACTGACTTTTATGTCCTTGTATTGATTATTGCACAAAATGCTTTGCGTGCAGTATGACGGATGTCATAGTTGGTAAGGTTTTTATGGATTGGAAACGGAGAATGAAGAGACCATGGAATATTTGCAATCGACCGATTTTCCGGAATTGGAATCAAAGCTGAAATTTCTGCGCCAATGCTTGTCCAAAGAAGCATATGAGCAAATGCATTTTTGCCGCTTTCAAACCGGCGAATATCTTTTCAGGGAAGGAAAAGAGTCGGATTATCTTTATATCATTTTAGACGGGAACTGCAAAGTGTTTCGTACATTGGAGAATGGAAAAACGCTCTTGGTATGCTGTTATCAGGATATTCAGCTCCTGGGAGAATTCGAGATTTTCGGTGATTCCGTAGCGAAAACAAATATACAGGCTTTGAAAGAGACCTATTGTCTTGCAATATCCGCCCGCAGGCATAAGGCTTTGCTGATGTCCGACAATCAGTTTTTACAGTTTGCCTGCAGCCAGATCTGTGAAAAAATCGAACGAAATAACAGGAATACCGGAATTAACCTGCTCTATCCGCTGGAGCAGCGGCTTGCGGGATACATTCTTATCATGCAGAATGAAGACGTTTTTTCAGGCAACTATACCATGCTTGCCGAATATTTAGGCTGCAGCCACCGGCATCTGCTAAGAACTTTTCATATGCTATGCGATAAAAATCTGCTTGAAAAAAGGAATACAGCCTATTGGATCAAAGATAAAAATGCATTGGAGCGCCTCGCAGGCGGAGTATATCAGTAATCATAAAACCAGTATCGCACATCCGGAAGGGAGATCAGGAACATCGATATCAATCTGAAATATACCATGAAGTATTCGGCTGCCCACAGCTTCTATTGGTCGGTTATGTGCAGCAGCATCGGCTTTGCATCCATATTTTTATTATCCAAGCATTTCAGCAACAGCCAGATCGGTCTGGTGCTTGCGCTGGCTAATATTTTCGCGGTACTGCTGCAGCCCGCGGTGGCGGCGTTTGCCGACAGGACCAGAAAAATATCGATGAAGGATTTAATTGTCGTCCTGACTGCAGCGGCGGGAGCGCTCGCAGCGGCCCGCTCCTTTTCGGCGGGGAGCTTTTTTGTGCTTGCGGTTCTGCTCACGCTTGAATCCGCCATTCTGTATACGCTGCAGCCTCTGGTCAATTCCCTCGGAATGCAGTTCATTAATAAAGGGGTCGGAATCAATTTCGGCCTTGCCAGAGGAATGGGTTCTATTTCCTACGCGGTATTATCCGTTTTGCTGGGAATCTTTGTGGACGGTTTCGGCACCGACCTTCTGCCGGTTATTTCCACGGGCTTCTACATAGCGCTGGGAATCGTCATTTATATGTTTACGAAGAGGCAATCCGCTGATACCGAAAGCGATACGGTTTGCCCGGAAAATAGGAAACTGACAAGCGGACCGAAAAACGCTGATACGAATCATCTGGTTTCCTTTTTTACGCATAACAAAAAATTTGCCGCGCTGATGATCGCCGTATCCCTTACGTTTTGTTCGCATACCATGATCAACAATTACCTGATACAAATTACCGAAAATGTGGGCGGCACTGCAAAGGAAATGGGAATCGCCACCGGAATCGCGGCGGCGATAGAATTGCCCGCCATGATTTTATTCGGCTTTTTGGTGAAAAAGATTCGATGCAGTTCCATCCTGAGATTTTCCCTCTTTTTCTTTACCTTGAAAGCGGCGCTCACGATGTCGGCAACCAATGTGTGGATGCTGTATGTGGCACAAATATTTCAGTTCAGCTCCTATGCGCTGTTTATTCCTGCTTCCGTCTATTATGTAAATGAAATTATCTGTAAAGAGGACCTGGCAAAAGGGCAGGCTTTTATGACAAGCGCGATCACGCTTGGCGGTGTGGCCGCGAGTCTTCTCGGCGGGTTTCTGCTGGATATTTCCGGTGTGAGAGGAATGATTTTTGCGGGATTGATTGCTACGGCGCTGGGTCTGGTCATAGGACTTTATGGGATTGAAAGAGTAGAAGTAAAAGGATGCAGATCAGAGGAAGCCTCCTCTCAGGAATCCTCTGTATCATAATATTTCAATTCAGGCGGCTCCCGGCTTTACAAAAGTCGTAACCTTTCCTGAGCATAAAAAAAGCGGCAATGGCTTTTTGACCATTACCGTTTGCCTTGTGTTTTCACCCGGCTCTTTTTATCATTTCCAAAATTTCTTCAGGGCTTTTACCTGATTTAGAAATGAATTTTTGCAGTTCCTCCAGCTTTTTTTGTTTTTGCTGATTTAAAATAGCTTCTTTTCGTTTATTGAATCCTTCTATTTTTTCATCCATTTTTATTTTTCTGGATTCCAGTTTCGCAATTTCTTCATCCAGAATTTGAAGCCTTTCCTCATCTGTTTTTTGAGTTCCGCGGGACATAACAATCAGCTCCTTGATTTTAATTATTTCCTTAAATTAATTATATTCAATTCTAAGCAGGTTTATACATTTCAGAAAGTTGTTCATGGAAAGGAAATCGCTGAAACAACTATTTTCGAAAAAACGGCGATCAGCTGAAAAGAGGGAACTTCCATTTATGAAAATTTTAGTTTATGGCGCCGGGGTCATCGGCAGTTATTTAGCCCATGTGCTCTGCACGGCGGGACATGACGTTTCCCTGCTGGCCAGGGGAAAACGCAAAGAAGAACTGCAGCAAAAAGGACTGGAAATTCACCATTACCTTCAGCATAAAATTACAGTCGATCATCCGCAAATCGTGGGGCGGCTGAAACCGGAAGAGCATTATGACGCCGTTTTCGCCGTCATGCAGTACCAGCAAATGTGGGCGATATTGAACGATCTGGCCGCCTGCGACAGTCCTCTGGTGATGCTGGTGGGCAACAATCCTTCTGCGGCTCAGATGGAACGGTACATACAGCATCATAGTTCCGCACAAAAGACCGTCCTTTTCGGGTTCCAGGCGACCGGAGGCCGTCGGGAAAACGGCGCAGTCGTCTGCGTCCGGCCGGGTGCCGGGGGATTGGAATGCGGTGCCCTGCACAGCGAGCCGGATGAAACGGATAAAGCCAGACTGGCTAAAATCTTTGCCGGAACAAAATATCAGCCGTCGTATTTCTCCGACATGGACGCCTGGTATCAGTGCCATCTGGCCATGGTCCTGCCCGTCGGGTATGTGTGCTATGCCAATGGATGCGACCTGAAAAAGGCTTCCGCGGCCCAGCGGCGGCAGATGGTGACGGCTGTCCGGGAGGGCTACGGTCTGCTTCAGGCTCTGGGGTATCCCGTTCTTCCGGAGGGCTGTGAGAAGTATCTCGAAAAAGGCCTGCGGAGATGCTTTTTGTCTGTCTTGCTCTGGATCATGGCCAAAACCGGCATCGGCCGTCTGGCCGCCAGCGATCACTGCCGTTGTGCCTTAACGGAAATGCAGGCGCTCGACAAGGCATTTCGTGCCATGCGGACCCGAAAGCCGGATTTTCCCATGCCGGTGTGGAGCGAACTGGAGCGGTACATGCCTTCAAAAAATCAATAATATCAAATATTTATAACAAACCTCCTTTTGCTTTCGTGCGGTTTTTTCAACCGCACGAAAGCAAAAGGAGGTTTGTTTCTATTCAGGCTGCCGATGAAGTCGCAGGCCCCAAATCACTTTGCAGTTTATTTGCTGTAATAAAAAATATGATTTAACGGCAACGCTCTTTTTGAACGGATACATGTTCTGACACGATTTAGGAAAGCTGATGGTAATATCTCAAATTCATCTTTTCGCAATCTTTATATAATTGGTCAAATCCTAACGGCACCCTTATCATCCCAATGCTATACTGTCAAAAGAAACGGAGGGATATCATTTTGCAGGTTATTGTTGGAATAACGGGATTCATTTGTGCGGCACTATTGATTTATCTGGTTACTATTCTGTTTAGGAGCGATAAAGTATGAATGGAGAAACACTGCAGTCGGTGCTTTGCCTTGTCCTTGTGATTGTTCTGGCCATCCCGCTTGGCGGCTATATTGGAAAGGTTATGAACGGCGAAAAAGTCTTTTTGTCCCGGATGATGCAACCGGTGGAGGGCTTTTTTTACAGAACGCTGAATATCGACCGGGACGAGCAGATGGGGTGGAAAAAATACGCCGGAGCAGTCCTCATTTTCAATCTGTTCGGGTTTCTGGCGGTATTCTTACTGAATCTTTTACAGGGCCTTTTCCCGCTGAACCCGCAGCATTTTGGAGCGGTCCCATGGGACCTGGCATTTAACAATGCCGTCAGCTTTGTTACCAACACAAACTGGCAGGCTTATTCCGGGGAAAGCTCCATGAGCTATTTCACGCAGATACTCGGCTACACGGTACAGAACTTTTTATCCGCCGCGACGGGAATCGCCGTTCTGTTCGCCTTGATCCGCGGCTTTGTGAAGGTGCAGGAAACCGGGCTCGGAAGCTTCTGGACGGATCTTACGAGAAGCGTCCTGTATATTTTGCTTCCGCTTTCTCTGGTCGTATCCGTTGCTCTGGTGTCACAGGGCGTCGTTCAGAATTTCAACAGCTATGATCAGGTTGACCTTGTGCAGCCGATTACCCTTGCGGACGGCACCGTGATTACCACTGAGGTGGTGCCCCAGGGGCCGGCGGCAAGCCAGCTTGCCATTAAGCAGCTGGGGACAAACGGCGGCGGCTTTTTTGGCGTGAATTCAGCACATCCGCTTGAAAACCCGACGGCGGCATCGAATCTGATCGAATTGATTTCCATCCTGCTGATTCCCGCGGCGCTGTGCTTTACGTTTGGACGGAATGTGAAGGATAAGCGGCAGGGGCGGGCCCTGTTTCTGGCAATGTTTCTTGTTCTGTCCGTGTGCCTGGGCGTCGTTCTTTTCAATGAAATGCAGGCGACCCCTCAGCTTGCCCAAAACGGGGCGGTGAACACCTCCTTTGCCGGTCAGTCGGGCGGCAATATGGAAGGAAAAGAAACGCGTTTCGGTATTGCCGCTTCCGGTACGTGGGCGGTCTTTACCACGGCGGCCTCAAACGGCTCCGTCAACGCCATGCACGACAGCTTTACGCCGATCGGCGGGCTGGTTCCCATGCTGCTGATCCAGCTGGGAGAAGTGGTTTTCGGCGGCGTCGGTTCCGGCCTGTACGGGATGCTTGGATTTGCGATCTTCACCGTTTTCATCGCCGGTCTGATGGTTGGCAGAACGCCGGAGTATCTGGGCAAAAAGGTGGAACCGTATGAAATGAAAATGGCGGTTCTGCTCTGCCTTGCGACGCCGGTCGCCATTCTGGTTGGCAGCGGGGTTGCCTGTATGGTTCCCGGTGTTTCATCCACGCTGACCAACACAGGGGCGCACGGATTCTCGGAGATTCTGTATGCTTTTACTTCGGCGGGCGGAAATAACGGCTCGGCTTTTGCGGGGCTGAACGCCAACACGCTGTTTATGAATCTTTCCACCGGAATCGTCATGCTTTTTGCCCGGTACGTCCCGTTGGTGGGCGCGCTTGCCATGGCCGGCTCTCTGGCGCAGAAAAAGAAGGTCGCGGTTGGCGCGGGGACTCTGCCCACCCATGACGCCATGTTTGTGGGATTGTTGATATTCGTCATTCTTCTGATCGGCGCGCTCAGCTTTTTCCCGGCGCTGGCGCTCGGGCCGGTGGCCGATTTTTATCAGATGATTGGCTAAGGAGGTTGCCGTATGAGTACAAAACAAAAAAATGCTTTTGCAGATAAAAAGATGGTCGGCCGGGCCGTTCAGGATTCCTTTGCAAAATGCAATCCAAAAATACAGGTACAGAACCCGGTTATGTTTATTGTCTATGTCGCGGCGGTCCTGACAACGGCTCTTTACTTTGTCTCGCTGTTCGGGGTGAAGGACGCGCGGCCGGGCTTTATTTTGGCGATTGCCGTCATCCTTTGGTTTACCGTGCTGTTCGCGAATTTTGCGGAAGCCATTGCGGAAAGCCGCGGCAAAGCGCAGGCGGATTCGCTGCGCGCCGCGAAAAAGGACGTTCCGGCCAGCAAGATTCCTTCGCCGGAGCAAAAGGACCATGTTGAAAAAGTTTCTTCGTCTGAGCTGGTCAAGGACGATATCGTGATTGTGAAGGCCGGGGAGCAGATTCCCGCGGACGGCGAGGTGATCGACGGCGCGGCCTCGGTGGATGAAAGCGCGATTACCGGCGAATCCGCCCCGGTCATCCGGGAAAGCGGCGGCGACCGCAGCGCGGTGACGGGGGGAACCACCGTTATTTCCGACTGGCTGGTCGTTCGCGTCACCAGCGAGGCGGGGGAAAGCTTTCTGGACAAGATGATCGCCATGGTGGAGGGCGCGTCCCGCAAAAAAACGCCGAACGAGATTGCGCTTCAGATTCTGCTGGTCGCTCTGACGATCATCTTCCTGTTAGTCACGGCAGCGCTTTACCCCTATTCGGCGTTCGCCGCCGGGCAGGCGGGAATCCGGAACCCGAGCTCCATCACCGCGCTGATCGCGCTTCTGGTATGTCTTGCCCCGACCACGATCGGCGCGCTGCTTTCCTCCATCGGTATTGCGGGCATGAGCCGCCTGAATCAGGCCAATGTGCTTGCCATGAGCGGCAGGGCGATTGAAGCAGCCGGCGACGTGGATATCCTGATGCTGGATAAAACCGGCACCATCACGCTGGGGAACCGCCAGGCCGCGGAATTTATTCCCGTAGACGAGGTGGAGATCAGGGAACTGGCCGATGCCGCGCAGCTGTCCTCTCTGGCGGATAAAACGCCGGAGGGCAGAAGTATTGTCGTCCTCGCGAAAAAGGAATTCGGTATCCGCGGGCATGAGTTCGGCGGCCAGTCCCCCAGGTTTATCCCGTTCACCGCGAAAACAAGAATGAGCGGCGTGGACCTTCCGGGCATGGAAATCCGCAAAGGCGCGGCGGACGCGGTAAAGGAGTATGTGCGGACTCGGAACGGCATCTACTCCAAAGAATGCGAGGAAGCGGTCAGAAAGATCGCCGACAGCGGGGGAACGCCTCTGGTTGTTGCCAAAAACAGCAAAATCATGGGGGTCATCCATCTGAAGGATATCATTAAAAGCGGCGTAAAGGAAAAGTTTGCCGACCTGAGAAAGATGGGAATCAAAACGATCATGATTACCGGCGACAATCCCATGACCGCGGCGGCCATTGCCGCGGAGGCGGGAGTGGACGACTTTCTGGCGGAGGCGACGCCGGAAGGCAAGCTGCAGATGATCCGGGATTTTCAGAAGCAGGGGCACCTGGTCGCCATGACGGGCGACGGTACGAACGACGCCCCGGCGCTCGCTCAGGCGGACGTGGCGGTGGCCATGAACACCGGGACGCAGGCGGCGAAGGAGGCGGGCAATATGGTTGACCTTGATTCCTCGCCGACAAAGCTGATCGACATTGTCCGCATCGGAAAACAGCTCTTAATGACCAGAGGCTCGCTGACGACCTTCAGCATCGCAAATGACGTGGCGAAGTATTTCGCTATTATTCCCGCCATGTTCATGACTTTGTACCCCGGCCTTGCGGCGCTGAATATCATGGGGCTTCACAGCGCGGACACAGCGATTCTGTCCGCCATCATCTACAACGCGCTGATTATTGTCGCCCTGATCCCGCTTGCGCTGAAGGGCGTGAAATACCGCGAGGTCCCCGCCCAAAAGCTGCTTTCCCGGAACCTTTTCCTCTATGGGCTGGGCGGTCTTGCGGCGCCGTTTGTTTTTGTCAAGCTTATCGATGTTTTACTGACTCTGTTCGGCGTTTCTTAAGGAGGAATCTTTTCATGAAACTGATAAAATCCGTTTGGGCAAAGGCGCTTGGCGCGTTATTGCTTTTTACCCTGCTGTGCGGGCTGCTTTATCCGCTGGCCGTTACAGGAATTTCACAACTCCTGTTCCATAATCAGGCAAATGGCAGTATAATTGAAATTAACGGAAAGAAATATGGCAGCGCGCTTCTGGCGCAGCAGTTTACGGGCGACGGTTATCTTTGGGGACGGATTATGAATCTGGACACAAAGACGTACACCGACGCAAATGGAAAAGCAATGCTGTACGCTTCGCCGTCAAATCTGAGCCCGGCCAGCGACCGGTATCAAGAGCTGGTAAAAGAACGGGTGGGGAAAATCCGGGCCGCGCATCCGGAGAAAGCGGACACCCCTGTTCCGGAGGACCTTGTCACCTGCTCCGGCAGCGGGCTCGACCCCGATATTTCCCCCGCGGCGGCGGAGTATCAGGTGGAGCGGATCGCCAGGGCAAGAAACCTGACGGTGCAGCAGGTCCGCGACATTGTCGCCAAATATACGAACGGGAAATTCCTGAAGGTGTTTGGGGAAGATACGGTCAACGTTCTGAAGGTTAACCTGGCGCTTGACGGTATTTTAAAATAAAACGAGGTGGATGGAATGAGCGACGAGCGTCCGACTCCCGAAACTTTGCTGAAAAGGATCAGTGATCATGAGGGGAAAGCCAAACGGGGAACACTCAAAATCTTTTTTGGCTATGCGGCCGGCGTGGGAAAAACCTACGCCATGCTGGACGCCGCCCGTTCCGAACAAAAGGCCGGGGCGGACGTGGTCCTGGGATATATCGAACCGCATTCCCGCCCCGATACCATGGCTCTGGCGCAGGGGTTTGAAGACATCCCCGTTAAAAAGGTCGCTTACCGGGGGATTGTGCTGAATGAATTTGACCTGGACGCGGCGCTGAAGCGTAAGCCGGAACTGATTCTGGTGGACGAGCTCGCCCATACCAATGCGTCTGGATGCAGGCACGTCAAGCGCTATGACGATATCGAGGAGCTTTTGAATGCCGGAATCAACGTTTATACCACGCTGAACGTGCAGCATCTGGAAAGCCTGAACGATATTGTCGCCTCCGTCACCCACATTACGGTGAAGGAAAGAGTGCCGGATTTCATCTTCGACAGGGCCACGCAGGTGGAGCTGGTCGACATTGAGCCCGATGTTTTGATCGAACGTTTAAACGCCAGAAAAATCTATAAGGAAACACAGGCGAAACGTGCGCTGCGCCATTTTTTTACACGGGACAACCTTGTGGCCCTGCGCGAAATCGCGCTGCGCAGGATCGCGGACAAGGTGAACAGGGAAGTGGAATCAAACCGGGCGGAGGTCCGGGATACTCCCTATTATACGGGCGAGCACATCCTCGTCTGTCTGAGCAGCTCTCCCTCCAACGCAAAGGTGATCCGCACCGCGGCCCGGTTCGCAAGCGCGTTCCACGCTTCGTTTACGGCGCTTTTTGTGGAAACGCCGCACACGAAGGAATTAAACGATAAAAACAGGGTGCGCCTGCGTGAAAATCTGAAGCTTGCCGAACAGCTCGGGGCGAAAATCGCAACCGTTTACGGCGACGACGTGGCATACCAGATTTCGGAATACGCCAATGCCGGCGGCGTTTCAAAAATCGTCATGGGGCGCTCCAACAATAAGCACGGACTTTTTTTTGCAAAACCGAATTTTGTGGAGCGGCTTACCGCGCTGGCGCCCAATATGGACGTATACATCATTCCGGATAATTTGCCGCCCCACCGTCCGGAAACGGCCCAAAGACACATTCAGGAGCATTTTTATCTGTCCGACCTGCTGAAAATGGCCGGGATTTTGGCTTTATGTACTTTTGTCGGAGTTCTTTTCTCCAGCCTTCATTATGTCCAGATCAACATCATCACCATTTATATTTTAGGCGTCCTCATTATTTCCAATCAGACGAACGGAAGAATCTACGGTTTGGGCTCCTCTGTTTTAAGCGTGTTGATTTACAACTATGTGTTTATCGAGCCGAGGTTCACCTTGAATGCCTACGGCCAGGATTACCCGGTCACCTTTCTGATTATGCTGATTTCGTCCCTCATCACGAGCTCTCTTACCATGAGGGTAAAATATCAGGCGAAGGCGGCGGCCGTCAACGCGCACCGTACGGGGATTCTGCTGGAGACCAGCCGGAAGCTGCAGCGCGCGAATGAATTCCATGAAATTGTCGAGAAATCCTCTCAGCAGATATCCCGACTTCTGAACCGGTCGGTGATGTTTTTTGCGGTAAAGGACGGGGAGCTTCAAAAACCGTGGATTTACAGCGCCGACCCGTCCCGCCCTCTGCCGGTGGAGTATTCCGGCGAGGAAGAATATGCCGTCGCGGTCTGGGTTTACCATAACCGCAAGCCGGCGGGGATTTCGACGGATACCCTTCCGGGCGCGAAAGCCCTGTATCTGCCCGTCAAGGGAAAGGATACGGTTCTGGCGGTCATCGGCATCCCGATGTGGAATGAGGAAGGGCTGGAGGTTTTCGGGCGTTCCCTTTTGGAAGGAATGATTTATGAAATTTCCTTCGCGATTGAAAAATATAATTTGAATGAAAAACAAAATCAGGCGTCCATGAAAGCGGAAAAAGAAAGGCTGCGCGCAAATCTTCTGCGGGCCATTTCGCATGACCTGCGCACGCCGCTTACCAGCATCTCAGGGAATGCGAGCGTCCTTTTATCGGACGGAACCCAAATCGAAGAGGAACAGACGCACAGGCTTCTCGAAAATATTTACGAGGATTCCCTGTGGCTGATCAATCTGGTTGAAAACATCCTTGCCGTCACCAGAATCGACGACGGACGGCTGAGCATTGAAACGCAGCCAGAGCTGGTACAGGATCTGATTGCGGAAGCGCTGCTCCATACGGACAGGCACAGCACGGAGCATCAGATCAGCACGGTTCTGGAGGATGACATGCTGATGGTCCGGGTGGACGCCCATCTGATCGTCCAGACAATCATCAACATTGTGAACAACGCAATCACCTATACGCCGGTCGGTTCCCAGATCGTGATCCACGCGTTCCAGCAAAAGCAATGGGTGATCGTTGAAATTTCAGATAACGGGAAGGGAATTCCGGATAAGGACAAAAAGCAGATATTCGATATGTTTTATACGGCCAATAATGAAATTGTCGACAGCAGAAGAGGGCTCGGGATCGGGCTTTCCCTGTGCAAATCGATCATCAATGCCCACGGCGGGGAAATTTACGTCAGAGATCATCAGCCGCACGGTACGGTGTTCGGCTTTTCTCTGCGGCTGGAGGAGGTAGATCATCATGGATAAAATTTCGATTTTGGTTGTGGAAGACGATAAGGCGGTACGCAATCTGCTTACCACCACTTTAAACGCGTCCCATTCGTATTCTCTGCTGACGGCTTCCACGGGGGAGTCGGCAATTTCCCAGGCCGCCTCCAAAAATCCGGCTGTCATCATTCTGGATCTGGGGCTTCCGGACATAGACGGCATGAAGGTTATTCAGAAAATCCGCACGTGGTCAAACCGTCCGATTATTGTGGTAAGCGCCAGAAGCGAGGACAGGGATATCATCAGAGCCCTTGACGCAGGCGCCGACGATTACCTGACAAAGCCCTTCAGCGTGGAGGAGCTTTTGGCAAGAATCCGTGTCGCGGTCCGAAAAATGCAGTATGACAGCCGTCCCGTTCCGGATGAGGCGTCCTTTGAGAACGGAGCGTTAAAAATCGATTATTCCGCCGCATCGGTTTTTGTGGACGGACGGGAAGTGCACCTGACTCCTATCGAATATAAGCTGCTGTGCCTTCTGGCAAAAAACGTCGGCAAGGTGCTGACTTATCATTTTATCCTGACAAATGTTTGGCCAAATCCTCTGGAATCCGATTCTTCTTTGGTCAGGGTATTCATGGCGACGCTCAGGAAAAAAATAGAACCAGACCCCTCCAAACCGGTTTACATCCAGACCCGCATTGGGATCGGTTACAGGATGAGCCGGGTTATGGAGTGAAATCTGGTTTTGAAAAAGCATCTTTTAAAATTGATGTACGCATGATACCGGAAGAAGAGGATAGCACAGGAAGCGGTCAGAACGCCATTACGAAATATGGATGTTCACGCCGTTTACCTCGACACCTTCGTCCGCGCGGATCAAGATGTATTTGGTGCCGTCGATGATCCGCGTTTCAACCAGGTCGTTGCGCTCCGGATTTACACGGATCGTCACGTCGGGAGTACGGACCTCCAGCTGTTTTGTATCGATCAGGTTTCGCGGGCTGATCTCGGTATCGGCGCCGAATTCCATGTCGAATTTTTCTTCAAAGGCGGTCACGCGGTCTTCGGAAACGCCGCAGGATTCCAGAATCCCCTTTACCGTTTTTTTGGAGACAACCAGCGGCTCTTCCTCTTTATTGTTTTTGTGCTCCTCAATCATTTCGGATAATTGCCCCTGAACCGCCTGCACGACGTCAAAGCTGCAGTCTTCGGCGACGGTCTCCTCCAAAACGGCCTGGAAGGTTTCCTTCTGTGCGGCGGCGGGCATCGGAATTTCGCTTTTGAATACGGTGTCGACGAATTCCGTGTGGCTCTCCGCAATGTTGCGGGAGTAGTAAAGGGCGTTGTAAATGTTGGCGCTGCGGTCGTTGAAAGCCGGAAACAGGAATCCAAGCTCCGGCGCCGACACGACCCAGTCCGTCCTGATGTTGCGGAAGCTGTTTTCGGAAACATAGTAGCCAAGCGCCGGTTTTGTTAATTTTACAGGACAGACGCTGCACAGAAAGTACGAAAATACCTCCGAGGAATCCTCCTGCTTTTCTCCGTCTTTTGTATAGTAAGGAACGTCGTATTGATCGTAAGCCAGAAGAATCAGATAATGGCCTTCCATGTCGAGCATCTGAATTACGCGTCTGTAAAATTCCCTCACGGCATCATCGTTTTCCAGCGAGGAATCTTTGAGCGCCATCAGCAGCTTGTGCTCCTCGCCTTCCAGAACCTGCTGAGTCGCAAATTCAATGTCGATCAGGTTCTTTCCGATCGCCCCGGACAGCGTCTTTTTCAGAATGGCCAGCAGCTCCTCAGATTCCTCCTGGGGCATTAACCCCAGCGGCTGGCTGAACTCCGAAACAATTTCTCTCTGATCGTTCACGTAACAGCCGCGTATCCGGGTAATATTGCTCTTTTCCGGACGGAAGCGGCGGCGGATTTCTGCAATTTCTTTTTCGTTCATAGCATCCTCGTTCAATTCTATATGTAATTTGGTTTCAATCACGTATTTTTAATTATATCACGGAGAAATGTGGTTGTCATCCTAAGAATAGGGGGTTAATTATGAAAAGTGATCTAAGAGAAATTCCCGGCGTCGGAAAAAATATTGAACAGGATTTGCTCAACATAGGGTACGGCAGCGTCGCCTCTCTGGTCGGCCAGAACCCGGAGGAGATATACTGGAAAGACTGCCGATACAAGGGCTTTCAGGAAGACCGGTGTCAGCTTTACGTATTTCGATTAGCGGTTTATTATGCCGAAAATGAGATACGGGAGCCGGAGAAATTAAAGTGGTGGTATTGGAAAGATAAAGCATATCAGTCCAACCGGTCAAAATGATGCAAGGCTTCCCGGTCACCATCGTTTACAATGGAAGCGTTTCATGAAAAGCCCGTCATCCCTGTGTAATCAGGATGACGGGCTTCCGTAATCTTATTTATGTTAAAAATCCATGGTCGGCTGTTTTGAGCGGGCTCCGGATATGTGGAACCGTCACCCCTGTGCGGAGGACTATTCCTGTGTGGAGGTGCTGATCACGCCCCGAAGCGCCCAGCGGTACTGCTCCTGGGAAGAAAAAAGGTTGAGCTTTGCCTGATCGAGCGCGGTCTGTGCGCTGTCCAGGTCCGTCTGCGCGTTTTTCAGTTCGAGTGCCGAGGCGACCCCCAGCGAATTCTGCAGCTTTACGGCGTCGAGCACTTTTGCCTTCGCGTCGTATGCCGCCTGCGCCGAGGTAAGGCGGCCCTGCTTTTCCGCCACATCGTTGTATACCTGCTGGAAGGAAGCGTTGAATGTGTTCAGCGCAAGGCCGTAATTCAGCGACGCCGCGCGATAGTCGTCCACCGTTGAATCCAGGCCGGAATCCTTGTTGTCGTCGGCGATTTCTTTCGCCAGTTTCTTTTCTTTCAGCGTCCAGCTTGCGTCCTGTGCCGTCTGCCGGTCGGTAGCCTCATTCACTGCGGCGGAGAAATTTGCAACCGGCGACGGTGCGGAAGAAATCGAGAGGTCGTAATCGAACGAATATCCCAGAAGTACCTGAAGATTGTTTTTCACCGTCCGCATCTGGTTCGCCAGCGCAGTGAGGGTATCTGCCAATGTGTTTTTCTGCTGCTGGGCGTTGAGCAGGTCGGTCTGCGTAATGAGGCCGAGGTCTGATTTCAGCTGCGTGATTTTCAGCGTGTCGTCCAGCACCTGCTGCTGTTTGAGCAGCTGGCTGCGCTCGGCGTTCAGGTAGTGAAACGTCACATAAAGCTTCTGCGCCGCCACGACGATCTGGTCGGCGGCGTCGTCCATCTGCAGCTCGGTCTGGTCGATGGTGTCCTCGCTCACGTCGAGCTGATCGCTTTGGGCGCTCAGAATCGAGCGGATCGCTGCGATTGACGCGAGACTGCCCTGGAGCGATGAGGCAATGGCCTGCCGCTCCGGCGAGGAGGGCAGAGCGGCGACGGCATTGTAAGCGCTTTGGAGCTGGTCGCTTACGCTTTGCAGGGAAGCGCGGCTGGCGGCGAGCTCCTGCTGCTTCTGTTCGGCCGCATCGTTGCTGTTCAGACTGTCCAGCGTTTTTTCGTTTGCGCGGATGGTCTGATTGCTCGAGCGCACGAGAAACTCGATGTCTGCGTAATTTACATTTACGATCTGGGGAGCGGCTGTGACCGGGTCGGAAGCAGTGTCGGCGAACGCGGGAACCGGGGTCCCGGCCAGAAGAAAAACGGACAGCAGCCCTGCGGTGATTTTTTGAAAGTTCATAAGGCTTTCTCCCTTTGTAATAAAACTTTTTCTTGTCTGATCGCTGTGAAAAAAATCATTCCGGGAATCTTTATTTTGAGAAATAAACATCCGCCGTATAACCCGGTTTCAGCAGACCGTTCGGGTCGTCGGGTTTTACCAGCACGCGCACGACGCGCTTGCCGTCCTTCTCCACGGCCAAGTCGGGAATCTGCGTAACCGTGCCGGTGAGCGAGGCATCCGGAGCCGAAGTCGGCACGATTCTGACGGTTTCGCCGACCTTTATGCTGCCGATAAATTCCTCGTCGACCTCCGCGCTGATGGTGATGGAGTCCGCGTCGATGATCTGGAGCACCCTGGTCGGTGCGCCCTGCACGCCCAGATGGGCCGCGTTGCTGACGGTGATATTCTGTACGATCCCGTTTTTAATATCGGAGATGATCTGGTTCCCCTTGAGATAGGTTTTTGCGGTTTTGGCCGTCATGGCGTCCAAATCCACCTGTGCGGCGGAGACGCCGCCCTGCTGTTTTACGGTGTTCGCGGTGTTGCCGAGCTTTAGCTGGGCGAGCTGCGCCTGCTTGGATTTGAGCGAGACGTTCAGCTGGTCAAGCTCGTCTTTCAGGGCGTTTTTGGTTTTTTTCAGGGTTTCTGTGGCCTGGGTCACAGCGTCCTTATACTGGTTCAGCGTTTCCTTTGAGGCTCCGCCCGCGTTGTAGAGCGCCTGGTAGTTCGAGAGGTTGCGCTTCGCGGCGTCGAGCTGTGTTTGAGCGAGCGCCAAATCGGGGCTTGTGCCCTTGTTATATTCCGTTGTCTTGCGCGCGATTTGGCTCTGTGTCTGGGCAATGTCGGCCTCCAGAGCGGCGGTGTCCTGCGCGGCGGCGGGCAGCGCCGCCTGGTTCGCGGCAAGCTGCTGTTTCAGCTTTTCGACGTTTCCACTGTATTCGGAAAGGTCCAGCGCTACGAGCGGCTGGCCAAGTGTGACCCGCTCGCCTTCCTTCACCAGTACATCCGTCACGATCGACGGGAAGTCGACGCTGATGTCCTCCATGCGGGTGTATTTCACCTCGCCCCACGCGTCGATCTCTCCGGACTGATTTGCCGAAGCCGCAGAATCCGTCTTCTGCGGAGCCGCGGGGGCGCTTTTCTGGTGAAAAAAGATTCCGAGTACGACGAAGAGTGCGGCGAGTGCGCACGCCCCGGCCAACGCCGTTTTTTTATGAAATAAAATCCAGTCCTTCACTGGTAGAAGCCAATCCTTCATGGGTTCCTCCATCTGTTTTTATTCGACGCTTTTCAGCGCTTCAAGCATGTCGATCTGTTTCATTTTCCGGGCTACGACGTTGTTGATGATCCAGGCGAAGCACAGGGTCGTCACTCCGGCAATCAGCACGTCCGGCAGCGTGATGTTGCCCAGAAGGTCCAGCCGTTCGTCCAGGCTGCTGGCGATAATCCAGGAGATGAACCTTCCAATGGGGATGCCGGCCAGCATTCCGAGCAGTACGGAAAAATAATTTTCGATCAGCACCAGATTCCGGATTTCCCGGTGGCGGAAGCCGAGTACCCGCAGGGTCGCAAGGTCCCGGACCCGCTCGACGAAATTCAGGATGCTGGTGTTGTACAGCACCACAAAGGCCAGCGACGCGCCCATGACGATCATCATGATCACCGCGAGATTCACCACCTGCATGCTGGAGGACAGGCTGGACTGCTGGCTTTCGCGTGTCGCGGAGTCCGCTACCGCGTCGCTGGCAAGGAATTTCTCATCCGGCGCACCGTTCCATTTGACGAGCAGTGCCGTCGGCTTGAAGGTCTCCCCAAGGGATTCCCAGTAGGTGTCTGTCATATAAATTCCCTGTCCGGAGGCAAGATAGGCGACCTGAACGATCGGCACGGAAACATAGCCGTTGTTCGTGCGCTTGATCCGAACGATGTCCTCGGCCTCTACCCCCAGTGATTTGCACAGCTTGCGGGTCATGAGAATCCCGTTTTCCGGAAGGGAAATCGGGTTCCCGGCAACATCCTGCATATGAATCAGCGGGCTGTCCTTTGGGGTGATGGTGACCGGCTCCATTTTCTGCTCGCCGTTCGGGCACACCACCTCAAGGGCGGATTCCTCCGCCTGCTGCGTGACGCCGTCCAGGTCCAGATTGCTGAGGTAGCGGGAGTCGGCCTTTTTCGTATCCAGAATGATTTTCTGGTCATAAGTGAATGTCGTTCCGTACATCTGGTCGGTGATCCCGGAAAGCGTGCTTTTGATGGTCAGCGCCGAGATGATCACGCCGGTGCAGCCCATGACGCCGATGATGCTCATCAGAAGACGGATTTTATTCTTCACGGTGTTCCTCGCAATCAGCTTGCTGCTGAACTTCATTTTCCGCCAGAGGGAGGGGAGAGCTTCCAGAAAGATGTGGTCGCCTTTTTTCGGCGGTTTTTCCCGGAGAAGCACCGCGGGGGTGTCCCCCTGAAGCTTCCAGCAGGCGTAAAACGAAACGCCGCCCGTGCAAAGCAGAATCAGAAGAAAGACAAAAATGAAGTGTCCGAAATTGATGCTGAGCTTATAGTCGCTGAACGCCAGCTTCAGCTGCGGAACCAGAATCCGTCCGAACGCGTTCGGGCCGAGCAGAAGGCCGAACACGGAGCCGAGCACGCCGACCATGACCCCGTAGGAGGTGTAGTGCCAGAGGATGCTCCGCTTGCTGTACCCCAATGCTTTCAGGACTCCGATTTGCGCGCGCTGATTTTCCACCAGCCGCATCATCGTGCTCTGCGTAATCAGCGCCGTCACCAGAAAAAACAAAAGGGGAAATACAATGGAGAGCGTTTTGAACTGCTGGATCCGGCCGTTTACACTGCTGACGCTGCTGCTGTCTTTCTGCAGGGTAATGCCGATCAGCTCCCTGCCGATCGCCGCGTCCGCCTGTTGCACCACCTGTGTAAGGTCGGTACCCGGCTTGGTTTTTACGCTGATCTGGTTGTAGACCTTCTGTCCGTACACGCTTTCCAGCACGCCGGTATGGACTACCACGAAACCATAGGTGGCCGGGTCCGGCACCAGGGTGGCGGAGTTTTTGACGGCGTGGACCTGTTCGCTGCTCAGCGCCAGCCCGTCAATGGAAAGGCGCAGCCAGACGCCGTTCAGCTTGATGGAAACCGTATCGCCGACTTTCAGGCCGTGTGCCTTTGCAAACCCGCTGTCCAGCACCGCCCCGCCGCCGCTTTTAGCGAACTTTCCCTCCTGCAGCTCCGGCTGGTCGAGGGTGCTGCGGTCATTCAGCGCATAGACGTGGAGGGTGGGTCCGCCGGGCAGGTCCGTGTCGGCGTCGGCGGAAAAGCGTTTCTCCACCTGCGTCACCCCGCCGATCTGACGGATGCCCCAGAGCTGCTGTTCCGAGGGGTTCTGCACGGTCGCCCAAAGGTCCGACAGGTTGGCCGCACGGTACATGGCGCCCGCGTGATTCTGGATGGTGAACCAGATGCTGTCAAGGCCCGTCATAATGGAGACGGCCAGAGTCGCCATGATAAAGATGGACAGGAACTGCGATTTCGACTTTTGCATATCGCGCAGGGATTTCCTGAACAGGGCACCCTTCACCATAGGATTTCCTCCACGTCTTTGGGGTGCTCGTGGAACTCCATTTCGGCGATTTTTCCGTCCCTCATATGTAGCACCGTCTGAGCCATCTCAGAAATCGGTGCGTTGTGTGTGACAATGATTACCGTCTTGCCAAGGTCGTTCGCGACGTCGCGGATGAGCCGCAGAACTTTGCGCCCCGTCTCGGAATCCAGCGCGCCGGTCGGTTCGTCACACAGCACGATCTGCGGATTCTTGGCCAGCGCCCGCGCAATGGAGACGCGCTGCTGCTCGCCGCCCGACATCTGGCTGGGGAAATTGCCCATCCTCTTTTCAAGGCCGACGCGCCGCAGCATTTCCCGGGCATCAAGCGGGTCGGTACAGATTTCCTCGGCAAGCTGCACATTTTCCAGTGCCGTCAGATTCGGAACCAGATTGTAAAACTGGAATACAAAGCCGATCTGCGTGCGGCGGTAGTCGGTAAGCTCCTGCTCCGACATACCGGAGACTTCGTTTCCGTTGACAATGATCCTGCCGGCGGTCGGGGAATCCATGCCGCCCAGCATGTTGAGCACCGTGGTTTTTCCCGCACCGCTCTGCCCGAGCACCACGTTGAACGTGCCGCTGCCGATGCTGAAGCTGACGCCGTCCACCGCCTTGATAACGGCGTCTCCGACGTGATATTCCCGTTCCACGTTTTCAAATGTAATAAAATCCATGAATGGTCTCCCTTGTTATGTAACTGCTTCTATTAAATATTGGACCCCTTTACACCCTGACCCGGGTGGGACCATTGCAATTTCATGGCCCGCTGTTGAGACGCCCAATCACATACCCCTGCACATTATGATTGTTTCGACCGGCAATATTCCAAAATTCTTCCTGAGATTCTTGACATTCGGCTAGGAACTCATTATAATGACACTGTGTTTATTTTGCAACCATCAGATGCTTATAGATTGTAATGTTTACAACAAAGTGCCGTGCAACTGTTGATTTCAGAACAGAATCCATTGCATTCGATTGTTGACTAAGGGGGAGAGACGCGCTTTATGAAGGAAATGAAAGAGAGCCGAAAAACACGTTATACGCGCATGACTTTGCAGGACAGCCTGTTTGAGTTAATGGAGAAAAAGCCGATTACAAAAATCACCATTAAAGAGCTGTGTGAAAACGCGGACATCAACCGTACGACTTTCTATGCGTATTATACTGACCAGTACGACCTTCTTCGTAAAATTGAGGACGAGACACTTTCCTGGGTGAAGGAGGCGCTCACTAATCTGATCGGTAAAACGGACAAATACGAATCGATGGAGGTTCTCGAAGGAATCTTCCAATATTTTGCTGAGAACAGGAAGCATATTCAGGTCCTGATGAGTGAGCAGGGCGATATCGATTTTCAGAAGCAGCTGTTCACCCTGATCTATCGGGAATGCGGGATTTCTCCCTCGGCCACAGCGGATGCGGGCGTAAGCACCAAAGAAGATTATTTCGTATTTGTCGTAAACGGAAGCATCGGGCTGATACAGTACTGGCTTAAAAACGGTCTGAGCAGGTCCGTGAAGGAAATGGCTGAAATTATTTACAGCATGTCTTCCAAGATCAGGTAAGCGGCTGTCATCCTACAGCATTAGTTGATTCTGCAACAAGTTTGCGTTTTCCCCCCGCCGAAGGCGGGGGGAAAACGTGTTTTGTCTCGCAGACTGAAATGGAATTGCTGTAGATACGGGCCTCTTTAAGAGAGAATCCGTCGGAATCCAACAAATCAATTCCAAAAAAAGAGCTTTAATCTGTTTTTTCGACTATTTACAGAATTTATAAAAGAAATTATACTATATTTATCCAGATTAATTGGATGATCATCTTTTAGGGGTAATTTTACAAATGAAACATTTAAAAACCAGGCTTTTGCTCTACATTTCCTTAATACTTGTTCTTACCATTCTTTCCCTTACGCTTATTTCTTCCGTCCTTTACTATCAGAGTTCGATGTCCCAGCTGCAGCAGAATTCTTCCTATCTGGCAGCGGCGTACAAACAGGGGATCGATTCGGTGCTGGATTCCTACCGCGACGAATTGAAAATCACCGCGTCAAAGAGTTATCTGACAGACGGCCATACTGCTTCTGAGGAACAGAAGCGGCTTCTGGATGAGGAGGCGAAGGCGGCCGGTTTCAATTACATAGCGATCGCCGACGCGCAGGGGAGCAATGACAGGGGAGACGAGATCGGGGAGCAGACCTTTTTTAAGGAAGCAAAGAAAGGCGAAACTTCTCTCTCCAGCCCCGCGCTGAACAGCTCCAAGCAGTTAACGCTCCTGGTTGCGAGCCCAATCGCGGACTCAGGGAAAATACTGTATGGAGAATTTTCTTACGAGGCTCTCGGCAAAGCGCTTGACCAGATCAAGATCGGGGAAAGCGGATATGCGTTTGTGATTAACCGTGGCGGCTACACCGTGCTTCATCCGGAGCAAACAAATGTTGAAAGCCCGACGGATTATATCAAACTGGCGGAAAAGGATTCCTCTTACCTTCCCATTGCCAATATCTACCGTCAGATGATCGCCGGAAAAACCGGATTCGGCTACAGCAACTACAAGGGAGTACGGCGTCTTGTCGGCTATACTCCGCTTGACGGACCCGAGGGCTGGTCGGTTGCGGTTACCACGCCGGTTACGCAGGTTGAGGAAAATCTGCGCAGCTCTCTGATGGTCTGCGTCGGCATGGGACTTCTGCTGATTCTCGCCGCCGTTTTCGTCACCGGTATCTTTTCCAAAAAGATCACCGATCCGATTGTCTCGGCAACCCGGCGTATTGAACTGCTCGCGCAGGGAAACCTTCAGGAGGACATTCAGCAGGTGAAAGGCAAAGACGAAAGCTCCCGTCTGATGCTGGCCCTGCAAAACACGATTCACAGCCTTCGCTCCTATATCATGGATATTTCCAACGTGCTCAACGCGGTTGCCGAAAAAAATCTGACCGTCAAAAGCACGGTCCAATACACAGGCGACTTTGTCTCCATCCAGACCTCGCTGGAGCAAATCGTCCAATCCCTCAATACCACGCTGGACGGAATCGCTCAGGCCACCGATCAGGTCCGTTCCGGTTCGGAGCAGGTCGCGCTGGGCGGACAGAATCTGGCCGAAAATTCTTCCGAGCAGGCTTCCACCACGGAACGTCTGACAAGCTCTCTGGAGCTCGTCTCCCGTCATGTCCGGGAAAACGCCGAATATTCCGCTTCCATGCAGAACACGGCTCAGGCCGCTCTGTCGGAAACCGATCAGGGAAATCAGGAAATGCAGAAGATGCTGCAGTCCATGGCAAGCATCGATTCCTCCTCTAAAAAGATTCAGGATATTATCCATATGATTGATGATGTTGCTTTCCAGACCAACATACTGGCGCTGAATGCCGCGGTAGAAGCGTCCCATGCCGGAGAAGCGGGGAAAGGGTTCTCCGTTGTGGCCGACGAGGTCCGGCAGCTGGCGACCCGGAGCGCACAGGCCGCGAAAAGCACGGCTGAGTTGATCGAAACCACGATTCAATCGGTTTCCCAGGGAATGCGCAACGCCGAGCAGACTGCCTCCGCATTCGGAAAGATTGTGGAACAGACCAACAGTATCAACGCTCTGATCGCTAAAATGTCCGAGTCGTTGAACAGCCAGTCCCAAAGCATTACCGAACTGAACGAGGGCATGAAGCAGATTTCCTACACTACACAGGCAAATTCGGCGACAGCGGAGGAAAGCGCGGCGACCAGCGAGGAGCTTTTGAGCCAAACGCAGCTGCTGAAAGAAATGGTCGCGGAATTTAGGACCGCGGGGCAGACTGAGCCGCCGGTCCTATCATAAGAGTATTTTTTGTCCGGTGTTTCTTCCGGCATAAAACAGCACCCCAATCGCTATTCAGTATGCATACTGTCTAACGATTGGGGTGCTGTTCAACAAGGCTGTTCCGGGTGCTTTCCCGTTCTTTTTCAGCGCCGCTCAGCTCAGCCATTTTTGTTCAAGGGCCGTCATCATTTCTTCGTATTGCTCCGCGCATTGCCGCGGATTTCCGTCCTCCAGTGATTTCAGACAGGGGGACAGGTGATTTTCCCAGATTTCTCGGTAGACGGCCTGACAGTTGTCCGCCCGGTCAATTCCGCTGACAATCATCGGCGCGAAAAGATAGTATTCGCCGATTTTGGCTTTGCCCTGCGGCGTGGCCGCAAGCCAGCCGTCGCGGAAGCGGCGGAAAGCGTTCAGCTCCGGGCAGTCGTCCCCCTTGTCGAGCGAGGAGCAGACCGCGGTGGTGATAAAGCACAGCTTTTTACGGAAGCCGCTGCTGATGGTGTCATAGTTCGATTTCCCGAGCGGATTTTTCGGGTAATGTTCGTTCCAGATCTTTAAAAAGCTGTCCGCAAGCGCTTCGGCGGCGGGAGTGTGCTGTTCCAGAATGGCGGGCACCGTAAAGGCCACAATCATGTAGCGGTATTCAAAAAGCCGGGCGTCGCTTTCCTTTTTGATCCCGCTTTCTTCAATCTTTTTCTGAAAGCGGTCAAAGAGAACGTTCGCAAAAAAGTCCGGCGCTTCGTCCTTGCCCGCCGCGGCAAGGCAGTATGCTTTCAAAGCGGGGGAAATCAGTTTGTTGTATTTTTCAAACTCGGCGGGATAAACGTTCTGCTTGACATTTTTAAACCCGTTTTTCACGATGAAGCTCTCGTCCTTTAAGAGGGAAAAGGCTTCCTCCATCAGTCTTTGATAGTCGTCGTCCGCTGCCGGTTCGGTTTTCGAGAGCAGCGATTTCACATGAATGGGCTGTGCGCAGTACATGCACACAATATTTTCTGCGTCCTCCGGCAGCTGCAGTTCTTTTTTGCAGTGGGGGCACAGTGCGGTGATATAATTCATTCGGCACCTCCGTCGCGGCTATGCTCCCGCGTATATTGTTTGATTCGGTCGAAGCTTTCTTCGCTGATAATATGCTCAATACGGCAGGAGTCCTGCAGCGCGATGTCGCTGCTGACCCCGAGGGTCATCTCCAGAAACTGCGCAATCAAGGTGTGGCGTTCGTACACGGAACCGGCTTTTGTACGTCCCAGCTCCGTGAGGACCAGGTTGCCGTTCGGTTCCATGGTAAGATAGCCCGCCTCTTTTAAGATGCTCATGGCCCGGCTGACGCTTGCCTTGGTAAAATCCAGGTAATTGGCAACATCGATAGAACGGACATATCCGTTTTTATTCTGTAAAATCAGTATGGTTTCAAGATAATTTTCGCCCGATTCCTGTATTTTCACCGGTATACCTCCTAATTGGCGCGAAAATGCGGTCCGTATTTTTCATATTGTAGCATTGTTCCTCAAAAATGACAAGCGTTATTGCGATTAGTTCATAATTTCCGCTATATTTTTCTGAGCGGTTTTATGCTAAAATATTAAAACGTATACTTTTCTATTTTCACATTGGAGGAACTATGATTACTGTATCCGATCTTGGCCTTGGGTTTAACGGCCAAAACCTGTTTTCACACGTCAATCTGCTTTTTACCGCCGGGAACTGCTACGGTGTCATCGGGGCGAACGGCGCGGGAAAATCCACCTTCCTGAAAATTCTTTCCGGCGAACTGGAGCCCACGAAGGGCGAGGTTGTCATTGACTCCCGTCTGCGGATGTCCGTACTCAGTCAGGACCACCACGCCTATGACTCCTATACCGTTTTTGAGACCATCCTGATGGGCAACGCCCGTCTGTACGAAGTAAGGCAACAAAAGGACGCCATTTACGAAAAAGAGGACTTTACCGACGAGGACGGGATCCTCGCCGCGGAGCTGGAAGCGGAATTTGCCGAGCTGAACGGCTGGGAGGCCGAAACCGAAGCGGGGAAGCTTCTGCAGGGGCTCGGCCTGGACAATGCGCTGCTGGATTCCGTGATGGGCACCCTCACGGGCACGGAAAAGGTCCGCGTCCTGCTTGCCCGAGCGCTGTTCGGGCATCCGGATATCATTCTTCTGGATGAGCCCACCAACGACCTTGACAACAAATCCATCGCCTGGCTGGAAAGCTTTCTGATGGATTATGAGGGAACGGTGATCGTGGTGTCCCATGACCGTCATTTCCTGAATAACGTCTGTACCCATATCGTCGACATTGATTTCAACAAAATCAGGATGTATGTGGGCAACTACGATTTCTGGTATGAGTCCAGCCAGCTGATGCAGCGCGTCATGCGCGACCAGAACAGGAAGGCGGAGGATAAGATCAAGGAACTGCAGAGCTTTATCCAGCGTTTTTCCGCCAACAAGTCGAAATCAAAGCAGGCGACCTCCCGCAAGAAGCTGCTCGAGAAAATTTCCGTTGAGGAAATGCCCGCCTCTTCGCGCCGGTATCCCTATGTCGGCTTTACCATGGACCGTGAGCCGGGCAAGGAAATTCTTGAGGTGACGAATCTTTCCAAAACCGTTGACGGTGTGAAGGTGCTGAACAACGTCAGCTTCCGCGTAAACAAGGGCGACAAGATTGCCTTTGTCGGCTCCAATGAAATCGCCAACACCACGCTGTTTAAAATCCTGATGGAGGAGATGGAACCGGACGAAGGCTCCTTCAAGTGGGGCGTTTCCACCAGCCAGTCCTATTTTCCCCAGGATAACTCCGCTTATTTTAACGGCTGTGAGGAAAGCATCCTCAAATGGCTGGAGCAGTACTCCAAAGATACGACGGAAACGTATCTGCGCGGCTTTCTGGGAAAGATGCTCTTTTCCGGCGAGGACGTTTTAAAGCCGGTGAACGTGCTTTCCGGCGGCGAAAAAGTACGCTGCATGCTTTCGCGCATGATGATGTTCGGCGCCAATGTCCTTGTAGTGGACCAGCCGACCAACCATCTGGATCTGGAATCCATTACCGCCGTGAACAACGGCCTGACGGACTTTAAAGGCGTGGTGCTGTTTGCTTCCCACGACCACCAGCTTGTCCAGACGATTGCGAACCGTGTGATCGAAATTACGGAAGAAGGCGTCATTGACCGGGTTTCCACCTATGACGAATATCTGGAAGCACGCGACGGCATCCTCTCTTAAATCTGTCTGTGAAAAGCCGGGGGTGGACAAACCCGGTTTTTTGATTTAAACTGTTTTTATCAGGCCGGGGGTCCCGCAAAGAAAATCCGCCCGGCCATACCGCTGCGGAAGGGGACGGAAAGATGGCAAGCGGTGACTTTCTTTTAAAAATCAATGCCCGGTACAACCTTTTCACAAAGGCCGAAAAAAAGGTGGCCGATTATGTTCTTCAGGACCCGAAACGAGTTTTGTTCCTGTCCATTACCGACCTTGCGGAAGCGTGCGAGGTGGGGGACACCAGCGTGTTCCGGTTCTGCAAAACCATGCAGCTCCAGGGTTACCAGGAGTTTAAAATGCTGCTTTCGCTGAGCATCTCGGAGGATGAGGACAGCAGCCGGATTGCGTCCATGCTGTCGGGCAGAATCACGCAGGAGGACACCCTTGAGGACGTAGCCAAAAAGGTGCTGCAGACCAATATCAACGCGTTGAACGAAACGTATTCGCTGCTGGATTTTCAGGAGCTGTCCTTAACCATCGATTATATGATCGGTGCGAAGCAGATTTATTTTTTCGGCGTGGGATCGTCCCTGCTGACCGCTATGGACGCGGTGGACAAATTTGTCCGGATTACGCCGAAGGTCCACAATTACGCTGACGCGCATTTACAGGCGATGGCGGCTTCGATTCTTTCGCCGGAGGACCTGGCGTTTGTCATTTCCTATTCCGGCGCAACAAAGGACACCATCCAGGTGGCGCAGCAGGCGAAAAAAGCGGGTGCCAGGGTGGTCTGTATCACCCGGTTTGCAAAATCGCCGCTGACCGCGTATTCCGATGTGGTGATTTTGTGCGGTACGAACGAGGGCCCGCTTCAGGGCGGTTCCACCTCGGCCAGAATCAGCCAGATGCTCCTGATCGATCTGATCTATATGGAGTATTTCAAACGGACCTATGACGAGAGCAGCGCCAACAAGCAGAAAACCTCCGGTTCCGTTTTGAAGAAGCTCTATTGAATAGAGGTTCTATTGACAGAATACCTTCGCCGGGCTGCGGGGGTATTTTTTTACCCTTTTCTCAAAATTAACAGCACGTTCACAGAATTTTGGTTGAAATCCGGCCTCCAAAAAGTTATACTATGAAAATATCAACAAATGTTTACTATCATGAAAAGTTTATTAAGGGTGTGTGAAATGGCGAATCAATCCGGACGGGCCGATGAAGATATTTTTCATTTTCTGGTTTGTGTCCACAGCGCGTTGACAAAGCCGTTTGAAGATCATTTCAGGGGAAAATTCACAAGCCTGCAGCTGAACGCACTGTGCGTTCTGTGCGCAAACGGGCCGATGACGATGAGCGAGCTGGCCGCCAGCCTGCATACGCCGCGCCAGCAGATGAGCCGCATGATTGAAAAGCTGTATGAGGAAGGACATATTGTGCGGAGCCTGGACACAAGGGACAGACGAAAAATACGGATTTCCGTTTCGGAAACCACCGCAAAGGAAATCAGCAACGGACGCGAAAAATTTGATAAAGCGTTGAAATCTGCCATGAATGGCTTCAGCGAAGCAGATTATAAGGACTTTAACGCCGCGGTTCGTATTGTTAACAGAATTCTCACCAAAATTCCCCAAAAGGAATAGCGTATAATGTAAAGAAAAGGAGATATGAAACATGGAGAAAAAAGCAAATGCAGACTTTTTCACGGTAACTCCCGAAATTCTGGAGCTGACGGACCTTTGTAAAAGCCACAGTACGATCAACCCCTCCCTGTTTGCCCAATACGACGTGAAGCGCGGTCTGCGCGATATTAACGGAAAAGGCGTCCTGACCGGTTTAACCGAGATATCAGATATTATTTCTTCCAAGGAAATAGACGGAAAAAGTGTGCCCTGCGAAGGGGAACTATATTACCGCGGCATTAATATTCACGATATTGTACGCGGCTTTATCGCGGAAAACCGCTTCGGATTTGAGGAGACGACCTATCTGCTCCTGTTCGGCGAACTGCCGGAAGAGGACAGGCTGCAGGAATTCAAAAGGCTCCTTTTCAAATACAGAACTCTGCCCACCAATTTTGTGCGCGATATTATTATGAAGGCGCCGTCTTTCGATATGATGAATACGCTGGCGAGAAGTGTCCTCACTCTTTACGCCTACGATGAAAGGCCAAACGATACCTCGCTGCCGAATGTGCTGCGCCAGTGCCTGGAAATGATCGCACTTTTCCCGCAGCTTGCGGTTTACGGTTATCAGGCCTACGCCCACGACATGGACCCGAACTACAGCTTTTTCATCCATGCGCCCAAGCCGGAGCTCTCTGTGGCGGAGAATATTCTGTACATGCTTCGAATCGACAATCAATACACCGCCCTGGAAGCCCGTATCCTTGACCTTGCGCTTGTTCTGCACGCCGAGCACGGCGGCGGCAACAATTCCAGCTTTACCACCCATGTGGTCGCGTCCTCCGGTACGGACGCCTACTCGGTCATTGCGGCGGCGCTCAGCTCGCTCAAGGGACCGAAGCACGGCGGCGCAAACATCAAGGTCATGATGATGTTTGAGGATATGAAGCAGAATATCGACGACTGGGAGGACGAGGACAAGGTAGCCGACTATCTGAGCAGGCTGCTGAATAAACAGGCGTTTGACCGGGCCGGCCTGATTTACGGGATGGGTCACGCGGTTTATTCCCTTTCCGACCCGCGCGCGAATATTTTCAAGAAGTTCGTCAAGAGCCTTTCCGAAGAAAAGGGCCTTACCAAGGAGTACAAGCTCTATTCTCTGGTGGAACGGCTGGCGCCGGAGGTGATCGGGCGCGAGCGCAAGACCTATAAGGGCGTCAGCGCGAACATCGACTTTTACAGCGGGTTTGTCTACCATATGCTCGGCCTGCCGCCGGAGCTTTTCACCCCGGTTTTCGCCATGGCTCGTATCTCCGGATGGAGCGCCCATTTACTGGAGGAACTGATCAACGTCGGCAAGATCATCCGCCCCGCGTACAAGAGCATATCCTCCCACAAGGACTATATTCCGCTCCACGAAAGATAAGAGTTTCTTTACGGATCAATCCTGAGAAATTCAAACGGCTGACCTTCCGCAAACCGGAAGGTCAGCCGTTTTTGTACGATGGGGTTTGTCCGCATGGGAAGTCCCCGAAAAAGTCGGGGAGGAGACTTCTCGGCTTTATCGGCCGGTTTCCGTCTCTTCCGCTTCAAATTTGATTTTGTCTCCCATGACCTCGTTCTGAAGAAAAGCCTTGCAGCGGCCCGCCGTGGGCGTGCAGTTGATCCCGCAGAGAGGGCCGCAAAGCTCCCCCGGCCTGCTGCTGCGGAAATTCTTTTCGATCGCTCCCAGCACTTCGTGATAGGGAACGAGGGGGTCGATTCCGCTCAGCGCCAGATCCGCGTAAAGGGGTGCGGTCACCGCTGCGCGAATCGTCCGTGTAATGCAGGGAAATTCAAGACCGCCGGGAATGGGGTCGCAGGGGATTCCAAGGTTGGCCTGCAGCGCCATGGAGGCGGCGTGCTCGACCTGGTTTCCGTCGCCCCCCGCCATCCAGGTGACCGCGCCGGACGCCATTGCGCAGCAGACCCCGGATTCTCCGACACAGCCGACCTCGCCGGTCGCGTTGGTGTGCGTATAGGCCAAAGCGCCCAGCCCCGCCGCCACGACCAGTCCCTCGATCATCTTCCGGTGGGAAAAACCTCTTGCCTCCCGCACGGCGTCCAAAGCGGAAAACAGATATCCTCCTCCGGTCCCCATGGGGCCGGGTACAATCCGTACACCCGGCAGCTTTGCGTTGGTCGAGAAGGCATGCACCAGAATATGGCGTGTGATCGGGTCCGACAGCGTCTGATGGTTCTGCATGTATGTATTCCACTGTCTGCCGTAAATAGGCAGCATCGGAGTGTCCTTTGCATTGTCGTAGCCGATGGTCTCCAGAGCATGGATCTGCTGATTTAAAATATCCGCGATATTTTCAAAATACTGCCAGATGGTTTCGTCCGTCCATCCGGAAAAATCCTTTTCGTATTCAATAGCGGCCTGAACAAAGGAAATTCCCCGCTGTTCCGCAACCCGGCGCCATTCCTCCACTGTTTTAAAAAGCTGCGGCTTCCTTTTTGCGGTGGTGACGACCGGAAGAAGGGCGGGGAATACCCTGACCTGCGTGTCGGGACCGAAATGCCGCAGCAGCCCGCCGGGCTCCGGGTTTTCGGAGAGCTCAAGGAATACGGCGCTCGCGCCGTCCGGGCGGGCGACGCGTTCCGCCGTAAGGAATGCTTCCCCCGCGCTTTGCTCAAAGCCGCGCAGCTGTTCCTCCGGAATGTCCTGATTGGCATTTTGCAGCAGCACGCCGAAGGTATCCGCCCGCCAATGGATGGGGAAGCCGGAAATTTCATAGGTCGCCACCATGCCGCCTCCGACCGATTTTGCGGTGAGGGAAGCGGTGTCCCCGCCGGTTCCCGTCAGTTCGAAGTGGACGCTTCCGGGATACGCGTTATCGGTTTCCAGCTCCCCGAATTCATACGATATCTTTTTTTTCCGGGCAAGCTCATGCGCAGAAAACAGGCGCACGTCGTCCGTGGCAAAATCCTGCAGGCCGCCCAGATAGCCCCGGTCGTCCATCATATTTCCCAGATTCAGCATATGGTGGTCGCCGGGATTGAACAGGATGCGCACCCGTTTCGGTTCACTGAGCAGCGTATGCCGGGCAATCCGGCCCACCCGGCTGGTACCCGCGAAGCTTCCGCTGGAACCGGGCTGCATAATCGGCCCGAATACGTCGTTAAAAAAATCAGGATAAAAAATCTTTCCCATGTTACCTGTCCTTTCCGCTGTTGATTCTTGTAAGCGCCCTTTCCCCAAGTGCGGCCAGCAGCTTTGCCGCGCCCGTCAGCCCGCTCCGGTCCGCTTTGAACGAAGGATTGTGCAGCGGGGCGGTATCGCCCACCCCGATCATCCAGAACGCCCCTCTGATTTTTTCCTGATAGCAGGAAAAATCTTCGCCCCCCATGGAGGGAACCGCCTCCTGTGTGCGCAGTCCCAATGACTCCGCGGTGTCTTTTATAAAAGCCGCCAGCTCTGCGTCGTTGTTTGTGGAGGGACAGCCGGGGTACCAGTGAAACCGGATGGACGTGCCGGATACCGTCGCGATTCCTTCGCAGATTTCCTTCATCCGGCGGACGATCTTTTGCCGGACCGTTTTGTCCAGCGTCCGAACGGTTCCCTCCAGCTGGGCGGAGGACGGGATTACATTCCACGTGCTGCCCGATTCCACTCTGGTTACGCTGATGACGGCGCGGTCGAACGCGGAAATACTGCGGCTCACGATGGTCTGAAAAGCGATGGTCAGCTGGGAAGCCGCGAGAATCGGATCAATAACCAGCTCCGGGTGCGCCGCGTGGCCGCCCAGACCCGTTACATCCACAACAAACCGGTCGACCGCCGCATGGTCGGCCCCCGCCGTCACCGCGACCGTACCGGCTGGCAGGTCCGCAGCCACGTGCAGTCCGTAGATTTCCTCCACGTCGTCCAAAGCTCCTGTTTTCAGGACATGCTCCGCTCCGTGCCCCGCTTCCTCCGCAGGCTGAAACAGAAGCTTTACGGTGCCTTCCAGATTCGCTTCCTTCTGTTTCAGAAGCAGGGCGGCCCCCAGCATCGCCGTGGTATGGAAATCATGCCCGCAGGCGTGCATTTTCCCCGGGTTTTCAGACCGGTACGGTACATCCGCCGTCTCTTCGATCGGAAGAGCGTCGATATCACAGCGCAGCGCCACTACGGGCTTTTCTTTTTTTCCGCGAAGAACGGCGACAAGGCCGGTTTGCAAGCCGCTGTCCAAAATTTCCACGCCGTTTTCCGTCAGAATCCGCTTGATATACGCCGTGGTTTCAAATTCCCTGAGCGCCGTTTCGGGGTGGCGGTGGAGCCATGAAAAATGCTCTTCCAGCGTATTCTGTAATGCTTTTTCGTCCATGTTTCTTCCTTTCTGAATCTGCGTGTGTTTTCCTATATAAAAAGCCGATAGGAGATTCTCCTACAGGCTTTTGAAGTGACTTTTTCATATCGCTGTCCGGTTTCCGCCTTTTCAGCCGTCAAGGCAGGCCTGTGACAAAAACTGCTTTGTGCGTTCGTTTTGCGGGTTGCGGAAGATTTGTTCGGGGGTGCCGTCCTCCTGAATCACGCCTTCATCAAAAAACAGGACGCGGTTGGACACGCTCCGCGCGAAACGCATTTCATGCGAAACCACCATCATCGTCATTCCCTCCGCCGCAATCTGGTTCATGACCGCCAGAACCTCGCCGACCCATTCCGGGTCCAGTGCGCTGGTCGGTTCGTCGAACAGCATCACCTTGGGGTCCACGGCAAGCGCGCGCGCAATACCCACACGCTGCTGCTGCCCGCCGGAAAGCCGGGAAGGATATTGGTCATGCTTTTCCTGCAGGCCGACCTTGCGCAAAAGCTCCATGCCGATTTCATCCGCTTCCTTTTTTGGAAGCTTTTTCACATAGATCAGGCTTTCCGTAACATTTTCCAGGACCGTTTTATTGTGGAAAAGGTTGTAATGCTGAAACACCATGGAACTTTGCGCGCGAAGATGATAAACCTCTTTTTTGGTCGGGTTTTTCGCGTCGATAACGGCGTCCGCAATCCGGATGGTGCCTTCATCCGGCAGCTCCAGCCAGTTGAGCATCCTCAGCAGCGTCGTTTTTCCCGCGCCGCTGGGGCCGATTACCGTCACGATTTCCCCTTTTTTTATCTGGAGGCTGACCCCGCGAAGCACCTGATTGGTACCGTAGGCTTTTTTAAGATTTTCAATCTGTATCATCGGGCAACATCTCTTTCATATCGTCTTACATACCGTTCGATTATCCACAGAATCCGCTCAATTACAAAGCAGCATGCCCAGTAGATCAGCGATACCACAATGTAAATTTCAAAGAAGCGGAAGGAGCGGGCGCCGATCAGCTTGGCCTGAGCCATGATGTCCACAATGGAAATGCTGAAAGCCAGCGACGTTTCCTTTACCATGGAGATAAAGGAATTCCCCAGCGGGGGAAGCGCGACCTTGAACGCCTGCGGGATGATGATGCGGACCATCGCCTGCCTTGTGGTCATGTTGACGCTGTAGCATGCTTCCAGCTGTCCGGAATCGACCGAGAGCATGGCGCTCCGGATGGTTTCGGACATATACGCGCCGGAATTGAAGGAAAACGCCACGACGCCGAAAACCAGCGTCGGAATCCCGTCGACGTTCAGATTCCATTGGAACTGCTCGTTCAGCGCCTGAAGAAGGATCGGCGTTCCGTAATACACGAGGAAGAGCTGAACCAGCGTTGGGGTTCCGCGGATAAAAGACACATAGATTTTGCTGATCGGCTCCAGAACGCGGATATGAAAATAGCGGATCAGGGCGATCCCCAGCGCGATCATCAGTCCGATCAGGGAGGAAACCACGGCAAGCCCGAGGGTAATCGGCAGATAGGACACAATTTCAGGCACGGTGGAAATCATAAATGCGGGGTCAAATAATTTATTCATAGAAAGTCAAGTCTCCTTGCAGATCTTTGCCAATTTCCTTTTTCGGTGAAAAGGCCGGCAGAAGGAACGCGGGCCGTTGCACCGTATTCCTTCTGCCGCCTGTATCTGAAATTAAGAGGTCCGGTCGGTAATGGCTTTTTCCGTTGAATAGTCCTCGCCAAGATACTTTTTGGAGATTTCAACAAGCGTTCCGTTGTCGGTCAGGGTTTTCAGTGCTTTATCGATCAGTTTTTTATATTCGGTTCCCTTTTCATTTTTGGAGAAAAGGAAAAATTCCGGTTTTATTCCCAACTCCGGCGCCAATGCGTAACCCAGATCAAGGTTCTGTTTTTCGGCAATCAGCTTTGTGGTCACCTCACTGTTGATGGTGGCGTCCACACGGCCGGAGATGATGTCCTGAAGCATCAGGGTAACATCGCCATCGTAATATTTCAGCTTAATCGCGTTATTGTTTTTCTTGTTGTAGTCCTCCAGCCAGACTGTATTATTGGAACCGACGCCCGCCGCTACCGTTTTCCCATGAAGGTCTTTCAGGGAATGAATGTCCGTGCGGCCGCCTTTATAAATAATGGAGTTCCCGGCATAAGAATAGGGGAGCTCTGAAAATTGATATTTTTCTTCTCTGGATGGGTTTTTGGCAATTTGACTGGCAATCATATCGAATTTCCCGGATTCCAGCGCGACAAAAATAGAGTCCCATGCCGTAGGCTGAAATTTGAATTCCACTTCGGGGATCAGTTCGTCCAGCGCGCGGACCACCGCAATGTCGTACCCGTCGACGGTACCGTCCGAATTTACGTAGTTAAATGGCGGGTAGGCCCCTTCTGTTCCAACGACCACGGTTTCCACCTTGGTACCGGAAGAAGCCGGTGCTGCTGCGGCAGAGGATGCGGACGTGTCTGCCGCCGAACCGGTGGCTGCGGGTGCTGCGGTATTTGCGCAGGCGGCGGTCAGCAGAAGCAGAAGAGTAGCCAGGAAGAGAGAAATTGATTTTGCGCCCTTTTTCATATGTAAAACCTCTTTCATTTTTTAAGTATAAAACTTGGATTCTATTTTCCAATATAACAGCGGCTGCACCTTCTACACATTCGCGTATGGCGATGGATGCAGCGAATCATTTTTCCCTTCAAGCAGTTCATAAGTAACTTCCTTTCCCAAAATCTCATCCCTGTTTCATAAGCACCATATGCTTTTATGTAATAAAGCATACTTTTCATATAATAATTATATGAAATAGGGTTGCAATAAGGATAAAAGATTTTCACCTTTTTGTCAAGAGACTTTTTATCACTAAAACAGTTAAATACCAGTTTAAAGCTCTTTTCTGCTGTTCTCTGGCATCCATATTTCCATAAAGAGTATTTTTTGTAGCCTTCGGTGAAACAAAATGCATGAAAAGAAAAATACAGAGATCGGAAAAACCTTACATTTCCAGAGCTTTACTCCCAAATAACAAAAAAGCGCAATGCCTGCATTCCAGACATTTGCGCCCTTTTTATTGAATTGTGATATTCCCGGAAGTATAATAGGATTGATAAAAATTGATGGCTGTCATGCTGTTGAAAAACATGAAAAAATCTGCTGCGGGCAGCCCGGAAACAATCGCCACGCCGCTTGCTTATGACTGTTCAGAACGGGAAATGGAAGGTAAATTGCTCAGATTGTTGCCGTCGCTTCCGTCGGGAATGGACTTGAGATATTCGGTGTCGCCCCGATGAGCGATCCCCACGCCGGTTATTCCGCCCTGTCTGGCCAATTGAACGGCCTGTGCTTTATCCAGAACCGTGTTGTCGGAAAGCTGATAACCGGTCACTCTGCCGCTTTCTTTTACCAGCCCGGTGATACTGCGGGCGTTGGGCGCGGGCGATGGAATATTGTCCAGCGTGTTCTGGGCAAGCGTATTCTGCTCCTGATTTTGTTCCATTTGAGTTCCTCCTTTGCTGTTTTTGATTAGTTTGCTCAGCTATTCAAAAATTATCGATTTGAAGGAATTCTTTCATCAGGACATCAACCTTAAAAGTGAATGTAAAACAACCATAAAATCCGCGTTTCGTTTAAGATCAGTCCTATATAGTTTGTGAAAGAAATTGAGCCATGATTGCAGAAAGGATATTTTTATTGAATAAGGAACGATATGACAAAATCAGGCAATGGTTTTTACTTCACCCGGTATGGTTGAGCAGTATGAAGCTGCTGAACCTCTGGCTGCCGCGAATTGTTTACTGCGCGTATCCCGTCCTGCTGGCGGTGCTGGCCATTCGGAGGGATGAGCGCTTCTATCAGGTGCTGCTGATACCGGCTTTCGTTTTCGGCGCAGTGACTGTGATGCGAAAGCTCTGGAATCTGCCGCGGCCGTATGAAAAACTGGGGATAGAACCGCTGATTCCCCGCGAAAAGAGGGGGCATTCTTTTCCAAGCAGACACGTAGCTTCGGTCACCATTATCGCGGTTGCCTGTTGGTATATCTGGCCTCCCATCGGAATTGCAATGTCGGTGATCGCGCTGCTGATCGCCGTTATCCGGCCCCTAGCCGGAATCCATTTTCCCAAAGACGTGATTGCCGGTATGGTGTTTAGCCTCCTGACCGGCATCATCGGATTTTGGCTTATACCAGCGTAAAAATGGGCTGTTAAAACGCTGCCGAATTGATAAGACACAAAGATAAAGAAATTTGTGGGGAGCAATGCAATGAATCTGAAGGAAAAAGCAAAGGAGTTAAAAACGGATATTCCCGCGGTATTTTTGAGTTTGAAAAGCAGTGATACGCCGGTTGTGGCCAAGGTTTTTGCTTGTATAACAGTGGTATATGCGTTGTCACCGATTGATCTGATCCCTGATTTCATACCGGTTCTCGGTTACTTAGACGATGTTATTCTGCTGCCGGCATTGATTTCTCTTACGATAAAATTGATTCCCGATACAATCTTTGAGCAATACCGAAAAGAAGCGGAAGGTATGTGGCAGAGCGGGAAACCGAAGAAATGGTATTACGCCATACCCATTGCAGGAATTTGGCTGATCATTCTCTGGCTGATCGCAAAAGCCGTTTTCTTCTAAAGCATCTTACTGTCAAATTCAAATTGAGAGGAGAATATTTATGCTGGGTCTGCTGAATTTAGGAAGTCTGGTATTGGGGTTAATTGCATGGATTCTTCCCGTGGTCAATCTGCGGCGCAATAAGGCGGGCATCGGGAGCCGGATTGTTTTGTGTGCGGCAAGCGTCAGCGCCTGTGCCGTCTCGCTTTGCCTACAAATTTTCTATACGGATCATCTGGTAAAAATAGAGGACTGGTCGGCGCTGATGGACACTTCTTCCTCGGTGGCATTGGTTTCTGCGATTCTTCTCGCGGTTACAATCATACTCAATGCGATTACGTTGGGTTCGTATTTCAGAAAGAATTAATTCCAATTAATTGATTATAAGCCTGCCTCGTTTTTATTGTATGCCGCTGAAATTCGTAAGCTCTATTCGTCCCTTAGAGATTTGATACGGTCAGAAACGCCAGCAGGGCGACGGTCAGCAGTGTTCCGACCAACGCAATCGTGTTTAAAACTGCGTTGGTTTTCCGCTGTGTTTTCAGCAGCCTGAGGGCAATGGCATAGACCGCGATCCCAAGGATTCCCCCGAACGTGTTGCCGATCAGGTCGGTGATATCGGATGCCCCGACTGCCAGAATAAACTGCATTGCCTCATAAAAGAGGCTTACACTGAAGATCGGAATGACTTTCTTCAGAAAAGACCAGCTGCTTTTCAGCATACTGACATAAAGCCCGAACGGCACGAAAATCAGGATATTTCCGTAGATTTCCGACCATTCAATCCTGTCGTTGACGACTACCGACTGATAAAAGGGGATCAGGTTGATACTGCGGAAGGGATAAAACGGCCCAAAAGGCGACTGCATCTTGAATAATATGATCCAGGTCATTACGAGCAGATAAACAGCCAATAAGCTTCCTGTCAGAATTTGCTGCCTTCTTTCTTTCTTTTCCATAGAGACCTCCTTAAACTTTTCTAATATGATGATCGTTCGATTGTTTTTTAACTGTATTAATAATACTAATACAGTAATACAATTATGTCAATACGGAATTTGGCTTACAGCATTTCCCGTTTATTCTGCAACCAGGCTGTCGATAAAGTTGCACAACCGCAAAATTGTGAAACAATTTTGCTTACTGCCGTTGGATGTACTTGCTTTGTCTTGCACGATTTCTCGACACTCTCTTAAACGGAAATGGAATTGCTGTAAATCGGAAGCGATAGGAAGAATTATTTGAAATCAGCGAAAAGGCCGGAATCCCGCATTGAACAGGATTCCGGCCCTTTTATCAGTCTTATTAAGTTTTCAAAGTAATTTCAAAATAGATTTTTATCTTTTTGCGGCTTTCACCAGATCAGCGTGCGTTCCGCACAGAGTCCCGCTGGTTTCCGTATCCAGCTGTTTTTGAAAGCATTTGGATATGACTCCTTCCGGGAATTTTATCATGGATACCCCGCATTGTTTCAGCTCCCGGAACATTTCGGGGTCGACCAATTCCACGGCCGCGGCAGGGTCGATGCTGTTCGCCGATTTTTTACGAAGGTAATCGTTGTAGCTCATTTCGCGGCACGGATATTCGGCTGTCCTATTTTCGGCGTCTTCAATGAACAGAAGATCGGTAAAATCGCAGATGCCGAGGTCCAGCCCATGGAAATCCCGGCCGGAAACCGCATGATAATAATCGCATAATTTACAGTCCAACATAGAAATCCTCCTTTATCGAGTGGATAGATTTATCTTACCGGCACATATTCACTGATCTCTCTGTGTGCCTGCTTCGCGTAATTGTCGATGTTCATTTTATTTTTTACCGCGTGGTTCAGGCTGATGCAGGCGGCTCCACCGGCGCATCCGCCGACGCAGGCCATTCCCTCTATGAAGTTTTCAGCCAGCTTCCCCTTGGAGGCTTTGATCAGCGCGGCACGGCATTCCTCCAGCCCGTCGCAGATCGCCGGTTCTGCCTGGAAATCGAGATGCTTTTCCTCTAGCGCGTTGGAAACTGCCTCCGTCACGCCGCCATTCCTTGCAAAAATCCTGCCGAAATAGGAAGCGTCGCTCAGCTTCCTTTCTTCCAGCTCTTCCAGACGGATATCCAGACCGCCGAAAATCGCCTGCAGCTCTTCAAAGGTGATTACGCTGTCGACGATACCTTTCAGCTCTTCCTTCTGAAATTCCATTTTCTTTGCGATGCAGGGGCCGATGAACACTACCTTCGCCGTTTTGTCGACCGTCTTGATCAGCCTGGCCGTCTCGACCATCGGAGAAGCATTGCTCGAAATATTGTTCTCCAGTTCCGGAAAATTCGCTTTGATATACTGGACAAAGGCCGGGCAGCAGGAGGTCGTCAGGAACTCTTTTTCGACGAGCTCCTCCGCTTCCTTGTGCGCCACGATGTCCGCGCCGAGGGCCGCTTCAACGACCCGGTTAAAGCCCATTTTGTACAGGCCTGCCGCCACCTGACCGACCTTCGCGTAGGAGAACTGGCTTGCGATCGCCGGCGCGATCGCGGCGTATACCCGGAAGTTTTCCCCGTTATTCGATTCTTGTATCATTCGCAGAACGTCCAGAACGTACGATTTATCCACAATGGCGCCAAAGGGGCATTGACGGACACATGCGCCGCAGCGGATGCATTTGTCCGGATCAATATCCGCCTTGTTCTGCTCATCCAGTAAGATCGCCTTTGCTTTGCACGCGTTGATGCACGGCCTTTCCTGCTCTGTAATCGCGTGATAGGGGCAGGCTCTCATGCACTGGCCGCACCCCTTGCATTTTTCGGGGTCGATGACCGCTTTATGGTTTACAAACGTAATCGCTTTCGCCGGACATGCGGATTGGCAGCGGTGGGCAATACAGCCCTGACAGGTTTCCGTGACCAGAAAGCGCTTGCTCGGACATTCTTCACAGGCAATATCGATGACCTCTACAACATTTTTGTTGTCCGGGCTGCCGCCCATCGCCATCTTTACGCGTTCCTCCACAATTGCTCTTTCCCGGTAAATGCAGCACCGCATCGTCGCTTTGGGTCCCGGAACGATCGTGCGCGGAATATCATACAGCTTTGCGGGAAGCTCGTTCCTTGACGAAAGCCGGACCACCTCTTTCAGTACCCTGTATTTCAGTTCCTGTACGTTGGAATCAAAAATCAACAAATTACACACCCTCTCACAAGTCAAACCCGGATCATTCGAAAAACAGGGGCCGGTCAACAGGGGCCGACTGCCTGAAGAACATATTCCCCGAACACATTTTCCAGATTTTCCGCTGAGACATAATCGGTAAATTTTTCTCCAAACCTGACCGGAATCCCGGACTGGCCGAAATCGCCGACACAAAGCGAAGCGCTGAGCAAGACCCTGTTTTCCAGATGATTTTCTTCAATCAGCCTGCGAAATCCGTTTAATACATCCAGAGCCTTCCGCCGCAGCGATTTTCCAATGTATACTTCGATCACCATATAAAACCCCACCAATCATTTTGAAACAATTTTTCAGAACTGAAAAATGATTCACTCTGTATTAAAGCAAAGGTAACACGGCAGGAAAAAACCGTCAACAAAATGCGGCGGCGCGGCCCGTTTCCGAAAGCGGGAGCCCCGACAGGCGCAATTTGTCCATAGGCGAAAAAGTCCGATCAGCCGTGGATTTTTCAGGGATACCGCATCTTTTTTTTTAGCGGGAAATACTTCGAAATCAAAAACCATATTTATAATTCAGAGGATAAAATTGGGCAACACTGACGTTGCCTTTTCAAATGTTTTGTGGTAGGATAAAAAAACGTTAATTATAAATTGGATTTTCTTATTTATTTGGAGCATGCTTAATGGAAGAAATTATCGGTTTAAATCAATCAAACTGTAAGAACTGCTATAAGTGCATTCGCAACTGTCCGGTAAAATCGATTGCCTACCGGAACGAGCAGATTCACATTATCGGCGACGAATGTATTTATTGCGGAAACTGCCTGCTGATCTGTCCGCAGAACGCGAAATATATCAACAGCGATCTTTCCAAGGTGAAACAGGCGATACGTGCGGGTGAAAAGCTGTATGTGTCCCTGGCGCCTTCCTATATTGCCGCCTTTCCCGAAACCGGCATCGCGAAAATATCCGCAGCGCTGAAGCAACTGGGGTTTGCCCATGTGGAAGAAACGGCGATCGGCGCCGAACAGGTTACCCGGGAATATGAAAAGCTGATCCGCGAACATAAAATGCAGAATATGATCACCACCTCGTGTCCGTCGGTGAATCTGCTGATCGAAAAGAATTATCCGTCGCTGATTCATCAGCTTGCCCCGGTGGTGACCCCTTTGATTGCGCATGCGCGCATGATCAAACAGATTTACGGCATCCGGGCCAAAATCGTTTTTATTGGGCCGTGCATCTCCAAAAAGTACGAATGCGTGGACCCCGATAACGGAAATCTGTTGTTTTCGGTCCTGACGTTTGACGAACTGGAAAAATGGTTTCGCGAAGAAAATGTGGATTTTTCGCAGGACGACCATAACAGCCGCACTCTGAAAAACACATTGCCCCGCTACTATCCCGCGCCGGGGGGCATTATTAAAAATCTTCACCGGAAAGAGCGGAGTACTTACGAATGCCTGAGCGTCGACGGAGTGGACCGCTGCATTGAAATTCTGGATTCCGTCGTGCACGACAACCTTTCCGGCTATTTTCTGGAGCTGAACGCCTGCTCCGGGGGATGCCTGGGAGGCCCGATTCTCAAGCTGATGAATCTCAGCTTTTTAAACGCCAAAAATGTGCTGGTCGATAATGTGAAACGGGCGAATGAAGCTCCGCCCGCCCTTACGGAAGGGGTTGCGTCCCAGTTTACGAAAAGGTTCCGGAACCGCTCGGCGAAAAAGGAAATCATCGACGAGGAAAAAATTCGCAGCGTGCTGGCTTCAACCGGAAAAACCTCGCCGGAGAAGGAACTGAACTGCGGCTGCTGCGGGTACAACACCTGCCGCGAAAAAGCGATCGCGGTGCTGCAGGGAAAAGCGAACATCAACATGTGTATCCCTTATATGCGCGAGCTGGCCGAAAGCATGTCCAATACGGTCGTGGAACACACTCCCACCGGCATTCTGGTCATCAACGACCATCTGCAAATCGAGCAGATCAATCCCTCCGCCACTCAGCTTTTGAAGCTCGGAAAGGACTGCGTCGGGCTTCCCGTTGAAGAACTCCTTCCCAGCAGGGATTTTGAGGAGGTCCTTCAAACCGGAAAAAATATATTGAACCATAAGCAGTATTACAAGGAACTCGGGCTGATTCTGGAGCAGACGGTGGTTCATGTGAGCAATAACCAGCTGATTTTTGTGCTTCTGAAAGATATTACCCAGCAGGAGCAGGTGCTGGAGGAACAGCGGAAGGTTACGGAGAAAACCGCCGCCTTTGCCAGGGAGGTCGTCAACAAACAAATGCGGGTAGTGCAGGAAATCGCCGACCTTCTCGGGGAAACAACCTGTGAAACCAAGGTGGCACTGCTGCAGCTGACCGAAAATATCGTTCCGGGAGCGGAGGACAAAAATGGACATCAGCATTGAGACGTATAGCGATTCCGTTCCCAAGTATCATGAGGGCCTTTGCGACGATCAGATCAGAATCGTACGTGATGAGTCCGGCGTCGCGGCGATTCTTGCGGACGGAAGAAACGGCGGGGCGAGGGCAAGCCTCCTGACCTCCTTTGCCGCAAAGATGATGGTGGCAATGCGCGGCAGCGGCGCATCCATCGACCGGGTCACCGATATGATTGCGGAATCCCAGCCGTCCGGCGGGAAAAAGGGGAAGGCGGGGAATATCGCCTTTACGCTGATCCTCGCGCTTTTCGACGGAACGATCCGGGTGGAGCAGTTTGAAACGCCCGACGTGATCCTGCTCCGCAGGGGCAGACCGGTTGAACTGCAGACGACCCAAAGGATCGTGCAGGGCAGGACCATCCGCAGCGGGAGGATAACGGCGAAGAAAGCGGATATGATCGTCGCGGTCGGCAACGGGATGCTGACCGCCGGAAAGAACAGAAAGCTGAAGGACGGCTGGAATTTAAAAAATATAGAAACCTATATGGCGAATGCCTACGATTCCCGGATGTCGGCCGAAGACCCCGTCCGGCTGCTTCTTGCCGCGGGCAGTTCCCTTTCTTCCGGAAAACCGGCGAGCGATCTGTCGGCGCTGGCCTTCCGGATCAACTGCCTTCGCGTGCCGTAAGATGACTGCACTTTTTGAGGATGAAATGGCATGATGATTTTTAAAACGCTGATGCTTCAGCTTTATAAGCCCGGAAAACAGAAACGGGATTTGATGGATACTGCCCTTCTGCGCTATTCCCAGGCTTTGCAGTTCCTGATGGATACCTATCGAAATGAAATTACGGAACTCTCTAAATCGGAGACCGATATTACCCAGCACCTGATCCTGAAAATGATCGACAGGGAAACCGCCAAAAGCCTGAACCGCTTCGACATACAGCCTTTTAAGGATTCCCTGCTGCTGGAATTTTCCGCCGTCGCCGCCTCCTATCTTGCGCGCAGGCAAAATCATCCCCAAACCGGGTATCCTCTTCCTTTTCTGGACGCCCAGAGCTATTCCCGCGCAATGTCGGACTGCGTTGCGCAGTTTGACAGTGGGGAGATCGGCCTGCAAAGGTTTCAGCACCGCTCCTTTAAGCTGGTGGATAAGGCGGGAAAGCTGCGGTCCGTCTATTTCGGCCGGTACGCAATGAACCGCGATTACTGCCTGCTTTACGATGAGTTTAAGGACCGGTTCTATGCGAAGCTGTATCTGATGAACCGGGCGAACAGTATTCCGGGCGGGTATTGCGCAAGCGGGCTCAGCCTGAAATATGTCTGGGATGGGATGCCCTTCATGAGCAATCTGCCGGGGCAGAGAAGATATATCGTCGTCCCGCTGGCCTTTGGAAAAGAGCAGTACGCCGACCTGAAGGAAACGCTGAAAAATCCGCGCCTGCTGCATTCCTCCCGGCTGGTCAAAAAAGACCGGCAATATTATCTGATGGTCAATATCGAGTGCAGTCGGCAGACCACCAGAGAAGCGGTCACGACCATGGGGGTCGCGCGCGGCGTTCACGGGGGATTGAGTTATACGATCTGCGATAAAGGCGGCGGCGTCAGGGAAAGAAAACGGATTTCCGCGTGCCGGAAGCAGAACGGCGCTCCCGACTTCTCCAATACGATTGCGGAAATCGCGGCAAAGAACCGCGCTCAGGTGGTGCTGGAGGCAAACGGCGGAAAAAACGACCGGATGCCCGTTCCCGCACAGAACCGGGAGCTTTGTTTTTCAGTCCGGGATTATCTGCTGCTTGCTCAAAAATTGAAATACAAACTGCCCGGCAAAGGTCTGCCTCCGCCGGTCGAGGTGAGCTCGAACGGCCTTTTCCTCACCTGTCCCCGCTGCGGGACAAGGACGCAGAGAAACCGTGTAACTGAGGAGCTTTTCGCGTGTATCCGCTGCGGATATGCGGCTGAATTTGAGACGGTCGGAAGCGAGAACCTTGCGAAAAGGCTGGACAAATATCACAGCGACAGGGTCCCCATCACAGTCTCGAAAAAAGAAGACGGTTTTCTTTGCTGCAATAAAATTCTCGGCTTCCGGTACGAGCTTCCGCCGGACACGACGGATTATACGCCGATGTTTGAGGAGCTCGACCGGTTTATCGGCAGAATGCGGGAAACCTATATCGACGATTCCAAAAGGTACGCCGTCTGGAAAAAGCTTGCTCAGGCGCCCGACCTGCGGAAATCCGTCCACCTGCTTTTGAGGTGAATTCCTGTTTTGGGTGCATTAGCTACCGCATCATGATTCCGCACATGCGGGCAATCCCGTGTGCAGAGCGATTCCGCTGAGCGGAAACGGGTAACCGTTCAAGTGTAGCTATTTAAATAAAGCCTGATCCGGAAGGAAAGTTCCTTCCCGGCTCGGGCTTTTTCTATGCTCCGGTCCGGGCGGAGACAGTACGCTGTGGAAAAGTATTATTTATTTAGTCCAAATAATGTCTGGATTTTTCACTAAAGTTGTCATGGCACTCATTTTTCTGGTTTGGAATTTATTGCTTAATGGTTTGGATTTCGCTCCCTGCTCCGTAAAGAATTCTATATAATGATAGATGGCAAGTAGTCTTGTATATAGAAGAAGTGTTTCATTTTGTAAGGGAGGTCAATAACGTGTTAGAGAAAGGATTTTCCAAACCGACCGCCAGAGTAGAACGTTTGAAAGACATGATTATTCATGCCAGGCCCTGTGTGGAATCTGAGCGCGCTATTCTGATTACCGAGTCCTATAAGGAAACAGAGGGACTCCCTATCATCATGAGGCGTGCAAAGGCAGTGGAGAAGATTTTCAACGAGCTGCCCGTGACGATCCGTGACGACGAGCTGATCGTCGGTTCCATGACGAAGAATCCGCGTTCGGCGGGAATCTATCCCGAATTTTCCTGTGAATGGGTGGAAAAGGAATTCGATACCATGACCGACCGTCTGGCCGATCCTTTCCTCATCTCCGGGCAGACCAAAAAAGAGCTCCATGACGTTTTTACCTATTGGAAAGGCAGGACGGTCAACGAGCTGGCCGCCTCCTATATGTCGCAGGAGGCAAAGGACGCGATGGCGTCCGGCGTATTTACCGTCGGGAACTACTTTTTCGGCGGAGTCGGCCATGTGAACGCCGACTATGGCAAGGTGCTGAAGATCGGCTTCCGGGGAATCCTTGCGGAAGCGGTCAACGCGATGGAAAAGCTGGATAAGCTGGACCCCAACTATGTAAGAACCCAGCAGTTCTACCATGCTCTGATCATTACATATTGCGCGGCGATCACGTTCGCCCACCGGTACGCGGCTAAGGCGAAGGAGCTGGCCGCGTCCGAATCCGACCCCGTCAGGAAAACGGAGCTTCTTCAGATCGCCCGCAACTGCGAGCGGGTGCCGGAATACGGCGCGACCAATTTCTACGAGGCCTGCCAGTCGTTCTGGTTTGTTCAGGCGATGATCCAGATCGAGTCCAGCGGCCATTCCGTTTCCCCCGGGCGCTTCGACCAGTATATGTATCCGTATTACGCCGCGGATAAATCGCTTACCGAGGATTTCGCGAAAGAGCTGATCCACTGCCTGTGGGTCAAGTTCAATGACGTCAGCAAAATCCGCGACGAGGTTTCCGCACAGGCGTTCGCCGGTTACGGCGGGTTCCAGAACCTTTGCGTCGGCGGGCAGACCCCCGGCGGGATGGACGCATCCAACGAGCTGTCCTACCTTTGTATGGATGCCTGCGCCGCCGTGAAGATGCCGCAGCCTTCCTTCTCGATCCGCGTATGGCAGGGGACTCCGGACGAATTCCTTTACCGGGCGTGCGAGCTTGCCCGTCTCGGACTCGGCGTGCCGGCCATGTATAACGACGAGGTCATCATTCCGGCACTGGAAAACAGGGGCGTTTCTCTGGAGGACGCCCGCAATTATGCCTTGATCGGCTGCGTGGAGCCGCAGTGTCCCCATAAGACGGACGGCTGGCATGACGCTGCTTTCGTCAATGTCGCCAAGATACTGGAAATCACCCTCAACAACGGAAAAGCCGGCGGAAAACAGCTCGGGCCCGTCACGGGGGACCCGACCGAATGGAAATCCACCGACGACCTGTTTGCGGCGTTTAAGAAGCAGATTGAGTATTTTGTCTATTATGTGGCGGAGGCGGACAACTGCGTGGATGTCGCACATACGGAAAGATGTCCGTTGCCGTTCCTTTCCGCTTTGGTGGATGATTGTATTGCCACAGGCAAATCGCTGCAGGAGGGCGGAGCCGTCTACAACTTTACCGGTCCGCAGGCATTCGGCGTTGCCGACTGCGGCGACTCCGTTTATGCGATACAGAAGAATGTTTTTGAAGATAAAAACATTACGCTCTCCCGGCTGAAGGAAGCGATGGACGCGAACTTCGGCTATAGCGACGGCGGAGTGCGGCCGGCCTTCTCTTTGACGGAGGAGGAAATTGACAGAAGAATGTACCAGGCTCTTGCAAAGCTGGCGGGATGCCACTGCGGAATTGATCTGGCCTCTCTCAGAGACCGGGTAATGGCAGAGATCCAAGCTCCCCCCGCAGGGGATTACGAGTATATCCGCAGGTTGATGGACAGCACGCCGTGTTATGGAAATGACATTGACGAGATCGATATGATCGCCCGCAAGTGCGCGCTGCTCTACTGCAAAGAGGTTGAAAAGTACCGGAATCCGCGCGGCGGACTCTTCCAGCCGGGGATTTATCCGGTGTCGGCAAACGTCCTGTTCGGAAAGGACGTCGGTGCTATGCCGGACGGCAGGCTTGCAAAGCAGCCCCTGGCGGACGGCTGTTCCCCCAGACCGGGCAAAGATGTCAAAGGGCCCACAGCGGCGGCGAATTCCGTTGCCAAGCTGGACCACACGCTCGTTTCCAACGGAAGCCTTTACAATATGAAATTCCTGCCCTCCGCCATTGCGGGGGATACGGGACTAAAGAATTTCGCCTCCGTTGTCAGAAGCTATTTTGACCATAAAGGCCAGCACATCCAGTTCAATGTCGTAGACAGGGAGACCCTGCTGGCAGCCCAGAAAAATCCCGACGATTACAGGGATCTGGTGGTACGTGTAGCCGGTTACAGCGCGCACTTTGTGGTGCTGGCAAAAGAGGTTCAGGACGATATCATCAGCCGTACGGAGCAGACCTTCCGCTGACATCCTTTATTGATTCCTTTAACAGGCAATGTGAAGTGTTTGTGTTTTCTGTGCCGTAAAACGCGGCAGGAAAACCGTCCCGCTTTCACATTGCCTCCTTCTTTTTTTGCGTTTATTTGCCGGTTTTTTGGATATTGGTTGAAGGAAGGGGAAAACATCGGTATAATGGAGAAAAAGACGGCGGCAGGCTGGAGCAGCTTTCCATCGGCCAGCCAACAAAATTTGAAAATCCGGTCAAGGTGATGAAATGACATTACAACAGCTTCGATATGTGATTACAATCGCGCAGACGGGGTCCTTTCACACGGCCGCGAAGCTGCTTTTTGTTACGCAGCCCAGCCTTTCCAAAGCGATTGCAGAACTGGAAAAAGAGATGGGTGTCTTCCTCTTTTTCCGCAGTAACCGAGGGGTCCTGCTGACGGAGGAGGGGACGAAATTCTTATCCTATGCCCGTCAGGTGGTGCAGCAGGCTGAGCTTCTGGAACAGCAGTATAAACACGGAGCGCCTGCGCGCAGAATGTTTGCCATTTCCGCCCAGCATTACGCCTTTGTGGTCAATGCGTTTGTGGCCCTGGTCCGGGAATACGGAAAAACCAGGTATGAGTTTTCCCTCCGGGAATCGCGCACCTATGACATTATTGAAGACGTGCGCACCCGCAGGAGCGAGCTCGGCATCCTCTATCTGAGCAATTTCAACAGGAAAGTGATCCTGCGGATGATCCGTAACAACGAACTGCGCTTTGTTCCGCTGTTTACGGCGAACCCCCATGTTTTTGTCAGCAGAAAAAATCCGCTGGTCGGAAGAGCGTCCGTTACGCTGAATGATCTGGAGCCATACCCGCGGTTAAGCTACGAACAGGGCAACAACTCTTTTTATTTTTCCGAAGAACTGCACAGCGTGGAACTCAGCCCGAAAAACATTGTGGTGACGGACCGGGCAACGCTGTTCAACCTCCTGATCGGGCTGGACGGGTACACCATTTCTTCCGGAATTCTCAGCAGCGACCTCAACGGGAACGAGATCGTGTCCATTCCGTTGGAGAGCGGGGAGACAATGGAGATCGGCTATCTCTGTGAAGAAGGCTACCCGCTTGGAGCGATCAGTGAACGGTATATCGCCCTGCTGCGGGATTATATTGCTTCTTACAAACAGTGATAGCTTTTGTCTATTACAAAGAATTGAAATTATCAATTAACACATCACCGGGTATTTTGTGTATTATTAATTTAAATCCAATGTGATAAGGAGACAAAAATTATGAGTACACAGTTTACCGCACGTACGACCGCGCCGTTTCGATATGATATTGTCGGCAGCTTTTTGCGCCCACAAGCTTTAAAGGAAGCCAGAGCATCTTTCGCCGACGGCACACTATCAAAGCAGCAGCTTTCCGCTGTTGAGGACGACTGCATCCGCACGCTTGTGGAAAAGCAGATCAAGGCCGGACTCCATTGTGTGACGGATGGGGAATTTCGCCGCAGCTATTGGCATCTGGACTTTATGTGGGGGCTGGACGGAATCGACCATGTGGTATTGGAGCATGGGTATTTTTTCCACGGGGAAGAAACCCGGGCGGATTCCGCCAGAGTCAGTGGGAAAATCCGCTTTTCCCAGCATCCTTTTATTGCCCACTACCGGTTTTTACGGGATATCGTTGGCGATCGGGCTCTTATCAAGCAGACGATTCCCGCTCCCGCCCAGTGCTTTGCGGAGCTGGTCCGCGGGGAAAACGAGCGGTACCTGGACGCTGTCTATCCGGATCGGGAAGAGCTGTACAGGGACCTGTCCGCCGCATACCGCGATTTTATTCTTGCTCTGTATGAGGGCGGCTGCCGCGTTCTGCAGCTGGACGACTGCACTTGGGGAATGCTCTGCGATGAGAAGTTCTGGAGCGGCATGGCCGGCAGCGGATACAGCCCGGATGCGCTGCAAAAGCTTTACCTGCGCCTGAATAACGATGCCATTGCGGATTTGCCCGCCGATCTTACCGTTAATACGCACGTGTGCCGCGGAAACTATCACTCCACCTGGGCTACCAGCGGCGGTTACGCGCCGGTAGCGGATATCCTGTTCGGCGGCGAAAATGTCGGTGCCTATTATCTGGAATTTGACGACGACCGTTCCGGGGACTTTGCCCCTCTGGCTAAAGTCTCGGGGGAAAAGCTGGTGGTATTGGGCCTGGTTACTTCAAAAGGCCCCAAGCTGGAAAATAAGGCGGCTGTTATCGCCCGCATTCACGAAGCCGCTGCCTATGTGCCTCTCGACCGCCTGTGCCTGAGCCCGCAATGCGGCTTTGCCTCCACCGAAGAAGGCAACATCCTCACCGAGGAGGAACAGTGGTCCAAAATCAGATGGATCAGAGAAATCGCCGAAGAAGTCTGGGGACCATTCTGATTCACAATCGTATCTGTGTTCAGCACCTCTTCGGAGGTGCTTTTTGTATTTCCGAAATAACTTCAGCAATATGATTTTTTCTGATTTCAGTATCAATTTTTTCTTTACCGGCAATGTCAAACGAAAATTCAAAAAAAGGATTGACCCTGACATTGTGTCATAGTGTAATATAAAACCAGACGGACAGGAGGTGAAGCTTGACGATGAAAACGATTAAACAGGTCTCGGATTTAACGGGAATCAGTGTCCGTATGCTGCATTATTACGATAAAATTGGCTTGTTAAAACCTTGTACAACAACAGAAGCGGGCTACAGATTATACGACAACGAAGCCCTGGAAACTTTACAGCAGATCCTTTTTTTCAAAGAGTTGGACATTCCGCTGAAAAGCATGAAAGAAATATTGGAAAGCCCGCGGTACGACAAGGTACGGGCGCTCCACGAGCAGAAAGAACTGCTGATGCTGAAACGGGACCGGCTGAACGAACTGATCGCAATGATTGAAAAGAAATTGAAAGGCGGCAGCACAATGAGCTTTAAAGAGTTTGATATGGGCGAATATTTCAATACACTGGAAACCTTTAAGCAGGAACATGCGGATGAAGTTGTTAAGTATTATGGCAGTGTGGAGGAATTTGATAAGAATATTCGGAACATGAAAACAAAGGAACTTGAGATTGCAAAGATGGCTATCAAGGAGTTTGGCAGTATCGAAAAATACACCGAAGCGATGAAAAACAATCTTGATCATCTGCCGTCCATTATGGAAGGGTTTCAGACAATAAAAGAGAATGCCGATGTTTATTTGGCTCAAACAAATCAGTTAATGGAACGTTTGACATCTGATATAAATAGAGACCCTTCTTCTGCGGATGTTCAGAAAATCGTAAAGGAAATGGATGATATGGTCAGGGAACACTATAAGATTCTCAAGCTGGACATGGGCGAAAACTACTGGGGCATGATGGCAGACCTGTATCTAACAAAGCAAACGAAAGTCCATGATAAAAAGTATGGGAAGGGTGCAACAAAATTTATAGGGGAAGCCCTCCGATTTTACAGTGAGAACAACAAATAAAAGGGCGGAAGAGCTTTGGAATCCTCCTGCCGCAGTCCGGACCTTACGTTAGGGGATTTTTCGCAATATCCTTTCAAGGGGATCTGTTCATATGCAGAAGAGAGATAAAAGTTTCAGTAAAAACATCTGCAGATTCGTGCAACAATCATGGTTGACTTTTTTTACGACTTCCTATATTATATAACATATATAATTAGTATGTTATTTATGAATTACAGCAATTCCATCCCAGTTTGCGGAACAAAACGCGTTTCTCCCCCGCCTTTGGCGGGGGAGAAACGCAAACTTGTTGCAGAATCAACTGGAAATGCTGTAAGAGGATGATGGAAAGAGGGATCATTTTAGCGTACTGTTTCCAAACAGGGTTTTAAACCCCTGTGTTTTTTGCTATAGTATTCAGGAATGTTGAACGCTGAAGGAATGCCTTTGGCCATTACGGCCGAACGCCAAAAATAAGGAAAAATGATGGTGTGAGTTGGAACGTGAAAAAATCAAAACCGGAATTCTCACAGGAGGAATGGAAATGAACTGTCAGTTTGATCAGGTAATAGAGAGAAAGGGTACGAATTCCCTCAAATATGATTTTGCCGCCGAGCGCGGAAGACCGGAGGATGTTTTGCCCCTTTGGGTAGCCGACATGGACTTTAAAACGTCTCCTTTTATTGTTGATGCTTTACAGAAAGCCGCCGGGCATGGAATTTTCGGTTACTCCGAAAGCAAAGCGGGCTATTTTGATGCCCTGCAAAGCTGGTATGCCCAGTATTTCGACTGGAAGCTTCAGAGCGACTGGCTTGTAAAAACGCCGGGCGTTGTTTTCGCAATTTGTATGGCCATCCGTGCCCTGTCGAAGGAAGGGGACTCCGTCCTAATCCAGCGCCCGGTGTATTACCCTTTTTCCCAGTCTATTCTGGACAACGGCCGAAAGCTGGTGAATAACCCGCTCGTTTATCGCGACGGGAAATACGGGATCGATTTCGAGGATTTTGAAGAGGAAATCGTTCGGAACAAGGTAAAAATTTTTATTCTCTGCAATCCTCACAATCCGGTCGGCCGCGTGTGGACAAAGGAAGAGCTGATTCGCTTAGGCGATATTTGTGTAAAACACGGGGTCTATATTGTATCCGATGAAATCCATGCGGATTTTGTTTTCGAGGGACATTGTCATTCTGTTTTTGCAAGTCTGAAACCGGAGTATCTGGAAAGAACCATCACCTGCACGGCGCCAAGCAAGAGCTTCAACCTGGCGGGCCTGCAGGTATCCAATATTTTGATTGCCAACGGGGAGATCAGAAAAAAATTTCAGCTTGAGATCAACAGGTCAGGTTATTCCCAGCTAAACACAATGGGCCTTGTCGCCTGCCAGGCGGCCTATGAAAACGGAAGGCCGTGGCTTGAGGAGCTCAAACAATACCTTGCTGAAAATCTCGCGTTTTTCAGGAGCTTTTTGTCTGAAAAACTGCCGCAGATCGAAATGATCGAGCCGGAGGGGACTTATCTGGTATGGCTCGATTTCCGCAGGCTCGGTCTGGATGACAGGCAGCTTGAAGATCTGATTGTGAATCGGGCAAAGCTGTGGCTGGACAGAGGTTCCATTTTCGGGCCGGAGGGGAAAGGCTTTGAGCGGGTCAATATCGCCTGCCCGAGGGCGACCCTGGAAAGAGCGCTGCTGCAGCTGGAGCAGGCGGTAAATCAGCAGAAAATCTGACAACCCCGCCGGAACGGAAACATTATTCAGCACCTCTTCGGAGGTGCTTTTGTTATATCCTTTCCGTCATACCAACCCGAAAAGCCTTACCGTATTGGCGACGAGGAAACAGACCACAATCCCTGTTACTGTCGGGATCACAAACGACAGCAGTGTCCATTTCAAACTCTGTGTTTCTTTTTTAATCGTAAGACAGGTAGTGCCGCAGGGCCAGTGCAGAAGGGAGAAGAGCATGACGCAGACAGCGGTCAGCCAGGTCCATCCGTGACTGACAAAAAGCGAATGGAGCTGTGTAAGGCTTTCAAAATCGGTCAGGCTTCCCACCGCCATATAGCTCATGATGATGATCGGGATGACGATCTCATTTGCAGGGAATCCCAGAATGAACGCCATCAGGATATAACCGTCCAGCCCCAGCGTTCGGGCAAACGGGTCCAGAAACCCCGCGCATTGCGCGAGAAGGCTGATACCGCCGACCTGAATGTTGGCGAGCAGCCAGATCACAAGACCCGCGGGGGCGGCTACGACGACGGCGCGGCGCAGGACGAACAGCGTCCGGTCGAAGATGGAGTGGACGATTACCCGGCCGATCTGCGGGCGGCGGTAGGGGGGAAGCTCCAGATTAAACGAAGACGGCATCCCTTTTAAAATCGTCATGGAAAGAAGCTTGGAGATCAGCATGGTCAGGAAAACCCCGAAAACAATGACGGCGGTCAGGGTAAGCGCGGAAACGGCGGACTGGAAGGGGCCCGCCACCGCCGATGCAAAAAACATGGTGATGACGGCGATCAGGGTGGGAAATCTTCCGTTGCAGGGAACAAAGTTATTGGTCAGGATGGCGATGAGCCGTTCCCGGGGAGAGTCGATGATGCGGCAGCCGATCACGCCGCAGGCGTTGCAGCCGAAGCCCATGCACATTGTCAGGCTCTGCTTGCCGTGCGCGCAGGATTTGCGGAAGAAGTTGTCGAGGTTAAAGGCGACTCTGGGCAGGTATCCCAGGTCTTCCAGCAGGGTAAACAAAGGAAAAAAGATCGCCATCGGCGGAAGCATGACGGAAACGACCCAGGCCAGGGTCCGGTATACTCCCTGAACCAGCAGCCCCGTTACCCATTCGGGTGCGGATATCCACTGGAAAAATTCCATCAGCCGGTCCTCCACCCAGAACAATCCGTCCGCAATCAGGCCGGACGGCACGTTTGCGCCGGTAATGGTGATCCAGAAAATACCGAGCAGCAATAAAATCATAATGGGAATGCCGGTTGCCTTTGAGGTCAGGATCTTGTCGATCTTCTGGTCCCGCTGTGCGTATTCCGCCTTTTCATAAACAATTGTTTCGCTGCCGATTGCTTCACACAGCTCTACAATCCCGGTAACGATCCGGTCGCGGAAAGAATCGTTGGAAATCCCCGCGCCTTCCAGAAACTCTTTTGCTTCTTTCAGCCGGTCTGAAATCTCTTTTTCCGATAAGATGTCTGTTCCGAGGAAATTTCTCATGGACTGCAGCAGGCTTTCATCGCCGTCCAGCAGCTTGAGCACGACCCAGCGGCTGTTCAGCCTGCTGCCCAGCGCGCTTTCCAGAACGGGCTGAAGCATTGCCACCGCCTGTTCGATTTCGTCCCCGTAAGTAATGGAAAGCGGACGCGTTTCGCTTTCCTCCCGCGTCAGACCGGCAACCGCATCCATCAGGTGATTCAGCCCTTTTCCGCTTCGGGCGCTTGTTCCCACGACAGGGATGCCCAGCTTTTGGGAGAGCGCTTCGAGATTGATTTTAATTTTCTTTTTTTTCGCCTCGTCCAGCAGGTTGACGCAAAGCACGACCCGCTTGGATATTTCCATGGTTTGTAAAACCAGATTCAGATTGCGTTCCAGACACGTGGCGTCCGCAACGACGACGACGGCGTCCGGATTTCCAAAGCATATGAAATCACGCGCGATTTCCTCTTCTTCCGAGTTTGCCATCAGAGAATAGGTCCCCGGAATGTCGACGAGGACAAAATTCGTCCCCTGATGTCTGTATTTTCCCTGTGCGTTAGCCACTGTCTTTCCGGGCCAGTTGCCCGTATGCTGATTCATTCCGGTCAGGCTGTTGAATACCGTGCTTTTTCCCACGTTGGGATTTCCGGCCAGTGCGACCACTTTATCGTCCGCGGTTTCCCTCTCAATTTGGAAAGCCCCGCTGCAGCCGCATAAAACCCCGGCGCCCGTGGATTCTCCCGTGAGCCCCATAACTTTCCCTCCTATATTCTAAAATAGAATTGATTTGTGCAGAGAAATAGGGTGGGGCAGAGAGCGCATATCAACAGGAGATATGCCTTCTTTCGGTCCCACCGGTTCTACCTTACGCAGTAACCAGAATCTTGTCGGAAACATCGGACCGCAGCGCAATCACTGCTCCGCGAATCCGGTAAGCGGTCGGATTTCCGGACGGGCTCTGGTAAAGCGGCTCGATTTCCGTTCCATCGATCACACCCAGATCAAGCATCCTTCTGCGGACCGTGCCGTTGGCATTTAAAGATGTCACGCTGCCTCTGACCCCCATGGGCAGTTCATTCAGCGGTATTCCTTTCTCACTCATAGCAATGACCTCCTGAAAACTATTTTTAAACCGTGTGACGGATTGATAGAGACCCTTTAATTTCTTGCACTAGGCTAATATATGGTTCTTTCACTGAAAGTGCTACAAAATTGTATTCGGACAAAAAAATTAGCCCTGCCGAATAATTTTTCCTTCCTCTAAAATTAGTTCTTATGCGGGAGCGATTTTGAATATATTATCGTAGGCATTGTTTGTAAAGTCCAAAGTCCTGTCTTTGGCCAAATCCCGCCCAAAATGCCCGGAATACGGCGGGCTGAGCCTGCATGCACATTTACAGACAAGGTCCAGCTTTCAATAAAAGGAAGGGTGCCCTTATGAAAAAATCGGAGAATCGCGAATTTCGGACTGCGCGCGGATATCAAATACTCAACCAGCGGGAAGGAATGCTGACATCCTCCATGGAGGACTATTTGGAAATGATCTACCGCGCATGCAGCAGCGGCGGCTACTCAAGGGTCGGGAAGGTCTCAGAGCTGCTTCACGTAAAACCGTCGTCCGCTTCCAAAATGATTTTTAAACTGGCTGACATGGGGTATATCCGATATGACCGATATGAAATTATTCAGCTGACGGAAATGGGGGAAAAAACCGGCGCGGCTCTGTTGAACCGGCATATGATCATTGAGGAATTCCTGCAGCTGATCGGAAGCCCCAATGCTTTGGAAGAGACGGAGCTGATCGAGCATTCGCTGAGCTCGTCCACTGTCGAAAATCTGCAGTCTTTGATAGATTATTTTAAGTCGGATCCTCAGGCGGTCGATCAATTTGAAAAAATCAAACAAAAAACGGTCGCTTTGTAAATCAGTCAATGAAAATCATCAGATCAGTCCGGCACCTCTTCGGAGGTGCTTTTGTTGTATCCGGAAAACCACTCGCTTTTATCTTCACTCAGGAAGCGTGGATTTTTGGAATCAGCGTATCACAATCATGCAGGGCGTAAACACCGCCGAGAATTGCTACAGCATTTCCGGTTGATTTTGAAGCAAGGCTGCGTTTCTCCCCCGCCAAAGGCGGGGGAGAAACGTGTTTTGTCTTGCAAGCTGAAATGGAATTGCTGTAAGAGACAGTTTGCGGAGTGGTAAATATTGGAGTTGACCCCGGGTTGAAATTGACGGTAAAATGGTATTGAAAAATGCTCCGCTTGCTGATGACGCGCAAAAGGCTGCGCGTTCAAACTGCGGGAGCTATCTTTGCACATTGAAATCGGTCTTTTACGGGCCTCCAGAGATTTAGAATACCAATTGGGGAAGATGTGTTGCTGAACATTTCTTCCTCTTTTTTTAAATAGAACAGGCCGTTTCGGATGGAAGGCTGTTCCGCTGGGGGTGCTATATACTGGAACGCAAACCGCATAAACTTTACCGAATTTTGAAAGTATTTGCCATCGTCAATCGTATCTATGGGTGAAGGGAGGAAAAGAGATGGAAAAAACATCGTCCGGTACCAACGATGTTGTAACAGAAGCTCTCGACAAATATTCCGATATGGTTCGAAGAATATGCTTTATGTATCTGAAAAATGAAGCGGATGTGGAGGACATCTTTCAAAATGTCTTTTTAAAGCTGCTGCAAAATAAAAAACCGTTTGAAAACGACGCGCATGAAAAGGCATGGCTCTGCAGAGTTACCATAAATGAATGCAAGGATTTCCACAAAAGCTTTTTCCGTAAAAATACTTGTTCCATCGACGACTTAGAGATTCCCATAGAGGATAAATCCGAAGAGGGTGTGCTGCGTGAAGTGTTGTCGCTTCCACAGAAATACAGGAATGTAATTTATCTCTTCTATTTCGAGGACTATTCGGTTCCTGAAATTGCAGTGATTCTTGGAAGAAATCAAAATACAATTCACACACATCTGCGAAGAGCGAAAGCAATTTTAAAGAACAAATTGAGAGGTTTTGATGATGGAAACTATTTTTAGGGCCGCTATGAACCATATCCGTGCCAAAGAAGATCTGAAAAGGAAAACAAGGGATTCCCTCATTGCCAGTTTAAGCACGACACCCGCTGCGTTGCAGAGCAGGCACAGGCGCTCCATGAGGCAAAGAGCCCTTATAGCGGCCTGTACCGTCGTTTTTGTGTGCGCAATGTCTGTTGCCGCGGTTTCCTACTATAAAACTCCCGCTTCCTATTTAAGCCTTGACATAAACCCCAGCGTTGAGCTGGGCGTCAATGGATTCGGAAGAATTGTGTCCGCGACCGCTTATAACAGCGAAGGCACAGCGATTCTGAACGGGCAAAACATCATGGACGCAGATGTCAAAAGCGCCGTCCATACTCTGGTTAAGTCGGCCGCGCAGAAAGGCTTTGTCGCACAGGACGGCTCAACGGTAATTTCCGTGACCTCTGAAACCGACGATACCTCGGACGCGATCGAACTGGAAGACGCCGCGGCACAGGGCGCAGAAACGGCAATAAAATCAGAAGGGAAGACCGCAACAATCAGCAAGGACCACATTCCCCTGGAAAAGCGGGATGAAGCCAAAAAACTGGCCATTACTCCGGGCAAGCTGAGCTTGATACGAAAGCTGCAGGCGCTCGATCCTTCCGTTACGGTCAGCGAATACAGGAATGCCAAAGTAACGGATATCATGAAAAAGATCCACGAACTGAAAAATTCGGCGGATACAGACGGGAACGATACAAAGGACAGCTCTGTTCCGACGGATAACAGCAGCGCCCCCGATGAAACGGACGGCGAAGATACACCGAATTCATCCGGTACAGCCGTTGATGGCAATCAACAGGCTGATGAGAGTTCCTTGGTTTCCTCGGGTGAAGCCGGCAAAGACAATGTCTCCGATTCATCCGATGACCCGGAAAAAGAAGACACCGCTTCCAGCCAAAAGGGGGAAACGTCCTCTCAGGCACAAAGTCACTCCAGCAGTTCAAACGGCTCAAAAGTCAGCCGCCGTTCCTCTTCCTCCCCTTCAAGTCAGCAGAAACGATAAAGACTTCCATACGACGAATCGGCTGACACATGGAACACGGACACGGCATGAAGCCTGCTGCCGAAAAATCACCACCGCACTTTCACCACTGAATTCGTAAAAACATCACTCGATCAGGAGGATTCGCAGAATGAAAAAATTTACAGCTAAGGTGCTTTCTCTCGTACTTTCATCTGCGCTGGTTATCAGCAGCTTTGCGACCGTCGCTGCCACGGCGGCTGCAAAGTCATTGACCGGCGTAATCAGCGGTACCAATCAAGACGCAATTTATCTTGTCAACGGCGGTACGGCAAATACCGCAGACCTTACGGATTTTCTGCTGGACAGCGGCAGCGATTTCCGCTTTGAAACCGCGGACCATCAGTCGGTCAGCGACGAGAAGATCAGCGCCATCGCCCATGTTTCCGGCGACAGCCTTGTTTCGTTAAAGGTGGACAGCTCCACCGACGCGGCGACTCTCAAGCTGAAGAGCAGTTCGGTTTCCGGCAAAGAAGTGATTTCCGTTCTTTATGAGGGCGGCTACACCGACGAAGACGGAAATGATTACACGGTGAAAGCAAGGAGCAACCTTACCGTATATGTCTATGACAAGGATCAGATCGTCTTCGGCGAATACGACTCAGGCTTCGCAGCCAAAGAGCCGGGCACCGGTTTCTCTGATTTCGAAACCTTTGCTCAGACCGCCAACTATACAAAAACTTTGGGTATTTATAAAGCGAAACCAGGCTCCGACTCCGCGCTGGCTGTTTATGAGGCTGCCGACTTAACCACGGCAACCGCCGGCATCACGGATAAAAACGCCTACAGCTTCAGCATGACGGGCAGCGACGTGCATGTTTCGGTCGCAGATACGACTTCGGCATTCACCCAGTCCCCGGTTGCTGTCGTAGGAAAGAATTTGTCTGCTGAAACGCACCTGTACACACAGGATGCCAATACCACGAACGTAAGCATCACGGTGAAGAAGCTGGTTTCAGACGGTTCCACCTACAAGGCATCCAGCAGTTCCGGCGACTCTTACACCCTGAAAACAAAGATTGAAAAGAAAACCGACGCGGCGACCTTATTGCCCGGCAGCAAGGTTTTTACCATTAAGAGAACGGACGGAAAAACAATGCTGACCGGCGACGCAAATCCCGGGACAAGCAATGTTACAGACAGCGAAGTAGTATTCCCGCAGGGCACCACACGCGTGAGTGTCGGGGAGAGCACCAATGTTAAGAAAATTTCCGGCTATGTCGGGGATCTCCAGATCGGCGGCGGGAAAGTCGGTTCCGTCGATATAAAAAGCGGTACCGTTGAGGTTGCGGACGGCACCGTCGGCGACGTCAAAACGAGCGGGGCACCGTTCACGACCGACGGAGACGCAGTTCTTGTAAGCGGCGGTAAAGTTGGAAATATCGACGTTACGGAGGAAACTCTGGATTCGGACAGCAATGTGACCGTAAACGCGGGAACAACCGGAACCATCCATGCCGACGGTACGGTTACCGTCAGCGCGAATGATTCGGATACTCCGGTTGTTACGGGTAAGATTACCGCACAGGATATCTTGATGTACTCTAAGGAATCCAAAATCACCTGTGCAGGCGTTCAATCGGGCGCGGACGGTTCCATCACATTGTCCGGGGACAACACCAACGTGAATGCCATCGACCTCGATTTCCGCGAGACAACGGTCTATGTCGGCGACGACAGAGAAGCCTTCACCGGAAAAATCCCCGCTCCCTCCAACGCGAAAAACGGAATGCTCTATACCCAGAACGAGGACACAAACGCAACCGTCAGCGGCTCCGTTACGGTTGACACCATTTCTCTGGATTCCGATACCGTCCTGACGTTTGACGGTATGGTCACTGCGGATACGATTGAAGGGGACGGCACCATGAGGATTGCTGCCGGAAACCTGTATGTAACCGGCAGTGTCTATAATGTTACCCTGAAGCTGACCGACAAGACCTTTGCGGCGGGCACCACCGTCTTTAAGGCCGCTTCGGATGCCGTCGATGTGGATGATTTCAATACCTTTGGATTCACACTCGAGAAAACGACGGGTACGGCAATCGATACTTTTAAAGTCGCATCCCTTTCTTTTGCAGGCATTGCAATCAATAAGGACTCTTCCAGCATTGCCAAGGGCTATTCCGAGACATTCACCGCAGCGGCCTATCCGGCCGGCACCTCCCTTCCCGCCGGGACCAGAGTGGTCTGGGAGCTTGACGGGGGCAGCAGCGACGTCTTTGAGCTCACTTCCTCCGACGCTTCCGCAACCGTAACGGTAAACAGTATCGATCCGGTTTTCGCGTCGGAAAATAAAACGACTCTGACCGCGGTCCTGTATGACGCGGACGGTTATGAGATGGATGACTATGGTACGGCCAGATGCGAGATTACCGCCGTTGCTGTTCCGATCGCGGTTTCCGACACAAACGCCGCCCTCTCGGTCGAGAAGGGCTCCAGCTATATCATGAAAGTGACCGCTTCGGCCACACCTTCCGTTACAGCCGGTACAAGCGGCGTATTCACAGTGGCGCCGGTTTCCCAGAACGGCAATGAATACCTCTACAGGCTTTCCGCAGTCGGCTCCGTCGGCTCCGCGACAGGCATCTACCTGAACGGGAATAAAATCTTTGTCGCGACGGTAAAAGGGATTGCTTTCACAAGCGATACCACAATGGACGTATCCGTGAATGGTTCTTACACCTTTAAGATTACCTCAGCGGTAGCTCCGACCGTTACGGTTGGTTCTCCCTCGTTCCAACTCTCCTATGTTTCCAAATCCGGCAATGATTATTTGTATAAGATTACCTCCGCCGGTGCGGCAGGCTCGGCAGCCGGAATCTATGTAAACGGTACGAGAATTTTTGTAGCTACCGTAAAGGGGACTTCTTTCACAAGCGATACGACGATGGATTTGACCGTGCATGGTTCCTATACTTTCAGGATTACCTCGACAGCGGCTCCGTCCGTTACCGTCGGGTCCCCTGTCTTCAGCCTTGTTTATGCCGGCAAATCCGGCAATGACTATTTCTACAAAATCACCTCCGCCGGCGCGGCAGGTTCGGCAGCCGGAATTTATGTAAACGGTACAAGAATTTTTGTTGCTGCGGTGGGATAAGGATTTCCCAGCCGTATCACAATAAAATCGGTCTTACTGCGAGGCATCGGTTCCTGTTTACTCTGAGCCGATGCCTCTTTAGACTGATGCATATTGCATTTTATTGCAATTCCATTTCAGTTTGCGAGATAAAACACGTTCCTCCCCCCCGCCCTTCGGCGGGGGGAGGAACACAATTTTGTTGCAGAATCAACTGGAAATGCTGTAATTGACTTTTTCCATATTTTATATTAAAATAATAATGTTAACAAAGTCATGAAGGCTTTAAAATCTTCACTTATTTATTAGCACACAACCATGAAGGGATGCCGTACGAAACGGCTCTTTTCATGGTATTTTTATTTAGGAGGATAGTAAAGATTTGTTTGCTCCAATGATAACTTGTTAAGGAGACTACCATGAAAAAAACAACGACAGTAAATCTGACCGGAACGGCGCTCTGCATCGCGCTCGGAATTCTGCTTCCCACCTTTTTCCATATGATCGGTGCCGGACCTACCTTTTTGCCTATGCACATTCCCGTTTTACTTTGCGGATTGATTTTCGGGTGGCCGTATGGAGCGGTATGCGGGTTTATCGTACCGCTTTTCTCTTCTGTTCTGACTGGCATGCCTCCCATTTTCCCGACGGCTGCGGCCATGATGCTTGAGCTTTGCGCTTACGGCGCACTGACCGGATTCTTTTATCAAAAGCTCCGCTGGAATGTCTACCCCGCGCTCATTGGCGCAATGCTTGGCGGACGGATTGTATCCGGTCTGGCAAACGCTGTGTTTATGAACATGGCAGGCAAGCCTTACGGCTTTGCCGCATTTATTTCAGCTTCCTTTGTCGTGGCACTGCCGGGAATTATTATCCAAATGCTTCTGATTCCGATCTTTATCCTGGCCTTGGAGAAGGCTAAAATGATACGGAGGGAAAGAGCGTAAAATATGAGCGAATATTTAAATCAACGAAATGAAATAAAACAGTTCTTTGACGGATGCGCAGAAAATTGGGACAATCATTGTACGTTCGACAAAGAAAAAATTGCATCGATTGTCACCTTGTCGGCAATAAAGGCCGGGTCGCGGGTGGTGGATATCGCCTGTGGGACCGGCGTATTGTTCCCCGAAATCCTTTCACGCAACCCCGATTCTGTTTTGGGTATTGACCTTTCGGGCGAAATGATATCCAAGGCGCGAAGCAAATTCGCGGATTCCCGTTTGCGGCTGCTTGCCTCGGACTTGTTTGACATACATGAGACCGGCTTTGACACAGCCCTGATATTCAGCGCATATCCCCACTTTCCTGATAAACCAAAGCTTGCGGAGCATCTTGCAAGTATGCTGAGGCCGGACGGAAGATTCGTCATTGCTCACAGCGAGGGCAGAAGCTCTATCAATCACTGTCATTCGGGTGATACAGTGAGCCGGATTTCGTGGCCTTTGCGTCCTGCGAAAGAGGAAGCCGAAGTATTTTTCCGCTGTTTTCATGTGGATATGTTAATCGACACCCCTGAAATTTACCTCATTTCCGGTACAAAAAAATCAGATCCGAAGGATTAGGTCATGCACGTACTTCCGGACAATATCAATGCACCCCAAAGGTATTCGGCATATTTTGCCGTTTGGCCTTTGGGGTGTATTTCATCTTCAGGATGGGGTGGTCAGGGCTGCTTTTCAATCGTAAAGAGGCAGAAAGAATCGTTCATCATCCGTATGCTTTCCTTCAGCCGGTCCTTCACCGCGACGCTTTTGCTCCCGGTAACAGACAGACCGGTTAACGAGTGATCGCTGATCCAGTTGTTATGCCGCTCGTCAACATAATACTCAGTCAGCAGATAGGTTCCTTCCTGCAGACCGAAAATCTCCAGGTCATAATCGTTGATCTGTGCTCCGGGATTGGCGGCCAAAATCTGGATAGCCCCCTGCCGATCTATGGTTGCTACGCAGTTGTCATTGACGTAACCTTCAATCAGAAGTTCCCTGTTTCCAAGCATATGGAGCATTTTCATCACGTGCCCGCTCGGGGTCGGAACATACTGATTCTGATCATTCAGGACAAACATCGTGCGCCCAAGCTGCTGATTTGGATTGTGGAAAGAGCACCATGGAAACATCTTGAGATTCTTGCAATAGGAGCCTAAAATCATTCCGGCGATCTCTCCGCTGGCATTTTGAAGGTTATTCGGTCTTCCCGCGTCGCCCACTCCGGTTCTCAACCCATATTCCGTCATCAGAAGCGGCAGATCAGGCAGGTTCAGTTCTTTGATCTTCACTTCATGACGGACATAGAATTGAAGAATTCTTCCGGGATTGGTATGATACTCATGCATGGAATAAAAATCTATTTTACGGTCCTTATCCTTTGCAAGGATCTCTAAAAATTCATCCCAGTATTTCCAGTTTGTCATTCCCGCGGACATCCCGAAACCGCCGACCAGCAGCGGCGTCTCATAGGAGTGTTCTGCATTCAGTTGCTCAATCGCCCGATAGGCTCTCTTGTACAGATTATAAAATTCCGGCATGGTCAGTTCGCCGAAATTTGGAATTTCAACTTCGTTACAGCACTCAATATAGACAATATTTGGACACAGGGCTTTATAGTGCTCGACTACTTTCTTAAATACCTTTTCATATTGATCAAACGAAACAAGGCCGTCGGTCACCTCCCGCTCATATCTGCGGATATTCAAAAGGACCGTGTCCGCACAGGCCGCGTGAGACGTCAGATATTCTTCAACATGAACTCCCAGCGGGGAAGGAACGGTCAGAGGCCAGTCGTAGTGATAATGATTCGGGTCGTTCTGATAGCGGTTTTCCCCAATCAAATAATTCCAGTGATAGGTATTATCACGGTAGTCCCATACCTCATCCAATGTAATGAACAGGCGAATCATCTCGGGGCGTCCGATATATGCCTCCATTGCCTCCGGAAAACGTTTATCCGGGGTGTACCTTAATGTGGTGTTATGGTACTTTTCGACGTGTGGCCACTCTCTCATGACTCTGTTTGCGTCCACCTTGATCTCCATATTTTTCTCCTTTTACATAAAATTTAATTTCGTTGCAGCATTTCCCGTTGATTCTGCAGCAAGGTTGCGCTCCTCTCCCGCTTACGGCGGGGACGTGTTTTGCCTCGCAAACTAAGATGAAATTGCTGTAAATAGTATAGAATAGTAAAAATTCAGCCGCCTATGCGTTTTCGATAGGGAATAGGAACCGGATACCAGTGCTTGAACGTGATGATTTGAAAGGCAGACTCTAACCAATTTTCAAAGCTATTATAGCATGGATAGAATAAAATTTCACTAATATATAAAACAAAATTCTATTTTATATGCTGTACGAATTCAACAAAATAAATCCGTTGCCTTCCTATCCGGGGGACATGGCGGGGAAGAACATAAGCTTCCGCGCACAGCACCCGATGGCCGGAAAAAGGAAGGATGCATAAATGGGAACTATGTTCGAATTCAGGAGGGAAATAGCGAGTGGGGAAGAAACAAAAAGTTTAAATATAAAATAAAGTTTCATAAATACATCGGGTACAAACTGATTTTAAAGGATTAATTTTAAAAATTGGATTCATTTAAACTGAAATCTGTGGAAAACGACCAATGGACAAAATAAAATTTTGTTTCAATTCATAATGGAATTCTGTTTCATTAGTTGTTATAATAGATGCGAAGGGCGGTTCCCGATCCGATTTTCAATTACATAGTTGTAGGGAGGAAAACATATGGAAGCAAAGACCTTAGCACAGGAAATTCTGGAATGTCTTGGAGGAGCGGCAAACATCGCAGAACTGGAAAACTGTATGACCAGACTGAGGGTAGAGGTTCGGGACGCCGACAAAGTGAAAAAGGATGCGCTGCTGAAGATCAAGGGAGTGATGGGGGTCGTTGGGACGCCTGAAGAGCCTCAGGTCATTCTCGGTCCGGGCGTGGCGGACAAAATCTGTACGGAGCTGAAACAGATGGACGGGCTGAATTATTCGGAGGCGAAACAGGATGGAGCGCTGATGCACAAGAAAAAGTCAAAAGGCATTTTTGAATTTTTCTCCAACGTATTCGTACCCCTCGTTTCGATCTTTGCCGGAGCCGGTCTGCTTTTCGGTATCAGGCAGATTTTCGTGCTCATATTCACCCTCACGGGTACGGCTGCCTTTAACCCGGCTGCGGTCGCGGACGGCGGCTCCGTATTCATGGCGGCGCTGACGGTTCTGTGCTCCACGTTCTTTACGTATCTGAACATCGCGGTCGGCTGCCAGGCGGCGAAAGTCATGGGCGGTAATCCGTATCTCGGCCTGATCGCCGGCGGCATCGTCACAAACGTAGGGAATCTTGCGGGCGTTTCGATGGGCTTTTTCGGTCTTGCCTTCACCAACGGCAAGGGCGGTACGCTTGCGGCGCTCGCGGCCGGTGCGCTGATTGCCGTTGTGGAAAAATGGATCAAGGACCACTGCCCGGATTCCCTGAAAATCCACTTGCCTTCTCTCGGGGCGATCCTGGTCGTCGGTCTTGCAACGCTGTTCATCATCCAGCCGGTATGCGGCATTCTGACAACCGGCATCACCAATGTGCTGCTGTGGCTGGTAAACAACGCGGGACCGCTTGGCGGCGCGGTGATTGCCTTCACGTTCCTGCCGCTGGTTATGACGGGCATGCATCAGGGTCTTACTCCCATCCATCTTTCCCTGATCCAGCAGCTTGGCTACACACCGATTTACGCCTTCGACTCCATGGCGGGCGGCGGCCAGGTGGGTGCAGCCATTGCCCTGTTCTTTAAATACCGGAAGAACAAAAGCCTGCACAATGCCGTAAAGGGCGGTCTCCCCGCCGGTATCCTCGGCATCGGTGAACCGCTGATTTTCGGCGTCAGCCTTCCGCTGGGCCGCGTATTCTTTACGGCCTGCGCCGGCGCCGCTCTGGGCGGTGCTCTCCTCGGCTTCTTCCCTCACTCGGGCGCCGTTACCGTCAGCGTTTCCGGAATCCTCGGCGTTCTTGTCAACACCAATCCATTGGCGTACCTGGCCGCCTATGCTCTTTCCATCGCCGGAGGCTTCCTGTTTACCTGGTCTGTCGGTGCGAAAAAAGAGGCGCTTGACGCGTTCGGCGGAGATCGGTAAAGCCGGAACTGAAATATTCTGTGGCCCAATGCCGGAACGGGAGCCTTCGGGAGCTCCTTTTTCCGGCAGCGGGCTTTCCCGGCAAGCCACTGAAGTTACAGTCAACAACCTGATATCATATTGAATTGAATTTAGAAAGGATTTTGCAAAGATGAGTTTTATGTTCAAACCCCTGGCCTATGATGACCACACCGCAATCAACCGTCCCGACATCCCGGCATCCGTCAGGGAGGATCTTGTTTTCGGTACCGTGCAGTCCGCGAAGCGTATTGCTGAAAAGGCCGTTTCCCTGCTGGAAAGCGGAAAATCGGGATGTGTCGTGGCCGTGGACGGTTACGCCTCCGCCAAATTCAGCGACCTTTCGGGTGCGCTGTCACAGGCCGTACGGCAGCGCGGCTACCGGGTGGTCCTGCGCACCATGGACGAGGTTTACAAACCGGTCGAAGAACTGGACGCCATGCTGGCGGAGTGTCTTCCCCTGAATTACGAGGAAGACCCCGTTCTGCTGTTTGGCAAACTGTACGAGGGAAGCTTCTCCGATTTTATCGACAGGGGAAAGGCAGAAAAACTGTTGGAGGAAATGCGGAATCTTCCCGAAAAAACGTTGATGATTTTTATCGGGTACGGCAGCACGTCGGAGACCTTTTTGGCTCTGACAGACCTGAAGGTCTATATTGATGTGACCCCGAAATCGGCCGCCGTCCGCGCACGCGAAGGGAAACTGATCAACGTGGGGGACAAAACCCCGCGCCCGTTTGAGGAACTGATGCGCCGCAACTATTTCGTGGATTTTGAGATCATTCTGAAAAACCGCAAACGTCTGCTGACGCAGAATGAAATCGATTTTTACATCTGCGGCGACCATGACGAGGATTTTGTGCTGATGAGCGGCCGGGACCTCGAAACGATCCTGACCGGCCTGGCCCGCTATCCGTTCCGCACCAAGCCTGTCTATCTCGAAGGCATCTGGGGCGGCGAATTTATCCGTAAGGTCAGACGGCTGCCTTCCGAATACAAAAATATCGCCTGGGTATTCGACATGATCCCGATGGAGGTCAGTGTCGTAGTCGACGCGGACGGCCGCGAAGTCGAGTTTCCGTTCTTTACCTTCATTCAGAAATGCCCTCTGCCGATCATGGGTGAAAAATGCACCGAACGGTTCGACGGCTATTTCCCCATCCGGTTTAATTACGACGATACCTACCACAGCAACGGCAACATGTCTGTTCAGGTTCATCCCTACGAATCGGTCTGTAAAGAATCTTATAATGAAAAAGGCAGTCAGGACGAGGCCTACTACGTTATTGCCACCGGTCACGGGGCGAAAACATATCTCGGCTTCAACAAAGATGCCGACCCCGCCGAATTTGTCGCGCTGGCGAAACAGTCCGAAAAGGACGGCAGCGACCTGGACTATGCCAAATATGTCAACCACATCGACTCCGTTCCCGGCCGTCAGGTCATGATTCCCGGCGGAACCATCCACGCCTCCGGCCGCAACCAGCTGATTCTGGAGCTCGGTTCGCTCACCATCGGTTCCTATACCTATAAAATGTACGATTATAACCGGCGAGATGCCGAAGGCAACCTCCGCCCGATTCACAGCGCGATGGGTGAGAAGGTGCTTCGTACCGAGCGCACCTCGGATTGGGTACGCGAAAACATCGCCATTGAGCCGATTCCCGATGGGGAAGGCGACGGGTGGAAACAATATATTGTAGGAAAAACCGATTTGATGTATTATCAGACCAAGCAGCTTTATCTTGAAAAAAAGGCGGAATTCTCCAACGACGGCCAGTTTACCGTTCTCACCTTGGTGGACGGCGAGGAAGTGAAGGTCTATTCCAAATCCAATCCCGAGTTCTGCTACCGGCAGAAATTCCTGGATATCGTTGTGGTTCCGGCTTCCATCACCGATTATGTGATTGAAAATATGGGCTACCAGCCGGCTGTTGTCCACAAGACCATGCTCAGAACCGATGACTGAAGAATTCAGAAAGGAACGGAAAATCATGAGGGAAGACTTTATCCGCGAACCGAAGGGAATACAGAAATGGTGGGAAGACTGCGAGCTTTCCGGCCAGAACGTTGTCTGGCGCCAGAAAAAAATCAGCGAGCTGAAGGGCATTTACAAAAATGAGGATGCCCTGGCGGCGTTCGGCGACCAGCTTGCCTACCGCGTAGCGAATCAGAATTTCCACCGCACCGACTACGTCAAGGGCAATCTGCAGTGGGGCATTACTTACCTGGAAGCTTACTGCGTCGACGGGGAATGCAGCATGACGCACGGACATTTCCACATAGACCGCGACTGCGACGAATATTACTACGGCCTGCAGGGCGAAGGCTTTCTGCTGTTCTGGGACGGCGGGGACGAATTTTACGCGGAAAAGATTTTTCCGGGCTCGCTGCACTACATCAGCGGTAAATACGCCCACCGCATCATCAATTCCGGCGAAGGCGTCCTGGCCGTGGCCGCGTGCAGCCTGCCCGCCACCAAGCAGGACCACGCCGTCATAGAGCAGAAGCCGTTTCCTTTCCGCTGCTATAAGCGCAACGGAGAAATCCAGTGGGTCGGGGAGGGCTGAAAAATGGAACCGATTCTTCCCATCTCCGGTTACTGCGTCAGCGTGTGGGGCGGCAGCCGTCTTACAGATATTCGGGGCATCACGCCGCCCGAAGGGCAGCAGTATGGAATCTGCCGGGAGGTGAGCGCCTACCGGAACACAACAAGCAAAATTCTCAGCGGCGAATATGCCGGCAAAACCCTTCACGAACTGATCGGCCTCCGGCACGGGGAACTGCTGGGCAGGGACCCCGCCGACCAGCTGGTGCGTGTGGCCTATATTGACGCGCGGGAGGATCTTTCCATTCAGGTCCACCCCGGCGAAGAGTATGCGAGCCGCGTGGAAAACGATTTTGAGAAGTCGGAGTCGTGGTATATTCTGGACTGCGACGAAGGCGCCTATGTGGTGGCCGGAACGACGATAACGGACAAAGAGCAACTGCGCAAAGCCGCCGCCGACGGCACGATCGAGCAATATATCCGCAAAGTGCCGGTGAAAAAGGGCGACTTCGTCATGATTCCCGCAGGGATGCTGCACGCCTGCGGCAAAAACATGCTGGCGCTGGAGGCGGGCAGCTTTGGCGGCATCACCTACCGACTGTACGACTATGGGCGCGGCAGAGAGCTGCATCTGGAAAAGGGGTTTGATGTGCTTGACCCGGCCCTGCAGCCTGAGGTGCGGCACTTCGAGCCGGGAAGCAGGCCGGCCGCCGGCGCCAGCGTGCGGGAAGCGATCCGCCACCCTAGCTTCTGCGTGGATATCGTGGATATCGCGGACGAATGGGAGCCGGAAAACAACGGCATCTGCCTGTCGCTTACCGCCGTGGAAGGGAACGCCGTCGTGGAAACCGCCGAAGGGCGGTATCAGATGAATCATACCCACACCGTTCTTCTTCCGTCGGACCGGAAGTCCTGCAAAGTAAAAGGAAACTGCAGAATCCTGTGCTGCTGGCACCCGTTCTGAGAATATCAAAAAGACCGGCCCCGTTCGGGGCCGGTCGTATTCTCCGCAAACAGGACTACTCTTTCAGTCTCAGCAGCAGCGAACGGTAATCCGTAAGCATTTTCGCCGGGTCCTCTCCGCTCTCGTTCACAAAATTCAGGAACAGGATGTCCACAATAAACAACTGCGCGTACCGTGAAAAAATGGCCGCTACTTTCGTCACCTGTTCTACGTTCGGAACGAAAAGGCAGATGTCGGCGAGTTCGGAAAGGGTCGTGTGGCCGTACCGGGTAATGGCGATGACTTTGCATCCGTTTTCCTTCGCCCGCTGGACGGCCAGATTTACCTCGCGCGTGATTCCGCTGTAGGAAACGGCCACGACAACATCGTCGGGGCCCGCCATGATGGCGTTCTGGGTGCCGAAGTTTCCGTCGATGTTGTAAATACAGCACTTATGCATCTTCATCAGCTTCTGCTGCAAATCCTGTACGATCAGGGAGGATGCCCCGATACCGAAAAAGTACACCAGTTTGGCGCGGTTGATGATGGACACGGCCTCCCTGAATTTTTCAAGGCGGTTGATGTTCAGCGCTTCCTGACACACGCTGGTGATATTGTGAAGAAAGTGCTGGTTGAGATCGTCTTTGTTATTGCCCCACTGAAGAATCTCATTGAAATCGTTTACGGTTTTCACGTCCACGTTGCGCACCAGCTCTATGCGCATTTCGTTAAAGGATTTGTATTCCAGATTGTGGACAAAACGCGTTACGGTGGAAGGGGCCACCCCAGCCGCGCTGGCCAGGCCGTATATACTCAGCTTTACGGTCTGCTCGGGATTCTGTGTAATATAATCCGCAATTCTGCGTTCCGCTTTGGTAAACGAATTGTAATATTGACTGATTCGAGTCAGGCAGTTCATAAAGGAAACCTCCGACTGGTCTTTGAATGATTTGACAGCTGGACCATCATTATTGTAACATGTTTTTAACCGGGTGTATACACGGGAATTGTTCTCCAACGGACCTATTTTAAAAAATATCAACGCAGCCTTGTTGCAGAATGAACTGGAAATGCTGTAAACAGGTTTCCACAGGTCTTGAAGGAAAGCGGAAGCCGAAGACAATTTTATCGCAAGAAAGGAAACAGGAACCATGGAAAGGAAAGTATATTCGCCGATCACCGGCCGCGCTGTCTCTGTTACTGAGGTCCCGGACGAAGTTTTTTCCGGGAAAGTGCTGGGCGACGGCGTCGCCGTTTATCCCGAGTCGCCGTTCGTGCTGGCGCCGTTCGACGGCGTGATCTCCAATATCGCCAGGACCCTGCACGCCATATGCATCACCGGCGACAACGGAATCGAGCTGCTGATTCATCTCGGGATAGACACGGTGAAACTGAACGGAAAGGGATTCACCTGCTATGTGGAAGACGGCAGCCGTGTCCGCAGGGGCGACCGGATTATGAAAATGGATCTCAAGCTTTTCAAGTCAAACAATTTCCGAATGATTTCCCCTTGTATTATCACCAATCTGGCCGACTTTACAAATCCAAAAATCCGGCTGGGAGAAGTGACCGCGGCGCAGTCGGAGATTATTTCCTGCGAATCCGCAGAGGCCGCCGATGACTGATCTCCGCGCCGTTATTACCGATCTGGACGGCACTCTTCTGAACGACCGCGGCTATGTCCATCCGGACGACCTGAAGACGCTGTCCAAGCTTCGGGAACACGGCGTACGAACACTGATCGCGACAGGCCGCCATCCCGATCTGTTCCGTTTCTATCTTCCGCGGCTTGGGACGATGGACGCAGCCGTCGCCTGCAACGGAACCCTGTTGTACGACCCTTCCCGGGATGTCGGAGAGGTTCTGGATCAGTTCACGGCCGGGCAGTTGGAGCGGCTGGATCGCTTTTGCAGACGTGAAGGGCTGTATTTCAATTATTACACTTCCGTCAGCCCGTATTTCTGCCGGCGTGACCCCAGGCTTTCAGCGGACGGCCGGTCGGTGGAAATGCATAAAAATTTTTTTATCCGCTCCGGTATCCGGTCTTATGAAGAATGGAGAGGCCTGCCGGAGGAACCTGTGGTAAAGGCATCGATTCCGACCCTTTTACCGGAGCAGATGGATAGACTGCAGAGGGAATTCGCCGACCTGACTCTGGAGCTCTATCATAGTCCCTGCTGCGTGGAAATGGAACCTCCGGACTGCGGCAAAGGGCCGGGCCTGAAGAAGGCCGCGCAGAAACTCCGTTTTCCGCTGGAAAAAACCCTGGTAATTGGAGACAGCAGCAATGACATTTCCATGTTTCGCGTGGCGGGCTTTGCCGCGGCGCCTGCGAACGTGTCCCCGGAAGCGGAACCCTACATAGCCTATCGCGGGACCGATAACAATCATGCGCCGATTACGGATATCGTGCGCCATTTTGCGCCGGAGCTGCTGCGATAGCACGGCGGAGACGGCTGGGAAATCATCAAGGAGGAAAAGGAAATGAAAACGTTTGAGTATATCGTAACCGCAGAGGAAGGGCTGCACGCACGGCCGGCGGGTCTGCTGGCGCAGGCCGCCAAAAAATGCGTGTCCAAAATCACTATGACGGCGGCCGGTAAATCGGCAGACGCCAAACGGCTTTTCGCGATCATGAATCTCGGTGTAAAAAAGGGCGACGGAGTCGTCTTTCAGATTGAAGGCGAGGGCGAAGAAACCGAAAGCAGACAGCTTCGGGATTTTTGCGAAAAGAATCTATGATTTTACGGCATTTTACATGATCATGTTCCGGCTCGTTCGGAAATCCACGGCCCGGCTGACGTCCAGCAGCAGTAAATGCCGGGATTTCCGTCGGCGGGGAAGAGAGAAAACAGCAGACACGGTTTTTCCGTGTCTGCTGTTTTTACTTATGAGCTTCGCGAAAAAGTTTCAGCGTTCAGACCTGTCCGCTTTGCAAAAGAAAAAATTCAACAGTACATTCAGATAGCTACAGCATTTCCAGTTAATTCTGCAATAAGTTTACGTTTCTCCCCCCGCCAAAGGCGGGGGGAGAAACGTGTTTTGTCTTGCAAAGTAAAATGGAATTGCTGTAGATGAAAACTGTTGACAAATTAGAAAGCTACCTTTATAATATAGAAAGGTAGCTTAATAAAACTTGAACGGCCCGATCTAAGGAGGGAAAATCATGAGCGAGAGCAAATACAGCGGGTTGGTGGAGCAGTTTATGCAAATCCAATGGCTGCTCATCCGGCATCACCACCACAACCATATGGCTTTCGGCCTGACGGGGAATCCATACCGCGGCCAGGGACGGGTGTTGAAATTGCTGAAAATGAAGCCGGAAATCACGCAGAAAGAGCTTTCGGACTTAATGGATATGCGTCCTCAATCTTTGGGGGACCTGCTGAAGAAGCTGGAGCAGAAAGGGTACATCACGCGTACGCCGTCGGAGGATGACAAGAGGGCCATGATTATCCGTTTGACCGAGAAAGGGAAAAACGCCGAAATCCAGGACGACAGGCAGCTTGGATTTGAAACATTATTCGACTGCCTCTCGGAAGAAGAGCAGACAAAGCTGGGGGAATATCTGGAGCGCATTATAGACGATTGGCGCGGCGACAATGAACAGGAGTTCGGATTCGGGCATTTTGGGCACGATGGTTTCTGGAATCGGCACAGCTAAGAGGACGGCGCATACCGCCAGAACCCCGTAAGGAGGTTAGAGAATGGACAACAATACGATAACCCCTTCGCTTGAGAATTACCTTAAAACGATATACCTCCTGCACAAGGCGGACAGCTCCGTCCGGCTTATCGACATTGCCGAAAGGATGTCCGTGTCGAAACCGAGTGCAAACAGGGCGGTTGCGGAGCTGTCGGAAAAAGGATTTGTGGAACACGAGAAATTCGGTCCCATACGATTGACCGATCAAGGAATTGCAACAGCGCAAAAACTGCTCGCCAAGTTTGACACAATCAAGCGCTTTTTAATGAACGTGCTGAACCTCAGCGAGGCTCTGGCGGTGAGCGAGGCCTGCGTCCTTGAGCATACGATTCAGGATGTAACATTAAATCAAATGGCGGCACTGATATGAATACGCCAAACCAGGTTGAATGCATACGTACTGTGCCATACAAATGTCCGCACGAAAGCAAAGCTTACAAACTTATTATACGGAGGTTATACACGATGTTTCCTTGGATCAAAAGGAAGACAGCCGTGCCCATTGACCCTGCGCTTCGGCAAGTCTTGGAAACAAAACGCTGTGGCCAATGTCCGCGAAATTGCAGACTATCGGAGCCGAAATGCGGGCGCGGAAAAAAACAGGCGGAAATCGCGATAAAAGATCACACAAATGAATAATTAACTACTGTCGTACCACAAAATGCCAACTGCAAATCCGCAAGGTAGCTTAGGTGTTTTACACCATTTGCGCCCGGCTTCCGACATGGGGAGTATAATATCGACAAAATTCCGCCGCATTTTTTCGGCGGCGATCGACACTTCAGAGTGGAAACATGGTATAATCAATTCAAAACATAATGGTCATTTATCTATGGACGAAGTATTTAAACGATCATACTGGAGTGCCTATGAAGAAAAATCAACAGAATAAGTGGAAACGGGATTTCCTCACCATTGCCGCGGGGCAGACGGTATCGCTCATCGGCAGCGCCGCCGTGCAGTTTTCCCTGATCTGGTGGCTGGCCACGGAAACGGCATCGCCGATCATGATGTCGGTCGCCGGCATGTTCGCTTTTTTGCCGCAGTTTCTTCTCGGTCCCTTTGCGGGCGTTTGGATCGACCGCCTTCATCGAAAAGCCGTCATGATAGCGGCGGACCTTTTCACTGGATTGGCGGCCCTTGTTTTCGCCTTCCTTTTCCTGTATGGCAATCCGCCTTACTGGTCGGTCTGCGCGGTACTGGGGATCCGGGCGGTGGGCAACGTGTTTCAAAGTCCGGCTGTTCAGGCCGCAGTACCCATGCTGGTGCCGCAGGAGGAACTGGTGCGCGCCAACGGCTGGAGCCAGTTCCTGCAGTCGGGGGCTTTTCTGCTGGGTCCTGTATTGGGCGCGGCCATGTATGCCGCCCTGCCTCTTTGGATCATATTGCTGTCTGATCTGGCGGGGGCTCTCGCAGCCAGCGCCACGGTATTATTTGTTAAAATACCGGATCCGGAACGCGGGGCAAAGCAAAAACCGCGCTTTTTCCATGAAATGAAGGAAGGCGCGGCGACAATCTGCCGGGACAGGAAGCTGTGTATCGTAACGGCGGCTACCTTCTTTATTTTGGTGTTTTACGCGCCTCTCTCCACCTATTATCCGCTCATGACCAGCGGCTATTTCCGCTCCGATGCCTGGCACGCCAGCATGGTCAATTTTGCTTACGCCGGGGGGATGATGCTCTGCGCTGTATTGTTGGGAAGGTTTGGTATCATCAAAAATAAGTTCCCGGTCATCCATCTGGGGCTTTTTGTCATGGGAATATCCTCGTTACTGTGCGGCCTGTTGCCTGCGAAGATGTTCTGGTTCTGGGTGTTCGCGGCATTGTGCGCGCTGATCGGGGCCGGCACCAACCTGTATAACATCCCTTATATCGCCTATATGCAGGAGACCATCGCCCCGGACAAAATGGGGCGTGCCTTTTCCCTGATCAGCAGCCTCAGTTCATCGACTATGCCTTTGGGGCTGCTCATAGCGGGCCCAATTGCCGAAAAGCGGGGAGTCTCGTTGTGGTTTTTTGTTTCCGGGATCGCAATGCTGCTGCTGACAGTTGTCAGCGCCCTGCTCGTCCTTCTAAAAGAGCCGGATGAAAGCATATTGCAAAAGTGATGGGAAGCATGGACCTGCAAATGAGTGAAGGCCTGTTTTCGGTGACTTAAAATGGTCAACATGAAAGAGCCACGAAACATTTTAGCTTCGTGGCTCAGGTAATGCAGGGGGACGGGACCGCATTTCTTTCTGCGGTTCTTTATTGATTGCGAGGACCGAACCGGTTACGGCCCTTATTTGTTGTTGTCCACAATCTCCTTTGCCATTGCCGTCAGATCAGTCTGCTGAAGCTTGCTGTCGGATGCCATTAAATCATAGCTGATCCCTTCGCTGTCGGTCCAGGTCACGTTCTGAACGATGCTGTTTTCTACTTTGTCACTGCCGTAAGTGAACATAATCTCTCCGCTTTCCTGGGCCTGTTTGTCTTGTTCCGTCAATTGATAGTCTGCCGGAACAAATTTATATTTCTGTGAGGAATAAGAAAGGGTCACGCCTTTATAATCCGTGTTTACCTCTTTGGAATCTGATGTTATTCCGGGAAGCTGTTTGTTGGCGTATAGGTTTACTTTGTTATCCTTGCCGGATGCATATGTGTAGGAAATAAATTTATAATCGCCCATTTTTTTGCCGTTTTCATCAACAGGGGTGGTATTTCCGATGACCGCTTCCTGAAAAGTATAGCCGTTCGAAAACGTTTCCAAGTTGTTCGGAACAAATCCAAGATCCTTTTGAAGCGCTTTTTCCGTCGGGAAAGAAGTATAGGTCGGTTTGGATGACGAGGTTGACAGATACTGGCTGACTTGTGTTGCCGCGAAAACGGTAACCGTGGTCAAACAGAGAATGGCGGCCAGAATCACTGCGCTTTTTAGTGAAAGTCGTTTTTTCATCAGAAAACCCTCCTTTTGGGTCTGTTGTTTCATTGCTTTATTTACTCTGAGTCTTAATTGATCGGAAGCCTCAACCTGGTTCGAGATATTTAAGAGCGCCTCTTTTATATTTTTTTCAAATACTTTTGTGGTCTGCATAGGTCCCCGCACTCCTCTCCTGAATGGTTAACAGAATCCAGCCTTGCTTTCAATTTATTCCTTGCTGAAAAAAGTCTGGACTTTACGGTACCTTCCAGACATCTGCAAGCTTTTGCGATCTCCTTTGTAGAAAGGCCGTTAAAGTAGTACAAAATGACAACTGTTTTCTGCTTTGGCTCCAAATGGTTGATTTCCGAGTATAAAAGTCTGTTTTCCTCAACTGCTGAATATTGTTCATTTAAAAGATCAAGATTTGACTCCTCGACCTTTTCCGCCATGTTATCCATTGGTATTTCACGGCTGGCTGACCGGCCGAATTTCCAGGCTGTTCTGGTCAATATTCTGAAAAACCAGGCATGGAAGCCGTTCGGATTTTGCAGGTCGCCGATATGTTTAAAGCATTTTATAAATGCCTCTTGTGCAATATCCTCACAGATGGACTTTCTGCCGGTAATCAGATAAGCCGTTCTGACCGCTTCATTCTTGTATTTCTCGAATATCTGGTCGAACGCATCAGAATTTCCTTGCTGCATCATTAAAATCAAATCTGAATCTTCGATTTTGCATTCTCCTTTCCCGGAACGATTCGGTGCACCTGACTATAAGAGTCCCTGAAAGATGAAACGGTTCAAAAAAATCAGTTTTATCATAAAAACATTCTAAATATAACCGTATATCTGTCATTGGAAGTTGTCAACAGGAATCAATCCGGGCCTTGTTTCCTTCGGATACAGGGTTCGGATTGGAGAAGTCTTTCGTTTACAAAGAAATTGATATTCTGATTCCTTATAAGGGCCTGCAGCAATTCCATTTCAGTTTCCGGGACAAAACGCAACCTTGTTGCAGAATCAGCTGGAAATGCTGTCATGTGGTGATTCTGTTCAAAATGGCCAGTCTTTTGAAGGATAAAAAATATAATTGACATTAAACGAATAACATGATAATCTAAACACGGTCGTCTATATAGGACGAGAATTTACTGACCGCTTCTATCTTTTGGAAGTTCAGGGCCTACGGACAGCCCGGTCGACTGCCGCCGCGGAGCAATCCGCATTATTGATTGCGTTAAAAGCGCGACTTTTATAAGCTGGCAACTTAATTGCCTGTTGGGTTCATTCGCCCGAAGTGTACTGTGGTACACACTTGTAAAACGGTCAATAAGAGTAGTAAAAGTAAGTTTTTTGCTATATAGACTCTGAAAACATCAGCACGAAAGCAATCCTTCCTTACGGCATATCCATGTGAAAAATCGTGGTGTTCCGTGCGGTGCTGTTTATATTGAATTGATTTTATAGGTGTGTCACAGGATACTGTGGCGCACTTATTTTTTATTTAGGGAGGAATTATCATGGCGGATAAGCTAAGCCTGTACGGTTTTAATAATCTGACAAAATCGCTCTGTTTCAATATTTATGATATTTGTTATGCAAAAACCCCCCGCGAGCAGCAGGACTATATCAAATACATCAACGAGCAGTACAATTCCGAGCGTCTGACCGCGATCCTTACCCACCTGACGGAAATGATCGGCGCAACGGTGCTGAATATTTCGAAGCAGGACTACGAACCGCAGGGGGCGTCGGTCACCCTTTTAATTGCCGAAGAAAGCATGGTGCAAAACCTCAGCGGTGAAACAGTGGTGGCGCATCTGGATAAAAGCCATGTCAGCGTACACACCTATCCCGAATATCATCCCGGGACCTCGATCGCAACCTTCCGGGTGGATATTGACGTAGCCACCTGCGGGGAGATTACGCCGCTTTCCACTCTTGAGTTTCTCATCAACAGCTTTGACTCGGATATCATCACCATGGATTACCGCGTACGCGGCTTTACCCGTGACGTAGAGGGGAAAAAGCTGTTTACCGACCAGAAAATCAGCTCGATCCAAAATTTCATTACGCCGGAAACATTAAAGAAATACGATGCCATTGACATCAACGTTTATCAGGCAAACATCTACCACACCAAAATGCTTATCAAGGATATCGTTTTGCAGAACTACCTTTTTAATTCCGATGTTTATGAAATCCCGCCAAAGCTGCGTTTGGACATTACGCAGGCGCTGCGGCAGGAGATGATCGAGATTTTCAGCGGCGAAAACATTTATCAGGAGGGTGGAGCCCAATGAAACAAAATCAGGCTCCCCTTTATGAAGCGCTGGAGCGCGTGAGGGACGGCGGTCTTGTACCGTTCGATGTTCCGGGGCATAAGCGGGGCAAGGGCAACCGGGAGCTGACCGAGTTTTTGGGTGAACGCTGCCTTTCCGTCGACGTTAATTCGATGAAGCCTCTGGACAACCTGTGCCACCCCACGGGGGTGCTCCAAGAAGCTGAGGCCTTGGCCGCACAGGCCTTTGGCGCGGCACACGCTTTCTTTATGGTGGGCGGTACGACCTCTTCGGTGCAGGCGATGATCCTTTCCCACGTGAAGGCGGGCGAGCGGATTATCCTGCCGCGCAACGTGCACCAGAGCGCAATCAACGCCCTGGTACTCTGCGGCGCGGTGCCGGTTTATATCAATCCCCAGACCGACAAAAAAATCGGTATCGCACTGGGCATATCGGTCGCCGATGTCAAACGGGCAATCGCGGAGCATCCCGAAGCGAAAGCAATTTTAGTCAATAACCCCACTTACTACGGCATTTGCTCTGATTTAAAGCAAATCACCCGGCTGGCCCATGCGCAGGGAATGAAGGTGCTGGTGGACGAAGCCCACGGCACGCACTTTTATTTTGGGAAGGATATGCCGGTTTCCGCTATGGCGGCGGGCGCGGATATGGCGGCCGTGAGCATGCATAAATCGGGCGGCTCGCTTACGCAAAGCTCGATCCTGCTGTGCGGGGAGCATGTGAACGCCCACTATGTGAGGCAGATTATCAACCTGACCCAAACCACCAGTGCGTCTTACCTGCTGCTTTCCAGCCTGGACATTTCACGCCGCAACCTCGCTCTACGCGGGGAAGAGCTGTTTGAGAAGGTCAAGCGCTTTTCGAAGTATGCCCGGGAAGAAATCAACAAGCTGGGTGATTATTACGCCTACGGCAGGGAGCTGTGCAACGGCGACAGCTTTTTTGATTTTGACGCCACCAAACTTTCGATCAACACCCGTGCTCTGGGTTTGGCGGGCATTGAGGTCTACGATATTCTGCGTGAGGAATATGATATTCAGGTGGAATTCGGCGATTTGGGAAATATCCTTGCCTATATTTCACTGGGTGATAAAAACAAGCATATCGAACGGCTTATCAGTGCCCTGGGCGAAATCCGGCGGCTTTACAAGCGCCCTGTCAGAGAGATGCCCGAGAGCGAATATATCAGCCCCGATGTGGTGCTTTCCCCGCAGGCGGCCTTTTACGGCGATAAGCAGAGCCTGCCGCTTGCACAGTGCGCGGGCAGGATATGTGGCGAATTTGTAATGTGCTATCCGCCGGGGATCCCGATTCTTGGCCCGGGCGAGCGTGTTACCGGGGAAATTATTGCATACATCCGGTATGCAAAGGAAAAGGGCTGCTTGCTTACAGGGCCCGAAAGCATGGATGTAAGCAGCCTGAACGTGCTGAAAGGAGAAGAGTGATGGACGATTTATGGTACAGCGAATATGATACGCCCAACGTGCGCTTTTCGATCAGGGTAAACGCGCAGTTACACAGCGAGCAGAGCGATTATCAGAAAATCGCCGTGTATGACTCCCCCGAGTTCGGGCGCTTTTTGACGCTGGACGGCGTGCTGATGCTCACCGAGCGGGACGAGTTTATTTACCACGAGATGATCACCCACGTTCCGATGGCTGTCAGCCCGGATGTCAAACGGGTGCTGCTGATCGGCGGGGGAGACGGCGGCGCAGCCAGAGAGCTCGGTAAATATCCGGACATTGAGCGGATCGACGTGGTAGAGATTGACCGGCGCGTGGTCGCTGTCTGCAAACAGTATCTGCCTCAGACCGCCTGCGGGTTTGATAATCCCAAGGTCCGGCTGCATTTTAACGACGGTCTGCGCTTTGTCCGTTCGGCAGAGGAGGAATACGACCTGATCATCGTCGATTCCACCGACCCCTCGGGACCGGGTGAAGTGCTTTTTACCAAAGAGTTTTACGGCAACTGCATGAAAGCGCTGCGCCGGAACGGGATCATGGTCAACCAGCACGAAAGTCCCTTCTATAGTGAGGATGCCAAAGCCATGAAGGCGGCGCATAAGCGGATCGTTTCGGTTTTTCCGCTGGCGCGTGTCTATCAGGCGCATATCCCCACCTATCCCTCCGGGCAGTGGCTGTTCGGCTTCGCCTCCAAGGGGCTGCATCCGCTGAAGAATCTGGACGCGGAGCGCTGGAATGCCCTGGGCATTCCGACACGTTATTACAATACCAATCTGCACAGGGGCTCGTTTTATCTGGCAAATTACATCGAGGAGGCGCTGAGCGAAAATGAATAGGAATCTGCAGTGCTTTTTGTCCTGTGAAGCAGAGTACGACGAAGCGGATATCGCGCTTTTTGGCGTGCCGTTTGACGGTACGACCTCCTTTCGCCCCGGCGCACGCTTCGGCCCCGCCGCAATCCGCGGCGAAAGCTTTGGGCTTGAAACCTACTCGCCGTACTGCGGCCGCGACCTTACCGACTGCCGTATCTTTGACGGCGGCGATTTAGAGCCGCCCTTCGGCAATCCCCGGCGGATGCTCGCGCTGACACAGGAGTATACCGCACGGGTGCTGGAAGACGGCAAGCTGCCCGTTATGCTGGGCGGCGAACACTTGATCACCCTTGGTGCGGTGCGGGCGGTGCTGGAACGCTATCCCGGGCTGCATGTCATCCACTTTGACGCACATACCGACCTGCGCAGCGATTATCTGGGCGAGGAGCTTTCCCACGCCACGGTCATGCGGCAGATCTGGAAGCTGGTGGGGGACGGCAGGATACACCAGTTCGGCATCCGCAGCGGAGAGCGGTACGAATTTGAATTTGCAGGGGCCCATACCGACCTTCATCCGTTCAACCTGCACGATTTCGAGTCGTTTCTGCCCCGTCTGGCGGGCAAACCCGTCTACTTCTCGCTGGATTTGGATGTGCTGGACCCCTCTGTGTTTTGCGGCACGGGCACTCCCGAGCCGGGCGGAGTCGGTTTTCAGGAGCTTTTAGACGCCGTCCTGCAGCTGCACCGGCTGAATATTGTAGGCTGTGATATCAACGAGCTATCCCCCCACTACGACCATAGCGGGGCCTCCACAGCCGTTGCCTGTAAAATCGTCAGAGAACTACTATTACAGCTAAAAGGAGAAATGGAAAATGGGTAAATGTATGATCATCGGCTGCGGGGGTGTGGCGGGCGTTGCCATCCACAAGTGCTGTCAGAACAGCGATGCCTTTGAAGAGATTATGATTGCCAGCCGCACCAAATCGAAATGCGACGCTCTGAAGGATTCGCTGCAGGGCAGTACCAAAACCAAAATCCACACCGCGCGGGTAGATGCCGACAAGGTGGACGAGCTGGTTGCGCTGATCCGGGACTTTCAGCCCGATGTCGTCCTGAATCTGGCCCTGCCATATCAGGATTTAAGCATTATGGAAGCATGCCTTGCCACCAAAACGCACTATGTCGATACCGCCAACTACGAACCGACCGATACCGCCAAATTTGAGTATAAGTGGCAGTGGGATTATCGCGAACGCTTTCGCGAGGCGGGGATCTGCGCGCTGCTGGGCAGCGGCTTTGACCCCGGCGTAACCGGCGTATTCTCGGCCTATGCGCTCAAGCACCAGTTTGATGAAATCAACGAGATTGATATCCTCGACTGCAACGGCGGTGACCACGGGTATCCCTTTGCCACCAACTTTAACCCCGAAATCAACATCCGTGAGGTATCCGCCAAAGGCAGCTACTGGGAAGACGGGGGCTGGGTGGAAACCGAACCGATGGAGATCAAGCGCCGGTACGACTTTGCGGGAGTAGGGCCCAAGGATATGTATCTGCTGCACCATGAGGAAATCGAAAGCCTTGCCCTCAACATCCCCGGTATCCGCCGCATCCGTTTTTTCATGACCTTTGGCGAAAGCTATCTGACCCATCTGAAGTGCTTGGAAAACGTGGGCATGACCTCCATCAAGCCGATTCTGTACGAGGGGCGCGAGATCGTACCCCTGCAATTTTTAAAGGCGGTCCTGCCCGACCCTGCTTCGCTTGGCCCGCGCACGGTCGGCAAGACGAACATCGGCTGCATCTTTCAGGGGAAAAAGGACGGCAAGGATAAAACCTATTACCTCTACAATATCTGCGACCATCAGGAATGCTATCGTGAGGTAGGCTCCCAGGCGATTTCGTATACCACCGGCGTGCCCGCTATGATCGGCGCTATGTTGGTAATGAACGGCATATGGAACAAACCGGGGGTCTGGAATATTGAGGAATTTGATCCCGATCCGTTCATGGATGCACTCAATCAATGGGGACTGCCCTGGATCGAAGACTTCGCCCCCGTCCTGGTGGAATGATGGATCCCCGTGCCTTTGCGCTTCCCACCCCATGCTATGTAGTGGATGAGGCGCTTCTCATAAAGAATCTGGAAATCCTCCGCGACACCGCCCGGCGGGCCGGCTGTAAAATTCTGCTGGCGCAAAAAGCCTTCTCGATGTTTGCAGTCTATCCGCTGATCGGGCAATATCTTGACGGAACCACTGCAAGCGGGCTTTTTGAAGCAAGGCTGGGGCGCGAAGAAATGGGGGGCGAAACACATATTTTTTCGGCCGCATACCTTGAAAACGATTTTGAAGAAATATTAAAGATTTGTGACCACATTACCTTCAATTCCTTTTATCAGTGGGAAAAGTATAGGCGTCAGTCGCTCGCTTCCGGAAAAAGCTTCGGAATCCGGATCAATCCGGAGCATTCCACACAGGAGCACGGTATCTACGACCCCTGTGCGGCCGGTTCAAGGTTAGGGGTAACACTCCAAAATTTTCGTCCGGACCTGCTCGAGGGGATTGAAGGATTGCATTTTCATACTCTGTGCGAGCAAAACAGCGATGCGTTAATGGAAACACTGGCGGCGGTAGAGGACAAGTTCGGCGCATTTTTGCCGCAGATGAAATGGGTGAACTTCGGGGGCGGGCACCACATCACCCGTCCGGATTATGACCGGGACGCGCTGATTGCCTGTATCCGGCGCTTTCGGGCAAAATACGACGTCGAGGTTTATCTTGAGCCGGGGGAAGCGGTGGCGCTGAATGCGGGCTTTCTGGTAACCAGTGTGCTGGATATTGTAAAAAACGGCGTCGAAACAGCCCTGCTGGATGCTTCGGCGGCCTGCCATATGCCCGATGTGATCGAAATGCCCTACCGTCCGCCCCTTTACGAAAGCGGAAACGCCGGCGAAAAAGCATACACCTACCGTCTTGCGGGTGCTACCTGTCTGGCGGGAGACGTCATTGGCGATTACTCCTTCGATCATCCCTTAAAACCGGGCGACCGCCTTGCCTTTTGCGATATGGCGATTTATTCGATGGTAAAAAACAACACCTTTAACGGGATTTGTCTGCCATCCATTGTACTGCGCAGGCAAAACGGCGAACTGACGGTAATCAGGAGTTTCGGGTACGCCGATTTCAAAAACAGATTATCTTAATAACGTTTTATACAGACGGAAAACAAATCGGGCTCTCATTTTTATGAGAGCCCGGTTTGTTTTAACGGCTATAGGCGGGACCCATGATTCCTGCTCCGTTTCCGTACGGTTGATGTAATTTGGCTTTTCAGAGGTTCAATTTCAAATTTCACGTTTTGAATATTCATGTTATAATAGACACGGTTATCCGTCCGGAAAAATATGCAGGCCGAAAGGAGCGGAAAGAGATTTGAGAAATATCTCCAATATAGAATTTCATGCGGGAAGTAAAGAGGAACGATTGCCTGATTTTGCGTCCGATTTTCCATATATCGCTTCTCACGCTGATTTTATAGGACGTTTCGTACCATGGCACTGGCATAAAGCAGTAGAACTTTTTTATATGCAAAGCGGTACACTGGAATATTATACGCCAAAAGGGAAAAAGGTATTTCCCACAGGTTCCGGCGGGTTGGTCAATTCGAATGTGCTTCATATGACAAAGCCGCAGGCGGAAGGGACCATTCAGCTTCTGCATATTTTCGATCCTTCTTTTATCGCCGGAGAGCAGGGGTGCCGGATCGAACAAAGGTATATTACACCGGTTATCGCGCATTCACAGTTGGAAATCATAGCATTATATCCCGATCGTCCGGAACAGACATCGTTATTAAATACAATCCGGGAATCTTTTAATCTTTCTGAAAACGATTTTGGATACGAAATCAAACTGCGCGCATCTTTATCTGACATATGGCTCCGCCTTCTTACCATCTCTTCCCCTTTACTGAGGGAGGGGGGAGATTATGACAGAATAAATGATAAGATAAAATTGATGATGATCTATATCCATGAACATTATGCAGAGAAAATCTCAATCAAGGAAATTGCCGCTGCTGCTTTTTCCAGCGAACGTGAGTGCTTTCGGGCATTCCATGATTGTCTGCATATGACGCCTGTGGAATATATAAAAAGTTACCGGCTGCAAATGGCGTGTCATCTGCTGGCAAAAAGCCGGGAATCCATTACGTTTATCAGCCGCGCCTGCGGATTGGGCAGCAGCAGCTATTTCGGAAAAACGTTTCGGGAACATGCCGGCTGTACTCCCGCAGAGTATCGCAGAAAATGGCAGGATAATGATATATAAAGGCGGAAATATGATATTTATCCAGAAAAGATTGCACTATAATGATATCCGTAAAGGTGATGGGGCAATCTGAAAAAGCAAAGCTCATTGCAATCACCGCAACCGTTTTCTCATGAATGGAGGGTCTGCAATGATAAAACTGGACGTCTTTAATATGAAAAACTTTTTACAGACAGTAAACGAGTGTAGTGGAGCGATTAATTTGCTGCACCCGGACGGCAGAAAAGAAAACATTAACAAACAGTACGGTGTTCAGAATGAATTGCTGCAAAAACATAGGGAAAACAAAGGCTTTCTGCGGATCTCACTGGATATTCCAGCCTACAAGGATTATATGCGTCTTGTATATTTTACGATTGGGGACTCTTAAATAGTTTGTCTGTCAATTTTTCATCAGAAAAGGGCCTGACCGGTTTTTGGGTCAGGCCCCGGTCGTTTCACGAAAAAGAGCCAAAACGCATCACAATCAGGTGTGCGTTTTGGCTCTTCATTGGTTTCGGAACCGTCCCAGGGACAGCTTCTCTGCTCAGGGAAGGTTTTGCCGGCAAAGTACAGAAGGCTTGCTTCTGTGACAATGCTGATTTTACCGGGAATTCAGTGTCGTCTGAATTCTGTGAACGGGTCTCTGGTTCCGGCTATTGCGGGTTTGCGCTTGCTAATTTCTGTTTCTCCTTCTCCGCTTTGCGGTTGCTGGAAAAGCTGACAAAGGAGCCCACCAGGACAAACAGAATGCCGATTACGACGTTTGGCACAATTGTCTCGCCAAGCAGAACAATTGCTAAAATCGTAGCCAGGGCAGGCTTTATCAGGAACACCATGGAGGTCATGACGGGGGAAGTCAGCTTCACGGCTCCAAGGAAGAATATGTAGCTGAAAGCCTTGATGAAGATTCCCATGTAAAGAAGGATGATGACGCTCTGGGGCGCGATTCCGGAGAGGATCGGCCTTTTGGTGATTACCAGTATCAAAAACAGAACAATGATTCCGACCAGGAAACAAAAGAAGTTCAGCACATAAGAGCCATAGTAGCCGATTCTCGTCTTGCTGCAGACATTAAAGATGGCCCATGCTACCGCGGCAACCAATGCATACAGAATTCCTATGAGGTTGCGGCCTCCGGTCATTCCGGTGAGCAGGCTTACCGGGTTAAAGATAACGATAACGCCGACGATGCTGATAGCCATGGAAATGAGATCGGTTTTGCTGATCTTGGATTTCAAAATCATGACTGCAAACGGTATGGTAAAAATTGCGTTGGAACAGAAAACCACCGCTGAAGTAGACGCCGCCGTATAGGTGACCGCAAACTGCAGGCACAGCATTGACACGGGAACGCATAAGATTCCCATCGGGATAAAATACGCCCAATCCTTCGCGGTCAGTTTCAGCTTTTCCTTCTTCATCTCCTTGAACGCCATGGGCGCCAGAATGATGGTTCCAATGGTAAATACGATGAAGGTGACCTGTATCGGATCCATTTTTCCCGTGGTCGCCAAAAATTTACCGGAAATTTCCTGCGTGCTGTACAGCAATGCCGCTAAAACGATATACAAATATCCCTTTTTCATTTCAATTCCCCCAAAAATATTTTATTTTATCCGCTTTCTTTGTCTGTCGAACATGGGAACCCGGAACACTTATCAATCGATCGATTGTTCCAAAAACGGTATCAGTCCTCCTGCGTTTACCAGTTTTAGGATATGCTCCGGCATTTTTGTGGATTTATAAACTTCGGACCTGGTGAGATTGCTGACCTTCCCGTCGAAAAAATCCACTTCTATTTCATCCCCATCGGAGATTTTGTCCGTCTCCTGACACTCAATGACCAGCAGGCCCAAATTGATCGCGTTTCTGTAAAAAATTCTTGCAAAAGATTTCGCTAAGATTACTTTTACTCCTAACTCTCTAAGGCACAGCGGGGCTGTCTCTCTGCTGGAGCCTGACCCAAAATTGTTTTCCGCGACCAGAATATCACCGGGTTTGAATTTCTTGGAAAAATCTTTGTCAATTGGGTACATCGTATAGGCCGCCGCCTCTTTGATGCTGAGTTCAATATAATTAGGAGGAGATATGATGTCGGTATTGATATTGTCACCATATTTATGAACTTTTCCTCTAAACTTGTTTTCCACAGTGTTGCCTCCCTATTTTTGCTTATGCTTCAACGCTTTGTTCCTTTATAAAAACTCCCTCGGGTCGGTAATTTCGCCCGTAATTGCAGAAGCTGCAACGGAGAGCGGCGAAGCCAGATATACTTCGGAGTCCTTGCTTCCCATACGGCCGAGAAAATTCCTGTTGGTAGATGAAATACAGACTTCACCGCCCGCCAAATCTCCTGAATGGACTCCCAGACAGGCTCCGCAGCTGGATGCCAGAACCGTGGCACCTGCTTCTGAAAGCGTGGTGAGAATACCTTCCTTCGCGCATCTTTCCCATATTTGCCGCGATGCCGGATTGACCAACAACCGGATTCCCTTTGCGATCTTTCTGCCTTTCAGCATATCTGCCGCTAATTTCAGGTCGTGATAACGTCCGCCCGTACAGGAACCAAGATAAGCCTGATCGATTCTGACATGGCCGACGCTGGAAATTTCGGTCACGTTGTCCACTTCGTGCGGGCAGGCGCACAAAGGGTTGATTCCGGAGACGTCGAATTGATATTTGTGGAAATAGACGGCGTCTTCATCACTTGTGAAGGTTTCGCCTTCCGCCGCGCCGACTTCTTTCAGATATGCCTTCGTGATCTCGTCACATGCGATGATTCCGTTTTTCGCACCGGTTTCCACCGCCATATTCGTCATGCACAAACGCTCGTCCATCGGCAGATTTCTGATCGTGTCGCCGACGAATTCCATCGCCTTATAAGTTGCGCCGCTGTGGCCGACCGTGCCGGTCGCTTTTAGGATCAGGTCTTTCGCCATTACGCCTGGCTTTGTTTTGCCGCTGAATCCAAATTGAATGGTCTCGGGCACTTTCAGCCATATTTCTCCCGTCGCCACCACGCCGAGCATCTCCGTAGAGCCGATTCCGGTGGAAAAAGCACCCAGAGCCCCATACATGCACGTGTGTGAGTCCGTACCCACGACCAGATATCCCGGCGAAACATGTCCGCCTTCCACCATCACCTGATGGCACGGCCCGCAGAATTCATAGTAATTCTTAATGTTGTATTCTTTTGCCCAGTCCCTGGTGAACTTAACGATTTCCGCCTGGTTCTCATTCGCCGGAGGAGTATAATGGTCGGAAATAATGATCACTTTATCGGGATCCCAGACTTTTTTATTCAATCTCTTCATATGTTCCGCGATTTGTACTCTCGGCCCCAGAACATCGTCCATCATAGCCCGGTCAACCTTCGCCCATACGATATCGCCGGCCCTGACATTCTCATTGCCGCTGGCTTTCGCCAGTATTTTTTCACTGATTGTCATTGACATAAAATCACACCAATCTCCTATTCATTTGCCCTTATTTACGAATTGCTTTTTTGTCCTCCCCGTCATCATTCAGACAGTTTTTTCACAAATCGGCATTCCCTCCTATTTAATCGAATCGACGTCATTGGAATTGTGCACTAACTACAATGATAGCAATTTGCGTTCCAAGTCCTGTCCAACCTTGCGAAAAATCATCAGCGCCCATGATCCGCGCCGGCAAAAAAAGCCAAGTGAGGGATGCGCGCCTGCGAAATGCTTTAAAAATGTTAGACGCGGTCCTTGTTGTTTGATTCAAATTGTTTTATAATGTTTATATGTTTCAGATTATTTTGAAACATTTTGTCGAAGCAGCAGATGCTTTTCTGTGTGCTCCGTTCCGACGCAATCGTAAAATAGATGTTCTGCGGCAATCGGCGCACTTCTGTTTTGCGGGAGCGTCTGAGGAATATATTCCAACGTACAGGGGAGAACCAAAATGAAAAAAAAGGAAGAGATCGGGCGGGCAGTGCCGGAAATATGTTTGGTCGCCCCCTCCCAGGCACTGGCGGATTTAACGGCTTCCATCGCACAAAAAAGGGGAGAGGACATCGGAATTTATGTGGGCGTCCTGGATGAAGGAGTTCGAGCCGCTGAAGAGTTGTCAAAACAGGGAGCGAAAATTTTTGTAAGCAGAAAAGGGACCGCGTCTGTGATCGGCAGAAAGGGGTTCAACGTAGTAAAAATAAACACCACGCTGAACGATTACCTTCGGCACCTGAACCTGATGCGGCAGTATTCCGGTAAAATTGCCATCGTTGAATATTATGAATTTATACCGGAACTGAAAAAGCTTTGCGACTATCTTAAAATAGAGGTGGCTTCTCTTTTGGGCTACAGCGGCACGCAGGATTACAAAGACTGCGTGGAACGAGCCATAACCAGCGGCGCCAGCATGCTGATGGGCGGGGGGGCTCAGCTCCCGGCAGAAGCGAAAAGGCTGGGAATCCCTTACACTGTTGTCGAAAACACGAAGGAGTCCATCAATGCGGCTTTGGATGTTGCCCAGCAGCTGCTCAGAGTGCAAAAAAAAGAAGCGGAAGAAAAAAAGCACTATAAGATACAGCTGGAGAAGTATACCACCGTCGTGGATTATGCCCATGACGCCATTATCAGCGTAGATAAAGAAGACATCATTACTCTTGCAAATACAGAAGCTTTCAAAATTCTGCAATGGACGGACAGCTGCGTTGGAAAAGATATTGCAAATATCGTCCCGGCTTTTGAATTCAGCGCGTTGGGGCACGACCAGAAAAAGGAGCTCAATAAGATTGTTAAAATCCATAATCTCCTGATTTCCGTGAATAAAATTCCGATTATCATTAACGGGATTTTTGAAGGCGCCGTCTATATGTTTCAGGATATTAAGGATATTCAGAAAAGTGAGGAAAAAATCCGCCTGCAGCTCTATAAGAAAGGACATATCGCCAAATATGATTTCGTCAATATCATCGGAAACAGCCACAGCATAGAGCGTACCAAGGAGATTGCCAAAGGCTATGCGAACACAAATTTTTCCATCCTGATCACCGGCGAAACCGGAACGGGAAAAGAGCTGTTTGCCCAAAGTATCCACAATAACAGTCCGAGAAAGAACGGCCCGTTTGTCGCAATCAATTGTGCCGCACTGCCGAAAGACCTGCTGAGCAGCGAATTATTCGGCTATGAGGAGGGCGCCTTCACGGGAGCCGCCAAAGGAGGGAAGCCCGGAATATTTGAAGTCGCGCACGGGGGAACCATTTTTCTGGACGAAATCGGGGAAATTCCTATGGAAACTCAGGTACAGCTGCTCCGGGTCCTTCAGGAAAGGGAAGTCAGAAGATTAAGCAGCGATCGGGTGATCCCCATTGACGTGAGGGTAATCTGTGCAACAAACAAAGATCTGGCAAAGGAAGTAAAGGAGGGGCGGTTCAGGGCGGACCTGTTTTACAGAATCAATGTTCTGAAGCTGGCAATTCCTCCGCTGAGGGAGCGGGAGGAAGATATTCCGTTGATTATAGACCATTTTCTGCAGCGGTTGACCGATCAGAATTACCTGTTGATTAAAGAATACATGCAGACTCTGTATCCTAAAATTGCGGGGTATTCGTGGCCGGGAAATGTCCGGGAACTGCTTGGGATTACCGAAAGGATCGCAACTCTTCTGGAAAATAATTTTTCAATGGATATTGATTTGAATATGATTTTGGAGAATATCGATTCTGCTTTTTTCATTGAGGATAATCGAACCATCGAACAGCTTCAGAAAAGCGATATCGTCGCAGCTTTGAGAAATCATGCATATCACAGGGGCAAAACTGCCGATGCACTCGGGGTTTCACGCAGCACACTGTGGCGCCTGATTAACAAGTACCATATTTCTCAGGACTGACAGCCAAGCTTCCCTTATGAAAACATCGTATCAGTTGGCACGAAAATTGCTTATTTATAAGTGATCAGCCGACATCCTCAGAAAATGAACGTGGAAGAGGTCCGGTGAAATTCAGTTTATCATAAGGAGAAGGCATATGAAGCTCGATTTGACATTAAAGCACACTCAGACTCAAATCATAAGCCCTGCGTTGCAGCAGACCCTTAAAATTCTTCAGATGCCGCTTCCTGAGCTCCGCGAAAAAATGGAGCTTGAGCTGGAGGAAAATCCGGTTCTGGACTGGATGGAAGACAATGATTGCGAGGATGGAATCTCCGGCTGCAGCCAGTGGGCCGGTGAGTTGGACGGGGAGGACCGCGCCGTGTTTCAAAGCGACGGCCGCATGACGGCGGATTTCGCTTCCAGGCACATTCCCGTAAAAACAGACGGCAGCCTCAGCCCCCTTGACCTGATCACAAAGGAAGAAACTTTCAAAGAGTATCTTTTAGGCCAGCTTCCGGATATTAAAGCCGATAAAAGGACATTATCCATTTGCCGCTATATGATTGAAAGCCTCAGTTCCTCCGGGTATCTGGACAGCAGCCTCCAGAATATCGCCACTGCCTTGCACTTGCCGCTCCAGCAGGTAAAACATGCGCTGAACCTGGTGCAGACCCTGCAGCCCTGCGGCGTGGGAGCACAAAATTTAGAGGAGTGCCTCAGCCTTCAGGTGAAAAAATTCTTTGAGGGTGATGAGAATTTGCTGCGGATGATTCATGAATGCCTCGAATTGATTGCAAGGAACAAAATTAAGGAGATCGCCAAAATCCTCCGGGTGGATATCGAATCGGCGGCCGGTTACTGTGCGGTTATAAAATCGATGCAGCCCATTCCTTCCTGCGGCTTCAACACGGAATCTCCTGTGGAATATGTAATTCCCGAGGCGAATATCAGCACGGAGCAGAAAAACATATGGATCCAAATGAACGATCATTTTCTTCCGAAGATATCCATTAACCGGTTCTATGAAGAGATGTACGAAAAGGGAAAAGACGAAGAGACACATGAGTTCCTTCGTCAAAAGATCATCGGTGCCAAATCGTTTTTAAACGGCGTTTCCATGCGCAATGAAATACTAAGCAGTGTTTTGCGCCAAATTGTGGAACTGCAGAAAAACTATTTTTTTGATGGGATTCTGAAGCCGATGAAACTGGCGGATATCTCCGAACCGCTTGGAATCCATGAATCCACGGTCAGCAGAGCGATTCAGGGGAAATATATCACCTGCAAACACGGAACGATCCCGCTAAAATCCTTTTTTACGACTGCCATCCGCACCGCGGAGAGTGAAAATATTTCCTCAAGCCAGATCAAAAGCACAATACGCGACCTGATTGACCATGAAGACAGCCGGAATCCCCTTTCGGATTTTGATATCTGCGAATATCTCAAGAAGAAAAATATTTTAATTTCAAGAAGAACCATCGCCAAATACCGGCGGGAAATGCAGATCGATTCCTCAACCATGCGGAGAGCTTTTATTCAAGCATGAGAGTGGGAACCGCTTTTAAAAGCTGCAGCCTGCGAACGATTACATAATTAATAACAAGCATAGATCCTATAGCTGTTTCTAAAAATTGTTTATGTAAAGCGCCGCTGAACAAGACCGAGTGATATAACCGATTTATGAGCAACAGCCATACTGATACCTCCTTTTTAAAGTTTGGTATCAGTATGGCTGTTGTTTGTTCTTTCATTATGTCGGTGCCTTAATCAACTCCGGCCGAGTGGCCTGCAAGCTATCCAGGGCGCCCTGATAAATCTGTGTATCATAAAAATTCGCTTAGCTCAAAGCTGATCATCATATCCAAAAAACAGTTGTAATCCTGTAAGTCGATATGGAAAAGCTCCTCAATTCTGTTTAGTCGGTAAGTCAGCGTATTCCGATGGATATGCAGCTTTTCGGCCGTATGGTTTTTATTGAACAGAGACTCGCAGTAACACTTAAGCGTAGATAGAAGCTCCGTGTTGTTTTTGATGTCGTAATCTTCGATTGTTTTCAGCAGCGGATCGATAAAGCAGGAAAATCCGGGCTGTTGTGAAATAAACAGATACAATGGCATGGGGTCCCCTCTGTCGTAATAGGAAAGATGGGGGACTTTCTCTTTTGGACTATTTTTATATGCTCTTGCGACAAGGTCAGCTGTTAAGTGACTTTGCAAGTAATAATCCGGTAATAGATACAAATTTTCAACCGGATAAACTGCCCCGCAATAAATTTCATAGCGTGAAAGGAAATTGGACATTTCCTGTGCGACACTTTTCATTTCACTGAAGCTATGCTTCTTTTCGTCCAGAACGAGACTTACCAGATCTGTTTTGAAAAGAGTGGAGACTGCCCCGGAAAATCTTTTTTTAAATGGATTATGAACGAAAGACAGCAAAGCCTGTTGGGCTTTGTTGCGGCCAAAAGGTGCCGTCAACAGAATTCCGGGTTTTTTGTAAAACCGTGAAAGGTTTAAAACGGCGCTGCTTTTCGCACTGTCAGGGCTGTTTCTGTTTAAAAGAATATTCAAATCGCTTGACAGAGACGGGGCATAATCCTGTGAAAGCTTGACCTTTATCCGCAGCACACTGACAAGGATGGAGGCAGCTTCCAATTGCCAGGGTTCAACGGAGTTTTTATTGATGAAAATCGCAATGTGGCCGTAAATATGGACGTCGTCATACACCTCGGCGAAAATCCGCGGCATATCTTCCACTAGACCTTTGTTGGCGAAAAAAGGATCATAGCGCGGGCCATCCTCTTCCAGATAAGCCTTCTGAAAATTCACAATTGTGTCAATTGGCAGCGTCCCGCTTTCCAGAAGCGTGTCGTAAACAGAGTCTCCAATTTTCTTTAAAGGATACTGAGCCACAATGTGGTACTCTTCATTTGTAAAAACCACGGGGGCGTCGAATATCTCGCTGGCACATTTAACAATATTTCCGAATCCGGGCCGATCCATAACTGCGTGGAATTTGCGGTAAATCCCAAGAAAATCATGGTTTCCTTTTGCATCCCACAAAGTGAATCACCTCTTTGGATTGATTATAGCAGTTCCTGTTAAAATGCACAATGACTCTATTTGATTTAGTTAAAACAAACATAGTAGAAAATCGTTAAATTATATACAATTGAATTATCATCAGTACAAATGATAATATTATTTTTTTCGTCAGATATGACGGCGTGAAAAATAGGATTGTCATTATGTACAATAATGTCGATAAGGAGGACGTATTGATGAATTTTGAAAAAACCTTCAGTCCCATGCACATTGGCAAAGTACTGATTAAAAACCGTTTGGTTGTTCCCGCAATGGACTCGGCCATGTGTGAGATGGATGGAACCATCAAGCAAATGGCTATCGACTATTACCATGCGAGGGCCAAAGGCGGTTTCGGTATGGTCATTACCGAAATTGCTGCAGTCGATGAAAGAGCCACCGGAATGCCCGGCGAACCGCGGCTTTATTCTGAAGAGTACCTTCCTGGTTTAACCAAGCTTGCCGCGGCTATTCACAACGGCGGGGCCAAAGCGTTTGTGCAGCTGCACCACGCAGGCCGCGAAACGATCCCGGACGAAATTGAGGGACTTACCCCAACTGCTCCGTCCAGCATTCCCTCCGTCGTCTATCGCGTCAAAGTGGAAGAATATACAACCGAGCAGGTTTATGAGCTGATCCATTCTTATATCGCCTGCGCTGAAAGATGTAAAAGAGCGGGCTTTGATGGGATTGAATTCCATTGTGCACACGGGTACATGGGCCTTCAGTTCTTCAGTCCGCGCACAAACAAGCGTATAGATGAATTCGGGGGCGGCTATGAAGGCAGGACATACTTCCATAAGCTTATTATTGAAGGAATCCGCAAGGTCTGTGGCGAAGACTTTGGAATTATCGTCAGGATGGATTCCATTGAAGGCAGAATCGGTGGGGTGGAAGAAAACGAAGCCATTGTTTTTGCAAGATTAATGGAAAGCTATGGTGCCGATGCGCTGAATGTTTCCGCAGGAACCTACGGCTCGTGGGTAGAGACGGTTCCTTCCCCGGACGTTCCGCAAGGCTGGAACTGGCACGCGGCCAGACGTATCCGCCAGGCCGTGGGGGTGCCGGTCATGCTGGCTGGAAGGTTCTCCGATCCTTTTGTCATTGAGCAGTCTATTGAGCGCGGCGATACCGATTTTGTCTGTACCGGACGCCAGTCCATTGCCGACCCGGATTTCCCAAACAAAATGGCCGGCGGATACCTTTCTGAGATCATCCCTTGCATTGGATGCACCCAACGCTGCATGAGCTTTAATGATCATAGCACTCTTCAGGAAGGCGACTGGGGCGTTTCCTGCATGCTGAACCCCATGAGCAACAATCGCAGGGAAGTTCAGTATCAGCCAACCGAAACGCCAAAAAAGGTTATGATTATCGGAGCTGGTATAGCGGGAATGGAAGCCGCTTGGATCGCTGCTCAACGCGGCCATGAGGTAACCGTTTATGAGCGCAATGACGAAAACCATGTCGGCGGACAGTTCCTGATTGCCTCTTACCCGCCTTACAAACAGGAGCTTACGCGTGCTATCCGTTACTATAAAACCATGTGTGAAAAAAACGGAGTCAAAATGGTGTATAACACAGAAGCGGACGAGGCGCTTATTCGGACTGAAAAACCGGATGTTCTTGTTATTGCAACCGGCGCAACTCCGTTCCGCTTAAACATCCCTGGTAACGATGCTCCGAATGTATATCAGGCAAACGACGTATTAACTGGAAAATCGATCCTTGGAAACAGCGCACTCGTAATAGGAGGCGGCTTGGTCGGTGTTGAAACGGCAGAATTCTGCCGCGATTATTGTTCCAGAGTTGCTGTTGTGGAAATGCGCAACGACATTGCCCTTGACCTCTACATGACGGTTCGGGACAATCTGATGAAGCGCTTTAAGCAGGAAGGCATCGAAGTATACACGAACACCACGGTTTCCAAAATTGAAGGTAACAGTGTTTACGCAACACAAAACGAAGAGGAGATTGTACTGTCCGGATTTGACAATATTGTATTCGCCGTTGGTTCAAAAGCGATCCCGCAGTTTGAAAAACCGGAATCTTTTGCAAAAGAAGTCTATGTGATCGGTGACGCGAAAAAAGCCAGAAGCGCTCTTGAAGCAATTTACGAGGGAGCAAAAATCGGACGGACAATTTAACCGGATTTTACACAAAGGAGGGTGATTTATAATGATTCTTGAAAACTATATCGAGTGTATGAATAACAGCGATTTTGAAGGAATAGCCCTACTTTTTACCGAGGACTGCCGCTTTAACGATGGCGGAGGACGCACAATTCATGTTGATGATCTGGTTGTCACCGGCAGGCAGGAGCTTAAAGCCGCATTTAAAGAGGTTTGGAAACAGTACAAGGTGCGCGCAAAGATTGTAAAGCTTAACGCCAACTCTATGGAATACGATGTCTGTTTAGGCGATGTGGTACTCCCGTGTATCGGTTGCGCCACCCTTAAAGATGACCTTATCGACGAGTACATTGTAAGGCCGCGCTAAGCATAGCCGTTTACCCATTCAATCATCTGACGGACAGGCGGTAACTGCTCTGAGAACAACGCAAACCGCACTGACCGTTTCAAAAAACAAGTTTTAAAATGTAGAAATCCAATACAAAGATAAACATGAAAAAGCCATCGAATTTTCGATGGCTTTTTCCTCGCTCGGATACAAGAAAAACATAAGATGAACTGTATCAGTATCTCCCAACATCACTAACCCAACATTCGTATTGGACGAAGTGATCTCATAGAGTATTTCGTTGGCATAGCTGACCATATTGCCAAGGAGAATATCTGAAGACCGAGTTCCGATTGATAGCCCGACCTGTTCTTTTCCCGCGTCTCATCCATGCCTTCGCGATTTATGTTAGCTGAATTTCCATGATATAAATAGAAACCTGCAAAAAAAGCAATTGAGAGGCATCTTTCCAATCAATATGGAACAGTATCTGCATGCGTTTTAAACGGTATGCAAGAGTTGTTTTATGAATATAGAGTCTGTCCGCTGTTTGTGACACGTTCTGATTGCAATTAAAATATGTTTTGATCGTATGGTAAAACTGAGTGGAATTTAGCTTGTCATACTCAATCATGGAGAGGATAGCATCTGCCACATATTGTTTCAGATTTCCGGTTGGCGGGTGAACATCTGTCATAAGGTCATAAAGCTTACAGTCATCATAATTTTGAACCGGATTTTGCATCCCCCAGCGTTTTGCAAACAAAACGGCGCGTGACGCACCTTGAAAATAGCGATGGACATAGAATAGATCTCTGAATTCAGCGCTGATTCCAAAATATACGGCATTTTTGTATGCAAGCTCAAGAATATCGTTTTCGGAGGAAAGCGGCCCGTCTCCTTTGGTTGTATCAACAAGCAGAGCTATACTGCCGTCGTACCGTGCTGCTGCTACGTAATCTTTTCTGGATTCAAGGCGGCCGGCTATTTTGTAATACATGTCTGCGGTAATATTGCCGCTTCGTGAATCAATTCGGCAGATTTTCATTCTGGAGGGCAGGTACAGTGTGGTTGAAACCTGAAGGCGCAGCTCATATTCCGTGCGTCTGGACAGCTTTTGCGTAAGGAGATCCTGCAACAATTTTGTCCAGGCGTGATCCGGCAACGGAAATGCCTTTGCCTTTTGTATTCTCAGTGCAAGAGCATAAACCTGCGCGATCATCATAGCAAGCGGTTCATCCATCTCAGTCAGTAGCCGGTCTTTTTCTAAAATCGTAAGGTGCCCCTCATAAAATCCGTCGCAGTAAGCCCTCACGATCATACGCCGCTGTCCTGCAAACGGAGAATCCAAAATATACGGCTGAAGCCGTACACTGTCAATTGCCTCCGTCACACATCGGGCATATTCCATAAAGGAAGTGCCTTCACGGCTTTTGATTCGATGCACAAGGTCATTTTTTGGTGCATTTCCACTGACAGCAACAACATTCCAATCCGCATCCATCAGGAACACGGGGTTGCCTAAATATCGTGATGACAGATTAACAAGTTCTGTCATCATGTCTTTTTTCTGCAGTGATTCGTACAATTCGAGCTTGATTTGGTCATTGTCTACAAATTTCGACATCATGCCTTCACCTTATCCTTCATTTGTAGGATATAAAACTGCATCTTTTCTCAGAGCATAGCATAGCAAAGCAAAATTTGCAATGCTATAATAAAAGCGCAGAGAAAGATGTTCCATAATTATGAGAATATTATAAATTATTTTAAGCATTATAACTAAATTTTAAAATAGCTGTATTCATACAATCATAGAATATGGCTTAGGAGGTTTGACTTTATGAGAACAGTACTCGAGCCGCAGACCCAAATTCCGGTATATGACGAGGCTGACGTATTAGTCGTGGGAGGCGGTCCTGCCGGCAGTGCCGCCGCTATATCGGCGGCCAGAAACGGAGCAAAAGTGATTTTACTGGAAAGATACGGCTTTTTAGGCGGCCTTGTTACCGGCGGTCAGGTCTGTATGATTCCAAATCTGGACAACGGTACCGGTGACAAAGTTTTGGGAATCCAGAAAGAATGGATGACGCGTCTTGGAAAATACCCCGACGCTGTATTCGGGCCAAAGGATCGCGAAGCGGGCAGCACCAATTCGGAGCTGGTTAAAAAATGGTCCAATTATTTTGGCACCGTATGGAACAACAGAGTAATGTATACTACTTTTATCGACCCGGAGCTGATGAAAATCGTCCTAAACGACATGGTGGAAGAAGCAAAGGTCACTGTCTACTTTCACTGCTGGGCCGCTAAAGCGTTTATGGACGAAGGGACCTTGAAAGGCGTCTTTTTTGAAAGCAAAGAGGGGCGCAAAGCCATTTTGGCCAAAGTAGTCATCGATGCGACTGGTGAGGGAGATATTTTTGCTTCCGCAGGCGCCGAGTTCGACAATAGCATTGATCCTACGATCCGCAACTCCAACATGGCGGAATGTTTCCGCCTTGCCAACACGGATTATGCAAAATACGCAGCTTACAAAGCGGCATTTCCGGAAGAGTGTGCCCGGAAGCTGCAGTGTCTGAATGAAACGGCGGGATACAAACTGCTTCCTATTCCCTCCAACCGCAACGACAATATGTGGGTGAATAACTGGATTCCGGAAAGAAACAGTATGAAGATCCAAGACCTCACCTATGTGGAAATGAAAATTAAAAAGGCAATTCCGGATGTTGTCCGCTACTTACAGAAAGAACTGCCGGGTTTTGAGGATTGTTACCTGATGGATATCGCATCCGTGGTCGGCTGCCGCTACTCCCGGCGGCTGAAAGGACAATATCAGATTGCCTTTGACGACTTAAAGCAGGGAAAGACATTTTCAGATTCCATTGCCGTTACACCGGCGATGCACAGCTTCAACAAACCGGACGGTGAAGCCGCTCTGAGTATTCCGTTCAGGGCTTTGGTTCCTGAGAAGCTGGACAACCTTCTTGCAGCAGGACGATGCCTGAGTGCGGATGTGCGGGCCCATAACTGGCTGAATTTAATTCCACACAGCGTGGCAACGGGGGAGGCTTCCGGCGCTGCTGCTTATCTTGCGGTTCAGTCTGGCAAAAAGCCCCGCGATATTGACATCGTTAAGCTGCAGAAAATTTTGAGAAATCAAGGAGTATACCTTCCGGAAATCTAATTAAGCTTCAGAGGCTAAAATAGAGGGAGTGTTCATATTGAAAAAAACAGATGCTAAGCGAGTATTCGGCGCTGTTCTGGGCATTGTAATTGCCGTTGTCTTCGTCTGCCTGCCGGTTCCTGATGGTCTGACCCATCCGGCAATGGTCGCACTTGGAATTACTCTTTGGGCAATTATCTATTGGATTTTTCAGGTTTTCAGTATTTTTATTACTTCCATGCTGATGTGCGCGCTGTTCGCACTGACGGGTGTTGTTCCGTTTACCCATGCGTATTCCGGCTTTTCCAGCTCCACCTGGTGGTTTATGCTGGCTGCTCTCGGCATGAGCCTGGCGCTTACTAAGACAGGATTGATGAAGCGGTTCGCTTACTCCATTATGAAGCTGTTTTCGCCTACTTACAAAGGACAAGTCTTGGGTCTGATTGCCTCCGGGATCATAATCAATCCTTTTATTCCCAGTGCCACAGCAAAGCTTTGCATGGGAGTTCCCATTGCCGAAAGCGTTGGGGAAGCCATGGGCTACGAGAAAAAGAGCAACGGAATGCACGGCCTTTTCCTCGCGGTGGTCACAGGGTTTATGCTAATGAGCGTTTGCTTTATTAGCGCCAACTTTTTTGGTTACATCGCCTTTGGCCTGCTGCCGGCCGAAACACAGGCTGAATTCACCTGGATTAAATGGTTCATCAGTATGCTGCCTTGGGGGATTGTAGTCGCAGTGGGCTGCCTGATCAGTATTTGGGTGCTGTATCGGCCAAAAGAAGAGAAGCATTTCTCTAAAGGCTATGTGAATCAGGAACTGGCCGCCATGGGTCCAATGACCATGAATGAAAAGCTGACTCTTGGGGTATTTTTGGTTGCCGTCGTCCTTTGGGCACTGCAGAAAATTATTAACGTTGACGGTACCGTTGTCGCTGTGTTTGCCCTTCTTATATTTTTGATTTCCAATGTAATTGATGTTTTAGATTTTAAAACAAAAATTCCCTGGGACATGCTGTTTATGGTAGGGAGTATGATCAGTTTTGGCAGCATACTGAACGAACTCAAGATCCAAACATACATCAGCAAGCAACTGGCGCCATACATCGGCCTGTTCACCGGAAATCCGTACATATTTATTACAGTAGTGGCAATCGCCATTTACCTGATACGGTTTATTTATGTGGATCAGGTTTCCAGCATTACAATATTTGTGGTTCTGCTGATTCCGTTCGCTCAGGCAATGAGCATCAGTCCCTGGATTTGTGCTATGGTTGTATTCACATCTATCCTAACTTGGAATGTGATTTATCAAAATGGCCTGTTTCTCATCGGCTATTCTGCCGGTGGAGGTGAAGAAAGCATCTCTTTTCCCGCTATCAGCAAGCTGTCTTATATTTACATGGCTTTGAACATTCTGGGATTCTGGGCATGTATTCCTTTCTGGCATCTGCTCGGCATCCTCTAAGCAAAACTCAACAGTTTGGTATTAACCTAAAAGGAGCAGGGACGTCTTTCGACATCCCTGCTCCTTTGTCTGCCAAAATGCGCGTCTGACAACAAAGTGATGCTGTATCCAGCCACGGAGAAGAATTATAATCTGGTCACCGGATATCGAAAATCCGGCGGCCTTTTAGTGCGAAAACTCCCGGCCATGCCGGGAGCCTGACTAAACAATATTAGCAAGAGAGTCGAAAAGATAAATCATCTGATTCCCGATGTGTTTCATATCAACCTTGCATTTGATGAGGAAAGGGACGGTCTGGCTGATCTTTCAATGCTTTCATTTGAATAATGATATAGATCATGAATACAGTGTGTTCTTTTCCAGAAAAAGGTCAATGGCAAAAGAATAGCTCAGAAGGAATTTTACCTGAGAATCTTCAAGATCGATTCCGGAAACCTGCATAATTTTCTGCCGCCTGTAGTTGAGCGTATTGCGGTGCAGAAAGAGAATTTCTGCCGTCTTGTTCTGGTTAAAACCGGTAAGCGTATAAGTGCGCAGGGTTTCATACAGCTTCGTGTCTTTTTGCTGGTCGTATTCCCTGAGAAGCGAGAGGGATGGATGGCAGTAGTGCATGAGTTTCATCTCTTCGGGAAGATGATCGAGTATATCAAAAAACGCATAATCTTCATAGCTGTGTATCAGGCCGTCCGCGTCCATCTTCTGCGAAAGGATCATGGCTTTTTCCGCCTGACGGTAATATTCCGGAAATTTTGCCGGATCGGAAAAGGAGTTGCTGATACCGGCTAAAAGGTAGTTCTGTGCGCATAATGTTTTGAGAAGCTCCAGCTGCTCCGGAGGAAGCGCCCGGTTCTTTTTCACTCCGATGATCAGCACAATTGATTTCTGGTAAACAATGCTCTGCTCCACCTGAAAGATGCTTTCAAGCTGGGGCTGAATAGACGCGGCCAGACTGACTTCACCATGATAATAAAGCGGCTTGACCGTCAGGACACGCATATAGGGCGGAAATGTGAGTTCACTGACATGGATACGGGTGGCCGCCTGCTTTTCAGAAATTCCGTTCAGCATATCCGTCAGCATTTCACTGTAAAGGTGTGAGCGCAGAGTGATTTTGTTTTGGTGTCTCAGCGTCGTTTCCGTCAGCGTTCTGCTGACGATGGACAGCATTTCGTAGCAGTCCGCGCCGAATTCGTTGCTTGGCTGAATCATGAAGATATAACCGAAAATCATATCGTTTTTCGTGATCTTACTGCAGAGGTAAAAAAGCTGCATCTCTTCGCAGATACGGACATAGGGATCGGACCCCGGCTGTTTTCCGTTCTCGCGCCGGAGCGTACGAATATGCTCCATAAATTCAGTCGGGCAATAGCCCTGCTTTACGCTCTGTGTCCAAAGCGGGTTCTGCAGGCGGAAGGGGAACGAGTGTGCCAGAATTTTACCGCTCATGTCGATCATTACGATGGAGCTCTCCGCTCTGTCGGCAATATCACTCAGGATACCGGAAATGCCTTTCCCGTCCAGAATCATCTGCAGCGTTGATGTGTATAGGGCCTGCATCCTATAAGCCCTGTTCAGGATATCGCAGACAAGGGTCACTGCTGCCTGATAGCTGCCGGCTTCGATCTGCGCGGAGTTGACAAAGGACCCGCATACTTCGTCGGATGCGCATTCCGTATAGATGAGATTCTGCGGAACGGTGTTCGTTAAAATGGATGCATCACGCACAAAGTACAGAATGTCATTTTTACATTTGCTAAGATCGGTTTTTAAATCCAGCTCTTTCAATTCGTAAATTTGTAAGTTGTTACTAATTGTTGATTGCAGTATTCTCAAATTTCCAGATAATATCTCGACTATTTTGCTGAACAGCAAAGCCATCACCTCAACTATATTTTAGTCATCAGGCACAAAAAAGGCAAGGGTTTTGTGTGAGAGGTCCATATCTTTTCCCAATTGAGTATGTTATATTATTAACAGAGAGTTTGCCGAAGCAAAAAAGTACGTGCCGGAAAAGTCAAAATTTAAGGAAGAAAGGGCTGATTTCATGAAGTACACAAAGCTTTTTGAAAAAGGAAAAATCGGAAAACTGGAACTGAAAAACAGAATCGTCATGCCTGCGATGGGGACCGGGTTTGCGTCCTCAACAGGAGAAGCATCGGACGAAATCATCCGGTATTATGCCGACCGGGCGAAGGGAGGCTGCGGGCTGATTATCACCGAAATCTGCCGGATCGACGAGGAAACGGGAATCGGCACAAGCAACCAGCTGTGCGCGACGGATTCCAAACACATCCCCCGTCTTGTCCGGCTGGCGGAGGCGGTGCATGCGTACGATACGAAAATTTTCCTTCAGCTCCACCATCCGGGAAACGAGACAATGAGCAGGCTTCTGCACGGAAAGCAGATTGTCGCTCCCTCGCCGGTGATGTGCAAAATCATAGGCGAAATGCCGCGGGAGCTTACCACAGAGGAAGTCACGGCAATGGCGCAGAAATTTGTGAAGGGCGCCGTGATCGCCAAGACCGCGGGATTGGACGGGGTGGAGGTTCACGCCGCCCACGGGTATCTGGTCAACCAGTTCTTAAGCCCGCACACCAATCGTCGTACGGATAAATACGGCGGTGATTTCTTCAACCGTATGCGTTTTATTACCGAGATCGTCGTCGGTATCCGTTTTGCCTGCGGCCCCGATTTCCCGGTCTGCGTCCGCATTGACGGCAGCGAATTCATTGAGGACGGCCTCGATGAAAAGGAATGTATCCGTATCGCGAGATATCTTGAAAGTCTGGGAATCGCTTGCCTGAATGTGAGCTGCGGAACCTATGAGTCCGGCGCAACGATCATTGAACCGTCCTGCTTTGCGGAGGGCTGGAAAAAGCACCTGGCAAAAAATATTAAGGCGAATGTCAGAATCCCGGTGATCGCCGTCAACACGATCAAGCATCCGGCTTTTGCCGAAGCGCTTCTGGAGGAGGGCGTCTCCGATTTCGTGGGTGTTGCGCGCGGACAGCTTGCCGACGCCGAGTGGGCCAATAAGGCAAAATGCGGGGAAGACGTCCTGATCCGCAAATGCATCGGCTGTATGAACTGCTTCCTTGTGGCCAATCAGGGCAGGCCGGTCGAATGCACGGTCAACCCGATTCTCGGGCGGGAGCTGACCCATGGGGACGACCGTCTTGTAAAGGACGGAAACGGGCGTACAGTGGCCGTTGTCGGCGGCGGACCGGGTGGTATGCAGGCCGCGCTGGTGCTGGCCAAGAGAGGGTTTAAAACGGTGCTGTTTGAAAAAAGCGGCAGACTGGGCGGAACCATTAAATTCGGTTCGGTTCCTCCTCATAAGGAACTGCTTGCTGAACTGATCGACACTCAGGAAGCGGAACTCAAAAAATGGGGCGTGGATGTACGCCTGAATACACAGGGCACCGTGGAAGAGTGTAGAAAAGCCGGGGCGTGCGGGGTGTTCCTTGCCCAGGGCGGGAACCCGATTGTTCCCAAAATTCCCGGAGTTGAAAAAGCGGTTCTGGCGGAACAGGTTTTATCAGGAGAGGTAAAGCTCAGCGGAAAGAATATCGCCGTCATAGGCGGCGGTGTCACGGGGCTGGAAACAGCCGAATATCTGAGCCCGGACAATCAGGTCACCGTGGTGGAAATGATGAACGCCGTCGGCACCACTCTTTATCCGAGCGTCCTGCACTACCTGATGGAACGCCTCAATAAAAATAAGGTTGAAATTTTGACGGGCCACGCCATCAAGGCGGTCGGGGACGGAGAAATCACGCTTACTGTTACAGCCAGCGCCGTTGAAGTTGCCCGCAAGGCCGACGTCGTCGTTCTGGCGCTTGGCGTAAGGCCGAACCGCGCGCTGTATGAAGAGATGGAAGCCGCGTTTGACAGGGTGGTACTGGTCGGCGATACGGAAAAGCCGGGTACGATTGTCAGCGCCATGCATTCCGCGAACGACAAGGCATTTGTATTTTAAGGGAGGGGAACAGAAGATGAAAGAGTTTAAAGGCAAGGTTCTGGTTGTTACAGGCGGCGGAAGCGGTATCGGAGAGGCGATTGCCAAAGAGGGTGCGCTGCGAGGCATGAAAATAGTGATCAACGACATTGACGCTCCGGCGGTGGACCGTGTTGTAAACGAGCTGCACGGGATGGGTGCCGAGGCGGTGGGACAGAAGGCGGACATTTCCCTTCTTGAAAACGTTGAGGGCCTTTTAAAGCTGACTCTGGATGCCTTTGGGCAGGTGGATATGCTTGTCAACAACGCCGGGGTTTCGGTATCCGGCCCTGTTTGGGAGATTCCGGTGCAGGATATCCACTGGATTACCGAGGTCAACATGCTGAGCCATCTCTACGGGATGAAGGTCTTTATTCCTCAAATGATCCGGCAGGGGACCGAAGCGGTCATTATCAACACCGAATCCACAGCGGGGCTGATGACCTCCGGAAACGCCGTGATGTACCACGCCACAAAATTCGCAGGGATCGGGGCTTCGGAGGGTACCTACCTTGCCCTGAAGAATCGCGGCCTCGGGCGCATTCAGGTCCATTGCCTTGTACCCGCCTTTGTGCAGACGGGCATTCATCTGGCGGATACTCACCGGCCGGAACGTTACGCCATCAACGACGATCCTTATTACCAGGGGCAGGAGTTTAAGTCGGGTTTTGTGCGCAGCGAGCGCCAGGTAACGACGGGCATTCCCATCGATTATGTTGGAACCTGTGTTTTTACCGCTGTCGAGGATGAGAAATTCTATATCTTTACCCACCCGGAATCCCAGGTTGTCGCCGGGATGAGGATTCAGAATCTGGTTAACGGAAAAAATCCGCAATAAGGAGGGTGCCGATATGATTGAAAACTATAAAGGGAAAGTGCTGGTAATCACGGGCGGTGCCAACGGCATCGGGCGCGCGCTGGCACTGGGCTGCGCGAAACGGGGGTCCGATGTGCTGATCGCCGATATCCACGGGGAAGAAGCGGAAGCGGTCGCCGATGAAATCAGGGCGATGGGCCGCAAAGCGGTTGCCGTACAGGCTGACGTTTCCCTTTCGGAAGAATGCCAGAAAATATTCGACCGGACCATGAAAGAATTCGGCCGCTGCGATATCCTTATCAACGACGCGGGCGTATCCAACGGCGCCGATCTTTTGGACATCAGGGAGCAGGATATCAAGTGGGTGACGGAAGTCAACGTTTATGCCCACTGGTTTATGATGCAGCGGTTTATTCCGCAGATGCTCACGCAGGGCACGCACTGCCAAATTTTAAACGTCTGCTCCATCGCGGGACTGATCACCTTAGGCTCCGCTCCGGTTTACTTCAGCACGAAGCATGCGGCTGTCGCTCTGTCGGAGTGTGTGTACAAGTCCCTCAAAGCGTCGGGCGCCGACATCGATGTTTCCGTGTTCTGTCCCGGTTTTGTACAGACGGAGATGCATCTGACGGACCGCCACCGTCCGGAACGGTTTGCCGTACCAAAGGACGATCCTTATTACTCGTCGGAAAAATATCAGAAATTCATAGAATTCAATAAGAAGATTCTTGACAACGGCGCTCCTCTGGAGCCTACGGTTGAGAAAGTATTTGAGTCCCTCGCGAAAAAGCAGTTCTATATCCTGACCCATGAAAATTATGATGAGCTCTTAAAGCAGCAGGGAATTTATCAGGCAAACAGAACAGAGCCTGTGGATCCTTCCCTCTTGACAAAACATTAAGGAGAAAAAGAACCATGAATGAAACAGTACAGAAGCGCTTTCTGCTCTACTTCCGCCTGTCTCTGCTCCTCTGGATCCTGATTGCAAACGCAATTCTCAATGTCATGAATTTTCAATACGGCTGGCTGATCTTTATCAGCAATATTATGCTGTTTACAATGGAAGGGGATATCAGGGACAGACTGATTTCCGTTGAGGTGGGTGGTCTTGTCGGTCTGGTGCTCACTGTTGTGGCACTTTTGGCTATTTCGGCACTGACACCGGTTCTGGGCGGCCTTTTCGGTTTTCTGATTCCTCTGGCTGTCGTCCTTTTTATCCTGATCGTCCTGCATCCGTATGCTCCAAAGGCCCTCAACAACGTCGGGTTTGCGTACTTAACCTGTGCCTGTATCGATGTAAATGCGTTTTCGTCGAATATCCCGCTTTTTTTCGGCACTTTTATTGTTGGTAGCCTCATTTTTAACGGGGTTTGCGTTCTTCTTATGAGGCCGTGTAAAAAACTGGCTATGAGAAGCGAAGCACAGGGTGAAAAGAAAGCAGTGTAATTGCAGCAATGTTATCAAGTTTATAAACGTTAACCCCTAAGCATACTGTTGCTTAGGGGTCGTTTTTTTGACTGAGAGGTTTAAAATTATATAAAAGTTCTTTATGAAGCGAATGCTGAAAGAAGTAAAAAATATTCATTAAGCCTTTGAAATGGTGTAATAATTTTCTTTCATTTTTATATGGACATCACGGTGACAGCCAACTTTAAGAAGAGCTATCAATGGACATATTCTTATAGTATCTACGCAATGTACTTTAACGGACAGTTCCAATACAGCATCAGTGCATAGCAGCTATGGATCAGAATCCCATGCTCAGGATAGGTATAACTAGATTACTTAAACTTTTACAAAACCTCTGATTCTCCCGCACCTAACTTTAGTAAATTTAATTGAATTTTGTGATATATTGACAATTCGGAATATTGGGACTATTATAATTTTATATAAAAAAGGAAATATAGGAGGGGTATTTGTCAGTTTTTGTATTGGTTACTGCAATTATTCTTAAATGTTAAAGGGGGTTATAAAATTATATTTTTTAATTAAGTAATGATTATTAGGAGGGAAACATGAAAATTTCTAAAAGATTTCTTTCATTATTACTAGCGACTACCATGATATTCTCCATTGTTCCTAATTCCCTGGCCCAAGCGGCAGAGAATAGCACTGACGAAACTACATATCAGGATTCAAACAATGATAAGGACAGCAATAGTGACAGTGGCTTTATTGATAGCGGGATTCCCGTAATGAGTGTTAAGCTGAACAAAACAAAGCTTACACTGGAAAACGGACAATCTGAGACATTGCTTGCAACGGTTTCTCCTTCCGATGCCTCCAATCAGGAAATATATTGGTCCACTTCCGACAGTACGATTTGCACCGTAAGTCAGGATGGAGAAGTTACGGCTGTAGGAAATGGATCCGCAGTAATTAAAGTAATGACACACGATGGCGGTTTTACCGCTAAATGCAACGTGAACGTCATCACTTCTGTTACAGGCATTATATTAAATAAAACACAAATGACCATAGCAAAAGGTTCAAAAGAAACCTTGACTGCAACAATCACTCCGCCCGGAACATATCAGGAAATTAACTGGTCATCTTCCGATGAAAATGTTTGTATTGTTGATTCATCAGGGGAAGTATCTGCTCTAAATGTAGGAACTACCGTTGTATCGGCTGCCACAAAGGATAGTGGTCATACAGCCGTATGTTTAGTTACCGTTGTAGCTCCGGTGACCGGTGTTGCTCTGAACAAAACAGAACTATTGCTGAAAAATGGACAATCAGAAACATTGAAAGCAACAGTAATTCCCTTCGATGCAACTGATTCTAAGGTTATCTGGTCTTCCTCCAATAATACGGTCTGTATGGTGGACCAAAACGGGAAGGTTACAGCGGTAGGAAACGGAACAGCCGTCGTTACTGTTAAGACACATGACGGTAATTTTACAGCAGAATGCAGCGTGAATGTCAATACGCCAGTCACCGGAATTATGCTTAATAAGACGCAATTAACTCTTGCGAAGGGATCAAAGGAAACCTTAATTGCGACAGTAACACCTTCTGATGCCTCTCAGCAGGAAGTATCATGGTTTTCCTCAAATCCAACTGTCTGCACTGTTGATTCAACCGGCACAGTATCTGCTTTCAATACGGGCACAGTCGTCATCTATGCCAAGACGACAGACGGTGGATTTATAGCAGCATGTATCGTTACAGTTGTGATTCCCGTAACCGGCATCACTCTGAACAAAACGGAATTAACCTTAGAAAATGGATCTTCTGAATCACTGACCGCGACTGTTACGCCGTCCGATGCAAGCGATCAGGGACTTTCTTGGTCATCTTCCAGTTATTCCGTCTGCACCGTTGATCAGGGCGGTAAACTTACGGCTGTAGGAAATGGTGCCGCAGTCATAACAGTTACGACATATGACGGCGCTTTTACCGCGAAATGCAATGTGAATGTCAAGACATCTGTGAAAGGCATCACACTTAACAAATCAAATATGAATCTTGTAAAAGGTTCGACGGAATCCCTGATCGCAACAGTAACTCCAATCGGGGCTACACAAAAAGATGTTTTATGGTTCTCATCCGACCCCAATGTGTGTACCGTCGATTTATCCGGCGAGGTAACCGCAGTTAATGCAGGTACCTCAGTGGTTTTCGCAACCACACTGGATGGAGGGTATACCGCAGTCTGTACGGTGACAGTGACCGTTCCTGTAACGGGGGTAACCCTGAACAAAGAAGTGCTGACGCTTGAAAACGGTACTTCCGAGTCGCTGACGGCAACAGTCAATCCTTCCGATGCCACAGATCAAAAGCTTTCATGGTCATCATCCGATGTCTCAATTTGTACTGTTAGTGAAGACGGTGTTGTAACAGCCGTAGGAAATGGTACGGCTGTCATTAGAGTTACAACCTACGACGGCGGTTATACCGCAAATTGCAGTATAAAGGTTGTTACCTCTGTAACTGGGGTTACTCTCAATAAATCAAATCTCACTCTTATTAAGGGTTCCAAAGGATCCCTGATAGCTACTGTTTCTCCGGCCGGAGCTTCCCAGCAGGATGTAATCTGGTTGTCCTCAAATGAGAATGTCTGTACAGTGGATTCTGCAGGAAATATTATCGCATTAAATGCTGGAACCACCGATATCTGCGTAACGACGAAAGACGGTAATTATACCGCGAAATGCACAGTTACAGTAATCATTCCGGTTTCCGGTGTTGTTCTGAATAAGACTGAATTAACGCTGGAAAAAGGAACGACTGAATTGCTTACTGCAACCGTTAGTCCTGCGGACGCGACCAATTCAAATATGGCATGGTCATCCTCGAATAAGGCCGTGTGTGCAGTTGACCAAAATGGTAAGCTGGTTGCTGTTGCGAACGGTAATGCTGTGATTACTGTTATGACTCTTGATGGAGGATATACCGCGGAGTGCAGCGTGACGGTTATTACTTCTGTTACAGGAATCACGCTTAATAAAGCCAGTACAACTCTTGTAAAAGGGACAACAGAAACTTTGATGGCCACCATAACCCCTGAGGATGCCTCACAGAAAGATGTACTATGGTCATCGTCTGATGAAAATGTTTGCACCGTGGATTCTTTGGGATGTATTTCCGCTATCAATGCGGGATCAGCGGTGATTACTGTGACCACGAAGGATGGCGATTTTACCGCTACATGCGCAGTTACCGTTGTAATCCCGGTGACCGGAATTACGCTCAGTTCTTCTGCTCTCTCCATTATCAAAGGCAACAGAGCAACTTTGCAAGCCACCATTCTGCCGGCAGATGCAACAAACAAGTCGGTTACCTGGACCTCTTCGGACAATGCGATCTGCTCTGTTGACCAGTCCGGAGTAATCATTGGTACCGGTGTCGGCACGGCCACGATTACCGCAACAACGCAGGATGGAGGATTTACTGCAACCTGTGCGGTAGAAGTCAAACCAAACACCTATACCGTATCGGCTAATGCAGTTAACGGGCATGTAAACGGTACTGGTATTTTCAATGCAGGAACAAATGTAACACTGACCGCAGCGCCCGATAATTATTACGAGTTTGTAAATTGGACGAATTCAAGCGGTGCAGTAATTGGCACGAGCACTACTTACACCATTTATGACCTGAACGCGGACGTCACGGTGACGGCCAATTTCAGAGAGAGGGCATATTGTTGGACGTATACCAGAGATTCATCATATTGCAGTACGAGTGATGATAATAATACAACATCTTTACATGCATACTATTCTGATGATAAATATCGCCAAAAAGGATATGGACAGGTGACATATACGTTCACAGAACCTGTTGTTCTACCCGCAGGAAGTGGAATTGCGGTAACTATTGATTGGGGTGATTTTTATCTGGTTGGCGGTGATATATACGTTAATGAAGTAAAGTTAGCTAAGCCTCATAATCATTATAGCTATGGTTCCAGTACTTCAGATATGTATCGATATCCGAATGGAATTACGTTAAATACCATAAGGATCCGTTCTGAATACGGGGATAAGAGACACTATGATAATGCAGTTATAACGGTTAAGATAATACCTCTTAATGGAAAACCGTTTTTAATGAATTTTACAGGGACTTCTGCGAATCAAAGTAACAATGAGAAACTTGTAGCGGATGATGACTGGGGTGCATCGTATGATACTACAGTATTAAATAATGGATATGCAAATTATTACAGAGATAAGGATTATGATGATGGAAGTGGGGGTGAGATAGATTATTATTACTACCAGCCTGAGAATATAGACCATTTTGTAATAAATGTTGCAACTCAGGATAGTGAAAAAACACTTTCAAGGGCATTCTATTCTCTAAAAGTTCTGGATACTGCTAATCGTGTTAAAGAATTTACAAGTCGTGAAGAATCTGCCGATTTTAGAACAAGCTATGACTGTTCAATGAGCAAGTACATTGTTGGAAGTGGCTCATATGAGATACCAGCTGTTGTGGATGCGCCTAATGTGAATGGTGATGGGGGCGTTATGACTACGCCATATATGTATGTGTATGGGAGTGTGGACTCAACTAAGATAGTTGGTGTTATGTTTAAATTTGGTGCAATGTATGATACAAAAATTAGAATAATAGCATATAGAAAAGATGGCACCAGTTTTAATATTAATTAGGGGCAATGATATTATATGAAGGCGGCCGGAGAACTCCGGCCGCTCACTTTATGTGAATGGAGGTCCGCAATTGGATAAACTCAATGAATGCAAAGAATTACTGCAAAGGACACAGCAAAAAGTGGTCTCCTCCAACAAGGAATGGACAACCTTTTTCCGGTTTGCGTCAGGAATCTACAAATATGATTTTACGTCGGCCCTGCTGATCTACGCGCGCCGGCCGGACGCGACCGCCCTGGCTCCGATCGAGACGTGGAACCGTGTCGGCCGCCGCGTGAACGCAGGTGTAAAGGGAATACCGGTAATCATCGACACCGACCATTGGGTAACACTGAAATTTCTGTTTGACGTGTCCGATACGAATGGGGAAGAAAAAACACTTCCTCAACGTTGGGAGCTTTCGCTCGATAAATATAATATAGCTATCGCAGATTTTGAGGACCGATACGGCATCACTGCGGACGGTGCGTCGTTCAAGGTCAAGTATGTTGGCTGGGGAGGCATCCCGCAGACATTTGATAAAAAGAATGAGAAATGACAGAAAGAATATGAAGAACTCAATCAATTGCTGACACCTGAAGAATACACCGCTGCCCGTACTTCTACCTTAACAGCATTCTACACGCCACCGGCCGTCATCAGTGCGTACATACCGCCTTGAAAAACTTCGAGTTTACCGGCGGCAATATTTTGGAACCGTCCTGTGGAACAGGGCGGTTTCTTGGTTTTATTCCGGAGAACATAGCGGGTTTCTGCAATCTTTTCGGGGTGGAGTTGGACAGCATCAGGGAGAATTTCCTAGCAGCTATATCAAAAGGCAAGGATTCAGATCCGTGGCTTTGAGAAGACGGCATTCACAGAAACAGTTAAAGGAAGCAAAAGCGCAGCTCGCGCTCCCGTGGGAGCATGAACAGGAATACAACGAAAAAACGAAAAGGCTGAATCAGCTTGATATTGTAAAAAGAAAAAGGCGGTTACATACAGGCGAATGCCGTCGAATTCTCACAGCAGCAGGCGGCGCGGCTGGGATGGGAAAGCTATGGTGACGGTCAACTACATCAGCCATGTGCTTCGCTATTACGGCACGGCCGGAAGCGGTATCTTCGACTATTCGATCAAGGCGGGAAAATACACGATCTCGTCCCCCTTCGGCTACCGTTCCGACCCGACGACAGGCAAGACCACCCTTCATAAGGGGGTGGACTTCGCGGCAGCTTATGGGACGCCGATCTACGCCGGTGAATCAGGAAAGGTGATTTTTGCTGATTTCGGTGTCACAGGAGGCGGCTACGGGGGCTATGGAAACGTTGTGGCAATTCAGCATTCATCTTCTACAATGTCTCTGTATGGCCACTGCTCACAGCTGCTTGTGAAGAAAGGAGATACCGTACAGAAAGGGAAGGTGATCGCCCTGGTCGGAAGTACCGGAGAATCCACCGGGAACCACTGCCATTTCGAAATCCGTGTAAACGGAAAAGCTGTTGATCCGATGAACTTTCTGAAATAAAAAAAGCGTTGCTTTATTAACAAATCGGGGAATTGAAATATAAGTACCGAAATCGAGAGTTTTGGTATAAAGGGTATTATGTAGACACGATAGGCCGCAATAATAAGATGTTTTTAGGGAGCCTACATTTAATTTATATAAAATTTAAAAAATCTTTACTTAAAATGATAAACAATCTTGACATTTCTGTATGGAAAGCTATAATGTATATATAACATGTATATACAAATATGTATATATAAATAAGTATATACAGAGGAGGGCCACAATGCCGATTTTTAAAGACATCGAGAATTTTATAGAGCAAAACATTATCAACGGAAACTATCCGAAAGGTTCGCTGCTTCCCAGCGAACAGGATTTCTGCAAAATGTTCAACACCAGCCGTATGACCGTCCGAAGAGCTTTTGATGAGCTTGCAGCCAACGACCTGATTTATCGCATAAAGGGAAAAGGCAGTGTCGTATCCCGGTTTGATGTGGGGCGCGAATATTCTCTCAAGGGGTTCTCACAGATGATGGCGGCCAAAGGGGTGGATCACAGCAGCAAAATTCTGCGTACGGCAACCGTAAAAGCCGATGAGAAAATTGCAAAACGGCTGCATGTCAATGAAGGGGATTCGGTTTATAACTTAGAGCGTGTCCAGTACCTCTACGAAGAACCCGTAGCCATTGAGAATCTGTATTACAATGCAAGGCTTCTTCCCCATCTTCTGGATCATGATTTTACAAAGGGCTCGATCTATCAGACGCTGGAGGAGCAATACAATAAAAAAATCATCCGGATCGAACAGAAAATTTCGACTCTGGACATCAAGGGTGAATATGCAAAAATTCTTTTCGGCAGAAATTCGGCGACGGTTTTGTATTTACGCGGTGTGGGGTATGACATGAACGCCGTTCCCATTGAGTACGGGCGCACCTGCATCAATGGAAATAAATATAGTCTTGATGTCCTGATTCAATAGGAGGGATAAAATGAAAGGCTTTTATACAGTTTTATTGAGTCATGGCAATTATGCCATCGAAGCTTTGAAAAGTGCCGAAATGATCATGGGCAAGATGACAGATTTTTCCGCCATAGGGCTTTTCCCAGGCATGGGCAGCGATGATCTTGAAGAAGCGTTGGAAACCGAGCTGGCAGCTCCCGCCGCAAAAAGCAAAGAGAAAGTGTTAATATTAACAGATGTTCCTTATGGAACTCCCTCCAATGTCTCTCTGCATTTTGCTGCAAAAAACCCTAAAGTTACCGTTATTAGCGGGTTCAACCTTCCGCTTGTTATCAACGCCTACGACTGTGATGACATAAGCGAAATCACAGCGACAATGCTGATTAAAGAATCGAGTGAATTAATGAAAGTGGTGTCCCAGACAGTAAGAATTGCCCGGAAAGAAGCACCTGACGAGGAGGATTTGTGATGATTGAATTTATCCGTATTGATGACCGCCTAATCCATGGGCAGGTGGCTACAACCTGGCTGAAATTCTATGAGATTGAACAGGTTATTGTCATTAGCGACAAGCTTGCAGATGATGAGATTCAAAAAACTGTCCTAGAGGCGGCTGCACCAGAAGGTTTGAAAGTGCATCTTTTTTCGACCGACCAGTTTACCTCAGTATACAAGAAGAGTCCTATCAAACGGCGCACCATGCTGATTTATACCGATCCGCAGGAAATTTTGAGATGTTTATTAGGAGGTGTAAAAATAAAAAAAGTAAATGTCGGAGGAATGAAATTCGCCCCGGGAAAACAAAAGCTTACAAAAGCTGTAGCGGTCAGTGAGGAGGAAAAAAAGGCATTTCAAGAATTGGTGAAGTCAGGTATTGACATCGAGATTCAGATGGTACCCAATGACAAAGCCCTTAAAATAGCACAGGTTTTGTCTTAATAAAAAGGAGGCAGATATAATGTTAATCCCCGCGTTATTGGTTGCGCTTTGGACAGCCATATGCACTTTCGACCTGTTTGGGCCGCAGCTCTGCTTTTGGCGTCCCCTGATTGCCGGTTCGATTACGGGTCTTATTCTGGGGGATTTCACCCAGGGTATGATCATCGCGTCGGCTTTGGAACTGATGTGGTTGGGTGTCAGCGGCATCGGCGCCTATGTGCCGCCGGATGTCGTCTGCGGCTCTATCCTCGGTACGGCGGTAGGTGTTTTGTCTGGTCAGGGCGCCGTGGCCAGCATTGCCATTGCAGTCCCGGTAGCTGTTGTTGCCCAGCAGCTTGATGTGTTGGCCCGGACAATCTCCGTCTTTTTTACTCACCGTGCAGACAAGGTTGTGGAAGAAGGCGATTTCGACAAGGCCGCCAAGTATCATCTGCGCTGTTTGCCGCTGTTTCTGCTGACAAGGTCGGTGCCGGTTTTTCTTGCCATCTTTTTCGGTGCCGAACACGTGACCACCCTGTTCAGCGTGATTCCCTCGTTTATCCAGAAAGGCCTCACGGTGGCCGGCGGCATGCTTCCGGCGCTTGGTTTCGGTTTGCTGTTGTCCCTGATGATCAATAAAAAGTTGTGGGTATTTTTCCTGTTGGGCTTTGTGCTGAACGTATACATGAAACTCCCCACTATCGGCCTTGCCATGGTCGGCATTGTATTCGCGATTCTGTATGACGCGTTCACCCGCAGCAATGATAAAGACAATCATACGCCCGCCGCCGATGAGGCCGCAGCTTTGGCGACTGAGAAGGGAGGAATCGATTTATAATGGCAGAGAAAATTACGAAGAAAGATCTTAATAAGTTATTCTGGCGTCTCAATCTGTTTCAGGTTTCCTGGAATTATGAGCGCATGCAGGCATTGGCGTACCTGTACACCATGGTGCCGGTGCTGAAAAAGGTGTACGCCGACAAGCCCAAAGAGGGACGAAGCCAGGCAATTGCCCGCCATCTTGAGTTTTTTAACACCATGCCATCGTTTGCCGCCCCCGTTTTAGGCATCACCGCCGCGTTGGAGGAAAAAGAAGGCAACAGCGCTTCTTCGGTGATCTCTGCGCTGAAGATCGCATTGATGGGGCCTCTGGCAGGTTTGGGAGATAGTTTGATCTGGCTGACCTGGATGCCGATCTGTATGTCCATAGGTGCCTCGTTTGCTTCGAAAGGAAACCCGATCGGTCTGCTGCTGGCCCTTCTCATGTTCAATGTCGTGAACGTGGGTATTAAGTATTTCGGTATCCACATGGGCTATAATCAAGGTTCCAAAATGCTGGACAACATTAAAGAAAGCAATGTGGTCCAGCGGTATACCACCATGGCGACCATTCTCGGCCTGCTGCTGGTAGGAGGATTGATCCCGCAGCTCGTGGCCATCCCAATTCCGGTCGCGCTTACCATTGGCAAGATGTCTGTCAAAATTCAGGAGCTTCTGGACGGCATCGTCCCGTCACTGCTGCCCATGCTGTTAACGCTGCTGTGTGCCAGATTAATCAAGAAGCGGATCAATGCCGTGTTCATCCTACTGGGAATTATCGTGATTGCCATTCCGCTCGTGGCACTCGGCGTTTTGGGCTGATGCCGGATTAAGTTCCGGATTTCCGTTTACAGTCCGGCTTAGTCATAAAAAAATTCAGATAAGGAGTGATACGAATGTCCATAATAAAAGCCGGGTATGGGAAAGCTTACATAACACCGCCCTTGCGAAAAGAACTGGCGGGATTTGCGGGAGAGGGACGTATAGCGCTTGGCGTTCATGACGAACTTTACGCGCGCGTCCTGCTCCTGCAAAACAATAACGAAACCTATTGCATTGTTCAGACCGATCTTCTGGATATTGACGACGGATTTGCCGCCGACATCCGTAGGGATCTGGCGGGTCTGGGGCTGAAGGATTCGAACGTTTTCGCAGGGGCGATCCATACTCATTCCGGCCCGAAAGGGACCAATAAAGGCATAGACCCCTTCATAAAAGGCATGGAAAACCTGATGGGCGGGTATGACAAAGAACTGTGCAATCGTTATATTCGGTCAATCCACAAAGCCGTGGAAAACGCTTTTAAAAATCTTTGCCCATGCAATTTCCGGTACGGCATGATCAGGACAGAAGGCATCGCCACCAACCGCAATGACAAAAGACTGCCGGGCGATCCCGTGCTGCTGGCACTAGAAGGGACGCGGGCGGACGGGAAAAAGCTTCTGGTGTATAACGTGGCCTGCCACCCCACCACCATGAATTTTCAGAACCGGATGATCTCCGCCGATTTGCCGGGCGGGGTTGCCGGATTTCTGGAAGATAAGGTGTATGCGATGGTCATGTTTTTAAATGGAAGTTGCGGAGATATCAGCACCCGTTTCACAAGGACGGCCTCGACTTTTGACGAGGTGGAGCGAATTTCTGGAAAGCTTTGCAAGTACATAGACAAGGCGCTGAAGCAGGCGTCCCCATTGCCCGCCGATCCGCTCAAAACAGGGGCTTTCACCTATCCGATGGCTGTAAAAAAGCTGGACAGTGTGGAAAATGCCAAAGCAAAACTTGAAAAGCTTTCCCGGGAATTGCAGCGAGCCCATTCGCAGAGCAGGAAGGATTTACGGCTGTTTGAATCACGCGTTGAAGGCGCACAGAGCAACTTGTCGTTGTCCGTCGGATTTGGCGGCGTGGATATGCTTCCCATGGAAGTCCGTTTTTTTCGCATGGGTACTCTTGTGTTTGTATTTGTCCCGGGAGAGCTGTTTTCCGCTCTCAGCAATCCACTCCGGGCCGCTTACGGAAATGAAGTAGTCTTTTGCGGCTATTTTGGCGGCTATCAGGGGTATATTCCCGATACGTCTTCTTACCTGGCGGAGACCTACGAAACCCTGTCCTCCCCTTATGAGAGGGGCGAAGGAGAAAAACTGATGGAAGCCGTTCGGGACATGATTCTATCTTTGAAGTGAGGAAAATCCAAATGGAAGATATATTGCAAAAAATAAGAGGGGGTCTGGTGGTTTCCTGCCAGGCCCTGAAGGGGGAACCGCTGCATGGTTCTCTGTATATGGCCAAGATGGCGCTGGCGGCCAAAATGGGAGGCGCAGTTGCTTTACGGGGCAACGGTCCGTCCGACATATCCGCAATAAAAGCCGAAACGGGTCTTCCGGTCATCGGTATTTATAAGCGGAAAAAACCGGGGTCCGATGTTTTCATCACGCCGGACCTTGAAAGCGCCGCCGCCATTATCGACACCGGCGCTGATATTGTTGCTCTGGACTGTACAAAACGTTCAAACAGCGAAGGCCTTTTCGGAACGGATATGATACAGGAAATAAAAAAACGCTTTCATGTTCCGATCATGGCTGAAATATCTGTGCTGGACGAAGCGGTTGCCGCTTACGAGAAGGGGGCCGACATTCTCTCCACCACACTGTCCGGATACACCCCCTACAGCCCTCAGCAGGTATCGCCCGATTTTACTTTGATTTCCGAGATACGGAAAACGCTGCCCCACTCCTTTATCAATGCCGAAGGGCGCATTATCAATACGGAGCAGCTGAAGAAAGCATTTCATATGGGGGCGGATATTGTCACCATCGGCACAGCGATTACTCGTCCCCAGTGGATTACGGAACAATTTGTGTCCGTGCTCAAAGAGAAAGGAAGATGTTTATGAACGCTCTTGACCTATACCTTGACTTTATTGTGGAGAAAATGCAGGAGGTGCGGCGCACACAGCGGGAAAACATAGCGAAAGCCGCCGAATTGGTGGCGTCATCCTGCCTTTCGGGAGGGCGCTTTTATGTTTTTGGTTCGGGCCACTCCCATATGGTGGCTGAAGAAATTTACATTCGGGCGGGGGGCCTTGCCTTTGTCAAAGCGATCCTGCCCCCCGAGCTGATGCTGCACGAAATGCCGAATAAAAGCACTTGGCTCGAACGCCTTTCAGGCTATGCCGAGGCGATGATTTCTCTGTATAAAGTAGATGAAAAAGATACCCTTATGGTCGTGTCCAATTCAGGACGCAACAGCGTACCTGTACAGATGTGCCTGGAGGCGAAAAAAGCGGGCGCCAAGGTCATAGCCCTTACCTCCATGAAGCATTCCGGGGCGGTTTCCTCACGTGATGCCAGCGGCAAAAAAATGTACGAAATTGCAGACGTGACCATAGACAACTGTGCGGAAAAAGGGGACGCGGCTTTTTACATCGATGGATTCGACGTACCGATTGGGCCGAGCTCGGACTTCGCGGGAACGGCCATCGCCCAGGCTTTAATTGTGGCGGTGGTGGAAAGGCTTGTAAACGCCGGCATGAAACCGCCGGTTTTCAAGAGTTCCAACGTGGACGGCGCGGATGTGTATAACGAAAAGCTGTTTGATCAATATTACGGCTATTTTAAGTAAGCATGAGGCAACGATATTGCTGAATGGGGGAGAAAGCTATGCAGGGAATTGTTTTGTGCGGCGGGACCGGCAAACGGATGTGGCCCTACAATCATTATTGGCAAAAATGCTGTCTTCCAGTGGGGAACGTGCCAAACATTCTGCGCATCGTTCGGCAGCTGCGGCAAAACGGCGTTTCGCCCATCACCTTGTTCGCCGGTTATCAGAGTGTCCATCTCCGGTATCTTCTGCGCAATGAAAAGGATATTTCGATTTTAGAATCGGAAGAACACAAACTTGGCGATGATATTGCATCGCTTGCGAAAAATGGTCCTGCGGTCCTCTGGTATGGGGATATCTTTCTGGAGGACGGGACCGTCCAAGAATTTTTGGGACAGCACACGGCAAGCAGCCGCGTTCTGCTAAAAAATCTGGAGGATGGAGATTTCGCTCAGGACCATATCTGCGCTTTTGCGGAAAACTCCATCGTCAAAAGCTTTTGGGGCCATCCGCGCGCCCATTACGCAAACGCCAAAGTGGCCGGTATATTTGTGCTGGAAGAGACAGTACTGAGTTATGCAGCACAAACATCGAATACATTTTTTAAGGTACCCGTGGGCGGCATGCCGCCGATCGGCTTTTTTTTGGAACAGGGCCTTCAAACCGCCCTTGAAGATGGATATACGTTCCAGGCGGTATTTATCGACGGCGCTTATGCTGATATGGATTTCCCATGGGATATCTTAACGGCCAATCAGCTGTTTTGTAGGCACGTTGTGGGGAAACTGACAAAAAGTGTCCTTGCACAAGACGCGAAAGTGGAGAAAAGCGCCCGCTTGGAAGGGTATGTCATGGTCGGGGCGGGCAGCGTCATCGGCGAGCGGGTCGTTATTCGCGGGAACTGTATCATCGGGGAGGAAAGTATCCTTGAAAACGGCGCGGTTATCGGTAAAAATTGCATAATCGGTTCGCACACCCTTGTACGGGATTACTGTAAAATCGCAGATGAAAGCGTTATTGGAAACAATAATAAAATTGGATTTTCTGCCGAAGTGGCCGGTGTCACTTTTGATGGAGCCGCAATGGTGCATAATTGCGAAGTGTATGGAGTGGTGGGCCGAAGCACCGACATTGCTGCCGGCTGCACGATGGCCATCCTGCGCTTTGACGATATGCCAGGCGCTCAAAAAGCCCCTGTAAAAACATACCAGGGCATTAATACAAACGCCATATTCCTCGGCGACCATAGCCGGACGGGTATAGGAAATCTATTTGTGCCAGGCGTAAGAATAGGCGCGAATTCCACTCTGGGGCCGGGGCTTGTCGTAAATAAAGATATCCCGGATAATAAAATGGTGTTGGTTAAACAGGAAACGGCGGAAACCGAGTGGGACCCCCAAAGATACGGATGGTAAAACAAACAGCACTTTCCCACAGAAAGCAAGGATGGCATTCTCTGAGAGGTGTGCCGTCCAGAAAAGTGCAGCTATGAAAAAAGAAATTGAAAGAGGAATCGTGATGACAAGCTTTCATTACAAGATACAAAGCAGCATGGGTCTTCACGCAAGGCCTACGGGGATCATGGTAAAGCGGCTGAAACCTTTGGATGCACAGGTCATCATCCGGTGCGGTGAACGCAGCGCCGATGCCAAGAAACTGTTTTCTGTCATGAGCATGGCCGTAAAGCAGGGAGAGACCGTCACAATTGAGATAGACGGACCGGAGGAAGAAACCCTTAAAGAAGAACTGTCTGCTTTTTTCTCTGAACATTTTTGACCAAAGGCAAATGATAGAACTATACGGAAAAAATCAGAAAAAGCATTGTTGCAAAAAGGGCCCGCCTGATGTTAATCATCAAGTGCCCTTTCTTAACAATTGTCTGTCCCATTTCAATGGTTCAGTATTCCGACCATACACATCAGGGTCACAATTTTTTTTATTTAATGAATTTATAATATCGGTGCCCTATGAAAAGAGCATACTCTTGAAGAAGCCTCCGGAAGAATACGATCCTAAGAAAATTGGATTATAAGCTAATTCAGAAGGAATGGACGGCCAAAGGGTCGGACTTGTTTAGTGAGTATCAGAAATTTCAAGTAAACCAAATGAGAACGGGTACAGTTAGATTTCTTGTGAAGAAGGGAGAAACCGTACAGAAAGGGCAGGTGATCGCCCTGGTCGGAAGCACCTGAGAATCCACCGGGAACCACTGCCACTTTGAAATCCGTATAAACGGAAAAGCTGTTGATCCGATGGGCTTCCTGAAATAGAAACTGTTATTTTTTCTCTGCTTTAGGCGCTCATTTTCGCTGAAATTCTTTGATAAACCAGCCCAAAAGTGCTATAATATAATTAATAAAAGGAGGGCTGACCGATGATAAATATTGAGAAAATAATAGGCGAAGTCAATGGCACAATGGCCATGGAAGGTATGCCCTTAACAGAACAGGATAAGCAGAGACTGCGTGAATGTATCACAGGAAAAACATCCTATGACGATATGGTAAAAGAGCTTGCGAAAAAGCATACCGCTCGACCTGCCAGATAATTTTACGGATGATTGTCAAAGAAATAATATCAGAATAATAACAGGTCATTAAAACCATCGGATAACAATATCCGATGGTTTTTTATATTACTGTTCCATCCGAAAAATCGAAAGTGAAACTAAAAACCGCTCCCAAGGCTTCAGCTATTTTTTCAATTTCTTCAGTTGAAAACTTATCTGTTTTCATTCTTTGGTTAAAAGCAGACGGCGAAGTCCCTATGCAGCGTGCCAATTCTGCCTCACTCATGTTTTTATAAGCTAAAGCCATTTTGACTTTTTGACAGATTTTCATGTTATCACCCTTTCACCTAAAGTATAAAGGTTATTCTATATAATGTCAAGTTTATATCAACAACATCAAGGAAATATTAAAGGTTTTTCTTGACGTTGTTTAGATTTTCCTATATAATATTAGTATACCAATGAAAGGGGCGGTCAAGAGTGAAAAGAATGAAAGACGGTAAGGTGCACATGGAACTCAATCAAGTTAGCTGGGACGCAGGCTACACAATGCGGTCTAACATTAACCCTGACGCAATTCGAGCTTTCAAACGCTGGAACAAAAATAGCGCGGCGATCATCCGGGACGCAAAGCTTTGATGAGTGTTTCGGTAAAGCAATGAACGGGGATATAAAGGCCAAATATGAGCTGGCAAAGAAATACTTCTACGGGAACGGCGTGGAGCAGGATTATGAGCAGGCGCAAATGTGGTATGGCCTTGCAGCTGCGGCCGGACATTCCTTTGCGAAATACGAGCTGGGAAAAATGTATCTCTATGGCATCGGTATTGAAGAGAATCAGGAATTAGGCACGGAATACTGTCTGGACGCCTACTGGGATTTCCGGGCCTCGATTGAAAAGAGCTACGGCTTTGATGTGGGCCGTTCCGTCGACGATGGAACGGCAGAACAGGCAGGATTCTCAGGAAGGAAAGACACCGCTTTTCTAATGTACACTTTGGGGAGGATGGAATACGCTGGCGAAGGGCTTCCCCGGGATTACGGGAAAGCATATCAATGGTTTCGGCTTTCCGCTGACGGAGGGCATATCCATTCTAATTACCGTTTGGGAAAGATGTTTTACGCGGGAGAAGGTGTCCAGCAGGATTATGCGGTTGCTGAGTCCTATTACAAGGAGGCAGCGAACGGCAAGGACAAATATGCTTACTATGCGCTGGGGAAAATGTTTGATACCGGTATCGGAGCCGAGCAGAATCAAAGTGGCGGCTGAGTGGTACACAAAGGCTTCCATGGAGGATGTCTCCTATGCCGATTACAGGCTCGCTCAGATGTACAGCAACGGGCAGGGCGTCGAAAGGGATGACGAGCTGGCCGGAGTATTGTATCAAAAGGCTCTGACTGAGTTTATCGAACAGGACAAGCAGCAGCCGGACGCCGACACTGAATTCCGAGTGGCCAACATGTACCTGAAAGGGCTGGGTATGGAAGCAAACCCGGAGGAAGGCTTAAAGTGGCTGGAAATCTGCTGTGAAAAGAAAAATGCCCGGGCGCAATATCAGTTGGCCGGCATGTACCAGAAAGGAGACGGTGTCCCACAGGACGAAATAAAAGCGCAGAGTTTGTACAATGAAGCGCTGGCCGGATTTTTGGAACAGGAAAAAGAAACACCTGCAGCTTATGTTGAATATCAGATTGCCAGCATGTACAAGCACGGCAATGGAACGGAGCAGGATAATTATGCAGCTTTTCAATGGTACGTGGAAGCCGCAGAAAAGGGACATCCTCACGCGGCCTACTGTACCGCCCGTGCCTACTATGAGGGAGCCGGCACGGAGCAGAGTTATCCGGACGCCGTAAAGTGGTATCAAAAAGCCGCCAAAAGCGGGGATGCCTATGCAATGTACGAGCTGGGGAAAATGTACCGGGACGGCATTGGGGTGGAATCGAATAAAGAAAAGGCCTATCAACACTTTTTGGCGGCGGCAAAGCTGGGGCATGAATTCGCTCAGTTTGCAGCCGCCAAAGCTTTGTTATCTGGAGCCGGCGTGGAAAAGAACATACAGGGCGCTGTTGATTGGTTCCGAGAATGCGCGGAGAAAGAGAACCCCTTTGCAGCATATCAGCTGGGCGTGCTTTTTTCAGCGGGAGAGGAGATTTCCAAAGATGATTCACTGGCACAGAAATTCTACTCTATGGCGATTGCCGGATTTATTTCTCTTGATCGTAAAAAGCCGGATGCAGGCATAGAACGCAAAATTGCACAGATGTTTTACTCCGGGAACGGCACGGCTCAGAATTATGCTGCCGCAGCGCAATGGTTTTCCATGAGCGCGGCGAAAGACGATCCTTATTCTCAGTTTCAGTTCGCCCGTATGATACAGAAAGGGGAAGGAACCCCTGTTGATGAACTCAAGTCTCAGCTGATCTATGCAGCCGCCATTTCCGGATTTTTGAAAATACTGCAGGAAAACCCTGACGCGGATCTGCTTTATAAAGTCGGGATGATGTATGAAGCCGGTCTGGGAATAAAGCGCGACCTCTCCACCGCCAAACAGTATTACACGGAAGCGGCGGCCGAGGGCAATGTTCACGCGCAGCTCCGTCTGAATCAGATTCAGGCTTATCAAAATCAAGCGGCCGTCAGCACGGTTATGGGACTGTTTAACGCCTTTGTATACAGTCTGGGCGATAACATCAAGGACAGCACGACACGCAAATATCGGCACGACCGCAAGCTGACGCAAAAGCAAAAGGCATATGATGAGCAGGAAGAATTGATGTAAGGAGGAATTCACTTGTCAAAATTCATACCGTTTACGGAAGAAGAAATCTATTAGGCCGCGCACACGGAAATCAAAAGCATTCTGGACGCAAAGGGCGAAAAATATGAGCGGAGCGGCACGGAATGGCTGTGGGCGGCGAACCACAGCGTCAAGTTTCGCGGACATGTCTTTTATGACCATAACACCGGCGACAAAGGAACCGCGATTGATTTTCTCTGCACCTTTTTCAATATGCGGTTTCAGGATGCCGTCTGTACGCTGAACTGCAGGGATTACAACGGGATTGAGTTTGAGAGATCCACGCTGAAAAAGGAAAGGAAACGGCGCCCGTTCGCGCTGCCGGGCAAGAGCCGCAATATGAAGCGTGTTTATGCTTACCTGATGCAGGAACGCCGCATTGATTCCGAAGTGATTTCCTTCTTTGTACATAACAGGAGCCTCTATGAGAGCGCTAACACACATAACGCCGTCTTTGTTGGGTACGATTCCACTGGCAAGGCGCGCGCGGCTTTTCAGAAAGGAACACTTACTGAGAAGCCATTCCGTGGTGATGTTGATGGATCGGATAAAGAATATTTCTTTAATTATCACGGCGGGTCAGAGAGACTCTATGTCTTTGAAGCGCCCATAGACATGCTGTCCTTTATTGACCTTCATAAAGAAAAAGGCTGGCAGAAACATAACTACCTTGCTTTGGGCTGTACAGCTCTCCCCGCGCTGCTCCGCTTCTTATCAGAGTACCAGGGAATCCATCAAATCGTTTTATGCCTGGACAATGACAAATCCGGTATTAAAGGCGATGCGATCATTCAGGAAACACTGCAAAGGCTTTCCCAAGGGATGTATGTGGAAGATCTGTGTGAAGAAATGCGGGAGCAGCTGCGGAGGCCTTATGAAATAAGTATATTGTTTAGGTTCGTTTGAGCCTAATATAAGAAATATTGATCCAACAGTCTCTCTTCGCAAACGTCAGCAAGATGAAATGTGCTGTCGGCCGGTTCATAATGCCATTTATACTATCCCACACCAGGACAATATTACGTGGCTCAGTAATTTCGATGATTTGCCAGCTATAGAAAAAATGCTACAACAGGTATATCACCATAATAAATATCTGCTACTCAATGGTTGGTATTCTTGTATCGAAAACAAAACATTGGGAGAAAGGATGTATCAAACACCACTAAAGGATATATGGGTACAGGTCAATAGCTATATAGTTAAACAGGATCAACTTGAAAAATATATTGAAACACTATCGGATGCTGATTTTATGGGGCGTTGGGCAGCCGAGCCAAATGAAAACTACCAATTGTTTAACAAGGAGTATTATTGGTCTGATGGCTATCGGTTCTTTCAAAATGCATATTATTGCGGTGAACAATGGGTTAATATCAGTAATCGCTATGGGAAGTATTCTGAAGTACTTGAAAAAGTTTTGGTTCCATCATTTCAGTATTTGTCTGAACGTCCAGAAGACAAATTTGAAGATGGCAGTATTTCATGGTACAAACCATGTGAAGAGATTTTTAATACTTTACAATTAGTGTATGGTAATGAAGATGCTACATTATATGATAGAAATGGGAACATCGTATGCTTTGATAGCAAGGAACTCCTACATGATAATATCGGCTTTTTCATGGATGCAAATGTCTTTAAGGATTTTTTAATAAAAAAAGGATATGCAGTATTTTGGACGATACTGGCAGAGAAAAAAATTCTCCAGGGTGCTTTATCAGCTAATAAAGTGAGCTATTCTATGCCGCATATATCGGGAGTTTTCTATTATGATTCAGACGAGAGCTTAGTTCATAAATTAAGTCAATTTGATAGTTAGAATAAGCAATTCAAAGCTGAAGCCGAGTTTCCTATTATGTTTATAACAGTGCAAAATCATTGTATCAATCAGTACATTAATTACATCAGTTAAGCACCTCTTCGGAGGTGCTTTTCTTATATCATTTTTAAGGAGGAAAACTTATGCCAAGTACAATAGCTATTGTTATGTCTATATCAGCCGTCGCTTTTCTGGCTGCCCTCTTTATTTCAGAAGCAGTACACGGAAATCTAAACATCAAGGCTCGAACCGTGGGTGACGGCCAATACGGTACCGCACGATGGGCCACTAAACAGGAAATTCAGAAAACCTATGATGACATCTCTTTTGAACCGCAACTGTGGCGCAAAGGCAAACATCTTCCGGATGAACCGGACGGCGCGGCTGTTCTGGGATTGTTGGAAGGGCGTCGAGATGTACGCGCTCGGATCGACAACTCAGACAGCCACACTTTAATTCTCAGCACAACCGGCGGTCGCAAGACCACCGGTTTTCTTTATCCCAATCTGGAATTCATCTGTGCCTGCGGTTGCAGCTTCCTGGCAACCGACACCAAGGGAGACGTTTTCCGGGATTACGCCGGGATTGCTCAGAAATATTATCACTATACCCCGTACGTCATCGACTTGCGCAATCCCACGCGCAGCCACGGATTCAACCTTCTGCACCTGGTCAATAAATACACGGATCTCTTTAAGGAAACCGGCGACATCACCTGTAAGGCCCGGGCAGAGCGTTACGCAAAGATCACGGCAAAAACCATTGTCCGGATGGAAGGTTTTGACGGCGGAGGCCAGAACGCTTATTTCTATGACGCAGCCGAAGGTCTGATAGCGTCCACCATTTTGCTTGTGGCGGAGTTTTGCGGCTATGGGGAGCGTCATATCGTAAGCGTATTTAAAATCGTACAGGAGCTTCTACAGACGAAAACACCGCCCTCCACAGAATGGGAGAAGGCAAAAAATGTGAAGCCGAAGAACGAATATCAGAAATTGATCGAACTGCTGCCGGCAGAACACAAGGCGCGCTGGCTTGCCGGTGCTGCACTCAACACTGCGGAATCTAGTATGCACAGCGTCATGAGTACGGCCATGAGCCGCCTGCTTTCATTCATTGATTCTGAACTGGAACAGATACTATGCTTTGATAGTGATGTAGACGCAGAGCAGTTCTGCAATGGCCACACTGCTGTCTTTATTGTATTCCCGGAGGAAGATGCCACAAAGCATTTTCTTGTCTCTCTGTTTGTTTCTCAGCTTTACAATGAATCCCTGGTGGTAGCAAACCAGGATGGTAAAAACAAGCTGGACAAGCGCGTCTATTTCTATCTGGATGAGTTTGGTACCCTCCCAAAATTCGATAATGCCGAGCAGATGTTTACAGCCGGTAAATCGAGAAACATTCTATTGTTTCCAATGATTCAATCCATGGAGCAGCTGCACAAGAATTACGGCCGGGAAGGTGGAGAAATCATCATTGACTGCTGCACCAATGCCTTATTCGGAGGGTTTACCCCTTTGTCCAAAGGTGCGGAGGATGTCTCCCGGGCGCTGGGCAACCAGACCGTCATGTCCGGAAGCACTTCCCGCAGCGGCAGCTTTGAACGTGACAGTTCAACAAAAAGTCTGCAGATGATTCAAAAACCGCTGATGACTGCGGAGCAAATCAGGACAATGCCAGAAAATCAATGGATATTAACAAAAACCCGGACTCATCCATTGAAAACCGTTTTGAAGCGTTTTGACGAGTGGGGCATCAAGCTGGACACTCCGTTTGCAATGCCCGAAAACGCGACGCGCACAGTCAGGTATGCAAGCCGGGAAGAATTGAAAGCAGCCGTGCTGGAAAGATTTCCCCATAAAGAGAGGATGGAGCCGCTTGATATTACTTCTCTCGGCTCCGGAAAATCAGCCAGAAGAAGAATTACTTTTGAAGAAGAAGATATTTAATATAAACTTTCAGGGCGGGAGGATAAACACTCCTGCTCTTTTATTATGAATATTTAGGGGGAGCAACATGAAGGGATACTTTGTATCGAATATGATGAAGATCGTCCGGAAATTGGAGCTGACAGCCAAAGCAATGCATGTCTATTTCTATTTAGCTGAGTGCAGCAACATCAACGGCGAATGCTGGCCGTCTAAAAAGACGATTGCACAGGCTTGTAGGGTCAGTGTAGCGACGGTAACGCGGGCTTTAAGAGAACTGGAAAAGGCGGGTATGGTGATTTCCGAGCCGCGTCACCGTCTGAATAACGGACAAACTTCAAACCGGTACACGGTATTCACCGAGCCGCAGGTTGCGGAGCCGACAGAAAGATTTTATCTCTAAGATAGCTAAGTGGAAGCCTCTACGTAAGAGAAAATATGAAAGTGATAAATTTGGTGATGGGTAAAATGCAGCCATAAATAACTCTTAATAAGCAATGCCCGCCCTCTTTTTCCCCTGCTTTGGAAGAATGGGAACCACACAGAAAAAGTAAGAGCAGATCAAGAATAATCCTGGTCTGCTCATTTTTTATGAATGGAGATTAGAAATGAAATATCTAAAAATTATCGGCCTGCCGGCAATCGTTTCAGCTAGGCACCGGATCGTGATCGACAAAAGCATACGCAAGCTTTATGGCATCCATGAAACGTCAGAGGTCTACATGCAATGCAATAAAAACTGTTGATAATTACTCTTGCCCACCATCGAAATCCGAGTAGGGAGCTAAAGGAGCTTAGCATCGGCCGGTTTAATCTTCCGGTCGAATGGGCGCGGTCAAACCACATCCAGATCGGGGACTGTGTTTACCTTGTGGCCACTACCGAAGGGATTATTATCTGTCCGAAAGGGACCGAGTTTTTGTGTATAAAAGGGGAGAGAAGCTATTGAATATTTTAGGATGCCCATTAAAAATATCAGCAACGAAGCAAATTTACTTTCCTAGACTCTACATCCAGCATTTTGGAATATCACCTGATAAGTCGGTCACAGTCATTCGGGAAAATCACAAAGACTATTTTGTTTACCGGATTGATGTCGGCCATGATCTACATGAAAATGAAACCCGTGTGGTTATTCGTAATGGATTCACAACCATACCGACAAAATTTATAAGGAGCAATGGATTAGAGCCAGGGAAAGATAATTTATTCTTGCTGGGCATCGAGAACGGGCTAAAGGTCAGCGTGAAGAAGGATATGCTATAAAAAGCGGAAGTACTTCCGCTTTTCGCGGGGAGAGGAACTATCCTTCTCCTTTGCGCATGTCGGTATAAATCAGATCGCAGAAGTACGATATATGAGACGTTTTTGGAAATCAATGCTTAAAGACGAGGACAAAATAAAAAAGCGGAAGCACTTCCGCTTTTCGCAAAACAGCGAAAGGGGAGTCTCCCGTAAAAAGGCTGCTTAAAAATAATTAAGCACTTGCAAATTACTAAAATTTGGTATATAATTCAGCTTGTGGAAAATAAAAAAGCATCCACAGGCGAAAAACTGTCTGCAAAACAGTTAATCGCCTTGCGCCATAAGTGGGAGAAGACCCCATTATGACTTGTGAATGCCGTTTATGCGGTGTTATTTTAACACGCATTTCGGATACATGTCAAGGTCTGTACCCTTATGTCGTAGTGAGGGTGCAGACTTTTATTTTTCACAACGAACTCCACAATGACAAGCATTGTGTACCTCATCGTGACCGATGCAGTCACACGCGAGGTTGGCGCTCCTTGACAATTTAGTAAGTCAAGACCAACATTTGAATTCCATCTTCAAATGTTCGTGTCGACTTGCTATTATATGCTTGCCGGAAGAGTAATACCGGAGTTTATTGGACCGAACCAAAGTTAAGCTACGCAACGATGAGCGAAAATATGAAACGAGGTGGTACAAAGCTCGGAGCGAGCCTCTGAACTCCCTGAAAACGCGATTGAACTTATCTGCACCAGAAATGTGGATATGCGGCGGTACCGGCTTCTGGATACCAAGCAATCAATTTATGATCATATCTCTCTGGCTATGTGGTCAGCATAACTAGGGAGTTATCATAAAAATATATATTCTGGATTTTTATTTGAGAATACATATTTTTATGATAACAGGGGCAAAAGCGTTTGCTTTTACCCTCATATCATAAAGCTGGTCGAGGTGACTGGATTCGAACCAGCGGCCTCTACGTCCCGAACGTAGCGCTCTACCAAGCTGAGCCACACCTCGAAAAATGCGGCCCCAAAATTGGGGCCATGGCTGCGGAAGAAGGATTCGAACCCTCACAAACAGAGTCAGAGTCTGTCGTGCTACCTTTACACAATTCCGCATCAAAATATTTCAAACAGCAAGAATTATTATACCAAAAACCAGAAATTTGTCAATCCTTTTTTAAAAATAAATCTTTAAGTTTTTTAATTTGTATTTAACACAAATGGATTGATAAATAATCGAAGGTAAGATATAATTGAAACAATTTATATTAAAATGGATTGTGTGCCAAACGGCATACGAGTGATTAAGGAGGAATTCACAGTGATACTCAACCATACCATAGAGGCTTTGCTCGACAGGCGGGCGGTTCGCGCTTATCGGCCTGAGCAGATTTCAGAGGAAGAGCTGACAGATATTTTACTCGCGGCAAAATTTGCCCCGTCAACCATGGGGATGCAGGCAAGGCATTTTACCGTGATTCAGAATAAACAGCTGCTTGCGGAGATTGTTTCCGTCGCTGTGGAAAACGGCGCGAAATTCGTTCCGGGCCATGTGCCGTTCTACAACGCTCCCACCGTCATTGTTTTGTCGGCCCCGGAATCGGCGAAATATAACCGCGAGGATTGTTCCTGCGCAATCATGAATATCATGCTTGCCGCTCAGGCATACGGGCTTGGAAGCTGCTATATCTGTTCGGTCAACGACGGCCTGCGCGACGATCGCATCAAAAAGCGTCTTAAGCTGCCGGATCAGTGCATTCCGTTCGGCTGCGTTACCGTGGGGTATCCGAGCGAAAATGCACCGGCTCCCAAAGAGCGCCGTGACGATGACATCAGCTACGTAAGATAATTGTATTATTATATGAAAATGTTGGTGAAGCATGCGGGCAAAATCCGCTTGCTTCAACGGCGGCCATAACATTTTGATAGAACCCTCCCTGTTGCAGGAGAGAAGCAGCTTAGCTCCTCCTTTAAATAGGGAGGGTTTGCTGTTTACGGCTTTATAGCTTTTTCCTGATTTTCAGAACTCCTTGACAATAGGGTTTAGCAGGTATACAATTGAGAACATGGAAAAGCAATACGATGCGCAGAAAATCTCAAGGTGTCTCCTGGATACTGTGGAACAATTCAATAAATACGATAGAAGATCCCGCACCTTTGGCACGGATCATGAGCTTTTTATTGCCGAAATACATTTGATCGATTTTATCGGAAGCAACGAAAGTTACTGTATCTCCGATATTGCCAAGTCCATTCGGGTGACAAAGGGCGCCGTTTCTCAAATGGTAAAGAAGCTTGAGGAAAAAGGGTATCTGATGAAGGCGGCGGATTCCGGCAATAAAGCGAGGGTCATTGTGCGGCTGACGCAAAAGGGCCAAAAGGCTTTTGAAGAGCATCGCCGCTATCACAAAGAGCTTGACGGGAAAGTTTTTGACGTAGTGCAAAACTATGACGGACAGAAGCGCGCGGTAATCTGTGAGTTTTTAGAGGAGATTCAGAAAAAATGGGAATAGTGCTGCAAAGCGCTATTTTTTTTGCAAAATCGTATAGCAGCTAAACGGTTAGGAAGGGGCAATTTTCATTGAATAAAAGATTGGCTATGATGGAGAGCGGGAAAGTGAATACCGCTTTGCTGTACTTAGGAATGCCGACGATCATCGGGCTGCTGATGACGGGGTTTTACAATTTTATCGACAGCTTCTTCGTGGCGCAGCTGGGTACCGCGGCGATGGGGGATATTTCCATTGCCTACCCGCTTGTCACGTTCATTCCCGGAATCGGGCTGCTCTTTGGAAACGGGGCGGCGGCGTATATCTCCGAGCTTCTCGGGGCGGGCGAAAAGAAAAAAGCGGAAATCGTGCTTTCGTCGACTCTTTTTTACTGTGTTCTTGCAAGCGTAGGGTTTCAGTTCGTCCTGCTGTTTCTGCGTCCGCTGCTCAGGGCAATGGGCGCTTCCGCCGAGGTGATGCCCTATGCGATGGATTATACGGGAATCCTGATTGTCGGCTTCCTGTTTCAGATCCCGTCCATCTGCCTGATGAACCTCGTGCGCGCCGAAGGTGCGGTAGCGCTCAGTACGTGGTCCCAAATCGTGGGTTCCGTGGTAAATATCATTTTGGACCCGATCTTTGATCTGGCCGCTTAAGATGGGGATTTTGGGCGCCGCCGTGACCGATGTCATCGGGCAGTTCATCAGTGTTGCGATTCTGCTGCCGTATTATCTGAGAGGGAAAAGCTACTTGACCCTTTCCGTCAAAAATATCCGTTTTCAATCGTGGTTTATAAAGCCGATTCTCAAAACGGGGATTCCCATCTTTACGATCAACCTTTTTCAGAGCCTGTCCATCAGCGCGGCAAACGTTGTGGCTGCTCCGTACGGCGACAACACCATTGCCGCGCTGGGAATCGCCAACCGCATGGTGGGGATGACCACGTTTGCCATTACCGGATTTTCAAGAGGGTATCAGACCTTTATTTCCTATAATTACGGCGCGCGGCATTTTGACCGTATTAAAGAGGCCACCCGGAAGGCATATCTGTGGGCGATTTCAGGCGGAGTGATTCTGGCGGCTCTGCAAATTCTGTTTGCGCAGCCGATTGTTGCCGCGTTTTCCAGGGACCCCGCCGTTATTAAGCTGGGCATACGGGCAATGATCGGGGCAAGCGTTTTGTTCTTCACCTATGGCTTTCAGGCGATGGCGATCGTATATCTGCTCTGCATCAAATACAGCAAGTCCGGATTTGTATTCAGTATTTCCAGACAGGGGATCATCTATCTTCCGATTCTGATCCTGATGGAACGTCTGTGGATGGAAAACGGGATTTACTACGCGCAGGCGGTCGCCGATCTGATTACGACCTTAGTGATGCTGGTCTTTTTTGTGTGGACCAGACAGAAACGGACGGATGCTTTGCGGGAGTTACCGCTTCGGACAGACGTTTTATCCCCGGTACAGGACAGCGAAGCATGCTCCGCGGCCGTGAATGAGAAAAACGCAGATGCGCAGGATTTCTCTGCGGATGACAGGGAAGGGAAGAACTGAGAACAAAGAAATGCCTTGATCGGATTATCAAAGCCGATCAAGGCATTTTTTATGCATGGTTTATTTTTAATTATTTGGTGTTGGTATCCTGTATCAGCTGAATCAGCAGCTTTTCCGCTTCCGTCGCGTCCGCGCGGCCCCGTGTCGCTTTCATAACGGAGCCCAGAATGGCCTTGAGCGCCTTTTCCTTGCCGGAGAGGTAATCCGACACCGCGTTGGGATTGGAGGCAATAGCCTGCTCGCAGACGGATTTAAGAGCGTCCGCATCCACACCGCCCATATCGGCCTCACTGATCAGCTCGCCCGGAGCTTTCCCGGTGTCGAGCATTTTTTCAAGCGTCGCCTTCAAAAGGTTCATTTTGATTTTGCCTGCGTCCAGTAACTTCACAAGCGCGTTTAAGTTTTCGGGCGTTACATTCACCTGAAAGCTTTCTTTCGCGCTGTCGCCGTCCAGACGGCTGAACATCTGTCCGATCATGCAGTTAGCGATGACCTTCGGATTCTGAACGCCGTCAATGGCGGCTTCAAAATATTCCGCAATCCGGCGGTATTTAATCAGCTGCTGCGCGTCGGCTTCGGGAATTCCGAATTCGGCCCGATAGCGCTCCAGCCTTTGATGGGGCAGCTCCGGCAGCTTTTCCCTTAATTGGGCGACCGTCTCTTCGGAAACCTGAATGGTCATGAGGTCCGGCTCGCGGAAATAGCGGTAATCGTGGGCGTCTTCCTTGCCGCGCATGCTTTCGGTGCAGTCGTCCTCCTCGTTGTAGCGGCGGGTCTCCTGTACGACCTTTTCGCCGCTCTGCAGCAGGTCGATCTGGCGGTTCACCTCGTATTCCATCGCCTTGGCCATGTGGGCAAAGGAGTTCATGTTTTTTATTTCGGTTCTTGTGCCGAATGCTTCGGTCCCCTGCGGACGTACGGAAACGTTCACGTCGCACCGCATGGAGCCCTCCTGCATTTTACAGTCCGAAATACCGAGAAAGCGCATGACGAGCTGCAGCCTTTCCAGATATTCCCTCGCTTCGTCAATGCTGCGGATATCGGGCTCGGTAACGATTTCAATCAACGGCACGCCGCCGCGGTTGTAATCCACATAGGTGCTGCCGCGCTGGTGGACCAGCTTGCCGGCGTCCTCTTCAATATGGATGCGCAGGATACGGACCTTTCTGCCGTTGCTCAGTTCCACATATCCGTTTTTGCACAGCGGCATATCGTACTGTGAAATCTGGTACGCCTTCGGAAGGTCGGGGTAGACGTAGTTTTTGCGGTCCATTTTGGAAACCGGGCTGATTTCGCAGTTTGTCGCCAGACCGGCCATGACGGCGTATTCGACCACTTTTTTGTTCAGCTTGGGCAGCGTGCCCGGCAGCCCGATGCAGACGGGGCAGCAGTGGGTGTTCGGGTCGCCGCCGAACTCCGTGGTGCACGAACAGAAGATTTTCGTTTTGGTGGATAATTCAATATGAGTTTCCAGTCCGCAGACCAGCTCGTAATTGCTCATAGTTTCACCCCCATGTCCGCAGAACAAAAGACCGTGTTTCCCACGGCCGATTCATACTGATGCGCAATATTCAGGATGACCGCCTCGCTGAAGCTGCTGCCGATCAGCTGCATGCCGATGGGCAGGCCCGCGGCGTCAAAGCCGCAGGGGATGGAGACGGCGGGCAGGCCCGCGATGTTCACCGGCACGGTGCAGATATCCGTCTGATACGTTTCCACCGCGTCCTGTGCGGTAAAATTCAGCGGGAAAGCCGTCATGGGGACGGTGGGGGCGAGAATCGCGTCGCATCTCCCGAAAGCGTCCTGAAACGCTTTGACCAGCGTGCCGCGCAGGTTCTGTGCCTTTTTATAATACGCGTCGTAGTACCCCGCGCTCAGCACGTAGGTGCCCAGCAGAATTCTGCGCTTAACTTCCTTGCCGAAGCCCTCGCTGCGCGTTTTGCAGATCATTTCATTGCGGTCGCCGTAGTGCGGGGTGCGGTAGCCGTAGCGGATGCCGTCGTACCGCCCGAGGTTGGAGGAAGCCTCCGCGCACGCCAGAATATAGTACACCGGCAGGCTGTATTTTAAAGCGGGCATATCGAAATAGACGATCTCGGCGCCGAGCGACTCGTAGACCTTCAGCGCGTTCTGTACGGCGCCGTTCACATCGTCGCGGATGCCGTCGAAGTATTCCTTCGCAATTCCGATTTTCATACCCCGGATGCTGTTGTTCAGGCTTTCGCCGACCGGTTTTCCGGTGTTGCCGCGGCAGGTCGAATCCTTTTCGTCGTACCGGGAAATCGCGTCGTAAACCAGCGCGGCGTCCTCTACCGTTGCGGTGATCGGCCCGATCTGGTCAAAGCTGGAAGCGTAGGCGATCAGCCCGTAGCGGGAAACGGCGCCGTAGGTCGGTTTTAAGCCGACCAGGCCGCAGAAGCTCGCGGGCTGACGGATAGAGCCGCCCGTGTCGGAGCCAAGGCCGTAAACGGCAAGGTTGCCGCCGACCGCGGAGGCGACGCCTCCGGAGCTGCCGCCCGCCACGCGGGAAAGGTCGTGGGGATTCAGCGCCCCGCCGAAGCACGAGGTCTCGCAGGAGGAGCCCATGGCGAACTCGTCCATATTTGTTTTTCCGAGCAGTACGGCGTTCTGCCGCTGCAGAATATCCCACACCGTCGCGTCGTAAATCGGGTAGTAGCCCTTCAGTATATTGGAACAGCAGGTGGTTTCGATCCCTTTGGTGGAGATATTGTCCTTGAGGGTCATCGGAATTCCCGCAAGGGGAGAAAGCGTTTCACCGGAAGCGATTTTTTTGTCCACCGCCTTCGCCGTTTCCATTGCCAGCTCCGCCGTGGGGTTGACATAGGCGTTGATTTTTCTGTTGTCGCGTTCCATCGCGTCGATATAGTTCTGTGTAAGCTCCTGACAGCTGATCTGCCGGGACTGCATCAGCCCGTGCAGCTTTTTGATCTGACTTTCCATCCGTACCTCCTACACGCGTTTTTTGACCAGAAAATATCCGTCGTCCCGGCTCTCGGCATTTTTTAGTATCTCTTCCCGGTCATAGGAAGGGACGACGGTGTCCTCCCGGAAGACGTTGGAGAGGTTATTGATGTTGTCAAAATCGGAAGCGTCGGCGCTGGCGGCGTTGATCGTGTCGGCAAAGCCGATGATTTCGCTCATATCCTTCGTCAGCTCGTCCAGCTCTTCGTCACTGACGGAAAGCTTCGCCAGATTGGCGATATTCAATATTTCCTCATGGGTAATCATGAAAGCCCTCCTTTGGGCCGGGCCAAAAACAGGCTCCGGGCTTATTTTCTCAGCTTAATGTGAACCTCGCGCAGCTGCTGCTCGGTGACTTCTCCGGGGGAGCCCATCAGCACGTCCTGCGCGTTGGAGTTCATCGGGAACGCGATTACTTCGCGGATGTTATCCTCGCCGGTCAGCAGCATCAGCATCCGGTCCACGCCCGGGGCCATGCCCGCGTGCGGGGGCGCGCCGTACTGGAACGCGTTGTAGAGCGAGGTGAATTTGGTTTGGATATCCTCCTCGGTGTAGCCAGCGATTTCAAACGCCTTGACCATCACGGCGATGTCGTGGTTGCGCACCGCGCCGGAGGAAAGCTCCACGCCGTTGCAGACGATATCGTACTGGTAAGCCAGGACCTCCTCCGGCTTTTTGGCCGTCAGCGCCTCCATTTCACCCTGCGGCATGGAGAACGGGTTGTGGGTGAAGACGTAGTTTCCGGTGTCCTCGTCGATCTCGTACATCGGGAAATCCACAATAAAGCACAGTTCAAACGCGTCCCTGTCGATCAGGTCAAGCCTTTCGCCAAGCTCCGTGCGGATCTGTCCCGCAAGCTTCGGGGCCGTCTCGCAGTCGTCGGCGATGAAGAAGATCACGCAGCCGGGCTTCAGCCCCGCGCGGCGGGCCAGCTCCTCGCGTTTGTCGTCTGGCAGATATTTGTTGATCGGGCCCTTGTACTCGTTTTCAGCGGTGACGCTGATATAGCCGAGGCCCTTCATGCCGATTCCTTCCGCGAATTTCAGCATGTTCTCGAAGAAGCTCTTTGGCTGGGCAACGCAGTCCGGCACGTTGATCGCGCGGACGGTTTTGCCTTTGAACGGGGTAAAGGCGGTATCTTCAAACAGGTCGGTAATATCGATAATGGTAAGCGGGTTGCGCAGGTCGGGCTTGTCGGTGCCGTATTTCAGCATGGATTCCTCGTAGGGAATGCGTACAAACGGCGCTTTGGAGACCCTTTTATCGGAAAATTTTGCAAAGGTCGCGCCCAGCACTTCCTCCGCGACCGAAAAAACGTCCTCCTGCGTGGCGAACGCCATCTCAAAGTCGAGCTGATAAAACTCGCCCGGAGAACGGTCGGCCCTCGCGTCCTCATCGCGGAAACAGGGGGCGATTTGGAAATAGCGGTCGAAGCCCGATACCATCAGAAGCTGCTTGAAAATCTGCGGAGCCTGCGGCAGGGCGTAGAATTTTCCCGCGTGTCTGCGGCTGGGAATCAGATAGTCGCGCGCGCCCTCCGGAGAAGATGCGCTGAGAATCGGCGTCTGGATTTCCAGAAAGCCCATGTCCGTCATCTTGCTGCGCAGAAAAGAAATCAGCTGGGAGCGCAGGACAATATTCTCGTGTACCTTCGGGTTACGCAGATCGAGAAAGCGGTATTTTAAACGGACATCTTCCTTGGTTTCCTTCGACAAATCCACTTCAAACGGCAGGCTGTTCAGTGTTTTGCCCAGCACGGTGAGGGCGGAGACCTTTACCTCCACCGTGCCGGTATTAATTTTGGGATTAACAGTGTCTTCGTCGCGCAGTATAACGGTGCCGGCGGCGGTAATGGTGCATTCTTTCGTTACATTTTCCAGCAGGCTTTCGTCGTAAACAACGATCTGAACTACGCCGTAGTGGTCGCGCAGATCCAGAAATTTTACGCCGCCGTGGTCGCGGATGTTTTCCACCCAGCCGGCCACGCGCACTTCGCTGCCAATGTCCTTTTCGCTGACTTCCCCGCACAGATGGGTGCGGTACTGGTTCACACAAATCATAATTCCGTTAATCCCCTTTAAGCACTTTCTTAATTTAAAGCATAATTATACCATAAAATGCATTTTTCGGCAACGGGAACTCCGCCGTTTTTCCGCCGATTTGCACTTTATCACTTTACTATATCATATTTTGCAGGGAAATGCGATACAAAATTCATTCCGCCTTTACAATATTCAGGAGTACGTCCGCCATGCTGTCCATGGACTGGACCGGGATATATTCGAACCGGCCGTGAAAATTGTGGCCGCCGGTGGAAAGGTTGGGACAGGGAAGACCCATATACGAAAGCCTTGCGCCGTCCGTACCGCCGCGGATAGCCACGATCTCCGGCTCCACGCCCGCGTCCTTCATGGCCTTTTTTGCCTTTTCAATGATAAACATATGCGGCTCTATTTTTTCCTTCATATTATAATAGGAATCCTGAAGGGTGAGCTCAATGGTATTGTCCCCGTATTTTTCGTTGAGATAGCGGGCGGCTTTTTCAAAACGGGCTTTTTTCTCCGTAAACTGGTTCATGTCGTGGTCGCGGATAATATAGCGCAGAACGGTTTTTTCCTCGTCGCCCTCCATGTGGCTCAGGTGATGGAAACCCTCGTAGCCCTCGGTACAGGCGGGAATTTCGTTCGGGGGAAGCATGGAGTTGAATTCAATGCCCATCAAAAGCGCGTTCTTCATTTTGTTTTTCGCGTCTCCCGGATGAATGTTCACCCCGTTTACCGTGACCGTCGCAGCCGCCGCGTTGAAATTTTCGTACTCGATTTCCCCCAGCTTTCCGCCGTCCACCGTATAGGCGTAATCCGCTCCGAAATGTTCGACGTCGAACCTGTCGGCCCCGCGTCCGATTTCCTCGTCCGGAGTGAAGCCGACCGCGATTTTTCCGTGCTTTACCACGCCGCCGCCCAATTTTTCCAGAAGGGTCATGATTTCCGCCACACCGGCTTTGTCGTCGGCGCCCAGCAGGGTGGTGCCGTCGGTGACGATTAAATCCTTGCCCTTGTAATCGCGCAGGCTTTCAAATTTTGCGGGACTCATTACGATCTGTTTTTCCTGATTGAGGACGATGTCCCCGCCGTCGTAATTTTCCACGATTTTCGGCTTGATCCCGGCGCCGCTCGCGGACGGGCTGGTGTCCATGTGGGAAATCAGCCCGATCACCGGCAGCTTTTCCTCACAGTGTGCGGGAAGCGTGCCATAGACGTAGCCGTTTTTGTCCATGTGGGCGTCGGAAAGGCCCAGACCCTTCATTTCCTCCACCAGAAACTTTGCCAGCGCCTTCTGCTTTTCGGTGCTGGGGCAGACGTTTTCCGGGGCGTTTTCGTCAGAGGTGGTGTCAAAGCCGACGTATTTCAGAAATCTTTCATATGCTCGCATGTTATGCTTCTCCTTTATCCGATGGAAATCCGCCGCATCGGCGGGATGCGGACTAGAGCGTGTATGTAAATCGGAAAAACGACGGATATTTCGCTGAGAAGGAGGGACTTCAAGGAAAAAAGCACCCGAATCCTTTCCGTATTCGGAGCATTTTTGACGACTAAGGAACCCTTCTCAGTAGAAATAGACTAGATTTTGGAGTTTGCATACACGCTCTAATTCCATTATTTGTTAATGTACCCTATTTTACTACGATAACCCGGAAAAAACAATCAGTTACCGACGGACCACGCGCTTTTCAGGCAGTCTACCGCCGCGCCGATTTCCCCGAGGGGAACCCCGGCAAAGCCGAGCCTGATTCTGGAGGTCCCCTCCTGCGGCGGCATGGTCCGAACGCCCTTCTCCGCCGCAAGGGCACAGAGCTCCTGTGACATCAGCCCGGTTTTTACGTCCAGAATCAGATACAGAAACGTCTCCTCCAGCAAAATATCGACGCTGTCGCCGAAAGCGCTTTTCAGGGCTTTGATCAGCGCGGTGCTCTTGGCGGCGTACAGCTTTCTCAGCCGGCGCAGGTGGCGCTCCAGCTGTCCGCTTTTCACGTACCCGCTCAGAGCCAGCTGTTCGATTTTGGAGGCGGTCTGGTTGTAGCGGCTGGCCCGCTCGCGGTAGCGTTCCAAAAGGTTTTCCGGCAGCACCATATAGCCGATACGCACCGAAGGAAGCAGAAGCTTGGAGAAGGAGCCGATGTAAACGATGCTTTCTCCGCCCGCCATGCTCTGCATGGCCGGAATCGGACGCGCGTTGTAGCGCAGTTCGCCGTTGTAGTCGTCCTCAATGATGATCGCGTCAGTTTCCCGCGCCCAGTTCAGCAGCTCGGACCGCCTGCCCATGGGCAGGCTTGTTCCCGTGCGGACCCGGTTGGAAGGACTGACAAACAGCAGCTTTGCGCCGCTTTTTTCCAGCGCGTCCATCCGGATGCCGTTTTCGTCCGCCGGCAGCTGCAGGACGGACAGTCCGCAGTCGGAGAAAATCTGCTCGGCCTGCAGAAATCCCGGCTCCTCCATGGCAACGCGCGTATCATCCCTGTTTAATAATCCGCATAATATGGTTAACAGCGGCTGCGTGCCCGCGCCGATGACGATCTGCTCCGGGGAAGCGACCACCCCCCGGACGCTGTAGCTGTAGGCAGAAAGCGCCTCGCGAAGAGCGCGTTCCCCCTGATGCTCGCCGTATCCGGCGATGACCTCCTGACGGTTCAGCACGTCGCGGATATGGCGCCGCCAGGCCTTGATGTCGATATTGTCGCTGTCCACACAGTCGCTGCCGAAATTGTAGCGGATGGGAGGGGCGCTCGGCAGAGGGGTTCCGATGCGGCGGGGCTTCTGGCGCCCGTCGTCGTGCGCCACGGTCAGGACAAAATAGCCGCGCTGCGGCCGGGGCTGGATATAGCCTTCCACGCAAAGCTGCTGATACGCGTTTTCCACGGTCGTGCAGCTCAGTTTTAAATCCTCCGCCAGCTTGCGGATGGAAGGAAGACGTTCTCCCTTCGCGAGATGTCCGGCCTCAATGGCGGCTTTCATAGTGAGATAAAGCTGCTGATAAAGCGGGGTGCCCGAATCGGCGTCCAAAATCAGATAATCGTAGGTCATGAGCTTCCTCCAAAAACTGTACTGATCATTTTTTTATTAACTGTATATTTCAACACGAACAGTTATACGCTATTATTATAGCACAGCTTTAAAGCAAATCAATCATTGGAGTGTTTAGATGATGAAAACGAACCGGTCTTCTGCGACGGGAACCTATGTCATGACGGCGCTTTTTGCCGCGATGATCTTTGTGGTTACGGCCTATGTCCTTCATATCCCTACGCCCGCGACGGGCGGATATATCCATCTGGGGGATTCCATCCTCTATCTTGCGGCCAGCGTTCTGCCCGCGCCGTTTGCCATTGCCGCCGGGGGAATCGGCGAAGCGATGTCCGACGCGCTGACGGGGAGCGTAGCGTACGCGCTGCCGACCTTCCTGATTAAATCGGCCATGGTCCTCTGTTTTTCCGCGGCGGGCAAAACGATCCTTCATAAGCGCAATGCCGCGGCGGCCGTCGCTGCCGGGGTGATCTGCATCGCCGGATACTATCTGACGGAGGTCGTTTTCCTGCACAGCTTTGTTTCTCCGCTGGCAGAGATCCCGGCCAATCTGGTGCAGGCAAGCGCCAGCGCGGCGGCTTATTTCCTGCTGGGCAACGCGCTGGACCGGCTGAATATCAAAAACCGTATCGGCGTCCTTAATTAAGAATCATTTATAGTTTGGGGGTATCATCATGAAATTCAATACAAATCAGCAAAAGACGACGGTCAATGTCGCGCTGACCGGCCTGATGGGCGCGCTTGTGCTGGTGGGAACATACTTGAACGTTCCGATTCCCGTGCTTGGCGACAAAACCATGATCGGCCTCGGCAACGTGTTCTGCATCCTGTCCGGCCTGCTTTTGGGGCCGGTTTACGGCGGCGCGGCGGCGGGAATCGGTTCGTTTATCTTTGACCTGATCGGCGGCTGGGCCTCCAGCGCGCCTTTTACGCTGGTTTTTAAGTTTATGATGGCGTTTGTCTGCGGCACCATTGCCTGGGGCGGGAACAAGTCCGCGAAAAAGCTTTCCCGCCTGATTCTTGCGGCGGTCGCGGGTTCCTTGAGCTACTGCGCCCTGTACCTCGGCTATTCCTATGTGAAGGAGCTGCTCATCGGCTCCGCGGTGCAGGTCGTCAATATTAAAATCGCGACCAAAGCCGCCGCAACCCTCACGAACGCGGTGATTGCGGACGTGGTGGCCGTACCGCTGTTCCTCACCATTCGGAAGGCGCTCGACAGAAACCATGTCGGAGGAAAACTTCAGGAATAACCACCGCAATATTGTTAATTTTTTGCGATCATGCTATAATATACTCCTTGTTAAAAAGTACAGCGGCAGATATTGGAGTATAGGATAGATGAAAGAAAAAAAAGACCGTAAAATCAGAAGTTCCATCGTGCGCGACTCTCTCGATACCTTCGGCACCAATGTCTTCGGCTCGCTTTTGGGGCTGATTGCCAGCCTGCTGGTGCTCAACCGGGTTCAGCCGGCGGTCAAGGGCCTTTACAATACCGTGCAGCTTTGGGGCGGGGGCTTTTCCTCCCTGCTCGGCCTGAGCGTGAACGCCGCCATTATTTATTTTGTGTCCCGCTATAAGATTCAAAACACCAAACGAGCCGTCCGTCGGCTTACACTCTGGATTTCCGCCGCCATCGTGGTGGTGGGGGCTCTTTGTATGTTCCTGTTGCGGGATAGCTCCTTCTTTGCCGGGACGCCCGTTTCCTACCTTGTTGCCATCGTCATTTACGGCGTAAGCTCCATGGTCCTGAACAACTGCATTGCGATTCTGCGCGGCGAAAACAAATTCCGTTCCTATAATATGGTTGTGCTGATTCAGCGAATTCTCGTGTTTGCCCTTGCCATGGCTATTTTTCTGCATCCTTCCGCCGCCGTGTGGGTTTGGGCGACCATTTTGATTTCTCTGCTGATGATTTTGCTGTCCCTGTACAGCATCCGCCGATGGAGCGGCCCCATGCCCGTTCCCGCGCCCGAGGACGATTTCCCCGTGCACACGGGCAGCCTTGTGCGGTACAGTCTGAAAGCCCATGTGAGTAACGTCATGACCTATATCAACCAGAATTTCGGCAGCTATATCGTGCAAGGGAGCTACGGCCAGAGCAATTTTGCCGTTTACAACGTTGCCTACACCATGATGCAGCAGGTCTGGATTCTTCCCGACGCCGTGAGCCAGGTCATCATGAGCCGCCTCGCTTCCATGAAGGAACAGAGCGACAAGCTCCGCCTGACGCTGATTTCCTGCAAAATCGTCACCTATATTACCATGGTTTCCGCGCTCCTGCTCGTGGCGGTGGCGAACGTGCTGGTCCCGGTGATCTTTCCCATGTACCGTGGGGCCGTCGAGCCTTTGTGTTACTTGATTATCGGTTCGGTCTTCATTTCCTACGCCAAAGTGCTCAACAATTCCATTTCCGCTTACGGGCGTCCGGAGCTGAACATTATTCCCACCGCGCTCGCCATCGTGGCCAACCTTGTGTTCAGCCTGCTCCTGATTCCCAGAATGCAAATTAACGGCGTGGCGCTCGCCACCTCCATCACTCTGACTCTGCAGGGCCTGAGTTCCATCGTGATTTTCTGCAAGTTTACTAAAACGCCTTTCTACAGGCTCCTGATTCCGAGCAAAGAGGAAATTTCCATCGTACAGAAAATTATCAAACGATAATGTGATAATAGAAAAAAGCCTGTGGGCCTCGGCCCGCGGGCTTTTTTCATTCAGCTTTAAAATAAAGAACATACAACCGTCACATTGCGCCAATATAATAACCATACGTCAGGAAGATATTTCCAATTTTTTAGAATGGAGATGCAAATCATGAAGGATCGTATGGTAAAACGGGTGGAAGCGGTGCTGCTGGCCGCCGTTTGTACTGTCGGACTTGCGGCATGTTCCTCACAGACAACGGCCGCGTCCGCAACGGCGGCACAGTCGGCTTCCCAGCAGGGCGCGGACGATCAGACGACCGTGTACGGCAAGGTGACGGCGGTTGACGGCAGCAAAATCACTCTTGCTCTGGGAACCTTGAACCGCGGAGAGGGCGGCGGGCGTCAGGAAAGCGGGAAAGACCAGGGCGGCGCTTCCGGCAATGAACAAAAGGGCGACCCTCCGTCGAAAGACAATACTGCGTCTGGCGGCGACAATTCCGAAGGGAAAAATCAAAGGCAGCAGGGTTCCGGCGGCGAAGGCGGATTTGAAATGCTGACGCTCACCGGCGAAACAAAAACCATTACCATCTCCGACGAAAGCATCCTTACCAGACAAAGCATGCGGGGAAACCGGCAGACTCCGGACGGAAAGACGGAACAGGGGACGGGTTCCACTGCTTCTTCCGCAGGGGATACAAGTGATACATACAGTACAAAAGGAGTAAAGAATACAAATGGTAATGAAAGCGGAGAGTCTGCTTCCCTCAGCGACATCACCGTTGGCAGCGTGTTAAAGGTCACCAGCGAAACGGGAAGCGATCAGCTGGTTTCCGTACAGATTCTGGGCGGGGGTACGCGCGAAAAACCGGAAGAGTTGAGCAGTTCAAGCCAGTCCTGAGGGAGGGGGCATAAAACTGCCTGCCGGAAGCAAATATTCTCAGCCGCCTCAAAGAACCTCTGAAAACAAAAAGCGCTTTGATACGGCCCTGAAAAGGACAGCTCAAAGCGCTTTTTTTTAAAGAAGGACTATTCGGCAACACCCTCAGAACGGGGGACAAAGACACGATTTGTTGCAGTTTGCAGCCTGAGTGTTATTGATTGCGGAAACGGGACAGAAACTCCTTAGTGCTCTCCTGCTGAGGATTGGAAAAGAGCTCCTCAGGCGTGTTTTCTTCCGCTACCACACCGTCCGCCATAAAGACCACACGGGAGGAAACATCGCGGGCAAAGGCCATTTCATGGGTCACGATCACCATGGTCATGCCTTCCTGCGCAAGATCGCGCATAACCTGCAGCACTTCGCCGACCATCTGGGGGTCCAGCGCGCTGGTCGGTTCGTCAAACAGCAGCATTTCGGGCTCCATAGCCAGCGCGCGCGCAATGGCGACACGCTGCTGCTGTCCGCCGGAAAGCTGGTGGGGCTTTGCGTTGATGTATTCGCCCATACCGACCTTCGTCAGGTATTTCATCGCGGTTTCTTCCGCGGTTTTCTTATCTTTCTTGAGTACTTTCGTTGTACCGGCCATGCAGTTCTGGAGCACGGTCATGTTGTTGAACAGATTAAAGGACTGGAACACCATTCCCACCTTGGAACGGTACACGTTCACGTTGCTCCCCTTGGAGGTGATGTCTCTGCCGTGAAAGAAAATCTGGCCGGAGGTCGGCGTTTCCAGCAGGTTGATGCAGCGCAGGAGCGTGGATTTGCCGGAACCGGAAGCGCCGATAATGCAGATGACGTTCCCGTGATAGGTTTCAAAGTCGATGTCCTTCAGCACCTGATGGTCTCCGAAGCTTTTGCTCAGATGGTTTACCCGCAGGATCGGGGCGTTTACTTCTTCCATGTTTGATTGCCTCCGTGCTTCTTAACAGGATTGTGGCCGCAGGGGTCGGCCATCATGTCGATCTCTACCAGAGAGTAATAGCCGGAGCCGTCGATTTTGCGCTCTATCCAGCGCAGCAGGCGGGAGCAGGTAAAGGTCATGATGAAGTAGATCACACAAATGATAAAGAATACTTCAAAATACCGGAAGTAGGCGCCGGCGGCGGAATTTCCGGAGAAGAACAGTTCCGTGACGGAAATGATGTTCAATACGGAGGTATCCTTGATGTTGATAATCAGATTGTTGCCGATCTGCGGAAGGATGTTGCGCAGGGTCTGCGGCATAATGACGCTTACCATGGTCTGCCAGTGCGTCATGCCGATCGCCTTTGCGGCCTCCGTCTGACCCACGTCGATGGAGTCGATGCCGCCGCGCACGGTTTCCGCCATATATGCGCCGGTGTTGATGGATACGATGAAAAACCCGGCGAACATCGCGCTCATATCCACGCCGAACATCTGCTTGGAGCCATAATAGAGCACCATGGCCTGAACGATCATCGGGGTTCCGCGAAAAACTTCTATGTATACGGCTAAAATAAACTGCAGGACCTTATACAGAATTTTGATGATCGGATTGGCTTTTTTATTGTAGGGCAGGGTCCTTAATACGCCGACCAAAAGGCCGATCAAACATCCGATCAGGGTGCCGACCAGCGCCAGCATCAGCGTTACGCCCGCCCCGCGCAGAAAAATCATTCCGTATTTGTCGAGCAGATACAGTACCCAACCGAAAAAATCGGCTTCGTTGGGGAGATTCATAGATTACACTCACTTCCTGCCTGAACGCAGTCAATCATTATTGAGCCATCGGCTGTTTTGAAATCGCATCCTGCATGATTTTGTCGCGGTCGGCTTCGCTGACTTCCGCAAGGGCTTTATTTATGGCTTCTTTTAAGTCCGTGGCGGATTTTGAAACCGCAATACCGAGGTCGACGTCTTCGTCAGACGCCTTAAAATCGTCTCCGCTGGCGGAAAAGTCTAGCATGACAAGATTTTTATTCGTAGAGGAGGCGGCCATGGCCGTCGGCTTGTCTGTCACAAAAACCTCGGTTTTGCCGGAGGTCAGGGCCACGATCAGCGCGGGAACATTCTTCATGGCCGGCTGGATTTTCGCGTCCGGGATCTGTTTGAGCATATCGTACCAGATGGTGTTCTGCTGGGAAGTGCAGGAAGCACCCTTCAGGTCGGCCACACCCTTGGCGGAAGCGTATTTGCTGTCGGACTTTACCAGAGCGTAAATGGAGGCTTTGTAGTAAACATCCGTGAAATCGACGGTCTGCAGACGCTCCTTTGTAATGCTCATGCCCGCGATCGCCGCGTCCAGCTTACCGGAGGAAACACCGGGGGCAAGACCGTCCCATTCGGTCTTGACGATTTGCAGGTCGTATCCGATTGCGTCGGCAATCTTCCTGGCCATCATAACGTCGTAGCCGTTGGCATACTCGCCGCTGCTGTTGGAAATCGGGACCGCACCATTGGAATCATCCGCCTGAGTCCAATTGTACGGGGCAAACGCGCACTCCATACCGACCTTGAGCACCTTTTTTGCAGCGGTGCTTTCCGCGCCGGATGCGGCGGGAGCGGGGGACTGTGCATCACTTTTGGAACAGCCCGCCAAAGAAAACAGGCTGATCGCCATCGCCGCACAGAGCACGGCGGATAAAATCCTTTTTGTCTTTTTCATAATAATACCCCTTCCGTTAAAAAAAGCAATACCGGCAAACCGCCGGTGAAATCCTAAGTAAAGCAGATCGATATGCAGGAAAAATGGATGAAGACTGCAAAAAAACGCCGCTTTATCTGTTGAACCTGCTGAATTATTGCAAATTATAATATGATTATAGTGAAATGTCAATGGCTGTTTTTTGAAAAATCATGCATCAGATTGGGCTGTTTTATGCATTTTGCACCTTGTTAGAGCGTTAAAGCAACATCCTCTGAAAAAATATTTTTATGCTGACCGTTCAACCCTTTTTCCTGAAACTGCATCGTCATAAAACAGCGCGGGAAAATACGCTTTGCCGGGGCTTTCAAAAGCCTGTTCGGGGCGTGTTTTTTCGCGTCTTAGCATTCCGATTTATTCCATTTGTGTCATAAATTCATTTTGCGGCAGCTCTTTTCATTATATAAAGCGGATTTTCAGAACAGCTGCTTTGCCAGAACGCAGAAGAAAGGCATTGTCGCCACGGAAAACAGGGTCGTCAGCGCCACGGACTTGGAAGCGAGCTTTGCGTCCCCGCCGAACTGGACCGCAAACATCGCGGTGGCGGTAGCCGACGGAGCGGCGCAGAGCAGTAAAACGGTGGAGGCCACGGTTTTGTCAATTCCAAACGGGAGCATCAGCAGAAGGGTCAGACCCGGGAGCAGGACCAGCCTCAAAGCGGAAAGCAGGTAAAGGCTGCGGTCCGTAAACAGCTCCTTCAGGTTGATTCCGGAAATGTAGATTCCCACCACGATCATGGCGAGCGGCGTGTTCATCGAGGCCAGGGAGCCGATCGGCGATTCCAGAATTTCCGGCAGTCTGATTGAGAACGCAAAAAGCGGAAAGGCAACCGCCAGCCCGATGATTCCCGGGTTGGTGGCGATCTTCTTCCAGCCCGGAGCGCGTTTGCTGCTGACGCTGGTATAACCGTGCGTCCACATAAAAAAACTGAACACGGCGTTGTACATGGAAGCGTAGGCGACTCCTGCGCTGCCGAAGACGGCTTCCACAAGCGGGATTCCCATATATCCGCTGTTGGAGTAAGCGGCTGCGAAGCGCAGGATTTTTTTCTGGTAATCGGGGTTTTTCCGAAAGAAGAGCATGCTGGCGAGAATCGCCAGGCCCATGGCAAAAGCCGACCAGAACACGGCGGAAATCAGCTCTTTGATCCCGATCTGTCCGATGATGCTCTGCAGCGAGGCGATAATCAGGCACGGCGTTACCACATACAGCAGAATAGAAGTAATCTGCTGCGCGCCGCGCTTCGTAACCATCCCGGTTTTCCCGCAGAGATAGCCGATGAAAATCATGATAAACAGAATCACGACCTTCTCAAAAATGGTCAAAAAGGAAATAAGCATCAGAAATCCGCCCCGATCTTTGTCAGATGGGTCTTTGCGCGGGCCGGGGATAATTTGATGGTGTAGAAATGATTCAATTCAAGCGTCCTTTCCGCAGAGATATTATATTGAGAGGGGCTAAGGGAGCTTTCTGGCATGGAAGAGCTTTTCTATGGTCCTGACAACCGCGTCGCTGTCCTGACTGCCGATGATCTGCGGGGCCGCTTTCTTCAGGCTGTCCGCCGCGTTGGCGACCGCATAGCCGTAGTCCGCCGCCGCGATCATGCCCGCGTCGCTCTCGTCGTCGCCGAAAGCGGCGACCTTTTCCATCCCGTAGCGCCTTTTCAGTTCCAGTACGGCGTTTTCTTTGGAGGCTTCCACGCTGTAGATTTCCAGAAAATAGTGCCCTTCGTTGTTCCGGTCGGGGTAATAGACCGCGCTGATTTGTCCGGCGCAGCTCAGGCTCAGAATTTCTTCGCGCAGCTTCCGGATGGTTTCCAGCCGGTCAACCGCCATGATATAGACCACGTCGCGGTTTTCGGGCAGCGGGTTGCAGATATAATTTTTTAAGGGCCGCAGCTTATGTTCGTGGTAAAAGCGTTCCTCCGCCGCGTTGGTAAAATCGCCGTAATAAATATGAAGGATATCGTTGATGATCGTGTGCACAAAGCAGTTCAGCCCGTATCTGTCAAATACCCCCAGCACTTCCTTCGCCGTCGCGTAAGGGATATTTTTGCTGTAAAGATAGGTTTTTTTCCTGATATCATACAGTGCTGCGCCGTTCATGGCGATCACCGGAAGCGAAAAAGAGATTCCTTTCAGGATCGGCTCCATGGAAGAGGACGAGCGTTTGCTCGCCACCGTGATCATAGCGCCCCTTTGCAGGAGCTGATTCAGCTTGAAACGGGTGAAATTGCCGATCTGCCCGCCGGAATTGGTCAATGTGCCGTCCAGATCGCTTACGAACAGCAGATCGCCGTTTTTTCTGCGGGGAAGCTGGAAGGCGTTCACGCCCAGCGACACAAAAATGCCGATCAGCGTGTCTAAAATTCTGTTCAGCGCGAAAAAATAAGGACTCGCATCCTGGCCGTGAGAAACGGTAATGCTCATAAAGACAACGCAGGTAATATAGGAAGCGGAGGTCTTTTTCGCGAGTACGGTAAGATAGATCAGCGGGATAATTACGGCGGAAATCAGCAGATATTTCAGCACCGGCACCTCCGGCGGGATAAAGCTCTTTTCCGCCATCATGACCAGCATGCCGGCGGTCCCCCCGATAAAGGTGCCGATGATGCGGTTAAAGGCGACCTTCCGGCTGTTGGAGACATACGGCTGCATACACAGAATTGCGGCGATTGCGGAATAAAACGGAATTCCGTCTCCGCGGACAAGATAGATCGCGAAGCAGAGGAAAACCGCCACAGAGGATTTGATGATTCGCATTCCGATTTTGGGCATTTGCAAGAACTCCTAAAACAATATTCGTTTTTATTAGTTTACCACAACACTGAAAATTTGCAACGTTCATCTTTTGAAAAATGAATCCTTATATATTGTTTATACTTTTCTGCAATACCCAATATCATCTTTGTATAAACCATAAAAATTCCCGAAGTCGGGTGTAAGTCTTAAAAAAGGAATGCGCTCCAAACCGACTTTCGCTAAGTCCGTTCGAGGCGCATTTTTTGTATAATGATAAGACTGTTTTATAACGGCCTCCTGTTCCGAATGGTATGGTGTTTTATTCCTTTCCGTAGCCGGATAGAATTGCCGCAGTTTCATCCGCTGTTTCCTCTTGTTCAATCCGCTCCTCCAGAATCCGGGTAATGCTTACGCATGTATCCACGCCGAGTTCCTTAAAAAGCACCTGGTTTTTCGGGTCGTTTACGACGGAAAATGTTTTCAGGGTGTGAAAATATTTCTTCGCTATTTCACAGACAAGCAGGTTAAACGCATCCTTACTGCTGAGCGCGGCAATCAAATCCATTTTATCCGCCTCTGCTGCTTTCAGTATGGCGGGATCGGTTCCATCACCGCAGACGGTTTCCACTTCGTATTCATCCGTAAGTTTTTTACACCAGCAGAAGTCTTTGCCGATCACTTTAATGTGATGTCCGTGTTCTTTCAGTGCTCCTGTCAGAAAACGGGTTTTTGTTTGTTCACCCACCAATAATATATTCATAAGGCTTTCACTTCCTTATCTCGAAGTAACACTCGCTGCGCTTCGCAGACAGAAAGAGCGGCGGGACAGAGCACGGTAATATTCATTTCAGAACAGGAAATCGCTTTTGATATGTCATTGATGTACGCAAGAATATTTTTTACAGGGTAGTGACAGCCGGCAATCTGAGCGATCATAATATTAGTGGCATCATCATCGGTCGCCGCCACCAAAGCATCGGCCTTTCGTATTCCCGCAAATTCCAGGATATCGCTGTCTGTACCATCCCCCAGAAGGACGGAACCGCTGTAGGAGGAAGGCAGCCTTTTGAGTGCAGTCTCATCAAGGTCAATTACGGTGACGTCCCATTCCTTACTGGACATAGCGCACGCCAGGGAATTGCCCAGGCGTCCGCAGCCGATGATGAGAATCGTCCCTTCTTTTTTGCTTTCAAACAATCGCATGAAGATTCCCTCTTTCTGCTGCTTATCTTAGCACAACGGATATTATCGTGGCGTTAAGAATGGCGGAAAAACGTTAAGATTCCGTAAAAGGGTTCGGTCCCCATTGCCGAACGGCGGTGTTCGCTTCCAAGATAACGCAGCACGGGTGGGCGGATTCTTGCCCGATATTCGCAGGAAAAAGCGAGGAAACTGTCTTGCGGGATTTACCATTGTTTTTGTTAAAGAGAAGCAGAATTATTTTTTACCTATTGACAAAAACTAAAAATATGTTTATAGTAGTAATACACCCCCCAGGGGTGGAGTGAGGTGAAGCATGAATAAAAAATTTAATGTAACGGGCATGACCTGTTCGGCGTGCTCGGCCAATGTGGAAAAAAGCGTCCGGAAGCTGAACGGAGTCAGCTCCGTCAACGTCAATCTGCTTTCAAACAGCATGACGGTGGACTACGACGATACGGTTGCCAATGACTATGAGGTGATCCGGGCGGTTGAAAACGCGGGGTACGGCGCTTCCGTATATTCCCGTAAGGCGAATACAAACGCGAAAAGCCAGCCGCAGGAGAATCCGGTCCAAAAAGAACTGCAGTCGATGAAAACGCGTTTGATCGTTTCTTTTACATTTTTGATTCCTCTGTTGTATCTTGCCATGCATCATATGCTGAAGGAATGGATCGGCCTGCCGGTGCCGGAATTTATCAAAGCGGCCTTCCATGGTCCGGAAAACGGTGTGGTGTTCGCGTTTGCGCAGTTCCTGCTGCTTTTGCCGATCGCCTATGTCAACCGCAAATATTTTCAGGTCGGATTCAAAACGCTGGCAAAACGCGCGCCCAACATGGACTCCCTGATTGCCATCGGTTCCACGGCGGCGATCGTTTATGGAATCTTCGCTATTTTCAAAATCGGCTACGCGCTGGGACACGGCGAAATGGAGACGGCGGACCATTTTCTGATGGACCTTTATTTTGAATCGGCGGGAACCATTCTGGCGCTGATTACGCTCGGGAAATACCTGGAGGCCAGGTCAAAGGGCAAAACCTCGGAAGCGATTACCAAGCTGATGGATCTGGCGCCGAAAACCGCGGTGGTGATCCGCGACGGCGCCGAGGTTGAAATTCCGGTGGAAGAGGTCGTTGTCGGCGATATCCTGCCGGTTCGCCCGGGCCAGAGCATCCCGGTAGACGGAATCATCGTGGAGGGCTCTTCCTCCATCGACCAGTCCGCGCTGACCGGCGAGAGCATTCCTGTGGAAAAGCATGTCGGCGATAAGGTCATTGCCGCAACCATCAATAAAACAGGATATTTCAAGTTTGAGGCGCAGAAGGTCGGCGACGACACAACGCTGGCGCAGATCATCGATCTGGTGGAGGAGGCAAGCTCTTCCAAGGCGCCGATCGCAAAGCTTGCGGATAAGATCAGCGGTATTTTTGTTCCGGTCGTGATCTGTATTGCCATTGTGTCGGCGGCCGCGTGGATGATCGCCGGCCAATCGTTTGAATTCGCCCTCTCCATCGGCATCGCGGTACTGGTTATTTCCTGCCCGTGCGCGCTGGGTCTGGCGACTCCCGTCGCCATTATGGTCGGCACGGGAAAAGGCGCTTCCAACGGCATCCTGATTAAATCCGCGGAGGCTTTGGAAACGGCGCATACCGTGAATACGGTGGTTCTGGATAAGACCGGCACCATCACGGAAGGCAAGCCGAAGGTGACGGATATCCTGACCACCGGTCTGGCTTCGGAGAGGGAGCTGCTCACAATTGCGGCTTCCATGGAAAAACCCTCGGAGCATCCGCTTGCGGACGCCATTGTGGAAAGGGCGTCCGAACTGGGGCTGGAGATCAAAGCGGTCGACCAGTTTGACTCCGTTTCCGGCCAGGGCGTTGCCGCGGTGCTGGGCGGCAAACAGTATTTTGCCGGGAACCGTGCGATGATGGAAAACAGAAAGGTGGATATCTCCTCCCTGCAAAGCGCCTGCGACGCGCTGGCGGAGGACGGAAAAACGCCGCTGTATTTTGCGCAGGGGCAGAATCTGCTGGGCGTCATCGCGGTGGCAGACGTTGTGAAGCCGACCAGCCGTCAGGCAATCGAAGAATTTAAAGCAATGGGTATTGACGTAGTCATGCTGACGGGCGATAATAAAAGAACAGCCGAAGCGATCCGCCGCCAGCTTCACATTGACCGCGTAGTGGCGGAAGTCATGCCGCAGGACAAGGAAAGCGAGGTCCGCAGGATTCAGGACGGCGGTAAAAAGGTCGCGATGGTCGGCGACGGCATCAACGACGCGCCCGCGCTCGCAAGAGCCGACGTCGGGATCGCCATCGGGGCGGGAACGGATATCGCCATTGAATCGGCCGACATTGTACTCATGAAAAGCGATTTGCTCGACGCCGTGACTGCGGTGCAGCTAAGCAAGGCCGTCATCCGCAACATCAAGGAAAACCTGTTCTGGGCGTTCTTCTACAACAGCATCGGCATCCCGCTTGCGGCAGGCGTGTTTTTCTCCTTGCTGGGCTGGAAGCTGAACCCGATGTTCGGTGCGGCGGCTATGAGCCTGAGTTCCGTGTGCGTTGTTTCCAACGCGCTGCGGCTAAAGCTGTTTAAACCGCGCAGAATATCTGCGGGGCAAAAACAGAACGAAATTGAAAACCCAATCAAAATAGAAGCGGAAGGAGATCTTTCTGAAATGAAAAAAGTCATTACCATTAACGGCATGAGCTGCGAACACTGCAAGGCCAGGGTCGAAAAGGCGCTGAATGCCATTGGGGGCGTGGAAGCAAAGGTGGACCTGAAAAAGAACAACGCCACGGTTTCACTGAAAACGGAGGTTTCCGACGAAGCGCTGAAGAACGCCGTGCAGGAAGCCGGTTATGAGGTGGTTTCCGTAGAGGAAAAGAAGGGCCTGTTCGGCAAATAATTTTACACGGAGGGCTGCCATGAAAGCAGACAAAGAAAAGGTGACCCGGCTGCTGAAAACCGCACGGGGACAGCTTGACGGACTTTTGAAAATGGTGGAAGAGGACCGCTACTGCATCGACATCTCCAACCAGCTGATGGCCACGCAGGCGATCCTGAAAAAAGCCAACATTGAAATTATCCACGCGCACCTTGGCTGCTGTGTCAAGGAAGCGTTTGAACAGGGAGACGCCGAAGAAAAGATAGACGAAATCCTGGCTGTCATGGATAAGCTTTCAAAATAGCGGAATATCAGCGCTCTGAGCGGCTTTCAAACCGTTTCGGGGCGCTGTTCTTTTATTGTAATACGAAAAGCGGCGGCTTTGATTTTATTTCAAAGCCGCCGTCAGGCTGTTTTTTCTGTCTAGGCGTATCAGTATCCGCCGCCGAAACAAAAGACGATATCAATTTTTATTGGAATAATTCGCAAGCAGCATGGCTGTTCCTTCAGGCATAACCTGAAACCCCAACTTTTTATAAAATGAAACATTTTTCTTTTCTTCCGGCATAAGCTCAATATATAAAAAGTTTTTGTATTTGTCTTTGACCCGATTCAGCAGTTCTTTGGCAATTCCGTGCCCCTGAAATTCAGGATGCACCAGAACATAGTGGACATAAGCGACCAATTCGCTGTCGTCCAATGCCCTTGCCAATCCGACAAGTCTGTCTTCATTCCAAGCGGTTATTACAGTGGATGAATTCCGGAGCGCTTTATGGAGCCGGTCCGGATATTGTCCGGACACCCAATCGACAGACAAAAATAGTTCTTGTACCTGATCCCTGGTGAAATTTTTTTCTTCCGTATATCGAATTTTCATAAATTTCCTTTTTAAAAAATTAGAGGCCCAGCGCATTTTGACCTCTCACTTACGTTTTTACAAGGGTTGTCAGATGGATTTGCCGATGTCGGGGCCCGGCGTACAGACGATGACCTCTCGAATCTTGAGGCTGACAGCGCCCTTGGTGGTCAGCTGAAAGCCGGAGGTAATACTGTTGCCTGCGGCAACCAGCGTGGCGTCAGTAGTATAGGCTGCGTCACCTTTTATCTGGTAGCCTTCCAGTGTCTCGTCATTATAGACGGAGATGGCTGCCTCGCCGCTTTTCTTGATGTTTGCGATCGTCGTGTCCATAAACACGTCGAAGAGCACCAATTCATCGTCTCCCACGACTTTCTTAAAGAGAATCGGCACTGCGTTGGGAGTTTCGCCATGGGTAGCAATTACCCACGTTTTCGCTGATTCAAGCAGCTTTTTGACCGCGTCATTTAATTTTGGCATCTTTCATCGCTCCGTTTCTTTATTGTACCTTATTGGTTCCGAATGGGTTAACCATAACCGCAGTATAACAGAGCAGCTTGAAAGAGTACATATATTAGGAAATTTATAAGTAACTAATAAATTTATTAGTATCAAAATTACAGTTGCTTGCAAGTTCTGCAAGGGGGTAATTTTTTGCCCAAGGCTTCTAACGTATGGCTCCTCGACCACTGACAAATACTTTGAAGAATTGGGAGTACGGATTTTCCTTTTAAGGTAAGAGAATATTCTACCTTAGGCGGGATTTCATTGTATTGAGTTCGATCGATCAGTTCATCCGCAATCAGTTCCTTTAACGTTGCGGCAAGCACCGCGTCAGTAATATTACCGAGTTCCTTTTTTATTTCGTTATAACGCAAAACATCGTTTGCGGATAACACACATAGAATCCTCGATTTCCATTTGCCGCCGAAAATGTCAAGGCCATATTCAACAGGGCACATAATTTCTTTTTCGAGTTTTAATTCGTATTTCATTTTTATTCTCCCCCAATCTCGCTTTCCTGCCGCGATTAACTATATCAAATAAAAGTAACTATGTCAAAAGAAAGCGAAGCCATTCCTAATCTTTCCCGCTTTTCGCATGAATGAAATAGGCAGCTTTCATAAAACGGGAGTGGGCAGGGGGGTGAGAGGTGCTGCTGCAAGTATGAGAAAGCTGCAAGCGCTCCGGGGTGCCGCCGATAAAACAGGGCTTTGCCCGCAGAAAAAGAATCCCCGGCTCTCCCGCCGTCCCGATTGCAGGATGAAAATTTGAAAAAAGAAGATTTTTGCTGGAATATGGATAACATTGACAGATTATAAGATTTGAAATATAATAATATTGTGTATAAAAGAGACATGGAATGAAAGTAAAGAAGTAAAATTTTATCAGTTTTGAACTAAATTTTTTGATTGCTGAGGCGGTAGAAAAATGAATTTTACATCGAAACGGTCTGTCTTTATTTCTGCAATTGCAATCCTCATTCTTCAGGCGGCAGGACTTTTGTTCCAATTCCACGGGGTGGGCGGCTTTCTCTATTCCGTGATCGGGAGCATTCTGATTCTGGCTGCCGCCGACGCCCTGTTTGGAAAAACCGGCGGGGAACCCCACCCTGTAAAGCAAAAGGACCATGAGCAGGACGAGCTGGGGGAAAGACTTTTTCAAGTCGCGGAAACCATGGGCTTTGACTCCCAGCAGCTGATCTGGCTTTCCAAGGACAACATGAAAACCTTTGAAAAGGTTGCAAAGATTTCTTATGAGATTGAAAAGCTCAGCGAACAGAATGCGGCCAGTTCGGAAGAAATCAATGCAAGCATCAATGAGCTTGCCGGAGCATGTACCAATCTGAATTCCGGAATCATAAAAATCGAGGATCATTCCAAAACCTCCATTGAAATGCTGAACAAAAATGAGCGGACCATCCGGAGCATCGGCAGTTTCATCCTCGACCTTACGTCGGTCATCAAGGTCGCTTCCGACAGCAACCTGGAGCTTCAGGAATCCTCTGCGAAAATCAATGAAATTGTCGACTATATCAGAAAGATATCCAGCCAGACCAATCTGCTGGCGCTGAACGCCGCCATAGAAGCCGCGCGGGCGGGGGAGGCCGGCAGGGGCTTCTCCGTCGTTGCCGGGGAAATCCGGCGGCTGGCGGTGCAGACGGACGACGCGATCTCCGTCATTGAGGGCGTGGTCAGGAATATCGTCGATAAAATACAGACATCCAACACGGCCATGACCGAAATCGGCGACAAGATGAAAAATGTGGACGGCATTGTTACGGAATCCTCTCAGATCATTCAGGAAATCAACTCGATCCTGAAGGACGTCCAGAACGCGATTTCCGGCCTTACCCGAGAGTCGCTGATGCAAAAGAATACGGCGGCTGAAATTGGAAAGGCAGTGGAAAATGTCGCGGAGGCGGTACAAAAGACCCACGATGTTTCCTGCTCCGCCATTGAGATGGTAAACGTCCAGCAGAAGAAAAATGAAACCATTCTTTCCTTCTGCAACAAGATCGGCGAAACCGCGGAAATGCTGCAGCAGGACGCCATGGCTTTCAAAAAGCAGGACGAGATCATCTTTGGCGTCAATCCCTTCGTCGAGCCCGACCGTATCCGGAAAACCTATGTGCCCATTCTTGAGCGGGTATGCGCCAGCGTGGGGCTGAAATGCCGCACCCTGATCGTCAGAAGCTATGACGCGCTCAGTGAAAGCGTGGAGAAGGGCATCATCGACGTCGGCTGGTTCTCTCCGTTTGCGTATGTCAACGCGCATGAAAAATGCGGGGCGAATGTTCTGGTTACGCCGAAGGTCCAGGGACGCTGTTCCTACAACGGGTACGTTGTGGCCCGTAAGGACGGCAGGGTGCATTCCCTCAATGATTTAAAGGGAAAGACCTTTGCCTACGTCGATGAAAAAAGCGCATCGGGGTATCTGTACGCCCGCGATATGATGAAGCAGAACCATATGGACCCCGATACCATTTTTGAAAAGGTCGTCTTTTTAGGCAACCACAATAATGTTGTCAACGCCGTTCTGGCCGGGGAGGTGGACGCGGGCGCGACCTATGACGAGGTTTACAATCAGGCGCACGCCGACGGGCTTTTCACGGACGAGCTGATCATCGTCGCCCGTACGGAGGAAATTCCGAAGGATGCCTTGGCCGCCGGAAAGGACATGCCCGCGGTACTCGCGGAAAAGCTCAGCGGTGCCTTTGTGGACTTCAGTGATTACAGCGGGATCGATACGACGGTTCAGGGCTTTGTCAGGAATGAAGACAAGGCGTACGATATTATCAGAAGATTAAACAATTAATTTTGTAATTCATAATTTTTCCAGTATCTTCATTAGTTTACATAATTTTCAGTATTGTTTTCTTCATGCATCGGTGTTACGATAAGTGCAAGAAAAGTTACAAACCTGTAACAATTCAAAATCGAGAAGCATGAAAAGGAGATAATACATGAAAACGAAAATACTTGCGTTAATTGCATGTGTGCTGATGTCAGGTACGGCCGGCGCGATTGTAAACAGCGGCAATGCCGCGGCTGCACCAAGCGAAAGCACCACCACAAGTACCGTTTCTGTCGATTCTCAGGCGGAAGCCGTGGAAGTAACCAGCGAAGCACCGGCGGCGGACACACAGGAAACAGGCAACACTGTTGCCGATATCGTTAAATCCGGTACATCCAGCGTTTGTCCCAAAACTTCCGCTTCCAGCGGAACCGTGGCGGGAACCGATTCCACCAACTGCAAGGTTGGCAACAGCTGTGCCAGCAACCAGATCTGCAGCGCGGCAAACGGCTGCACCAACAACTCCAACTGCAAAGCAGGAACCACCTGCACAGTCAATTCCAACTGTCTGACCAATTCCTCCAATGGAAACAAATATCAGATCACGATTGGCGGAAAAACATACACCTGCCCCAATACGAACGCAAGCTCTAAGCCGAGCTCCAGTTCAAAACCGAGCTCAAGCTCCAAACCCAGCTCCAGTTCCAAGCCGAGTTCCAGCTCTCAGGGCAGCACTTCCAGCACACCGTCCACCACGGGCGGAAGCTACGCTTCCTTTCAGAATCAGGTAGTTCAGCTTGTCAATCAGGAAAGAGCCGCAAACGGGCTTAAAGCTCTTACCGTCAATTCCTCTTTGACAAATACCGCGACCTTAAAGTCGCAGGATATGGCGAAACTGAACTATTTTGACCATCAGTCTCCTACCTACGGTTCTCCGTTTGATATGATGAAGCAGTATGGAATCAGCTACAGAGCCGCCGGCGAAAACATCGCTGCAGGTCAGACATCCCCGCAGCAGGTTATGGAGGGCTGGATGAATTCCCCCGGACACAGAGCGAACATCCTGAATGCTTCCTTTACCCAAATTGGCGTGGGCATTGCCCAGAACGCACAGGGCCGTTATTATTGGACCCAGCAGTTCATCGGTTAAAAATTACATTTCCTTTCAAATTATGTAAAAGAAGGCTGCCGTTTATCGGCGGCCTTCTTTTTTTTGCTGCCATGGAACGTGTCAGAAAACGTTGGAACAAGATGGAGAGCACCGTCATAAAGTGTTTACTGGAGGCCTGGACAACAAACCACACAGGGCTGTTGAGAAGGCCTTCAACAGGAGGAATGAGTATGAATAACTTTTTTACCTGGGAAACGCTGGCTACCTTTGCAGGATGCGCCGCCGCTACTGCGGTGATTACCCAGTTCTTAAAAAGCGCATCGTTTTTTAAAAACATTGCCACCCAGTGGGTGTCCTATTTCGTTGCAGTAATTCTTTTACTGGGGGCAACGTATTTTACCGGCGCGCTGACATGGTCGTCGGGCGCATTGATACCGTTTAACGCGGTCATCATTGCCCTTAGTGCCAATGGGGCGTATTCCGCTGTATTAAGGGCCACCGGGACCAAAGAAAACAAATAGACGAAGTAACGTTCCGCTGTGGAAAGGAATGTCCTTCCGGCCGGATGGCCGGAAGGATGTTCTGAAAATCCATGTGGTTCCTGGGTGTACCCGTTCCCACTACACAGGCGTATACTGCACTTTTCACGGGTCACCACATATTATATTAAAAAGCGTAAAGTGTTTGTTCATGCTAATGTTCGTAAACAAATTTGATACATGGGAGTTTTGATTATGTCAAATAGCAGAAGATGCCCGCCTTATGATGCGGGTGACGGGTTTAATCCAGAAATGACAATTTATCATAACGGATGCCTGGATAACTGTTGCAAAGACCCGTGCGGCTGCGGCTGCCCGGGTCCCACCGGCCCGAGAGGCCCGCGGGGCCCTGCCGGACCCATGGGCCCTATGGGCTTTAGCGGTTCCACCGGCCCAACTGGCCCCACAGGTCCTATCGGTCCGTCTGGCGGTCCCACCGGCCCAACCGGTCCGACTGGTCCAACCGGCGATCCAGGTCCGACAGGTCCGACAGGCCCAACTGGAGCAGCAGGCCCAACTGGCCCGACAGGAGCACTTGGTCCGACAGGTCCAACCGGAGCAGCAGGTCCGACAGGTCCAACAGGCGCTACCGGTGACACAGGTCCGACAGGGGTAGCAGGTCCCACCGGCCCAACCGGAGCACTCGGTCCCACCGGCCCGACAGGTCCAACCGGTGACCCGGGTCCGACAGGTCCAACAGGCGCGTTAGGAGCTACCGGCCCAACAGGGGCTACCGGTGACACAGGTCCGACAGGGGTAGCAGGCCCAACCGGTCCAACCGGAGCACTCGGTCCCACAGGCCCGACAGGCCCAACCGGCGATCCGGGTCCGACAGGTCCCACAGGCGCGTTGGGTGCTACCGGCCCGACAGGAGCTACAGGTGACACCGGCCCGACAGGAGCTACCGGTGACACCGGCCCGACAGGAGCTACCGGTCCTACGGGCGCATTAGGTGCTACCGGCCCGACAGGAGCTACAGGTGACACAGGTCCAACCGGCACTACCGGTCCTACGGGCGCATTAGGCGTTACCGGCCCGACAGGAGCTACAGGTGACACAGGCCCAACCGGCGCTACAGGTCCTACGGGCGCGTTAGGTGCTACCGGCCCGACAGGGGCTACAGGTGACACGGGTCCCACAGGCGACACCGGTCCTACTGGCGCATTAGGCGCTACCGGTCCGACAGGGGCTACAGGTCCAACAGGCCCAACGGGTGACACAGGTCCTACTGGCCCGACGGGCCCGACAGGTCCCACCGGCCCGGCCGTCGCTTTGCTGGGAATCCAGGCACAGCTTCTTGGAGATGGTGTAGGTACCGTTGCCGACGGAGCCAATGTGATTTTTGATACGCTCACAACTGACGTAAGCCCCAACATCACCTATAGTGCGGTAACTGGTGAATTTACGATTACCGCCCCCGGAAATTATTATGTAGCTTGGTGGGTGGCAACGGATGGTGCGGAAGCCGCTACGACTGTATCCTTTGCAGTAGAGTTAAATGGTGGAGGCGGTGTCCTTGGCTCGTCCCCGATCGTAACAGGGCAGCTGAATGGAAGCGTATTGGTAACCGTGGGAGCAGTCCCGGCTACTATTGCACTTACCAATGTCACTGGAGCGACCGTTGGTTTTGCGACGACACCTGTTCAGGCCAATATCGTTATCACTGAGGTAAGCCTGTAAAGACTGCCTCGTTGTGCAAGAAAGTATTGGAGGATTTTAATTGAGCAATATAGCACTGCAGATAGAACGCACAACAGGCGGCTCAGTGGCAGTCGCGGCTAATGTGGTTTTTGACAGCGTAGTTTATTCGGCAGGAAATATAAGTTATAACCCGGCAACCGGAGAAATTACTTTTAATGAAGCGGGAAGATATGAAATAAATTGGTGGGTAACATCCCAATCCTCTCTGACAACCAATGGAATCGTATTTGCGCTTTCTTCTTCACAGGGGGATTTTCTGGAAGGCAACTCACCGCTGAAAACGGGAGAAGTTGTAGGGTTTGGAATTGTTGATGTAGCCGCGGCGCCTGTGACAGTGTCGTTGGTAAATGCCAGCACGCAGGTTGTTTTCTATGCGCCGATGGTGCCGTTAACGGCGACTCTCGTCGTAATTGAGGATGATATTGTTACCCCAACAGGTCCAACAGGCCCGACTGGTGTGGCAGGCCCGACAGGAGCAACCGGAGCTACTGGTCCAATGGGAGCAACTGGAGATACCGGCCCGACAGGAGCAACCGGAGACACTGGCCCCACGGGGGCAGCCGGAGCTACTGGTCCAACAGGAGCAACCGGGAATACCGGCCCGACAGGAGCAACCGGAGACACTGGCCCCACGGGACCGACAGGTGCGACTGGAGACACAGGTCCTACAGGAGCAGCTGGTGCAACTGGAGATACCGGCCCAACAGGAGCAACTGGAGCAATCGGCCCGACGGGAGCAACTGGTGATACCGGTCCGATAGGAGCAACCGGAGACACTGGCCCCACGGGACCGACAGGTGCGACTGGAGACACAGGTCCTACGGGAGCAGCTGGTGCAATTGGAGATACCGGCCCGACGGGTGCAGCCGGTGCAACTGGAGATACCGGTCCGACAGGGGCTACAGGTGACACCGGTCCTATAGGAGCAACTGGAGACACCGGTCCAACGGGAGCAACCGGAGACACCGGTCCGACAGGAGCAGTTGGCGCAACCGGAGACACCGGTCCGACAGGAGCAGTTGGCGCAACCGGAGACACCGGTCCGACAGGAGCAGTTGGCGCAACCGGAGACACCGGTCCGACAGGAGCAGTTGGCGCAACCGGAGATACCGGTCCAACGGGAGCAACCGGAGATACCGGTCCAACGGGAGCAACCGGAGATACCGGTCCAACGGGAGCAACCGGAGATACCGGTCCGACAGGAGCAACTGGAGCAACCGGCCCGACGGGAGCAACTGGTGACACAGGTCCAACCGGAGATACTGGTCCGACAGGAGCAGTTGGAGCAACCGGCCCTACAGGTCCAACGGGAGCAACCGGAGATACCGGTCCGACAGGAGCAACCGGAGATACCGGTCCTACGGGAGCAACTGGAGACACCGGCCCGACTGGTGCCACTGGTGTGACCGGTCCTACAGGAGCAACCGGAGACACTGGCCCAACCGGAGCAACTGGAGACACAGGTCCAACCGGAGATACTGGTCCGACAGGAGCAGTTGGAGCAACCGGCCCTACGGGAGCAACTGGGGATACCGGTCCTATAGGAGCAACTGGTGACACAGGTCCAACCGGAGATACCGGTCCTACAGGAGCAACCGGAGACACCGGCCCGACAGGAGCGACTGGAGACATCGGTCCAACGGGAGCAACCGGAGACACCGGTCCAACGGGAGCAACCGGAGACACCGGTCCAACAGGTGATACCGGAGATACCGGTCCAACGGGAGCAACCGGAGATACCGGTCCTACAGGAGCAGTTGGCGCAACCGGCCCTACCGGCCCGACGGGAGCCACCGGCCCAACCGGCCCCACAGGAGCAACCGGTGACACAGGTCCAACCGGAGATACAGGTCCGACAGGAGCAGTTGGTGCGACAGGACCGACAGGCCCAACCGGAGATACCGGCCCTGCAGGAGTAGCCGGTGTTGCAGGCCTGATTGGCAACATCGGCCCCACCGGCCCCACTGGGCCCACTGGGACTTCTTTAACCGTAAACTCCATGAGTGCACAAAATGCCACTGGCGACACCATTGCCGTGGTGGCGGGCGGCACCTCGATAGTCCTGCCCGACAACCAGAACCTGGATAGCTTCACTGTCAATGGAGCAAATACAATCTTTACCGTTCCCAGTACGGGCACCTATCTGGTAACTTACCAGATTAACGTCACCGCGGGTCTGCTCGTGTCTACTCAGGTACTCCAAAACAGCACGGCAATCCCCGGGTCTGTTTTCTCTCCCCTCGTTTCCGTCTCAGCTTTCAGTGCTACAACCATTGTCTCGCTGACCGCCGGAGATCAGCTTCAGCTTCAGTTCTTCGGTTTGCTGGGCGCGGCAACACTTCAGGGCGGTGCAGGTGCCACCTTTACTGTAATACGCCTTGCCTGATTTCCTTTGTGCGGGAACATGCCTTTTCGGGCATGTTCTCGTACAGTTTCCCAAGATAAACGGCCCTATGGTTCCGAAATGGGGAATTTAGGCACAGTTTCTTTGCTATGTAGGTATGGTTGCCGACTGGGAATATGATTGTCTTAGTAACCATGGGGAGCGGTTATAGGCGCTATTACACTTACAATGCCGCTGGAACAACCGTCGGTTTGGCGACACCTGTTCAGAAAGTATCGTTATCACAGAGGTAAGTCTGTAAAGAATGCCTCATTGAGCAAGATAGTATTGGAGGATTTTAATTGAGCAATATAGCATTACAGATAGAACGTATAACAGACGGTTCAGTGGCGGTCGCTGCTAATGTGATTTTTGACAGCATCGTTTATTCGGCAGGAAATATAACTTATAACGCGGCAACCGGAGTAATTACTTTTAATGAAGCGGGAAGATATGAGATAAATTGGTGGGTAACATCCCAATCCTCTCTGTCAGCCAATGGGACAGTGTTTGCACTTTCCTCTTCGCAGGGAGATTTTTTGGAAGGCAACTCACCTCTGAAAACAGGAGAGGTTGTAGGGCTTGGAATTATCGATGTTGCCGCGGCACCGGTGACAGTATCGCTGGTAAATGCCAGCACACAGGTGGTTTTCTATTCGCCGATGGTGCCGCTAACCGCGACCCTCGTCGTAATTGAGGATGATATCGTTACTCCCACCGGTCCCACAGGCCCGACAGGTCCGACAGGTCCGACTGGTGTGGCAGGCCCGACAGGAGCAACCGGAGCCACCGGTCCGACAGGGGCTACAGGTGACACTGGTCCCACAGGTGCAGCTGGTGTAACCGGTCCAACGGGAGCAACCGGCGCTACCGGCCCGACAGGTGCAGCCGGGGCCACAGGCCCGACAGGAGCAACCGGAGACACAGGTCCGACCGGAGCAGCCGGAGTCACCGGCCCAACGGGTGCGACTGGAGCCACAGGCCCGACAGGAGCAACCGGAGACACCGGTCCCACAGGTGCAGCTGGGGCCACAGGCCCGACAGGAGCGACCGGCGATACCGGTCCCACAGGCCCGACAGGACCTACCGGGGATACTGGTCCAACGGGACCTACCGGTCCGACAGGAGCAGCCGGTGCAACAGGCCCGACAGGACCTACCGGGGATACTGGTCCAACGGGACCTACCGGTCCGACAGGAGCAGCCGGTGCAACAGGTCCAACAGGACCTACCGGGGATACTGGCCCAACGGGACCTACCGGTCCGACAGGAGCAGCCGGAGCCACCGGCCCGACAGGCCCGACCGGAGATACCGGTCCGGTTGCCGGAGCAGCGATTGTCCCCTTTGCCTCGGGGACGCCGGTTGCCCTGACGTCCCTTGTGGGCGGTCTTGCCGGACTGCCCGGGTTTGTTGGCTTCGGTACTTCCGCTCAGGGTATGACCGTGCTGGGAGCGACGATTGACCTGACGGGCGGTCCGGGTATCGGAATCAACGAGGCGTTTTCGGTTCCGCGTGACGGTACGATCACTTCCGTTGCGGCCTTCTTCAGCACCACGGTGGCATTATCTTTGGTAGGATCAACGGTGACAATTACTGCGCAGCTGTATGAATCGGCTACACCGGACAATACGTTCACACCGATTGCCGGTACCCTTGTCACTCTGGCTCCCCCTCTGACGGGTGTTCTCGCCCTCGGTACCGTATCCAGCGGTATTGTGACAGGACTGAGCATCCCGGTAACCGCGGAAACGCGTCTGCTGATGGTTTACTCCATCACCGCCGCGGGGGTTACGCTTATTAATACAGTTACCGGCTATGCCAGTGCTGGTGTAACCATCGCTTAAACGCGTCTTGCCCAAGAAAAATAATTAATATTATGATCGTTTGGCCTCTCCAAAAGGGGGACCAAACGATTTACATACTTACTGAGAAGAGGGTGCGAAATTGAACCGGTATAAAATCTGCGTTTATGCCATTACAAAAAACGAGGAAAAGTTCGTCGACCGCTGGATGGACGCGGTCAGCGAGGCGGACCTGGTGGTTGTAACGGACACAGGTTCCACGGACAGAACGGTGGAAAAGCTCCGCGAAAGAGGGGCCGTCGTCTATGTGGAAACCATCAGCCCCTGGCGATTCGACGCGGCGAGAAATCTGGCTATGGACCATATCCCTGAGGACGTGGATATCTGCGTTTCCAATGATCTGGATGAAGTATTTGAAGCGGGATGGAGGGAGAAGCTGGAAAACGCCTGGCTCCCTGTCTATACACGCGCAAGGTATCTGTTTACATGGAGCCGAAACAGCGACGGGACATACGGCAAGCAGTTCACAATGGAGAAAATTCACCGGCGGCACGGCTTCCGGTGGGTGCATCCGGTCCATGAGGTTCTGGCCTACAGCGGCGAGGACCCGGACAGAACGGTGTGGGTCCCCGGCCTGGTGCTGAACCATTATCCGGATGTCAGTAAACCCAGAAGCCAGTACCTGCCCCTGCTTGAGCTGTCGGCTAGGGAGAATCCTCAGGACGACCGGGTCGCCTTCTGGCTTGGCCGGGAATATATGTATAAGGGAATGCTCGACAAAAGTATCGAAACACTGAGCAATTACCTGAAGATGCCCACCGCTCTCTGGAACGAGGAGCGGTGCGCCGCCATGCGCTTTATAGCAAGCTGTTATCAGGCAAAAGAAGATAAAAACGTGGCCCGCCTGTGGCTGTTCAGGGCGATTGCCGAATGCCCGACGATCCGGGAGCCCTATCATCAGATGGCCCAGCTCGGGTACCAGATGAATGACTGGCCCCTTGTCTTTTTTATGGTCAGCGAGGTGCTGAAAATCACGGAAAAATCGGGCAGCTATCTGTTTGAGCCGGCCGCATGGGGATATTCGCTGTACGACCTTGGGGCGATCAGCGCTTACCGGCTGGGACTGTACCGGTTGTCCTGCGATTACGCTGTCCGGGCGTGCGAACTGCAGCCGGGCGACGAGCGCCTGAAAAAGAACCTGGAACTGATTAAGCTGAAGCTTCCCGAGGCTCAGCCGGACCCGAAGGTTTGAGGTGATCTTTTGAAAAAATATCGAATTTGCGTGTATGCGATCTGTAAGAATGAGGAAAAGTTTGTCGACCGCTGGATGGATTCCATGGGGGAGGCGGATGTGGTCGTTGTGACGGACACGGGCTCCACCGACGGCACCGTTGAAAAATTGAGAGAGCGCGGCGCGGTGGTGTACACGGAAGAAGTAAAGCCGTGGCGGTTCGACGTGGCACGCAACCTGTCCCTCGATCATGTTCCCGAAGACGCCGATGTCTGCGTATGCACCGATCTTGACGAAGTATTTACCAAAGGGTGGCGCGACTGCGTGGAAAAAGCGTGGCAGCCCGACACCTCCATGGGAAAATACCTTTACAACTGGAGCCTGAAAGAGGACGGCACGCCCGACGTGCAGTTCAGCTACTTCAAAATTCATGACAGACACAGCTACAAATGGGCTTATCCCGTTCACGAGTGCCTGAAATATGTTGGTACAGGACCGGAAAAAATCATCTACATTACCGGAATGGAGCTGAATCACTACCCGGATGCAGGCAAATCCAGGGGGTCTTATCTGCCTCTGCTGGAGCTTGCGGCGAAGGAAACGCCTCAGGACGACCGCGTGGCGTATTACCTTGGACGGGAATATATGTACAAGGGCATGTGGAAAGAATGCATTGCGGAATTAAAAAGGCATCTGGCGCTGCCGTCCTCCATCTGGAAAGAGGAACGGTGCGCGTCCATGCGCTGGATCGCAAAATCCTACTTCGGCCTTTCCGATCTGACGGAGGCTTTCGGCTGGTACTGCCGCGCCATTGCGGAAGTGCCCTATATGCGCGAACCCTATGTGGAGTGTGCCCAAATGGCCTATCGGACATCAAACTGGCCCATGGCGTACTATATGGCGACGGAAGCGCTGAAAATCAAGCAGAAGTCCATGGTCTATGTCAACATGGGATACGCATGGGATTATACGCCGGATGACCTGTGCGCAATCGCCTGCTACCGGCTCGGCATGTACGGGGAATCCCTTGCCCACGCAGAGGCGGCGCTGGCGTTCAGCCCCAAGGACGAAAGGCTGAAAAACAACCTCAGGCTGATCGAGCTGAAAGCAAATCATTAAAAGGGGCGCGGGGACAGCTTTTCAGCAGTGGTAAATGCTCCAATATTCGCATATATAAATAAAAACAGGGCATTGACGAAGGAAAACCGCAGTTTTGCACAGAAAGACGGGTGCAGGTATGAAGGTAGTCATTCTTTGCGGAGGAAAAGGCACGCGTATGCGGGAGGAGACGGAATTCCGCCCCAAGCCCCTGGTGGAGGTGGGCGAAAATCCGATTATCTGGCACATTATGAAAACCTATTCCCATTACGGGATCAACGATTTCATTCTGTGCGTGGGGTACAAAGGCGATATGATCAAGCGGTATTTCATGGAAATGCGGTGGCGGAACAATGATTTCACCGTAAAGACGGGAACGCAGGAAGCCGTGGAATATCATACCGCCGGGGAAGAGGACTGGAACGTTACGATTGTGGACACCGGGGCGGAAACGCAGACCGGCGGCCGGATCAAGCAGATCGAGAAATATATTGACGACGATGAAGATTTTATGCTGACGTACGGCGACGGGCTGAGCGACGTCAATATCCGCAAGCTCTATGTCTATCATAAAAAAACCGGGAAAATCGCGACTCTGACCGGCGTGAGCCCGAACTCTCCTTTTGGGGTGATCGAAACGCAGGACGGGATCGTGACCGCGTTTAAGGAGAAGCCGGTATTGGAGGATACCATCAACGGCGGCTATATGGTCCTGAACCGCAGGGTGTTTGAATATCTGCCGGAAGAGGACTGCGCTTTTGAGCAGGAGCCTCTGCACAGGCTTGCCCTTGACCACGAGCTCGCCGTTTACAGGCACGGCGGCTTCTGGACGGCGATTGATACTTACAAGGATGTGGAAAGGGTCAATACGCTATGGAAAACGGGGGAGACGCCATGGAAAATATGGAAATAGACCTGAGCAGAATGTTCGGAGGCTTTTACCGCGGGAAAAATGTGCTGGTCACCGGCCACACGGGCTTTAAGGGCTCCTGGCTTTGCCTGTGGCTTTATTTGCTGGGCGCAAGGGTGGTCGGCTACGCGCTGGACCCTCCGGCGGAAAACGGCAACTTCAGCCTGTGCGGGCTGCGGCGCAGAATGGTGGATATCCGCGGGGACATCCGCGACGGGGCAAGACTCAAACAGATTTTCGACCTGTACGAGCCGGAAATCGTGTTTCACCTTGCTGCCCAGCCCATTGTCCGCCGTTCCTATGAAATCCCGGGCGAAACGTTTGAGACCAATGTCATGGGAACCGTGGAGGTTCTGGAAAGCATCCGGCTTTCCCAGACCGTAAAAACGGGCGTGATCGTTACGTCCGACAAATGCTATGAAAACAGGGAGCAGCTCTGGGGCTACCGGGAAGGGGACGCGCTGGGCGGGTATGACCCGTACAGCGCCAGCAAGGGCTGCTCGGAGCTTGTTACAGCCGCGTACCGGAGCTCCTTTTTCAGTACCCGCCCCGGGAAATGCGTCTCTACCGCGCGGGCGGGAAACGTGTTCGGGGGAGGGGACTGGGCGGAAGACCGGCTCGTTCCCGACTGTATCCGCGCCCTGCAGTCGCACAGCCCCATTATGCTCCGGAATCCCGAGTCCGTCCGGCCGTGGCAGCATGTTCTGGAACCGCTTTACGGCTATCTTCTGCTGGCGTATCAAATGGCGGAGAAGGGGTCGCGGTACACGGGGGCGTGGAATTTCGGCCCGGATGCGGACTCCGTTGTCCCGGTCGGCCGGCTGGCCGACGAGCTGATCTCGCTGTGGGGAAGCGGGGAATGGGTGGACTGCTCGGAATATACGTGCCTGCATGAGACCGCTATGCTGAGCCTTGACTGCACCAAAGCAAAGACATTTCTCGGTTGGAAACCCCGTATGAACCTGAAGAAAGCATTGGAATATACCGTGGAGTGGTACCGGGATTACCGCAGGGAGGACGTTTACGCCCTCTGCAGAAGGCAGATCGCCTCTTACTCCGCGGCGTGTATGGAAGCGGCTCCGGACTGACGGGGAGGTGAGGCTGCTTTGAAACTGTCCGATTATATCGCGGAGTTTTTGGCGGAATACGGCTGTACTTATGTGTTCGGCTATCAGGGCGGTGCCGTGACCCATCTGGTGGATTCCCTGTACCGGCGCAGCGACCTCCGGTTTATCGCCGCCTGCAACGAGCAGGGGGCCGCTTTTGCCGCGGAGGGCTACGCGAGAGTACGCAACGACATCGGCGTGGCGGTCGCGACCAGCGGCCCCGGCGCCACCAATCTGATCACGGGGATCGGCAGCGCGTATTTCGATTCCATCCCGTGCCTTTACCTGACCGGTCAGGTCAATACCTATGAATATAAGGGGGACCTTCCCATCCGGCAGAGGGGCTTTCAGGAAACCGATATCGTCAGTGTTGTCGCGCCGGTTGTCAAATACGCCGTGCGCATCACGGACCCCCAAAAAATCCGTTATGAGCTGGAAAAGGCGGTACATATCGCCAATTACGGCAGGAAGGGCCCCGTTTTGCTGGATATCCCGATGGATGTCCAGCGGGCGGAGGTGGAAACCGGCGCTCTTGAGGGATACGAAGAAACCGTGGAAACAGCTGACTCGTTCAGCCCCGAAAAGGTTGTGGAGTATTTCCGGCGCGCCCGCAGGCCGGTTCTGCTGGCCGGCGGCGGGGTGCGGCTTTCCGGCGCTCAGGAGCTTTTCAGCCGTTTTGCCGAGACGACGGGAATCCCGGTGGTCAGCTCGCTGATGGGTCGCGACGTATACGACGGCACCCATGACAATTATTTCGGGATGATCGGTGTGTACGGCAACCGCTGCGCCAATCTGGCCATTGCCAACAGCGACCTGATCCTCGCGCTCGGCACAAGGCTGGACACCCGCCAGACCGGCACAAACGTGAGCAGCTTTGCGCGCGGGGCCCGGCTGATCCGGGTGGATATCGACGGGAATGAGCTGAGCAGAAAAGTTAAAGAGGATGAGGTTGCCATTGCCATGGACGCGGGGCGGTTCCTTGCGGAAATGCGCGGACACATCCATCAGATACCCGCCGGGGAGTATGCTTACGGCCCGTGGATCGAGCGGGTCAAGGGCTACAGGAAGCGTTACCCGTTTGTGGAGAAGCAGGAAATGCCGGATCCCAATTATATCCTTTCCCTGATTTCCGCAATGACGGAGGAAAACGACATCCTGTGTCTGGACGTCGGGCAGAACCAGATGTGGGCGGCGCAGTCCATGACCGTTCGGAAAGGACAGCGGATGCTGATTTCCGGGGGAATGGGAGCGATGGGCTTTTCCCTGCCGGCGGCGATCGGCGCAAGCTTTGCAAAGCGGAGCGGGGGAGCCGTCCTTTCCATCAACGGGGACGGCGGGCTGCAGATGAACATTCAGGAGCTGGAGACCGTCAAGCGGAACCGGATTCCCGTGAAGATCATCGTTATGAACAACCGCTGCCTTGGGATGATCCGCCATTTTCAGGAGCAGTATTTTGAAAACCGCTTCTGCGCCACCGTGAAGGATTACGAAGCCCCGGACTTTTGCAGAATTGCAAAGGCCTACGGCATCGCGGGCGTCCGGGTGGAAACGCCGGAAGAGCTTTTCGCCGTCCGGCCCCTGCTGGAATCCAACGACCCCGTTCTGATCGACATCCGGCTCGAACAGAACACACAGGTGTGGCCGAAGCTGTCCGTCAACCGGCCCATTGAAGATCAGGAACCGCTGCTGCCGCGCACGGAGCTTGCGGAAAATATGCTGATCAGACTCTATGACGGCGGGGGAGAGAATGACGATGCGCCATTATAAAAAGTATGTGAAAAAAACGCTGGACGCGGTCAAACGGATCAGCCCCTACGAGCCGTTTCTCTATCTTCCCATTTGTGACCGGCACGGAATCATTCAGGGGTACCTGCGTCCCATCACCAAGGAGTACCGCTATGCGATTCCGGACTGCGCCGCCCTGTTTGCCGGATGGCGCAATGAAAATTCCCATATGTCCCCGGCTCGGTTTGAAGCGACCGCTGAAAGCACCGAAAAATGGCTGAACGGGATTATTGCGCGGGAGGACCGGGTTCTGTTCCTGATTGTAGCTGCGGACGGCGCGAGGGTGGGGCATATCGGCTTTTCGTCTTTCGATTGCCGCCGCCGCTCCTGCGAAATCGACGCCGTCATCCGAGGAGTGAAAATCGGGTATCCGGGGATGATGACGTTTGCGCTGAATACGCTGATCCGCTGGGGACTCGGCAAATTGAAGCTCCGGCAGGTGCGGCTGCGCGTACTGTCCGACAATACGCGGGCAATCGCCTTTTACAGGAGGAACGGCTTTGATCCGTCGGGGGACATTCCCCTTTACCGGGCTTTCACCTCACAGGGCGAATCCTGGTCGGAATCGAAAGCCAAACGCCACCAGCGGGCGGAAAAGCATTATATGCAGATGAAACTCGATATCAAAAAATGGAAGCGGCAGAACGATACCGTTTCCATTTGAAGGAGGATTTGCCTTGGGGAAAAAAATCAGCTTTGCGGGGCCGTCCATTACGGAAAAAGAGGTGGCCTACGTCACGGACGCGGTCCGGAACGGATGGTATGAAAATTTCGACGGGTACATCAGAAAGCTGGAAAGAGCGTTTGCGGATTACGTCGGGGTCAAATACGCCATTGCGACCCACTGCTGCACCCATGCGCTGCACCTTGCCGCGGCCGCCGTGGGGCTGAAAGCGGGGGACGAAGTGATCGTCACCGACTTCAGCTGGGTGGCGACGGCGTATGCTGTTTCCTATACCGGCGCGGACTGCGTTTTTGTGGACATTGACCCCGACACCTGGACGATCGATCCGGCATGTATCCGAAAGGCCGTTACGAAAAAGACAAAGGCCATCATGCTGGTGCACACGTTCGGGCACCCCGCCGAAATGGATGAGATCATGAGTATCGCGAAGGAATACGGCCTTTTTGTCATAGAGGACGCCGCGCCCGCCGTCGGCGCGCAGTACCACGGAAAGCCGGTCGGCGGCTTCGGCGACGTCGCCTGCTTCAGCTTTCAGGGCGCAAAGATGACGGTCAGCGGGGAAGGCGGCATGCTTCTGACCGACAACGAGGACATCTACCAGCGCGCAAAGCTTCTGGCAGACATGGGCCGCACCGACCGCGAGGCCGTTTTCTGGTCGGACCTTCTGGGCTTTGAATATGTCATGAGCAATGTTTCCGCGTCGCTCGCCCTTGCACAGCTGGAACGCGTGGAAGAGCTGATCGCGAAAAAAAGGCAGATTTTCAACTGGTACGATACCCGCCTGAAAGAGGTGAAAGGGTTGAAAATCGTCAGGGAAAAGCCGGGCTGCAGAAGCAATTACTGCTATCCTTCGCTTCTGCTGGAGGATTCGGTAACGGCGGACAGGGACGAAATCCTTGCCGGGCTAAGGAAGCTGAATATCCATGCGCGTCCCGGGTTTCCGCAGATGAGCCGCTTCCCCGTCTACAAACAGCGCTTTGAAAACCCGGTTGCCGCGCTTGTGGAAAAACGCGGGATTTCCCTGCCCTCTGCGGCCAATCTGGAGGAGGACGATATTGATTTCGTGTGTTCCAGCCTGACGGGGCTGATGCAGGGGGGCTGATATGGAGGAGCGTATGGAAGCGGAGCAAAAGCTCCGGCAGGAAATCCTCGACCGTGTCGCCCGTATTTATGAGCTCAGGGAACAGGACAGACCGTTTGTCCCGGGAAAAACAAGGGTGCATTATTCCGGCAGGGTATTTGATGAAAAGGAAATGCAGGCCATGGTCGACAGCGTGCTGGACTTTTGGCTGACGCTGGGGCCGAAGGGCAAAGAGTTTCTCACACAGTTCCTTTCCTATACCGGGATGCGGTACGGACTGGTGGTCAATTCCGGGTCGTCCGCCAACCTGGTCGCGGTCGGGGCGCTGTGCTCGCCCCGGCTGGAAAATCCGCTCAGGCCGGGGGACGAAGTGATTACCCCGGCGCTTGCCTTTCCCACTACGCTGAATCCCCTCCTGCAAAACGGGCTTGTCCCCGTCTTTGTCGATGTTGAAGAGGGTACCTATAATCTGGACGCCGGTCTGCTAGAAGACGCACGGTCGGAGCGTACCCGCGCGGTTGTGCTGGCCCACACGCTTGGCAATCCCGCGCAGATGGACGCGGTTATGGACTTTGCGCGCCGCTATGATCTCTATGTCATTGAGGACACCTGCGACGCGCTGGATTCCCGTTATGACGGGAAGCTCTGCGGCACCTTCGGCGATTTTTCGACCTACAGCTTTTACGCCGCCCACCATATCACCATGGGGGAAGGGGGCGCGGTGCTGACCAACCGGCTCGAACTGTACCGTCAGGCCCTGTCCCTGCGCGACTGGGGGCGGGACTGCTTTTGCCAGACGGGCGAGCAGAACCCCAACGGCGCCTGCGGCCACCGGTTCGACCACACCTATGAAAGCCTGCCGTACGGCTACGACCACAAATATGTATACGGCAATATCGGCTACAACCTGAAGCCGCTCGACATTCAGTGCGCTATGGGGATTGAACAGCTGAAAAAGCTGCCGTCCTTCAGCGAAAAGCGGAAGCGGAATTTCCGGCGGCTGTACGGCGCGCTGGAAAAATATCAGGACAGCTTTCTTCTGCCGCGCTCTCTGCCGAAGGCCGACCCCTCGTGGTTCGCTCTGCCGCTGACGGTCAGAAAGGAAGCCGCGTTTACCCGCAGGGACATTGTCCGGTTTCTGGAGGAAAACCAGATCGAAACGCGGATGCTGTTTGCGGGGAATATTTTACGCCACCCCGGCTACCGGAATATCCGGCACCGGATCTGCGGCAGTCTGGAACACACGGATGATGTTCTTCTCAACACCTTTTTTATCGGCGTGTATCCGGGGCTGAGCGACGAAATGATCGAGTATGTTATCCGGACGATCGACCGGTTTATGTCATAATTTCAGCCGGGACCGGCACAAGAAAGCGGTGATGAATACGGAACCTGTACCAGCAAAACCGGAAGACCGGCACACGCCGGTCGTGAGCGTTGTCCTGCTCGCTTACAACCATCTCAATTATACAAAGCTGTGTGTGGAAAGCCTGTTCCAATATACCTCCCATATCGATTTTGAGCTGATTACCGTCAATAACGGCTCCACGGACGGGACGGAAGAGTTCTTCAACAGCCTGCCCAACAGCAAAAAAATCAGTTTCCCCGAAAATGTCGGGGTGGACAAAGCAGTTAACTGCGGGTTCAGAATCGCACAGGGAAAATATACCCTGAATCTGAGCAACGACATTGTCGTTACCGCCCACTGGCTTGACAACCTGATCGCCTGTATGGAATCCGATGAAAAAATCGGAATGGTCGTGCCCGTGTGCAGCGCGTCCTCCAACGGGCAGCAGGTGGACCTTCCCTATCATTCGATTCCTGAAATGCAGCAGATCGCTCAGGCGTACAACGTCAGCAACCCGTGCCTGTGGGAAGAGAAGATGAAGCTTGTCACCTATACCTGTCTGTTCCGCACGAGCCTGCAGAAGGAGCTGGGCGGATTCGACGAGGATTTTAACCCCGGGGCTTATGACGACGACGCCATCAGCTTCCGTATCCGCAGAAAGGGTTATAAACTCATTTTGGCGAAAGACACATTTGTGCATCATTTCGGTTCCGTGACCTTTCAAGCGGAATATGCGAAAAACAATCTGGCGCAAAGAAATCTGAACCTGTTTATCAGCAAATTCGGCGTCCATCCGTGGCAGGCCGCTTTTACCGACGGTACGCTTCTGACCGTGCTGAACTACGACGGCGGCAGCGGCAAAAACATTCTGGGAATCGGCATGTCCTGCGGCGCGACCCTGCTTCAGATCAAAAATTTATTAAAGGAAAAGGGCGCGGCCGATATCAGACTCTATTATCTTTCCGGAAGGGAGGATAACATGGCCGACCTTTCCTCCGTCTGCGAATACTGTGCGCATGCGGATATGGACGCTCTAGTGCCTCTGTTCGGTTCAAGAACCTATGACATCATCGTTCTGGAAAGCGAAATGGATCAAGTCGGCGACCTGGAGGGACTGATCGGTGACCTGAAGGGAATCCTGAAAGACGGCGGGCAGATTGTCTGTACCGCGCCGACGGAAGAGCTTCATGCGCGTATCAAAACGCTTTTCGGGAGTCTGGGGATGGCTGAGATAAAAAGTGCCCGCGGCTATTATTATTGTTTTTTAAATCAAAAGACGGAGGTCTGAAAAGCGTTTCGCTTTTCAGACCTCCTTTACAAATGTTTCAGGAATTGCTCCATGCTACATGACTCTGACTGGAAATACCGCATCGACAATGCCGATGACCAAAGCACCCAGAATGGCGCCGATAATCGAAACGCTCATACCAGGGACTAAAAACTGTGCGACGTAGATGATAATTGCGGATATAATAAATCCTTTCAATCCTTTCCCAAAGGGAGCTGCGTCCACTTTCATCATCTTTTCCACCAGATAGTCAATCACGCTGATGACTACTGCAGCAAGCAGGAATGACCATAATCCTCGGATGGAAAAGCCCGGGGTCAAAAACGATACGACTGCAAGAACGACTGCTGTAATAATCATTCGGCCAAACCAGCGGAGAAATTCCGAACCGGTTGACTGCGTTGAATGCTCGGTATCCATATGCCCTTCGTGTGTCATTTATTCATCCCTCCTGTACCGCACGCAAAATGGATTTGGTACGGACAGATATAGTTTTGACGAAATACCGCTGCGATATCCTTTACGGCGGCTGACAGTTATTGTTAAGTTGTTATTCGTTAAAAAAATTCAATCACACAAATTTACCGCCAACATTATTATGGTATAAATAATGTTTTGGCGGTGAGTGAATTTGTATCTGATATCCGTATTATTATTTGCGCTGTCGGCAAACCTTGACAATTTTACCGTGGCAATCACCTTTGGAATGCGGAAAATTAAAATGAATTTTTTTGTTAATTTTCTGATTGCCGTTATCACAGGGGTCGGCACCTTCCTTTCCATGTGGATCGGTGGGATCATCGGCCGGTTTTTCCCCGCGTCGGTATCCAATACGCTTGGCAGCGTTATCCTGATTCTCATCGGACTTTGGTTCCTCAAAGATTTCTTTAAGAAACCGCAGGAAGACGAAGCCGGGCAGGATGAAAAGGTGAATCTCAATGCCATGCTCAAAGATCCCGAAAAAGCGGATCTGGACAGTTCGGGAACGATCGATGTCAAAGAGTCCGCGATCCTGGCCCTGGCGCTGACCATCAATAATTTCGGCATGGGCGTCGGCGCGAGCATTTCGGGGCTGAACATATGCGCCACAACGATTTTTACATTTCTGATCAGTATGTTTTCCATAACCCTGGGGTATCGTGTGGGAAGGGGCTGCATTCCGAAGTCGCTTTCCCGGTTTGTTCCGCTGATTTCGGGCGGGATCGTCATTGCGCTCGGAATTTTTGAGATGCTGATCTGATCCGATGCCGAAAATCAGCCGCCGAGGGTGACATCCTGGTCCTGATACCATGCAAGGGCCCGATAAAACTGCTCGGGCTTGAAATCTGGCCACAGCTCGTCCAGCACATAAATGTCCGCATAGATGGACTGAATGGGCAGAAAACCGCTCAGGCGGCGTCTTCCTCCCCAGCGGATGATCAGATCGATTCTTGAAATATCGGAGGACGCGATCGTATTTGCCATGTTGCCGCCGATGCCGGCCTCGCTGTTTTTCAGGGAGCAGTTTAAATCCCAGTTCCATCCGTAGTTCACAAGGAAATTGACTTTCATAAGGCCTCGGCCGAAACGCACTCTTTTGGAATAAGGCAGAAGCTCTTTCGGGAATAACGGTGACTCCGTATTGCCGACGATTAAAAGGTCGGCATCCTGATTGGCGAGGTTCATAACCGCGTCCACACAGGCGCTCTGAAAGGCTTTTGTCTGAACGGATGGGCGCTTCGTGTTGTCGATGGTGAAGCCGTAGAAAGTCATTTCCTGAATCCCGAGCTCAAGACAGGTTTTATAGAGCTCAAATCCCGGTGTAATGCCGAATTTGTAGCCGTCCTGTTTTTCATATCCGTTCTTTTCAGCCCATCGTCTGTTGCCGTCCGGAATAATCCCAATGTGCCGGGGCAGTCTGCCGAAAGATAACCTGTTCATTTTTCTCTCCGATTCGTTTGATTTTCAGAGAATAGTCTGCATAAAACAGAAACAATTATACTCAAACAAGGGCAGAGCTTTGTGAAACTTCAGGCAATTTACATATTTTCTCACGATGATGCAATAATAAAAACAATTGTTTACGCGGAGGATCAGATATGTTTCATTTTTCATCAAAGCGAAAAAAGGCGGTTGTAACAGAGCAGGTTGAGCATTTCAATCGGAAGCTGGACGAAAATCAATTGGGCCGTTCTTTGGACACCAATGTGGAAATCATTAAAAAGCTTTTTACCGATGTGGACATCCTGATTGTCAGGTATTTTCAGAACAACCATGACAAAGACCTGAAATACTGCATCGTCTATTGCGACGGCGTGGTCAATTCTGAGATCATCAACGAAAATATCATCAAGCCGCTGATGCTCTCCGACGCGGCGAGCGGGCATCCGGACGAGCATTTTGTTGACGATCTGATCGAAAACGTCGTTTTCATCAACGAGATTAAAAAGACGAAGGAAATAAAAGAGATTGTGGAGTACGTTACCTACGGCGACACCATTTTATTTGTAGAGGGCGTGGAGGAAGCCGTCATTCTGAATTCCAAGGGCTTTATGACCCGCTCCATGGATGAACCGGAAAACGAAAAGATCCTTTCGGGCCCCAGAGAAGGGTTTAATGAATCCCTGCTCCAGAATCTTTCGCTGATCCGCCGCAAAGTACGCACCAATGAGCTGAAGATGAAATTTACCACGATGGGAAGAGTTACAAGAACCAAAGCCTGTATTTGCTATATCGATAAAATTGTCAACAAAAAAATTCTGAAAGAGCTTTACCGCCGTCTTGAATTGATCGATATCGACGGGGTTCTGGATACCAACTACATTACCGAGCTGACCAGGGATTCCATGTGGTCCCCTTTTCGTACGACGGGGTATACGGAGCGTCCCGACGTCATCGTGGGAAGGCTTCTGGAAGGCAGAATCGCTATTTTTCTGGATGGAACACCGGTCGTCCTGACTGTTCCTTATCTTTTTATTGAGAATTTTCAGAGCAGTGAGGACTATTACCTGAGCTTTTATTATACTTCGTTGTCGCGCTTTGTGCGCCTCACGGGATTTCTTCTGACAATTGCCGTCCCGGCGCTTTATGTTGCGATTGTGGCGTTTCAGCAGCAGATGCTGCCTACCCAGCTTTTAATCAGTATCGCCAGTTCCAGAAAGAGCGTGCCGCTGCCCGCCGCCGCGGAAGCGTTTATCATGCTCGCCGTATTTGATATTCTGCGTGAAACCGGAATCCGGATGCCCTCCAACATCGGACAGCCGCTCAGTATTGTCGGCGCTCTTGTGATCGGACAAGCCGCCGTGGATGCAAAACTGGTGGCCGCTCCGATGATTATTGTCGTTGCGCTTACGGGAATCACCGGTCTGCTGGTTCCTAAAATGAACGCGCCTGTGATCTATATGCGCCTGTTCCTGCTGGCGATGGCTACCTGTTTTGGTCTATTCGGATTTGTGCTGGGCCTTTCGGTCGTGTTCATTCATATTCTGAATCTGCACTCATTCGGAATTCCTCAGCTTACCTTCAGCGGAGCGCTTCAGTTCCAGGATATCAAGGATACCTTTATCAGGGCGCCGTGGTGGGATATGCTTACAAGGACAAAGTCAATGACAAACAATCTTGTGCGAATGAAGAGCAGTCCCGTAGAAAGCAACGGAGGAAAGCATGAGTAAGAAGATAGTCTGCCTGATGATGAGTTTGGTACTGCTGTTTTCCCTGTCGGGCTGCTGGAGTTACCGGGGGCTGAACGAAATAACGATCGTCGCTGCGGTGGGGATCGATCTGGATCCGGCCACCCAGGAGTATTTGTTCAGCTGCGAAGTCATTGATCTGACCGCGACAGAAAAGGGAGCAGGAACCAAGGCCAAGCTTGTGGAATCAAGGGGAAAAACGGTGATGGATGCGGTCAGAAATGCGAAGAAAAGGCTGCTTAATAAGCTTTATTGGGGCAATAACGAGATCCTGATCATAGGGAATGAGGTTGCCAAGAGCGGTAAGCTGGACAATGTGCTTGTCTGGTTTTTATCCGATGAGGAATGCCGTGAAACGGTAGGCGTTATCGTGTCGGAGGAGAGGACAGCAAAAGATATTCTGACTCTCTATGGGCTTGACAATTCGGTCGTCGCCTATGAAATCAAGAAGATTCTTGATGATGATCAAAGTACCGTGGGGAGCATTGAAAGCGTCCCGCTGTACCGTGCGTTCAGTACTCTGAAAAGTGAAGGGCATTCCCTTACCCTTCCGGTTTTTCACAATGTGGAAAACGATGAGGAAATGGTCGTGGAAGCAGACGGCGAAGCGGTCTTCAAGGGGAATAAAATGGTAGGGCGTCTGGCCCCGGAGGACAGCAAATATTATTTGTTTGCGGTGGACGGCCTTCACGGCGGAATTCTGACTGTATCTTCTATGGGGCTAAACAGCCCGGACATATCGCTCGAAATTTCAAAAAGCACAACGAAAGCATCCTATTCTTATTCGGGTGGGAAGCTGAAAGTGACGCTTCAGATCGAGACCGAGGCCTTTGTGGACGAGTCTGAAGCGGATACGGATATGCTGGATGAAAAAACGACCGGCAAAATTGAGCAGGAAGCACAGAAAATGGTCAAAGAGAGGACCGAGGACGTTATTCGGAAGGTTCAAAGGGAATATAACTCGGATATTTTTGGATTTGGCGAAATGATTTATAAAAAAGATCTGAAGCTTTGGAAGCAGCTGGAACCACAATGGGATAAAATCTTTCCGACGATACAGGTAGATGTGCAGTCCCAAGTGAAGATAGTCAATACCGCCTTTCTCAAACACAGTTGAAAGTGGGTGTGCCCCTTGATGACGTTTATTGTAATCGGTTTATATTTAGTCATTGTTCTGGCTGATTTCATTCCTGTTGTAAAAAACGGTGAAAAAAAGATCACCTGGATTTACTCTGTGCTTCTCACAGCCAGCTTTTGTGTGCTGATCCTGTATACGTTTGATATTGTGCTTCCCGGTCCCTCCGGTCCCATCCGGCAGATTATTGAAATCTTTTATAAACCTTAAAAAGCAAAATGCATCGATTAACATGGAAAGGAACAGGTTCCGATGAAGAGACAATACCTCTCAATGCGTCAGTCCATATGCGTTATTGTCGTTTATATCTGCGGGAGCAGTGTTGTACTGGGAGGAAACTCCGAAGCGGGACAGGATTCTTGGATTTCTATGATTCTATCGCAGGTAATTGTCATTCCAATGGTTCTGATTTACGCAAAAATCATCAAACTGTTTCCGGAAAAAAATATTTTTGAAGTGGCGGAAATCCTGTTCGGAAAAATTGCCGGTAAAATCTTAACCGCTCTGATTACCTGGTATGCGCTTCATCTGGGGGCATTGGTCTTGCGGAATTTTTCCGAGTTTGTCGAAATAACGGCGATGACTGAAACCCCCCAGCTCGCATTGATGATTGTTATGATTCTGGTCACCACCTATATGGCCAGGAGCGGAGCAGAAATTTTGGGAAAATGGTCGCTGGTGAGTCTGGTAATCATTGTTTCCATTATGTTTCTTACGGTCATACTGCTGTACAATCGCTTGGATATGAATAATTTCCTGCCTGTTATGGAGCACAGTACGAAAGTGATTCTGACAGGATCCTATGAGATCTTTACTTTCCCATTTGTCGAGACGGTTCTGTTTTTGACTCTGGCCGATTATATAAAAAAGGAGGACAGCCCTTTCAAGATATACGTTTGGGGTGAAGTGCTGGGGGCCTTGATTATGCTGATTGTCGCACTGAGAAATATCGCGGCGCTGGGTTCTGCCATGCTGAAAGTGGAGACTTTTCCTTCTTATTCGGCCGCCAGAATCATCAGTCTCAGCGACTTTCTTGCAAGAGTGGAAGGCTTTATCTCAACGAACTTCATTTTGGGCGGAATCACCAAAATTACCGTTTGTCTCCTGGCGGCGTCCAAGGGGCTGGCCAGCCTGTTCAATATACGGGACTGCAAGAAGCTGGTGCTCCCGGTCAGCCTTTGCATGCTGGCCCTGTGCAGCATCGTTTACCGCAACACCATGGAAATGATTAACTTTTTGGACATCTATAAAATTTATGCCATTCCTTTTCAGATCGTTATCCCGGTCATGATCTGGATAGGCGGTGAGATAAAAGCGCGTGTAAAGGAAGGAACGGCAGAAAAACCCGCGTAAACAGGAATTGCCGGAGGAAAAAGAATCCGATCCCCCGCTGCACGTTAAACCGCGCTCAGCGAGGGGTTTTTTCAGGGATGGATTATTTTGCACAGAATTTTCAGGTGTACGGAATAGAAATTTGAAAATTTTTTTGAAGAGTTAAATTTTTATCGTATGTCTCATGATATGAAAGCGATTTCAGGAAGGAAACAATTTTACCGCCGTTTTCTTAATAAAATAATATTAATTCCTATTATTTACATTCATAAATTTGTCTCATTCGATGGTATTGCTTTAATTTTCCAACATTATAGCGGCATTATTTATCAATTTACGCATATTGACTTATTGAAATTGCTTGTTATAATATTGTCGAGGTATGTTTTATAATATATTAGGATTCTTGTCAGGTTTCCCTGTAAATTATTCTTTATTTTGAAAGAGGATTGCTATGGAGAAAAAAATCGTTATTATCGGTGCGGGTTATTCGGGGTTGCTGACCGCGAAAAAATTGGCCAAACGGCTGAAAAAGCAAGAGGATGTCAGCATTACCATTATTGATAAAAATCCGTTCCACACCATGCTGACCGAACTGCACGAGGTGGCTGCCGGACGCGTAGATGAAGACAGTATCAAGATCAGCCTCAACAGGGTTTTTGCCGGAAGAAAGGTAAACGTCAAGCTGGATACGATTCAGTCCATTGATTTTGAGCAGAAGTCCGTAACTGGAACCAGCGAAAGCTACAGCTACGATTATCTTGTGCTTGCGGCCGGTTCCAAACCCTCTTTTTTCGGCATTCCGGGAGCGGAGGAATACGCCCACACGCTGTGGTCGTATGACGACGCCGTGCATCTGAAGGATCATATCCAGGAGTTTTTCAGAAAGGCCGCCCGCGAGACCAACCTGGAAGAAAAGAAAAAGCTGCTTACGTTTTATGTCGTGGGCGCGGGTTTTACGGGAATTGAAATGGTGGGAGAGCTGGCCGAGTATGTGCCGGTCCTCTGCGACAAATATGAAATAGACCGTTCCCTTGTCACGATTTACGACGTGGATGTTCTGCCGCGCATCGTGCCTATTTTACCTGACAAACTTTCCAACAAAATAGAAAGACGCCTTTTCAGAATGGGCGTTGGTCTCAAGCTGAACGCCGGCGTTGTCAGCATTGGAAAAGACTACATTGAAATCAAGAGCGGCGAGACGGTAACCCGCGAAACTGCCGGCACCGTGATCTGGACGGCGGGAATCGAAAGCGCCGAAATCGCGGGCGAGGCGGCAAAGGTGCTCCAGTCGGCCCGCCGCGGAAGAATCCAGACCGACGCTTATCTGCGTTCCGTGGATAATCCGAATGTCTATGTCGTCGGCGACGATATCCTTTATACGCCGGAAGGCGAAAAGATGCCGGTTCCGCAGCTGGTCGAAAACTGTGAGCAAAGCTCCGGCGTCGCCGCGAAAAATATTATCGCTGCCCTTACCGGCACGAGCGAAATGGAAGAGTACAAACCGAAGTTCCACGGGGTCATGGTTTGTGTGGGCGGCCGTTACGGCGTCGCCCATGTCGGCCTGCCGAACCACATGTTCAGCCTTCCGTCCTTCCTCGCCATGTTCGCGAAGCATTTTATTAACATCATCTATTTCATTCAGGTGCTTGGCTGGAACAAGATTTTCAGCTATATGAAGCATGAGTTCTTTACAGTGCGCCACGACAGAAGCTTTGTCGGCGGCCACTTCTCCAACAAAACCCCGAGTTTTTTGCTCGTCGCTCTCAGAATCTGGCTGGGTATGGTCTGGCTGTATGAAGGCGTCATGAAGATTGTGGAAGGCTGGTTTAATTCTCCCCAGCTGACCGGCTTCTTCGGCGGCGCAAACACATGGTACAACACCATCCTGAACGGCGCGGCTGCCGGCGGCACCACACCGGACGCGACAAGCAGCGCAACCACCACTGCGGCCACCGGTGCGGTGAATGTAGTAAATGCGGTAGCCGGAGCGGCTTCCGTTGCGGTAGACGCGATTTCCTCCGCTACGTCGGGTGCCGCCGATGCGGCAGGCCAGGCGGCGGGTGCCGCTGCTGCTGCGGTCGGGCAGGTTTTGATGAATTTCAGCTTCCTCGGCTGGTTCCAGGTGATCTTTGTAAGCGGCAAGGAGCTGGCAAAATCCACTCTGAACGATCTGGCATTCAAACTTGACGTGCCGCTGATGAACTGGTTTGTTAAAACGTTAATTCTTCCAAACCCCAAAGTACAGCTTTTTATGCAGATTTTTATTGTGGTTGCGGAAATCCTGATCGGCCTGTCGCTGATCGGCGGCCTGTTTACCACGCTTTCCTCCGGCCTTTCGCTGGTTCTTCAGGTCATGTTCGTCTGCACGACGGGCCTGTATCTCAACACCTTCTGGATGATCTTCGCGGCAATCGCGGTCCTGATCGGCGGAGGCAGGACCTTTGGATTGGACTATTACGCGATGCCGTATCTGAAAAAGCACTGGAAAAATGTGAAATTTGCAAGAAAGTTATATATTTACAATGATTAATGAACACACTGCAGAAAATGCCGCAGTTGAATTTCTTACTTTCGACGATGCGGCGGAACAGGTAAAACAGGAGGTGGGCAGATTGCTGTCCGCCTCTCCTAAACCCATCCGCAATTATACGCAGCATCTGACTCTTTCATGGGGCAAGTTCCTTCGTTCCCGTGCTTTGCTTGCCTGTGCCGAAAACAGGGAAGGCCTGCTTCATCCCAATGCGGTGAAGCTCGCTTCCGCGATAGAGGTTCTGCATCTGGCCACGCTGGTGCACGACGACGTCATTGACAACGCCGATCTTCGCAGGGGCTTTGTCACTCTCCAGAAAAAATACGGAAAGCGCACCGCCGTCATCTGCGGGGACTATCTTTTCTGTCTGGCTCTGGAACAGGCTGCTTCCATACCGAACAAGAGGGACTATCTGGACTTCAATATTCCCGATTACATGACCAGAATCTGTCTGGGTGAGCTGAGGCAGAACCAGAACAATTACAATCTGGACCTTTCCGTTGCGAGCTATCTCAGGATTATCTCCGGGAAAACCGCGGCCCTCTTTGAAGCTTCCTTTTACGCGGGGGCGATCCTCTGCGAGGAGGAGAAAGATGCAGTGGAGAAATACATGCGCCTTGGCCATCTGATCGGCATGATCTTTCAGCTTACCGACGACTGCATCGACTTTGAGGCGCCGCGGCAGCTGGCCAAAAAGCCGGTCCAGTCCGACTACGAACAGGGCGTCATCACTCTTCCGCTGATTTATGCGTTTCAGACGCGCGCCGCTTTTAAGGAAAAGGCGAGGGATGAAAAGATTTCCAGAGAAGAAATCAATGCCGCCGTGGAAGAAACGGGCGGCCTGAGCTACACAAAGACAGTTTCAAAAAAGTATTACGACAAGGCCTTTAAAATCATCCGGGAGCTCGGCGCTTCCGAAAATAAAAAAGAAAGGCTTCAGTCTATTTTGGATAAAGCTTACCGCGGGTTATAAAAACGATGCTGAAAAGGTTTTTGAATTTTGTGGAGCTGCGGACGAAAATCACCAGCGTCTTTGCCTTTTTGATGGCGCTTGCGTATCTTTTTTACAAAAAGCAGCCGGTAAACTGGACATTGACCCTGCTCTTTTTCGGTTCCATGCTTCTCTTTGATTTAACCGCTACGGCGATCAATAATTATGAGGGGGCCAAAACGGCCGGGGAAGTCCTGCCTTTCCGCCGCCCGACGGCGAAGGCAATCATTTTTCTGCTGCTTTTGGTTAGTACGGCTTTGGGGCTGGCTCTGGCCTTTCTGACGGACGCGGTCGTGCTGCTTTTGGGCGGGCTGTGCTTTCTGTTCGGAGTGCTCTATTCGTGGGGCCCGATTCCCCTTTCCCGTCAGCCGTTGGGGGAGCTTTTTTCCGGCGTGTTTTATGGATTGTTCATCCCTTTCCTGTTACTGTACATCAATATGCCCGCGGGAACCTTCCTTACCTTTGCGTTTGATTTTCAAACAGTTCATCTGGATTTGAATCTTTTTCCGCTTTTTTCGCTCGCGCTGCTTTCGGTAACGCCGGCCTGCGCGACCGCAAATATTATGCTCGCCAACAACCTGTGCGATCTGGAAAAAGACATTGGGGCAAAGCGATACACGCTCCCGTATTATCTTGGCGAAAAAGCCTTGTCCGTATTCGCGGGGCTGTATTCCATTTCGTATGCCTCGGTTGTCGGGATGGTGTTTTTAAAAATCCTGCCTTCTGTCTGCCTGTTATCCCTGTTGACGATCGTTCCCATCAGAAACAATGTTAACCGGTTTAAAAAGAAACAGCAGAAAGAGGAAACGTTTGTCCTTTCGGTCCAAAATTACGTCATCCTTGTGGGTGCCAACAGCCTGCTGATTTTTATCGGCGGTTTTTTTAACTGAGGCGGAGTTTATCGATGAAATTTGTCAAAAAAACCGATCTTGTGATTCTTGCCGTTGCGCTTGTGGTCTGTGCGGCCGCGTGGTTTTCCTATCAGTCCATCGTTGGGAACAAAGCGGCGAAAGCCGAGATCTACTACAAATCGGAGCTGGTGGACACGGTCGATCTGACGGCGGGAGTGGATAAGCGCTTTTCAATTGAGCAAAATAAGAATGTGATTTTTCACGTTTTTAAAGATGGCAGCATTTGTTTTGAGGAATCCAATTGCCCGGATAAAGTATGCATCCACGCGGGAAGGCTCCACACAATCGGTGAGAGCGCGGCCTGCCTTCCAAACGGCATCGTAATGAAAATAGTGGCAAAGGATCAGCGCAGTTCGGACGATCTGGACGCTGTGATTGGATGAGGAAAACAAAGAATGGCTGAAGACAAAAATCTGACGAAACGTGAGATCAATTCCCTGAGGATCAAACGGATGGTTCTGACGGGCCTTCTTTTTGCGGTGGTTCTCGTGCTGTCCGTCGTCGAGAACCAGCTGCAGATTCCCGTGCCGGTTCCCGGCGTCAAGCTCGGGCTGTCCAATATTGTGGTGATGTATTCCCTTTTTTTCGTTGAAAAAAAGGAAGCGCTGCTTCTGGCGGTGTTGAAATCCATCTTTGTGTTTCTGACCAGAGGCGCGGTTGCGGCGCTGCTGAGCTTTTGCGGCGGCCTTCTTTCCGTATTGGGCATGATCCTGTTTCTGTTCCTCTTCAAGGAAAAAATCTCTTACCTGATGATTAGTATTCTGGGCGCAGTCTTTCACAATATCGGGCAGATTGCTGCGGTTTCCCTTTTATATACGAATTTGTTTCTGTGGGCGTATGCCCCCGTGCTGTTGCTGTCGGGCGTGATAGCGGGCGCGGCGACATCCGCCCTGCTCAAGGTTACTCTGCCGGCTTTAAAAAAGGTCGGCTTCAGTAAATAAATTGAAATTTTGGAGGAAAATATGAAAAAAGCACTAGCAGCGTTTTTAGCCGCAACGATTACCGCAGTCAGCTTTGCGGGATGCGGCACAACCACCACGGCCAGCTCCGCCGCGGCTTCTCAGCCCGCCGTGAGCTCACAGGCCGCTGAATCGACCCCGGCGTCCGGTACATGGAAAACAGGTCTTGCCGTCATTACCTCTATCGCTAAATCCACAGATGTCAAAGACGGAAAGGGCCTTGCAGAGGCGGATTCCACAGTAGTGACCGTCGCGGTAGACCAGGACGGCAAAATCGCAAAATGCCTGATCGACGCAGTCCAGAGCAAAATTGAATTTTCCGATGCCGGAAAAGTTCTGACTCCGCTTGACACCGTCGTGAAATCCAAGCAGGAACTCGGCACAGAGTACGGCCTTGGCAAAGCTTCCGGCATCAAGAAGGAATGGAACGAGCAGGCCGACGCGTTTGCAAGCTATGTAGTCGGTAAAACAGCGGACGAGGTCAAGGGCATTGCCGTCAACAGCGAGGGCAAAGCAACCGATAAGGAGCTGACCGCATCCGTTACCATCCATGTCGGCGATTTTATCGCCGCCGTTGAAAAGGCAGTCGCCAATGCAGCCGATAACGGTGCAAAAGCGGACGACAAGCTGGGCCTCGGCATTGAGACCAGCATTTCCGGCTCCAAGGATGCCGGTACCGAAGACGGCCTTGCACAGGCTTATTCCTATTACACCGTTACCACCACCGGCGCCGACGGCAAAATTACCAGCTGCATCATCGACGCTTCCCAGACCAACGTAAACTTCTCCAAAGCGGGCAAGATTACGTCCGACCTGAAGGCGGAGCAGAAGACGAAGAACGAGCTGGGCGACGCTTACGGCATGAAGAAGGCTTCCAAGATCGGCAAAGAGTGGAACGAAGAAGCCGCTGCCTTTGCAAAGTATGTAGTCGGCAAAACGCTGGACGAAGTCAAGGGGATTGCTGTTGACTCCGAAGGCAAAGCGACCGATAAGGAACTGACCGCCTCCGTTACCGTGCATGTCGGCGATTTCATCAAGGTCATCGATAAGGCTGTTTCCGGCGCAAAATAACGGAAAAGCTTAATTCACAAAGTGATTCGCGAGAGGTAGATTCATTTCTACCTCTCCATTTTTTGAGGTGGAAAACTGGTGAAAAAACTGATTTCGGCGATTCTTGCCATGGTGCTGATCGTTCAGCTTCCGGCCTGCAATACCAGTAAGAAAACACGCTATGAAGCGCAATTTTTACAGCTTTTCGACACCATGACGGAAATTGTGGCTTATACGGAAACCAAAGAGGAGTTTACAAACCTTTCCAATTTGATTTATAATAATCTAAAGGTTTACCATGAGCTTTACGATATTTATAATGATTACCCCGGCGTCAGCAACATCAAAACGATCAATGACAACGCGGGGAAGAAGCCGGTCAAGGTGGATAAGAAGATTATCGATATGCTTCTGCTGGGCAAAAAGGAAAGCGCGGACAACAGCTCCGCCTTCAATATCGCGCTGGGTCCAGTGCTGAAAATATGGCACCAGTACAGGGAAGCGGGGATAGACGACCCGGAAAACGCGGCCCTGCCCCCCATGGCCGACCTGAAGGAAGCCATGAAGCATACGGATATCAGCAAGGTCGTCATCGATGAAAAAGCTTCTACGGTATACCTGGAGGACCCGGAAATGAGCCTGGACGTCGGCGGGATCGCAAAGGGCTACGCTACGGAGCAGGTGGCGAAAATCGCGATGGAATACGGTTACAAGTCCGCACTTCTCAGTGTGGGCGGCAATGTGCGGGCCATCGGCGACAAGGGCGTCAATCAGGAAGATTGGAATATCGGGATTCAAAACCCGGATAAGGAAAGCGAGAAAAAATCCCTCTGCACGATCAACATCAAGGATGAATCCGTTGTGACCAGCGGGATTTACGAGCGTTATTATACGGTGGACGGCAAGACCTACCACCATATCATCGATCCGAAGACCCTGATGCCGTCTACTTATTTTAAAGCCGTCACCATCATTACGCCGGATTCCGGTATGGCGGATATTTACTGCAAGCTGATTTTCAACGTCCCTTACGAGCAGGGGCTGGCTTATATCAGGACGCTGCCGGATACGGAGGCGCTTTGGGTGCTTCCGGATAACGAGATTAAATACAGCGACCATTTTCAGAAATATATTAAGAGCTGAATTTCACGGATTTAAAAAGTATTGAGCAAATGGGGAATGCGCGGATGGCATACAAAGGCCTTCAGAGTTTTATCAGAAAACTGGAAACGAGCGGGGATCTGAAGAAGATTGACGCGCCCGTGTCGCCCGAGCTGGAAATTACGGAGATCACCGACCGTGTTTCCAAAGCCAACGGTCCTGCCCTGCTGTTTCAGGAGGTAAACGGGTCAAGGTATCCCGTCCTGATGAACGCGATGGGCAGCTATCAAAGAATGAGCATGGCTTTGGGCGTGGAAAAGCTGGACGACATTGCGGACGATATCCAGAAGTATCTGGATATCGTCAACCGCCTGTCCGTTCCCCGGCTGATCAAAAGTGTTCCCCGGCTGTTCCGTCTGCTGAGCGCGTTTCCGCGAAAAAGCCTGTTTCGGGGAGAATGCCAGCAGGTGGTGGAAAGGTTCGTGGATTTGTCCTCCCTGCCCGTTTTGAAGTGCTGGCCGCAGGACGCGGGACCGTTTATTACGCTTCCCGTCGTCTTTACGCGGGACCGGAAAACGAAGCGGCAGAACGCCGGAATGTACCGCCTTCAGGTCCTTGACAGCACCACCACCGCGATGCACTGGCACAAGCATAAGGACGGCTCCGAAATCTACCGGGACTACGCGGAGCAGAACCTGAAAATGCCGGTTTCGGTCGCGCTGGGGTGCGACCCCGCCGTTACCTACTCAGCGACCGCGCCGCTGCCGAAAATGCTGGATGAAATGATGCTGGCCGGATGGCTGCGCAGGAAAAGGGTCAAAATGGTCAAATGCATTACGAATAACATCTATGTTCCCGCGGACGCCGAATTTGTGCTGGAGGGTTACGTAGACCCCGCGGAAGAACCGGTGCTGGAAGGGCCGTTCGGCGACCACACGGGCTATTATTCCCTTGCGGATTATTATCCGAAATTTCACGTGACCTGTATCACCCATAAAAGGGAAGCCGTCTATCCCGCCACGGTTGTGGGCAAGCCGCCGATGGAGGACTGCTATATGGCAAAGGCGACAGAGCGTATTTTCCTCCCGCTGCTGCGGATGCAGATTCCGGAGCTGGTGGACCTGAACCTGCCGCTGGAAGGGGTCTTTCACAACTGCGCCATTGTTTCAATCAAAAACAAATACCCTGGCTGCGCGCGCAAAGTGATGAACGCGGTCTGGGGCATGGGGCAGATGATGTATACGAAGCTGATTGTCGCCGTGGACGAATCCGTGGACGTTCAGAACCTGGCCGCCGTGCGGGACGCGGTGCTGAAAAATGTCAGCGGGCCGCAGAGCCTGATTTTTTCGGAAGGCCCGCTGGACGCGCTGGATCATTCCTCCAACCGCGCGCTGTACGGGTGCCGGCTGGGAATCGACGCCGCCAGCCCCGCGAGAGGCTACAACGACGAGGTTACCGATACTTTCAGGATTCTGCCCGTCCGCAAGGACCGTCCGGGAAAGGGCAGGGAGCTGGTCGAAAATTACCTTTGGAACCACCCGGACAAGTTTGTGATCGTGGTGGACGAGGATGTGGATACGAGGGACCTTTCCACCGTTATGTGGAAGGTGTTCAATAATATAGACGCTAAAAGGGACGTTGCGGTCATTGATTTCAAAATCGGTGTGGACGCTACGAAAAAATGGAAGCAGGAGGGTCTGACCCGCCCCTGGCCGGATGACATCGTCATGACGGACGCAATGAAGCGGCAGGTCGACAAAAGGTGGAACGAATATGGGCTTGACTGAAATCATCGATAAGATTCAATCATACGGCAAGCTGGTCATGTTTTCGCACACGATTTTTTCTTTCAGCTTTGCGCTGGTTTCCATGGTGCTGGCCGCGAACGGCCTTCCGGGAGCTTCCACCGTCTTTTGGATCGTGGTCTGCTTTCTGGGTGCGCGTACGGGCGCGAACGCCGTCAACCGCGTGATCGACGCAAAGATCGACGCGAAAAACCCGCGCACGGCCGGCCGCCAGATTCCAAAGGGAGAAATGAAAAAAGGCGAGGTCGTTGTGTTTACCGCGGTCTGTTTCCTCGTGATGCTGTACGGAGCGTACCGGCTGAACTGGGTCTGCTTTGCCCTGTCCCCGGTCGCTTTGTTTTTGCTGATTATTTACTCCTACTGCAAACGGTTCACTTTTCTGTGCCATCTGATCCTCGGCGTCACCTGCGCCTGCGCGCCGGTCGGCGCGTGGCTTGCCGTTACGGGAAAGCCCGCGCTGGTCCCGCTCGTTATGGGCGCCGCCAATACCCTGTGGGTCGCCGGGTTCGACATTATCTACGGCTCGCAGGATTATGACTTTGACAGGCAGAACGGGCTGCATTCCATCCCCGTTGCCTTCGGCGTGAAAAACGCCCTGCGTATTGCCATGCTGTTCCACATCATCACCCTGATCTGCCTCGTCGTTATCGGCCTTCTTGTGCCGCGGTTCGGCGTGATCTATTATGTGGGTGTGGCGGTCATCGCCGCCCTGTTTACCGCGGAGTACCGGATGGTGTCTCCCGACAATCTGACCCACGTCAATATTGCGTCCTACAGCGTGAACCAGCTCGTGAGCATCGTCCTGCTGGTATTCGGGCTTCTGGATGCGTTTATTTAAGAAGGGATAATATGAAGAGAATCATCGTGGGAATCACGGGGGCGAGCGGAAGCGCGTATTTTCTGCGCGTGATGGAAGCGCTGTCGCGGCAGGAGCTGGAAATCCATTTGATTGCTTCCGAACAGGGCCGCAAAGTGCTGACCTATGAAACCGGGGCGGTCCTGGAGGAAAAGGCGCGGTTTTGGAGCGGCGGAAAGGCAAAGATCGTTCTCGAGGACAACGAAAACATGTTTTCTCCGGTCGCGAGCGGCTCTTTCCGGTGCGACGCAATGGTGATTCTGCCGTGCTCCATGTCCACCGTGGCCGGAATCGCCTGCGGAATTACCAAAACGCTCCTGACCCGTGCCGCCGACGTCATGATCAAGGAAAAACGCAAGCTGGTGCTGGTCCCCCGGGAAACGCCGCTCTCGACGGTTCACCTCAGGAGGATGGCCGAGCTTTCGGAACTCGGCGTGACCATCCTGCCCGCCATGCCCGGGTTTTACGGGCATCCGCAGACTTTGGACGAGATCGTCGGTTTTGTCGCGGGCAAGGTGCTGGACAGCCTTGAAATTGAAAACGATTGTTATCAAAGGTGGAAAGGAAACCATGAAAAATAAAATCATAGCAGTTTTTGTTTTTTTGTTAATGGCGTTCACGGCGGGATGCGCACCGCAGAACGCAGCAGGCAGTACGTCGGGCAGCGTGTCCGTCGGTACGGAGAAGCCGGTCATCCGTGTCGGGATGATGTCGTCCTCCGACGTGATTCCTTATGTGCTGATCAATGAAAACAAGCTCGCCGACAAATACGGCTTCCAGCTCGATCTGGAGGTCTTTACCTCCTCAAAAGACCGGGACGCCGCTTTGCAGGCGGGGGAACTGGACGGCGTGCTGACCGATTTTATCGGGGTCTGCATGTATCAGAACGCCGGGCTGGACGTTAAAATCACCGGGATCACCGACGGGGACTACATCCTTGTCGCCGGTAAGGACACGGGCATCAAGGACATCAGCCAGATCAAAGGAAAAAGCATCGCGATCTCCGAGAAAACGCTGATCGAATACACGCTGGAAGATATTTTAAGCAATAATGACATGATCGGCGACGACGTTGTGAAGGAAGTGGTCCCGAAAATTCCGGACCGGCTGGAGCTTCTGCGCAACAAAAAAATCGACCTCGGCCTGCTGCCGGAGCCCTTCGCCACCCTGGCATTAAACGATGGCGCCGTTTATCTGGGCAGCGCGAATCAGTTCGGGCTGTACCCGGCGGTTTCCGCGTTTTCAAAGACCGCGCTGGACAGCAAGGCCGACGCGATCCACAAGCTGTATCAGGCCTATAACGAGGCCGTGGACTATATGAACCATACGGATATCCGCAAATATGAAAAAACCGTGATCAAGGCGGTGGGGTACCCGGAGGAAATGATCGGCAAGATCACGGTGAAGCCCTTCCGTACCAGTAAGCTCCCTACCAAAGCGGAAGTGGAGAACGCCGTGCAGTGGGCGAGCGAAAAGGGTCTCTGCAAGCCGAACCTGCAGTATGACCAAATGGTGTATGACGTTTATTCCGAATCGTAACGGCGGAATTTTATGGAGAGCAAGATGCTTGTAATCGATAAGGTAACGGTCAGCTACAAAACAAAAAAAAGCAGAACGCCGGTGATTGAAGGACTCTCCCTGCAAATAGAGGAGGGGGAGGTCCTTGCCGTACTCGGGCCTTCCGGCTGCGGCAAGTCGACGCTGATCAACGCGCTGGCGGGGATGCTCCCTCTGGACGGCGGCAGCGTAGACAGCGTGATTGAAGGAGAAAAGCGGCCTCTGAATCCCAGAACGCATAAGATCGGGGTGATTCCCCAGAATTGCGGGCTGCTTCCGTGGAAGACGGTCGGGGAAAACTGCCTGCTTCCGCTCAAGCTCCGCAGAGAGCCCGTCACCGAAGAGCGCAGGCGGGAGATCAGCGAAATCTGCGACGCGCTGGATGTTTCGCGGCTGCTGCGCCGGTATCCCGCGCAGCTCAGCGGCGGTCAGGTCCAGCGCGCGGCGCTCGCGCGGGCGTTTATTTTCAATCCCGACCTGCTTTTGATGGATGAGCCCTTTTCCGCGCTGGATGCGATTACCCGACAGGACGCGCGGGAGCTGTTTTTACGGATATGGAAGCGGAACCGGCCGACCACGATTCTGGTGACCCACAGCATTGAAGAGGCACTGTATCTGGGAAACACCGTTGCGGTCATGGGGGACCGCCGCGGGGTGCTCCGGTATTCGATGAAAAATCCTTATTTCGGGCAATCCGACCCGGAGGCGGTGGATTACCTGACAGCGAAACGGGTTCTTCATGAAAAACTGGGGCCGGAGGGCGAAAGGCGGGGCGATATTGAACAGACTGCTGAATAAGTGCCTGCTGTTTTTGCAGGGCTTTCTGCTTTTAAATGTCCTCTGGTTTCTGGCGTATCTTTTGATGCGTACAACGGTCATTCCGGACCCGGCGGTCATTTACCGGAATTTCGGCACCGCTTTTTCCAATCATATTTTCCTCCATATCCTCGCTAGCCTGAAAAGAATCGCGGCCGGTCTGGGTCTCTCTCTTGCGGTGGGGGTGCCGGTCGGCATCCTGATGGCATATTCCGGGAGCGCCAACAAGATTCTGTACCCGCTCATCTACTTCAGCTACCCCATTCCCAAGACGGCCTTTCTGCCGGTCGCCATGATTCTGTGGGGCATGCGGGACGGCTCCAAGGTGGCCATTATTTTTCTGATCATCGTCTTTCAGGTGATTGTTGCCGCCAGGGACAGCGTCCGCAACATCGACCCCTCCGTTTATCTGGTAACCGTCAGCGCGGGAGCGGGCCCCGCGCAGATTATCCAGCATATCACGCTGCCCGCCATTTTGCCGGAGCTGTTCACCAGCATTCGCGTTTCTCTGGGAACCGCGGTATCCGTCCTGTTTTTTGTGGAGGGCTACGGAACAAAATACGGCATGGGCTATTACATTCTGGATGCGTGGTCAAGAATTGATTATATCGATATGTATACGGGAATTATCGTGATTTCCATTGTAGGCTTTGCCCTGTTTGTCGCCATCGACCTGCTTTCGGATCTGCTGTGCAGGTGGAACCGGCCGCTCGGGTGATGAACCGGGTTCCCGCTTGGAGAATCCTGTGTAGTGGCAGGCATCATTTTCATAATTCCCTGCCATCATTTACATTTGCAAACCCGCCCTTTTTTAGTAAAATAGTGGGGTGCTATGAGAAATGAGTAATTTGGGCCCAGAGATAGTAATAAGTCTTCCGGATGAAAGTTTCTTGCGATATGCCGCTCCGTTATGGGGGCGGCATGTTTGCTTTTATTGTAAAAATTATGATCATGCTGATTTCCAATTCCCTCAAATCGTGGTAAAATAAAGAAAAAAGACGCTCAGTCATCCTTTGTTTTGATAGGATCACTCAGTGGAAGGAAGAACCTGATATGGATAAAACGATCACCATTCGCATGGCCTCGGAATCGGACGCGCAGCAGATACTGGACATTTATGCGCCGTATGTTACGGATACGGCGTTTACATTTGAATATGATGTACCGGCCATCGAAGAATTTACGCAGAGAATCCGCAATACCCTGAAAAAATATCCTTACCTGGTGGCGGTGCGGGACGGCTCCGTCGTCGGCTATGCTTATGCCTGCGCGTTCAAAGGGCGCGCTGCCTATGATTGGGCGGTGGAGACCACGGCTTATATCAAAAGGGACTGCAAGGCGAAAGGAACCGGCAAAAAGCTTTATCAGGCGCTGGAAGAAATTTTGAAGCAACAGAATATCATCAATCTCAATGCCTGTATAACCTGTTCCAATACGGAAAGCGTCGGATTTCATGAGCATCTGGGATACAAAACCGTCGCGCATTTTACCAAGTGCGGATATAAATTTCACACTTGGTACGACATGATCTGGATGGAAAAAATGATCGGAGAACATGTTGAGAACCCGGACCCGTTCATTCCTCTTCCGCAGCTTGCGCTGCTGGAACGGTAAATAAATGAACAATGGTAAAATAAGGTAGATTGGCGACAGGGGTGAGAATAATGAATATATATTTGGCGAAAATTGATGATGAAGAAAAAATAGCCCCATTAATCGCACAGTTTCGGGTAGAGTTAAAGCAATTGAAAGGAATTACATCAAAGCCCAAAATAGACCTGGCCAAGGAAGAATTTCGAGAGTATCTGGAAGCAAAGTACCCTGTTTTTGTTGCTGAAAAGGATAATGAACTGTTGGGCTATTTAGTTTGCAGAATTGATGGAAGCGTAGTTTGGGCAGAATCTATATTTGTTTCTGAAAGTGCAAGAAGAAGTGGCATAGCCTCAAAACTGTATCAAGAAGCGGAGAATATTGCAAGGGGATTAGGCGGTACAACCGTCTTTAACTGGGTTCATCCGAACAATGATAAAATAATAAATTTTTTAGCTAAGAGGGGATATAATGTTTTAAACCTCATCGAAATAAGAAAGCCATGGGAAAATGAGGTGTTTACTCAAAAAATCAGTGTTGGAAATCACAAATATAACTATTAAAACTTGCTTCTCATTTTTTCTATAGCAATTCCATTTCAGTTTGCAAGACAAAACATGTTCCTCCCCCGCCGAAGGCGGGGGAGGAACGCAACCTTTTTGCAGAATTAACTGGAAATGCTGTAAAATATGCAATAAGGGAACTTTTAACAAGTTCCCTTAAAAAATTCTATCGTATCAACATCGTTCGTTAACATGGCCCCAAAAATAAAAGAAGGCGGTGGAAAAATGTCTCTGACGGAACTTCCGATTGAAAAGGCCTTTATGCTGATTGAGCCGGGACCGGTGCTGCTGGTCACCACGCACGACAAAGGCCGCAATAATGTGATGACCCTCTCCTGGCACATGGTGATGGATTTTACCCCCCAGATTGCCCTGACGACGGGCCCGTGGAATTATTCCTTTCAGGCGCTCAGGCATGCCGGGGAATGCGTGCTTGCGGTTCCCACGGTAGACCTTGCGGAAAAGGTGGTCGCAGTCGGCGACTGCTCCGGCGAACAAACGGACAAGTTTGCGAAGTTCGGGCTTACGCCGCTGCCCGCGGCCCGGGTAAAAGCGCCGCTGATTGCGGAATGCCTCGGCTGTCTGGAATGCCGTGTAACGGACTATCTGGAACCGCAGGGCATCTTCCTTCTGGAGGGCGTACGCGCCTGGATGGATTACGACCGGAAAGAGCGACGGACCTTTCATGCCAACGGCGACGGCACCTTTGCGGTGGACGGAGGCACGATCGATCTGCGCAGTCTCATGGAGGATAAGCTGCCGCCTGGCGTATAAAAGGAAAGTCCTTTATTTGATAATGCGGATAGTCCCTTCTTTGCGCGGCAGGGCGGCTGACTCCGCGCCGATATACCCGATCGCGGCCGCGGAGCAGATGGTGTGTTCTCTGGGAATCCCGAGCTGAAACAGAAATTCGCGCACACCGGGGTCACTGCGCAGCCAATGCAGCTGATTGATGTAGCAGGTGCCCAGTCCAATCGACTGCGCGGCTAAAAAGATGTTTTCCAGTGCAAGCGCGCAGTCCGCCATGGCGTTTTCGTAATCCGGCCGGTTCGACGCGATAACAAGGGTCGGTGCATGGTAATAAAAATTGTAGTTTTCTTTTTCCGAGCTGGCTTTAGCCCTGACTTTTCCGGGATAATTGTCGTCCGGAACCCAGTTCTGGAAGCCTTCTTTCACCACTTCGTTCAATTGAAGCAGGGTTTCTCTGTTTTGAACAGCGGTAAAAAGCCAGCTTTGGCTGTTGCTTCCGCTGGGCGCCCAGATTGCGGCGTCGAGCAGAGTTTCTAGCTGTTCGGGCTCGATCTGGCGCTCCTGGAACCGGCGGATGCTTCTGCGCCTGTGGATGCAGTCCAGCACTTCATTTTGAATCATAGGAAATCCTCCTGACTTTTTGCGTTTGTTTTGGAAGTTCGTATATCAGGAAAACCGGTTGTAAAATACGGTTTTCTCTACCGGCTTTCTGCTTGGGTGCAGTTTGGGGTTCGGTTCGGCGTCATCCGCGGGGTATCCCAGCGGGAACAGGGCGACCGGTACCAGATTTTCCGGAATGGAAAAGGCTTTTATCACGGCGTCGGGATCAAAATGCCCGACCCAGGTGGTACCCAGCCCAAGCTCGGCGGCCTGCAGCATCATGTGGGTACCGACGATGCTTGCGTCGACATCTCCGCTGTCTTTGCTGTCGTAGCTGCGTTTCCAGCTTGCCGTATTGTCGTAGCAGACCAGCAGCGCCATCGGTGCGTCGAAATGGTACCGGGTGCAGCCCTTCAGCTTTGCAACCGCTTCCTCACTTTCAATGACTAAAATTTTTTGCGGCTGATTATTACAGGCGGTCGGGGCCAGACTGCCCGCCTGCAGCACAAGGTCGAGTTTTTCTTTCTCCACCGGTTTTTCGCTGAATTTGCGAAGGGAGTACCGGTCCTGTGCAAGTTCTATGAATTTCATCTGCATCTCCACCTTTTTGTTTATTTTTGCCGCGCGGAAGTGCGACATTCATCGCTCTGCGCGGTTCTTTATCTATTAGTATATTCAGCAGAGAACATATCTACAAGTACGCACATTTTTGTGCCTTAAAGCGGGAGAAATCATATGCCAGAAGAACAGGAAAAAATAAAATCGGTTCACAGCAAAAAGTGCGCGGTGGCACATGCTCTGGAAATTATCGGGGGAAAATGGAGGCTGCCGATTATCTGGGAGCTTTCCGCGAAGGAAAGCATGCGCTACAACGAGCTGAAACGGCATCTGGACGGAATCACCAATATCATGCTGACCAGAGCACTGAACGGCCTGGAGAAAAACGGTCTGGTACTGCGTACGGAAATCTGCCAGATACCGCCCCATGTGGAGTATTCCCTGACGGAAAGCTGCAAGCAACTGCTGCCTGCGCTGGAAATCATCAATGAGTGGGGGAAGGGCAGGATGCTGGACGCCGCCTGCCGGGACTCCGCAGAAAACAAAAATACAAATTCCTGAAAATGCCCTCTCGGCCATCCGGCAGAGAGGGTAAAATTTTACATTATTGTAAAAGGAAATAGGAAAGGTGGAAACGACACGTTGTGCTTATTTCCATATAATCAATACAAAATTTTCCAGAAATCTTGACAATCCGGCTTGATATGGGTTTAATAAGTAATGTAGTGGAAAAACGAATTAAAGATAGGTGATTATATGTTGGAAATTGCTATTTGCGATGACGATAAATACGAATTAGATCAACTAAATGCCATGATTGCAAAGTATTGCAATGAAAAAAGTATCAGAATGTTTACAAGCATATATGAAAAAGGGGAGGAATTATTACATAGCACGAAGAAATTTCATATTATTTTTTTGGATATTCGGATGGATCAAATGGACGGAATTGAAGTTGCCAAAGTAATCCGCTCGAAGGATAAGAACGTCAAAATCATTTATGTAACGAATTTTTCAAACTATCAAACAGACGCTTTTTCCGTCAGAGCTTTTGGATATGTAACGAAACCGTTTACCTATGAGACGATTTGCAAGCAATTGGATGACGCCATCGAATATACGAAAATGGAGAAAAATAAAATTACCTTTACTTTTGATACGAACTTAGGTATCAAAACGCTTAACCTGGAAGATATTTATTATTTTGAATCCTGCGATCACAAAATTGAAATTGTCGCAAAGGACAGAACCTATAAAATTAATGATAGTATTAATAATATTTTTAACAGTTTCAAGCCATATGGATTTTCTATGCCTCACAAAAGTTTTGTGATTAATCTGCTGTATATATCAAATATTAAAGGATATGACGTTACCTTGACTAGCGGCGATTTAATTCCAATATCTCAGAAAAGAGCGGTGGAATTCAAAGCGGAATTTCACTCTTTTCTGAAAAACAATTTTAATATGTTAATAAAGAGATGATGATATGTTAGAAACAATCATAAAATGGCTGTCTTACGTGATATCGTGTAGCGCCGGTACAGCGATTTTATTTGACTTCATGAACAAAATGTATGAGCCTCAATATTTGAAAAAAAGAACAAAGATCATTTTATATTTTTTATTTACTATCTTGTGGATCAGTATAAACTTATTGGATGCCCCGTTCCTCAATTTTACATATTTTGTGGCTATCACCTTTATCGTAGCGTATCTCTATAATGTCAGGCGGGCCAAAGAATATCTTCACATTATCGTATTTAATATTACTTTTGCGGGATGCGATGCGATTGTCTCTTCCTTACTGACGATTATAACAGGCTCGATTCCTCTTTATAATCATAATTCTGTAGTCTTTTTGTTTAATGTGATTGTTGTTCAGACCTTTATGTTTGCCGTCTGTAAGTTGTTGGTTATTTGTTTTAAGAGACAGAAGATCACCTATATGTATAAAAAGCAGTATGTTTTTCTGGCCCTGCTTCCTGTCTCGAATGTTGCGATTATTTATTTTATCGCGATATTGGCCGCCTACAAGGTTGATCCAACCACGACGCACTTTATTATTATGATGCTTGCGGTTATTTCGATCATTCTGAATCTGGCAGTGATCTATTTTTTTGAAAATGTATCGAAATCAGATCAGCTGGAGAGTGAAATCGTTTTGATTCAGCAAAGAATGGATATGCAATATAGTTATTACCAGCAGCTGGAAATAGAATACAATAACTCCCAGAAAATCATGCACGATATCAAAAATCACGTCAGAGTGTTTGAACGGCTTTACACGGCGGGACAAAATACGGAAGGCATTGAATATGCTAAAAAAATATCGGAAATCGTAGATGAACTGGGAATGAAATTCAATTGCAACAACAGGATTTTAAACATCATTGTAAATGAAAAAATGAAAATCTGCCATTTGGATGGAATCGAATTTATTTATTCTGTGGAAAATCTGAATCTGAATTTTATTGATGATATCGACATTACGGCGATTTTTGCCAACTTACTGGATAATGCTATAGAGGCGTGCAACAGGATTATCGATGGTACAAAAAGAATAGAGCTGCGTATTTATCAGTTTCACGATATGTTCATTATTAACCTCATCAATTCTATTCAGGAAATCCCTGTAAAAACCGAAGAAAAGTTTCTTTCCATTAAGAAAAATCATAAAGCGATCGGCCTTTCCAATGTGAACTCCTCAGTAAAAAAGTACGACGGAGATATTAATATAGAAGTTGAACAGGGCAAATTTTCTGTGAGCATTATCTTTCCTTTAAGCCGGAGAAGGTAGCAATATTATTGCATTTATTTTCCTATAGCGGCATATTCTCTGTATTTCAGCCCGAAAAACTGTAAGTTAGGTAAATCCCCTTGTGAACGTCTAAAATTCGATTATAATGGAGTCAATAAATTAACAAGGGGTGTTGAAAATGAAAAACGGTCAGAAAAATGTAAAAATGAAAGCACTGGATTTGGTTTCTAAAATCGCGATGCAGGAAGCTCGCCAGTCCGCCAATACGTCTTGCGTACTACTTGCTTATCAGGACAAGCTCCCTGAAGCGGTAAAGAGCCTCAGAAAATTCTGATGCTGACCAATTTTTCCAACTGGATCGTAAAAGCCCTGAGCGAGAGCGGCTTGATCTCGGAAAAAGATAAGGATCTCTATTCTTTTGGAGTGCAGACCGCTCTCCTCAAAATGATTCATTTTTCCACTATGTTTTTAGTCGGTTTGTTCCTCGGTATGCTGTTAGAGACTTTTGTATTTATCGTATCGTATTCATTTCTTCGGGTTTATGCGGGCGGTTACCACGCCAAAACCAAACTGGGTTGCTATGGGATGTCGTGGGTGATGATCCTTTTTGTGCTGTTGCTGACGAAATTCTGCCCGGGCTATATGGCATTTATCACGTCGATTGCAGTTCTCATTCCAGCTTCCCTGATTATTGTGATTTTAGCACCTGTAGAAAATATCAATAAACCACTTGATGATGCTGAAGTACACCACTACAGAAGGAAAACCAGAATTATTCTCTCCGTAGAATTCATCGTAACAATTATCTTCTTACTTATAAGCAGTATTCAATTTTCTTTTATCGTCAGCTTGAGTATATTTTGGGTCTCTGTTATGCTGATTCTCGGAAAGGCCCAGATGATGATGGTTGATAATGTATCAGTGTGAGGTGCCCTCTATGTATTACAGTGATTTATCCCGTGACGAAGTTACGGAAACAGAAGCACACATGCAAATCATTGAGCTATGCGAAAGATGGTATAATCTGGCTCATCCAAACGGTGATTTTGTAAAATACTTTAAGAAGCATCCCGACTTGCTGAGTATCGAGCAATGGCCGTGCTTTATGAAAATCGGAGAAACAAAAACTGTTGATTAAAAATTCTTTGCATTTATAAAACAGCCTTTTTAGCCGGATAAAAACGGTTAGAAGGGCTGTCTTGGTAACCAGCTTTTTTTCATCCCTCTATAAAACTCATATGCGCCGGTCCTGACGGGGTAATGCCATCGGGATCGGCGCATCTATTTGTATAGATGTGCGGATGGGATATCGTATCTCCATATTTTAAGAATAGGGATTGACGGCGAAGCTTGTTAATTCTGACAAAATATGCTTTAATTAGAACGAATTATGGTCGGAATTGTATCTTGTATATAGAATTGCGGGTAAGGCAGGGATGATAGAATTGCGGACGGGAGAAACAACGAACAGTCCTTTTAAAAAACAACTGGAAAAGCAGGCGCTGCAAAAGATCATTTTTTTGGTCATTGTCGGCTGCCTGCTGTTCTGTATCCCTATTTTCGGGCTGAATTATCTCAATCAGAACTTCAATATGGAGGAACACCTGAACTTTCTGAACCGAACGTTTGACGAGGTTTATGGAGACGTTACCGCTTATCTGGAGGATGAAGAAAACGAGGGGCTTTTTCTCCGCTGTATGACCGGTGTTTCCGACAGCCGGGAGGTGCAGTACTCCCTCAGCAAGCATAACGTGGCAAGCCCGGTGCGCGTTCGTATGATTCTGATGAACCGGGAAAAGCAGATCGTCTATACCAGCTTTGGGCAGGAAGCGATGAACCTGCACAGAACGGAATTCAATAAAATTGTGGCGGACAATGCCTTGAAAGCAAATCTGCCCATTTACACGACCGTTTATTATTTTTCGGGAGACAGCTCGGAGTGCGTTTTTGCGAAACCCGTTTACCAGCATGGGGTGCTGGCCGGATTTGTCATGGCCTATCTCAATGGAAACGACTGGGGCAGCCTTTTTTCAGGATATCAGTATGACTGCATTATCACAAACCTGAACGGAGATATCATCTACTGCTCCAAAAGCGCGTTCCTTTCCGAGCGCAACACCAACAAATACAAAGCGGATCCGTCCCAGCACTTTGTGACGGTGCAGGAAAACCGGTACCGGACCGGCGCGCGGGTTCTGACGGATAAAAAAGCGGTGCTCTATTCGTTTGTGTATTCTTCGGGGAATTCGCTCTATATCATCATCGGCGTCATGACGATCGTTCTGCTGGGATGCATCTGGCTGGTAATGTTCCGAAAGCTGTCCCAGATGATGGCGGAAAAAACCGCTCAATCCGTAGAGGCGCTGGTAGGGGAGATCCGCGTCATCCGCCACGGGGACAACGAGCATATCATCCGGATCAACACCGGGGACGAAATCGAGGAGATCGCGGCGCAGATCAATAAAATGGTGAAAAGCATCAACGAGCTCAACACGCGCAACACCGATCTGATTAAATTGAACAGCATGATTGAGATGAGAAATCTGCAGACGCAGATCAATCCGCATTTTATTTACAATACGCTGGACAATATCAAGTACCTCATCCTTGGGGATGCGGAAAAAGCATCCTATCTGTTGGAGAAATTTACCCACATTCTTCGCTACAGCATCAACAATACCAAACAGGACGTCCTTCTTTCGGAGGATATCGGTTACATAGAGGATTATCTATATATCCAGAAAACAAGGTTCGGGGAGCGTTTCCGGTGCCGAATGGAAATAGAGCCGGACTGCAGCCAGTGCATGATTCCCAAGCTGCTTTTACAGCCGCTGATTGAAAACAGCATTAAATACGGTTTTCAGAAACAGATGGAGCTTTCCGTTCAGATCAGGGCCTGGTGCGAGGGCGATTATCTGTTCCTGCGTGTGGAGGACGACGGTCCGGGGGTTCCTGTGGAGATGCTGGAACGCCTGCAGAGCATGATTGTTTCCGAAGGAATCAAGACCGAGCACAACGGTCTGCAGAACCTTTCCCGCCGGATTATTTTGGAATATGGGGAGGAGTGCGGCCTGTTTATCAACAGTGAGGAAGGAAAAAGCTTTACCGTTACGGCAAAGCTGCTGCGCAGGGGGAGAAAAGATGTTTAGCGTGATACTGGTGGAGGACGAGGACATTATCCGAAAGGGCATCCGTTACGCGGTGCCGTGGGAAGAGCACGGCTGTACCGTGGTGGGGGAAGCCCGCAACGGCGTGGAGGGAAAGGAGCTGATCCAAGCGCTCAACCCCGATATCGTGATTACCGATATCAACATGCCGGTCATGGACGGGCTGCAGATGATTGCCGAAACGAAATGCCGGAGCGATTATGTGGCGATTCTTTTGACCGGCTATTCCGACTTTGAATATGCCAAGGAGGCGATCCGGAACGGAGTTTCCGACTATATCCTGAAACCGCTGAATCAGGAAGAAATGATGGAAGCGCTTGACCGCGCCGCTCTGGAATGTGAAAATATCCGCATTTTACGCAAACGGAATAAAGGTGTGGCGGAGCTGAAGGATATTTCCCTGTTCGGCAATCTGCAGCTGGAGCAGCCGGAGGACCCTGTGGTTGCGCAGATTCTAGACTATATCGCGCGGAACTATACTCAAAAAATCACACTTGCCGAATTGTCGGAAAAGCTGTTTTATTCCGATCGGTACATTAACCAGAGGTTTCAGAAGGCGCTGGGGACCACGGTGATCGAGTACCTGAACCGGTACCGCATCCAGAAAGCGCTTTCTCTCCTGCAGGAAAACAGGCTTCCGATTTCCGAAATCGGGGGAGCGTGCGGCATCGGGGATTACAAATATTTCAACCATGTCTTTAAAAAGTATGTGGGGTGTTCACCCAAAGAATACAAGCTGAAAATTCGCTGAGAAAAAGATACCGGATCAGAATTGTTCGGTATCTTTTCTATTTTGTTCCGTAATTCAGGTATTAATTTTATGCAATATTTTTATAAAATAAAGATACCAAAGCAAAACACCAAACTAGAGGAGGAAATGAAATGAAAAAGTTAATGGCACTGATTCTTTCCGTTGTGCTTGCCGTTTCCGCGGCAGGCTGTTCTTCCGCTCCGGCCGCTTCCCAGGCGGACGGAGCCGGCAGCGCCGCTTCCGAAGCCGCGTCTTCGGAAAAACAGGGCGGCGGCAAGCTGGTCATCTATTCCCCGAACTCCGAGGGCCTGATGAACGCTACCATCCCGCTGTTTGAAGAAAAGTACGGCGTGGATGTCGAGGTCATCCAGGCGGGTACCGGCGAGCTGATCAAGCGTATCCAGTCCGAAAAAGAAGACCCGTACGCGGACGTTATGTTCGGCGGCTCCTGGTCTTTGGCGTATGACAATAAGGATTTGTGGGAGCCGTATGTTTCCAAGAACGACGCCGGTGTGCTGGATGCCTACAAAAACACCAGCGGGTTCATTACCGGGAACGTTCTGGACGGCAGCTGCCTGATCGTCAACACTGATCTGATCGGCGATATCAAGATCGAAGGGTATGCCGACCTGCTGAACCCGAAGCTCAAAGGCAAGATCGCCACGGCCGATCCGGCCAATTCCTCTTCCGCTTTTGCGCAGCTTACCAACATCCTGCTGGCAATGGGCGGCTATGAAGACGAAAACGCATGGAAATATGTAAAAGATCTGTTTAAAAATATCGACGGCAAAATCGGGGAAAGCTCCTCCTCGGTCTACAAAAGCGTTGCGGACGGCGAAAACGTAGTCGGACTTTCCTACGAAGACCCCTGCTCGCAGCTCGTGCGCGACGGCGCTCCCGTCAAGGTGATCTATCCCAAGGAAGGCGCGGTTTACCTCCCGGCATCCGCTACCATCATCAAGGGCGCCAAGAACATGGATAACGCGAAGCTCTTCATCGATTTCATTATCAGCGAGGAAGTGCAGAATATCTGGGGCAGTACGCTGACCAACCGCCCGGTGCTGAAGGACGCGAAAACCAGCGACTTTATGACTCCGATGTCCAAAATCCACGTCATCGAGGAAGATATCCCCTATGTCAGCTCCCATAAACAGGAAATTGTAAACAAATACACGGATATCTACACCAGCCTTCAGAGTAAATAAGAGCAACCATCGATAAGAACTGCGGGGGTATGAAATGAGTAAGATCCTGATCCAAAACGCCGTAAAGAAATACGGGAACAATACGGTTATCCCGGATTTGAATATTGAAATAAAAAACGGGGAGCTTTTTACGCTGCTGGGTCCCTCCGGGTGCGGAAAGACGACCCTGCTGCGCATGATTGCCGGCTTCAATTCCATCGAGGGCGGTGATATCTACTTTAACGATACGCGTATCAACGACATTGATCCAAGCAGGCGGAATATCGGCATGGTTTTTCAGAATTATGCTATTTTTCCGCATATGACGGTACGCGACAACGTCGCCTTCGGGCTGAAAAATCGCAAAATGGAAAAAGAAAAGACGCAGGAGCTGACGGAAAAATACCTGCAGCTGATGCAGATTGCGCAGTATGCCGAACGAATGCCGAACCAGCTTTCCGGCGGGCAGCAGCAGCGTATCGCGCTGGCGCGCGCCCTTGTGATTTCGCCGGACGTTTTGCTGATGGATGAGCCGCTTTCCAATCTGGACGCAAAGCTGCGTCTGGAAATGAGGAGCGTCATCCGCCACACGCAGAAAAACGTGGGAATTACCACCGTATATGTCACGCACGATCAGGAAGAGGCCATGGCCATCAGTGATACCATTGCGGTTATGAAGGACGGCGTGATCCAGCATGTCGGCGCGCCGAAGGAAATTTACCAGAGGCCGAAAAACGTGTTTGTCGCAACCTTTATCGGCCGGACCAATATCCTGCCGGCCAGGGCGGAGCGGGGCACCCTGATTTTTCCCAGCGGCTACCGGGTACCACTGGAATGCCTGAATGCCTTGGAGGACCAGGAGGTGCAGTGCTCCGTCCGCCCGGAGGAATTTGTCATCAGCAAACAGGGGGACGAGGGGATTCACGGCGTCGTAAAGGAATATACATACCTTGGTCTGAATACGCATTACGCCGTGGAGACCGAGAGCGGCCTCACGGTGGAGATCGTTGAGGAGTCTTCCCTGGAAGATGAGCTGAAGCCCGGACAGAACGTGCTGCTTCAGGTGAAAAAACACAAAATCAATGTGTTTGACAAAGAGGGCGGCCGGAACCTTGTAAGGAGCGAAGCTTATGAAAGACAATAGCAAATTCCGTCTGGATATCTGGGGAACCCTTACGCTGTGCACCATCGCGGTCTATCTGCTGTTCCTGATCTATCCGATGGCCCATCTGATGCAGCAGTCCGTTTACGACTCGCAGACCGGGCAGTTCACTATGGCAAACTTTGTAAAGTTCTTTTCAAAGAGCTATTATTTCGACACCCTGCTGAACAGCTTCAAGGTCTCGCTGGCGGCGACCGTCCTTTCCATTGCCATCGGCACCCCGCTTGCCTACCTCTTTTCCGTTTTTAAGATCAGGGGAAAGTCGGTGCTGAATATCCTCATTGTGGTCGCGTCCATGTCCGCTCCGTTCATCGGCGCGTACTCCTGGATTCTGCTCCTGGGCCGCAGCGGGGTCATCACGGCTTTCTTCCGGAAGCTGGGCATTCTCCTGCCGGACATCTACGGCTTCGGGGGAATCGTGCTGGTTATGTCCCTGCAGCTCTTTCCGCTGGTGTTCCTGTACGCGAGAGGCGCCTTGAAGAATATAGACAATTCCCTGATCGAAGCGGCGAACAACCTGAGCTGTTCCGGTATCAAATGCTTCTTCAAGGTGGTAGTCCCTCTCATCATGCCGACTTTGCTCGCGGCCGGGCTGCTGGTCTTTATGCGGTCGTTCGCGGATTTCGGTACGCCGATGCTGATCGGTGAGGGGTACCGCACGTTCCCTGTCGTCCTGTATACGGAGTTTATCAATGAAGTGGGGGGGAACGACGGGTTTGCGGCGGCAATCGCGATTATCGCCATTGTCATCACCACCGTTGTCTTCCTTGCGCAGAAGTATGTTTCCAACAGGAATTCCTTTGCCCTGAACGCCCTGCATCCCATTGAAGAGAGGGAGCCGAGGGGAGGCAGGAAAGTGCTCGTGTATCTTTTTTCCTATCTGGTGGTGGCGATTGCCATTCTGCCGCAGGTATACGTCACCTATACGTCCTTTAAAAAGACCTCGGGCAAAATTTTTATCCGCGGCTATTCTCTGGGCAGCTACGAATCCGCGTTTTCCAAGCTGGGAAGAAGCATCCAGAATACCATTATCATTCCGATGCTTTCCCTGGTCGCGATCATCCTGCTCGCTGTGCTGATTGCCTATCTGGTCGTGCGACGCAGGAACGCCCTTACCAGTACGGTCGATATCCTTTCCATGATTCCGTACATCGTGCCGGGAACCGTTCTCGGCATTGCCCTGCTGACGGGCTTTAACCAGAAGCCTCTGATGCTGAGCGGGACAATGCTGATTATGGTGATTGCCCTGATTATCCGCAGGCTGCCGTATACCATCCGTTCCTCGGTGGCCATCCTGCAGCAGATTCCCATCAGTATCGAAGAAGCGGCCATCTCACTGGGCGCTTCCAAAATGAAGGTTTTTTTCCGCGTGACCGTTCCGATGATGGCCGCCGGCATCGTTTCCGGTGCGATTTTAAGCTGGGTAACGATGATCAGCGAGCTGTCCACCGCGATCATTCTGTATACAGGCAGGACAAAAACGCTGACGGTCGCCGTCTATACGGAGGTTGTCCGCGGTAATTACGGAGTGGCGGCAGCGCTCTCTTCGATTCTGACCCTGCTCACGGTGGTTTCCTTGCTGGCATTTAACAAGGTGAACGGCGGAAAGGATTTCAGCCTGTAACAGCATTCCACAATAAAGAATCCGAACCTCTTTCCGAAAGGAGAGAAGTTCGGATTTTTAGGTTTCTTAACTCCTGCGTTTGCATAAAAATAACGGCAACAGCTTTTGTATATCAAGCCGCTGCCGTCAGGTTTCATATCCGGATTTCATGCTGCTTTCCGTTTGTAGACCCTCATTGCGAACAGATACGCAACAATGAGGATACCCACACACCACGCGAGCGCGGCCCAAATTTCAATGCCGACAGGCTGATTAAATAATAACGCGCGGATGGCATCCACGATCGAAGTTACCGGCTGGTTTTCGGCAAAGGCGCGGACGGGTCCAGGCATCGATTCGGTCGGCACAAACGCCGAGCTGATAAACGGAAGGAAGATAAGGGGGTAGGAGAAGGCGCTTGCGCCGTCCACCGATTTTGCGGTCAGCCCGGGGATCACTGCGATCCATGTCAGGGCCAGAATCACAAGGACGAGAATACCGGCTACGGCAAGCCATGACAATACTCCTGCCGATGAGCGAAAGCCCATAATCAGCGCTACGAGAATGATGACGATGACCGAAATCACGTTGGATACCAACGAGGTCAGCACATGTCCCCAAAGCGCGCTTGAGCGCGCAATCGGCATGGAGTGGAACCGCTCGAAGATGCCGTTCTGCATATCCGTAAACAGGCGAAAAGCTGTGTAGGAGATGCCGCTTGCGATTGCCATCAGCAGGATGCCGGGCAGCAGATAATTCACATAATTGTCTGTGCCGGTCTGGATTGCGCCGCCGAGCACGTAGACGAACAGCAGCATCATCGCAATCGGAGTGATGCATACCGTGATAATGGTGTCCATGCTGCGGGTAATATGGCGCATGGAACGACCAAGCATCACACCCATATCGCTGAGAAAGTGATTTTTTGTCGCTTCCATTTATTTTTCCTCCTGCTTGCCGATAATTGCGAGGAAAATTTCCTCCAACGTCGGCTGTTTTTCTATATACTCCACCTTCACGGGCGGAAACAGCTTTTTCAGCTCCTCGAGCGTGCCGCTCACGATTATCTTTCCTTCATGGAGGATGGCGATCCGGTCGGCGAGCTGCTCGGCCTCTTCCAGATACTGCGTGGTCAGGAACACCGTCGTGCCATTGTCGGCGAGCTCTTTTACAGTCTTCCAGACCTCGATGCGCGCCTCGGGGTCAAGCCCGGTGGTCGGCTCGTCGAGGAAAATGAGCCGCGGGTTTCCGATCAGGCTCATGGCGATGTCAAGTCTGCGGCGCATCCCGCCCGAATAGGTGGAAACCCTGCGGTCGGCAGCATCTGTCAGGCCGAAGCGGTTCAGCAGATCGTCAGTGATCTGGCGCGAATTAGCAAGATGCCGCAGCCTCGCGATCATGATGAGGTTTTCCCGCCCGGTCAATATCTCGTCCACGGCGGCGAACTGCCCGGTCAGGCTGATCGACTGCCGTACGTAGTCTGGCTTTGCCACAACATCGAAGCCGTTGACGGCGGCGGTCCCGCCGTCCTGTTTGAGCAGCGTGGTGAGGATTCTGACAACCGTCGTCTTGCCCGCTCCGTTGGAGCCGAGAAGGGCAAAAATACTGCCTTTTTCCACCTCAAAATCCACGCCCTTCAGGACATGGAGCTGCTTGAAGGACTTTTGCAGCCCTTTTACATGAATAGCGGTTTCTGTCATTTTGAAGCCTTACCCTTTCCAAGTTTTTTCAGTATGTCGCGGTTGAGTGCCTCACGCCAGTCTTCCGTATATGTCCTGGCGCTGCGCAGAAGCTCGTCGCAGAATGCGGCCACATCCTCGCCGGTAATTTCCAAAACAGGCTTGCCCTCCGCCGCGCCGGCTTCGAACAGTTCTATCAGGTCATAATGGATCTTCATCATGTCATAGCCTGATCCCGCCGCGAACATCCACATGTGACTTTGGATTTTTTTAAATACGTATTGATAGTCTTTCGGCAGAGCCTCCACCCTTGCCATCTGCTGCTTGTATTCGCGTTTGCTCTCGATTATTTTTTTGATATTGAAATAATTATCGAAAAACTCAGACATCTGATTGCCCCTCCTTTAACTCGCTGATTTTTGACGCGACAAATTCCCATTTTTCCCAGAACCTCCGCAGTTCCTCGCGCCCTGCGTCGTTGAGCGCGAAAAACTTTCGCGGCGGCCCCAAGTCGGAGGGCTTTTTGGTAATCTCCACCAGCTTGCTTTTTTCAAGCCGGAGCAGGATAGTGTATACCGTTCCCTCCACAACGTCAGTGAAGCCGAGAGCGTTCAGCCGCCGCGTAATTTCGTAGCCGTAGGTTTCTTTGCGGCTTATTATTTCAAGGACGCAGCCCTCAAGCACGCCCTTGAGCATTTCTGTCAAGTTTTCCAGCATAATCCCTTCTTTACTATTATGTATGACTGGTATGAAGCGTTACTTACTACAACTATATAGTAACACGCAATAGATGCTTTGTCAATAGCGGTTATTTTTGTAATGTATTCCATCTATAACGCAGGATGCAAAACAGCAGTCCGCCGGCAAATATCATTCCCTCACGCACCGGCATTCCCTATTACATTGCTTTTATAATTGTACAATTGTCCTGCCTTTAATATTAAAAAGTCCCGCTGTCTGTTGGTTTTCCAGCAGACACCGGGACTCGTGCGGGTGATTGTACTTTCTTTGTTTTTGTTTCTCTTAACATTGCGGTTCAAGGCCTTCGCTCCATCAACGCCAAACAGGGAATACCGAAATGGGCATTGTTAAAACCCTAATTCCTGATCTATAAAGATGATTTCACACTTCATGCCCATCGGGGCACGGTCTATAACGGTCGTAATACGGCAAATCCGCTCGGGACTGTTGCAATCATAGCATTTGTCCGCATTTTTGGCGCATGGGGTTTTTGCGTTCATCCGTTTGGCGTTTTTCGGGGCAGCTACGTTTTTGCAGCGGTATATTGCGTCACTCAGATTCGCTGTGATTTTATTTTTTCCCACAATATAGTAGCAGGTTTCGGGACCGAAAGCCGTCATGGAAACACGATTTCCCGTCGCGTCGATATTGACGATCTCTCCGGATTCAGTCACGGCGTTTGCACTGGTTATGTAAATATTTGCGCAGTTGGCTAAGCGCCGGACGTCCCGGGAAGGTACCTTATTGTGCCATACCACGGCATTGTTTTGTTGTAAAGCCTCAAACAGTCCCATTTCCTTCAAAGTCGCGCTTCCACCGAATCCAATCGTTTGACGCTGGAGGGTGTTCACCAGATAATCGCTCGCTTCTTCTTTAGATGAAAAAAGCTGAGTTGAAAAACCATGCTTTTCAAAATTCTGCCTGATCATGGAATACTCCATTGCCGTCACTCCCGAAATTATTTTATCTCTCAAAGCTGAGAGCTTTCTTATTTATATTATACCACAGGCGTACAGCGCCGTCGTAGTATAAAATATAAATTGGGAGGATGGCTAATACCATAAAATAAAATCGTTTTCACAGGATGGTTTCTCAATTTCCATAAAACGATTTTATTAGGATGTTCACAGAGGAAAACTTAATCGGACTGAGCTTGCAGATGTTTCGCTTTAGCCAGTTCAATGGCTTCCTTACCGGTCATGTGGTCAATTGTAAGTTCTATCATACATACAATGTTAAACTCTTTTTCAATTACCTGTGAAAGATGGCTTTCGTCATGGCCAGGGGCATATCTTACAGCTAAAATCTCAAGAGCGCTTCTTTTTTCCGCTTCCTCTTCGAGGATGCGGGCTTTACCAAAGACAATAACACTGCGAAAGTAAGTGGTATACTCGTCCGGCACTACCTGATCCTTATCAATCACACAAAAGGAAACTTTTTTGTTTCTGGCGATGGCGTCCAGCTTATGGCCTGTTTTGGCACAGTGAAAGAAAATCTTATTGTCGTGATAGACATAGCTGAGCGGGACGGCATAGGGATAATCGTCGTCCCCGGACACAGCCAGCACTCCCGATGTTCCACGGCTCAAAATTTGAATACATTCCTCTGAGGATAAAGCCTGTTTTTTGCGGCGCATTTCTCGAAACATATAGACACCTCTTTCATAAATAAAACAATAAAACGCCTGATCTTCATTCCTTCAAGGGCCTAATGGAATGAACAAAAGACGTTTACCCGGCGGCAATTTCATATTACAAATACAATATAGCATACTTGCACATCAAAATGCAACACTCTCATCATGCCTCTTAGCGGATAGGCCATCCGTCAAACGGGATCCGACTGTTCCATTATGCGTCCCATAATTTCCTGTATGACACGTGTTTTTGCATCAGCATAATCTTGAATATACTGCCATACTTGCTTCGCAAGCTGTCGCTTGGCTTCCGCATATAAATCCCTGTCTCTCTCATGCGTACAGAGCCAATCACGGAACGCGGTCATTCGTTCTGCTTCTTCACAATTCTGCGAAAAGACGTGTAAATTGACCGCGGGGTCTTTTCCCTTGAACATACGATGTTCAAACCATTTCGGTTCCCGAATGCGCAATAGATAGCCAACTCTCTCAAGCTGCTTTCCATATTCGCTTTCCTTCGCAGAGTCTTCCACACACAATAAAATGTCAATGATTGGTTTTGCGCACAAACCCGGGACAGAGGTAGAACCCACGTGTTCAATTTTCAAAGCTGTCGTGCCAAGCGCGTTATAAATTTTCGCGGCTTCTTTTTGAAATAAAACCGGCCAGTTATCATCGTATTCGCATAGTTTAATTTTCTGATTATGTACGGTAATCTCTCCAACGGTTACTTCCTGTAAATATTTCTCTGAACTCATACAGTATCACCTTTCATTCATCCCAATTGACCGTTTATCTACAGCATTTTTTCCAGTTGATTCTGCAACAAGTTGCGTTTCTCCCCCGCCGAAGACGGGGGAGAAACGCGTTTTGTCTAGCAAACTGAAATGGACCTGCTGTAAGTGACCTTTGAATTTACGGATATCAACATTATAGCCGTTTGGAAAGCAAAAGGGAAGACAGGGACACTTGCGACATTGACATCAGCAAAAATCTGAGATATGATAGTTTATAGAATCAATTCTATAAACTATCATGATGAGGAGCAGTCGTATGGCGAGACCTAAAAAAGACCCAAACATAAAAAGAAAAGAATTTATAGATCAAGCTGCCGTTCTTTTCTTTGAAAAAGGATATAACGACACTTCTATCCAGGACATATTGTACGCCGTTGGCAAAGACGGGGCTTTATCCCCAAGCGTTTTTTATTACTATTTTAAATCTAAGGATGAGATATTTGAAGCGGTTGTACAGGATTACATGAATCAGTATATTGGACAGATTATGGAAGTGCTGGAGCAGGAGCATCTAACCTATGCTGAAAAAATGCGAAAGTCCATAGCAATCTATCGAAACGCGATAGAGGATTTCAAAAAAATTGACGCTTACTTTGACCAGGATACGCCGAGGGTATCTTATTTCAATTATTTAATCGACAGTCAAGCAATTTCTATGTTGATAGACCCTCTTGATCAATTGCTCCGGCAAGGGGTAAAGTCTGGCTGTATTCCGAAAACAGCATTACTTATGCAAGCAGGAACCAAAATAATGGCGCAGGTTTTTCTGTCATCTATCATACCGCTGACACACCAGGGCCGTGAGAATGACGGACAGCACCATTCGGAAAAATACGCCCAATTTGTTCCTCAGATCTTTGCACAGTTATTTGATGTTCATTCAATACTTGAGGAGGAATGAGGAATGAAATTCACAATCGTGACGATTGGCTCAAGGGGGGATGTGCAGCCATTTCTTGCATTGGGAAAAGGACTGCAGGATAGAGGGCATAGGGTTCGTATCTGCGCCATGCATGTTTTTCAGGATGTAATAGAAAAAGAAGGATTTGAGTATGCGCCTATGGCAGGTGATGCCAGGGAGGTCATGAGGCGGCTGATTGGAGAACAGGTTTCCTTTTTTGAGTATTTCAGCAACTTAAAATATTTATTGAATCCTGTCAAAGAGGAATTTTTGTCCAATATTGAAACCGCCTGTACCGGCGCAGACGCTATATTATACAGCCTTCTTGGAAGCGTTGCTTACCATGTGGGAGAAAAATTAAAGATTCCCTGTTTTCGCGTACCGTTTTGCCCCGTTGACCCTACAGGTGAATTTCCCGCAATGACAGCGCCCCTTCTGCCATTAGGAAGAGTGTATAACAGGCTGACTTTTTGGGGCAGTGATCTTCTCTGGTCAAACGCAACAAGGTCATTGCTAAACGATTGGCGCTCTGAGATGGGGTTGAGGAAAATCAGGCTTTTTGAGTTTCCGTATCGCAGAATGAATGGAGAAACGATTCCTACGCTTTATCCGTTCAGCCCTGTGCTCGTGCCAAAGCCTAAAGAATGGAGCAAGGACTGCTATTTGACCGGATTCTGGATTCGGGAAAGCACAGAAAATTGGGCGCCGGATGAAAAACTGGCAAACTTTCTCAGCAATGGAACAAAACCGATATACATAGGCTTCGGCAGTACGGTTGGCGGAGATTTTGACCGGATTCTTCATATCGTTTTGGAAAGCATTGCAAATACAGGGCAGCGTGCCCTCCTATCATCAGGCTGGCGCAGCCTGAAAGGCGTTAAGCTGTCGGACAATGTCATGCAAATAGGCAATATCCCGCATGAATGGTTGTTTAAGCGTATGGCGGCTGTCTCTCATCATGGCGGTGCAGGGACAACCGCCGCCGGTGTACGCGCCGGCGTGCCAAGTGTGATCGTTCCTTTTGGCGGCGACCAGCCTTTTTGGGGAAACAGGCTGTTTGAGTTAGGCATAGGAACGAAACCGATCTGGACTAAAGAGCTTACGGTAGAGAACTATTCAAATGCAATCATGGAAGCTGTCGGCAATCACAGCATGAAAGAAAAAGCCGACCAAATCGGAGAACGGTTAAAAGCTGAAAATGGTGTTCATAATGCCGTGGAAATTATCGAAAAAATACTTGCGGATAAATGACCATTCTCACATCGGGCCAAGCTGGCCGATGTAATGCCAAGGGTGCATCCTACGGTTTAAATAAAAACGCCCTCCCGGCCGTCATGGTCAGGAGGGCGCAATTTTTATCGATTATGCCGGGACAGACCCGGACAGCGGCGTAAGCGATTTCAGACTCATGTGACCGAAGCGGCCTGAGAGTATTTATAATCCTCATTCCACTGCGCGTAAGCGCTGTCCGACCGATGGTCCTCCAGATCATAATTCTCAGCGAGATAATTTCCAAAGTAAGAACTGATTTTGTACGCGCCCCAAAGATTAAGGTGCCCCGCATTGTTCATGTCGTTCGCAAAGTCCAGCCCGACCTCGTCCTTCTTATCATAGAGATCGAGGAACGGAATCCCGTTTTCCTGCGCCACATCCGCGACCGTGTTGAACAGAGCCTCGCAGTCGTTCACCCAATCGCTTTCCTTTTCGGCTTCGCTGTAGTCGCAGGGCATGTTTATAAAGATGAGGTCAAAGTTCTCCGTCTTTGACAGATCGATAATTTTATTCAGGTATTCCAGGGACTTCTCCGGAATATCGATTCGGTTGTCCGTAGCCTTCCATTCGGAATTCGGTTTGCCGTACCGGTTGGTCCCGGCTGCAAACCCTTTTGAGTAGTACAGAGACGCGACGTCGAAGCCGAAGTCCTTTTCCTGCAGGGACGACCATCTGAAATGATATTTCAGGACCGGCAGAAGATACGCAATCCGGTCCTGCGGAGAGACGCAGTTCCAGATAGTCTCCAGTTTATTTCCTGAAAATTGCATATTGTCCACCGTGTTGCTGATTAACCCGGATTCTCCATATTGGGTTGTCATGCCGAGATAAAACAGGTCCACAACGACAAGAGGACTTTTGTGCGTCTTTAAGACTTCTTTTAATAAATAGTAGGTCACATCAAGCGACTGCCCACCCGTCGCATAATTAAAGCTGGGGATGCCCTGCTGGTTCCAGATGACGTTTGGGTCCAGCCCGCCGTTCATATGGCTGGAACCCATAAAAATAACGTCGTACTGGTCGTCGGACAGGTACAGGCCCTCTTCCAGCTTTGCCCGGTGCTCCGTTTTGTAAACGAAGATCGGGCTGAGCGCGGCGAGAAGAACAGCCAGCAAGGCGGTAAAGAGCAAACTTTTCCCAATCATTTTTTTACGCATTCGTTTCCTCCACTTGGCTCTGTTCGTAAATTGAAAATTGGCGGATTTTCGGACACAAAGTGCCTTACCCGCCTACGGTGTCCACAATAATAACCTATTCCATACGGGTTTCTGTATTGCTTTGAATATGCTTCAAAGCCACTGATGTGCGAGACGTGCATGCAGGTTCAGCCTGCCCGTATGCCGGGCATTTTTGATGCGGTCGGACGTAAATTCATCCGAAACAAGAATCCCGATTTGCGAACGGGGCCTAAAATTTGGTATAAATAAACTGCTGAGCGTTGTATTCCGACCCATAAGTGCCGAAGACGGCCAGCATCAGGGCGGCAGTCAGATACACTGACCACCGCACCGCGGCATTGCTGCCCAACACGACGCTGCGCAGGTCCCATCTCCTTTTTATGAAGTCCACCGCGGCCACGACGAAAATCCCGAGGACCGCGGCCAGGAATTCCGGCTGCGTAAGGCCGAGGCTGAAAAGAGAACCGTCCCACAGGGACGCCGGATTGAAGCGGAACAGATTCCCGATCATCGCGGCTGCGTCGGGCAGCGTTTCCGCACGGAAAAAGATCCATGCAAAGCTGACCAGTAAAAAGGTGAAGGCGGTCTGCAAAGCCCGGTACCAGGCGGAACTCTCGCCGATTCCCAGACGGTCCCGGACATTTTTCCTCAGCCGCTTCGACAGCAGCCCCGCTACCTGATACAGCCCGTGCAGGGCGCCCCAGATCAGAAAATTGACCGAATCCCCGTGCCAGAGGCCGCAGACCACAAACACGGTCATCAGATTCAGACAGCGGCGGAACGCGGAGCATCGGCTTCCGCCGAGCGGGATATACAGGTAATCCTTGAACCAGGAACCCAGCGAAATATGCCAGCGCCGCCAGAACTCCTGAATCGACCTTGAAAAATACGGCCGGTCGAAATTGGTGGTCAACCGGAAGCCCATCACTTCCGCCGCGCCGATGGCAATATTGGTATAGCCGGCAAAATCGCAGTAGATCTGGAACGCGTAAAAGATGACGGCAACGATGGAGGCGAGTCCGTAGTACTGCGCCTGATCTCCGTATACCGTGTCAACCAGAACCCCGAGCCGGTCCGCTACGACCATTTTCTGAAAATAGCCCCACAGCATCAGCAGGACGCCTCTTCTGGCCCGGTCGTAATCAAAGATATGTACCTCGTCAAGCTGAGGGAGAAAGTTCTTCGATTTCTCAATCGGGCCGGAAGTGACCTGCGGGAAGAAGGAAACGAAGAGCGCGTATTTTCCCAAATGCCGCTCCGGCGGAACGTCCCCCCTGTAAACGTCCACCGTATAACTCAGTGCCTGAAAGGTATAGAAAGAGATTCCTACCGGCAGCAGCAGATCGAAATGCGCCGCGGCTGTGGGAACACCCGTCAGGGAAAGAATGCCCGCGCCGATCTCACTGAACAGGTTCAGATATTTGAAGACGGATAAAATACCGATATTGATGCAGAAGCTCAGGGCGGCCCAGATTTTCTTCTGCCGCGCTGCTCTGACGGGATCCGCCAGCCGGGCGGACTTGCCGATCAGCAGCCCGCTCGCGTAGGTGACCAGCGTGGAAACACCCAGGAAGATGGCGTACCACGGATTATAACACAGGTAAAAAAAACAACTGGCAGCAAGCAGCCAAATCCATCGGAATTTGTGGGGGAGGACAAAATATACCACTGCCGAGACAGAGAAGAACAGAAAAAATTCCAGCGAGATGAACGACAAAAAAGCAACCCCCTTAACCTGCAGTTGGCCCATATCCTGATCTGATTGGTTTCTTTATTATTAAATCATAAAAATGCAAACATTTTGTTAACAATTGTAATCTTTTTGTAATCTTTTTTAAAGATGTTTTGGAAATAAAAGAAATTTCCCCGTCAGCCAATAGGCCAGCGGGGGAGAATTGGTTGTCATCAGTTAATAATCTGTTGATCGAGGAATTTTTCAAATTTTGCCGGCCCCAAAATTTCGTTGGTCACAAACTCGCCGTCATAGAAAAGGCTGTAGGTGGTAAAGGGCGTGGGGGCCGACTGTGCCTGCCCGGTCGTCTCGATCTTGTGGATACTGATTTCCGTTCCGCGTTCCTTTGCGAGATTGACGATGATCGGCACATATTTGTCGGTGTGCGGACACTGGTTGGTGTAGTACAGCACCATGCCCTTTTCGGCAATTTTGCCCTGCTTTGCGCAGTCCCTGAACCTCGGAGCAGGAGCGTCCCCGGTAAACGGCAGGCAGTAGAGAACAAAAAAGGGCGCGGCGGTATCGGCAGCTGAAAAGCCTTTGTATTTCAAATAATCCGGGTCGAACAGAAATGGACGCTTTTTCTCCGGGGCGACAACGGTGAGGCCGCAGAAGCCCTTGGATTTGGCATCCTGAATGCACTCCTCCAACAGACGGTCGGCGTAGCCCTTTCCCTTATACTGCCCCGAAACCCAAAAGCAGTTGATGTGCATATATCCCTGTGCGTCGATGGGGCACCATGCCTTCTCTGCGGGGATGTACTCAATAAACACCTTCCCCCGGACATCCAGCTTCCGGAACACCAGGCCATCCGCAAAGCGTTCGCTCATCCACGCCTTTTTGGAGGATACACAGGTTTCGTCCTTCTTGTCGGAGATGGCGCAGCAGATATGCTCGCAATCAATGTTATCTGCTGTTACGGCGATGATGTTTTCCATTACTACACCTTCTTTTTGATATTTCACATTCCGGCACGGCTTATTTCTGCGCCACAAACAGGGTCCCTACTTTTTTCCCGGTCACGATGTCGTAGAGTACATCAGGATTTTTTCCGTTTGTGACAATGACATCGATTCCCTGTGATGTAGCAATATCTGCCGCTTGAAGTTTTGTTCTCATACCACCAGTACCTCTTCTGGAACCGGCGCCTCCCGCGAGTGCGTATGTAGATTCATCGATATATTCAATTTTGCTGATCAGTTTAGCAGTTTTCGATAGTCTGGGGTCTTTATCATAAAATCCATCTATGTCTGACAGAATTACCAGTTTATCGGCGCGACACAATACTGCAACAACCGCTGACAGCATATCATTATCCCCAAATATTTTTTCTTCGGATTCTATTTCTTTATAACTCACGGAATCATTTTCATTTACAATTGGAATGATTCCCTGTTCAAGCAAGGTTTCAAATGTATTGGCAAGGTTTTCTTTCTTTTCTTCATCGATGATGTCATCAGCATTGAGCAGAATCTGTGCAACAGTTTTATTATAATAGCCAAAAAATTTGTCGTACAAAAACATGTTCTCGCATTGTCCTACTGCAGCCGCCGCCTGTTTCATACGCAGCTCTTTAGGTTTTTCAGCAAGATGCATTTTCTGCGCTCCAATTGCAATTGCACCGGAAGAAACGAGTATCACTTCATTCCCCATATTTTGGATATCAGCTAACGCCAAAACCAGTTCTTCGACCGTCCGCAGATTACTGTTTCCTAATTCATTTGTTAATGTCGATGTCCCGACTTTTACAACAATACGATTCCTTTTTATACCCATTGATGTGCTCTCCTTCATCTCCACGAATTTCGATTTATCGCTCAGCTGATTATATCGTTCTACAAATATCTTTGCATTCCCACAAGTACATAACCTTCTGCGGGCACTTCGACACCCGTTTTTTCAAAATAATTTCTGATCCAATATGCTTCGCTTTGATAATTCCCCTTAACATATGCAAGGTTTGCAGCAGAAAGGCCTGTTTCTTTGAGGTAATGACAAACTTCTGTAATGATGGCGGCCCCGACGCCTTTTCCCTGCTTTCGTAGAAAGCAACTCGATTTTCATTTTCTTACCCTCTTGCGGATTAATGTATGTGCAAAGTTCTAATCAGTGACCTCAATCAGAATAGTATTTTTTCAGCTTCTCAATATCAATTGGATTATCAATCCATTCTTCTGTATATCCGCATGAGGTGCATAAATATCTTGTTATTTTCACTGCACTAAAAATAGTACGTCCAGCTTTAATATTATTACCTGTGCCATATGCTCCGACATTTCCAGGAATGCTAATTATTTCACTGGAATGACATTTAGGACAAGTACCTTTGCTTTTCATAACGCTTAACCTCCTTATAAAACATAAGCTCAAAGGGCAGGGGAGACGCAATCAAGAAGCATCTGAACATGGGGGATTCCATCCTCAAGAAATATTCCTGAAACCTGTTTAAATCCTTGCTTTTCATAAAATTCTTTTGCATATGTTTGCGCTTCTATTCTTATAGCAGTCGCCTTTAATTTGTTTTTCGCAACCTTTATCCCTTCTGAGAGAATTTTGCTGCCTATGCCATGCCGTCTTTTCACGGCGATCACTCGGCCAATCGATACCTCATCATAGGACACACCTTTATCAACAACTCTTAGGTATGCCTGTATTCCATCATCATCTTTTAAATACACATGAAATGATTGTTTATCCTTGCCATCGATCTCCTGATACGGACAATTTTGTTCAACAACAAACACGGAAACTCTTATCTTAAGAATCTCATACAATTCCTTAACTGTTAACTCTTCAAATCTTTTTACTATAAGCTGCATTTTGATCTATCCTTCATTTCAAATTTTTGTTTAATAAAATGTTTTATAAATAATTTAGCCAAATCTTCATTCAGCCAATTTCCGAGGCAACCAACCGATCAAGTTCAACGGTCAAATAAAAAAGACCAAAATAAATTGAATCTGTTTATATTTTATCACTTCCCTTTATTTTCCTCAATGGCAACTTGCCCAAAATGATGGAATAGATGAAAGGAGCCGTGCTCATTTGCGGGGACAATAATATAAAGAGAAGATGTAAACGTTGTTACATACGGAAAAATCATCCCTGTCCGGCTTTCCATTCCCGAAACCTTCAGGGGGAGAAAAACATCTCAACTTATATGAAATAAATAATAAATTAAAAATTTTATATTATATTTGTGAAGAGTCACGAAAAATTAAAAATTTTTTTAATAAAAAGCACATAGACTTTTCCTGTAAAAGGGTGTACTCTATATACAGTCTTGTGAATGGGTGTGACTCTGTGAAAACTTTAAAAAGAAATTTAGACGATATCGTCTATGAAACTATATGTGATGGATTTGTCGGCGGACAATATATTGCCGGAAAGCGCTTGGACCCTGCGGAGCTGGCAGAACGGTATCAAGTAAGCCAGACGCCGGTCATTCAGGCTTTGAAGCGGCTGGTACATGAACATATCTGTGAAATATCACAGGGCGGAAAATATATGATCCCCGTGGCGACCGAAGAAGAAATTCAGGAAGTCTGTATTGCCCGGCTGCTGTTTGAAGAAGACGCGGTTGTAAAGCTATGCGATACGATTACCACGGAGGACTTGGATTTTTTGGCCTTACAGGAAGAAAAGTGTGAGAAGCTTTACCGGCAGGGGAAGTCTGACGAGTATTTCAAGGCGGATATGGCTTTGCATAAAATGCTGGTGAAATTGGCGGGCAATCATTACCTTTACAATTTGTATCGTATGCTGAACAATAAATATATGATCATCCGGGCGACAACCGGGACCTCTCTGCAGCACAACGAGGCCGCCGTCCGCGAGCACAAAGAGCTGCTGGAAGCGCTCAGAAAGCATTCAAAAAAGGACGCCCGCCGCCTGATTCGGAATCATATTGTAAAAATGAAAAAGCGAATAAACGGACAGGAATAAGGGTTTTCCCTTATTTTTTTACTAAATAAAAAATTTTTTATTTTAAATAAATAATAATGCATCCTGGAAAAAGATGCTTATTATAAAAAGCAGTATTTACATTACTGAACAATCAAGGAGGAAAAAGTATGAGTATCAAAAAAGGGATTATGCCGGCGGTAATGACCTTCTGGAACAAAGATGAGTCTTACAATGAGGCGGAGACACTGCGCTATGTTGACTGGGTGATCGAGCAGGGGGCTCAGAACATTTCCTGCACAGGCAGTACGGGAGAAAACATTTCCATGACCATGGAAGAGCAAAAAAAGATCATGAAGAGCATCATCGATCATGTAAACCACCGCGTTCCGGTTTATGCAGGAACCGGCAGGTATTCCACCTCTCAGACCATTGAACTGAGCAAATACGCGCAGGAAGTCGGAGCAGAGGGCGTTCTGGTGATTATGCCTTATTACCTGCAGCCGCACAAAAGAGCGGTGGTCAACCATTTCAGGGCATTGCGCAAGGCCATCGACATCGATATCATCCTGTACAATAACCCCAGATTCTGCGGCTATGAGATGACGCCGCTGGAGATCAAGGCCATGGTAGATGAAGGTCTGGTCAACGGCGTAAAATCCGCACAGGGGGATCCAAACCGGGTGCATGAGCTGAAATACTATTGCGGGGACAGGCTGACCGTCGAGTACGGCCATGATTATGCTCCGATGGAAGGCTTTTTCGCAGGTGCGGACGGATGGTTAAGCGGTATGCCGGCCATTTTCCCGAAATTTGCACGGAATTTATATGACATCTGCGTGGAAGAAAAGAATATTGACAAAGCGCGCGAGTACTGGACAAATATTCAGCCGTTTGTGGATTATTTTATTACATACAGCACAAACGATCCCCATTGGCATGAAGTATTTAAATATGTTCTGAAGTGCCTGGGATTCGATGCGGGCCTTCCAAGAATGCCGCTCGGCGATTTGGAGGAGAAAGAAAAGAAGAAAGTCGACGCGTTGCTTGCCGACCTGAAGGCCAAAGGAATCATATAAAAAATTCATAGAGAAGGCCGGTACTGAGATCATAGCGGAGGAGGAGAAAAGACTATGAAAAGAAGAATCATAGCAGCCATTATCTCGCTTATTCTTGTAGGGTCATTAATCGGGTGTTCCAAGGATCCATCAGGTACCTCAGGCAGTTCTGACACAGGCAGCAATCGTTCCGCTTCCACGGATGGGGATACCATCCTGATCGGTGTTTCCGCGTCCAAGTCCGGTTCCGCTCCCGTCAATGGGATGAGAACCGAACAGGGCGCGCAGATGGCGGCGGACGAGATCAATGCGGCCGGTGGAGTGCTGGGCAAAAAAATTAAACTCTATGTCGCGGACGACGGCGGTACGACGGATACGGCGATCAACGCCATCAATCTGATCCTCAGCCAGAACGTCGTTGCGCAGCTGGGTCCCAATCTGAGTGGATTGACCCTGGCGATTGAACAGTCGATGGCGGATGCCGGCGTTCCGTTCCTTACGGGGGCGACCAGCCCGAAGCTGGTGACCACCATCGACAACAAGTATTTGTTCCGTGTCCGTGCATCCGACTCCATTCAGGGGCAGATTGCCGCCAAATACATTACGGAAGACCTGAAATGCAAAAAGATCGGCTTCCTGACGGACAGTGACGACTACGGGGCAGGCGCTTTGGAAGTCGCGTCCGCTTATTTTGACAAACAGGGAGTCAAATGGGTTTCCGAAACGTTTAATTCTGGCGACACCGATTTGACAAGTCAGATTCTGAATCTTCAGAAGGCGGGTGTGGACGGAATCATTGTATGGGCGCACGACACAGAGACGGCTCTTGCCGCAAGACAGTTCAATGACCTAGGCGTCCAGGTGCCGATTGTCGGCTCAACCTCCATTTCCACAACACAGGTTCTTGACCTCTGTGAAGAAGACTGGCTGACCAACTGGTACAGCGTTACCGATTTTACGCCGACGAATCCGAATGAGAAAGTGAAAGCTTTTGTGGAGAACTTCCAGAAATCGTACGGCGGCGATAAGCCGGAGCTCTATGCGTCCACCTATTACAGCGCGCTTTATGTGCTGGCGGATGCCATTAAAAGGGCCGGCTCGACGGACCGGAATGCGATCCGGGATGCTCTGGCCAAGACGGACGGGTATGAGGGCGTCTTGGCGACCTATACGCCCAACAGCAAGCAGGAGATGGTACATCAGGGCATTGTCTGCAAGATCAAGGGGAAAGAAGCCGTTTATGGGAATACCGTTACGGTAGAAGTGGAAGCTTAAAAAATGTCTGTTTGTTGTCTGCAGACACATATGTGGCTGCAGACAACCTTGTTTAGAGCCTGCTATTAATATTCGGGGAGGCTGGCGGTATGACGATTGTCGTACAATTGATTATCAGCGGGATTGCCATGGGCTTTATCTATGCCCTTGTGGGAATTGAGTTTACTTTGATCTCAAACGCATGTGACGTTGTTAACTTTGCGCATGATAAAATGATTACCTTTGGAGCGTACATTTTTGGCGGAACCTTTATGGTCGGCCTGCAGTTCGGCTTTGTTCCGGCCATTTTGCTTTCATGCATTGCAATGATGCTTTTCGGCTTTGCAATATCGAGGATTATTTTCATTCCATTGAGAAATATACCTGAAATTTTTACCATTATGGCGACGATCCTGCTCGGAAAGATCGCGATTGAGCTTTGCCGGCTGATCTGGACACCGGTGCCGTTCAGTGTTCCGGGATTTTTGTCCGGGACATACCGTCTGGGGGGGTTCGTAATCTCCAAAGCCAATGTCGCGATTATTGTGGTCGCCATGATCATAGTCATAGCCTTACAGGTCTTTCTGTATAAGACAAAGGCCGGAAAATCCATGCGCTGTGTGGCGCAGAATAAAATGGCGGCACAGATCATGGGTATTGACGTAAAACGGGTGATCTCCCTCAGCGTCGCGCTGAGCATGGTGATCTGCGGAGTTATTGGCATCCTGATTATTCCGCTTCAGAATGTCGCGACCACAATGAGCGATATGATCGGCCTGAAAGGATTTGCGGCCGCGGTCATCGGTGGGTTCGGTTTTCTGCCCGGTGCCATTGTCGGCGGCCTTTTCTGCGGTATTCTGGAAAACATCTGCACCCTTTTTATTCCGGCTGTATATAAAGATGTCATTTCCTTTGTTTTGTTGATCGGATTCCTGCTTGTCAGGCCGAAGGGGCTGACAGGGCGGACGCGTTGAGGCAAGCATACCACAGGCAGAAAGGAGAAAGAAGAGTGAAACGTTTGATTGATAAAAAGAATCTGGCTCCTGTTATGATTCTGATGCTTGCAATCCTGTTACCGGTTTTTATCAGCAATAATTATTACGTCGTTATTTTCAATCAGATTCTGATTTATTCCATTATTGTATTCGGACTGAATTTTATTACCGGTTTAACAGGACAGACAAATCTGGGAACAGCAGGAATTATGGCGTTAGGAGGGTATGTGTCCGCGATCCTCTGCACGAAATGCGGATGGAGTCCGTGGCTTTCGACGCTGCTGGCGGTTTTTGCGGGATACTTCATTGGGGTTCTTCTCGGATACCCCAGCTTGAAATTGAAGGGGGTCTATCTGGCGCTCACCACGCTGGCTTTCAATGAGGTGGTCCGGCTTCTGTCGACCAATCTGACGGGGCTGACCGGGGGAACGCAGGGCATCAAGAACATTCCGCGGTATTCTCTCTTCGGGTTTGAACTGGATACCAACCGAAAATATTACTATTTCGTTCTGGTCATAGCTGTTCTGATGTTTCTTGTTTCCGTGCGGATCGTCCATTCCAAATGGGGACGAGAGTTCAAGGCCGTGCGGGATAATATTGACGCGCTGCCCTCTCTGGGGCTGGACGTCAAAAAAATCAAGATCCGTGCCTTTACGCTTGCCGCCGTATACGGCGCGTTCGGCGGAGCCCTATACGTCCACTTCAATATGTATATGAATTCCTCAACGTATACGGTGGACCTCTCAATCAAAATGCTGATCATGCTGCTCTTCGGCGGAATCGGCAACGTTGTAGGCAATGTTTTCGGTACGGCGGTTGTCATTTTCCTTCCGGAAGCGCTTCGCTTCCTGGGAGATTACTATCAGGTTGTGTTTTATGCCATCGCGCTGGGCTGCTCCCTGTTTTTCCCAAATGGCATTATTTCCATGTTCCAGGGAATCGGGCGGTTCTTCCGGAACAGAGTGCAGAAAAAGCAGGCGGAAGGCGGTGCCCAGAATGAGTGACGTCGTATTGGAGGTAAAAGGGCTCACAAAACGTTTTGAAGGGCTGCTCGCGGTGGACAATCTGAGCTTTCAGGTAACGAAGGGCAGGCTGCATGCGCTGATCGGTCCAAACGGCGCGGGCAAAACCACGACCGTCAATATGATCACCGGCGTGTATCCGCAGACGGAGGGAGCCATTGAATTTTTCGGAGAGGAAATTTCCGGAAAACAGCCTTATCAGCGCGCGGAAATGGGCATCGGGCGGACCTTCCAGAACATTAAATTGTTTCCGACCATGACGGTGCTGGAAAACCTGATGCTGGGCGCTCAGTCCCGGACGGGACAGAACATATTGAAATGGCTGCTGCTGCCCGCACAGGCGCGGAACGAAGAGAAAAAGCTGAGGGAACAGGCGGAATCGGTACTGAATGAAATCGGGCTGTATCCCCTGAAGGAGGAAGTGGTGTCGAACCTTCCGTATGGGCGCCAGAAAATGACGGAGCTCGGGCGGACGCTGATGGGAAATCCGAAGCTGATTCTGCTGGACGAACCGGCGGCGGGGCTGAATCCCTCCGAGCGGAAGGAGTTTGTCGGGATTATTGATAAAATTGCGCAGTCCGGTGTGGATATGTTCCTGATTGAGCATAACATGGACGTTGTCATGAGCATCAGCAAGGATATTACGGTGCTGGATTTCGGTAAAAAAATTGCATCCGGAAGTCCCGCCGAGATTCAATGCAACGAAGAGGTCATCACGGCGTATCTCGGGGAAGGCTACCGGATGCAGCAGGAAAAGAAGCGCACGGAAGGGGGGATTGACGATGCTTAAAGTATCCCAGGTCAATACCTTTTACGGCAAGGTGCAGGCTCTGTTTGACGTCGATGTGGAGGTGAACGACCGGGAAATCATATCGATTATCGGATCAAACGGGGCAGGAAAATCCACCCTGATGAAAACGATTATGGGAATCGTAAAAGCGAAAAGCGGAAGCATCCGTTTCAACGACGTCGAACTGACCAAGCTGCCGGCGTCGAAAGTGATCTATAACGGGATTGTATATGTTCCGGAAGGACGTGAGATATTTGCCGAGATGACGGTTCGGGACAATCTGGAAATGGGAGCTTTTTCCAAACGTTTTTCCCCAAAAGAGATGGACCGCCATATCGAGGAAATGTATGAGCTGTTCCCAAGGCTGAGAGAACGTGAAAAGCAGATTGCGGGTTCCCTGTCCGGCGGGGAGCAGCAGATGCTGGCCATTGCCAGAGGGATGATGAGCGATCCGCAGCTGCTGATGCTGGATGAACCGTCGCTCGGCCTGGCGCCCGTGATCGTGGAGGAGGTCTTCAGGGTGATTTCCACGATCAACAAAGAAAAAAACCTTCCCGTGGTTCTGGTGGAGCAGAATGCCTACATGGCGCTGAAAATCTCCGACCGGTGCTATGTCCTGGAAAACGGGAATATCTCGATCACGGGCAAAAGCTCCGAGCTGATCGAGAGCGATCAAATTATCAAATCCTATCTCGGAGGGTAGGAGATCATTGCAGGAGGCATTATGATGCAAAAAGATATGAGCTTTCAAAATACAATCCGATACAATAAATCAGGCCCCGCCCGTTACTGCAACCGCATTGGTGTTTGGGATGAGATAGAATGCCTTCTGGCCCCTTTTGGAAAAAAATGTGTTGTCAGCGGAGGTGTGCGGGCAAGGGCCTCGGTTCAGAACAAACTGTTTCCGCAGCTGGAAAAAGCGGGAATTCAATATGTGGTGAATGCGTTTGCCGGCGAAAGCTCCGAAAACAATGTTCATAAGCTGTTACATATCTGCGAAGAATTTTCGCCGGACTATCTCATTGGGGTAGGAGGGGGGAAATCGCTGGATACGGCGAAATATGCCGCCGCTTTGTACGGCTGCCCGATTATTACGGTTCCGACGATCGCGGCCACATGTGCGGCCAGCAGCAATCAGATCATTGTTTATTCGGATTCGGGAGAGTATCTGGAGAATGTCTATCCGAAGACGAATCCGGAGCTGGTCCTTGTGGACCCGGACGTCATCCTTCACGCGCCGATCAATTATTATATTTCCGGTATTTACGACGCACTGGCCAAATGGTACGAAGGGCGAGCTTCCCTGCCGGGTTCGGAGAACGCGGATATTTTTGACCAGATGGCGCTGGCGCTGGCGCGCATGCTCAGGGAGAGCGTCTATGCGGAAGCAGCCGTGGCGGTGGAGTGCGTCCGGAAGGGAGAGCTTACCAGAGAGTTCATCGACATCTGCAACATCAATCTCTACACGGCTTCGACGGTGCAGGCACTTGGCATCAAGGCGGTGCGAAACGGGATCGCGCATTCGGTGAACAACGGTCTGTCCCTGTTGGAAGGTGCGCACGATGTCGACCATGGAATGAAGGTGGCATACGGAATCGCGGTGCAGCTGATCGTTCTTGACAGCCCGCGGGAAGAACTCCGGGAGCTGTTCGGCCTCTACAATTCCATGGGCTTTGACCCGTCCTTTCAGGGCATGCACCTCCGTTTTACTGAAGAGAATGTGGGGGCGGTTGCAAAGAAAGCGACGGATGATGTACTGATGCGGGCAAAACCGTTTGACGTGATATCACGGGAGATGCTTGGCAGCGCCATGAAGAAATTGGAAGAACTGCGCAGCTAGCGGGAGATCCGGAAGGCACCGTCTGCCGGGATTCATACCCCGGCAGGCGGTGCCCTTTTCCGTCGGCGCAGATTTATGAGAGGAGGAGGCTGTGATCACAGGAAGCCGATGCTTCGCGGTGATCACGGGAGGAAAATGAAGGTTTTAAACTATGGATCACTGAATATGGATTATGTATATTCTGTTCATCATATCGTAAGGGAAGGGGAGACCCTTGCCGCGGAGAAGAGGGGAATTTTCTGTGGCGGCAAGGGCCTGAACCAGTCCATCGCCCTGGCCAGGGCGGGTGTTCCTGTTTATCATGCCGGGGCGGTGGGAGAAGACGGCGGCATGCTGCTGCAAACCTGCCGCAAAAACGGGATCGACGCGTCGCTGATTCGGAAAACCCCCGGGGCCAGCGGGCACGCAGTGATTCAGGTGGACCAAAACGGGCGGAACAGCATTGTGCTCTTCGGAGGCGGAAACCGAAGCCAGACAAAAGAGTATGCCGACGAGGTCCTCAGCCGGTTCGGGGAAGGGGACATTCTGGTCCTTCAGAATGAAATCAATCTGCTTGACTATATCATTGACCGGGCCTGGGAAAGGAAAATGTTCATCGCACTCAACCCCTCTCCTTTCAACGAGGCCGTTCAGGCATGCGATTTAAAAAAAGTATCCCTGCTGCTGCTGAATGAGATTGAGGGTGCTCAGATCACGGGGAAAACCGATCCGGATGAGGTTCTGGACGCGCTTTCCTCAAAATATCCTTCCATGCAGATTGTTCTGACTCTCGGTGAAAAAGGGTCGGTTTATGCCAATGGGGGCAGGCGGGTCAGGCAGGAGGTGTTCCAGACCCAGGCTGTGGACACCACTGCTGCGGGCGATACCTTCACCGGCTTTTATCTGGCCGGGGTGGTTTGCGGCCAGTCGGTGGAGGAAGCGCTCCGGACAGCCTCAAAGGCGGCCTCCATCGCGGTTTCCAGACCGGGAGCGGCCGCGTCCGTTCCTTTTATGGCAGAGGTTTCGAAAGGGCTGGGATCGTGAGAAAATGGATGGAGAGTATGATGTCGTGATTATCGGCGGCGGCGTGGTCGGAAGCGCCGTGGCCCGCGAACTGTCCCGGTACCGGACGAGGATTGCCGTGCTGGAAAAAGAACTGGATGTGTGCATGGCAACCAGCGGCCGCAACACCGGCCTGCTGCATTCGGGAATTCTCAATGCGCCGGGGCTTCTGCGCACGGTCTGCTGTGTGGAGGGCAACCGGGAATTTGACCAGGTGGCGGAAGAACTGGACGTGCCGTTCAAACGGACAGGAAAAATGATCGTCGGGTTCACGCGGGAAGACCGGAACAAGCTTACTTGTTTTCAGAGACAGGGGAAGGAAAACGGAGTGCCGGGATTGAAATTTCTGGACAGGACTCAGATGGATGAGGTCAATCCGGCCATCGGAGGAAGCTTCGCGCTTTATGTGCCCTCGGCGGGCATCTTGGACCCGTTCCTCTATACGATTGCCCTGGCGGAGAACGCGGTCGCCAATGGAGTGCGGTATTATTTTGACAGCGAAGTGCTTTCCATCGCGCGGGAAAGCGGCGGGTATACTCTGCGCACGGGAGGCGGCCGGTTCCGGACACGCTGGGTCGTCAACTGCGCCGGACTGTCCGCCTGCCGGATCAGCGAGATGCTGGGATTCGGCCATTATAATCCCCACCGCCTCCGCGGGGAATATTTTCTGCTGGATAAGCTGGCCGGAAAGAAGGTTACACTCCCGATTTATCCGACACCCGGCGAAAACGGAGAATTCGGCGTCCATGTGACGCCGACCGTAGACGGAAATGTTCTGATTGGACCGGTGAATTACTATCCTGACGGGGAAATAAGCTATGCAACCACGAGAGAGGCCGTCGGGCCTTTGATGGAAAACGGGAAAGAGCTTTATCCGCAATTGGATCGAAGGAATGTCATCCGCTCCTACGCGGGTGTCTTTCCGCGCGTGGAAGATCCGGAGACCGGGAAGGAGCTGGACTTCCGGATTGAAACAAAGGAGGAGGCGCCCTGCGCGGTCAATCTGGTCTCCATCACGTCTCCCGGGCTTACCGGCGCGCTTCCGATCGCGCGCAGAGTGGCCGCGGCGATTGTGGAAAAAGAGCCGCTGCCGCCCCGGCCCGGATTTGATCCCCGCCATAAACGGATCGTCCGTTTCGCGGAATGTACGGCGGAGGAACAGGAGCGGCTGATTGCCGCGAACGCGGATTACGGCGAACTGGTCTGCCGCTGCGAGCACGTGACGAAGGCCGAGCTCCGGAAGGCAATCCGGAATCCTCTGCACGCCGTGACGGTCAACAGTGTCAAGTACCGGACGCGGGCGGGCATGGGGCGGTGCCAGGGCGGCTACTGTGAGAGCCGGATTGTGGAGCTCATGCAGGAGGAATACGGCCTCAGGCCGGAAGAAATCCGGCTTTTCAGTAAGAATTCGTATCTGTTTACCGGAAAAGTAAAGAATTAGAAGGGAAGAGGCGATCAGATGATCCGGACAGAGAAAGAGGTCGTGATTATCGGCGGCGGCGCTGCCGGCCTGTCGGCCGCGGTAGAGCTGTGCCGGAAGGGTGTCACGGACATCGTGCTGCTGGAACGGGAAGAGGAGCTGGGCGGCGTCCTTCGGCAGTGTATCCACGATGGGTTTGGGCTGTCACGGTTTGGAGAGAACCTGAGCGGGCCGGAATACGCGGATCGGTTCATCCTGGAAGTGAAGAAACGGAAAATCGCATACAGAACGCGGGCGACGGTCGTCCGTATTACGGCGGACAGGGTAATTACCGTCGTAACGAAAGACGGGCTTCTGCAGTATGCGGCAAAAGCGGTAGTGCTGGCAATGGGGTGCCGGGAACGGACCAGGGGAAACCTTGCGGTTGCGGGGACAAGGCCGGCCGGCATCTATACGGCGGGGCTTGCGCAAAATTATATCAATCTGAAAAATATCATGGTGGGAAAAGACGCCGTAATTATGGGCTCTGGAGATATCGGCATGATTATAGCGCGCAGACTCAGCCTGGAGGGGGCCAGAGTCCGCGCCGTTTTTGAGCTGATGCCTTATCCGAGCGGCCTTCCCCGGAACATTGAGCAATGTCTGCGCGATTATGATATTCCGCTGTACCTGAACCGCTCCGTGACGGAGATCAAGGGAAGGGAGCGCGTCGAAGGGGTAACCGTGATGGAGGTGGACGGGGAGTTCCGGCCGATTCCGGGAACCGAGCAGGATTTTCCATGCGACACACTGATCCTTTCCGTGGGGCTGATACCGGAAAATGAACTGTGCCGGGAGGCGGACATCCGGCTCGACCCGCATACCGGAGGGGCGGCGGTGGATGAGAATTATCAGACGAGCGTTCGCGGGATTTTTTCAGCGGGCAATGTCCTTCACGTTCATGATTTGGTGGATTTTGTATCGATCGAGGCCGAACGGATGGCGGACATGATCGCACGCTATCTGGAAGAGTCCTCCCGGTTCGGCGACTGCGGCGTCCGGGTTTCCTGTGGGAAGGGAATCGGCCATATTCTGCCGCAGTATATCAGCGGGACAAGGGACGTCGTCTTTTCCCTGCGGGTCTGCCGCCCCATGGAAGACTGTGCGGTTCAGATTTGGCAGGGCGGAGAGGTCATCCTTCAAAAACAGTATAAAAAAGCGATGCCGGCCCAGATGCTGCAGCTGACACTGCCCAGAAACCGGCTGAAACAAGGATACGAAATCGAGGTCCGATGCGTATGAAAAAAGAAATGACCTGTATCATCTGCCCCAATGGATGCCTGCTGACGGTGGAAACCGAAAAGGAATGCGTCCGTATCCTCGGGGCGAAATGCGAGCGCGGGAAGCAGTACGCATACACGGAGATGATGGACCCGCAGCGCACCGTAACGACTACCGTCCTTGTGGAGAACGGGACGGAGCCGTTGTGCAGCGTCCGGCTCAGCAAAGCCGTTTCGAAGGGGGCGGTTTTCACCGTCATGAGAGAGACGCGGAAACTGCGTGCGCGGGCTCCGATTGCGATCGGCGACGTTCTGACCGCGAATCTCTGCGGCCTGGGCTGCGACCTTCTCGCAACACGTAACGTTTCCGCGAGATGAAGGAAGGGAAAAATCGGTTTTCCCCAGAACCTGCACCGCGGTTCGGGGAATGGGGCCCATCAACGCGAAAAAACAGCCCAGCCCATAAGGACCGAACTGCTTTTTGGTGTGGGTGTTCATAAGGACAAACTCGAAAACTCGCATAAAAAATGGTTTACGGCATCGGACAAATGAATATAACACACGAAAAGCACTTAACTTTGAATGGTTGGTGCTTTTTGCTTATATAGTGCAAAGGCGGCTAAAGAATAGATCTACCTTTGTGCAAAGAATTCGTTGTTTTGGCCTCTCTTATTGAGTACTATAATCGGATACAATTTTCTATAAACAATTCTGTCACTTTTTAATTTATATCGAATTGTCTCAATCTCTATTAGATCATCATTTTCATTAATAAGTCTTTTAAGAGCTGCAATTTCTCTCAATGTGAATTTTGGGAGAGGTACGCCACCACTTGGATCAGTAGGCCCAGTAGGATCCTGTGGCATCAGATCAAATTCCTTCCGAATAAAAATATTTTTACTGCGCGGTTCCAATACTTGATAAATAGGTAATCTATTTAATTGTTCTTGACATCCAATAATTACAACGAATAGTGTTGTGCGTTTATCAACTACAGTTTCCCCTAATCTAAATTTCAATTTAATACCCCCACATAATTATAATAATATTACGATGGATGTAACGAAGAAAATTAAGCACAGGAAAATTGATAAATAAAACGCAATCATGGATATTGTTATGTAAAAAACACGCTTTTCATTTGCTTTAAACCTATCAGTCTGTAATTTTTTCAATAGATTAGTCTTATAAACGATTATTTTTTCTTCCGATAATAGTTCATTGATACTGTCTATAATATTATTCTGTATGTCACTACCTGAAAGTGTTCTTATTTTAAACCTCCATTGAGCTAACAGCGCAAGAACAAAACTTACAAGTAGAAAAAGTGTAATTATTGATACAAAAATAAAAATGAAGGTGAGGTCAAGTGTTCCTCGATTATCAATGAGTATTGGTAATAACATAAACAAAGCCGCAGTTATCACAGAAAAAGCCGTTTGCATTTGTGCTGCTTGTGTTAATAGCGATTGTTCACGTGATAATTCCTCATTGTATTTTTGTTGCAATAGATTCTCACCTAATTTTAATACTCTTATTTTAGCCAGCTCTTTGTCTTTAGTATTATCCATAGTAAATCTCCCGTAGTAATGTTCAAAAATCAGCGGCCATTGCCCAAAGTATAGCATATAAACAATCAAATAAAAACCACAGGACGACAAATGTCAGCCTGTTTTGTCCTTATGAACACCCGATATTTTTCCTTTCGCCGCAACAGATTGAAAGGCCTAAGCTTTTGGATTTTCACCCAGACGGAACTTTAATGCTTTTATTGTGTCCAACAAAAAAAGCTGTTCTTCTTCGGACAAGCTTTTTGCAGAATCATAGAGTTCAGCCAAAATCTTTGCGCTTCGAGAAGTTTCGCTTTTATCTTCCATATCGCCAACGCCATATAGTAGCCAGTCTTTATTAATTTTTAATGTCTGACACACAGCATTCACAACAATGCCTTGAGGCTCGGTCTTATCTTTCTCAAGGTTAAAAATAACTCCCCTTGAGATCCCGATCGCTTCCGACAAGGATTCTTGGGTATAACCGCCTTTTTTGCGAGCATATTTTAATCGTTCGCCTAATGTATTCATAGAACCACCTCAAGACCATTATACAACACCAAAAATCATTGTCAATGATTTTATTAAGCCGAAATCAAAAAATAGCTTTGATAGATGCATTGACAATGATTTATAAAGGGCGTACAATTCATTTTCAAGGCAATAAAGCAGAAAATTAAGCGTTGACAATGAAATTTCTCAATAGAAAGGTTTGTATCATTATGAAACTTATCGCCGTATGTGGCAGTGCAAGAAAACAGGGCAATACCGCAAAGATGTTACATAAAGTCATTGAAGGCGCAAAATCAGTAGGCGCTGAAACGGAATTTGTAAATCTTTTCGACCTAAATTACAAAGACTGCATCAGCTGTTATGCGTGCAAACTGAAAAACCGCAAGTCCTCCGCGCATTGTGCGTTAAACGACGATTTGAGGCCCTTGCTGCAGAGTATTGAGCAAGCGGATGCCATCGTTCTTGGTTCGCCCATTTATTATGCTAATATATCAGGTCAAATGAGTTCATTCACAAATAGATTAATGTTCCAATATCTTGATTATGGTGCTAAAGGTACAGGCCCGAAACCAAAATTCTTTAAAACAGCCCTGATTGCGACAATGAATGGGGATGATGAATCTTATGTTGCAAGAGGAGTTAAGGATACTCTAGATCGTTTAAAAGAAATGCTTGGTCATACCTTGGGTAGCTGTGAGTTGCTGACGCTGACCGACACCGTTCTGTTTGATGATTATTCAAAGTATGTTTATCAGATGCCGGATCTGGAAGAAAAATCGAGCCGCGTCGAGAAAATTCCGGCTGAGGATTTAAAGAGGGCGTTTGATTTAGGTGTTAGACTTATCCGGGAGCGTTAGAGTCAGGGTGAATGCCGGTTTGTTTTCACATTATATAAATAATCGACAATTCACTGCCCGTCAAATCCCTGTTTAGCTCTCCGGCATCGATACACCATTTATTAAATTATAGCACAAAATAGAAATCGTTCCTACAAAATGATTGTTAATAAACTGGATTTGTACATCTTTATACCTCATTATTAAATCATAAGCAAATCGGAATTCATTTTATATTTTTAGTTTGTTTTAATATGAGGCTCCTGTCCAATCAATCCCTTCCAATAATTTTATTAAAGAATTCCATTTGCCATTTTCCCAATCTATTTTCCTGTCCCCCTCATTGACTTTTCCAAGGGAGATTCTCTTATCTTTAATTTCACCAAATTCACCCGAACCTGCATATAAGCGCCATTCCAAGCCATTTGTATATAATACAACTAGTGGATTTTCGGTATCATTTTCTCTGTACCGATGCTTTTCTGCTTGTGTTTCCTCGTTGTCAAGATTTACAACAAATCTCTTTATTTCAACTACACCTATCATTTTTGGTTCTTTTATTGTCATGACTGCGAAATCCGGAAAGCCAGCTGTAGTCAGAAATTTATTGCCAATTGCGGATTTCCGCCGGGCAGATACATCTCTCAAAGAATAATTTTTCATGTTTTCTCTGTTCCTAAGCAATGCCGCGATTACGGAATAGAGCTCGCATTCTATGGGATTCTGTATCAGTATTAAATTTAATTCTCTTTGATATAATTCAAACTCCTCTGTAATAGTCATGTTAACTCCTTATTATCAAAAAACACTTACTAATCTAGACTATAAATTCCTGTTTGGTGCTCTGTTATCTATCAAAATTATAGCACAAAATAAAAATCGTTCCTACAGAATGATCACTCAATTTCTGTAGAAGCGATTTTGGTGCCGGTGGCCGGACTCGGGTGTTGGCACGCTGAACCCGCGTTCCGCGAGTCCCTGCATTTATCCCGGAGAATTTGATTTCCAGATGTTTCTCCCAACCTGCACCGCGGTTCGGGGGATGGAGCCATCAACGCGAAAAAGCAGCCCAGCCCATAAGGGCCGAACTGCTTTTTGTGTCATTTGCTCAATCTAGATGCAGGCTGCTAACCGAGAAAATCTTATTTCTGTTCCAGTCGCCCATTTTCTCGCTGGTGCGCGCCCTTTTCACGCAACGACATTTTATTGCCCTCCGTTATTAACAATATCACAGCTAAAGCGATAAACGGAAGACCGCCGATAATGCCGGTGATTGCGGGGCCAAGCAGCGTGTTATAGCTGCCTTTGATCAGAAGAATCGGCAGTGCCGCGCCCGCATTGACTGTCGAATGTATCATGGCGGCGGGGATGGCACTTTGCAGTTTGATTGATATATAGCCTTCTATCGTGCCAAGTATAACACAAAAAACAATCATGGCAATAATACCGAGCCAAGGATAGCCCCAATAGCTGGTTCCGTAATTGTGACCCATCACGATAACGGGCAAGTGCCAGATACCTCATATTGCCCCTGTAATGATTAACGCGGCCCTGTCAGATAAAAACATGCGCAGTTTTGGGAGCAGATACCCTCTCCAGCCAAGCTCTTCACCCATGGTCGGAATGATATTTACAATCGGTCCTAATACAACAAAAATTAAAACCTGAACAATCAGCAGATTGGATGTGGCAAGCCCCTGCTTGCCGCTTGAAGCTACCATTCCTTTTAAAGCTGTAAGTTCCGGGTCAAACGAGCTGGGGAAAATCAGGAAATAAAGTGCACCGCTCAAAAGCAACAAGACTGTCGGGCCGAAGTACACAAGCAGATAGTCTTTCGCATGCCCCTTGAAGTGAGGACGCAGATACATATTTCCAAATCCTTCTTTTGTGATAAGCCGCGTTAATATGCTGCTCAGAGCTGGGGCAAACATTGCTGACGCGATGATTACCACTGATACACCGGTTCCGTAAAGCAGCCCGTAGATTGGTACCAATAAAAACAAAATCCATGCGATGACAATTGTAAGCGTAACAAACATAATTAGCCGTTTTTTTGCTGCCAATTTTTCCTGTTCCATCATAACTATCCCCTCTTATCGATATTATTTGAAGTTATTTTGAAGTTCTTCAGTGATATTCTGAAAGCTCTGTTCATCTGAGAGAACGGAGAACACCGGATTATTCACGATTACATCAGACATGCTTTTCCTGATTGTTTTCTCATCCCGGGGAAGATCCGTTCCCAGATCGAGCTTATCCAGCCAACCTTCTATATGGTCAAAAAAAGCGTCGCCATGCAAGTGCAGAGGGTAAATATCACTTGTTACGATCTCAGTATACTTTTGCAGCATCTCAAGCGCCTTATCATGATTTTTCTGCGCAATATATCCCTGCGCGGCGGAAATATACAAATTGACCAAGACGCCGGGATGCAGATGCCTCATGTCAAACGATTCCGCTAAGACAAGCGAGCGCCGCAGCACCTCGTCAAATTTGGAGGGAACATCCGCGCATAGCATAAGGTAAGCTGGGAAGAAATTGAACAGGACAACGATATTCTGAAAAATTCCAACCTGTAAAACAGATTTTGCCTCATCGGCGCGCCCCGTCATTTGATAGGCGGAAGCCAAAAGCGATTCAGGGGGAAGCGCAGGCGCGACTGTTCCGTTCAGCAGTTCCAGCACGGCATTGGGATCATTGGAAATGAGGCTGCATAAAGCCTCCATATACAAAGCCTGTCTGGTAATCGATACATCGTCGCATTCCACTCTGACCCGGATAAAGAGAGCCTTGGCTTCCTCGATCACAGACACGGATTTTTTGGGGTCCTTCAGCAATTCTATGTGATTGATCATCAGTATCCCCATATGCAGCAGCAATGGAAAACAGGAATAGTATTTTTTAATTATCTTTCGGCAGTTTTCCATGACCTCGTCAAACGGTTTTGACGTAAAATCCGCCGACAGGTTTCGGTACAGTTTACGAATATCCTCTTTTGTCATCTGTGGCTTATAATCCATCAATTGGTCAATGCTGATGTTAAAGTACGCAGCCAGTTGCGGAAGAAAGGTAACATCGGGATAGCTTTGCTCTGTTTCCCATTTGGAAACGGATGCTTTAGATACTCCAATGTAATTTGCAAGCTCATCTTGAGTGATGCCCATTTCCTTGCGCTTATTTACAAGAACTTTCGCGATATTAATTTCTTTCACATTAATCACCTCTGATTACATATTAGTGAATAGTTCAAAGAAAATCAATGGATTTGCGGTAGATAAAAGTTGAATAAATCAACTTGTGAGATACTTCTGACCGGAGCTGCTATTATATCGCATTAGCTGGGGTAAATAGTACAGCAGATAAACTCAACTTAAATTATATAAAAAAGCAACATGAAGGTTTGAATCCTTACATGTTGCTTTTGTTTTGGTGGATAATCACGCTAAATCCGAACACATTTATTTTATTAATGGCATGCTAATCCTACTTCTACCTCGTTACGCATTGGAGACTGCACGGAGCATATGTTAGTTAATTTCCAATTACCGATTTTTGGAGTCACTACAAAAGAGTAAAACATGCCTGCCTTCTGAATATTAGTTAAAATATTGATTAATTACTAATTGATTATTCCCAAAATATGGTTTATCGCAATGCTTACCGCTAAGGCAAATCTATAATTGCTTATAGTTATTGTATCGTATTATTTGAACAGAAATTTGGTGTTGAGAATAATTTTAAAGTCTATTTTGAAATAAAGAAAGCCTTAAAACCCGCATTACAGCTAGGTTTTAAGGCAATGGTGCCGGTGGCCGGACTCGAACCGGCACGGTATCGCTACCGGTGGATTTTGAGTCCACTACGTCTGCCAATTCCATCACACCGGCATGAACAACGTGTTATATTATATAATAAACTCATAGAAAAAGCAATATAAACCTTTATGAAAGTTGAATAAATTGGGGTGCATCCCGGCTGGCCGGGTTACACCCCGTTTTTCGTTCTATTGTTTACACTCCGAACATGGTAATGCAGTGCCTTGGGCAAACGCCGGCGCACTCGCCGCAGCCGACACATTTAGAAGGATCGACGGCTGCAAGGGAATTTGCGACATGGATGGCGTCGTACTGGCAGGTCTTTTCACATTTCATACAGCCGATACAGCCGACTTTGCAGACTTTGCCAGTCAGGGCGCCCTTGTCGCAGTTGCTGCACCGGACCACCGCCTGCTTTGTTGCGGGGACAAACGAAATCAAATGTTTCGGGCAGGCTTTTACACACATGGAACAACCTCTGCACTTGACCGGATCGATTTTGGCAACACCGTTGCAAACGCTGATCGCGCCATATTGGCAGGCATTCATACAGTCGCCCAGGCCCATGCAGCCGTACTGACAGCTTGCCACGCCGCCGGCGACGATCGCCGCCCCCGCGCAGGTCGCAATTCCTTCGTACTCCACCTTATCGGTCGTATTGTCATAGCTGCCAAGGCAGTGGACCAAGGCCACCTTTGCTTCCACGTCACCCGGGGCGCAGCCAAGGTATTCGGAAATAGTTTTTGCTACCGCCGCGCCGCCCACAGGACAGAGTCCGGGTTTCGCCTCGCCCGAGGACAACGCCTTTGCGTAGCCGTCACAGCCGGAATATCCGCAGGCGCCGCAGTTGGCTCCCGGGAGCATGTCGCGGATTGCTTCGGCTTTTTCGTCCTTGGGCACGGCCATGACGATCGACGCAATCGCAAGGATGAGGCCTGACAAGAGGCCGATCCCGGCCACAATCAGGACCGGAGTCAATATTTCATTCATATCTGCATCTCCTAACCCAGCATGCCGTCAACAAGGCCCTGAAAGCCGAGAAACGACACGGCTGTCAGCGACGCGGCAACCAGTGTGATCGGCAAGCCCTGAAGGGATTTCGGAATATCGTTGTTTTCAATTCTTTCCCGCACTCCCGCGAAGATGACCATGGCCACCAGAAAACCGATACCGGAGCCAAACGCGTTTACAAGCGACTGGATAAATCCAAAGGTCGGGTCGGACTGGCCTTTCTCAATGACCAGCATGGTTACGCCGAGCACGGCGCAGTTGGTGGTAATGAGGGGAAGGTATATGCCGAGCGCATTGTACAGCGATGGAATGTATTTTTTCAGTACCGTCTCAATAAACTGAACGAGGGCCGCGATAATCAGAATAAAGACGATTGTCTGCAAATACGCAAGGTTGAGCGGAACCAGTACATAGGTATAAATCGGCCATGTCACCGCGGTGGAAATCACCATGACGACGGTAACCGCAATGCTCATGCCGGTTGCGGTGTCCAGCTTTTTGGAAACGCCCAGAAAGGGGCAGATGCCCAGGAATTTATTAAGAATGTAGTTTTCGGTTAGTATGGCAGCCAAAAAGATGGCGACTAATCCCTTGATCATTTTCCCGCACACTCCTTTTCTTTTTCAGCCATCATTGAGCAGCTTCCGCAGAGAGGACAGTTCTGGCAGCCCAGCTCAGCCGGTTCGGCGCCCTTTTCAGTAGCAAATTTGTTTGCAAGCGCAATCATCATACCAAACACGAAGAAGCCTCCCGGAGGGAGAAGGAAGATGATAATGGGTGACACAAACCCGGCAGTAATCGGAAAGCCGAAAACCGTTCCGGCGCCCAGAAGCTCGCGGATGATACCCATCACCAGCAGCGTGGCGGTAAAGCCGACGCCCATCCCCAGGGCGTCCAAAACGGACGGAAGGACTTTATTTTTGTTCGCGAACATTTCGGCCCTGCCCAAAATGATGCAGTTGACAACGATCAGAGGCAGGTAGATTCCGAGCGCCGCTTTCAGGCTCGGGGAATACGCCTCGATCAGCATCTGCACAATGGTGACAAAGCCCGCGATCAACGTGATATAGCAGGGGATACGCACCTTGTCCGGGATGACCCTGCGCAGCAGGGAAATAACCGTGTTCGATCCCACCAGCACAAAGGTCGTGGCAAGGCCCATGCCGATCGCGTTGCTTGCGGAGGTACTCAGCGCAAGCGTAGCACAGGTACCAAGCACAAGGCGAAGAACGGGATTCTCCTTGATGATACCTTTGCTGAATTCCTGCCATGGAGTTTTCGCCATTTTATTCGCCCCCCTTTACTTTCTGATATTGTTTGATTGCGTCGTTCACGCATGTGGTGACAGCCTTGCTCGTAATGGTGGCGCCCGTCATCGCCTCGATCTGTGTATCCGACGCGGTACCGGATTTAATCACTTCAAACCCGTTTTCGGGGACGGCTTTTTTGTACTGATCGCGGAAGCTTTCTTTTTCCGCATTCAGGCCGAGGCCCGGCGTATCTCCGATGGTCAGCAGGACAACGCCGGTGATTTTGCCGTCCTTGTCAATGCCAGTCATTACCTTCAGATCGCCGCCGTAGCTTTTTGTCTTGGTGGTAAACACATATCCGGTAAGCTCGTTTCCGTCTTTGCCGATGGCGTAGGAACCGTCTTTTGAATTCTCAAAAGCCTTCGCGGAAGGAAGTACAAGCTGGCGGGAAGCAGCTTCGGACTGTTTGTTGATCTCCACGATTTTATCGCGCGTCATCAGGTTTGTGCCAGCCAGCAGAACCGCGGTGACCAGACAGATCACAAACAGTGTGAGGGCGGGGGTGAGCACCTCTTTTTTGTCAATCCTCAACTTTCACACGCTCCTTTCCGAATGCCGTAGGACGTGTTAAGCGCTCGATATGCGGTACCAGAAGGTTCATAAGGATAATGGAGAAGGACACACCCTCCGGAAGCTGTCCGAAAATACGGATCAGCATGGTAATGATGCCCGCACCGACGGCAAAGACGATCTTGCCCTTCAGGTTGATCGGGGAGGTGGCGTAATCGGTTGCCATGAAGATGGCGCCGAGCAGCAGGCCGCCCGCGAGCAGGTCGAACAGAACATTCCTTCCCGCGATCAGAGAGATCACGGCAACGGAGCCGATATAGCACAGCGGGATGACGGGGCTGATGACCCCGCGCACCACCAGATAGATACCGCCGAGAATCAGCGCCACTGCACAGGTCTCCCCAAGGCATCCCGCGCGGACGCCAACCAGCATATTGAGCAGCGTCGGCATGGTGCCGCTTGCGCCCTCCTTCAAAATGCCGAGCGGGGAAGCGGTGGTCATCGCGTCGGTGCTGTGCAGATAATAAAACGGGGTGTTCCAGCTGCTCATCTGGGCGGGAAAGGAAGACATCAGGATGATGCGCGCGGTCAGCGCCGGATTTACAAAATTCTGTCCGATTCCGCCGAACATCTGCTTTACCACCACAATGGCGGCAACTCCGCCGAAGATGACAATGAACGGGCTGACGCCCACGGGTACGTTAAACGCAATCAGAATTCCGGTTACTGCGGCGCTCAGGTCGCCGATGGTATTTTCACGCTTCATGACCTTTCTGCAGATATATTCGCTGAGGACGCAGGAGGCAACGGAGCAGAGGATAAGCACGAGGGCCTTGAATCCGAAGATAATCACGGAAGCGATTGCCGCCGGAGTCAGCGCCAAAATAACGTCCAGCATGATTTTTGGGGTCGTTACGCCGCTTCTGATATGGGGAGAAGACGATACGATCAATTTCTCTGTCATTGTTTTTTACCTCCCGCTTTTACCAGTCCCTTGCCGAGCCGGATGGCCTGTACCAGAGGCCTGCCCGCCGGGCAGTTGAAAGCACAGGTGCCGCATTCCATGCAGGTCATGACGTCGTATTCCTGAAGCTTTTCAACATCCTTGGCATTGGAGTATTTTTCAAGCTGCGTGGGGATCAGATTCATAGGACAGCCGTCCACACAGCGGCCGCAGCGGATGCAGGCGGTCGGCGCGTTCATCCGGGCTTCCTTTTCCCCGAACGCGAGGATGCCGTTGTTCTGCTTGAGAACGGGCAGTCCGTCACTAGCCAGGGCAAGGCCCATCATGGGGCCGCCCATCAAAAGCTTTTTCGGTTCCGACTGGTATCCCCCGCAGAATTCAATCATGTCGGCGATCTTTGTGCCGATCGGGACAATGACATTTTGCGGATTCCGGATCGCCGACCCGTCAATGGTGACCCTCTTTGTCACAAGCGGCATCCCAGTTTTCAGGTATTTGGCAATAAATGCAACAGAGGTAATGTTCATTACGAGGCAGCCCACGTCAGCCGGCAGTTTTCCCATCGGGATTTCGCGGTCCGTACAGGCCTTGATAAGCACCTTTTCAGCACCCTGCGGATAACGCGCATGCAGAGGAAGAATGCGCACGCGGTCGTCCGGATCGTTTGTCTCGCTGTCCGCGATTTTTTTCAGAATCTCAATGACGTCGGGCTTGTTGTCTTCAACGGCAATGATCACGCGTTCCAGCTTCAGCAGATCCACCACGGCGTAAATCCCCGAAAGCACGTCCCAGGAATTTTCAATCGCCTCGCGGTTGTCCGCTGTTATGTACGGCTCACATTCCGCCGCGTTGACAATCATGGTGTCAAGCTTTTTATCCTTCGGAACGTTGAGCTTTACGTGCGCCGGAAACCCCGCGCCGCCAAGCCCCACCAGTCCGGATTCCCGGATCGCTTTCGTAAATGCTTCCGGTGTTTCTGTTGCTGGCGGCTTTACGTCCGGGGAAACGGTCATCTGGCCGTCGGAGTCGATGACAACCGCATCGGTGTACTGCCCTCCGGGCAGCATGACTTTTTTGATCGCGCTGACTCTTCCCGAGACGCTCGCATGAATCGGAGCGCTGATGAATGCGCCGCTGTCTGCAATTTTCTGTCCCACCAAAACGGTTTCGCCAACTTTTACAAGCGGGGTGCAGGGAGCGCCTGCATGCTGCTGCATGGGCAGCACCACCTGCGCCGGAGGCGGCATCACGGCAGACTCAATTTGCGCCGTGTTCTTATGGTGGGGAACGTCCGCACCGCCATGCGTTTTGAATGGCCTGGCCGGAAATGTCAATTCCATGTTTTTTCCTCCATATAATTTACTCAATCTGCTATCAAACCGGAAAACGGTTCTGATATATAAAGAAAACACGCCTGCAAAGTTTGTTCACAGACGTGCCGCGGGAAAACCAATGCTGCCGGAACATACTTAAAAGGAGAAGAAAATTCTGATATTCTAATTTTACTCAATCTATATCAAACTATATTTCTTTTGAATAATTTTAAAGCAATTTGCAAGATTATCCGTTACGAATACCTGATGATCACTGTTGATAAAGATTCCGCCGGCGTTGAATTCTTTCAGAAGGGCGGTCCCTTTCTCTTTTCCCAAAACAAAACAGGCGGTGGAGAGCCCGTCGCTCAGCGCGCCGTTGTCACAGACCACTGTGACGGAAAGCAGGCCGTTGTTTTCCGGATAGCCGGTTTTCGGGTTTAAAAGATGGTGATAGGTAACGCCGTTTTCTGTAAAATTTTTTTCATATGTACCGGAAGTGGACACAAAGCCGGAGGCCAGGTCAATCGTACCCATGGAAGCGCTCTGTGTTTCGAAACTGTTGGGATCGCGCACCGCCACACGCCAGGGCGATTTGTCTTGCTTGGTTCCGAATACTCCCACGCTGCCGCCGACGGCGATGATTCCGCAGTCCGCTCCGGCCTGCCGGTAGGCGGCGACTGCTTCGTCACAGGCGGCGCCCTTTCCGATCGCGCCCAGCTCGACCGCGGTGTAGTGCAGCTTCAGGGACGCGGTGGAATCCTGTTCGTTTACTCTTAAATTGTTATAGTCCACGTATTTTAAATAGGTATCGATTTCCGCCTTAGAGGGAACACGCTGATTCTCTCCTCCGAAATCCCATAGGGAGGTAATCGGCAGGATGGTAGGGTCAAAGGCTCCGCCGGACTTCTGAGCGACGGTAAGGCTTTTTTGAAGCAGAGCGACGGTCCTCGCGTCGAGCTTGACCCAACTGGAACCGGAAGCCTGATTCAGCTTGTCGATATCAGAGTCCGCGATTCTCCATGAAATCAGGTCTTCCAGTTCGCCTATTTTTTTAGCCGCGGCGGTTGCCGCCGTTTCCGCATTTTTTCCGTAAACGGTCTGCTGGACATAAGTTCCCATTGCGAAGTTCGTACATTCGTAGCTGTCCGCGCGCTGTCCGAATCTGATCCAGAGGAAGGCCAGACAGACGATGACGGCGGCTAGCAGGACGCTGAGCGTCAGAATAATTTTTTTGTTTTTATCCATTGTTACCTCCCTTGCATAACTGCTTACAGCATTTCCAGTTGATTCTGCAACAAGACTGCGTTCCTCCCCGCTGAAGGCGGGGGAGGAACGTGCTTTGTCTCGCAAACTGAAATGGAATTGCTATAGAATTATATCACGATTTGGGGTTATTTCAAGGATTTCGGTGATTTATGAAAAGGGAAGCCGGTCGCCGGCGCAGTTGCCGGAAGCTGGCTTCCTGTGGTTTCCAATGGCTTTTACTGAGGGGGATCATATTGTTCGGGTGCGCCGTTTATGTGCCCGGATGTTTCAAGCTGGCTGTCAAAAACGACAAACCGGCTTCTGCCGCAGCGCTTCGCTTCGTAAAGGGCGGCGTCCGCTTTTTTGTATAAGTCCGCGTAGGTTCTGCCGTCTTTCGGATAAATTGCGATACCGATGCTGCCGGAGATGGAATACTGTTTCGGCCCGTTTTCGAAAGTCTGCTGCAGGCTCCGGTGAATGGCGTCCGCCTTTTCGGCCACCAGGGACAGGTCGCCGATGCTTTTCAGAAGCACCATGAATTCATCCCCGCCGACACGTCCCACCACATCGGAGGTACGGAACAGCTTTTTCAGCTTGCCGCCGATTTCCGCCAGCACCGTGTCGCCGAACATATGGCCAAGGTGATCGTTGATATCTTTGAAATGATCGACGTCGATGATATACAGTGCGCAAAGCTCGTTGCCGGCCAGCGCCTGTTCAATATACGCTTTTGTGGCGGATTTGTTCAGCAGCCCGGTCAGCCCGTCGCGCTGCGCTTTCTGCACCAGCTTTTGGGTGGCTTCCTTCTGGCAGGTGATGTCGCTGATCCGTCCGATGGCCCGGACCGGCTCGCCGTTCTGATTAAAAATCGTAGTGATCTTCATGCTGTACCAGAGATAGGAGCCCTGCTGGTCCTTCAGCCGGTATTCGCCTTCCGCGCTGTGCGCTCCGTTTTTGACGCTGGTAAACATGGAGCGGAACAGGCCGAGGTCGTCGGGGTGAATCCTTTCGCTTTCCAGCACACTTTCAGGAAAGTTCCGGATTGCGCTGCCGCCGCCGAACACAGAAAGGCCGCTTGTGCTGTTGGATACCGTCCCGTTGACGATATCGTATTCAAAAATCATACTGTCCGACTGGTCCAGTACGATTTGATAGCGCTCATTGCTGATTTCCAGCTCCTGCATGATTTCCCGCTGGCCGGTAATGTCCGTCAGCAGGCAGTAAAGCTCGGGCTCCATGCCGCTTTCGGCCATCAGCTGTCCCTTGTCGAGAATCCAGATCAGGGAGCCGTCCTTTCTTAACAGGCGGTACTGCACGTCGATGACGCTGCCGTTCTGAAGTTGGGCGTCTATGCTCCGCTGAACGACCTCACGGTCGGGCTCATAAATCATGGTGAGGAACCGGTTGTGAAAGCACCGCCCGATTTCTTCCGTGGTATATCCGGTCAGCTGCGGAAAGCCGTCGCTGCAGTACACGATCGTAAGGGAACTGTCGTATTTGCAGTGCTGTACGCAGCCGGGAATATTGGCGGTCAGCGCTTTCAGCTCCTGAATCCCTTTTCTGACGTCGGCGTTTTTCCGACGCAGCAGAACGACAAAGTAAGTTCCGAGCAGAAGAAAAGTCAGCGCGGTCCCCGCCACAGGAATTGCGCACAGCAGCAGAATACGCCCGAATCTGGAAAAAACCGCGTCACCCGGAACCGAGGCGGCCAGGTACCAGTCCGTCCCCATAACGGGAGCAAAGTAAAGATAGCCGTAAGAACCGCCGGTCCTGTACTCCACGGCACCGCTTTCCGAGCGGTCCATGATCCCGCGGATGCGGTCAATGCTGTCCCGATTGCCCTGGCTTCTGTTCAGCAGACAGGAGAACAGATTTTCGCTTTTGCTGTCAAACGGCGTGTCCGACTGAAGAATGACGCTGCCGTCGCGCCCGAGCAGAAGGCGGGAGCCGGAGCCGCCGTATACGGCTGTGCTGAGGGCGTCCGTCAGCGGACCGGTGTCGGAAATCCCCATCAGGACGCCGGTTACGGCTTCTTTTTGATAGACCGGTACAGAAAAAAGCAGGCTCTTTTTTCCGTAAAAAGCAAAGCCGCAGACTGCTTTTTGACCAGTTAAGGACTTTTTAAAGAAATCATATTCCGCCACATTGCTTTTTTCGCCGCTGTCCGAAGTGCTGTCTCCGTTCAAATCCGCAATGGCGGTCTGTACGAACGCGCCGTTTTTGGCAAAAGAGCGCATCGCTTCTGTAACAATTGGGCCGCTTTGAACCTCCCTGCTGCCAATAAAAGACGCCAGAGAGCCTAAAACCGCAAATTTTTCGCTGAACTGGTCGGACAATGCCTTGGAATTCTGCTGTTCGCTTTCCTCAATTTCCTGATCGACAAAATTCCGGATATCTTTTTTCAGCTGAAAGGCAAATACAGTGAAGGAAGTGGTTAGAACAGAGCAGGAAATGGCAAGAATCAAAACCGTTTTCAGCTTTGGGTTTGTTTTCACATGCTCACGTCCTTTCCAATAGCATTATTGAAAAAACAGCAGATGACATTAAATAAAATATACACTATTTTATTTTCGTGTACAATGATTTATTTTCATAAAAATAATTATATATAAAGAATAAATTGTAATAATCTAACGGAAAAAGGGGGTTCAGAGTACACCCTGCGCTTCGCGGGTGATAATCTTTATGCAAATGACGGCGGCATTATGCGATGTCCGGCTTACCGCCAATGCGGGTTGGGAAGCGGAAATCCCCGGATTTTCGGCATAGGGAAACAGATACATAAAACGCGAAAATAATCCGTTGAAATTTGTGTCTTATTACAAATTTGAATAAAAATACTTTTTACTTTCACGCAGTATGCTATACTATAAGAATTCAGTAATTTATCAGGATAGAGCAGGGGAATCCTGCGATTTTCGACAGTCTGCATGTTCGACATGCTCAGATAGATACTATCAATTCTTGGAAAGCCGGAGGAAATGATGTCGGTTCAGAAAGTAAAGGATTATTTAAAGTTATACGGGATGGAAGAACGCCTGCACGAGTTTTCGGTTTCGAGCGCGACGGTGGAACTGGCCGCACAGGCGCTGAATGTTGAGGAAGCGCGCATTGCAAAATCGATCTCTTTTCACAGCGACGGCGGCTGCGTGATTGTCGTCGCTGCGGGAGACGCCAAGGTGGACAACGCAAAATTCAAGGCGGAGTTCAACACAAAGGCGAAAATGCTTGCTCCCGACGAGGTGGAGCAGCTGACCGGGTACCGGGTCGGGGGCGTCTGCCCGTTTGGAAATCCGCCCTGCGCAAAGGTGTACTGCGACGTTTCGCTGAAACGCTTCTCCAAAATTTTTCCTGCGGGCGGCAGCGCAAGCTCCTGTGTGGAGCTGAGCTGTGACGAGCTTTTCAGCGTTTCCCAAAGTGTAAAATGGGTGGATGTCTGCAAAAACTGGCAGGATCTACAGGGAAAAGGATAGGGGTTTACCTTCATGAGAATGCGCAATAAACCATGGGCCGCGCCGGAGCTGGATGCGTGCGGCTTTTTTGTCCGCGATCCCGCACAGTATATTGGAAAATGGCACAGCTTTTTCCGGCGGCGGCAGCCCATCTATCTGGAGCTCGGCTGCGGTAAGGGCCTTTTTATCGCCGGGCTTGCCCCGCAAAATCCGCAGATCAATTATATGGGCATCGATTTGAAGGATACCGTTCTCGGCCCGGCCAAACGGAATATTGAACAGGCGTTCCGGGAGCGGAACGCGGAGCCGGACAACGTCGTGCTGATGGCGCAGGATATTGAGCGGATTCTCACTGTGATGAATGCCGAAGATACGGTGGAGAGAATCTATATTCATTTCTGCAATCCGTGGCCGAAGGCCAAGCATCACAAACGGCGGCTGACCTATCCCCGCCAGCTTGAGAATTACAAGAAGATTCTGGAAAAGGGCGGAGAAATCCACTTTAAAACGGATGACGACGTCCTTTTTGACGATTCGCTGGTGTACTTTGAAGAAAGCGGATTTACGATTCTGTCTGTGACCTACGATCTGCACGGCGGCGGTCAGCAGGAAAATGTGCTGACCGAACATGAAAAAATGTTCATGGAAAAGGGCATAAAAATCAAGGCGCTTGTCGCCCGGTGGACGGGAGAATAAGATTGTTTTATTTATTTTTGCAATATGCATTGACAAATTATGCAATATTCACTATAATTCCTATATGTTTAGTAATGTTATTTGAGGGGGTGTCGGCTTGGGCGAGGCGATCATCGAAATTCAATCGTTGAGCAAAACCTTCCACACGAAGGACTCCGAGGTGCGGGCTTTGAGCAATATTGACCTGACGATTGAAAAAGGCGATATTTTTGGCATTATCGGCATGAGCGGCGCCGGTAAGAGCACGTTGGTACGATGTATCAACATGCTGGAAAAACCGTCGGAGGGCACTGTCCTGTTCGACGGGCGCGACTTGTCCGCCCTTTCCGACAAGGACCTGCGCACGGTTCGCCGGTCCATGGGAATGATTTTCCAGCAGTTCAATCTTTTGATGCAGCGCACGGCGGAGCAGAATATCTGTTTTCCTCTGGAGCTGGCCGGCGCTGACAAGGCATCCGCAAAAAAAAGGGCGAAAGAGCTTCTGGAGCTCGTCGGCCTGGCCGACAGGGCCCGGGCTTATCCCGCCCAGCTTTCCGGCGGCCAGAAACAGCGTGTGGCCATTGCCCGCGCGCTTGCGACCAATCCGAAGGTGCTTTTGTGCGACGAAGCCACCAGCGCCCTTGACCCCACCACCACCACGTCGATCCTGGCGCTGCTGAAGGATATCAACCGCCGGATGGGCATCACCATTGTCATTATCACGCACCAGATGAGCGTAATAGAGGAAATCTGCAACCGCGTCGCCATTATTGACGACAGCCGGATTGCCGAGTCCGGTTCTGTGGAGGATATTTTCCACAGGCCGCAGACGGCGGCGGCGCAGAAGCTGGTCTATCCCGAAGGGAAACATCCCGATAAAATGATCAGCAAGCGATGTATGCGCATTGTGTTTGATGGAAATTCTTCTTTTGAGCCGATCATTGCGAATATGGTCCTCGACTGTAAGGCGCCCGTCAATATCCTGTACGCAGACACCAAAGACATAGACGGCAAGGCATTTGGCCAAATGGTGGTCCAGCTGCCGCAGGACGAGGCTCTGGCGCAGAAGATGTTTGACTATGTACGCGCGAAGGGTCTGTCCGCTGAGGAGGTGAACGGTTATGTGGGATGAGTCGACGCTGAGCATGCTGCTGCAGGGCATTGGTGAAACCCTGTATATGGTTCTGACTTCCACACTCTTTGCCTATATTATCGGATTGCCTGTGGGAATCCTGCTGTTCACCAGCGCAAAGGACGGGATCCGCCCGCACGCTTCTCTGTATAAGGTGCTGGATGTGATCGTCAATCTGACCCGTTCCATCCCGTTCCTGATTCTGATGATCGCCATCTTTCCGTTTACAAGGCTGGTGACGGGCAGCGCCATCGGCGCCACGGCGACCATCGTTCCGCTGACCCTGTCGGCGGCGCCCTTTATCGCGAGGCTCGTCGAGTCTTCGCTCAAAGAGATCGACATCGGCGTTATTGAAGCCGCGCAGTCCATGGGCGCGTCCGACTTCCAGATTATCTGGAAGGTCCTGCTTCCCGAATCCAGACCGTCCCTGATTGTGGGCTGCGCCATTGCGGCGACTACCATTCTGGGATATTCCGCCATGGCCGGCGTTGTCGGCGGCGGCGGGCTGGGTACCATTGCAATCAATTACGGCCTTTACCGCTGGCAGGGCGAAATGATGCTGATCGCCACTATCCTGCTGGTTGTGATCGTTCAGGTGCTTCAGGGCATCGGGATGAAGGCGGCCGGACTGAGCGACAAAAGAAAAAATTAAACGATAAACGGTTTCTATCTGAATTTTGGAGGTTTTATTAATGAAAAAGTTATTATCAGCGATCTTAATTGCGGCGCTTTCTGCTTCCGTATTTGCCGGCTGCTCGACTTCCGCACCTGCTTCCTCTGCGGCCGCTTCCTCGGCTGCTGCCGCCAGCGAAGCGGCAAGCACGGCGGCCCCCAAGAAAATTGTCATCGGCGCGTCCCCGACACCGCACGCGATTATTTTGAAGGAAGCCGCCAAGCTGCTGAAAGACAAGGGATACGATCTTGAGATCAAGGAATTCTCCGATTATGTTCTGCCCAATAAGGCTCTGGACAGCAAGGATCTGGACGCCAACTACTTCCAGCATCAGCCGTATCTGGATGAATTCAACAAGGAAAATGGAACCAAGATCGTTTCCGCGGGCTCCATCCACTATGAGCCGTTCGGCATTTACGCCGGAAAAACCAAAGCCCTTGCCGATCTGAAGGAAGGCGCCACCATCGCGGTTCCGAACGATACTTCCAATGAGGCCAGAGCGCTCCTGCTGCTCCAGGATCAGGGACTGATCAAGCTGAAGGACGGCGCCGGGATCACTGCCACGCAGAAGGATATTGCGGAAAACCCGAAGAAGCTGAAGTTTACGGAAATTGAAGCCGCCCAGCTGGTCCGTACCCTGCCCGACGTGGATCTGGCCGTCATCAACGGCAACTATGCGCTTGAAGGAAATCTGAAGGTTTCCGACGCGCTCGCAGTCGAAGCGGATGACTCCCTTGCGGCGACCACATACGCCAACATTATCGCTGTCCGCGAGGGCGACGAAAACCGCGAGGACATCAAGGCGCTGGTAGAAGTGCTCAAGAGCGAGGAAATCAAAACCTTTATCACTAATACGTTCAGCGGAGCTGTTGTTCCGGTAAAATAAGCGAAAGCAATGATAAGAAACACCTGCACGGAGAAATCCGTGCAGGTGTTTTAGCGTTGAAATAAGAGCTGTATTTTGCTACAATAGGATTAATTCCATCGAAACCCGCCGCTGCGAAACAGCCGCAGAAGAGTGGGAAAAGAAAACATAGGGAGTATGGCTATGAAGTGTTATCGGATTACGAAAGAAACGCTTGAGGAAGCGGAAACTCCGTTTGCGCCGGATACCGTCTGCGTCTGTACGCCGGAGGAACTGCGCGCCGGTCATTTCTGCGCGGCGCAGCACACGTTCGACGAGTGCGGGAACCCGGGACCCGCCAAGCTGGAAGCGTACGACGGGTATGACTTTATTCTTCTGAATGTCGTCAACGACAACGAACGATATCTGACCCGCCGGATCGGGCTGTATATCATGCCGGACCGGATTGTCTTTGTCGGCAACAGGGAAAATTGCGCGGTACAGGATGTGCTGGATGCTTTTGCAGGCGGCAAAACATCCAATCTGAACATCACGCGGATTCTTTACGCATTTTTCAACAACCTGACCATTCATGATTCGGAGGAGCTGGAAGCGCTGGAAGAGGAAATCTCCGCGCTGGAGGAGCGGGTCATGGAGGGCGCGAACGAGGATTTTATCAAGGACATCATCGCGATGCGGAAAAGGCTGATGTTCTATAAAAAATATTATGAGCAGCTGCTGGATGTCGCGGAGAGTATCGAGGAAAACTCCAACGGGATTCTGTCCTCCGGCGCGCTGCGCTATTTCAAGATGTTTACGGCCCGGGTGGACCGCCTGAACCGGAGCGTCCTCAACCTGCGCGACTATATCACACAGGTGCGCGAGGCGTATCAGTCACAGGTGGACATCGGGCTGAACGCGATTATGAAGCTGTTTACCGTTATTACCGCTATTTTTCTTCCGCTTACGCTTCTGGTCGGCTGGTACGGCATGAATTTCAAGTATATGCCGGAGCTTCAGTGGCCGTACGGCTATGCTTTTGCCGCGGGTCTTTCGATCGCTTTTGTGGTACTCTGTATTCTTTTTTTCAAAAAGAAGAAAATACTGTAAAAACCTTCTTTTGAAAATAATTTCAAAAAGTACTGGAACTATTTTGCTCGCTGTAATATAATTATGAGGAATCAGACAGTTTTCGCAGGATAAAAAAGCTTGTTCGATGGTCATTATAAACAAAAAACATTGTTAGTGTGAAATAATATTGACAATCAGATCACTCTGATGTAGAATGGAAATACCTTGAAACCGGTTTCAAAATTGGAAAGGAACAAGGTCCGGTTCAACCGCATTTTTAACAGGAAAGCTATGGTGATGATTTTGGCTCAGATCAGTGATGTGGCGAGATTAGCTGGTGTTTCGTCGGCAACTGTGTCTCGTGTCATCAACGGGACGGCAAAGGTAAGTGACGAAAAAGTAAAACGCGTTTTGGAAGCAATCGATGCAACCGGTTTCAAACCGAATGAAATCGCGCGTTCGCTCTATAAGAAGTCTTCTAAAATCATTGGTTACATCGTGCCGAGCATCCTGAACGTTTTCCTGACCGAGATCGGCCGGGCGATTGAGGACGAGGCATTTCAGAACGGCTATAAGATGATTCTGTGCAATTCGGACGAAAATCCGAAAAAGGAAGTCGCCTATATCAATATGCTTACCGCCATGAATGCGGACGGCATTATTATTACCGCAAACAATGATAATCTGGACGAAGAAATCCGCAACTGCCCGCTGCCTGTTGTCGCTCTGGACAAGGACGCAGGCAGCCGTTATACTGCGGTGGTCCAGTCCGACAATTACTCGGGAGGGCGCATTGCCACCGAGCATCTGATCGAGTGCGGGTGCCGCCATATCGTCCTCATGCGCGGGCCGCAGAAATATTCCAGCGGAAGCCAGCGCTTTCTGGGCTATGTGGATGTCTGCAACGAACACGGCATTCAGCCTTTGTTCATGGAAAGCCAGTACAGCTTCGACGCGGTCGAAAGCTCGCGCGAGCTTCTGAAACGCTTTCCGCACGTGGACGGGATTCTTGCCCTGAGCGATATGACCGCGCTGTCCCTGTATAAGGTGCTGTGCGAGCAGGATAAAAAAGTTCCGGAGGACATCATGATTGTGGGATACGACGGAGTGGAGCTCAGCTCTTTGATGACGCCTGCGCTGACCACCGTCGTACAGCCGATCGAGGAAATCGGGCGGCTTGCGGCAAAACTGATTATCGATCAGGTCGCAAATGGGAAGCTTAGCTCCAGAGAGAACGTGTTGCCTGTTTCTCTCAAAATGGGGCAGACGACAAGAATGCGCAAATGAAGAAAGGCGGATACTATGAATAAACGAGTTTTTTTGATTGTACTCGACAGTGTCGGTATCGGCGAAGAGCCGGACGCCGCGGAGTACGGCGACGAAGGGAGCAATACGCTTGCCGCCGCCGCGACAAGCAGGTATTTTGATATGCCCAACATGCAGAAGCTGGGCCTTTTCAACATCGAAGGCGTCACCTGCCGCCCGGGGGCGGAGCATCCCGAGGGCGCGGTCGCGCGCATGAGGGAGATTTCCAAGGGCAAGGATACCACGATCGGCCACTGGGAAATTGCGGGAATCAATTCGCCCAAACCGCTGCCGACTTATCCGGACGGCTTTCCGCCGGAGGTTATCCGCGCGTTTGAAGAAAAAACGGGCCGCAGGGTCATCTGCAACAAGCCCTATTCCGGCACCGATGTCATCCGGGATTACGGCAGGGAGCATGCCGAGACGGGCGCGCTCATCGTTTATACCTCCGCGGACAGCGTGTTCCAGATCGCGGCGAATGAAGAGCTCGTGCCGGTGGAAGAGCTTTACCGCTACTGCCAGATCGCAAGGGAACTGCTGGCGGGCGAGCACGGCGTCGGTCGGGTGATCGCAAGGCCCTTTGTCGGCACCTATCCGGATTACACCCGTACCACCAACCGCCACGACTTCTCGCTGCTTCCCCCGAAGACGACGATGCTGGACCAGCTGAAGGAAAGCGGCTATGACGTGATCGCTGTCGGCAAGATCAACGACATTTTCGCCGGCAAGGGGATTACCCGGTTTATGAGGACAAAGGGCAACGCGGAGGGGATTGACCGTACGATCGAGCTGACAAAGGAAAGCTTCAACGGCCTGTGCTTTATCAATCTGGTCGATTTCGATATGCTTTACGGCCACCGCAACGACGTGGACGGTTACGCCAAAGGCTTGACCTATTTTGACGAAAAGCTGCCTGAAATTCTGGCGGGCCTTCGCGAGGACGACCTGCTGATGATTACCGCGGACCACGGCTGCGACCCGATCACGCCCTCCACCGACCATTCGCGGGAATACACGCCCTGGGTGATTTACGGCAAACAGGTGAAGGCCGGGGCCAATCTGGGGACTCTGCCGACCTTTGCCGATATCGCGGCCACGATTCTTGATTATTTCGGGGTGAAGCCGGAAATTACCGGCATGTCCCGGCTGAAAAATATTGTCGACTGAACAGGAGGAGACTATGTCTAACGTACCAACGCCCCATAACGGGGCCAGAGAAGGAGAAATCGCAAAAACCGTCTTGATGCCGGGCGATCCGCTCCGCGCCAAATTCATCGCCGAAACCTATCTGACCGACCCGGTCTGCTTTAACACCGTACGCAATATGCTCGGCTACACCGGAACGTACCGCGGCAAACGCGTGTCCGTCATGGGCGGCGGAATGGGAATCCCCTCCGTGGGGATTTACACCTACGAGCTTTTCAATTTATACGGGGTGGAAAACATCATCCGCATCGGTTCCGCCGGCGGGATCGCCGACAATGTGCACGTGCGCGACGTCGTGGTCGGCATGGGTGCCTGCACCAATTCCAACTATGCGGCGCAGTACAATCTGCCGGGTACGTTTGCGCCGATTGCCGGCTATGGCCTTCTCAGAAACGCGGTTGACGCCGCGGAAAAACTGGGCGTGCATACGGTCGTAGGCAATGTGCTGTCCTCCGATACCTTCTACGACGACAACGAAAACGCGCTGGCTTCGTGGAAAAAGATGGGCGTGCTGGCGGTGGAGATGGAAGCCGCGGCTCTCTATATGAACGCCGCAAGGGCCAATAAAAACGCGCTCTGCCTCCTTACGATCTCCGACTGCCCGTTTACCGGGGAATCCCTTTCGGCACAGGAGCGTCAGACAGGATTTACCCAGATGATGGAAATTGCGTTGGAAATCGCCTGACTTCATAGAAAAATTGATTGCAAAATGCGGTAAAATAAAGTAAGATAATTTTCGGCGCGAAAAGAAAATGGGAGTAATATCACGTTTACGTGGTATTCCATATATCCAAAAAAATAATCAGGAGGAAAAATTAATGAAGAAGATTGTAGCACTTTTTCTTGCAGTTATGATGGCAGTTTCTGCGACCGCCTGCGCTTCCAATGCCCCGGCGGCATCCAGCTCAGAAGCGGCCAGCTCAGCTGCCGAAAGCAAGGCGGAATCCGCGGCAGCGACCGATTTTAAAATCGGCATGGTAACGGATACCGGCGGTGTCAACGACCAGTCCTTCAACCAGTCCGCGTGGGAAGGCCTTCAGAAGCTTTCCAAGGATACCGGCGTCACAGTCAAGTATTCTGAATCCAAGCAGGAGTCCGACTACGCGACAAACCTGGACAAAGCTGCCGACGACGGCAACAATCTGATCTGGGGCATCGGCTTTGCAATGGCCGACGCCATCCTCAATTCCGCAAAACAGAATCCGGACATCAACTATGCGATTATCGATAATGCATATGAAACCACCCCCGCGAACGTAACCGGCGTAATGTTCCGTGCTCAGGAGCCTTCTTTCCTGGTCGGCTACATTGCGGCCAAAACAACAAAGACAAACAAAGTCGGTTTTGTCGGCGGCATGACCAGCGCCATCATCGACCAGTTTGAGTACGGCTACAAAGCCGGCGTTGCTTACGCTGCAAAGGAACTCGGCAAAACCATTACTGTTGACTCTCAGTACGCGGAGAGCTTCACGGATTCCGCAAAGGGCAAGGCAATTGCGACAAAGATGTTCTCCAACGGCTGCGACGTTGTGTTCCATGCCGCGGGCGGCGTCGGGGTCGGCGTTATCGAAGCAGCTAAAGAAGCCAAGAAATACGCGATCGGCGTTGACCGCGACCAGGCTTATCTTGCACCCGAAAACGTTCTTACCTCTGCTTTGAAGCTGGTTAACCAGGCTGTCGAGCTCGTTTCCAAGGAAGCGATGGACGGCAAGGAAATCGGCGGAAAAACTTACACCTACGGCCTGACCGAGGATGCTGTCGGGATTCCGGAAGAGCACAAGCTCATGGGCGACGACACCTATAACGCGGCAATCGCGCTCGAAGGCAAGATCAAGGATAAGACAATCACTCCTCCGGCGAATAAAGATGAATTCGCAGAGTTCGAAAAAGGACTTAAATAATTATTACTCTTTTATTCTTTTGGGCAACGGGGCGCATAAGTGTTATTGCGCCCCGTTGCGCTTAAAAAGAATTGATTAACGGGCAGGGGGTCTGTTGTAATGGAAGTCAACCGGGAATACGCGGTGCAGATGCACGGTATTACAAAAATGTTCGGCTCCTTTTGCGCTCTGAATGACGTCAGTCTCGATGTTAAGAAGGGTACGATTCATGCCATATTGGGCGAGAACGGCGCCGGAAAAAGTACATTGATGAATGTTCTGTACGGCCTGTACCAGGCCGAAGCGGGGGAAATCTTCCTGAATGGGGAAAAGGTCAATATCAAAAACCCGAATATTGCCATTGAACACGGAATCGGCATGGTCCATCAGCACTTTATGCTGGTAGACAATTTCACCGTGACCCAGAACATTATTCTGGGCAACGAAGTGACCAATCAGTTCGGCGTATTAAACATGAAAAAAGCACGCGAGGAAATTCTTGAAATCGTAAAGAAATACGGGCTGGAAGTGGATCCGGACGAAAAAATCGAAGATATTTCCGTTGGCATGCAGCAGCGTGTTGAAATATTAAAGGCACTCTACCGCGGAGTCGACCTGCTCATCCTGGATGAGCCCACGGCGGTCCTTACTCCGCAGGAAATCGATGACCTGATTCAGATCATGCGCAATCTGATAGCGGATGGGAAAACGATCATCATCATCACTCATAAGCTCAAGGAGATCAAAGCCTCCTCGGACGTCTGCACCATTATCCGCCGCGGCGAGTATGTCGACACGGTAAACGTCGCCGATGTGGACCAGGAGGAGCTTGCTACCAAGATGGTCGGCCACGCGGTCCAGCTTGTGGTCGAAAAATCTCCGGCCGATCCGGGCGAGGTCGTCTTTGAAATCGACAATCTGACGGTCAGGGACGAACGGAAGCTGGAGGCGGTCAAAAATCTGTCGCTGAAGGTGCGCAAAGGCGAAATCGTCGGCGTGGCGGGCATTGACGGAAACGGCCAGAAAGAGCTGGTCGAAGCCATCACCAACCTGACAAGGGCGGTGAGCGGCACCATCAAAATCAACGGCGCCAAAATCCAGAACACAACGCCGCGCAACGTTATCGACCATAAAATCTCCACGGTGCATGAGGACCGGCAGAAGCGCGGACTGGTTCTTCCGTTTACGGTGGCGGAAAATATGGTGGTCGAAAAATACCGCCGTCCGCCGTACAGCAAAAGCGGTATGCTCAACAGGAGCGAAATCCTTTCCTACACGAAGAACCTGATAAAAGAATACGATATCCGCCCGGATAACTGCGAAAGCCAGCCGGTGCGCGGGCTTTCGGGAGGAAACCAGCAGAAGGTCATTCTTGCGCGTGAAATATCGAACGAGCCCGATCTTCTGATCGCCGTTCAGCCGACCCGCGGGCTGGACGTAGGGGCGATTGAATACGTACATAAGACGCTGATACGCGAACGGGACAGGGGCAGGGCGATCCTTCTGATTTCCCTGGAGCTTGACGAGGTCATGAATGTCGCGGATACCATCGACGTGATTTACGCGGGAACGATTGTCGACAGCTTCAGGCAGGGAGAAGTCGACGAAAAGACGATAGGACTTTTGATGGCGGGAGGTAAGCTTGATGAAAACAACAGTCAAAATTCTTAAAAAACCGATTACCTCCACCTTTATTGCGATTCTGTTCGGTTTTCTGGTTGCCGCGGTCGTGCTCGTCTTTGCGGGCTACAATCCATGGGAGTCCTTCGGGGCGCTGTTTCGGGGAATCTTCGCAAAGCCGAAGTACATTTCCAACGTCATTATCAAGGCGACACCCATCATATTGACCGGACTGAGCGTTGCGTTTGCCTTTAAAACCGGCATGTTCAATATCGGTGCCGAGGGCCAGTACATAGCGGGAACCATCGCCGCCGTCTGCGTCGGTGTCAAGTTTAATTTTGCCCCCGTCATTCAGATTCCGCTTGTGGTGCTTTCCGGCGTGCTTGCCGGAGCGATTTTCGGCGGGATCATCGGCTATCTGAAGGCGCGGTTCGGCATTCATGAGGTCATTACCAGCATCATGCTGAACTGGATCGGCCTTTACCTTTCCAACTTTATTGTCAATACGGCGACTTATCATCAGCCGAATTCCACAAGCTCCTTCGCGGTGAACGACTCGAGCTTCACCATGCTCCTGCCGAACTGGAAAACCTCCAAAGCAGGCATGGCCGCGCTGAAGCCGCACCAGTGGCTGTATGAAATGATGCTGAAAACCGATGTGAATTTCGGTATCCTGATCGCCGTGGTCATGGCCCTCGTTATCTGGGTGCTGCTTTACCGTTCCACAAAGGGTTACGAACTGCGCGCGGTCGGCTTTAACCGCGACGCCGCGGAATTCGCGGGCATCAATGTGGGCCGCAACATCACCCAGGCGATGCTGATTGCGGGGGCACTGGCGGGCCTTGCGGGGGCACTGGCGATTACGGGAACCTCGCCGCACAAAATTTCCCAGATGGCGGCGTTTGAAAACAACGGCTTCAACGGCCTGTCCGTCGCGCTGATCGCCGGTTCCTCTCCGATAGGCTGTATTTTTGCCGGGCTTTTGTTCGGCGGCCTGCTTTACGGCGGGCAGAGCGTACAGCAGGATGTCGGAGCGCCGACGGAGATTATCAACATCATGATCGGCACCATCGTATTCTTTGTGGCTCTGACGAAAATTGTGCCGTCACTTGCCGACAGGCTTGAAAAGAGAGGTGCTCACCGTGTTAAGTAAAATTCTTCTGTTGCTCGGTATTACGCTGATGTACTCGACTCCCCTGGTGTTCGGCGCTTTGGGCGGCGTTATTTCGGAGCGCTCCGGCGTCGTCAACATCGGGATTGAGGGAATGATGACGGTAGGCGCGTTCACGGCGGCCGCGGTCAGTTATTTTACCGGCAATCCGTGGCTCGGCCTGCTTGCGGCCGGCGCGGCGGGCGGCCTGATCTCCCTTCTGCACGCGGTGGCTTCCGTCACCTTTAAGGCGGACCAGACCATTTCCGGTATCGCTATCAATTTGATCGGGCCGGGGCTGGCGCTGTTTTTCTGCCGTCTGATGTTCGACGACGCGACCATGACGCTTCCGGCAAAAACACTGCCAAAGCTGTTTGGGGAAAGCGGGTTTGCCGACAGTCCTCTGAAAAATCTGAACGTGGACGTCACGGTCGTGCTTGCGCTGGCGGTGTCCGCCGCCATGTGGTTCTTCCTTTACCGGACCAAATGGGGACTCCATGTGCGCTCGGTGGGCGAGCATCCCGCCGCCGCCGACACTCTTGGCATTAATGTCAGCCGCGTCCGCTACCTGTGCGTGTTCGTATCCGGCATCCTGGCCGGTTTCGGCGGCGCTTCCATGACGCTTGCCATTATCTCTCAGTTTACGCCGACCGCGATCAGCGGGCAGGGTTTCATCGCGCTGGCAGCCGTTATCTTCGGAAAATGGACTCCGTTCGGCGCTTACGGCGCATGTCTGCTCTTCGGCTTTGCACAGGCTCTGACGATTGTGCTGGGCGGCGGCGACTTTGCCGTTCCGTCCCAGATTCTTGCGATGCTTCCGTATATTCTGACCATTGTGGTCCTGATTCTGTTCGTCGGCCGCTCGGTCGCCCCGAAGGCGGACGGCGAGCCCTATGAAAAGGGCGTAAGATAACAGGACGCAGCATTGAAAATAAAAAAGGAGATCATGAAAATGGATCACCAGGAAATACTGGAGAAAGTAGATCATACCCTGCTGACACAGACCGCGACATGGGAAGAAATCAAGCAGATCTGCGACGATGCGGTCAAATACCGCACCGCGTCGGTCTGCATCCCCGCCGCGTACGTGAAGCGCGCGAAGGAATACGTCGGCGACAAAATGGCGGTCTGCACCGTGATCGGTTTTCCGAACGGCTATTCCACGACGGCGGTCAAGGTATTTGAAACGAAGGACGCGATTCAGAACGGCGCCGATGAAATCGATATGGTCGTCAATATCGGCTGGGTGAAGGACGGGCTTTTCGATTTACAGCTGGACGAAATCCGGCAGGTAAAAGCCGCCTGCGGCACGCGCATCCTGAAGGTCATTATTGAAACCTGCCTGCTGACGAAGGAAGAAAAGATCAAAATGTGCGGGGTAGTGACCGAATCCGGCGCGGATTTCATCAAGACCTCGACCGGCTTTTCGACGGCTGGCGCTACGTTTGAAGACGTCGCTCTTTTTGCCGCCCATATCGGGCCGAAGGTCAGAATCAAAGCCGCCGGCGGCATCAAAACCATGGACGACGCGGAGAAATTCGTATCGCTCGGGGCTTCCCGCCTCGGCACGAGCAGGATTATCAAAATCATAAAAAATGAAGAGGCGCACGGATATTGACCGGCTCCCGGCAAATATGAAAATTCTGAGGAGCGGCGGCAGCCGTTCCTCAATTCTATCTACAGCAGTTTCATTCAGCTTGTGAGACGAAATACGTTCTTCCCCGCCGAAGGCGGGGAAGAACGCAACCTTGTTGCCGAAACAACTGGAAATGCTATAGGAAGAAAGGTGAAGAGATGGAAGATTATAAAAAATTGGTTGCGGCGGCTATTTCCGCAAGGGAAATGGCCTACACCCCCTACTCGGGATTCGGAGTGGGCGCGGCGCTGCTGACGAAGAGCGGAAAGATTTACAAAGGCTGCAACATTGAAAACGCGACCTTTACCCCCACGAACTGCGCCGAGCGCACGGCTTTTTTCAAAGCGGTCAGCGAGGGGGAGACGGAGTTCGACTGCATCGCGATTGTCGGCGGCAGAGCCGGGGGACCCGTCAGCGGGCTTTGTCCGCCCTGCGGGGTCTGCCGTCAGGTCATGATGGAATTCTGCGACCCGGCGACCTTTCGGATCATTCTCGGGAAGAATCCGGAGCAGTGGGAGGTTTTCACGCTGAGGGATTTGCTTCCGCTCGGATTCAGCAAGAAAAACATGGAGGAATAGAATGATAAAAAATATTGTTTTCGATATGGGCCAGGTGCTGGTGGACTTTGATCCGGACTTTTTCGTCAGCCATTATACCAAAGATCCGGAGGATATCCGCCTGATTCGTATCGCGGTGTTTGAAACGAGCGAGTGGACGGAAATTGACCGGGGCACCATTACGGAGGAGGACCTGATCGAGCCGGCCTGTGCGCGCCTGCCGGAGCGCCTGCACGGCGCCGCGACGAAGCTGCTGCTGAACTGGATGGACCATATGCGGATCATGGATAATATTCTGCCGCTGGTGCGCGAGCTGAAGGAAAACGGTTATTCGCTGTATCTGCTGTCCAACGCGGGAAAAAAGATTCACAGCTTGACGCCCAGAATTACGGCTCTGCAGTATTTTTCCGGTATTTTCTTTTCGGCGGATCACGATTGCATCAAGCCGGATGAGGAAATCTATCGGAAGTTTTTTAAAAAGTTTACACTCGATCCGCGCGAGTGTTACTTTATCGACGACCGCGCGGACAATGTGGAAGCGGGAAGAAGACTCGGTATGGAAGGGCACTGCTACGAAGGGGACCCGGACGTGCTCCGTACGGCCCTTCAGGAAAACGGGATCTTCCTGTTGGATAAAATGATCGTATGAAGGTGACTGAAAATGAGAATGTATGATATCATTGCGAAAAAGCGCGACGGCGGGTCGCTCTCCGATGAGGAAATCCGGTTCTTTATCAACGGCTATGTCAAAGGGGAGATCCCCGATTATCAGGTATCCGCTCTGCTGATGGCGATTTATTTTCGGGGGATGACGGACAGGGAAACGGCCTCCCTGACCATGTGCATGGCCAACTCCGGCGAAACCGTGGATTTGTCCTCCATAGACGGCATCAAGGTGGATAAACACAGCACCGGCGGTGTCGGCGATAAGACCACGCTGATTATTTCTCCGATCGTCGCGTCCTTGGGGGTGCGCGTCGCAAAAATGAGCGGGCGCGGGCTGGGACACACCGGCGGCACGGTAGATAAAATGGAAGCCATTCCGGGAATGCAGACCTCCATTGACCGTGAAAAATTCTTCGATATTGTACGGAAGGTGGGCGTCAGCGTGATCGGCCAGTCCGGCAATCTGGTACCCGCGGACAAAAAGCTTTACGCGCTGCGCGACGTGACCGCGACGATCGAAAGTATTCCGCTGATTGCTTCCAGCATCATGAGTAAAAAAATCGCTGCCGGCTCCGACTGTATCCTGCTGGACGTCAAAACAGGGAGCGGCGCTTTCATGAAGACGGTGGACGATTCCATCCGGCTGGCGCAGGCAATGGTGGCGATCGGCGAGCATGTCGGGAGAAAGACCATCGCGCTGATTACTGACATGGACCGTCCGCTCGGAAACGCCATCGGCAACTCGCTGGAAATCAGGGAGGTGTGTGAAACACTCAAGGGTCACGGGCCCGGGGACCTCACGCAAATCTGTCTGGAGCTTGCCGCCAACATGCTGTTTCTGGCGGGCAAGGGAAGTATGGAAGAGTGCAAAAAGCTTGCCGGACGCCAGATCGACAATGGCGAGGCCTTTGCAAAGCTGAAGGAAATGGTCGCGGCGCAGGGCGGCGACACTGCCGTTCTGGACCACGGCGCAAAATTTGAGCAGGCAAAGGTAAAATATGACGTTCCGGCACTGAGCGAAGGATATCTCTACTCCATGAATACGGAGCAGTGCGGGATCGCTTCCGTCGAGCTGGGCGCGGGGCGCGAGAAGAAAGAGGATTCCATTGATTTCAGCGCGGGCATTCTGCTCCGCAAAAAGATCGGGGATTACGTCAAAAGAGGCGACGTAATCGCGGAGTTTTTCTCTTCCTCTATGGACAAGTGCAGGGAGGCGGAAAAGCTGTTTGAAAGCGCGGTTTCCATCCGCCCGGAAAAACCCGCGTTTGTCCCTGTGATCCACGGCCGGGTGACCGTGGACGGCGTAGAAAAATAGGAAACAAATTAGGGCCCTTACTGAATTTTTCAGTAAGGGCCCTATAGTAATTCCATTTCAGTTTGCGAAACGCAATCCTGTTACAGAATCGACTGGAAATGCTGTAATAGTAAGGCTGGGAGTGGGGATTTTCCTTATTTTTTGATCGATTCGATTCCGGCAGCCAAAGTCGCCTCGTCGATCGCTCCCTGATAGGCGTTTACAATATAGCCGTCCCGGTCGATAAAGACCGTGTCCGGGATGGCTGAAATCCCGTAAGTATTCGCGGCTTCCTGCTCCTTGTCAAAATAGACGGGAAACGCAAATCCCTGCTCTTTTACATAATTCTGCCCTTTTTCCTGTGTTTCCCGCTGACCGTCCACCAGATCGATCATCAGAAAGACCACGTTGTCTTTTTCCTTCTGGTACTGACTGTCGAAATGCGGCATTTCCCCCTTGCACGGCGGGCACCAGGAGGCCCAGAAGTTCAGCACAACGGGTTTTCCCTGGAAGTCCGACAGCTTGACCTTGTTGCCTTTTTCATCGTATACGGTAAAATCGGGAGCCTGTGTTTTCCCGCTTTCTCCCGCGGAGCCGCCTGTTTCGGACGATGCCGGCAGATTTGGCCGGAACCGGCTGGATAACGTGCTGTAAGCATAGTATACGACGGCGAAAAATGCCACGAACGCGAGAAATCCCAGCAAAATTTTTCCGTTTGTTTTCATATCGTTCTCCTCAAAAAGTAAATAAGGACAAGAAGTAACCCATGAGCCCGGTCGCCATCATCAGGCCGACGACGACGAGCAACCCGCCCGAAATCAGGCTGATGATCCGGTAGTTCCTTTTGATAAAGTCGAACGCGGACATCAGGCGGTCGATCAAAACGGCGCTGGCAAGAAAGGGAATCCCCAATCCGAGCGAAAACGAGAGAAGCATAAAAATGCCTTTGATGCTTTCCCCGCTCGATGCGGCAAGCATCAAAGCGGAGCCTAAAAACGCGCCCACACAGGGGGTCCAGCCAATGGAAAAGATCACGCCGAACAGCACGGAGGTCCCGAAATTCATATTCGGTTTTTTAAAGGTCAGCTGCCGGTTTCCATTCAGAAAAGGGATTCTGATCAGCCCCATGAAGTTTAACCCGAACAGGATGACGACCATACCGGTGACAAGATTCACCGCGGTATGATATTCTTTCAGAAAGCTTCCGACCGTCCCCGCGAACGCCCCCATTGCCGTGAATACCAGGGTGAAGCCAAGCACGAATCCAAGGGAATTCCGAATCACCGGGGCCTTCTGCTTCTGAGTTTCCTGTCCGGCAAAATAGGAGATGTAGATCGGCAGCATGGGTAAGAGACAGGGAGAAATAAATGTGATGATCCCTTCCAGGAATGAAATCAGATAATCCATGGTTTCTCCTTTCTTTCTACAGCGATCCCATTTCAATTTGCGAGATAAAACACGTTCTTTCCCCCCGCCGAAGGCGGGGGGAAAGAACACAATCTTGTTGCAGAATCAACCGTAAATACCGTAAACTTGTGTTTTCCATTTGTATTCCAAAGTATGTACATTCATGATAACATATAAAACCTTCCGGTTCGGTGATCAGGTCACATTCCGGTCCCAATAAGACGGAAAAAGGTATCCTCCACTGGCTGCGGGGGATACCTTTTATGCTGCAGATGACCTGTGGCGGGAAAAGCCGGAGGGCCTTAAGCGTCCAGCCCTTCAAACTGCATATTGTAGTATTTTGCGTAGATGCCGTTTTTCTCAATCAGCTCCTGATGGGTACCGCGCTCCTCAATGCCTTCGTCGCCGATCACAATGATTTCATCCGCGTTGCTGATGGTGCTGAGCCGGTGGGCAATCACAATGGTGGTCCTGTCCTTGGACAGTTCCTCCAACGAATTCTGGATGTGGCGCTCGCTTTCGTTGTCCAGCGCGCTGGTCGCTTCGTCCAGAATCAGGATTTTCGGATTTTTCAGAAAGACGCGGGCAATGGCCAGACGCTGCTTCTGCCCGCCGGAAAGGCGCGTGCCGCGCTCGCCGACATAGGTGTCGTAGCCGTCGTCAAGCCCCGCGATAAAGTCGTGGATATTCGCGCTCTTTGCGGCGGCGATGATTTCCTCCTCCGTCGCGTCCGGTTTGCCGTAGGCAATGTTTTCTTTGATGCTGCCCGCAAACATGTAGACGTCCTGCTGGACGATCCCGATCGCGCTGCGCAGGGATTTCAGCTTGATGTCGCGCACATCCGTGCCGTCGATCGTTACGCTTCCGGCAGTGACGTCGTAAAAACGGGGCAAAAGGGAGCAAAGGGTGGTTTTGCCGCCGCCCGAAGGCCCGACCAGCGCCACGGTTTTTCCCGCCTCAATCGAAATATTGATATTTTCCAGCACGTCGTTAGCGGAATCGTAGCTGAACGAAACGTTTTGATAGCGGATGTCGCCTTTCACGTCCTTCAGCTCGGCCGCGCCCGGCCGGTCGATAATCTCCGGCTCCGTTTCCACCACTTCGATAAAGCGCTTAAAGCCGGAGTAGCCCTTCTGGAACTGTTCGGTAAATTCGATCAGTATGTCAATGGGATTGATAATAATGTTGATGTACAGGGCGTAGACGGCCAGATCGGCAACGTGCAGGGAGCCCTGCGCAATAAACAGGCCGCCGCTGACCAGCACGGTCAGAAAGAGAAGCCCCTCGAAAAACGAGGTGCCCGCGCGGAAGCTTCCCATCACCCGGTAGCTGCTCTCTTTTGAGTCCAGAAATTTCAGGTTGCTTTCGTTGAATTTTGCCTGCTCCAGCTCCTCGTTGCCAAAGCTTTTTACCACCCGGATGCCGGCCAGGCTGTCCTGCACGCGGGAATTGACGCCCGCGATTTTTTTGCGGTTGTCCATGAACACCGCACGCATTTTCCGGTTCTGGTGGATGCTGAAAACAATCATAATCAGCGTTACTCCCAGCAGAATCAGGGTCATCGGGACGTTGATGATCATCATCAGCGCAAAGCTTCCCACGATTTTCAAAAGCGAAATCAGAATGTTTTCCGGCCCGTGGTGGGCAAGCTCGCTGATGTCGAACAGGTCGGACACAAGCTTGCTCATCATTTCCCCGGTGTTGTTGCGGTCGTAATACGAAAAGGAAAGGCGCTGCAGGTGGTCAAACAGGTCCTGCCTCATGTCGCTTTCCATTCTGGCGCCCATGACGTGGCCCCAGCTGGTAATGTAGTACTGGCAGCCGAGGCGGATCAGCTCCATGACCAGAAGGCCCGCCGCAATCCACGGGAGATTCTTCAAAATGGTATGCGCTTCCTGTGCAAACAGACCCTTGGTCAGAAAGTTCAGAATCTGCGGAAACGCGACGTCAACCGCCGACACGATCAGCGCACAGAACATATCGAAGTAAAACATTCCCCGGTACGGTTGATAGTATCTTATAAATTTTTTAAAAATCGACATTGCATGCTCCTAATATCATTTCTTCCGTTACTGTTTTTCGGGTTCGCCGTATTCCTCTCCGAACGTATCGACAGTAACGCTCTTCATCATTTCGTCTTCATACGGCTTATCCCTGTAGTCGCGGCGAACCGACACAATGCGCTCCGCTTCCTCCATTCCCTCGATCACCTTGCCGAAGGCGGCGTATTCCCCGTCAAGGTGCGGCGCGTCGGCGACCATGATAAAGAACTGGGACCCCGCGCTGTTCGGGCTCATGGACCTCGCCATGGAAATGACGCCCTTCGAGTGCTTCAGGTCGTTCTGAAAACGGTTGGAGCGGAATTCGCCCTTGATGCTGTAGCCGGGGCCGCCCATTCCGGTGCCTTCCGGGTCGCCTCCCTGAATCATGAATCCGGGGATCACGCGGTGAAAGATGGTTCCGTCATAAAATCCTTTTTTGACAAGGGAAATAAAGTTCTTTACGGTGTTCGGAGCAATTTCGGGATAAAGCTCCATTTTGATCGTGCCGCGGCCTGTTTGAATGGTAACAATTGGATTTTTCATAATCTTCCTCCATCAATTCTGTAAAAAGTCATATCCCTATTATAGCGGGAATGCAGGCTTCGTTCAAGGCATATTTTTGATAGAAGAAGTATTGCGCTTTCACCGCCTCTTATGCTTTTCGCGGAAGTCCTGAGGAAATTATTTACTCTTTTCGATATGAATATGGTATAATACTCAAAAAGTGTTTGCTCAACCGAAAATGAATGGTTCCTCCGGCAGGCCGGAGGCGGAAATAAAAAAATGGGGGATGAAGGATTGAAGCTGATATCATGGAATGTCAACGGGCTTCGCGCCTGTTTGAACAAGGGCTTTACGGACTATTTTCAGTCGGCCGACGCCGACGCCGTGTGCATTCAGGAAACGAAAATGCAGCCGGAGCAGGCGGAAATCGTTTTGCCGGGCTACCGGCAGTACTGGAATTCCGCGGAAAAGAAGGGCTATTCCGGCACGGCTGTTTTCACCAGAATAGAACCTCTTTCCGTCGGTTATGATATCGACGACCCGGAGCATGTCGGCGAAGGGCGTTCCATCACGCTGGAATTTGAGGATTTTTACCTTGTAACGGTGTATACGCCCAATTCCCAGCGGGATCTGGTGCGCATTGAATACCGGATGCGCTGGGAGGACGCCTTCCGCGCTTATCTGAAACGGCTCGACGCGAAAAAACCGGTCGTTGTGTGCGGGGACATGAATGTGGCGCACAATGAGATCGATCTGAAAAATCCGAAAACCAATGTCGGCAACGCGGGCTTTTCCTTCGAGGAACGCGAAAAGATGTCGGAGCTGCTCGCCGCCGGGTTTACGGACACCTTCCGTTACCTGCACCCGGAGGAAACAGGCGCCTATACGTGGTGGTCTTATATGTTCAAGGCAAGGGAGAAAAACGCGGGGTGGCGGATCGATTATTTTCTTGTGTCCGACTCCATCCGCGACAGAATCGAGGCCAGCAACATACACCCGGAGGTGATGGGCAGCGACCATTGCCCGGTCGAGCTTATTTTGTCCATGAAAAATACACAGACAGGAGAATAGAGGATGCAACTGATATTTTACGGTGCGGACAAAGAGGTCACCGGAAGCTGCCACTGCTTACTTGTAAACGGAAGAAAAATACTGATTGACTGCGGCCTGCAGCAGGGCGCCGACGAGGACGACAACCACAGGCTGCCTTTTTATGCGTCCCAGATCGATTATGTCATCGTAACGCACGCGCATATTGACCACAGCGGACGGCTGCCGCTTCTGGTCAAAAACGGCTACGACGGGAAAATGTACGCGACCGGGGCAACCTGCAAGCTGCTTTCCATCATGCTGCGCGACAGCGCCCACATACAGGAGATGGACGCGATCAACGAGAACCGGAAGGGAAGGCGTGCCGGGCGCGAACCGGAAGAGCCGATTTACACCGTGGAGGACGCGCAGGAAACGCTGAACCGGCTGGTCCCGTTTTCCTACGGGGAAATGGTGGAGCTTTGCGAAGGGGTCCGGTTCCGCTTTACGGACGCCGGTCACCTGCTCGGTTCCGCAGCGGTGGAAATGTGGCTGACGGAGCACGGCAAAACGAAAAAAATCGTCTTTTCCGGGGACATCGGCAACAAAAACCAGCCGATCATCCGTGACCCGCAGTATATCCGGGAAGCGGATTATGTGGTGATGGAATCGACCTACGGCGACCGCGATCACGAGAAGATGGACGACTATGTCCCGAAGCTCGCCGAGGTTTTCGATAAAACCCTTTCCGCCGGGGGCAACGTGGTCATCCCCAGCTTTGCGGTCGGCCGCACGCAGGAGCTGCTTTACTATATCCGTGAGATGAAGGAACGCGGCCTTGTCAGAAGCAACCCGGATTTCCCGGTTTATGTGGACAGCCCGCTTGCGGCGGAAGCAACCAAAATCTACGGCGGCAATCTGGACGGTTACGCCGACGATGCCGCCGTCAAGGTCATCAGGGCCGGATTTGAGCCGATTCGTTTTTCCAACCTGAATATCTGCGCCAGCGTGGAGGAATCCAAAGCGCTGAATATGGACAACGTACCCAAGGTCATCATTTCCTCCAGCGGGATGTGCGAAGCCGGACGAATCCGCCACCACCTCAAGCATAATCTGTGGCGGCCGGAATGCGCGGTCGTGTTTGTGGGCTATCAGGCCAACGGCACCCTGGGCAGAATGCTGGTCGACGGGATCGATCAGGTGAAGCTTTTCGGCGAAGAAATCACGGTACAGGCGCATATTTACAATTTCCGGGCGCTTTCCGCGCACGCAGACCGGGCGGGCCTGATTCAGTGGATTCAGGCGTTTGACCCCAAACCGAAGCGCGTGTTTGTGGTGCACGGGGAACTGCAGGTCAGCGAGATGTTCGGCGACACCCTGCGGCAGCTGGGCTACAACTCGATTGTCCCCAATTTTGAAGCCTCCTTTGACCTGGCGGAAAACAGCATTCTGGAAGAGGGCGTCGCGCCGGAGCTGCGCAGCCCGCGCAGGGAGGACAGGGGAAAGAAATTCTCCGCTCCGTTTGCCCGCCTGACGGAGGCCGGAAAACGGCTGGTACAGGTGATACAGAGAAACGAGGGCGGCGCGAACAAGGACCTTGCCAAATTTGCCGACCAGATCAACGCGCTGAGCGAGAAATGGAACCGGTAATCCCCTTTAACAGGATAATAAAAAATCCCCAGCCAACAGCATTGTCGGCTGGGGATGTGTTTTACACGGTGTTTTTCTGTCAGTTTTTCTTTTTCAGCAGGTCGCGGATTTCCGTTAGCAGCGCTTCTTCCCGGCTGATTTCCGGGGCGGCGGGCGGGGTCTCTTCCTTTTTCCGCTTCAGGCGGTTGGATGCCTTAATGACAAGGAAAATGGAAAAAGCGACAGCGATGAAATCCAGCACCGTCTGCAGAAAATTTCCGTAAGTAATGATAATCGGTTTGGGACTTCCCATCGCCGCGGGAATGGTCACCGCCAAAGCCGTCAAATTGATTCTGCCGATAACCAGCGAAAGCACGGGCGTAATGATGTCGGCTACCAGCGAGGACACGATTTTCCCGAACGCAGCGCCTATGACAACGCCGACCGCCATATCCATGACGTTTCCGCGCATGGCAAATTCTTTAAATTCACTGACTAATTTTTTCATGATTTGTTCTCCGTCTCTTCATTCGTTTGTGCGGCAAGCTTCTCCCTGGCGACGGCCAGCATCAGCTTGATCCGGTTTTCCTGATTGACACGCGTCGCGCTCGGGTCATAATCGATGGGGACAATATTGGACCGTTCGTCCACCGCTTTAATCCGGTGAATCATGCCTTTGCCGCAGATGTGGTTCGGCAGGCAGCCGAACGGCTGTGTGCAGACGATATTCTCATAACCTTGTTCGACCAGCTCCAGCATTTCCGCGGTCAGAAGCCAGCCTTCGCCCATCTTGTTGCCGTAGCCGATGACGTTTTTCACCAGGCTTTTCGTGTGGGCGTAGGGCTCCGGCGCCAGAAAGCGGGGCTCGGTTTTCACCGCGCGGATCAGGATGTCCTGCATTTTCAGCAGATAGTCCATCAATGCCTTGACGACCACGTACTTTGCCTTGTTCCCGCCGTACAGCTTGATATCCTCCAGCCGGTTGTCGACCTTGAAAAGGCCGAAATTCAGGATGCCCGGCACGTTTACCTCACAATCCTGTTCCGCGAGGAAATCCTCCAGATGATTGTTGCCCAGCGCGGAATATTTCACATAGATTTCCCCGACAATGCCGACCTTGATTTTCGGCCTGCGGTCGATTTCGATCTGTGCGAAATCGTGAACGATTTGATGGAGGTTTTCTTTCAGCTGTTTCAGCGATAGGCCCTGCCCCTGATTGAACTGCTCCGTCAGGGCGTCCGTCCATTTTTTGACCATCCTGCCGCTCTCGCCGGGGACCGTTTCATATGCCTTCGTCTGGTTGTCCAGCTGCATCAGCGCGTCGCCGTAGACAAGTCCCGCGATAAATTTCCGCAGCATCGGCAGGGTCAGCGTAAATCCGGGGTTGCTTTCCAGCCCGGACATATTGAGCGAAACAACCGGCACCCGTTCCAGCCCGGCCTTTTTCAGCGCCTTGCGCAGAAGGTGGATATAGTTGGACGCGCGGCAGCCGCCGCCCGTCTGGGTAATAATCAGCGCGGTGCGGTCCAGGTCGTATTTCCCCGAGTGAAGCGCATCGATAAACTGGCCGATGACCAGCAAAGCGGGGTAGCAGGTGTCGTTATGGACATATTTCAGGCCCTCCTGCACAACGTTCGGGCCGTCGTTCGTCAAAAGCTCAATATGGTATCCGCAGTTGTTCAGCACGTTTACGATCAGCTGAAAATGGATCGGAGCCATCATGGGGCAGAGAATGGTATATTCCTTTTTCATTTCCTTCGTGAAAAGCAAGCGTCCGTCCTTGCTGAATTTCAGTTCTGCCAAAGAATCACCTCATTTCTCCAGAGCGGCAAAGAGGCTGCGCAGCCTGATCTTTACCGCGCCGAGATTCGTAATTTCATCGATTTTGATCTGTGTGTAAATTTTGTCGTTCGCTTCCAGAATGCTGCGCACCTCGTCGGTGGTAATGGCGTCTACGCCGCAGCCGAACGAAACGAGCTGGACAAGGTTCATGTCGGGCTTGTCGCCGATGTATTCTGCGGCCGCGTACAGCCTTGCGTGATAGGTCCACTGGTTCAGAACCGTGGTGTGGAAGCGCTTGACCTTATCGCTCAGCACGTCTTCCGAAATGACCGCCGCGCCCAGGCTGACGATCAGCTTGTCGATGCCGTGGTTGATTTCCGGGTCAAGATGGTAGGGCCTTCCGCTCAGGACGATGATCGGCTTCTGCTGCTTCTGCGCTTCGGCAATGATCTGGTCGCCCTTTTCGTGTATTTTCGCAAAATAGCCGTCGTATTCGCGGTACGCTTCTTTTGCCGCTTCTTTCACCTCGGAAAGGGAGATATCGTCAAAATATCCGGAAAGAATCCCGTGCATCTTTTTCGGGAAGTCGCGTTTTCTGTGGATTCCCACATAGTCGTGGATAAAGTGGAAGCCTTCCGGCATGCTCATGTTTGCGGAAATGACCTCCGGATAATAGGCAACGACGGGGCAGTTGTAGTGATTGTCGCCCAGACCCTCGTCGAAATTATACGACATGCAGGGGTAAAAAATATTTCTGACGCCCTCGTCGATCAAAGCCTGCACATGCCCGTGCATCAGCTTTGCGGGGAAACACACCGTATCGGAAGGAATGGTGCTCTGGCCCTCGATGTAAAGCTCTCTGCTGGAAAGGGGAGAGAGCGTTACCTCAAAGCCGAGCCTGGTAAAAAAGGTGTGCCAGAAGGGGAGAAGCTCATAGAGATTCAGCCCCATCGGAATGCCGATTTTGCCCCTTCTGCCCGGTATGGGCTGGTAAGAGCGCAGCACCCCGAGCTTATAGGCGTACATGTTGAGCTCATCCTCCGACGTGCGCTTCGTCACCGGCTTTTCGCAGCGGTTTCCGCCGATAAAGCGCCGGTTTCCGCCGAAAATGTTGATGGTCAGCCGGCAGTGGTTGTTGCACAGCCCGCAGGAGGTGACCCTGACGTCGTGCTGGAAGTTTTCCAATTCCTCCCTGCCGATGATCGCGCTCTGCCCGTTTGAATGGGCTCTGGCGTAGATTCCCGCTCCGTAAGCGCCCATCAGGCCGGAAATATCCGGGCGGGAAACGTTGACGCCCAGCTCGTTTTCAAACACACGCAGCACCGCGTCGTTCAGGAAGGTGCCGCCCTGTACCACAATATTTCGGCCCAGCTCCTCGGCTGAAGCCGCGCGGATGACCTTGTAGATCGCGTTTTTCACCACGCTGACGGAAAGGCCGGCGGAAATATCCTCGGTGGTCGCGCCGTCCTTCTGCGCCTGCTTGACCTGCGAGTTCATGAACACGGTGCAGCGGGAACCCAAATCCACCGGGTGCTTCGCAAACAGGCCCAGCTTTGCGAAATCCTCTATTTCATAGCCGAGCGTGTTGGCGAAGGTCTGTAAAAAAGAACCGCAGCCGGAGGAACAGGCTTCGTTCAGAAAGATGTTGTCGATTGCTCCGTTGCGGATTTTAAAGCATTTCATATCCTGTCCGCCGATGTCGATGACAAAATCGACGTTGGGCAGAAAACATTTGGCAGCCGTAAAGTGCGCCACCGTTTCCACGATGCCGAAGTCAATATTGAAGGCGTTTTTCAAAAGCTCCTCGCCGTAACCCGTCACGGCGCCCGCGGCGATCCGGATTTTCGGGAAGCGGTCGGAAACGCTGAGCAGGTATTCCCGGATAATCGGCACCGGGTTGCCCGAATTGCTGCGGTAAATGGAATCCAGCACCTCGCCGTCCTTGCCAAGCAAAACGGCCTTTACCGTGGTGGAACCCGCGTCGATCCCCAGGTAGGCGTCGCCCGTGTAGGTTTCCGCGCTGCCGCGCGGCGCTTTGCATTCGGAGTGGCGGCGGGTAAAGGCGTCGTAATCCGCCTGTGTTTCAAACAGCGGGGGAATGGAAAGAAAGTTCGCCGTATTGCCGTAGGCGGCGATGCTTTCCAGAGCGGTTTTTAGGTCGATTTCGGTGTCGCTGCTCAGCGCTGCCCCCATTGCCACATAATAAAGGGAATTTTCGGGGCATACGCCCTGTGTTTTCAGCGCCTGGTCAAAGCTTGCGCGCAGCTGCGGCAAAAAGGTGAGCGGCCCGCCCAGATAAATCACTTTGCCGGCGATTTTTCGGCCCTGTGCCAGCCCCGCGATCGTCTGGTTCGCCACGGCGGCGAAGATGCTCGCCGAAATGTCGCTTTTGCGCGCGCCCTGATTCAGCAGGGGCTGCACGTCCGACTTTGCGAACACGCCGCAGCGCGAGGCAATGGTATATATTTTCTCGTACTGCTCCGCCAGCTGATCCATTTCGTCCAGCGAGATATTCAAAAGAGTCGCCATCTGGTCGATAAAAGCGCCGGTTCCTCCGGCACAGGAGCCGTTCATGCGGACCTCCATGCCACCGGATAAAAACAGCATTTTCGCGTCTTCTCCGCCGAGCTCAATGATGACGTCCGCGTCGGGAATCAGCTTCCCAATCGCCACGCGGGTCGCGTAAACCTCCTGAATAAACGGCAGCTTGCAGGACTGTGAAATTCCCATTCCGGCGGAACCGGAAACCGTAAGCCGGGCCTTCGCGCCTTTGAGGAGTTCCTGATTGATTCTTGTGAGAAGCTCCGACATTTTTTGCGTAATCTGGGAAAAATGCCTCTCATAAGATTGATATATGATTTGATTGCCGTCGTCCAGCACCACGCATTTGATCGTGGTGGAGCCGACATCTAAGCCGATTTTCATAAAATGCCACCGTTTCTGATTATATTATTCCATGAACGATAATAATACATTTTAGCCTAAAATAGTCCACATTGTCAAGCGACAGACTTTATAAATCTTTGGGTGTTCCGCGCCTTTCCGTCGGTGAAAATTTTCATCCCTCCCGCGGCGGCGCACGGATTTCGACAGGTTTGCTCTTCCCACCGGCGGGGCTGTATGGTACAATTATTATAATAGAATGCTAAATATTGTTATTCCTGAAATCAGATGATAAACGATATTTTATAAACTTTTAAAGCAGGCTTAACATTGTCCGGGTGTCTGGACCTTTGTGATTGTTCCTGCGAAAGGGGTGGTCGGTTTGCATGCGGAGGCTGTGCGGGAAAATGCGGAGGAGCGGAAGCTGGTGCTTGTCTTTTTCGGTTCCCCCAACAGGGACGGAACCACTGCGAAGCTTCTGAACGAATTTCTGAAACCGCTGGAAGGGAATACGCGGATCGAGACCGTCAGCGCCTACGAGCGGAACATTGCGCCCTGCATTGCCTGCAACGTCTGCGTCGGGGAAGAAAGATGCTCGCAGCCGGACTTTGACGATATCGACGCGCTGATCCGCGCCGCGGACGTGATCGTCGTCGCCACGCCGGTTTACAACCTCAGCCTGCCCGCGCCGCTCAAGGCGATTGTCGACCGGACGCAGCGGTATTTCGCGGCCCGGTTTTCCCTCGGGATCAGGAACCCGGTCGAAAAGCATAAGCTGGCCGCCGTGCTGGTTACCTGCGGCTCAAAGGACTGCGAGGGCGCACAAATCATTGCCCGCCAGCTAAAGCTGGCGTTTTCCGTCATCAATACCTCAATCGCGGGCATGGCTGTCTGGCCGGGAACGGATTTTGACGAAGGCCGCGAAACGTTTGAAAAAGCGCGGAATTCCGCCCGGGAGCTGGCGCTTGCCATAGAATGTGAATTGTGATATTATAAAATGTAACCTATTATTTGGGAGGAAAAAATATGTCTGGCCATTCAAAATGGAATAATATCAAACGTAAAAAAGAAAAGACAGACGGCGCAAAAGCGAAGGTATTTACAAAAATCGGCCGTGAGCTTGCCGTAGCGGTAAAAGAGGGCGGCGGCCCGGACCCCAACACCAACTCGAAATTAAAGGACTGCGTTGCCAAGGCGAAGGCCAACAATGTGCCTAATGACAATATTGAACGCATTATCAAAAAAGCTGCCGGAGACGGGGACGATACCAAGTATGAAAACATTACATACGAAGGATACGGCCCGAACGGCATCGCGGTCATTGTGGAAACGCTGACCGACAACCGCAACCGTACCGCCGGCGACGTCCGCCATTATTTCGACAAATTCGGCGGCAACCTCGGCACTACCGGCTGTGTTTCGTTTATGTTCGCCCAAAAGGGTCTGATCGTCGTCGAAAGGGAAGGCCTTGAGGAAGACAAGGTCATGGAGGACAGCCTGGAAGCGGGCGCGTCCGATTTTCAGGCCGACGAGGACGTCTTTGAAATCTATACCGAGCCGGAGGATTTCAGCGGCGTGCGCGACGACCTTGAAAAGAAAGGCTATGAGTTCGTTTCCGCGGAAGTGGAGATGGTGCCGAACACCTATACCACGCTGACCGACGAAGAATCCATTACAAAAATGCAGCGTCTGCTCGATGCCCTTGAGGACAACGACGACGTGCAAAATGTTTGGCACAACTGGGATAATCCGGATATGGACGACTAAGAATATATAGAAAGTTTTTCCATATTTGTGAAACATGGAGGAAGCAAGATGACTGGCTTTGACAATCTATGCATGAACTGCATGTCCGATACAAACGGCAAAACCGAATGTTCCAACTGCGGCTTCAGTTCTTCCGAGCCACAAATGCGCCATGCGCTTCCGTACAGGACCAGACTGCAGAACCGGTATATCGTCGGCCGCGCGAAAAAGAGCAACGGCGAGGGAATCACCTATATCGGCTACGATACGGTTCTGAACATACCGATTGAACTGCGCGAGTTTTTTCCGCAGACCCTGTGCGAAAGACCCGCCAACGGGACGGATATCCGTGTGATCGGCGGCAGCGAGATCATCTTTGACGAATGTCTCGCCGCTTTTCTGAATTATTCCAGAGAGATTGCGCACATGCGCGAGCTTTCCGCCATTGTACAGATTTACGATATCTTTGAGGAAAATCATACGGCCTATACCGTTTCCGAGTGGAGCGAAAGCATTACGCTCCGCTATTTTGTCGAGCGCAGCGGCGGCAACCTCAGCTGGAACGCCGCAAGGCAGCTCTTTATGCCCGTTCTGTCCGCGCTCAGCTCGATGCAGGCGGCGGGAATCCGGCATCTTGGCATTTCTCCCGACACCCTGAATATCATGCAGGACGGCAGGATGAAGCTCGGCAGCTTCTGCATCAGCGCCGTCCGCCGGATGGACACGGATTTGCCGCCGGACCTCGTTCCCGGCTGCGCCGCCATAGAGCAGTATGTGATGGACTATGTCCCCAATGAGTCGACGGATGTCTATGGCTTTGCCGCGTCCCTGTTTTTTGCCCTGACGGGCACCATGCCGCAGGAGGCCTTAAAAAGGCGCAACGATATGCGGCTTTTGATTCCGACCAGCATTATGCGCAGCCTGCCGCCCCATGTGGTAACGGCGATGGCCAACGCGCTGCAGGTTTCCCCGGACAAACGCACCCCCACCTTTGAGCGGCTCCGCGCTGAGCTTTCCGCCGCGCCGACCGTCACGGCCACCATAGAGGATACCCAGAGGATTCACAGGTCCGCCCCTGAGCCGGAGGAGGAGGACGGCAAAAAGGGCGTTCCCAATTTCGTATGGGTCATTCTGACCTGTGTGGCCGCCCTGATCGTGTTCACCATCGTCGGGATTATCTGGATTTCCAACACCGGACGGGGTGATACGGAAACGCTCGCTTCGGAAACCTCTCAGGTTGAGTCCGCAACCGCGGGCTCGCTGGAAATGACATTGGATTCCGTGGATTCTGCCGATTCCGCCGACCCGAATCTGATCGAAGCGCCCAATCTGGTCGGCCAGGTTTTTCAGGAGCAGACCAATTCGGGCGAATCCTCCTCCAGTCAGGATTATCAGGTGCTTCTGTCCAGTAAGCAGTTCAGCGATACCATTCCCGAGGGCAGCATCATTTCCCAGTCGCCCGCCGCGGGCACGAAAATGGCAAGGGGGACGGCGATCGTAGTCGTTGTCAGCGAAGGGGCTGCCGTGCGCACTCTTCCGCCGATCGCGGGGAAAACGCTTGCGGAAGCTTCGGAAGCGGTCACCTCGGCCGGCTTTACGCCCACCAAAACGGAGGAATACAGCTCCGGCGTGGAAAAAGGGATGGTCATCGGCTACAAGGATGTGCAGGAGGGCAGTCAGATGGCCTACGGGTCCCAGGTCTCCATTGTCGTCAGCAAAGGGCCTGCGCCGGACGGCGCTTCAGAAACTGCTTCCGATTCGGCTCCCTGAGCGCGGCGCTGTCTGAACAGCCGTTTTGAGTATCGATTAAAAAAGGAGCCTTTCAGCCGGCTCCTTTTTTTGTGCGGTATTCGGCGAGCAGCAGGTCGACCATCCGGCCGTAGCTTTTTATGCCGTCCGTCTGTTTGTTGGCCTTCAGATAAGAATCGTTGACATGGTCGGCAGCGGTAGCGACCGGTCCCTCAAACTGCTTCCAGTACGCGGAATTGTTTTCCAGATCGCGTCTGACGCCGTCGCTCAGGGTCCCGTAAATCTGATTTGCCGCCGACGGGTCGGTGCCGTAAAGCGCGTTGGAAGCATAGATATAGGCGAGCATCGTCCCCGAATACCGGAAATCCGCGTCCCCGCTTTTTTCACAGGCAAGGTAGCCGATGAAATTCGCCTCGTCCTCGCGCATATATCCGCGCAGATGGGAAAGCTCGTGGCACATTGTCAGCGGGATGGAATAGTCCGGAATATCCACGTTGACATTCGCTTCAAAGGTAAACGGGAAAAAAATGCCCGTAGTGTCGCAGTAGGACATCAGCCGGGAGAAAAACACCGGCTTCGGCGGACCGTACCCCGCGCGCAGAAGCGGATAGTCCCCGCTGACCGCGTCAAACGCCGTTCTCGCCTTTTTTGCCGTTGCCTTAATATCCTCCGTGTTCAGCCGCATAACGGAGTTCCGGTCGGTTTGGACTCCTTTGCGCAGCTCGTTTGCCCGATCGGCAAGGTCGGCACAGAGCGCCGTCAGCTCGGCCTTGGACGAAGGACGGATTTCCAGCCCGCAGGTCTGCGCGAAGGGATAACGGTAATAATTGATTCCGCAGGAGACCACAAACACAAAATACAGCACGCTGGCAATGCATATCAGGTTAATTGCGAAAAGAGAAAATATTTTTCTTCGTTTTCCGCGGTTATGTATGATTTTGGTAATAAAGAAAATCATATAAAAAACGGTGCCCGCGCAAAGAAGGACAATCAGGGCCTCCATAACGGAAAACGGGACAAGGGAAGTGACGCGGTTTACCCCGCGTGACAAGACGGGATAAATGGTGTTTGCGTACCATTCCGCAAAATCCGGACGGTTTTGCGCGGCAAGGGTAAGCAGCAAGGCAGCCGGCGCAAACGCAAGGAGCCGGATTCGCCTGAGAGGAAGGAATTTTTTCAAAACAGCACCTCCGATCCCGTTTATTGTAGTATATCCGCACAGGTACGTCAATGGAAATCCGCTCTGCCTTTTCCATATTTATACGGAAAGGCGGTTGCCTATACGGTACAAAAATGATATGATAAGCATTAATAATCGATTTCAAACAGGGAGGCCGGCGCATGAAATTTTACATTAAACAGAGCACCGGTACGGAAGCTCTTTTTACCGTAATAGATGCTCTTGGTCAGTCTGTCTACAGTGTTACCGGTGATTCGTTGTCCATCGGCAGCAAGGTCTACCTGATTGACAACAACCAAAACGAGGCGGCCCGTATCTTCAGTCTGGGGATTTCGGCCATGTCGAGGTACTCCGTTTTTATCGGGGACAAGGAGCGCGCGCGTGTGACGCTGAATCTTGCCTCGTCGAAGCAGCCCATTAAAATCAAAGGCGTCGGCTGGAGCTTTCGCGGCGATCTTCTGACGCGTTCCTATGACCTGATCGATGTGGACTCTACTGTCGTAATGACGCACGGCCGGTGCTGGAACGAAAACGGCGACTGTTTCGCCGTCGATATCGCCAATCAGTCCAATGTCCTGCTGTGCCTTTGCATTGCCGTCATCCTTGACAGCACCGTGATCGGCGGTTCCGTCAAACCAGTTCCAGCAAGCTGAAAAAATTGACAAACGACCCATGGAATGCCATAATAAACAGGTTGCTTTCCGTGGCGGCGCACCAGGCGCGCCGCGGGGAATGAAGGGGTATGCCATCATTTTAAGGGATAAAATTCAGGAGGAAAATATATGAGCAGGGAACTTGCAAAAACCTATGACCCACAGGAAGTGGAGGACAGAATTTATGACTTCTGGCTCTCCGGCGGCTATTTTCACGCCGAGCCGGACCCCGAGAAGCAGCCATATACCATTGTGATTCCGCCCCCGAACATTACCGGCCAGCTCCATATGGGACATGCTCTGGACGAAACCCTGCAGGATATCCTGATCCGCTGGAGAAGGATGCAGGGCTATTCGGCGCTCTGGCTGCCGGGAACCGACCACGCTTCCATTGCCACAGAGGCGAAAATCGTTGAGGCAATGCGCAAAGAGGGCATTACCAAAGACGAAATCGGCCGCGAGGCCTTTTTGGAACGCGCGTGGAAATGGAAGGAAAAATACGGCGGAAGAATCATTGAACAGCTGAAAAAGCTGGGTTCCTCCTGCGACTGGGAACGCGAGCGTTTTACCCTGGACGAGGGCTGCTCCAAAGCCGTCCGGGAGGTTTTTGTAAGACTGTACGAAAAGGACCTGATCTACCGCGGGGAACGCATCATCAACTGGTGCCCGCACTGCCGCACCTCTATTTCCGACGCGGAAGTGGAGTTCAGCGAGCACGACGGCTTCTTCTGGCACCTGCGTTATCCTTTCAAGGACGGCAGCGGCTACATTCAGCTGGCTACCACCCGTCCGGAGACAATGCTGGGCGATACCGCGGTCGCGGTACATCCCGAAGACGAACGCTATGCGGGTCTGGTGGGGAAGACACTGGTTCTCCCTCTTGTGAACCGCGAAATCCCGCTAATTGCGGATACTTATGTTGAGCGCGATTTCGGAACCGGCGTGGTGAAAATCACCCCGGCCCACGACCCGAACGACTTTGAAGTCGGTCTGCGCCACGATCTGCCGATCATCAATGTCATGGATGACGGCGGCAATATGAATGAAAACGCCGGGAAATACGCCGGTATGCCCGCCATGGAGGCCCGCAAACAGATTGTGGAGGACCTCAAGGCACAGGGCTTCCTTGTCGAGGTAGAACCGATCAAGCACAATGTCGGCTCCTGCTACCGCTGCGGCACAGTTGTGGAGCCGCGCGTTTCCAAGCAGTGGTTTGTAAAAATGAAACCGCTGGCTCAGCCCGCTCTTCAGGAAGTAAAGGACGGAAAAGTAAAATTTGTTCCCGACCGTTTTGAAAAGATTTACGACCACTGGATGGAAAACATCAAGGACTGGTGTATTTCCCGCCAGCTTTGGTGGGGCCACCGCATTCCCGCGTGGTACTGCCAGGACTGCGGGGAAACGGTCGTTTCCCGCGAAGAGCCGCACACCTGCCCGAAATGCGGTTCCAAAAATCTGAAACAGGACGAGGACACCCTTGACACTTGGTTCAGCTCCGCGCTCTGGCCGTTTTCCACCCTCGGCTGGCCGGACAAAACCGAGGACCTGAAATACTTCTATCCGACCGATACCCTTGTCACCGGCTACGATATCATTTTCTTCTGGGTAGCCCGCATGATTTTCTCCGGCATTGAGCAGATGGGGGAGGTCCCGTTCCATACCGTCCTGATTCACGGACTTGTCCGCGACGCAAAGGGCAGAAAAATGAGCAAGTCGCTGGGCAACGGGATAGACCCGCTTGAAATTATTGAAAAATTCGGCGCAGACGCGCTCCGTTTTACGCTCGCAACGGGCAACAGCCCCGGAAACGACATGCGTTTTTCCGACGAGAAGGTGGAGTCCAGCCGCAATTTTGCCAATAAAATCTGGAACGCCTCGCGCTTTATCCTCATGAATATCGACGGTCATGACGTAAAGAATGAGCTTCCCGCGAACCTTGCGATGGAAGATCGGTGGATCATCGATTCCTTCAACCGCGTGACGAAGGAGATCACGGAAAACTTGGAGCACTTCGAGCTCGGGATCGCCGTACAGAAGCTTTACGATTTCCTCTGGGATGAATTCTGCGACTGGTATATTGAAATCGCGAAAATCCGCCTGAACTCCGACGATCGGGAAACCGCACAGGGCGTGCGTCAGGTGCTTGTCTGGGTCATGAGCGGCACCCTGAAGCTGCTGCATCCGTTTATGCCGTATATTACCGAGGAAATCTGGCAGACGCTTCCGCACGAGGGCGAATCCATCATGGTGTCCCGCTGGCCGCAGTACGAGGAAAGCCATTGCTTCCCGCAGGCCGCGGAGAACATGCGCAGCATTATGGAAGCAGTGCGTGCCGTCCGCAACCGCCGTTCCGAAATGAACGTGCCGCCTTCACGCAAAACCCATCTCTATATTGCCACCGGCGACGCCGCCATGTTTGAAGATGGCAGGGAAATCATCAAAAAGCTCGCCTACGCCACGGAGGTGGAAATCGGGGCCGATTATCAACTCGACGGCGCGGCGACCATTGTCACGGCCAATGCGAAGCTATACATCCCCATGTCCGAACTGGTGGACAAAAAGGCGGAGCTTGAGCGCCTGACCAAAGAGCTGGAATCCGCACAGAAGCAGTATCAGAACGCACAGGAGAAGCTTGCCAACGAGAAATTTATGTCGAAGGCTCCTGCGAACGTAGTGGAAGGCGTCAGACAGAACGCCGACAAGCTGCGCGACCATATTGCGCTGATCCAGTCCGGTATCGAAGCTTTAAAATAATCGTAAGGCGGACGTTTGTCCGCCTTTTCCATCTTTCTTACAACATTTCCAATTGATTCTGCAACAAGTTTGCGTTTTTCCCCCGTCGAAGGCGGGGAAAAACGTGTTTTGTCTCGCAGACTGAAATGGAATTGCTGTAATATATATTTTCAGAAAAGTAGGCGTAAAAATGATAACGTATGAGGAAGCGCTTCAAAAGATAGAAAGCCTGCTCCGCTTCGGCTCCAGACCGGGGCTCGAAAGAGTGGAGAAGCTTCTTGCCCTGCTCGGAAATCCGCAGGACAGACTGAAATTCGTTCACGTGGCCGGCACCAACGGGAAAGGCTCCACCTGTGCGCTGATTGCCTCGGTAGTGAAAAAATCCCAGTATAAAACAGGGCTGTTTATTTCTCCTTTTGTCACGGATTTCTGCGAAAGAATGCAGATCAACGGTGAAATGATCGGCCGTGAGGAGCTGAGCGCCCTTGTGGAAAAAATCTTTCCCCTTGTGGAGCAGATGGCGGAGAACGGCGAGATCATCACGGAATTTGAACTGATTACTGCGCTGGCAATGGAATGGTTTGCAGAGAACCAGTGCGATATCGTCGTACTGGAGGTAGGGCTCGGCGGCCGTCTGGATGCGACGAACGTCATTTCTACCCCGCTTGTGTCCGTGATTACGTCAATTTCTCTTGACCACACCGCGATTTTGGGCGATACCCTCGCAAAAATCGCCTATGAAAAATGCGGCATTATCAAGGAAAACGGCGTGACCGTGTGCTCGCCCGGACAGGATCCGGAAGCACTTGCGGTCATCAGGAGTACGGCGGAAGAGCGCAAAAACCGTTTTGTCCCGGCCGATACGGACAGCGTGGAAGTGCTGTCTATGAATATTAGCGGAACCGGGCTCGAGTACCGCGGACTTCTGGTCAGTCTGCCGTTCCTCGGGGAACACCAGGTCAAAAACGCGGTGACCGCGCTGGCCGTGATCGAGGAACTGAAAAAACAGGGGTACCAGATTGCCGACCACAGCATTGAGGCGGGATTTTCCTCGGCAAGCTTCCCCTCCCGGATGGAGGTGCTTTCCGCCGACCCGCTGATCGTGCTGGACGGCGCGCACAATCCCGGCGGCACCGCCGCGCTGGCGAAAGCGGTCGGAAAATATTTCGGTGATCGGAAAATCATAGCCATTGTGGGCATGCTTGCCGACAAGGACGTTACCAGCGCCGTACGGAATTTTACGGGGCTGTTTTCCAAGGTGTTTACGCTGGCACCGTCCAGTCCCCGCGCGCTGGACGCACAATCGCTCGCAGAGCATTTTCAAAAAATCGGTACTGACGCAGAGCCCGCGCAAACCGCCGACGCGGCCCTCGCAAAGGCATTTTCGCTGCTGGATGGGAACAGCGCGCTGCTGATCTGCGGCTCGCTCTACCTTGCGGGCGATATCCGGCCGCGCATTGTTAATCTGCTTCATGCAAAATAAAAACAGCCTGTCCGCAAATTTCGAGTAAAATTTTACACAAAAGCCCTTATCTTTATAGTTAAGGGCTTTTTTTATTGCCGATTTTCTAAATTCATGAATAACAGGTCTTAAATCTGCCGATACTAATAAGATTACATATATCATGGAGGGATCCGCATGGGTGTCAGACTAATACTGAAGGATGGCGAGATGACCGCTGTGCTGAGCGGCGAGATCGACCATCATTCCGCACGGGAAATCCGCGGCGCCATTGACGAGGCGGCGTCGAAAGTAAAGCCGAAACTGCTTACTCTTGATTTTTCAGGGGTGCAGTTTATGGACAGTTCCGGTGTGGGGCTGATTATGGGGCGCTGCAAGCTGATGCAGATTTGGGGCGGCAGTGTCAGAATTGCAAATCTACAGCCGAAAATAGAAAAAATCGTTTCGCTTGCAGGTTTAAACCAGCTATGCAGTATTGTAAAGGATGTGAAGATTCATGAAGCCAATTAATGAAATGACGGTCTCCTTCCCAAGCTGTTCGGCGAACGAATCCTTCGGAAGGGCGGCGGTCGCGGCATTTGCCGCACAGCTTGACCCTACGATCGATGAACTGAGCGATATTAAAACAGCGGTTTCAGAAGCGGTTACCAACTGTATTGTCCACGCCTACCGCAACACCTTAGGAACCATATACATAACCTGTAAATTATACGAGAACGGCAGAATCAGCATCCGCATCCGGGACAAGGGCTGCGGCATCGAAGATATCGAACAGGCCATGCAGCCGCTTTTCAGCACTTCCGAGGACGAAGAACGCGCGGGGCTGGGCTTTGCCGTCATGGAGAGTTTCATGGATGTTCTGAGAGTGACCTCCAAGCCGGGGCGCGGAACATCGGTTACCATGAGTAAGACCATCCAGCGCCGCCGGACGGAAAAGAACCATTAATATGGACAGAGAGCAGACAATAAACGATAATATCGGTCTTGTACACGCCTGCGTCAAGCATTTCAAAGGACGCGGGGTGGAATACGACGACCTTTTTCAGGCCGGTTGTCTGGGCCTTGTCAAGGCTGTGGACAATTTCGACAGTGAGCGTGGGGTCAGGTTTTCCACTTACGCCGTCCCGGTCATTCTGGGGGAAATCAGACGCCTTTTCCGTGACGGGGGCGCAATCAAGGTCGGCAGGGGGCTGAAAGAACTGGCCATGCGCGCCGCGCGCGAATCGTCTGCCTTCAGCGAACGGGAAGGACGCACACCGACTGTCAGCGAGCTTGCGGAGCTTCTGGATGTGGAACCCGCCGAGGCCGCCCAGGCGCTCGGGGCTTCCCAGCTTCCGCTTTCGCTCACCGCCTCTCCGGAAGAGGGGGGAGGCCAGATCGATGTGAGCGTGGAAAGCGGCGACGACAAAATCGCGGAGCTGCTTTCCCTGAAACAGGTCGTTACGGAGCTTCCGCCCAAAGACCGAAGCATCATTGTTTTCCGCTATTTCAAAAGCCGGACGCAGACGCAGACCGCAGAGGCGCTTGGCATGACGCAGGTACAGGTGTCCCGGCGTGAAAAAGTGATTTTGAATCAATTGCGCGAAAAATTGTCGTGAGTTTCAGTATAAACTAAAAAAAGAGCTCTCCAGCAGCGGAGAGCTCTTTTCAGTTATCGGTAAGATCTTTCAGATCGTACGGTGTCTGCTGGTATACATAGTAGTTCAGCCAGTTGATAAACAGAAGGTTTGCGTGACTGCGCCAGACAAAGGGAGGTTCCTGCGTGACGTCGTCATTCGGGAAATAATGTTTTGGAATATGGGGATGGATTCCTTTCCTCAGATCCCGGAAATATTCATTGGACAGCGTGTTGCAGTCGTACTCCAAGTGGCCGGTGACAAAGAACTGCCTGCCGTTCTTTCTGGCGATAATATGGACTCCGGCTTCCTCCGAAGCGGTCAGGACAATCAAATTCTCTATTTTTTCAATATCCTCCATCCTGACTTCGGTATTTCTGGAATGCGGCGAAAAGAAATCGTCGTCAAAGCCGCGGACCAGCGGATGCCGGCAGTCGAGCAGATGGTGAAGAAATACGCCGGAAAGCTTTTCGGGCAGCTGATATTTTGGCACTCCGAAGTGATAATAAAGGCCGGCCTGAGCTCCCCAGCAGATGTGCAGAGTGGAATAGACGTTGCGCCTGCTCCAGTCCATAATTTTGCAGAGCTCGTCCCAATAATCGACTTCTTCAAACGTCAGGTTTTCGACAGGGGCACCCGTAATAATCATACCGTCGAATTTTTCTTCCTTCAATTCGTCAAATGTTTTATAAAAGGTATTGAGATGCGACGCCGAAGTATTCTTGGAAATATGCGTCGCCATCTGCATCAGTTCGACATCCACCTGTAAAGGGGAATTTCCCAAAAGCCGCAGAAGCTGCGTTTCCGTATCGATCTTTGTGGGCATCAGATTGAGGATCACGATTTTCAGCGGGCGGATATCCTGTGTGATCGCGCGCTGATGCGTCATAACAAATATATTTTCCGACTCCAGCACTTCCACTGCCGGAAGGTTTTCCTGTATTTTGATTGGCATAGTCTGCCCTCCTGTTAATAGAGACAATAGGTTTATTATACCAAACATCTATAAATCCTGCAATATACAGCAAAATCTTGAAAGTTTCATAAAATACTGAAAAAAGCGTTGACAATGTATAATGGAAGTGGTATTATAGTGAAGCCGTCGAAAAACGGGAACAAAATGCTTGACAAGTCCACTGAAATATGATAGACTTCAAAGCGTTCTCCTTGTACAGTTTGACGGAGACAGGACCTTGAAAATTAAACAACGATAGAATTAAGGAACCCGTAATGAACTTGAGAGTATAGAATGTACTTTCGGACGAAGTTGGTTGTCACTTTAAAAGACAACGAAAATACACGTTAGTGTATCGTATTTAGAGCTCTTCAAAAACTCTGAGTATTTTGATATAAACGCCTCCGGGCGATTATATACAATATTTTAGAGAGTTTGATCCTGGCTCAGGACGAACGCTGGCGGCGTGCCTAACACATGCAAGTCGAACGGAATTAAGTTTAACACCGAACACTTAGTTTGGTGGGGACACCTGACCGAGTGGTGGGTGTTGAGCTTAATTTAGTGGCGGACGGGTGAGTAACGCGTGAGTAACCTGCCTTTCAGAGGGGGATAACGTCTGGAAACGGACGCTAATACCGCATGACATATTTGGGCTGCATGGTCTGAATATCAAAGGAGCAATCCGCTGAAAGATGGACTCGCGTCCGATTAGCTAGTTGGTGAGATAAAGGCCCACCAAGGCGACGATCGGTAGCCGGACTGAGAGGTTGAACGGCCACATTGGGACTGAGACACGGCCCAGACTCCTACGGGAGGCAGCAGTGGGGGATATTGCACAATGGAGGAAACTCTGATGCAGCAACGCCGCGTGAGGGAAGACGGTTTTCGGATTGTAAACCTCTGTCCTTGGTGACGAAACAAATGACGGTAGCCAAGGAGGAAGCTCCGGCTAACTACGTGCCAGCAGCCGCGGTAATACGTAGGGAGCAAGCGTTGTCCGGATTTACTGGGTGTAAAGGGTGCGTAGGCGGCTCTGCAAGTCAGGCGTGAAATATATGGGCTTAACCCATAGACTGCGTTTGAAACTGTGGAGCTTGAGTGAAGTAGAGGTAGGCGGAATTCCCGGTGTAGCGGTGAAATGCGTAGAGATCGGGAGGAACACCAGTGGCGAAGGCGGCTTACTGGGCTTTAACTGACGCTGAGGCACGAAAGCATGGGTAGCAAACAGGATTAGATACCCTGGTAGTCCATGCCGTAAACGATGATTACTAGGTGTGGGGGGTCTGACCCCTTCCGTGCCGGAGTTAACACAATAAGTAATCCACCTGGGGAGTACGGCCGCAAGGTTGAAACTCAAAGGAATTGACGGGGGCCCGCACAAGCAGTGGAGTATGTGGTTTAATTCGAAGCAACGCGAAGAACCTTACCAGGTCTTGACATCCAACTAACGAAGCAGAGATGCATCAGGTGCCCTTCGGGGAAAGTTGAGACAGGTGGTGCATGGTTGTCGTCAGCTCGTGTCGTGAGATGTTGGGTTAAGTCCCGCAACGAGCGCAACCCCTGTGATTAGTTGCTACGCAAGAGCACTCTAATCAGACTGCCGTTGACAAAACGGAGGAAGGTGGGGACGACGTCAAATCATCATGCCCTTTATGACCTGGGCTACACACGTACTACAATGGCTGTTAACAAAGGGAAGCAAGACCGCGAGGTGGAGCAAAACCTAAAAAACAGTCTCAGTTCGGATCGCAGGCTGCAACCCGCCTGCGTGAAGTTGGAATTGCTAGTAATCGCGGATCATCATGCCGCGGTGAATACGTTCCCGGGCCTTGTACACACCGCCCGTCACACCATGGGAGCCGGTAATACCCGAAGTCAGTAGCCTAACCGCAAGGGAGGCGCTGCCGAAGGTAGGATTGGCGACTGGGGTGAAGTCGTAACAAGGTAGCCGTATCGGAAGGTGCGGCTGGATCACCTCCTTTCTATGGAGACATGAGCAGCTGAATAGGCTGGTCTAACATCCTAGGTCGGTTACGGAAGACGAAATTCGAATCGTTGTTTAATTTTGAAGGCCCCGGGCAGTGCCCGGTGACAATGGCCCGCCGCAGGAATGCAGCAGGAAATTGCCCCGGTGTGGCGGGACGGTAACAACCGGCTCCCGGCACAGAACTGCAAGAGAGCTTTCAGAGAAGTGGAAACAAGGGTAGAACACCTGAGTGAAGCTACCTTTATATGGGGGTTTAGCTCAGCTGGGAGAGCGCCTGCTTTGCAAGCAGGAGGTCAACGGTTCGATCCCGTTAATCTCCACCAGCGGCGAGTCGCCGCAGACAATTCGCGGGTAAGATTTGACGGAAACGTGAAATGAGTGCACGCGGAAAGAAGCGAAGACGAGCCAAAACAAAATGTGGCTAAGGGTGACAACCTGAACGCCGGAATATGGGCTTATAGCTCAGCCGGTTAGAGCGCACGCCTGATAAGCGTGAGGTCGGTGGTTCGAGTCCACTTAAGCCCACCACGGACACAGTCCGTTTTTGCCGCGCACAAAGCAAACTTGAAAGAGGAAGCGGAGTGCCCGCGTAACGGAGGAAGTCCTCAAAAATACATACGGTAGTTTGAATTCACTTCTGTGGAGGAAAGGGTATCGTGTGGAAAAGGTCGGCAGAAGGTAGAATCCGCGACAGAACGGGTCTTTTGATCTGGGAGCTGTCCCGCGATGAAACGGCCTGCGGCCGTGTACATTGAAAACTGAATAAAGAAGAAGCAGATATTAAGCGAGAAATAACTTGTTATTTTTAGATTTAAAATCTACAATTTCAAATTTTTAAAGAAGAACCAAGAAAAAACACATGGTCAAGCTACAAAGAGCGCAAGGGGAATGCCTTGGCACTGGGAGCCGATGAAGGACGCGACTAACTGCGAAAAGCTATGGGGAGCCGTAAGTGGGCATTGATCCATAGATATCCGAATGGAGCAATCCAACTGGAGTCATGTCCAGTTATCATACACTGAATTCATAGGTGTATGAGGGGAACCGCCTGAACTGAAACATCTAAGTAGGGCGAGGAAAAGACATCAAATGAGATTCCGCTAGTAGTGGCGAGCGAACGCGGAAGAGGCCAAACCGGGGGTAGCAATACTCCCGGGGTTCGGACAGCAATGTGGACGCAGGAATTTAGCAGAATGGCATGGGAAGGCCAACGAAACAGTGTGAGAGTCACGTATGCGAAAAAGGAAAGCGCCTAGCTGTATCCAGAGTACCGCCGGACACGTGAAACCCGGTGGGAATATGGGGGGACCACCCTCCAAGCCTAAATACTACCCAGTGACCGATAGTGAACAGTACTGTGAAGGAAAGGTGAAAAGGACCCCGGAAGGGGAGTGAAAAAGAACCTGAAACCTTGTGCTTACAAGCACCGAGAGCCCGTCAAAGGGTGATCGGGTACCTTTTGTAGAATGGTCCGGCGAGTGAATGTAACTGGCAAGGTTAAGTCCTTAAGGGATGGAGCCGCAGGGAAACCGAGTCTGAACAGGGCGTATGAAGTCAGTTGTATTCGACCCGAAACCGGGTGACCTACCCATGTCCAGGTTGAAGTGGGGGTAAAACCCCATGGAGGACCGAACCGACTCCTGTTGAAATAGTAGCGGATGAGGTGTGGGTAGCGGAGAAATTCCAATCGAACCCGGAGATAGCTGGTTCTCTCCGAAATAGCTTTAGGGCTAGCCTCGTATTAGATTACCGGAGGTAAAGCACTGAATGGTCTAGGGGCCGAAAGGCTACTGAAACCTATCAAACTCAGAATGCCGGATAATTGATGTACGGGAGTCAGACAGCGTGAGATAAGTTTCGTTGTCAAAAGGGAAACAGCCCAGACCCACAGCTAAGGTCCCAAAATATGGTTAAGTGGAAAAGGATGTGGGGTTGCACAGACAACCAGGATGTTGGCTTAGAAGCAGCCACTCATTAAAAGAGTGCGTAATAGCTCACTGGTCGAGTGACCCTGCGCCGAAAATTTAACGGGGCTAAATCATATACCGAAGCTTGGGATTCCGTAAGGAATGGTAGGAGAGCGTTGAATAAGGGGTGAAGTCAGAGCGGAAGCGCTGGTGGACTTTATTCAAGTGAGAATGCCGGAATGAGTAGCGAGAAATGTGTGAGAATCATATTGGCCGAAAGTCTAAGGTTTTTGGAGGAAGGTTCGTCCGCTCCAAGTAAGCCGGGAGCTAAGGTGAGGCCGAGAGGCGTAGCCGATGCACATACGGTGGAAATTCCGTAGCCGCCAAAAGATTTAAGTAAGAGGACACCTGCAAAGGGCATAACCCGGGCGATGGTTGACCCGGGCGTAAGGGACCGAAATTAGAGTAGGGAAGTATGCTTAGCGCAGGGCGAGAAAAGTCTTATGTATATCTTCGGCGCCCGTACCGCAAACCGACACAGGTAGATAGGAAGAGAATTCCAAGGCCAACGGGAGAAGGGTAGTTAAGGAACTCGGCAAATTGACCCCGTAACTTAGGGAAAAGGGGTGCCACAGCAATGTGGCCGCAGAGAATAGGCCCAGGCGACTGTTTAGCAAAAACACAGGTCTCTGCCAAATCGCAAGATGAAGTATAGGGGCTGACACCTGCCCGGTGCTGGAAGGTTAAGAGGAGATGTGCAAGCATTGAATTGAAGCCCCAGTAAACGGCGGCCGTAACTATAACGGTCCTAAGGTAGCGAAATTCCTTGTCGGGTAAGTTCCGACCCGCACGAATGGTGTAACGATCTGGGCACTGTCTCAATTACCCGCCCGGCGAAATTGTAGTACCGGTGAAGATGCCGGTTACCCGCGACAAGACGGAAAGACCCCATGGAGCTTTACTGCAGTTTAATATTGGGTTTCGGTAATTTATGTACAGGATAGGTGGGAGACTGCGAAGCAAGGGCGCCAGCCTTTGTGGAGTCGCTGTTGGGATACCACTCTTAAGTTGCTGAAATTCTAACCTGCGGCCGTGAATCCGGCCGGGGGACATTGTTAGACGGGCAGTTTGACTGGGGCGGTCGCCTCCAAAAGAGTAACGGAGGCGCTCAAAGGTCAGCTCAGCACGGACGGAAACCGTGCCTTTGAGTGTAAACGCGTAAGCTGGCCTAACTGCGAGGGTGACGGCCCGAGCAGTAACGAAAGTTGGAGTTAGTGATCCGGCGGTATGAGAGTGGAATTGCCGTCGCTCAACGGATAAAAGCTACCCTGGGGATAACAGGCTGATCTCCCCCAAGAGTCCACATCGACGGGGAGGTTTGGCACCTCGATGTCGGCTCATCACATCCTGGGGCTGTATTCGGTCCCAAGGGTTCGGCTGTTCGCCGATTAAAGTGGTACGCGAGCTGGGTTCAGAACGTCGTGAGACAGTTCGGTCCCTATCTGTCGTGGGCGCAGGATATTTGAGGAGAGCTGTCCTTAGTACGAGAGGACCGGGATGGACGCACCGCTGGCGCACCAGTTGTCATGCCAATGGCACAGCTGGGCAACTATGTGCGGATCGGATAAACGCTGAAAGCATCTAAGCGTGAAGCCGACTCCAAGATTAGATATCCCATAGCGTAAGCTAGTAAGGCCCCTTGAAGACTACAAGGTTGATAGGCTGCGTGTGTAAGTACGGTAACGTATTCAGCTTGGCAGTACTAATAGGCCGAGGGCTTGACCATATTTTTCTTGGCAACCCTCATTTCTCACTTCTGCTTCCTTCCCTTTATTCAGTTTTCAGTGTACAAATGTACCTGTGAAATGCAAAGAGCAGCGGATGAAAATCCGGAGCGTGCAGGCTCAACCTGCCATATGCACCATTAGCTCAGTTGGTAGAGCACCTGACTCTTAATCAGGGTGTCCCGGGTTCGAGTCCCTGATGGTGCACCATTAAGAAGTCGGAACGGGGGCTGGAGCCTCTGGCCTCTGCATCTGACTGTATGAAAGATATGGCCCGTTGGTCAAGCGGTTAAGACACCGGCCTCTCACGCCGATAACGGGAGTTCGATTCTCCCACGGGTCACCATTTTCTGTTCTATGGCATTCAGTTTTGTTTCCGCCGAGTCGGAGAATCGAACTCCGGTCTTCCACAGGAAAGCAAAGACAGAGATTCGAAGTGGCTGTCTGAGGTAATCGTCGCAGGCATATGCCGACTGCAAAGTCCTCCCACGGGTCACCATTTTCTGTTCTGCAGCAATTCGTTTTTGTTTCCGCCGAGTCGGAGAATTACAATTCAATAAGTTTAGTTGGTACTGATGACGGTGAGGGTCCACCCGTTCCCATCCCGAACACGGAAGTTAAGCTCACTGGTGCCGAAGATACTTGGCTGGTAACGGCCCGGGACAATAGGAAGGTGCCAACACAAATATTCCTCAATAGCTCAGCCGGTAGAGCATGCGGCTGTTAACCGCAGGGTCGTTGGTTCGAGTCCAACTTGGGGAGCCAGAGAAGACCATCAGTCGCAGGATTGGTGGTCTTTGTGTTTTACCCGTATATCCTGAAAGATTCAATCAGGGCGTCGGAAAATGCAGGCCGGATTGTTTTGGACCTTGGATCAAGGGGCGAGCATAACCTGGAGAGAAGAGGAATCTCTTTAATGTCTTATAAAGAGGTTCTTTATATTTTCGCGTATCTGAGAGAAAGCTTATTGACTTGGCTTATATTGATCTGCGCCTTTTATTTAGTCTCTGTAACAAGGGGATTGCTTATTCGATGACAGTATTTGGGCCGTAAAAATTACAACTTGAGATTGCTTTTTATACAGATTTGTGGTATTATATTCAAGCACTTTGTTAGACAGAATTCTTTTCTGTCCTTCGTTTTTAATACGGGCCATTAGCTCAGTTGGTTAGAGCAACCGGCTCATAACCGGTCGGTCCAAGGTTCGAGTCCTTGATGGCCCACCAAACAAAAACCGTATCAGGCAGCCATTTGTTGGCTGTTTGGTGCGGTTTTTTATTGCATGCTCTGCCCACTCTGTTAATAAAAATGCTAAGGGCATACTGAAAAATTCTGCTGATACAATCATCTAACTTTGGCCCGAAGGAAAAGGTGTCGTAAAAAGAATATCAAGGTGATTCTTAAATCTGCACCAGCAGATGGTTTTAATCAGGATATGTTGGAAGAACTGTATATGCTGGCAGCTAACGAAACGGAACTGCATCAGTTGGTACCTGACGGCCGGAATTTGAGAGCAAAGGCAAAAATTCTCTTAAGCCATGGGCTGCAAAATATTATTGCTACTTTGGGGCCTAACGGATGTTTTTATATGAATCGCCAAAAAGGAATCAACTTTGGAGCAGCCAATTTCACCAGTGGACGCTACTGGCGCAGGTGATGCATTTATCAGCTCTCTGGTTGTATTTCTTGCAGAAGGGTACTCAATGGCTAAATCAATAGAAATAGCTACTGTGGTGGCCGGGAACAGCGTTACCAGAGAAGGCGTGCGGACAGCCTAGCCGATAGAAACCTACTAAATCTATATTGCAAAGGGATGTTGAAGTTCCTATATGGAATTCCATTAATAAGTGATTGTCAGCTCTTTGGTATTCTCCAAAAAGAAACTGTCTTTCTATAAGTAGTCTCTTGTTGAAAAATACTTATGGGCTGCTTTTTTATTGGGCACAGAAGGTATTATGCTGATGTGCGCGATTGCGGTGTGCTGGAGGCTATTTTACCGCCGTACTGGGTGTAATCATTGCTATGGAGATTGGTGCCGTGTACGCCTGTCTGTACACATTTATCGTGTTAAGGCTGCGGAGCAAGGCAATTCCTATTTATTCAATTTTCATCAAGAAAAAAAGCACAAATCGATAGGGGCTCAGAAGAAGGAGGAAAGTGTGTCCGAAAGATAGACGTCTGGCGGTAAGCAATTATTCAGAAGGCAGCTTTTCGCCTCAACAGAAGCCTTCAGGAGCTTTTATCTATTTGGCTTAGGTCGTCAGCCGCTTCAAGCCGACGGGCTTGCCGATGATTAAGCAGGAACAGCATTTTATGCAAAGACATATATAAAGAGCGTTAAAATGGAAGCACATGAGATTGCCACCAGCTATTAAGAAACACACTTTCCGATGTACAGATTGGAAGAAACCAGTTGGGCAAGCGAAAAAACAAATTGATCGCGGTTTGAATTTGAGGTTTGTTTTTCTGCCTTCAGGAGACTTTCGGTCCCAAATTCAGACCATTGGACTTTAGCTCAATGATAAAAGAAAAGTAGACACTATGGAGATATCCATAGTGTCTACTTTTTGTTGGTTTCATTACGAATTCAATTTCAGATATCATTGCTTGAAAAAGATGCCAATGGCCAATTCGGCCAATTTTGCGCCATAATAGATGCCAACAATTCCTACGACACCCGCCAGGACCGAAGGAGCGGGAATGGGAAGTTTTACGAGTTTAAAAATAAACCCTACGATCAGACCCGTAATCAGGGCTAAAATGATTTCTTTTATAATAAATTCCTCCAAGATGTTATACTAACGACTGAAATCCATCCTCTGTTTACCGTACCAGGTATCCGTCAAATTGCCGTTCGGGCATGGAAAATCGGTTTCGCCAACTTTACTGAATTTCACAAACAGCTTTACGAACCGGCAAAATCATAGAGGGAGCAACCGACAGCTCGTCCACACCCATTTTTATGAAGGTTTCTGTCAGCGTCAGGTCGGAACCAAGTTCCCCGCAAATTCCAATCCAAATGCCTTCTTTATGGCCGCAGTCGATGACTCTTTGGATTAACCTCATTACCGCGGGATGGTGCGAGTCATAAAACTTGTCCAGTTTTGAATTTTGACGGTCAATAGCCAATGTATATTGTGTCAGATCGTTTGTTCCGATGCTGAAGAAGTCGACTTCTTTTGCCAGCTCGTCGGCAATCAGCGCTGCGGCGGGGGTTTCCACCATAATTCCGAATTCCACATTCCCGACCTTAACACCACTCTCTTTCAATTCTTTTTTGATCTCTTTTAGAATTTCTTTTGTTCTTCTGACTTCCCATAGAGAAATAACCATTGGAATCATAATAGAAACGGTTCCGAAAGCACTCGCCCGTAAAATCGCTCTTAATTGCGTACGGAAAATGCTCTCTTCCTGAAGGCAGATACGGATCGCCCTGTAACCCAGCGCGGGATTTTCCTCCTTATCCAAGCCGAAATATCCGACTTGTTTATCCGCTCCTATATCCGATGTCCTGATGATTACTTTTTTTGAACCCATCGACTGTGCCACTTGTTTATATATTTGGAACTGTTCTTCCTCAGAGGGGAAGTCCTCCTTCTGAAGATAGAGGAACTCGCTCCGAAACAGGCCGATGCCCTCCGCACCGCTCTCCAAAACCGATTTTAAATCTTCAACGCCTCCGATATTCGCATATAAATCGATTTTCTTTCCGATTTTCGTCTGTGTCTTTCGGCTTATATATGCATGAAGCGACTCTTTTTCGTCTCTTTCCTTTTGCCGGATTGTTTCAGCGAGCTCCATAACAGAAGGCTCGGGTTCCAAACAAACAGTGCCGGGATTCCATATTTCTGAAGTCCCTGTGTCAGGAAACTCACCTTTCGTTTTTCGCCCGTCAAGTGCGTTTATAATGGCTGTGTATCCGTTTACGCCCTGCGGCAGTCCTGAGCAGATCAGGGCCGGGATATTCAGCATACGCGCCAAAATAGCAGTGTGTGAATTTTTAGAACCCTCTCTCGTCACAAAAGCCAAGATATTCGATTTATCCATTTGCATAACTGCACTGGGTGATAGGTCATTCCCTACGACAATAACGGGTTGTTCCAATTTTACCGCTTGTTCTCTTTTTCCGTCTAAAATGGCACTTAATCGGGTGGAAATATCTTTAAAATCAACGGCCCGCGCCTGCATATACTCATCATTCATGGAAGCAAACTGATCCGAAAAGCGCTTACCGACCTGCACAACAGCATAATTTGCGTTCACATGCTCATTCCGTATGATATCTAAAACCGCATCCGTGAAATCTTCATCTTCCAATATCATCTGTTGCACTTGAAAAATTTCTGCGTCTGCTTCTCCTATTTCTTCAAAAGCCTTTTGATAGAGCATTTCCAATTGAATATTTGCGTCTTCTCTTGCTTTTTCGAACCTTTCTTCCTCTGCTTCTGCATCCCCGACATGCTGTTTGACGACAGGCTTGTTCTCTTGCTCCATCTCCAGAATCGTTCCAATTGCGATCCCTTTTGAAAATATTTCTCCTTGATAGTATTGCATGCCCTTGTGCATAGTTTTTTCTCCTATAGGTATATTCTATCTTCGACTTTTCTTAAAAGCCAGCGCTTTGTTCACGAAAAAGGGACGATAGTATGCGACGGTATCATTCATTGGAAGAACATCTTCCGAAAGCTCTATCTGCAGGACTTCCTGGATATACCGTCTCCTTTTTAAAAAGCGATCATAAAGTGCGGGATATTCCCTGTTGATTTGTTCTTTTAACACTTTGTCCGCTAATGCTATTCCGCTTTCGCATCCTGCCCCGCCATATCCCGGCATACTGGGAATGATATCTGTCTGTAAAAGCATACCGCTTTTTAGAATTTCTCTGGAATCCGGGTAAATAGGAGATGACATCCATTCCTCGTCCCCGATTAGATGTCCGGGGTTAAGCTCCCAATGATAGACGTCCTGCGGCAGAACTTCCTGTATTAAGCGATACATTTCGTTCCCGCTCATCCCGATGCGAATATTCTCCAGCCATGCGGTTATCGCGGCAAAATAAGGCGCCGCGATCTTCTTGATATAGTCCCTTTCCTGCTCGGGCAGCTGATCTTCCTGCTCCACCGCGTAGCCCGCTCTGCTGGTCAGCCCGCCTTTATAGCCCACGGTTAAAGACATCCTGTCCCCAAGCTGTACTTTTTTATCGGTCGGATAATAATTGGCATTTATAAAGCGCTCTCCGGTAGCGGCAATTGTCACGACACTGTTGCGCTGACCTTCCGAGTTTAAATAAGTGCCGAGTTCCAGTTCCGTGATTCCTTCTTCCACATGATCCAAAGCCGCTGCTACACCGTCGCTGGCCAAAGAAGAACCGTACTCGTAATGGGCGATTTCATTCGCGTTATTGGTAATTCTTACTCCGGCGTCCCCGCCGATAAACAAATCGCAGCAATTAACGACATTTTCCTGTCCCGCAAGCTGCTGCACCGCTTCTATAATGTAGTGGGGGATGTCAAAGATTTTTCTGTTCTTTTCTATGCCGCTGGTAAACATTTTCCAACCTACCGCACCCACCTGTTGTCCGGGACGGATTTGTGCCTCTTGAAAATACGCTGTAATAGAGCGATCATCTTTCATCGGCTGATTTGGCAAGGAAAAAAACGGCACGTGGATAAGCGCCGCGGGGATACGGCTGTATTTCTGCATCTTGATATTTTCATTTCCCAGGAGCAAAAACGCTTCTCCGGTCCGATGCAATACCAGGACGCCCTCTTCAAAACGCGTCAAAAATCCGGTCAGATATTCAAAATTGGAGCCGTGCTCCAGGTCATTATATATGATAAGAACGTCTAACTGTCTTTCCTTCATCGCGTCAAGAACTTTTTTAAGCCGTTCTTCCATGGTTTTATCACTTAAACTGACCGGATATACCGGTTCATGCTCTTGTATCCGTACGATATCTTCCAATACGAATAAGCTGCTTTTATAATGTCCATTCATAAATAAAATCCTTTACATATCATTCTTTCCATTTGGTTCTTATCCTGGGCGGATTCAGTACAAACCCAATAGGTTCATCATTTTTTGCAGTACGATTTCGCCGCGCATCATTCCAAAGTCTGCCGTGTCCATACTCATCAGCTTGGTTTTGGGGGAACACCGATCGATTACTTCTCGAATTTCTTTCATCTGATATCGTATTTGAGGGCCGAGCAGCACCACATCGCATCCTTCCAAATGGCTTTGAATCTCTTCCAGTCCGACTGCTTTTACAGAAATGTCAATCTGTTTCGCTTTTGCAGATTCTTCCACCTTTTTTTTCATGATATTTGTGCTTAGTCCGGCTGAGCACGCCAGCAGAACATGAATCATAAAAATTTTCCCCTCCCCAAAGTGGTGCGTGAAACAGTCTTTGTTTTCCTTCTATAAAACGGACGTTAACCGATCTGCCGGGAAAGAAATTCCGGCCTGCCGGCGCAATTGAAACAAAAGCTCGTGAGCCATTTTTGTTCGAAGTGTGGCGTATTGATACTCCGAACATACCTGCGGACTTGGAAACTCAGAAATCCATTGTGCGAATACGGCGGCTTCTTCCGCCAGCGGGTTGCCAAGAGCGGAGGAAAGAACCGTTTCTGTTGTTTTTGCGTCCCGTTTCCATATTTTAATATCGGAAACACTCTGAATACCGTCCAAAAGGACCGTGCCTTTTTTTGTATAAATCTCGCACGGTAAAAAAGAGTCTCCGACTTTTCCCACCTGACAGCAAACGCGGAAGGCTGGGTAATTCAATATGATGATTCCCGTTCCATCCACACCCGTTACTATCTTATCACATATATATGTTCCATCCAATGGTTTCCCAAACAATTCAAGAGCCGCATATACGAGATAAATCCCCAAATCCGTCAGGGCTCCTCCGGAGTATTGCAGAGAGAAGACGTTGGGTTCTTGTCCTTCTAAAACCAGATGATACCGGGAAGAATATTTCATATATGTAAAATTGGCACCCGTTACTTCTTCCGGCTCGACGATCAATTTTTTGATTTTCTGAAAGTTTTTCTCGTAGACATTGCGAATCGCTTCGATGTAATACAAATTTTTTTCAGCCGCCAACGAAATGAGATGCGCTAATTCCATCGGATTGGAAACAGCCGGTTTTTCAACCAGAACATGTTTACCGCATTCCAAAGCCAGTTTTGATTGAGCAAAATGCAGGCTGTTTGGAGAGGCAATGTAGACCACGTCAAATCCGGGTTCCCGCATAAATTCATGAAGATCAGAAAACAGCTTTGTTTGTGAGCTTCCAAATTCCTTGGAAAAGGAAACCGCCGTTTCGCGCTTTCGTGAGAGGACAGCCGTAATTTCATATTTTCCGGATTGAATGGCGGCGTCCGCAAATTCCCTGTTTATCCAGCCTGTCCCCACAATTCCTAACCTTAGCATAATGAAGTTCTCCTTTCATTTCCAATCAGGTATCTCTCAAAATTTTAGCTCCTTTAAACGAAGCTATTCACTAATTATCGCTTCAAAGCCTACAGACATCATTTCAAGGAAACTGGTTTGGCGTTCTTCCGCAGACGTCGTTTCCTGCGACACAAGGGAGTCTGAGACAGTTAGAATCGCAAGAGTTTCAACACCTAATTTCGCTCCCAAATAATAGAGCGCGGCGGTTTCCATTTCCACGGCCAGAACTCCGTATTGTCCCAACTTTAAATTTTCCTGTATAAAGTCCGAGTGAAGTAGATCCACGGACAAAACATTCCCAACATGGACCTGACACTTCCGTTCGCTGGCGATCTGATATGCCTTATAGAGCAGATTAAAATCGGCGATTGGTGGGAAGTCCAAATTTGGCCAGTCCTTTTGGATAATCCGGGAGGTTGTTGCGGCACCCTGTGCCAGAATAAGGTCCCTGATGTGGACTTTTTCATTCAGGGCTCCTGCCGTTCCTATACGAATCAATTTTTTTACATCATAGTACCGGATCAATTCATAGGCATACAAAGAGATTGAAGGCATTCCCATTCCGGTACCCATAACGGAGACCCTGGCCCCACGGTATAATCCCGTATATCCCAGCATTCCGCGGATATTATTAAATTGCCGGGGACTTTCCAGAAAATTTTCAGCAATGAATTTCGCCCTTAGAGGATCGCCGGGCAATAAAATTCTGTCGGCGATTTCTCCTTTTTCCGCCCCGATATGTGTGCTCATATTTTCAGTTCCTTCCTGATTTCATCATTTTTAATCATCCATGGGCTGGAGTGGTTGTTTTATGGTTGCTTAGTCAGCAAATAAGGGAATCAATCTTTGCTTTTCCACATCAATTAAGCCCATATCCGACAGTTTTACCGCTGGGCATGCCAGCAAGGAAAGAATCGTAATTCTTGATGTCGGATTCCCCAGATAGACATTTCCCAGCCTGCGGTTTGCTTCATCCATCGCTTCGATTTGCACTGCTACTTCCGGCGCGGTCCTGTCCGACATAAGGCCCCCGATGGGCAAAGGCAGTGAAGCGATTACTTTCCCGTCTTCGACCGCAGCCATGCCGCCTTTTTGTTTTTCCAGTTGACATAAAGCAAGGTACGCATTGTCCGCACAGTCATATACGATTACAATATTATGGGAATCGTGAGATACGCTGGAAGCGACAGCACCGTGGGTAATGCCGAACTTTTTAACGACTGCAATGGACTTCAGCGGCAATCCGTACCGGTTGATCACGATGGCGTACATGGCGTCTTTTTCTTCACTCAGGTCAATATAACCGGATTTCACGGGGAGCCATTGAGGAACGATGCTGGTAAAGGAGGATGTATACGATTCATATTCCATGACGTTAACATGCGCCCTGTCGGAAAATGAATCGGAGCTTTTCAGCAGAAAGTCTTCTTTTGCGATTTCAGGGACCCGAAGCATGTTTACTTTTTCAAGATCACAGCTCCGCGCTTGTCCGGACCATGTAAGACTGCCGTTTTCAGCTACTGTTTCTCCGCAGTGAATGACACCGGAAACGGACATTTCCTCAAGGGAATCCACGAAAACAATGTCAGCCAGATACCCCGGAGCCAACGCGCCTAAGCGGTCCAGCTTTAGCTCCCTTGCCGGATTCAGTGTCCCCATGCGGATTGCGTCTATGGGATCCACGCCCGCTTTTATTACCTTTCTGATAATCGCATTGATATGGCCTTCTTTTAATGTGATGCTGCATCTTCTATCATCGCTGCACAGGGTAAACCGGTCCTTATTGGGCCAGCTTTTGATTTTTTCAGCGAACATGCTAAGCCGCTTGTTGGTATTGCTGTCACGCAGATCAATATAAAAGCCCTGGCGGTATTTTTCAGTCAATTCCTCATAAGATGAGGATTCGTGATCCGATTCCGGTCCGCACAAACGATACGCGGCTAATTTCTGTCCGGATAATTTCGGGCAATGGCCCTGAACATATTTCCCGGCCTTTTGTGTTGCCTGAATCAGGTCCATGGTTTTTTTTGCGCCTTTCAGAATGCCTTCATAGTCCATGACCTCACCCAGCCCAATTGCGTTGGGGTTGGAAAGGAAGGGGCCAATGTCTTTCGCATAAATTGAAGCGCCGCTGTGCTCTAATCCTTCCACCGAAGGGACGCTGGAAGAAAGCGTGACAAGCATTCTCATAGGAAGGTCGTCGCTGACATTGATAAAATAGTCAAAAGCTTCCACCCCAAAAACATTTGCCAGCTCGTGCGGATCACAGGCAACAGTGGTTGTCCCGAAGGGGACAACCACCTGAGAAAAATGTTCTGGGTTCAGCATGGAACTTTCAATATGTACATGGCTGTCAATAAAGCCCGGAACCGCATAACGCCCTTTTCCGTCAATAACCTGTAACCGGTCCGGCAGACTGCCGTTTTGATAATCCACATAGGAAATATATCCGTTTTTTACATAGATTTTCCCGGGCAGAATTTCTCCGGTAAAAACATTTACAATTTTTATATTCTGAATGACATAGTCATTCAGCGAAAGGTCCAGTGCTGCGGCTTTGATCACTTCCGCATCAAATGAGAGAGCTTTCATGCGGGATTTGCCTCGCTCTCCTTCTTTAACTGCCGCTCATTCATTTTTACAAACGGCAAATAAATCAGGATATCGAGAACCAGGCATATAACATTCACGACCAACGCCTTGAAATCTCCCGTCGATAACCAGGCTCCGAAGATACTCGGCATGTTCCAGGAAAGCATAGCGTACGTCTTGTGGATGAGCCCGGTCGACATTGCCAGATAAGCAAGGGTAGCGTTTACAAGTCCTGTGCCGATTCCCGGAATCAGGTAAATCGGGTTTAACATCATTGGCAGGCCAAACACAATCGGTTCCGATATGCCAAAGAAGGCCGGTGCAATTCCAAGACGGCCCACCGTCTTTAATTCCTTATGTTTTGAGAGGCACAGAAGAATTGCGAGGGACAATACTTGTCCGGTTCCTCCGATGCAAATGAAATATGCCCAGAAGGATTCTGTCAGAATGGAAGGAAGGGCCTGATTTGCCATCTGTGCTCCTGCGTTTGCAGACAAACTCATATACATAATCGGTCCCATAAGACCCCAAAAGGTTGCGTTATGAATGCCGAAAAGCCACGCAAGATTAATGATGAATACCATAAACAAAATAAACCACAGGCTGTCCGTTCCTTTTACCGCCGGAGCGATCACTTGTGTAAGCCAAATAGCCAAGGTAGTACCGCATTTGTTGAAAATTGTAAAAATAATAATATAGAGTATCATGATGACCATACTTGTGGCTAAAGACGCGAAGGTCTGTGAAAGAGACCCGGGCACGTTATCCGGCAAACGGATGACGCCGAATTCTTTCTCTTTCAAAAATCGGAACAATTCCACTGTTACGATACCCACAAAAATTCCTACCAGGATTCCCTTGCCGTCAATATAAGATATTTCCACTACCTTTCCGTCAAAAGCAAGTTTCTGTGGATTGATAGTAAGCATCATCACTCCTGTAATTGACAGCAGTACAGGGATGATAGGGTCTATTTTGTAATGTCTGCATAAATTATAGGAAATTGCAATTGCCAAGTAAATAGCGATCGCGCCCAATGTTAAAGTATTAATCCAGGAAAAAATCATACTGTTTGCAGAAACAAAATTACCCCATGCCAATAAAAAACTGTTTGTTGTTTTGTCTGTAACCGGCGCGGAACTGAGAACCGCACACAGCCCGCCCATCATTGTGATGGGGAGGATATACATAAATGCGTTCCTGATTGCTCTTAAATGCCTTTGATTTCCCAAACGATTTGCGATCGTCATAATCTTTTCTTCCATCTTTTTGCCTCCTCTAAACGTTTGAACGACTTTTTTGTCAGTTTTCCCCCAGCTCAGCCTTTGCAGCTTTGATTACTTCCACGACATTCATTGTCCCATAATGGACCGGATTAATCGAAATAACAGGTGCTATGCCATTCGTTTCCTTTTTGATTGTGGGCACCATATGCCGTATTTGCGGCCCGACCATAATTAAGTCACATCCGTCAATATAATCCAGATATTCTGCTTCGCCCTTAGCGATTACGTCAAACTCTCCCGTTTCGTTTATCTTCTTCGCCATGATTGCCGTGGAATAGCCTCCGTTACAGACCAACAATATTTTCTTCAAGTCGATTCACCCCCATCTTTATTTTATTTGTTTTTAACAGCTTTTTTCGAATAGATAGCAAAAGGTATTCATAAGGTCGCGGATGACCTGTGTTGCGTTAATGTGATCCTCTGCATGGACCATTAGAAGACTGACCTTCAAATTTTCATCGGTAACCGCTTTGGAAATGATTTCAGCGTGGTTCTTTTTGGCTTCCAGCAGTTGTCCGTTTGCTTTATTCATCAACTCCTTTCCTTCTTCAAACTTTCCGAGGCGGAATTGCTCAAGTGCCTCCAAATACATGGAGCGGGCATCTCCGCTGAAAGCGATGCTTTGCATTAATTCTTCATCGTACATATTTTTTCCCTTTCTGCAATTTTAAAATTAAGAGAGCGTACATTGCCATTTTAAATATTCTGGCAACAAAATTCTCTCAGTGCCGATAATGTCTCGGTTTCATCTTCTCCTTCCAAGATAAAAGAAACGGTTTCCCCGTATTTAATGGCCAGACCCATAATCGCTATTCCTTTTTTTGCACTGACTCTTTCCCCGTTTCTTTCAATCAGGACGGTACTTTTGTATGGAGCCAAAGCTCTTGCCAGCTGTGCAGCTGGGCGAGCGTGAATACCGACTTTATCTTTTACGGTATAGGTAAATTGTTTCACCGTTTTCACCTCCTCATGACGACTACGTCAAATTGATTGTAATTATCTGAAATTGTTTACTATTATAGGGCATCATTACTTTATACTCAAACTGCCTTTTTCTCTAGAAACAGCAGGGTTGAAAATTTTCAGATTCCCGCGCAGATGTCATTTTTTCTACTCGGCTGGAAAATCTCTGTATTTACAAGTTTTATGGAATAACTTACAATAACAATAATTATATCTATGGTTTTCGCATAAAAGATTGTTTTTATCTTTGATGAAAGCTTTTTAGGTTTTTATAGTTTAGTAACAAAAAGGAAATTTGATTGCTGATGAAAGAATTTAACGAACGGCAGCGAACAATTATTGTCCATCTGGTTTCCAGAGGGAAAACAAAAGGTGAGGTCTTAGCAAGGCTGTTACAAGTATCCGATAAGACGGTCCGTAACGAAATAAGAAAGATTAATATGAATCTAAAGGCAAACCTGATTGATGCCGATCAAGAAGGTTTTTATATCCAAAATCAGGATTTAGGTCTTCTGCCCGATTCTTTTGCTACGGATTCCAGCAGCTTTAATAATAACTACACAATCCTTCAGCATATATTGCTGGCCTCGGAACCTGCTAATTTTGACTTAATTGCGGATCGCTTTAATTATTCTTCCTCTGCATTACAAAACAAGGTTAAAGATTTGAATTCTTTTGCGTCTTCTTACCATGTCGTCATTAAAAGAAAAAATAATGCCCTCGTAGTCGAGGGCAGTGAATATAACAAAAGACGGCTCTTTCTGAGTATCATTTATCAAGAGACAGATTTTTTATTCCATGATATCCATGATTATCAGCGCTTCTTTCCTCAGATCAAGGATATTGATAGGGAAGCGGCCCTGATCATGGAGGCAATTAATTATTTCGACTGCCACTTGCCGTCTTACTATGAAACAAACCTGTTTATTAATATTTTTGCAAGCTTGTCCATAGGGACCCCTCTGGAAGATGAGAAAGGGGAGGGGGGTACTGAAGGGACACCGGAAGAAAAAATTGCCCAATATATCATAGAACATACGGGGATTGAGTGTAATGATTTTTATATTAAGATTGTTGCCTCTACCCTGCAGGGCATTGTTGTTCCAAACCACCCGAAAGCAGGTACTCACGGACAGCCCAAAATGGATTACGACCGCAAAAAAATTGAGGAACTCATCCTAAGCGCTTTCCAATACTATTCCATTAGTATCGATTTTTCCAGATTTTTGCCAATATTTATTAATCATATTCTTGTTTTGCTCAGGAGGTTGAAAACCGGCAACAGTTGTTTCTTTTCAACCCCATTTTCCATAAAAGATTCTTCTGTTTTTATTTATGACGTGGCGGTTTATTTCTGCATGAAATTATCCGATGCTTTTCAGGTGCTGATTCCGGAATCCGAAATTTCTCTTATAAGCATCCATATCGGTTTTGCGGTTGAAGCCGCATCCTATAAGGATCAAAAGATTTTTGTATCGTTATATGCGTCCAACTATTCTCCGGTTGAAAAATATATCGTCAATAAAATCAATATGGAATATGAAAATCAGATTCAGGTCACAACGGTAAATAATGCCGCCACCTTAAATGCCGCAAAAACGGATCTTCTGATTACCACGCAGCCCATGATACCGAATGGCTCCTATGAATACTGTCAGATTACACCTTTACTCACGGAAAAAGATAAGGTCAATATCCAGATGGCGATCTCTAATATTGTAGAAAAACGGAATCTCAAGGAATTTTTTGCTCTTGCCCGACGTTGTTTTGATAGGAAATTATTTTTTTATGAAATAGATCTTGACACACGGGATATTGTATTGAAATTTCTCGACTTGCATCTACAGTTGCAAGGTGCGGTTGATACCGATTTCCTCCCTTCTGTTCTCAAAAGGGAGGAAATGGATGATACCTGTTTTATGAACACTTTTGCTCTTCCCCACGCCTTTGATTCCAACGCGCTGCAAAGTAAAATCGCCATATTAATAAATCCAAATGGAATTCAGTGGGGACGGCAAAAAGTGAATTTTGTGTTTTTTGTCGCTCTGAACAAAGAAGACAAATCGGCTTTTCGGCCTTTATTTGATGGCCTTGCAAGCGTCTTGTCTAATCAAAAGAAATTATTAAAATTAAATTCTATCACTAATTTTGAAGAGTTTATGAAATTATTGGAGTACTAAATTACGCCTACGGATGGATAAGGACGTTTGCTCCTTCCGCGATGTTTTCTCGCCTGATAGCCATAGCAAACCAGCCGGCAGCAAGCTGATTTCCACCGCGATGATCGAACCGTTATACCTTAGACTATTGACTCTTGTTACTGAGAAATTGACCGTTGCTTTGTAACAGTTTTTCTATCTTGACGGCATCTTATTGAAATGTTATAATAGGCTAACAATTCAAAATGCTCGTGAGGGAGTAGTTTGCGCAGGTTTTGCGCGTCAAGTCAACATACTGACCGGTAAAGGTCTGGCTTGTCTTAATAAACGAGACTCACGTATGGCTTTCAGCTGTACGTGGTCTTTTTTTAGGCCCGTGTATGGTTTATTGCCATACGCGGGCCTCTTTTGTTTTGTATAAAACGTTGCGGGACTTAGAAAATTGTCAAGGAGGAAATCAAATGAAGGAATTTGTGGAAAGCAGGGAAGGTCTGCTGGCCCAGTTCTGCACCGATTCATTGGTGGGATTGACCATCGCACAGGCGGAGCAAAATCAGGAGAAATACGGTGGGAATACGCTTACCAGAGAAAAGCCGAAATCACTGGTGCGGCGAATTTTTGAAGCTGCAACCGAGCCAATGATTCTCATGCTGATTATGGCGGGAATCGTAGACATTGTGGTAAATGTCATACGCGTCGCTACCGGCGGTGAGGCGGACTTTTTGGAGTGCGTCGGAATATTCGTCGCAATTTCCCTTTCAGTCGTTATTACCGTTGTGATGGAAGTAAAAAGCGCGAAGGCGTTTGAAGCCCTTTCCCAAATCGGCGAGGACACCTCCGTTAAGGTGCTTCGCAGAGGGGAAACCATCCTGCTAAGCCAAAAAGAGCTTGTCGTGGGGGACATCGTGCTGCTCTCTACCGGGGATAAGGTTCCCGCTGATGGAAGACTTCTGGAGGGCGTCGGTCTGGAATCCGATGAATCTGCACTTACCGGGGAAAGCATCCCGGTGAAGAAAGATGCGGAAATGATCCTTACGGATGAAAAAACACCCCTGGCGGAACGAAGCAATATGCTTTACTCCGGTAATTACATTACAAACGGATATGGCAAAATGGTTATCACCGCGGTCGGCGACAGCACCGAGTTTGGAAAAATTGCGGGGGAATTGACTAAAACGGGGAAATCATCCACACCGCTTCAGGAAAAACTTGCAAGGCTCGGCAAAACAATTACCGTCTTGGGTGTTATCGCGGCGGCAGTTGTTTTTATTACAGAACTAATTTCGTTTGCCCTGTCGGACGGGCTTGTTTTTGAAGAGGTGCTGGAGGCTTTCATCACCAGCATCGTTCTGATTGTCGCCGCCGTGCCGGAGGGCCTCCCGACGATTGTCGCGGTATCGCTTTCCATCAACATCATCAAGCTTTCTCGTCAGAACGCGCTGGTCAAAAAGATGATCGCATCCGAAACCGTGGGCTGTATCAATGTAATTTGCTCAGACAAAACCGGCACACTGACGGAGAATAAAATGACGGTTTCCTCTTTCTATGACGGCAGGTGGCATGAAAACGCGCAGGGGCTGTCATCCGACTGGATGGTTCACAATATTTGTCTGAACACGACGGCGGATGTTTCCCCGGATGGTACTTTCATCGGGAACCCCTCGGAATGCGCTATGCTGAATTTCTATGAACGCTCGGAAGCCCAAGAAAAAAGCGGAAAATCTTATCGGGACGAACGTTCCGAACATGATGTGCTGATGGCCTTTCCCTTTTCCTCGGAGTTGAAGCATATGACCACCATCAGTAAGGTGGACGGGAAGATCATTTCCTATGTCAAGGGAAGCCCGGAGTCTGTTTTTTCCATGTGCGATATTCCGAATTCTCAGCGGAAAGAGTTGGAAAACTACATTGTAGGCGCTCAGGAAAAGGCCATGCGCGTGATTGCTTTTGCACACAAGGAACTCGACACGATGCGTGATTACGAAGACGAACGCCTTCACGCCACCATGGAAACCGGCATGACTTTTGACGGTTTTGTCGCCATTTCCGATCCGCTTCGAGCGGATGTGTATGATGCCGTCGAGAACTGCCGCCGCGCCGGAGTTGATCTGAAAATGCTGACGGGAGACAACATTATCACCGCGACTGCGATTGCCAATGAGCTTCACATCTTAAATGACGGCCGAATCGCAGTGGAAGCAAAAAATATTGTAGATTTAAGCGACGATGAGCTGTCAGAGCTTTTACCCAAAATCAGCGTGATTGCCCGGAGCACGCCTACCGTCAAGATGAGAGTCGTCAAACTGCTCAAGGCACAGGGAAACGTGGTTGCCGTTACCGGGGACGGGATCAACGATGCTCCCGCGCTTAAAAATGCAGATGTCGGAATTGCAATGGGGATATCCGGTACGGATGTGTCCAAGGAAGCAAGTGACATCGTACTGCTGGACGATTCTTTTTCCACTATCGTAAAGGCTATTGCGTGGGGACGCGGCATCTACGAAAATTTCAAACGCTTTATCCAGTTCCAGTTAACCGTCAATGTGGCTTCTGTTATTGTCGTATTTACATCGATTATTCTTGGATTCAAGGCCCCGTTCACAGCCCTTCAGCTGCTATGGATCAACATCATCATGGACGGGCCTCCCGCGCTCACCCTTGGTTTGGAGCCGATTTATGACGATCTGATGGGCCGCCAGCCCACAAGAAGAAACGAGAGTATTGTTTCCAAGCCGATGTTTTTAAGAATCGGATTTACAGGCGCGTACGTGTCCGTGATCTTCCTATGCCAGTACGTTTACAATTTCTTGGGTGCGGCACCGGAGCAAATGACTACGGTTCTTTTCACCCTATTCACTCTGTTCCAGTTGTTTAATGCCTTCAACTGCCGGGAACTCCACACGGTCAGCATTTTCAAACACCTGTTGAAAAACAAAATCATGCTGCTGGTTATTTCAGTCACCTTCCTGTTGCAAATACTGATAATACAGTTTGCGGGGGCATTTTTCGGAACGGTTCCTCTGGATTTAACGATGTGGCTGAAAATATTTGGGGTTTCGATTACGGTTGTCTTTCTGTCCGAAATTGTAAAATTAGTATGGCGAAAACAAAACACTTCATCCAATGGATGAATTTATGAGAAGGAGCTGTGGAGGGTGTTGAATGTCTCCTTCTTCCATAGTGAACACTCAAGTACTCTCTCGATGCCTGTAAAGGTTTGTATGGGTATTTATGGTTCCTCTTTTTTAGACGTAGACAGCGCCGCCATATTTCTATGACGGCGCTGTCTATTATTGCTTTTCTATATTGGATTGGCGAGGCAGTGCAGGAAATAGCCGCAGATTTGTTCCACCGGTACCTGGCAGCCTTGATCGACCCATCGCTTCAGACACATTGTTACGCCGGCCTGATAAAAAACAAAATAGTACATCATTTCTTCTTCCTCTGTGATTCCGTTGTGGAGTGAATACGGCTTGACAATAGTATTCCACAATGGCTCAAATCCGGTTTCAATGGGGAAACTCTTCCGCTTATTCAGAGTGGCACGGTAAAAACTTTGATTGCGCTTTATGAAATTCAAAAACGGCACAAAGAACTCGGCCGTCATAAAAAAGGATCCGTTCCGTTCGACGGTATCATATTGGCCTATAAGACGGGCGTTCATCTTTTTTTCCAGTTTATCCAGCAAATCGTAAATGTCCTGATAATGGGAATAAAAGGTGCTGCGATTGATATTTGCCGCCTGGCAAATAGACCGGACGGTGATTAGGTCGATATCCTGCGTTTTTAGCATGGAAACAAGGCATTCTTCGATTTTCTTTTCATTATCCTGAAACCGCTGATTGTTTTTTGTGTTCATAAAATCCTCCTGCTTTGATTATCCCAACACATGATACAAAAATGATGGTTGTACCTTTCTCATGCAGATATTATACTGAATTTATATTAACAATACAAACGTTGGGTTAAACGTTTGACATATTTCAATATGCAAATCAGATCCAAGGTTTGAGCATCTGTCCTCTGTGCAATAAGCGGCTTGTAAAAAAGCTAGTAGAGTGAAGGGGGGATTGGCCGGAAGGTCAATCCCCTGTTTTGACAAAAGGAGAAAACGTAATGAGAGCAGCAATTTATAACGGACGGAAAAATATCGCAATGACTGAACTGGATACTCCGGTCCCTGGCGACAATGACATCGTAGTGAAAAATCTTTATGCAAGTATCTGCGGCACCGATGTCGCGGTATATAACCATGGACCTGGGATGGGTCATAAGATCACCGTCGGAGGCGAATTTGGCCATGAGGTGGTGTGCGAGGCCGTTCAGGTCGGTAAAAATGTGAAAGACATCAAGGTCGGCGACCGTCTGTATCCATATCCGGTTCTTGCCAAGGGCGACCCCGGCAGAGCCGGAACGCTGGGCGGATTCTCGGAATACATGCTGCTCCCCAATCCGGAACTGAATAAACAGGTCTATAAAGTGAGCGATAAGATCTCTTCCAGGACCGCCAGCCTGATCGAGCCCTTTACGATAGCATGCCGGGCGGCGCGCAGATCTTCCCCCAGGACAGGTGAGAAGGCGATCGTATTCGGTGCGGGGACCATCGGTATCGCGGCGTCGATCGCGTTGAAATATTTCGGATGCAGCCAGGTCATGATATGCGATCGCTCGGACTTTCGGTTGGAAAAGGCCAAGTCACTCGGTTTTGAAGTCTGCAATAACAGTAAGGAAGATTTGAAAGCCAAAGCGATCGAAATCTTTGGAAACGCACGTTCTCTCAATGGACCGACCGCCGACGTGGATATTTATATAGATGCTGCAGGGGCTCAGTCTGTTTTGGAGCTTTATCAGGGAATGGGCAAGATCGAGAGCCGCATGGTAACGGTAGCGGTCCTCGCGGGCAAAAGACCGGTGGATATTCTCTCTCTGACCTTTTCCCAGCACGCCCTCATCGGCAGCGGCGGATATATGCCCGAGGATGTGCGGGATGTGATGAAGATCATGGAAAGCGGGAAATGGGATATCGATTCCATCATCACGCACGAGTTTCCATGGGAAAAGCTCCCGGAAGCGATCAAAACAGCGATCGATGTCGATCACTCGCTCAATGTGGTTATCCACTATTAAGAAACGTCAGTATGAGCAGTTTGGGTTCGGTACGGCCGAGTCCAGAGTTGGAATCACGTGAATATCTGCTTTTCAATGCCGATATTCAACAAATGATTTAGAAAGGACCGGTCTTGCTGAAAATCGGGTGTAGTGGAGTCCTATTTTGCTGGTAGATAAATTTGGATAGAATAAGCTCTCTTTTGTTGACAGGGGATTGAAAGTCCCATATAATATAAACATATAAACAAACGATTAATTGTAAAAGGGGGGAGCAAAATGGTATCGGGACGGGACGAAGACGCACTGTGCAGTTGTACCGTCATTCATGAGGACATCGTGCGGAAGGTAAAGGGCGAGCTGGCGGAAGACACCCAGCTTGTCAAAATCGCAGAGCTCTTTAAGGCTATGAGCGACCCGACACGCCTCAAAATTATCAATGCCTTGATTCTTTCCGAGATGTGCGTGTGCGATCTCGCCTGTCTGCTGAAAATGACCCAGCCCGCCATCTCGCATCATCTGAAAACGCTCCGGCAGACTCAGCTGATCAAATACCGGAGGGACGGGAAGATTGTCTATTACTCGCTGGACGACGCTCACATTGCTCCCCTATTTCAACAGGGGTATGAACACATCTCCGAAAAGTAAAGAAAGATGCATTCCGGGTTGCTGCCCGACCATAAGGTCGCCATGCTCGACGCCATGTGTATGCTGCTGGTCAAAAGAGAGAATTGACAGAACCAACAAAAAGGAGGCGGTGATGTGAAAAAAAGGCTGCTCCTGATTTTTTTCACCATTTTGCTTCTGCTTGCCACGGGGGCGACACTGCGAAGCACATCCTCGGTGGACGCGGTGTCCGGTGCGACCAAGATCAAAAAGCTTCGGGACGCGACCATGACCAATACGGTGTTCCCCGGACTGGAATCCGGGCTGAAAGGGCAGGAACTAAAAATCGCGGACCCCTCCTTCCCGTCGGACCTGGACCCCGCCCACGGGAACGGACGATATACCCTTGCCTATGGCGTAGGGGAAACGCTTTTTTCTTTTGACGGCGAGTCTGTCCAGCCGTGGTTGGCACGGTCATGGAAAAACCTCGACACACTTACCTGGGAAATCGTTCTGGAACCCGGCGTGAAGTTCCAGAACGGCAAAAGCATGACTGCCCGGAGCGTCAAGGAATCGCTGGAACGCGCGGTCCGCCTGGACGCGGAGGCGGCGGAGTTGCTGCTCCTTGCTTCTATTCAGGCAGAGGAGCTGACATTAACGATCCATACCTCGGCGCCCAGTCCGAGTCTCATACATAATCTTGCGGACCCGGCCTTCACGATCGTCGATGCCGCGTCGGATCAGAAGAAAGATTTCTCTTACTTTCCCGTTTGCACCGGACCGTTCATCCCCACCACCTTCGTCGGACAGGTGGAGGTCATCCTGCGCCGGTTCGACGGCTACCACGGCGGACAGCCGAAGCTCGGCGGCGCGGACATCCGCTTTGTTCCCGACACGGATAAACTTGCGCAGAACCTGAAGAATCAAATCCTTTTCCTGCCAGAAGATATGCCCCCTCGGGCTCCCTTTGGAGGACCTGCTTGTCCGGTCGAACGCGGCGGCGGTCTGGCACAAATAGGAGGCCGGTTTGGAAAAAACAGCCGCCGTATTTTATCGCAGGTGAATCTGGGAAGCTTTGACTCGGATAATCAGGTCGTGTGTACGCCAAACCTGAAAAGGCGCTTTGAGTCGGGGGAAAGCCTGGGTTATCGCTGTCGGCAGAGACAGCTTCATATAGAAAAAACACGGAGTGAAAATATGTATTTTGATGGATTATGGATCGGCATCGGTGCATTGCTGATTATTGGATTATTGCATCCGGTTGTCATAAAGGTGGAATATTATTTTGGCACAAAGGCTTGGCCGGCTTTTTTTGTTTTTGGTCTGGCCTGTGTCGGATTTTCATTATTCTTGGGTTCGACGCTTTTATCCGCTCTTTTGTCAATATTGGGATTTGCGCTGTTTTGGAGTATTCATGAGCTGTTCCTACAGGAAAAGAGAGTAGAAAAAGGCTGGTTTCCGAAGAAGCCAAAAGGGAAAAGATAGGATTTCGAAGTTAATTTCAAAGGATATAAGAGCAGCGATATTGATTCGTACTATTTATAATCTTTGCTTAGATAAAGATGCAATACCAGCGAAAATTGACTTCACCAGATAACGAATGGGGGATATTTTATGTGGAGCTATTTGATTCTGATTCTCTCCAGTTTTATCGCTGCATTCGTTTCAGGCGCAGCCGGTTTCGGCGGTGCCCTTTTACTGCTGCCAGTGGTGACCGCCTGTGTTGGCGCGGAAGTCGCCGTACCGGTGCTGACGATTGCCCAGCTTATTGGAAATCTCGCACGCATGGTATTCGGAATAAAACAGATAGACTGGAAATCGGTTGGATTGTTTTGCGCTACGGCGCTTCCGCTGACCGCACTGGGTGCGTTTGGCTTTTCTGTATTGCCAAAAGATATCGTTACTCGCTGTATTGGCGGAGCTTTGATTATCCTTGTGCTGATTAAGATGATTAAAAAATTGGAGTTCAAAAATGGGAAAAGGGCCATGATCATCGGCGGTGCAGCCACTGGACTTCTATCCGGTCTTGCCGGAAGCGGCGGGCCTGTCGGAGCCGCGGCATTTCTGACTCTGGGATTACCGCCCGTCGCCTACATAGCCAGCGAGGCCACGACCGCCACAGCGATGCACATCCTAAAAACCGTCATATACAGCAAACTGGTTGGACTTGACTTGTTGGCATTGCTCACGGGGCTTGCGATGGGAGCGGCAATGATAGCCGGAACCTTTGCGGCAAACCGTATCATTAAGAAAATAGAAAAAGGAAAATTTCAAATATATGTTGCAGCTTTACTATGCGTAGTCGGCATATATATGCTGATTTTCGGAGAATAATGCTTCACTTGAAGAAATAAACCAAAGCTCAAAAAAGATGTCATAAATATCTCCCAAAGAGGAACAGTACTGACAGCGTTGCTCGGGTGCGGCCTAAATGGAATGCGGTCTTTTCTGATGCAATCTTATGCCTTTTTGGGGCCCGCTCAGGCCACCCGTTTTACGGATATTCATGACTCTTCACAAATATTTAACAGTTTAAAGACTGTCAGCACTTGACAATAAATGAATGATCGTTTATTATAATAGTAATCCTTCCGCTTTATCAAAAATTTTGGTGGTGCGTATGAGAAAAAAAGATGATGAAAAACAGAGATGTATTAAAACCGCAGTTGTTGAATTAATTTTAAAAGAAGGATTTCAGGGTGCGTCCATCTCTAAAATTGCCCATGCCGCGGGAGTCTCCCCGGCAACAGTGTATATTTATTATGAAAACAAGGACGCAATGCTGCGCGATATTTATCAGGAATATGCCGAAGATACCTTTCAATATCTGCTGGAATGCTTAAACCCGAATATGGAGGGCGAACAGATTATTGAAGAATTAATCCGCAGCTATTATTCCTATATTGTTGAGAATCAGGAGATTTTTCACTTCATCGAGCAGTTCAGCACCTGTCCCGCTCTTCAATCCGGATGTGGGTTTATAAAGGGACCGGGAAACCTGAACCAACTGCTGACGGATTTGAAGAGGAGACAAATTCTCAATAATTACAGCAACGATAACCTGTATGCTATCCTGTTCTCTCCGGTGAAAACCATCGCCGTGAAGCGCTGTGACTCCGAGGAGGCCGCAAAAGACCGCTTGAACGAGCTGATCGCGATTATTCAGAAAGCATTAATCAGAGAATATTAAAATTCAAAATCCACACTATTTTGTTTACAGAAATTATAAACGAACATTCATTTATAAAAAGAAAGGATACTGTATATGTTGATAATACCAATTGAAGATCTCGTTTTACTGCCCGGTATGGTTTATCCGCTGGCATTCAGCCGGTTAAGCGAAGAGGAACTGTCCGTTCTGCAAAATAAAGATCAGGAAATCGCAGCGTTGCCGTTAAAGCGTCGGGTGGACAGAAAGGAACTGGAGACGGAGGATTTCTATAAAATAGGGATTGCGCTGCAGGTACTGGATATCGTGTCCGGCGAAAAGGGCCATCTTGTTAAGGTAAAGGCAATGAGCCGTGTGGAAGTCTCCGATCTTGTGATTCGGGAAGACGTCATCACAGGCAATACCATTGATATTCCGGAGGTCATTGACCTCAATGAAAACAGCCAGAAAGAAATGGCGAGCTATATTCAGAACATCGCTCACCAGATCGGAGCGAATTTCAAGAATTCCGGCGGCGTTATGAAAGCCATCGATGAAATCAGGGACTTGAATGTGCTGATTGGATACATATGCCAGTTCCTGCCGTTTTCCAGACAGGAAAAGTATACCCTGATGGAAACTTCTTCCCTGAAAGACCGCGGCTTGACGTTTATCGATTATTTCCTCCATTACAAAGAGGAAATTAAGCTTCAGATTGAGATGACGGAGCGCTTCTCCGAAAAGGCAAACAAAAACTACCGCGAGGCGGTCCTGCGGGAGCAGCTTCAGGCTATCCAGGAGGAGCTGAACGAAGGAAAGCCGGAATCCGCTAAAAAGGGGAAGGACTACAGAACCCGCATTGAGGACGCGCATATGCCGGAAGAAATACGGCTGGCCGCGCTGGAAGAGCTGAGCAAGCTGGAAAGCCAGAACCCCGCGAGCGCAGATTACAACGTCCTTCAGAACTATCTTGATCTGCTGGTAGAGCTGCCGTGGGAGACGAAGGAAGAAAAGCCCGTGGATATCCGGGAAGCCCGCCGCATTCTGGACGAGCAGCACTACGGCCTTGAAAAGGTGAAGGACCGCATCATTCAGCAGTTGGCGGTGCTGCATCTGAAAAAGGATAAGCAGGGTTCCATCCTGCTTCTGGTCGGACCTCCCGGCACCGGGAAAACCAGTCTGGGACGGAGCATTGCCGAAGCGCTGGGCAGAAAATATGTCCGGTTGAGCCTCGGCGGAATCCGCGACGAAGCGGAAATCCGCGGACATCGCAGAACCTATATCGGCGCAATGCCGGGACGGATTATCCAGAGCATGAAGAAAGCCGGCACAATGAACCCGGTTATGGTGCTGGATGAAGTCGACAAGCTGATGACAGGCTATAACGGAGACCCGGCAAGCGCATTGCTGGAGGTTCTCGACCCGGAGCAGAACAATACCTTTACGGATCATTACCTTGACCTTCCCTACAACCTGTCCAACGTCTTTTTCATCGCGACGGCAAACTCGCTGGAGACCATCCCCGGACCTCTGCTGGACCGTATGGAGGTCATTCAGCTTTCCAGCTACACCTCAAGTGAGAAATTCCATATCGGGAAGAACCATCTCGTTCGTGAAGCGCTGGAAGAGCACGGTCTGACCCAAGACGACGTGCAGATCAGCGACGAAGCCCTTCGGAAGATCATAGCCGATTACACCATGGAGGCCGGCGTCAGAGGGCTGAAGAAAAGGCTGGATTCCATTGCGAGAAAAGCGGCGGAGAAAATCGTTCTTGGGGATGTCGAAAAGCCCTATGCCGTTTCCGCGGACGATCTGGAGGAGATTCTGGGCAGCAAAATGTCGAGACACGACGTTGCTCAGGAAATGAATCCTCCCGGAGTGGTTACCGGTCTGGCATGGACGCCGGTGGGCGGGGAAATCCTGTTCATTGAAGCGACCGAAATGCCCGGCAACGACCAGATCATCCTGACCGGCCAGCTGGGGGACGTTATGAAGGAGTCCGCGAGAATCTCGCTCAGCCTGCTGAAATCCCGTCTGCCGGTCAATGCGATCAAGTTCAAGGAAAAGGATATCCATATCCATGTGCCGTCCGGCGCCGTGCCGAAGGATGGACCCTCGGCGGGTATTACGCTCTTCACGGCCCTTGCCTCCCTGATTACCGGCATAAAAGTCGATTCCAGACTGGCTATGACGGGTGAAATCACTTTGAGGGGCACGGTGCTTCCGATCGGCGGGCTGAAAGAAAAGCTTCTGGCCGCGGAACGCGCCGGAATCAGAAAAGCGCTGATTCCCAAGGACAATGTGGCGGATTTAAAGGATATTCCCGACGAAGTCAAGGAAAAAATTCAGATCGTCGCGGTAGAAACCATAGAGGACGTCCTGCGGGAAGCGCTGGACATTGCTCTGCCAAAGCCGGAATACGTGATGCCGGACCCCCGGTTCTTCACCAGGCTCAAGGAGCAGCGCAGCGAAATCCACTGATACAGCATACGACATTACATGATATAGACTGACCGGTTAATCGACAGATGCGCTTTTAACCGCGCAGGCAATAGGAGCCCCCGGCTTTTTACAGGCCGGGGGTTCTTTTGGCTTGACTGCAAACATAAATATTTCTGTAGGCAATCGGGATCAGTATGGGATTGAAGGTGATTGTGTGGGGTATTACGTATCGGTAGAACAGAACGTCAATATTTACGTTGAAGATTTAAACCCGACCGGGAATAAAACCATTCTGTTTGTTCACGGCTGGCCCGGAAATCATAATCTGTTTGAATACCAGTTGAACCAGCTTCCCAAGCTGGGGTATCGCTGCGTGGCTATTGACTGCCGGGGCTTCGGGATGTCCGACAAGCCCTGGAGTGGGTACGATTATAACCGGCTGGCCGACGACGTGCGCGCCGTGATCGATGCTTTTCAGCTGAAGGACATTACGCTGGGAGGGCATTCCACGGGCGGAGCAATCTGTATCCGCTATATGGCGAGGCACAGCGGGCACGGCGTGTCGAAGCTGGCTCTTTTTGCCGCGGCCGCGCCCAGCCTCATTCAGCGGCCCTATTTTCCGAATGGGCTGAAGGAGCAGGCCGTGCTGGATATCATTCAGGGTACTTACACGGACCGTCCTAAGATGCTGCGGGATTTCGGGAATATGATTTTCTTCCACCGCGTCAGCATTCCGCTGTCCGACTGGATTTTCCAGCTGGGGCTGCAGGCCGCGAGCTGGTCGACCGCTGCCGTCGCAAACACGTGGATCAAAGAGGTTTTGTTCGACGACATGGCGAAAATCAATGTTCCGACCCTGATTTTACACGGCCTGAACGACCGGGTCTGTCTGTACCCGCTGGCCGTCGCGCAGAACCAGGGGATCCGGAATTCAAAGCTGGTTCCTTTTAACCAGTGCGGTCATTTCCTTTTCTACGATCAGATGGAGCAGTTCAATAAAGAATTGATCGCCTTTACAAAGGATTAATCGAGCCTTTACGGTATTCAATATACTATAGCAATTCCATTTCAGTTTGCGAGACAAAACACATTCCTCCCCGCCGCAGGCGGGGAGGAACGCAACCTTGTCGCAGAATTAACTGGAAATGCTGTAAGGATTGATCTTTTCCGAAATTGATGAGCAAAGAGCCGGAAAGAACGCTGGTTAGACGTTCTTTCCGGCTCTTTGTGTAATTTTATTTTCGGCATTCTGTAATAAACTCTTTTTGCAGGGCAGCTTCCTAGTGCAGGTCGCAGGCGCAGGACTCACATTCCGGAATCTCGCCGACCAGCGGGCCGGGGTCGATCCCTTTCTTTTTGTAATAGTCCGAAACAGCGGCTTTAATTGCCTGCTCGGCCAGTACGGAACAGTGCACCTTGACCGGCGGAAGGCCGTCCAGCGCTTCCATGACCGCTTTGTTTGTCAGCTTTAAGGCATCCTCGATCTTTTTTCCCTTAATCAGCTCGGTCGCCATCGAGCTGGTCGCAATCGCGGCGCCGCATCCGAAGGTCTTGAACTTTACGTCCGAAATGACGTCGCCGTCAACCTTGATATACATCCTCATAATATCCCCGCATTTGGGGTTACCGACCTCGCCGACGCCGCTTGCGTCCGGAATTTCACCGACGTTGCGCGGATTCGCAAAATGGTCCATCACTTTTTCGCTGTATGCCATATTCATTACCTCTCTTAGTAATTATAAATAGGAACCTGTTCCTTAAAAAATGTTCTGAGAATAGGACTTCTGTCCGGAGACGATTTCTTCCCAAAGCGGGGACATGGAACGGAGATACTCAATGATTTTCGGAAGCACCTCCAGAATATAGTCGGCATCTTCCTCCGTGTTCTGTTCGCTGAAGGTGATTCTCAGAGAACCGTGGGCAATCTCATGGGGAAGGCCGATCGCCAGCAGCACGTGGCTTGGGTCGAGGGAACCGGAGGTGCAGGCCGAACCGGAGGAGGCGCAGATTCCGTTCAGGTCAAGCCTTAACAGAAGCGATTCGCCTTCTATGCCCTCAAAGCACATGTTGATATTGCCCGGCAGACGTTTTACCCGGTCGCCGTTGATGTGGGAGCGGTCGATTTTCAGCAGCTCGTCGATCAGCCTGTCCCGCATCTTTGTGAGACGTTCGGCACGCTCATCGATGTTTGCGCAGGCTTCTTTCAGCGCAACGCTCAGACCTACGATTCCGGCGACATTTTCCGTCCCGGCTCTGCGGCCGCGTTCCTGTGCGCCGCCGTCGATCAGGTTCGGCATTTTGATGCCGTTGCGGATATACAGCGCGCCGACGCCCTTCGGCGCGTGGAATTTATGGCCGGAAAGAGACAGCAGGTCGATATTCTGCTTCTTAACGTCGATGTGGAGGTTGCCCACGGCCTGTACCGCGTCGGTGTGAAAAATCACGCCGTGCTTTTTGCAGATGGCCCCGATCTCGGTGATCGGCTGGATGGTGCCGATTTCGTTGTTCGCGTACATAATGGAAACAATCGCGGTATCGTCACGGATGGCCGCTTCCAGCTCTTCCGGCCTGACAAGGCCGTCGCTGTGAACGTCCAGATAGGTGACCTCAAAACCCTCTTTCTCAAGCGCTTCGCAGGAGTGGAGGATCGCGTGATGCTCAAACTTGGAAGTGATAATATGTTTTTTTCCTTTTTTCGCCTGTTCGTGGGCAACGCCCTTCAGCGCCCAGTTGTCGCCTTCGCTGCCGCCGGACGTGAAAAAGATTTCATTCGGCAATGCGCCCAGGCATTGGGCAACGGTTTCCCGCGCCTGCTCAAGCGGCTTTTTGGCCGTCCGTCCCACAGAATATAAACTGGAGGGGTTTCCGTAATATTGGGTATAGAAAGGCTCCATCGCTTCCAGGACGGATTTGGAAACGGGAGTGGTCGCGGCGTTGTCCGCGTAAACAAAACGTGCCATCTTATCACCTTTACTTAATATATTATTGAATTGATAGGAATATGTCCTGCACATAATATACACCAAATTGGTATATGTTTCAATAGTCTAACGATGATTATTTGAATTTTTCTGCCCCGGCTACGGCAAGCCGGTCGCAGCGTTCGTTTTCCGGATGGCCGGCATGTCCCTTGATCCACTGGACGGTCACACTGTGCCTTTCAAGAAGCGCCAGCAGCGTTTCCCACAGGTCCGAATTGAGAGCGGGCTTTTTGTCGGCCTTGCGCCAGCCGTTTTTCTTCCAGCTTTTTGCCCAGCCTTTGCTGATCGCGTCGCAGACGTACTTGGAATCGCTGCACAGGATCACTTCGCAGGGTTCCTTTAACAGGCGAAGCGCCTCAATCACCCCGGTCAGCTCCATCCGGTTGTTGGTCGTGTCGGCCGCGCCGCCGCTGATTTCCTTTTCGACACCGTTGTACCGGAGTACGGCTCCCCAGCCGCCCGGACCCGGATTTCCGCTGCAGGCGCCGTCGGTATAGATTTCAACCTGTTTCATTTGAACCATCCTTTAGTATAACCGAATATTTTTTCCATTATATCATATCGACTTTATACAAACAATGTCAACTTTGGTTTAGGATGTTCTTTTTTGGCCATAATATAAATTATCTGCACGAAGACGCAATCGCTTGACAGTCATAACGAATCAAGGTACAATAATAACGATATTTGTGTCCGGATTTATTTTTTAATATTGCATTATATTTAGACATTAAATATATTTGAAACCGCATTTTCTGCGGTTGACTCTGCTGTCTTTTGCAGCTGCCCGCGCAGTGCGAAGGAAGCAAAAAATCGAACAGGGAAAAACCATGCCCGCTCAGGCACCGTTTGCCGGCGGACTTATTTGGTTGCACCCTAATTAACAATGGAGGTTATTTCGTGTCAGAAAAAAATCAAACAAATTCCGCGGAGCAAAAGGAGAGCGCAGAGCAGCGCACCGGCGCTTCGGGCGAGGGCCGCTCTTCTCTTTATCAAAAGGTGGTACCGCCGCAGAAACCGGCACGCAGGCCGGAACCGGCGGCGAAGAAGAGACCGCAGAAGCCTGCGGACCAGGTCATCGGCGGGGAGGCCGTTCCGTTAAAAGAACCTGCCGCCCAGTCTGCCGCTCAGCCCGCAAAGCCCAGGCGGAGACGCCAGCCGCAGAAGCAGACCCAGCAGAGCCCGTCAAAGGCCCCGCAGGTACTGGCGCAGCTTACCAAGCAGAAATCGGCGCAGCAAAAAAAGACAAGCCAGCGCCAGCAGAGCAAACGCGGCAGGCAGGGCCCGCAAAAGCCGTCGATCAAAGCGTATTTTCTCGGCGGATTAAACGAGATCGGAAAGAATTTTACACTGTTTGAATGTGAAGACGATATGATGATCGTCGACTGCGGCATGGCTTTCCCGGACGGGGATATGCTCGGTGTCGATCTGGTTTTGCCTGATTTCACTTTTGTGGAACGCAATGCCGATAAAATCCGCGGGATCGTGCTGACCCACGGCCACGAAGACCATATCGGCGCGATGCCCTATCTGCTGAAAAAGGTAAATCTGCCCGTTTACGGCACTCCGCTGACCCTCGGCCTTGTGGAAGGCAAGCTCAAGGAGCACGGGCTGTCCAATAAGGCGAAGCTGAACGTCGTCCATCCGGGCGGCCAGATCAAGCTCGGCTGCATGACGGTCGAACTGATCCATGTCAACCACTCCATACCGGATTCGGTCGCGCTGGCGATCCATTCTCCGGCGGGCACGATCGTCCACACCGGAGACTTTAAAATCGACTGTACGCCCGCACAGGGGGACATGATCGACCTTGGCCGTTTGGCCCAGCTCGGGCAGGAGGGCGTTCTGGCTCTGTTCGCGGATTCCACAAACGCCGAAAGACCCGGCTATACCATGTCGGAGAGCAAGGTGAACGATTCCTTTGAGCGTCTGTTTAAACAGGCGGAAAACAATCGGATCATCATTGCCACCTTCGCTTCCAATATCAGCCGCGTACAGCAGATCATCAACTGCGCGGTCAAGTACGGGCGCAAGGTTGCCCTTTCCGGCCGCAGCATGCTCAACGTGATGGGCATCGGCGTGGAGATGGGGTATCTGGAGGTTCCCGACGGGGTGCTGATCGACCTTGACCTGATTAACCGGTATCCGAAGGATAAAATCGTTCTGGTTACCACGGGCAGCCAGGGCGAGCCGATGAGCGCGCTGACCCGCATGGCTTTTGCCGACCACCGCAAGGTGGAGGTGGGCCCCGGGGACTTTATCATCATTTCCGCGCGGCCGATTCCCGGCAACGAAAAGACGGTCGGCACGGTGATCGACGAACTGATGAAGCGCGGCTGCCAGGTGGTCTATGAATCCATGTACGAGGTGCATGTTTCCGGCCACGCCTGCCAGGAAGAGCTGAAACTGATGCAGGCGATCACCAAACCGAAATTTTTCATTCCCGTTCACGGCGAGCAGAAGCACCTGCGCAAGCACGCGGGTCTGGCCTACGCCATGGGCAAGAGTGCCGCAGATGTGTTTATCGGCGATATCGGCGACGTTCTGGAACTGAATCAGAATTATATGAAAAAGCTTTCCTCCGTTCCGGCCGGCAGGGTGCTGGTGGACGGTCTTGGCGTCGGGGACGTGGGCAGCATCGTGCTGCGCGACCGCAAGCATCTGGCCGAAGACGGTCTGATCGTGGTGGTCTGCACCATTTCTCAGGGCGACGGACATATTGTTTCCGGGCCGGACGTTGTTTCCCGCGGATTTGTCTACGTGCGCGAATCCGAACCGCTGATTGACGAGGCGAGGGTACTGGTCAATTCCGTACTCGAGAACTGCCTTGAAAATAAGATTCACGACTGGGGTACGCTCAAGACCAAAATCAAGGATGAGCTTTCCCGCATGCTTTATGACCGTACGAAACGCAGTCCGATGATCCTTCCGATTATTATGGAAGTTTAGGCTGAAACGCCAAAGGGGTAATCATTTTGAAGAGAAAAGTATGGGTGTCTTCGCCGGTATTCTTTGTCATCACAGCGGTTATGCTCATTATGGCCAGCGTCAGCTATTTTTACAGCCATATTCTGTTTGCCGTCGAAATGACATTTGCCATCGGCTCCGTCATTGCCGTCATCCTTTCCACGGAACGTTTCAAGGCGCACGTAGCCACCGCGGTGAAAAGCGCTCAGAAAATTCTGTCCGGGGAGGAATACCGCGCGCTGCAGGAATTCACGATGCCGGTTGCGGTGATTGGCGAAGAAGGGGACATCATCTGGGTCAATAACGCCTTTGCGGAAAAAGTCAGCGTCAAGCGCGAAAGCCGCGGAGAAAATATTTTAAAATTCATTTACCCGAAAACGATTCGCCAGATCATCGCCGAAAGCGGAACGGATATTACCGTAGAGAACAGACATTACACCGTCTTTGCCACAAAAACGGAATACGGCAGCGTGGCCTATTTTGTGGACGACACTTATTATAAGGAAATCAACCGTGAATATATCGAACGGCGCCCGGTTGTCGCGCTGGCAAGCTTCGACAACCGGGAGGAGCTCGCCCGCGATTCCAGCGGTAGCGAGGATTCCCGCATCGCGTCGGAGGTGGAGGGCGCGCTGATTACCTGGGCGCAGAGCATGGGCGGCTTTCTCAAGCGGCTGAGCGGCGGGCGCTATCTGATTCTGACCGACGAAGCCCACACCCGGGACGCCATGGAGAAACGCTTTCAGATTCTTGACACCATCCGCGGAATCAAAGCGGGGGAAAGGCGCAGCGCTACGGTTTCCATCGGTGTGGGGCGCGGCGCGGAATCCCTGTCGGAGTGTGAGGAGTGGGCGCGCAAGGCGCTCGACATGGCGCTTGGCCGCGGCGGAGATCAGGTGGCCGTCAAACAAAAGGACGATACATACGAGTTCTTCGGCGGCCTTTCCAAAGGGGTGGAAAAACGCGACAAGGTGCGTACCCGTGTCATTGCCGCAACTCTTTCCGACCATATTAAAAACAGCGACAACGTTCTGGTTATGGGGCATAAGTTTTCCGATCTGGACAGCGTAGGCGCGGCTGTGGGCATGTGGAGCGCGGTGACGAAGGCACTGAAAAAGCCCGCTTTTGTCGTGATCAACCGTTCGCAGAGCCTTGCGTCCCCGCTCATTACGTCCATGGAGGCCTCGGGCGCGGGCAACGGAAAAGTCTTTATTTCTCCCATGGAAGCACTGTCCATGGCGACGCCGAAATCGCTGCTGATCGTTGTGGATACTCACTCCCCGGAATTCGTGGAAAGCGCGGAGCTTTTAAACGCGGTTTCCCGTGTGGTCATTATCGACCACCACCGCATGATGGTCAAGCATATAGAAAACGCACTCGTTTTCTATCACGAGCCTTACGCAAGCTCCGCTTCCGAAATGGTGGCCGAGCTTGTCCAGTATATCGGTGAAACCGCGCTCACTCAGACCGAGGCCGAGGCGCTGCTTTCGGGCATTATGCTCGACACCAAGAATTTCGTGCTCAAAACCGGTGTCCGTACTTTTGAGGCGGCGGCCTATCTCCGCCGGCGCGGCGCGGATACCGTGGAAGTAAAACGCATGTTTTCCGATACGATCGACACCTATAAGGCAAAGTATCAGATCGTTTCCGGCGCGGAGATTTTCGGCGACTGCGCAATCGCTTCCGCCGACCACGAATTTCCGGATATCCGCATCACCTCGGCGCAGGCGGCGGACGAGCTTCTGTCCATTCAGGGCGTGAACGCCTCGTTCGTGCTGTTCCCGACCGGAAATAATGTGGTGAATGTTTCCGCCCGCTCGCTGGGCGAAATCAACGTACAGCTGATTATGGAGGCTCTGGGCGGCGGCGGCCACCTGACGATGGCGGGCGCGCAGCTCACCGGCGTTACGGTCCGGCAGGCACGCGAAAAGCTGATTGCCGTTTTACAGGACACCATGGCAAAGGCAATGCAATAAATCAATTTCAGATAATGGAGGTAATCATCAATGAAGGTAGTTCTGCTTGAAGACCTGAAAGGCACCGGCAAAAAAGGGGATTTGGTCAATGTCAGCGACGGCTACGCCCGCAACTTTCTGTTTCCCCGCAAGCTGGCAAAAGAGGCGAACGCCCAGGCGATGAACGAACTGAAAAATGCCGCGGAAGCGAAGGCCTTTAAAATTCAGTCGGAAATAGACGCCGCGAAACAGACCGCGGAGAAAATCAATGAAAAGAGCGTAAAGCTTTACGCAAAAGCGGGGCAGGGCGGTAAAATTTTCGGTTCCGTCACCGCGAAGGAAATTGCGGAAGAGCTTAAAAAGGCCTATAAGGTCGATATTGACAAGCGTAAGATTGCTCTGGACGCCGACATTAAAGCGTTCGGCACCTATGAGTGTGAAATTAAGCTTTACAACGGGATTACCGCAAAGGTTTTCGCTGTCGTCGGCGAAAAGGAGTAATGATCCGTTAAGAATGAGATAGAGCCGGAGAGGGGGAAAGAAGATGGATGAGATGGTAACGGGCGGCTACAGCGCGCTGAATCTGCCGTTCAGTCCCGAAGCGGAGCAGTCCGTTCTGGGCGCCATCCTTCTGGATTCCTCCTGCCTGGACCGTGTCGCGGAGATCCTTCCGCGCCCGGAATATTTTTATCAGACAAACAACGGCCTGATTTATTCCACCATGCTGGAGATGTTTACCGTCGCCCAGCCGGTGGATTTCGTCACCCTTCTGGAACGGCTGAAGGGCGCGCCGGGCTTTGACGAGGCAAGCGGAAAGACCTATCTGCTTCAGCTTGCGCAGCTCGTTCCCTCCATTTCCAATGTGGAATCCTATGCCCGCATCGTGCGGGACAAATACGATGTGCGCACCCTTATCACCACGTCTCGCGATATCATTGAGGAGGCTTCTTCCGGCGCGGCCGACGCGGCCACTCTGCTTGATTCCGCGGAGCAGCGCATCTTTGATATCCGGCGTGGCAAAAATATGCAGGGGCTGCAGCGTCTGGACGAAATCATCGTGCAGACCTTCGACCGGCTCGACCTGCTGAATTCCCCGGACGCCGATCTGTATAAAGGTGTGCCGACCGGCATTAAGGAGCTGGACGACACCATCACCGGCCTGAACCGCACCGACTTTATTCTGCTTGGCGCGCGTCCCGGCATGGGAAAGACCAGCTTCGCGCTGAATATCGCGCGGCACGCGGCGGTAAAGGCGAACAAGCGGGTCGCGTTCTTCTCGCTGGAAATGAGCAAGGAACAGCTGGCGTCGCGCCTGCTGTCCACCGAGGCTCTGGTCGGGGGCACCAAGCTGCGCACCGGGAAATTAAGCGAGGATGAATGGATCCGCATTATTGAAGCGGGCGACGTCCTTTCCAAGACCCAGTTTTATATCGACGACAATCCGTCCATTACGGTGGGCGAAATGAAGGCCAAGATCAGACGGCTCAGAGATGTTGATCTGGTGGTGGTCGACTACCTGCAACTGATGACCGCCTCCGGTAAAACCGACAACCGTGTTCAGGAAATTTCGGCGATTACCCGTAATATGAAGATCATGGCGAAGGAGCTGAACGTGCCGGTGCTGATGCTTTCACAGCTGGCCCGTGACAGCGAGAAGCGCACCAATCACCGCCCGGTTCTGTCCGACCTGCGTGATTCCGGTTCCATTGAGCAGGACGCGGATATCGTTCTGTTCCTGTACCGCGAGGACTACTATCAGGACGCGGAAACACCGAATGAAAACGCCGACCGGAACAGCGGGGAATGCATTGTCGCCAAAAACCGTCACGGTGAAACAAAGACGGTCCCTCTGCACTGGCAGGGTGAGTTCATGCGCTTTACGGCGCAGGAGGTTGTCCGCAGTGAACAGTGACATTTTAAATATTGAAAATAAGATTCAAGGAGTAATCGTCAGGTGGAACATGCTGCCCCCGGGCTGCACCGTTGTGGTCGGCCTTTCCGGCGGCGCGGATTCCCTGACGCTTGCTCATTTTCTTTTAAAATATGGGAAACCCCGTCATATTCGTCTGATCGCGGCGCATATTAACCATGGGCTGCGCGGAGAGGAAGCCGACGGCGACGAACGCGTTGTTTCCCGGTGGTGCGGGGAAAATGGGGTCGAGCTGAAGCTTCTGCACGCCGATGTGCGCGCTCTGGCCGCGGAGAAATCCGAAGGCCTTGAGGAGTGCGGGCGCAACGTGCGCTACGGATTTTTCAAAGAGCTTGCCGGGGAAAACGGGAAAATCGCCACGGCCCACACGCTGTCCGACAGCACCGAAACCGTTTTGATGAACCTGACAAAGGGCGCGGGGACGCGCGGCCTGCGCGGGATCCCGCCGGTGCGGGGAAATATCGTCCGCCCGCTGATCGGCATTACGCGCGCCGAGGTGGAAGCCTACTGTGCGCATTACGGCCTGCATTACGTGACGGACAGCACGAATTTTGAAGCGGAGTATGAGCGCAACAAAATCAGGCTCGGCGTCATCCCCGTTCTGCGCGAAATCAATCCCGCCTTTGAGTCGGCGGTTTTCGGAATGACCGGCCGCCTGAGCGAGGACGACGAATATTTGAACAAGCTTGCGCACGAACGGCTGGAAGCGGCCGCCTGCCCCGGCGGATACCGTCTGGAAACGCTGCGTGAGCTGCCCGGTCCACTGCTTTCGCGGGCAATCGCCATGGGTGTGGAAAGGGTGCGCAGGGTAAGGCTGGAAAGCCGCCATATTGAGGCCGTCGCCGGAATTGTGCGTGAAGGAACCGGCTCCGCGACCGTTGCCGGAAGAATACAATGTACCGCACAGGGCAATACTCTTTCTATTGCCGCCGGAAGCGACCCGGCTTCTTTTGGGGAGTGGAGCGTACCTTTTATCGCCCCAAAAACCGTTTTGCCGGACGGAAGAACGCTTACGGTCGTAAAACTGACCGAAAAAGAATTAGAAAAATGCCACAAATTTAATAAATTGTTATTTAATAATCTAATTAACTATGATACAATATCTAGTACTACCTCCGTTAGGAACAGACGGAACGGCGATACTTTCCGTCCTGCCGGACGCGGTGTCACAAAGAGCCTCAAAAAGCTTTTCAACGAAGGGGCAGTCGCGCCGTCTCAGCGCGGTAAAATTGCAATACTTGAAAGCGGCGGGGAAATTATCTGGATAGAGGGTTTTGGTGTTTCACAGCGAGCCTGTGTCACCGGGGACACTCACAATATAGCGGAAATAATAATTAAGGAGTTCGAAACATGAGAAATGATATTCAGTCCGTACTGTTCAGCGAGGAGAGGCTTGCTGACATCGTACAGACAATGGGCAAACGGATCAGCGAGGACTACAGGGATAAAAACCTTTTGATGGTCAGTGTACTGAAAGGCTCCGTGGTTTTTATGGCCGATCTGATGCGTGCAATCACCATTCCCTGCAGCATTGATTTTATGTCCGTTTCCAGCTATGGCTCCGGAACAAAGACTTCCGGTGTGGTGAAAATCGTTAAGGACCTGGACATTAACTTGGAAGGTTACGATCTTTTGGTCGTTGAAGATATTCTTGACAGCGGGCTGACCTTAAGCTACATACTCGAGTTGCTTCAATCCCGCTCCCCGAAGAGCATTAAGGTTTGCACTCTGTTTGATAAACCGGACAGACGGACCGCCCACATAAAAGCTGATTACGCCGGAACGGTCGTTCCGGATGAATTCATAGTCGGCTACGGCCTTGACTTTGATGAAAAATACAGGAACCTTCCGTTTGTGGGAATTCTAAAACCGGAGGTTTACGAGGAAGCTGACCGAAAGGCGTCAGGCGACTCAAGTAAGGAGTGAACTTCATTTGGATAACAAAAAAACACTTAAAAATATCGGCCTGTTTATTGGAGTGCCTATTTTGCTGTTTATCCTGATTGCCATGATTTACGGCAACAGGCCGCAAAAGACCTACAATTATTCCGATATCCTGCATTACTTCCAGAACCAGCAGGTTCCGGAGTTTTCCATGGACATGGGCAGCGGCGAAATGATCATCAAGCTGAAGGATAAGACGCAGATATCCTACGTGGCCCCGAATGCGGAGCTGCTGTACGACGATATCCGCGATGATATCAAACAGTACGACGAGGATCATCCGAACGCCCTGATGGTCTATAACCTGAAGCATCCGGCGGAAACCTCGTGGATCGCCAGCATGCTTCCCATGCTCGTCACCCTCGGCATCATGGTCCTGTTCTGGTGGTTTATGATGAAGCGCCTGAACACCAGTATGGGCGACGCGGGCAAGCAGATGAATTTCGGCAAGGCCAAGATCAAGCAGATGGCGGACGAAAAGCGCAAGACGACCTTTGCCGACGTGGCGGGTGCCGACGAGGAAAAGGAAGAGCTGCGCGAGATTGTCGAATTCCTGAAGAATCCGAAAAAATACAACGAGCTTGGCGCGCGTATCCCGAAAGGCGTGCTGCTCGTGGGCCCTCCGGGCACCGGTAAAACCTTACTGGCGCGCGCTGTGGCCGGAGAAGCCGGCGTGCCCTTCTTCTCCATTTCCGGCTCCGACTTCGTTGAAATGTTCGTCGGTGTCGGCGCCTCCCGTGTGCGCGACCTGTTTGAACAGGCGAAAAAGAATTCTCCCTGCATCATCTTCATCGATGAAATCGATGCGGTCGGCCGTCAGCGCGGCGCCGGTCTCGGCGGCGGGCACGACGAGCGGGAACAGACCCTGAACCAGTTGCTGGTGGAAATGGACGGCTTCGGCGCGAACGAGGGCGTTATCATGATCGCCGCCACCAACCGTCCCGACATCCTCGACCCCGCTCTGATGCGTCCGGGCCGTTTTGACCGTCAGGTCATGGTTGGCTATCCGGATATCAAGGGCCGCGAGGAAATTCTGAAGGTCCACGCGCGCGGCAAGCCGATTGCGCCGGACGTCAATCTGAAAACAATTGCGAAATCCACCGCTGGTTTCACCGGCGCGGATCTCGAAAACCTTTTGAACGAAGCGGCGCTTCTGGCCGCAAGAAAGAGCCTGAAAGCCATTACCATGGAGGAAATCGAGGAGGCCACCATCAAGGTGGTGGTCGGTACCGAGAAAAAGAGCCATGTGATGACGGAAAAGGAAAAGACCCTCACCGCGTATCACGAAGGCGGCCATGCGGTTTCCACCTATTTCTGCCCCACACAGGACCCCGTTCACCAGATTTCCATCATCCCGCGCGGCATGGCGGGCGGCTATACCATGCATCTTCCGACCGAGGACCGTTCCTACAAATCCCGCAAGGAGATGCAGGAGGACCTGGTGGTGCTGCTGGGCGGGCGTGTTGCAGAAGCGCTTACGCTTGACGACATTTCCACGGGCGCTTCCAACGACATTGAGCGCGCCACAAAGCTTGCGCGCAGCATGGTCACAAAATACGGCATGACCGACGCTCTTGGCCCGATCACCTACGGGCAGGATCAAGGCGAGCCGTTCCTTGGCCGCGACATGGGCCACATCCGGAACTATTCCGAAGAGACGGCGTCCATGATCGACAAGGAAGTCAAAACCCTGATGACGACCGCTTACAACCGAACGGAAAGCATTTTGAGAGAACACATGGATAAGCTGCACGAAGTAGCAAAATTCCTTTACCAGAACGAAAAAATGTCCGGCGAACAGTTCAAAGAAATGATGGAAGCGAAGGGACCCGAACCTCCGGAGGAGTTTTCCGATGGGGGCCAGCTATCTGGCGCTACAGCAGAATAAAAAATTCAGGGGGGAATGTTGCCACATTTCCCCTTTTGCTGTCTGTAATATTTGTGTATAATAAGAATTGATACGATTGTGCGGAAAGCGCAAATTGCCGTGTTCTGCGGAAGGAACTTCAAAAACAGTGAATAGATTTAGGAGCGATATGTTGGTATGACTAAGAAAACGGAATATGGAAACGAGAGTATTTCCTCGCTGAAAGGCGCGGACCGTGTGCGTCGGCGCCCTGCTGTCATCTTTGGATCGGACGGCATAGAGGGCTGCGAGCATTCCATCTTTGAAATACTGTCGAATTCCATCGATGAGGCGCGCGAAGGCTACGGAAAGCAGATCACCATCACGCGTTTCAGCGACAACTCGGTCCAGGTAGAGGACCACGGCCGCGGCTGCCCGGTCGATTATAATCAGAAGGAGCAGCGCTTTAACTGGGAGCTTGCGTTCTGCGAGCTTTACGCCGGCGGAAAATACAACAACGATTCGGACGAGAGCTACGAGTATTCCCTCGGCCTGAACGGCCTTGGGCTCTGTTCCACGCAGTACGCTTCGGAATATATGGATGTGGAGGTCCGCCGCGACGGGTTCCGTTATACCCTGCATTTTGAGCACGGGGAAAATATCGGCGGACTGAAAAAAGAACCGTACAATAAAAAGGATACCGGTTCCATCATCCGGTGGAAGCCGGACCTTCAGGTATTCACCGACATCAGCGTGCCGGTGGAGTATTATCTGGACGTGCTTCGCCGTCAGGCTATCGTTAACGACGGCATCAGCTTTTTGTTCCGCAACCAGACCGGTTCCGGCTTTGAAGAGACCCAAATGCTGTATCAGCAGGGAATCGTGGACCACGTCAAGGAAATAGCGGGGGAGGACGCGCTTACTCCCGTCCAGTTCTGGCAGGCGGAGCGCAAGGTGCGCGACCGCGCGGACAAGCCCATGTACAAGACGAAAATCAATGTGGCGGTGGCGTTTTCCAACCGTAATAAACTGATCGAATATTACCACAATTCCAGCTGGCTGGAGCATGGCGGCGCGCCGGACAAGGCGGTGCGCAACGCGTTTGTCTATCAGATCGATGCTTATTTGAAGCAGACGGGAAAGTACAACAAAAACGAAAGCAAAATCACTTTCGCCGACGTCGAGGATTGCCTTGTACTGATTATTTCCTCGTTCTCCAACCGGACTTCCTATGAAAATCAGACCAAAAAGGCCATTACCAATAAAGGCATCCAGGAAGCGATGACGGAGATGCTCCGCCATCAGCTCGAGGTATATTTTATCGAAAATCCCGTCGATGCGGATAAAATCTCCGCTCAGGTGCTCATCAACAAGCGCAGCCGCGAGGACGCGGAGAAAACCCGCCTGAATATCAAGAAAAAGCTCACCAGCAATATGGACATTACGAACCGCGTCGCCAAGTTCGTGGATTGCCGCACCCGCGACGTGAACGAGCGGGAAATCTTTATTGTGGAGGGAGATTCCGCCCTCGGCGCGTGCAAACAGGCGCGCGACCCGAACTTTCAGGCCATTATGCCGATCCGCGGCAAAATCCTGAACTGCCTGAAAGCCGACTATGACAAGATTTTCAAGAACGATATTATCACCGACCTGATCAAGGTGCTGGGCTGCGGCGTCGAGGTAAAGTCGAAGGCAAACAAGGATTTGTCCTCTTTCGAACTGTCCCTTCTTCGCTGGAATAAAATCATCCTCTGCACCGATGCCGACGTGGACGGCTTTCAGATCCGGACCCTGCTTCTGACCATGCTGTACCGCCTGACCCCTACGCTGATCGAAGAGGGGAAGGTCTTTATCGCCGAATCCCCGCTTTTTGAGATTGCGGCGAAGGACAATACTTATTTTGCCTATACCGAACGGGAAAAGGACGAAGTGCTGAAAAAGCTGAGCGGAAAAAAGTTTACGATTCAGCGGTCCAAGGGATTGGGCGAAAATGAGCCGGACATGATGAACCTGACCACGATGAACCCGGCGACGCGCCGCCTGATCAAGGTGATGCCCACGGACGCGGCCGGAACCAGTGCAATGTTTGATCTTCTGCTCGGCGACAATCTGAGCGGCCGGAAGGATTATATCGCGGAAAACGGATACAGTTATATTGATTCAGCGGATGTAAGCTAGCTGAAAAATGAATACGGATAAATTTTAATGAATGTGGGTGTAAACCAGAATGCCAAAAAAGAGAGCGGAGCAGTCGGCGCCGCCGCGCGGGCACGGCGTCATTGAGGGCGCGGGCGCGGTTGTGGAACAGCAGATCACCGATACGCTTGAAAAAAATTACATGCCTTACGCCATGAGCGTGATTATGTCCCGGGCGATCCCCGAGATCGACGGCTTTAAGCCGTCCCACCGCAAGCTTTTATATACCATGTATAAAATGGGGCTTCTCGGCTCCACGCGCACCAAAAGCGCGAACATCGTGGGCCAGACCATGAAGCTGAATCCCCACGGCGACGCCGCCATTTACGACACCATGGTGCGTCTGAGCCGCGGCTACGAGGCGCTTCTGCATCCCTATGTGGATTCCAAGGGCAACTTCGGAAAGTTCTATTCCCGCGATATGGCCTGGGCGGCTTCCCGTTATACGGAAGCGCGTCTGGACGACATCTGTCAGGAGCTTTTCCGGGATATCGACAAGGATACCGTCGATTTTGTAGACAATTACGATAATACTTTAAAGGAGCCGACCCTGCTGCCGGCTACGTTCCCGTCCGTGCTGGTCAACGCGAACACGGGCATCGCGGTTGGAATGGCAAGCTCCATCTGTCCCTTCAATCTGAGCGAGGTGTGCCAGACCGCCGCCGCTCTGATGCGTGACCCGGGGCACGACGTTGCCACCACCTTGCTGGCGCCTGATTTCCCGGGCGGCGGCCAGCTGGTTTACGACCGGGCCGCGATGGAGGAAATCTACCGTACCGGGCGCGGCGGCGTGCGCATCCGCTCGCGCTATGCCTATGATAAGAGCGCGAACTGCATTGACGTTACCCAGATCCCTCCGACCACGACGGTGGAAGCCATTGTCGAGAAGGTCGTCGATCTGGTCAAGCAGGGCAAGCTCAAGGATATTTCCGATATCCGCGATGAAACGGGACTGGACGGCTTAAAGATCACCATCGATCTGAAGCGCGGCGTGGAGCCGGACAAGCTCATGCAGCGCCTGTTTAAGATGACTCCGCTGGAAGACAGCTTTTCCTGTAATTTCAACGTCCTGGTCGGGCGTATTCCGCGCGTGCTGGGCGTTCGGGAGCTGCTGGAAGAATGGACCGCGTTCCGCGTCGAATGCGTCCGCCGCCGCACCTTCTACGATCTTGCGAAAAAGAAGGACAAGCTGCATCTGCTCAAGGGCCTTCAGGCCATTTTGCTCGATATCGACAAGGCTGTCGCCATTGTCCGCCGCACGGAGGAAGAGAGCGAGGTCGTGCCGAACCTGATGATCGGCTTTGGCATCGACGAGACGCAGGCGGAATTCGTCGCGGAAATCAAGCTGCGCCATCTGAACCGCGAGTATATTCTGAAGCGCACAGAGGAAATCGGCCAGTTGGAAAAAGAGATTGCCGAGCTGCAGTCCGTACTGGACAGCAAATCCAAGATAAAAAGCATCATTATTTCGGAGCTGGACGCCGTGGCGAAAAAATACGGCCAGCCCCGCAAAACCATGATGATTTATCAGAACGAGATCGAGGAGTATTCGGCGGAGGAGGAAGTGGCGGATTACCCGGTGAATCTGTTCTTTACACGGGACGGCTACTTTAAGAAAATCACCCCGCTTTCCCTGCGCATGAGCGGGGAGCAGAAGCTCAAGGAGGACGACGAGGTCGTACAGCATATCGAGGACAGCAACACCGCCGACCTGCTGTTTTTCACCGACCGTTGTCAGGTCTATAAAGCGAAGGCCAACGATTTCGGCGACACCAAGGCGAGCGTCCTTGGAGAGTATATCCCGGCGAAGCTAGGGATGGACGAGGGCGAGAACGTGCTCTATATGGCGGTTACCCACGATTATGACGGCTATATGCTTTTCTTTTTCGAAAACGGCAAAGCCGCAAAGGTCGACATGTCCGCCTATGCCACAAAAACAAACCGCCGCAAGCTTTTAAACGCCTACTGCGACAAATCCCCGGCCGTGCGGATTGCGTATGTAAAAGAGGACTGTGACTTTATGCTGACGTCGCTTCAGGGCCGGATCCTTCTGGTTCATACCGGCGCGGTTCCCAGCAAGTCCACGCGCAGCACGCAGGGCGTCGCCGTCATGACGCTCCGCAAGGGCAGCAGGCTGCTTCGCGCGGAACCATACAGCGAGGGAATGCTGGTCAACCCGAACCGATACCGCAAAAACATTCCGGCTTCCGGGTCTCTTCCCACTGCGGAGGAAACTGCAGGGGAGCAGCTAAAGCTATGAAATAATAAAAAACGCCGCTGAAAAGCCAATAGCAGTCCAGCGGCGGGTCAGGTCAAAGCGGCAAACGCAGACGCTTTGATGAGTCCGTAGTTAGATTGCCCTTTTGCCTTTTCCATATGCATAAAACTTGAGAATGCACATAAAATATGCTTGCAAAAACGCACTTTTTATGTTAGTATAATTTAAGTTGTTTTATGCGAGAATATTCGGAGGTGCGCTATGTCAGTTGTCGAGGTTATTTTCGGGATTATATTATTAATATTTTCAGTTGCTATAACGATTGTCGTCCTTCTTCAGGAAGGTCATCAGCAGGAACTCGGGGCGATTACAGGCGGTGCCGATACTTTTCTTTCAAAGAATAAGGCCCGTTCGGTAGATTCGTTTCTTGCGCGGTGGACAAAAGTGATTGCAATTGGATTCTTTGTACTGGTGATCGGTATTAACGCGTACATGTACTTTGGAAAGTAACTTGAATGCTAAAGCCCCGCTTGTGTAAAGCGGGGCTTTTCTTATCGGCACATCTCCTCGTTTTACGCAGGCTGTGTAAAAATGGGAATTATAAAATGAATGATAAATTCGGAGGAACCATGTTAGAGGAAATCAAGAAGAAAATTATTAAATACCTGCAAGCTTATCCGCAGAGCGTCACTTCCCGCGGACTGATCAAAAAGCTTGGAATAAAGGATAACAAAAACTTTTACCGTGCTTTAAACCAGCTGAGGGACGAGGGCGCCGTGGAAGTCAACAAAAAACACCGCGTCCGTCTGCCGGAGGAAAGGAAAACCGTCAAGGCGACTATCGTGTCCCTTTCCAAGGGCTTTGCTTTTGCGCGCCCGTCGGACGGCGGAGAGGATCTGTTTATTCATGCCGACAATCTGAAAAAGGCCTTTATCGGCGACACGGTTCTCCTGAAGCATGTGAAGCAGAGCGCCAAGGGGCTGAGCGCCCATGTGGACGAGATTTCGGAAAAAAGCAGCCGGATTATTACCGGTACGCTCAGCCGGGGCCAGGGACTGTGCGAAATTGTCCCGGACGGCGCGATCCGCTACCATATCCCGGTGGAAAAAAGTTCCGCAAAGAACGTGAGGGACGGGGACAAGATTCAGGCGGAAATATTCCGTGCGCCCCGCACCTCCCTGCTTTCCGCGCGGATTGTCAAGGTCTATGGGAAGTCGAGTAGCGCGAAAATCTGCGCGGACGCCATCATCGACCAAAACGGAATCCGGACCGTATTCCCGGACGAAGTCCTGTCCGAAGCGCGGAAAATCGCCGCGGGTACGGTTACGGAACAGGATCTGGAGGGCAGGCTTGACCTGCGCGATACCAGCATCTGTACCATTGACGGAGCGGATGCGAAAGACCTGGACGACGCTATTTCCGTCAGCCGGACAAAAACGGGCTACAAGCTCGGCGTCCATATCGCGGATGTCAGCCATTATGTAAAAGAGGGCAGCGCCATTGACGCGGAAGCGCTGGAGCGGGGGACCTCCGTCTATTTCGCCGACCGCGTCATTCCCATGCTTCCCAAGGAGCTTTCCAACGGGGTCTGCTCGCTGAACGCCGGGGAGGACAAGCTGACCTTTTCCGCCATCATCCAGCTGGACGGGCAGGGGGAAATCCTTTCCTACCAGTTCAGGAAAAGTGTCATCCGTTCCAAGGTTCGCGGCGTTTATTCGGAAGTGAACGAGCTGTTCGACAAAACAGCCGGCGCCGATCTGCGGAAAAAATACGCTCCGGTCATCCGTTCGCTCAACGCGGCGAAGGAGCTTGCCGATCTTTTAAAGGCGCGTTCCATTCAGAATGGAACAGTGGATCTGGACAGCACGGAATCCAAATTCACGCTGAACGGGGAAGGGGTCTGCGTCAATGTGGAGCCCCGGCAGACGGGTGTTTCCGAGCAGATGATCGAGCAGCTGATGATTACGGCCAATCAGGCCGCCGCCAAGCTGGCCAAAGCGAATGCCATCCCGTTTGTCTACCGCGTGCATGAGCAGCCCAGCCCGGAGCGTGTGGAGAATCTGGCGCAGCTTGTGGGAGCGCTGGGATTGAACGCGCGCAGCCTGAAGCACGAGGGGGACGTTACCACCGCCGACTTTGCCGATATCATGCATCAGGCGGAGGGCACGCCCGCTCAGAAGGTCATTTCCCATCAGCTTCTGCGGACGATGGCAAAGGCGCGCTACGATACGAACCCGATCGGGCATTTCGGCCTTGCGCTTGCGGACTACTGCCACTTTACCTCTCCCATCCGCCGCTATCCGGATACGGCGATTCACCGCATCCTTTCCGTCATGCTGGAAACGAAGGACAAGGGAGAGCTGAACAGAAGGTTCCTGACGTTTGCGAACGCCGCCGCCTCCGCTTCCTCTTCCTCGGAAGTCCGCGCCATGCAGGCCGAGCGCAGTGCGGAGGACTGTTATATGGCAGAATATATGACGCAGCATATCGGCGAATGTTATACCGGGATCATCAGCGGGGTGACCCAGCGCGGCGTTTTTGTGGAGCTGCCGAATTCCGTCGAGGGCTTTGTGCCGGTCGACAGCTTTGAAGGAGCGCGTTTCCGCTTCGACGGTGTCATCACGCAGGTTGACGAGAATACCGGCCGCAAGCTGACCATTGGGCAGGAGCTTGCCGTCCAGGCGGTCGCCGCGGATGTGACGAGCGGCAGAATCGACTTTATTCCGGATACTTCTGTAAACGTGGAACCTTAATTGCGTTTATTTCCATAAAAAGTCCCTCTTCATTGGCAAAATATTGAAGCATTGGTATAAATTTTGGCATATTTGACCATCATACTAACATAAATATAAAACCGAAAGGCGGAGCTGTTAGTATGGAATCTGTTTTAAAACTGGTGCAGCGCACGGATTGCGCAGCTGTTCAGGAAAATGATGATAAAAAACAAATTCTGGAAGAAATCAAGGAAGTCTGTCGTCTGATCGCCTGCAACGACTGCTGGTTTGAACTGGAATGTGACGAAAATTTGATAGACGCCTGTATTTATCAGCGCGAAGAGCTCCATTCCCGTTACAAATATCTGCTGAACCTGGCAAAACAGCGGGGAATCAGCTGTACTCCTTTCAAATGCAAGGAAATGGGGGTGTGATTTTGCCCAATCTGATTCTTACGCTTTCCCTGTGCGGGGTATTTGCGCTTCTCGTGGTGATTCAGGTGATCGTCAAGGCAAAAAAGCCCGTGCAGCGTGCGGCGGGCGGTGTCATTATGGGCCTTTGCGCGCTTGCCGCGGTGAATCTGACCGGATTTTTTACCGGGGTCAGTCTGCCGCTCAGTCCGCTCACCATAGGGATTTCCGGCGCCGCCGGTATTCCGGGGGTGACCCTGCTGCTGCTTTTGAATCTGATTATAAAATGAGACAAAGAAAGAGAGTTCTCACTCGCGTGAAAGCTCCCTTTCTTTGTCAGGCGGGTTTTGCCCGTCTTTTTTTGTTTTATTTGAGCGCCGCCGTGTGGTCCTTCAAAATATCGGCGGCCATTTCGCTGTTTCCGGTCACCAGCGCCAGCAGCATCCGATAGACGTTTTCCGGCGACTGGTGAAAGTTGTGCTTCACCATGTTGGCCTGATACAGATCCGGTACATGCAGGGTAAAATTCATTAAATCCATATCGCCGCCGGAAATATGGCAGACGACGTTGTAGCCGCGTTCGGTTTTTGTAATCTCCACCTTATTTTCCCGTTCACGCTTTGTTCTGGCCAGCAGGTTGATCGCGGCCGCGACCGCTTTGTCCCGTACAACGTGGGGGAGCGCTCTGTCCAGCTGTTTGGCGATCATCCGGGCGGTGCTGCTTGCCGAGCAGAGTTCGTCCTTCTCTCCGCTGACAATGATATTCCCTTTTTCGATCAGCTCCGCCAGCGCGTCGGTGACTTCAAAATAGTTTGCCAGTCCGTTGTCCTGAATAATATTTACAATATCGCTTTTTGAAAGCGGTGCATCCAGGCTTGACAGCAGATAGCAGATTAATATGCGTATTTGGTTTTTGCTTCGGAGTCCACCCGGTTCGATCCCTCCGGTAAAAGCGTCAAAATCCATAAACAGCACCTCCGGTAAATATTTTATTCTACGCAAAAAAGCCAAAGCAAACGTACTCCTCAATCGCCGGAGCAGGCTTGGCTTTGACTCGGAACGTGTACTGCTGTTATTTTAACATACAACCGGATTTCTTTCAATCCGGATTGCGGGGCTTCCGTTACTTTTTTATATTTTCCTTCAGGTATCTCAATATTTTTTCCTGTTCCTGCACAGTACAGGAACGGAACACACCGACCAGGATTTTTTCATTGCTGGAAAGTTCGTAAATATGGCTTGTATTTTTTTTACTGTAAATAAAGTTGGATTTTGCCCCGCTGTCCGCTACTGTTTCCGGTGTTCCTTCATCGGCCAGCAAATCATTTATGGCTATATTGAAGACCTTGGCAAGGGTCATCAGTACAGTTATATCGGGTGTTGTTTTGCCAATTTCATAGTACGAATAGGTTGAGCGGTCAATGTTTAATATTTTTGCGATCTGCACCTGTGTGTAGCCGCTTTTTATACGCAGCTCGCGCAGCCTTTCGTTTATATGGATTTTTTCAATAATAGGTCACACCACCTTTATAAGAAGTGCCAAAGGGCTTGCATTAATCAAGATTATATAATATATAATGCCGTCACGATAATAACGTGATGTTTATTCACCTAAAAATAATCCTTAAACAATAAATTTATTTGATTAGCTCTTGACGTGTGCATTCTGATTTTGTATAATATCTTAGTTGGCTGTTCAGACAGGCACTTTTAGCAAGAGCAGTCCCCGGTTTGGAGAATGAAAGGACTTACGCCTTTTTCCATTACGCTACTGTGGCTCAATGGTAGAGCAGCTCATTCGTAATGAGCAGGTTGTCAGTTCGATTCTGACCAGTAGCTCCACCAGCCTGAAGCTGGACACAAATTGCGCACTTCACTTTGTGAGGTGCGTTTTGTTTTTTGCCCGAGCCAAAGGGCGCGTCTGCCTGTTTTGATTGATTTTCTATCCTTTTCTTTTATTTTATATCATATCTCCGGCCTATTATTTCATTTATTTCATTACATCGAAAATATTTGCAGTTCTGTATCGGAAAGAGGACGGAACTGCATAAATCTTCCCTATCTCTTTAAAAAAAATCCGCTATGTGTTATGATTTTGCCATAAGAAAATTACAGAATCTACCAGATGATTGAAAATGTATCTTACGGATACAATAACAGGACAGGAGGGAAAGCATGACTACATTCAATGAATTATACGAAAGACTTGTAAAAGCTTCGGTGGAAAACAGGGAACCGCAGGAGCTTGAAAAAATTCGGGAGCAGGAATTCGACCCGCATCATCTTGACTGTCTGCTGAATCCGGAAAAGTACGCACCGGTGCTCCGCATCGGTGAATGCGAATGCTCCAGTAGCGAGCAGGCGCCCTGCGAGGGGAAATGCCTTTTTGACGCCCTTTACAGGGATGAAAAGGGAAATGTTCAAATTAATAAAGACCTGTGCGTCGGCTGCTCCGAGTGCATTGATAGCTGCCAGACCAAAAAGCTGACGGCCAGCCGCGACATTCTGCCCGCGCTTGCCGCCGTACATGAAGCGAAGGCCCCTGTTTACGCAATGATTGCCCCCGCCTTTATCAGCCAGTTCAGCAAAGACGTGACTCCCGGAAAGCTGCGCACCGCCTTTAAAATGCTCGGGTTTGCCGGTATGGTCGAGGTTGCCCTTTTTGCGGACATCCTTACCCTGAAAGAGGCACTGGAATTTAATAAAAATATTGTTAAGGAAACCGACTTCCAGCTTACCAGCTGCTGCTGCCCCATGTGGATCGCCATGATCCGCAAGGTGTACCACGAGTTGATGCCCCATGTGCCCGGCGCGGTTTCTCCCATGGTCGCCTGCGGGCGTGCTATTAAAGCCATTCATCCGGATGCGCTTACCGTCTTTATCGGGCCCTGCATCGCCAAGAAGGCCGAAGCGCGCGAACCGGATATTTCGGATTCCACGGACTTTGTCCTGACCTTTCAGGAAATACAGGATGTTTTTGAATTCGCAAAGCTGGACCTTGCTGCGCTGCCGGAGGATGAACGCGACCACTCGTCGCGTGCGGGAAGAATTTACGCCAGAAGCGGCGGCGTCAGCGAGGCGGTCCAGAGGACGTCCAAACGCTTGAGCCCCGACCGGAAAATCACCGTCCGCGCCCGTCAGGCCGACGGTGTCCCCGCCTGCAAGGCGATGATCAACGACCTGCTGGCAGGAAAAATAGACGCGAACTTTCTGGAGGGCATGGGCTGTGTCGGCGGCTGTGTCGGCGGGCCGAAGGCTTTGATCCCCCGCGAGGAGGGCCGCGAAAACGTGAACCAGTACGGTCAGGAAGCCGTCTATCAGACCCCGATAGACAACCCTTATGTAATCGAACTGCTGCACCGGCTTGGCTTTGACACGGTGGAGAGCCTGATCGAACACAGCGATATCTTTACCCGCAAATTCTGAGAAGTTTGATTTTTAATTTGGTACAGCAATTCCATTTCAGTTTGCGAGACAAAACACGTTTCTCCCCTGCCGAAGGCGAGGGAGAAACGCAAAATTGTTGCAGAATCAACTGGAAATGCTGTAACAAGGTCTAGGAATGCCCCTGTATCTATGATATAATAAAGTAATATCATAGGGATGGGGGCATTTGTTATGGGATACAAAGAGGACTTTGAAAAAATATACATATCCAAAATTACGAGGGCAGGGAGCGCGGAGCTGCTGGAATGGCTGAAAACCACCGACTTTTTTACCGCGCCCGCAAGCACAAAATTTCACTGCGCCTGTCTGGGAGGGCTTGTTCAGCACAGTGTCAGCGTATACCGTGTGATGATGGACAGACACTTCGACGCGGAGACGGACAGTGAAGAAAGCTTTGCCATCTGTGGGCTTCTGCACGACGTCTGCAAAGCCCAGTTTTATAAAGAGAGCACCCGCAATGTGAAAAACGAAGAGACCGGCGCGTGGGAAAAGCGACCGTACTATACGATTGAGGACAGCTATCCGTACGGCCACGGTGAAAAATCGGTCTTCCTGATCGAGCGGTTTATGCGCCTGAAAACCAGTGAAGCGATCGCTATCCGGTGGCACATGGGCGGCTTCGACGAATCCGTCCGGGGCGGAAGCTTTTCCATCGGCCTGGCGTGGCAGAAATATCCCATCGCCGTAAAGCTGCACCTTTCGGATCTGGAAAGTACCTATCTTTGCGAAAAAGGAACGTCTTCCATACACGGGAAATAAATTCAGATCCTATATTTCGTTGCAGCCCGTTGGCTACTTGTGCGCCGGAAGGAAGCTTCCGGCGTTTTTCTTTTGTTTTTTTTGAAAAGCTATTGACAAATTGAAAATATGATGTATTATTGTATTAAGCCATTAGTACAATAATACAGAACGGAGGTGGATCCATGGCCTGGAATTTGAAATCCGATAGACCGATTTATGCACAGCTGATCGAACAGATAGAGCTTTTGATCGTATCGGGCGTTTATCCTGCCGGTTCAAAGCTGCCGTCGGTCCGCGACATGGCCGGAGAGGCTTCTGTCAACCCGAATACCATGCAGCGCGCGCTGGCGCAGCTTGAGAATGACGGCTTATTATATTCACAGCGTACCAGCGGCAGATTTGTAACAGAGGATGTGGAGCGCATTATGCAGACGAAAAACAGTCTGGCTCAGGGACTGATTGAAGAATTTATAGAAAACATGGGCAATCTGGGCTATGACAGGCAGCAGACGATCTCTCTGCTTGAGAGGATATCGAAGGAGGAAAAATAATGGAGAACATTTTGGAATGCCAAAATCTGGTGAAATTCTTTCCCGGGTGTCTGGCACTGAACTCGATCAATCTGGCCGTGCCCAAAGGCAGGATTGTCGGCCTGCTCGGTCCGAACGGCAGCGGCAAAAGCACCATGATCAAGCTGGCCAACGGCCTGATTACACCGACCAGCGGCAAAATTCTGATCGACGGGATGGAACCGGGCATAGAAACAAAGAAGATCGTTTCTTATCTTCCGGAGCGGACCTACCTGAACGACTGGATGAATGTCAACAATATGATCAATTTTTTTGCTGATTTTTATGAGGATTTCAATAAGCAGAAGGCATATGACATGCTTCGCCGTCTCGGCGTGGACCCCGCTCAAAGGCTGAAAACCATGAGCAAGGGCACAAAGGAGAAGGTACAGCTGATTCTGGTCATGAGCCGCGAGGCAAAGCTTTATCTGCTGGATGAGCCGATCGGCGGCGTGGACCCTGCGGCAAGGGATTACATTCTCGACACGATCATCAGCAATTACAGCGACGAAGCCACCATCGTGATCTCTACCCACCTGATTGCGGACGTTGAAAAGGTACTGGATGAGGTCATCTTTATCAATCAGGGCAACATCGTGCTGACTTCCACGGTCGACGACATCCGTGAAAAAGAGAATAAGAGCGTGGATGCGCTGTTCAGGGAGGTATTTAAATGCTGAGGAAACTTTTGAAATATGAAATACAGGCGACGGCCAAAATCTTTATGCCGATGTATGCGCTTCTGATCGTTTTCGCGCTGCTGAATAAGTTCTTCATTGCGGTGAACGCCGACTATCTGAGAGTCCCCCAGGTCATTTCCGCAACGGTTTTCGGCGTCATTATTATCGGCATCTGCGTCATGACGCTGGTGGTCACCATTCAGCGCTACAACAAGAATCTGCTGTCCGACGAGGGCTACCTGTCCTTTACGCTGCCGGTGAAGATCCACAGCCATATCGACTGCAAGATGCTCGTCTCTCTGATGTGGGCGGTTCTGAGCGTCCTCGTATCGCTGGCGTCCGTTTTTGTGCTGGCGGTAAATGATAAGACCATTCTGTCCCTCCAGCAGTTTTTCGCGGCCTGTATGGATATCTTAAACAAAGTGGGACCCGGGGCTTATATGATCCTTCTGGAAAGCCTGTTGCTGGTGGTTGCCGGCGTCCTTTGCCAGGTCCTTACGATCTATGCCTCCATCACGGTGGGCAACATGAGCTCCAAACATAAGATTCTGCTTAGCATCGGTGCTTATCTGGGCTTCGGCGTGATCGAGCAGATTGTTACTTCTATTCTGCTGACGTCCTTCGGCGGAAACTTTACCCGCTATTTCAGCTGGCTCAATACGGCGGCCAATTCCGACCAGGTTCTGGCGGCCCAGTATTTGCTGCTGGTATTGCTCGTGTATATGCTTGTGTTCGGAGTGGCGTATTATTTTCTGACCAACTGGATGCTCAAAAAGAAACTGAATCTGGAGTAAGCTGAACGCAAATACAGCTTTTGGGCGCGCCGTGCGGCGCGCCCGCTTTTTTATGGGAAGGACTGTAAATGCGCCAACCGTATTGAAATTAGCCTTAAAAAACTTTATAATAAAAATAGCCTGCAATACCTTTCCTTGTAAGACCCTTTGTCCGAAATTGGCTGTGAAAGCAGCCGAAGCGAACTACAGCAATTCCATTTCAGCTTGTGAGACAAAACCGGTTTCTCCCCCCGCCGAAGGCGGGGGGAGAAACCGAAACTTGTTGCAGAATCAACTGGAAATGCCGTAAATTACATGTTAAAAAATTAACAAATGATGAGTGAGAGGGATGGCGACTTTGGAAATCACGATCTGTATAGGAAGTTCCTGTCATCTGAAGGGTTCGCGCGACGTCATCAAAATTTTTGAAAGGCTGATATCGTTTCACCGTCTGGAGGACAAAGTTACGCTCAAGGGTTCGTTCTGTATGGGGGAATGCTCCAAGAACGGCGTTTGCATCTGTGTGGACGGGGAGCGCTTCAATGTTACTCCCTCCGAAGCAGAAACATTTTTTAACTACGAAATTGTGCCGAGAATCAAGTAACTGAGTAAAGCGGAAGTGGGGACATAAAATGGGCATTATCGGTTTAAAGGCGGCAAACTGTAAAAACTGTTATAAGTGCGTAAAGGTTTGCCCGGTTAAATCCATTAAAGTGGAACATGCACAGGCGCAGATTATTGAGCGCAACTGTGTTTTATGCGGAACCTGCCTGGAGCAGTGCCCGCAGAATGCAAAGACGCTGAACAGCGATGCTGCGGCTGTCAGGGAAATGATCGGGAAGGGCGTCCGGACTATTCTTTCCGTGGCCCCGTCCTACGTGGGCTCCTTTGATTTCGATGATGTGCAAAAGTTTGCGGGGGCCGTGAAAGCTCTGGGCTTTTACGGCGTAGCCGAAACAAGCATGGGAGCTGCCTATGTGACGGCGGAATACCACCGGCTGATGCAGGAAAACCGCATGGAAAATATGATTACCACCTGCTGCCCTTCGGCAAACAGGCTGATCGAGCATTATTATCCGTCTCTGGTCGACCAGATGGCGCCCGTGGTTTCTCCGATGATCGCGCACGCCAGGCTGCTGAAAAAGACTTTTGGATACGGTACCCGCGTCGTATTCGTAGGCCCGTGCATCGCAAAGATCGGTGAGGCCGCCGATATCCGCCACAACAATGACGTGGACGCCGTGATTACCTTTGACGATCTGGCCAGATGGATGGAGGAAGAACATATTTCTATTCAGGAAGCGCAGCCGGCATCCTTTCTCAACCCAAGCTCGCGAATCCTGCGGATGTATCCGGTAACGGACGGAATCATCGCTTCCCTTCGCTCCATGGGCGATACGGGCGACTGGAAGATGCTCAGCGTAAGCGGCTCCGCGGAATGTATTGACCTCTGCAAAGCGCTGGAACGCGGCGATCTGCGGCATTGCTTTATAGAGATCAACATGTGCAGGGACGGCTGCATCAACGGTCCTATTTCCAACAGGGACGCGGCTTCGCGTTTCTCCTCCTCCATGAAGGTCAGAAAATACGCGGATGAGGACGCCGGTGAATATCCCAATCTGCCGGAGCAGATTCCCATGGGAATGCAGTTTGTGGACTGCTCCGTGCGGGAAGATATTCCCGATGAAGCGACGATCCGCATGATTCTGGCGAAAATCGGCAAGGAGTCGCCGGAGGATGAGCTCAACTGCGGTTCCTGCGGCTATCCGACCTGCCGGGACAAGGCGGTCGCCGTTTACCAGAACAAGGCCGAGCTGACCATGTGTATGCCGTACATGAAGGAACGCGCCGAATCGCTTTCCAACTGTGTGCTGACCGAAACGCCCAACATCACCATCATTGTTGACAAGGACCTGAATATCATTGAATTCAACACCGCCGCGGAGAAGGCGTTTCAGATTTCCCGCCACGAGGCACTGCAGAAATGCATTTATGAGATTATGGATTCCTCCGATTTTCAATATGTTTTTGATGCAAGACAGTCCATCCCGGACAAAAAGGTGCATTTCCGGGATTATGGAATTACCACGATGCAGACCATCGTGTATATCGCGAAGCAAAACATCGCCATGGGGATTTACAAGGATATCACCCGTGAGGAAGCGGAGCTGGAAAGCAAGTATAAGCTTCGCAGTGAGACCATGGAGATGGCCCAGAAGGTTATTGACAAACAAATGATTGCTGCGCAACAGATTGCGAGCCTGCTCGGGGAAACGACGGCGGAGACAAAGGTCACGCTGACCAAACTGAAAAATATGATTGTGTTTGACGGTGATGAACAATGAAAATGCATGTTGACACCGCATATCGAAGTCTGAATAAATACGGCGAAGAGCTGTGCGGGGATAAGGTGATCGTCTCGCGTACAAAGGACGCCACCATCGCGGTTCTGGCCGACGGGCTGGGCAGCGGGGTAAAAGCCAATATCCTTTCCACTCTGACCAGCAGCATTATTTCCACCATGCTGGAGGAGGGAGCGACCTTGGTGGAGGCGGTCGAGACGATCGCCAAAACGCTGCCGGTCTGCAATATCCGCAAGCTGGCCTACTCTACCTTCAGCGTCATCCGGGTATCCGACGACGGCGATGTCTCTTTGGTGGAGTTTGACAATCCCCCCTGCATCTTTGTACGAAACGGCAGGATCATCGATCTGGAGGACTGCTCGGAAATCAAAGAGTGCGCCGGAAAAACCGTAACGGAAAGCCATTTTTCCGTCTGTCCCGGGGATGTGATCGCGCTTGTCAGCGACGGCATTGTCTACGCCGGCGTGGGCCAGGCGCTCAATTTCGGCTGGAACTGGGAAAATGTCTCCGCGTGGCTTGCCAAGACGACCCTGAAGGAAACGTCCGCGCCGCGGCTTGCGGTTTCGCTGTCGCAGGCCGTCAACGAGCTTTATCTGGGAAAGCCGGGGGACGATTCCACCGATTTGATTTTAAAAGTCACCCCGCGCTGTATGGTCAGCCTTCTTTCCGGGCCGCCGGTCCGCAAGGAGGACGACGCCAGAATCGTCCATGATTTTATGACCTCTCCGGGAAAGAGGGTGGTCTGCGGGGGAACCAGCGCCAATATCGTATCCAGAGTGTTGAACCGGAAGATCGAGACCACGATTCATTACACGGACCCTGATATTCCGCCCACCGGAAAAATAGAGGGGATCGACCTTGTGACCGAGGGCGTCCTGACTCTCAGCCGGACGGTGGAAATCCTGAAGGACTACCTTTCCCACCAGACCGACTCCTACTATTTTCATGTTCTGGACCAGCCGAACGGCGCGGCAATGCTCGCCAGGCTTCTTCTGGAGGACTGTACCGACCTGAAGGTTTATATCGGCAGGGCGATCAATCCCGCCCACCAGAACCCCGGTCTCCCGGCCGACCTGAGCATTAAGATCAAGCTGATCGAGGAGCTCTGCACCCTTGTGCAGCAGCTCGGCAAAAAAGTCGAAAAATATTACTATTAGATGAGGATTATTCATGCAATATAATAATGACGCCAAGCAATTGAAATACGAAGTACTGACTAAGGCCGCCAAATACGCATACGAAGGCACGCTGAAGGAACACCTTGACACCATCCCTTATGAAATCATTCCGGGGCCTCTGCCCGAATTCCGCTGCTGCGTTTACCGTGAGCGCGAAATTATCCGGGAACGCCTGATTTCCGCGCGCGGGGAAAACCTGCCCGGACAGGATGACGGCAATATTGTCGCGGTGCTTACGGCGGCCTGCGAGGGCTGTCCGATCAACCGTTTTAACGTCACGGACAACTGTCAGCACTGCCTTGCGAAAAAATGCCACGCGGCCTGCCCGTTCGGCGCCATTTCCATTACTCCCAAGGGCGCATACATCGATCCCGCCAAATGCAAGGAATGCGGGCGCTGTGCGGCGGCCTGCCCGTACAATGCGATTTCCGACACCATGCGCCCCTGCATCCGTGCCTGTCCCGTAAAAGCGATTACAAAAGACGAATACAAGCGGGCCGCCATCGACTATTCCCGCTGTATCAACTGCGGGGCCTGCACGAAAAACTGCCCGTTCGGCGCAATCACGGACCGTTCCGCCATAGTCAACGTGATTGAGGACATCAAATCCGGCAAACCTGTCTACGCGGTTTTCGCTCCGGCCATTGAAGGGCATTTCGGTGCCGCCAACGTCGGCATGTTGAAATCCGCGATCAAAAAACTGGGTTTTACGGGCGTCGCAGAGGTGTCCCTCGGTGCGGACGCGACGACCTTCCATGAGGCGCAGGAGCTCCGGGAAGCGCTGGAAAGCAAACAGAAAATGACTACCTCCTGCTGCCCGGCCTTTGTGGAGATGATTGAAAAGCATTTCCCGAAGCTGGTTCCGCTTATTTCGCACACCGCTTCTCCTATGACGCTGACCGTCCGATACATAAAGGCGGAGCATCCCGACAGCAGGGTCGTCTTTATCGGTCCCTGTATTGCCAAGAAAATTGAAATCCGGAAGGTTCAGGATACCGCCGACTATGTCATGACCTTTGAAGAGCTCCAGGCCATGTTCAGCGCAAGGGAGATCAACGTCCTTGACGAAGCGGAAAACGAGCAGGACGGAAGCCGCGCGGGCAAGGGCTTTGCGCAGAGCGGCGGCGTTTCCGGCGCGGTGAAGCAGGCGCTGGAGGAACAGAATTTTGATCTGCCGTTCACCTGTGTAAAATGCAACGGCGCGGCCGAGTGCAAAAAAACTCTGACGCTCCTGAACGCCGGTCGCCTGGAAGAGAATTTTGTGGAAGGCATGGCGTGCGAGGGCGGCTGTATCGCCGGTCCCGGCGGTGTGGAGGAGCTGCAGAAGCTTCTGAAAAACCGCAGCAGGCTGATGGCGTCCGCGGATCACCGCGGCATCCTTGAAAACATTCAGAACATACACGATTTTTCAAAGATTAAAATGACTACGGATCCCCAAGAATAAAGGGGAAAAGGAGGGATTGCTTTTGTACGCAGTCAGCGCAAAAGGTCTTACGAAATCCTATGATGGAAAAACCAATGCCCTGAACGACCTGAATCTGGACATTCCGCAGGGCAGCGTCTACGGCTTTCTGGGCCCGAACGGGGCCGGAAAGACGACGTCCGTCAAACTGTTTACGGGGCTCTTGAAACCGACGCAGGGAGAGTGTACGGTGCTTGACCTGAATCCCGTGAAGGCCCCCGGCGACGTCCACCGGCTTTGCGGGGTCATGACGGAATCCGCCAGAATGTATGGCCAGCTGACGGGCACGCAGAACCTCCTCTTTTTTGCCCAGACGGCGGGCCTGAGCCGCGACGAGGGCAATGAGCGGGCGGCTCAGCTTTTAAAAGAGCTTGATCTGTGGGACGCGCGCGAAAAAAAGCTGAGCGAATATTCCACCGGCATGGCGCAGCGCCTCTCTCTGGCCCGCGCGCTGATCAACCGTCCCCAGGTGCTTTTTCTGGACGAGCCTACCAGCGGGCTTGATCCGGAATCCGCCCAGGCGGTCAATTCCATGATAACGGACCTGGCGGGCAGTGCCGGCACGACGGTGTTCCTGTGCACCCATCAGCTGCGCTACGCGCAGGATATCTGCGACAGCTATGGAATCGTCGATAAAGGCAGGCTGATCGCCGGGGGAAGCCTCGAAGCCCTTTGCAGCGAGATCGGCTGCCGCATCAAGGCCGCTTTCCGTCTTCCAGAGGGGGATTCCCTGGACGGCTTTGACGCCGCCGACGGATGGTGGCAGACGGAGCTTGAGCGGGAAGATCAGATGCCGAAGCTGCTGAAAACCGTCGTTGAATCCGGGCATGATGTTTTTGAAGCACGTTTGGTAAAGCCGACGCTGGAAGACATCTATTTTGAATATCTGAAGCATCAGGAGGAAGCACAATGAAATTGCTGTCGTCGGCCGAACAGGCGGTTGTGAATAAGGATTTCGGTGAAATCTGGAACACCAAAATGGCGCGCAACACCATTATTCTTGTGCCGCTGGTGATGGTTCTGTTCCTGCCCGTCATGTACCTCCTTATGATTCTTTTTGTTCCGACAGGGGAGATGAACGGCGTTGACCAGATGCTGCAGCTCCTTCCGCGGGAACTGTCGTATTTTTCCGTCAAGCAGGGCATGTTCTACATTATGACGAATGTGGTCTGTCCCATGTTCTTTCTGATGATCCCCCTGATGGTTTCCAGCGTTTCGGCGGCAAGCAGCTTTGTCGGTGAGAAAGAACGCGGTACGATCCAGACGCTGCTTCTGACCCCTTTGAGCGTAAAATCCATTTTCAAAGCCAAGGTGCTCAGCTGTGTTTTTTTATCCGCGATCGCAACGGGCATCTCCTTTGTGGTGTTTGCCTGCGTTATCACGGCGGGGGACCTTCTTCTCGGCATGCCGTTTTTCCTGAACTGGAACTGGCTCGTACTCGTGCTTTTTCTGGCGCCCGGGGTCACGGTTTTCGGGGTGGTCTTTATGGTGCTGGTTTCCGGCAGGAGCAAAAGCTACATGGAGTCCTTCCAGACGTCGGGATACATCGTTCTGCCGCTTGTCCTTCTTTTTGTGGGGCAGTTCACCGGTCTGTTTCAGCTGAACGCGCTGATCCTGCTGATCATTGCGGTGGTTTTACTGGTAGTTGACTGTCTGCTCTGGTTTGTCGCGGCGCGTTCTTTCACGCCGGAAAAGCTTTTAAAATGAGCCGCCTATTTGCCTTCGACGTCGGAAAGTATTATAATAGGATTGTAATAGTATGGAAATGACGAAGACTGGAAGGTGATTAAGTGGCTGCAGATTTACATTGTCATACAAAAATGTCCGATGGTTCGGTCAGTATTGACGAGGTTGTTCTACTTGCCAAGACGCATGGAATCCCCACGATTGCCGTCACTGATCATGACACATTTGCGGGATCGACCAGAGCAAGAATTTTTGGGGACAGACATGGGATTAAAGTGATTTCGGGGGTCGAGTTTTCAACGACGGACCCTGCTACCGGAAGAAAGGCGCATATACTGTGCTACCTTTGCGACAATACCGACCGGCTGGAGGGCCTGTGCAAGCGCACCGGGGACAGCCGCCGCCGCGCTTCCTGCATCATGCTTCAGAAGGTAATGAAGCTTTATCCGATTACTGCGGAAATGGTTCTGCGCCGGGCGCAGGGGAGTACCAATATCTTTAAGCAGCATATTATGCACGCGCTGATAGACGCGGGTTATTCCAATCATTTTTTCGGTGAAACCTATCACAAGCTGTTTAATTCCAAGACGGGGCTTGCTTATTTTCCCGTCCATTATCCCGATGTCCACGACGTGATCGGGCAGATTCATGACGCCGGGGGTGTCGCGGTTCTGGCGCATCCCGGTGAGTACGACAGCTATGACCTGCTGGAACAGCTTGCAAAAGATCATGAAATTGAAGGCGTGGAGGTCTGGCATCCGCGCAACAGGCCGGGCGACGAGGAACGCTTTACCGCCATTGCGCAGGAGCATGGCCTGGTGATGACGGGCGGCACTGATTTTCACGGCATGTATACTACCGTCGCAATGCCGATCGGGACCTGTGTAACGCCGGACAATCAGCTGGAAGCGCTGAAAAAGGCCAAAATACATTTGAAAAAATAGAGCAGCGGAGGAAACGACTTGGTGTATCAGTACAAAACGAAGGGGACATGTTCCTCTGAAATCGACTTGGAGCTGGAGGATGACACCGTCAAATCGGTTAAGATCATCGGGGGCTGCAACGGGAACGGCAAGGGAATCTGCGCGCTTGTAGAGGGAATGAAGGCCGATGAAGCCATCCGGCGCCTGAAGGGAATTAAGTGCGGGTTCAGGTCCACCTCCTGCCCGGATCAACTGGCGATTGCATTGTCACAGGCAAAAGAGCAGCAGAAGCATAAATAAAGAATGAAGGGCTGCGATTTTACTCGCAGCCCTTTTTGTGCGTTTAGCAGCCGCCACATCCATTGTTGCAATTGCCGCAACCACCGCAATCGTTATCACCGCCGCAGCATACTAAAAGGATAATGACAAGGATGATAATCCAACAGCAGCTGCCACCACCACCAAAGAAATTGTTGTTACACATAATTGTTTGCCTCCTTTCGGTTTACAGTATATAATATTGCATAGGAACAAAACGTGTTACAAATTTTTCTTTTGGGGCCTCACCCCAAAATTAGGCTTTTCTATCTTCTATTCATGATGAATTAATAGTAATATTATATTATGTTTAATAATCTTACGGGGTGATTCTATGCTGTGCGATTCCTGCGGAAAAAATCCTGTTACCACTCATATCAAAACCATCATCAACGGGGAACTGACGGAATATTCCCTCTGCGCCGAATGTGCGCAGAGATTGGGGTATGGAAATCTTCTGACCGGGCTGGGCTGCGATTATGGCAGCCTGCTGGGCGGCTTCTTCGGCGGAGCCGAATTGGACGACCCGGTCCGCTGCAAGTGCTGCGGGGCGACCTTTGACGATATCATGCGCAGCGGGCAGGTCGGCTGTGCACAATGCTATCATACCTTTTACGACCGCCTGATTCCTCTGATTCAGCGTATCCACGGCAATACCAGACACCGCGGAAAGGTTCGGGGCGGCGGCGCTCTTCAGAGCAGGCCGCAGGAGCAGCTCAGCCTGATGCGCCGGGAGCTGCGGGAGGCCATCGACGCCGAAAACTTTGAACATGCCGCCAGCCTGCGCGACCGGATCAAAGAACTGGAAGGAGGGAAGGCCCGTGAATAGCCCGAATCCCGGCTGCGAAGAGGACGTTGTGATCCGCACGCAAATTCATCTTATCCGCAATCTGACGGACGTCCCTTTCTGCGCGAAAATGAGCCGCGCCGACCGGCAGAAGCTTTCCGAAAGAGTGGCGGAGGCTTTCAGCGGCAATGAGGCCCTGTCCCACCTTTTTCAATTCACGGACATGGAGAGCCTGTCCAGGGTGGAGGCGGTTTCTCTGGTGGAACGCCATCTCGTCAGCGCGGATTTCATATCGGACCGCCGCGGAAGAGGTTTCTTTGTAAACGCGGATGAAACGGTCAGCATCATGGTCAATGAAGAGGACCACATTCATCTTCAGTCCTCGGAAGCGGGGCTGAATCCGCAAAAAGCGTTCGCCGCGGCGGATAGCCTGGACGACATTCTGGATAAATGCCTCGGTTTCGCTTTTGATGAAAATCTGGGATATCTGACACAGAATCCCGTCAACCTCGGGACGGGGATGCGCGCGTCTCTGACGCTGCATCTTCCCGCGCTGCGGGAAGGCGGGGGGATTTCCCGGATTTCCTCAAATCTCAGTAAGCTTGGTCTTGCGCTGCGCGGTACTTTTGGGTCCGGGGTGGAGCCGAAGGGCGCTGTGTACCAGTTGTCCAACCACGTTACCTTCGGGCTGTCGGAGCAGGAAGCGATTGCGAATCTTCAAAGCATTGCCATGCAGCTGATCGAACAGGAACGTGCCGCCAGAAAGGAACTGGCGGAAAGCCTTGAAATTCAGGATACCGTCAGCCGTTCCCTTGCCATTTTGCAAAGTGCGAAGATGATGGCGAACGAGGAATTCATGCAGCTGATCTCCAACGTCCGGTTCGGTGTGGCCGCGGGCTTGATTGACCCGATCGATTACGGAAAAATCAACCGTCTGATGGTTCTGGTCCAGCCCGCTACGCTGACGTTTTACAGCGGAAAAAAGCTCACTCCTGCGGAGCGGCGCAGCCTGCGGGCTGAAAAAATCAGGGATTTCCTGCAAAAGCCGAGTCCCTGAGGGTCGTGATAAATTCAGGCAATCGGAAATTTTACTGCTGAAAAGATTTTCTAAAAAGGTGGGAATATCTATGGCCGAATTAAAAAATGACAATACGGATCTGGCGGCGGCGCTCTTTTTTGAACTGGGGGAAACCGTGCCGCACCGCCGGGCGCTGGAAGAAGAGGCCGTTGCTCTGAAGGAGAAGATTCAGGATCGGGAAAAAATACTGCTGAAGGTGATTGAACTGTGCGGCGAGCCGCATACCCCGGAGCAGCTCTATCTGGTCGAGAAGGCCTACAGCTGGCTGGGGAAAAAATATTATGAGGAAACGATCCGCTGTGCCGGCGAGTACCTGCACACCTCCGGCTGGGGGAGCCTTCCGAACCATATCCGGGAGGAAGACGGCATCACCATCAACTACGCCGCCGCGCAGCGCGCCTCCGTGCTGAGGGACCTTGCGAAGGCTCAGGAGGGCCTGGGGCGCCTTGAAGCCGCACTCTTTAATTTTACCGAGGCGTACCGTTTAGAGCCTTACAGCGCAATGAACGCGATTAAAACGGCTGATCTGGTGGCAAAGCTGCACGGCAGGGAAGAAGCGCTGGAATTCTTAAAGCAGCAAAGGCAGAGCCAGTATTACGATCCGGTGAAATATACGGATTCTCTCGGCCGCGCCCGTAAAAACGATCTCTTCAAGCAGCTGCTGGATGCCCATATCTTAAAACTACAGGAAAATAAGCCGTCCGTACAATAGCGGGCGGCTGTCATTCAAGGCGGAGCATGCGGTGCGCAGCTCCGCTTTCCATAAAAAAGTCAAAGAATACGTACGTATTCTTTGACTTAAATAATCGTGATTTGATTTTTCCTGTTAATACTTGTCGCCTGCCGCCATCGGCAGCTCGAACCCAGTGGCTTCCCTTGGGTATGCTGCCGTTTCCAACGGTGCGGAAGGCTGGCCGCTCAGTCTGAATTTTTCGACCAGATCTCTCAGAAGCTGTGCCTGGCTGGAAAGCTCCTCGCTTGCGGCGGCGCTTTCTTCGGCGGTTGCGGAATTTGTCTGAACAACGCTGGAGATTTGCTCCACGCCCAGCGTGACCTGGGAAATGGCGTCGGACTGCCGGTTGGTCGCCACCGAAATTTTTTCAACCGTTTTGGTGACTTCCTCCGCTCTGGCGACGACGCGGTGGAGCGACTGAGCGGTCGCGTCCGCGATTTTCGTCCCGTTTTCTACCTGCCTTACGGAGTTTTCAATCAGAGCGGTCGTATTTTTCGCGGCTTCGGCGCTTTTGCTTGCAAGATTCCTTACTTCGTCCGCAACTACGGCGAACCCTTTTCCGGCCGCTCCGGCCCTGGCGGCTTCCACGGCTGCGTTCAGCGCGAGGATATTTGTCTGAAATGCGATATCCTCAATGGTCTTAATGATTTTTCCGATTTCTCCGGAAGATTCGTTAATCAGGGTCATGGCTTTGACCATGTCGTCCATGTGCTGATTGCTTGTCTCGATTTCCTTGCTGACTTCGGCCACGGATCTGCTCGCGCTGGCGGTATGCTCCGCGTTGTCTTTCACGTGGGTGGATATTTCGGAAATGCTGGCGGAAAGCTCTTCCACGGAGCTCGCCTGCTCCGTAGCGCCCTGCGCCAGTTCCTGCGCGCCGCTGGAAACCTGAGAGGAACCGCTGGCGACCTGCTCCGCCGCCTGATCGATCTGGCCGAAGGTGTGGTTCAGAGTGGCGATAATTCCTAAAATAGAGCTCTTGAGCTGGGCATAGTCGCCGATGTATTCCAGATCGGTGCCCACGGTAAGGTTGCCGCGTTCGATTTCACTGACTATATTTCCGATATCCGATATGTAAGCCCGGATGGAAGCCGTGGATTGTGCGAAGGCTTCTCCCAGCCGGCCGATTTCATTTTGGGAGTTTCCATCAATTTGTACGCTTAAATCGCCCTGTGCGATCTTCTGCGCGGCTTCCGACATCTCAGCCACAGGCTTGCTGATGCTGCGGGAAATCCGAATGGCGATGATAATGGAAATCAGGAAGCTGAGGCAAATGACCCCGACAATGGCAAAGTCCGCAAGCTGGGCCTGTCTGGACAGGTCGCCTGCCAGTTTGTTCCCGGTTGTCGTCTTTTCCGTAAGCAGCGCCTCGGTGGAGGCTCGGATGCTGTCGGAAAGAGGGCTGCCCTCGCGGTCCAGCAGCTCGGAGGCTTCCGTGTCCCGGTTTTGTTTGGCCAGTTCAACCACCTGACCGCTGACCTGTTCAAATTTTGTCAGATTTTCCTGAATATGATTATAATAGTCCAGTTCCTTTTCCGTGACCATGCCCTTTCTCATATTTTTCAGGTAAGTATCCAGTTTTTTGCCTGACTGGTCAAGTTCATTCTCGCTTTCCTGTATTTTCTGCGATTCCGTACTGTAAATGATGTCGCTGAGGATGGCACGGCTTTCATTGAATTGCGTATTGAAAAGCCCGATCTCTCCCTGAGAGAAGCCGTAATCCGTCAGCGCATTGCTGTAAGTGGCGTTTAGAAGCGCCGTTACGGTTACGCCTACGATTCCGCTGATGCTGGAAATGATGGCTACGGCAATAAATGTAATCATCAGTTTTTTAGCGATTTTCATATTCCTGAACATTTTCTCATCCCTTTAACTTTTTGGGTCATTTTCGCTGATCGGGGTATTCTAATATTTGTCATGTGCCCTGGATCAGGACAATGCCGGTGCCGCATCTGTCCGCTCCATGCCCAATACTCTGTGCAGATACTGAACGATTTTGTTTACACCTCTTCTTTTACAGGATTTCTTACAGTAGTTCCCTTTCAGTTCGCGAGACAAAACACGTTCTTCCCCCGCCGAAGGGAGGGAAGAACGCAGCCTTGTTGCAGAATCAACCGGAAATGCCGTGAGTTAATATTTCATAAAAGTCAATATAATCAAATAATTGCCTTTTTCAGTATACGCGAAAAAAAACGATTTTTCAATACTTATAGTCACTTTTTGTAGAATATCTTTAGACATCAATTGGGTGCTTGCGAAAAATGTGACTAGTAAGGATGAGGGGACAGAGGTAAACATGGATAAGGCAAAAATGGAAATCATGCAGAAAACTGCAGAGCAAATCAAACATCTGCGCAAGGTAGCGGGCTTCAGCCAGAAATCGCTCGCAAATTCCGCCGGACTGGACCCGGCTTTTTTAGGTCATATCGAGCGGTGCCTGAAGTGTCCGACGATCGACACGCTCAATAAAATCGCAATGGCGCTGAATATTTCCCTGTCCGAGCTGTTTGATTTCGGCTATCCGAAGAAATGTGAAAAGAAAGAGGCGGCCGTCAAAAGAATCACGGCGGTTGCAGAGAGGCTCACCCCGGAAGAAGCCGAACAGCTGGCGGACCTGGTGGCCGGAATCGTCGCGTTCAAAAGGGAAGGGCCCCGCTCATAAAAATCAGGCCGCGGGCCCTTACCGGACCCGCGGCCTGACATCTTATTCCGGTGTAAAATTGGTTGCAATTTCCTTTTCGCTGTCAGGGGGCGAATAGACAAACCGGTCGATCCTGTTTCCGGTGAAGAAATATTTCGGCGCGGAAGGACGGTAGGAGTAGTCGAACGTATCGATAATCACAAGCTTTACCTTCATCCGTGAAGGAATGATGCTTTTTATGTAAACGCTCGCCTGCTGACCGGGTACCACATCCTCCTTGGCTTCCGCCAGCCCGGCAAGGTTGGGGGAAAGCTCGACGAAAATGCCGTAGGACTCTACGGAACGCACAATCCCGGCCACTGTTTCCCCGGCTTTGAACATGGCTACGTTTTCCGCCCAGGTTCCCAGAAGCTCTTTGTGGCTCAGGGTAATGCGTCCGTTTTCCACGGACTTTATTACAACACGGATATCCATGCCGACCGTAAACCGTTCGCGTGGGTGGTCAATTCTGGAAACGGAGATGGCGTCGATCGGCAGCAGCGCGATAATCCCGCAGCCGATGTCGGCAAAGGCCCCGAAGCTTTCCAGGTGGGTCACGCGCGCGTTGATGACGTCGCCCGGAGTAAGCTTTTTCACATACTCGGCCATGCACTTTTCCTGTGCGGCCCGCCGCGACAGCAGGGCGGTCATATGTCCGTCCGTATCCTTCTGGAAACCCGTCACGGTAAAACATACCGGCCGGTTGACTCTGGAAATGATGGCAATGTCACGTACCGTACCTTCGCGAATACCTAAAGCACCCTCGTCGTGCGGAATCACACCCTTCATGCATCCTAAATCGACCAGTAAATTATGCGAGCTGTCACAAATCAGCGCGCGTCCTTCCAAAATTTTTCCATCCCGGCAGGCGTCGTTCAGCGCGGAGATGTTCAGGGTCGCCGCGCGGTTTTCGGGTGTATCGATGATCCAACCCTCAGGATAGTAATCAAACATTTTCCTACCTCCTTTATGTCTTCGCTTATCTATATGCTTAAAATGAATAGGTAATACTAAGCTGATTAATTATTAAATTGTTAATTTATCCCTCTCTGGCTTGAATATTATTGCTTTCTATAATAAAATATAATTTATGTATTACGAAAAGGAGCTATTTTTATGATACAATACACCAGAAAAATGCTTGGATTTGTTTCTGTTTTCGCCTTGCTTCTGAGCCTGACCGCCTGTTCCGGCGGCAGCGCCGCAAGCTCTGCAGCATCGTCCTCTCCGGCCTCCTCCGCACCGGCGAGCTCGGCCGCTCCCAGCCGGGTAAAGCCGGACGACGGCAAAAAAATAGGCTATCAGCTTGAAAAGCCCGCCGCCGGTGAAGACATTGCCGTACTGACCACCAGTATGGGCGTGATCAAGCTGCGTCTTTTTGCGCAGGCCGCTCCGAAAGCCGTTGAGAATTTTAAAGGTCTGATTCAGAAGGGCTATTACAATGGCTTGACCTTCCACCGCGTGATTAACGACTTCATGATTCAGTCCGGAGACCCCAAGGGTGACGGCACCGGCGGGGAAAGCATCTGGGATAAGGACTTTGAAGATGAGTTCAACGCGAACCTGGTCAACGTCCGCGGCTCCGTTTCCATGGCGAACGCGGGTGAAAACACCAACGGAAGCCAGTTCTTCATCAACCAGAGGGGAACCTCCGAAAAGGTGAACTGGGAGGACTATCAGCAGGCGTACAATGTCTATAAGCAGTATCCGGATGCCTTTATCCAGCAGTACGGCACCTATTTCCTCAACATGGACAAGGTCACCGACGCCTATAAAAAGCTGTATGACGATAACGGCGGCAATCCCAATCTGGACGGCGCGTACAATATTGTGGAACGGGGACACACCGTTTTTGCGCAGGTAATCGAGGGAATGGATGTCGTCGACAAAATTGCCGCGGTTCCCGTTTCCGAAAACGATCAGGGGGAGAAGAGCAAGCCCGCTACCCCGGTCACCATCCAAAAAGCGGAGATAGAAAAATACCAGCCGTAATACAGGCCGTTATGCAGGGTGCACAGGTCGGTGGGGCACTCGGGCCGATTATTGGCGGATTGTTTCAAATCTTGTAAGAACAGCATTTATTATCGCCTATTGCATTGACAAGCCAATACAACAGGCGATATAATTAATCTAATTTGGTTTTTGCAGCGGCAGTAAATTCAAGTGCTTATGGAGGGTAACTATGTCAGCAAAATATATTTTTGTAACAGGCGGGGTTGTATCCGGATTGGGAAAAGGAATCACAGCGGCTTCTTTGGGGCGTTTACTGAAGGCAAGGGGACTGAGAATTACCATACAGAAATTCGACCCCTATCTGAATGTTGATCCGGGCACCATGAACCCGTTTCAGCACGGAGAGGTTTTCGTAACCAATGACGGAGCGGAAACGGATCTGGATCTTGGCCATTACGAACGCTTTATCGACGAAAGCCTGACCCAGAACAGCAATATTACTTCGGGCAGAATTTACTGGAATGTCCTGCAGAACGAGCGCAACGGCGATTACGACGGGGGTACGGTCCAGGTGATCCCCCACATTACCAACGAAATCAAATCCCGTATCTACGACGGGAAGGACAATATTGACGTAGCGATCATTGAAGTGGGCGGCACGGTCGGCGATATTGAGAGCCAGCCTTTTCTGGAGGCCATCCGTCAGTTTGCGACGGAGGTCGGCAGAAACAACTGCCTGTTTATCCATGTTACCCTGGTTCCTTATCTGATCTGTTCCCATGAACATAAGTCTAAGCCTACCCAGCATAGCGTCAAGGAACTCCTCTCTATCGGCATTCAGCCGGACATTATTGTTCTCCGTTCCGAAAGGCCGGTCGGCGACGATATTAAAAAGAAGATCGCGCTTTTCTGCAACGTCAATGAAAATTGCGTGATCCAGAACCTGGACCTTCCGCTTCTGTATCAGGTCCCTCTTGCGTTGAAGGACGAGCGTTTGGACGATATTGTCTGCAAACGCTTTGGGCTGGACACGCCCGGCGCCGACCTGAGCGACTGGATCGCCATGGTCAACACGGCCATGTCCATGACGGAAAGCGTCACCATCGGGCTTGTAGGCAAATATGTGGAGCTGCACGACGCGTATCTGAGCGTTGCTGAAGCCCTGACCCACGGCGGAATCGGCAATAACGTCAAAGTGAATATCAAGTGGATTGATTCCGAGACGATCACCCCGGACAACGTCGCGGAAATCCTCACCAGTATGGACGGCGTGATCGTGCCCGGCGGATTCGGCGAGAGGGGCATCGAGGGTATGATTACGGCGATTCACTATGCCAGAGTCAACGGGATTCCGTGCCTTGGCATCTGCCTCGGCATGCAGCTTGCGATTGTGGAGTACGCCCGCGATGTGCTGGGCCTTGCGGACGCGAACTCGGCGGAATTCGATCCGCAGAGCAGCAACCATGTCATTGACCTGATGCCGGAGCAGAAGGACGTTGTCCAGCTGGGCGGCACCATGCGCCTTGGACAGTATCCGTGCAAGCTGACCGCGGGTACAAAGGCGGCTGCGCTTTATGGCAACGAGCCGCTCATTTCCGAGCGCCACCGTCACCGCTTTGAGGTGAACAACGATTACCGCGAGCGGTTTGAACAAGCGGGCGTGGTCTTCTGCGGAAAATCGCCTGACGACCATATCGTGGAAATGATGGAAGTTCCGGAGCATCCGTGGTTTCTGGGCTCCCAGTTCCATCCGGAATTTAAATCCCGTCCGAACCGCCCGCACCCGCTTTTCAAGGGCTTGGTCGGCGCGGCAAAGGAGTACAAGGCAGGCCAAAAGAAATAAGCCGCCGTATCCGAAATCCGAATTTTCAATGCTGTCTTCCATTTTCGATGGGAGGCGGCATTTTTTGCGGCCGTAATCCCATTTGGGATTTGTTTTACAGCATTTTCAGCCGATTCTGCCACATGGTTGTCTTCCTCCCCCACCGAAGGCAGGGGAGGAACGTGTTTTGTCTCGCAAACCGGAATGAAATTGCTGTAGGGAGTGCTTTGCCGGCCATTTGACTGGAAATAAAAAGAGAACCGCCGGAAACCAAACGGTTTCCAACGGTTCTTTTGTGCTGTTATCCGGTTATCTGGCGCCGCCGCCACCGCCGCCGCCAAAGCCGCCGCCGCCTCCTCCGAAGCCGCCGCCGCCAAAACCACCGCCGCCAAAACCACCGCCGCCAAAGCCGCCCGAGCCTCCGGATTGGGGCGGGTGCGCAAGGCGCGTGGCGGAAGTGCTGATGTTGCTGATCGTGTTTCCCAGCGAGGCGCCGAAATCGCTGCCGATGTGGCTGAATCCGCCCATGCCGATGGAACGGCCGAACATGTAGTACATATAGCTGCCTCCGTAATTCGTGTAGAGGTAGCCGTCGTCATTCAGCTGCGGATAGACCATTCTGAGTTGATCGCAGACCTTTTTGGAAATGCCCATCATGGTTGCGTAAACAAGGTATTCCTCCCAAAGCGTAAGCTCCGGGACGCCGTATTCCTTCATGCGCGAAAATTCGAGCATGTATTTTTTCAGCCCCTGCCATACGGCGTAATCGTATTCTCCCCTTTTGCTCAGCCTTGTTTTGCCGCTTGAGGCAATGATCAGCAGGACTCCAAAAATGATGAATCCCACGGGAATGTAGACCAGCCAGCCGCCTGAAAGCAAAAGGATCGCGATGGCTCCCACAATACCGAGAATTCCCAGAACGGAGCTGACCGTCAGAAAGGAGGGCCGGCGCTCATAATACCCGCGCGAGGCGATTTCCCTCTTTGTCTGCGACAGAAAGAGTTCCATTTTGCTGTCGATCGATTTGTTGTGATCCTTGGCGTAATTTTCAAACTGCTTCATGGTAAACCGGCCGTCAAACGACAACGCGACGGCGGAAATCATATCGTAAAATGTCTGCTCACTTTGCGTAAGCGGCATCTGTTTTGTATTTTCCGCTATGCTTACCACAAAATCCTTTTTCTCGTTGGAGTCAAACTGAACGTACCCCTTGCGCGCCAGACTCATCAGCGTAGCGCTGAAAACACGCCCTTCTTCTTTGCTGGTGACCCCGCCGCTGTAATAATAGAACAGGTTTGCCGCGCCGCCGGGGGAACTGTCCTCCGGTATCTCACGGGTGTATTCGGGAGCCTCCACCTGATACGGTCTGGCTTTCTTTTTCAGCCATATCAGAATGAAAATTCCCGCTATCACCAGAACAACTCCGGCCACGGCATCCACTACGCCGACTGTGTAGTTCAGCTTCTGCTGCTTCTCCCAGTCCTGCGCCCATTTGTTTTCTTCCTTTTCAATATCGCTCAGTACATTGACCGTACTGATTTTTGTTGAATCCGGAAACAGGGAAACGGGCATGCAAACGCGTGTTTCCACCAGCGTTTCCGGCGGAACCTCGTTTGCGGTAAAGGAAATCCGGGAAGGGGAATCGATGGTCAGCTGACTCTGTGCCGTACAGTGCAGCCATCCCTTTACTTCCTTATCCTTCGCGCCGGACGGAATCAAAATCGTACCGTGCAGCTGAGTGATCGGGATACTGAATTTGTTTCCGACAAAGGCGTTGTACAATACGGAAGTATCTCCGTATACGCTGACAAGGTTCTTGACGGTGTACTGCACCTTGAAGTTGCGCACGCCGCTGTCGATTGACGGCAAAAACCAGCCGATTTCAATATCCTTCGCCGTGCTGTAAATGTAACAGACGTTATCTTCGGAAAAATAGCCGCTTGTCGGATCGATATCGTCACGGAAGCTGTACTGAACGTTTTCATCCATGTCGTACACGGATAAATTCTCGATTCCTGCGCTCTGGCTTCCGTTTACCGGGAAGGTTTTATACAGGTTGCTGTAGGGCTTGCTGCGGTCTTCCAGATTGATGCGCCAGGTTTCCGTCACCTGCATATCGCCGTTACTGTTCAGCTGAGAAACGATATCCAGATTTTCCAAAGTCTGCTTTGCGCCGTGCTTGTAGCCGCCGGCGCCGATGCCGATGATAAAAAGAATCAATAGTATAGCGGCGACGGCCGCAGCCATCCCGCCAAAAAGCTTTTTGGCCAATCTGTATGCTCCCTTCGTTCGCTGAAAATCAGAATTTTACCTGTGGTACGGCTTTATCGGCTTCCTCGATCTCAAAGTATTTTTTCTGTCCGAAATGGAAGAGGGAAGCAATGATATTGGACGGGAAATGCATGACGTATTCGTTGTATTTCATTGCGGTGTCGTTATAAAACTGGCGGGCGAAAGCAATTTTGCTTTCAATGTCCTTCAGCTGACCCTGCAGGTCCAGAAAATTCTGGTTTGCCTTCAGGTCCGGATATTGCTCCGCCGTGGCAAACAGGTTCACCATCGCGCGGGACAGCTTGGCGTTGTTCTCCATCGCCTCTTCGGGGGTTTTGGAGCTCATGGCCGCGCTGCGCCATTTTGTGACCTCTTCCAGGGTTGATTTTTCATGGGAAGCGTATCCCTTGACGGTTTCCACCAGATTGGGGATGAGGTCAAAGCGCTTTTTCAGCTGAACGTCCACCTGTGCCCATCCGTTGTCCACTCTTACGGAAAAAGAGACAAGCTTGTTGTACATGCCTGTGACCCAGAAAACAAGAATCAGAATAACTGCGGCAATAATGCCAAAGGTGATCCAATCCATGATGTGTACCTCCTAATCATCTCTGCGATTTTTGAAAACATCTCAAAACATCGGTTAAATTGCTACAAAGTGATCATACCATATTTTCCATAAAAAGAAAAGCGGGGGAAAACAATCCTTATTGTACCCCGAAAACAGATTTTATTTGCCGTGCAAAAAGGGGAAAGGACTTTCGGTTCCTTTCCCCTGAACGGTTTATTTCTGGCTCGGGTTTGAAATTCGGTAGCAAAGCGTCATCAGACTGTCATTCAGATGAACGTTTTCCACAATCGTATCTTCGTACTTCATTGCAATATCATAATGGCTGAAGTTCCAGTAATTGCGCACACCCAGAGTATACAGGCGTTCAATCACGGCATGAACGCCGTCGCGGGGGATGCAGAGCACAGCCATGGTCGGCTGTTCCTTCCGGCAAAAATCTTCCAGCTCTACCGTGTCGAGTACGATCTGACCGTTGATTCTTGTCCCGGTTTTACTGGGGGAACTGTCAAAAATACCGACCAGTCTGAATCCTTCATCATCAAACGACATGTGAGAGGCAATTGCTCTTCCCAAATTTCCGGCTCCGACCAGAATCGCTTTATACTCATTGGAAAGGCCCAGAATATTTCCGATTTCATCACAGAGCTGGTCGACAATATAGCCGTAACCCTGCTGACCGAACCCGCCGAAGCAGTTCAGGTCCTGACGAATTTGCGAGGCGGTCAGGCCCAGCTTCACGGACAGCTCGGTGGAAGAGATTCTGGTGACCCCTTTTTGTTTCAGATGGATTAAAAAACGATAGTAGCGGGGCAATCTTCTGATTACCGACATTGAAATATTTTCGCGTCTTGGCATACGCTTTCCCTCCGTAAATAGTCCGGTTTATAAAAGCCGAACCAGACTTTTATTGACTTCCCTCAAAAAGGTTTCGGTGTCAACTGTAGTTTTGTTTGGCAGCGTGGAAAGAGCGGCAAGGTCGCCGGTCATAATGCCGCTTTCAATTGTTTCAATAGACGCCTTTTCCAGTTTGGCCGCAAAATCCGTCAGCGCAGGAAGATGATCGAGCTCTCCGCGTTTTTTCAGCGCGCCGGTCCAGGCAAACAGGGTAGCCATGGAATTGGTGGACGTCTTTTCGCCCTTCAGATGTTTGTAGTAATGGCGCTGCACGGTGCCGTGGGCCGCCTCGTATTCATAGATTCCCTCGGGCGAAACAAGGACGCTCGTCATCATGGCAAGGCTGCCGAAGGCAGTTGCGACCATATCGCTCATGACGTCGCCGTCGTAATTTTTGCAGGCCCAGATGTATCCGCCTTCTGAACGGATCACACGGGCTACCGCGTCGTCAATTAAGGTGTAAAAATAGGTGATACCGGCTTTTTCAAATTTTTCTTTGTAATCGGATTCGTAAATTTCCTGAAAAATATCCTTGAAACGATGATCGTATTTTTTTGAAATCGTGTCCTTGGTTGAAAACCACACATCCTGCCCGACGTCGAGCGCATAGCTGAAGCAGGACCGGGCAAAGCTTTCAATGCTTTTGTCAATGTTGTGCTGGCCCTGAATAATGCCGGATGTCTTGAAATCATGAATCAGCGCGCGTTCTTCGGTGCCGTCCGCTTTTGTAACGACAAGCTCGGCTTTCGCGCCGGCGGGAACGGTCATTTCCGTATTGCGGTAGATGTCGCCGTAGGCGTGGCGCGCAATGGTGATCGGCTTTTTCCAGGTGGGAATAAAGGGCGTAATGCCCTTTACAAGGATGGGGGAACGAAAAACGGTGCCGTCCAGAATTGCACGGATGGTGCCGTTCGGGGATTTCCACATTTCTTTTAATCCATACTCGCGCACTCTGTCCGCGTTCGCGGTGATCGTCGCGCATTTTACGGCAACGCCGTATTTTTTTGTGGCGTAAGCGGAATCAAACGTGACCTTGTCGTCGGTTGCGTCGCGGTTTTCCAGCCCAAGATCGTAATATTCCGTTTTCAGGTCGATATAGGGGTTCAGCAGGATCTCTTTTATCATTTTCCAGATGATTCTGGTCATTTCGTCGCCGTCCATTTCCACCAGCGGCGTCGTCATTTGAATCTTATTCATTCGTAGCCCTCCGTTATCTGTAAGCGTTCTGCAAGTACGTTGTATTTTGTATCAGCTGTTCTGTTCTTTGATGTAGCTCAGCAGGCCGCCCGCAAGAACGATCTTTCTCTGACGGTCGCTCAAAATGGCGTCTGCTTCAAAGGAGGTGCCCTTTGTCAGGTTTTTTACAAGAACGGTTCCGCCATTTTCAACGGTGGCGCGGATATCCGGCAGCTCCAGTTCGTCCATCTGGTCGATTCCGTTGTAATCCTTCTCGTTTTTGAATACGAGCGGAAGGATGCCTCCGTTCGCCAGATTGGCGCAGTGGATCCGTGCAAAGCTCTTTGCGATCACCGCTTTGATTCCAAGATACAGCGGGACCAGAACGGCGTGTTCACGGGACGAACCCTGCCCATAGTTGGAACCGCCTACAATGATGCCTTTGCCGTATTGGCGGCAGCGCTCCGGGAATTCCTTGTCGCAGACGGTGAAACAGAAGTTGGAAAGGTGGGGAATGTTGGAACGGTACGGAAGAATTTTTGCCCCCGCCGGCATAATGTGGTCGGTCGTAATGTTGTCGCCGACCTTCAGCAGGGCTTTTGCGGCAATGTCCCGGGGAAGGGCGGTGGTGGTGGGGACTTCCTTGATATTCGGCCCGCGCAGGACTTCCACGTTTTCCGCTTCCTCCTCACTGGCGGGGGGGATGATCATATTGTCGTTGATCAGGAATTTTTCTGGCTGCTCTATGGGAGCCTCCTCGCCCAGCGTCCGGGGATCGGTCAGAACGCCGTTGATGGCGGAAGCCGCGGCGGTTTCCGGGCTGACAAGGTAGATTTGGGCGTCGGCCGTGCCGGAACGTCCCTCAAAGTTGCGGTTGAAGGTCCTCAGCGAAATGCCGCCGGAGTTCGGGGATTGTCCCATTCCGATGCAGGGGCCGCAGGCGCATTCCAGAATCCGCGCTCCGGCGGAAATCAGATCGGCAAGCGCGCCGCTCTGCGCAAGCATATTGTAAACCTGCTTGGAGCCGGGGGCAATCGAAAGGCTCACATCGGGGTGGACCGTCTTTCCTTTCAGTATGGAAGCGATCCGCATCATGTCGCGATAAGAGGAATTGGTACAGGACCCGATACAGACCTGATCCACTTTGATGGGGCCGATCTCGTCCACGGTTTTTACCGCGTCCGGACTGTGGGGACAGGCCGCCATCGGTTTCAGTTCGGACAGGTTGATTCCGATGGTTTCATCGTATTTTGCGTCGGCGTCGGGCTTCAGTTCCACCCAGTCCTTTTCACGGCCCTGTGCTTTCAAAAACGCAAGGGTTACTTCGTCGGAAGGGAAGATGGAGGTGGTTGCGCCCAGCTCAGCACCCATGTTGGTGATGGTCGCGCGCTCCGGCACGCTCAGCGCCGCGATTCCTTCGCCGCCGTATTCCACGATCTTGCCCACGCCGCCCTTTACGGACAGAATGCGCAGGACCTCTAAGATAATATCTTTGGCGGAAACCCATGGAGAAAGCTTTCCGGTCAGATTGATACGCAGCATTTTCGGCATGGGGATGTAATATTCGCCGCTGCCCATGGCAACCGCAACGTCAAGCCCGCCGGCGCCCATGGCGAGCATGCCGATTCCGCCGCCGGTGGGAGTGTGGCTGTCCGAGCCGATCAGCGTTTTTCCGGGAACGCCGAAGCGCTCCAGATGGACCTGGTGGCAGATCCCGTTGCCGGGTCTTGAAAAATAAATTCCGTGTTTCCTGGTGACCGTCTGAATGTACCGGTGGTCGTCCGCGTTTTCAAAACCGGTCTGCAGGGTATTGTGGTCGATATAAGCGACAGAGCGCTCTGTTTTTACGCGCGGGACGCCCATAGCCTCGAATTCCAGGTAGGCCATGGTTCCGGTGGCATCCTGCGTCAGCGTCTGGTCTATTTTTAAACCGATATCGCTGCCTGGCGTCATTTCGCCGCTTAGAAGATGGGTTTTTATGATTTTTTGTGCCAAAGTCAAACTCATTATCAAGCTTCCTTCCAATTCGAATTCCCAACATAGTTAAATATATAACCATTATCCAATAAAAAAGCAAAATTGTCAATCTATCCAATCACTTTCTGCCAAAGCGTTCTATTTTGACGCTTTATTTTCTTGATGAATATCACAACAGATGATATAATCATAATATTGATATTTCAAACTTGTACATTTCCGTGTATGAGAACACCCTTCTTACGGCACAATAAAGCGGTAGGAGGGATTATCAATGAGCCATAAAGACCAAAAAGCAAAAGGCCAGAAAGAAGACCAGGATTATATAAAGCGGGCCAATGATGACGATAAAGCCGAGAAAAACGAAAAGCAGACCGACCAGATCATCGACACCGGTTCGGTGATCACCGGCAACGGCAAACATCTGATTCACTGCCTGACGATCATTGGTCAGATCGAAGGACATTATATTCTGCCTTCGCAAAACAAGACGACCAAGTACGAGCATGTGATTCCGCAGCTTGTCGCGATTGAGGAAGAGCCCACCATAGACGGGCTTCTGATCATCTTGAACACCGTCGGCGGCGACGTGGAAGCCGGACTTGCCCTTGCGGAGCTGGTTGCGGGTATGAAAAAGCCGACCGTGTCGCTCGTGCTGGGCGGCGGCCATTCCATCGGCGTACCGCTGGCGGTTGCCGCCAAGCATTCTTTCATCGCCCCGAGCGCGACGATGACCATTCATCCGGTGCGTATGAACGGCATGCTGCTCGGCGTTCCGCAGACCCTTGAGTATTTCCAGCGGATGCAGGAGCGCATTACGCGGTTCGTCACGCAGAATTCTCACATTTCCCCCGAACGGTTCCACGAGCTTTCCATGAACACGCAGGAGCTGGTTATGGACGTGGGGTCGGTCCTGGACGGAAACGACGCCGTCAGTGAGGGCCTGATCGATTCGCTCGGAAGCCTTTCCGACGCCATCGACTGCCTCTACGATATGATAGACAAAAAGAAAGCGCAGCAAAAAAAGTCCGGCGCAAGAACCGCCAGGGCGGGGGCAAAAAAGCCGGAGCCCAAAACGGCAAAGACCGCTGCCAAAAGCCGCAGCGTATAAAACATCTGATGGAGAATGAAAAGGGAAGCTTTCAGGAACGCGTTTCCCGAATCATTCTTCATCGTAAGTTACATATAACGAATGACCGGAACACGGAACAAATTAAAATAAAAATATAAGGTGATTATAAGGTGGCAACTCAAAGAACAAATACGAATAAGAAAGCGGCGCCCCGCACACGGAGCAAGCCGAAGGCACAGCACCTTGCCGGCGGAAGAAAAACAAGGGCGGAAAAGGATGCCGAGTATATCAGGCAGCGCAATCAGATCAACGCGATTGTGGTGTTTGCCATGTCCATTCTGATGGTCTGCCTTGTGCTGATCGGGGGCGACCACATCTGGCTGTGGTGCCACAACGCGCTTCTGGGCCTTTTTGGAAGCTGCGCGATCATCTGGCCGATTCTTCTCTGCTACATATCGCTCGTAACGGCTTTTGAGCGCCAGAAAAACCGGCTGGGAAGTAAAGTTATTTTTATGATCGTCATTATTGCGCTGTTTTGCGCTGCTGTCTATATTTTTACCGATCAGAACAATACGCCCATTACCTCGTACTGGGACAGGCTCAAGGATCTTTATACCCTGGGTATCCAAAGGTCCGGTGCCGGGCTGTTCAGCGGCCTGATCGGAATCCCGTTCGTCGCGGCGCTCGGTTCGACCGGGGCAAAGATCGTTATTATTCTGTCTCTTTTCGTAGCGGTTATGATTTTGACCGGGACCAGCCTTGTCCAATTGTTCCGGGCGGTGACAAAACCGGCCGACATGATGGCTGCCAGTTTCAGCAGCGCACAGGAACAGCGGGCGGTGGAACGCGCCCGTCAGGCCAATTCCAACATCGATATTGCGCTTGACCGCGAGGATATGGCGAAGCGTGCCGTTCAGTCCAAGGATAAACAGCAGAAAAACAAGAAGCTCGAACAGCTGGAAAAGGTGTTCGGGGTCAAAGAGCCTGTAGTGGAAAAGATAGAGCAGCCCGCGGCTCCGGTTCCGCCGTCCGCGGATAAAACCGGCTCCGCAGCGGCCGCCGCCGCTTATGCCGCCCGTCAGGCCGTTTCGCCGCAGCCGGAAACGCAAAAAACACCCGAACCAACCGGCGTGCAGATGACCATGTTTACCGACGAGCCGCCGCAGGACGGCACCTACCACTTCCCGCCGGTCACCATGCTGGAAACCACAAAGGAACTGAGCGAGCAGGATGTGACCGAGGAACTGAAGCTGAACGGGCAGATGCTGGTGCAGACGCTGAAGAGCTTCGGGGTCCAGACAAAAATCGTGGATATCAGCCGCGGCCCCGCCGTCACCCGTTACGAGCTGCAGCCCGCCGCGGGTGTGAAAATCAGTAAAATCACGAATCTGTCCGACGATATCGCCATGAACCTCGCCGCGTCCGGCGTGCGTATCGAAGCGCCGATTCCGGGCAAGGCCGCCGTCGGGATAGAGGTCCCGAACAAGAAGGTCAGCGTTGTCAGAATGCGCGAGCTGATTGAGTCCAACAGCTTCGGCGCGGCGAAAAGCCGCCTGACCGTCGTGCTCGGGCGCGACATCGCCGGCGCGGTCGCAACGGCGGATCTGGGCAAGATGCCCCATCTTCTGATTGCGGGCGCCACGGGTTCCGGAAAATCCGTGTGCATCAACTCGTTTATCGTCAGCCTTCTGTATAAATCCACTCCGGAAGAAGTCAAATTTCTGATGATAGACCCGAAGGTGGTGGAACTGGGCATTTACAACGGGATTCCGCAGCTTCTGGTTCCGGTCGTCACCGATCCCCGCAAGGCAGCGGGCGCTTTGGGATGGGCCGTTACGGAAATGCTCAAGCGGTACAAGACCTTCGCCGCGAACAATGTGCGTGACCTTGGCGGATACAACGCACTGGCGGAAAGCAACGGCTTTCAGGATGAAAACGGGCAGCCCATGCCGCACCTGCCACAGATCGTCATCATCATCGACGAGCTTGCCGACCTGATGATGGCCGCCCCCAACGAGGTGGAGGATTCCATCTGCCGTCTGGCGCAGATGGCGCGTGCCGCGGGCATGCATCTGCTGATTGCCACACAGCGTCCCTCCGTCGACGTCATCACCGGAATTATCAAGGCGAATATCCCAAGCCGTATTGCGTTCTCCGTTTCCTCCCAGGTGGATTCCAGAACCATTCTGGACATGGGCGGCGCGGAAAAGCTTTTGGGGCGCGGGGATATGCTGTTTTCGCCCGTCGGCTCGCAGAAGCCCACCAGAATCCAGGGCTGCTTTGTCAGCGACAGCGAAATTGAATCCGTCGTGAATTTCGTAAAGAAGTCGCAGGAAGCGGGATATGATAAAAATATTGCCGAAGAGATCGAGAAAAACGCCGTAGCCGAAAAGGACAGCGGAGGCGACAGCGGCGTGAACGGCGATACCGACCCCATGATGCCGGAAGCGGTCAAATGCGTTGTGGAAGCGGGACAGGCTTCGACTTCTCTGCTCCAGCGACGTCTGCGCCTCGGGTATGCCCGTGCCGGCCGTCTGGTCGACGAGATGGAGCAGATGGGCATTGTAGGCCCGCACGAAGGCTCCAAGCCGCGTCAGGTGCTCATTACATACCAGCAGTGGCTGGAAATGACCATGCAGCAGGCAGATCAAAAAGAAAGTGAAGAATAAGCGGAATGCCTTTTTTACCCATTACAAAAGAAGAAATAAATGCTCTTGGCTGGGACGCGCCGGATTTCGTCGTTGTAACCGGCGACGCCTACGTTGACCATCCCACCTTCGGCACCGCGATCGTCTCGCGTGTGCTGGAGCAGTTTGGCTACCGGGTGGCCATTCTGGCGCAGCCGGACTGGCGCACCGACCGGGACTTTACCCGCTTCGGCAAGCCGAAATACGGCTTTCTGGTCAACTCGGGAAACATTGATTCCATGGTCGCCCATTACACCGTGGCGCGCCGCAGGCGCAAAGAAGACGCCTATTCGCCGGGGAACAGAACCGGTCTCCGGCCCGACCGCGCCGTTATTGTCTACACGAAGAAAATCAGGGAGATCTATCCGGATTCGCCGATCGTTATCGGCGGGCTGGAAGCCTCCCTCCGCCGTTTCGCGCATTACGATTACTGGGACGACAAAATCCGCCCGTCGATTCTTTTGGACTCCGGGGCGGATTTGCTGACCTACGGCATGGGCGAAAGCCAGACAGTCGAAATTGCCCGCCGCCTGTTTTCCGGCGAGCCGATCAGTACGATCACCGATATCCGCGGCACCTGCTATGCGGTTCCCACAAAGGAATACCGGCCCGTTCCGGCGGTCGACTGTCCCAGCTTTGAGCAGGTCTGTCAGAATAAAAGAGAGTACGCCGTTTCCTGCCGCAAACAGCAGGATGAGCAGGACGCCGTGCGGGGACGCAGAGTCATTCAGCGCCACGGCGGCAAAATACTGGTTCAAAACCCGCCGATGCCGCCTTTAAAGCAAAAAGAGCTCGACGCCGTTTATGAGCTGCCGTATATGCGCACCTATCACCCGTGCTACGAGAGCATGGGCGGGGTTCCGGCCATTCAGGAGGTGGAGTTCTCCATTACGCACAACCGCGGCTGTTTTGGCGCCTGCAATTTCTGTTCGATCGCGTTCCATCAGGGCCGTTCCATCACCACCCGCAGCGAGGAGTCCATCCTGCGCGAAGCGAAAAAACTGACGGAAAGCCCGAATTTTAAAGGATATATCCACGATGTCGGCGGTCCGACCGCCAATTTCCGTCACCCTTCCTGCGACAAGCAGGAAAAGCTGGGGCTCTGCGCGGGCGGCAAAAAATGCCTTGCACCGAAGCCATGTCCTCTGCTCAAGGTGGACCACAGCGAATACCTCGATATTCTGCGCAGGCTGCGCGCCCTGCCGAAGGTCAAACGCGTGTTTATCCGTTCCGGCATCCGCTTTGATTATTTGATTGAAGACAAGGACGACGCCTTTTTTAAGGAACTGGTCAAATACCATGTCAGCGGACAGCTGAAGGTTGCGCCGGAGCACTGTACTCCGGAGGTCCTTGACTGTATGGGCAAGCCGCATATTGAATCTTTTTTGAAATTTGAAAAAAAGTATTATCAATTCTGTAAGGAGGAGGGCAAGGAGCAGTATCTTGTTCCATACCTGATGTCCTCCCACCCAGGCAGCACTCTGAAAGACGCGGTTTCGCTCGCCCTGTTTCTAAAGCGCGAGCACCTTCGTCCGGAGCAGGTGCAGGATTTTTATCCCACGCCCGGCACCATTTCCACCTGCATGTTTTATACCGGGCTCGATCCTTATACGACGAAAGAAGTCTATATTCCCCGCACCGACCGGGAAAAGGCGATGCAGCGGGCGCTTCTGCAGTATTTTAATCCAAAGAACAGGGACCTGGTGATTGCGGCGCTGAAAGCCGCGGGCCGCAGCGACCTGATCGGTACGGGCGGCGTGTGTCTTGTCCCTCCCAGCCCTGCCATGCAGCGTGCAGCCCAAGTTCAAAAAAGAGAGAAGCAGGGCAGATGGAGCAGCAAAAAAGCAGTAAAAAGGCGCTGAAAATCACCATTTCACTGTTTCTGGCGATGGGGCTCGTTGTTTCATTGCTGCCGTTTGGGGCAGCAGTCTCCTGGCACCGGATTTTTTCCTTTTTCGGACTGAGCGATTTTTCCGCGGCGGCGGATTCCAGCCCGATGTCCCTCCATGTGCTGGAGGTCGGAAAAGCCGACAGCATCTTGATTGAGTGCGAGGGGAAAGCGATGCTCGTGGACGGCGGGACTGTCGATTGCGGGGAACCGGTGGCGGAATATCTTGACCGCCGGGGCGTGAAGGAACTGGAGTATATGGTCAACACGCACCCCGATGAGGACCATATCGGCGGTCTTGCGTACCTGATCGGGCGTTATCCCGTCAAAAAATATTTTGCGCCCGATATCCCGAAGGACCTGATTCCCTCCAGCGAGGAATATCTTGCCGCGCAGAAAGCGCTGAACGACAAACAGATTGCCACGGTTGTTCCCCGGCCCGGAGAGACTTTCTCTCTCGGCGGTATGAAAATAGAGGTTCTTGCCCCTGTTCGGCAGGGCGGAAGCACCAATAACAATTCCATCGTCCTGAAGCTGACCTATGGAAAAACGCGGTTTCTGCTGATGGGAGACGCGGAAAAAGAAGAGGAATCCGATTTGATCGCAGGCGGGGAAGACCTTTCCGCCGATGTTCTGAAGGTCGGCCACCACGGCAGCAGTACCTCCACAACGGACGCTCTGCTGAACGCCGTAAAGCCGAAATGGGCGGCGATTTCCGTTGCCGACGATTCCAACGGGCTTCCGAAACGGGAAGTACTGAAAAGACTGTTGTCCGCCGGCGCGTCGGTTTACCGGACCGATGTCAGCGGAACGCTTATTTTTATGAGCGACGGGCAAAATATAAAGCTTGCAGCCGAGCGCTGATGATAATAAAGAGGGGATAGAAAAATGAAAATGCTGGTCATAGACCGTTTTGAGGGAACCTACGCAATCTGTGAGGACAAGGATCAGAAATTCTTCGCCATTGAAACCTCCGAGCTCCCGCAGGGCGCGCGGGAAGGCGACGTGCTGAACGTGGACGACGCCGAGGGGACGCTCAGCGTCAATGCGGAAGCGACGGCGCAAAGGCGATCCAAAACAAAAAAACTGCAGGATAAACTTTTTCAATAAAAAATACGGGATATGATAAAAAACACCGTCTGGACAACAGCCAGACGGTGTTTTTTATCATGACGCTCTATCGCCGGAGCGTGACTTTGTCCGTGTTCATTCTGTGCATATGCACGTTCTGCGCTAACCCGAACCCCAGATACAGACAGGCCGCGGACGAACCGCCCGCGCTGAAAAATGGGAGCGTAACGCCCATGACCGGCAAAAGGTTCAGGCACATGCCTAAATTGAACAGTGCCTGCGCCGCGATCATGCCGAAGAAGCCGAAGCAGATGCTGCTGCCCAGACAGTCGGGGGATTTTCTCGCGATCCGGAGCGTCCGCAGCAGGAGCAGCAGAAGAAGAACCATAATCAGCATACAGCCGAAAAAGCCGAGCTGCTCGCCCGCGACCGAGAAAATAAAATCGCTCTGCTGTACGGGTACTAGGCCTTTGCTGACACGGGAATTGCTGTTGAACAGCCCGCGTCCCCACAGCTGTCCGCTGCCGATGGACAGCCTGCCCTGAATCTGCTGCAGGCCCTTGTCCAGCGGGTCCGTTTCCGGATGGCGGAAAATGGTAAAGCGGTCTTTCTGATAATCCTGTAGAAGATACTCCCATGCGATCGGAAAAGCGACCGCGATTGCCGCAAAAACCGCTCCAAAGTATCTGAACTGGACCCCGGCTCCAAACGCCATGGCAAGAAACATGCAGAAGAAGATGACTGCGGTGCCGTCGTCTCCCTGAAAATGGACCAGTACGATCGGAATCATCGCATGGAGAGCCAGCAGGATGACCTGCGGAAAGGATTTCAGCAGATCGCGTTCTTTCAGTTCCGATACATGTTTGGAAAATGTAATGATAAAACCGATTTTGACCAGTTCACTGGGCTGAAAGGTGGTTCCCGGCAGTTGAATCCACGCTTTTGCGTTAATGCCGCCGCTGCTTTTCACCGCAATACCGAAAATCTGCGTATAAATAATTAAAAAAAGGCAAAATCCCGCCACAATATACCAATAGCTCGCGATTTCCCGGTAATCGATCAGCGTGAACAGGATCGCGCCCACATAGCCGATCACAATGGCGACCAGCTGTACAGTAAAATAGGACTTGCCCGAATCGCTGTTGGGCACGGTTTTGAGCAGCAGGAGGCTGTACGCCGATATCAGAATCATGACGGTCCAATACAGCTTGTCCGCCCGTTTTAAATAGTTGAGAAAAGATTTCAAACCTCGCATGACTTCACCTCTAATTTACTTATTATATGATGGAAACGCGAAAACTGCAAGCGAATAATAAAGGAAAACCGGCGCGGGCGAGAAGCACGCATCGGTTTTCCTTTTTATGTTCACAGCAGTCGCACTCTTCACTGCTCTTCCGGCCGCTGGACAAGCGGAAAGACGGCTCTGGCCGAAAAGAGGTCGGCGTCGACACTGATTCCGAACCTGCCCCCGCAGGCCTCCGTAAAACTGCGCGCAATGGAAAGCCCTAGTCCGCTGCCGCTTGTCGTGCGCGAGCTGTCGCCCCTTACAAAGCGTTCGGTCATATCCCGGTCGCCGTCCAGCTCAAAGCGGGAGGTGTTCTTTACCGAGGCGGAGGCTTCTTCCCCGGTTTGTTCCAGCGTGATAAATACACGGGAGCCGTCCAGCGAATACTGCAGCGCGTTGCCGATGAGATTCTGGAACACCCGGTATAAGAGCTTTCCGTCCGCCCGGATCATGGCGGGGGTATCCGGAACGTCGATTTTTAATAGCAGGCCGGAGGCTTCCACCTGTTCGTTCATATCCGCCAGCGTCTGCAGGATCAGCTTGCCGTAATCCAGAATTTCCGGATTCATCTCAATGTTTCCGCTGGTCGCCTTGCTCACCTGAAAGATGTCCTGCACCATGTTTTTCAGCCGGTCGGATTTTTGGGCAAGGACTTCGATATAATCCTTCACATGGTCGGGAAGACTCTCTTCCTGCTTTAACAGGTCGATATAGCTGATAATGGAGGTGAGCGGCGTTTTCAGGTCGTGGCTCACATTGGTGATCAGCTCTATTTTCATCCGTTCGCTTCTGAGGCGCTCCTCCACCGCTTCACCGATGCCGGACTGGATCTCATTCAATTCCAGCGAAGCGTTTTTCAGGTCCGCTTCCGCGGGCAGTTCGACCACCGCCGAAGGATCGCCGGTTTTTACAAGGGAAATATGGCGTATCAGAAGCCCGATATCGTAGACGGTGTTCTGAAATCTGCGCACATACCGGTAAATCAGATAAATCATCCCGGCAAGCACCAGCAGCAGAAAGACCATGACGAAGAATGAACTGGGATGAATGACGGCCGTTACGGTCAAACCAAACAGCACCAGCAGGATTTCAGCCGCCAGCAGAGCCCAGAACCGTTGGACCATCTGTCGCTGGAAGGGCTTTGAAAACTCAAACCTTCTGTAATTGCTTAAAATGGAGTTAAAAATATTGTGCCGATAGAAGGGTCGGTTGTAACGCATATCGTTCACAACCAGATAATAGAAGAACAGCGAAATCGCCGCACAGATTCCCCATAGAATTCGGTCGCTGTTCCAGGTTGCGGTCATAAAAGGAAAGTCCAGATAGACCAGTACGACGACGCACAGCGCTTTGAATTCCCACCAGAACCAGCCGGTAAAGCGGGCCAGCGCCAGATCGGCCAGCTTTTTGTCTTTCCTCAGCAGAACATATACGGCAAAGGCAATCAGGCCGAGCACCAGAAAGGCCCCGGCGGCATACAAAGCGGTTTTTCTGTTTCGTTGGTTATCGGGAATATAGGACAGCACGCTGCTGCCGCTGACGGGCTCGATGAGCTCACTGCGGACAAACATGGTTACGCGGTAATTCTCAATGTCGGAATCGTTCAGGTTCGTGTTGCTGGTGTAACCCGGAACATACCACATGGATTTGTTAGGCCGGTAAACTCCGTCCCCGTAAATATCCAGATTTTTTCCGTCCTTGGTAATCGTCACCTTTTCGCCGTCGAAGTGCAGCTTGAAGTTATACCCGTCCGGCAGCGGTGCGGTATCCAGATCCAGATTCGGGTACCCGTTGGTATGCATTGCTGGTTTGTCCTTTGTTCCCGCCGAGTAGAGGATGTTTTTGCCTGCATCCTGATTTAAAAGCGTCCAGATTTTGGAGTTATCCTCTTCCCCTGCTTTTAACGTGGCCAGAATATTCTGCAGCCGGAATCCGATCCCGCTGCTGAATAGGAACGTGTTCTGGTAATCCGGCTCAAAAGCGTCTTTCACTTCGCGGAGGAAGGAATCTCCGGGGCTGATGATCTGTGCGGAAAAAACGCCTGTGATCAGGGTTACCGTAATCGTCACCATACTGAAGAAAAAACAGAGCCAGCTGAATACCGGCTTAAACTTTTTCGATTTTGTAGCCAATGCCCCACACCACCTTTAAATATTCGGGTTCCTTTGGGTTGAGTTCGATTTTTTCCCGGATGCGGCGGATATGTACCATCACGGTATTTTCCACACAATAGGCGGGCTCGTTCCATACGCGGCGGTAGATTTCCTCCGCGGGAAAGGTCCTGCCCAGATTGCGCATCAGCAGGTCGACGATTTTAGTTTCCGTCGCCGTCAGGCGGACAGGCTCGCCGTCCGCCTTCAGGATGCGCGCGTCCGTGCTGTAGCTCAGTCTGCCGTTGACGATTTCGTTTGCGTTCGTATTCGCGTTGATGTCGCCCAGACTGATGTAGCGCCTGAGCTGGGAACGGACGCGCGCGACAAGCTCCATGGGATTGAACGGCTTTGTCACGTAATCGTCCGCACCCATGCTGAGCCCGAGAATTTTATCGGTGTCCTCGCTTTTTGCCGAAAGCACGATGATCGGGATATTGCGCTTTTCACGGATTTTCATGACCGCGGAAAGCCCGTTCAGCCTCGGCATCATCACATCGATCAAAATCAAATGAATTTCGTTGTTCATCGCGGCGTCGACGGCCTCCAGCCCGTCATAGGCACACAGGGCCGAATAGCCCTCTTTTTCCAGCAAAATAGCGATTGCGCGGACGATTTCACGGTCATCGTCGACAATCAGAATCTGTTTTTTATCCATTTGATTTCCTCCCCCAAAAACCTTAACAATAGCTTACCGCATATTTCTTAAAAAAAACTGAATGGATTTCTTACAAAAAACTGAAGATTTTAATTCCCCCGGGTGCACCCGGTTCTTGATCTGTGGAGCTGCTTTTTATTATAACATATCCTGGCAACGATGCTTCCGCCGCCTGTTTCATCAGGAAATATTATTCTTTCCTGTTCATTTTTACAAAAGAATATGATATAATTTTGTCATAATTATGTGTTAGGAGAATGCATGAATGCTCACGGACATCGAAATTGCGCAGCAGGCAAAGCTCGTACCGATTGCGAGAATTGCCGCTGACCTCGGGATTTACGAGGAAGAACTTGAGCCATACGGCCGGTTTAAAGCAAAGCTGAACGACTCTCTCTACAACAGACTTGCCTCCCGTAAGGACGGCAAACTCATTCTGGTTACGGCAATCAACCCCACCCCCGCGGGGGAAGGGAAGACCACCACGACGGCGGGCCTTGGCGAGGCAATGAAGCAGATCGGAAAAAATGCCGTCATTGCCCTTCGCGAACCGAGCCTCGGCCCGGTATTCGGCATCAAAGGCGGCGCCGCGGGCGGCGGATACGCGCAGGTGGTGCCGATGGAGGACATCAACCTGCATTTCACGGGCGATTTTCACGCCATTACTTCCGCAAACAATTTGCTTTGCGCCATGTTGGACAACCATATCCATCAGGGGAACGCGCTGGGGATTGACCAGCGAAGGATTTTGATCAAACGCTGTCTCGACATGAACGACCGCGCCCTGCGCAGCATCGTGGTCGGCCTGGGCGGAAAAATCAACGGGATTCCCCGCGAAGACAGCTTCTGCATTACCGTTGCGTCGGAAATTATGGCCATTTTCTGCCTGGCGTCCGACATTACGGATTTGAAGGAACGGCTGGGAAGGATTCTGGTCGCATACACCTTTGCGGGCGCGCCCGTCTATGCTTCGGACCTCAAGGCGCAGGGCGCCATGGCCGCGCTTCTGAAAGACGCGATCAATCCGAACCTGGTGCAGACGCTGGAGGGCACGCCCGTCATCATGCACGGCGGGCCGTTTGCCAACATCGCTCACGGCTGCAATTCCGTCAGGGCCACGCGCCTTGCTTTGAAGCTTGCCGATTACTGCATTACCGAGGCCGGCTTCGGCTCCGACCTTGGCGCGGAAAAGTTTCTGGACATCAAGTGCCGTCTTGCGGGGCTGAAGCCCAGCGCCGTTGTCCTTGTGGCGACCGCTCGCGCGCTGAAATACAACGGCGGCGTGCCGAAGGACCGTACTGCGGCGGAGAATCTGGAAGCTCTGGAAAAGGGTATCGTCAATCTGGGCGCGCATATCGCCAATATGAAGAAGTACGGGGTGCCTGTGGTCGTCGCCATCAACCGCTTCGGAAGCGATTCCGACGCTGAGCTGGCGTATATCGAAAAATACTGCCGCGACAACGGCGCGGATTTCGCGCTTTCGGAGGTCTTTGCCAAAGGCGGCGCGGGTGGCGTGGAGCTGGCGCAAAAGGTCTGTGAGGCGGCGGAAAAGCCGTCGGATTTCCATCCGATTTATTCCGTGGATTCCACGGTCAAACAGAAGATTGAATGCATTGCCAAAGAAATTTACGGGGCGGACGGCGTGGACTACACCGCTCAGGCGGAAAAGGCCATTGTCGATATCTCCGCGCTCGGCGGGGACAGGCTGCCCGTCTGTGTTGCGAAAACCCAATATTCCCTTTCCGACAACGCCGCGCTTCTGGGACGGCCGAAGGGCTTCCGTATTACCATCCGCGACCTGCGGCTTTCCAACGGCGCGGGGTTTGTGGTTGCGTACGCTGGGGATATTATGACCATGCCCGGGCTGCCGAGGGTACCGTCCGCGGAAAAGATCGACGTGGACGCGAACGGGAAAATTTCAGGATTATTTTAGAGATGTAAGGGGACCGGATATGCAGGAAATTATCACTTCTTCGCCTGCCGAGACGGAAGCGCTCGGGGTGAAAATTGCGGAAAAGCTGACCGGCGGCGAGGTGCTGGCGCTTTTCGGCGGGATGGGGATGGGGAAGACCGCCTTCACGCGCGGCCTTGCCCGCGGGCTTGGAATTCAGGACGGCGTTTCCAGCCCGACCTTTGCGCTCGTTCACGAATATCACGGCAGGCTGGATGTCTACCATTTTGATATGTTCCGCGTAACCGGGTGGGACGACCTTTACTCCACCGGATTTTTTGATTATCTCGACAGCGGCGGCGTGCTCGTCATCGAGTGGAGCGAAAACATCGAGGCCGCTCTTCCGCAGGATGCGATACGGATTGAAATTTGCCGGGGCGCGCGGGAAAACGAACGAATTTTTCAGATGGAAGGGATAAAACCATGAGGATACTGGCAATCGATTCTTCCGCGACCGCGGCTTCGGCGGCTCTGCTTGACGACGACAGACTGCTGGGGGAATTTTACATCAATACCCGCCTGACCCACAGCCAGACGCTGATGCCCATGATCGACCATCTTCTGCAGTGTACGCGTACAGAACTGGGAAACGTCGACCTGTTTGCGGTTTCCGCGGGTCCCGGTTCTTTTACGGGCGTTCGTATCGGCGTGGCGAGTATCAAAGGCCTGGCCATGGCGCAGAATAAACCCTGTGCGGCAGTTTCGGCCCTGGAGGCTATGGCGCAGAACCTGGCGCACCTGGACTGCACGGTCTGCGCGGTAATGGACGCGCGCTGCGGGCAGGTCTATAACGCGATTTTTTCCGTGCATGAAAATTCCGTGGAGAGAATCACCCCCGACCGGGCGCTTTCCATTGAGGATTTGGCACAGGAATGTGAAAATTACACGAAACCGATATTCCTTGTTGGAGACGGCGCAAAATTGTGTTATAATAATGAGCGGTTTAAAAGTCTGAACGCGGTTCTGCCGCCCGAGCACCTGCTTTATCAGCGTGCGTGGGGCGTGGCAAAGTCCGCGCAAAAAGTATATGAGCAGGGCGGGGCGGTGTCCCCGGCGGCTCTGATGCCGATCTATCTTCGCCCGCCGCAGGCGGAGCGGGAATTAAAAAAACGAATAAAAGGAGAAATCAAATGATAGCTTTAGGAGCGGATCACGGCGGATTTTTATTGAAAGAAGCCATTAAGAACTATCTTGCTGCCGAAAATATTGCCTATAAGGATTTCGGCACATTTGACGAAGCCTCTATCGACTATGCGCCGGTTGCGGCAAAGGTCGCGCACTGCGTAGCGGACGGCGAAGCGGAGCGCGGAATTCTGTGCTGCGGAACGGGAATCGGCATGAGCATCGCGGCCAACAAGGTGCAGGGCATCCGTGCGTCTGTGTGCGCCGACGCTTACTGCACGGAAATGACCCGCCGTCACAACAACTCCAACATTCTCTGCCTCGGAGGCCGGGTGATCGATGAAAAAAAGGCGGTGGAGCTCGCAAAGATCTACCTGAAAACCGAATTTGAAGGCGGCCGCCACCAGCAGCGCATTGACGAAATCTCTGCGATTGAGCGCGGCGAACTGTAATTTTTGGGTTACAAACAATACTAGACTATGGAGGCTGTCAACATGGATAAACAGGTATTTGTTATGGATCATCCGCTGATTCAGCACAAACTGACTTTTTTACGCGATAAAAATACGGGTTCCAAGGAATTCCGTGAGCTGGTCGGTGAAATCGGGATGCTGATGTGCTACGAGGCGACCCGCGATCTCCCTTTGGAGGACACGACGATCGAGACCCCCATGGGGAAAGCGAAAACAAAGGTGATCGCAGGAAGAAAGCTTGCGTTTGTTCCTATTTTAAGGGCGGGCCTGGGCATGGTGGACGGCGTACTGAAAATGGTTCCCGCCGCGAAGGTCGGCCATATCGGCCTTTACCGCGACCACGAGACGCTGCAGCCGGTGGAATACTACAGCAAGCTGCCGCAGGATATTGAAGAGCGCGACGTCATCGTGCTGGACCCGATGCTCGCCACCGGCGGCTCTGCGATCGACGCAGTCACCATCATCAAGCGCAGCAAGCCGAAGAGCATCCGTTTTATGTGCATTATTGCCGCTCCGGAAGGGGTAAAGGCGTTTACCGAAGCGCATCCCGACGTACAGCTTTTCTGTGCCGCCGTCGACGATCACCTGAACGACATCGGCTACATTGTACCGGGTCTTGGCGACGCGGGCGACCGTATTTTCGGAACACTGTAAAATAACTGCAAGAAGAGGGGGCGGCCATTGGCTGCCCCCTCTTGATTATATTGAAAAAGTTGTCGGGTATCATGTGGCTAAAAAGTCTATTTGAAATGCGCGCAGAATTTTTCGATCGCGTCTTCGTCGGTCGGGTCCTCGGGGAACGGCTGTTTGATGAGCGAAAGATTTTCCACATGACGGATTCCTTCGCCCGGCTCCAGGCCGTACAGCGGACTCAGCGATTCCATTTCGATAAAATCGCCGCACGCGTACGTCTCATAGGAGCAGCCGTAATCCGGATACGCCGCCTGAGCAGTGTGAAGGTAACGCTTTACCAGCGTATATTCTCCGCAGGTGTACGACGCCCAGCCCGGCGTATTGTTAACACCCAGCTTCAGCGCGTTGGGAATATCCGCGTCGTGCCGGATCGTAATAAACCGGTTGCCTGCCGACAAACGTTTGTCCCGGATATCGGAATACGGCCAAAGAGTGAGAAGCCGGTTGGGAAGCAGGGAGCTGCCGGTGTCCTTGTTCATCGGGATCACCTCTACGCCGCCGCCCTTCACCATGGTCAGCGCCCACAGCGCGCAGTTCCGTTTTTCCTTCGAGCAGTTTTTCGCGCTGTGCACCACCATGATATCCGTAGTGCCCTCGGTCATGATCACTTCAAAGCTCAGCTGAACTTCGTTGCGCTTCTGGCGCGGGGGCGTAAAGCTGACGCCTTCCGGCAGAATGCCGTATACGACCGGCTCGTTGTCCGGATAATACGTTTCGGGCATTTTTTCGGGACTGAGCCATACGCGGTGGCCGCCGTAATGGTAAAAAGCCGCGTCCTTGCCGTAGCGTTCCGACATGCTTTCGCTGCTGATATAATTGCGGCGTTCCAGATCGTTGTAAAGAATATTTTCTTCGCCGATAAAGCCGAAGCGTACGATGCGCGGCCCGAACTCAATGGTTACAACAACGTCGATCAGGCCGTTATCCAGCCTCAGGCATTTTCCGTAGTTCTCATATTCCGTTTCCTTAATTTCAATAGACAAGAGAAGACACATCCTTTCAGTCAAAAGACGAAATAGAAATAATACCCGTTGTCCTGTCGAGCCCGCAGGGCGCGATTTTCGGTATACACAGCGCATAAAGGTCCGTTGCTCTGTTTTCTAATTCAAGCATATTTTTCCCATTTTTGTCAAGAGAAAATATGTCCGACGAATTGGTGATGACCGGCAAGGCTGCCCGTCCTTTCATGGAATGCAGAATTTCTGTGCCGCGCTGATTAAAGCCGAGGATGCGCAGATAGGGAGGAACCCCCGCGCTCATGGAAGCGTCCAGACCCAGAAAAGCGGAAAGAATGATCCGCCGGATTCTGGCGTGCGTATATCTTTTGGACTTAATCAGACTGTATGCTTCCTCCAGGCCGCCGGCTCTGCGCACCGCGGCGTAAACCCGGTTTTCCAGCCCTTCGCTGATATCGGGAAGGGCGGCGAACCGGTCGGGACCCATCGTTCTCAGCTTTGCCAGAACGGCCCGCTCAATCAAGGCAAGATCGGCGGGTGCGTTTCCGGCTTTGATTTCCCGCCTTGCCGTTTCCGCACAGGAAAGAGGCATCAGCGGGGGAAAATCTTCCCCGGAGCGCATCATCCTCCGTATCTGTGAGGCGGAGGCCACAAATCCCTCCGAGGCCTGCGCGTCGTGCGCGGCGCCCACGCGCCTGACTGTAAACGGTTTGATGCGGGAATTCAGCCTGCGCAGCGCCTTCAGGTATTCTATGCCTAAAATATTGTTTGGCTCGCTTAAAAGTTCCGCGGTTTCTTCGTCGAACAGGGCGGCGACTGCGTTTTGCCGTGCTTTTGCAAAAGTTGCACCGCTTTTCAGCTCGGAACGGATTTTTTCCCGCAATTCTCCGGAGCCGAGCGCCCGCTCCGCTTTGTATAAATCCTCCGTGCGGCCGCATTCGCTGCCGAAGCTCAGCAGGTCGATTCCCATCGCGTCCAGCAGCGCCACACCGCCGTAAGCGAACTTTTCCGCTCCCGCAAGCGCCCAGGGGAGCGGCAGCTCCACAACCAGATCGACGCCGTTTTCCAGCGCCTGCCTTGTCCTTGCCCACTTGGAAAGGATCGCCGGTTCGCCGCGCTGCACAAAGTTGCCGCTCATGACCGCCGCAACGTGGGTTGCCCCCGCTTTGCGGGTTTCGGAAACCAGCGCGGCATGTCCGTTATGGAACGGGTTGTATTCAGAAACGATTCCGGCCACAAGCATTTTATGACAAACTCCTTGATTTTCCTTGAATTTAGCAGTTTGATGTACTATTATTATAATATACAGTATTCTCTCGGCGGATTCAATAGCCGCTCAGGTATCTGAAAAGCATTTTTAGGAGGAAAAAGCATGAAGATTTTGGTAATAAATGCAGGAAGCTCTTCACTCAAATATCAGCTGATTGATATGGAAAGCGAAGAGATGCTTGCAAAGGGGAACTGCGAACGGATCGGAATAGAGGGCGGAACGTTTACCCATAAGACTGCGGACGGCCGCAAGAAGGACTTGCAGGTCACCATGTCCGATCATAAAGAGGCATTCAAGCTTGTTACGGCAGCTTTAACGGATAAAGAGGTCGGTGTTGTCAAAAATCTGTCGGAGGTTACGGCAATCGGCCACCGCGTTGCTCAGGGCGGCGCGATTTTCAGTAAATCCCTGTTCATCAATGAAGACGTGATCGAGGGAATCAAGAGTTTGATTCCGCTAGCTCCGCTGCACAACGGGCCTGAGCTTCAGGGAATCCTCGCCTGCCGCGAGGTTTTCGGAAAAGACATACCGGAATGCGTCGTCTTTGATACTTCCTTTCATTCCACCATGCCCCCGAAAGCTTACATGTTTGCCATTCCTTACGAATATTATGAGAAATATAAAATCCGCCGTTACGGCTTCCACGGCACGTCCCACCGCTATGTCAGCAATCACTGCGCGCATCTGATGCACCAGCCGATTGAGGACATCAACATGGTTACCTGCCATATCGGCAACGGTTCCTCCATTGCGGCCATCAAGGGCGGCAATGTTGTCGATACCAGCATGGGTCTTACTCCGCTGGACGGCTTTATGATGGGTACCCGCTCCGGCTCGCTTGATCCGTCGGTCGTAACCTTCATTATGCAGAAAGAAAACCTTACCCCAGAACAGATGGACGAAATTCTGAACAAGAAATCCGGCCTGCTCGGCATCAGCGGACACAGCGATGACCGCGACGTCACCAAAGCGGAAATCGAGGGCGATCCCAGAGCTATTCTTGCCCACGAAATGCTTTCCTATCAGATTATCAAATATATCGGTTCCTATGCAGCGGCAATGAACGGCCTTGACTGCATCGTTTTCACAGCCGGTCTCGGCGAAAATCAGGCTCATCTGCGTTACGCGGTCTGCCGCGGCTTGAAGTTCTTCGGCGTGAAGATCGATCCGGTTCTGAACGACAAAATGGTTTCCGGCCGCGAAGGCAAAATTTCCACCTATGATTCCAAGGTCGCCGTTTATGTCATTCCTACCAATGAAGAGCTCGTCATTGCGCGCGACACCAAGGAGATCGTCGAGAAGCTGACCTACGCTTCCACAGAGGACAAGACGGTCGTCGACCCCGAGGATATCTGATAAAATTAAGGAATAAAATCAAAAGGATACATCCCGCGGGATGCATCCTTTTTTATTTGTTGGCTTTCTGCCTTTTAATGACCTTCAGGCGGGAAAACTCTTCTCTGTCCTTTTCTTCCAGCGCGTCGGAAATGAATTTTACGGTTTCCTCAAAGCGGGGAATCATAATATTCTTCAGCGCGTTGGCACGCTTTTGAGTCTTTTTGATTGCGTCCGCCAGCCGGTAAACGCTGTTTTCCACCTCTGCCAGCTCTGCGGTCAGCCGCTTTACTTCGTTGAATTTCATATAGGCGTTGTCAAGCATAATATTGGTGGAATTCAGCCCGAACGGAATCGGCGCACACACCGTATCAATCGAAACCATGGGAATTTCCACCCCCATGACGCTTCTGTAGGCCACGTTCAGGTTGTTGTCGAGCGGTACCGTGCGGGACAGCTCGTTGCAGATGCCCAGCGTGATGTTTGCTCTCTGCAGCGCGGCGTAAGCTTCGTCGTAGGTATCGTCAATGACGCTCTGGATTTTTGCGGCGCGCTCAATCAAAGCCATCATTTCACGGATTAAGATGTTGCGTTTACGGTCCAGAAGATCAAAGCCGGTGCGCGAAAGCGCAAGGGTCTTTTTGGTAGCGAGCAGATTCCCTTTTGTGGGGACGATCTGGTTGCTCAATGCGGCTCACCTCCTTTTGGGATTACTCCTCCGGGGTTTCCTGTTCGGTTTTCTCAGGTTCCTGGGCTTTGCTGTAGTATTTATCGAGAATCGCGTCATCCACACGGTCCAGTTCCCCGCGCGGCAGCGTGGAAAGCAGCTTCCAGCCCAGGTCAAGGCTCTGGTCGATCGTGCGGTTTTCATTGAAGCCCTGGTTGACGAACTGGGATTCGAACAGCCTGCCGAATTCAATATATTTCTTATCCACGGGCGAAAGCTCTTCTTCGCCGATAACCGACGCCAGGGAACGGGCGTCCATCACCTTCGCGTAGGACGCGAAAAGCTGGTTGGAAAGCGCGGAGTGATCCTCGCGCGTGTAGCCCGCGCCGATGCCGTCCTTCATCAGACGGGAAAGGGAGGGCAGTACGGAAACCGGGGGATAGAAGCCGGAGCTGTCGAGCGAACGGTCCAGAACGATCTGCCCCTCGGTAATATAGCCGGTCAGGTCGGGGACAGGGTGGGTCACGTCGTCGTTCGGCATGGTCAGAATCGGAATCTGCGTGACGGACCCCTTCTTGCCGCGAATCATTCCGGCCCGTTCGTAAAGGGAAGCGAGGTCGGAGTACAGGTAGCCCGGGAATCCTTTTCTGCCAGGAATTTCGCCCTTGGAGGAACTGAATTCACGCAGCGCCTCGGCATAGGAGGTCATATCCGTCATAATGACGAGAATGTGCATCCCCAGCTCAAAGGCGAGATATTCGGCGACCGTCAGCGCGCAGCGCGGGGTCAGGATTCTTTCAATGATCGGGTCGTTCGCGAGGTTCAGGAACATAACGACCTTCTGCAGTACGCCGGACTCGTCAAACGAGCGGCGGAAGTATTCGGCAACGTCGTTTTTTACACCCATGGCGGCGAAAACAATCGCGAAGTTGCTGCCGCTGTCGTCGCTGATCTTCGACTGTCTCGCGATCTGGACGGCGAGCTCGTTGTGCTTCATGCCGGAGCCGGAAAAGATCGGGAGCTTCTGGCCGCGGATCAGCGTCATCAGGGTATCTATGGTAGAAATGCCGGTGTTAATATAGTTTTTCGGATATTCTCTGGAGACCGGGTTGATCGGCGTCCCGTTGATATTGGCTTTTTTCAAGGGGAATATTTCGCCGAGCCCGTCGATCGGGCGGCCGGAACCGTTGAACACGCGGCCCAGAATTTCCGGGGAAAGCGGCATCTCCATCGGATGCCCCATCAGCCGCGTGCTGGTATTGTCAAGGGAAATGCCGCGGGTGCCTTCAAACACCTGAATCACAACGCGGCTGCCTTCCATCTGAACAATTCGTCCCCGACGCAGCGTACCGTCGTTCAGGCGGATATCGACGACCTCTTCAAACGAGGCGTTTGCGACATCGTCCAGAACGATCAGAGAGCCGTTAATTTCTTGTAAGCCGATATAATCAAGAATCATGGCGTAACCACCTTCTTAGGTAAAATTAGTAGTTTCATCCGGGCGTCAGGAAGCGAGAAGTGAGGAGAGAGTCCGGTCTATTTCGTTTATATAGTCGTCGAACATTTCCATCTTGTTGTTGGGAATGTCGTATTTCATCTTTACCAGCTTGTCAAACAGCCCGGACTGTACAATGCCGGAAATCGGCACGGATGCGGACACAAGCTGCTTTGCCTTTTTATAGAGATATAGGATTACTTTCATCATCAGCTTCTGCTTTTCAAGGGGAACAAAGGTGTCTTCCGCGTGGAAAGCGTTTTGCTGCAGGAAACCGACTCGAATAATCCTGGCGATTTCAATAATCAGCTTCTGGTCGTCGGGCAGAACGTCCGAACCGATCAGCTTGACAATTTCCATCAGCTGGTTTTCTTCCTGCAGGATTTTATTGATCTCTTTGCGGTATCTGATAAAGTCTTCGCCCACATGCTCCGCGTACCACGGATCCAGATCGGTGAAATATTCACTGTAGCTTTGGGTCCAGTTGATGGCCGGGTAATGTCTTGCGTAAGCAAGGGCTTTGTCCAGCGCCCAGAAGCAGCGGGTAAAACGTTTTGTGTTCTGTGTGACGGGCTCGGAAAAGTCGGAGCCCTGCGGGGAAACGGCGCCGATAATGGTAATGGAGCCGTCCGTGCTGTTCAAATTTTTAACCATGCCCGCGCGCTCGTAGAATTCGGAAAGGCGGCTGGGCAGATAGGCCGGGAAGCCTTCCTCGGCGGGCATTTCCTCCAACCGGCCGGATATCTCGCGGAGAGCCTCCGCCCAGCGGGAAGTGGAGTCCGCCATGATGGCAACATGATAGCCCATGTCGCGGTAGTATTCGGCAAGAGTGATTCCCGTGTAAATGGAAGCCTCGCGCGCCGCGACGGGCATGTTGCTGGTGTTCGCGATCAGTACGGTCCGGTCGGTCATCGGCCTGCCGGATTTCGGGTCGATCAGTTCCGAAAACTCATCCAGAACCTGGCTCATTTCATTGCCGCGCTCGCCGCAGCCGACGTAGATAATGATATCGGCGTCGCACCATTTGGCAAGCTGATGCTGCGTCATGGTCTTTCCGGTTCCGAAACCGCCCGGAATTGCCGCCGTGCCTCCCTTTGAAATGGGGAAGAGGGTGTCTATGACACGCTGACCGGTAATCAGCGGCACTTTTGTCTGTAAGCGCTCGGTTACCGGGCGCGGCACGCGGATCGGCCAGCGCTGGCATAGGGAAAGCCGGTGTGTTTCCCCGTGTTCATCCTGCAGCTCCACAATGGGATCGGCTACTTTGTATTTGCCGTCTGCGTTTACCTTTGTGACCATGCCGGAAAGAAGCGGCGGCACCATACACTTATGCTTGATGATGGTTGTTTCCGGGCATTCGGCGTAAACGTCGCCGCCCTTTAACCGGTCGCCCTCTTTTACGGTGACCGTAACGTCCCAAAGCCGGTCCTCATCCAGAGCGGACACATTGCTTCCGCGGGCGATAAAGGCGCCGGACTGTTCCGCAATGCTTTTCAGCGGACGTTCGATTCCATCGAAAATATTGTCGATAATTCCAGGGCCGAGCGTAACGTTCATGGGGCTGCCGGTACCGGAAACAGGTTCTCCGGGCTTCAGTCCCGTAGTTTCTTCATAGACCTGAATGGTAATAAATTTATTTGTAATGCCGATTACTTCGCCGACCAGGTGTTCATTCCCGACATATACCATTTCCATCATGGAAAAGCTGCGCGAGTCCTTTACGGTTACGACGGAACCGTTTATTCCGAATATTACATCATGATTCTCCATCTCATTCATCTCCGTTATAACAATTGGGTACAGGCTCAAACAATAGCCATCCCCGAGTTTTCTGCAAACCACTCGCGCTGGTCCTCCAACATGGAATCGAGCGTTATGTCCGCGGCAATGCCCATCCGGGAATTGTAGGCGCGGATTCCGCCGATATGAATGTCGGGGCTGATCTGAAAAGTACAGTCTTTTCCAAAAGCTTCTTTTATCAGCTCCTGATAGGTCTCGTCTTCTTTTTTAATGCAAAGGACAGTGCCGGGTGTTGTAAAGGTCCCCGAAAGCTCGGCCGCGAATTTTTTCAGCAGAGAGGAATAATCGCTTTTCTGCGTAAATTCCGTCAGCGCGTTTTTGGCGCGCTCAAAAACCTTCGCAGTGATTTTCTGGCGTTGAGCCAGAAGCTCCTTCCGGCCTTCCATTTCACGCTGGGCCATTTCACGGGAAATCCCGTTGCGCATCTCCGCCATTTCCTTTTGGATCAGCCGGTATGCTTCGGTCAGCACCTCCACCTCGGCTTCATCCAGCTCTTTTTGCTTGAATTCCGCCACTTCCCGCTCAATCTTTTTACGCTGTTCCTCCGCGTAGTGATTGATGGCAAGGTAGAATTTATTCATTTTATCATCGTTGACAGCCATGATTGAATCCCCCCGTTCCGCCGTAATTGCGGCTTAAATTTTCAGCCCGATGGCCTCGCGGACATAACGGGTAATCGAATCCTTCGTACGGCCGTTGCCGTGTCTGTCCGGAATTTCCAGAATAAGCGGGCGCTTTTGATTGAGCTTTAAATCATAAATCAGATCGGGGCAAAGGGAAAGAAGGTTCTCCGTTATCAGAATAACGGCGACATCTTCCATTGCCATGGCCTCCTTCAGTACCTTCTGCACCTCGGCGGTTTCATGAACCACCACACCGTCAATCCCGGCCAGACGCAGCCCAACCTGCGTATCCACATTGTCGCTTATCAGATAAAAGCGCATAGGCAATGCACCTCAGCTTTCGATCAGTTAAACCTTGTTCAGAATCAGAATGGAAATCAGCAGGCCGTACAGAGCGATACCTTCGCCCAAAGCCACGAAGATCAGCGCCTTACCGAATGCCTTCGGATCTTCGCTGGTCGCGCCGATAGCGGCGGGAGCCGCCGCGGCAACGGCAATACCGCCGCCGATGCCCGCAAGGCCGGTAACGAGGGCGGCCGCAATCAGGCCCATTCCCGTAGAATTGTCAACAGCTCCGGTTTCAGAGGAGGACGGTTTGGCGGGAGTATCGGAAGGAGTGGTGGCGGAAGCCACGACAGGAATCGCAAAGGTAAGAACACAAACCGCCATGAAGGCCAAAAGCTGTGTCGCTACGGTACTGCGCACTTTTTTTCCGTTCTTAACGGAACGGACGGAAAGGATCACCGAAGCAATCAAAAACAATACAGGTAAGCAAATTAATACGAAATTCATGATAGTACCTCCATCAAATATCTGATTGATATGGTTATCGTCAAAAAGCATTACTGCTCTCTGCGAACAACAACAGGATTGAACGGGCGGCCTCCGCCGTCGAAGAAACGGCTGAACATCTCATAGAATTCAAGCCTCAATACCTGAATTCCCACAAGCAGACCTTCCAGGGCCATAACGAACACGTTGCCGATTATTACGACCAGAACATATCCAATGCCGCCGGACATCTCGGCAAGCGTAAACACAACCAGCATCATACCTGCGTGAACAAGCACAAAAGCGCCTACGCGCAGAAAACTCATGGTGTTTGTCGCAAAGCTCAGCAGGAATTCAAACACCTCAAAAAAGTTCTGCATGATGAAATCGCCCCATTTTTCGGGCTTCCAGTCCGGCCTGCGCTCCACTAAACCGCCGAGCACTTCGCGGAAGAACATCACTGCAATCGGCAGGATGATGAAACAGACGACATAGGAAGGGGTGACGATCTGCCAGCCAAACAGCATCTGTCCGCCGAAACCGAACACCAGCGACGTATAGAAAATGAAACCGGCGACCCCGTTGGGGCCGAACAGAGCGTTTTCATAGTGCTTTCTCTTCAGGGAAGAGTAAATATTGATTAAGATAGCCAGCATGACCAGCACCACGCCGATTCCCACTGCAGAATAGATAATCGTGTTGGTAGTGGCGGGCTTCATCACTTCCACCGGCTTTTCGGCAAAGCCGAGCGCACGGTACACCGGGTCGAGCGCGTTCTCAAAGCCGAATACCGAACCGAAGACCAGTCCGAAAACAGCGGAAGAAAAGCCGCAGGGAATCAGGATTCTGCCAAGCTTCATCTGCTTCTTTTTCCACATGTACCAGCCGATCAGGGAAACGCAGAGCCCCTGGCCAAGGTCGCCGAACATGATGCCGAACAGCAGGAAATAGGTAATGGCGACAAACGGGGTAGGGTCGACTTCATCGTAACACGGAAGCCCGTACATATCGACAAAAAATTCAAAGGGGCGAAACACCTTCTTGTTTTTTAACTCTACGGGCGGGGAGTGAATCAGTTCTTCCTCGGCTCCCTCAAAGGTGTAATTCAGGGAATCCACCTTGTCGAGCTCTTTTTTGAAACGGTTTTCCTGATTTGCCGGAATCCAGCCGGTCAGAATAAAATTATCGTTGTAGCGGGCGGCATAGCGCCGGATCCCGAAATAGACGGATTGCTCGGTCAGCCAGGAATAAACCTTCCGGCACATCGTCTTTTCCTTTTTCCAAAGCGCTTCAAACTGTTCGTCGATACGCTTGAGCCGCTCTGTTTCCGCATCGCGTTTTTGGCGAAGCGTTTCCACACCCGATTCCGGGCTGCCGGTCAGTTCCGTCAGGCGCGTCCTTTCGAAATAGAGACTGGAAAAGATCCGGTCGACCTCGCTGACCATATCAATGGGCGAAAAATAAACCCCCCAGTAATGAGTCGCATCGCTCGTAGACGGGAAAAAGATAACATATGGATTTTGTTTGTAAGAATTCAGTTTTTCATAGCTTTCTTTTGGAAGAGAGCCAAACCGAACCTTAATGTACTTGCAGGCGTGAATCTGATCCAGATCCAGCTCAAGGCCCACAAAATGACTGATTTTTTCTATTTCGCCGCTATATTCCTGAATCTTGAGCTGTGCGTCCGAACGTTCCTTCTGCAGACGGCTGAAAGAAGACGATATATAGTCAACATAATCGTTCATCTCTTCGCGGCTCATCTTGATTCTGGAAACTTCGGCGGCGCTCAAAAGGGTAAGTTTCTTTTTGGAACCCACCATAGCGTCGGTAAGCTGCTGCAGGGGCTCGGAGTAAGGGTTTTCTTCATTCAACGGGGAAAAATCGGAAGTATCGGAGTAAAATGACAGAGCGTTGTCCGGGTGAAATGCACACGATTTTCCGCACAGCGCGGTAGCTTGATCCAAATCGTCCATTCTTCCTATTATACTGATCACTTTCACTTTTAAAACGGCCAAATATCAATCACTCCTTTCATTGAAATGATAGACTACAAGCAATTTTACAATCTCTTCAGGAGGTAATTTGTATCTGATTCCCTCGACAATCGTAATGATGTCCCTTACTTCCGTTTCCATAATAAAGGTATACGAAATCATCACAACCGACGGATGGGTGGAAAAATGAATATCGTGCCGACAGGTCATATACTTTACCCGGCTGGAGATTTCACCGGCATAGCTGTGTTCAATTTTCAGAAAATGCTTGCCAACGGTGGTCTGTTCCATCAGCTTGGTCACAGCGTCGGCATTCTCCGCTTCAATCATTTCGTTCAGGATTCGTTTGTTTATGTTTCCGAACGGCAGGAGAGAACTCCGGATAAAATCCGGACCCGCATTGTATGAAGTTTTTAGACGGATCATGCGGGCATAATTAATCAGGTCAATATAAGAGTTGAAAATGTCACGGAGCTGTCTTGCGGTTTCCCCATGGGTATAGCGGTCGATTACCTCAAAAACACTGTTGTATAGATAGGTGTACAGCGTATTTTCAATTCCGGTATAATTGATCGGAATTCCTTTAATTGGCTTGAAACCTTCCAGAAGCTTTTGGTATGGCGTGTGGCTGAGCGCACTGAGCAGGTCGTCGTAGCTTTTGATCTGGCTGAGCGACGTCAGGTTAATGTGCGTGTGCCGGGTCAGATACATTGGCAAAGAGAACAGGTAATCCTCCGGCGTGCCGGCTTCCAGTAAAAGGATGCTGTGAAGAATCTGCTCGATTTCGCTGCGCATGATCGGATACTGGGCAAAATGATCGCCGACGGATATTTCATATCTGCACAAAGAAGCATAATCCTCAAAAAGCTTCTGTTTCAGCTTGGCCTCAAGCTGACCGCGGTGGACGCTGTTTTGGTCAATTCCCGCGAGCGCCTTGCTGTAAACCGTCCGCGTTTTCAGGTAGCTGGCGACTTCCCCCACGCTCTGGCATGCCAGCAATTCCCTGTAATTCTGTTTTGTAAGGCGCCTTCCGTACATGGCGCGCGCTTTTGACAAAATCGCATTGGAAGAAAAAGTGGAAAGCATTTTTTATCACTCTCCTAATACGCGCGCAACGATTGCATTTACCCAAGTGTCGCCGTTTTTGGCGTAAAGGTCGTCAAGCTTTGAAGAAAGCTCGACGATTTTCTTCTTTTTTTCATTCCATTCGGTCTCGGCAGCCGCGCGTTCGCTCGGTTCGTTCAGTGCAATCCGTTTTCTGGCCCTTTCCAGATAATCGTTTCGAATCTGTTCCCGTTTTCCCGCGACTTCCTTTTCGGAGCTGACTTTTTCCCTCTGGGCCGCGTCCGTGATCTCCCTGGCCTGACGGTCCATTTCGACAATCTGTTTAATCAAATCCTGCATTTGACCGCGCCTCCTCGTGGCGAAATAAACAATTTATTTCAAAATATTTGTAAACATATTACATACTCGGCGATTATCTATTATAGTCCTGTTGTGCGGCTTTTACAATGTGCAATAATACGCAAGGAGCGGCTTTGTTTTTTATAAAATTATACATTGTGTTTAAATTAGCAGAAAAACGAAGAACCTTATAAAATGGTATTTCGATCTAATTTTTAAGGCTCTGCATCGGTGCGGGAATCCTTCCGCCGCGCTCTATAAATTTCAAAGGGGAGTACCGGTTGACTTCCATCACGGGGCCGCCGCCCAGAAGACCGCCGAAATTCAGCTCTTCTCCGGCCTTTTTCCCGATAGCCGGAATGATGCGCACGGCGGTGGTCTTAGAGTTGACCATGCCGATCGCGGCTTCGTCCGCAATAATGGCGGAGAGAATTTCCGCGGGCGTGTCGCCCGGGACCGCGATCATGTCCAGACCTACGGAGCACACGGCGGTCATCGCTTCCAGCTTGACGATGCTCAGCGCGCCGCACCGCGCGGCGTGGATCATGCCCGCGTCCTCCGTCACCGGGATAAACGCGCCGGACAGCCCGCCTACATGGGAGGACGCCATCACGCCGCCCTTTTTGACGGCGTCGTTCAGAAGGGCGAGGGCGGCGGTCGTGCCGTGCGCGCCGCAGCACTCAAGGCCCATTTCTTCCAGAATATACGCCACGGAATCGCCCACGGCCGGAGTCGGCGCAAGGGAAAGGTCGACGATGCCGAACGGAACGTACAGCCTGCGGGAAGCTTCCTGCGCCACCAGCTGGCCCATGCGTGTGATTTTAAACGCCGTTTTCTTAATGATATCCGCTACCGCCGTAATGTCGCAGTCGCCGGCCTTTGCCAGCGCCGCGCGGACGACGCCGGGGCCGGAAACGCCCACGTTGATCACGCAGTCCGGTTCGCCCGCCCCGTGGAAAGCACCCGCCATAAACGGGTTGTCCTCCGGCGCGTTGCAGAAAACGACCAGCTTGGCCGCGCCGATGCAGTCCCGGTCGGCGGTGGCCTCCGCCAGCTCGCGGATGATTTTGCCCATTTTGGCTACGGCGTCCATGTTGATGCCCGCCTTGGTCGTTCCGATATTGACGGAGGAGCAGACGAATTCCGTCTCGCTCAGCGCTTCCGGAATGCTCTTGATCAGGGCGTAGTCGCCGGGCGCGAATCCCTTGTGAACCAGCGCGGAATAACCGCCGATGAAGTTGACGCCGGTCGATTTGGCGGCGCGGTCAAGGGCTTTGGCAAAATGCACAGGGTTGTTGCCGGGGCACGCGGCCGCGACCATCGCGATGGGGGTAACGGCAATTCTTTTGTGAATGATCGGGATGCCGTATTCTTTGCTGATATCTTCGCCGGTTTTTACCAGATTACCCGCGTAACGGCAAATTTTATCGTAGATTTTATCGCAGGATTTATCAATGTCCGAATCGACGCAGTCCAAAAGGGAAATCCCCATTGTAATGGTGCGCACGTCCAGATTTTCATTGTCAATCATGTTGATGGTTTCCAGTATGTCGTGGGAGTTGACCATTGCTTGTCCTCAGACCCTTCTTTTATATAATGTAGGCTTTTATATCCGGTGCATGGAGTTGAAGATATCCTCGTGCATGACGTGGATGGTCAGGTTCATATCGCTGCCGATTGCCGTGAGCTTGTCCGAAAGTTCGCTAAAAGGGACGGTGGATTTTGAAATATCGACCATCATGATCATGGCGAACAGGTCCTGCAAAATGGATTGTGTCACTTCGACCACGTTGACGCCGTTGTCGGCGCAGATCGTAGAAACCCGGGCAAGGATGCCTACCATATCTTTGCCGATGACCGTAATTACCGCACGCATAGTTATTACCTCCAGATGAATATTGTTTACAGCATTTCCAGTCGATTCTGGAACAAGTTTGCGTTTCTCCCCCGCCTCTGGCGGGGGAGAAACGCGTTTTGTCTCGCGAACTGAAACGGAATTGCTGCAGGAAAACTTACACTTCATTATGAACGACATTTGAATTCTTGTCAATAGAAGCCGTGGGGCGCCTGAAGTAGTCAATCTGTTCAAACATAGGCCCTTTTACCGGGTGCAAAAATATTGATGATTGACCTATAAATATACAGCGTTTTATGATACTATGTTATATTAATAAGGTAATTTGAAGCAATTCGTTTTTTACCGGGAGGAAATTTATGAAATATCATTATATATCGGACAGCCATGTCCATTCCGACTGTTCCCGCGATGCCAACGACCCGACCATGATGATGTGCGAAAGCGCGGTGCGGCTCGGGCTTTATTCCATCACCATGACGGACCATTGCGAATGCAACGTCTACCGGGAGGAAGAGTACGACAGAAGCATCCGGCAGTCCTACTTTGAAGCGCGAAAGGCGGGCGCCGTTTTTCACAGCCGACTGCATGTCTATGCCGGAGTGGAGCTCGGACAGCCTGTACAGGACACTGCCGCCGCGGACGATGTTCTCGGCTCCTGCGATTTCGATTTTGTGCTTGCTTCCGTGCACAGCATTAAAAACAGTGTGGATTTTTACGATTTGGATTACAGTTACGCGGACGTCGACGATGCCCTGGAAAGATACTTCGACGAGATTCTGGAAGTAATCGAATGGGGAAAATTCGATTCGCTTGCCCACTTGACCTATCCCTGGCGGTATATTGTCGGCGAACACAACATCAGAATCGACAATCAAAAATTTGAAGGAAGAATAGACGAGGTGCTGAGAGCGCTGATCCTGAAGCACAGGGCGCTGGAAATCAACACTTCGGGCCTGCGCCAGAAAATCGGCACGACCCTGCCGGATCTGCCGGTGCTGGCCCGTTACCGCGAGCTGGGCGGCAAGCTGATCACCGTCGGCTCGGACGCACACCGCTGGGCCGACGTGGGGGGCGGGGTGGAAAAGGGGCTCAGCCTTTTGCTTGCCGCGGGCTTCCATCATTTTACCGTCTATCAACATCATATACCTAAATTTTTACCGATATCTTAAATTCATGAAAAATTTTGGGAGGAATTATTATGGACCGTTTACTGAATCTTTTGGATGAAAATGCACGCCTGAGCACCGAACAGCTGGCCGTTATGCTGAACAAGACCCCGGACGAGGTCGCCGACGCGATCGCCGATTACGAAAAGCAAGGGGTTATCAGGGGTTATAAAGCGCTTATCAACTGGGAAAAAATCGATGAGAATAAAGCAAGCGCGCTGATCGAGCTGCGCGTATCGCCGAAACGCGACCGCGGCTTTGATGAAATTGCCAACCGCATCATGCAGTTTGACGAGGTGGAAAGCGTTTACCTGATGTCCGGCGGCTATGACCTGGCGGTCAAGGTGCACGGCAAAAGCATGCAGGAAATCGCCATGTTCGTTATGCGCCGCCTGTCCACGCTCGACTCCGTCCTTTCCACAGCCACCCACTTTATCCTGACCCGCTACAAAGACGGCGGCGTCATCCTCAACTCCGAGGATGAGAAGGACGAGAGAAGGAGTGTTCTGTGTGATTGATTACCAGTCCGTGCTCAATAAGGAAATCAGACAGCTGAAGCCGTCCGGAATCCGCCGCTTTTTCGATATTGCAAACGAAATGGAGAACGTGATCTCCCTGTCCATCGGCGAACCCGACTTTTCCACGCCCTGGCATGTCCGCCAGGAGGGAATCAAATCGCTGGAGGACGGCAAGACGTGGTATTCGCCGAACCGCGGATTTATAGAGCTGAGGGAAGAAATCTGCCGGTGGCTGAAGCGCCGCTACCATATTGAATATGAGGCAAAGACGGATGTCGTCGTGACGGTGGGCGGCAGCGAGGCGATCGATCTGTGTATCCGCTGCCTGATTAACCCCGGCGAGGAAGTGCTGATCCCCGAACCGAGCTTTGTGTGCTACCGTCCGCTGACGGAAATGGCGGGCGGCGTGCCGGTCACGATCGAAACGAAGCAGGAGGATCAATTCCGTCTGACCGCGAAAGCGCTGCGGGAGAAGATCACGCCGAAAACGAAGCTGCTGATTCTTCCGTTCCCCAACAACCCGACCGGTGCGGTCATGCGCCGCAAGAATCTGGAGGAGATCGCCGAGGTCGTCCGGGAAAACGACCTGCTGGTGCTGTCGGACGAAATCTACAGCGAGCTCACCTATGGCGATACCCGCCACGTCTCTTTCGCCGCGATCGAGGGGATGAAGGAACGCACCGTTGTCGTGAACGGTTTTTCCAAAGCGTTTGCCATGACCGGCTGGCGCCTCGGCTATGCCGTAGGGCCGAAGGAAATCGTCGGGCAGATGACGAAGCTTCATCAGTACGGCATCATGAGCGCACCTACCATGGCGCAGTACGCCGCGATCGAAGCCCTGAAAAACGGCGACGGCGACATTGATGAAATGCGGGAACAGTACGATATGCGCCGCCGGCTGATTGTAGACGGTTTCAATTCCATGGGGCTGACCTGCTTTGAACCGGAAGGGGCTTTCTATGTGTTCCCCTGCATTAAGAAAACGGGAATGACCTCCCAGGCTTTCTGTGAAAAGCTGATTTACACGGAGCATGTCGCGGTCGTTCCGGGCGACGCTTTCGGCAGCTGCGGGGAAGGGTATGTCCGTGTGTCCTATTCGTACTCCATTAAACATATTACGGAAGCAATGTCGCGGATCGGCCATTTCCTGAAGAGCTTATAAGGTCGGAAGAGGAGAACACAAGGATGCCTTTCACAGTCAAAGCAAACGCGAAAATCAACCTTACGCTGGATATTACCGGGAAACGGGAGGACGGCTATCATTTTCTGCGCATGGTGATGCAGTCCGTCACCCTTTGCGATACCCTTACGCTCCGTACGGAAGGAAAGGGCATCCGCCTTTTCTGTGACCGGAGCGAAATTCCCTGTAATGAACTTAATACCGTTTATAAAGCCGCGTCGGCCTTTTTTGCTCATACCGGCATCAACCCGAATCTGACGGTACATATCGATAAGGCGATCCCGTCCCAGGCCGGACTGGGCGGCGGAAGCGCCGACGCCGCCGCCGTGCTGCTTGCGCTGAACCAAATATACGGCGTCGGTTTACCGGAGCAAACCCTCTGTGAAATCGGGCTGAAAATCGGCGCGGACGTTCCGTTCTGCGTTGTCGGCGGGACCGCGCTTGCCGAAGGGATCGGGGAAAAGCTGACGGCTTTGCCCGCCCTGCCCCCGTGCCGTATTGTGATCTGTAAGCCGCCGGTGGGGGTCGACACCAAAAGGGCCTACGCGCTTGCGGACGCCGCTTCGAAAAAAGAGAGCGGTTTTTCCACCGCCATGCTCGATGCGGTCCGAAAGGGAGACCTCGGCGCGATCGCACGGAATCTTGGCAATGAGTTTGAACAGGTGATGCACCTTGCCGAGGCGGCGCATATCAAAAACGCGATGCTTCGGCACGGCGCGCTCGGTGCGTGCATGACCGGAAGCGGCTCGGCCGTCTTCGGTATTTTTGAAGAGGATGGAAAGGCCGTGTCCTGCCAATCGGCGCTGAAGGGCGTTTATCCCGAAGCCTTTGTCTGTGAGCCGGCTTCGTCCGGCTGTCTGCTTCAGGGGTAATTGCCCTGGCTTTTCGAATTTTCGCCTTACAAAACCGTCTACAAAAAGGGGTACTTATGAAATTACTGACTTATTTATACGGCGGTAAAGAAAACGTGGGTGTGCTGTCAAAGGACGGGACAGGCGTTTTTCCCTTCGCCGGCTTCGGTTTGCCGTATGAAGATATGAATTCGTTTATCCGGGACGCGGGGATGGACAGGCTGAGTGAAATCCAACGCGCGCTGGATTCGAAAGAGGACGGAGCCGTCCCTTTTCAGGATATTCAGGTGCTGGCTCCCATTCCGGTTCCGGCACAGGATATTATCTGTCTGGGCGTCAATTTCCTCGCCCACGCGGAGGAATCCGCCCGCTATAAAAAGGAGACGTTCGAGCGGGATCAGGCCGCCGTCTATTTTTCCAAAAGGGTGGACAGGGCCGTCCCGAACGGCGGCTTGATCGACGGCCATTTCGACATTGTGGATTCTCTGGACTATGAGGCCGAGCTTGCCGTTGTCATCGGCAGGGACGCCAGGGATGTTCCGGAAAAAGACGTTTTTTCCTATGTCCTCGGCTACACGGTCATGAATGATGTCAGCGCCAGAAATATTCAGACCCGCCACAAACAGTGGTACTTTGGAAAGAGTCTGGACGGCTTTACGCCGATGGGACCCTGGATCGTCACGGAAGGGGAGTTTACCCGGCCTCCGGTTCTGTCCATCCAGTCGCGGGTGAACGGAGAAATCAGGCAGAACAGCACCACCGGGCTGTTTATCACTTCGATTGAGTCCGCCGTCAGCGAGCTGTCCCGCGGAATGACGCTGAAAGCGGGTACCATTCTCTCCATGGGGACCCCTGCCGGGGTCGGCATGGGCTTTTGCCCGCCGAGATTTTTAAAATCGGGCGATGTGGTCGAATGTGAAGTCGAGAAAATCGGTACGCTGAGAAATACCGTTCAATAAACAGAAAGCCGTGTTCCCGATCAATGGAATGCGGCTTTCTATCGTATTTTCAGTCTGAACGGCGGAGCCGTTTTGTTCCGGCATTGCAAATTTGAAAGGAATCACTGTAAAAAACGGGAGGGCTTACTATGGAGCAGACAGCGTCTCTTTATCCAAAAGATCAAAAAGAAATGTACGCGCTTTTAAAGGCGCAGATGAAGGCGGTTCTGGAGGGGGAGCGTCACGTCATCCCCAATCTGGCGAACGCTTCCGCCCTGCTGGACGGCGCGCTGCAGAATATCAACTGGGTGGGCTTTTACCTGAAGCATCGGGAAGAACTGCTGCTCGGGCCGTTTCAGGGAAAGCTTGCCTGTATGCATATCGCGTTTGGGAAGGGTGTCTGCGGCACCGCGTACAGCCGCGGGGAAACCGTGCTGGTGAAGGATGTCCATCAGTTCCCGGGGCACATTGCCTGTGATTGCGATTCCAATTCCGAAATTGTCGTTCCGCTGTTCCGTCATCGGCAGGTCGTCGGCGTGCTGGACATTGACAGTCCGCTGCTTGCCCGCTTCGACGAAACGGACGCCTGCGAACTCGAAGCGATCGCCCGAATCATCGAAAATTCGTGCGACTGGTCCGAACTGCCCGGTTTGCAGTGAACACAGGAGCGGAAAGGAGGAAAAATTGAATATTCAGATATTCGGAAAACCGAAATGCTTTGATACCAAAAAGGCGGAACGCTATTTTAAGGAACGCAAAATAAAATACCAGAGCATCGACGTCGCGAAATACGGCATGAGCAAGGGAGAGTTCAACAGCGTCAAGTCGGCTGTCGGCGGCCTTGAAAAGCTGATTGACGGGGATTCAAAGGAGGACGATGCTGTGCTCCTTCGCTATCTCGCGGGGGAACAGGCCAAAGAGGAAAAACTTCTCGCAAATCCGCGGCTGCTGAAAACGCCCATCGTCCGCAACGGAAAACAGGCGACCGTGGGTTATCAGCCCGAGGTATGGAAAACGTGGGAGTGATTTTGTCCCATCATGTATACAATTTAAGGCCACAACGAATAAAAACGGTTTTTTGTGTCAATAATTCCCTTGCAACATAAATACAGAAAGGGACTTACTTAACATGAAACTGTTTGAAAAATCGCTTTTACTGGCACTGATATTAACCGTGCTGTTTTCCTTCACCGGCTTTGCCGCCGGCTGTGAAGATATACCGAACCATGTGCTTCGCCTGCACGTCCTCGCAAATTCCGACTCCGAATCGGATCAGGCGCTGAAACTGAAGGTGCGCGACCGGATTCTTACCGAGAGCAAGGGCCTGATGGACAACGTCAAAAATAAAGCCGAGGCACAGGAAGCCGTTCGCTCCGCCATTCCGCAGCTGAAAGCGGCGGCGGCGGACGAAGTCAAAAAGCAGGGCTTTGATTATCCCGTCAATGTCGAAATGGTCCACATGTATTTTACTACCAGAGAGTACCAGACGGTGACTCTCCCGGCGGGGGACTATGATTCCCTGCGCGTGACCATCGGGAAGGCCGCGGGCCGCAACTGGTGGTGCGTGATTTTCCCGCCGATGTGCCTGCCCGCCGCCGAGGAACCCAAGGAGCTGGGCGACGTGCTCAACGCGAACCAGCTTGGGATCGTAGAGGGCAAAGGCGAATTTGAAATAAAATTCAAATCGGTGGAGCTTTATGAACAGCTGAAAAATTACCTGGAAAAGAAATAGAATATTTTCCTGCAGCATTTCCGGTTCTTGTGCAAATGTGTTTGGATTCCTCCCCCGCCACAGGCGGGGGAGGAATCCGTCTTGTTCGCAAATGAAAATGGAATTGCTGTAAGCGCAGCATCCATGCTATAATGTTCAGTATGAAATCAGGATACTGAATGTTTGGGGGCATACGATGCTGCGTTTTATTTTGGGCCGCGCGGGCAGTGGGAAAACGGAACTGCTGCGGACAGAACTGAAAAATATGGCTCAGGCCGCACAGAAAAAAATCATGCTGATCGTACCGGAGCAGTCGTCGTTTGAAAACGAGCGCGCTATGCTCCGGCTGCTCGGCGCGAAGGATGTGCAGCGCGTTTCGGTCACGAGCTTTTCCCGCCTGGCGGATCTGGTGTTCCGCCGGTACGGCGGCGGCGCGGGGCGCCGGCTGGACGACGGGGGCCGCAGCATCTTTATGAGCCTTGCGCTGGAGCAGGTGAAGGACCAGCTCAGCTTTTACCGCAAGAACGCGGAAAGCACCGAGCTTGTCGGCCTGATGATCTCCGCTTCCACGGAATTTAAAATGTGCGACGTAACCCCGCTCGATATCGAACATGCGGCGGGGGAAATGCCCGGGGGGACCCTGCGGCAGAAAATGACGGAGCTGTCCCTGATCCTTTCCGCCTATGACGCACTGGTCGCGCAAAGCTTTGTCGATCCGCTGGACGACCTGACAAGGCTGAAAAACACCCTGCAGGAGCATTGTTTCTTTTCGGAATATACCGTGGCGCTCGATTCGTTCCAGAGCTTTACGGTGCAGGAATACAATATCATCAACCTGATCCTTTCTCAGGCGGACGACCTGTACGTTACGCTCTGTACCGATCAGCTGGACGACCCGGAGCACGGCATGGGCCTGTTTTCCCTTGTCCGCCGCACCGGGAAAAACCTGATGCGGCTTGCGCGCCGGAACGACGTGAAAATCGCGCCGCCGGTCGTTTTGCCGGGCGGGGCGCGTTTTCAAAGCAGGCCGCTGGCTGCGGTGGAGGCCGGGGCCTTCCGCTGCGGGCGCACGACACAGGGCTGCGAAAATAACGGGGACGTCGTGCTGTATGAAGCAAACAACGCGTACGGCGAGTCCGCCTTTGTCGCCGCCGCCATCCGCCGTCTGGTGATGGAAAGGGGCTTTCGCTACCGCGATTTTGCGATTATCACCCGTTCGACCGACCGTTACCGCGGGGTTCTCGATCTGGCTCTTGAGCGATGGGAAATCCCGTATTTTATGGACAAGCCGCAGGCAATCGACGCCGAACCGCTGATGCGCCTGGTGCTTTCCGCGTTCAAAACCGTACAGTCCGGCTTTTCCTCGGACTCCATTTTTTCATACCTGAAAACCGGCCTCACGGCGCTCGGCACCGAGGAAATCTCCCAGCTGGAAAACTATGTTTTTGTGTGGGGCAAGGAAGGGAAGCAGTGGAAGGAGGACTGGACGGAGCATCCCAAAGGGTTCGCGGAAGAAATGACGGACGGCGACCTGAAAAAGCTCTCAGAGATCAATGAAAGCCGGAAAGCGGTGATGAAGCCGTTGCTTCGGTTCGCGTCCAGACTCCGCGATACCGACGGGGAGGGGATGGCCGCGGCGGTGTACGAACTGCTTCAGGACATCGGCGCCGCCGGGCATCTGAAAAACCTCGCGCAGCATCTCTCCGACTGCGGGGAGCCGGAGCTTGCCGACCGCCAGCTGCGGCTCTGGGACCTTCTGATGGAGATTCTGGACCAGACGGCGCTGGTGCTGCAAAAGAATCCCGTCACCTCCGCGCGCTACGCGGAGCTTCTGCGTCTGGTCATTCTGGCGAACCGTATGGCAAGCATCCCACAGGGGCTGGACGAAGTGACCGTCGGCGCCGCCGACCGAACCAGAACCGGTGCGCCGAAGGTGGTTTTCCTGATGGGGACCGTGCAGGGCGAATTTCCTTTATCGCCCGGCGGCGACTGCGTTTTCAGTGACAGCGAGCGGCGGGAGCTCATCCGTCTGGGGCTTCCCTTGAACGACACTCTTGAGGGCACCGCGGTGCAGGAGCGCTTTCTTGCCTACGCGGCCATGAGCGCCGCCTCCGAAAGACTGTACATAACGTATCCGCTTACCGGCCCGGCAGGGGAGGCGAACACGCCTTCCTCCATCCTGGGCGAAGTATGCGCCATTTTAAAAAATACGGCGGTCATCAACGAGCTTCTTCTGCCGCAGACCTATTTCGCGAACGCGAAGGAGCCCGCCTTTGAGCTGATGGCCCAGCAGTGGAACCACAATACCGTGCTGTCCGCCACGCTGAAAGACCTGTTCGGAAAGCGCGGGTGTGAACATCGCCGGTCCGCAATCGACCGCGCCGCGCAGAACCGGCCCGCCGTCTTCGCTTCCCCTGAAAAAGCGAAGGCGCTGTTCGGAGAAAATCTGCATGTTTCCGCAACGCAGATCGAAAAATTTTATCTGTGCCGTTTCCAGTACTTCTGCCGTTTCGGCCTGAATGCAAAGGAGCGCCGGGCGGCGGAGCTGGACGCGCTGGAGTATGGCAGTCTGATGCATTTTTTACTGGAGAAGCTGTTCCGCGACACCGGTAGCGAAGCCATTCTCCGCATGAGCCCGGAGGAACTCAAACAGGAAATCCTCCGTCTCTTAAATGTGTACGTCGATACCAAAATGAGCGGTGTTCAGAATAAGTCGCCGCGTTTTGTATACCTGTTTCTGCGTCTGGCCGATTCGGCGCAGGTGATCGCGTCCCATATCGCGCAGGAGCTTGCCCAGAGCGAATTTAAGCCCGTCGACTTCGAGCTTTCCATCGGAAAAGACGGGATCCCCCCCCTGCGTATCCCGCTGCCGGACGGGGGACAGGTGGAAATCGACGGCAAAATCGACCGGGTCGATCTTTTCGACCGGGACGGGGTAGGCTATGTACGCGTGATCGACTATAAGACCGGCCATAAGGAATTCAAATTATCGGATATCCTCTACGGCGTCAACATGCAGATGCTGATCTATCTGGCGGCGCTGATGGAGAATGGCGGGGACCGCTACGGGGAAGTCCGGCCCGCCGGCGTGCTGTATATGCCCGCGAACCGCCCCGCCGTTTCCGCTTCCCGCAATATGGAAGCCGAAAAGATCGGGCAGGAAGCGGCGAAAAAGCTGCGGATGGACGGGCTCGTGCTGGACGACGCCGAAATCGTCGCGGCCATGGAGCACGGCGGGCAGGGAAATTATATCCCGGTCGCGCTCAAAGACGGCGTGCCAGGCAAACGCGACCACGTGGTTTCTCCGGGAGAACTGACCGATGTGATGAAACACATTAAGGAGCTGGTCGGTGCAATGGCCCGGGAGCTTCACGGCGGCGACGTTTCGGCGGTGCCGCTTTCCGGTACCTACGACGCCTGCGCGTGGTGTCCCTATTCGTCCGTCTGCGGTCATGAAAGGGACGACCCCACACGCGAAATGCAGCAGTGGGACAGGGATGAAGTCATCAAAGAGCTTACGCAGGCAAAAGGAGGGAACGAGCAATGAGCGCACGCACATGGACGCAAAGCCAGCAGGACGCGATTGAGGCGCGGGGCGGCACACTGCTGGTATCCGCCGCGGCGGGCTCCGGGAAAACGGCGGTTCTGGTGCAGCGTGTGATTGAGCGCATGACCGACCCGCAAAATCCCACCGACGCCGACCGCCTGCTCGTCGTTACCTTCACCAAGGCCGCGGCGGCGGAAATGAGCGGCCGTATCGCTACGGAAATCGCAAAACTGCTGGAAGCCGACCCTATGAACGTGCGGCTTCAGCGCCAGCAGATTCTGCTGACCCGTGCGCACATCAGCACCATCCACAGCTTTTGCAGCGAACTGATCCGGGAAAACTTTTATAAGCTGGGGATTTCCCCGGATTTCCGCATCCTGGACGACAGTGAGATGAAACTGCTGCGCGACGATGCGGTTTCCGCCGTTCTGGAAGCGTTTTACGCACAGAACGACCCGGATTTTCATGCTCTTGTCGATGCGTTTTCCTCCGGACGGGACGACGCGCGCATGATCAAGACCGTCAATACCCTTTACGATTTTGTCCGGTCTCATCCGTTTCCGAGCCGCTGGCTGCGGGAAAAGGCCGCCATGTATGAGGGGGAGATTTCCGTTTCCCGGACCGTGTGGGGACGGACTGTTTTAAAGTACGCCGCGGACGCGGTGGACTACTGTATTTCCCTGACGCGCAATTCCCTCGTGCTGATGCAGGAGGACGAAAAAATTGCCGGCGCGTATGGCGACGGCTTTCACTCCGATCTGGCTGGGCTTCTGGCGCTGAAAGACGCGGCGGACGCGGGCGGCTGGGACGCCGTTTCTTTCCGGTGCGCTAATTTTGGTTTTCAAAGGCTGAAGCCTTTGCGGGGCTACGGCGACGACCCGCTGAAAAACAAGCTTTCGGCAAGCCGAAAGGAAGTGCAGGAAACCGTCAAAAAGCTGGCGGAGCTGTTCGGCGCCGACGAGCGGGAATGCGGGGAAGAGATCGCCCGCATCGCCCCGCTGGTAAAGAAGCTGTTCGAGGTCACGGAAAAGTTCGGCGAAGAGCTGGACCGGCTGAAACGGGAACGCCGCGCGGCGGATTTCAGCGACCTGGAGCATTACGCCTTAAAGCTGCTTGTTCGGGAAACGGACGGCGGCTTTGCACCGACGGAGGAAGCTTTGGAAATATCCGCCCGGTTTGACGAGGTGATGGTCGACGAATATCAGGACACCAACGAAGCGCAGGATATGATTTTCCGCGCGGTTTCGCAGAAGGAAAGCAACCTGTTTATGGTAGGCGACGTCAAACAGAGCATTTACCGTTTCCGTCAGGCGATGCCTCAGATTTTTCTGCGCCGCCGCGCGCAGTACCCCGATTACGACAGAACAAAGGATGCATATCCTGCCTGTGTGGTGCTGGACAAAAATTTCCGCAGCCGCCGCGGGGTGACCGAAACGGTGAATTTCGTGTTCCGCCAGCTGATGAGCGAGCAGACGGGCGAGCTGGATTACACGAAAGCGGAGGAGCTTGCCGCCGGGGCGGATTACCCGCCCTGCGGCGAACCCGCGGCGCAGCTGGACATTATCGACCTTTCGGCGTCCGAGGACGACGAGGAAATGATCGCGGCGGAAAGCCGCCATATCGCGGAGCTGATCTATCGGATGACCGGGGACGGCACCGCCGTGACGGACCATGGCCGACAGCGGCCCGTCGTCTACCGGGATATCTGCATTTTGCTGCGCAGCGCAAACCGGTACGCGCACGAATACGCGCGGGAGCTGTCCGCGCTCGGGATTCCGGCATGGGCCGACACGGCGGGCGGCTTCTTCGCGGCGGCGGAAGTGGGGGTGGCGGTTTCGCTTCTGCGCGTGATCGATAATCCGATGCAGGATATTCCGCTGCTTTCGGTGCTGATGAGTCCCATTTACGGCTTTACGGCGGACGATATGGCCGATATCCGCATCCCGTCGCGCAGCGCTCCGCTGTATCCCGCGCTCGTTTCCGCCGCTCAAGGCGGCAATCCGCGCGCGGCGGATTTTCTGCGCGATATGGACGCCTACCGCACGCTGGCGGCTACCATGCCGTCGGATCGGCTGATTCAGGCGGTCTACGACAAAACGGGCTATCTGAATCTGGTTCAGGCAATGCCCAACGGGGAGCTGCGGCTTGCGAACCTCCGTCTGCTGCTCGAATACGCGAAAAAATATGAAGCCTCCGGCTATAACGGGCTTTCCGGTTTTATCCGGTTTATCGACAGGCTTCAAAAAAATAGCGCCGACCTCGCGCCCGCCTCCACCATCAGCGAGGCGGCCAATGTTGTAAAAATCATGAGTATCCACCGCAGCAAGGGGCTGGAGTTCCCGGTCTGCATTCTTGCCGGGTGCTCCCGGCGCTTCAATAAGGAGCGGGGGGACGTGCTTTTGCACCCGTCGCTCGGCCTTGGGGTAAAGCTCAGGGATGACGCCGGTCTCTGCCGCTACACGACCATGCCGCGCGAAGCGGTCGCGCTGGAGCTGGACCGCAATGAAATGAGCGAGGAGCTGCGCGTGCTGTACGTCGCCATGACGAGGGCGAAGGAAAAGCTCATCATGGTGACGACGGTCAAGGACGCGGGGAAGACGCTCGGAAAGCTCGCCGCCCGGCTGACGGAGGAAAACAGGATTCAGCCCTATGTGGTGCGCAGCGTTTCCAGTATTTCCGACTGGCTGCTGCTCTGTGCCCTGCGCCACCCGGACGGTACGCGCCTGCGCGACCTTGCCTGCGCCCTGCCGGGGATCACCGTCGGATCGGAAGAGCCGTGGACCGTGAATCTGATCTATCTGCCGAAAGAAGATGCTGCCGTACGGCAGCCGGAGGAGGTTTTGCCGGCGCGGCCGGACCGGGCGCTGGAGGAAGAAATTTCCGCGGCGATGGACTATGTCTATCCGTACGCTGCTTTAAAAGGGATACAGGCCAAGGTGGCGGCTTCCGACCTTGCCGCGCGTGAATTTTCCGCGCAGTATGCCGCCGTGTCCCGCCCCGCGTTTTTAGGCAAAACGGGGCTGACTCCCGCCGAGCGCGGGACGGCGCTGCATACCTATATGCAGTTCGCGGATTACGAAAAAGCGCGCGAAGCCCCCGAAAGCGAGCTGGAGCGCCTTGTCGCTCAGGGCTTCCTGACGGCCGAGCAGGGGAACGCTGTCGATCTCGCCCACGTGCGGACTTTCTTTCAAAGCGCGCTTGCTAAAAGGATTTTCGCTTCGGAAAACGTCCTGAGGGAATATCGCTTTACCGTGGAAATTACCGCGGGCGACGTTCGTCCGGGGCTGCCGGACGAACTGAAGGGCCAGCCAGTGGTGCTGCAGGGCGTGGTCGACTGTGCGTTTGAGGAAAACGGCAAGCTGGTGATCGTGGACTATAAAACCGATCGGACGAATCATCCCTCGGAGCTGTGGGAACGCTATCATGCGCAGCTTGCGCTTTACCGTCTGGCAATGGAACAGTGTACGGGGAAAAAGGTTGCCGGGTGCCTGCTTTATTCCTTCAGCCTGAATTGTGAAATCTCCAATTAACGCTTGACAAATGAAAAAATCACTGGTAAAATAATTCAGTAAAACAAAGCGGGGCATCTTGTGCCCACACCTGTGGGGTTTCGTCCGCCATGGGTCAATACGGAAAACGGCTTTTGAAAGCTGTTGTTTTGTGTATTGTTGTGCGGGCGGATATTCTGCCCGCGCTTTTTATTGAAACTGATAACGTGTTTTGGAGGTGCTTAACAATTAGCAACAAGGAACTGCAGATTAATGAGGAGATTCGTGACAGGGAAGTGCGTGTCGTCGGTTCGGACGGTTCTCAGCTTGGCATTATGAGTTCGGCCCAGGCTTTGGAAAAAGCGTTTGAACAGAATCTTGATCTTGTCAAAATCGCGCCGCAGGCAACGCCCCCGGTGTGTAAGATCATTGATTACGGCAAATTCAGATTTGAGCAGGCAAAGCGCGACAAGGAAGCAAAGAAAAATCAGCGCATTGTCGACATCAAGGAAATCCGTTTGTCTTTAAACATTGACACTCACGACTTTAACACAAAAGTCGGTCACGCAACCCGCTTCTTAAAGGATGGCGACAAGGTCAAGGCTTCCATCCGCTTCCGCGGACGGGAAATGGGACATCCGGAGCAGGGTTACAGCATTATGCGGAATTTTGCTGAGGCACTCAGCGAAATCGCCAATGTGGAAAAACCGGCAAAGTTAGAGGGACGTAATATGCTCATGTTCCTTGCATCCAAACCCGCTAAGTAATCATCATAAGGAGGACAATACCATGCCTAAAATTAAGACACATACCGGCGCAAAAAAGCGCTTCAAGCTTTCCAAGAACGGAAAAGTAATCCGCGGTCATGCCAATAAATCCCATATCCTGAACAAAAAGACCACCAAGCGCAAGAGAGGCCTCAGAAAGACCACGATTGCCGACAAGACAAATGTGGCCCAGGTAAAGAGATTAATTCCTTACAAATAAGAGTTAGTCCTGTTGATTAAAATAACCATTTCAATGGAGGTAATAGAATGGCACGTGTAAAAGGTGCGTTGATGACACGCAAGAGAAGAAAAAAGACTTTGAAACTTGCGAAGGGCTACTGGGGTTCCAAGAGCAGACATTTTAAAATGGCCAAACAGGCCGTCATGAAATCCGGTAACTACGCATTTATCGGACGTAAAGCAAGAAAGAGAGATTTCCGCCGCCTGTGGATTACCCGTATTTCCGCCGCATGCCGCGCGAACGACGTCAGTTATTCCGTGTTTATGAACGGGCTGAAAAAAGCGGGGATTACGCTGAACCGTAAAATGCTTGCAGAAATCGCTGTTGCCGACGAAGCCGCATTTAAGAGCTTGATTGAAAAAGCAAAGGCAGCGCTTTAAAAAGCTGTAATTGCGCCCGGAAAAAAACCGGGCGCAAATTTTATATGGAGAGAAAACATGCCGGATCTGATTACAAGCCGTCAAAATGAAATCATCAAGCACGCCGCACGCCTTTCCTCTGCCGCCGGGTTCCGCAGGGAACAGGGCCTTTTTCTGGTTGAGGGCGCGCGGCTCTGCCGCGACGCGGCGCAGAGCGGGGTCGGCATCAGGACTCTGTTTTACACGGCGCAGGCGGGCGAAAAATACGCGGACTATCTCAGTGAAATTCAACCGGCGGCGGAAGAAACCTATCTGGTGGAGCCACATGTCGCGGCGCTTTTGTCGGACACAAAGTCCCCGCAGGGCGTTTTTTGCGTCTGCAGAATGCGCGCCGGGACGGAGGAACTGGAGGCAATGGAGCCGGGGCTGCATTACCTGGGGCTTGAGAATATCCAGGACCCGGCCAACCTGGGCGCAGTGCTCCGTACGGCGGAGGCGCTGGGAGTCGGCGGCGTCCTTTTGGGCGGCAGCTGCTGCGACGTCTATTCGCCGAAGGTACTGCGCGCCAGTATGGGCGCGGTTTTCCGCCTTCCGTTCTATGTGCGGGCCGAGCTTGCTTCCGCTATCGGTTTTCTGAACAGCCGCGGGTTCGTTACCCTCGCCGCGGTTCCGGACTCCTCCGCTCAGAAGGTGACGGAGGTCGGTTTCCGAAAGCCGACGGTGCTTTTCGTGGGCAATGAAGGAAACGGACTTACTGCCGCGGCGATCGCCGCCTGTTCGGGGTCGGTGACCATCCCCATGCTGGGCAGAGCGGAATCTCTCAACGCGTCGGCTTCCGCCGCGATTCTGATGTGGGAAATGATGCGCGAAAAATCGGGAGGCGTTTAAGAATGTCTGTTGACCAAAGGGCATACTGGGTGTGGCTGCAGCACGCGCTCGGCGCGGGTAGCTCCAAGCAGAACCGCATTCTTTCGGGTTACCGTTCTCTGAACGACTTTTATGCCGCGGGTATGGAAAGCTGGCTGCTCGAGGGTTACTTTACGCAGAGCGAGCTGGGAAAGCTTTCCTCGTACTCCGTTCGGGACGCCGAAGCCCTGCTGGAGTACTGTGAGAAAATCGGGCAGCAGGTTCTTACGCCCGGATGCGCCGGTTACCCCGAACCGCTCGGTGAGATTCATAACACGCCCTGCGCGCTGTATGTCAAGGGGACCCTGCCGGACTTCTCCGCGGTTCCCAGCATCGCCGTTGTGGGCACCCGCAAAGCGACCGCGACCGGCGTCGCGACCGCGCGCAGCTTCGCTTTTGAGCTTGCCAAACAGGGAGCGGTCGTTGTCAGCGGCGGTGCGCTGGGCATCGATACGGCGGCCCACAAGGGTGCTTTGCAGGCCGGCGGGAAAACCGTCTGCGTCCTTGGCTGTGGCATCGATTATAATTACCTGATGGGAAACGCGTCTCTGCGCGAGGCCATCGCGCTTTCCGGCGCGGTCATTTCGGAGTATCCCCCGAACACGCAGGCTGTCAATTCCAATTTTCCGATCCGCAACCGTATTATTTCCGGCCTGACGCTGGGAACCCTTGTGGTGGAGGCCGCCGGAAAAAGCGGCTCGCTGATTACCGCGCAGTACGCGCTGGAACAGGGAAGGGACGTTTTCGCCGTGCCCGCCGGGATTTACAGCCCTGTTTCCCAGGGGGTGAACGGGCTGATTAAAAGCGGGGCGAAGCCCGTGTCCAACGCGGGCGAGATTCTGGAAGAGTACCTTTACCGTTTCCCCGGCCAGATCGATTTCAGGGATGAGGAAACGAATGTGATTTTTTCTCCGGAACCGAAGCCGGTACGCCCGGAGGCGGTACCGTTGGATGAAAAAGAATTTTCAGAGGACGCCGTGCTTTTGTATTCCAGCCTGGCGGACTCGCCGAAGCATCTTTCCGAACTGGAGCGTCTGACGGGCATTTCCGCCCCGCGGCTTCTGACCGCAGTGACGGAACTGGAGCTTGCCGAAAAGATTCGTTCCCATTCCGGGCGCCGCTACAGCCTGCCGGTCTAAATATTGTTAAAAATTGCCGAATACTCGGCAAATTTTAAAAATGTTTAATATTTTATGGTAAAACGTTATAATATTGAATAAATTCCAAATTCCAGCAAACAAAAAGAAAATAAAAACAGGACAGATGAGGTGGTTTTCATGTCAAAGCTAGTGATCGTTGAATCACCGGCCAAGGCCAAGACAATTAAGAAATTTTTAGGCTCGGGTTACGACGTGATCGCGTCCATGGGACATGTACGCGATTTATCGGAAAACCGTTTGAGCGTTGACGTAAAAAACGATTTTAAACCGAAGTATGAAATTATCAAGGGAAAGGAGAAGCTGGTTCAGGAGCTGAAGGACAAAGCGGAAAAAAGCGAAGGCGTCCTGCTCGCGACCGACCCCGACCGCGAAGGAGAGGCGATATCCTGGCATCTGGCGTACATCCTCGGTCTTGATACCGAAAAGGACAACCGTATCACCTTTAATGAAATTACGAAAACGGGCGTTACCAAAGGAATGGAGAACCCCCGCAGTATCGATATCGACCTTGTCAACGCACAGCAGGCCCGCCGTATCCTGGACCGCCTTGTGGGCTATAAGCTGAGCCCGTTCCTGTCGCAGAAAATCCGCAGGGGCCTTTCCGCCGGGCGCGTTCAGTCCGTCGCGGTGCGCATTATCGTGGACCGCGAGGAGGAAATCCGCGCTTTCGTACCCGAAGAGTACTGGACGATCGACGCAAAATTCGTCCCGCACGGTGCCCGCCGGGTCTTCGGCGCAACCTTTTACGGCGACATCAATGGAAAAATCAAAATTTCAGATAAGGAACAGACCGACAAGATCCTTGCGGAGCTGGAGAACGCGGAATACCGCATTGTCAAGCTGAAAAAAGGCACGCGCAAAAAATCGCCCGCGCCGCCGTTTATTACCTCCACCCTTCAGCAGGAGGCTTCCCGCAGGCTGGGCTTTCAGGCCCGCCGTACCATGAAGGCCGCGCAGGAGCTGTATGAAGGTATTGAAATCAACGAAATGGGCGCCGTCGGTCTGATTACTTACATGAGAACGGATTCGCTCCGTATTTCCGAAGACGCGATCAAGGATGCGGGCGACTATATTCTGGAGCGCTGGGGCAAAAAATATCTGCCCGACACGCCGCGCCATTTTAAAACAAAAGCCGGCGCGCAGGACGGCCACGAGGCCATCCGTCCGTCCATGCCGGGGCTTTCTCCGGACAAGGTGAAGGACAGCCTGACGAGCGACCAGTATAAGCTGTATAAGCTGATCTGGGAACGTTTCATCGCCTGCCAGATGGCCAACTGCCTGCAGAGTACCACGCAGGCCGATATTCAGGCAAAGGACTATATTTTCAAGGCCTCCGGCTACACCGTCACCTTTGACGGCTTTACCGTACTCTACGAAGAGGGCAGGGATGAGGAAGCGGAACGGGAAGGCTCTCTGCCGGTGCTGGAAAAGGATATGCTGCTCAAGCTGAAAGAAATCGCGGGCAACCAGCATTTTACACAGCCGCCCCCGCGCTATACGGAGGCTTCCCTCATCAAGGCGCTGGAGGAAAACGGAATCGGACGTCCGTCCACCTATGCCGCGACCATATCGACGATCACGGGCCGCGAATATGTGGCGCGCGAGGCCAAAGCCCTGAAACCGACGGAGCTGGGAGAGGTCGCGACCAAGCTGATGCGGGAGAAGTTCCCGAAAATCGTCAATATCAAATTTACCGCGCAGGTGGAAAACGATCTGGACAGCGTCCAGAGCGGAAAGACCGACTGGATTCAGACGCTCCATGATTTTTACGGGGATTTCGACAAGACGCTCAAGCAGGCCAAAGAGGATATGCAGGGCGTAAAGATACAGCTCAAAGAGGACGAAACCGATATTATCTGCGAAAAATGCGGCCGCAGAATGGTCATTAAGACCGGCCGCTACGGTAAATTTATCGCCTGCCCGGGATATCCCGAGTGCAAGAATATCAAGAAGCTGGTACAGGAAACCGGAGCGGAATGCCCCAAGTGCGGCGGCAAGGTCATTGTGAAAAAATCCAAAAAGGGCCGGATTTTTTACGGATGCTCCGAGTACCCCAAGTGCGACTTCATCTCCTGGGACGAACCGAGTACGGAAAAATGCCCGCGCTGCGGCAAGACCCTGCTGAAAAAGAAGGGGAAGCATCCGAAATACTACTGCATTACGCCCGACTGCGGCTACGAGAAAACGGAGGAAGAATGAGTATCAGGGTCATCGGCGCGGGTCTGGCCGGCTGTGAGGCCGCGTGGCAGATCGCCCGGACGGGAACCGAGGTCGAGCTTTACGAAATGAAGCCGTCCCGGTATTCCCCGGCGCACCACAGCCCGGATTTTGCCGAGCTGATCTGTTCCAACTCCCTGAAAGCGGAGCGCGTGGAAAGCGCCGCCGGACTTTTGAAAGAGGAAATGAGGCGGCTTCATTCCCTGCTGATGCAGTGCGCGGACGGCTGCCGGGTACCGGCGGGCGGTGCGCTCGCGGTTGACCGGGATCGGTTCTCACAGGCCGTCACGCAAAAAATATCCGCTCACCCGTTGATTCATATCCACCGTGAGGAAATCACCGAAATACCGCGGGACGGAATCGCCGTGATCGCGACAGGCCCCCTTACCGCGGACGCGCTTGCCGCGGAAATCGCCGCTCTCTGCGGCGGAAGCCTCAGTTTCTTTGACGCCGCCGCGCCGATCGTGTCCGCGGAAAGCCTGAACAGGGACAGAATCTTTGCCGCGTCCCGGTATGATAAGGGAGGGGACGACGCATACCTGAACTGTCCGATGGACAAAGAGGAGTACGAGCGCTTTTACGGCGCTCTGGTTTCTGCCGAGCGCGCGCCCGTACACGATTTCGACGTCGCGGACCCGAAGGTGTACGAGGGCTGTATGCCGGTGGAGGTAATGGCGCAGCGCGGGGCGGAAACCCTGCGCTTCGGCCCGCTCAAGCCGGTCGGCCTGCGCGATCCGCATACGGGCCACCGCCCGTGGGCGGTCGTACAGCTGAGGCGGGAGGACAGTCAGGGAACGCTGTACAATCTGGTGGGCTTTCAGACCAATCTGAAGTTCGGGGAACAGAAGCGCGTGTTCGGGATGATCCCGGGCCTTGAAAACGCTGAATATTTCCGTTACGGCGTCATGCACCGCAATACCTTCCTGAATTCGCCCAGGGTGCTTTCCGCCGACTACAGCCTGCGCGAACGGCCCGGCCTCTTTTTCGCCGGTCAGATTACCGGCGTGGAGGGATACATGGAATCCGCTTCCTCCGGCATCATGGCGGGAATCAACGCCGTGCGCCGCCTGAACGGGCAGGATACGCTGGTTCTGCCGGACACGACCATGATCGGCGCGCTGAGCCGCTATGCGGCGTACGGCAGTGAAACCGATTTTCAGCCCATGGGGGCCAACTTCGGCGTGATCCCGCCGCTCGAGCCGCATATCCGCGACAAAAGGGAGCGATACGCCGCCTTTTCAGCCCGTTCCCTGCAGGAATTGAAAAAGATCATGGCGGAAAATCAACTGGAATGAATGTCAAAAACAGAGGTGTTTCAAATGAAAATAATCGTTGATGCATTCGGAGGCGACAACGCCCCCCTCGAAATTCTGAAAGGCTGCGCACAGGCCGTCGCGGAGCTGGACGTCGATATTCTGCTGACCGGGCGGGAGGAGGAAATCCGCCGGGTGGCGAAGGAGAATGAGATTTCCCTGAACCGCATGCAGATTATCGACGTGCCGGATGTGATTACTATGGAAGAGCACGCCGGGGAAATCATGAAATCGAAATCCAATTCCTCGATGGCGGAAGCCCTGCGCCGTCTGGCCGCGGGGGAAGGCGACGCCTGTATTTCCGCGGGCAACAGCGGAGCATTGGTAGTCGGCGCGACCCTGATCGTCAAAAGGATCAAGGGAATCAAGCGCGTCGCCTTTGCGCCGGTCATGCCGAAAAGGGAAGGCTGCTTTATGTTGATCGACTCCGGCGCGAACGTGGACTGCAAGGCGGACATGCTCCGCCAGTTCGGCGTGATGGGCTCCGTTTACATGCAGAAGGTCATGAATATCGATCACCCGCGGGTCGCTCTTGCCAACATCGGCACGGAGGACCATAAGGGCGGCGACCTTCAGCACGAAGCGTTTGCCATGCTGAAAAGTTCCGGTCTGAACTTTGTCGGCAATGTTGAAGCGCGCGATATCCCGCTGGATGCCGGCGACGTGATTGTTGCGGACGGCTTTACCGGAAATTCGATTTTAAAAACATACGAGGGTGTAGCGATCCTGCTGATGGGTAAGCTAAAGGAGATCTTCACAAAAAATTCTCTGAATAAGCTTGCGGCGGCGATTGTTTTAAAGGATATCAAAACGCTCCGAAAGACAATGGATTACAACGAATACGGCGGCGCTCCGCTGATGGGCTGCGCCAAACCGGTGTTCAAGGCGCACGGCAGCGCAAAGGCAAAAACCTTCTATAACGCGCTCCGCCTGCTGAAATCCTATGTTTCCGGCGGCGTTGTCGACGAAATCGCAAACTCGATCGAGAACTATAAAAAGAATACCGCAAAAGAATCCGGCGATGAAGACGCAGCGGAATAAGGTGAGATTCGTTTTAACGGAGCGTGAGTTTATGAAAGAACTGGAAGACAAACTGGAGTATCATTTTAAAAATAAGCAGTATCTGAAAACGGCGCTGACCCATTCGTCCTATGCCAACGAAACACGGGTGCCGGGCGGCAGCAACGAGCGGCTGGAGTTCCTCGGGGACTCGATCCTGGGGCTGGTGGTGGCGGATTATCTGTTTAAGCAATTCCCCGATCTGCCGGAAGGCGATCTTACGAAAAAGCGGGCCGCGCTTGTCTGTGAAAAGGCCTGCTGCGGATTTTCCACCCAGCTGGAGGTCGGGAAGTTCCTGCTGTTAAGCCATGGGGAACAGAATTCAGGAGGCCGCACGCGTTCCTCCATCCTGGCCGACGCGTTCGAGTCCATTATTGCCGCGATCTATCTGGACGGCGGCATGGAGGAGGCCCGCAAATTTATCCTTCGCTTTGTCCTGCCCCTGCTGCAGACGGCAAGGCCGAAAGCCTTCAAGGATTATAAGACCGCCCTGCAGGAGATCATCCAGCAGAATCCGGAGGAACATCTGGAATATGTGCTGACGGGCGAAAGCGGACCCGACCACGACAAGCATTTTACCGTGGAGGTCCACTTGAACAGCAACGTGATCGGCAAGGGCGGCGGGCGCAGCAAAAAAGAGGCCGAGCAGCAGGCTGCCCGTGAAGCAATGGAGCTGATGGGTTATTGAAACACGCCAACGTAGCGATTTTCGTGCCCCACAACGGCTGCCCGCACCAGTGCAGCTTCTGCAACCAGCGCGCCATTACCGGCCGGCTGGCGCAGCCTTCTCCGCTGGAGGTGCAGAACGCGGCCGAGATCGCGAAAAACAGCCTGAGAGGGAATACGAAAAATGCCGAGATTGCCTTTTTCGGCGGCAGCTTTACCGCGATTGAGCCGGGCTATATGGTTTCCCTTCTGGAAGCGGCGAAGCCTTTTGTAAAAGACGGCACCTTTGCGGGAATCCGCATTTCCACAAGGCCGGACTGTATTGACGAAGAGATTTTGAAGCTGCTGAAAAAATACGGCGTTACCTCGATTGAGCTTGGGGCGCAGAGCATGGACGACCGTGTCCTTCGGCTGAACCGGCGGGGACATACCGCGGAGCAGGTCGCGGCGGCGTCGGAACTGATAAAATCCCACGGCTTTACGCTTGGGCTGCAGATGATGACCGGGCTTTACGGCGATACCGCCGAAGGCAGCGTGCTGACCGCGAAAAAGCTGGCCGCGCTCCACCCGGAAAACATGCGGATTTATCCGACCGTCATTATGCGGGGGACGGAACTGGGCGACCGATATCTCAGCGGAGAGTACCAAACGCTGAATCTGGAAGAAACCGTGCAGCTCTGCGCCGGACTGCTGGATTTCTTCGAGGATCAGGGCATCAGGGTCATCCGTCTGGGACTGCACAGCTCGCCGGAGCTGGAGCGGGACATGCTTGCCGGCCCGTGGCATCCGGCTTTCCGGGAGCTTTGCGAAAGCGCGCGCCTGCTTCGCCGAATTTCCGCGTACTTACGGCAAAATCCGCAGTTAAAAGACAGTATTATGATTAAGGTGAACCCGAAAACGGCATCAAAGGCTGCGGGGCAGAAAAAGTGCAATTTGGCCGCTCTTGCGCAGCTGGGTTACTGTGCAAAAATCGTACAGGACTCGGGCGTGGAGGAAAATTGCTTTACGATAGAATAATTGAGGTGAGAATATGCTGTTGAAGTCACTGGAAATTCAGGGGTTCAAGACATTTCCTGATAAGACAACTCTCAGCTTTGACCATGGCATCACGGCGGTCGTGGGCCCGAACGGAAGCGGAAAAAGCAATATCAGCGACGCTGTCCGCTGGGTTCTGGGCGAACAGTCCACCCGGGTGCTCCGCTGCACGAAAATGGAGGACGTTATTTTCAGCGGTACTCCCGTGCGCAAGGCACAGGGGTTTGCCGAGGTGACCCTGAACATTGACAATGCCCTTCGCCAGCTTCCGTTTGACGCCGACAACGTGGCGGTCACCCGCCGGTATTACCGCTCCGGGGACAGCGAATATTTGATCAATAAGGCCGCGGTGCGGCTGAAGGATATCAACGAGCTTTTTATGGACACCGGCCTTGGCCGCGACGGATACTCCATTATCGGACAGGGCAAGATCGACAGTATCGTGGCCGCCCGTTCGGAGGACCGCCGCGAAATTTTTGAAGAGGCCGCGGGAATTTCCCGCTTCCGTTACCGCAAGGAGGAATCCGAGCGCAGGCTGAATCAGGCCGAGGACAACCTCCTCCGCCTGAGGGATATTCTGACAGAGCTGCAGGACAGGGTCGGCCCGTTAAAGGAGCAATCCGAAAAGGCGCAGCAGTACCTTGCCTATGCCGCTGAAAAGCGTACGCTGGAAATCGGGCTCTGGCTCAATACGCTGGAAAAATCGGGCCGGGTCCTGCGCGAGCACGACGATAAAATTCTGATTGCCCGTGACCAGCATGAAACGGTGGAGCGGGAGCTTCAGGAAATAGACGAAAAGATCGAGCAGAATTTCAGGGAAGCCGGCGCCTGTACCGCAAAGGTGGATGAAATCCGCCAGGAGGCGGCAAGGCAGGAGGAAAACGCCGTCAAAAAAGACGGCGAAGCGTCGGTCCTGCAAAACGATATTCAGCACAACGAGGAAAATATCGGGCGTATCCGAAAGGAAATCGAGCAGAGCGCCGTTTCCAGTCAGGATATGGAAAAGGAAATCGACCAGAAAAAGGCTCAGATTCAGCAGAAAACAGAGTACATAAACGAGAAAAATCAACTGACTCAAACCTATACCGAACAATTGGAAGAACTCCGCCGGAGCATGAGCGAAACCACTGGGAAAATCGACGGATACACGCGGGAAATTGCGGAATGCGCCAATCAGGCGACGGAAGCAAAGGTCGCGGAGATGACGGCGGTTTCCTCCATCACCGAAATACAGCTTCGGCTTACCGATATTGCCCAGACCGTCCGCTCCAAAAACGCGCAGATGGAGCAGCTCCGGAAAGAGTCCGGCGATTACGCGCAAATGCTTTCCGATACCGACGAACGGATCGGCGCGCTGACCAACACGGCGAAGGGCTACGAGCTGCGGCTGAACACGCGCCGCCAGCGGATGGAAACAGTCAAGCAGCAGAGTGAAACGCTCCGTCTGGACGCACAGGAGCACGCGCGCAAAGCACACCTTCTGGAAGAGTTGGAGCGCAATCTGGAAGGCTTCTCCCACAGTGTCAAAATTGTGATGAAGGAAGCCGGGCGGGGGACCGTCAGCGGAATCCATGGGCCCGTTTCCCGACTGATCAAAGTGCCTTCCCAATACGCCGTCGCCATTGAAACGGCATTGGGCGCGGCCATGCAGAACATTGTCGTCGGCAATGAACAGGACGCCAAAAACGCGATCCGGTTGCTCAAACAGCGCGATTCCGGCCGGGCGACCTTTCTTCCCCTTACCACGATACGGGGAAATGTTCTGCAGGAAAACGGCCTTGACGACTGCCCCGGCTTCGTCGGCGTCGCGGGCCGCCTGTGCAGCTGTGATGAGAAATATAACGGGATACTGAATTCTCTTTTGGGGCGCATTGCCGTGGCGGAGGACCTGGACAGCGCCGTCGCGATCGCCAAGCGCTACAACTACCGGTTCCGTATTGTTACGCTGGACGGGCAGGTCGTCAACGCGGGCGGTTCGCTCACGGGCGGTTCTCTCGCCAGAAACTCCGGACTGCTCAGCCGCGCGTCGGAAATTGAGCGCATCCGGGCACAAGCCGCCGAGCTCCAGAAGAAAGCGGAAGCCGCCGCCGCGGCGCTGAAAACCGCTTCGGAAGAGGTTTCTTCCTGTGAAGCGGAGCTTGCCGCAGCCAAGGCGGAGCTTTCCTCCGCACAGGAGGAGCGCGTGAAAATCGATTCCGAGCACAGGCGCGCGCTTGCCGATCTGGCCACCGCCTCCCGCGACTGTGACGCTTTGAACGAGGAAAACAAAACGGCCGGCGCAAGGCTCAGCCTTCAAAGAGAAGCACAGCAGGCCGCGCAGGCCCGCTCAAAGGAGATTTCGGAAAAGCAGGCCGCTTTGCAGGCGGAGCTCAGTCAGATCAGCGGCAGCCGAACCGAGCTGAACCAGGCCAGCGACGAACTGGCCGCGCAGCTGCAGGAAATCCGCATGGCCTGTCTCTCGGCGCAGAAGGACATCGAGTCTCTGCGGGCGGGGATCGAGGACATTGAACGCAGAAAGCAGGACCACGAGGGCCGTACGGAAGCGCTGAACAAAGAGATCAATGCTGTTCAAACCGCCAGCGCAGCGCTGACCGTCCGTGTGGAGGAACTGAAAGAGCAGGCCGCCGCCCTTCGGGAAACCACGAAAAAATGCGGCGTGCAAATCGAAGAGCTGAACGCCAAACGGATGGAATATGAACGCCTCTCCGCGGAAATGCGCGCCAAGGAGCATGAAAAATCGGCGGAAAAAGAAAAAATAGGCCATGAGCTTGCCCGTCTGGAGGAACGCAAGGCCAACCTTCAGAAAGAGTATGATGAAATAATCAGCCGCTTATGGGAAGAATACGAACTGACACGCCGGGAAGCGGAAGAAACGGGCGCGAAAATAGAAAATCCGGCGCAGGCGCAGAAACGCCTGAACGAGCTGAAAAATAAGATCAAGGCGCTCGGCTCCGTCAATGTGGCCGCGGTCGAGGAATACAAGGAAGTTTCCGAACGCTACGAGTTTATGAAGGCCCAGATCGAAGACGTCGAAAAAAGCCGCGACGAGCTCAAAAAGCTGATCGGCGAGCTGACGCATCAGATGCGCGGCCTGTTTGTGGAACGCTTCGGGCAGATCAACGAAAATTTCAAGCAGACGTTCCGGGAACTGTTCGCGGGCGGTACCGCCGAGCTGGCGCTGAGCGCGCCGGACGATATTTTACATTCGGGCATCGATATCTCCGTACAGCCGCCGGGCAAAATCATCACGCATCTGGAGTCGCTCTCCGGCGGGGAAAAGGCGCTGGTGGCGATCGCCCTGTATTTTGCGATTATGAAGGTCAACCCGCCGCCGTTCTGTGTGCTCGACGAAATCGAAGCCGCGCTGGACGACGTGAACGTCGACCGGTTTGCCGCGTATCTGCGCCGCATGAATAAAAACACGCAGTTTATTGTGATCACGCACCGCCGCGGCAGCATGGAGGAATCGGATGTGCTTTACGGCGTCACCATGCAGGACGAGGGCATTTCCAAGCTGCTGGAGCTGCATGTGTCCGAAATTGAGGCCAAGCTTGGCATGAAGGAACAACATTGATGAAGGAGACAATCAAATGGGCTTATTCTCAAAGATAAAAGAGGGATTAAAAAAGACAAGGGATAAAATGAGCTCCTCCGTGGAGTCCATGCTCCGCTCCTTTACCTCCATCGACGAGGAGCTTTTTGAGGAGCTGGAAGAACTGCTCGTCATGGGCGACGTCGGCGTGCCCACCGCGGAGCATATTTGCGATACGCTCCGCAAAAAGGTTAAGGAAAAGGGCGTTACCGACCCTGAAGATATCTACGGGATGCTGCGCGAAACCGTTGCGGAAATGCTCCGCGGCGGCGAAAAACTGCAGATTTCCACCAAACCGTCCGTGATTCTGGTCATCGGCGTCAACGGCGTCGGCAAAACGACCACCATCGGGAAAATTGCGTCACGGTTAAAGGGCGAGGGGAAAAAGGTCGTTCTCGGCGCGGCGGATACCTTCCGTGCCGCCGCCGTGGAGCAGTTGGAGGTCTGGGCGCAGCGCTCCGGCGCCGAGCTGGTGAAGCAGCCGGAGGGCAGCGACCCCGCCTCCGTGGTATACGACGCGGTTGCCGCCGCCAAGGCCAGAGGAGCGGACGTGGTGATCTGCGACACGGCCGGACGGCTTCACAATAAAAAGAACCTGATGGACGAGCTTTCCAAAATCGGCCGCGTAATCGACCGGGAACTGCCGGACGCGGACAAAGAGGTGCTGCTGGTGCTCGACGCCACTACCGGCCAGAACGCCGTGAACCAGGCGCGTGAATTCCAGAACGCGGCCGGAATCACCGGCATCGTGCTGACCAAGCTGGACGGCACCGCGCGCGGCGGCGTAGTGCTCGCTATCCGCGAAAATCTGGGAATCCCGGTCAAATTCATCGGGGTGGGGGAGAAGGTCGACGACCTTCAGCCGTTCGATGCCGACGAATTTGCCGAGGCTTTATTTGCAAGGGAGAATCAGGAATGAAATTTGTCATGGCTACCCATAATCAAAAGAAGCTTCAGGAGCTTGAGCGCATTTTGATGCCGCTCCATATCTCCGTTTCGGCGCCCGATCTGCCGGAGGTAGAGGAAACGGGCACCACCTTTGCGGAAAACGCGTTTCTCAAAGCGGATTCTGCCTGCCGGGAAACGGGGCTGCCAGCCGTTGCGGACGATTCCGGCCTGATGGTGGACGCTCTGGGCGGAGCGCCGGGCGTGTATTCGGCCCGGTACGCAGGGGAAGACGCAACCGATCTTGACCGGATCCATAAGCTGCTGGACGCGATTAAGGAGGTTCCGCAGGAAAAGCGTACGGCGAAATTCGTCAGCGCCATCTGCTGTGTTTTCCCGGACGGAACCCGGATCACCGCACAGGGCGAATGCGCGGGAACCATTGCGTTCGCTCCCGAAGGGGAGGGCGGCTTCGGTTACGACCCGGTTTTTCTTGTCAACGGAAAATCCTTCGCCCAGCTGACCGCAGAGGAAAAGGATGAAATCAGCCACCGCGGCCGGGCGCTCAGGGCCTTCGTAGAAAAATTACGGAACAGGAAGGAAAAGAACGGATGATAACCAGTAAACAGCGCGCATTTCTCCGCTCCCTCGCGAACGATATTGATACGATTTTAATGGTGGGAAAATCCGGCGTCGGCCCGGATGTCGTCAAACAGGCGGACGACGCTCTGACCGCGCGGGAAATCCTGAAAGGGAAAGTATTGGAGACCTCTCCCGTCCCCGTCAGGGACACCGCCGAACGGATTGCCGCCGAGACGGGTTCGGAAGTCGTACAGGTCATCGGTTCCAAGTTTGTACTGTACCGCAGAAACGAAAAAGAACCGAAAATCACTCTTCCCAAAGCGGCAAAAAAGTAATATGATATGACATAAGGTGGAAATATGCAGAAAATTGCCGTATTCGGCGGCACCTTCAACCCCATTCACAACGGGCATATGCATCTGGCAAAGCGGTTTGCAAAGATGATCGGGGCGCAAAGGGTACTGCTGATTCCGACTTATCAGCCTCCGCACAAGCACGCGCCCAACCTTGCCCCCGGCAGGGACAGGCTTGCAATGTGCCGCCTTGCGTGCGAAGGGAATATTTTTGAAGTCAGCGACATAGAGCTGAAACGGAGGGGCCGCAGCTACACTGCGGACACTCTGCGGGAACTGAAAAAAAGAAATCCGGATTCCGAGCTTTACCTGATTACCGGCGAGGATATGTTCCTTACCCTGAAGCAATGGTACGAAGCGGAAACGATTTTTAGGCTGGCTGTTCTGTGCGCGGCCCCGCGCGGCGGCGACGGACTGCGTTCCCTTTTGGACTACGCTGAAATTCTGGAGAGGGAAGGGGCGAAGACCTTCATCCGGAATATTGAATATCTTCCTATTTCGTCAACAATGGTCCGCAATGCGGTTCGGGATGGAAAAAGCATCTCGGAGCTTGTCCCGCCGAAGGTTGCGGATTATATAGCGGAAAATAAGTTGTATTTGGAGCAGGAAAATGAATAAAATCGATTATGAGGCGATTATTAAGCCTTTTCTCAGCCAAAAACGGTATGATCATTCCCTTTGTGTCCGCGACGCTGCGGTGCGTCTTGCAAAAAAGTATGAGGCCAATGTGGAAAAAGCGGAAGTTGCCGGAATCCTTCACGATATTATGAAGGACGTTCCGCCCGAGGAACAGCTGAAAATGATGATGCGCTACGATATCATCCTGACCGATGTGGAGCGCAGCGCGCAGAAGCTTTGGCACGCAATGCTTGGGGAAGCTTATCTGGAAAAGGAACTGAAAATCGCCGACGCGGAGATTTTAAATGCCGTAAGATATCACACGACCGGGCGGGCTCACATGACCCTGCTCGACAAAATCATCTTTATCGCCGATTTTATTTCCGCGGACCGCGACTACGACGGCGTAGAGGCTTTGCGCAGGGCCGCCGACGTCAGCCTGGAACAGGCGATGATCGAAGGAATGGTTTACACCATTCAGGACCTGACAAAGGGCTGCCGCGCTATCCATCCCGATACGATCGCCGCTTATAATGAGGCGGTTCTGAAAAATAAATACAGTTAAAGGAAAGGTTGTTGTGTATGACGTCACTGGAACTGGCAAAGGAAACAGTTAAGATTTTGGATGAAAAGAAAGCCATGGACCTGAAGGCCATCGGCATTAAGGATATTTCCGTACTTGCGGATTATTTTGTTTTTTCGACCGGTACCAGCAGCACTCACGTCAAGTCGCTTGCGGAAGAGGTCGAGTTCAAGTTAAAGCAGCTCGGCGTCAGCCCGGAGCATGTTGACGGCTACCGTTCCAACTCCTGGGTGCTTCTGGACTACGGTAATGTCATGGTCCATATTTTTACGGCGGACGCGCGCGAATTTTACAATCTTGACCGTTTGTGGCAGGACGCGGAAAAAATCGATATTTCCGATATTGTAAAAGATTAATCAAAATATAGGAGCGAAGGAAAGATGAAATACGATCACAGGTCAATTGAGAAAAAATGGCAGGATAAATGGGAAGCGGCAGGTGTTTTCCATGCCTCCAACGCCAGCAGCAAGCCGAAATATTACACGCTGATAGAATTCCCTTATCCGTCCGGACAGGGGCTTCACGTCGGTCACCCGCGCTCCTACACGGCAATCGATATCGTTGCGCGCAAGCGCCGCCTGCAGGGCTACAACGTTCTTTATCCCATCGGCTGGGACGCGTTCGGCCTGCCCACGGAAAATTTCGCCATCAAGAACCATGTGCATCCGACGGAAGTGACGAAGAAAAATATCGCCCGCTTTAAGCAGCAGCTTCAGTCCCTCGGCATCTCCTTCGACTGGTCGCGGGAAATCAATACGACCGACCCCGATTATTATAAATGGACACAGTGGATTTTCCTTCAGCTGTTCAAGCACGGCCTTGCCTACAAGAAGGAAATGGCCGTCAACTGGTGCACTTCCTGCAAATGTGTGCTGGCCAACGAAGAAGTGGTCAACGGCGTCTGCGAGCGGTGCGGCAGCGAGGTCGTCCGCAAAGTCAAATCCCAGTGGATGCTTAAAATCACCGAGTATGCCCAGCGCCTGATCGACGACCTTGACCTTGTCGACTACCCCGACCGCGTCAAGGCGCAGCAGAAGAACTGGATCGGCCGCTCCACCGGCGCGGAGGTGGACTTCACCGCGACGACGGGGGACAAGCTCACCGTTTATACCACCCGGCCGGACACGCTTTACGGTGCGACTTACATGGTCGTTTCCCCGGAGCATCCCATGATCGAAAAATGGGCCGACAGGCTGAAAAATATCGACGAGGTGCGCGCTTACCAGAGCGAAGCCGCCAGAAAGTCCGACTTTGAGCGCACGGAGGTCGCCAAGGATAAAACCGGCGTCCGCCTTAATGGCGTAGCGGCTGTCAATCCCGTTACCGGAAAAGAGATTCCGATTTTCATTTCCGATTACGTGCTCGTTTCCTACGGTACGGGGGCCATCATGGCCGTTCCGGCGCACGATACCCGCGACTGGGAGTTTGCGAAGAAATTCGATCTGCCGATTATTGAAGTGGTCAAGGGCGGCGACGTGGAAAACGAAGCCTTTACCGACTGCGCGACCGGCATTATGGTGAATTCCGGGATTCTCGACGGCCTGACCGTGGACGAGGCCAAGAAAAAGATCACCGATTACTTAACGGAGAAGGGACTGGGGCACTCCAAAGTGAACTTTAAGCTGCGCGACTGGGTCTTTTCCCGTCAGCGCTACTGGGGCGAACCCATCCCGGTCGTTTACTGCGAGAAATGCGGCTATGTTCCGCTGCCGGAAAGCGAGCTTCCGCTGCGGCTGCCGGATGTCAAATCCTACGAGCCGACCGACACCGGCGAATCCCCGCTGGCGCACATGACGGACTGGGTAACGACTACCTGTCCGCACTGCGGCGGCGAAGCGAAGCGCGAAACGGACACCATGCCGCAGTGGGCCGGTTCCTCCTGGTACTTCCTGCGTTACATCGATCCCCACAACGACAACGCGCTTGCCAGCGAGGAAGCCCTGAAATACTGGACGCCGGTCGACTGGTACAACGGCGGAATGGAGCATACAACGCTTCATTTGCTCTATAGCCGCTTCTGGCATAAATTCCTTTACGACATCCATGTGGTACCTACGCCGGAGCCGTACGCTAAGCGCACCAGCCATGGCATGATCCTGGGCGAAAACGGCGAAAAGATGAGCAAATCCCGCGGCAACGTCGTCAACCCCGATGAAATTGTCAGCGAGTACGGCGCGGATACCATGCGCCTTTACGAGATGTTTATCGGCGATTTTGAGAAAGCCGCCCCGTGGAGCTCCGCGGGCATCAAGGGCTGCCGCCGCTTTGTGGAGCGCTACTGGAACCTTCAGAATATTCTCTGTGAAGAGAAGGGCGTCAGAAAGAGCCTTGAAATTTCCTTTAATAAGGCAATCAAAAAGGTCGGCGAGGATATTGAGGCGCTCAAATTCAATACCGCCATTGCCACGCTGATGGCGCTGATGAACGATATTGCCGACGCGGGCTCCATTACCAGGGATGAGCTCAAAGTTTTCACTGTTCTGCTCAATCCGTTTGCACCCCATGTAACGGAAGAGATGTGGGCGCTGATGAAGTTCAACGGCGCGATGGCCTGCCAGCAGGCGTGGCCGGAATACGACGAGGCGAAATGCACCGAGGACACCGTTGAAATTGTTGTCCAGGTCAACGGCAAAGTGCGCGCGCACCTGAGCGTCGCGGCGGATATCGCCAAGGATGCGGCGGTTGCGGCAGCCAAGGCCGACGAAAAGATTGCCGCCGAACTCGGCGGAAAAACCGTTGTCAAGGAGATTTATGTCCCCGGCAAGCTGGTCAATATCGTCGTAAAATAATAAATTAAAATCAGCAAACGGCACCGGTTTTACCGGTGCCGTTTATTTGTTTGTCTTACTATTTGTTCTGGAACAGAAATGGCATACTGTATAAAAAACCATGAATCGATTTATACAACATCACAAATTTTAAAAAGCTTGGGAAAAACTGTAACAAAACACGGTTTGAATCGTTATATCTATAGGAAAGAAAATGGACTTTCGTTATTCACTGTGTTCATTGTGTCGGATTTTCAGAGGGATAGCCGATCGGCATGAAATGTGCAGGCAAATCATACATTATGTTGGCAATACCGGATTAAGCAAAAGAAAGGTCGATAGAGTTGCAGAAGCTTTTAAAACAAAGGAATGCATCCGGTGAAAACAGTCCATCCGCTCTGGTACCGTTTGTATTGTTTGGGGTCGTGATGTTCAGTGTCAATATCATCCAGTTCAGCTATCGGGTCTATTCCCGTCAGGTATATTTGGCGCTGCTGTCGCTCCAAAAGCAAAGCGTCAAGTCGCCGGAGCTGGACAGTCTTTGGAAAACAATCGGCTATACGGCGACGGCCGTCGAGATCGGTTATTACCTCATTGGAATCGCCTTTTTTATCTGGATAGGATATCGGATGGTCTATTCCAGAATTCAGATTCATCAGGTGTTTCTGTATACCTTTCTGATGTATGCTTTTTCCATTTTGATTTTTCTGCCGCTGCAGATCAATTATCTGGAAGGGAATCTTCTGTCGCCTGTTTTTATTTCCTTTCTTCTTTCTTTTGTACAGATATTTCTTGCATGGACAAAATGCAGAAGAGAGAATTCCGTATTGGAGGAAACCAAAGATCAGCCCGTTTCCCGTCCTGCGGACGACCGAAAAACAGTGGGGTGGTAGTCGCATGAACAAAAAGTGTCACATTCTGCTTTTCGTGAAGCATATTTGCGAACCGGCTGTTTTTATACTGTTTACCATCGTCAACCTTTTCGTTCTGAAAGCGATGGATCAAGACCGTGTGTTTTATTTCCATCCCTATAGAACGATCATTGTACATATAATCATTCTGTTTCTATCCGGAATGTTTTTCAATGCGATTAACAAAAAACTGATCTTTCGCTTTGCTCTTTTTTATTTAGCAGTTTCTTTGCTGTGTATTGTGGCTATCATACTTCTGTATGTATTTTATGCGTCTCTGCCGCAGTTCTTCGTTCAGAATTTGAATACCATTCAATTGTTTCTGTCTATCTATTCCGGGGCAAATTTCCTTTCTGCTTTTTATGGAGAAAAATCCGAATTGGGAACGTAATCTGGTTTCCCGCTGCAAATCGGTTGTCAGGAAGCAATACCGGGCATTATCCGGAAACAAAAAACCAACCAAGGGGCTGATGCAAATTCTTTTGCAACAGCCCCTTGAAATTTTTATAAGGATGGATGTCTGCTTTTCTTTCTTGCCCAGGCACGAATCTGAGCCCTCTTTCCTACGGTATCATCTGAAAAACAGGTAATAGACAAAACACACCTGCATCGTAATAATCATCGGAATGCCAAACATAAATTTCTTATGCTGGGTTTTATGCCGGATCGCATACATGGTGAGCAGCATAGCGGGGGAGCCGCCGAGCGCCGCAATCAGGAACAGGGTGTTTTCCGGAACACGCCAAAGGTGTTTTTTCGCGTTGTGCTTGTCTGCTGCCGTTATGATGACCGCAATAAAATTAATAATAATTAAGTAGCAAACCCAATATATATAACTAGGCATGTCTTACGCCTCCGTCAAAGCAGTCTGGCGCCGCAGTTGGGGCAGTACCGGCTGTTGGGGTCCACCGCGTACCTGCAGCTCGGACAGGTTTTCCGGCTGGCGCCCTGTACAACATACATTCTCTCCGGATTGATTTCAGCCGCAGGGTCTTTTTCAATGCGCCTGCCCTCGTCTTTTGCCAGCTCGTATACGGTACCGCAGTTGGGGCAGGTGACGAAGTATCTTTTCCCGAAACGGAACAGCGGGATAAAGAAAAGCGTGAATTGCTGAAACGTATAGGTAACCGCCGCCATCGCGCCGCCGCCGGAACAGCAGGAGAAATAGCCGCATCTCCGCAGGCCAAGGTCGTGCGCGCCGCTGGTTACTCCGATAATGAAGAACACCACACCGCCCCCAATCAATGCATTTATTAAATTGTATCGTACACTATCCGGACAGTTCTGTCAAATAGATGGTTGTTGAAATTGAAAAAACGTCACAAAATGGGGGGAAAGCTACAATTGGAAAGGATGGGTTTCTATGGTAATCAAGCTTTTTAACCGGCACAGTATTTTTATCTGCGCCTGCATTCTGGCAGGAGTCATCGCACTTACTATGCTGGTCAATATCGGGCATAACCGGTTCAGCGAACAGTCCTCCTCGGCGCCCGGGGGGAATTCGGATTCCACGTCCGCTTCCGCGCCCGCCGCGACCGCCGCCGCAGTTCCGGCCTCCTCCGACGAAATGCGGGCGGTATGGGTGCCGTATATGAATCTGAATATGAGCAAGGAAGAGGATAAAAGCGAAAAGGGCTTTCAGAAAAAGTTCGACGCCATTGTTGCCGGGGCAAAAAACTGCGGGATGAATACGCTGATCGTCCACGTACGGCCGTTTGGGGACGCGCTGTATAAATCGGCCTATTTTCCGTGGAGCCATGTCGTCGGCGGAACACAGGGGGTGGACCCCGGCTACGATCCCCTCGCTTACATGGTTACGGCTTCCCACAAGGCAGGGCTGAAAATTCAGGCGTGGATCAATCCGCTGCGCATTCAGGTGTCCGGAACGCCGTCCATTCTGGCGCAGGGCAATCTTTACAATACATGGAAAAGCGACACTTCCAAGGCGGGCTGGGTCGTGGACAGCAACGGCGGTAAATACTACAATCCCGCCTATCCTCAGGTGCGCAAGCTGATTGCGGACGGCGCGAAGGAAATCGCGCAGAATTACGACGTCGACGGGATTCAGTTTGACGATTATTTCTATCCGACGCAGGACGGCTCGTTCGATAAGAGCGCCTACGACGCATACTGCGCCTCCGCTTCCAAAAGCGGCACGCCGCTCGGTCTGCTGGAGTGGCGGCGCGGCAACATCAATGCGATGGTTTCACAGGTCTACAGCGAAATCAAGTCGGTAAAGCCGAACCTGCCGTTTGGAATCGCCCCGCAGGGAAATGTGCAGAACGACATGAATATGGGCGCGGACGTCGCCTCCTGGTGCAGCGCGCAGGGGTATGTCGATTATATCTGCCCGCAGCTGTACGTCAACTTTGAAAATCCCGTTCTTCCGTTTGACACCGCCGCCCAAAGCTGGCGCAAAATGGTGGTGAACACAAACGTGAAACTGTACCTGGGTCTTGCCGTTTACAAAAGCGGCTCTGACGCCGACAGCGGCACCTGGAAAAAATCGAACAATATCCTGGCGCAGCAGGTGGAGGTCGGCCGGAAAACCTCCTGCGACGGGTTTATGTTTTATTCCTGGGATTATCTGAACAGCGACCAGACGAAGCAAGAGGTGCAGAACGTCATGAAGGTGCTGAATTCGTGACGCCCGGCTTTGGATGATTTACATCAAAGAAAAGCACTTTGAAACGGCTGTAAAAGCCAGTCAAAGTGCTTTTTGCTGTCATGTGGAAGCAATCGGCTGCCCGCTATTTTTTATTTCGGCAAGGCAGCAGTCGCTCAGGGCATCCGTAATGAGGGCGGGAACAATTTCCCCGCTCAGGCTTTTGCCGCTGTGCGCTTTGACCGGCGTGTAGTTTTCGGTGTAGCCCTCATAGACGTTCCTGTCGCATTCCCGCTCGAACAGCACCGGCTCGGTCAGTCCGATCTGTCTTTGGAAAAACGCTTCCTTGGTCTGCTGCGTCGCTTCGATCATCAGGCGGCTGCGCTGTTCCTTCACCGTCTGCGGAATCTGGTCGGGCGCGTCGTTGGCTTTTGTGCCGGGGCGGCGGGAATAGGCGAAAACATGAACCTTCGCGAAAGCGATTTCCCTGGCAAAGGCCAGCGATTCCTGAAACTCCTCTTCGGTTTCGCCGGGGAACCCCACCATAATGTCGGTGGTGATCGCCGCGTTTTCAAAGGCCGCGCGCAGGTTTTTTACAATCGTCCGGTACTCCTCCGTGCTGTAATGCCTGTTCATGCGCTTCAGCGTGGCGTCTGAGCCGCTTTGCAGGGACAGGTGGAATTGAGCGCAGAGCTTTTGCTGCCGGCTCAGACGGGCAATGACGTCCTCGCTCAGCTGCTCGGGCTCCAGGGAACCCAGCCGTACGCGCGCGACGGAATCCGGTTCACAGGCGGCTTCGACCGCATCGCAGAGATGCAGGCCGATCTCCTGCCCGTAAGCGGACAGGTTGATTCCGGTCAGAACGATTTCCCGGTATCCGTTCGCGGCGATTTCCGCGATTTCTTTTTTCAGCTCGTCCATCGGCTTGGAGCGTACCCGACCGCGCGCATAGGGGATAATGCAGTAGGAGCAGAAGCGGTTGCAGCCGTCCTCAATTTTAACAAAAGCGCGGGTGCGCTCAAAAAAGCTGCTCACGTTCATCGACTCAAAGCCCGGGGCCTTTTCATGGGGAACAATGTCTACAACGCGCTGACGCGAGGAAAGGTATTTCATGATGTCGGGCAGAAGCGCCGCACGGTTGGAATTGCCCAGCACAATGTCCGCGTCGTGCAGCCCGGCCGCCGCTTCGGGGAAGGCCTGGGGCATGCAGCCGGTCAGGACAAGGACCGCTCCGGGGTTCTTCCGCCTTGCCCGGTGGAGCGTCTGGCGCACCTTGTGGTCGCTCATGGAGGTGACGGTGCAAGAATTGATTAACACCACGTCGCTTTCCTCCGCGGCGTCGCATACGGTAAATCCCGCAGAGACAAGCTGAGCCAGCATTGCCTGTGATTCGTATTGGTTTACCTTGCATCCAAGGGTAATAACAGAGACTTTCATTTTTTCACCTTTTACAAATTTAGATATTTAAAATTACTTATTGACATAATGTATGGCTATATTAAATATTGAAAAAATTCCTTCCGTGCTATATCATGAGTAGTGAATTTTGTAATACGGAGGTATCTTATGTATACAACTTCTATTTTACTTTCCAGCATTGAGGCTGTCAAAAAGTTTGTAACGCTGACGAACAGCTATACCTTTCCGATTAACCTGACTACAGATAGATACAAAATTGACGCGAAATCAATTATGGGAGTATTTAGCCTGGATCTGTCCAAGCCGATTACGATCGAAGTTCCGGGTGAGGAAGGGAAAGAGTTTATCTCCCAGCTTGAACAGTTTAGACCGCAGACACAAAACTAAATTGATGGTAAGCAGTCCGGTGATCCGGACTGCTTTTTTTATTCCTGATATTTCTGCGCCAGATCGCTCCAGCGCTGAAACAACTCTTCGTTCTCTTTGGTCAGGCAGTCTATTTTTTCGGTGATTTCCATCGCCGCTTCGTAGTCGCTGGCCACTTCCGGTTTGGAGAGCTCTTCCTTTAAAACGGTGATTTCCGCTTCTAGCTCGTCAATCCTCGCTTCGCTGCGTTTCAGCTCCGCCTTTTCCTTCCGGATAGACGCGTCGCGTTCCTTCTGCAGCCGGTACTCGTTCGGTTTCACGGCGGCAGGCTCCGCTGTTTCCGCGGTCTTTGTGCGGCTTTTTTCAAGATAGCTGTCGTAGCCGCCGATAAATTCCTGCGCGCCGTCCCTGTCAAGATAATAGACCCGGTCGGCGATTTTATTGATCAGGTAGCGGTCGTGAGATACGATCAGCAGGGTGCCTTCGTAGCTCTGCAGTGCTGCCTCCAGCGCTTCGAGGGAGTCGATATCCAGATGGTTGGTAGGCTCGTCCAGCAAAAGGAAGTTGTCCATGGAAAGCATCAGACGGAGCAAAAGAACGCGCGCCCGCTCTCCGCCGCTTAAAGACTCCACGGCTTTGAACACATCGTCGCCCTTGAATAAAAAGACGGCCAGCGCGTTTCGGATATCAGTCTGGGTCATTTTCGGGTAGGAATCCCAGATTTCGTGGATCACGGTTTTTTCCGGATGCAGGCCCGCCTGAATCTGGTCGTAATAGCCGACGTCGATTCCCGCGCCGAAACGGAATTCGCCGCCGGAGGGGGTGTTGATCCCCAGAAGCGTCTTTAGAAGGGATGTCTTTCCGCAGCCGTTCGGCCCGATCAGAAAAATTCTTTCGCCCCGGTGGATTTCAAGATTCACATTCTGAAACAGCAGTTTGCCGTCGAATTGCAGGGCAAGGTTTTCGGTGCTCAGGACATCGTTTCCGCCCCGCTGGCGGATACCGAAATCAAAATGGATGCCGTCCGGTTTTTCATCCGGCTTTTCCAGCGTTTTTTCCAGCCGTTCGATCACCTTCATTTTGCTTTCCGCGGTCCGGATGCTCCGTTCCTTGTTCCATTGCCGCTGCTGCGCCACGATTCCCTCAATGCGCTTGATTTCCTTCTGGGTATTGTCGTACTTGCGCTGCGCCGCCAGATTGTTTTCGTCTTTCTGGGCAAGATAGGTGCTGTAATTGCCCTTGTACGGCATTAGGCGGCCGTTTTCCATTTCAAAGGTACGGTTGGTCACTTTGTCCAGAAAATACCGGTCATGGGAGATGACCACGAAGGAGCCGCCGTAGGAACGCAGAAAATCTTCCAGCCATTCCACGGAGGAGATATCCAAATGGTTGGTCGGTTCGTCCAGCAGCAGCAGGTTGGCGCCGCACAGCAGCATTTTCGCCAGTTGCAGCTTCGCCTTCTGCCCGCCGCTCAGCACGGCGATCGGCAGCCCCATCTGCTCGTCGTCGAAACCGAGTCCCAGCAGCGCGGAGCGCGCCCTGCTTTTACAGGTCAGCCCGCCCTGTGCGACAAAGCGGTCGTTCATTGCGGCCTGCTTTTCTATCAGCCGGTCAATGTCCTTCGGTTTTGTCTGCAGCTGCAGATTGATGCTTTCCAGTTCCTTTTCCATTTCCAAAAGTCCGGAAAATACGGTCAGCACCTCGCTGTAGGCGCTTCTTTCCAGATCGCGGCAGACATGCTGTTCCATATAGCCCAGAACGGTCGAATTCGCCTTGAAAATATCGCCGCCGTCCGGCTGCGTTTCGCCGGTCAGCAGCTTGAGCAGAGTGGTCTTGCCCGAGCCGTTGATCCCCACAAGCCCTATGCGGTCGTTTTCCTGTATCTCAAAAGAGACGCCGCTGAAAATCACATCGGCGCCGAAGGATTTATTCAAATTGCTTGCGCTCAGCAAACCCATAGCAGTAAAAACCCCTTATATGTAAAGTGCGGAGCGTTCGGGCCCCGCTCCCATATTATAATGAAATAGCGCGGTTAAATCAAGTTCTTCAAAGATGCTTCTTCAATTCGTCAATATTTTTCTGCTCATTGATGATATAATCTTCCGCCAGCTTCTTTACTTCGGTGTCGGCGCCGTCGAGCCGGTTCAGGTTTTTGGTGATGTCTTTGATTCCCATGGCGGTGCCGTTAATCATCAGCTTGGCTATGTGCGACGGGGTCTGGTTCATCATCGTGTTGATCTGGATGGACCCGCGCAGCATTGCCTTCTGCATCGTCTTTTCCGGCTTCGGCATCCTTCCGTCGGTGTGAAGCATCTGCTTTGCTTTCGCGCCCATATCCTGATAGCGCAAAGCATGATCCTCTATTTCGGTGCGCAGCTGCGGATTTTGAACCTTGGGAATGATCAGCTGAGTCGCTTCCAGCCCCATTTTTGTTGCCTGATAGATTTCTTCCAGCAAAGATGCGTTTTCGTTTATCATGATTTCTTCTCCCGCTTTCTTTTAGGCCAGGCTGCCGATCAGGTCATGCAGCCGTAAAATTGCTTTACAGATTTTCGACGGTCCGGGCCTTGTTAAGGAATTTGTTTTTTCCGGCAATATTATAGAATATCCAGCCGTGCATTGATTAATCTGGACATTTTTCTTCCGTCGGGATATAATCTTAAAAAAGGGGTGATACTATGCGTTCCGGCATCTCAACGGCCTGCCTTTATCCCATGGAACTGGAGCAGGCTCTTCCGGCATTAATCGCGCTTGACTTCCACCTTTTTGAGGTGTTTATCAATACAATCAGCGAATTAAGACCGAAATATATCAAAGAATTAAAAAGAATGGCGGATGACAGCGGAAGTATCGTAAAGTCCGTTCATCCGTTCACCTCCGGCTTTGAAAGCTTCCTTCTTTTTTCGGATTACCAGCGCCGTTCCGACGACGGTTTGGAGTTCTATAAACGGTACTTTCACGCCGCGAACCTTCTGGGCGCGGAAATTCTGGTGCTTCACGGCCAGCGCAACGACAAACGCAGCAGAATCACCGAGCAGGAATATTTTGAGCATTACGCGCGGCTCTATGCGCTGGGAAAAACGTTCGGCGTCACGGTGGCGCAGGAGAATGTCAATCTGTTCCGCAGCAACGAGCCTGGGTTTATCTCGAGAATGCGGGAATATCTGCACGAGGACTGTGCGTTTGTGCTGGATGTCAAGCAGGCGGTGCGCGGAGGGGAGGATCCCTTTCAGATGTGCGCGGCGATGGGGGAAAGGCTGGTCCATGTCCATATTAACGACAACAAACCGGGGGAGGACTGCCTTTTGCCCGGCAGCGGAACCATGAATTTCGGCGCACTGAAACAGCTGATGCGGAAATCCGGCTACAAAGGGGACCTGGTTATCGAGGTCTACCGGCGCAATTTTGGCGAACTGAACGAATTGACAGGCGCAAAAAAAGTCGTAGATGGTCTAATTTACTAATATTTTGTTTCATAAACGCTTGCTAATGGCTGAAAAAATATGCTATAATTATACAAATAGTTTTATAGAGGTGATTTTACAATGCGGTGCCCGTATTGCGGCCATGAAGAGTCAAAAGTCATCGATTCCCGCCCGACCGACGAAGGCGAAAGAATCCGGCGGCGCAGGGAATGCTTGAAATGTACCAAGCGCTTCACAACCTATGAGGTAATCGAAACGGTGCCCATTGTTGTGATAAAAAAAGATAAATCGCGTGAAACCTTCGACCGCAACAAGCTGTTGAACGGCCTTCTGCGCGCGTGTGAAAAGCGGCCCGTGTCCATCGACACGCTGGAACGCATTGTGGACGAAATCGAAAACATGCTCCAGAATTCGCTTGACCGCGAAGTGCCCTCCAGCCTGATCGGCAAGTACGCTATGGAAAAGCTGAAGGACGTGGATGAGGTGGCTTACGTCCGTTTTGCCTCGGTTTACCGTCAGTTCAAGGATATCAATACCTTTATGGATGAATTGAACAGAATGATTAAAAGCAGGTCCTGAAAAGTTTCATAAAAACAGGGAAAGCGGCAGGTATAACCTGCCGCTCTTTTTTTAAAAGATATTTTCAATGGAGGGAAGCTGGGATTCGTTCAGATACATGATCTGTGTGATACCGCGGTCGCAGTCCGCCCCGAATTGGTCCGTTCCCTCAAAATAACAGAGCATGGGAAGCCCTGAGAGCGTCTGGTCAACGGCTTCCAGCGGTGCGTGCGGCATAAAGGTGCACAGCACTTCATGATAGCCGTGCCAGTCGTCCGCGGCCTTTTGGCTCAGCTTCTGTGCTGTTTCAAGATCGCCCTCCAGCGCCGCCTGTCGGGCGCTTTCGAGGGTTTTGGTCATCTGTTCGCTGACCTTTTGGGTTTTGACCGTTCCGTAGGTGCAAACCGTTATGAGCAGAACGAGGATCACTGCGCAGGCCCATAAACGTTTCATTGTTTTTCATCCTTTTTGATAATATTGAAATCTCCCTTTCTGTTGGCCGTCATAATAAAAATCTGGTCTGTGCTGATGTTTTTGCCGCGCAGGACGCCTTCCAGCCATTCCCGGCTTTTGTTGCACAGCTGAAGGGAAAAGTCGGAAATGACTCCGTCGCTGATGACGACGGTTTCGAGCCCGGTGTCCGGCAGCGCCACGCCCAGCATACCGGCGGTCGGCTGCTCCTTGTCCGTCTTTTTGATGATGCTCATCTTTCCGTTGGTCTCCACAATCGCGTAGGCAACGTCCTCAAGGCTGAATACGTTTTTCTGCCGCAGCTGCTCGGAGAGGTCCTCCGTGCTCATGCGCAGGCGGCGCATTTCCTTCTGGTCTACCTTCCCGTCGTTGATCACGATGATCGGTCTGCCGCAGATCAGCTTTCGGAATTTCGTGCTTTTCAGCATCAGGCCGGATACGAGGATTTCACACATTACGAGCACCGCGATGGGGATGAACCCGCTTACCAGGGGCTGCCCGGTGTCCTGCATCGGGATTGCCGCAATATCGGAAATCAGGAGGGTCACGACGAGCTCGCTTGTCTGCAGCTCGCTGATCTGCCGTTTGCCCATCAGCCTTACCGCTACAATAATGACTATGTAGAGCAGTAAGGTCCTTATAAATGAAATGGTCATGTTTTTATCACCGCTGATAGTATGTTCCTCCTGCGGCGGCTTATTCATTTTGTCCGAAATCGAAGAACCGCACAGAACCAAAAAAGGCGGAAAATCTGTGTTTATAAAGCGGTCCAAAAATGAAAAAACATGCCCTCTGCAAAGGCTTTTCAGCCTGTCAAAGCGCATGTTCGGCACATGGTATTTTTGATGATGTTTTTGCCGCGGTCCTTTTTAAAGCGGTTTAATCTGCTGGGCGAAAGCGGCAAAATTGTCCTGCGCACAAAAGGTGCTCAGATAAACCGACCGGCAGTTTTCGCGCAGCTTTTTTCTTTCTTCCGCCGGTAACTCCGCCACGGAACGAATGGCCGAAGCCAGCTTGTCCGGGGTAAAATCCGCCTCGATTAAAAAGCCGGTTTCGCCGTCGCGGACGATTTCTCCGGTTCCTCCCACATCCGTTGCAATCGCGGGAATCCCGAACGAGCAGGCTTCCATAATGCTGACAGGAAGCCCCTCCGTGCTGCTGGTGTTGACGAACAGGTCTACCGGGGTGTTTCGGTAATAGGCCATCAGGTCGGAATTTTTCACTTCTCCCCGGAAATCATACTCCATAAACCGCAGATTTTCCTCCGCGTATTTTTTCAGCTCTTCCAATGCGTCGCCGCCGCCGAAATGCGTCCATTTCAGCGCAAGACCGCTGCCGTTCAGCAGACTCAGGGATTTGGCAAGCAGATCCACGCGTTTGAGCGGGACGATGTGGCAGCAGCTGACAATCTGGAAAGGTCCCGTTCCGTCTGCTTGTGTCGTCCCGTAATCCCGCGTACCCAGATAGGCAGTCTGGATTTTTCCCGCGTATTGGGGATACAGGCCGGTCAAGTAATCGTTTCCGTCTTGGGAGCAGGTGTAGACCTTGTCTATGTTTTTCAGAAGGTAATGCCGCAGCGGCAGATAATTCATGGAGTTGCGGTAAGCGTAAAGGTCGTAGCCGTGCGCCCGGCAGACCGCCAGCTTGGCTTTTGCCTGACAGTACCGTTTGAGCCTTACCGCCGCCATGGCGATATCGTAGAACCAATAGCTGTAAAACGTTACGCCGTCGTATTGCTGCAGGGAATACGGGGCGAGAATTTTAACCGTTTCATCGTACACGATTTCGGATTTCGCGATAAAATAACTCAAATAAAGGTTTTTTTTCAGCGATCCCTTTACGGCGTTCCGCTCATCTTTTCCGGAATAGCCCTTGTAATCCTTAAAAGGAAACTGTCTTGCCACCGCTCCGGCAAGGCTGCGTTTGACCTTGGATGCACGGATGCTGTGGACGCAGACGTTTTCAGGCACGCTTCTTGTCTGTACCGGGTTGTCGGCAGTGCTTGTGGCCACGATAATGACCTGATCGAATGCTTTCGCCAGAAGAGGGAGTTCGTCTTCTATGAATTCTTCCCCTTTGTCGAAAGGGAACGTTTTCGTTAACAATACCAGGCAGTCCTTCATCGGAAAACAGCCTCCTGATCGATTTAAAATAGAAATATATAAAAGAATAGCATACAAAATGCTGCATTTCAACACGCTGCTGCAAAATAATCTTGTATTGGTTCACAGAAAATGGTATCATAAGATGTATTTTTATATGCGAATACGTTGGCTGGCGCCTGTTTCCCGGTTCTTAACCGGTTTGATTCGGGGGCTGGAAGGATGCCCGGTGCTGTCCGGAAAAGGACGCTGCCGCCGGGGCGACGAAGAGAAGGAGGTCTGATCTTGCCAAAAGTAAGTGTGATTGTACCGGTATATAACGTAGAAAAGTATTTGGCGCAGTGTGTCGAAAGCATTTTGGCGCAGACGCTGACGGATATAGAGATTCTTTTAGTAAACGACGCATCGACCGACCGTTCGCTGGAGCTTGCGCGGACATATGAGAAGGACTCCCGTGTCCGGGTGCTGGACAAGCCCCATGGAGGCCTGGGAAATACCCGCAATTACGGCGCCGCCCGCGCCGCCGGAAAATACCTGTCTTTTGTGGATTCCGACGACTGGCTTGACCCGGAGGCATTGCAGAATCTGTATTCCTCTGCGGAAAAATGTGCCGCGGATATGGTCGTCTTTAACTTTGTACGCGAAAACAGTAAAGCGGAGGAGCACCGTGTCTGCAAGCTGCCGGTGAGTTTCCCTGCTTTCGATCGGGAAACGCGGGAAATCCTGCTCCGGGAGCTGATCGGCCCCGATCCGACGGACAGCCCCTGGCGGCAGGTAGAGATGCTCGGCTGCGCGTGGCGCAGGTTTTTCCGCCGGGAGTGGTTTCTGGAAAATCACCTTTCCTATTTCAATGAGCAGGAAATCATGCTGGAAGATCTTCCGGTATCGATCATGGCGCACTGCCTGACGGACAAAGTGCTTGTTCTTGGCGGGGCCTATTATCATTACCGTTATAATCCCGAATCGTTAAGCACCCGGTACCGTCCCAGAAAAATGGAAATGATGACCGCCTGCTACCATGTGGTGCGTGACTTTTTGCAGAAAAACGGCCTTTACGCCCAGTATGGGGAACGCCACCTTGCGTGGCTTCTCCGCAGCGCGGCGCATTCTTCTCTGGTCAACTGCTTCAGCCTTAATAATGATAAGGGTTTTGCGAAAAGATACAAAGAGGTGCGCGGCATCCTCCGGAATCCGGTGCTCCGGGTTGCGGCCCGTTCCGACTACCTGAAAAACGGCACCCGTGCGGACAGGATCGTCCTGCGGGTTATCCGGTCCAGAATAACCCCGGCCGTCTATTTGTTCTACCGGATTTATTCCAATATGCTGTTGAAAAACGCGGGGAAAAGATAATGGCGAAAAAACGTGTTCTTTTTATCAATTACAGCCTGCACAGCGGCGGCATTGAAAAAAGTCTGGTCACGGTGCTGTCTTTGTTCGATTATGAAAATTACGAGGTCGACCTTCAGCTTTTCGCAAACGACGGCCTGTTTCTGAGCCGCGTTTCACCGAAGGCAAACCTTCTGCCTCCGCTCTTTCCGGCGGAGTATAAATTAAATATCCGCCAGGCCTTTTTTGCCCTCATCAGAAAGGGGCATCCGCGAATCGCGCTCTGCCGCCTGCTGGTTTCCTTTGCCGGTCTGCGCGGGACCATGGGCGAGCGGCTGGTACGCATGTGGAATGTGGAAAGGTGTTTTATCCGGCCTTCCAAGAAGGAATACGACGCGGTGGTGGCCTTTATGGAAGGCCAGCCGATTTATTACGCCGTAACCAAGGTCAAAAGCCCCGTCAAAATCGGGTTTATCCACGGCGATTATATGGCAATGGGTTTGAACAGCGATTTTGACCGTGCGTTTGTTGGAAAACTGAACGCGCTGTGCACGGTTTCCGAATCCTGTAAGACTGCGCTTGAGAACACTTTCCCGGAGTATTCCGACCGGTTCCATGTGATCTACAATATTATTTCCTCCACCTTCATGCGCCAGATGGCCGAAGAACCGGCCGATTTTGAAGATGATTTTTCCGGCCTGCGCGTACTGTCCATTGCCCGTCTTTCTCACCAGAAGGGGCTTGACATTGCGCTGCCCGCCATTGCCGTGTTAAAGAAGAAGGGGCTTCGCTTTAAGTGGTATATCATCGGAATCGGCCCGGAAAAGGAAAACCTGGAGGCGATGGTCCGGGAACTCGACATCGGCGATTACGTCCGGTTCATGGGGGAGCGCCCCAATCCGTACCCGTATCTGAAGGCGTGCGACGTCTACCTGCAGCCGTCCCGGTTCGAGGGCAAATCCATCGCCGTCGACGAGGCGATGGTCATGTGCCGCCCGATTCTTCTCACCGATTTTTCCACGGCCCGCGATCAGATCGATTCCGGCAGAAACGGACTGATCGTTCCCATGGACAGCGAGGGGGTTGAAGCGGGTCTGGAAGATTTGCTGCTGCATGAGGAGAAACGCGCGGAGTTTTCACAGTCTTTGGCACAGTGTGATTATACCAATGAAGAAGAAATCGAAAAACTGTATGCGCTACTCAATCATTAAATAAAACTTAAAAAATGGTGTTTCAAAATTAATTTTGAAACACCATTTTTGCGTGGTATCTTATCTTTTGAAGAAAATATTGACATATATGAATTATAGTGTTAAGGTGAATATGGAAATATAAAAGGGGATGAGACAATATCTTATTATACTGCTTCTGAGGCAAGCGATTTGAGTGGATATATCAGATACAGCGGTGGAGGAACAGAGGCAATCAGCACCGGAATATTATATTCTGAGTAATTAAGGAGATTGAAATGATAAACAGCATAGCTTCCGTATATTCAAATGGATTCTCAGGCTTCGTCAATAGTGCCGGAAAAAAAGCGAGATCCGGTGCTTTTGCCAATATGGTGCAAAGCGCCTCAAAAGAAAGTATGGATGGAGTTACATTTTCTTCCCAAAATGAAGCATGCCTGCCAGCTATTACGGAAAAAGGGAAAAAATCAACAGGGGGTAACACGTTGTCCGGTGTGCAGAAACAATATTTTCGGGACAAGTACTCTGGTTCAGACGCTTCCGGAATGGATTCCTTGCTGTCTGAATTGACCAACAGCGGCGTTTTGTCCTATCAGGATTACCTCCTGGCGGGGGCGAGACCGACGACGGCACAGGGGACGGTAACAGTAACGAAAGGTTCTGCCGATGCTTCTGACAGCTTGCTGTCATCGGGAAATTATGCGGAGTATTTTAAAAAAGTAATTCAGCAGGAAGTGGAAGAGGCGGAGTATATCAAGAAAAGTGGAGACGAACCGTCTGCTTCTTTTAATGAGTGCATCCAGTCACATCAACACATTGTAAACGTGTTGGAATCGTTTCTTTAAGGACTCGTTGAAATATAAAAAGGACGGCTTCCGCTTAGAGTATGCGAAAGCCGTCCTTCTTTATATATTAAGAATATTGATGAAATCGGATACTTTGTTCGGCTGTTTGGTCAGCCCGCGTTTTCCTGTTCTTCGGGATGGGATTCGTCCCAGAGCCTTTCCGCGACGGGAGCCCAGTTCTTCGCGGCGTTGACGCATTTTGCGCTCAGCTCCTCAACATCCTCGGGATGAGTCATGTCCGTCGATTGTGCGCCGGACTTGTGCACTATGTCGGACAGTCTGCCCGGATTGTCGAGCAGAGGGCAGGGGCGCAGGTGATTTCCGTTGAACGGCTGGTTCCTGCGGTACTGCATGAACAGCGGGGATTGGTACGCTTCCAGAAGCGTTTTGTCCCTGATGTTGGAATCTGCATAATGGATAAACGCGCACGGCTCGATATCCCCGTTCGCGTTGATGTGCAGGTAGCAGCGTCCGCCCGCAATGCATCCCTGTACATACTCGCCGTCGTTCCAGAAGTCCATGGTGAACAGCGGCTTGGTTTCCCTGAATTTCCGGATCTGGTGATACATGAACTCCCTTTGCTCCGCGGAAGCCATCAGCTCGGGGACCGCGTCGGCCCCGACCGGCATATAGGTGAAGAACCACGCGAATTTCGCGCCCTTTGCAATCATGTCGTCAAAGTATTCTTCGCTGCCGATCACGTCGGTGTTCTTGCTGGTGTAACAGCAGGAAATGCCGAACGGAAGCTTTTTCTCCTTTAAAATCTCCATCGCTTTGATGACCGCCTGATAGGTGCCTTCTCCGCGGCGGAAATCGGTGGCTTCTTCAAAGCCCTCCACGCTGATCGCGGGCACGAAATTCTTTACCCGCAGCATTTCGTCCGCGAACGCTTCATCAATGAGCGTTGCGTTCGTAAAGGCCAGAAATTCACAGTCGCTGTGCTTTTCGCACAGCCTGATAATATCGTCCTTCCGTACGAGCGGTTCGCCGCCGGAATAGATATACATATAGGTGCCGAGCTTTTTCCCCTGCTCGATGATGCTGTCGAGCGTCTCAAAGCTCATATTCATCTTGTTGCCGTAATCCGCCGCCCAGCAGCCCTTGCAGTGCAGGTTGCACGCGGAGGTGGGGTCCATCAGGATTGCCCACGGAATGTTGCAGTCGTACTTTTCTTCGTTTTTATTTTTGCGCTGACAGCCTACAATGGAGGAATTGATCAGGAAATTTTCGAACATTTTTTTCCTGACACCGGAATCAATGTCGTCATAAAGGCTCATAATCAGTTTGTACCAGTTGTTTTCCGGATTTTTCAGCGCTTCTCCAACCAGATCGTAAGCGTTGTGATAATAATCCTCCCTGTCGAATCTGCGTACCCAGCTTAAGACCTTCGGTACGTTTTCCTCAGGATTGTTGTCCAGGTAGCTCAATACTTTTTTCAGTCCGTAGGATTCCAGTTTTTCATTCACAGTTCCCATCACGTATGCTCCCTTTCTATCGTTTTAAGCGCCGTGTACGCTGTTTGACTGTATGTTAGCATTATCCGGAACGGTTGTATCTATACAAAACAGTTCCACAGTCCAAATATCATACATAAAGTGGAAAGTGTCATGTAACCGCAAAGAAGGGTTACCGGGCTAATACAATTGACTTTGACATATCTTTATTGTATCATCAGAAGAGTTTCTATCGTAATTCCAGTTACGTTTGCGGGATAAAACATGTTCCTCCCCCGCCTTCGGCGGGGGAGGAACGCAACCTTGTTGCAGAATCGACTGGAAATGCTCTAAATTATGGATACGGAGGCTGGATTATGCAGTTAAAAAACATACTCGAAGGATTAAAATATACCTGCTCCGGCAACACGGACGTTGAAATAACCGATATCGTTTACGATTCGCGCAGGGTGATTAAAAACTGTGTGTTCGTGTGCCTGTGCGGCTCTTCCGTCGACAGCCACGACTTTGCGCAGCAGGCGGCGGATGCCGGCGCGGCCGCGATTGTCGCGCAGAGCCCGGTAACGGTGCACGGTGCGGCGGTGATCTTGGTGGAAAATACGCGCTATGCCATGGCGGTGATGTCGGCGGCCTATTTCGGGCACCCCGCCGATCAGCTCCGCGTGGTGGGCATTACCGGCACGAAGGGCAAAACGACGGTTTCCTATATGATCCGTTCCATTCTTGAGGCGGGCGGAATCAGGACCGGCATCATCGGGACCATCGGGACGGTTGTCGGCGACGAAGTGATTCAGACGAACAACACCACTCCGGAATCGTACGATGTGCAGCGTTTCCTGCGCAAAATGGCGGACAGCGGCTGCAAAGCCGCCGTGATCGAGGCCTCTTCCATCGGGCTCAAGGACCACCGTGTGTCGGGCTTTCTCTTTGACATCGGGCTGTTCACCAATTTTTCGCCCGACCATATCGGCGGCAACGAGCATAAAACACTGGAAGAGTACCTGCAGTGCAAAAGCATGCTGTTCCGGCAGTGCCGGACCGGTATTATTAATATAGACGATGAAAATTACACGGGAATTATAGAAGGCCATACCTGTACGATCGAGACCTACGGCTTTTCGCAGGAGGCTGGGCTGCGCGCGGGTAATGAAAAGCTCATTTCGCGCCCGGGTTATCTCGGCGTTCATTTTGACCTTGAAGGTCAGCTTGCCTTTGGCGTGGACGTGGATATCCCCGGCAGATTCAGCGTTTACAACGCACTTGCGGCGGCGGCGGTCTGCCGCCATTTTGACGTGACCCCGCAGGCGATTGCCGAAGGGCTGAACACGGTCAAGGTCAAGGGAAGGGTAGAACCGGTCGGTGTTCCCGGAAATTATACTCTGCTGATCGATTACGCGCACAATGCGCTGAGCATGGAAAATATTCTGGAAACTCTGCGCGAGTACCATCCGCACCGCCTGGTCTGCATGTTCGGCGCGGGGGGCAACCGCGCGCGTTCCCGCCGCTATGAAATGGGCGAGGTCAGCGGAAAGCTCTCCGACCTTTCCGTCATTACGGCGGATAATTCACGCTACGAGGATGTCATGGACATTATTGAGGACATCAAGGTCGGTATCGCCAAAACGGACGGAAAATATGTGGTGATTCCCGACCGTAAGGAAGCGATCAAATACTGCATGGAGAACGCCGAAGACGGCGATATCGTCGTCCTTGCGGGCAAAGGCCACGAGGATTATCAGGAAATTCAGGGCGTCAAATATCATTTGGATGAACGCGAGGTTATCGCGGATATTATCAACGGAAAAATATAGGTGATAGTATGAGAATGACAGTTGGAGAAATTATCGCCGCCTGCGGCGGGAAGCTGCTCTGCGGCGATCCCAATACTCTGATCACGTCGGTCAGTACGGACAGCCGCAAAATCCAGTTCGGCACCCTCTTTGTCCCCGTCGTGGGGGAAAGGACGGACGCCCATTCGTTTATCAATGCGACTTTTGCGGCGGGGGCCGCCGCAACGCTCACACAGGAGCACGATGGGATGATCGACTCCCACGCGTGGATCCGCGTACAGAACACGGAACAGGCCCTGCAGAGGATCGCCGCCGTTTACCGGCAGCGGTTCCGTATTCCGTTTGTCGGAATTACGGGAAGCGTAGGCAAAACGACCACGAAGGAAATGGTCGCCCTCGCGCTTTCCGGCTCGTTCAACGTGATGAAGACCGAGGGAAACTATAACAGCCAGATCGGGCTTCCGCTGACCATGTTCCGGATTTCCGACAGGCATCAGGCCGCCGTGGTGGAGATGGGGATGAGCAATTTCGGGGAAATGAGCCGTCTGGCGCAGATCGCCGCGCCGGACTATGCCGTTATGACCAATATCGGCATTTCCCATATTGAGCAGCTCAAAACGCAGCATAATATTCTGAACGAAAAGCTGCATATTACCGATTGCTTCCATAAGGATTCCATCCTGTTTCTGAACGGCGACGACGCGCTCCTTGCGGGTCTGCGCGGAAAACCGGGAATCAAAATCGTCTGGTTCGGCACCGCCTCCTGGTGCGATTTCCGGGCGGAAAATATCCGTACGGCGGCCTCGTCCACCCGGTTCACTCTGGTAATGCCGGGCGGGTCCTGCGAGGTGGAGCTTCCGGCGCTGGGCCTTCATAACGTGACCAACGCGCTGGCCGCCCTGGCGGTTGCCAGAACGCTCGGCGTTCCGATGGAAAAGGCCGCTGCAAAACTTGCGGAGTACCGTCCTCTTGCCATGCGCCAGCAGATCCATCACGTCAGCGATGTCACGATCATCGACGATTCCTATAACGCCAGCCCCGACGCGATCAGAGGCAGCGTCGACGTCCTGTGCGGCTTCCATACGGGCAAGCGCATCGCGGTGCTGGCCGATATGCTGGAGCTCGGCGATTTCTCCCAGCAGGCGCATTTTGATGTGGGCGCGTACACCGCCCGGGCGGGGGTGGACATCGTGCTGACGGTCGGCGAACGGGCCAGAGAAATCGCCGAAGGGGCGCGCAGCGTCAATCCGGACTTCGTCTGCTATTCCTTTGGAGACAACGCGGAAGCGATTGCAAAGCTCAAATCCCTTCTGACCGGGGGAGACGTGGTGCTTGTCAAAGGTTCCCGCGGAATGAAAACCGATCAGATCGTCAAAGCCCTGCTTTAAAAGAACGGTCTCCTGTTTTGCCTCCCTCCGGCGCATTGCGCACGTCACTTCTCTTTTTCGGCATTCTCCCGCGGCGGACTTTTTTAGTCCGCCGCTTTGCTTTCCAGAATACAGCATTTCCAGTTGATTCTGTAACAAGCTTGCGTCACTCCCCCGCCGAAGGCGGGGGAGTGACGTCCTTTGTCGCGCAAACTGAAATGGAATTGCTGTAAGATAATTATTTAACAATTTTAGCATGCGAAAGTTGACGCGAATTGTGAATTTTTTCATAATTCTGGTCTTTGCCTGTTGCGTTCCGGAAAAACATATGTTAAAATGTTACTAATTTGTAATATGTGTAACGAATATGTATCATTTTTTACAGACAGAAAGTAGAAAAAAGAGTAACGGAAGTGCAGCAGGAGGTTAAAATGAAAAAGGGGTTCGGGTTTCTATCAGCGTTCGTCGTGGCAGTCCTTATCGCGATCCTTTCGATGAATGTTTCTTCAGCCGTCAGCGCGGCAAGCGCCAAAACAGGAGTCGGACTTTCCGAACATGTCCTCAAGGCTTATAAAGAGGGATGGAAATACCGTGCCGGCGGGTACGGCCAGTTTTCCGGCGGAGTACGCGGGACCGATTGCTCCGGCCTGATCAAGTCGTATCTTTGGTGGACAGGCGATTCCAGCGACCCCAGACCCAGTTTGGTTTCCGTAGCCGGAAGCTCCGGCGCGATGCTCGATTCCGCCAGCTCAAAGGGTAAAATCAATTACTCCGATTCCTCCTCTCTGCCGCGAATCCACGGCTTGATTCTGTACCAGCCGGGCCATGTCGGCGTTTACGTCGGCAATAACATGGCGGTGGACAACCGTGCGACGGGGGTCAATATAAAATACGAGAAGGTTTTCGGCCGCGATACGCCGAAATGGACCATGTGGTTCAAACTGCCCCAGATTACATATCCTACCACAGGCTTTGCAAGCTTCAACGGCCAGAAATATTACTATGAAAACGGCCAGTATGTCGTCAATACGACCAGAACCATTTCTGGCGTTACCTATACGTTCGGCGCTTCCGGCGCACTGACCGCTTCCTCCGGGGAGGCGATCCAGGCTGCCGCGGAATCCTCGGGCGCGACCCCTTACCTCACGCTTCAGACGGATTCCAAAGGCGCGGATGTGGAAAAGCTGCAGCAGCGTCTCAAGGACCTTGGGTACTATTATGAATCGGTAAACAATTATTACGATTACTGCGTGTCCGATGCCGTCAGCGCGTTTCAGGGCGCTGCGGGCATCAATTCCACCGGCATTGCCGATCCGGCCACACAGACAAAGCTGTTTGCATCCAGCGCGGTGAAAAACCCGAAGCCGGGAACCGTTACGCCCGGCATGCATTCCTCGCTGGTTCTTTCTATGCAGAAAAGGCTGATCGCTTTGGGCTATATGACCGGCGACCCGACCATTTACTACGGGGACCTTACCAAACAGGCCGTTCTGGCCTACCAGAAGGCTTCCGGTCTTGCGCAGACCGGAATTCTGGATCAGGCCGCCCTTAGCGTCCTTTATTCGGATGCCGCGGTGAAAGCCCCGGCGCAGCCGGTTTCCTCCGTAGCGGAGAAGAGCCTTTCCGCTGAAGCTGCTGTGGAAAGCAAATCGAGTGCGGAAAGCAAATCCGGGACCATCGTCTTCAGCAACATGATTCCCGCCGTCAACGCCGCGGCGGCTGACAGAAGCGCACAGGAAGCTTCCGGTTCCGACGGCGGTATGGTTTTCAGCGTCGTGCTGTTGTCGGCATTTTTGTCCGGCGTCTTTATGACGGTGAAAAGGATTCTGTCTTTACGGAAAAGAACGGCAGCGGTTATTATTAAAAAATAAAACAGCTTGATTTCTCACAAATCCCGCAGGAAACTGCGGGATTTTTTCATCCATTTAACAATTATTTTGTCTGGAGAAAAACAGAGCATTTCAGCGGAAAACAGAGGAAAATTAATAAAATTCGTGTGTAATTTAAAAAATCGATAGAAATTTGATGAAATATTCAAAAAAATCTTGACAAATCGTATTTATGACACTATATTTGATATGTTGCGTTTGCATCTGAATTCTATATCGGCGACGCTTCACTGCCGCAGTCAGCAATGACCGCGAAAAATCCTTTGCGGAGGGCAGTGGCAACGGCGTGGCTGGGATTGCGTTTAACCGCTAGGCTTAACGTAACTAATTTTACCGCAAAGGGGATGCACTATTTGGAAAATCCATCCATCATTTCATTAAAAAACATCGCGGTATCGTTTGACGGAGAAATTGTGCTGAAGGATTTTAACCTCAGCATCAGGGACGGTGAATTTGTCACCCTGCTGGGACCTTCCGGTTGTGGAAAAACGACAACCCTCAGGATCATCGGCGGCTTTGTCAAACCGGACACGGGCGATGTTTTTTTCAATGGCAAAAAAATCAACGATCTTCCGCCGCATAAAAGGGAGGTCAACACCATCTTTCAGAAATATGCCCTGTTTCCGCATTTGAACGTATACGACAACGTCGCGTTCGGCATGAGGGTACACGGCAAGAGCGAGAGCCAGGTCAAAGCGACAGTAAAAGAAATGCTCAACCTTGTCAACCTGAACGGTTTTGCGCACAGAAATGTCAATCTGCTTTCCGGCGGTCAGCAGCAGCGCGTTGCCATTGCGAGGGCGCTTGCGAATGAACCGAAAGTTTTGCTCCTTGACGAACCATTGGGTGCGCTCGATTTAAAGCTGCGAAAGGATATGCAGGTTGAGCTTAAAAAGATACAGCAGCAGACCGGAATTACCTTTGTTTTTGTTACCCATGATCAGGAAGAAGCGCTTTCCATGTCCGACACCGTCGTGGTGATGGACAAGGGTGCCATTCAGCAGATCGGCTCTCCGCGCGACATCTACAATGAGCCGGAAAATGCTTTTGTTGCTGATTTTATCGGAGAAAGCAATATCCTTGACGGCGTGATGCATGAGGATTATCTTGTGGAATTTGCGGGATACCCCTTCAAATGCGTCGACAGGGGATTTGAGCCGGACGAGCCGGTGGACGTCGTGATCCGCCCGGAGGACATCGACGTGGTCGAGCCGGATACCGGCCATCTGTCGGGGATTGTTACCAGCGTGACCTTTAAGGGCGTTCATTACGAAATCATCGTGGACGTCCGCGGCTTTAAATGGATGATTCAGTCGACCGATTTTCAGGAGGTCGGCAAAAAAATAGGAATGATGCTTCAGCCGGACGACATCCACATTATGCATAAATCGGAATACTCCGGTATGTTCGGCGATTACAGCACTTTCAGCGACGAAATGGACGAGGACAGTCAGCCTCTGCCTGAAGAAGGGGAGGTCGAGAATTAAGAATGAAAGCAAAATCAGCCGCGGCTCCTTATGCTGCATGGATGTCCATTTTTATTATTGTTCCGATGATTCTGATCGTTATTTTTGCGTTCACCGATAAGAGCGGGGCGTTTACCTTCAAAAATATCGCCGAAGTCGGACAGTATTCCAATGTTTTTCTGCGCTCCATCTGGCTGGGCGCTCTGGCCACCGTGATTTCCCTGCTGCTGGGGTACCCGCTTGCCTATATTATTTCCCACATCAGCGCGCGCAGGCAGAGCATGATGATTATGCTCGTCATGCTGCCGATGTGGATGAACTTTCTGCTCCGTACCTACGCCTGGATGACCCTGCTGGAGGACAACGGGATCATCAACAGCCTGCTTGCGTCGTTCGGCCTGGGCAAGCTGCATTTGATCAATACGCAGGGCGCGGTCGTGCTTGGAATGGTCTATAATTATATTCCGTATATGATCCTGCCGCTTTACTCCGTACTTACCAAAATCGATTCCAGTGTGATTGAAGCGGCCCAGGACCTCGGTGCGAATCAGATGCAGGTATTTTCAAAGGTCACTTTTCCCATGAGCATGCCAGGGGTGATTTCCGGAATCACCATGGTTTTTGTACCGGCGGTCAGCACCTTTATCATTTCCAAAATGCTCGGCGGCGGCGCGAACCTGATGATCGGCGATCTGATCGACATGCAGTTTCTGGGAAGCGCCTACAACCCGAATCTGGGTTCCGCCATTTCGCTGGTCCTTATGGTGCTGATTCTTATCTGCATGGGGATTATGAACCAGTTTGACGACGGGGAGAGCAACGGGGGAGGAATCATGATATGAAAACAATTTCAAGGATTTATTCCGCCGTCCTGTTCCTTTTCCTCTACGCGCCGATTTTCGTATTGATCGTTTTTTCCTTTAATAATTCCACCACCATGAGCCGTTCCGTCTGGTCGGGCTTCTCTTTCAAGTGGTACGCACAGCTGATGCAGGACGGCATGCTCCTGAACGCTCTGAGAAACACGCTGGTCATCGCGGTGATCGCGGCGGTCGTTTCCACCGTTCTGGGAACGGCCGCGGCCATCGGCATCAACGGCATGAACAAATGGATGAAGCGCATGGTCATGAATGTGACCAACTTGCCCATGGTCAATCCCGAGATTGTCACCGGCGTTTCCCTGATGCTGCTGTTCGTGTTTTTCGCAAAGGGCATGGGGAACGTATCGCTCGGCATGTTTTCCCTGATCCTGGCTCACATTACCTTCTGTCTGCCTTACGTGATCCTGTCTGTCATGCCGAAGCTCCGCCAGATGGATTCCCATCTGTATGAAGCGGCACAGGACCTCGGGTGCAGCCCGGTTCTTGCCTTTTTTAAGGTGGTTCTGCCGGAAATCATGCCGGGAATTGTGACGGGCATGATTATGGCCTTCACCCTTTCCATAGACGATTTTGTCATCAGCTATTTTACAAGCGGTACCACGCAGACGCTTCCGATCTTTATCTATTCCATGACAAGAAAGAGAATCAGCCCTGAGATCAACGCGCTGTCGACATTGCTGTTCGGCACGATCATGGCGCTGCTCATCATTGTCAATCTTCGCCAGTCGAAAGACAAGAAAGCGGAAGAAAACCTGATTGAGGAGGCGTGAGATTTGAAAAAGACGATTGCAGCTCTGGCAGCTGCCGTACTGCTTGCCGTCACTGTCAGCCCGTCGGCGTTTGCTTCTTCGGAAGAGCCCGAACAGCCCGCCGCGCCGAAAACGGGGGTGACCATCAATGTATACAACTGGGGCGAGTATATTTCGAACGGCGTCGACGATACGCTTGACGTCAACAAGGAGTTTACCAAACGGACCGGCATCGACGTTAACTATACCACGTTCGACACCAACGAATCCCTTTACTCCAAGCTTGCCAACGGCGGGGCGAACTACGACATTATCATTCCTTCGGATTATATGATCTCGAAGCTGATTGACGAGAAAATGATTGAAAAGCTGGATTTCAGCAACATCCCGAATTTCCAGTATATCGACGAACAGTTCCGCAACCCGAAATACGACCCGAAAAATGAATATTCCGTCCCCTACACATGGGGGGTAGTCGGTATTTTTTACAATAAAAAATACGTCAAAGAACCGGTCGACAGCTGGAAAATCCTGTGGGATAAAAAGTACGCGGGAAAAATCCTGATGTTTGACAACCCGCGCGATTCCTTCGGCATCGCGCAGAAAATTCTCGGCTATTCCTACAACAGCACGAATGTGGAGGAGTGGGAGAACGCCGCGAAGCTTTTAAAGGAGCAGAAGCCGCTTGTTCAGGCCTATGTCATGGACCAGATTTTTGATAAAATGTCCAGCGGCGACGCCTGGCTTGCCCCGTATTACGCGGGGGACGCCGCCACTCTGGTGGAAGATAACCCGGATATCGGTTTTGCCATCCCGACAAAGGAAGGGACAAACTTCTTTGTCGATGCAGTGTGCATTCCGACCGGCGCCCAGCACAAAAAAGAGGCCGAGGCATACATCAACTTTCTGTGTGACCCCGAAATAGCCGCGGCGAACGTGGACTATATCGGTTATTCCACGCCGGAGTCGGCCGCCAAGGAGCTTTTGCCGGAAGAAACCGTCAACAATCCCATTTTTTATCCCAGCAAGGAAATTTTGAATAAATCGGAAACCTTTGTCAATCTTCCCGAAGATACGAATCTGCTGCTGGATACGCTTTGGGCGGAAGTAAAAATGGGCGGTCCCGGCCAGACGGCGACATTGGTCGCGGTTCTCTTGGGATTTTTACTGCTCTATATCGGAATTGTTGTTTATAAAAAAATGAAAGCGAAACGCGAACTGCAATAAAATTGCATTTTTAAAAATGAAAAGAATTCAAAGCCCGCGGTGTTTATGCGCCGCGGGCTTTGCGATTTTATCCCATCTCATGTAAATCAAGGCATTTTCGGCCTAAGACAGCGCGACTGGAGTAAATAATTCCAGTTAATTCCAATAATCAAGAGAATTGTCATAATAATTTCACCGTCCCGTGGCAGATTAATAGAGCGGCGCAAGGGAGGTGAAATTTTGAAAAAATTTCTAAAAGGATTCACCGCATTCGCGGCTGTGCTGGCTCTTTTGTATACTGTCAGTGTCGGCATGGCCGATTATTTCACACCTGATTCCTATAAAATTACTGCCGGAAGCAGTCTGCAATGGGGTTCGGACGCAATTACGGCGGTGGCCGAAAACGGCGCCGATATTTCCACCGGCATAGATGCGTCACCGAATAAAAGTTATAAGGCAAAGCTGATGCTCTATCATGTGATACCCATCAAGACGGTCAACGTGGATGTCGTCAAGGAAACGCTTCTGGTACCCTGCGGCACGCCGTTTGGGATCAAAATGTTTACAAACGGTGTGGTTGTCGTAGGCGTAGCCGATATTAAAACTTCATCCGGAACCATTAACCCCGCAGCCGTAGCGGGCCTCAAGGTCGGCGATATCATTACGGAGGTTGACGGCAAAAAAGTCAATACCAACGCGGAGATCATCGACATGGTCACAGACAGCGAAGGCCGCAGCCTTACTTTTACCGTTTCCAGAGACGGACAGGTCTTTACGGCCGCCGTTCAGCCGGTTAAATCCGAAATTGATTTCCAATACAAAGCCGGCGTATGGGTGCGGGACAGCACTGCGGGAATCGGGACACTCACCTTTTACAATCCTGTTACGAAATCTTTTGCCGGTTTGGGCCACGGTGTCTGTGATACGGACACCAATGAGCTGATGCCGCTGCTGAACGGAGACATCGTTCCCGTTACAATCAGCGGAATTACCAAAGGCGAAAAGGGAAGTCCGGGAGAGCTTCGGGGATATTTCAGCACCGATACCGCGATGGGAACGCTGGAAGCCAATGTTCCGGCCGGTGTCTACGGAACCCTGAATAACGCTCCGAAAGGAGAAGCCATGGAAGTGGCGATGAAACAGGACATCAAAGCCGGCCCCGTCAAAATCCTTTCGACCATAGACGGCGGCAGGCCGCAATACTTTACCGCTGAAATCGAAAAAATAGACTATCGCGAAAATGTACAGAGTAAAAACATGGTTTTGCACATTACCGACGAAAAGCTGCTGAACGCCACCGGCGGAATCGTTCAGGGAATGAGCGGCAGCCCAATTATTCAAAACGACAAAATCATCGGCGCTGTGACTCATGTTTTTGTGAATGATCCGACACGAGGATATGGCATTTTCGCTGAAAATATGCTGTCGGTTTCACAGAGCGTTAGCTCTAATGACAAAGAAAAAGCTTCTTAATCCGGTGTCCCACTTTTATATTTCCCCTTTTTAGCAAAAAATATTTTTACAACCTATTGCCATTTTTTCCAATATATGGTAATATAACGGTAAATTAAATCTATTAGGGGGACACTCAAAATGGAAAAGCGTATTAAACTTCTCATAGCAAATGACAGTGCAGAGTTTAACCGTGATTACGGTCGAATTTTCGAACAATCCGGCATGGAAATAATCTATACGCAAAAGGATGGCATGAAACTCCTTGAAAAAATAGAAGCCATCCATCCCGATGTTGTCCTTGCCGATTTGTTTATGCCTCGTTTGGATGGAATAGGCGTGATGAAAGCGACTCAGGCAAAGGTCCCGGGCATGGGACCGATGTTTGTAATTATTTCCAATTTTACCAGCCCTGCTTTGGAGCGTGAAGTGATGATGTCGGGAGCGGCTTATTTTGCGATTTATCCATTTAACGCCGCGGACCTTTCCGACAGAATCATTCAGCTTTGTTCCATTTCCGGTTTAACGCAGAAAGCGCCTTCCAGACAGCAGGCACCGGCCGCGGCGGAACCATCGCTTGAAATTCAGGTAACTGAAATACTCCATCAAATAGGAGTCCCTGCTCATATTAAAGGTTACCACTATTTACGCGACTCAATTATTATGGCAATAGAAACACCGGATATTATCAATGCAGTTACCAAACAGCTTTACCCCAGCGTTGCAAAACAGTATGATACAACGGCTTCGCGCGTGGAACGCGCCATTCGCCATGCAATAGAGGTCGCGTGGGACCGCGGCGACGTGGATATCCTCAATTCCTATTTCGGTTATACCATCCACAATACGCGCGGAAAACCAACCAACAGCGAGTTTATTGCAATGATCAGCGACAGGCTCAGGCTTCACATGAAAAGCGCAAGCTGATTTTGATTTTTAAATTCTGATGCACTCCTTTACTTTATTGGATGTGAATTTTTATTCTGCCTTTAAAGTAAAGGAGTTTTATTTAACATGGGTGGTGATTGCTATGAGACGAAGCATCTTGATTGTCCTCTTTCTGCTTGTAATGACGCTGAATTTCACCGGCTGCAAAAATACCGCCAAAACAGAGGCTGCGGGCAAAACCGCCGACGCCGGCGCCCAGAGCAAGGTGCCGGATAATCTGAAGCTGGTCAGCCTCACGAAGATCAGCGCGGACGATATCCTGTATGTTTATGTCGACCAGGTTTATCATACGGAGGTTTATGTCTGTAAAAATTTAAAATCAAACACGGTCAGTATTTCCACCAACAAATAGAAGAGGCGGATCAGTTCGATCCACCTCCGCGATAATCAATGACATTTGTAAAATCAATGGCCAAATCATCCGGCTCTCCCGCCAAAAGGTCGGCCTGTACTTCCTTGGGCGATTTTCCCTGCTGGGTGATTTCTTCTTTGCTGTCCCGGTTGGTTTCCCGGTGATCGAGTCGGTCAGACATACCATTCACTCCCTTCGATTCACAGGCTTAGTATAACACCGTACACGGCATTTCATTCAAGGCCCGGGAATCAGGAAGAAAATGCAAAAACTTTTTATTCGGATGCCGATACCGGATCGGCCGGCGTCTTCAGTATGCTTCCAGGCGGCGCTGTTTGCGCAGGTTGCGCCGCTTTTCGCCGGCGTCCCATTCCATTTTTTCCTGAAAGCTTTCACAGATCAGCCCGGGAACAGGGGTCGGCTTTTCGTTTTCGTCAAGCGCTACAAGAACCAAGTATGCCGTGTTTACAAGCCTTCTTTGTCCCAACAGGTCCTCGGAAAAGCTGTCGACGCGCACTTCCATCGAAGTCGTTCCGACGTAAGTGATTTTGCCGTGTAAAACCACCAGGTCGGTCATGTAGACCGGGCTTTTGAACCGGAGCGTATCGATTTCCGCCGTGGTGACATTGCGGTTGGAATGCCTGCGCGCAACGGTCCCCGCGACAATGTCGATCCAGGAGGCGAGCCGCCCGCCGAAAACACGTCCCTGGCCGTTCAGATCGTTTTCGAAGATGACCTGTATCTGTTCCGTTTCAGAATCCGACACCCTTTTTGCCGGTAACTCGTTCATAATATCACCAGTCCTTATCAATGAATTCATACACTTAATCATATACGATCCTTGGAAAAAACTCAATACAGCATTTCCAGTTCATTCTGCAACAAGGTTGCGTTCCTCCCCCGCCAAAGGCGGGGGAGGAACGTGTTTTGCCCTGCAAACTGAAATGGAATTGCTGTAGGCGGGGCGCCTCTATAATTGTTAACACAGTTTTAATTTTCAATTAGTGACAGGATTGTAATTGCGCCGCGGCGGATAAAATATTATAATAATAACCATTCGATCAAAATCCGATCAAAAAGGAAGGGACGAATGGATGGGAAAAAAGCCTCACTGCTGTGCCGTTATCGTTGCCGCCGGAAGCTCCACCCGCATGGCGCTCGGTTTTTCAAAGCAGTTTGTTTCCCTTTGCGGGACGCCCGCCATTGTGCGTACGCTTTCCGCCTTTAGCAGCGCGGAATTAATCCAGAGTATCGTTGTGGTCTGCCGCGAAGAAGATATTGCTCAAGTCGGGAATGAGATTCAGAAATATAAAATCAAAAAAGTAACCGCGATCGTCCAAGGGGGCGCTACCCGGCAGCAGTCCGTTGCGGCGGGGATTTCCGCGGTGCCAGAAAATGCTGCCTATTTTGCCGTTCACGACGGTGCAAGAGCGCTGATTACTCCCGAAGAAATCAACGCGTCGGTGGAAGATGCCTATGAGTGCGGTGCGTCCGCGCTTGCGGTTCCCGTCAAGGATACGATTAAAATAATCGGGAAAAATAATTACGTGGTTTCCACCCCGGAGCGTTCCACCATGTGGGCGGTCCAGACCCCGCAGGTGTTTGAACGGGGGCTTTACCAGCGGGCGATGCAACAGGCCCAGGCGGACGGGGCAGATTATACGGACGACTGCCAGTTGGTTGAACATATAGGGGTTAAGGTGCATTTATGCATGGGAACATATACGAATATCAAGCTGACCACGATGGAAGATGTGGAAATTGCGCAGGCCATTTTAAAAGGCAGGGAGGTACCGCTATGAGGATCGGCCACGGTTACGACGTGCACCGGCTGACGGAAGGCAGAAAGCTGATTTTAGGCGGTGTCGAAATCCCTTATGTCAAGGGCCTTCTGGGCCACTCCGACGCGGACGTGCTTGCCCACGCCGTCGCCGATTCGCTATTGGGGGCCGCCGCTCTCGGCGATATCGGGACGCATTTTCCGGACACGGACCCCGCTTTCAAAAACGTGGACAGCCTTATGCTGCTTACGAGGGTTTGCACGCTTCTCGCTCAAAAAAATTACCGTATTGCAAATATTGACGCCACGGTCATTGTGCAGGCGCCGAAATTAAAACCCTATATCGCGGCCATAAGGGAAAGGCTGGCGGCGGCCTGCGGGGTTGGCTTGGATCAAATCAGCGTGAAGGCCACCACCGAGGAGCATCTTGGTTTTACGGGTGCGGGCGAGGGAATCGCCGCTCACGCGGTATGTCTTATTGAATCATAACCGATAGTCAAAAGGCATGTTTTCGGCATACTCTGTAGTAAAAACAGAGAGGTGATTATCATGAGCAAACCGATGATTCTGATTAGTTCAATCACGTATGCCATGAAGAGCCGCGACATCCTGTTCAGCTACGGTATTAAAGCTTATGTTGAAAGAACACCGAGCGGCAACCGTGCCGGCTGCGGTTACAGTATATATGTTCCCGACAGGACGGATGAGGCGGAAAGTATTTTAGTCGGTGCCGGCATTAAAATACTTGGACGAGCGGAAAGAGACGGATCCTTATGATTTATCTTGACAATGCCGCGACTACGTATCCAAAGCCGAATTCCGTTCTAAGTGCGGTAAATGTTGCTTTGAGAAATTATGGGGCCAACCCCGGACGCGCAGGCCACAGTATGTCGCTTGCAGCGGCAGAGGAGGTTTACCGCTGCCGTAAGGCAGCGGCCGATTTTTTTCATGCACCGGGGCCGGAATGCGTTGTATTTACTCTGAATTGTACGCATGCGCTGAATTATGTGATAAAAGGACTGCTCAGGCCCGGCGACCACGCGGTGGTTTCCTGCCTTGAGCACAACGCCGTCATGCGGCCCCTGCAAAAACTGATGGAGTCCGGAGTGACTGTTACCAGAGCGCGTGTTTTTCCGGGCGATAACGACGCCACGGTAGACGCTTTCCGCAGTGCGCTCAAGGAAAGCACAAAGCTGATTGTCTGTACACACGCCTCCAATGTCTGGGGGATCCGGCTGCCCGTCGAGCGCATTGCCGCCCTGGGCCATATTTACGGCATCCCGATTGCGGTCGACTGCGCACAGTCGGCGGGCGTTCTGCCGATCGATATGGCGGACGGCGGTTTCGACTATCTCTGTATTGCGGGCCATAAGGGCCTTTACGGTCCGATGGGGACCGGTATGCTGATTACGCCGAACGGCGCGGAGCTTCCTACGATCATTGAAGGCGGAACCGGGACCAACTCCCTTTTGCTCGAACAGCCTTCCAGCATGCCGGACCACATGGAAAGCGGCACTCAGAACATGCCGGGCATCTCCGGGCTGAGGGCGGGAATCGAGTTCGTGCAAAGCCGCGGGGTCCACACGATCTATCAGCATGAGATGTCGCTGATCCGGCATCTGTATAAAAAACTGTCGGAAATAAAAAATGTGAAGCTTTACACGGCGGAGCCGGACGCACCGTATTTCGCGCCGGTACTTTCATTCAATGTGGGCGACGTTCCCAGCGAGACTGTCGCGCAGAAGCTGAACGCCCGCGGTTTTGCGGTGCGTGCGGGACTGCACTGTGCGCCTGCGGCGCATGATTTTATGGGTACCCTGACACAGGGCACCGTGCGGGTCTGCCCGTCCGCTTTCAGCAATTTGGGCGAAATTAACAATTTTGTTGCGACTCTGATGAAAATAATCTGAAAATAAAGATAAAAGGATTGCATATCAAATTATATATGTTAAAATTATAAGGGATGTGTTTTATTCTGACGGAAGGAAGTAAGTTATGGATGTCGTTGTAACCATATGGAATTCGTTTATCGGTATTGTGAAACTGTTTCGTGTTTCCGATGCGTTGGACGTCATTCTGGTTTCCTTTATCATTTACAGTGGAATAAAACTGGTTCGTGAAACAAGAGCGGAACAGCTGATTAAAGGAATTATTGTGCTTCTGGCGGTGTGGGGTGTGTCCTATGCCCTGAAGCTTTATATGATGAAAAACCTGCTGACCTATTTTTTTCAATTCAGCGTTGTGGCTGTTATGGTGGTCTTTCAGCCGGAAATCCGGCGTGCGCTGGAACAGATCGGCCGCAGCGGTATGGGGAATAAGCACTGGCTGTTCGGAGTTTCAAACGATGACCTTGAAACGATGAGGCAGCAAAACCGCAGGGGCGTGAATGCCGTTGTGGATGCCGCGGCGGTTCTGCAGAAACAGAAAACGGGCGCCTTGATTGTTTTTGAAATGCAGACAAAGCTGGGCGATATTATTGATACGGGCACGGTGGTGAATGCGATTCCGTCCTCGCCCATTATCTGCAATATCTTCTTCAACAAGGCTCCGCTTCACGACGGCGCCATGATTATGCGCAGCGGTATGGTGTATGCTGCGGGCTGCATTCTGCCGCTGACTAAGAACGACAGCGTCAGCATTGAACTCGGTACCCGCCACCGCGCCGCGATCGGCATGAGTGAGAACTCCGATGCCGTTGTGGTTGTGGTGTCCGAAGAGACGGGGCAGATTTCCGTTGCCGTAAACGGCGTGCTTACGCGCAACTATACCAGGGAAACGCTGAAAAGCGAGCTGGAAAGCCTGATTCTGACCAGTGAGGCCGAACCCGGCGAAAAGCGCCAGAGCATCATCCCTTCGATCAGGAGGGCAAAAAAGAAATGAAGAATAGAAAATTTAACATAGGACGTTTATTTTATGACGATAAATTTGTAATGCTGTTTTCTGTCCTTTTCTCCATCGTCCTGTGGATTTTTATGGCTACCGGAAACACCGAGGAGTTTCCAAGGCAAATCACCGAGGTGCCGGTTGTCATCAATCTGTCGGACGCAGCGCAGGAGGACGGGTTAAAGGTTTTCAGTCCGGTCGATCAGACCGCGACCGTATCCATTAAAGGCAACAGCCTGATTGTCAATCAGATCAAGGCTTCCGATATGCAGGTTGTGGCTCCGCTGGCTTCCACCATTACCAGTCCCGGAAGCTACACGTTTAATTTGTCGGTCCAGAAAAAAGGAACCCTTTCCGATTACGATTGGGTTTCCATTTCCCCCAGCCAGGCGATCATCACGGTGGACCGGTATGCGGAAAAGACCTTTACCATCCAGAATGACATCAAATACAAGTCGGGTTATCAGTCCGATCCCGCTTTCTTTGTCAGCTCGCCTACCTTCAGCAGTGACACGGTCACGGTTTCTGGCCCTGAAAAGGAAGTCTCACAGATCAACAGGGTGTCCGTACAGTACGAGATCAGCGACACGCTGAGAGAATCCAAGAGCTTTACGACCGATTTGGTCATGTACGATGCAAACGGCAATAAAATTACGAGCAACAAGCTGAAAATGAGCGAGCAGAAGGTGGATGTCACCATCCCCGTCCTTGCAAGGCAGGTCCTGCCTCTCAACGTGAGCTTCACAAACAAGCCTCTGGGCCTGTCGTTTGCCTCCGGCCAGATCAAAATTGACCCTCAGACCATCGAGGTGGCGGGTCCGCAGGATGTGCTGGCCAACCTGACGGAGATCAGTCTTACTCCTCTGGATTTTTCGGGCATCAGCCCGACGAGAAATTCCTTTGACGTGAACGTGACCCTTCCGGCTACCTGCAAGAATCTGAGTAATGTTCCGGTTGCCAAGGTTACGCTGGATTTGAGTTCCATGTCCACGCGGCAAATGGTGGTCAATAATTTCACCGTTAAGAATCTCGCGGCCGACAAGTCTGCCACCGTTTATACCAAGACACTGACGGTTACGGTGGTCGGGCCGGAGGCTGAGATTTCCAAACTGACGGAAAACAGCCTTTCCGCTCAGATTGATATGTCCGGCAAGGAGAATTTCACCGGACACACGGAAATGCCGGTCACCATCAGCGTGGGGAATTCCGTAAGCACCTGGGTGTACGGAAGCTATATGGCAAATATCAGCGTCACCTCCAAAAGCGGATAGCCCGTGAAAAAACTGCTTTATTTACCCCTGGCAATGAAATGAATGACGCCGTGAAAACGGACAGCAAACACCTCCGGCTGCAGGCAACTGCGGGTGGGGGTGTCTTTCTGAAAGTGTGCGATATTATTTAATTATTGGCTTTAAACTTTTCGCCGGTTGAGATATAATAAATATATCATAATATTCTATATATTATAAAAAGAGGGAAGCAGGTGTTTTTTTGACTAGCAATTTTACGGTGCCTCTGTCCAAGGTGATCGGCGAGCTGTCGCTGGATACGATTTATATGCCCGGAGACCCTGAAGATATTCTGATTTCTTCCACGGATGTCAACCGTCCGGGACTGGAGCTGAACGGGTTCTATGATTATTACGATACAAGACGCATTATTATTTTCGGAAACGCGGAGGCCTCCTTTCTGAGATCGATTTCCTCCGATAAACGCAGCACGGTTCTGAACGAGATTTTTTCCCAAAAGCCTCCCGCCGCGATCATTGCGCGCAGCATAGAGCCGATGTCCGAACTGCTGGAAGCAGTCAAAGCCCATGAAATACCACTTTTAACAACGCCGGAGACAACCTCCAGCCTGGTGGCTTCCCTTGTTTCCTTCATGAACGTGGAGCTTGCCCCGCGGATTACGCGCCATGGGGTGCTGATCGAGGTTTACGGCGAAGGAATCCTTCTGGTCGGCGACAGCGGCGTCGGCAAAAGCGAAACAGCCATTGAGCTGGTTAAGCGCGGTCACCGCCTGATAGCGGACGACGCGGTGGAAATACGCAAGGTGTCCGCTAAATCGCTGGTCGGACAGGCCCCGGATAACATTCGGCATTTTATTGAGCTTCGCGGCATAGGCATTATTAACGCCCGCCGCATTTTCGGCATGGGCGCCGTCAAGCTGACGGAAAAGATCGACATGGTAATCAACATGGAAATCTGGGACAATAACAAGGTTTACGACCGCATGGGCATCGACAGCGAATACACGGAAATTCTCGGTATCAAGGTGCCTGTGCTGACCATTCCGGTAAAGCCGGGCAGAAACCTTGCGATCATCATCGAGGTGGCCGCTATGAACAACCGTCAGAAAAAGATGGGCTACAACGCGGCGCAGGAGCTGATGCAGAACCTCGGCATGGATATTTCCGTGCTGCAGGAATCAGAAAAAAAACTGGATCTGGATTTCTAATATGGAATAAGGGAATAGAAGCTGGGAGTAAACATGAATATCATCGCAGATACGCATACGCATACAATCGCGTCCACACACGCCTACAGCACCTTACAGGAAATGGTACACGCAGCGTTTTTAAAGAAGCTCTATGCCATCGCCATTACCGACCACGGCATCACCATGCCGGGCGCGCCGGGCCGCTGGTACTTTCACAATTTACGGATCGTTCCTCATCTTCTGGAAGGGGTGCTTGTCCTGCGCGGGCAGGAGACCAATATCATTGATTTTGACGGCAATATCGACCTTGAAAAGGACAGCATCTCTACGATGGACTGGGTGGTTGCCTCCATCCACGCGGAAGCGATTCCGAAGGAAAGGCCGACTGTCGAGGAAGTTACAAACGCATGGATGAATATTGCGAAAAATCCGCATATTCATGTAATCGGGCACAGCGGTACGCAGAAATACCGGTACGACTACGAGTCGGTGATCCCGGAATTCGGGCGTCGGGGAAAGCTGGTGGAACTGAACGAAAGCAGCTTTACCGGAAGGGAGTCGTCCATCCCCAACTGCAAAAAAATCATGGAAATCTGTAAAAAGCGCGATGTGCCGGTCATTGTCAACACGGATTCCCATTTTTCCAGCCTGGTGGGCTGTTTTGACCGGTCGCTGGCGCTGTTGAAGGAAGTGGATTTTCCAGAGGAGCTTGTGGTGAATTCCAGCGTGGAACGTTTTCAGGCATACCTCAGAGAATATACGGATGTTTTTAGCGATCCTTTATTACAGTAAAAATGATTCCGATTGACACTGTCGGAATAGCCGGAGGAAACGATGAATCATTTAGAACAGCTTGCTTTGACGGCGGAAGACCTGGGCTGTAAAGTCATCCGCAAGGAACCGATGAGCCGGCATACCACCTTTAAAATCGGAGGACCGGCGGATTTGTTTATTACCGTGTCCTCGCGTGCGGAAATCCAGAAACTGTACCGCGCGGCGGCCGAACTGGAAGTGCCGCTGATGCCGATCGGCAACGGCTCCAACATGCTTGTGAGCGACGGCGGGATACGGGGAGCGGTTGTCGCGCTGGACGGCGAGTTCCGCGAAATCAGACAGAACCCGGACGGTACGGTTTCCTGCGGTGCGGGCGCGTCCCTGGCGGGTGTCTGCGTTTTTGCCAGAGAGCATTCGCTGACCGGCCTTGAGTTCGCCTGGGGAATTCCCGGAGCGGCGGGCGGAGCCGCGTTTATGAATGCGGGCGCCTACAATAAGGAAATGAAGAGCGTACTTCTTTCCTGCACGCATGTTACAAAGGAAGGGAAAATCGGCACGCTGTCCGGCGAAGCGCTGCAGCTGGGTTACCGCCGCAGCGCCTATACCGATAACGGATACACCATTCTGGAGCTCAGGCTCGATCTGAAGCCGGGGGATCAGGATGAAATTTCGGCGGAAATGGATGACCTTTACAGTCGCAGAAAATCAAAGCAGCCGCTGGAGCTGCCGAGCGCGGGAAGCGTGTTTAAACGGCCGGAGGGCCACTTTGCCGGCACCCTGATCGAGTCCTGCGGCTTGAAGGGCAGAACGGTGGGGGGCGCGATGGTCAGCCCCAAGCACGCGGGCTTTATTGTCAATACCGGCACAGCAACCTGCCGGGATGTGACGGAGCTGATTAAAATCATTCAGGATACGGTTTATCAGCAGACGAAGGTATCTTTGGAATGCGAAGTGAAAACCATTGGCAGTTAGGGAGGAATTATGGAGTTTCTAATTATTACGGGCCTTTCAGGCGCGGGGAAATCCCGCGCCATTGACGCATTGGAGGATATCGGCTTTTATTGTGTGGATAATATTCCTCCCAAGCTGATTATCGCTTTCTACGAAATGTCCAAACAGGCGAAGGGCACGCTGTCCCGGGTGGCGGTCGTCACCGATATCCGCGGAGGGGACATGTTTTCCAGCCTGTTTGAAACGCTGGATCAGATGAAAAGCGAAAATAAGGAATATAAAATCCTGTTTCTGGACGCGAACGATTCTGTGCTGATGAACCGCTTTAAGGAAACCCGCCGCAAGCATCCGCTGGTGGAAAACTGCCTCGGCTCGCTGGAACAGGCCGTAAAGCTGGAACGGGATGTTTTAAAGCCGGTCCGCGAATGCGCGGATTATATCATCGATACCTCGTATCTTTCGCCCGCGCAATTGAAAGAACGCATTTCCAGCCTGTTTCTGGGCGATTCCTCCGACGCGCTGATGATCCACTGCGTTTCCTTTGGATTCAAGTACGGGATTCCCGCCGAGTCGGATCTGGTGTTTGATGTGCGCTGTCTGCCTAACCCCTACTATGTTGAGGATTTGCGCAACCTGACCGGACTTGACGAGCCGGTGCGCAGTTATGTGATGAAATGGGAGCAGACGCAGGGCTTTATCGAACGCTTCCTGAATCTGATCGATTACATGATCCCGCTCTACTGCAACGAGGGCAAAAGCCAGCTTGTGATCGCGATCGGCTGTACCGGCGGACATCACCGCTCCGTTGCCTTGGCCCAGCTTCTGTACAATCATCTGCTGGAACAGAACCGGAGGACAAGCGTCAACCATCGCGATATTCAAAAGCAATAACAGAATCGGGAGCGTGCAAAAATGTCATTCGCGTCTGAAACAAAAACCGAACTTTGTCAGGCGATGCCGCAAAATTTCTGCTGCCGGAAAGCGGAATGCTACGGCATGCTTTTATTCGGCCGCAGCTTTTCTCAAAATGCCATTTCCCTGACGATTGAAAACACCGCCGCCGCCCACAGGGCCGCGCAGCTTACCGCGGAAACCGTGGGGGTGATCGTGGATATTTCCACCTCTCTGCTGCGTCGAAAAGAGCGCAAAAGCGCTTTTACCGTTGCTGTATCCGGTGGCGGACAGAGGGAAGAGGTGCTTTCCTGTTTCGGGCACACGGGAAAAGAGATCCATCTTCGGATCAACCGTGCCAATATGGAAAATGATTGCTGCGCCTGCGCGTTTTTGCGGGGCGTTTTTCTTTCCTGCGGTACCGTGACCGACCCTAGCAAGGATTATCATCTGGAATTCGTGGTGCCGTTTATGAACCTTGCCAGGGATTTATGTGCCTTCATCAGCGAAATCTATGAGCTTGACCTGCAGCCGGGTCTGCTGAACCGGAAAGGCTCGTACGTCGTTTATATCAAGGGGAGCGAGCATGTCGCGGATTTCCTGACCTTTATGGGCGCCGGAAAGGCCGCCATGAGCCTGATGCAGGTCAAGATGCTGAAAGAGGTCCGCAACAACGTCAACCGGAAAACCAATTTTGAGACGGCGAATATTGACAAGACGGCGTCCGCCGCGGCGGCGCAGATTGTTGCAATCGAAAAGATCATCCGTTCAGCCGGGGGATTGTCCGCGCTGCCGGAGGAACTGCGGGAGCTTGCCGTGCTGCGCTGCCGGTATCCCGAAATGTCGCTCCGCGAGCTAGGCGCAACGCTTTCCGAACCGCTCAGCCGTTCCGGGGTGAACCACCGTCTGCAGCGCATTATGGAGTTTGCAAGAGTATTATAAAGACTGACAGGAGGGTACCGCACATGTTTGTTCATCTGCATCTGCACACCGAGTACAGCCTGCTGGACGGCGCGTGCCGTATCACGGAGCTGCTGAATACCGCTGCCGAGCGGGGAGACACCGCCGTAGCGATTACCGACCACGGGGTTATGTACGGCGCGGTCGATTTTTATAAGGAAGCCAAAAAGCGCGGCATCAAGCCGATCATCGGGTGCGAGGTCTACGTCGCGCAGCGCACGCGTTTTGACAAGGTGCACGAGATGGACTCGGAGCACCGGCATCTGGTCCTTCTCTGTGAAAACAACACCGGCTACCAGAATCTGATCGCCCTTGTGTCGAAGTCATGGACGGAAGGCTTTTACAGCAAGCCGCGTGTGGATTTCGACCTTTTAAGGGAGCACCACGAGGGGCTTATCGCCCTTTCCGCCTGCCTTGCGGGAGAAATCCCGCGCGCCCTGACCGCGGGCGACTACGCCGGGGCGAAGGAAGCCGCCCTTCGCTACCGTTCTATTTTTGGAGAGGACAATTTCTATCTGGAGCTGCAGGATCACGGTTTGAGGGAGCAAAAGCGCATCAATCCGTCCATCATAAAGCTTTCGGAGGAAACGGGAATCCCGCTTATTGTGACCAACGACTGCCATTACATCAGTCAGGAAGACAATAAAATGCATCATATCCTCCTTTGTATCCAGACCAACCATACGGTTGAGGATAAGGACGGTATGGAATTCGGCAGCGACCAGTTTTATTACAAGAGCGAAGAAGAAATGCGCGCCCTGTTCCCGGGCCATCCGGAGGCCGCCGACAATACGGTCCGTATCGCGGAGCGGTGCAATGTGGAGTTTGAATTCGGCAAAACCAAGCTGCCGCATTTTGATACGCCGAACGGACAGGAGAACACGGCTTTTTTTCGTGACAAATGTTACGAGGGCCTTTACAAATATTACGGCGAGAATCCCGCAAAGGAACTGGCCGAGCGGCTGGAATATGAGTTAAATACCATTGAGCATATGGGGTACGTCAATTACTACCTGATCGTCTACGATTTTGTACGTTATGCGAAGGAAGCCGGTATCCCGGTGGGGCCGGGAAGAGGCTCCGGTGCGGGAAGCCTTGCGGCGTACTGCATCGGGATTACGGGAATCGACCCCATTCGGTACAATCTGCTGTTTGAACGCTTTCTCAACCCGGAGCGTGTCAGTATGCCGGACTTCGATATCGACTTTTCCGACGAACGCCGTCAGGAAATGATTGATTACGTGGTGCGGAAATACGGCGCGGACCATGTCGCTCAGATCGTCACCTTCGGCACCATGGCGGCGCGGGGCTCCATCCGCGATGTGGGCCGCGCCATGGCGATTCCCTACGCGACGGTGGACGGGGTCGCGAAGCTGGTGCCGATGGAACAGAACATCACGCTGGAAAAGGCGCTCAAAGCTTCCTCCGATTTAAGGCAGCGCTACGACACCGATTCCCAGATTCACGAGCTGATCGATATGGCGAGAAAGCTGGAAGGAATGCCGCGCAACGCCTCCACCCACGCCGCGGGCGTCGTCATTACGGACAGGCCGGTCGCGGAGTATGTGCCGCTTGCCAAAAACAACGATTCCGTAGTCACGCAGTATACCATGACCACGCTGGAAGAGCTCGGCCTGCTGAAGATGGACTTCCTCGGCCTGCGCAACCTCTCCGTCATCCGCGACGCACAGGACATGATCGCCGCGCAGCGGCCGGGCTTTCAGATCGAGGACATTCCGCTGGACGATAAAAAGGTGTACGCCATGCTTTCCAGCGGCGCGACCGACGGCGTGTTCCAGTTTGAATCCGCCGGGATGCGCAGTGTCATTATGCAGCTGAGGCCCGAATACATCGAAGACCTCATCGCGGTCATTTCGCTTTACCGCCCGGGGCCGATGGAATCCATTCCGCGCTATGTCGAAAACCGCCATCATCCGGAAAGGGTTTCTTACCGCCATCCGCTTCTCAAGGACATTCTGGACGTTACCTACGGCTGCATTGTCTATCAGGAACAGGTGATGCAGATTTTCCGTACGCTGGCGGGCTATTCGCTGGGGCGCGCGGATATCGTGCGCCGTGCGATGAGCAAGAAAAAAGCCTCCGTAATGGAGCGGGAACGGGAAATCTTCCTCTACGGGCTGACCAACGAAAAGGGAGAGGTTGAAGTGGACGGCTGCATCCGCCGTGGTGTGGACGAGCCGACGGCAAAAGCCATCTACGGCGAAATGGAAAGCTTCGCGTCCTACGCCTTCAACAAATCCCACGCCGCGGCCTACGCTCTGCTCAGCTATCAGACCGCCTGGCTCAAATGCTTCTATCCGCGCGAATATATGGCGGCGCTGATGACCAGCGTGCTGGACAACAACAATAAGCTGGCGGCTTACATAGCCGAGTGTATGCGCCTGGGCATCCGCGTGCTGCCGCCCAACGTCAACCAGAGCGGCGTCGGCTTCACCGTTGCGGGGAAGGACATCCGCTTCGGCCTGCTCGCCGTGAAAAATCTGGGCAGGGGATTCATTGTCAGCACCCTGCGCGACCGGAAAGAGAACGGGCAGTATACCACGTTTTACGGCTTCTGCAAGCGTATGTACGGCGAACTGAACCGGCGCGCGCTGGAAAGCCTGATCAAATGCGGGGCGCTGGACGGCCTTGGCGTCAACCGCAGACAGATGCTGACCAGTGTCGGCAATATCATGGATCATCTCGACGACGACAAGCGCCGCAATGTGGACGGCCAGATGGGCTTTTTCGACACCCCCGCCCAGACGGCGGACGATGAGGAGTATTCCATACCGGCCATGCCCGATTTCAGTGCCGGCGACAAGCTCTCCATGGAAAAAGAAGTGACCGGCATGTATCTTTCCGGCCATCCCATGGCAGAATATATCAATCAGTATGATGCAGTCCACGCAAGCCGCACCGGCGATATCCTTGACGACGCAAGGGAGGACGGGGGACGCTTTCACGACGGCGATACGGTGACTCTCCTCGGGATTATTGCCGGCGTAAAAATGAAAGTGACCAAGAGCAATACCACAATGGCCTTTGTTACGCTGGAAGACATGTTCGGCTCTATGGAGGTTCTGGTTTTTCCGAAAATCCTCGCCCAGTATGCCGAGTGGATCACGGAAGGAAAAATCGTGAAGATGTTCGGCAGAATCAGTATGCGCGAAGACGAAGAGGCCAAGCTGGTGTGTGAGTCGGTCGCTCCCGCTCCTTCCCTTCACGGGGGTTCGGAAAAAAGTGCGGGAGCCGCAAAGCCCGCGCACCCGGGGCTTTACATCAAAGTGCCGGAGGAGGAGTCGGAGCTTTATGACCGGGCCAAAAAATACCTTGCCATTTTTGACGGCAGGACGCCGCTTTATATTTACTTTGTCAATACCAAAAAGCTGGTGCGGGCTCCCTTTTCCATGTATGTCAGCGTCAACGATATTTTGGTGCGGGAATTAAAAAATCTGCTCGGAGAAAAAAATGTGGCGGTTGTGAAGGAAATACAACAATAATCCATATAGCAGATACTTTTGTCCATATTCACCGGTTGATTCTTCTTTGCCTGATATACTATAATTTAGATATGGCAAAGCAACGAATTTAGGGGGTATCATCATGAATGCAAAAACAATTGCGGTTCTGACCAGCGGGGGAGATGCGCCGGGAATGAACGCAGCCGTCCGGGCGGTAGCAAGGGCCGGTATTTCTTATGGAATGAGAGTCATGGGCGTACGCAGAGGCTTCAACGGCCTTTTGAACCGCGACGTCTTTGAAATGAATCTGCGCAGTGTTTCGGATATTATTCATCACGGCGGTACGGCCTTGTTTACGGCCCGCAGCCCGGAATTCAATACTCCGGACGGCGTAAAAAAGGCGGCCGACAATTGCCGCGACATGGGCATCGAGGGCATCGTGGTCATTGGCGGAGACGGTTCTTTCCGCGGTGCGCGCGACCTTACCAAGGAAGGAATTCCCTGTGTAGGCGTGCCGGGTACGATTGACAACGACATTGCCGCCAGTGAATATACCATTGGCTTTGACACCGCCATGAACACCGCCGTGGAGATGGTTGACCGTCTGCGCGATACGACCGAGTCGCATGACCGCTGCAGTGTTGTAGAAGTAATGGGCAGGAAATGCGGCGATCTGGCACTCCAGACCGGCATTGCGGTCGGTGCAACGACCATCCTTGTTCCGGAAGTTCCCTTCGATTTTCAGACGGACATCATCAACCGTATGATGTTTACCCAGAAAACGGGTAAAAAGCATTTTATCATTGTGGTGGCCGAGGGCGTCGGTGGAGTAGACAAGCTGGCAAAGGATATTGAAGAAAAGACGGGGATCGAAACCAGAGCTACGGTACTTGGCCATGTACAGCGCGGCGGGTCGCCCACGCTCCGTGACCGTGTGGCCGGCAGCGTGATGGGATTCCATGCCGCCGATCTTCTGTACAAAGGCCGGGGCAACAGGGTCGTTGTGATGCAGAATGGCAAGATCGTTGATCTGGATATTACGGAAGCGCTTGAGATGGAGCGCGTTTTTGACAGGAGCCTGTACGACATAGCGCTAAAAATTTCAATCTAAATTAAAAAAATAAAAGGAGTTCCGTTTTTCTGGCGGAACTCCTTTTATTTTTGCGTACTATTTTCAGAAGAAATTTCAGTGGGAAGAGTATGGTGAGGGTTTTCCGAAACCACCTTTGCGGCCTGAAACAATGCGTTGAGCAAATCCGTTTCATACTGTGTGGACAGCGTATCCAGCTTGGAATAAACCTCGCCTTCATAGGTGGCAACATATTTGGGCGGGAGTCTGTTCAATGCGTAAGAAGCGATGTCCATCCGGCATTTTTCACATTTACAGCAATCCAGCTTATCGATTACCTCGTCCATTTTGGTCAAAAGCAGGGATTCCATCAGATTTTTCAGTTTTACTCCCATACAGATCTGCCTTTCCTTCAAATTGCCTGTTCATAGCTATTTCATTCTATCATTATTGGAAGTATTTGTAAATGATTTTCGAAAACATGCTGTTCTCTTTTTCAAGCTCCGGAAAAATTTCATTGATATTTCCTTACGCCTTTGATATGTAAGTAACGGATGGTACTGTAAAAATAGCTGCTCAGCGGCCGCATATATGCGTCGTACGTATGGGCGGCGATAAAAATATCCTGCTCAGTGATACCCACAATGACGGGGGAATGGTAAAAGTGGTTTTCGGCGTTGCCGAGCTGAACAATATCCCCAACCTCCAGGGAGCTTACGTCGACCTGCTCCGCATAAGGTCCCGCTTCCTTGTTTGTCGTCAGGAAATTAAAAAGATATTGAACGCCGCTCCACGAAGGGGTACGGTCATTGCTGCTTTTGTAGTACCAGCCGAAAATGGGGGTGTAATTCATCACCCTGCTTCCGGCATAAATGCACTGCGAGGCAAAATTGGTACAGTCGCCGCCCATTTTATCGAAATTCATAAAGGCGCGGTTCCTCAAAAGAGCCCACGTTTTGGCGTATTCGGCTACCTGTTCCCGGTTATACGGTATCTCAACCAGCATAAGGATGCACCTCTTCCAATTATGATTCTTATCAAATCTTATGATGCATCCGTCCTTGGCATGACAAAACGTTCAGTCTTTTCCGCGATATCGGATTTTGTGATAACAATAGGAGAGGAACTGCAATACGGTGCCGGCGCAAAGCCCGATGGCCATCCAGGTGAACAGGGATAAAAGGCCGGCCAGGTCCTCCCACCCGCTTCTGCTTCCCAGAAATGTCCGGAACATATCAAGGTATCCCACGAAAAGTCCCAGCACGAAGACAAAGCACATGATTTTCAGCTGCAGCAGATACAAAACGGAGGAGACGGCGCCGAAAATCAGGGAAAGGATGACGTATGCGGCAATATTCTGCAGGGTGACCGGATTTCCGAGCAGATATTTTATACCGAGATAGAGCAGCGTAAAGGACAGAATAGCCACAGTGAAAAAAATGAACCAGAAATTTTTTTTGTTTTTCTTCATGCAAATCCTCCTGACCAAACAGAATAAAAAGGATATTTCTGTCAGGAATATGCCCGTTTTTCCGCTTGCTTAGACGCAGGCGGAAAGGGAGGTTTGTGCAGCGTGGGTAGATTTTTTAGATTTAAAATCTGTAAATTTTGATACATGGTCATAAAAAGTCATTTCTTGTATTATTATAAAATAAATGTTATAATTTACCAAACTGCAAACATGGAGATTGTGATCATGGATTTTAATGTAAATGAACTATTGAATTCTCTTTCCTATACGCTTGACTTCGTAGAAAAGGATTTAATCAGCGACGTTACCAATCACGGCAGAAGGGTTGCCTATATTGCCGCAAGAATCGGGCAAAAAATCAATTTATCCAATACGGAATTGTTCGACCTGATTTCCTATTCGCTTCTGCACGATAACGGCGTGACCAAAGCACTGATCCAGGTAGATGGCATTGAAAACTACAGAAAAGCGGAACTCGACAGGATGCATTGTGTGGAGGGGGAGAAAAACATTAATTTTTTCCCTTTCTTTCATAAAATACCGAATGTTATTCTCTATCATCACGAGCATTATGACGGCAGCGGATTTTTCGGCGTTTCCGGCAAGGAAATCCCGATGTTTTCAAGGATTATCGCTCTGGCCGATTTCGTCGCCATCTATTTTTCCGAAGGAAAGAAGCACGCCGATATCGAAGCCCGGGTTAAAAAATTCCCGATTTTCGACCCGGATTTTATCGATGTTTTTCTGGAGCTGAGCAGAAATATTGAATTCTGGCTGAATATGGATGACAATTTCGTATTTCAGGCGCTGCGCGTAGTTACCCCCACCGTCCACAGGGAGTTCAGCTATCAGGAAATGCGCACGGTTTCCAGAATATTCAGCAATATTATTGACGCCAAATCGCCGTTTACCGGTTCGCATTCGCGCGGGATCAGTGAGAAGACCGGGATTCTGTGCGATTATTATGAATTTGACAGAGAAGCCTATTGGAAAATGCGGATTGCCGCTGATCTGCACGATCTGGGAAAATTGATGATACCCAATGAAATTCTGGACAAACCCGGTACTCTGGATGCGAATGAAATCGCGGTCATACAGTCCCATCCGTTTTATACCCGCAAAACGCTGGAAGAAATCACAGGGTTTGAAGAGATCGCCGACTGGGCGGCCAATCATCATGAAAAGCTGAACGGGAAAGGGTACCCGTATGGATTTGACGGGAACAGGCTTGACTTTAATTCCCGGCTTCTGTGCTGCGTGGATATCTATCAGGCCCTGACGGAGGACAGGCCGTACCGTCCGGCTATGCCGCACAGCAGGGCGATTATGCTGATGCGGAACATGTCGGAGCACGACCTGATTGACGCTTCCATTGTAGAAGATATCAATTCCATTTTTGAAGCGGCTTGCGCGACGGCCTAATTTCCGATATGCATCATCGTGTCCAGAAGCCTTTGGGTTTTCAATGCTTCCTCGCCGTTTACCAGCGGCTGGGTATTTCCCCCAATGGAATTGATAAAATGGAGAATGGCCCCTTCAAATCCCTTGCGTTTTAAAATGGTTTCCCAGGCCGGCGGAGTTTCCGTTTCCGTTTTTCCCCCGGCTTCGGTTTCAAAAGTATCTATGTCCAAGACCCGCACGAGGGCCCCTTCGGTGAGAACCTCGATTCTTTCCAGATTGGTACCGGCTTTCCGGTGCATGTCCAGAAAGACGGTACAGCCGTTTTCCGCTTTATATTGGTGCTGGGCAAAAATCAGTTCCTGATTTTCATTCACCTTGACGGAACCGCCGATCTGACTGCCGTCCTCGGGCTCGGCGAACCAGCGGGCGGTGTCTGCCAGATGAATATAGTCGTCCAGCATTGTGATTCTATAATTTTCGGACCGGATGGAGTCCGCCCGGTGCTTTTCCAGCCGAATCAGCGCCGTGCCGGCGTCCGTCATGTTTTTTGCCCGGACATACATCGGCGCAAATCTGCGGTTGAACCCGACCATCAGCTTTCTGCCGTATCGCAGGCTGAGCTCCGCGAGCTGTTCCGCTTCGTCGGAGGTAGCCGCAAGCGGTTTGTCTGCATATACGTCTTTTCCGTGCTTCAAAGCTTCTGAAACGATTTCATAGTGAGACTCCGTTGACGAGGACACGAATACGGCGTCCGTCTCCCTCAGCAAATCCGTCAGATTGGGGAACGCTTTGATCCGGTACATGCCGCACAGCTGGTTCCTTTTCCATTCTGTAGGGCTGTATCCCCCGGCCAAAGTCCAGTTTTTTTCCGCGGAAAGAAACGGGAGATAAACCTTCTGCGCTATATTTCCAAGTCCGATCATTCCAATACGAATTTTTGACATGGTGTCCTCCTGATATGTGTTTTTTCCATTTTATCATAGCGCGGAAGCGATATCAATCATGCGGTTAAGATATGGACGGCAGTCTGCAGACAGAAAAAGACCTCCGGCTTCATGAAAACAGGCATGGCTTTTTAAGCCGCATCTGGTTCAACCAAGCGGAGGCAGTTATTGGGAACGGGCATTGCCGCTCATTCAGTCCATACTATCGATTTCTTCCTGGAGTTCGTCTATGAAAACTTCGATCTTGTCCATGCGTGTATGGTCCTTTTGTTTTTCAGCCTGCTGATAGCAAACCTTGTATACCAATAATTTGCTTTTCAGCATTGCTTTTTTCTTTGTATTCAATAGAGCACCTCCTAAGTGTATTTCTTTTATTATAACATAGAAATATAAATCCATAGTGTGATTGAAGAAAGAGAAATATTGACAAAAAAGTACGCCGTAAACGGCGTACTTCAGCAATCGGCATTCTTAAATTATCTTTGCTTGGAAAAGCATTCGCTACAGTAAACCGGGCGGTCGTCCCTGGGACGGAAAGGAACCTTGCAGGTTGTTCCGCAGGAAGCGCAGACAGCGTCAAACATTTCACGCTGGGGTTTTCCGGCGTTTTTGCGGGCATTGCGGCAGTCCTTGCAGCGTGTGGGTTCATTAGTGAATCCTTTTTCAGCGAAGAAGTCCTGTTCACTTGCGGTGAATACGAATTCTTGTCCGCAGTCTCTGCATGTCAGGGTTTTGTCTTTGTTAAACAATTGAAGTACCTCGTTTTTAAAATATATGCCTGACCGTGAGGTCAGGCACTATTGTCAGTATACAGGATACCAGCTTGATTGTCAAATTTATTTTTATGAAAAATTTGACCTTTTTTGCTTCATAATGTTATTGTACAACAGTAACATTGGCAGCTTTCAGTTTCCCGTTGCGAGGATCTGTCTCGGTGTCGAAAGTAACTTTCTGACCTTCCGTTAAAGATTTATATCCCTGACCGGTAATAGCGGAAAAATGGACAAACACATCGTCCCCGCCTTCGTCGTTGGAAATAAATCCAAATCCTTTATCCTGATTAAACCATTTTACTGTACCTTTATTCATAAAAAGCACCTCCAAATATATTATATCCGCATGTAAAATAAAAAACCGCACATTTATGTAAATCATTAAACGGTCAATGACTTACATAAATATGCGAGTTCCATTGGTACATTTAGAATACATATCTATTATATCACAAAAACAGGAGAAGTCAACCGTAGCCAACGATTATTTGGGGATTTTTCATATTCTATTCCTGCGGCCTCTGAAAAAGCAGCAGAGGGTTACCCCTCTGCGACAATGGAGTCCAGGCACTTAATCAAATCCTGAATGGAATTGATTTTGACATCCCTCTTCATGATTTCTTCTTTCAGATCCTTTGACAGGGAGTCAAACTTGCTTTTCATCGCAGGTCCTATATCAGCCATATTATCACCTCGCGAGTAGGATTCCCTTTCCTCTGTGAAAAATACAGCCGTCCCGGATTCCGGGACGGCTTTTTCAGTTTGGCTGATTCCGATCGCTCCGAAGAAAATCCTGATAAGAATTGTCTTCGTCACTGTCATTTTTTTCTGTTTCTTTCTCGTTGTACTCCATAAAATCATAGTCGCCGGCTTCAAACGGATTATTTTTGTCGTTTTTATTCCAGCCGCAATACGGAATATTCATAAAAATCAATCACCTCAGGATTAATTTTTACGAAACCGCTTGATTTATGAATGGAAATTTATTTTGAACGCGGTGTGTTGCCCCCGCTTTGCTTTTTAATGTCCACGCTGGCGTCCCGGTCTGCCGGGCGTATGAGGCGGTCCCGGCGGATGAGGCGGCCCCGGTGGATGGGGTGGTCCCGGTGGATGGGGTGGCCCCGGCGGACGGGGTGGTCCCGGTGGATGGGGTGGCCTTGGCGGACGGGGCGGCCCCGGCGGATGAGGCGGCCCCGGCGGACGCCTTCTGGGCTGGAACCACCACCAGAAGGGGAAGAATCCTCTTGCCATATTATTACACCTCCTTACTCTCTATAATATGCAGCTGACAGAGTTAAGAAGGTTCCAACGTAAAATAAAAGCGGCTCATACCGTATCACCGGTGCAAGCCGCCTGTACCGCCTGTTTTCAGACGGGCAAAAAAGAGGGAAATGAAAAAGAGTATATGTGAATCCCCATAGGGGAACCTGCTGTTAGTCTGCCTGCCTGTCGGTTCGGTATTCCGTCTGTGCCGACAGGCGTACGGCAGTAATCATAATATCTTTATACATAAGGAGGAGCAAAAACCTTTTCGGAACAATTAAAAGTATATCGTCCGCTTATGTCTGTGCGGTGAAGCAGCTTTTAAAATTTTAAGAAATTAATGTTAACAAATTAAAAACATGGAAATATGTGGAGTTCAAATAAAAAAACCGTTTATTTCCGATTGGTGTCGTTGTTTTTCGTGTTTGGCGGGGTAAGCTCTTTGGAAAATTCAGCCGAAAGATTTTTCTTGAAATCTTTTTTAACTGCGTTTCCGCGGGAAAGCTCCGGATGCTTCGAAAGATAATACAGTCTGACTGCGACATAGCACAGCGAATAAAAAATGACCATAAAAATTCCTGCCATCAGTCCGGACGCCTGTCCGGGAACGAAGGGCATACTGACCATGATCACGATCAGGGCAAGCAGGACAAACAGGGAGGTGTAGGGATATCCCTTTACCTGACATTTCCCGTTCGGCGGACAGCCGTGCTGTTTGCGAAAACGGATATGGGTCGCCATGATGAGCGTATAGGTGAAGAGCAGGGCAAAGCCGCCGGAGCTGATCAGAAACAGGTAAACTCTCGGAAACAGCAGACCGAGTCCCAGCCCCACCAGCATGGAAAAACCTGAAAACAGGATTCCGCGGCGGGGAACATCGTTCTGATCCTTCAGCCAGACGGGGGCAAGTCCCTCCTCCGCGAGCGAACGCATCATCCGCCCAAGACCGAACATGGCCGCCAGCATAGTGGACAGGATGGCAGTCACCAGCACCAGGTTCATGGCGGTACCGGCCCATCCGATTCCGCTTCTGTTCAGGGCGGCGACCAGGGGACTCGTATCCTCGTTAATATCGGCGGTCGGAATCAGGGGGAGAAGTACGGCGACGGAGAGAATGTAAAATCCGACCAGACAGAACACCGTATAATTGATTGCTTTCGGAACGGTTTCCTGCGGGTTGTCCGCTTCCGAAGAAGCGAGGCCGATAATCTCAAAACCAGCATAGGCGAACATGACGATCAGCATGCTTCCGGCGATCCCCTTGATTCCTCCCGGCATCAGGGGCTCCTTCATAAGCGCTCCCGTACCGACTGCCGGGCTTCCGGGGAAGAGTCCGGCAATCAGCAAAGCGGCAATTACCACAAAGGAAACGATGGCCAGCAGCTTGATTGCCGCCAGTCCGCTTTCCAGCCTGCTGAGCTTGTCCGCGCCCAGCAGATTCAGAGCGGTTACAATGATAATAATCAGGCTTCCGAACAGCGGGATGGAAAGATTCGGCACCCATTCCCTGACAAGGATGGAGACGGCGGTGGCCTCGCTGGACATGGCGAGAATCATTCCCGTCCAGTACACCCACCCCACGACAAATCCCGTGCCCTGCCCGTACGCCTGAGCCGCAAAGGTACGGAAAGAGCCCGAGTCGGGATTGGCGACGGTCATTTCGGACAGCGCGAACAGGATAAAGTAAACCAGAAACCCGGCTAAAATGTAAGACAGTAAAATCGACGGGCCCGCGGCGTGAATTGCCACCGACGAGCCGAGAAAGAAGGAACCTCCTATGACCGTTCCCAGCGCCATCATGGTAAGCTGCCACGCGGACAGTCCCTTTTCATTTTTCTTCATAATCCCAGCTCCGAACATAAAATCTCTCTGTTGTTTCGCAACAAAGATAGTATGTCCGGATTTTTCCTGATCCGGGCTGTCAGCTTTTTCCTCGGCGGACGATGAACTTCTGTCCATACAGCGGAATTAAAAAAGGAAGGCTGAAATCCACCGGATTTCAGCCTTAGTAAATTATTTGATATTTTTTTTATAGATGATGTACAGACCCTTTAAAGTAAGGTCGTTGTCCCAAATGATCTTGCTCTTGCAGTAAGGAACAATGTGGCGCGCAAGTCCGCCCGTAGCCACGACGGTCACGTGCTGATGCAATTCTTCCTCAATGCGGTCGATCACCCCGTCCAGCATGGCGGCATTCCCGAAAATAGCGCCGCTTTTCATACAGTCCACCGTGTTTGTTCCCGTGATTTTTTTCGGCGCCTCCAGGCTGATGTGCGGAAGCTGAGCGGTTTCTCTGGAAAGCGCTTCCATGGCGACGCGTACGCCGGGCATAATCATGCCGCCGATGTAGTTCCCGCGCGTGTCTAAAACAGAGAGGGTCGTGGCGGTGCCCATATCGAAAATAATGGCGGGCTTCGGATACTCGGCGTAAGCGGCTACCGCGTCCACGACAAGGTCGCTGCCGAGCTGCGCCGGATTGTCGATCAGAATATTCAGCCCGGTCTTTACGCCGGAGCCGACAATCAGAGAGACTTTCCCCGTCAATTTTTCAATCGCATCCTGTAAAACCACAGAAAGCTCCGGGACAACCGAGGAAATGATTCCGCCCTCTACTTTGGAGAAAGGACAGCGGTTTACCATAAAAAGGCTCTGCACCAGAATCGCGTATTCGTCGCTTGTCTTTGCACGGTCCGTGGCAAAGCGGGCGGTAAAGTGGATTTTATCGTCATCCATACAGCCCAGGACAGTATTCGTATTCCCAACGTCAACGGCGAGAATCATAAAAAATCACCTGCTTATTTTCTATTCGGAAGATTTTGGACTCCGGCATATTCTTTTTTCCGCAGCTTCAGCAGCGGCTTGCATACCGCAACGGTAATCAGGGCGGCCACAAGAGCCTCCGGCACGCCGTTTGTTCCGACAATGCCGAGCACGACGCCGATTACCGCACTGACCGGAATGGATTTGGCGGTCGCATAGGCTTCTTTAAACAGAAAATAAATCAGGCTCATTACCAGCGCGGTGTTGGTGAGAGCTCCTGAAATTCCGCCAAGCGTAAGGGAAAGATATTCTCCCTTGGAGCTGTTCTTTGAGAGCTTCTGCGCAAACTGATACACATAATACGGCACAACGCCCACCAGAATGCGGGGAATGAAGCAGATCACGAGGGCCAGAGGGCTGCCGTGCGCGGTTCCCGGGACAGGAATAAAGGGACAGAACGCGAAAGAGAGTACGGACGGTGTCATGTAGTTGCTGAGCAGGCTTGTCAGGCCAAAAATGCCGCCCAGAATCGCCCCGCGTTTCGGTCCCAGCACAATCGAGCCGATGATGACCGGGATGTGGATGATGGTGGCTTTGATAATCACCAGATTGATAAAACCAATCGGGGTGAAAGCCAGCACGAAAATGATGGCGGCGAACAGCGCCGTCAGGACAAAGTCCCCATACTTTGCGGATTGTTTATTCACTTTTATTACCTCCTGCTGCTGTTCCGTTGCCGGATACAGCGCAAATTTCCTGTTTATTATATCAGTCTGTGGGAAAAAGTCAATCGCTTTATCCAATCCTAAGGAAATAGCGATAGTATTTCCGATTGATTCTGCAACAAGATTGCGTTTCTCTCAAATTTAAAATGGAATTGCAATAGGCACCATTTGATGATAAAAAACGATGGGTTTTAGCCGAAACAGACGAATTCCTTGATTTCTCAGACAGTACCTGATAAAAAAAGCCGCCGATGAATCAAAAAATCCAACGGCGGCGAAAAGGCAAAACTGTCAGCGGTGGCCGCGTGGCCGCATCCACCCGTGGGGACGGCGCGGTTGTGGAATCCTCGGACGACGGGGAGGGAACCACCACCAGATATAAGGTAATCTTAACATAATACACACCTCAGTATTATGATATGCAATGATGCTGAGGTGTGGAATCGTTTTCGACTTTCTTTATTCGTGCTGCAGACCGTTGTTTTCTTCATTTTCCGGTTTCGGAATATGGTAAATTTCCGTGTAGGATTCAGCTTCCCCTTCGGATACCGGAGGAGTCTGTATCAGGCCGGTGCATTCCGTCGAGGAGATGACGTTGTCCGTATAGAAAAAGGAATCCTGATCGTTCAGCTTCAATTTGCGTTTTTGTATATCGCTCATTAGGTTGTCCTCCTTAATTTTGATGATATCTTAGTTTATCCAAATCACAGAATTTATTGCATAATAAATGCACCCCTCATCGATTTCGGACCTTGGGGTGCATTCTATGGGACGGCTGCGTATTCACATACTGCCGTGGTTGGGCTGAGAAATATTTTTTAAGGCTTCCTGGGCATTGTCCTGCTGGGTGGGCTCAAGGGAGATGTCACCCAGCGCGACGATCCCGATCAGGCTGTTATGGTCCACAATGGGAAGCCGTCGGATCTGTTTTTCACTCATGATTCTGGCGGCGTCATGGACATCCATATCGGGGCTTCCGACGACCGGATCAGAGCTCATGATATCCCTGACCGTCTGTTTCGCGTCCCCGCCGTCCGCCGTCGCCCGCAGGGCGATATCCCGGTCGGTGACGATGCCGATGACCTTATCCTGACTGCACACAGGGATCGAACCTACATCGTATTGCTTCATCAGCTGTGCGGCCTTTTCGATGGAATCATTTGAATCCAGGCTCGCAATTTTTGTTGACATGATTTCTTTTACTTTCATAATCCTCACCTCAGTGTTAGTTTTCCTTTGATGGGCGGAATTATTACCGGTTCAATAAATTTCATGCGTCAAATGCCGCCTGTGCATAGAAAAAGGACGAACCGAAGAAAAGCTACGTTCAAAGCTGTCCGGAATGTTTTATCTGCGTTCTGAATATCTTCACCATGATTGCTTTTGAACAGATTCCTATGGCGAAATACAGCGGCAGTCCATAATAGGTTTTCCATGTAATCATTTGATAGATACCGCTCAAAACAAAAAGAGGCTCAAGGACGAAACACGAGAGAACGGACATAATAATCGAGGCAATCGCGAAGCTCTTCCATGTCCGGAAATGTTGATAGATCACAGAGTAGACCAGAGGCAGGCTTGCCAGGTCAATAGCCGCTATGGGAGGAAACAGCGGAAATATCTCCACGGGATAATCCCAGAGAGTCATTTCCTCACCCAACTCGTCAAGGATCAAAATCATCACGGTTACAATGCCTGCATACAGAATGATCTCATTCAGTCTGGATTTGTCGACTGTTTTCCACCAGACAACAATAGAAAACAGAAACACAAGCAGCAGCAGCCACCACCTAAAACGCAGCAGCTCGGTCTGAAACCATTCTTCAAAGCGGGCGGAAGTCAATTTCCATTGAATGTCGGCGTTTGCCAGCATATTATTCGGTATCAATTACATCCGCTCCTTAATTTCGATTCGCCGGGACACTGATCTGATTTTTTTCTCTGATCGCGTAAATTTTCATTACCGCTGCTTTTATGCCGATTGCCACTATCGTATAAATCGGGAAGCTGAAATAATATTGCCAATGAATAAGATAGTAGAATCCTCCCCAGGTAAGGAGCGGCTCAAACAGAAAACAAACTGCAGCCGATGTTATGATAACTGCATATACAAACCTTTTTCCCTTGCCGAAGTGCTGATAAACCAGTGAATAAATCAGGGGGAAACTTATTAAATTAACGGAAGACAACGGCGGGAATATGGGAATAAGATCGGTCGGATAATCCCATAACGTCAATTCTTCCCCGTATTCGTTGATGCCCATAAAGACTATGACGGACAAAATCACAAACAAGCAGATTTCCATCGATCTCGATTTATCAAGCATTATCCACCAGATCAATGCAAGAATTACAAGAAAGGCAATCAAAAACCACCATTTAAAATGGAATACGTCTTCCCGCAGCCACTCTTGGATATGGATATCCGTCAGTTCTTTTTGGATATCCACACTTTTGGGGACAGCAAACTCTTTCGCAAACATCGAAATTCTCCTAAAAATGGTACATTCAAATAAATTTTTATAAATCCGCTAAAGGAATTTTAAAATGGAATACTCCGCCGGCCACTAATGCAAATAATATCACCCATGCCCATATCGGATTTTTATAGTGCAGCCGCAGCAATGGGAATACTCCAACGTAAAGCAAAACGGACCACCAGAGATTCCAGCCGTTGTAATATTTTATCTCTCCATGGGAATAAAGCACGATTTCGACGAACGACATCACGGCAATAAATGCACATAAATACGCGATCTGCTTCATTCTGCCCTTGGGGTATCTTGATAAAAACAGGATTACCACACAGGGAAAAATCAAAAAGCCGAATAGATAATCGGCTAATCGGTCAATCGACGTTGAGCCATAGTAGAGCCACAAAGGTTTTTTGCAGGTGATAATGTCTTCCGTCAGATTTCCAATAATATAAAAAAGCATTGTCGGGTAATACAGTTTCCAGTTTTTCCAATCGCTCCACTTATAGCAAAGTCCTAAAAATACGATTTGCATGATGGCAAGCGTCAAAATTTTACACGTCCTCACAAATTGGAATTTTTATAGTACTTTACAGCATTTCCCAGTTGGTTCTGCAACAAGGCTGCGTTCCTTCCCACCGAAGGTGGGGGAGGAACGCGTTTTGTCTCGCAACTGAAATGGAATTGCTGTAGATAGTTTGTTCCTGTATTTTTGCTGCTTTAGAAATGATGGTTTATTAGTAGAAAGGGACGCTTCCTATAATTTCTCCAGCCGTCCCATTTTCTATACAATAAAATAAACAAGCAAATGCAAGCGCACCCTCTGCCGCAGGAAAACCGCGGCGGGGGGTGCGCTGTGCTAGGGAAAGCAGTTCTTTACCAAATTTTGTTGATTTCAGCCTGGCGGCGCAGTTCCTCGCGAAAGTCCGGGTGCGCAATGTTGATGAGCGCTTCGACGCGGCGGCTCACGTTCAGCCCGCGCAGCCACGCAACACCGTATTCCGTTACCACGTAGTCCGTGTCGTTGCGGGACGTGGTGACCACCGCGCCTTCCTGCAAAAACGGCACAATCTTTGAATGAAGGATCTCTTTGCCGTTTTCGTCCTTGGTGGTATAGGTGGAGTGCATGGCGATAATCGACTTGCCGCCGGGGGACATCTGGGCACCCTGCACGGTTTCCGACTGTCCGCCCGTGCCGGACCATTGGGTATGGCCCACTGTTTCCGAAGCGCATTGTCCGGTAAGATCAACCTCCAGTGTGGCGTTCACCGAAACAAATTTGTTGTTTTTCCCAATGGTGTACGGGTCGTTGGTAAAGGTGCAGGATTTAAACAAAACGGATGGATTGTTGTCGATGTAGTCGTACAGCCTCTGGCTGCCCATTGTAAAAGAGCAGACCGAGTAGCCGTTGAGCAGACCCTTCTGGGAATTGTCCACCGCGCCGCATTCAAGCAAATCCACCATGGTTTCCGTAAACATTTCCGTGTGGATTCCCAAGTGATGTTTGCTCTTCAGCTCTGTCGCCACCGCGTTCGGAATATTGCCGATTCCCAGCTGAATCGTGGAGCCGTCCTCGATCAGTGAGGCAATAAATCTGCCGATTGCCGCATCCGTTTCGGTGTAGGGAGCCAGCTTGCTTTTTAAAATCGGACGGTCGGATTCCACAACTGCCGCAACCTCGGAAATGTGAACCTGTGTATCGCCGAAGGTACGGGGATAATTCGGGTTTACCTCCACGATGGCAAGCGCCCCTTTGTTGATCAGGTCCCGCTCATAAATCGCGCTGACGGAGAGAGACATATATCCGTGCTGATCCATGGGTGATACCGTGGCCAGCACCACGGGACGGCGGTTTTCATAAGCGATGCGGTCAAGAGTTTTGCGTAGAATGGAGGTGGAGCTTTGGGGCACGTCGCTCACCAGCTTTTTGGTTTGTGCGTCGCGCAGACCGGCATTGAAGAACCAGCCGTTGTGCGCCATGATACCCTTCATTTCAGGGTCCTTGAACGCCTCGTAATACTTCAGGGGCAGACAGGTGTTCAGAACCGTGTTTTTTACGCCGGTCTTCTTGAGATGCTGTAGTTTTTCCAGAATCGCCTCGGGCTCCCCGGCGGCTTGGGCGGAAAACAGATAGTCGTTGTCCTGAATCAGCTCGAGTGCCTGTTCTGCGGTCATTTTTTTCTCACGGTATATTTCTTTAAACGATTTCATAAAGATATTCCTTTCCATTCTTACTGCTTCTTTTCTTTCGTGGTACGCCCCGTTTCCGGAAGGAGGAACGATCCGAGAAAGAAGGTGGCGCTCATTACCAGCGCGATGGTCAGTCCGGCCGAATACCCGGATTTGTCGATCACAATGCCGATCAGATAGAATACGACCGATTCAATCACATAGGACAGCGCCCAGAACAGCCCCATGATGGTCGTCAACTTTGCGGGGGACATGTTCGGCAGTTCCTGCGGAATCATTACGAGGGAGGTGATCGGCAGGAACATCAGCACGCCGATGGCAAAGGCGGCAATGATCGAAAGTATGCCGTTTTTCGTGTTAAACATCAGCACACCGAAAAGGGTCATGGCCAGACCGCTCCAGCGGATTACGGGCAGGCGCTTGAAGTATACCCTGGACAGAAGAATCGCCAGCACGGAACCGACAACGCCGCCGACCGCCACCAGAGTGCTGAGTGTTTTAGAGTTGATTGCAGTAACACCGGAAATCGGGAAAATATTGAGCAGCACAATGTAGAAGGTAAGTAATCCGGAATACGTAAGCGGCAGGAACCAGTTGTTTTTTTCCTTGATCGCATCTCCTATGGTATATTTTTCCGCGTCCGCTCCGGAGGAACGGTTCAGTTCAAAGTCCTGTCCCAAAACGGGCCACGCGATAAACAATACGGCGCTGATTGCTGCGAAAAACGCCATGCTGTACTGCCAGGTCTGCATCCAGCGGATGACCGGGCCGACGATCAGCATTGCGATGATTCCTCCGACATTGTAGGCCACGTTATTGAGCGCATTGACTGTCGGTCGTTTCTCAGGGGCAAAAAAGTGAATGACAACGGGGCTGAAATAGACGACGTACAGCGCACCGCCAAACCCCATAAGAAAGCGGCCCAAAATAAAAATCCAATACTGCGGCGCCAGCACAGCCAGCGCGCTGCCCGCGACGATCAGCCCGGACCCCAGACCGATCGCTTTTTTGGGCAGCAGCTTGACAAGAATTCCGGCAGCCAGGAAGTTGCCGATGATTTTTGCGATAGTAATCGCGTTGGAAATGAAGGTTGCCGAAGCAAACGACTGCAGATTGAAATACTTCATGATCTGCGGCGTCAGCGTACTGCCGGCGACCCAGTTTACGGCGAAAAACGCGTATGTAAAAAACATCACCGTTTCAATCAGAATGGCTCTGACGGAAGATACTTTTTTCTCTTGCTCTTGCACAAATACCTCTCCTCTCGCTTACATACAGCCGCATGCAAGCAGTTCATTCAATTTTGTCTGCTTTGGCCAAAGCATTTCTTTACTGTAATCATAGCACGGCATTTTTCAGAGGAAAAATACAAAAAATTCATACCCGTATGAATTAAATTCATACAAAAACACCTTGATCTATCTATTTCAGAATTGCAATCACGGAATTTCCAAGTATAATGAAGACAGAGTAAAAGATTGAGGAGGGAATCCCCAATGACAATGATTCAGCTGGCTTACTATGTGGAAGTGGTAAAGCAGCGTAATTTTACAAGAGCGGCTGAGAAGCTTTTTGTCAGCCAATCGACCCTGAGCAAGGCCATTCGCGCACTGGAGAATGAATTTCAGGCGGAATTCATCGGACGCCGGGCGAAGGATCTTCTGATTACGCAGGACGGTTTGGCGTTTTATGAATACGCAACAAAGCTGCTGGACTATTATCAGACCCAGACGCAGGAACTGGAGCAGCGGCTGCGCTGTGCGGGCGGTTCCCTGACGCTCGGCCTGCCCCCGTCCGCCGGAACCATCTATTTTTCCTCCCTGATTTATCAATTTCGGAAAGCTTACCCGGAAACCGACCTGCAGATTACGGAGATCACCTCCAAATCGATCCGGGATATGGTGGACGACGGAACGCTGGACCTGGGCGTGGTGATCGAACCGTTTTCGGACAGTAAGTTTTACAGCCAAACCGTTTTTCATTCGGAGGCCGTGCTGGTCGTCCCCAAGCAGCATCCGCTTGCCGCCAAAAGCAGCGTGGACTTCGGGACGCTGGGTACAGAGCGTTTGTTGATGGTTTCTCCGGATTATATGTATTATGATGTAGTGATGGAACGCTGCAAAGCCGCGGGCTTTACGCCGAACATCGTTTTTGAAAGCTCCCAATGGGATTTGCTGCTGGAGATGGTAGCAAATAATCAGGGCGTCAGCATTTTGCCAAAGCCTCTGGTCGATAAGCTGTACTCCGGCCGCGTGTGTCATCTCCACCTGAAGAACCCGGAATTTCCCTGGGCGCTCTCCGTTATTTACCGTACGGATAAGTTTCTGACCGTACCCATGCAGCGTTTTTTAAAAATCTGCGGCAAGTCAAAGCCGACCCCTTAAAGCAGTATGGACGGGTTAGAAGCAGTAACGGACGGAGTAAGGGCAAAGGGCTTGATGCAAAACAGCCGATAAAAAAGTCGGAGTGACCGGCCCATAGGGTCGGCAGCTCCGACTTTATACGTTTCTGTGTATTTTTCAAGGCAAAACAAAAAATCCAGGAACCATCAGGTTCCTGGATTTTTACTTGGTGGAGCATAGCGGGATCGAACCGCTGACCTCCACACTGCCAGTGTGGCGCTCTCCCAAAGTATCGGGTGTGCACCACCACAAAACCCAACCCGCATATGTAGATATTTACTCAGCTGTAGAGAGTTTATGGAGGCTGCATCAATTTACGATGCCACCGCGGGACGCGATTCTTCATCGTCGCTGATGCTGTCAAGACCATTCAGAAATTGCTGCACATTCAGGTTCAGCTCAATGTCCAGTTTATAGCCTTTGAATACATTGACTCTCTTGATGATGTAGTTCGCGATCATCTTCTTGACTTCCATATCGCTGCCATCGAAAATCTCCGACCATGTGCGGATGCGGGAAAGTTCAGATTTCATTTCAGTTACCCTTGCATTGCCGCGTTCCAACTCGGCTGTTAATGAAGTCAACCGTTCACTGGTGGCAATCACCTTATCGCGGCACTCATTTACAACCTCTGACAATACATCCTTGGGCATATCGCTCGTGCCAAGAACGACCTTTACCATTTCAGCTTTCATGGATTCGTACTCGGTGGTAGCCTTGCTGTTCTCGGCCTTAGCCCGTTTAACCTCGGCTCGTAATTCCGCCATCCGGCGATCCTCCGTGCTTCCAAGAATCATGCTGTCGGAAGCCGAATTCATGCGGTCAAAAATCTGATGCAGGACCTGAACCACCGCATCGTCAAGGATGTGCATAGTATAGCCTGTTTGTCCATCGCAGTCAAGACGGCGCCTCGTTTTGTTATAGCAGATATAACGAATGCGCTTGACACCCTTTTTTTCACCGTTTGCAAGCCTGACTACTTTGCCGTTGGTGGTTAGGACCAGGCGCCCGCCGCAATGTCCACAGAATACATTTCCGGACAGAAGCGATTGACCTGCGGTGTTTAGCGGAACCGTTCTTTCGTTTTTCTTCTCATTTACCCGCTCAGTCATAAGCCTTTGCGCTAAATCAAAAGTAGAGGGATCAACGATTTGAAGTTTCTCGAACGGCTCTGAGAAAGTGGTGCCGCTCCGGAGGACGCCCTTGTATATCACGTTGTGCAGAATTGCGCCTACCGATGCGTCATGCCAATTGGTTCCCTTGCGAGTCTTGATTCCCTTATCATTCAGGAACATGGCAAGCCGCCAGCGTCCGTAACCTGCCGAAACGCATAAATTAAACATCATGCGTACTACTTCGGCTTCTTCCTCGTCAATGACCAATTTGTAGACTTCATGCTTGCGCTTGTTGATGATGCCGCTTTTCTCGAGACAATAACCATATGGAGCAGTGCCGCCGCGGAAGCGTCCCTCCTGAACCATCTGTCCAAGAGCAGTTCTGGTTCTGATGGAGGTTTTCTGACTTTCGCCGTCAGCCTGCCAAAAGCGGATATAGTTTGTCAAGCGGTCGGTGTGGGACTCAAACCGCTGCTCTCCTTCATTGACGCTCCATACTCTGACACCCTTTTTTACGAACCATTCCACTACAAAGGGAGTTTCATCGGCTTTCCTGCCGAGCCTGTCGAACATAAAAACCAGAAGGATATCAAATTTGCCTTGCTCTGCATGTTCTCTTATGAGCTGGATTTTGTCACGCTGAGCGGCACTGACTTTATAGCCGGAAACACCGTCTTCCTGTTCTTCATGAACAATGGTCCAGCCCATGCGGTCTGCAAATTCATGGCAGGCTTTGCGCTGCATGGGAATGTCGGCCTGATTCTGTTCATCATGGTCTACCTGCTTTGCGGTAGATACTCTGTATAAACAATAAACTCTTTCAGCCATTTTGTATCCGTCCTCTCATATCGTTGGTGTTTTGAGTGAGAGACCGGACACTTGATTTTATTCAATTGTCAAGGAGCAGTTGGTTTTTTGCCAACGCCATTATCTCACACAAAGCAGGAAAAAGCTATACAAATAGCTGATTTTTCGCATATTGACATTAGAAAAAACCGCCTTTAAATTGTGCTTTGCGTTTATGCTGTCCTAACTACATAAGCATTTATCAAAGCCTTTTTTATGAAATCAGCCGCTTCTTTGTTCGGCTCCGCAGAAAAAAGCAATGTGACAGGTAGTCCATTTACTTGGATTCTTATAGTCTCAGCTCTTGTATCCGGCTGCTTTGCCTTCATAGTGAAGCCTCCTATTCCATGCCCATGGTGAGCTCATGGATTGCATTGATATCTCTGAACAATCTGATTTCTCCTTCCAGCGGTGAATAGAGCTTTATGCCCGACTGCTCCAGCTTCCGGAGAAAATCCAGCGTTTGTGCCGAATCTCTCCCGAGGCGGCTTAGTTGTTTTACTAACAAGACATCCATCCTGTCTTGTTCAGCGGCACGTTCGACTGCAATCAGGCCGGGGCGATTATATTTCAGGCCGCTTCCCAAATCCTCGGAACAGCCAACAATGGTGAATCCCAGCTGATCCGCATAGTCATAGAGCTCTTTTTTCTGACCTTTCAGCATGCCGTGGGCATCCTCCGGCGCGTCAATGCGGCAGTACAGCCACGCTCTTTTTTTCAGTCCCATTATAAAAACCTCCTGTTCCTAAATAATGTGGTTTGACCTCACAAGGGCGCGGCAGGGCGCAATTGTCCTGCCGCGTAGTTTCTAAGGTCAAACGATTTGCTTGTTCTTCATTTCAATTTAATGCTTCTATTCGGCACTGCTTCCCGAAGCGAGGGCGGCAACATAAATGGTTTGCCGGTTAAGCAAACACCATAGGGATTTCACCTCTCCGTGGTTCTCACCGAGCCGCCCCCATTGCGTGATCCCGCTTTCAGGCGGGGCTGTGGCTGGACGGAAGTAGCGTTAGCACTGTCCGTTTCATTGCGAAACAACCCACCACGGGCTGCTTTATAACCGGGCTTTGCCGCTCGTCGCCTTCGATGCCATCGGTTCAACGGATGTCTGTCACCCATCCGCAGGTAGTCTTGGCGCGCCCGTCAATGTCGCTGCCGCTCATCACGGCCGGACAGATCATGTATTTATGTTGCCGGATATGAAATTTTCAAGGAGCAATGAGGGAAGAGTAAAACCCCCTCACTTATTTCCACGTTGAGTGAGGGGGTTGAGCGGATAAATTTTTATTTTCCCATAAGTTTTTTTAATTCCGCCAGGATTTTTACCTTTCTATCGTGAATTGTCCGCTGCGCGATCCCGGTTTCTCTGGATAGCTGGCGCTCGCTCTTATCCATAAAAAAGAGAGCCGTGATCAACTCCTGTTCTTCCGGGGCGAGATGTTTGAGGCAGGCCAGCATTTTCCCGATCAGCACCGTCTTGATCGCGGCATCCTCAACACTTTCAATCTCGGTGACAAACTGTCTGTTTTCCTCCAGAAGCCGCTCGTAGGAGTCCTCTCGGCTGGGAAGGTATGTAGCGGTGCCACTGCCATAATCAATCCTGCACCGTTCGACTTTGATGTCGTACTGCTGGTATTCCATCAGGCGGTCGCTTTTCTCCAGAACCTCGATAATTTCTTTGCTTACATCGGGATATTTATCCCGGTAATTTGTTTTTCTCCGATACTTTGCCATAAGCTTGTCCTCCATTTCGTGATTGTTGAAATCCGGAAATGAAGAACAAGCGGAGGGGATCGGCAATGTCGATTCGACACGCTTCTACAAAAAGAAAAGAGCTTAAAATCGAAACTGTTCTTTAGCGGTCGAGGCGGGGCTTTTGTTGTCGAAAATAAAAAATCAGCACTTTGCCCGGGACGGCAAAGTGCTGATTTTTGAATATATTCAGTTAATGGAGGCGAGTGTGTACGGGATTCGCCGTCTTTATTTCAACCTCCGGAAAAGGAAGAAGTAAAGAATATTCATGGGTTCCCCTTTCACCAAGGGACATAGCAGAGCCATGAATGATCTTTGTTCAAATTATCCGTCAGAAGCTATAAAAACAATGAAAGCCTGCCCGTAAAAAGGGCAAGCTTTCAAGTGCGACTTCCGGCAGCCAGGCTGTCATAGCGCGCTTTTACGCACTTTAGACCCTATGGCTTTGCGTCCCCATCGTTAAATGGGTTTGCCCTTGGTTTGACTATTTTGTTGTTTTAACATCTTTCGGCTTGTGCTTCCGTATGATAGGCGCACGTGATTTGCAGGGAATGGGGGGATTCCATATTACTGTTTCCATCAACAGCAGCATGACTGATCGTCCTGAATGGTCAGCTCGCCATTTTCCGCTGCAAGTGTCACAGCCTCTGTCCTTGTTTGAGTCTGGTCATCCATCATAACAGGGACCCCGTCAATGGAAACGGACTTCTCGCCTGCTTGCAATTTGATCAGTTCAAATTGCAAGGATGTGCCGCAGCAGGATTGCTGCTGTGATACTTTTAAACAGTCACAATCATTGGAATCAAATGCCGCCTGAATCAAGGATTTTGCTTCTTCTGTAATTTTCATCTTTCATTTCTCCAGTTCTATCATTTTATGATATCTTTATAATGACACAATCGTCCCATTGGAAAGTGTTAGCTTATATTGTCAGCAGTTTATCTCCTTCGATTTCCTCAGCGCTCCATGCAATTACCGCAAAATTTCCCTTGGAATGTTCATCCACCTTGTTGATCCACTCGATTTCGTTGCTCACCTTTGCGGAAAGTATTTGATTCGTTGTATCGGTCCGGTAGAAAGACGAATTGATTACCCACCATTTTGTTTCGATGCTGGCGCGCTTTAAATCTTCCTCCAGGCGCAGTGCTTCATAGACGGGCGTATCCTCAGCCAAAGTCACAATAATGACCTCGGTTTCATCAGGATTGCGGAGGCGCGGCAGAAGCTTCCGTGCGGATTCGGGGATTTCGCCCTGGGAGCGTTTGATCTCCTGATTGTAGCTTTGTGTGGAATCCAGCAGCAAAAGGGTATGCCCTGTCGGAGCGGTATCGATCACGACGGTCTGGTCTTCCGCTTTCTCTACAACTTCGGCAAAAGCCCGGAATACTGCAATTTCCTGCGTACAGGGAGAACGTAAATCCTCCTCGATATAAGCGATATCATCAGCGGACATGGTTTTCTTTGCATTGGAAAGCACTTCTTCCTGATATTTTTTCAGTTCGGCTTGTTCATCAATATGGCTCATGGTGATGCCGCTGGCCTCGCTGATTACGGATTTCAGGTGCCCGGCCGGGTCCGTCGTAGTCAGATGAACTTTCCTTCCTCTTTTTGAAAGGCCCAGTGCAATTGCGGCCGCAACGGTGGTTTTCCCGACACCGCCTTTCCCCATGGTAAAGATGACCTTTTTATTCGTGCGATACAGATCGTCAATGACATCTTCCAGATGAGGAATCGATTTAGCCCTGACTTTTTCATCGCGGATCTTATACTGATCCTGGGTCAGAAAAGCCCTGACATTGTCAATTCCGGTGATGTTATAAGCCCGCAGCGGAATCCGGTATGCGGTCAGTTTTTTCAAGCCTTGCGGGATGTCATGAAGCGCGTCTTGCTGTTTCCGATACAGGCTCTCGGAAACGCTGTCGTCATAGGAAGTCAGCACGCCGTTGATCACCAGTGTCTGATTGTTGATACCGATCTCCGCCAGTTCCCTGGATGCCCGTTCCGCTTCTTTCAAAGGTGCTTCTTCCGGACGCGAAACAAGAATCAGCGTCGTCTGCTTCCCGTCGGACAAGGTTCTGACGGCTTCTTTATAAACTTCCTTTTTACTTTCCAATCCCGAAAGCTGACCTAAACAGGAAGCTCCATGCGTATTTTCACTGATGAAATTGCTCCAAGCGGACGGCAGTTGCAGCATGCGAAGCGTATGCCCTGTCGGAGCGGTATCGAACAAGATATGATCATAGTCTTTCCGCACCGTTTCATCTGTGATGAATTTTGAAAACTCATTGAAAGCTGCAATCTCGACCGTACACGAACCGGAAAGCTGTTCCTCCATATTTTTAATCACCGCATCAGGCAGCTTGCCGCGATAGGGGCCGATGACACTTTCCCTGTATTCTGCTGCTGCCTGTATGGGATCAAGGTTGGAAACAACCAAATTTGGAACTTCTTTAATCGCTACCCCTTTGTTCGTAAGCTCCGTATGGAAAACGTCCTGCAAATTTGAGGCGGGGTCCGTACTGATTAAAAGCACCTTTTTCCCTTTGTCTGCAAGGGTGACGGCCGTGGCGCATGCTGCCGATGTTTTTCCGACTCCACCCTTTCCCGTGTAAAACAAATATTTCGTCAACCTAATTAATTGTGGATTAAAATTCTCCATGATGATACCTCCAATCTTTTATAAAAAGATAAGGAGCATCCTCGTCCCTTGTGAAAAATTCACACAACTGATTTGGGAAGATATGCTCCTATCGTCTTGTTAGAAGTGCTAAATCTCTTTCTCAGCAGAAAGTATGAACCGAATCAGCAGCACTTTCCTCCCGAGCAGCCGCATCCGCCCGACCTTCTCGGAGTGACCTTGACAACCTTCGGCTTCCCGCCGAACAGATTTGCCGGGACGCCGAGTAGGTTGGCAAATTCTTCATTGGTGGGGTACCGGCCTGCGGTCACGATTTCTCCGTCCAAAACAGTGACGGGCAGCCCATCGACGCCCTTTGTGTTGATAAAGTGATTGACTGCCTTGTTGTTTACGAACTGCTGCGGAGCATTTGACAGATTGAACCGTTCAACATTGATCCCGTTTTTCTTGAGTGTATTCAGGGCAGTCGAAATCCTGAGAAGTTCGGGGTCCACTCCAACTCCGCAAAGGCCAGTCGAACAGCACATGGCAGGTTCAAAGATTTGCATTTTTTTCATATAAGACATCTCCTAAAAATTGTTATTTACCATTGATCGTCGACCGACGATCAATGGATAGATTGGTTAATTAAAACAACTCACCGGAATATTCAAGAGCGTTGCGAGCTCATCGTTGGTTGGATATCGGCCCATAAATACAATTTCATCATCCAAAACAATGATTGGAAGCTTTCCAAGACGTTCCCCATTGTTGATGAGCTTATTAATGGATTTGTTGTTTATAAATTCCATTGGCAAGTCTAAAAGGTTAAAACATTCAACCTTAATGTCGTTTTTCTCCAACGTCTTGAGAGATACTTTGAATCGAATCAATTCAGAATTAGAATTATCATTGCGTAATCCAATGGTGCAGCCCAACGCCGATTCAAAGATTCGCATTGTTTTCATGAAATCGCTCCGGATAAATCAGTTCGCCAGTCATTTTTGAGCCTCTGGTTTATGGAGCGGAAGCCCATTTCCATCAAAATATTTGCCTTTCAGATAGAGCGAAAGCCGTACAAGTGAAATCATCACCGGTACTTCGATCAACGGCCCAATAACTGCAGCAAATGCTTGCCCGGAACTGATACCGAAAACTGCGACCGATGTGGCGATAGCAAGTTCAAAATTGTTGCTCGCGGCGGTAAAAGATAATGTCGCGGTCTGGTCATATTTGAAACCGCTCTTGTATGAAATAAAGAAGCTGATTACAAACATCAGCACAAAGTAAATCAGCAGTGGAATTGCAATCCGCACTACATCAAACGGTAACTCAACGATCATGCGCCCTTTGAGCATAAACATGATAATAATCGTATAGAGAAGCGCTATAAGAGCAAGCGGTGAAATCTTTGGTATAAAGGTATTGTTCAGCCATTCCTTGCCTTTGATTCTGATCACCGAGAATCTTGTGATAATACCGGCTGCAAACGGAATGCCAAGATAAATGAGTACGCTATGTGCAACTTCCAAGATTGATACGTGTACGGCCTCTCCGCCCCATGAGAGATGTAAAGCTTCCGGTAAAACCGTGACAAAAAACCAAATGTAAACGGAGTAAAGAAGGATTTGGAAGATTGCGTTGAGGGCGACCAATGCGGCACAATACTCGTTGTCGCCTTTCGCCAGCGTATTCCAGATGATCACCATGGCAATGCAACGGGCAAGCCCTATGACAATAATGCCGATGGCATACTGCGGTTTGTCTGGTAAAAAGATGATCGCAAGGAGAAACATCAGGATCGGGCCGATGATCCAATTTTGTAAAAGCGAAAAGCTGAATACCCGCTTATTATTTGCCACCTTACCAATTTCTTCGTACTTAACTTTAATAAGCGGGGGATACATCATAAGGATCAGTCCGACTGCGATAGGCCACGACGTCGTCCCTGTGCTGAGGCTGTTAATTGCATTTGCCGCAGACGGGAAAAAGTTACCGACGGTTACGCCAATGGCCATGGCAAGAAAAATCCACAATGTAAGGAATCGATCCAGAAAAGACAATTTTGCTTTACTTTCTACACCCAACTATAAAACCTCCCAAGTGAATAATGATTAACGAATTTTATATCGTTTTGTTATTTAAACATCTTGTTATTTAAACATCCGCACAGATTTTGACCTTTGCATTTCCGGCATTCTTCCCGGTCAACTTTGTAAGTCGGAAGTTCTATCAGTTTGCGCTGAAGGTACTCCCAAAGCTCAGCGTTTTCTTGCTTAAAATTATCGTCGATCCGGTAATACGCCCATTGTGCCACTTTGTAGCTATCCAAAATCCCGCAATTTTTTAAGGCTGTCAGATGCCGCGAAGCATTCGATTGTGTCATTTTCAACGTGGCTTCAATCTCGCATACGCACATTTCGTTTTCCAAAAGTAAAGATAAAATCCGTAACCTGCTTTCCTCTGACAATGCCTTAAAGACCTCGATCATTCATTCCACCTTCCTTGAATACACTTGCTTCGCTAATTGAGATCAGTGCAGCGATGGCCGACCTTATTGAAAACCATTCATGTTATTTAGACAGTACTTTGCATTACTCTGATCTGTTACACCGCACATGTTTTCAATACTATAGCGTATATTATTTCTGTTTGTGACGCCGCACATATCGCTAATTCCAAATTGCGTATCCTCTCTGCACGTGGCTATATTCATATTGTTGATGCTGAGATAATCTGTCATAACATAATCCTCCTTAACCACCGTATGATGTATTTGAAGCACCCTGTTCCAATATCGCTGTATGATCATATATGCATATACTATGCCCATAACAAGACATTTGTTACAATGGCAATATAACAAATTATTAAACTGGATTTATTTTGCTATAATACCGAAAATTTCTCATAAAATTCAATTCGTTTCCACTATTTCATTAAGCTTTTTCTTTAAAGTCGTCCTGTCGGATTTTTCCAAGGGAAGAAGCATAAACAAGTCAATCCTTCTGGTTAATTCATTCACCAGGGTTCTGAACTGCTTCAAGATTTCTTCATCAGTACCTTCAAAATATTTCGGATCAGGAAATCCCCAATGCACATGTATAGAGGGGCCAGCTATTACTGGACATTGATTTCTTGCACGATCACACAAAGTAATTACAAAGTCGAAGTACTGATCTGAAAATAATTTCAGGGATTTTGGCTTACAGTCACTTATATCGATGCCAATTTCTTTCAATACCTTGATGGCATAGGGATTAATTTCTTTTTCAGGTTCGCTTCCAGCACTATAAGCAATTATCCGGTCTTTCCCTTTCGAGTTGAGAATTGCCTCGGCAATTTGGCTTCTTGCAGAGTTGCCTGTGCATAAGAATAATACCTTTAACATGATTGCCCCTCCAACAGTTTCAACTTTTTCAAGTCATCTCAAACCTTTTGGCACCGATGATTAAGACGGGCTGAGAGCGATCTTATTTCTCTCCATGCGTTTTGCCATATTGTTTTTGTCCGCCTGAAAGGTTATATACTTTTTTAACCCCTTTGCCCAGCAGAATGTTCTGTGCTGCGTTTCCGGTCACGCCCTTATTGCAGTAGGTAACCGTAATCGCGTCCTTATCCAACGACTCGGCCGCGGCTCTCACTTTGGCGTGGGGGATGCTTCTCGCGGTTTCAATATGATTCTTCTCATATTGCGCAGCAGCTCTGGCGTCGATCAACGTATAGGGTTTCCCAGACCGCATCAGGGTATCGAGCTCCTGCGCCGTGATCAGCGGTCTGCCCCTGTGAATGGCATTATCCAGGATCATCCCGGTGTACATCACCGGGTCCTTTGTGGTAGAAAACGGCGGGGCATAGGCCAGATCAAGATGGAAAAGATCTTCCACTTTCGCCTTGAAGGTAATCGCCGTCACAAACACGTCGATTCTCTTGTCCACGCCCTCATATCCGACGATCTGCGCGCCCAGGAGTCTGCCGCTCACGCGGTCGGCGATTCCCTTGATGACCATTTCCCTGCCGCCCATATATTCCGGCTTGTTGGGTTTGATGTTGTGGCAAACCTGGACTTGATAACCCAAGGCAAGCGCCTCACGTTCGGAAAGGCCGGTCTGAGCCACCGTCATATCAAATATTTTGAAGATTCCGGTACCGAGTATGCCTCTGAATTCCAGATCGCCGCCCGTCATGCTGTCTCCGGCGATTCTGCCGGTCTTGTTGGCTGTAGAACCCAGCGGCCGGTAAACCGGTTTTCCCGTCACCGCATGGAACTGCTCGATGCAGTCTCCGCAGGCATAGATATCCGGTTGGCTGGTTTGCATCTTTGTGTTCACACGGATCGCACCGGAAACGCCAAGCTCGATCTCCGCCGCTTCGGCCAGTGCCGTGTTGGGGCGAACCCCGGCAGAGATCAGAACCAGATCCGCAGGAATCTCTTTGCCGCCCGACAAAACGACACTACTTTCCGTAATCTCTGTAATAGAAACGCCCGTCAGGACAGGAACGCCATTCTTTTCTATATGGTCCTGCACATAGACCGCCATGTCACTGTCGAGCCCCGGTGTCACTTGCGGCAGCTTTTCCAGCAGGGTCACTTCTAAACCGAGTTTTTTCAGATTTTCACAGACTTCCAGCCCGATGAAGCCCGTTCCGATGATCACCGCGCGCTTCGGGCTGTTTCCATCGATATAAGTTTTGATGCGGTTCATGTCACCGATATTGCGCAGAGTAAAGACGTGCCGTCCGTCTGCGCCCTTGATTGGTGGAACGACCGCCCGTGCTCCGGTTGCAATTACCAGCTTGTCATATGAATCGGAAAACACCTCTCCGGTGGTAAGGTTTTTGACTTTCAGAACCTTTTGATCGGGGTTAATTGAGAGCACTTCATGACGGGTCAAAATATCCACATTGTATTTACTTTTGAAAAACGCGGGATCGCGTGGGGTGAGTTCGTCTGCGTTTTCGACTTCACCGCCGATGTAATAGGGCATACCACAACCGGAATATGAAATAAAGCTGTCCTTGTCATAAACGACGATTTCGGCGCTTTCGCTGTTTCTTCGTGCCTTTGCCGCGGCGGACGTTCCGGCGGCAACCGCACCTATGATTATAATTCGCATTTTCCTTCCTCCTCGACATTATTACAGATACAATCCCGATATTCCGATGTGATTCCGTCCCAGAAATTTTTTATGGCAGTAACTTTTTTGTCGTTGATCGTATACCTCATCCAGGTTCCTTCGCGCCTGCCGTTCACAAGGCCGCAATCCGTCAGAATTTTCATGTGGTAGGAAAGGGTAGGCTGCGTGATCTTGAAGGATTCCAGAATGTCACAGGCGCACATTTCGCCGCAGGAAAGAATCTCGACGATCTTCAGCCGAGTTTCGTCGGACAGCGCCTTAAACACCGGGGCATATTCCGCGTGGGAATATCTCATTTTCTGTACACCTCCCAGTTTTGCATAAGATAGACATGCATCAATTTCATTCAAATTCATCTATATTATATACTTATATCGATGAATGTCAATATGCTGGCGAAAATTTAATAATAAAAAACCCAAGGCGGTAAGCTATTTCTGCGGCCCTGGGTTTAATGATAATATTTATGTAAATTTAGTCCAGCTCCAAGTTACCATTGCTTTTTACCGGTGCTGGCTTACTTTCCCTCTCTAAAATATCAGTTAATATTTCTACAGCACCTCTGACATATTGCTCACAGAGCTGATGATGCTCCGGTTCTCCCCATTTTACTGATCTCGTCAGCACACGGCAGCAGGTAGCCTTATATCTTTTTTTAAACTCATTATGCAATTCCTGAGTTAAGGAAAACACCTCATCTACATTGCCTTCTGTACTTGTTCTGCCTTTCACGGCGCTTAAAACCATCACTGCACCTGTCAGCGAGCCGCAGCAGCATTTCGACGCACCTAAACCTGCGCCAAATCCGGTTGCCATTTTTATGGCAGTGTCATTCAATCCCAGGCCAAGCTCCTTATTAAAAACCTGAAGAATTGCTTCCGAACAATAGAGCCCATTTCTGAATAGATCAACGGCTTGGGTGGCCAACACTTCTTTTTGTAATGTCATTGCTGTTGATCCCCTCTAAATTAAAGTAATCAGATATGTAATATATATTATGATACAGTATAAAGTCAATATCGATGATTGTCAATATCTTTAAATCGAAAAATCGAATTTATAAATATTTTTAGAACTGGTAAATGCCTGACAAGAAAAGGAGCTTCACGAATTTTGTTCGTGAAGCCGCCTTCTGACTAATTCGACGATTTCGGAAATCTCCTGCTCCAGCATTCCATCCGGCAATATTCCTCATAATCGGAGTTGCTTTCCCTTGGAGTTACCGCGACGATGATCAGTAAAATTATGAAAAGAAGAACCATTTTATGCCACTGCTTTCTACTTGAAATAGATTGATTCAGCCAACAGCTTTGCTTCTGCGCTCCATTAAAACGACGTCATGCCATTTTTCATTTGACATCTGTCCTAATCTTTCTCTGAAGCCAAGCTCCCGAAACTTGCATTTCTGATGTAATTCTCGGCTGTGGGTATTTTCTTTGATGATTCCGGCTTGTAAAGACCAGAAACCTTCTTTTTCCGACTGATGAATTAAATTTTTCAGGAGTTTAGTTCCTATGCCCTGATGTTTATATTCCGGATCGATGTATATGCTGACTTCGGCTACTCCCGCATAGACACATCTGCTGGAGGTTGGGGATAAAGCTGCCCATCCCAAAATCACATCATTGAATCGTGCAACAAAACGGCAGGAATTCAGATGGCTTTGATCCCACTCCTTCCAGCTTGGAACGTCTCTTTGGAAAGTTGCGATCCCGGTTTTGATGCCTGCCGAATAGATGGTAGAAACCTGAGGCCAGTCGGCCGGTTCCATCTTCTCAATCGTAAAGTCCATTTCAAAGCCTTTCTCTATTTATATGCCTTTACATGTGCGCCCGCAAAAGCACCGTCCAAGGCATCTTCGTTTAGGTGGGAGTAAATCTCACCAAGTTCCTTTTCTTCCGCAATACTTCGGATGATTTCTTTTGTATAGATATTGACAGGCGTAATTTCTACGTTTGTAAAGCCGACTTTTTTCAGAATTCGTTCATATTCTGCGACGCTCAATGCCCCGGAAATGCAGCCGACCCACATTTGGACGCTTTTGCGAATCTCATCCGGAACGGCTTTCAGTTCAACAATATCAGCAATCGCAAGTCTTCCGCCCTTTTTCAAGACCCGATAAGCCTCTCTCAGAGCGACTTCCTTGTTCTCAGTCAGGTTGATTACACAGTTCGATGTAACAACGTCAACAGATTCGTCTGGCAGTGGAATATTCTCAATGTATCCTTTAATAAATTCAACATTTTTCGCGCCGATCTTCTCCTTATTGCGATTCGCCAGTTCCAGCATTTCGTCGGTCATATCCAATCCATAGGCTTTGCCTGTTTCGCCCACAAATTTTGCGGAAATCAGCACGTCTATCCCGCCGCCGCTGCCCAAATCCAGCACCGTTTCACCCTTTTGCAGGTTTGCAAGGGCAACCGGATTCGCGCAGCCCAACGAGGCCCGGATCGCTTCTTCCGGCAATCCGGCAACATATTCTACGGAATACAGATCATTCGATATATCACCGCAGCAAGACCCACCACCGCAACAGGAACTTTTTGCGGTTTCAGACACTTTTTTTGCAATATCGCCGTAATGCTCCTTGATTTCTTCCCGAATGTTCTTCGACATAAAGATAGCCTCCTTAAAATTAGCAATAAAATCATTTCCGATTAACAGCATTTGTTGCGTTGCGCCGCGTCCGCCAGGAGCTTCAAGCCTTCCAGCACCTGACTTCTTTTATCCTCTGGAATGGAACCGAATATCCCTTTGTAGTAGCTCTCCATGCTTTTTTCAATATTCTGGAATACATCTTTGCCCTTTTCTGTCAACTGAATTGTAACATATCTCCTGTTTTCAGCATCCAGTTCCCGCACCGCTAAATCCGCTTCCACAAGGTTATTGACAGTCCGGCTCATGGTACTTTTGTCCACGCCCAATAAGTCGGCAAGGTCCACCAGTGATATTTTTTCTTTCCGGCCAATTTCGACAATGGCGTGACATTGCGTGATCGTAACGCCGCAGCAAGAGGCATCGCCTTTTTCCAGGATGCCTAAGTTCCTTACAAGCACCCGGATCAGCTCTCTCAGGATTGCGCTCCCTTGGTCAATCATTTCATCACCTCGTGCATATTCTATCATACAACAGTTGTATATTGCAATAGTTAAATAAAAATATTTTCCTACGTTGGGGGTAGGGAGTGGGGGCCAGCTTGCTACCTCTGCCGGCAAAAGACTATCTGCGGCGGCGTCCGGCGTTTTTCGGAAGAAGACCTGGAGTGGCTTGGTCTGGTTTTTTGCCTGAAAAACACCGGAATGCCAATCAAAAAGATCAGGGAATTCGTCGATCTGAGCCGCAGGGGGGAGCAGACTCTGCCTCAGCGCTGCGAAATTCTAATGGCACATAAAAGGGATGTGGAAGGTCGCATCGCCTCCATGAAAAAGCAATTGGCCAAAGTGAACCAGAAAATTCAATGTTTCAGTTCCCAGTCCAAGGCTTTCTGTGTCAGCGGTAAAATCCAAAGGCCGTTGGTTTAAATTCTGCCTCCGCAACCAAACAGAAGGGGCTGTTGCAAAATGGCCCCTTTTCCTATGTCCGGGGCAAAGGCGAAAAATTGCTTTTTGCCCCATACCCGGCAAAAAGCGGCCCTTTTGCGGCGATTCTGCCCCACACGCTGGAGCAGTCCGCGAGGGGCCGTTTATTTTAAAAGCGCTATAGCAGTTGCTTTCTTTCATTGAAGAAGGTCCGGTAAGAGAGAAAGCAGGCCATAAATGAGGAAATCGCCGTCGTAGACAGCAGCATGAATGTCACCATGATCTGGTACCGGATTGCCATGAGCGGGGATATGCCGGCAAGGATCAGCCCCGTCATCATGCCGGGAAGGGAGACGATGCCCAGCGTCTTCGTGGAGTCGATGGTGGGCACCATCCCCGTGCGGATCGAGTCCCGGAGAATATCCATCGAAGCCGGAAGAAGGTCCGCGCCCAGCGAAAGCTTGATTTCCACTTCGTTCCTCCGGCTTTTGAAATCGCCGGTGAGCTGCCGGTAGCACAGGCCGATGGCGACCATGGCGTTGCTGATGATCATGCCGCTGATCGGAATGATCTGATTCGCCTCGTACCGCACCGCGCCGGAGAGGACCAGGACGGAAAGCGTGGCGCCTGCGCCGACTAAAATGGAAAGGAAAGAAATCAGAATTCCGTTTTTGATCCCTTTTCCCCGCTTGGCCGCGTTAAAGGCCGCGTTAAAGATCATGAAGAGCACAATCAGCGTCGTGACGGCCGGGTTGCGGAGTCTGAAGATAAATTGAAGGACATATCCCACCGCAAAGAGCTGGATGACCGCCCGTATGACGCTGATGAGGGTCTCTTTTTCCAGCCTGAGTTTCTGAAAATAGGAAAACAGCAGAGAGACGAGAACTAACGAAGACGCCATCAGAAGAGAGGCGTCGCTGATATTCGCACCGTTCATTTGATTTCCTCCGATGATTGGATTCGGCCGTTTTCCAGAGTCAGCAGCCGGCTGGCGTATTTCCGGCTCTGGGCGGTGTTGTGGGTGACCCACAGGACCGTGACGCCCTTCCGGTTCAGCCGGAGGATTTCTTTTTCAATCAGTTCCGTGTTCTCGGCGTCGAGTGCGGAAGTCACTTCGTCCAGCAGCAGAATTTCCGGTTCGAAAAGCAGCGTGCGGATCAGGGAGATCCGCTGTTTTTCCCCTCCCGACAGCCCTTTGACCTCATGCGAGAGGTAGCTTTCGTCCAGATTGAAGCGGGCGAGCAGCGAAACGATTTTTTCCCGGTCGATCTTCCGGTCCCTGACGCGGTAGGGAAACGCGACGTTGTCTTCCACCGTATTCCCCCAGAGGACCGGCTCCTGAAAGCAGTAGCTGATTTTTTTCCGCAGCCCGATCGGGTCTTCCTGAAGCATATCCTTCCCATGGAAGAAGATTTTTCCTTCCGTCGGGCTGATCAGATGGCAGCACAGCCGTAAAAAGGTACTCTTCCCGCTTCCGGAGGGGCCGACGATGGAGACAAAGTCGCCGGCTGAAAACTGTGCCGAAACGTCTTTGAGAATCTCTTTTCCGCCCTGCCGGTAGGAAACATCCCGGAATGTGAGCTGTTCCAATGCTTTCACCTCAAGATCAAGACTTTCCGCGGCGGCAGCGGCCGCTTTTTCTGAAAATTTCCTCCTGTTCCGGCTTCAATCCGAACGGTCCGCCGCTTTCCGCCCTTTCCCGGAGCGGAGGATGACAGCGATCAGCAGGGCGGAGACGATGCCCAGAACGCCGCCGAACCAGAACGGTGCGTCGGAGCCCCAGACATTCCACATCCCGCCGGCGATTATGGAGGAAAACAGGAGGCCGAAGCCCTGCAGCATGCCGTAGACGCCGAGCACGGTCCCCTTATATTCCGCCGGCGACGCCTCCGCGATCAACGCCCGTTCCGCCCCGCTGATAAAGGCGGTATAAGCGCCGTAGGCGACGAACAGGATCAGCAGGGAGACTTTCGACGTCAGCAGGGCAAACCCCAGATAGACCAGGCCGTAGATCAGATAGCCGGGGATCAGGACCCTGCTTCTGCCGAACCGGTCCGACAGCCGGCCGGCCGGGATCGCCAGAATGGACGCGGAAACGTTGAAAATCAGATAGAGCAGCATCACCTCGGAGGTGGAAAACCCGCGCGACTGCGCCTTGAGCAGCAAGAAGGCGTTGGAAGAGTTGCCGAGGCAGAAAAGGAAGAGAACGGCGAAATACCATTTCAGTCTTGCGTCCAGTTTCAGGCCCCGAAAGGCCAGCCTCCGCTGTTTTGGGGCGGCTCCCTTTTCCTCCCGGATCAGCGGGATGATCGTCACGGCGACGACGCCCGGAATGACGGACCAGAGGAACGCCGAGCGATATTTCATTCCGATGGCGATAAACAGGAAAGCAAAAAGGGCCCCGAGCGAAGACCCCGCCATATCGAGCATCTTATGTAAACCGTAGGAACCGCCCAGTTTCCCTTTTTCGCTCGACTGCGCCACCAAAGCGTCGCGCGGGGCGGTCCGGATCCCCTTGCCGGTGCGGTCGATCACCCGCGCCGCCAGCACGCCGCCCCACGAGCCGGCTATCAGAAGGACGAACTTATAGAGCACGGAGGCGGAATATCCGAGGAAAGCCAACCGTTTTTTATTTTGATATCGATCCCCGATGTAGCCGCTCGCCACTTTCAGAAGGGAAGCGACGCTTTCCGCAACGCCTTCGATCACGCCGACGATGGCCGGCGTCGCCCCGAGAACCGCCGTCAGGTACAGAGGAATGATCGGGTAGATCATTTCCGTACTCATATCCATAAAAAAGCTGACCAGCCCGATCAGAAAAATATTGGAAACGATTATCATCTTTTTTTTCGACAAAACAAACGCCCCCGTATTCGTGCCGCATACTCCCGTACTTTCCTTCAAAACAAAAGCCGACCGCGCCGGCACAAATCCGCCGTCATGCCGCCGTGAAAACAGAGAATTACAAATTTATCTTATGATAGCGCAAATACTGAATAAAGTCAATGTATAACGGAATATAATCATATGATAAGCGTACTTAGTGCCAACATCAATTACAATAGTGGAAAATTGAAAGAGCAAAGCCGGTTTGCCCGCCGAAGATGCCGGAAAGGCGTTGGAAAAGATTAAAAATACCGCCAGATTACCGTTAAGTTCTTTCATAGTGAATTTAATTTCCATTCGGCTTGCCATTTTAGGTTGGAAGTATTATACTATATTCCGCAGACGGTTCGGGAGGAGGAACAACATGGACAACGACATCTTAAATCTGAGTCAGGCATCGGAATTTTTGGGAATCAGCGAAAAGACGCTGATTAAACTGCTCCGGGAGGAGCATATCCCCGCCCGGAAAATCGGCCGGGAATGGCGCTTCAGCCGGGAAGCGCTGGTCCGCTGGCTCGCCGCCGGGGATTCGACGAACTATATCAACCAAAACGAGCGGTACATGGTTTCCGAGGACACGCCCGGCAAATCCCTCGACCTGCTCGACGGCATCGGAAGCAGACTGGACTCTCTGCGAAAAAACGGAAACCGCATCCAGGCGCTGCTGCCGGAGCTCGGCAGGGACGTCACGATCCCGCGGGAAGCCACTCTGCGCGTCAGCTATAAGCAGCAGCGGGAGATCGAAAAGCTGGAGTTCAAAATTTTCTGGAGCCTGCGCGAAGAATGCAAACTGGAAGCAAATCAGAAATTCAAAGCGATTCCTCAAAAGAAAGATCGATAATACGCCCGCCCGGGCCGCGCGGATATCCGCCCCGGCTCAGGCCCAATGCAGCGATCTGCCGGCTTGTCCGGCGGGTTCGCTGCTTTTTCCATGCCTTCACCCGGGAATCCGCACATGCCGGAAAACGGGCATTCTGTTTTTTGCGATTCCCTGCAACTTTTTTCCGTCCGCTGCGTGTAATAAGCAGAGTCAAAAGGCGGTGAGGGTTTGAATGAGCGTTCTTTGCTTTTGAAGGCTCAAAAAGGGGAAAAAGAAGCGTTTCAGGACCTGATCGTCTTTTATTATCCCTACGTCTCAAAATTCCTTTTCAAGCTGACGAACGATTCTTCCCTCAGCGAAGACCTGACGCAGGACACATTCGTGAAGCTGATTCGGGGCATCGACCGATTCGACGTCCGCAAAAAAACTGCTTTTTCCACTTGGGTAATGACAATCGCCAAAAACTGCTATCTTGATTTTCTAAGGCGGAGCAAGCCGGAAACACTGAGCTTTGAGGAGCAGGACTTGCCGTCTTCCTTCGATGTGCAGGACAGGGTGCTGAACCGTATGCAGGCGGAAAAACTAAAAAAGGCGCTGGAAAGTCTGCCGCCCGAGCAGGCCGCCGCCATCCGGCTGAAATACTGCGAACAGCAAACGCTTCGGGAAATAGCCGATCGGTTCTCCTGCGACCCAAAAACAGTGAAAAGCCGCATCCACAACGGCATGACCAAATTGAGGAAAAAGCTGAAAAGGGGGCTTTTGTTATAAAACAGGATAAAAATGTGATTCTGTCCAGGCTGGATAGCGAGATCGATAGAAAATGTCTTGAAATCTGCCGGCGGCGCAGGGATCGTGCTCTGCGCGCCGCCTTCGTCGTCGCCTGTTGCCTGTTTCTTCTGCTCCCTGGATTGCTCGTCTTTCTCGGAGTCAGCCTCTGGAGTTTCTGCATTCCGTCCGTCCTGTTCCTTTCCGTCGGCTTTTGCCTACTGTCCCCGCTGATTTTCAGCAGGAAATCGGGAGGTTCCGAAAATGAATCACTTTGACGCTGCCATCAAAAAATTCAATTTCAAGAAAGCGGTGACCGTTTACCTGGTCCTTGCGGTCCTGGCCGGAATCCTGTCGGCCGGCTTTCTGGTCCATACTTTCCGGGACAGGATCGTCCTTGCCCAAGGGTACCGCAGAGTGAGCGAACAGGCAATCGGCATGAAGAGCGGATACGAGGGATTAAAGCCCGAGCTGAATCAATTGGCGGCTTCCTCGCCGGATCTGGTGGACATTTTGATTTTGGACGGACAAAACCGGATTTTGTTCGCCGCAAAGCATTCGGATTTGTCAAAGGAAGGTTCTCTGAACCTTGTGGAGAAACCGGATGGCCAAAATCGTTATTTCACGGATGCGACGAATCCGCACCTGCATTTCCGCTTGCTGGACGGCGGTAGGCTGAAAGCCTCGAAAGAACTGCTCGGAATCGACGAAGAGGCGGAGCAGGAGATGCAGGATCGTTCCTTTTATAAAAAGCAAGACCGGCAGCAGAAAAACTATCTGCTCTCTTACCTGGCGGACGAGCCGGGCGGCGGAAAAATTTATTTTATCAGCAGCGCTCAGCCGGTCCCGCGCGGCGAATTCTATCTGAAGGCCGCAGCCGCCCTCGCCGTCCTTTCCTTCATGGTTTACTGGGTCCTTCTGGCCCTCTGGGTTTACGCGCAGGCCCTCAAGGCCCGGATGGACGCGGCGGTATGGGGGATCGCCACGCTTTTTACCAATCTGGCCGGATGGCTCGTTTTTCTTTTGTACCGGCAAAGCCGCCAGACCTGTTACCGGTGCGGAGCCGTGCAAAACAAAGACAACGCCTACTGTACCTGCTGCGGGGCGAAACTCGGAAAAATATGTCCTCGGTGCCATATGCCGGGGAGCGAAGACGACCGGTACTGCAAACACTGCGGCAGCGCACTGGATGGAGGAGAGTAGGGACGGGATGAATAAACGCATCATATGGCTTGTGGTGATGCCGGTCATTTTATTTGCGATGCTCGCTGTATGTATCTATGCCGGAATCACTATTCGCTTTGAAGGATGGTTTTATGGGGAAGCAGTGGAAAATATGTCCCCCGTTTTGACTGCAATGATGAAGGTGATCACCCATCTCGGCGATCCAATTACTGTAATTGTGTTCTGCCTGTCACTGTTTCTCGCACCAAAAACGAGGAGAACCATCGCACTGCCTACTTCGGCGGTAGTGATAATGTCCGGTGTGTTCAACGTCCTCCTGAAGCAGATTTTCGCGAGGGGACGCCCGAATGTCCTCCGGCTGATCAGCGAAACGGGCTACAGCTTTCCCAGCGGCCATGCGATGATCAACGCGTCGCTCTATGTCATGCTGATCTTGATGATCATCCGGTATCTTGGAAGTTTTTCCCGAAAACTATTTCTTTCTTCCCTGTGCATCGCCTTGGCGGGCCTGATCGGATTCAGCCGAGTCTATCTGGGCGTCCACTATGCGAGCGACGTTCTGGGCGGCTGGCTGTTCGGGGCCGCCATATCCCTGCTGGTTTACTCGCTTTGGAACGGCAGACAAGCAAAGATTAAAAACTCGGATTTTTGAAAGGAAGTTCAAAATGCAGGAATGGGTCATCCATATTATGAACCAGTACGGATACGTGGGGATAGCACTGCTGATCGCAATCGAGAACCTGTTTCCTCCCATTCCGTCCGAGCTGATCCTGACTTTCGGCGGCTTCATGACCACTTACACCAGCATGAACATCTGGATCGTCACCTTGTCCGCCACCATCGGGTCGGTGGCCGGGGCAATCGTCCTTTACGGCGTCGGACGGCTGCTTCCGGCCGAGAAAATGGACAGGTTCATCGGGAAATGGGGACATGTCCTCGGGCTGAAAAAAGGGGATGTGGAACGGGCGGATAACTGGTTTAATCGGCGCGGTGCCTCCACCGTCTTTTTTTGCCGGTTTATTCCATTAGTCCGAAGCCTCATCTCCATCCCTGCGGGGATGGCGCGGATGCGCAGAGGCAGGTTCCTTTTGTACACTATCCTCGGCTCCGCAATTTGGAATGTGGTTCTGGTGCTGCTGGGCGCTTTTGCCGGAGCCGGCTGGGAACGCGTCAGCCAATCCATGAATCTCTATACCTACATTGCTCTCGCCGTGATGGCGGTCGGAGGGGTCGGTTTTGTTGTTTGGATTTCTAAAAAAAGGAAAAATCAAAAATAGGTTTTCTCTCAGGATCCGCCATAAAATTCATGATAGGAATCTTATATTTTTGTTTTTAATCACTTGACGTGAGTAAATGAATATGATAGAATATCTTTCATCTCTTTGCGCTGCATTTGATCTACAGTACAAACTGAGCAGGCGATAAACCCGATATTGGGTTTATGGGGCTGGGCCTCGCGGCAACAGGTTGATCAGAACCTGTGGGACAGTATGTTGTCTCACAGGTATTTTTGTACCCTTTTGAGGCTGCAGCTGTATCTTTGCAATGCCATAGAGCTGTCGCATAAATGCTGAGAAGCATGATGGAGGTAACTTTTATGACAGAACGAAAGAAAACCATAAATCCAACCGGCCTGACAACGGCGGAAGCCGTGCAACGTCAAAAGCGATTCGGCAGGAACGAATTGATTCCGAAAAAGAAAAAGAATGTTCTTCAAGAGATTTTGAAAGCCTTGTCGGAACCTATGTTTTTGCTGCTCATCGTGACGGCGGTCATCTATTTTTTGCTGGGTGAGCCGCGCGACGGAGTTGTTATGCTGATCTTTGTATCGGGTATGATCAGTATCGATGTGATTCAGAGCTGGAAAACCGACAAGACTCTGAACGCCTTAAAGGATCTCGCGGCGCCGCGCATTACGGTGCTGCGGGACGGAGCGGAGCGGCGGATCGACAGCGCCGATCTTGTCCCGGAGGATATCATGCTAATTGCCGAAGGCGACAAGATCCCGGCGGACGGGGAGATCCTTCAGGCGAACGATTTGTGCGTCGACGAGTCGTCCATGACGGGCGAAGCGGAAGGCGTTTGGAAGGTCGCGCTCGGGACCGCCGATGCAGACGGCGGGCACTGGCGGCGCGACCACTGCTACGCGGGGACTCTTGTGACGCAGGGAAGCGCGCTGGTCCGCGTGGATCAAATCGGCAAAGCCACCGAGTTCGGGAAAATCGGTACAAATGTCGTCGGCGCACCGGAAGCCCCGTCGCCGCTTCAGAGGCAGACCCGCGGGCTCGTGAAGCTTTGCGCGGTTATTGCGGCGGTCCTGTTTGTATTGGTAGGCTGTTTCACCTGGCTGAATATCCCGGACCACCAATTTACCGACAGGCTGATCGAAAGCATCCTTTCCGGCGTCACGCTCGCCATGGCCATGATCCCGGAAGAGTTCCCGGTTATTTTAACAGTCTTCCTTTCCATGGGCGCATGGCGGCTTGCAAAAAGGCATTCGCTTATGCGCAGGCTGGCTTCCGTGGAAACGCTCGGCGCCGTGTCGGTTCTTTGCGTTGATAAGACCGGCACCATTACGATGAATCAGATGACCGTATGCGATACGTGGACAGAGGAAAACAAAGAGCGGGACCTCTGCGCGGTCATGGGGATGGCCTGCGAACCGGACGCATATGACCCTATGGAAAAGGCCATGATTTCGTATTGTGAAGGCAGGGGCCTGTCCAGGGATTTCCTGTTCGGCGGCAAGCTGATTCGGGAATATTCCTTCACTCATGAGGCAAAAATGATGGGCCATGTCTGGCGGCGCGGCAATGAAATCCTGATCGCCGCGAAAGGCTCGCCGGAAAAGGTCCTCGCTTTATGTAATCTCAATTCGGACGAACGGGACAAAGCGCAGGAAAAAGCCGCCGATATGGCGGCACGCGGGCTCCGCGTGATCGCGGTTGGCAGAATGGACGTTGGAACGGCGGGCGAAGTTCCCGCTTCTTTGGCCCAGTGCCGCCTTCAGTTCTGCGGATTGGTTGGCCTTGCGGATCCTCCGAGGGAATCCGTAAAAGCGGATATCCTCCGCTGCAGGAAGGCAGGCGTCCGCGTTGTGATGATTACGGGCGACAACGGCATCACGGCAGGCGCGATCGCGAAGCAGATCGGCATGCCATGCGGGAAATCCGTCACTGGCGGCGAGATCGACCGGATGACGGATGAGGAACTTCAGAGACGTGTCCGTTCCGTCAGCATTTTTTCCCGCGTCGTCCCGGAGCATAAGATGCGCATCGTGAAGGCTTTCAAGGCAAACGGTGAGATCGTGGCAATGACGGGCGACGGGGTCAACGACGCCCCCGCGCTCAAATATGCCGATATCGGCATCGCGATGGGAAAGCGCGGTTCGGAGGTGTCCCGCGAAGCCGCCGATCTCATCCTGCTTGACGATAATTTTTCGACGATTGTGGATACCATCAGGGACGGCAGGCGGATTTACGACAACATCAAAAAAGCGGTCGGATATGTGTTCACGATTCACATTCCAATCGCGTTTTCCTGTCTGTTGGCCCCTCTTCTGAAAGTAAATCCGGCGAACCTTATGTTACTGCCCATCCATGTCGTCCTTTTGGAACTGATTATCGACCCGACCTGCTCCATCATTTTTGAACGACAGCCCGCGGAACAGAATGTGATGGAACGCGATCCCCGTGATCCGAAAGAAAAACTGATGAGAGCGAAAGGTCTCTTCAGAAGCATTCTGCAGGGGCTGACGGTTTTTGCCTCTTCTTTTGGAACCTATTATACGGTTCTTATGGCAGATCCAGCCGTAAACGCTCCGGTTGCCCGTGCAATGGGCCTTTCCATTATTTTTCTAAGCAATCTGCTTTTGGTTCTGGTCAACAGTTCCCAAACGGATTTTGCATTCCAGTCATTCCACCGTCTGATCAAAGACAAGGTGATGTGGGCGGCCTTTGCGGGAACCATTTCCATGCTTGTCCTGCTCTTATACACTCCGCTTTCAGCCTTTGTGAAGCTGGCTCCGCTGACCGGACCGGAAGCGATCGCCGTAATCGTGATGTCGGCGGCGTCGGTACTTTGGGTCGAAATCGTAAAACTTGTAAAACATCTGAGAAAGAATTAACAGTAAAATCAGAACGGCCGTGACATCCCCAATGGATTTCATGGCCGTTCAAGTCGTCGGTTTCCTGAAACACCCGGAATCAGACCAATTCATCATACGGATCGACGTCATATTTTAGCAACAGCCTGGTAAGATGCTCCGCGTGCCCTTTTTCGTCATCAATCACGGCCTGCAAGGTGGTGCGGATATCCCGGTATGGATATTTTGGCAGCTGCGCTTCATACAGAATCACGGCCTCGAGTTCTCCCTTGATGTCGTCCCGGATATCGTTCAGAATGGCCGCACCGCCGGACTGGGAATGGGAGAGCGACACCGGTGTCTGGGGCCCGGGGTTGTCGCCCTTATGAGCTAAAAACTGTTTATACTGCTCCGGATCATATTTGCGGAGCAGCTTCAGAACCCAGCCGTAATGCTGCTTTTCGTCGAGCATAATACTGTGCCAGGCATCGTTTATTTCAGAAATGTCCGAGTTGGCGATGTGGGTTTGGTAACCGTTAATCGCGATGATTTCACTGATCAGGATTTCCCTGAGTTTATCCGTAAACTTCTGTGCCGTACCCTGCGGCTGTCCGTTCGGATGCGTATAACTCATGATAATCCTCCGCCTTTCATATAAATCTGCCTTCAGCCGCTGAGAGGCCCTCCCTTTTAGCCTCAAAATTGGACAGGCAGGAATAGCGTACAGTAGGCTGATCCTGCCTGAGTCCTCTGTTCAAATCTTTTTCTGCATCATTATTCCAATGGGACTTGGGCCCGAATTCAAATACTCCAAAGCGCTTGATGATACCGTTATTTTATGTCCCTGTTGCTATTGCGTCGTCTTTCGTTTTGTGAACGGTTCCCCAAGGATGTTGGGGAGGTGCATAAATCGAATATACTTTTAAGGGTACGGTGCCTACATTGACGACGTTATGCCATGTCCCGGCCGGTATGACAATGGCATCGCTTGGCCCGACTCGCTTTTGAAAATTCATATTGTCTCTCCGGTTTCCGAACTTCGCAAGCCCTTCGCCCTGCTCGATGCGGATAAACTGGTCAACATCAGGGTGCATTTCCAAGCCGATATCATCGTTCACACGAATGCTCATCAGCGTAAGCTGCAGATGATTCCCTGTCCATAAAGCGGTACGGAAGGTATTGTTTTGCTCCGTAACCGCTTCAATATTCACTACTATTGGTATGGGGCCATAGTCTCTTAATTCTTCATCAGGCATATCTTCCGATCCTCTCCCGTTGATTTTAACCCATAATATGAATTATCTGCCGGAAAAGTGCTTTTCAAAACGATATGGGTTCCATGTTATTGCCGCGCGATTGGCTCAGTTCGTTTCAATCTGTTCCGCTGAGGGGAACGGAAACCTTGCTTAGACCCAATAAACCTGTAGACGGAAATTCATCCCCAATATTTGCATCTTTAAATGAATCATTATGCTTGAGCCAAGGCATTGGAAACTGCATCCATAATGCCCCTGCTGCTGTATGTCGCGCCGGATACAGCGTCCACTTCCGCTGTCTGGCTGCTGATGATTTCATTGGAAACCATTGTGTACGCAGCATTGAAAAAGCTCGGAGCATCCTCGCTGGAATCCACTTGGATTGCAGTAATTTTCCCGCCTGAAACTTCGACCGTCACCATCGTTGTGCCTCCCCGAAATCCGGCGCCAAATCCATGATAAGTACCGTCCTTATACCGCCCCGACGACTGAGCGGAAAGTGTATGGACATAGACATAAAAGAAAGCACAGCATCCGGCCGGCAAAATATACGGCCAGTTGGGCGTGGATCACGCTCCAGTCCTGCCGCCTGCCGGTCAATTTTTTCGTGATGTCCATCATGTCCAGATACAGCATCTTGAGCAGACTGTCATCCGTCGGAAAGATCGATTTCGCCTTCGTCACCTTTCGGAGCTGCCGGTTGAAGCCTTGGTGGTGTAGATCAGCCGGCGCACCCCCGCCTCATTTCAGCTAAACTAATACCTGTATCATTATTTTTTGATATGCGTTATACATAGATCAAACATCATTTTAATGTGTGCATCATTCAGTGAATAATAAGCGATTTTCCCGTCACGCCTGTATTTAATTAAGTGGGTTTGCCGTAACGATTTTAGATGATGCGAAATAGCAGGTTTCGACATATTCAGCAAAGCTGAAATATCGCACACGCACATTTCAGAAAGCATAAGCGCATTTATAATTTTTAGGCGTGTAGGATCGCTGAGTACTTTAAATATACCAGCCATATTATACAAAGTATCATCGTCAGTTATTTCTTTTTTCACTTTATCTAATATATCCTGATGAATAATAGTGATATCACACATTGCATTTTCTTGATCTGTCATGTTTTCCTGGTTTTCAGACATTATAGTCACCCTTTCATATAAACAATATAAGATATAACCATAAAAAGATTTATATTTTTTTCGTATTCAGAGCTCTCATTGCATTAACAACTGCAATCAGAGCAACCCCCATATCTGCAAACACGGCCGCCCACATGGAAGCTAACCCCAATGCTCCTAATACGAGGAATATGGCTTTAACTCCTAATGCAAACACGATATTCTGAGATACAATGTTTCTCGTTCTTTTCGCAATTTTTATCGCTGATGCTACTTTATGAGGTTCATCAGTCATAATCACTACATCTGCGGCCTCAATCGCAGCGTCCGAGCCCAAGCCTCCCATAGCGATACCGATGTCTGCTCTTGCAAGTACCGGCGCATCGTTAATTCCATCACCAACAAATACAATCTTTCCCTTGTGAGATTTTTGGGCTTCCAGGGATTCAACTTTTTCAACTTTATCGGCGGGTAACAGTTCAGAATAAACCTTGTCTAAACCTAATTCCTTGCCGATATTGTCTGCCACCTTCTTCAAGTCGCCAGTAAGCATAACTGTTTTTCTAACGCCAAGCGCTTTCAACTCTTTAATTGTTTTTGCAGAGTCTTCTTTCACCTCATCTGAAATTATGATACTGCCCGCATACTTTTTGTCTATGGCCACATGTACTACTGTGCCTAACGTATCCACATCAGTGTATTGGATGTTTTCACTGATCATTAATTTAGTATTTCCAACGAGTACTTCCTTTCCATTGACATTGACCTTAATGCCATGTCCCGCTATTTCCTGATAATTTTCAATTTTATCTTTATCAATTTCAGCATGATAAGCAGCTATAATTGAAAGTGCAATCGGATGATTTGAATAGCTTTCAGCATATGCCGCGTATTTGATCAGTTCATCCTCTGTATAACCGTTTTCAGAAATCGCTTTTGTAACCTTGAATACACCTTTGGTTAAAGTCCCCGTCTTATCAAAAACAACTGCTTCAACATTGTTCAACGCTTCAAGGTAGTTGCCGCCTTTTACTAATATTCCCTTTTTTGAAGCTCCCCCAATTCCCCCAAGGAATCCCAATGGTATTGAAAGCACTAACGCGCAGGGGCAGGAAACCACCAAGAATACTAACCCTCGGTAAATCCAGTCAGAGAAGGATGCTCCTGGAATAACCAAAGGCGGAATAATTGCTAATGCCAATGCTCCAAATACAACAACCGGAGTATAGTAACGCGCAAATTTTGTTATAAATTTTTCAGTTGGCGCTTTTTTGTTGCTGGCATTCTGTACTAAATCCAAGATTTTTGAAACTGTAGATTCTCCGAATCCTTTTGTAACTTCAATAGTCAAAACGCCATTCTTATTTACAAACCCGCTCAAAGCATCACTTCCGGGTTTTAACTCACGTGGAACGGATTCTCCGGTTAATGCCGCTGTATCAACCATTGAAGTGCCTTCTATGACCTTGCCGTCAAGAGGAATTTTTTCTCCCGGTTTTACTACGATCTTATTACCGATATTTACTTCATCAGGAGATACTTTTTTGAGTTCTTCGCCAACCTGTAAATTTGCATAATCAGGTCTTATATCCATTAATTCACTGATTGACTTTCTGGAATTATCCACGGCCATATCCTCGAATAATTCCCCAACCAGATAGAACAACATAACGGCGACGCCTTCCGGATACTCTCCAACAAAGAAGGCACCGATTGTAGCAACACTCATAAGGAAGTGCTCACTGAATACCTGACCTCGTACGATCCCTTTTATTGCGCTTAAAACAACTTTTCTGCCAACAATGATATAGCTTATTAAAAATATGGTAAGTTCAAGCCAGTTTTGAAATTTAAAAATCAATCCAACAACAAATAAAGTTCCTCCAATCACCAGTTCGACTATCTCTTTTTTATGCCCTTCTTCACCGTCGTCATCTTTTTCTTCTATTTTAGATTTAGAAGGGTTCTCCACTAAAGCAATTTTAACATCCGGCTCAATTTTTTTTACGATGCTTTCTATCTTCTCCACTAACATAGGAACATTGGTATTCGACTCAGCTTCCCAAGTAAGTCTCTTAGAAACAAAATCTACTGAAGCGAACTTAATCCCTTCAATGTTTTTAATTTCTGTTTCTATTTTTGCGGCACAGTTGGCGCAGTCCAACCCATTAAGCATAAATACCTTCGTCGACATGGATGAGCCCCCTTAATATAACGATTAAACGATTGCTTAATCGTTATATTATCATTATCATAAATTATTGTCAATAGAAAAATAAAAAATATCCCGGATCTGTTGGATGCCGTGTTTGTGGTTGAAAATCCTGGCCCACCGTTCGTAGCCGATGCCCTTTCCGGCGCGGAGTTTGGCCCGAATGTACACCAGCAGATTGACTCGTTTTCCCGGCGCGGATCTGATGACTTTATTGCGCGGCTTGTGTACCTTTTCCCGGAGAGTACGGCTCGAAGCACTGCTGGCCTGCAGCCAGCCGGATGGAGAAATCATCGCCGATCCGTGAACGGTATTTGCTGAACTGGATCCCCCAAAAGAGGCACCAACTACGGGAGCCGTCGTAACAACCCGCTTCGGGAAGCAGGGGTGGAAATACAGAATGTGGCATCGGTTTCCACCATCAGCGATGTTCTGCGCGCGCTCAAAAGCAAATATCTGACACCGGATGTGCCGGACATTCAGGAGCAATGAAAAACTTAGCGCGACACCAATTGATTCTGTCAAGGTGACGGCGTTTTTGACGCTTACTTAAAAACAGTTGTTATCCCCGCTGCAATGAATACTGGTGAACCGCTCCGGCTCCGTTCTGGCGGTTTACAAAGAACAGATGCTCGTTTTTGTGGAATCTGCCGCTCATCTCATTACATATGCCAGAGAAAAGAACAAGGAAACTATTCTGATTGACCCGGATACAGCGGAGGTTACTCCCATACCGGTGAAAGAAAGGAAGAAAGAAAAAAACCTTTCCGCTTGTCTTTTCTCTGATTTAGATCTGCTTAGAGTAGGAGGTTCGCTTTCATGGTTCACCATGAACCGTTCCACGGTTCACCTGTGGGCAGACTTTCTTCTTGGCAGAGCAGATACTTTTTCAGCGTTTACCTTATGTGATACAGATTGGAGGATTTTCCGCCGTTTTCGCGCCACCTCGGCTCTTTGCAGAGGTGGTCGCTTTTTTCAAGATCGGCGATAGCCCGTTTGACCGTGCTTTTGGACAGCTTCAGCTCCCGTGCGATGGTACCGATCGCCGGGTAGCATTTGCCGTCCTTATCGGCTCGGTCGCGCAGGTACATATACACGGCAACCGCGCGGTGAGGAAGCTCAGAAGCGTAAAGGGATGTAAAATACCCCATGATATATCACTCCTATTCGATGCGGACGGGATCTTTTCTTCGCGGAAAACCACTTATCTCCTGCGCAGGCGAATGCTGGATCCCGCCGTGTGTATTGGGTTCACCTTCCGCTCTGTCCGGGTCCATCGTATAGGCCGCATTTCTGCGGATGAGTTCTTCCTCCAGCTCGAACCGGTCGGCGTACTCCACCTTCCGAGCCGACTTTTCCTCCACCTCATAGGGCTTGCCGAACGTAATACCCCAATCCTTAAACAGCTTGAGACGGGTGCGCATTGGATAAGCACCGGTTTTCGTCACAACGAATCTGCCCTTGGGCATGGACTTGAGTTCGTCTGGGCTTAGAAGAGGGCGCTCGATCATTTCGAGGTTCTGCGAGCCGTCGTTTCTGCCCCGGTTAACCGTACCGCTCATCACCGTCCGGCTGCCCAAGGATTTGGACAGGGTTTCCGCCGATTCGCTGTTGGGTGCAAAGCCGCCGAACACTGTGTCTTGACAGTTATCCACTATAATGGCGGCGCCTTCTTTTCCGTAGTTTTTTTCCAACTGAGCGAGGCTCTGGATAATGGCTGTTATAGACACCCGCCGCGAGCGGCTGGATGAGAACATCATCTCGGCTGACTCTATTTTTGGAATGGTCCCTATCTCATCAAGGTACATCATGACTCGGTTGGGCAGTTTTCCGCCGTATTCGTCGGCCACGGCAAGGATTTCCCGATAAAGCTGTTGGACGATCAGCGAGATAATAAAATATTTCGTGTTATCTTCTTCCGGCATGACAAGAAAAACGGCGCTTTTCTCCGTGCAGAATTTTTCCGCGTCTATGGCTGTATCGAAGCACAGAACCTGCTCCAGTTCGGAATCCAGGAATGCGTTGAGCCTGGAAAGCGCCGTGGAAAGGACGCTCTGCATCGCCATATCCGCGCTGTTGAGCGCCGCGCCCGCGAACCATTTTGTCTTGTGGTCGTCCGGAAGATGCGCCATCAGCAGCTGGAACAGAGTCCTGCCCTTCACGCCGCTCGGTGCGAGCAGGTCCTGAATCAGCTTGAAGACGGAGACGATGTGACGCTTCTCCGGAGGGCAGAATTCCGCGAGCAGAAGGATGACCGAGGTCAACAGACCTTCCGCCGCATCGTAAAAAAAGGCGTTCTGGCCTGCCGTGGCAATATCGAACCCGCCAGATCCGATGATGGTCTTCGCCGTAATCTTGGCATATTTTTCGGCCTTTGCCTTATACGCAAGATTTGCATCGTCCCGCAGATAGGCGTCCATGTACCGGTTGACGAGATGGTTCAGGTTAAATCCGTCGCTTTTGGTCGGATTGCGCAGATCAATCACGGCAACGTCGTAACCGTAACACTCTTTTGCGATCCCCCCATAATTGCGATACAGATCTCCTTTGGTGTCGGTCGTAAGAAAGCTCATGCCGGCCGCACAGGCGTATTCGAGGTTGGGATATAAAAAGTTTGCGGTTTTCCCTACGCCCGCAGCCCCGATCATGAGGCAGTGAATATCGTCGTCATCAACCAGCGCGTAGCCGTGTGGAGCGGCCCGGTCAAACAGCGGCGCTTTATGCCAGCCGATAATCAGGCCCTGTGCGGAAGGAAGGTTTTTGCCCTGCCGCCAGAGTTCCGGCTCAAAAGGGACTTCCGAATAGGTGTGCTTGATTTCGGATTTGGTCGCCCAACGGGCCGTACCGTGCTGGCCGTCGCCCACCGTCCGGGATTTGATGCCGTTGAGGGTATAGTAATGCGCCAGCAGGGACAGAAGCCCGATGACGGCGAACATCAGGAATCCGGCGATCAGCAGAGTGACAACCGGAGAAATAATCATAAATAGACCTCCTTCACAAGCTCATCTTAAAATTTAGCGCCGATTCCTTCGGCGCCTGGAGCGGCTGGGACAGTTCCAGCCGGACAAAAAGCTGCGCCTTCACGCAGTCAAGCGCGAGGCGCCTGTAATCCGAAACCAATGCCAGCCGCTCCTGCAGCGTGCGGATGCCGGGTGCGAGTGACTGCCGGTCTATATTCACCGCATCCTCGCGGATATCTTCCGCTTTGGTTCGCATCCAGCCCCGGTCCAGGTGGGGCCTGTAGCTGTCCCGCAGGTTTCCGACCAGCTGCCCGAGCGTTTCCGGCCGTTCCATTTGCCGAAGCTCCCGCTGAGCGGCCAGCAGCGCGCCCGCCGCCATTTTCTGCAGACAAGCTCCCACGATTTCCGGATTCGCGGCAGCAAGCTTTTCGGAATCGACCAGCGGCGTCAGCCTCCGGTGATATTCCCGGATGACAGAGGCCGGATCCGGAACGGCCGACAGGGTTTCACAAGCGGAGAACAGATTCTCGCAGATCTCCGGCAGCAGGACGAGTTTCGGATGCTCCCCGGCAGGGATGGGGGTAATGCCGTGTTTTGCCTTGATATCTTCGTTCCAGTCCTTGTACCGGGATTGCAAAACAGGAATGTCCATATAGGCGGGGTCGTCATAATCGTGTTCCGCAAGGATGTCCTTCAGTCTGCCGGTGGCCTCAATCCCGGCCTCGTCGTGATCAAGGCACAGCACAATCTTTTTCAGGTTCGAATGGCTTTTCAGCTGTTGCAGCATCGCGTGCTCAGACACACCGTCCAGCGTGACATAGCTGTGTTTTTGCCAGTCCTTCAGGTGAAGGGAAATAAAAGAGAGCATATCGATCGGCGCTTCGAACACATAAAGGGTGTCGTCCTCGCCGATGTAGTGAAAGCTGTATTTCGGATCGCTTCCCTCGACGTTGCCCTTGTAAGGCTCGCCCTTGGTATAGGTGCCGCGCTTGTGCGCATGCCGGGCGGCACCATCCTCATCCAGACCAACGAATACGGCGTTGTGGTATTCTTTGTCCTCGTAGATCAGGTGTTCGCGCGCGAAATACGACAGCACGCTCGGGTCGATGAACCGCTGTTTGAGAAGATAGGCAAACACCCGGCGCATGTCCGGATTGGCCTCCGGAAGCGCGAAGTTCTTTTTGGGCGGCGGCGCGCTTTTCGCGGTCTGGTTCCATTCCAGGCCGCCTTCGCCTCCGAGCAGAAAGGTGACCGCTCCGGGGAAATCCATGTCGTAAAACCGTTGGACGAAGTCAATCGCGTGGCCTCCTTCCTTGCGGGAATGCCGAAACCACTCGCTGCCGCGGATCGTCACGCTGTCGTGCCGTTTCCAACGCCACTCATGCCCGGAGCGGACGAGCTGCTCGCCCTGCCTCTGCAAAAAATCCACCAGGTCAACCGAGTTAGCCCTTTGCTTTTCTTCCTCTGTGAACGGGATATAGGACATGAAGGATCCTTCCTTTCAGCGTTTGCGTTTCCCGCACCGGCGAAAAAAGGCCGTCCGCTGATGTACGGACGGCTTTTCCGGCACCATATTGATTTTGGCGGGCGGGATCTCTTTTGCCTGTGGATACTGCTTTCGCATCAAATGTGCGCCTCCTGTTAATAGGTTTGTTCGGGCGCCCGCTCGTCGGGCGCGTGACCCATTGCCATCTTCTTCTGCCGAAGCCGGCGGCGGAGCTTGCTGTCCGTCTCCATGGAGGGGCCTCCGTACAGTCTGCTTTGCTGCTGCCGGAAGATCCGGCTCAGATGGTGCAGGAGCCGGGTAACCGCCAGCATCGGGGACGGATCACGGAACGAGTCCAGATGATTGAGAAAAATTTGGGCGTATGGATTGCCCTGCCCGGCGGAAGCCGTCAGCCATCGGGCGGCGGCCTCGCGGTCGCGGGGAACATCCTGCCCCATCAGATAGAGCTTGCCGAGCATGTACTGGGCATATTGGTTGTTCTGTTCCGCTGCGTCTGTGAGCCACCGGAAGGCGGCATCCACATCTTTGGGAACTTCCTCTCCCAGAAGGTACAGCTTGCCGAGCCGGTATTGGGCAAAGGAATTGTTCTGCAGGGCCGCCTTTGTAAGCAGATCCACCGCCCGCGGAACATCCTTTGGCACATCTTCGTCGGCCAGATACAGCTTTGCCAGCGCGTACTGCGCATACGCATTGCCGAGGCCGGCCGAGAATGTCAGCCATCTGGCTGCGGCACCCGTATCCTTTACGACAGCCGTTCCTTCGAGGTACAACTTTCCCAGGGCGTAGGCGGCGTAGGGGTTCTTCTGTTTGGCCGCCGCGGTGAACAGTGCGACGGCTTTTTCCGAGTTCCGCTCCACATACAGGCCGTCCCGGTAGAGCTTTCCTAATAGATACTCTGCGGAGTCATTTCCGGCATCCGCAGCTTTGGTGAGCCAGAAGATGCCCCTTTCGGGGTTCGCATAGGAGTTTTCAACCGGATTCAACGGACTTTCAACAGCCAGATAAATTTTTCCAAGCAGACATTGGGCATAGGCATTCCCGAGCCTGGCCGATTTCTCGAGGTATTGCACCGCCGCGCCGATATTCTGTTCCGTTCCGGTGCCCGTATAAAGCATTTGTCCGAGGCGGTACCGGAGCTTATCGTCGCGGCTCTGAGCCTCCAGTTGCTGAAAGCTTCCCGGAAGCAGGCGGCGGCCGCATCATGATCTTTTGCCGTGCCGATACCGTCGCGGTACATCTTCGCCAGTTCATAGGATGCATACGGGAAATGCTGCCGCGCCGCTTTCTGATACAGCGCAAACGCTGTATTATAATTCTGTTCCGCGCCCTGGCCCCGGTAGTGCAGTCCGGCGAGGGAATACTGCGCGTACTTGTAATTTCCCGAAGCGGACTCTTCAAACCACCCCGCCGCTTCTTCATAATCCTGATCGGTGCCGTGACCGGCAGCATGCATTTTGCCGATGCGGTATTCCACATAGCGGTGGCTTTTCCCCATTTCAATCTCATAAAAGGCTGTGAGGGCCTTTTCGTACCAGGTGAAAGAAATCCCCGCATCGGCTTCTATCCCCAGTCCATCTGCGTACATGCGTCCGAGATCATGCATGGCGAGTGCGTTTCCAGCATCGGCTTCTTCTTGAAACAGCCGGAGCGTCTGAGCTAAATCCGGCTCCATATCGTCTTTCCCGTACAAAAATTCACGGGCCTGTTTGTAGCGGTCGCTCCATTCGATATATGGGTGGGGTGTCGCGGGCGGACTTTCAATGGGTTCCGGGCCTTCTGATGTGCTGTCCGGAAAATTCCCGTCTTCTGGGGATTCATCGCATGGTTCATCCTCCGGTTCATATACCGGATCGGTCTGATCCGCTGCCGTTTCCGCCTGAGCTTCTATAGCCTCGTCGCCATCAAACGTGATCTGCCTCTCATTGATGCGCAGGGCTTCCTCGATCACGATGTTCTTGATGTGCTTGAATTCCTTCTGCCGGGAAAGCGGCAGCGGGTCAGGCAGCTTGTCAGCATAAGTGTGCAGGACCTCGTTATGTAATTCGTACCATGCCTGGTAGGCTTCCGCCACCCGCGCGTCCTTTGACAGCTCCTCCACGATCTGATCAACGAGGGCCTTGAGTTCCACTTTGAGGTAACCGTATTGTTTTCTGCCCGTGGTGTATTTCAGGCGTTCGGAAAGCCGGGAGAGCAGATCTTCAATGACCTTGTTTTCGTAGACGCCGGATTCCATCTGCCTAATGATTTCGGAAAGCGCGGCGCGGCTCTGTTCGGCAAGCTCGTTGCGCCGTGCGGTTTGCTCCGGATAGATCTGCATCAGGTCCTGCTGGAAGATTTCATGTGCCAGCGTACTCCGCATGTTGTTGATGGCGGGTTTGGTGACGTAACCCTCGCGGGGATCGATGGAATAGACGATCATGTGGCAGTGCGGATGGTGGCCTTCATCGTGAAATGCCGCGTACCAGCGCAGGTTCTCCGGTGAGATCTTCATCTGCTCGGAGAACAGGTTGCGCTGTTTGCGCAGCAGCGCCATCCACGCCGCGGCATGGTCATACCCGAGCCGGACGGCGTCCTCCCGCCGCAGGCTGATAATCGGTGTCCAGACGTTTCCCGTGTGGCGGGAGACTTCCTCCACCACCTCGGGCAGCACTGGAGGCACCCCGGCATCCGAAAACAGGCCGTGCGTGCCGGATTTCTCCACACGAGGGCGGGTAGCGATATATTGAACGTACACGTCCTTGTGCCCGAGCTGATCCAGGTTTTGTTCCAGCGCCGCCGTGATGAATTCCGAGGCGTTTTCAATGGTCGGCTGTTTTTGGTAGTCCTCATATTCGAACAGGTCCGCGGTGTCGGGGAACTGAGCCAACAGATCACCGATGAGCCGCTGCTGTTTTGCCGTGGTGGGCTGGGAACGGACATTCTCCGGGAGCTTTTCCACGCCCTCGCGCGTCGCCATGTATTCCACGAGGTTGGCGGCATGGGTTCCGTTCTTGAGATACCGGCACTTGAAGATGATTTTCGGCATGGCCGTTACTCACCCTTCTGGAATTTCACCACATCTTCAAAATTGACGGAGCCGACTGATTTTTTGACGTCGTTCACGCATTTGCCGCGCAGCCTGCGCAGCATGGCTTCGTCTACATCGGCGTTTGCCGCGAGGATGTTCATCATCATGCTCATCTCGACAGCCAATTTGAAAACAAGGCGGGCCATCCGGCTTTCCAGACTGTCCACCATGCCGGTCATCGCGGATGTGATGGCGGCGGGCAGATAGCGCACGCCGTCCTCCGCCGAAATGTAGCCGCAGTAGAAACGGACGGCTTTTTCGATGAACTCGCTCTGGCTCTGGCAATTGTCCTGCTTGTACCATTTCTCGATCAGAGTGCGTGTTTCCGGATACATCCACAGCGGGAATTTCTTCTTGTTTGCTTTTTCTTCCGACATTGTTTTTCTCCATTCTGTTTTATACAAAAAGGGCCATGACTCCTGTCATGACCCCTCTGTGTAAGGCGTAAAGATGCAGGTTATCGGCCCTTTTTTCTGCCGCTGACCCCGGAACCGACCCCAAGAGACGAAATCCGACCCCGGAGCAAAACGTTCCCCGACCCGCATTGCGGGGCGGTGTGAGCCGCAGCGGGGACGCACCGCGACCCCGCTGCTTTAACCCGCATCGTTTTCCACCCCATGGTTCATTCCCCGAAAGCGGAGCTTCTCCTGTCTCAAACTTCCGCACAAAGCCCCAGCACTGGGTCTCATCGCCTCATGGGTGTAACCGTGCGATCCCTGCTGAAAAAAAGCGACACGGGGGCACATGGGCGGCGACACGGGCGAGAAGCAGACTTCGCTGTTTCAAGGGCAGCGTCTACGGGCCCTGATCCTATGTCGGTGCCTTACATCCGCATTTCGGGCGCCTGGACTGGTTGGTTCAGGGAGGGATCAACTGTCAGCAGGTTCCAGCTTCGGTCAGCCGGATGGTAATGGCAACTCTCGACAGTCTGGCCCCTCAGTTCCTCCCAGGTGACCGGGATTTCCGTGCCGCGCTCGCCCGCATGGGCAAACAGCTCGTTCAACGGCCTGTCGGGGGCGATGGTGACATAGCCGCCAGGTGACATGATCTGGATCACGTCGTTTGGATGCTCCCGCACAAACTGCTCCAGCGTTTCCGGTTCTTCCCCAGACTGAGCCATATTCCGTTTGTCAATGACCTCCCGGACTGCGGCCGGCACATGGGACTGATAAAGGGTATCCAACAGGGACTCCATGCCGGATCGCAGCTCGGATTCATCCTTCATATATTTCTGGAGGGCGCACAGTTTTTCGGCGTCATAAGAAATCTGCATTTTAAAAGCTGCCTGTTTCATAGGTCCATTCATCCTTTCCATTTTCGGTTTCAACAATTGGTCTTGTAATCGGCAGGGTTCGAAGGGTATGAGGCCAGACACCTAACAGGGTGCATGCGAGAGTGAGACGGTACGGAATTTAATGCTCCAAACACCTAACAGGGCGCATGATACCGATATGCGATGCCTGCTCGTGAGAGCGTTGGCACCCAATGGTGCTTGGGTGGGTATTATGGATCATCCATCGCGTGGAGCAGGCTGTCCGGCACATCCGAAAGATTTGCCTCATCCAGCTGCAGAACAGCTGCGAAGGCAGGCGGGTCGGACGGCACTTGGCAATCGGTGAAATGCCGCAGTTCCTCCTGAATGGCCGTGCGGACGATCTTCTCCAGTTTCACCGACCGGTCATATAGCAGGATACAATCCACAATAAACTCCGTGCGCTGCCCGACAGGCTGTTCATCGAGCAGGCGGGCAGCTTCTCTATGCCGTGCGGCTTGTAAATCAAAGGAGACATTGAAGCGTTTTCTCATGTCGCTCACCCCAACAGCAGACGATAGCCATCCGCATTGGCGAAGCGGTTCAGAACGGCCACCGTATTGACGCTGCCGCCACGCAGCAGGCCGCCGAGCAGCTCCGCGCCGCCGCCCGCGAACACGGTGGGGAGCTTCAGGTCAAGTCCCCTTTCCCGCAGTGTGTTAAGTAATTCCCTGGTATACCTTTGCATTTCCTGTTCCACGGTCTGCCGTATGAAGTCCTGATCCGCGTGCTGAATTTTACCGCGGATGGCATCGGTGACAAGTTCGTCGGTCAGCAGGATGTCCCGTTGCCGCAGGATGTCCTGAATGCGGGTATAGAGCGTGATGGTGCCCATCCGGAGGCTTGTGCAGCTCGATCGGTCCAGCCTGGAGCCATGCATGGTTAGAACATCTACCGTATACCCCCCGATGTCGGCCAGGGTAATGCTGCGGTATCCCCGGAGCTGAGGATAGTACCGGCAGAGTGCCGCATGCCCTTGGGCGAACACTTTGCAATCCGCAATGTGGCAGCGGTAATCCGCTCCTTCAAACCGGAAAGTCAGATTTCCGCGCAGAAAATATTGGCGGAAGGCGTCTTTCTGCATTCCGTATGCTTCGATGGGCAGCCCTACGCCCAGAAGGACATCTGCTTCCTGAACACCCGCCTTTTTCATGGCGGACGCAATGGCCGGCAACGTCAGAAGAAAGGTGTCCGGATCTTTCGTTTTGTCCTGCTGAAACCGCATCCGCTTTTCGCCAATGGCGTAATATCTGCCGCTATAGCAGAGCTGCATCTCATCCGTGATGAATTCCTTATCGCTTGCCGCGTACCCGGAGGCGTACAGCATCCCCTCTGAGGATTTGGTGTTGTAGTTTCCGTTATCCACACCGAGTTTGATCACCATCTGAATCACACCTCTCTTGAAAAATATAGACAAGTCGCATGGCCTGCCTCCATATGATTGCTTCCCGGATTACATGCCACTGAGGTTCAGCATGCTTTACCTCCTTCGAAGCACAAAAAGCCGCCTCCCAAGAGACGGCTTCGATCGGTTTTATATTAAAAGGTCTCCTGTATGTACGGGGCTTGCTTTACGGCAGATACCCTCTGGGGTTGACTGCCTTGCCGCCGATGCGCACTTCAAAGTGCAGGTGGCTGCCTGTGCTGTGGCCGGTGTTTCCAGAAAGTGCGACGACGTCGCCGGCTTTGACAGCTTGCCCTGCATGGGCGATAATTTGGGAGCAGTGTCCGTACAGCGTGATCAGCCCGCCGCCATGGCCGATTATAAGATAATACCCATAGCCGTCAGGATCCCAGGCAATCTTGGAAACAGTTCCATCCTTCGCCGCATAGACCTGTGTGCCGGTCGGTACGCCCAGATCGATGCCTGTATGGACAGTGGCTTTTCCGTTGATCGGGTCAATGCGGGGCCCGAATTCCGAGGTGACCAGTGCCCGCCAGTTACTTCCGACAGGGGAAATCAGGCCGGCAGTGGAGGGTACTTGCGATGAGACGGTAAGCCCTGTGCCGGTTTCGCCCAAAGCTCTTTGACAGATTTCATCGGCATTGGATTTTTCATCGTCCGTGACGGTCCGGCCGAGGAGTCTGTCAAGATTCTTATAGACCTGATTGAGATCAGTCAGCGGAACAGCTGCGTCATAGCTCTGTTCAGTATGGGTTCCATCCGAATTCTGAACAGTGCGGGTGCGGGTTTCCGTTTTTGCAAAGCAGCCGGCAAACGAATCGTAGTCCACCCCCTGCAGGGAGTCGGCGCCGAAATACAGAGAATAAAAAACAGCCTTGACCCGCGTGGAGTCGAGGCTTCCGTCCCCGGATTCAATATGCAGCTGTGCGATCGCATCGTCCAACTGGCTGAACGCATCTTGCATTTCTTCAATATGCTGCCGATATTCAGAGGGAACATCCGAGGAGATCGTCCCTCCGTGGAAGGCGAGATTCACAGCGTCGTTGTTGTGTGCCGCGCCCCCGGAGAGAAAACTCATGAGTAAAAGTACGGCAAGAATAAAGGGCATCAGGACAGCGGTGATGGTTACTGCGATCACCTTCCACGTCCGTTTGTCTGTGGCGGCGGCAACCGCCGCCTTAACTGCAAGGGCCACAGCGGGTGCAGCCATGAAGCATTCCTCCTTTGGGCAGAAAAGAACAGACACCCCGGCGGGTAGTAGGGCGTCCGCTTTACGCTCCTATTGCAATAATCGATTGAGCGTTATTTTCATTTCATATTGAACAGACTGCCTTGTTCCAGATCCGGTGATTCCTGTTCGGACTGCTCTTGTTCTTCGGCCAGACGGATGGACTTTTCCACGGACCTTTCCAGAAAATCCGTATCAAAGTTCGCCGTTTTATAACCCTCCATGATGACTCCCAGGTAGTAATCCGAAGGGGTCCCGAAGGGATGCCTGTCGTTCATGATGTAGACCATGGCCGGTTGTGTCTTTCCCCCAAGTTGCACCGGCAGGATCTCTTTGTGATAAAAATGGGGGTATCCTTCATACCGGTCGAGTGCCTGCTCGTCGGCAGGCCGGATCTTCCATAACAGAATGGGAACATTCGCCCCCTTGAGCGGCTCCACGGTGGCAACCGCCCCACGGCGTCCGCCGCGGAACAGCAGTTCATAATCCCTGATCTCGCTTGTTCCAACCACTTTGGCGGTCGGGCAGCGGTAAGCCATCTGCGGAAGGTTAAGGTTGCTGCCGTAAGCGATATACAGCATAGATTTGCTCACAAAAACACATCTCCTTTATATGTTTACATACGCATGACAAGGGCCGGGGACTCGTCCTCCCCGGCCGATTTCTGCTGTGGAGTGGCCGTTGCAGTCTCCTGTTGGGCTTGGCTTTCTGCGGCCGATTCCAGTTCTTTTTCTTTTTTCTGCCGTAACCTTTGCTTTTGCTGTATAGCCTGCTCGGGGTTTTTCCACGCGATACAGCCGTCCAGATGCTCCAGCAGATGCAGCCGGGCGGTTTTGAATTCATCCCCAATCAGCCCAAGCCGTAAAAGCCAGGTGCGGAAAGTGTATTTTTCATTGGTGCTGTGGGTTTTCTGCCTGCTGGCGCAGCGCTGGTTGAGGGCCTGCGCGGAAACGGCGAGGCAGAACTGGATATATGCCTTGATCTTTCCGGCATGAGTGGTGGAATTAAAAAGCCTGAACTCAATTGTGCCCTTTTGGAACACGCTATGTAAGTTCAGGCAGTGGTAACGGGAATCGTCGTAATGGTGGTAGCTCCGGTCTGCGCCTCCGTACCAGATGCGGCTGACCTCATTGAGCGTTCTGGGTTTTTTGCGATTGAGTTCTTCAAGAAAACGCTGATCGACCTTTCTGCAATATTGGTGCTCGCGGGCAACCTCCACCTGCATGGCCTTATAGATCAGATCCTCTTTCGCAGCCATGATATTGGTGATGTTGCGCAGAGTGTTCGCGTTGTGCGGAGAGGCGTCCACATGCACATGGATCCCGCAGCTTTTATCGGCGATCATTCCGGCGCCGCGCAGTTTCCGCACGATTTCCTGGATGATTTCGATGTCACCCCAATGGCAGATGGGGCTGACCAGCTCCACACTGTAATCATGGTCCGCGGGAACAAGCCTGCCTCCTTCTTTTTTCTGACAGGTGATACTGCCGTCGCTCATGACCTTCCAGCGGCGGCTCTCACTGTCCAAAACAGAATATTCGCCGTAATACCCCCCGTCGCGGCTGACGGGATTCCCGAAATGTTCGGACAGCACACGTGCGGCAGCCTCACGGGTCAAGCCTGTCATCTCGATTTCAATCCCGAACCGCTGTTCTTTCATGTCCAAAATTTTTCATCTCTTTTCCGATGATCAGCGGCCTCCGGCCGTACCGAAGAGTTTTGATTTGTACTCCGGTGCGGTGACCATCAGGTTATACCGCTCGTTGCCGCATTTATACAAGCATACGCCCCGCTGGGGGTAGCGGATCAGGTTGTACTCGGATTCCTCGAACTGCAGGGAGTCGATGTAAAAACGCTTGTCGATGTTGCCAGCGTTGAAGAGGAACGCGTGCGTGGGGATGGAAAACAGCGGCTTCGTCAGCTCCCTGATGCCCTCGATGTTGAAATCTTCGAGATTCTGCGAGGCCAGAATCATGGCGGAGTCCTTTTTCCGTACCCGCTTCATGCAGCTTCGAATATACTCAATGACCACATAATTGTTGCCGTTCCCGCCGCCATTGTTGGTCAGGAACAGATACAGCTCGTCGATGCTGGCGGCCGTATTGCCTTCGGTCAGCAGTTTGTCGGACATAAAGGAAAGGACGTTGAACAGGAGAGCGCTCTTGACATTCCGGCTGGCCTGCAGTAATCCCTTGACGCCAAACACAATAAAGCGGTTGGAAGTCACATTGGTATGGCCGTTGAAGAATTTGCTCTCGGCGCCCTGGCACATGGAGTGGAGCCCCAGCAGGATTTCCTGCAGGAGCTCGGCGGTGTAGAGCTGATATTTTGCCTGGTCGTAGCTTTTGTACTCATCCTCAATCAGCGCGTACAGGTCGGAAAGGATGGGGTAATCAGCGGCCTCCAGCTTGCTGAAATCGGTGCGGTCGCTGAGCCCCCATTTTTCATAGAGCTTACCCAGCATGATTTCGATAACATCGATGTGGCGGTCGGAAAAATTCTTGTAACAGCGGAAAAAGTCCTTCAGGAAAGAAACATGCTGGCTGAGCTTTGTCCGCTGCCGGAATGCCTGGGGCGCTTCCTTGTCCTCGGGGCTGCCGCCTTCGTCCCAGGTCTTGGGCTCCAAAGGGTTTATCATATATTGACCGCTCATGAGGTCGGCAAAACACCCCCCGAGGTTTTCGGCCAGATCAACGTATTCATGTTCCGGATCGAGGCAGATCACGCTTTTTCCGGATTCAAGGATATTGCAGAGGATCAGCTTCAAAAGGTGGCTTTTGCCCTGGCCGCTATTGCCAAGGATCAAAATATTGCTGTTGGTTTTATCATCGTCCCGCTTGTCGAAGTCCACGATTACATTCGAGCCGAACTTATCGCGGCCCAGGTAAAAGCCATGGGGATCTGTTTTGCCCGAATAATTAAAGGGGTACAGGTTGGCGGCGGAGCTTGCGGGCAGGACCCGCTCAAATTGGCTGGAAAACGCATTCCAGCCTGAGGGGATGACGCTCTGGAATCCCTGCTGCTGGCGGAGCAGGAGTTTACTTCCAGTTGAATCGTCGCGTCGGCCGCAAAGGCCGGACTGTTTGCAGGGTTGGAGGGCGCCAGCGGTGCGTTTTGAATGGTCACCGACAAACCAGATATCTTGAATTCCTCCGCGCCGTCTGCTTCCTTTACATGGGCTCCGTTCTCATTTTTCAGGCCGAGGTTCCGATCAAGCCGGCCATAAATATCGCCGGTACTGACGCTTCCGACCCAGGAAGAGCCGCTGGGTCGATATCCACCGGAATATCCCTCACGGACTCCGTGATAAACGTTGCTGTAATTGTCGGTTACGGTAGCGACGACGGCAGACTGCACCGCATCCCGGACGCCCGACGCGATGATGCATAGACGCAGGTATTCGGAGATCCCGCACAGGATGAGCACCAGCGCGAGGGCGACCGCCACAACCAGCGGGAAGGAAAACCCGCGCCGGTCTTTCAGAATATGCTTCAGTTTTTTGCGCACGTTTTCCTTCACCTCATTTCCAGTAAATTTCGCTTTTCCCGTTGGCCTTTCCTTCCAGATTGATCGGAAAACTGCCGAATCCGCCGAACAGTCCGATATTCGCCTGTGCGGACACCGTCACTGTGAATTCCTGATCGAGCGGGATTTTACCTGTCCTTGACCAGTCGACAGACGGGTGCAGCCCGGTCTGTTCCTCCAGTTCCCGCGCCCGTGCGTCCGTTTCCGTACCGACGCGGCCTGAGATCTCCGCTTCCCGGCACAGCTCCGTGGCAAAGGAGTCCAGCTGGTTTTTCTCTATATACACGGGAAACAGTTTGACCGCGAAAGCGATGACCAGCATGGCGCAGAGCACCAGCACCGCGATGTCGATATAACCTTCCCCGCGGCGGGAGCGGAGCCGTTTCAGCACAGTTTCACCCCCTGCTGTTCCGGAGGGTGAAAATCCTCGTCAAGTTCATAACTCTGCTCTGCGTCGCCGCGGTCCGCGACCGACCAGAGAACATGCTCCATATCCTCATCGGGCGCATAGGATTCTTCCTCCATCCACTGATCCCGCACAACCTCCAGAGGGTTCCGGAATCGGAGCAGATATTCCATGTCCCTGAAATGGCTGGCCCGGAGCGCCTTGTATACCGTTTTGGTTGCGGCGATTTCCTCCGCTTTTTCGATCAGGGTCGGTGTGTCGAGATTTAACCATCCCTGCACAAAGGCATTGTAATTTTCATCGAGCTTTTCCTGAAGCTCCTGCAGCGTTTTCTGATGGTCCATCTATAAACCTCCCTTCCTCACATACATGGATATATTCAGGATCGCGGGTGCCTTGTTTTCCGCTGGATGCTGTCTGCACCCGCGTCATATTAGCGGCGGTTCGCCGCTAAAACATGGTGCCGAGGGATTTCATGATTGAGATCGCCATGACGGCGAGCCATGTGAACAGGAAACACATCAGCATCACAAAGGAATAGACGCGGATCTTCGGCGGAATTTTAAGCGCCTCGCCGCGCAGCCGCTGGAGCTCCAGCGCCTTGAAGTCGTGATCGAGCATCTGGAAATATACCGCCCCGTCGTCGCCCCGCAGCACCCCGATCAGGCCGCGCGTCACATCGGATATACGAGGCGAATTGAACCGGGCCTCAAAGCGGGTCAGCGCCGCCTCATAGGAGGAAGAGCGCATGTCGGCGGTCAGGATTCCCAGCTCATTCGCAAAGGCTTCGCCCGCGTTTTGCTTGTAATGCTCCAGCATCGCCAGCACGTCGCGGCTGGATTTGAGGGATTGCTCAATGGTCGCCACAAAGCGGGGCAGCTCGCTTTCAATCTGCTCGCGTTTCGCCTTGAGTTGCTCGTCCGCCTTTCGGATTTCTTTGAAATATACAAGGGCGGCAAGCAGCATCAGCACCGGAACCAGCAGCGGAAATAAGAACAGACAGGGGATCACAAGGACAGCGATCGCTCCGCTTTTCACAATGGCATACGCGGTGTAGACCTCCGGCGTCATGGGAATCCCCGCCGCTTTGAGGGTGTTCTCCAAACGGCTGCGTTTATATTCGTCCATGCGGATAAGCCTTGCCAGCTTGCCGGCACACATCATGAGGTAAGCCTCCACGCTTTTGGCGGATTTTTTCCGGGGCTTCCCGGCGCTCAGCAAAGCCTTGGCCGCGGCCAGCGTCGGAAGCTTCAGCAAATCGGAAAGAAGAAAAAACAGCCCCGCCGCAAGCAGGACCGCAAAAAGAAACAGCAAGCCCGTCATCCCCGTCACCTCCTGTAGCGGATGGGCTTTGTCAGTTTAATGACAAAAGCACCGCAGATAAAGATTGCCGCGGCGCAGGCCGCAAGGACGATCTGGCCCGCGAGGCTATGCATCAGCGCCGCGTACCAGCTCCGATTGAGAAAATACATGAGCGGGATATTGCCGACAACCAGCAGTGCCATGATGACGAATTCCTTTCGCGGTTCAAACACCAGGTAGTCCAGCTCGGCGTTGACCACGCGAATGTCGGAGAGTTTGGTAACAATCGGCGTCAGCGTGCTTTTCAGGCTCCTGTCGTATTGACACGCGGCGACGGCATCGCACCATTCCTGAAACACTTCGTTTTGAATTTTGGGCTTCATCTCGCGGATTGCCGCCTCCACGTCGGGGTCGATGAGCTTAACCCGCGCGGAAAACTCCGCAAAAACATTCTTCACCGGCGGGTTCAGATAGGGCAGGTTTTCCTCCATCGAGGTCAGCAGATCCTCATTCCGCAGGTAGGCCGACGTGACAATAGAGAGCGCCGTTTCCAGTTCGGCGGCGACGTTCTTTTTGAAGTGTTCCGCCGTCGTCCGGACATAGAGAAACGGCAGGAACGCGAGCCCCACCGCCAGAACCGGCACAAGAAACACATTCTGCATTAGAATGGCAACGCACGCTCCGAAAGCGAAGAACAAGAGCGACGCCGCGCAGACCATGGAGAAGCGTTCGCTCCGTCCGGTCATACGGAGGATTTCCTGCGCCTCGATGATTTCACGGCGCAGGAATGACGGCTTTTTTCGCCTGGTGGTTTCATTGATCTCATCCCGGATGCTCCGGGGCCGTTTCAGCAGAAAGCCGAACAGCCCGTCCGCGAATTCCAGCGGCGAGAGCTTCAGAATCATAAAAGCGCCGGCGATCAGACCGGCGCAGGCAAACAATTCTATTGCGGTCATGCGGCCTCGCCTCCAATCTGCAGGATCCGTTTGAGGATGTCCTGCGGCATGCCGTTTTCAATGAGCCGCCTCTGCAGGCTCGGAGAGATACCCTGTACCACGCTGTGGCTGCCGCTGATGATGAACCGGCCGTCTTCGATACGGTTTTCATTGATGGCGAACTGGAAGATGGGGCGAAAATTTCTTGTGCCGTCCGGCAGGATTTCGCACTCCATCACTTCCATCACACGGCGCTGCCGGTTTTCGAGCTGTTTGCAGAATACAATCAGCGGGAACGCCTCCGTGACATAGCCCATGAGGGTCGCGTCGGGCGTATCGACGGCGCGCTTGCACAGGGATACCATACGGGAATAGGTTGCCTGGCAGGAGTTGGCGTGGATTGTGGTGACAACCGCGATGCCGGTGCGGGCGGCTTCCTGCGCCGCGTCCGCTTCGGGTCCGCGCATTTCACCCACCACGACATAGTCTGGGTTGAAACGCAGAGCGATGTCCAGCAGGTCGGTCTGGTCGATTCGCTGCCGGCCGTTTTCGCTGTCGCGGGTCAGCGTGTGGATGACGCTGTTGCGGATTTTCCCGTTTGCATCCCGGCGCACCAGCGAAAGTTCGCGGCTCCCGGATTCAATGGTGAAAATGCGCTTGTTGTCCGGTATAGTGGTCAGGAGCCATCCTGCCAGCGTGGTCTTGCCGGATCCGGTCGGCCCCGCGACGCAGATGGAAACGCCGTAACGCAGGCACTCGGAGAGAAAATCCAGCATGTCCTCCGTCGCCGTGCCGAGACGGATAAAATCATCACGCCCCATGTTCTGCGGGTTGACGATCCGGATGGACGCGGCCACCGCCACATCCTCATCCACCAGAGGATCCTTGAGCGTTGCGATGCGGATGTTTTTGCTCAAATGCCCCAGCACGGCCGGGCTGGCATTGTCGAGCACCATGCCCGATATGTGGAGCATGCGGCGGATGACGCTGACGGCGTGCGCCGGGGAATCGAAGCGTTCATCGAGTTTTTTTATGCTGCCGTCGCTGTACTGCACCTCCACGTCGTCCCAGGCGTTGACGTCGATTTCTTCAACGCCGGAGCCGAAAATGTAATGGGTCAGGAAACCGAACTCCGCCATTTCAGTGTGCAGCGCCTCTACGAGCCGGGGCTGATCCATGCCGGCGACGGCGATCCGGTTTTCCCGCACATACTGCGCGATGTACCGCTTGAGCTGCGCCTTGGATTCAAGGCCCGCCCCCGCCAAAAGCAGAGAGGCGTAGTGGGTGGAGATATACCCCTGAACTTCCCGCAGAACCTCTCCGAAGTCTCTGGATTCGTCCGCGGGTGTAAAAAACAGGTTCTGGCTGTCTGTCATATGAATGGGCTTCAAACGTCGAACACCTCCTTGCTGATTTTCTGAATTTCCCTGCGAAAGCCCCGGCTCTCCTTGAGCGACAACTCCCGGAACAGATCTCCGGCGAGCATCTGGCTTTCCAGCTCGTCGGAATGTGGAATTTTGAACGCAACGTTTCCGAGAACCTGTTCCATGTTTTCGCTGGCCTGATTGGGCTTAATGTTGCTTGCCGCCTTATACTGCTTCTCCGCATCCCATTTGTTATCTTTGAGGAGCGGAAGCTGGGAGGACAGGTAGCTGACGGATTTCAGATCGCAGCCAACCAGCCGCAGAACGGCGTCGGACTCCATGAGCGCCACCGCTGACAGGATGTCATGGGCGATGGCGCTGCCGCAGTCGATGATTACATAGGGCGCGACCTCCCGCAGACCGGCGATCAGTTCCGCCGCAAGCTCGGAGGTATATGGCGGGTAGGTAAAGACGTTTTCTCCTTTGCGCATTCCGAGAATACTCAAGTGGCTGATGCGCTTATGGGTAATGCAGTTGTGCCGGATCAGGCTTGCGGTGATATGCGAAGCGGCAAGGACACTCCCAAGGGAGCACTCGCACTCAAGGTCCGCGGGCGGGCAGATACAGGGCAGCATGGGAACCGTGCTGTCACAGAGCAGAAGCAGCACGTTGCGGCGCTGATCCGTCAGGTATTGGGCCAGCTTGACGCTGACCGTGGTTTTTCCGGAGGAGGGGCTTCCCCATACGGCCAGAATTTGTGCGGAAGGCTCCGGCTCGGGATCCGCCTTGGACGCGCCGGAGCTCCGGGAGAAAAGGCTTCCGGTCTGAAAATGGAACATTACTGTCCCCCCTCGCCGGAGAAAGCGGCGGTCTGGGAAGAGCTGCTTTCCTGAACCGGGCCGGAGGAATCCGTCAGCGCCGTACTGGAGGCGTCCGGGTACAGCTCTTTCAGGGCCTTGTCCTGTGCGCCCAGGAATTTCTGAGCGTTGTCCTTGCTGCCCCGGTAGACAAGGGCAAGGTGCAGCTTCCCGTCCGCGTCCAGCCCCGCGAGGATGGCGCTCTGCTCCGGCGTCGCCAGCAGGGTGACGGTGCTTGGCAGATTCTTCGCATCATCCGTCGTTGTGCCGCCCGACGATGCGTTCTGGCCGATGTTTGCATTGGCATCCGCGCCCTCACTGGTGGTCACGCCGATGACTTCCACATACTGCAGTTCCTTCGGAGTGACAGTGCTGCCCTGGTTCTGGTAGTCTGGGGCGAGGACAGACACAATATCTCCCGGCAGCAGTTTGCCTGAAACCCCTTCCGCAAGGGTTTTAAGCGTCACGGAAATAGCCTGCCTGCTCCCGTTCAGGGCCGACAGATAGGCGTTTGACACGGTAGGAGTTCCGGTGACTTTCGTGCTGAGGATATAGTCGCCGGGAACGAGCTCCGCGGCAGCGTATTTTCCGACAACACTGTCCGGGCTTTTCAGTACATTTGAAGGCAGGTTGTAACCGCCGACTTCCAACGTCTGCACCATGTCTTTGGTAATCTGCTGCCCGGCCTGGATGTCCTTCGTGACGCGCACAATGCTTGTCTTATGCGAAACCCCGGCGTTAAAAAGGGGCGTGACCGCAAAGCAAATGAGGAGTGAAAACAAAATGCAGAGCGCCCCGAGAACGGTGCGGTTTTTGAAAAAGCTCACGAGATAATCCCTCCAATATTCATAGAAAATAGGCCGCGATAAAGCCGAATGAGATAAAAGGCGCAAGGGGGTACGGCTGGTTCAGCACCTTTCCATGCGGCCTGTACTTCCGATAGATCCGACAGCCGACGTAAAAAAAGAGCATGGAGCTGTAGGCGATGATCTGTGCCCACAGCCCATGCTCAAATCCAACGACGGACCCGGCCGCGATTGTCAGCCATACGTCTCCGAAACCCAGCCTGTCCTTACAGATCAGGGCGAGGATAAAAATTGGGGCGCCCGCGAGGGCGCCGAGCAGCCTGATCGGGTTAAAGACGAGGAGTCCGGCCAGGAATATGCCGGGAATGTCGCCCCTCGGGATCTCCCTGTTTTTGAGATCGCCGGCAGCAGCCGCCGACAGCAGAAGAAAAAAAGCGGCGGTTCGTATCCAGGCCATGGCCTTTACCCGGCATAATTGAACATATCTTTGATCCGCTGGGTCACGGTCGGCAGGATCGTATTGCCGAACAGGGCATACAGGCCGGCGAGGAGCAGCGCACCGATGACGACGGCAATCAGGATTTTGATGGCGCTGTCAACGAATCCTTCCGCCTTCCGGGAAGATATTCTGGCATAAAACCGGAGCAGCTTGCTCGCGAACCCCTTTTTCGCGCTGGATATTTTCTTTTTCATGACATACCTCCGTTATTCTGTTTATACTTTGGGGCGAAAAGATGGCGGGCGTCACACGCCCGCCATCTGCATTCCGGCTTCCTGCTTCGGAGCCTCGGGAGGATGCTGCCTGAGGGCTTCCTTCTGCCCCTGGATCAGCGCCTGGTGATAGGCGTCCAGCACCGCGCCGTTGAGCTGCTCCCGGAATTTCTTGGTGACCGGGAAGCAGATGTCCCGATACTCGCCGTTCCCGGCCCGGTAGCTCGGCATGCTCACGAACAGTCCCTTGCTGCTTTCGAGCACCTTGACATTACGGATAGCAAAGCAGCCGTTCAGGTTGACTGAAGCGTAGGCTTTGATATTGCCCTCCGGCCGGATGGAGCCGATTTTCACATCCACCTGCATGGGCTGCGCCGGACTTTCGGGGGCGGCGGCCGGTACATTCTGCAGTTCACTCATGACTTGTTCCTCCTGTGTTTTCAAATTTGGGTCTTGAATTGTCAAGTCAAGTGCAACGATTTGTTAAAAAAGACTTCAAAGGGTGTTTTCCAAGCCAAGCATTTGCGAGGTCTGTGATTCAGTTTTTCAACGAAGTCTGCGATATCCTCTTCAGAGGACAACGCAATATCAAAGAATTTTGGCAGGTACTCTCTGAGCAAGCCGTTTGTATTTTCGTTTGTACCTCTCTGCCAAGGCGCATGAGGGTCCGGAAAATAAAATGGCAAATTTAACGACTCCGTTACCAGTGTGTGTTCGGCAAACTCCTTGCCGCGATCTGGAGTAATCGTTTTGCGTTTTCTCTTTGGCAAGGCTGATAACAATGCAATCATTTTACCCGCCACAAGAGCCGAATACCTTTTAGCAACTTTTCCGGCCAACAGATAGCGACTGCACCGGTCTGTGATGGTTACAAGGCAGGCAGAGCCTGTTTTCCCAGCCACGGTGTCCGCTTCCCAATGTCCAAGCACTTGTCGACCATCAGCTTCTTTAGGGCGTTGCTGAATCCGGTTGCTGATAACAATCTTTCCTCGGGTTTCAATGCTGCCTTTGCGCCGCCTGGTTTTTCCCCGATGACGCAGCTTTCTGATAATGCCCCGATTCCCATGCGAAAGCCGCCCGGTATCCAGCATCCCGGCGTAAATGGCTCGATAAATGGTTGGATAGCTGATTCTGAAGGCACTTTCTTCATAAACAAGGCGATTCGCAATTTGTTCCGGCGACCATTGATGCTCCAGAAACAAACGCCCCACGATTTCTTTCAATTCGGTATTATCCAACAGCTTTGTGCGCTTACACCTTTTACGCCGTTTCTGATATTTTTCCTGCGCTTCTATTGCTGAGTAGGTTTGGCCCTGACCGGTGCTTCGCCTGATTTCCCGAGACACGGTTGAAACGGATCGGCCAATCTCTTTTGATATCGCGTGCAAACTTTTCTTCTCCGTATAAAGAACCAGTATCTTTTCGCGCTCATTCATGCTAAGATGGTGATAATGGCTCATTGTTTGAAAGTCCTTTCATAGTTGTCGTCGCAAACACTATGATATCGGATTTCAAATTCTGAGTCATCTTTTTTACCTGTTGCACTTACATTGTAAATTCAAGGTATAAAAAGACAGCCTTCCGCTGTCAGTGGAAGAAATCTGTTTTCAATCTGTAAGATCGAAAAACAGCGAAAGGCTGTGAACCGAAGTGTAGGCTTTATCCCAGGCAAGACCGTATTTTGCCGTGAGTGCCAGTGTTCCCGCGGCACCGTTGGGGTTCAGGATGCCGAGAGGAATCCTGCCTGTGACAGCAGATGCATAAAGCGGGGTTGTCCGGTCGATTTCCGACCATGTGTTGCTTCCGGTTGATGTTTCCCTGATCCCCAGCCCGAGGGCGATGTCCGATCTGGTCTGCGCGGAGGTCAGTTTGCTCCAGTCCGCATACTTGGACGGCAACACGTCGTTCAGCGTGAGCGAACCACCTGCGGATGCAAACAGGCTCTGGACAGAAACCCGGATGGGGATCGTGGAGTTGTTGACGATTTGGACATCCGGCGCCGTAAAAGGAGCCGCGCTGTTGGGGTTGATCGCATAGCCGACGCTGACCGGATGTGTGACGGAAACGAGCTCATCCACATGATAGGTCGTGACTGCTGAAACATTTCCTACGTTGTCTACAGCGGCAATGTGAACATAAAAACCGCTGCCGGATGGCCGCGCAAAGGTGTAGCTTCCCGAGGTGGTGGTGATGGAGCCGTCCGGAACCCCGGATGGGTTATTGTCGATGGAAATGGAGTAACCCTTCATCCCGCTTTCGATACTGGTGCTGATGGTGGGCGAATCGTATTTCACGCCGTCGTTTTGACCGGTGCTTTCCACATAATATTGGTAACCGGTCGGATTATCCTGCGAGGAGTAGTTGACTGTATACTGTGTCCGGCCGGAATTGTGGGTGATGCCCGATATAGCCGGCGCATCAGGTGCATCCAAATCCTGTCCCTTATGGTCATTCCAGCTGGTTGCAGAAGTGATTTGACTGAGATAGAAGAGTGAATTAGCAAGGACTTTTTGCTCATCCGGCGTTGCCGCCCCGTTGGAGTGGCCGGTTTGAATCATTGCCACGTTGTTCCATGTCGTCAGATAAAAATTATTGGTACCGGATTTTCCGTTATAGGTGTTCATCTCGGAGGCGGTGCTCCATAAATTTTGAGGGTATGTCATCCAGATGTCACCCATGGCGAATTGACCATAAGTATGGGACATGGGCGTGTTCAGGATTGAGCCGATATCTCCGATTGCCCAAGGGTAGCTGGTCAGAAGCCCCTTTTTTCTGATCGTAACCTGATTGTAGCCATAGGCCGGAAATTGGCTGAGTCCCCCCAGTGCATACAAGTTTGCGTACTTTTCCGCGAGTCTGCTGAAATAGGTGTGCATGAATTCCGGAGCGCAAGACGCGGTATCGTGCCCAATGAGAAGTCCACGACCAGTATTCACGAACGCTTCAACATACGGTTCGGATGCCGACGTCAGATCCTCGTTGGAATTTCCGTCCCACGAACCGAAAAACACGGTGTCGTACTTATATGAACCGTCTGCCGCTTTTAAATAGGCGTTCGGGTTAGCATTGAAGCTGGACAGAGGAACGGTATCCACTGAGATAAGACCTTTGCCGTACCCATTTAGGCTGTCAGGATTTGTGGCTTCCATCCACATTTTCAGAGACGCGCTTTTGGGGAAAGTATAACTTTTTCCGTCTAATGTGCTTGTGAAGGATACCGTTCCCGAAACGGCCCAAGATCCGGAAAAATTATCCGGGTAGATGTTCAGCACTTTCACGCTGGCCTTTGATGGAATACTTTGGAACGTCGAATCATGGGATGATTTGCTGTACAGCATGTAGCTATACGGCTGGCTTTTGTCGCTGTTTGTCCAGCTCAAAGCAACATAATTTTCTGCGGGATTCGGCGTTGCAGAAAGTGTCAGGGTGGTTGCCGCGGAGGCCGTGATGCCGGGCAAAATGGACGTGAACAGGAGAAAGCAGGCAAGGAGCGGGACGCAACACAGGCGCTTGAAGCAACGCATGAAGAGTTTGACCTCCTTTCCGGGGGACAGACAGCGGCCGGAAACTGTGTGCCTCCGGCCGCCTGTCCGTTATCGGTTATGTGAGCTGGAACAGGAACACGAGACTGTGGTTTGCGGTGTAGGCCGCGTCAAAGGCAAGGCCGTAATCCGCCGTAAGCGTCAGGGTCCCGGTTGTCGCGGGATTCAACGATCCGACCAGCAGCGGCGACGGGGTGGTCGCCCAATGGGTGGCGGTGCTGTAGCCGGAGCTCCAGCCAGTGGAGTCCTTCGCCTTTACGCCGAGCGCGATGTATTTCTTGGAATCCGCGTTATTCAGCGTACTCCATGACTTGGACGCGGGGTCGACGTCGGTAAAGGTCAGCGAGCCGCCGGATGCCGCGGCGAGGGACTGGACGGTGACATTGACCGCCGTCTTGGTGTTGTTGGTGATGCCGATGTCCGGTGAAGTGAACGTGCCGGCGTCGGGGCTGATGGCGTAGGCGACGTTGATGGGGTGCGTCACGCTGATCGTCAGCGGCGAAATGGATCCGTTGATGGTTACAGAGCCGGTGACGTTGCCGGTTCCCGAGTCGGTTGTGGTGGTCGCGGCAAACGCCGGAACCGCCGCGAGGGAAAGCATGGCGAGGGTGACGATGCCCGCAAGCAGTTTTTTGATACCCTTTTTCATTATGGGAAATCCTCCTTATAAATCTGATTGTAAGCCGGAAATCCGGCTTTACGGAACAGTGAGCTTGAGGCGGTAATCCGCCTGACCAAGCAGTGACTTGGTATCCGTGCTGTAATATTTGATATTTGCGATGACGTCGTAAGTACCAGGGGCTACCTTCTGGGAGAGGGTGATCTGCTCAATATGCTGGCCCGGATAGATCGGCACCGATTCCGCGACGGTCTGTCCGTTCAGTATGACAGCGCACTGCTCAATCACCTTGTTGGATGCCGGGTTTTCCACCGTCCATGTACCAACCGTGCCCTTTGCGCCACTTGAAAAAGCGATCTGTTCGCTCACTTTGTCGGTGACTACGACCTCCTTTTCCCGCAGCTCGGACAGGATCTCCTGCCGGGATTTGGGGACGTACCCGCCCGGTAAGGCGTTGCCGTTATTATCGAGTGAAGAAGAAGGGGCCGATTGGCTGGATGGGGACGGGCCGCCACCATTCGGTGTCCCGGCATGGCAAAAAGAAAAAGTGATGCCGATGATCGCAAGCAGAAGGATGAGCAGGATAATCAGCAGCACCCTTTTGCGCTTTTTACTTTTTTCCTTTCCGTTGTTGTTTTCCTGATTCATTCCACACCTCCGTATTTTGTTTGAAATTTTATAGCACCCTTCAGGGACTCAGGGCGGGCCCCTGGCGCATCTCCTGTCCGGGTGGGTCAAATCTGATCTCTTTAAAGCCGAAATGGTCGACATAGTGGAAAGAGCTGCCGGCTTCGTCGTACAGCTCCACCACGTCCGACATAGAGAGGCTGTGCCCCTCGTAACCGGGCGGATGATCGATGTTGAATTTGGTGTAGAGTTCCTCCAGATCGTTGGTTTCCACCTGCCCGTCGTAGGCAATCTGGTAATTGCCGGGATCCGGCTCGCCGAAGTTCTTCAGCAGCTCGTCGTAGCCGACGAATTTCATGCGGACATCCACGTCCGGCTTCAACTGCCATATCCGGCAGCTTTTCAGCGGCGGGCGGTCGGGGAAACCATGGGCCCGCCCGGCTGCGGGGACCTCCGCGCCTGCCGCTGTGGTTTCTCTCGCGGCAGTGAGCCGGTCGTATACACCGTTGGTCCATAGAGTCTCGAGTTTCTCCTTTGTAAGAAAGTCCGAGAGCTCATCGCTTTGGAAGATGGGGTCGACCACGGCCCTGCCGTTTTCCACATAGCCCGCTTCATTGCCGTAATACAGGACGCGGCCGTTTCGGATTTCAATATTCTTCATTGCCGGATCGCCTCACTTTCTCGGAAATTCACGGTTTCATTTCCATCCCGCCGGATACGGGCGCGTCCGACAGCGTTTGTTCTTCATTCAAGCGCTCGATGTCCTCCTGTGTAGGGAAAATGACCTTACCCGCGGTCATTTCGAATACACAGCTGTCTTCGCTGTCGCAGATCATGACGCGGTGCTGGTATCCGCGCTGCGTGTCGATGTACTCCCGCACCTCCATCTCATCGGAAAGAGGAACACCCGCGGCATAGCGCCCGTCCGGCAGGAAGCAGTAACCGAAAAATTGCGGCGCCTTGGGGACCTCCGAATCCAGGGGCCGGATCTGTGACAGCTGAAGCCGCGCGCGGTCGGGAAGCAGCTCGGGTTTCAGCAAACCGAGAATCTCGCTGCGTCTCCGGCGAACACATTCTCCGCCGACGAGGGAAACGGCGCGCACGGAAGAACCGTCGGCCTCGTCCGGGACGCTGCCCCATCCGCCTTCGCAGAAGAGAAGCTGACGGATACCATGCTGATCTTTTGGCACTGCTTCCGGTTTAAGAACGACCACATAACCGGCGATGAACATACCGGTTCCGGTTTGGACGCAGTCTTCCTCGCCATAGACCGGTTTCTCATCCATGGCGGCCTTCCTTTCTCTGCTCGATGAGCTCCAGCAGCCGGGCGGCGATGGCGATCTGGCTTTCCTCCGGCATCTCGCGGATGGCGGCGTGCACGAATGCCTCCACCGCCTCCGGAGATTTGTCCCCAACCTCGACGATGTTGACCTTTTTGACCGACACCCGGCCGTTCTGAACATCCAGACGGACAATGTCGCCGTAGTCCATACCCGCGGCTGAGCGCGCTTCCCGCGGGATCAGCACGCGCCCCTTGGCGTCGAGAATCTTGTAAATCGGCTTATTCACGGAAATAACCTCCTTTCCGCATCACATTCCGAACCGTGCCGGGGTTGAATCCGAGATCGCCGCACAGCCTGCGCAGATCGTCCGGCAGACTGACGAGAGGGTCGAGACGGCCGGGCGCTTCGTCCGAGGCCGTAATGACGATCTTCCGCTCGCCGCAGATGGCGTCAAGTCCGTCGCCGGCGCGGAGCCCCGCCTGCGCCAGCATCTCCCCGGGAAGCACAACTTCCTCCAAAGCCTCGTTGTCAGCCGGATCCTGTTCATCCTCCACGCCGTGGCGGGAAACAAACTCCCGCCACAGAGCCTGCAGAGTGTGTGAATCGTCGCAGATCAGGGCACGGATTTCATCGCCGGGGGAAAGCTCCAGCTGAATGGAGACTTCCTTGGGAATTCTGAGGCGCCCTTTCCGGTCGACGGCGGCGCTGGTTTCAAGTAATCTCATTGCATTTTCCTCCTTGATTTGGGCCGTTTGGTCATAAAACTTCATGCGCGGATTATCGCGCGCCACGATGGATGCAAAAGAGGCGGGAGCGCATGAAGTTTTCGCGCATGTGGCGCGGTTGAATTTATTTTATTGCTATGCTTTTGCATAGCAAAAAAGGCCGGCGTCGGACGAACCGAAGAGGTTCATTTGCACCGGCAGTTCGCGCAGTCTTTCACTGGTGTCATAGTTGGCGATAAGGACTTCGGCGTATTCGCAGCCGCCGTCATACCGCTGGGCAAGGTTGCTCAGGCGGCTGACCGTCTCGATCTGAAAGTCATGGTAGAGCTCACGGATGAATGCGCAGTCGTTATAGCTCACCAGCCATTTCCCCTTGCAGGAAGCGAGCGTGTCCCGCAGACGGTAATGGTCCTCGAGGCCAAACGCCACGGCGTAATGACCTTCCGTCTGGTAATACGGCGGGTCGCAATAATAGAAGGCGTCATCCCGCTCGTACTGCCGGATGAGGGCCTCAAAGTCTTTGTTCTCTATAACCGTGTCGCGGAGCCTCCGGCTGCCTTCCCACAACAAATGGAAGGTCTTGCGGATATCGAAGGGCTGGCAGCCGTAGCTGGTGCAGCCGCTGCCGTAGCTCAGGCGGACGAGTTTGTAAAAGGCCGCGGCCCGCTTGACGTCATTCATCGTTGCGTTTTCGAGCAGGATCGGCTTGATTTCCTCATACTCCGGAGGAGCCAGATAACGCTCGGCGATCTCCAGTTCCTCTTTCAGGTAAGGACTGGTGAATTCCTCTTTTTCGAGGTACCTTTTGAGGACGCCGAATTCGTCCCGCCCGTTAAGGGGCAGAAAGTTCAGTTCCTTCAGAAGCGCGAACGGGCGGTCGCGGACGCAGCGAAAAAGGTTGACAAGATTGGCATTGAAGTCGTTATACACCTCCATAGCGGAGTCGGGCCTTCGTCCGAACAACACCCAGCCGCCTCCGCCGAACACCTCGACATATCGTCCTATCTGAATCGGCATCCGCTGGTAGATCTGGTCGCGCAGAGCTTTCTTCCCGCCGATCCAGCTGATGATGCTGTTCACTTGCGCCGCCTTCTTCCATCGCGGCGGTTCATTTCTTCCTCATCCGTGCGTATGCAGGTCCCGTCCGTGTTCCAGCAGATGAAGCCGATTCCGGGGTACGGGCAGCCTTTGCAGCGGGACAGCTCTTTGGGAAGCGGGAGGGTTACCGGCTTCGGAGGGCCCGCCGATCCTGTTCCGGGATTTTCTTTTGTTTTCTGATCCATGGTTCATCTCCTTATAACGGAAACGGCGCTGCCTTTTTGCAAAGGCGGCGCCGTTTGTTAACCGTATTCGATTGTCCTGCCAACACTTTTCCTCCTGAAACAAAAAAGTGCCTTTTGATCTTCGTTAAAATCAAAAGGCGGCGCAAAGTTTATTCTGTTTACGGTTGCACATCTCTGGATAAAAGTATGATTCATTCACCTCATTTCCATCTGCGGCTCAGGCCGATTCAGGCACTGCTCCACCGTCCGGCCGCCCCGTGAGACGAGGGCGCCGTATTCGGTGGAGGAAGCCTTGTCGCGCTCCATGAGCCTTTCACCGTAAGAGCAGAGGGCCGCGTCACTGGCAAACAGTTCCTCTTTCAGCGGGATTGTACATTTCGCAAGCTCCGCTTTCGCGTAATCCGCAGGGGTCGCGGTTTCCCGCAGAAGCCTGAATTCATCGGTCTGATACGCGAGATCGAGAGCCTCATCCAGAGAGATGTCCTCGGGCGCCACCGCCAGCATCGCTTTGTAAGCGGGGATACCGCCCTCACGGTCAAGATGCCGTAGCTGTCCTGCCAGCTCATTGACCAGACCGTAGCAATCGCCATTTGTTGCTTCCAGCTCATCTGTGATTTTCTCCGTCAATTGCGGAATGGCGCAGTCCACGGCGACAAACGAGCAGTCCTCCGGCGATACCGCGTCCACCTCCTTCACCGCTTGAAAAAGCTCCTGATCGCCGGCGGGCAGCTTCAGGAGCGCGGAGAGACCGTTGTCAGATTCGGGATCGTTGAAATACCCTTTGGTCACGCGCAGGAGCACCGTGTAGTCCGGCTTCTCGGCGGGGACGGCCTCTCCGCTCTGATACAGCCGCGCGATCATACCGTTCTGCACCACATAGCCGTGCGGGGTAAAGACGCCGCCTTCGCCCTCGCGAATCTCTTTTCCGATCTTGCCGAAGTCCAGCCATGCGTAGATATTGTCCGGCAGGCTGTCCAGTTGCAGCACGAAGCCGTTTTCCGCATAAAATTTGCCGAGGGATTCGTCGTTGTGTGCTTCGTAGGCGATCTGACAGTGCTCCATACTGACGGTCATGTTGATCAGCCGCTCCACAGGGATCAAAGCATAGCTGTTCTGGATAGCATCCATCATCACCATCCCTTCGAAGCAGTCCAGCTCCCAATCGCTGAGTGAGGCCAGCCGCTGGGAGAGATGGTTCATTTCATACAGGTTGGAGCTGGGGCTGAGAAATTGGGGCAGGTAGTCCAGCTCGCAGCGCAGGATTTCCGTGGAGTAGATAACCCGTTCGTCGGTCACGCGCGCCCTGTCCAGTGCATCCAGCAGCTCATAGGGGGTGGCGGGCAACGCAATTGTCGACGAAGTATTCGAGCCGAACGTATCGGGACGGCTGATCTCCAGCTCCATGATTCTTTTATTGTTGATCAAGCCGCATGCCTCCCATCTGCTGGCTTTGCTCCAGCTCATCCTGCGTCATGATGTTCCAGCCTTTCTCGCTGCTCCACAGGCTGACGTAAATCTCACCGTCCGGGGTCTTGATCGGCCGCTGCTCGAAGCCTTCCCCAAACCCATCGGACGCCTGGCCGGAGACGTTCGCCTTGAGCCGTTCCAGTTCCTCAGCTGTCAGTTCGCTCTTGATGCGGCACTCAGCGACTCCCATCAATTGGCCCTGGACACGTTCCACCGTGAAAACATAAGACCGCACCTTGTCGTTTACAGCGTCGTCCGCGCCATAGTATTTCATGAGGCCACGCTCCGCTTCCTCCGGCGCGCGCTCCTTCAGAATGGCGGCGAGGATATGATCCTCATAGGGAAGGACCGTCCGGCTGTCAAGCTTGACGGGATCGTTGTCCATGTCGCCGTATTCGTCGCGCTCATAGGTGGTGACGGTGAGCGGCATGTAGAGCTTGAGAGTCTGGAACGGCCGCGGAATGATGGAAAAGTGATCCTCACTGGGGATGAGCGCGAGGGTGCGGCCGTTGTCCCAATTTATCTGGAACTGGCCCGCGTCGTCGATGTACTCGAGCGTCCCCTCGGTGCCGGGCGGCACGGGGGAATAGGGATCGTTCATCTGTGCGAGCCGGATACGTGTGCCCGGCGGGTACTGCTCGCGTAAAAACTCCAGCCATTTCGGATGCTGTCTCATCTCATAAGCCTCCCATCGTGATGCCCTGTTCGGGCGTCTGATCCCCGATTCCATCTTCAAGGCCGCAATCCTGCGCGGGTGTTTCCTGTTTCATGTTCATCCTCTGTACCCGCAGATCGAAAGCCGCAAGGTACGCCTGATAATCTCCGGGACCGGGATTGCACCGCAGGCAGTAGCGGTAACGCTCCGTTTCCACGATGTAGCCATAGTTCTGCCGCCCGCCGCGCAATCGGCGAAAGCCCTCCCTGGGAATGGTGATTGGCTCGGCTGTCAGCACCGTACCGGCGTGATTGACGGCCACCCGATTTTCCACCGTCGTCGGTTTTCCGGGGTCGCGGTCCGAGCCGCGCAGGTCGTAGCAGTGGAAGCCTTCCGGCACGGTGCCGCGGTCAATGCGGGAATTCGTGAAAAGCGCGGGCCGGCCGAACAGCTCCACATGCTCATATTCTTCTTCTCTGGCGTTTACGCTCACCAATATTCATCTCCTTCTTTTGATTTGTCAAGCACATAAGATACCACGAAGAGAACGGAATAGCTACTCCATTTTTATAACGCCCGCGATTATTAGGATTTTCGCGTTTGGATATAAAAAAAAGAGCTATGTCCTCCAATTGGAAAACATAGCTCTTTCCTCGCTTTTGGTAATGGGATTGCTCTATGAAAATGAGGATATCAGGGATTACCCATCATGCGATGACTGATCTCCGCATTCCCCTGATATTTATCAAGTGTCCGGTCGCCGTAGATAAAACGCAAGCCACAAGGTTTTGGCCTTGTGGCTTATTGTTTTTGGTGGAGATAAGCGGGATCGAACCGCTGACCTCCTGCATGCCATGCAGGCGCTCTCCCAGCTGAGCTATACCCCCAAATATTGGAAAGCCCTTTATTGATGCGGCTTTCCGGGCTATTCGATTTTTCATTTGTTCCTGACTCTGAGGTGTTGCTTACCGGATGCACTGCGCTCCCAGCTGAGCTATACCCCCAAATATTGGAAAGCCCTTTATTGATGCGGCTTTCCGGGCTATTCGATTTTTCATTTGTTCCTGACTCTGAGGTGTTGCTTACCGGATGCACTGCGCTCCCAGCTGAGCTAATGCCCCATACGTTTTTTTAAAACAGCTTTGTAATAATATCATACTTTCTGGGAGAATGCAAGTAGTATTGTAAAAAAATCTGATTCCTTACAGCCATATTGAAAAAATGCAATAATACTGGTAAAATGGAAACAAACCATTCATCCGGGGTGCGAACCTTAATACATAACGTCCTCATGTATTTCAGGAGAAGAAACCATGTCTGATTCACTGATAACCAAAAAAGCGATTGCCGCTTCCATAAAGGAATTGATGAAGAAAAGACCGCTGCAGAAAATATCGGTTGCCGATATTGTGGAACATTGCGGGATTAACCGTCAGACCTTTTATTATCATTTTAAGGACAAATATGATTTGGTGGACTGGATTTATTACAATGAGGTCGTTTCCGCCGTCACACAGCACCGATCGTTTGAAGAATGGAACAACGTTGTTCTTGACGTTCTGAAAACGATGAAGAATGAGCAGTATTTTTATACGAATGCGCTCAGCGTCACCGGACAAAACGCTTTTCAGGACTATTTTTTCAATGTAACGAAGGACCTGATTGCCGAAATGCTGGATACTGTTTCACAGGGGAGTCAGATCGCCGCGGAAGACAAGGTCTTTATAGCGGAATTCTATTCCTACGGGCTTGTCGGCGTCGTTATCCAGTGGGCGCGCTGCGGCATGAAGCAGCAGCCGGAGGAAATTGTCCTGCGCCTGACGCATTTTATCGACGACAGCAAGCTCTACACGGCCGGCCGGTATTTTCAGGAGCATCCGGCGGAGAAAAAAGCGAATATCACTGAAAGTAATTTGAATTAGGAACGGATAACTGTCAGTTTTCATCTTTTCTATTCATCACAATATGATATACTGGTAACAGATTCAGTAAAGGAGGTTCGGTAATGCAGATTACAAAGCTTTCCATTATTGTTCCGGTCAAGAATGTTGAACAGGAAATATCGGGAGTATTGCGCTCGATCGCGGCGCAGGCAGCCGGGCTGGACGCGGAATTTGTCGTAGTGGACATGGGTTCCGCGGACAAGACGGTCTGGGAAGCCGTCCAGCTTATCAAAGAGCTGAAGCTTCGTGGTTTTGTCATTCAGAACGGCGACGGAACCGTCGCCGCGGCTTTAAATACAGGAATACAGAAGTCCGGGGGAGATTACCTCACCTTTATTTTCGCCCGCAGACTGTACCGCGATTTTATCGGCGGATATCTGGAAACGGCTTTGCATACTTCGGCGGATTTTGTATTCGGCAGCATCAGTGAGGAGGAAGCTCATGCCGCGGAACGCCGGCTGATCAGCAAGGCCATCCGTCAGGAAAGCGGCGCCCAATACCTGAAGGGCGTTCTCAGCCATTCGATCCATATCGATATCTCCGCGGTCATGCTCCGGCGCAGGTTTCTGCTGGACAGGCAGATTTATTTTTTCGACTCCTGCAGCCACGGATACGCGGAGGAGTTCGTTTTCCGCTGCCTGCTCTGCGCCGAGACGATCGCGCAGTCGCCGACGGTCATCAAACGGGATACCGTCTATGAATTAAAGCGCGGCAAGCAGAAGCCGGTGGGGAAGAATATCTTTCAGCATACCGACGCCCTGCTCCGGATTTTTGATCTCATCAAAACCACCCGCCGGGATGACGCGGAGCTGATTCAGCTGTTTGAACACCAGAAACTGCCGCTGACCGTTATGAACGGGGTGGACATTATGCTGAAAGAAGGCGCGGGCTATAACGCGGTGCGCGGCTATCTGCACGCCGCCGGATACGACAAGCTGCTTTCGGCGGGCAGGAAGACGGATAAGGCGCTGAAACGCCGGATCGCCGTCTGGCGCACCATTCCGTGGATGTATAAAGCAAAATAGGGCCTTCTTTTTCCCTGCCGCCGCTTGCCCGGTGGCAGGGATTTTGGTTCTTTTTTCTTGAAGTAACCAAAGCAACATGATATAATCAGTTATACCATATAACATAGGAGGGCTATCCTTTTGGCAGAAAAATTTCCGGCTCAGGAGCAGTCGGCGCGTTCCCAGGCTGAATTCATCAGCGACGTTTCTCAAATCATGGCGATCCGGGCGCGCGGCGCCGTTCCCATGGCGCTGGTGCACACTTACGGCTGTCAGCAGAATGTTGCGGACGGTGAGAAAATAAAGGGTCAGCTTGAAGAAATGGGTTTTTCCTTTACCAATCAAGAGGATGAGGCGGACCTCGTCATTTTTAATACCTGCGCGGTCCGCGAGCATGCGGAAGACAGGGTTTTCGGAAATGTGGGAGCGCTGAAAAATGTGAAACGGCGCAATCCTTCCCTGATTATCGCCCTCTGCGGCTGTATGATGGAGCAGGAGCATGTTGCCGAGCGAATCCGGAAGAGCTTTCCTTTTGTCAATCTGGTTTTCGGCACCCATGTGATCCATAAGCTTCCCGAGCTTTTATTTACCACAATCACACAGGGCTCCCGTGTGTTTGCGCGCGGCGACGACAGCGAGGACAGGCAAATCGTCGAAGGTCTGCCGGTCCACCGCGACGGAAGCACAAAAGCATGGCTTACGGTCATGTATGGCTGCGACAATTTTTGCTCATACTGTGTTGTGCCCTATGTGCGCGGCAGGGAGCGCAGCCGTACCCCGGAGGCGATTCTGGAGGAGTTCAAGGGCCTTGTAAAGGCGGGATATAAAGATATTACCCTCCTGGGGCAGAATGTCAATTCCTACGGCAAGCGTCTGAATGAACCGATGAATTTTTCACAGCTCCTGCGATTGCTCGACGCGGTGGACGGCGATTACCGTATCCGTTTTATGACCTCGCACCCGAAGGACGCGACCCGTGAGCTGATCGACACGATTGCGCAGGGACGGCATATCAGCCACCACCTTCATCTTCCGTTCCAGTCGGGCAACGACCGCGTGCTGAAGGAAATGAACCGCGGCTACACCCGCGAAAAATATCTTGACCTGATCCGTTACGCCAAGGAAAAGCTTCCGGACCTCTCTCTTACCTCCGACGTGATCGTCGGATTCCCGGGCGAAACCTACGAGGAATTCCTCGATACCGTCAGCCTGATTCAGGAGGTGGAATTCACCTCGCTGTTTACTTTTATTTATTCCCCGCGTGTGGGGACAAGGGCGGCGAAGATGCCCGACCCGGTTCCCGCCGGGGAAAAGTCAAAATGGTTTGCGCAGCTTTGTGAAGCGCAGGAGCATATCGCGGCTTCGCGCTGCGCCGGGATGGTCGGCACGGTCCAGCGTGTGCTGGTGGAAGAGCGCAATGAAAAGAACGGCCTTCTTTCCGGGCGGACCGACGGCAACATCGTTGTGGACTTTCCGGGGGATCAGGGCCTGATCGGCAGCTTTGCCGAGGTAAAGATCACTTCCGCCCGCAACTGGATTTTAAACGGAGAGCTTCATCCATAAATCAGGCGGTAAATCAAATTTTTCAACGTTTTTTATGAATCAATATAAATTATTATTAAGGAGTAACAACATGGATATTATCAGTTTAGCGAGAGAAATCGGCAAAGAAATACAGAAGGATTCGCGTTATCTGAACATGCAGCTTGCAAAGCAGAACAGCGACGACGATCAGCAGCTGCAGGACCTGATCGGCGAGTTCAACCTGAAGAGAATGGCGATCAACAACGAGGCCCAGAAGCCGGAGCAGGATTCCGACAAAATGCAGGTGCTCAATCAGGAGCTGCGCCACATTTACGCCCAGATCATGCAGAATCCGAATATGACGGCTTACAACAAGGCCAAGGAAGAAATGGATGCCCTGCTTCAGCGCGTCAGCGCTATTATCGGCCAGTCCGCCGACGGCGAGGACCCGGAGACCACCGATTACGTGGAATCCTCCTGCGGCGGCAACTGTTCCTCCTGCGGGGGCTGTCACTGATTCCCCATCAAGTCATGAATTGGAGATGAAACGCAGGTTATGGCAAATCTTTCACCAATGATGCAGCAGTATTTTGAAATCAAAAAACAGAATCCCAATACAATCTTGTTTTTTCGCCTTGGTGATTTTTATGAAATGTTTTATGAAGACGCCAAACTTGCATCGAAGGAACTGGAACTGACGCTGACCGGGCGCGACTGCGGACAGGAAGAGCGGGCGCCCATGTGCGGCGTGCCCTTCCACAGCTATGAAAGCTATGTGGCGCGTCTGGTCGCGAAGGGCTATAAGGTCGCCATCTGTGAGCAGATGGAGGACCCCGCGCTGGCCAAAGGGCTGGTAAAACGCGATATCATCCGCGTGATTACGCCCGGTACGGTGTTGGAAAGCAGCATGCTGGACGAGGCGCGAAACAACTTTATCTGCTCGCTCTGCGCTGAGGGTTCGGGCGCGGGAATCTGTTTTGCGGATATTTCCACCGGCGAACTGCACGCGACCACACTTTCCGGCGGGGACCTGACGGAGCAGATTAAAAACGAGCTTTCCCGCTATTCGCCGCGCGAAATCCTTGTCAACCAGAATACTCTGGAGCTGACCGGGCTTCCGAAATTCATCAAGGAGCGGCTTTCCGCCAGTCTGGAACTGCTGGACAATACGGAGTTTGAGACGCAGAGCTGTTCTTTGCTGGTGCTGGACCAGTTTCATTCCAAAAGCCTTGCGGATTTGGAGCTTTCCGATAAAACAGAGATTGTTCAGGCTGTCGGCGCGCTGCTTTCCTATCTGAAGCGCACACAGCGCGTGGGCATTGAACGCATTAATGGGATAGACCTTTACACCGGCGCGCAGTATATGCATCTGGACTTGAACGCGCGGCGCAACCTGGAGCTTCTGGAAACGATGCGCAACAAGGAAAAGCGCGGCTCGCTCTTGTGGGTGCTCGATAAAACGCGCACGGCGATGGGCAAACGCCTCATCCGCAGCTGGATCGAGCAGCCGCTGTTGGGCCCGGTGCAGATCAACCGCCGTCTGAACGCGGTGGAGGAACTGGCGGGGGACGCCATTCTGCGCGACGCCGTTGCCGAACAGCTGACCGGAATCCACGATCTGGAACGGCTGATGTCCCGCATTGTGTACGGTTCCGCCAACGGCAGGGAGCTTCGTTCGCTGTCCTCTGCAATCATGCGGCTGCCCTCTTTGAAGACCCTGTTAAAAGATGTAAAGTCTAACCTCCTTACGGAAATTGAACAGCATATCGACGTTCTGGAGGACGTTTACCGGATGATCGACCGTGCGATTGTGGAAGAGCCTCCGTTTTCCATTCGGGAAGGCGGTATGATCCTGCCGGGCTACAGCGAGGAACTGGATCTTCTGAAAGGCGACATGAGCGACGGCCGGGGCATCATCGCCCAGATCGAGGCGCAGGAACGGGAAAAAACCGGTATCCCGAAGCTGAAAGTCGGGTACAACCGGGTATTTGGGTATTACATTGAAATCAGCAATTCCTATAAGGATCAGGCGCCGCCGGAATACATACGCAAACAGACCCTTACCAACTGCGAACGCTTTATTACCCCCGAGCTCAAGGAGCTGGAGGGAAAAATCCTCGGCGCGCACGAAAAGTCCGTACAGCTGGAATTCCAGCTATTTGACGCCGTCCGTAGCAATGTAGCCGCGCAGCTGACCCGCGTGCAGGCGACGGCCAACGCGATTGCAAGGCTCGACGTGCTGACCTCCTTTGCACAGGTTTCGGCGGAACATCATTACGTCCGCCCGATCGTCAATCTGGACGGGAAAATCATTCTCAAGGAAAGCCGCCATCCGGTCGTCGAGGTTTTGCTCGATACTCCCTTCGTGCCGAACGACGTTACGCTCGACAGGAACGAAAACCGGGTCGCCATCATTACCGGCCCGAACATGGCCGGTAAATCCACCTATATGCGTCAGATCGCGCTGATCGTCATTATGGCTCAGATCGGCTGTTTTGTGCCGGTTTCCTATGCGGAAATCGGGATTACGGACAGCATCTTCACCCGCGTGGGCGCTTCCGACGATCTGGCTTCCGGCCAGTCGACCTTTATGGTCGAAATGTCCGAGGTTGCGGATATCATTAAAAACGCCACCGGCAACAGTCTGCTGATTTTGGATGAAATCGGGCGGGGAACCTCAACCTTTGACGGGATGAGCATTGCCCGCGCCGTTCTGGAATATGTCGCCAACAAACAGCTTTTGGGCGCGAAGGCTCTTTTCGCTACCCATTACCACGAGCTGACGGAGCTGGAAGAGCTGATTGACGGCGTAAAAAATTACAATATCGCCGTAAAAAAACGCGGCGACGACATTACCTTCCTGCGCCGGATCGTGCGCGGCGGAGCGGACGACAGCTTCGGCATCGAAGTGGCCAAGCTTGCCGGCGTGCCGAATAAAATTGTGAACCGTGCAAAACAGGTGCTGACGGAGCTGGAAAGCGGGCAGCAGGTGACCATGCCGAAAAGGCGCGGGCATAAAGAGGAAACGCAGGAAGATTTACAGCTTGTGATCACTCCGCCGAACGAGACGGAAATTATGGACAGGCTCAAAAAGCTGGACGTCAACACCCTGACGCCCATTGAGTGCATGAATACGCTGTTTGAGCTGGCCACACTCGCAAAATAGCTTTTACAGGAGCAGAGTTATGTGTCGGTTAGTTAAATTGAATGCCTCGATGGAACGGGAATATCGGGAATACATAAACGAATGGCAGCGCAGCGGAGAAACCATTTATCCTTTTTCCTCCTGCCAGGGGGATCACAGCTTTTCGGATTACCTGTGGCTGCAAAAAGAGTTGGAAACCGAAGAAGGCTGTCCGGAGCACTTTGTTCCGGGGAGCACGTGGTTCTACGTAAATAGCGACGGAAAAATTCTTGGCTCGGTGAACCTTCGGCACAGGCTCAACGACTATCTTTTCTCAGTCGGGGGACACATCGGCTATGGCGTACGTCCTTCGGAACGCAGAAAGGGCTATGCCTGTAAAATGCTTTCTCTCGCATTGGAAGAGGCAAGGAAATTGGGAATTTATAAGGTCCTGATTACCTGTGACAGAAAGAACCGCGGTTCAGCGAGAACCATTTTGAAAAATCATGGGATTTTAGAGAACGAAGTTCAAAAAGAAAACAGGATCATCCAGCGATACTGGATTTCTCTGGATGTTGATGTTTGATCTGATTGTAGAAAAGGAGGCGTTTCATGAGTAAAATCAATGTATTGGACAAACATATCGCGGAATTGATCGCCGCCGGTGAAGTAGTGGAACGCCCTGCTTCCGTTATTAAGGAGCTGGTCGAAAATTCAATCGACGCCGGTGCGGCCTCTATTACCGTGGAAATAAAAAACGGCGGGATTACCTATATGCGGGTCACGGACAACGGCAGCGGGATCGCCCCTGACGACGTCGCGGTCGCCTTCCTGCGCCATGCCACCAGCAAGGTTCACAGCCAGGACGATTTGGAGAGCATCTCCACCCTCGGCTTCCGCGGCGAGGCTCTGGCCTCCATTGCGGCTGTGGCCCGGGTGGAGCTTCTGACCGCGACACAGGGCGAGCTGGCGGGGACGCGCTATGAAATCGACGGCGGGGTGGAACAGACCTGTGAGGATGCGGGCTGCGCGCAGGGAACCACTCTTGTGGTGCGTGACCTTTTTTATAATACGCCCGCGCGCATGAAATTCCTGAAAAAGGATGTTGTAGAGGCGAACGCCATCGCCGCGGTGATAGATAGGATTGCTCTTTCCCATCCGGAGATTTCGGTGCGCTTCATCCGTGATTCCCGCGAAACGCTGAACAGCCCCGGTGACGGCAAGCTGAAATCAGCCGTATACGCTGTTTTTGGAAAGGAATTTACCGCGGGGCTGATTCCGGTGGAATACGAATTAAACGGTGTAAAGCTTTCCGGCTTTATCAGCAAGCCCTCCTCGGCGCGTCCGAACCGGAGCATGCAGCATTTCTTTATCAACGGCCGCTATATTAAAAGCCGTACCGCGATGGTCGCTCTGGAAGAGGCGTTCAAGGGTTCTCTGATGGTAGGGAAGGTCCCTGCCTGTGTGCTTCATATGGGCATTTCCTATCAGGCGGTGGACGTCAATGTCCATCCCTCGAAAATAGAGGTTCGCTTTATCAATGAAAAGCCGGTATTTGACGCGGTTTACCACGGCGTCAAAACTGCTCTTCACCGCGGGGACGCGCCAACCGTCATGGCTTTTCAAAAGCAGGAGACTTCGGTTTTTGAACAGCCGAAGGCCCCGGTTCAGATACAGTTTGCCGCTCCTCCCGCAACAGCGGCAGTGCAGCCGCCGCCGGCTGTGCCGGTAATTCCGGCGGTTCGCCCCGCGGCGCCTTCCTACAGCTTTGCGGTCAGCGACGCGCACAGGCCGACGTTCCATACGGATTTCTCGGCGGCGAATATTGAATTTACCGAGCCGGTTCCCGTGACACAGGAAAATCAGGCGACCGTCCCCGCCGTCACGGAGCCCGCTGCCATGGAGCCGGAGAATCCGGCGGCGCCGGAACCCGGACCGGTCGAACCTCTCGATTCCCCGGAACCGGAAAAGCTGGTGGGGGAAGCCTTTCATACTTATATTATTCTGGAACGGGGAGACGAACTGGTCTTTATCGACAAGCATGCCGCCCATGAGCGGATGCTCTACGAAAAGCTCAGGGCGCAGGAAGGCCGGGCCGACCAGCAGATGCTTTTGGAGCCGGTCGCCGTTACCCTGGAGAAAAACGAGTACGCCGCGGTGATGAATTCCCTGGACGTCTGCGCGGCGGCGGGGTTTGAAATCGACGACTTCGGTTCCGGCACCGTGCTGGTCCGGAGCGTCCCGCTGATTCTCGGCGACGACGATATTGCGGGAACGGTGATGGAGATTGCGGGCTACCTGCAGTCGGCCAAAAACGATATCACGACGGAAAAGCTCGACTGGCTTTACCACAACGTCGCGTGCCGGGCGGCGGTTAAGGCGGGGGACCTAAGCTCGCCGATGGAGCTTGCCGCTCTCGCCAGAAGAATGGAAAATGAGGATATCCGCTACTGCCCGCACGGGCGTCCGGTATCCATCGTGATGAAAAAAAAGGACCTGGAGCGCCAGTTTGGGCGTATACAATGATGAACAGGAAAGAAAAAATCCCGGTTGCCGCGGTTGTCGGCCCGACCGCTTCCGGCAAAAGCCGGCTTGCGGTGGAGCTTGCGCTCAGCAGGAACGGCGAGGTGATTTCAGCCGATTCCATGCAGATTTACAAAGGGATGGATATCGGCACGGCCAAGCCGACGGCGGAAGAAATGCGCGGTGTGCCGCATCATCTGATTGATTTTGCACCGCTTTCCCAGCCGTTCAGTGTGGCGGACTATGTCTCGCTTGCTTCGGACTGCATTTCTGAGGTGCACGCGCGCGGCAGGCTGCCGGTCATTGCGGGGGGAACCGGGCTTTATATCCGCTCTCTCCTGCAAAATATACGGTTTACCGAGAACGATAAGGACGAAGCTCTGAGAAAGGAACTTGCCGAAAAGGTCGAAAAGCTGGGCGTGCAGACGTTGATCGACGAACTGCGCAGCTTTGACCCCGCCTCCGCGCAGCGAATTCATCCGAACAATCTGGGGCGCGTGATCCGTGCCATTGAGATTTACCGCACGACCGGCGTCACAATGACCGAACAGCTTGAGCTGTCAAGGCAAATGCCTTCCCCGTACGACGCGTGTATCATCGGCCTCGACTTTCAGGACCGTCAGAAGCTTTACGACAGGATCAATCTGCGGGTGGACTGGATGATGCAGGACGGGCTGCTGGCGGAAGCGGAAGAAATTCTGAACCGGCCCGGCGCCCAGACTGCGATGCAGGCGATCGGCTACAAGGAGCTTTTGCCGTATTTCCGCTCGGAGTGCTCTCTGGACGAGGCGGTCGAGTCCGTTAAGCGGGAAAGCCGCCGGTACGCCAAGCGCCAGCTTACCTGGTTCCGCCGTGACGAAAACATCCATTGGATTATGGTGGACGAGTACACGGATTTTGACGGAGTGACCGAACAGGCATTCCGGATGATCGATCGGAAAGGATGGGAACGATGAATAGTCCGCTGCTGAGAAGAATCGCATCGGCTGTTGTGGCCATCCTTCTGTTTATTTATATGGGATATCAGATTTATAACTCCCATTACGCAAAGGTCCAGACGGAAACGGCGTCCTACGCCAGCACGGCGGACACCGTACAGGTGACCGGCACCGCCGTCAGGAAAGAAAAACTGATGAATACCAAAGTCAACGGCGTGATCACTTACAGCATCAGCGACGGGGGAAAGGTGGCAAAGGGCGGCACGGTCGCGAAGATTTATCCCAACGAGCAGAGTGCCGCGGCGCAGCAGCAGATTGCCGACCTCGATTACCAGATTTCCAAGCTGCAGAAGCTCAGCACGCCGGGGGACACCTATGCGGCTAGCATCGGCTCCATCGGCTCGCAGATCAACCTGAAACTGGTCGATTTGCTGGACTGCATCCAGTCGGGCGAATACACCGAGCTGACGAACAGCCGCGAAGATTTGCTCTACCTGATCAACGAGCGCCAGATCGTAACGGATAAGACGGCGAATTTCAACACCAGAATCAATGCGCTGAAAGCGGAGCGCGAGACGCTGTCCAAATCCAACAGCGCGGCGACCGGTTCTGTTACCGCTCCGGCGTCGGGTTATTTTATTAGCTCCGTGGATGGGTATGAATCGGTTTACGACTATGACAAGCTGTTGACCATTACACCTGCGGAATTCAAGGAAAAGCAAAAGGAAAAACCGGCGGGGCAAAGCGGCTCCGCGGGGAAAATCTGTGAAGATTACGACTGGTATTTCGCCTGTCTGGCAGCGGCGGACAAAGCCTCCAAGTTCAAGGAGGGCGACGCCGTATCCATTCAGTTTCCGTTTGCCTCCAATCAAACCGTCCCGGCGACGGTCGCCGCGGTGAATCAGGCGGACAAAGACACCGAAGCGGTCGTTATTCTGCAGAGCAGCAGTATGAATTCTTCTCTGGCGCTGATCCGCAACGCCACGGCGCAGATTCAGATCGAAAAATACACGGGAATCCGTGTGAGCCAGAAAGCGATTCATTTTGCCAAGGTGACGAAAACAGGAAAAGACAGCGACGGCAAGGCAACTTCTGTTACCAGGGAAATCAAGGGCGTGTATGTCATGCACGGCAGTGAAATAGAGTTCAGACAGATTTTTCCGTTGTTCAGTACGGCGAATTATGCCATCTGCCAGACTGACCCGCCGAAGGAGGACCTGATGACCGATTCAACCGTGAAGCTGTTTGATGAAGTAGTTGTGGAAGGGACTGATTTATATGATGGAAAAGTCGTCAAATGATTTTGATCGCCGGTTTTCGGATTTGGAAGAAAATCTGAAGGTGATCCGCAGCAATATAGCCGACGCCGCCGTAAAGTCGGGACGCCGCCCGCAGGATATCACGCTTCTTGCGGCCACGAAAACCGTTCCGGTGGAGGTGATCAATCACGGGATCGCACTGGGCATCGACCATATCGGTGAAAATAAAGTACAAGAGCTTTGCGAAAAGTACGACGCCTATTCGCTTTCCCGGTGCGAGCTCCAGTTTATCGGGCACTTACAGACCAATAAGGTAAAAAATATAGTGGGAAAGGTCTCCATGATCCAGTCGGTGGACAGCGTTAAGCTGGCAAAGGAAATTTCCCGTCTTTCGCTTGCCGGAGGCCTTACGACCGACGTTCTGATCGAGGTCAATATCGGGAGCGAGCCCAACAAATCGGGGGTGCTGCCGCCGGAGCTGCACGATCTGATCGGGCAGATTTCGCTTTTGCCGTCGATCCATATCCGCGGTTTGATGGCGATTCCCCCTGCAGACGCGGACAGCGGCGAAACACAGGGATATTTTTCAAAGATGTCTCAACATTTTATTGACATCAGGGATAAAAAAATAGATAATGTTAATATGGATTACTTGTCCATGGGCATGTCGTCCGATTATTCCCAGGCAATCTTATTGGGAGCCAATATGGTTAGAATTGGTTCTGCTCTGTTTGGCCCAAGAATATACAATCAATAATCATTACAGGAGGCTTAGCGATGGCAGGAATTGTAGAAAAAATCAAAGATATGTGGAACCCGCCGGAAGACGAGTACGACTACGATTATGACGGTGTTCAGCAGGAGGAAATTTCCTCCCGTCAGAACGAGGAAGCCGAAATCCGTGAACGCGATACCATTAAGCGCGCACCTGTGCAGAACAGCGGAAACAAGGTCGTCAATATCCATGCGACCGCTCAGCTGCAGGTCGTTCTGTTTAAGCCGGAGCGCTTCGGCGAAGAGACCTGTGCAGTGGCGGACGAGCTTTTGAAAATGCATACGGTGGTTTTAAATCTTGAAAATACAAACAAGGATGTTTCCCGCCGTATTATTGATTTTTTGAGCGGCGTCGCTTACGCGAACGGCGGAAAGATCAAGAGGGTCGCCACAAGCACCTTCATTATAACGCCCTATAACGTTGACCTGACGGGTGACGACGTTTTAGATGAGCTGGAAAACAACGGTGTTTATTTTTAATGGAGAAACAGTCGGCCGACGCAATTTTTGAAGCAAAACTTTGCGATGCCGTACGTCTGGCGCAAAGCGGAGCGAAGCCCCGCTTTGTGGGCTTTTTAGACGAGCGTCAGGCGCTTGCGGCACAGAAAATCATGAATCGTCTTTCCTTTAAAAACTATATGCTCTGGGGCGGATACGGCGGCTCGGAGCGTGTAGTTTTTGGCGCATTTCCGGACTTTGCAGAGCCGGATGCCGAATCGTTTCCCATTGCCGCGGTTACCACAGGCTATCGTGCCTGCGATACGCTTACCCACCGCGACTTTCTCGGCGCTCTCCTTGCAAACGGCCTCCAGCGTGAAACGCTCGGGGATATCCTTGTGGAGGAGGGCCGCTGCGTGATTTTTTCCCGCAGCGAGGTAACCGATTATCTTTTGTCCCAGACACAGAAAATCGGCAGAGTGGGTGTTCATCTGGTCAAAGGCGCCGTACTGCCGCTGCCGGTTGGCAGAAGCTTTGAAGATTTTTCCGCGGTTGTCGCTTCCGCGCGGCTGGACTGTATTGTCGCGGCTGCCATCGGCACAAGCAGGGAAAAGTCATCAGAGATGATTCGCGCCGGGCTGGTGATGCTGAACCACGAAGTGAACACTTCGGTGTCGGCGTCTGTCGCGCCGGACAGCAAACTCTCCATCAGGGGAAAGGGCCGCTTTGTTCTTGACCGCCTTGGGCCCGTCACAAAAAAAGGCAGATTGTGTATTACAGGCAGGAAATATATTTAACGGAGGGCTCGAACATGCTATCAATGAACGATATTATTAACGCCAGTTTCAGAAAATCCGGTTTTTCCGGGTACCGTACCGACGATGTGGACCAATTTATCGATCAGGTAAAGGAATCCTATGATGCGCTTCTCAAAAAAGATCTGGAACAAAAAGAAGCGTATGAAAGGCTGAAAGCGGAAAACGAACAGCTTCTTGAAAAAATGAAAATATTGGCTGCAAAAGTGGAAGACTACCGTTTGGAAGAGGATGAGATCAAAAATGCCCTTGTCAGCGCCCAGAAGCTGGGCGATGCTTCCATCCGCGAATCCCGCCACAAGGCTGAAATTATTGTAAAGGACGCCAACATTAAGGCGGAGCGGATTATCTCCGGCGCCAAACAGAGCGTGACCGAGCAGCAGAAGGAAATGGAGCGCCTTCAGCAGACTGTTTCGGATTTCCGTTCCAAGCTGCTGGGCCTTTATAAAGAGCACCTTACCTTAATTGACGCTCTGCCGGCGCATAAACCGGAAGCAGCGCCCGTGCCTGCACAGAATGCGGAGGTTTTGGTGCCGGAGCCGGCTTCTCCGTCCCCCGCGGCTGAGGAAGAGGCTCAGCCTATGGAAGAATCGGCTCCTTCTGAGAAGCAGGACCGCCTGTTTAACACAGAGGTTTCCAATTTCGATGAGGACGATTTCCCGCCGGAGGGAAAGCCGAAGCATTTCAGTTCTATTCAGTTCAGCGATGAAGATGAAACTGCCGACGGCGAGGATTCTTCCGAAGGCATCTACGACCGTCATTAAAAATGCTCCCTGCCGTTGCGCATGAGCTTTCAATAACTGCAAAAAGGGCGGGCTGTCTGGTTCGCCCTTTTCCAATCATCATCATACCATACAAAAGGAGAGATTCCGTTGGCAATTATTGCACTATTGCTTGCAGCGGCGGCTGTCGCAATCGACCAGATTCTCAAGCTGCTGGTTACGTCCAATTTGCAGCCTAACAGCGGCTTTCATGTGATCAATGGCTTTTTAAAAATCTTTTATATTCAGAATCGGGGGGCGGCGTTCGGAATGCTGCAGAACCAGCGCTGGCTTTTCGTTGTGGTGACTTTGACTATTTCCGCCGTCATCATTTACGCCCTGTTCCAATACAGGCAGCATAATTTCTTTTCCTATGCGGCCGGTACGCTGATTATCGGCGGGGGAATCGGTAACCTGATTGACCGGATGATGTATGGCTACGTTGTCGATTATATTTCCGTCAGCTTTTTTCCTCCGATTTTTAATTTTGCCGATTGCTGCGTAACGGTCGGAACGGTGTTTTTAATGATTCATATCCTGTTTTTTTCCGATTTAAACAGCAACGCAGAAAAGGTTATCCGTACAAAATAATGCAGAAGATGATTCAAATTGAGATACATCCGGAAGATTCCGGTATCCGGCTGGACAAGCTTGTCAGCGAAAAGACGGAAAATATCACGCGCTCTGCGGCGGAAAAGCTGATTGAGCGGGGCAATGCGACCCTGAACGGAAAGCCCCTTACGAAAAGCTACCGGGGTGCGGCAGGCGACTGCATTGACCTCGTCGTTCCCGAGCCGGAGAAGCTGGATGTCCAGCCGGAGGAAATTCCTCTGGAAATTCTGTATGAGGACGCGGATTTGCTGGTCGTCAATAAGCCCAAGGGGATGGTAGTGCACCCGGCTGCCGGTAACCACACCGGTACGCTGGTCAACGCCCTTCTGGCGCACTGCGGCGATTCGCTTTCCGGAATCAACGGGGTTATCCGGCCAGGCATCGTTCACCGCATAGACAAGGATACAAGCGGCCTGCTGATTGTGGCGAAAAACGATTTTTCCCATCGGAAGCTGGCCGAGCAGATAAAGGCGCACAGCTTTACACGCCTCTACGAGGCGGTTGTCCACGGCAATCTGAAAGAGGATGACGGGACGATCGACGCGCCTGTCGGCAGACACCCGCTCCACCGGAAGATGATGGCGGTGACCGAAAAGAACTCCCGCAATGCCGTTACGCATTATCATGTTCTTGCACGGTACAACGGATTTACCCATGTGCAGTGCAGGCTGGAAACGGGTCGCACGCATCAGATCAGGGTGCATATGGCGTACATTGGGCATCCGGTTGCGGGGGATGCGGTTTACGGCCCGAAGAAACCCGTTCCGAACCTGAACGGCCAGTGTCTGCACGCTAAGGTGATTGGATTCCTTCATCCGCGTGACGGGCGATACATGGAAATCACCAGCGAGCTTCCGGCTTACTTTGTTCAGTTTCTGAAAAAGCTAAAGCAGGATTAGCGCTGGATAAGGTGGCTTCAGCATGGATGATGAAACTTTGCATGTGCGGTATCTCATGGTAATCGCGGCGGTACTGTTTGCCCTCATCATCGGATATAACGCGTTTTATGTGCCCGAAGTTTCTCTTTCCGATCTTGTTGTCACGACGGACGCTTCTGCGTCGGCTGATGAAACGTATATCCCGAAAACCGGATCGGAGGCTTCGTCCTCCGCAGCTTCCGCCCTTTCATCCAAATCGGAGAAGATTGCGGACGAGACCCCGGCGGTCAACGGAAAAATCAATATCAATACTGCCACCGCCCAGCAGCTGAGCGACGGCCTTGACGGAATCGGCGACGTAATCGCGAAGCGAATTGTGGATTACCGGGAGAAAAACGGTTCTTTTAAAAGCATAGAGGAAATCAGGAAGGTCAGCGGCATCGGCGAAAAAACGTTCGCGGGTCTCAAAGACCACATTACGGTATCATAAAAATTTAATCTACAGCGTTTCCGGTTGATCTGCAACAAGGTTGTGTCACTCCCCCGCCGAAGGCGGGGGAGTGACATGTTTTATCTTGCAAACTGAAATGGAATTGCTGTAAAGCAAGCATCCGCCGGCTCAGCCGGCGGATGCTTGCTTCTGGAAGATAGATTATCCGTTTTTTTGTTCGCTGTCCGTTTTTTCCGCCGTGTGGTTCTTTCTGTAGAGCCGCGCGGCTTTTTCAATTTCAGGCAGTGATTTCTGTACCGTATTGGTACAGCGAACAATCCTGATAAAAGCGCAGATGTTCAGTACGGCCGTAAATGCCATCATGGCGGCGGAAATCGCGCCGATCATCATGGTAACCGCCACGACGGCGGGTTTCTTGTTTTTGCTCGGTTTCATATGATTCCCCTCTTTCTCAATCGCCGAAGCTGATGCCGATGTCCCTTGCGGTCTGAATGATCTCGCAATCTGTTGGGACGCCCTTCAGCTTTCCTGCAACCTCATTCAATGGAACGGGAACGATGCTTCCGTTTTGCAGAGCCACCATATTTCCGTATTTTTTATCGGAAATGAGTTTTGCCGCCGCGGTGCCGAACCGCGTTGCCAGAAGCCTGTCATAGGGGCAGGGACTTCCGCCGCGCTGAAAATGCCCCGGAACCGTCACGCGGATTTCCTGGCCGGTTCTCTCGCTGATTTCCCTTGTAAGCCGATAGGAAATGGAGGGATAAGGCATCCCTGCCCTCGATGCTTTGAACTCTTTTTTATTCATTTTTGATTCCTGCTGGGAGATCACGCCCTCCGCTACGGCAAGAATGGAAAAACGTTTACCGTGTTTGTTGCGCTGTTCCAGCGTTTGGGCGATACTGTCAATGCTGTAGGGGATTTCCGGCAGGAGGATCACGTCCGCCCCGCCCGCAATGCCCGCGTGCAGGGTCAGCCATCCCGCTTTGTGGCCCATGATTTCCACAATGAACACCCTGCCGTGAGAGGTCGCGGTGGTGTGGATGCAGTCCAGTACGTTTGTCGCGATTTCCATTGCGCTGCTGAATCCAAACGTCATATCGGTGCCCCAGACATCGTTGTCGATGGTTTTCGGCAGGGTGACAATATTCAGGCCTTCTTCGCTCAGCAGGTTGGCGGTTTTATGGGTTCCGTTTCCGCCCAAAATCACCAGGCAGTCCAGCTTCATCTTTTTATAGTTGTCTTTCATGCATTTGACTTTGTCGACACTGTTTTCGTCCACCACGCGCATAAGCTTGAAGGGCTGGCGGGAAGTGCCCAGAATGGTGCCGCCAAGGGTCAGAATACCCGAAAAATCGTCCGGCTTCATGTGTTTGTAGCTGCCCTCAATCAAGCCGCGGTATCCGTCGTTGATTCCGTAGATCTCGACGTTTTCCTTAAACTCAACATAAAGCGCTTTGGCGACGCCGCGGATCGCTGCGTTCAGTCCCTGACAGTCCCCGCCGCTTGTTAAAATTCCGATTCTTTTCATACGTTTCCTCTTTCCCTGATTCCTTTATCCTTAAAATTACCTGAGTTCCACACTGTAAATTGGGCGGAATGGCTTATTGCCGTCCTGTTCTATATATTTGTTTACCGCCGCCTGTGCCAGACGGGAAAATTCAATCTGGCAATTGCAGGGGGCCTTTCCGCGTTTATCAATATGAGCGTACACCGTGTCGGATTGCATGATCCTGGCATTGATATTGTCGCTCAGCATCAGGTCCAATATCGCGAACGCCCGCTGCCGCAGGTCTTCTTCCTCAATCGGAAATATAAGCTCCACACGCCGGTCGAGGTTGCGCTGCATCCAGTCCGCGCTTCCCATATAGATTTTGGGGCTGCCCCCGTTTTCAAAGCGGAAAATGCGGCTGTGCTCCAAAAGTTGGCCGACGATGCTGTAGACCGTAATATTTTCGCTGGTTCCCGGCAGCCCGGGAATCAGGCAGCAGATCCCGCGCACCAGCAGCCGTACCGGAACGTTCGCCTGGGAGGCTTTGTACAGCAGCTCGATAATATCGGGATCGACAAGGGAATTCACCTTTGCCGTGATCCCGCAGGGCAGGCCCTGACGGGAGTTTTCAATCTCTTTTTCGATCATCCGCCGGAAAAAACTTCTCATTCCGTGCGGCGCAACCACGAACCGGTTGTATTCCGGCGGGCGGGAGTACCCAGTCAGCACGTTAAACAGGGAAGAAGCGTCCGTTCCGTAAGGCTCCTTGCAGGTAAAGACGCCAATGTCTGTATAAATTTTTGCGGTCGAATCGTTGTAATTTCCCGTTCCCATATGAAGGTACCGGCGAATGCCGTCCTCATCGCGGCGGACGACCAGCAAAATTTTGCAGTGGGTCTTTAGTCCGGCCAGACCGTAGATGACATGGCACCCGGCTTCCTCCAGCTTTTTTGCCCACAGAATGTTGTTTTCTTCGTCAAAGCGCGCTTTCAGTTCCACCAGTACGGTGACCTGTTTGCCGTTTTCCGCCGCGGTAATCAGCGCCGCCACAATCGGGGAATGTCCGCTGACGCGATAAAGCGTCTGTTTGATTGCCAGCACGTTTTCATCTTCCGCCGCCCTGCGGACGAAATCAACCACGATGTCAAAGCTTTCATATGGATGGTGAACCATCCTGTCCTTTTCGCGGATGGCTTCAAAAATGTCGTCGTAGCCCCAGAAATCGGCGGGGGGATAGACCGGCTCGATCGGTTGAAAGCACAGGCTTTTAAATTCCGGAATGGAGGCGAATTTTGAGAAAAAGGTCAGATCGAGCGGGCCGGGCAGCTCATATATTTCATCCTCGCTGACGTCGAGCATATCAATCAGAAATTCCCGCGTCTCAACGTCGCATTTCTGTATCAGTTCCAGACGCACGGGCTTGCCGCGTTTGCGCTTTTTAATGGATTTCTGTATTTCGATCAGCAGGTCCTCCGACTCCTCGTCAATGTCCAGATCCGAATTGCGGGTCATGCGGAACGGGCAGGCGGACTGAATATTGCTGAGCTCGAACAGCTCTTCCAGCTTATACATGATGACATTTTCCAGAAGGACATAGGTTTTGCCGCGGGTGGAGGGAACTTCCAGAAACCGGGACAGAATCGACGGTACCTGTACGACGGCGAAATAGGAATCTTCCTCACCCTTGAGCCGTACCGCAATATTCAGGCTTTTATTTGCAAGCAGGGGGAACGGGCGGCTTGTGTCCACCGCAAGCGGGGTCAGCACGGGGAAGAGCACTTTACCAAAGTAATCGGAAATAAAACGCAGCTGGTCGGGGCTCATTTCCTCAGGAAGGATAAAGCTGATATCGCTTTTTCTCATTGCCGGCATAATGGAGCGGTACAAACAAGAATACTGTTTTTCCGTGAAGGCATGGATTTTCTGGGAAAGCAGGGGCAAAAGCTGTTTCGGCTTCAGGCCGGAAGGGTCCTCGCCCCGATAATCCGAGTTTACCTGTTCTTTCACGCCGGCTACGCGTACCATAAAAAATTCATCCAGATTGGAAGCGGTAATCGCCAGAAAACGGATGCGCTCCATGATCGGGTTTTCCCGTTCAAAAGCTTCTTCCAGCACCCGGCCGTTAAAGTCCATCCAGCTCAGTTCACGGTTGATATAGGGAATTTTTATTTTTTCGATGATATCGTTCATGATCAACACACAGCCTTTTTATATAAGAGATGATTTGATGGTGAGCACCGGATTGTATCCGAAAACCTCCTTAAAGAAAGGGGCGCACTGTTCAAACGCCCATTTTTCCAAATAGACGTTATCGTTGCTTTCCGCTGTAATGAGTAACTTGTCGTTTTCCAGCTTGACCTTAATATCCTTCAGCTTCTGCTTCTGCGATTTATCCAGGGCATTGGCAAGCCGGAAAATCGCCACCAGCTTGGAAACGATCAGCCTGTTCTTGTCGCTGGTGCGGATAAATTCAACGTCATCGTAATTCGGCACGTCGTATTCGTTGTACCGGGAGACATACGCCGTAATCAGCATTTCATCGTCGGTCATTCCGTAAACGTCAATGTCTTTAATCAGGTCGAACGCACTCAAAAGGTGCTGCTTGGCCGTCACATAGTGCCCGCTGTCGTGCAGGATAGCCGCCAGCTCCAGAAGGAGCCTTTTCCTGTGGTCAAGGCCGTGGGCGCCCTTCATTTTGTCAAAAATACGGCAGGCGAATTTTCGGATATTATCGGAATGTTTTTGATTGCAGTTGTAGGTTTTGGCGATTTCCTGTGCGCAGGAAATCGCATTTGCACGGACATGTTCAAAGTATTCATCCCCGCTTTTCGGGATGAGCATCAGCCGCATCAATGCGTCCCAAAGCTCAACCTTGGGCGAAATGATATAATCGGAAGTGGTAAAATCGATCAGAGAGATATAAATGGCCAGAGCGGAATACAGCAGCTCCGCGGTTTCCTCGGTGATACCGTACTCGATCCCGATCTTTTCCTGGGACATGGAGCGTACCCGCTTAAACAGGTCGGTGAGCATTGCCGTGGGAATGGTGTAACAGTCGTCCACCGGCTCCACGCCGCAGATTTTTGCAATCAGCTGAATTTCGTTGCCGGTCAGGATCAGATTTGACACGGTCCCCTTTTTAAACGGAATGTTGATATGTCCGATAATCGAATGAAGATATTCTTCTACAACAGTGTAAAAGTCCTCTGTCAGCTCCTGAATATTTCCCAGCATATCATGCAGCTTCAGCGCGCCCATCGGGATGTTCTGAGAAAAAACCATATGCTTGCCGTTATAAACGGAAAATCCGATGGTTCCCGCGCCGATGTAAGAGATCAGCGCATTTTCGCTCTTCTTATTTTCGATTCTGTTCAGGAAATTTAATATTTCGGAATAAATCAGCGTTTTTTCCTGGTCGTCTTCCAAGACCTGAACCGTAATATCGTTTTGGATTTTCAGCTGGTCGACAACGTAGGACCTGTTTTTGGCATCCCGGAATGCGGTGGTGGCCACGACTTTGCACTGGTCAACTCCGTATTCGTCCATAATGGAAGAGTATCCGTGCAGAACGCGGGAGAGCTCCCGCAGGCTTTCAAACCGGATTTTTCCTTCCGTAAAGACCTCGTGACCGAGGCTCAGGGGATACTCCAGGATATCCAGATCAACGATTTCGCCTTTTTTCAACTGAGATATTCTCATTTTCAACATATTCGAACCAATGTCGATTACTGCTGCTAACTTTGCTGTCTTATTCGTCTTTTTTCTGTTCAAAACGCGACACCACCAATGTTTCGTTTTATAAGTCGATTATAACAAATGTCGGCCTGTTCATCAACTTTTTAAGGCCCTTCCGAAAACTTTATTATTTTATTGAAATCTCGGAAGATTTATGTATGACAAATAGGAGCTTTTGCCGAAAACGCAATTCGGCTTCCCCCTTTTGCAGACCATTTCCGGTTGACAATCCGAAGGATTTAAGATAAAATGAATACTAATCTGATAGGAATTGATAGGATTAAATCAGTATGATATCAGGTATGAGAAAAAATAGAATTGATGGGGACAGATATGGATTTATTAGAGATTAAGTATGAGAACCTGAAAGAATATTTAAGAAGTCTGAAAAGCGTAGCCGCCGCTTTTTCCGGCGGGGTTGATTCCACTTTTCTTCTGAAAGTGGCCCATGACGTTTTGGGCGACAAGGCAATTGCCGTTACGGCGCGTTCCCTCAGTTTCCCCAAAAGGGAACTGGACGAGGCAACGGCGTTTGCGTTTGACAATTCCATCGAACATATCGTTGTAGACTCCGAAGAACTGAATATCGACGGTTTTTCCAAGAACCCGACCAACAGATGCTACTTATGTAAGTCCGAGCTTTTTTCCAAAATTAAAGCAATCGCACAGACAAAAGGAATTGAAAATGTTATCGAGGGTTCCAATTCGGACGATAACGGGGATTATCGCCCGGGCCTGATGGCTGTCGCGGAACTGGGGATTAAAAGCCCCCTGAGGGAGGCCGGTCTTACGAAGGCGGAAATCCGCCAGCTTTCCAAAAAGCTGGGACTTCCCACATGGAACAAGCAGTCCTTTGCCTGTTTATCCTCTCGTTTTCCGTACGGGGAGGACATTACGCCGGACAGGCTGCGCATGATCGATCAGGCTGAACAGTATCTGCTTGATTTGGGCTTCCATCAGGTACGCGTCCGTTTTCACGGAAATCTGGCACGTATCGAGACGGATGAAAACGGCTTTGCCGCAATGCTGGACGGAAAGACGCGTGGCAAAATTGATTCCAGATTCAAAGAGATCGGGTTTACCTATATTGCGCTGGATATCAAAGGCTACCGCACCGGAAGCATGAATGAGACCTTGAATCAATAAATAAGCCATTCCCCGTTTTTTGCATAGCAGAGCCCCGGACCGTTTTACGGAGGTCCGGGGCTTTTCTCATCCTTATTATAATTCCTATTTTATCAGCATGTCGTAAACGACTTTGGAAAACAGGAGTACCAGTACGAAGACCATAACGGGCCGGATGAACCGGGCCCCTTTTTTAATTGCCAGTCCGGAGCCGATCCAGTGGCCGGCGATGGAACAAACTGCCGCGGGAACCGCAACGGAATACTGAATCGTTCCCGCCGCAACAAACGTAACAAGCGCGGCTACGTTGGAGGCCAGGTTGACAACTTTGGTATTGCCGCAGGCCGTTTTGTAGTCGAACCCGAGGAAAGCAGTAAAAGCAATAATCAGAAAAGTGCCGGTGCCCGGCCCGAAAAAGCCGTCGTACATGCCGAGAGCCAGCCCGATCCCCGCGGAAAGGATCATGGCGCGCCGTGTGGGGATCTTTTCAAAAGTGCTGATATCCGAGCTGTCCTTTTTCCGTGAGAGCAAGATGACGGCGGCGGCAAAGGGGAGAAGCACCAGCATGGCGAGACGAAGGAAACGGTCGTCCAGGAAGAGCGCCAGCCGCGCGCCGGCGTAGCTTCCAGCCAGGGCAAATCCGGCCGAGACGAGAGCGACGCGCAGATGGAAGCTGCCGCTCTTTAAAAACCTTCCGGTAGAGAACATCGTGCCGATACAGGAAGAAAACTTGTTGGAGCCAATGGCAAAGTGAGACGTCATGCCCGTCAGGTAGTATGCGGGCAGAGAAATCAGTCCGCCCCCGCCCGCGACCGCGTCCACAAAGCTTGCCAGAAACACCAGAGGGCAGGCGATAAGGATTTGCTGATAAACTGTCATGATTGGATTCCCCCGTAAATTGTCATTGTAAGTTTTGCTTGGAATAAAAATTCTCTTTTGAAAATATCAATTGCCTCAGCCTGTTCATATAATAATAGGATGAACTTCTGTGAAACGGAGATCGGGTGAGTTACGCCGTTACCGGAGTGAACCAATTCATTTAAGGAGAGCGGGAAGATGGGTACAGAGCAAAAGGAAGCGGCGCAGATCGAAAACAGGGAAACAGTATCTCCGCTGGTGAGCATCGTGGTGCTCGCGTACAATCATCTGGATTATACCAGGCAGTGTATAGAAAGCATCTATCGTTATACCTCCCACATCGATTTCGAGCTGATAACCATTAATAATGGTTCCTCGGACGGCACGGAAGAATATTTCAACAGCCTGCCGAATCAGAAAAAAATCAGTTTTCCGGAAAACATCGGCGTATGCAAAGCGTTCAATTGCGGGTTCAAAATAGCGGAAGGAAAATACACCATGAATGTCAGCAATGATGTCGTCGTTACCGCTCATTGGCTTGACAACCTTCTGAATTGTTTCGAATCCGATCCGAAAATCGGCATGGTGGTGCCGGTCTGTGACGCGTCGTGCAATTATCAGCAGATCAATCTGCCGTGCCAGTCGATGGAGGAAATGCAGAGGATTGCGGAGCGGTACAATGTCAGCAACCCCGATCTGTGGGAGGAACGTCTGAAGATGACGGTTTACGCCGCTATTTACAGAACGGAAATTCTAAAGGTGCTGGGCGGATTTGACGAAGATTTCAATCCCGGGTGCTATGATGACGACGCCATCTGCTTCAGCATCAGAAGAATGGGGTATAAGACCATTCTGGCAAAGGACACGTTCGTCCATCACTTTGGCGCCCGTACGTTTAATGCGGAATATGAAAAGGATAAAAATCTTGCCATCAGAAACAAGGGGCTGTTTTTTGTAAAGTTCGGGGTCGACGCCTATATAGCGGGCTTGATCGACTTCAACGTGCTAAATGTTCTGGATTACGGCAGTAAAAACGAGGTCAGCATTCTGGGAATCGGCGGTTCCTTCGGTACCACCGTACTGCAGCTGAAAAATGTATGTAAAAGCCACGGCTGCAAGGATGTGGAACTCTATTATCTGTCTGAACGGAGCAATAATATGACGGAGCTGAAAACCATCTGCAGGGAATGTGTTCAGGGTCCTGCCGAAGACGTTCAGCTGTATTTCGGCGGCAGGCAGTACGATTATATTGTGCTGGAAAGCGAATCGGCCGCGCTTCACAACAGGGAAGGGCTTTTTACAATCCTCTACGGTCTCCTGAAGCCCGGCGGGCAGCTGGTATGTACGGCGGCGGGTCCGGAAGTCCTTTATGAAACGATGGGAATCTTTTACCGTCTGGGCGCCGACTTTCGCAAACAGATCAACGATTATTATTATCTGTCTTTTGTCAGGCCGGAGCATCCGTCGGGCGGGGAGACGCTACTCCAGCCAGCAGATGGCCTGTTCTGAAACGGTAAAGCCCAGCTTTTGCTGCAGCTTTAGGGAAGCCGTGTTTCCGGCAATGATCTGAGCGAACGGAACCCGGCCTTCCGCCAGGAAATGGTTGGCGAGGAAGGTTTCCAGTACGACGGCAATGCCCTGGCGGCGGTATTCCGGAAGCACTTCCAGCAGACCCATGGAGCCTTCCGCGTGAGTGCCGGCAAATCCTGCCAGCGCGCCGCTGAGAAACGCTCCGAACATGGAGCCGGATTCCAGGCGTTCCTGCACCGACACGATGCCGGCGAGGGAATAGTACTTTAACAGAAACGGCAGATAGGATTCGTCCAGCGGGCGGATCACCGCCGGGGACTCCGGTACGGGCAGCGGGTCCCTATTAAAATATGCAGCCTGATGGCAGGCTGTTTTCCTGCGGAACCGGAATTGCTTCTGAACCGTATCGATACAGAAATTCTGATGCGTGACGATCACTTCGGGCCGTTTGACGGATGAAAGCATTTCTTCCGCTGTCTGCCCGTCCTGCGCGCTGATCATATAGACGCCGCAGCTTTCATTGTAAAGCAGGACGCCCCGGTCGGACGCCTTCAACACTTCGGTGTCCTTCCGCTTCAGGATTTCCAGCATATCAATATGTAAAAGCATATCTTTTGATAAATACGATACGGCTTGTTTTGAAACCATTACATTTCCGCGTCCTTTCTGCTAAACTGCTACAGCATTTCCAGCTGATTCTGCAACAAGGTTGCGTTCCTTCCCCGCTGAAGGGGGGAGGAACGCGTTTTTTTCGTAAACTGAAATGGAATTGCTGTAAGATGTTTTTTTATCCTTATTCATGAAAAAGAGCACCCGCAAATGCGGATGCTCTTTCTTGGCGGAGAGGATGCGACTCGAACGCACAATGCCTTGCGGCACACCACATTTCCAATGTGGCTCCTTACCATTAGAATACCTCTCCAAGTGGCAATTAAGTTGCTCTCACATCAGGCAACTCTGATATTATATCGAATGTTCCGGGAAAAATCAACCCCTAATTTGCAGATATTTGAAGTTTTGCGGAAATTCCTGCGTTTTTGGTATTGCACAGAGTAGCTTCGTGTTATAATATAAGAATAATTCATAAGTTGCTAATATTTAGGAGGTATCAGCTTGAAAAGGACTGAAATAGCCGAATTATATTCCAAAACGGCGGAACTCGGCGGGAAAACCGTCATGGTTTGCGGCTGGGTACGCACGATCCGGGATTCCAAAGCGCTTGGTTTTATTGAACTGAATGACGGAAGCTGCTTTAAGGGAGTCCAGATTGTATTTGAATCCGATAAAATTTCTAATTTTACAGAGATTGCAAAGCTGAATGTGGGTTCGGCTCTTACGGTGTCGGGCGAACTGCTTTTAACGCCCGAAGCGAAGCAGCCTTTTGAAATCCATGCCGCGCAGGTGGAGGTGGACGGCCAGTCCACGCCGGATTATCCCCTTCAGAAAAAACGCCATTCTCTGGAATATCTGCGTACGATCGCCCATCTGCGCCCGCGCACCAATACGTTCAGCGCGGCGTTCCGCATCCGTTCCGCCGCCGCGTTTGCGATTCATAAATTTTTCAATGAAAATGATTTTGTCTATGTTCATACTCCGCTGATTACCGGCAGCGACTGTGAGGGAGCGGGAGAGATGTTCACCGTGACCACGCTGGACGCGGACAACCCTCCCAGGACGGAAAGCGGTGCGGTGGACTATGCACAGGACTTTTTCCAGAAGCATACTTCGCTGACGGTTTCGGGGCAGCTTGAAGCCGAGTGCATGGCCATGGCTTTTGGAAAGGTATACACCTTCGGCCCGACCTTCCGTGCGGAAAAATCCTATACCCAGCGTCACGCGGCGGAATTCTGGATGATAGAGCCGGAAATTGCGTTCGCCGACCTGCAGGACGACATGGAGCTGGCGGAAGCGATGATTAAATTCGTCATCGGATATGTTATGGAGACCTGTCCGGACGATATCGCGTTCTTTAATCAGTTTATCGACAAGGGCCTTGTGGACCGTCTGCAGAATGTCGTCGATTCCGATTTTGCCCGCGTGACCTATACCGAGGCGGTTGAGCTTCTAAAGAAAAACAACGACCAGTTTGAATATAAAGTGGAGTGGGGAACCGACCTTCAGACCGAGCACGAGAAATATCTGACGGAAAAGGTTTACGGAAAGCCGGTTTTTGTGACCGATTATCCGAAAGAAATCAAAGCATTCTATATGCGTCTGAACGACGACGGCAAAACGGTGGCGGCGGTAGACCTGCTGGTGCCGGGAATCGGTGAAATTATCGGCGGCAGCCAGCGCGAGGAGCGCATGGACGTTTTGCAGCAGCGCATGAAGGATTTCCATCTGGATGAGGAAAATTACTGGTGGTACCTCGACCTGAGGCGCTACGGCGGCACAAAGCACGCCGGTTACGGCCTTGGCTTTGAGCGTCTGGTCATGTATCTGACAGGAATCGCCAATATCCGCGACGTGCTGCCTTTCCCGCGCACGACCGGCACGGCGGAATTTTAATAAGGAAATTTTTTGGGATTTGATATAGGAAACAGAAAGGATGTGTCTTTTATGGCAATGTGGAAAGAAAGCCTGAAAATCGGCGTGCCTTTGATCGACGGGGAACACAAGGAGCTATGCGACCGGATCGACCAGCTCTTTGCCGCCTGCAATCAGGGCAAGGGCAAGGAAGAAATTTTCAAAACGCTGGAGTTTCTGGAGGGCTATACCATCAAGCATTTTTCGGACGAGGAAAAGCTGCAGAGAAGCAGCGCCTATCCGAAGTACAAAGAGCATAAGGAACTGCATGAGTATTTTAAGAAACAGATTGCCGATCTGAAAAACGATCTTTCAAAAGAAGGCGCTTCCATCGCGCTGGTATCCAAAACCAATTATTTTCTGATGAACTGGCTTCTGAATCATATCCAGAAGGTGGACATTGAGCTTGCGCAGTATTTGAAGTGATTTCCATCGAGACCCTTTTGGGCAGCTTCTTAAATGTAATACATAGAAATGGGTTCTTAGGATTCTAATTTCATGAAGATTGATGAAAGTGCAGGAATTTTATTTTAAACTTGCATTTCACCGCGGCATATATTAGAATAATAGGAGTTTACATATGTATTTTGCATATTATGATAGGGAGATGCTCATGTTGCAATTTTTATCCATGTCAGATTCCGAGCTGTCAAAAGTGAAAACAGACTTACAGAACCGCTACGACCAGTTTAAAGCCCAGGGCCTTAAACTGAATATGGCGCGTGGAAAACCGGCGACGGATCAGCTGAATCTTTCCATGAAAATGCTGGATACTCTGAATTCAGGTTCCGATATGCATTCTTCAACCGGAGACGACTGCCGCAATTATGGTCTGCCGGACGGCCTGCCGGAACTGAGGGAGCTGTTCGCGGAAATGATGGGCGTGGACGATCACAATATCATCGTCGGCGGAAATTCCAGCCTGAACATGATGTTTGACGCGATATCCTGTGCCATGACGCATGGCTTTGCAGGCTGCGAGCCGTGGGGCAGACAGGGTCCTGTTAAATTTCTGTGCCCTTCGCCCGGCTATGACAGGCATTTTGCCATCACCGAATATTTCGGCTTTGAGCTGATTGCCGTGCCGATGCTTGCCACCGGCCCGGACATGGATGTGGTAGAGAAGCTGATCGCGGACGATGCGGCGATCAAGGGAATCTGGTGCGTGCCGAAATATTCCAACCCCACGGGCATTACCTATTCCGATGAAACGGTCCGGCGGTTTGCGGCCCTGAAGCCGGCGGCAAAGGATTTCAAAATCTTCTGGGATAACGCCTACTGTGTTCATGACCTGACAGATACTCCGGACACCCTGCTGAACCTTTGGCACGAATGCCGGAAATATAACAATATCGATTTGCCTATCTTCTTTTCTTCCACCAGCAAGATCACCTTCCCGGGTGCGGGTATCGCGGCCATGGGGGCAAGCGAGAGCAACCTCGCCGTCCTGAGGGAGCATTATTCCTTCCAGACGATCGGGCCGGATAAGCTGAATCAGCTCCGCCACATTTATTTCCTCAAGGATATGGACGGCGTGATGAAGCACATGGCAAAGCACCGTGCTCTGCTGGAACCGAAATTCCATACGGTGATCTCCAGCCTGGAATCGGAGCTGGGAGGCAAGGGGGTTGCCGAATGGACCAACCCGAACGGCGGTTACTTTGTCAGCGTGGATGTTCTGGACGGCTGCGCAAAGCGCGTGGTTTCGCTCTGCAAGGAGGCCGGAGTCACTCTTACGGGCGCGGGCGCGACGTATCCGTACGGCAAGGATCCGAACGACAGGAATATCCGGGTTGCGCCGACTTACCCGCCCGTGGCGGAACTGGAACAGGCGATGGAATTGTTCTGTATCTGTGTTCAGCTGGCGGCGGCGGAAAAGCTGTTGAGCAAATAGGGGAAGGGGAGCGCTGCTCCCTTTCTTTTTTTGACTGTATCCGTTAATAATCTTGCCAAATCGATTGACTTTTTGGGGCAATAACAATATAATAAACTTTGTTACGTCTGCGAGGATTCACAGAACACCAAAATTGGAGGATTTACGAATGAAGCGAGTAGCAAAACCAGTTTTTTTCATCGTCGCCCTCCTCATACTGTTTTTAACTTATACCGCTACTTTTGGTATTAAGGGACAAAACGGGGATAATTCGAACACCTACATAAAGGGTGTAAGCGACATTAGATGGGGAATTGACATCAACGGCGGCGTCGAGGCTACGTTCAGCCCCGCAACTTCGACTAAGGCAACCAAGGAACAAATTGATTCCGCCAAATCCATTATTGAAGTTCGTATGACCAGCAAACACATTACCGATTATGAGTTGTATACGGACTACGATCATGACCGGATTATTGTCCGCTTCCCGTGGAAGAACGGCGAAACCACTTTTGACCCGGAAAGCGCAATCCAGGAGCTTTCCGCAACAGCGTTGCTTACCTTCCGCGAGGGCGGCGAGTACACGACGACGGAAACAGACGCCGATGGACAACCCGTCTATAAAACCCCGAAGGGAACTACCGCAGACGCCATCATCCTGCAGGGCAGCGACATTAAGAGCGCCAAAGCAGAGATGTCTCAGGACCAGACAAGCGGTACCTCCAAGTACATGGTCGGCCTTGAACTGAACGACAGCGGAACCGAAAAATTCGCGGAAGCGACCGAGCGCCTGCAGGGAAAAGTCATTTCCATCTGGATGGACGATGTGATGATTTCCAGCCCGACGGTCAACGCGGTCATTACGGACGGTAAATGCTCTATTGAGGGCAATTTTACCGCTGCGGAAGCATCCGCCCTGGCAAACAAGATCACTGCCGGTGCGCTTCCCTTTAAGCTTACCACTACAAACTTCAGCACGATCAGCCCTCTGCTGGGAGCTTCTTCCCTGCACGCCATGCTGATTGCCGGCTGCATTGCATTCGCTATCATTTGTATCTTTATGCTTTTCGTTTTCAGACTTCCCGGTTTTGTCGCGATTATTGCGCTGCTTGGCCAGATCGCGCTTTCCTTTGCGGCTGTTTCCGGTTACTTCCCGTTTGTAAACAGCTTTACCATGACCCTGCCAGGTATTGCCGGTATTATCCTTTCCATCGGCATGGGCGTGGACGCAAATATTATTACCGCATCCAGAATCAAAGAGGAACTGTGGGCGGGCAAAACGCTTGACGGTGCGATCCAGAAGGGTGACGATAACAGCTTCTGGGCGATTTTCGACGGCAATATCACCGTTATTATCGTTGCTCTGATCCTGATGGGCGTTTTCGGACCGACGAACATTCTTTCCATGATCTTTGGCCCGTCGACCACCGGTTCCATTTATTCCTTCGGTTATACTCTGCTCATTGGTATTGTCGGCAACTTCGTGTTCGGCGTAACGGCGACCCGCCTGATGACAAAGTCCCTTTCCGGGTTTAAGTTCGCACGCAGCAAATGGTTATATGGAGGTGCCGCAAAATGAAAACCTTTCACATCAAATTTTTTGAAAACAGGAAAATCTTTTTCGGCATTTCCATCGGAATCATGGCCATCGGTCTGATTTTCAATATCATTTTCGGCACCCAGCTCGACATTCAGTTTACCGGCGGCGCGGTCATCAAATATTCCTACACCGGAAAGATTGTACAGGAGGATGTAGAGAAGATTGTTCAGGATACCACGCAAAAGGATGTTACCGTTCGTATTCTTGAGAACGTGAAATCCGCCGACGGCTCGGAAGCCAAAAACAATGTTTCCATTTCCTTTGCGGGAACGGATTCCATTTCCATTGACAACCAGCAGGCAATTGCCAAAGCGCTTACGGCGAAGTACCCGAACGCGGCTTTCCAGGTTGTCGAATCAAGCTCCATCAACCCGTCCATGGGACGTAACTTCTTTGCAAAATGTATCGCGGCGATTGCGATTGCCTTCCTGCTTCTGATTTTTTATGTCGCGCTCAGATTTAAGAAAATCGGCGGTATGTCCGCAGGCGTTATGGCGATTATCGCCCTTCTGCATGATATCGCGATGGTTTACTTTACCTTTATTATCTTCAGAATGCCGCTCAACGACAGCTTTATTGCGGTTGTTCTGACCATTTTGGGATATTCTCTGAACGATACCATCATCATTTACGACCGTATCAGAGAAAACCGCAGGCTGCTTGGACCGAAGACTCCGTATTCGGTTCTGGTCAATACCAGCATCAATCAGACCTTTACCCGTTCCCTCTATACCGCCGGATGCACCTTTTCCTCCATTGCGACGGTGTATATTGTCGGCGCTGTTTACGGCCTGAGCAGTGTAACGACGTTCGCCCTGCCGATGATGGTCGGTATTGTTACCGGCTGCTATTCCTCCGTCTGCGTTGCCGGTCCGATGTACGTCATGTGGCAGAACCACAAGGCTGCAAAAAGGGCGCAGGCAAACGCTTAAGGCTTTTACGCGGGTGAAAACCGTTATTTGAATCCATGCCACCGGTCTGTCCGGCTGACCCGTTTCTGTGGTCGCCGGCAGTCATCGGTGGCTTTTTGTTATTATGCATGGGGAACCGTGGCCGCTTCGATGTGATAGGATGCAGATAAATATTGAATATTTTTTATCAAAATGATACAATAAGAAATTATGGGGCAGGTGTAGTGCGTGAGTATAAAAAAGTGGCAGGTCTTTCCTTGTGATGGCCGATCTGCGCAAAAAATATCGAATGAAACAGGAATCCCCGAACTCCTGGCGGTTTTGCTGCAGGCACGGGGAATCACAGAGCCGGAGCACATCCGGGAGCTGTTTCAGTCCGAACTGACTTTTTCCGATCCGTTTCTGATGGCCGATATGCGTCAGGCGGCTGACCGTGTTTTAAGCGCTGTGGACGGATTTGAAAAAATAGCGGTTTACGGGGATTACGACGCCGACGGGGTTACCTCTACCGCAATGCTGTATTCCTATCTGGAATCCTGCGGAGCAAATGTGCTGTATTATATTCCGGAGCGTGAAGGGGAAGGCTACGGCCTCAACAGGAACGCGATCAAAACACTGCATGAGCAGCAGGTCAGCCTGATTGTTACGGTGGATAACGGAATATCGTCGATCGAAGAAGTCGATTATGCCAACAGTCTTTCCATGGACGTTGTAATTACGGATCATCACCGGCCGCGCGCGGAGCTGCCGCGTGCCTGTGCCGTTGTGGACCCTTACCGAAGCGACTGCAAAAGTCTTTATAAAGATTTTTCCGGAGTCGGCGTCGCTTTTAAGCTGATTATGGCTCTGGAAGGGGAAGACTGTGATATAACGGCTCTTCTCGATAATTACGCCGATCTCGTCGCGATCGGGACGATCGGTGATATCGTTCCGCTGACGGGAGAAAACCGCAGCTTTGTCAAAGCGGGGCTCAGGATGATTTCCCGCACCGACCGGCTCGGCCTTCGCTCTTTGCTGGAGCAGGCGGGGATGGAAGGGCGGAAACTGACGTCCGGAAATATTGCCTTTACCATTGTGCCGCGTATCAACGCGACGGGGCGGATCGGTTCCCCCGACAGGGCGGTCCGTCTGCTGTTAACCGAGTATCCGGACGAAGCGGGAGAACTTTCCTGCGATATCAATGACGAAAATGAATACCGGCGCCAAATTGAGAGAGAAATATATGAGAAAGCACTGCAGCAGTTAAAGGAACAGCCGCAGCGGCTTTACGACCGTGTTTTGGTTATCGAGGGCGAAAACTGGCACCACGGCGTCATCGGAATTGTTTCTTCCAGAATTACCGAGCAGTTTGGAAAACCGAGTATTATCATTTCCTATTCGGGTGAAGAAGCCAAGGGTTCCGGCAGAAGCATTGAGGGATTTTCCCTTTTTGAAGCGGTGCGTTCCTGCGACAGGCTGCTTACCCGCTACGGCGGGCACCCGATGGCGGCCGGTCTGACGCTGCCGACGGAAAACATCGCCGCGTTCCGCAAAACGATCAATGCTTACGCCGCTTCCGGCCCAATGCCGGTTCCCGTTTTAAAAATCGACTGCCTTTTAAAACCGAAGCAGCTGACGCTGGACATTCCCGAATACGTACAGGCACTGGAACCGTTCGGGATGGGAAATCCGTCGCCGCTCTTTGGTTTGTATCATATGACATTGTCCGACATCACGCCGGTCGGCGGGGGAAAGCATCTGCGCGTAACTGTGACGCAGGGTACCGCCGCTGTACGCTGCATGAAATTCGGCACCACGCTGGAGCAGTTCCCGTATTCTACCGGCGATCTGCTCGACCTTGCGGTCACGCTGGAAGCGCGGGAGTACAACGGAAAAAATACGCTTTCCATCTATATCAAAGACCTGAAACGCTCCGATGTGGATTTGGACGAAGTCATTGCCGGGCTTGCGCTTTATGAGAAATCCAAAAGAGAAGAACCTTTGTCGCAGGAAGAGCTTTCCGGTCTGATACCGGACCGGAACGAATTTGCCGCCGTTTACCGCGCGGTGCGTGCGGGGAACGGCTTTCGCGGGGAAGCGGAAAGCCTTTTGGCGAAAACCGGCTCCGCGCAGATCGGTTTTGCAAAGCTTCTGACGGCACTGGACGTTCTTGCTGAGCATCATCTGATTACGCTGGAGAAATCCGGCAATATCTGTACGGTAGAAATAGTACATACGGAAAAGAAAGTGGACTTGTTCCGCTCCAACATACTGAATCATTTATATTCTCTGGGAAAGGAGGGTGAACCCTATGGCGTGGCCGCTAATGACGTATGACCGTTTGGTCGCTTTAATCAAGGAAAGTGAACATGAATATGACATGGATGTGATAGACCGCGCCTATCAGCTCGCGGTAAAATCCCATGAGGAACAGAAGCGCCTTTCCGGCGCGCCCTATATTTCCCATCCTGTCGCGGTTGCGTGCATTCTTGTGGAACTGGGTATGGACACCGAATCCGTTGCCGCCGGCCTTCTGCACGATGTCGTGGAGGATACGCCGGTCAATTTGGAGCAGCTGAAAAAGAGCTTTGGGGCGGAAATTGCCAACCTGACGGACGGCGTAACAAAACTCGGCCGTATTCCGTATTCTTCCCGGGAGGAACAGCAGGCGGAGAACCTGCGCAAAATGCTGATCGCCATGGCGGAGGATATCCGGGTCATCATTATTAAGCTGGCCGACCGCCTGCACAATATGCGCACCATTGAATTCATGCCGCCGCAGAAGCAGCGCGACAAGGCGCTGGAAAACATGGAGGTTTACGCCCCGATTGCGCACCGTCTGGGCATCCGGGCCGTGAAAGAGGAGCTGGAAGACCTTTCCCTCCGATGTCTGGACCCCGTGGCCTATGAGGAGATTGAAAGCAGTCTTGAGCTGCGGAGCAATGAGCGGAAAGCCTTTATTGAACGGACTAAAAAGTGTATTTTTGAACGCGTGTCGCCGCTGATTCCCAACGTTTATCTGGAAGGAAGAGTCAAGAGCATTAACGGGATTTTCCGGAAGACGTTTATTCAGGGACGCTCCATGGATGAAATATACGATATCTACGCCGTACGCGTCATCGTTGATACGGTAAACGACTGTTATAACGTTTTGGGCGTTATTCACGACATGTACCGCCCGATTCCGAACCGATTTAAGGATTATATCTCCACCCCGAAGCCGAATTTATACCAATCCCTGCATACAACGGTGATCGGGAAGGACGGAATCCCGTTCGAGGTGCAGATCAGAACGTGGGAAATGCACCATACCGCGGAATACGGAATCGCGGCTCACTGGAAATATAAGCTCGGTCTTGGCGGGAAGAGCGGCGATTCGCTGGAACAGCGTCTTGCCTGGATCCGCCAGATGCTGGACAGCCAGAAGGACAGCGGGGACGCGACCGATCTGGTGCGCACCATCAAATCGGATCTGGCCCCAGAGGAGGTCTTTGTCTTTACGCCGAGAGGCGATGTCATTAACCTGCCGTCCGGCTCCACTGTGATCGACTTTGCCTATGCCATTCACAGCGCCGTCGGCAACCGGATGATCGGCGCCAAGGTGGACAAGCGGATTGTACCGATTGATTACAAAGTAAAAACCGGTCAGATCATTGAAGTCCTGACCTCCAAAGAGACCCGCGGGCCCAGCCGTGACTGGCTGAAAATCGTCAAAACAAGCGAGGCCCGCAATAAAATACGCGCATGGTTTAAACGTGAGAAGCGCGATGAGAATATCGTTGAGGGAAAAGCGGAGCTGGAACGCGAGTTCAGAAGGAACGGCATTGAAATGAGCGAGTCCGAGCTTGCGGCCCTGCTGGAAAAAATCGGCGCAAAGCAGAACTGCGTCACGGCGGACGACGTATACTCCGCCATCGGCTACGGCGGAATCCAGCTTTGGAAGATCATGCCCAAAATTAAAGAAGACTATATGAAGGACAAGCGTCCGCCTGTGGCTGTGCCTGCACAGCCCCCTGCCAAGCAGACGCCGAAGAAGCCCGTGGGTGGCGTTACAGTCGACGGGATGGACAACTGCCTGATTAAGTTTTCGCGCTGCTGCAACCCCCTGCCCGGGGACGACATCATCGGCTTTATTACCCGGGGCTTCGGCGTTTCCATCCATAAGCGCACCTGTTCCAACGTTCCGCAGAATCTGCAAGACGCGCCAGAACCGGAAAGATGGATCAAGGCGCACTGGACGGGTGAAGTCAAGGAAGAATTTAAATCCACGCTGGAAATTGTGGCGAACGACCGCTCCGGCCTGCTTGCCGACGTGACCCAGCAGCTTTTCAATATGCACATCTTTATCCATTCGCTCAATTCCAGAGAAACAAAGGACGGCAGCGCCGTGATCTCCGCTACCATCACCATCAACGGCCTCGAGCACCTGAACAGCATCATTAACCGCCTCAATAATATTGAGGGGATTATTTCCATCAAGCGTTCCTGAGAGCTGACCGAATGGCCGAACTGTCGGCAATTATGAAGATACAGGAGGACTTGGACCAGATATGAAAGTAACTAGAATCACCGGCGGGCCGCTGCCCACCAACTGCTATATTCTGACAGATGACGAAACCGGTCTGTCGGCGGTAATCGATCCGGGTTTTGAGGACCCGAGACTGACGGAGGCGGTTCTGGCCGCGGGCAAGGAGAATGTCAAAGCCATTTTGTTAACTCACGGGCATTTTGATCATATTATGGGGGTAAGTTCTTTAAAACGGCTGACGGATGCTAAAATCTATATCTATTCCGACGATATGCTGTTTACTTCAGACAATTCCCTGAACTTGTCCACCATGGTCGCTCCGCTGGGGGCGGAGCCCTTTACGGCGGACGTCTCGCTGAACGACGGCGATAGGATAGAGCTTGGCAGCCTGAAAATCCGTGTGATGCATACGCCCGGACATACGATCGGCAGCTGCTGCTATCTTGTGGGGGACGCCATTTTTACAGGCGATACGCTGATGAAATGCAGCTGCGGCAGAACGGATTTCCCGACCGGGAGCTACCCGCAGATGATGGATTCCCTGAAAAAGCTCGAGAATCTTGAGGGGGACTATCATGTTTACCCGGGGCACGAATGGGAAACGACACTGGAATACGAGAGAAAAAACAATCCGTATATGGGGAACGGCGTCTTATGATCCTGATGATCGACGGACACTCGTTCCATTACGAAATGGAAAATCTCTGCCGCGTCTTTTTTCCTTATCAAAAAATCAAAGTGGTTTCCGAATTGCCCGCTGACGAGCAGGACGACTGCTTTGTTTACACCGGGCTGAAAGCATTTCCGGAAGCGTTGAGGATTTCCGTGCGTGTGAAGCTCGGCTCCTACGAAGGAGAAGACTCGGATATGCTTGCTTTAACGGAAAGCGTTCAGCAGAAGGACAGCGAGCGCCGTATGGCGGTTATGCTGTTCCGCCTTCTGACACGGTTCTGCGGCTTTACTCCGAAGTGGGGCATCCTGACGGGAGTCAGGCCGGTAAAGCTGCTGCGCCGCCTGATTGCCGAAAAAGGGGAACAGGAAGGGCTGGATTATTTTCGGAACGAGCTTCTTGTGTCCGGCACCAAAACGGAATTAAGCCTTCTGACCATGCGCGGTGAAGAAAAGATTCTGGCACAGTCCGGGCCGGAATCCTTCAGCCTGTATGTTTCCATTCCTTTCTGCCCGACACGCTGTTCTTACTGCTCCTTTGTTTCGTCGTCGGTGGAAAAAACGGCAAAGCTGATTCCGCAGTATCTGACCCTTCTTTGCGAAGAAATCCGACATACCGCGAAAGTAGCCGCCGGCCTGAAGCTGCGGCTGGAGTCCGTTTACATCGGCGGGGGAACACCCACGACCCTGTCCTCGCAGCAGATGGATGTCCTTCTGACCGCCATCCGCGACAGCTTTGACCTGTCGGCCTGTCGTGAGTTCACCGTGGAAGCGGGCAGGCCGGACACCATAGACGGCGATAAGCTGGACGTAATGAAGAGGCGCGGGGTTACGCGCATCAGCATCAATCCGCAGACGCTGAACGACGAAGTGCTCAAAGCGATCGGCCGCCGCCATACGACCGCGCAGACCCTTTCGGCTTTCGCGCTGGCGCGTGAACACGGCTTCGGCAATATCAATATGGATCTGATTGCGGGACTGCCGCAGGACACGGTGGAGAGCTTTATGTCCACTTTGGATGAAGTGATCCGCCTTGCCCCGGAAAGCGTTACGGTCCACACGCTTGCCCTGAAGCGTTCGGCCAGGATTTTTCAGGAGGGAAGCGAGCCCTTTGTAAGCGGCGCCCAGGCGTCGGAAATGCTGGATTACGCCGACAGCCGGCTGCTTTCGCACGGGTATCTGCCGTATTACCTTTACCGGCAGAGCCGGATGGTGGGCAATCTGGAAAATACCGGATGGGCGAAGCCCGGCTTTGAAAGCCCGTACAATGTTGTGATTATGGATGAGTCCCAGACGATCCTCGCCTGCGGCGCGGGTGCCGCCAGCAAAATCAAGGACCCGTACTCGGACGGACTTACCCGCATTTTCAACTTTAAATATCCCTATGAATATATCAATCGCTTTGAGGAAATGATTATTAGAAAAGATCAGGTGAAAACTGTTTATGAGCAATTTTGTAGAGTATCAGAACGAGCTCAGTAAGATCAATGCCGTGGCATCCGCGCAGCCGGAAGCTTTTGTTATGCGGACAGAAGAGGCCTATCACCAGAGCATCCGAAAGATAGCCAGAACCATTGCCGGACAAAAGCGAAACTGCAGGCTGATTATGCTTTCCGGCCCGTCCAGCAGCGGAAAAACAACCACCTCGAATCTTTTGAAAAACGCATTTCAGTCGATCGGAATCGGTTCCACCATCATCTCTCTGGATGATTTTTACCGCGGGGAGAGGCAGGCTCCGGTGCTTGCCAACGGGCAGCACGATTATGAGTCCGTGGACGCGCTGGATGTTCCCGATATTGAAAGATGCCTTCTTTCCCTGATCGAGAACCGCCACTGCACGATGCCGGTTTTCAATTTTGAAATCCACATGCCGTATCCGCACAGGCGTCATGTGTCTTTGCGGGAGCACGACATCGCCATAGTGGAAGGAATCCACGCGTTGAATCCGGTTTTTATCGATAAGCTGCCCCAGGAGGACGTATGTAAAATCTATATTAGTGTGAAGCAGGGGATTCACGAAGGGAACAGACAGCTGTTTGACGCGAATGAAATGAGGCTGGTGCGAAGGATTGTAAGGGATTACAATTTCCGGGGCGCTAAGCCGGTGCGGACGCTGGAAATGTGGCCGACGGTGATGGATGGGGAGAGGAAATACATTAAACCCTACCGCAGCGGCGCCGATTATACCATCAATTCGCTGCATACCTATGAAACCTGTGTGCTGGCAAATCAGGCCATCCCTCTTCTGAAAACCGTTTCACCCGATTGCGGGCAGTACCCTTTGACGGAGAAACTCGTCCAAAGCCTTGAGAAGTTTACTCCGATCAACAGTGAATTTGTTCCCCGGGATTCCATTATCCGCGAGTTCATCGGCGGTGGGATATATTGATGAATTTTATTGCAATTCCTCTGCCGTTGGAATATAATTTCAGTAAGAAAACCTAATAAAAGGAGTGTGCTATTATGGGACTGTTTGAAGATGTCGTTGTCAACGCGAAGTCCGCGGTGAATGTTGTCGGCAAAAAAGCAGGTCAGTTTGTTGATGTCTCTAAGCTTAGAATAAACGCTGCCGATCTGAACAATGAAATTTCAAAGCGCTTTGAATCGCTTGGCAGGACGGTTTATGAAGCCAAAAAGACCGATAACGACTCGTCTGACCTTGTCAGTGAATGCATTACCGCAATAGATGATTTATATGAGCAGCTTGACGCTGTCAATGAGCAGCTGGTCGCCATGCGCGCCAGAATGGTTTGCAAGAACTGCGGTGAGGAAAATCCGCAGAACGCGGATTACTGCAGTAAATGCGGCCATAAGCTTTCGGATGACTGAGATCGTTCGGCATTTATTAAAGAGAGGGGCGTAGCACCCCTCTTTTTCAATGTCTGGAATAATGTTCATAATATTTTAACTTATTTAGTATACTATTTACCATGAGATGATGTGTGCAACAGAAGTTCCTCTTTCCGTGGGAAAGGGGCGTTTGTTGTTTACGGATAGAAAATCATGTGATTACTTTGGAATGGATGTGTCGCAATGGAAAACAAAAGGACCGCGGCCGTTGGCAAGCAGAGCTTTTTACACGGCGCTTTAATCCTGATGGTAGCGATTGCCCTGGTAAAGATTATCGGAGCGCTGTTTAAAATTCCGCTCGCCTGGATACTGACACCCGTTGGTAACGGCTATTTTGGAAATGCGTATTCTCTGTATTTTCCGATTTTCAGCCTTGCCACGGCGGGTTTCCCGATCGCTATTTCCCGCCTTGTGTCGGAAAACTCTGCCCGAGGCCGGTACCGCGACATCCGACAGATCCATACGGTTTCCATAAAGATATTCCTGTTTCTCGGCATTGTCGCTTTTTCCATTATGTTTTTCGGGGCGAAGCCCTATGTTTCCTACGCGGTCGGAAACAACCCGCAAAACGCCCTTCCCGCGATTTACGCCCTTGCTCCGGCGATCCTCTTCAACAGCCTGATGGCGATCTACCGGGGATACTATGAGGGCCTTCGCAACATGTATCCCACCGCGATCTCCGAAATCGTGGAAGCGCTGTGCAAGCTGATTTTCGGCCTTGCCATTGCGTCGATGATTATTCAGTCCGGGTTGAAGGAATTCGCGGCGAGCGGTACGGTTTACGGCGTGAAAATGGCTTCGGCGGAATATGCGAAGATCGCCACGCTCCCTTACGCGGCCGCGGGGGCGATTTTCGGCGTTACCATCGGCTCCGTTTTCGGTTTCCTCTATCTTTTTATTTACCACAAAAGGCACAGCGACGGAATCACGAAAGAGATGCTTCGCGCGTCCCCCCGCCCGCTGCCCATGAAATATACGACCGTCCGCCTGATTAAAACGGCCATCCCGATTGCGCTGGGTTCGCTTGCGGTCAATCTTTCCACCTTTATCGACAGTACGTTCCTGCAGAAGCGCATCAATGATATCATGTCCGAGCATTCCCAGGTGTTGATCGGCATGTACGCGAACGTGATGCCGGACTCCGTCGTCAAGCTCAACAATGTACCTACTTTTCTGTTTGGCTGCTTCTCCAACGCCTCGACCCTGTTTATGCTGGTGCCCGCCATTACGCAGGCGTTCGGCGTCAGCGCTCTTCCGAACGTCACGGAAGCCTGGACGGGCGGAAATCCGAAAAAAATTAAGCGAAGCATTGAATCGGTTCTTCGAATTGTGGCAATGCTAACCATACCGGCAGGATTGGGGCTCTCCGTACTCTCCACGCCGATCGCGACTTTGCTGTACGGTTCTCAGAACGCGCCCACGGTTATCGGCAGAATTCTGGTACTGCTGGGGCTTGGCGCGATCTTCGCTGCGATGAGCACGCCGATCAACAGCATGCTTCAGGCGGTGGGCCGGGTGGATCTGCCTGTAAAGCTGCTGGCCGTCGGTCTGGCAATTAAGCTGGTTTTAAACTACACGCTGGTCGGGATTCCCGAAATCAACGTGATGGGCGCGGGGACCGGAACTCTGGTGTGCTATATTTTTATTATGATTTTTGCCCTGTTCTTCCTTTGCCGGGAAGCAAAGATCACAATCAATTTCGTGAGCATATTCCTGAAGCCTCTGCTGGCCTCCATCATCTGCGTATCGGCCGCGTTTTTCATTCAGAAGGCGGGTGCGATGCTCGGACTGGGAAAGATCGCGACCCTGCTGGCCATCGCCGCTGCGGGAGTAATTTATGTCATCTGCATGCTGTGGTTTAAGGCTCTGAATGCAAACGATATGCTTATGCTTCCAAAAGGACAAAAAATTGTGAAAATACTTGAAAAACATAATTGGATAAGGTAAAATGATAGCAGTTTATCCGATACTTTCTTTCACAGGAGATATTTGTTTTGGATTTTCAGTTCAAGGAAAAATACAGCATGCAGGATTTGCTGGATATCATGGCAATTCTCCGTTCTCCGGGGGGCTGTCCGTGGGACAAAGAACAGACACATCAAAGTATCCGAAATTGTTTTATTGAAGAGACTTATGAGGTCGTCGAGGCAATTGACAATGAGGATACGGAGCTTTTAAAGGAAGAGTTGGGCGACGTCCTTCTTCAGGTGTTGTTTCATTCTCAGCTTGAAAAGGAAACCGGCCGTTTTGATTTTTCAGATGTGGTGGACGGGATTGCCCAAAAGATGATTATCCGTCATCCCCATGTTTTTGGCAGCACGGTCGTCAACAGTTCCGACGAGGTTCTTGTCAACTGGGACGCGATCAAAAAGGAAACCAAAAATCAGGCAACCCAGACGGAAGTTCTGCAAAGCGTCTCGAAAGCCTTGCCCGCTTTGATGCGAAGCGCCAAGGTGCAGCATAAGGCCGCGAAGGTCGGGTTTGACTGGCCCGATATTTCCGGCGCGCTTGATAAGGTTGCGGAAGAAACCTGTGAATTAAGGGAAGCGATAGACCATGGAAGCTGGGAAGACCGCGTGGAAGAATTGGGCGACCTTTTATTTTCTGTCGTGAATGTTTCGCGGTTTTTAAAAGTGGAGCCTGAGCAGGCCTTAAGCTTTTCCTGTGATAAATTTATCTCGCGCTTTCAGAAAATGGAACAGCTTGCAAATGAACGCGGGGCCGATATGTCTTCTTTGTCGCTGGAACAGCTTGATTCTCTTTGGAATGAAGCTAAGACAAATTAATCATTCTCAGCTTTCTGCTGTTGAATAATAATAAAAAAACGGAGGTCAAATATTATGAACAAAACAGAATTAATTGCTGCTGTTGCTGAAAAGGCAGGTATGTCCAAAAAAGATGCCGATAATGCTGTCAATGCAATGATTGACACAATCGTTAAAGCTGTTTCCGAAGATGAGAAAGTCCAGATTGTTGGTTTTGGTACGTTTGAAGTACGTAGCCGCAGTGAGAGACAGGGCCGCGACCCGAGAACAAATTCTCCCATTACTATTCCCGCTTCCAAAGTCCCTGCTTTTAAGGCGGGCAAAGCATTTAAGGACGCTACAGCTAAATAAAATAAAACGGTTCTCATAAAAGGCTGTAACAGACTATGACGTTACAGCCTTTTATTTATGTTCAGAAAGGGTTGTACTATGCGATTGGACAAATATCTGAAAATATCCCGTATCATTAAACGCCGCACGATCGCGAATGAAGCCTGCGACGCTGGCCGGGTGCTTGTGAACGGAAAATCGGCCAGAGCCTCCTACGACGTAAAGGTGGACGATATTCTGGAGCTGCAGCTCGGTTCGCGCAGCGTAAAGGCGCAGGTGCTCAGCGTAAACGAATACGCGAAAAAGGAAGAGGCCGCGGAAATGTACCGCGTTCTGTCGGACGGACCCGCGAACCTTTAAGTATATGTCCTTCCATTTATGCATACAAATTGGTATGAATGAATAGGAGGGTCTTGAAATGGCTGAAGAAAAAAAGTCTGTAAAAGTACCGCACAGCCTGATCCTTGAAAACCGTCGCGCGCTGACTGCCACCGGCGTTTCCAATGTTGACAGCTTTGACGAACAGACCATTGTCGCTTACACCGACCTTGGCCAGCTGATTATTAAGGGGACAAAGCTGCAGATCAATAAATTGAATATTGAAACCGGCGAACTGACCTTGACCGGCGATATCAGCGCCATGTCCTATGTTGAAAATCAGCTTTCAGGCGGCTTGTTCTCGAGGCTGTTTAAATAGGGGAGTGAGGTTATTTGAATTTATCTCTCACTGCCCAGTTACAGGGGTTTGTCATTGCCATTGTTGCCGGTGTATTCCTGGGCGCGTATTATGATATTTTCCGCATCTTTCGCACCGTATTTCAGTCGGAGCGCCGCGCCGTGTTTTTTCAGGACCTGTTCTATATGGTCACGGCGGCGTTTGTTACCTTCCTGCTTGCCCTGGGCGTCAATTACGGAGAAGTAAGGTTTTATATTCTGGCGGGGGAAGGAATCGGCTGGTGCCTGTATTATTTGACGGTAGGCACGGTAACCTACCGTGTGTTCCGTTTGATAGCGAGAATCGTCCGAAAGTTCATTATTGTTCCTATTAAGAAATTACTTGCTAAAATATCTCATTTGCTTCTCTCTGTTCTGAAGAAAATTGGTAAGAATACAAAAATAGTCGCGTCAAATCTGAAAAAATGCTTGAAACATCACCGTGAAATAGTGTATAATCATTTCAAAGCAAAGCCTGAACGGAAAAAGAAAAAGAAGCGGAAAAAGACAGCAAAGCTTAGGAGGCGCCGCTGAGTTATGAAGGTTATCAAGAAAAAAAAGCAAAAGGGCAGTTTTTTGCTGCGTACGGCTATCTTTGCTTTTGCAATCTATACGATTGTTGCGCTTGTTAATCAACAGGTTCAGATCAGTCAGAAACGCCAGGAACTTGCGGCCGTTAAGCAGAAGATCGTTATTCAGCAGGTAAAAAATGAGGACATAAAACATGCTCTGAGCACAGGCGCAAATGGTAACAGCGATTATATTGAACGCGTTGCGCGCGAAAGCCTGAATTTTGCCAAGCCGGGAGAACGTGTTTTTGTTAATATTGCAGGGAATTAATCGCTCTATTATTAAGGAGGAAATCACTTACATATGCAGCTTGAGGTAGGAACGATCCTGGAAGGAAAAGTTACGGGCATTACAAAATTCGGCGCTTTTGTAGAGCTGCCGGGCGGCAAAACCGGTATGGTGCACATTTCGGAAGTCGCACCCACCTTTGTTAAGGAAATACGCGACTTCGTGACTGAAAACCAAATGGTGAAGGTCAAGGTAATGAGCATCAGCGAAGACGGGAAAGTCAGCCTTTCCATGAAAAAGGCCATTCCACCCGCACCGCGAAGCAATGCTCCCGCTCCACGCGTATCCAGACCGGGAAGCTATGAGTGGCAGGGCAGGAGAAGCGAAGCGACAAGCTTTGAGGATATGATGTCCAAGTTCAAGCAGACAAGTGATGAAAAGATGTCGGATCTGAAAAGGTGTGTGGAGTCAAAGCGCGGTGGCTTTTCCAAGCACGGCGGTTCCGGCCAGTCGAAATAATTTGAGCGGAGTGTACGCACTCCGCTTTTTTGTTGGAGGAAAAACAATGCTGATCATTCATGCGAAAATTTATACGATGGCGGGCAAAGTCATAGAAGACGGCTGGGTTCGCACAAAAGGCGATAAAATCGATTCTTTGGGCTCCGGCTCCGTACGGCCCGGACAGGATGAGGAGGTCCTCGACGTTCAGGGAGCGGGGGTTTATCCGGGCTTTGTGGACGCGCACACGCATCTCGGCATGTGGGAGGACGGCCTTACTTTTGAGGGGGACGACGGAAACGAGGAAACAGATCCCGTTACGCCGCAGCTGCGCGCCATTGACGCAATCAATCCCATCGACCGCTGCTTCAGCGAAGGCCTTGCCGCCGGTGTTACGACGGTTGTGACCGGTCCCGGCAGCGCCAACCCGGTCGGCGGCCAGCTCGCCGCGATCAAAACCTGCGGGGGCCGGATCGACGACATGCTTGTAAAAGCTCCTGTTGCCATTAAAATGGCGCTGGGGGAGAATCCAAAATCCGTATATCACGGTAAAAATCTTGCCCCCTCCACAAGGATGGCGACAGCCGCCCTGATTCGCGAGGAGCTTTTCAAGGCGCAGCGGTATCAGAAGGATCTGGAGCGCTCGGAGACCGACGAGGACTTTGACGCGCCCGAATTCGATATGAAGTCCGAAGCACTGCTTCCCGCTCTCAGGGGCGAAATAGAGGTGCATTTCCACGCGCACCGCGCCGACGATATTTTTACCGCCATCCGCATTGCCAAAGAATTTCACCTGAATTACGTGATTGTCCACGGTACGGAGGGGCACCTGATTGCGGATTCGCTGGCAAAGGACGGTGTACGGGTACTGGCCGGTCCCTTCCTTTGCGACCGCTCCAAACCGGAGCTGAAAAATTTAACGCCGCAAAATCCGGGAATTCTCGCAAATGCGGGAATCCTTATAGCGATTATCACCGATCATCCCGTCGTTCCGCTGCAGTATCTTCCGACCTGTGCGGCGCTTGCTGTGCGCGAGGGAATGCGCTATGAGGACGCTTTAAAGGCGATTACCATCAACCCGGCGAAAATCTGCGGAATTGACGGCAGGGTGGGTTCGATTGAACCCGGAAAAGATGCGGATATGGTCGTCTTTGACGGCAATCCGCTCGAAATGACTTCCAAACCGAACTATGTGATCGCCAACGGAAAAATCATTCAATGAGGGAATGCGTATGAGAGAGATTACTGTTTCACAGATTACCGAAGCGCTTAAAAAGCTTTTTATTGACGCGAATCGCGTTCTGCCGGAGGACCTTGAAAGCAGTATCGCCGCCGCCTCGCAGAAGGAAACGTCCCCGATTGGCAAGGCCGTTCTGTGCGATCTGTGCGAAAATATGAATGCCGCGCGGGAGCTCGAAATCCCCATCTGTCAGGACACGGGCATGGCTGTGGTTTTTGCCGAAATCGGGCAGGAGGTTCACCTGACCGGCGGCTCGTTTGAGGACGCCGTCAACGAAGGGGTGCGTCAGGGGTATCTCGAAGGCAGGCTGCGCTGTTCGGTGGCTGCGGACCCTATCCGCAGGGGAAATACGGGGGACAACACGCCCGCCGTCATCCATCTGCGCCTGGTTTCCGGGGACAAGCTTACGATTACCGCAGCTCCGAAAGGCTTCGGCAGCGAAAATATGAGCCGGATCAAAATGTTTACCCCGTCCGCGGGCGTGGATGAAATCATCGATTTTGTCGCGGAAACGGTTCGGGCCGCGGGAGGGAACCCGTGCCCGCCGGTTGTTTTGGGAGTGGGCATCGGCGGCGATTTTGAAAAATGTGCGCTGTTGGCAAAACAGGCCCTCTGCCGCCCGGTTTCACAGCGGAATTCCGACCCGTTTTACATCGATCTGGAGAAGCGGATGCTCGAAAGAGTCAATGAGCTGAACGTAGGCCCTCAGGGCTTTGGCGGGCTTACAACGGCTCTTGCGGTGAATATAGAGCAGTTTCCCACTCACATTGCCGGGCTGCCGGTAGCGGTCAACGTAGGCTGCCACGTGACCCGTCACAAGAAAATTACCATTTAAATTTCCGGACGCTTTTATTTGCCGTATGATTATGGTATATTATAGGTAGTCGATATTCTTTTTTAAGAATAGAAAAAGGAGATGTTCATATGAAGATTACTGTTACTGGCAGGAAGGTCAATCTGAGGGATAATTTTAAGGAGTTGGCTGCAAAAAAGCTGTCGCGCTTTGACAGGGTTTTCGATGATGACGCGCAGGCCAATGTGGTGGTAACGCTGGAAAGGAACCGCCAGACGGTCGAAATTACGATTAAATCGCGGGGAATGATTTATCGTGCGGAAGCAACGGACTTTGAGATGAACGACGCGTTGGACCAGGTGATCAGCGCGCTGGGCAGACAAATCCGTAAAAATAAGACAAGGCTTGAGAAAGAAATCCATTCTGCCGCACTTGACCAGTATGTACAGGATTATCTGCATACTGCCGAGGAGGACGACAGCGAATATAAGATCGTTCGTACCAAGCACTTTTTTGTAAAGCCTCTCAGCACGGAGGAAGCGATTCTTCAAATGAATCTGCTCGGTCACCAGTTCTTTATGTTCCGTGACGAGCAAAGCGGAGAAATCAATGTGGTTTATAAGCGCAAGGACGGGAATTATGGATTATTAGAGCCGGATACGGAATAATAGAATATTCGCACCCGCACTGTTTTGGTGATAAAGCACGGTGCCTGATAGAGAATAGTTTTCTATAACGATTGGGGCTGCGTACTGTCGCAGCCCCATATTTTAATTTTGGAGTGGAATATGGATCATTTTAAATTGGTATGCCCCTGCCTTCTCGGGGTGGAAGGCCTTGTGGCGGAAGAACTGCGTGCAATGGACGCGAAAAATGTGGAGCCCCAGAACGGACGGGTCGTTTTTGACGGCTCCGACGAAATGCTTGTCCGGGCAAATCTCTGGTCGCGTTACGGGGAACGCGTGCTCGTGCAGATGGGAAATTTCCGGGCGCTCAGCTTTGAGGAGCTCTTTCAGGGGGTAAAGGCCCTGCCGTGGGAGCGGTGGATCGGGAAAGACGACCGTTTCCCGGTCAAGGGGCGCAGCCTGAGTTCCAAGCTGTCCAGTGTTCCCGACTGCCAGTCCATCATCAAAAAAGCGATTGTGGAGCGTTTGAAGCAAAAGTACCATGTCGGCTGGTTCGAGGAGACGGGAACGCTTTACCAGGTCCAGTTCCTGATCATGAAGGACCAGGTCAGCATCATGATCGATACCTCCGGAGAGGGGCTTCACAAGCGGGGATACCGCGCAAGCTCCACGGAGGCGCCGATTAAGGAGACGCTTGCCGCCTGCATGGTGCATCTTTCCCGCGTACGGCACGACGCGAATTTTATCGACCCGTTCTGCGGTTCCGGTACGCTTCTGATCGAGGCCGCCATGTACGCGCTGAATATCGCCCCGGGCCTGCAGCGTCATTTTTCCGCCGAACGCTGGGACTGTATCGATAAGACCCTTTGGCAAAAGGAAAAGGTACGCGCGCAGAGTATGGTTCTGCGCGACGCTCCGTTTACCGCTCACGGCTACGACATTGACGGCGCGGCGGTCACGCTCACGCTGGAAAATGCGAAAAAGGCCGGAGTTATTTCCCAGATTCACGCGGAAAAACGGGGGATAGAGGATTTCACGCCGGTGGGCGAATACGGCTGCGTGATCTGTAATCCTCCCTATGGGGAGCGCCTATTGGACATGCGTCAGGCGGAAGAACTTTACAGGACCATGGGCAGCGTTTTTGAACAAAGGCATGGATGGAGCTACTCCATTATCAGCCCGGACGAGACCTTTGAAGATTGTTACGGCCGCAAGGCCGACCGGCGCAGAAAGCTTTACAACGGCATGATTAAATGCCAATACTACATGTATTTTAAATAATATTCCTCAAATCATTTCAGCTGGAGGCTATCATGCGGTATGTATTTATTGTGAATCCCGTCGCCGGTAAAAAGAATGCTTATGATACGGTGTTTCCTGCTATCCGCAAATATCTGGAGGCGAACGGAATTGAATTTTCGTGTTATGTCACCGAGAGGCCGAAGCATGCCACCGAGCTTGCGGAAACAGAGAGCGGAAAAGGGGATGCGGTCCGGATTTACGCTGTCGGAGGAGATGGGACGCTGAGCGAGACGGCGGCCGGCGCGATCGGGAGAAAAAATGCCGAGGTGGGAATTTTCCCCTGCGGTTCCGGCAATGACTATATCAAAACTTTTGGGGAGGCCGCGAACTTTTTATCCTTAAAAAAGCAGTTGAAAGCACACTCCCGCTCCGTGGATATGATTCATTCCAACGGGCAGTATTCCATTAACCTTTGTTCCGTGGGGCTGGACGCCAGGGTCGCTTTTGAAATGGTGAAATTCAAGGACATTCCCTTTATCAGCGGGCCTATGGCCTATAATCTGGCGGTTGCAAAAGTGCTTGCCGGAAAACTGGGTGAACAGCTGGAGATTCTGATCGACGGCGGCAAAAGGTTTGACGGCACTTATCTGTTCGCTCTGGCCGGCAGCGGAAAGTATTACGGCGGGGGCTTTTGCGGCGCGCCGCAGGCCGTCCCGGACGACGGGCTGCTGGATTTTGTGCTGATCAAAAAGCCGCCCCTGTATAAAATTCCGACCCTGATTAAGATCTACAAGAACGGCGGACATCTGGAATCCGAAAAATTCAGAAGCCTTCTGACGTTTTGCCGGGGAAAGAAAATGGAAATCACAGCGCCGAATCTGGCCATCGCGAATTTTGACGGCGAGTGCGCCGTAATCAGAAGCCTCCGTTTTGAGGTGGTTCCGAACGCGGTTAATTTTATTGTCCCGGTTTAGAAATCTAAAAAATTCACAATAATTGTAAATAATTTATGAAATTGAAGATTTTTAGAAAAAAGCACTTGATTTTCCGGACATAAGTATATAGAATATATCTTAGCACTCGGGGATTGTGAGTGCTAAAACAAATCAATTATTTGAAGGAGGACATATTATGACTATTAAACCATTGGCAGACAGAATTTTAATTAAAATGGAAGAAGCCGAGGAGACCACAAAGGGCGGTATTCTTCTTGCCGGCTCCGCAAAGGAAAAGCCGCAGATCGCGGATGTGATTGAGGTAGGACCCGGCGGCGTTGTGGACGGCAAAGAAGTTAAAATGTATGTGAAAAAGGGCGACAGAGTCATAACGAACAAGTATTCCGGAACCGAAATCAAGATTGACGGTGAGGAATTTACCATCGTTCGCCAGAGCGATATTCTTGCAGTTGTAGAGTAATTGATAGAGATCATAAATTGATATTGGAGGAAATAAACAATGGCTAAACAGATTATTTACGGCGAGGATGCCAGAAAAGCGCTTTTAAGCGGTATTAATCAGCTTGCTGATACAGTAAAAATTACCCTTGGCCCGAAGGGCAGAAACGTCGTTCTCGACAAAAAATTCGGTTCTCCCCTGATTACCAACGACGGTGTCACCATTGCCAAAGAAATCGAGCTGGAAGACGCTTTTGAAAACATGGGCGCGCAGCTTGTTAAGGAAGTCGCGACAAAAACAAACGATGTTGCCGGCGACGGTACCACCACAGCTACTCTGCTTGCGCAGGCCATTATCCGCGAGGGCATGAAGAACGTAACCGCGGGCGCCAACCCGATGGAAGTCCGCAAGGGCGTACAGAAGGCCGTTGACGCTGCCGTAAAATCTTTGGCGGATCATTCTAAAAAGGTTTCCGGTTCCGAGGATATCGCCCGTGTTGCAACGATTTCCGCTTCCAGCGATTTTATCGGCAAGCTGATTTCCGAAGCAATGGAGAAAGTAACTTCCGACGGGGTCATTACAGTAGAAGAGTCCAAAACGGCTGAAACATACTCCGAGGTCGTAGAAGGCATGATGTTCGACCGCGGCTATATTACTCCTTATATGGTAACAGACACCGAAAAAATGGAAGCCGTTATTGATGATGCATATATTTTGATTACAGACAAGAAGATTTCCAATATCCAGGAAATCCTTCCGCTTCTGGAAAAGATCGTACAGTCCGGCAAGAAACTGGTTATCATCGCAGAGGATATCGAGGGCGAGGCTCTTACCACCCTGATCCTGAATAAACTGCGCGGCACCTTTACCTGTGTCGGTGTGAAGGCTCCGGGCTTTGGCGACAGAAGAAAAGACATGCTTCGCGATATCGCCGTTCTGACAGGCGGTCAGGTGATTTCCGAGGAGCTTGGACTGGAGCTCAAAGAGGCTACGATTGAGCAGCTCGGCCGTGCGCGTCAGGTAAAGGTGGACAAAGAGAACACCATTATTGTCGACGGTGCCGGTGATAAGGATGAGATCAAAGCAAGGGTCTCCCAGATCCGTTCCCAGATCGGGACCACAACCTCCGACTTCGACCGTGAGAAACTGCAGGAGCGTCTTGCCAAGCTTTCCGGCGGCGTAGCCGTTATCAAAGTCGGCGCGGCAACCGAAGTGGAAATGAAAGAGCAGAAGCTCCGCATTGAGGATGCTCTTGCCGCAACAAAGGCTGCTGTGGAAGAAGGCATTGTAGCGGGCGGCGGCGTTGCCCTGCTGAACACCTTTAAGGCTGTGGAGAAGGTTGTTGAGGAGAGCGAAGGCGACGCAAAGACCGGCGCCAAGATTATTCTGAAAGTGCTGGAGGAGCCAATCCGCCAGATCGCTGTAAACGCGGGCCTCGAAGGCTCTGTGATTGTGGAGCACATCAAGAATGCCGACAAGATTGGCTACGGCTTCAACGCTCTTACCGAGGAGTACGGCGATATGATTTCCTCCTTCGGTATTGTGGACCCGACCAAGGTAACGCGTTCCGCACTGCAGAACGCGGCTTCCGTAGCGGCCATGGTGCTCACTACGGAATCTCTGGTAACAGACAAGAAAGAGCCCGCTGCCGCTGCCGCTATGCCGGCTGACCCGGGCATGGGCGGCATGTATTAATCGTAAATAACAGTATTTCAAAAGGACGGACGCTTTTTGGCGCCCGTCCTTTTCTTGTTTGTTCATCCACGGCCCGGCCAAGCGAGAGCCGGCCCGGCTTACTCAGCCCCAATCCGGGCCGAGGGGGTGTACTTATCTGCCCGGTAAAAAACGGGCCAAAACCGTCTTTTTTGACGATTTGGCGTTGTTGTTTTCATATTGGAATTGTGGTAAGATAAATGCAACACCGGAAGGAGTGAAAACATGGAGACATATTTGCCTTACTTTTGGCTCGCGGTGATTATTGTCGCGGCAGTCGTCGAAGGCTCTACCGCTCAGCTGGTTTCCATCTGGTTTGTTGCAGGCGGGGTCGGCGCGCTGATTGCAAACCTCTGCGGAGCCGAGCTTTGGACCCAAACGGTGGTGTTTGTGGTGGTAACCGCCATTACGCTGGTAAGTACCAGGCCGTTGGTGAAAAAGCTGATGAATTTCAAGAAAGAAGAGACCAATGCGGATCGCTATATTGGAAAGGACGGCATTGTGATAGCCGAAATTAACAATACCCTGGGCGTAGGACAGGTGAATGTTCTGGGCAGCGTCTGGACGGCGCGGAGCGAAGACGGTTCGGTCATAAAAATCGGAGAACATGTACTGATCAAAGCAATCGAAGGGGTTAAACTGATTGTAACGGTACATAATGGAATGAAGGAGGAAGAATAGAATGGAAATCAATCTGGCGGCGATTTTTCTGGTCGCGCTTGCAATTATTGTTCTTATTATCTTAATCAGCAATATCAAGGTCGTGCCTCAGGCGCACGTGTATGTGGTGGAACGTCTTGGTGCTTACAACAGCACCTGGACGACCGGCCTTCACTTTAAAATCCCGTTTATCGACAAAATCTCAAAAAGGGTTTCTTTAAAGGAACAGGTCATTGATTTCCCACCGCAGCCCGTTATCACAAAGGATAACGTCACCATGCAGATCGACACCGTCGTGTATTTTCAGGTTTCCGACGCGAAGCTCTATGCCTACGGAGTGGAGCGGCCGATTTCCGCAATTGAAAACCTGTCCGCCACCACGCTGAGAAACATTATCGGCGATCTGGAGCTGGATCATACGCTGACCTCCCGCGACGTCATCAATACGAAAATCCGCACCATCCTTGACGAAGCCACCGACGCGTGGGGCATCAAAGTCAACCGTGTGGAACTGAAAAACATCATCCCGCCGAGGGAGATTCAGGAATCCATGGAGAAACAGATGAAGGCCGAGCGTGAGCGCCGTGCCCAGATTCTGACCGCGGAAGGCGAAAAGCGCAGTGCCATCCTGATTGCGGAAGGCGAGAAGGAATCCGCGATTCTGCGCGCGGACGCGGAAAAGGAAACAAAAATCCGTGAGGCACAGGGCGAGGCGCAGGCGATCATGCTGGTGCAGCAGGCCTATGCGGACAGTATCAAGCTTTTGAACGAGTCTAACCCGGGCGACAGCGTCCTTGCGCTCAAGAGTCTGGAAGCGTTTGAAAAGGCTGCGGACGGAAAAGCCACGAAGATTATAATTCCGTCCAACATCCAGTCTTTTGCGGGTCTTGCCACATCCCTGAAGGAACTGGTGGCGAATGATGCCGGCGCTGCAGAATAAGCTGGGTCATACTGTACAAATTATGACAAGACAAGCTGCTCTGCGCATGATAACTGTACAAAAAAATTTTTTCGCATGTACAACTATTGAATTTATCGTCAGAATCACCTACAATAAATACATTATGTGTTGTCGGAGGGGAATGCAATGACAGTATCTTCCGTTCGTAGGTTAAAGGGAACTGGAATTGTTTACTGTCAAGCTGCGCCAATATTCCGGATGTTATAATGGCTTCAGGCTGTGCCATCTCATGGTGCAGCCTGTTTTTTTATTGCTCCGGACCGACGGAAACAGGAGAGTGTAATGATGGCAGATAAAAAAGTAGCGATCATCATGGGAAGCGACAGTGACTTCCCGGTCGTTTCGGCCGCGGTGAAGCGGCTGAAAGCGTTTGGAATCCCGATGGAAGTGCATGTGATGTCCGCGCACAGAACGCCGCAGGCGGCCGCGGAATTTTCCCGTTCCGCCGCTGAGAACGGATTTGGAGTAATCATTGCGGCGGCAGGGAAGGCGGCACATCTGGCTGGCGTGCTTGCCGCGCACACCACCCTGCCGGTCATCGGCATTCCGGTCAAGTCCTCCACCCTCGACGGCCTTGACGCCCTGCTGGCGACGGTACAGATGCCGAGCGGGATTCCGGTTGCCACCGTGGCGATTGACGGAGCGGATAACGCCGCGATTCTTGCGGCGCAGATGCTGGCCCTTTCGGACGAAACGCTGGCCGCAAAGCTACGGGAAATGAAACAGTCAATGGCGGAGGGCGTCGCGAAGAAGGATGAGGCGCTGCAGGCGAAGGTTCAGGAACTGTGAGAAAATATTGGGAGGATCGGACATGAAAAGTTTCAGCGATAGTTATAAAGCGGCCGGAGTCGACGTTACCGCCGGATATAAAGCGGTCGAATTGATGAAAAACCATGTGGCCCGCACCAAAATACCGGGCGTGGTTTCGGGAATAGGAGGGTTTGGCGGGCTGTTCCAGCCGGATCTTTCCGGGATGAAGACTCCGGTTTTTGTCAGCGGCACGGACGGCGTCGGCACAAAGCTGAAAATCGCTTTTTTAATGGACAAGCATGACACAATCGGGATCGACTGTGTGGCAATGTGCGTCAACGACGTTGTTTGCTGCGGGGCAACGCCGCTCTTTTTCCTGGATTATCTCGCGGTAGGGAAAAACTATCCGGAAAGGATTGCGCAGATCGTATCCGGCATCGCGGACGGCTGTGTGCAGTCCGGCTGCGCGCTGGTTGGCGGGGAAACGGCGGAAATGCCCGGCTTTTATCCCGTTGACGTATACGACCTGGCGGGTTTCTCCGTCGGAATGGTCGACAGGGACCGTATCATTGACGGGTCTGAAATTGAGGTCGGAGACGCGATCATCGGGCTGCAGTCCTCCGGCGTTCATTCCAACGGCTTTTCGCTGGTCCGTAAAATTTTCAATATCAGCGAGAAAAACATTAATATGCAGATCAATGAATTTGGCCATACCCTTGGGGAAGAGCTTCTGACTCCGACTAAAATTTATGTGAAGCCGGTGCTGGCGCTGATGGAAAAGGTCGGCATCAAGGCGGTCTCCCACATCACGGGCGGCGGATTCTTTGAAAATATTCCGCGTATGCTCAAGCCCGATACGACGGCCAAGATCGAGCTGGCCTCCCTGCCGAAGCTGCCGGTTTTCTCCATGATGCAGAGGCAGGGGAATATCCCTGAGCGCGAAATGTACAACACCTTCAACATGGGGATCGGTATGTGCATGGTCGTCTCCAAAGAGCAGGCCAATAACGCGGTCGCCGGACTGAATTCCATGGGCGAGCATGCCTATGTGATCGGAAACGTGGCTTCCGGCGGGGAAGGTGTCATCCTATGCTGAACATCGCTGTTCTGGTTTCCGGCGGCGGAACAAATCTGCAGGCGCTGATTGACGCCCGGAACCGGTCCGAGCTCAGCGGCGGAAAGCTGGCGCTTGTCGTATCTGGCAGGGCAGATGCTTTTGCCCTGCAGCGCGCGGAAAAGGCGGGTATTCCTACGGAAATCCTGCTTCGAAAGAGTTTTGCGGCGCAGGAGGACTACGACCGTTCCCTTCTGGAAATCCTGAGCCGGTACGAAATCGATCTCGTCGTCCTTGCTGGCTTTATGACCATTATCAGCGAAAAGGTTGTCCGGCACTATGAAAACAGAATCATCAATGTCCATCCGGCTTTGATTCCTTCCTTCTGCGGAGAAGGCTTCTATGGGCTGAAGGTCCACGAGGCCGCGCTTACGAAGGGAGTCAGGGTAACGGGGGCGACCGTGCATTTTGTCAACGAGGTCTGCGACGGCGGGCCGATTATTCTGCAAAAGGCGGTGGAGGTTCTGCCGGGCGATACGCCGGAAACCCTTCAGCGCAGGGTGATGGAGCAGGCGGAATGGAAGCTGCTGCCCAAAGCGGTTTCGCTGTTCTGCGAAGGCAGAATTGAAGTGGCTGACGGAAGAACCGTCATTAAGGAGGACTGAGCATGGAAATACAGAATATTGAAAGCAATCTGTCGTCCAATGCGTATCCGGGGCGCGGGATCATTCTCGGCAGGAGCGAGGACGGAAAAAACGCCGTGATTGCCTATTTTATCATGGGGCGCAGTGAGAACAGCCGCAACCGCGTCTTTGTGGAGGACGGCGAGGGAATTCGCACACAGGCGTTCGACCCGGACAAGCTGAGCGACCCTTCCCTGATTATCTATTCGCCGGTTAGGGTTTTCGGCGGGACCACCATTGTGACAAACGGCGACCAGACCGACACGATCTATGAATTTTTAAAGGCGGGAAAGACTTTTGAGTCCGCTCTGCGCACGCGTACCTTTGAACCGGACGGGCCGAATTTTACGCCCCGTGTTTCAGGTATCGTGGAAGCGGACGGAAGCTATCGGCTGTCCATTCTGAAAAGCGCAAACGGAAATCCGGCCTCTGCACAGCGCTTTTTCTATGAATATTTCTCCACGGTCAGCGGGGAAGGGCATTTTATCCATACTTATCAGGGAGATGGCAATCCCCTTCCCTCCTTTGAGGGCGAGCCGACGCTGGTCGGTATTTCCGGCGAGATTGACCACTTTACACAGAAGCTCTGGGAAAACCTGTCTGAAGAAAATAAGGTTTCTCTGTTTACCCGTTTCATCAACCTGAAAACCGGGCTGACGGAAACCAGAATCATCAACAAAAACCACGATTAACAGGAGGGCGCTGAAATGTCAAATGAGCTTACTTTAAAATACGGCTGCAATCCGAACCAGAAGCCGTCGCGCATTTTCATGCAGGATGGAAGCGATCTTCCGATCGAGGTGCTGAACGGAAAACCGGGCTACATCAATTTTCTGGACGCCTTCAACAGCTGGCAGCTGGTCAAAGAGCTGAAAGCAGCCGTGGGGCTTCCCGCCGCCGCCTCTTTTAAGCATGTCAGCCCCGCGGGCGCCGCAGTTGCGTGCGAGCTGTCCGACACGCTGAAAAAGATTTATTTTGTTGACGACCTTACGCTTTCCCCGCTTGCCAGCGCGTACGCTATGGCCAGGGGAGCGGACAGAATGTCTTCCTACGGCGACTGGATAGCCCTGTCCGATATCTGCGACAGGGAAACGGCGACCTTGATCGCACGCGAGGTTTCGGACGGGATCATTGCTCCGGGCTATACGGAGGAAGCGCTTGCCATTTTGAAATCCAAGCGCAAGGGCGGCTACAACATCGTCTCGATTCAGCCGGACTACAGGCCCGCTCCCGTCGAGCATAAGGACGTTTTCGGCATTACGTTTGAGCAGGGCAGAAATGAAATCCTGATCGACAACGACATGCTTTCCAATGTCATTACGGAAAATCGTGAAATTCCCGAAAGCGCGAAGCGCGATCTGATGATTTCCCTGATCACCCTGAAATACACGCAGTCCAACTCCGTCTGCTACGTTAAAGGAGGGCAGGTGATCGGTGTCGGCGCGGGGCAGCAGTCCCGCATCCACTGTACCCGTCTGGCGGGAAATAAAGCGGACGTCTGGTATTTGCGCCAGCACCCGAAGGTGCTTGGGCTGAAATTTAAGGAAGGAATCCGCCGCCCCGACCGCGACAACACCATTGATGTGTATATATCCGACGATTACATGGACGTTCTGGCGGACGGAATTTGGGAGAATTTCTTTGCGCAGAAGCCGGAACCGCTTACCCGTGAGGAAAAACGCGCCTGGCTGGATACGTTAACGGATGTCGCGCTGGGTTCGGACGCCTTTTTCCCGTTCGGGGACAATATTGAGCGCGCCCACAAAAGCGGCGTGAACTATATCGCGCAGCCGGGCGGTTCCATCCGTGACGACAATGTCATTGATACCTGCAACAAATACGGAATCGCCATGGCCTTTACCGGCATGAGGCTGTTCCACCATTAATAAGACGTAGGAGCGGATAATATGAAGATACTGGTCATCGGCGGGGGAGGCCGCGAGCATACCATTGTGCGCAAAATCAAGGAAAGCCCAAAGGTGGAAAAGGTCTATTGCGCTCCCGGAAACGGCGGAATTTCACGGGACGCCGAGTGTGTGGATATCCCGGTAACGGATATCGACGGCGTGGTCCGGTTTGCAAAAGAGAACCGGATCGACCTGGTTTTTGTCGCTCCCGACGACCCGCTTGCCGCCGGGATGGTGGACGCGCTGGAATCGGCGGGAATCCGTGCGTTCGGCCCTCGCGCCAACGCGGCTGTCATTGAAAGCAGCAAGGTGTTCTCCAAGGATTTAATGAAAAAATATCATATTCCCACCGCGGGATATGAGGTCTTTGACGACCCACGTGCCGCGATGGAATATATCCGGGCAAATAACCAATATCCCATCGTCATCAAGGCGGACGGTCTTGCGCTGGGAAAGGGCGTGATCATAGCCGCCGATGACCACGAGGCGCGCGACGCGGTAAAAACGATCATGGAGGATAAGGTGTTCGGCGCCTCCGGCAACCGGGTGGTGGTGGAAGAATTTATTACCGGGCCGGAGGTTTCGGTGCTGGCGTTCACGGATGGAAAATGCCTGAAACCGATGGTTTCCTCCAAAGACCACAAGCGAGCGCTGGACGGGGACAAGGGCCTGAATACCGGCGGAATGGGCACGATCAGCCCGAACCCGTATTACTCCGAAAAAATGGCGGAGCTGTGCATGAAGACCATCTTCCTGCCGACCGTAGAGGCGATGAACCGGGAAGGCAGAACGTTCAAGGGATGCCTGTATTTCGGACTGATGCTGACGAAGGACGGGCCGAAGGTGATCGAATACAATTGCCGTTTCGGCGATCCGGAAACACAGGTGGTCCTGCCCCGGCTGAAGACCGATTTCGTAGAGATTCTGGAGGCGGTCGTTGACGAACGGCTGGACTCCCAGTCGATCGAATGGAGCCGGGAAGCCTGTGCCTGTGTCGTGATGGCTTCCGGCGGATATCCCGGAAGCTATGCCAAAGGAATCGAAATTTCCGGCCTTGACGATTACGGACAGGTGGAGGGCGCCACCGTCTACCACGCAGGAACGCTGTACCGGGACCGTCGGTTCTACACCAACGGCGGCCGTGTGTTGGGGGTCACCGCGCTGGGCGGCACTTTGGACGAGGCGCTTGAAAAGGCTTATGCCTGCGCTGGCAAAATCCGGTTTGAGGGTGCTCACTACCGGCGGGATATCGGGAAATAGATACAAAAAGGGCGATACGGAATTTTCCGTATCGCCCTTCATTATATGATCTATTCTGCAAGCGCCCTGGTCAGCCAGGCGTCCGCAATATCCATTGCAAGGTAAAGCCCGGTTTTTTCACTGGATTTTACAATCTGTTTGCGTGAACGGATGTTCTGATCCGTATACATCAGCTGTATGGTGACCCGGTCCGCAACGTCAAGGTCCTGAACCTTTTTTTTGCTCTTTATCTCAAGCTTTACAACATATTTATCCTGCATGCTTCCGTAATAAATCACATCACCGCAGCGCACCAACGGCTTGCCCTTGTAGGTAGGGAACTGAGGTTTGCTTTCTTCTACATCATTCATTCGTGTGTCGTCCTCCTTCTGTTCAATTCATAAGTGCTTCTGTAACAGTGCGTGATTTACTCACCCAAATAGGATTTCAACAATACCTGCAGCAGCTCGTCGCGGTCGATTCTGCGAATCAGGCTGCGGGCATTATTGTGTGTAGTGATATAAGTCGGATCCTCGGAAAGAATGTAGCCGACAATCTGGCTGATGGGATTGTATCCCTTTTCCTTCAAAGCATCATACACCAGGGTGAGTGTTTTTTTAATATCCTCTTCACGGTCGGTGCCGAGCGAAAAGGTCATCGTTTTATCAAGCATGGAAACACCTCCGATACTGACATCATACAACATACATACAATAATTTCAAGAACTAATTTGTGAACAGAAGCTTATGAACGTAAAATAGCGCCGGCCTTTTCAAGCTCCTTCATGATTTTTTTCATCGTTCCGGCAATGCGCTCATCCGTCAGTGTGCTGTCTGCAGAGCGCAGGGTAACGCTGAACGCGACGCTCTTCTTGCTGGAATCGATTTGCTCACCCTTATAAACGTCAAAGAGCTTGATTTTTTCCAGCAGGTTTCCGGCGCCGCGGATAATGGCTTTCTCAAGCGTCAGCACGGGAGTGCTGTCGTCGCAGAGAAGAGCGAGGTCGCGGGTCACCGCGGGGAATTTCGGAAGGGGAGTATACGTCTTTTCGGACTTCGTGTATTCATACATTTTATCTACATCCAGCGAAAAGCAGTAAACCCTGTCTCCGATGCCGTAATTTTCGGAGACCTTCGGATGAATTTCCCCAATCACGCCCAGATGTTCTCCGTCAATGCTCAGCACGGCGCAGCGCCCTGGGTGATAGCTGGGCTCTTCGGAAGAAGCCTCGATTTCCCAGCCGTATACGCAGAGTTTTTCCAAAATCTGCTCTGCCATTCCTTTTGCCGTAAAGTAATCGGCGTGATTGCCGTACATTCCGACGATCAGATTGGTTTTTTCAATCGGCAGTTTGTCCTCCGAAGTCGGAATATACTCGCTGGCAAGCTCAAACAGGCACGCGTCCGCATTTCTGTTGTTGTAGTTGCGTGAAAGGACCTCCAGCATGGAGGGAAGGGCCGTGGTACGCATGATGCTGGTATCCTCGCCGAGCGGATTGGAAATGGTGATGGACTTGCGCAGCGGCGAGCTGGCCGGCATTAAGATTTTATCGTAGTATTTCGGGCTGATGAACGAATACGTCATGATCTCACTGGCGCCCAGCGCGAGCATGGTGTCGTTGATGGTGCGCTCGAATTTTTGCCTTGCGGAATATTTTCCCTGCGCGCCGCCGCCCAGCGCGGTGCCCGGAATCTTATTGTAACCGTAAAATCTTGCGATTTCTTCGGCAATGTCGGCTTTATGCTGCAGATCGGGGCGGAAGGTCGGCACCAGAATATCGTCGCCGGCGAATTCGCATTCCAGCTTGCTCAAGATCGCTTTCATCTCGTCCACGGTCAGCTGAATATCCAGAAAGCGGTTGGTCCAGTCCGCGTCCAGATGGATTCTGGTACGTTCGCCGGAGGAATGGTCGTCAACAATCCTGTCGTCAAGCACGTCGCCGGCGTCCAGCAGCTCCACCAGTTCACAGGCGCGCTCCAGCGCGGGAAGGCAGTTGTTGGGGTCCAGTCCCTTTTCATAGCGGGAGGACGCGTCGGTTCTCATTCCCTGATCTCTGGCGGTCGTGCGCACGGAAGCTCCGTTGAAACATGCCGACTCAAACACGATCGTTGTGGTGTCGTCGACGATTCCGCTGTATTCGCCGCCCATCACTCCGGCAATGGCAATCGGTTTGCGGGCATCCGCGATCACCAGATTCTTCGCGGTCAGCTTATGGTCGACGCCGTCCAGCGTAGTGATGGTTTCCCCGTCCTGCGCACGGCGCACACGGATTTTACCCTCGTCAATAAAACGCAGATCAAAGGAATGCATCGGCTGGCCGTATTCGAGCATGACGTAGTTTGTGATATCGACGATATTGTTGATTGGGCGCACACCCATGGCGCGCAGCCTTTCACGCATCCAGCGCGGGGAGGGCTTTACACGGACATTCTTGACCACGCGGGCAGAATAGATGGAGCATAGGTCCGGAGCCTCCACCTTTACGTCGAGCATTCCCTTACAGGAGCCGTTTCCCGCCTTTACAGCCGGCGTGTGTACGCTGAAGGGCTTATGGAAGGTCGCCGCCGCTTCCCGGGCAAGGCCGATCACGGAAAAGCAGTCCGGTCTGTTGGACGTAATTTCAAATTCGACTTTTGTGTCGTCGAACCCAATTGCCTTGCACACGGGCTCGCCAAGCGCGCAGTTCTCCTGTATCACGAAAATACCGTCTTCAACCGCATAGGGAAAGTCGTGCTTTGTCAGCCCCAGCTCGCTGAGGGAACAGAGCATTCCGTTGCTTTCCACGCCGCGAAGCTTGCCCTTTTTGATTTTTTTGCCGCCGGGCAGTAAGGAATTGTCCATTGCGACCGGCACCAGGTCGCCCACCTTTAAATTCTGCGCACCGGTAACGATTTGAATCGGTTCCCCGGAACCGGTGTCGATCTTGGTAATCCATAAATGGTCGGAGTCCGGATGCTTTTCCAGAGAAAGCACCTTTCCCATGATCACGTTTTCAATTTCGCTGCCTTCGGTCTCCCAGCCCTCGACCTTGGAGCCGCTCATGGTCATCGCTTCTGTAAAATCGCGGATCGGCATATCGTCAAGCGTTACGAATTCTTTTAACCATCTCATTGAAAGATTCATTGTTCTGCATCCCCCTTAAAATTGCTTCAGGAATCTAACGTCGTTTTCATAAAACAGGCGTAAATCATCAATGCTGTATTTTCTCATGACTACGCGTTCCAGCCCCATGCCCAGCGCAAAGCCGCTGTAGACCTCCGGGTCGATCCCGCAGTTGGAAAGTACCTTCGGGTGTACCATGCCGCAGCCGAGAATCTCAATCCAGCCCTCGCCCTTGCAGAGGCGGCAGCCTTCGCCGTGACAGTTGAAGCACTGTACATCCACTTCGGCGGAAGGTTCGGTAAAGGGGAAGTGGTGCGGACGGAACCGTACTACGGAATCCTCGCCGTACATACGCTTTACAAAGGTCTCTAAGGTTCCCTTCAAATCTGCAAAGGTAATTCCCTTGTCAACCACCAGACCTTCAATCTGATGGAACAGCGGGGAGTGTGTGGCGTCAACCGCGTCCGAACGGTAAACCCTGCCGGGGGAAATAATGCGGATCGGCGGCTTCTGCTTTTCCATCACCCTTACCTGCACCGGCGAGGTCTGTGTACGCAGCAGAATATTGTCGTTGATATAAAAAGTGTCCTGTGTGTCTCTCGCGGGGTGATCCTTCGGAATGTTCAGCGCCTCGAAGTTATAATAGTCGTATTCGACCTCCGGGCCCTCGACGATCTCAAAGCCCATACCGACAAAGATTTCCTTGATCGCGTCCAGCTCAATGCTCAGGGGATGCTTTGCGCCAAGCTCCCGGCGGACGCCCGGCAGCGTAACGTCGATTTTCTCTTTTTCCAGTCTTTTCCGGGTTTCTTCTTCTTTCAGTTCCGCGGCGCGCCTGACCAGATCGGCTTCAATAAAAGTGCGGACCTCGTTGGCCAGCTGGCCGATTTTGGGGCGCTCTTCCGCGGAGAGACCGCCCATCTGTTTTAAAATGGAGGTCAGTTCTCCTTTTTTTCCCAAATATTTAATACGCAGATTTTCAAGTATCTGCTGTCCTTTCGCCTCATCCAATTCGCGCATCGCTTTTTCGCGGATTGCTTCCAGCTCCTGCTTCATAGCGTTATCATCCTTTCCGTTCTTTCAGACATGAATCAGCAATAAAAAACGCCTCCGCCCCGGCAAGGGACGAAGACGAAAGCTCCGTGGTACCACCCTAATTAATTACTCGTCAGCCTTTAACGGTGCCTGCCGTCGCAGCCTACTGAAAAGGTTCAGCCGCGCCACTCCAAAGGGAACTTCGCCTTTTATGACTTACAGGCATGCTTTCAGCCGCTGACATGCCCTCTCTGAAATAAGCGGGGAAAAAGGTTACTTCCTTTATCATTGTGTTAATACTACATAATATAACACCTTAACACGTCAATTGCAAGCGGGATTTTTTACGGGCAGGTTCCTGTGGAATTCCGTATAATCAGCTCCGGCTTCAGCAGAACCTTGCTGATGCTTACGCCGCCGATCAGTTCATCCAGCATCATGAAAGCGCTTTTGCCGATCGCCACCCTGTCCTGACGGATAGTCGTCAGGGTGGGGGTCAGGTGCTGTGCGATCGGCAGATCGTCGAAGCCGACCACGCTCATATCCAGGGGCACGCATTTTCCAAGACGGTTCAGTTCGGCAATCACGCCCGCCGCGATCACGTCGCTCGCGCAGACAATAGCGGTCGCTCCGTTTTTCATAAAGGAACCGACATAGTCTTTGGCGCATTCCGGAACATAGTAGCCGTTGGCAATTAAATTAGGATTGACTTTCAGTGAATAATGTTCCATGCTTTGAAGAAAGGCCTGGTGGCGTTCATTGGTCACCAGACTGTTCTTGGAACCGTTCAGCAGGGCAATGTTTTTATGACCGTACTCGTAAAGATGCCTGACCGCAAGATCAATGCCGTTATACCCGTCGGTGCCGACGTAACCCACGTGCTTATTGGGGATGCAATTGTCCAGTAAAACCGTTGGAACCGACGTTTTGTACAGTTGGTTGATGTAGTCGTCATGCAGCGCGAATCCCAGCAAAAACGAGCCGCTGTATCCGTGTTTCAGCATATAGGAATCATACTTTTCCTGAGTCTGCATGTTCAGGTTTGTGGGAATGACCGTTACGTCGCAATGATGTCTGGCAGCGCTTAGTTTAAACCCTACAACAATTTCATAGCCAAACTGGTCAATGTTCTCATATTCCATGTTTTCGACCAGGATGCAGACCTTGCGTTTGCCGAGCTTTTGCACTTTTTTGGAAGCGTATCCCATTTCTACAGCGGTGTCCAGCACCAGCTGGCGCATTTCCTCGCTGATATCGTTGGCCCCGTTTAAGCCTTTTGATACGGTGCTGACAGCAATTCCAAGTTTTTCTGCAATGTCTTTAATCGTAGCCATAGAAATCCCTCTTTTCCTGTTCAACCACAGTATATACTTTGGCCGCACATCATTTCAAGAGTTATATTTGCAAATTGGAAAATATATGAAACAAATTTTTTATAAAATAATATTAAAGATTTGAGACTTTAAGATAATTTTAAGAAAAATTACGAAATATATCTTTATATATCGGTTTCTTTTATCATTCTTGATTGAACAAATGTCCCGAAATATTATGCTTAAAAATATAAAATACTTACAGAATAGTTCCTTTTTTCATATTGACATTCAGAAAATCCTTTGATATTATATTGTCATATTTTCGTGTTTTTTCGTAGTGGGGTGGAAAATATTGCCAGTTAAAAATAAGTTTGTTCGCGGTTCGGGTATTTTGCTCCCAATCAGCAGCCTGCCTTCCGACTACGGGATCGGAACGTTTGGCGGTCAGGCATTTCGGTTTATCGACTTTCTGAAGGATGCCGGACAAAAATACTGGCAGGTGCTTCCCATTGGTCCTACCAGCTATGGAGACAGCCCTTATCAGTCCTTTTCCGCTTTTGCGGGGAACCCGTATTTTATCGATCTGGACACCCTGACGGAGGAAGGGCTTTTGAAGCCCGGTGAAGCGGGTTCTTTTTTCTGGGGAGATAATGAGGACAGTGTGGATTATGCCGCGCTTTTTCAGTCTAGGTTTGCGGTGCTTCGCACGGCCTTCTCCAGAAGTAGACACGCAGACACTGCGGAGTATGGGCAGTTCTGTGAAGAAAATGCATACTGGCTGGAAGATTATTGCCTGTATATGGCTTTGAAGTTTGAATTTGAAAATAAAGAGTGGCTGCTCTGGCCCGAGGATATCCGTTTCCGCCGTCCGGCCGCTGTACGGCAGTATTCGGAAAAGCTGAGAGCGGAAATGGATTTCTGGAAGTTCTGCCAGTTTGAATTTTACAGGCAGTGGAATCGGGTAAAAGCCTATGCAAATCAGCGCGGAATCCGGGTGATCGGGGACATTCCGATTTATGCCGCCCTTGACAGCTCGGATGTCTGGGCAAACAGCGAGCTTTTTCAGCTGGATTCCCGCCGCAGGCCGACAAAGGTAGCCGGGGTCCCGCCCGATCTTTTCTCAAAGGAAGGGCAGCTCTGGGGGAATCCCTTGTATGACTGGGAGGCCATGGAACGCGGTCATTTTGACTGGTGGAAAAAACGGATGGAATTTTCCGCAAAGAGATACGACGTTATCAGAATTGACCATTTTATCGGCATTGTCCGGTACTATGCCATTCCCGCGGGAGAAACGACGGCGGTCCGCGGCAGCTGGCAGCCCGGTCCGGGGCGCAAACTGACGGATGTGATAAACGACTCCATCGGAAAAGCGCAGGTGATTGCGGAGGATCTGGGCGTTGTTGTTCCCCAGGTGAAAAAGCTCCTGAAAATCAACGGATATCCCGGAATGAAAGTCCTGCAGTTCGCGTTTGACGGCGATCCGGCCAATCAGCATCTCCCAATGTATTATACAAGCAATACGGTGGTTTACGGGGGGACGCACGATAATGACACGCTGGTTGAATTTTTCAGCAGGATGCCGGCAAAGAATATAAAGTACGCAAAAGAATATCTCAATGTCAAAAGGAAAAAAGACCTGCCGGGGGCGGTCCTTCGCGCCGCCTATGCCAGCGTGGCCGATACGGTGATTTTTCAGGCGCAGGATATCCTGCTTCTGCCTGGCTGGGCCAGGATGAATTATCCCTCCACGGTGGGTTCCAACTGGCGGTGGAGGCTGAAAAAGGGTCAGCTTACCGACGAAATTTCAAAAGAACTCTGCAGCTTGGCGAGGATTTACGGCAGATAGGTCTCTGTACTTTAAGGAGTGGATTTTATGAACACATTTAAGAACGATGTGATAACCCTTTTGGAATTGGAAAACGGTAAAACGATCCATCAGGCGGATGTTCTGGAACTGTATCACGCGGTTTCGACGGCGGCAATGAAGCAGGTGAAGTCCAAATGGGAAGCGCCAGACGCCGGTAAAAAGGCCTGCTATTTTTCCGCCGAATTTTTAACCGGACGGCTCATTTACAGCAATTTACAAAATTTAGGGCTTCTGAACCAGCTTTCTGAGCTATTTCATGAAAATAATATAGACGTGGCCGTTTTTGAAGAGATCGAAGACGCGGCTCTCGGAAACGGAGGGCTTGGCAGGCTCGCCGCCTGCTTTCTGGATTCGGCCGCCACACAGGGGATTGCCCTGAACGGTTACGGAATCCGGTACAGGTACGGCCTTTTCAGGCAGTATTTTGAAAACGGATTCCAGAAAGAGACCGTGGACACCTGGCAGCAGTTCGGCGACCCGTGGTCTCAGCGCAGAGAAGAGGACAAAGTGGAGGTCAGGTTCAAAAACCAGACGGTCTATGCGGTTCCCTACGACACGCCCGTCATCGGGTACGGAGCGAACACAGTGAACACCCTGCGTCTTTGGCAGGCGGAGCCGGTGGTCCCGTTTGATTTTCAGCTGTTTAACGACCAGAAATTTGATCTTGCCGTCCGGGAGAGGGACGCCGCCGAAGCGATTTCCAGCGTACTGTACCCGAATGACACGACGGACAAGGGGAAAAAGCTCAGGCTGAAGCAGCAGTATTTTTTCACAAGCGCGTCTTTGCAGGACCTGATCAGGACCTATAAAAAAAGATACGGAAATGATTTCACGCATTTTTCAGCGGAGTACGCGATCCAGCTGAACGATACGCACCCCGTGGTGTCCATCCCCGAATTTATCCGGCTTCTGGTCTCCGGGGAGGGGGTGTCCTTCGGCAAGGCGCTGAAAATCGCAAGACAGACGTTTGCCTATACCAATCATACCATTATGGCAGAAGCGCTGGAAAAATGGGACGCAAAGCTGTTCAAGAGCGTGCTCCCCAATGTCTACCGGTATGTGGTCATGATCAATAAAGCCCTGCTCAAAGAGCTGTCCGGTATGGGGATTACAACAGAGGAATTGCAGAAGCCGTATCTGATTATTGACGAAAACTCGGTGATCCATATGGCGCGGCTCGCCGTTTTCTCTACCCATTCCGTGAACGGTGTGGCGGAAATCCATACGGAAATACTGAAAAATTCCGTATTGAAAGAATGGTATCAGATTTACCCCAAGCGGTTTAACAATAAAACCAACGGGGTCACACAGCGGCGCTGGATGGCACTTTCCAACATGGAGCTTTCCGGGTTTCTCACCGACAAGATCGGCAGCGGCTGGGTTACGGATTTGGAAAAGCTCAGAAATCTGGAACGATATAAGGACGACGATAACGTTATCCGCCAGTTTGCGCAAATCAAACAGATAAAAAAGCAGCAGCTTTCCGACTATATTGAAAAGCATGACGGAATCAGACTGAATCCAGAATTTATTTTTGACGTTCAGGTGAAACGGCTGCACGAATATAAACGTCAGCTCTTAAACGCTTTTTCCATTCTTGATTTATATTTCGGCATAAAGGACGGAAGAATTAAGGATTTTAACCCAACGGCTTTTCTGTTCGGCGGCAAAGCGGCCCCCGGGTATCTCAGAGCAAAGGGAATCATTAAATTCATCAATGAAATTGCCAATAAAATCAACAATGACCCGGATGTCAACCGTTTGATGAAAGTCGTTTTTGTTTCTAATTACAATGTGTCCTATGCGGAAAAAATCATGCCTGCCGCCGATATTTCCGAACAGATCTCGACAGCGGGAACGGAGGCTTCCGGTACGAGCAACATGAAGCTGATGCTCAACGGCGCGGTAACGCTCGGAACGCTGGACGGAGCGAATGTGGAGATCATCCGTCAGGCGGGGGAAGAAAACAATTATATTTTCGGAGCGCGTGTGGAGGAGCTTGAAAAAATTGCGGACTCCTACAACCCGAGAACGATTTATGAGCAGAACGAAAGGGTACGGGCGGCGGTGGATACTCTTGTCAACGGCATGTTTGACGACGGAGGTACCGGAATGTTCCGGGAGCTGTACCATTCCCTGCTTGACGGGGCCAGCTGGCATAAGCCGGACCATTACTTTGTTCTGTATGATTTACTCTCTTACAGTGAGACAAGGCTGCGGGCGATTTCCGATTACAGCGACCGACTGGCATTTTCCCGCAAAGGTTTTTTGAACACAGCCGGCGCCGGAAAATTTTCGAGCGACAGGGCAGTCAGGGAATATGCCATACAAATCTGGGGAATGTGATAAGGAATCCGTCAACAATTCCGATGCCGGGGGCGCAATCCCTTGTAATGCACAAACCGATATGTTACAATATCCAATAAATCAGCATTCGGTTGGAGAGATTGAAAATGGATATTTTTGTTGAACAAATGATCAGAAAAAGGATGGGGAAAAGCGATTGGTTCGTATTTGCCGGGGTCCTCGCGGCAAGCTGCCTGATTCTTGCGCTTTTGGCGGTGTACATACCCATGCTTTTATTGCCGGCTATGGTTGGTATTTTTGCTCTGGATTACTATCTGGTTTCTTCGCGCAGCCTGGAATACGAATACAGCGTGACCAACAGTGATATTACGATCGATAAAATCATCAGCCGCCGGAGCAGAAAAAAAGTGATTTCCGTTGATGCGCACGACATTGAAGCTCTGGGCAGGTACCGGAAGGAAGATCATCAAAAGCAGTCCTATTCGGCCAGATTCAACGCTTCGGAATATGAAAACGGCAGGGACGCCTGGTACCTTGCGGCGCGCCATCCCCAAAAGGGGAGGATCCTGGTGCTGTTCAGCCCGAGCGAAAAAGTCCTGGCTGCGATCAAACCATTTCTTTCAAGGCAGGTAGCAGTCAATGCTTTTGGCAGGAATTGATTTAGTTGAAATAAAAAGAATCAAAAAGTCCATGGAGAATCCGCGCTTTTTACTGAGGATACTTGGCCCCGCCGAGTACGCTCAGCTTGAATTGCGCGGATTTCCCGTTCAGAGCGTCGCCGCCAGCTTCAGCGCAAAAGAAGCCTTTTCCAAAGCGCTGGGCACGGGGATGCGCGGATTTTCGCTCGGCGAGGTGGAGCTGTTAAGAGAGGAAAACGGCAGGCCTTATTTTCAATTGCGCGGCAGCGCGCTGAAAATCGTGCAGAAAAGAAAAATTGTTCTCCAGGTCAGTGTGACCCATACAAAAGAATACGCTTCGGCGGTTGTGATCGGGGAGGAGCCTGAAAATGAAGGTATTAAATTGTGAGCAGAGCAAAGAGCTTGAAAAAAAAGCCGTCGACTCCGGAATCAGCTATTTGGAGCTGATGGAAAACGCCGGTGCCGCAGCTGTTCGCTTCCTGCGGAAAAAGTTCAGCCTGTCCGGACGGAAAGTCGTGATTCTCTGCGGGAAAGGAAATAACGGTGGGGACGGCTATGTGATGGCGCGTAAGCTGTTTGAGCTCGGCGTGCCGGTTACCGTGGTAATGACCGACGGCCTTCCCCGCACAGATCTTGCAAAGACCGTGTTTTTGCGTCTGAAGGATACAACGGTAAAAATTCTGGACGGTGAGGAAAACGGAAGGGCGGAAACCGTCATTGCCTCTGCCGACTTCATCATCGACGCCATTTACGGGACCGGATTTCACGGCCGTGTTCCGGATGAAATCCTTCCGGTTTTTCACGCGGTGCAAAATTCCTCCGCGGTGGTGGTTTCCCTGGATATCCCCAGCGGTGCCGGCTGCGATTCTGGGGCGGTGGACGGGGAATGCATCCAGGCAGACTATACGGTTTCCTTTTCCACCCTGAAAAACGGGCATCTGATTCAGCCCGCGCAGGATTACTGCGGACAGGTTACCGTGGCGCCGATCGGGATCGGCGCGGATCTCATCGGAAGCCAGAAGTCGACGTTTGAGGTAACGGAGCTTTCGGCGGCACAATCCCTGCTGGGGCCGCGGGACCCGCTCAGCAATAAGGGGAATTACGGCAGACTGCTGTGCCTCTGCGGCAGCGACGGAATGGCCGGAGCGGCGGTAATGAGCGCAAAGGCGGCTGTTCGCTGCGGGGCCGGTATTGTGGATGCGGCGCTTCCCCGTACGATTTACCCGATCGTCGCTTCCCAGATTGTGGAGCCGGTTTTCACCCTGCTTGACTATGCGCCGGACGGAACGATGCTTCCCGCCGGACATAAGGCGCTGGAGGATGCCCTGTCCAAAGCGAGCGCGTGCCTGATCGGCTGCGGGCTGGGGCGCGGGGAAGAAATGACGCGGATCGTATGCGGTCTCGTTTCCGATTCTCAGGTTCCCCTCATTATTGACGCAGATGGCATAAACATCCTTGCGGAGAATATAAATGTATTAGAAACAGCCCGCGTTCCTGTTGTGCTGACTCCCCATCCCGGGGAGATGGCCCGTCTGATGAAGACCACCGTAAAGGATGTGCAGGCCCACCGGTTTGAATATGCCCGGAGCTTTGCGGAAAAGCACCATGTCATCCTCGTGCTCAAGGGCGCCGGAACATTGATTGCGGAGCCGAACGGAATGGTACATCTCAATCCAACGGGAAATCCCGGAATGGCAAAGGGAGGCAGCGGGGATGTTCTGGCGGGAATGGCGGCTTCCTTTATTGCACAGGGGATTGACCCTGCGGCGGCAGCGGTCGGCGCGGTGTATCTTCACGGTGAGGCGGGGGATCGCTGTGCGAAAGCGTTTTCCCAGTGTGCCATGCTGCCGACGGACATGATCGGTATGCTTCCGGGTCTGTTTCTGGAGCTTGAGCGGTAAAACCGTATTTTTTGTGCGGAGAGTGGAAAGCTATGCGCCGGACAGCGATATGCCTGTTTTCTTTTTTTCTGGTTTTCTCTTTTTCTGCCTGTGCGGCGCAGGAAATAAAAGCAGAAGACATCGTTTTCTGTTTTCACTGCACGGCCGATATTGATTACAACGGCGAAAAAATACAATGCGCATTGAGCCGCGACGCGCCCGGAAGGGCGAACGTGCAGTTCCTTTCCGGGGACATGAACGGCCTGACCTACGATTGGAGCGGCGAAGGATTTTCTGTTTCCTACAGTGGACTTTCCGCCAAAAGCGATGAGTGTGTTTTGCCGGACACCTCTTTTGCGGTCGTTTTACTGCAGGTTCTGGACTATGCAGAGAAAGACGGTTCCCTTACCAGAACGCATGGGGATGAATTTTCCGGCACTGTGGAGGGCATTGATTTCACAATGACCGCCGACAGAAGCACAGGGCAGATTCAAACCATTTCCATTCCTCAAAAAAAACTGAAAGCGCAGATGCGCGACGATACACAATAAGGGTGTGACAGCGGTTGCACCCTTTTTTCTATTTAATTTTATGTCAACCCCCGCGTCTAAATAATATTATGTGTTAGGGACTGCATGCGAATAAATCGTCTGGAGAATGTCAACAATAATCGCAGACCCTATATCATAAATTATTCGGAGCGTGAAAAATGTGAACATTAGAAGAGGCGATATTTATTATGCCGACCTAAGCCCGGTTGTTGGTTCTGAGCAGGGCGGCGTCCGACCTGTGCTGATTGTTCAGAATGATGTTGGAAACCGGTTCAGTCCGACCGTGATTGCCGCGGCAATAACCAGCCAGCGAGCAAAAGCAAACCTTCCAACGCATATTATGCTCAATGCCCAGACCACCGGACTCGCAAAGGATTCCGTTGTCCTGCTTGAACAGGTTCGTACAATCGACAAACACAGATTGAAAGAGCGCATGGGGCGCCTTGATAATACGGCAATGACACAGGTCAATCAGGCTCTATCTATCAGCTTTGGCCTTGATCTTGACGAAGAGGAACGCGAGGCTACATAGAGTTGCCTGAAATCAATAAAAATATGTACATTTCTATTGGCCGTAAAAACCATAAAAATAAAATAAAAAAGAGAAATGGTCTTCCCGCAAAGGAACAGCAGAAAACCCAGCAGGAAAAACAGAAGTACGAAAATGTGAATCAAATAAAACGCAACGCCGGTTCTTGTGAGGACCGGCGTTTTTTTATTGTAAACATACAATTTTAATTCTGAATCGGATACAATTTCTGACACAATGTTTGACCCTGCACCGGTATAATTATTTTTAGCGCAGGGAGGGATCTCTTTGAAGCAGACGATTTACATAGACGTACTGGTCGGTATCAACTTATTTATCAATTATTTTTTGCTGCTTGCCGTTTCAAAATTTCTTTCGCTGCCGGTGAAACGTTTCAGAATGGTTGCAGCCGCGGCCCTGGGTGCGGCCGCTTCTCTTTCTATTCTGCTGCCCGAAACCAATCTCTTTTTATCCTTGGCTTTTAAGCTGGCCGTGTCGGGACTGATTGTTTTATTTGCGTATCCCTATTACGGAATCAAGCAGTTTCTGAGAGAACTGGCCGCCTTTTATATCATGAGCTTTGCCTTTGCGGGTTTCATGCTCGCGCTGTGGTATTTTATCGCTCCGCAGGGGCTCATCATCAAAAATTCGGTGGTTTATTTCAATGTTTCACCGCTTCTTCTGATTGTTCTGACAATCGTGTGCTATTTTATCATACGTCTGATCCACCGTATTACGGGCCGTCAGGCTCCGGAAGACCTTTTCTGCCGGATTCAGATCGATTTTAACGGAAAGTCGGTTTCCTGTGCCGCAAAGGTGGATACCGGAAACACGCTGACCGAGCCGTTTTCAAACGCGCCGGTCGCCGTTGTCTGTGAGGATTGTCTTGACGGAATCGCCCCGCAGCATGAAAGCGGGAAAATCCGGCTGGTGCCGTTTCAGGCGGTTTCCGGGGAAGGGCTTCTTCCGGCGTTTAAACCGGATAAACTGACAGTCATGACAGGAAGAGAGAAGATTGAAGTACACGAGGTATACATAGCGGTAACCAAATCGAAGCTTGGAGCGTTCAGCGCGCTCTTAAATCCGGATTTACTGCAAAAAACGTCAGCCTAAATTTGGCCGTAGGCAGGCGCGTTTCTCAGCCGCGGCGGCAGCGGCAAAAGGGAAAGAGTGAAAATGGGAATGAATAAGCTGATAAGGGAAATGGGAAATAAGCTGTCATTATTATGGCTGCGATTAGGTCTAAACGGGCATGTACACTATATTAACGGGCCCGAGACTCTTCCTCCGCCGCTGACGAAGAAGGAAGAGGAAAAGGTGATGACGAACATTCTGAACAATGTTCCGAACGCGAGGGAACCGCTGATTACCCACAACCTCAGGCTTGTTGTGTACATCGCAAAAAAGTTTGAATCGAGCAGCGCCGGGGTGGAGGATTTGATCTCGATCGGAACGATTGGGCTGATTAAAGCAGTAAACACTTTTTGCCCCGAGCGCAACATTAAACTGGCAACCTATGCGTCCCGCTGTATTGAAAACGAAATTCTGATGTACCTCCGTAAGAGCTCCCAGTTAAAAAATGAAGTCTCCATCGATGATCCGTTAAATGTGGACTGGGACGGAAACGAGCTTTTGCTTTCCGATATTCTGGGCAGCGACCAGGATACCGTCAACCGCAACATTGAACAGGAGGTAGAGCGGAATCTTTTGCTGACCGCCGTGTCGCATCTCGCTCCGCGGGAACGGGAAATCATGCAGCTCCGTTTTGGTCTGAACAATACGAAAGAGCATACGCAGAAGGAAGTAGCCGACACCCTTGGCATTTCACAGTCATACATATCGCGCCTGGAAAAACGCATTATTGAAAGGCTGAAAAAGGACCTGGAGCGCGTAAGCTGAAAAAGGCGGGCATCGTGATGCCCGTCTTTTTCGACGCTTCTTTATTCCATTGTGTATTTCAAAATCACCCGGTAGGCTTCTCTCAGGCTTTCATAATTGTAGTGACGGCAGTTGGCCGGGCTTGTCGAAGGCAGCGCAAAAGCCGGACACCCCGTGCTTTTTTCACAAAACCTGTGGTAGAGAGCGGCGGCCTTTGTTCCCGTGGTAAATACTGCGCGGATATCGGTTTCTTTTAATAAGGCCCCGATGTCGTTTGCGACCGGGTCGCGGATACTGCCGTCGTCCGCCCCGGAGATTTTGCAGCTTTTGAGGACATCCCAAAGCGCAATGCGGTTTCTCAGCAGAAATTCCGTTTTTTCCGCGTTTCCTTCCGGAAGCTTCTGGCCGTATAAATCCGATACGATTCGCCAGAACCGGTTCTGCGGGTGGGAGTAGTAAAACCCATATTCGCGGGATTTCGGCGAAGGGATCGTTCCTAAAATCAATATTCTTGAGTTTTCATCATAAACAGGTCCAAAGGTATGCTCAACTGTTTCCGTCATGGTATTCTTCCTTTAACTGTAATGCGTATTTCAGAAGTGCTTCCCGCCGGTTTAAACATTTGCCGTCCATCACCGCGCTTAAGAGCTGGGAAAGCATCCTGCCGATTTCGCTCCCTTCAGGAATGCCGATCAATAATAAATCCGAGCCTTTGATCTGTAGATCTTTCAGAGAGTAGCATAATCCCCGTGTGAAAATGCTTTGGAATATCGCTTCCGCTTTTTTCAGTTCTTCCAGTCCGCGGGTGTCGGGCGGGTTTTGCGCCCGTAAATTCGCGTCCCGCACTTTGAAAAGCAGATCCATTATTTTTTTGCCGTACTGATGGAGAAGCTTCAGCAGGCTTCTTTCATCTGCGGGAAGAGGAAGCCGTTGAAGCGCCGTAAGTTCGGAAACAGTTTTCACCGTATCGCTGTCATACCGGAGCCGTAAAAGAATTGCCTTGACAGCTTCGGCGTTTTGGCTGAAGGAAGCGTCAAAGGATTCTTTTTCGTTTCGGCTTTGTTCAGATGGGGCAGATTGTCGGATATGATATAAAAGCATAGTCAGCCGTAAAACGGGTGTTGCGTCTACCTTTGAAACGGCTTTCAGCGTGTGTTCCCATTCATCCAATTGGGTCATGAAGGAAAATTCCGGGATAATCTGCTCCAGCACGGTGCGGTATTTTCGAAGCACCTCAGACGAATTTCCGCAAAGGAGCCTGGTCAGCTCCGACTGAATGCGCTCCCGGGCGATTTGTTGGAGCAGCCCGCAATTGGACAGGATGGCGGCCGAGGTGTCTGGTTCCGGGGAAAATCCAAGTACGGAGGAAAAGCGGAGCGCCCGTAAAATTCTGAGCCCGTCCTCCTGAAAACGCAGGCCGGGGGTTCCGACGCATCGGATGATCCGGTCTTTCAGGTCATCCATCCCGCCAAAGCAGTCGATTACGCCGTCGGCATGGGAATAGGCCAGAGCGTTGACGGTAAAATCCCTGCGCGATAAATCATCCTTTAAGCTGCGGGTAAAGCGGACGCTGTCCGGATGCCGGTTGTCGGAATATTGTCCGTCCACCCGGAAGGTGGTCACTTCCACGGGCCGATGATCGATCAGCACTGTAAGGGTTCCGTGCTGAATCCCGTTTTTTACGCACGGATAGCTGCTGAAAATGCGTTCCGTTTCCTCGGGCGGGGCGGAGGTGGTCACATCCCAGTCGTTCGGCTCCAATCCGAGGATGGAATCCCGCACACAGCCGCCGACAACATAGGCCTCAAAGCCGGAAGCCGTCAGTTTTTGAAGAACCGTTTCAACCTGCGGCGGTATCTGAATTTGCATGGCTCCGCCTCGCTTGCTCTTATTTCCTGTTTTTACAGGATACTGATTGATTATAGTATATACGACTTTATAACGGAAAAGCAATTCCCTTTCCCCATAATATTTTTACTGCCGGCTCCGCATGAATCACCCCGCCCATGGTAATAATGGTAGTAAGTTATTCCATGGAAATGAGGGAACGGCATGCAGTACAATAAAGTCGAAATCTGCGGAGTCAATACTTCGAAATTAAAAGTACTTACCGAAAAAGAAAAAATGCAGCTGTTGCGTCGGGTAAAAGAAGGGGATATGAAAGCCCGCGACGAACTCATTAACGGAAACCTGCGTCTTGTTTTAAGCGTCATTCAGCGCTTTACAAACCGCGGGGAAAATCTTGACGATCTTTTTCAGGTGGGCTGCATCGGCCTGATCAAGGCGATCGACCACTTTGACATCAATCAGGGAGTCCGTTTCAGCACCTATGGGGTGCCTATGATTATCGGGGAGATCCGGCGTTATCTGAGGGATAACAATTCCATACGCGTCAGCCGATCGCTTCGTGACACCGCGTATAAGGCCATGCAGGCGAAAGAAAGAATGACGGCGGAAAACAACCGCGAGCCGAGCATCGATGAAATAGCAAAAGAATTGAACCTGCCGCGGGAGGATGTGGTGCTTGCGCTCGAATCCATTGTAGAACCGGTTTCGCTTTTTGAGCCGGTTTTTTCAGACGGCGGCGACACCATTTATGTGATGGATCAGGTGGGCGACAACAACGACGATTCCAACTGGCTGGACGAAATCGCGCTGAAGGAAGCGATCCGCGATTTGAACAGCAGAGAAAAGCGGATTCTTTCCATGCGCTTTTTCCAGGGAAAAACACAGATGGAGGTTGCTTCGGAGATCGGAATCAGTCAGGCGCAGGTTTCCAGGCTGGAAAAGGCCGCGCTGGATAAGATCAAGAAAGACATTTAGCTGTTGTTTTCTTTCCCGTCACGTCAACTTCACAATCAGCAATTATACTGGGCGCTGTAATAGATTGCAAGGAATCGGAGGACCTTCTATGCAGCACATCATTGTGAAGTTCAGAAAAAAGCCTTATATCCCCGCGCTGATGTTGATTGCGGCGCTGTCGTTTACCTTAAACTTCTACGCGATTTCCAACTACGGAACCGGAAACGAATATTACGCGGCGTGTGTAAAAAGCATGACGCTGAGCTTTAAAAATTTCTTCTTTGTTTCATTTGATCCCGCCGGAATGGTTTCTGTGGATAAGCCCCCGCTCGGCTTGTGGACGCAGGCGATTTCCGTACTTATTTTCGGCTATCACGGCTGGGCCATGCTGCTCCCGCAGGCTTTGGCGGGCACGGCCTCCACCGTGATGATTTACATTTTAACCGCCCGGTATTTCGGGCGGCCCGCCGGGCTCGTTTCGGCCCTGATTTTTGCCATAACCCCGGTCGTCGTTGTCGCATCGCGCAACAATACGATGGATATGCAGCTGATTTTTGTATTGCTGGCAGCGGCGTGGTTTCTTTTTCGCTCGATCGACAGCGGAAGATGGAAATATCTGTTTCTCGCGGCACTGTTTGTAGGCTTGGGCTTTAATATTAAAATGCTGCAGGCATACATGATTTTGCCTGCCGTTTCCCTCACTTATCTGTTTTTTGCAAAAGAAAAAATTGGAAAACGGATTCTTGCCGGGATTTTGAGTATGGTCATTGTTCTGGCAGTCTCTTTCGCGTGGGTGCTTGCCGTGGAATTTTACCCCTCGGAAGACCGGCCTTACGTGGACAGCACCAGCAGCAATTCCATGATCGAACTGATTTTTGGCCATAACGGCACGGAAAGGCTGTTCGGACAAAGCATGGGCGGGGGAATGGGAGGCGGCTCTGGACGCTCATCCGACAGGGATGCTTCCGGTTCGGCACCACAGATGAATGATGACGGAAACGGGACGCCTCCCGACGGTTACGGGCAGGGCGCGCCGGACAGTAACACGAATGGAAGCGGACAGGGAATGCCCGGTGGCAATGCAGACGGGAATGGGCAGGGCACGTCCGACGGCGCCTACGAAAACGGGCAGAACATGCCTGACGGCGATGCGGACGGCCGCGGAGACCGCCAGGACGGCGGCCGCAATATGGGTACCAATGGAATGGGCGGCTCTGAAATCGGGAATGCGTCCCCTCTGCGGCTGTGGACGTCAAATTTATACGGGCAGGGTTCCTGGTTCCTGCTGTTCGCCCTTTGCAGCATGCTGCTCTGCGTGAATAAATGGAACTTCAGAAGAAAAAATGAGCGTCAGGGTGCTTTTGTATTCTGGTCTTTGTGGCTGATTACCACGGCGGTTTTCTTCAGCTTTGCCGGATTCTATCACCGGTATTATCTCTGCATGATGGCGCCCGCCATTGCCGTTCTGAGCGGCGTCGGAATTGTTACCGTCTACAACGGGCTGAAGCACAGACGGGAGAAAAAAACGGAGTATCTGCGTCCCGTGCTCCTGCTGGCTGCGTTCCTTCTCAATCTTGCCCTGCAGATTGTCTGTGTTTTGCGATATTCCGAGCTGAAGACATGGCTGCTTCCCGCTATGCTTGCCGCGGCGGGCGTTGGAATCCTCCTGTTCGCCGTTTATTGTGTCAGACATAAGCGCGGCGTTCTCGCGGTTTCCCTCGCGGTGCTTGTCCTGTCCTCACTGGCGGCTCCTTTTTACTGGGCGCTTACGCCGGTCATGGGCGTAACGAATTCCACAATGCCGTACGCCGGTCCGGAGCTGCTGCAAAGCGGACAGGGGAACGGAACCGGTATGCTGTCGGACAACGGCAGCTCGCAGAGCTCCTCTTTGGAAGCTTATCTGGTGGAAAATTATAAAGAAGGCAGCTTCCTTGTTACCGCACAGCGCTCCAGCAGCGTAGCGCAGTTCATCATTGATACCGGGCTGCCTTGCTATGCTTACGGAGGGTTCCTGGGTTCGGACAATTCCCTTACGGTCGATCAGCTGAAAACGCTTGTCGCTGAAGGCAAAATCACTTATTTCCTGCTGAGCGGAAGCTTCGGCAGTTCCGGCAGTTCCGGTTCCGATATTGAGTCTTATGTAAAAGAAAACGCGGTGTTGGTGGATTCCGGCGAATATAGCTCCAATACAAGCAATGTCGGCCAAATGGGCGGTCAGGGCGGCACTTTATATCTGTTCCAGTCATAACGGTTTATTTGATAGATTGCGGCACAAAAAATCCCCTGTGAAGTTTCACAGGGGATTTTGAATCGGTGGGAATTATTTGCAGAATTTTTCGATGTAGCTGTCAATGGAGCTCTGAATGATTTCCTTGGCATCTTCGGGTCCTTTGACTTCGTCGATCGCCGTCACTTTTCCTTCCAGCTGCTTGTAAACGGAAAAGAAATGGGACATTTCGTCAAAAATATGTTTCGGCAGCTCTTTAATGTCACGGTAGCCGTTATAGGTGGGGTCGTTGAACGGAATCGCGATGATTTTTTCGTCTTTCATCCCGTTGTCCACCATAATAATCACGCCGATGGCATAACAACGCACCAGGGAAAGCGGACGGATATCCTCGGAACAGAGGACAAGTACGTCAAGAGGGTCATTATCGCTGGCGTAAGTGCGGGGAATAAAGCCGTAGTTTGCGGGATAATGAGTGGAAGTGTAAAGAATACGGTCCATCAGCAGCAAACCGGTTTCCTTGTCGAGCTCATATTTGATTTTACAGCCCTTTGGAATTTCTATAACGGCACAAAAGTCTTCAGTCTTAATTCTTTTCGGTGAGATATCATGCCAAATGTTCATAATAGCCTCCTGATTTTTTCTCGGATAATTATACCATTTTCTTTTTGATTAATCAATTAATTAATTATATAACAAAGTTCGGCATATATCTGTAGGGGAGGTGGGAGCGTGAATTGCCGGATCATCGATATGCGCCATAAAGAAGTCATTAATGTAAAGGACGGGACCCGGATAGGATGTGTCTGTGATGTGGAAATAGACACCGCGGACGCCAGAGTGATTGCCATTGTAATTTACGGCCGCCTGCGCTGCTTCGGACTGCTGGGCAGGGAGGACGATATTATTATTAAATGGCAGGATATTCAAGTAATAGGGGACGATACTATTTTGGTGACGTATAATAACTATTGCCGAACGAAAAAAAGAGGGCGCGGGTTTGGCGGATTCTTTGGCAACTGAAAAAGTCTTGAATTTTATTCTTTTATATGCTATAATTATCGGCGCAATAAAAAAACACACGTCTCTGCTATGACGATTTGGTGCCCGGCTTCCGGGTGTTGCGTCTGTTAAAGCGGGACGGAGGAAAAACCAAGGAGGATTATTATGTCAGTAGTATCAATGAAACAACTTTTGGAGGCCGGCGTTCACTTCGGTCACCAGACCAGAAGATGGAACCCGAAGATGGCTCCGTATATCTTTACGGAACGCAACGGTATCTACATCATCGACCTGCAGAAAACCGTTAAGAAGCTGGAAGACGCTTACGGCTTTGTCCGCAGCCTTTCCGCTGAAGGCAAATCCGTACTGTTTGTCGGCACCAAAAAGCAGGCTCAGGATTCCGTGAAGGACGAAGCGGAACGCGCAGGCGCTTACTTTGTCAACGCGCGCTGGTTGGGCGGCATGCTGACCAACTTCCGTACGATCCGCCGCAGAATCGACCGTTTGAACCAGCTCAAGGCCATGGAAGAAGACGGCACCTTTGATCTTCTGCCGAAAAAAGAAGTCATTAAGCTTCGCCTTGAGATTGAAAAGCTCGAGAAATTCCTGGGCGGCATCAAGGATATGAAACAAATTCCCGGCGCACTGTTTATTGTTGACCCGCGCAAAGAGAGAATCGCCGTAGCGGAAGCAAAAAAGCTCGGCATCCCGATTGTCGCGATTGTCGACACCAACTGTGACCCGGATGAAATCGATTATGTTATTCCCGGCAACGACGACGCGATCCGTGCCGTCAAGCTGATTTCCGCAACCGTTGCAAACGCGATCGTCGAAGGCAAGGAAGGCCAGATGGGCGCCGCTGCCGCCGAAGCGGAAGAAGCAAAAGTGAATGAAGCAGAAGCCGCGGAATAATCGGTGATATGCGCAAATACTAAATAAAACGAATATTAAGAGCGGAGGAAATAGAATGGCTTTTACAGCTAAAGATGTTGCAGCGCTTCGTGAGAAGACCGGCTGCGGGATGATGGACTGCAAAAAAGCACTGGAAGCATCCAACGGAGATATGGATGCCGCGATCGACTTTTTAAGAGAGAAAGGCCTTGCGGCCGCCACGAAGAAGGCGGGCCGTATTGCAGCCGAAGGCGTTGCTTTTGCGTGCCTGAATGAGGAAGAAACCGTCGGTGTGGACATCGAGGTCAACGCCGAGACCGACTTCGTTGCGAAGAATGCGGATTTCCAGCACTTCGTGAAGGTCTGTGCGGATACGGTTATCGAGTCCAATCCTGCCGATGTGGAGGCTTTGCTTCAGTGCAAGGCAAGCGGTTCGGATCAGACTGTCGACGCGCTGCTCAAGGATAAGATCCTGACCATCGGTGAGAACATTAAGATTCGTCGTTTCAAGCGTTTTGAAGGCGTGGTTGCAGCCTATATCCATGCAGCCGGAAAAATCGGCGTTCTCGTTAAATTCGATACTTCCGCTGAAATTGCGGCCAAGGAAGAGTTTAAGGAGTACGCAAAGAATATCGCCATGCAGATTGCGGCCATCAGTCCGCAGTATCTCGATCAGAAATCGGTTCCCGCCGATGTTGTTGAACACGAGAAGACCATTCTGAAAGAGCAGATTATCAACGATGGCAAACCTGCTGCAATTGCTGATAAGATTGTTACCGGCAGACTTGGGAAGTTCTTTAAGGAAATCTGCCTTTTGGATCAGGCCTATGTCAAAGACGGTGATCTTTCCGTGCAGCAGTACACGGAGGCTACCGCAAAAGAGCTTGGCGGCTCTATTTCGATTGTAGATTATGTCCGTTTTGAAAAGGGCGAAGGCATTGAAAAGCGCGAAGATAATTTTGCAGAAGAAATCGCCAGCATGGTTAAGTAAGAATTCACTGAGGAATAGCGCAGGAAAACAATCCTGCGCTATTTTTATGCCTTCCTGCTGTTACCGCTTTCGGAGAAATGTTTCTAAATTATAAAACTTGACAATAATAACTATATTTAGTTATGAAAGCCTTTACTTTACACAATGCTTATTGTAGAATAATATAAAATGAAAACAGGGGTGTTTTATTTGCAACCTAAATATAACAGAATTCTTCTCAAGCTGAGCGGAGAGTCTCTCGCGGGCAGCGAGACCCACGGAATTGATTTTGATACGGTACTGAAAATCTGCGGACCGATCAAAAAATGTGCGGATATGGGGGTTCAGATCGGGATCGTTGTTGGCGGCGGCAATTTCTGGCGCGGCCGCAGCAGCGGAAAAATGGACAGAACCCGCGCGGATCATATGGGGATGCTCGCCACCACTATCAACGCTCTGGGCGTTGCCGACGCGTTGGAACAGCTCGGTGTTCAGGTCCGTGTGCAGACCGCGATTGCGATGCAGCAAATTGCCGAACCGTACATCCGCAACCGCGCCGTACGGCATCTGGAAAAGGGAAGAGTCGTTGTATTTGGCTGCGGTACCGGAAACCCGTTTTTCTCAACCGACACGGCGGCAGCGCTGCGGGCAGCCGAAATTGACGCAGATATTATTTTAAAAGCCACCATGGTTGACGGCGTTTATGACAGCGATCCCAAAAAGAATCCGGACGCCGTAAAATTTGACACCCTGTCCTTTATGGACGTACTCAACCGGAACCTGCAGGTGATGGACAGCACGGCTGCTTCATTATGCAAAGATAATAAAATTCCGATTCTTGTTTTCAGCATTGGCGAGCCGGATAATATTATCAAGGCCGTTTGCGGGGAATCGATCGGAACACTTGTGAAGGAGGACTAATGATGAAAGAAGTATTGGAACACGCAGAGGACCAAATGAAGAAATGTGTCAGCGCTCTTTCGGATGATTTTGCGTCCATCAGAGCGGGCAGGGCAAACCCGGCGGTGCTGGATAAAGTGAAAGTCGATTATTACGGCACGCCGACTGCCATTAACCAGCTTGCGGCGGTGGCGGTAAGCGAAGCGCGTATCCTGACCATTCAGCCCTGGGATATTTCCGTATGCCGTGCCATCGAAAAGGCCATCCAGACCTCGGACATCGGAATCAATCCCCAAAGCGACGGAAAGATCATCCGGATCACATTCCCTCCGCTTACGGAGGAAAGGCGCCGCGAATTGGTGAAGGAAATCAGCAAAATGGCCGAGGAGCGCAAAATCGCGATCCGCAATATGCGCCGCGACGCGATGGAGAAGCTCAAAGGCATGAAGAAAAATTCGGAGCTCACGGAAGACGAGCTGAAACAGGCGGAAAAGAAAACGCAGGATTTAACCGATAAATATTGCAAACAGGTAGACGGCGTATTTGAAAAAAAGCAAAAGGAAATTATGGAAATATAGGTAAGAAAATGGAACAACAGTATCTTCCAAAGCATCTGGGGATCATTATGGATGGAAATGGCCGGTGGGCTAAAAAGCGCGGACTCCCGCGTTCCGCCGGCCATACTGTAGGAGCGGCTGTCTTCAAGACGATCACGCGCTACTGCAGTTCGATTGGAATTGAGTATCTTACGGTATATGCTTTTTCAACGGAGAATTGGCGGCGTCCAAAAGAGGAAATCGGGGCTTTAATGAAGCTGTTCAAGCAGTATCTTGAAGATGCTTTGCGTGATTTTTTAAATGAGAACATCAAAGTACGTTTTATCGGGGATGTGTCGGTTTTTCCGCCGGAGCTGCAGAAACTGATTCAGGAAACGGAGAAGGTTTCGGAGAAGCGCACCGGCATGGTTCTGAACATTGCCATGAATTACGGCGGCCGCGCGGAAATCGTGCACGCGGCCAGAACGCTTGCCGAGGATGTGCAAAAAGGAAAGCTGTCCCCCGAACAGATCAGTGAAACTTCCATCTCGGAACGGCTTTACACCGGCGGACAACCCGACCCGGACCTGATTATCCGGCCGAGCGGGGAAAGCCGTATCTCGAATTTTTTACTGTGGCAGTCGGCTTACGCCGAATACGTTGTCATGGATATTTTGTGGCCTGACTTTAAGCCAAGGGATTTAGATCGCGCATTAAACGAATACGCGAGCCGTAACAGGCGCTTTGGAGGGGTTTAATTGAAAGAAAGGGTTGCTTCAGGAGTATCTCTTGTTCTTTTTTTGGCCGCGATTGTAGTATTTAACAGCACCATTCCGGCAGCTTTGAACATTGCGATTGCGTTGATTTCGGGTTTGGCTGTTTTTGAAATTATTTCCGCTTTGGGATTGTCCAAAAATTTTGTCCTGCTGATTCCAAGTCTGGTTTTTTCCGCGGTAATCCCGATGATTCAGGCGATCGCTCCGCTGCCGCAGGTGGATATACTGCAGCAGGCCGCCTATTTTCTATACACGGTCGTCATATTCGGGGCGCTGATCCTTTATCATAAGGCGCTTACCTTCCGTGAGGTGGGCGTTATCTACAGTATGTCGCTGATGATTCCGACGGCCCTTGAAACGCTGATCAGCTTACGGAACCTTGGCGGGAAGCACGGCATGTTTTATGTGATTATTGCGATTTTTTCCGCATGGATAGCGGACACCGGAGCGTTTTTTGCCGGCAGCCTTTGGGGAAAACATAAATTGTGTCCGGATATCAGCCCGAAAAAGACGGTGGAGGGCGTTATCGGTGGTTTTGCTCTGAATATTATCGCCATGATCGTTTTTGGATATATCTTCCATGCGGTTTACTATGCTTACAGCGTCGAAATATCCTACCTGACGCTGGTGGTCATTGGATTTTTCGGAACGATTATGTCTATTCTGGGCGACCTCAGCTTTTCGCTCATCAAGCGCAGCTGCCATATCAAGGACTTTGGGGAAATCATTCCGGGGCATGGCGGGATTCTGGACCGCTTTGACAGCGTGATTTTTGAAGCGCCGTTTGTGTATTTGCTTGTCCAGTTTATGCCGCTTGTCTTTCAATAAATGTCGGCCCAGATGCAATAAAACAGCAAAATGGTGAATAATAATGAAAAGATGTCTTTCGATTCTTGGTTCGACCGGTTCCATCGGTACGCAGGCGCTTGACGTTGTACGCGGTTTAGATTTGAAGGTATGCGCTTTGGCAGCCAATGCCAATACGGCGCTTTTAGAGCAGCAGATCAGAGAATTTAAACCCGAACTGGCTGTGATGTTTGATGAGTCCGCGGCGAAAAAACTGAAAATTGCCGTAGCGGACACTCCCGTCCGGGTTGTGGCCGGTATGGACGGCCTGTGCGAGGCCGCGGCGATGGAAAGCGCCGATTTGATCCTGAATTCCGTCGTCGGCATGGTTGGGCTGGTACCCACCCTGACCGCGATCGGAGCGGGAAAGGACGTGGCGCTCGCCAATAAGGAAACACTGGTCGCCGGGGGCTCCCTTGTGATGGAGGCGGCCAAAAAGAATTCGGTAAAAATCCTTCCGGTTGACAGCGAGCATTCGGCTGTATTTCAATGTTTGCAGGGCTGCCCGGAGAAAAAAGCACTGAAGCGCATCATCCTTACGGCTTCCGGCGGGCCGTTTTTCGGGAAAAACAGAGATCAGCTGATTCATGTAACGCCGCAGCAGGCACTCAGGCATCCGAACTGGAATATGGGTGCCAAGGTTACGATCGACTCCGCTACCATGATGAATAAAGGATTGGAAATTATAGAAGCGTCCTGGCTGTTTAATATGCCGGCCTCCAAAATTTCCGTGGTCGTCCATCGGGAAAGCGTCGTTCATTCCATGATTGAATATGAAGATAATTCCGTCATTGCGCAGCTGGGACTGCCGGATATGAGAATTCCCATTCAGTATGCAATTACCTGGCCGCAGAGGTTTCCTTCGCCGGTTGGGCAGCTGAGCTTGACGGATTACGGTAAACTGACCTTTTTTGAGCCCAATTTACAGACTTTTTCCTGCCTTGAGGCATGCAAAAAAGCAATTGAGCGCGGCGGGCTTGCCCCCGCGGCGGCAAACGGGGCAAATGAGGTCGCGGTAAAGCTGTTTCTGGACGGCCGGATTTCTTTTCTCCGGATTGGGGAACTGGTCCGCCGTGCAATGGAAAATCAGCCGGATGTTCAAACAGTTTCGTCTGTTGAAGATATTTTGAATGCCGACCGCAATGCGCGGGATTATGTTTTCGGCGCGGTCGGCTGATGATGAGGTGATCATGATTACAAAAGCAATATTGGTGATTATAGCGATTCTTCTTTTTAGCTTTATTATTTTTATCCACGAATTCGGGCATTTTTTCACAGCGAAGCTTTCCGGAGTTCGTGTCAATGAATTTGCGATCGGCATGGGGCCGAAGCTGTTTCATTTCACAAGAGGGGAAACGGAGTATTCCCTGCGCGCATTTCCGATCGGCGGCTTCTGCGCGATGGAAGGCGAAGATGAGGACAGCCCGGACGACCGTGCCTTTAACAACAGGCCGGTTTGGAAACGGATGCTGGTGGTTGTGATGGGCGCCGTGATGAATATCATCCTGGGCCTTGTCATTATGATGATTCTTTTAGGCCAGCAGCCCGCGTTTTCATCAACGACCATCTCGAAATTTACCGATCGGTCGGCTCTGCAGGCAGCAGGGCTGCAGGTTGGCGATGTTTTTAAAAGCATCAACGGCTACAAAATAAACGGGGACCGCGATTTGAGCTTTGCTCTCGCCATGGCGGACCCGATGAAGACGGATATTCAGGTTTCCCGCGGCGGCAAGCTGCTGAACTTTGATGATATACGGTTTAACACGAAGGAGTCGGACGGGAAGCAAATCCTCACTCTTGACTTTTATGTGCAGCCGATTGAAAAAAATCCCGGCACCCTGATTGCTAAATCCGCGCAGGACACGGTTTCCACTGTGCGAATGGTCTGGTACAGTCTGGTCGGACTTGTCACGGGTAAATTCGGGTTCAATGATGTCGCGGGTCCCGTCGGCGCGGCAAATGCCATAGGGCAGGCGGCTTCGATCGGCCTGCAGCAGAATTTTATCGCCGCCTTGAACAATATTCTGATGATGATGATGGTCATTACCGTCAACCTTGGTGTCGTGAATCTGCTTCCGCTGCCGGCGCTGGACGGGGGCAGGCTGCTGTTCCTGATCGTGGAAGCGATTTTCCGCAAGCCGATCAACCCGAAATACGAGGGCTGGGTAAACACGGCTGGATTCTGCCTGTTGATGGGGTTGATGGTGATTATTACTTTCAACGATATTTTCAGGCTGATTACCGGCAAGGGGTTGGGTTCATAATGCGAAAATCAAGGACGGTTCATGCCGGGAAGGTGACAATTGGCGGTAGTTCCAAGATATCCGTGCAATCCATGCTCAATATTCCTTCCACGGATATCGACGGAAGTGTCCGTCAGGCGGTGGAGCTGGAGCAGGCCGGGTGCGATATCATCCGTGCCGCGATTCCGAACAGGGACGCAATCCGGCTGATTCCGGCGATCAAAAACGCCGTACAGGTTCCGCTCGTCGCGGATATTCATTTTGACTATCACCTGGCGCTGGAAGCGGTGGAGGCGGGAATTGACAAAATCAGGATCAATCCTGGCAATATCGGTTCCGACGACCATGTCAAGGCGGTGGCGGATGCCTGCCGCCGGAAAAATATCCCTATCCGGATCGGAGTAAATTCCGGTTCGCTGGAAAAAGAAATTCTGGAAAAATACGGCAGCCCAACGCCGCAGGCGCTTGTGGAAAGCGCGCTGTATCACGCTTCGCTGCTGGAAAAATATGATTTTCACGATATTGTCCTATCGATTAAATCCTCCGATGTTAACAAAATGATTCAGGCCTATGAGCTGGCCGCGCAAAGCTGCGACTACCCGCTGCATCTGGGCGTAACGGAGGCTGGAACCGAGCGGATGGGTCTGATAAAATCCTCGATTGGAATCGGTTCTCTTTTGCAGCGCGGGATAGGGGATACTATCCGTGTTTCCCTGACGGCCGACCCGGTAAAGGAGGTCGCCGCCGGTTTTGATATTTTGCGGGCGCTTGATCTGAACACGGAAGGAATCCAATTCGTTTCCTGCCCGACCTGCGGCAGAACGCGGATCGACCTGATCCGCCTTGCGAACGAAGCCGAGCAGCGCCTTGCGGGATGCAAAAAGAATCTGAAGGTCGCCGTTATGGGCTGTGCAGTAAACGGCCCCGGAGAAGCCCGCGAAGCCGATATCGGCATTGCCGGAGGAGACGGGGTAGGCCTTCTGTTCAAGAAAGGCCGGATTATCCGCAAGGTTCCGGAGGATCAGCTTTTGGACTGCTTAATGCAGGAGATAGATCAGATGTAAAGGAAGGAATTCCATTGAAAACTTTTGGTGAATTTTTTGGTGCATACATAGAAGCTTCACGACTACCGTCTCCCGTGTGCAACGGAAGCATTTCTTCGTTACAAATCGATACAAATAACAGAATTATTACTGCTGACGTGGCGTTTCCATCTTTGGTGGAGCGCCGCGTGCTTTATGATGTGGAAAAGTGCATGGTTGCCTGTAAAGAACTGAACCTTGCCAAAGCCTGCATCTTTCCATCCTTCCCGTCCGAGACCTTCAGCGTTGACTATTACCCCAGTCTGGTAATGGAGCTGAAGCGCCGGGAAGCCAGCATCAACGGGACCCTGACGGATTCCTCCGCAAGGGTCGAGAACGGAAAGCTGATTATCTCTCTGACGCACGGCGGACGGGATTTGCTGATTTCGCGTCATATTGACCGCCTGATTTCCAAGCTGATTCATGAGGAATTCGGAATCAGCCTGACGGTGGAATTCGACGGACTGCTGACGGTAGACAGCGAGAATCCGGCCTATATAGAAAAGAAAAAGAAGCAGCAGGAAACGCTGAAGCGCGAAGCGATTGTGGACCAGGTGGAAGCCTACGAAACAAATCTCAACCATGTAAAAGCGCCCAGGACGATTCAGGTGCGCTCGGGCGAGACACTGCTCCCCTGCATGATACCGGAAACTGCCCGCGAACTGTACGGGCACGCGCCGAAAGCAAAGCCGGTTCCGATCAATAAGGTAACTCCGGATATCGGGAGCGTAACGATCTGGGGCGAAATTTTTCAGATTGAAGAAAAGATCACAAGGGATAAGCAAAGAAAAATCATTACGATCAATATAACGGACTATACCAGCTCCATGACGCTGAAAATCATTGAGATGGTTTCCCAGTGCAAGGCATTGGACACGCTGGCGAAGGGTATGTCTGTCATCGCCCGCGGCGATGTGGAATACGACAAATACGACCATGAAATCGTCTTGCGAGCTAAAAGCATCAGCACGGTCCAGCAGCTGAAAGTAACGGATAAAGCCGACGTGAAGCGGGTGGAACTGCATTTACATACTAACATGTCCAGCATGGACGGCGTAAATTCCGCCGGGGACCTGATCAAGCGCGCGGCTCAGTGGGGGCAGAGCGCCATTGCTATTACCGACCACGGTGTGGCTCAGGCTTTTCCGGACGCTATGAACGCCGTGAACGACCTGAAAAAGAAAGATATCAATATCAAGGTCATTTATGGGGTGGAAGCCTATTTCGTCAATGATCTTGTACAGGCTGTCAGAGGAGAATCCTCGAAAACGCTGGATGATGAATTTATCTCATTCGATATCGAAACCACGGGTCTGAGCCCGAACAAGGACAAAATTACCGAAATCGGCGCGGTCAGGATCAAAAATGGCGAGATTACGGAAAGCTTCGACACCTTTGTTAATCCGCAGATCCCGATTCCGGCAAAAATAACGGAACTGACGGGGATTACGGACGGTATGGTAAAAGACGCGCCGCTGGAAAAGGAAGCCATTCAGGCGTTTTATGATTTCTGCGGAAAAGACGCCGTTCTGATTGCCCACAACGCCGAGTTCGATACCTCGTTTATCCGGGTAGCGGCGCAGCGCAGCGGAATGGATTTCTCCTACCCGTACATCGATACCGTTCCCATGTGCCGTTCCATGCTGAAAGATATCAAAAACTGCAAGCTGGACACAGTCGCCAAATACTTAAAGCTCGACCCGTTCAATCATCACCGCGCGAGCGACGACGCAACGGTGCTCGGCAAGATTTTTATGGCGCTGTTAACGCGTCTGAAGGAGGACACCGGCGCGCAATCGGTGATGGATATCAATTCCTCTCTGGCCGGCGGAGACCCTAAAAAAATGAAATCCTACCATCAGATCATTCTGGTCAAAAATAAAGCAGGTTTGAAAAATCTGTATAAGCTGATTTCCAAGTCCCACCTGGACTACTTTTACAGAAATCCGCGTATTCCCAAAAGCGAGCTGATCAAGCACAGAGAGGGCCTGATTGTCGGCAGCGCGTGTGAAGCTGGAGAACTTTACAGAGCGGTTTTTAACGCGCAGCCGTGGGAAACTCTGTGTGAAATCGCAAGTTTCTACGATTATCTTGAAATTCAGCCGATGGGGAACAATCTTTTTATGGTTCGCGAGGGCCTTGTCCCCGATGAGGAGAAGCTGCGTGAATTTAACCGTACGATCGTGAAGCTCGGAGAGTATCTTCATAAGCCGGTGGTCGCAACGTGCGACGTTCACTTTATGGACCCGAAGGACGGAGATTACCGCAGAATCCTGATGGCCGGGCAGGGATACAAGGACACCGACGATCAGGCGCCGCTCTACATGCGCACCACCGCGGAAATGCTGGCGGAATTCGCCTATCTTGGGAAGGAAAAAGCGTATGAAGTCGTGGTGAAAAACACAAACTTGATTTCAGAGATGACGGAGGAAATCCGCCCGATTCCCGAGGGAACCTATCCGCCCTTTATCGAGGGTGCCGAGGAACAGCTGACCAGTATCACATGGGCAAGGGCGAAAGAGGTTTACGGCGATCCGCTGCCGGATATCGTGAAAAAGCGCCTCGACCGTGAGCTCGGCTCCATTACGAAGCACGGCTTCTCCATCCTTTATATGACCGCGCAGAAGCTGGTCGCGGACTCGGAAGCGCACGGCTATCTGGTCGGCTCCCGTGGTTCCGTCGGGTCTTCGTTTGTGGCGAATATGTCCGGTATTTCCGAGGTAAACCCGCTGGAGCCCCATTATGTGTGCCCCAACTGCAAGCACAGCGAGTTTATTACCGACGGCAGCTATGGCAGCGGCTTCGACCTGCCGCCGAAAAATTGTCCTGTCTGCGGCACGGAGTACAACCGTGACGGGCATACGATTCCGTTTGAGACCTTCCTGGGCTTCGACGGCGACAAGACGCCGGATATTGACCTGAACTTTTCCGGTGAATACCAGACCAGCGCACACCGCTATACAGAAACGCTGTTCGGCAAGGACAACGTCTTTAAGGCCGGAACCATCGCAACCGTAGCGGATAAAACCGCAATCGGCTTCGTGAAGAAATACGCGGAGGAAAAGGGGATGGTGATGCACCGTGCGGAGGAACAGCGGCTGGCGCTCGGCTGCACGGGGATTAAGCGTACGACCGGTCAGCATCCGGGCGGTATGGTCGTCGTGCCGAAGGGCATGGAGATTTACGATTTCTGCCCGGTGCAGCATCCGGCGAACGATCAGAAATCGGATAATATCACCACCCATTTCGACTTCCATTCTATTCATGACACCATCTGCAAGCTGGACGAGCTCGGGCATGATGTTCCGTCCATTTACCGGTATCTGGAAGATTACACCGGCATTCCGGTTATGAAGGTTTCCATGAGCGACCCGGAGGTCATGTCGCTGTTCACCTCCACAGAGGCGCTGCACGTCAAGCCGGAGGATATCGATTCCCAGACCGGTACATTTTCTTTGCCGGAAGTCGGCACCAGCTTTGTACGGCAAATGCTGATCGATTCCCAGCCAAAAACCTTTTCCGATCTTTTGCAGGTTTCCGGCCTTTCACACGGTACGGATGTCTGGCTCGGCAACGCGCAGGACCTGATTAAAAACAAGACCTGTACCATCGCGGAGGTAATCGGAACCAGAGACAGCATTATGACTTATCTGCTGCTCAAAGGGCTGGAGCCGAAAATGGCGTTTAAAATCATGGAGATCACCCGTAAGGGCAAGGCCTCCAAGCTTTTGACCGAAGAACATATTCAGGCCATGAAGGATCATAATGTACCGCAGTGGTATCTTGATTCCTGTATGAAGATCAAGTACATGTTCCCGAAAGCGCACGCGGCGGCATACATGATTTCTACCCTGCGCCTTGGGTGGTACAAGGTACATAGGCCGGTCGAGTACTACGCCGCTTATTTTACCGTGCGCGGAGAGGACTTTGACGGCGCCACTGCTATGAAGGGCAGGGAAGCCGTTCGGAGGCGCATGAATGAAATCAGCATGAAGGGCAAGGAAGCAAGCGCGAAGGAAGAGGCCGCCTATGCTACTTTCCAGATCATCAACGAAATGCTTGCCCGGGGAATCGAGGTTCTTCCAGTCGATCTTTATGAATCCGACGCGAGAAAATATCTGGTTGAGAATGGAAAAATCAGGCTTCCGTTTTCCTCTCTTTCGGGTGTAGGAGAAGCCGCGGCAAACAGTTTGGCGGCCGCAAAGGAAAAGGGCCCTTATATTTCTGTTGACGATCTTCAGACCCGCTCCAAGGTTTCCAAATCCGTGATTGAAACGCTCAAGGAAGCCGGTGCGCTTGCCGGATTGCCGCAAAGCAGCCAGATGACATTATTTGGTTGACAAAGAATAGTTTAGTGTGCTATTATATTACCATACTAAAGCGTTCAACTGAAAATTGATAGGTGTATTTGATGAAAAAATATAACAAAGTCACTCCGGAGGGGACGAAAGACCTTCTTTTTGAAGAATGCCTGGTGCGCAGGTATGTGGAGAAAACCCTGAGGGATGTCTTTTCTTCCAGAGGCTTCAATGAAGTGGTTACTCCCGGTCTGGAGTTCTATGATGTATTTGACCCGAATTTTTCCGGGATCGGGCAGGAGGTCATGTATAAAATGTCCGACCGCCGCGGAAGACTGACTGTTATGCGGCCGGATTCCACTATGCCGATCGCGCGTCTGGCCGCGACCAGGCTGCAGGGCCTGCCAAAGCCGATCAGGCTTTTTTACACTCAGCCCATCTACCGCAACAATCCCGCTCTGACGGGCCGCAGTGATGAAACGGTCCAGACTGGGATTGAGCTTCTCGGCGCGGACGGAATGCGCGCAGACCTTGAAGTGATCGTGACGGCGATCGAGGCGCTGGGGAAATGTGTCCCTGATTTTCGGTTCGAACTGGGTCATGCCGGACTTTTCCGCGCGTTGGCTGAGCAGCTGCCAATTTCCGACGACCTGCGTGAAGATATCCGCAGCGCCATCGAATCGAAAAATTACGCGTCCCTGAACAGGATCCTTGACGGTCTGGAGGAATCCGGGCCGGTAACGGCGATGCGCACGCTTCCGCGCCTTTTCGGCGGGGAAGAGGTGTTTGCGCATGCGGAGCCGTTTTGCTCCGATGAAAAATCCGGAGGAATGCTGGAATATCTGCACAAGCTTTACCGCTCTTTGAGCCGCCGCGGCCTTGGCGATAAGATGATTGTCGATTTGGGCCTGGTACAGCGCAACGATTATTACACCAATATTGTTTTCAGCGCTTATGTGGAAGACTGCGGTGACGCGGTCCTTCTGGGCGGAAGATACGACAATCTTCTGGGTTACTTTGACTTTCCGATGCCGGCCATCGGGTTCGCAATCAACGTGGATGCGATTTCCAAAATCATGCTGGAACACGGTACGCTCTATTCCGTTATGCCGGCGGACGTTCTGGTTCACGGCGAGGCCGGTTTTGAGATGGAAGCCCTGAACTATGCTTCCACACTGATTGAAAAGGGTCTGAAATGCGAAAACAGTATTTTTGAAACAAAAGAAAAAGCGCTGGAATATGCGAAAACACGCGGAATCAGGCGCGTGGACTGTATCGGAGACCGTATTGAGACCATAAATCTGACATAGGGTTGGGAAAAGATGAAACCACTTAGAATCGCCCTTACGAAGGGCAGGCTTGAAAATGATACCGTTGCCTTATTTGAGAAAATCGGCTTTGACTGTTCCGCCGTCAGAAAGAAAGGGCGCAAACTGATTCTGCCGGTCGGTGGGAACCGGTTTGAGGTGGTTCTTGCCAAGGCCGCAGACGTCATCACCTACGTAGAGCACGGCGTCTGTGACCTGGGAGTCGTGGGTAAAGATACGATTCTGGAGCAGGGAAGCGGTTTTTATGAAGTGCTGGACCTTGGTTTCGGCAGATGCAAATTTGCACTTGCCGGTCCGAAGAACCGGGATTTTTTCAGCGGATATTCCTCTAAAACCATTGCTACGAAGTATCCGAATGTCGCCAGAAATTACTTTGAAAGCAAAGGAATGGACGTCAGGATCATAAAAATTGAGGGCTCCGTCGAGCTGGCACCGCTTCTGGGCCTTTCCGACGCAATCGTAGATATTGTTGAAACGGGTTCTACCCTAAAAGAAAACGGACTCGAAGTGATTGAAAGCATCAGTGATATTTCCGCAAGACTGATTGTCAACGCGGCGAGCCTGAAAATCCGGAAAACGGAAATAGAAAGTCTTGCGGAAGAGATGGACCGGGCAAAGGAGGGAACAGCGTGATACAGCTTGTGAAAAAGGGCGGCAGCCGCGATCTGATCAGTCAGCTGAAACAAAGAAATGAGGAAACCAACAGGGCTGTGGAATCAGCCGTTTCGGAAATCATTGAAAATGTACGCCGTCGCGGCGATGACGCGGTTCGCGAATACACCCTGAAATTTGACGGCAGTCTGCCCGAAAAAACAGAGATTTGCGCCGCGGAGGTGAAAGAGCTTACCGGCCGGTGTGAACCGGAGTTTTTGTCCGCGCTCGCCAGAGCCGCGGAGAACATCAGGAATTTTCATTCCCGGCAGAAGCAGCAGAGCTGGTTTCAAACCGATGAAAGCGGAGTAATGATGGGGCAGCGCATTCGCGGCCTGTCAAAAGTCGGTATCTATGTGCCGGGCGGAACGGCAGCTTATCCTTCTTCCGTCCTGATGAATGCGATTCCCGCCAAAATTGCCGGAGTGAAAGAAATCATCATGGTGACGCCTCCCGGAAAAGACGGAAAACCCAATCCGGATATTCTGGCGGCGGCACTGACCGCCGGGGTCGACCGTGTTTTTCTGGTCGGCGGGGCACAGGCGGTCGCGGCGCTCGCGTTTGGGACCCAAACGATTCCCAAGGTCGATAAAATCGTCGGCCCGGGAAATATTTATGTAGCCACCGCTAAAAAGCAGCTTTACGGCACCGTCGATATCGATATGATCGCCGGTCCGAGCGAAATCCTGATTATCGCGGACGAAACGGCGCGTCCGGAATTTCTGGCTGCGGACCTGATGTCGCAGGCCGAACACGACGTGCTTGCCTCCGCTATTCTGCTGACGACTTCAGAGAAAATTGCGGAGCAGACGGTTGCCCAGATTGACCGGCAGCTTCCCCAGCTGTCACGCAGGGAAATCATTTCCCAGTCGCTGGACCGTTTTGGCGCAGTGGTGGTATGTGAAAGCATGGAGGAAGCCGTTTCCTTTGCCAACGAGCTGGCGCCGGAGCACCTTGAGGTTTGCGCCGCAAACCCGATGGAGTATATCGGGAAAATCGACAACGCCGGTTCCGTTTTTCTCGGCAACTATTCGCCGGAACCGCTTGGCGACTATTTCGCGGGGCCGAACCATGTTTTGCCCACCAGTGGGACCGCGCGCTTTTTCTCCCCGCTTTCAGTGGACAGCTTTATCAAGAAATCCAGCTTTATCTATTATACGGAAGATGCGTTGAAATCGGCGCAGAAGGATATTATTCAGCTCGCAGAGGCCGAGGGCTTGACCGCTCACGCGAATTCGATTAAAGTGAGGCGCTGAAATGGCTTACCAGTTAAATGAAAAAATCAGGGATCTGCGCCCGTATGACCCGATTACCGGCAGCTATCCGATTCGTCTGGATGCCAACGAGTCCTTTCTTCCCATTCCGAACCGGATTGCGTTGAAGATCATGGAATCTGCGGCGTTTACCGCTTATAACCGGTACCCGGATCCGATGGCGTCGGAGCTTTGCGAAAGCTTTGCGGAGTTTTATCAGGTCAATCCCACCCATGTTACGGCCGGAAACGGTTCCGATGAACTGATATCCGTTATCTGCGGTGCTTTTTTAATGAAGGGCGATGCAATGCTGACGGTGTCCCCGGATTTTTCCATGTATCGCTTTTATGCCTCCATTGTGGAAGCGAAAAGCATTGTCTACGCTAAAAATCCAGATCTGACCATCGATGTGGATAAGGTGATTGAACTGGTCAATGCAAACGACGTCAAGCTGATTCTTTTTTCCAATCCGTGCAATCCCACTTCGCTTGGACTGTCAAAAGAGGAAGTCCGGCGGCTGATTACATCGGTGAAGGCGCTGGTGGTGCTTGACGAAGCCTATATGGACTTTTGGGGCCAGTCCCTGCTGGGCGAGGTGGAGCAGTACGACAATCTCATGATTCTGAGAACCTGCTCCAAAGCGTTTGGTATGGCGGCCATCCGGCTCGGGTTTGCCGTGGCAAATCCGGCACTGACAAACGCGCTGAAAGCAGTCAAATCACCCTATAATGTGAACTTACTCACTCAGAAAATCGGTTCTCTTATTTTAAAGGAACCCGATTTAGTCCATTCGGGTATAGACAACATTGTTGCTTCCCGGAATATGCTCTATTCGGAAATGGTGCGCATAGAAAAAAACAACAGTGAAAAAATGCATGTGTATCCCACTGCAACAAATTTTGTATTCCTTCAGATTGCCCAGGCGGAGGAAATTTTTCTCGCCCTATTAAAATCAGGGATCGCCGTCCGCTTTATGGGCGATTTCCTGCGGGTGACGGCAGGTACGATGGAAGAAAACAAAGAGTTTATCAAAGTTTTTGAAACAGTGATTCAATGACAAAGGGAGGCGGAAAAATGAGGACGTCGGTACAAAAACGCAAAACCAAGGAAACGGATATTGCTGTTTCGCTTTCCCTTGACGGCGGCGAAGTGAGCATTTCAACCGGAATCGGCTTTTTTGACCATATGCTCAATGCCTTTGCCGTACACGGGGGCTTCGGACTCACCGTGGAGGCGGTCGGCGATTTGGAGGTCGACGGTCATCACACGGTTGAGGATGTCGGCATCGTTTTGGGAAAAGCCTTTGCAGAGGCCCTTGGCGACAAATCGGGAATCGCCCGTTTCGGTACCTTTTTTGTGCCAATGGACGAAGCGCTTGCCTTTGCCTCCGTGGACATCAGCGGGAGACCGTACCTTGTTTTTCAGGCGGAGTTCCAGCAGGAACGGGTGGGGGAATTCGATACCTGCCTGACGGAAGAATTTCTGCGCGCCTTCGCGGTCAATGCCGGAATCACGCTCCACACCCGTATTGAATATGGAAAAAATGCGCACCATGAGATCGAAGGAATGTTCAAAGCCGTTGCCCACGCCATGCGTCTGGCGGTTGCGAAAACTTCCGCCGGGGTACTCTCGACTAAGGGGTCATTGTAAATTTATCTATAGGAGACGGCTATGGTTATTTTGCCAGCAATCGATATTAAAGACGGCGAATGTGTGCGTTTGGTAAAGGGTGATTACAGCACGGCGCATAAAGTGGCGCAGGACGCGGTGTCCGCCGCCGGGGCTTTTGAATCTGCGGGAGCAAGGTGGCTGCATGTTGTCGATCTGAACGGCGCAAAAGCGGCTCATCCCGTAAATTCGGAAATCATTTTTAAAGTACTGCAGAATTCCGGGCTGAAAATAGAAATCGGCGGCGGAATCAGAAGCATGGAAACGATTGATTTTTATCTTTCCAATGGTGTTTCAAGAGTCATTTTGGGTTCCTCGGCGCTGAACGATCCCCATCTTGTCAAGGAATCTGTTCAGAGATATGGAGAACGCGTTGCGGTTGGAATCGATGCCTTAAACGGCAAGGTTGCCGCGCAGGGCTGGACGGAAACCTCAACGGTGGATTATCTTGAGCTTGCCAAAAGGATGGAACAGTATGGAGTAAAGTATATTATCTTTACAGATATTTCCCGGGACGGTACTTTGACCGGCCCGAATCTGGAAATGCTGGATCAACTGAATCATGCGGTTTCCTGCCATATTATCGCGAGCGGCGGTGTCAGCAGCCTTGCGGATATCGCGAATTTACTGGATTTGAAGCTTTATGGGGCAATCTGTGGAAAAGCCCTGTATACCGGTGCGCTCGATTTGAAAACAGCGATTGCGCTTTGCGGAGAGGAAAAAATAAATGGAATGTATTGATGTAAAGGGAAAAACCTTTATAGATCGTTTTTTTCAAAAATCTGATTTGCTTCCGGCGATCGTTCAGGAATACGGAACAAACGAAGTTTTGATGCTGGCCTATATGAACCGGGAGTCCATGAGAAAAACGCTTGAGACGGGATACACTTGGTTTTACAGCCGTTCCCGTCAGGAGCTTTGGAATAAGGGCGCGACCTCCGGGCATTTGCAGAAGGTTGTGAGCATTCATGGCGACTGTGATGACGACACCCTTCTGGTCGTCGTCAGACAGACCGGCGCCGCCTGTCACACGGGCGCGCACAACTGCTTTTTTAATGAAATCTGGAGGGATAACGATGCTTGACACCTGGCAGGAGCTATACAGTACCATACAGAGCAGAAAAGAGAATCGTGCGGAAGGTTCCTATACCTGCTACCTGTTTGATAAAGGCCTTGATAAGATTTTGAAGAAATGCGGGGAAGAGTGCAGCGAGACAATCATCGCCGCCAAAAACGGGGACAATGCCGAAACCGTCCTTGAAATATCGGATCTGCTGTATCATCTGACCGTTTTAATGGTCAACGAAGGCATCTCCCTGGAAGACATCCAGGCTGAGCTGGAAAGGCGCAGTGAAAAAACAGGGAACCTGAAAACCTTTCATCAGGTAGATAGAAACAGCTGAAAAGAGCCGGCGCGTGTGCGCCGGCTCTTTTCAGCACAGGCAGCCGGGCAAGCCGCGCGGCATGTTTTCGCGGCGCCCGGCGAGTTTTAGTATCCCGAAGGGGTCACGCCCAGCTGTAAAAGTCTTTTAAGAACCAGATATCCTTTGCTTCATATTCCGAGCCGTTCAGGTAATTCAAAAGCCCCGCGTCCGTGCCGAAGGTAAATTTCAGTTTGTAGGAGTAAAGGGCCTGATAGGAAAATCCGGTTTGCTTATTGATCGCGTTCGTGCCGTACTTTCCATCCCCGGCGAGCGGATGTCCGACGGAAGCAAGGTGCGCGCGGATTTGGTGGGTGCGTCCGGTCAGGAGCTCAACCTCCAGCAGACTGAAGCTTCCGCGCTCTTCAAGCACCCGGTAGCGCGTTTTGATCGATTTGGTGTCCGCGGTGGGCCTGTGGGAAATATAGACGCGGTTCTGGCTTTCGTTTTTTTCGAGAAAGCCTTCCAGCACCGCTTCTTTCGGATTCATTTTTCCATGGACAATGCAGAGATACATCTTCTGCATTTCGCGCTTTTTTACTTTTTCATTCATCACGCGAAGGGTTTCCGCGTTCTTCGCCGCCATTACAATGCCGCCGGTGTTTCGGTCAATCCGGTTAATCAGGGCCGGGGCGAACGAATTTTCGTTTTCGGGGCGGTATTCCCCTTTTTCATATAAATAATGCTGAACGCGGGCAATCAGGGAATCAAAATGATAATTTTCATCCGGGTGTACGATTAATCCCGGCTTTTTATCCAGAATCATGATGTTTTCGTCTTCATAAATCACCGTGAGCTTGTTCGGCGCTTTCAGAAAGTCGTATTCCTTTTGTTCCTGCTGAAAAAATTCGTCTTTTAAATACAGGGTGAGAACGTCGCCCTCATTCAGCCGGGTGGAAATTTCACACCGCTTCCCGTTCAGCTTGATATCTTTTTTACGGATGCTTTTGTACATCATGGATTGGGGGAGGTTGCTGAAGGATTTTGTGAGAAACTTGTCCAGCCTCTGTCCGGCGTCGTTTGCGCCTATGGTTATTTCTTTCATATGGAAAGACTCCTAACTTGATACATTTTCAGTGCTTCCGCCTTTCCAGATTATATCACGGATAAGGCTGCGGCAACAGTCGGAAATACTTTTCAAAAGAGATTTTTTAGTATATAATAGAATGAAATATGCGAGAAGGAGAACGGATTTATGATAACACAGCAAAGGGTCATGGAGATTTTGGAAGAGGCTGGGGTTTTGCTGGAGGGGCATTTCAAACTGACCTCCGGCAGGCACAGCAACAAATACCTCCAATGCGCCAGGATTTTTCGCAATACAAGGTACAGTGAGGAGCTTTGCGCGGCCCTTGCGGAACAGTATTGTCATGATAATGTTCAGATCGTCATCGGACCGGCGATGGGTGCGGTCCAGATGGCTTACGAAGTCAGCCGCGCGCTTCACTGCGAAAACTTTTTCACAGAGCGCGGCGAGGACGGAAAAATGGATTTGCGGCGCGGCTTTTCCGTAAACCCCGGGGACAGGGTGCTTGTGGTGGAAGACGTGGTGACGACCGGCGGCTCAGTCCGTGAGGTGATCGAGCTGGTAAAGGAAGCCGGCGGCGAAGTGGTCGGTGTCGGCTCCATTGTTGACCGGACAGGCGGAAAAATCGATTTCGGCGTTCCCTTTAAGGCGGTCGTTTCCGTTGAAGTGGAATCCTGGGAACCGGAAGAATGTCCTTTGTGCAAGGCCGGTGCTCCGGCTCCCGTCAAACCGGGCAGCAGAAAAATCTGATGGATGATTGGGGGCGGGCATCGTTGGAGGAAAACAAGGAGCAGCTCAGAAAACAGCCGCCGAAAATCAGTAACGAGGCCCAGCCCGTGCACGGTGGCCACAGGGACCGCATGAAAAACAGATTTCTGAAGGACGGGCTTGACTCTTTTGAGCCGCACGCGGTTCTGGAGCTGCTTCTTTTTTACGCGATCCCTTTAAAGGACACCAATCCCATCGGCCATGCGCTTCTGCAGAAATTCGGGTCGCTGTCGGGGGTGTTCGACGCGCCCTATGAAGAACTGATGAAAGTGGAGGGCGTGGGGAAGTCGGCGGCAACGCTGATGAAACTCATTCCGCAGCTGTGCCGTCGTTACCAGGAAAATTTGGATAAAGACAAAAATGTGATTTTCAGTTATAATGAAGCAGGCATGCTTTTGACACGCAAATTTATCGGCCGTTCGGACGAGGTCATCGTACTGATGCTCCTCGACAGTAAAAACCGGCTGATTTACTGCGGTGTGGTCAATGAAGGCACTGTCACCACCGCCAATATTTATATCAAGAAGATTGTCCGGCTTGCGGTGGAGTATAACGCGGCTTACGCGATTCTGTCACATAATCATCCGAGCGGAGACTGTATGCCCTCGAAGCAGGATTTAAGCTCCACACAGTGGGTCTATGAAGCGCTGAATATTGTGGAGGTAAAGCTCATCGATCATATTATCGTGAGCGGCAACGATTATTTTTCGATCGCGAAAAGCGGAATCATGCCGGGAACTTTTGATGTCGGATTTGATACGGAGTAAAAAATGGATTTTAAATTAGTTTCACAATATCAGCCGAAGGGAGACCAGCCCAAGGCGGTTCAACAGCTTGTTCAGGGATTGCAGACCGGCTACCGCGAGCAGACGCTGCTTGGCGTGACCGGTTCCGGAAAAACCTTTACCATGGCGAATGTTATCGCACAGATGAACCGTCCCACTTTGGTCCTGGCTCACAACAAAACGCTTGCCGCACAGCTTTGTTCCGAGTTCCGGGAGTTCTTTCCGGAAAACGCGGTCGAGTATTTTGTATCCTATTATGATTATTATCAGCCGGAAGCCTATATTGCGACGACGGACACCTATATTGAAAAGGATTCCGCAATCAATGATGAAATAGACAAGCTGCGCCATTCGGCTACCTCGGCCCTTTCGGAGCGCCGGGACGTCATCATCGTTGCCAGCGTGTCCTGCATTTACAGCTTGGGCGACCCGATCGATTACCGCACCATGGTGATTTCCCTGCGCCCGGGCATGGAAAAGAGCCGCGACGATCTGCTGCGCAAGCTTGTTGAGCTTCAGTATGAACGGAACGACATCAATTTTATCCGTAATAAATTCCGGGTCCGCGGCGACGTGGTGGAGATTTTCCCCGCCCAGTCGAACGATACGGTGATTCGCGTGGAATTCTTTGGCGACGAAATTGACCGGATCAGTGAAATCAACGCGCTGACGGGGGAACTCAAGGCCGTCTTAAAGCACGTTGCCATTTATCCGGCGTCCCATTACATTGTCCCGCGGGAAAAGATGCAGCGCGCCATGGGCGATCTTGAACGGGAAATGGAAGAACGGGTCGCGTTTTTCAAAGCCAACGGCAAGCTGATTGAGGCGCAGAGAATTCAGGAGCGTACCCGGTACGACATGGAAATGCTGGCCGAAATCGGGTTCTGTAAAGGGATTGAAAACTATTCGCGCGTTCTGTCCGGGCGTGAGCCGGGCAGCTCGCCGTTCACCCTTCTGGATTACTTTCCGAAGGACTTTTTGCTGTTTGTGGACGAGTCCCATGTGACGCTTCCGCAGGTCCGCTCCATGTACGCGGGCGACCGGGCCAGAAAACAGTCGCTGGTCGATTTCGGCTTCCGCCTGCCGTCCGCGTTTGACAACCGTCCGCTGAATTTTGACGAGTTTTACAACCATGTCAATCAGGCCGTCTTCGTTAGTGCGACGCCGGGCGATCTGGAAAAAGAAAAATCGGCTCAGGTCGTGGAGCAGGTGATCCGTCCGACCGGACTGGTCGATCCTGAGATTATCGTCAAACCGACGGATGGGCAGATTGACGATCTGATTTCCGAGATCAACATGAGAACCGCCGACGGAGAGCGCGTCCTCATTACCACCCTGACCAAAAAAATGGCGGAAGACCTCACCTCTTATCTGGAGGGAATGGGAATCCGCGTCAGATATATGCATCACGATATCGATACCGTGGAACGGATGGAAATTCTCCGTGACCTGCGCCTGGGAGAGTTTGACGTGCTGGTCGGTATCAATCTGCTGCGGGAAGGACTGGATATTCCGGAAGTTTCGCTGGTAGCCATACTGGATGCGGACAAAGAGGGCTTCCTGCGTTCCGAGCGTTCGCTGATTCAGACGATCGGCCGTGCCGCGCGCAACGCTAAGGGACAGGTCATCATGTACGGCGATACGGTCACTCCGTCCATGGAGTCCGCTATCCGTGAAACGGAACGCCGCCGCTCCATTCAGACCGCGTATAACCGGGAGCACGGGATTATTCCAAAAACCATCAAGAAAAAGGTTTCCGATATTTTGGAAATCTCCACTCATAAAGAGGACGAGAAGGGAAAGAAGCAGAAGCGTCTGAGCCCGATTGAGAGAAAACAGATGATCGAACAGCTCACAAAGGAAATGAAGGCGGCTGCGAAGCTGCTCGAATTCGAGCACGCCGCTTACCTGCGTGACAAAATCAAACAACTGAACGGTGAAAAATAGCCGGCGAAACGCTACGGAGGAAATTATAATCAATGACAGCAAAGAACATTTTTGTTAAGGGCGCAAGGGAACATAATCTGAAAAACATCGATATCGAAATTCCAAGGGACAAACTGATTGTTTTCACGGGACTTTCCGGCTCCGGAAAGTCCTCTCTCGCTTTCGATACCATCTATGCGGAAGGGCAGCGCCGCTATGTGGAGTCTCTTTCATCCTATGCTCGCCAGTTTCTGGGGCAGATGGAAAAGCCGGATGTGGATTACATCGAGGGGCTTTCCCCGGCCATTTCCATCGATCAGAAGACGACTTCCAAAAATCCCCGCTCCACGGTCGGAACGGTAACGGAGATTTACGATTATCTACGGCTTTTGTACGCGAGAATCGGAATCCCGCACTGCCCGATCTGCGGTCGGGAAATCAAGCAGCAGACCATTGACCAGATTGTCGACCGCATCCTCAATCTGGAAGAGGGAACAAAGATTCAGGTGCTTGCTCCCGTGGTGCGGGGACGCAAGGGCGAACATACCAAAGAGTTTGACGCCGCGCGCAAGAGCGGGTTTGTCCGCGTGCGTGTGGACGGCAATCTCTATGATCTATCGGAAACCATTCAGCTTGAAAAAAATAAGAAACATACGATCGAGGTCATTGTCGACAGGCTGGTCATCCACCCCTCGATTCACTCCCGCCTGTCCGATTCCATCGAAACGGCCTCCTCGCTTTCCGGCGGAATTATCGTGATTAATGTCGCCGGGGGAGACGATATCACCTTTTCCCAGAACTACGCCTGCCCGGAGCACGGCATCAGCGTGGAGGAGCTTACTCCGCGCATGTTTTCCTTTAACAATCCGTTCGGCGCGTGTCCCAAATGTACGGGACTCGGTGTCTTTATGAAAATTGACCCCGACCTGATTATTCCGGACAAGTCCCTTTCCATCAGCAAGGGCGGCCTGAAAGCCAGCGGATGGGCGATGGAAGGCAGCACGATCGCCTCCATGTACATGACGGCGCTGTCCAAACACTATCATTTTTCTCTCGACACGCCTCTTGGAAAGCTGCCGCCGGAAATTATCGATGTCCTCCTTTATGGCACGAAGGGCGAAAAGATACAGATTGAGCGCAGCAACGAATACGGAAGCGGAATCTATAAAACCGAATTTGAGGGAATCATCAATAATCTTGAGCGGCGTTTCCGTGAAACGCAGAGCAACTGGATCAAAGAGGAAATCGAATCCTATATGAGCGCGATTCCCTGCGATGCCTGCCATGGCAAGCGCCTTTCCCCGATCAGCCTGGCCGTAACCGTGGGCGGCATCAATATCAGCGATTTCTGCGACAAATCGGTCACGCAGGCGCTGGATTTCATCAATCATCTGGAGCTTTCCGAACGCGATACCATGATTGCAACCGCTATCTTAAAGGAGATCAGAAGCCGTCTGGGGTTCCTGCAGAGCGTTGGGCTGGAGTACCTTACGCTTTCGCGCTCGTCCGGTACGCTTTCCGGCGGAGAAAGCCAGCGTATCCGTCTGGCCACGCAGATCGGTTCGTCCCTGATGGGAGTCCTTTACATTCTTGACGAACCGAGCATCGGACTGCACCAGCGCGACAACGATAAGCTCCTTGCCACGCTGAAGCGGCTGCGCGACCTGGGGAACACCGTCATTGTCGTAGAGCACGACGAGGATACCATGCGCGCCTCCGACCATATTGTGGATATCGGCCCGGGCGCGGGCATCCACGGCGGCCATGTGGTATTCAACGGGAGCGTGGACGATATTGTCAACTGCAGGGAATCCATTACCGGGCAGTATCTGAGCGGGGTAAAAAAGGTGGAGATTCCCGCAAAACGCCGCAAGGGCAACGGGAAAAAGCTGAAAATCATCGGCGCTTCCCAGAACAATCTGAAAAACGTGAACGTGGATATCCCGCTTGGGGAATTTGTCTGTGTCACCGGTGTATCCGGTTCCGGAAAATCTTCGCTGATCAATGAAATATTATATAAATACCTGGCGGCGGAGCTGAACGGGGCGAAATCCCGTCCCGGCGCTTTTAAAGAAATCAAGGGGCTCTCGGAGCTGGACAAGGTGATTGAAATCAACCAGTCGCCCATCGGCAGGACGCCCCGTTCCAACCCCGCTACTTATACCGGCGTTTTCACGGATATCCGCGAACTGTACGCCTCCACGCAGGACGCCAAGCTGCGCGGGTTCAATTCCGGACGGTTCTCCTTTAATGTAAAGGGCGGCCGCTGTGAGGCCTGTCAGGGCGACGGCATCATCAAAATCGAGATGCATTTCCTTCCGGATGTCTACGTTCCCTGCGACGTCTGCAAAGGGAAACGCTACAACCGTGAAACGCTGGAGATCAAGTATAAAGGCAAAAGCATCTATGATGTGCTGGAGATGACGGTGGAAGAGGGACTGGAGTTCTTTTCCAGCATTCCGCGCATTGCCCGCAAGCTGCAGACGCTGCAGGACGTCGGACTGGGCTATGTCAAAATCGGCCAGCCGGCGACGACCCTGTCCGGCGGCGAAGCGCAAAGAGTCAAGCTGGCAACTGAGCTTTCCAAGCGCTCCACGGGCAGAACGATTTATATTCTGGATGAGCCCACCACCGGCCTTCATATCGCGGACGTTCACAAGCTGATTGAAGTGCTCCAGAAGCTGGTGGACGGCGGAAACACCGTAGTGGTCATCGAGCATAATCTGGACCTGATCAAAACCGCCGACTATATCATCGACCTTGGTCCGGAGGGCGGGGACGGCGGCGGTGAGGTCATCGCAAAGGGAACCCCGGAACAGATCGTAAAAGTAAAGGAATCCTATACCGGAAAATATCTGAAAAAATTGCTGTAAGTATCAAAAAACCTTCCGCACGGGAATTTACATTCCCTGCGGAAGGTTTTTGTTTTCTATGGATTTATTCCACGCTGTCTTCCTGCAGTTCCGTCCTTTTTTGATTCAATCTGAAGAAAGACGGCTTCGTTTCCGAAATCAGAATGGAAAGAAGAATCAGCAGAGATCCGGCTAAGATTTTGGGCGTCAGCGCTTCATGCAAAAAGATAATGCCGAAAACCGAGCCGAACAGAGATTCCAGCGACATAATCAAGGAAGCTCTGGCGGGCGGAGTGTATTTTTGACAGACGGTCTGCAAGACCAGTGCGATCAAGGTACTGAATACGCCGATGTATAAAAGAGACAGCACAGAGTCGGTTCCCAGACCGGCGGGGAACGTTTCGGTGCAGAGAGCCACTGCCAGTCCAATTACTCCGGTAACGGCAAATTGCGTGTAGGAGAGCAGAATAGGATCATTCTTTTCGGTTAAAATACTGGTACCTACGATCTGTGAAGCAAAAGCGATTCCGCACAGCAGGGAGAGAATATCGCCGACATTCATCGTGAATCCCGCGTGCAGCGATAAAAGCCCGATTCCGGCAATGCATATTAATGCAGCCGTTATATTGTACAGGTCCGGCTTTTCATTGCGCAACAGCCAATAAAGGAACGGTACCACCACAACATAGACAGCCGTCAGAAACGCATTGTTGCCCGCCGTTGTATATTGGATACCGGTTGTCTGCAAATAATAGGCGACAAAACTCAGGATCCCGAGGATGGCACCCGACTTGATACAGTCGGCGTCTATTTTTTTCAGCCTTTTGAAGAAAAAAACAGTCATGAGCAAAACGGCGATCCCGAAACGGATTGCAATAATGTAGCTTGTCGGAACGGCGCCGGTAGCGTTCTTTACGACGACAAAAGCGCTGCCCCAGATGATTGTGACAAAAACCAGCCCCAAATCCGCGGCCAATGCCTGATTTTTAATTTTCAATAATGCCACCTCGTTTTTATGTTCCCGGATATTATAACATTATTCTATTTTTACCGCAACAGAAAAGCGACTGATTCCGGCAGGACACAGCATGAATTTTGTATGTTCATAAATAATTTAGAATATTATTTCTTTGCTAAAGCAGAGGATTGTGATATAATAAAGCTTGATTTTAACCGAGTTTAATATGGAGATGAATAATCGAATGACAGAGATAGAACAGCGCTCCGTTTGTGACGGCGTCAATTTCAGAAGCGTCCGGGATGTCAAATTCAAAACGGTGCGCATGTCCGTTAATTTTTTACTGCCCCTTCAAAAAGAAGCTGCGGCTTCCAATGCTATTCTGCCTTTCCTTCTCAGCCGTGCCAGCAGGGAATATCCCGACTTTACAAAACTGGGAGAACGTCTGGCCGAGCTTTACGGAGCGGATCTGAGCGCCGACGTTCAGAAAATCGGCGACGTTCAGATGCTGTCGCTTTATGCTTCCGGAATTGCCGACAGGTATGCTTTGCAGGGGGAGAGCACCTCGACGGAGCTCTCAAAGCTGCTGTGCAGCATTCTGTTTGACCCGCCGTTTGAAGACGGCCTTTTCCCGAAGGAGGGATTTGAGCAGGAACAGCGCCAGACCATTGAACTGATCGACTCTGAATTCAATGACAAGCGTACCTATGCCAGACAGCGCTGTGAAGAAATCATGTGTAAAAACGAGCCGTACGGCATCAGCCGTTATGGCAGCAAGGAAGATATCAGGAATCTGAAGCGTGAGGAACTGACCGGGGTATGGCGCTATCTGATTCAGAACGCAAGGATCGAAATCATGGTTCTGGGCGACTGTGATCCAAAGCCCGTTTATGAAGGGTTTTATAACGCTTTTCAGAAGCTTGGGAAAAGGTCCACGGTGGAGTGTCCGACCGTCAATGTCAAAAAAGCCGATCAGGTCAATGAAGTCACTGAAAAAATGGATATTGCCCAGTCCAAACTTGTTCTCGGCTTCCGCACCGCGGCCTCCCTTCGGGATGAGCAGGTGGAGGCGGTCAAGCTGATGGTTGCCCTTTTTGGCGGCACCCCGAACTCCAAGCTGTTTCTGAATGTCCGCGAAAAGCTCAGCCTTTGCTACTATTGCAGCGCGCTGTACGTTTCCATGAAGGGAATCATGCTTGTACAGAGCGGCGTTGAAACAAAAAATATTGAAAAGGCCAAAGAGGAAATTTTATTCCAGCTGGAAGAAATAAAAAAGGGTAATTTTGACGATAATGAAGTCAATGCGGCAAAACTCAGTATGTGCAACAGCTACCGCTCTCTTTCCGATTCCCTTGGCGGGCTGGAAGCGTGGTACCTGTCGCAGACGTTTGCCAATTATGTCAAACGCCCGGAGGAAGCGGCGGCTCTGATCAGCGCCGTTACGCGTCAGCAGATGATCGACGCCGCTAACAATGTCACTCTCGACACAGTGTATCGCTTGGTCGGAAACGGGGTAGAAAAAGAATGAATGTAATGAAGGAAATCAAAAGCTCGCGGATCGGCGACCGGTATTTTGAGATCAACCATTCGTCCGGGCTGAAAATTTTTGTATATCCGAAAGAGAATTACAGTTCCACTTATGCCGTATTTGGCACCAAATACGGTTCCGTAGACACCTGCTTTAAAACCTCGGAAGAAGCCGAGATGAATACGGTTCCCAACGGCATCGCGCATTATCTGGAGCATAAGCTTTTTGAAAGCGAGGACGGGGACGCCTTTGCCCGTTACGCAAAAACGGGGGCTTCCGCAAACGCCTATACTTCTTTTGACAAAACCTGTTACCTGTTTTCGTGTTCGGAAAAAGTATACGAATCGCTGGAAATCCTTCTGGATTTTGTTCAGTCCCCTTATTTTACCGAGCAGACCGTACAGAAGGAGCAGGGCATTATCGGGCAGGAAATCAGAATGTACGACGACGACCCGCAGTGGCGCGTGATGTTCAACCTTCTGCGTGCTATATACCATAAGCATCCGGTCAGGATCGATATTGCCGGAACGGTTGAAAGCATTGCGGAGATTACGCCGGAATTGCTTTATAAGTGCTATCATACCTTCTATAACCTCAACAATATGGTGCTGTGTGTCGCGGGAAACGTCGACGTTTACAAGGTGTTGGAGCTTTGCGATAAAATGCTGAAGCCCTCGAAAGACGTCACCATCGACCGGTTCTTTGAGGAAGAGCCCGAAGAGGTTGTGGAGAGCAGGGTGGAGCAGAAGCTTTCCGTGGCCGCCCCGATCTTTCAGCTTGGTTTTAAGGAAAAAGCGGGCAAAAACCGCCTGTCTGCCCGCGAAATCGCGGACACTGAAATCCTGCTGGAAATCCTGGCTTCCGACGCGTCCCCACTGTTCCGCAGGCTGCTGGACGCCGGGCTGATCAATCAATCCTCTTTCACCTATGAATATTTTGAGGGACCCGGTTATGCGTCGGTGATCTTTTCCGGGGAATCAAAGGACCCCGATGCCGTTGCGCAGGAGATCAAAAAAGAGGTTGCCGGGCTGCGTGAACACGGACTGGACCCCGCGGCTTTTGAGCGTTCCAAAAAAGCGGTTTACGGCCGTATGGTTTCGTCCTTCAACAGTGTGGACAACATCGCCAACACCATGGCCTCCCTGGCATTTACCGGCCATGAACTTTTTAACTATATCGATACGATTGCTTCGGCGGATATTCAGTCCGTGCAGAACAGGCTCAATGTCCAGCTCAGACCGGAGTATTCCGCACTTTCCATTGTGAGACCGGTTGAAGAATAAGCTTTTCTTTATTCTTACCGCCAGAACATCCCACGCGAAGTTTTGGCCGGGGTCTAATCTGTTTTTGCGCGTGGAGAAATGGTGGAGTATATGTTAAATGTTCAATTTCCGGGACTGGGCATTCACTTTACAATCAATCCAGTTGCGTTTTCAATCGGTTCGCTTACCGTCAGATGGTACGGTGTGATTATCGCAGTCGGTTTTTTACTGGCTTTCCTTTATGTGATGGCAAGCTGCAAAAAGTTTAATATGGATCAGGACAGGCTGATCGACGCCGTGATTGTCGGTATTATCGGCGGGATCATCGGCGCAAGGGCCTATTATGTTATTTTCGATACCAGCGACCAGTATCTGAGAAATCCGATCAGCGCCCTTTATATCTGGGAAGGCGGACTTGGAATTTACGGCGGAATCATCGGCGGCCTGCTCTGCGGCGCGCTGATCGCCAAGCTGCGTAAAATCAGCATTCCGGCCATGCTGGACCTGGCTTCGCTCGGTTTCTTAATCGGACAGACGATCGGCCGCTGGGGCAACTTTGTCAATCAGGAGGCGTTTGGCCGTGAAACCACTCTGCCGTGGGGCATGGTCAGCGAAAATACTTCCGCCATTGCGAACGGCCCTGTGCATCCCTGCTTCCTTTATGAATCCTTATGGTGCCTTCTGGGCTTTGTCCTGCTACATATTTTCAGCCGCAGGTTCAGAAGATATGACGGACAGGTTTTTCTCGGTTATTTGATCTGGTACGGCGTCGGCCGGTTCTTTATTGAGGGACTGCGCACGGACAGCCTGATTACCCCGGTCATTCCTCTCAGAGTCTCTCAGGTAGTTGCTGTGATAACGGTTTTAACCGGTATCGCCTTGTTAATTGTTTTCCGCAACAGAACCGCTCTTGCCGGATGCGGTTCCCCGAAAGTCATGGCGCTCAATGCTGTGGTGGATGAAGTACCCGAAGAATTGATTGACGACGATGCAAGCACTATTTTTGACACAGATGCTTCTGAAGATGCGTCGGACGGTGCGGTACAGGAAGAGCCAGAGCCCACTGCGTCCGAACCAGCCGCGGAAACGGAAGAGCCCGTTTCCGCTTCTCCCGAGGATACGGCGGAGGAAACGGACAAATCATGATTTTGGAGGCAGGTTATGGCGAAATACATTGACGGGAAAGCGGTTGCAGCCGAAATTCGGGCTCAGCTGGCCCTTGAAGTTGAGAAAACGGTCCGGCTCGGCGTAACGCCGGGCCTTGCCGTGGTGATTGTCGGAGACGATCCCGCGTCAAGGACATATGTAAACAATAAAAAGAAGGCCTGCGCTCAGGCGGGAATCTATTCGGAAGAATACGCCCTGCCCGCGTCCGCCTCTCAAAAAGAAATCATGGACCTGGTCGCGAAACTGAACGCAAAAAAAGACATTAACGGTATTTTGGTTCAATCCCCGCTGCCGGACGGATTGGATGAAAAGGCGGTGGTGGAAGCCATTGATCCCGAAAAAGACGTGGACGCTTTCCACCCTTCCAATGTGGGCAGGATCATGATCGGAAACTATCATTTCCTGCCCTGTACTCCCGCGGGGGTCATTGAGCTTCTCCGCCATGAAAAAATCGAAATCGAAGGAAAGAACTGTGTCGTAATCGGCAGAAGCAATATTGTCGGCAAGCCGATGGCCATGCTGCTCCTGCATCACAACGGAACGGTGACTATCTGCCACAGCAGGACAAAAAACCTGAAGGAAGTATGCAGACAGGCCGATATCCTTGTCGCGGCGGTCGGCAAACCGAAATTTGTTACCGCGGATATGGTGAAACCGGGTGCGGTGGTGATCGATGTGGGAATGGACCGCGACGAAAACGGAAAACTGTGCGGAGACGTGGATTTCGCCAATGTGGAAAAAACAGCGTCTTACATAACTCCTGTTCCGGGCGGTGTCGGTCCTATGACGATTGCGATGCTCCTTAAAAATACAGTTGCCGCGGCGAAACGTCAGAACGGGATGACTCTGTAAAATGCGGGATCCCGGTATACTGCGTCCGGCGGCTGCCAGTTGAGGTACGGAATGGACAACCTTTTAAATCAAATTAATTTTCCGGAGGACTTGCAAAAGCTTTCTCTGGATGAACTTTATGAATTGTGCGATGAAATTCGCGAAAAAATCATTAAGACTGTTTCCAATAACGGAGGGCATCTGGCTTCCAATCTGGGGGTCGTTGAATTAACGGTTGCGCTGCACCGTGTTTTCAGTTCCAAGGACGACAGGATCGTCTGGGACGTCGGGCATCAGGCCTATACCCATAAGATTCTGACCGGCAGGCGCGACACCATTTCCACCATCCGGACGCAGGGTGGCCTTTCCGGCTATCCGAGCCGTATGGAAAGCAGCTACGACGCTTTTAACGTGGGGCACAGCAGCACCTCCATCTCCGCTGCGCTGGGGATCGCCAACGCAAAGCTTCTTGCCGGAGAGCCCGGCCACGTCATTTCTCTGCTCGGCGACGGCGCTCTGACCGGCGGTCTGGCCTATGAAGGGCTGAACAACGCCGGGCGTTTTAAGAAGAATTTTATTGTTATTTTAAATGACAATAAAATGTCTATTTCGCGGAATGTCGGTTCCATTGCCCGCTATTTGGCGCATATTCGCACAAAGCCCGGTTATTTCAAGGCAAAGGGCAATATTGAAACCGCGCTGAACCGGCTTCCTCACGTAGGAAAGCCGCTGCACCATTTTCTTTCGAAATCAAAGGCTGCTTTAAAGCAGATATTATATAACAGCACCATTTTTGAAGATATGGGCTTTTATTATTACGGGCCGTTTGACGGTCATGATTTAGGAAAACTGATCGATGTTCTGGAAAATGCCAAGAATATCAATCATCCGGTTTTGCTCCATGTGATTACCCGTAAGGGAAAGGGCTATCCATATGCGGAGCAGAATCCGGGAGCTTTTCACGGGATATCCAGCTTTGATATTAAGACGGGAAAATCCGCCCCCGCCGGTGAGAATTTTTCCAGTGTTTTCGGCAGCCATCTTTGTACGCTGGCAAGTAAGGATGAAAAAATCTGCGCAATTACCGCAGCGATGCAGATGGGAACCGGTCTGACGGGGTTTGCGAAGCAGTTTCCCGGCCGCTTCTTCGACGTGGGGATTGCGGAAGAGCATGCGATCACCTTTGCCGGCGGTCTTGCCGCGGGCGGCATGCTTCCCGTATGCGCGATTTACTCCACGTTTTTACAGCGCGGCTACGATCAGATTATTCATGACGCGGCCATCCAGCGTGTAAAAGTGACGTTGGCCATTGACCGGGCGGGTGTTGTCGGCGACGACGGCGAAACACATCAGGGTATCTTTGACGCGGCTTTTTTGAGTACCGTCCCCGGTATTACCGTTTATTCCCCGGCTTACTATGACGAGCTTTATTTTTCTTTCCAGCAGGCACTTTACCAGAGCGAAGGCGTTTCGGCCGTGCGCTATCCGCGCGGAAAGCCCATGTTTAAGCCCTTCGACTTTGAAAGCACCGGAAAAGCGTACGACACTTACGGACAGAGTGGGGCGGAGCTGGTGATTGTGACCTACGGCCGTTTATTTTCCCTGGCCTGTAAGGCTATCACGTCGCTGAAAGAGTCCGGGATCTCTGCGAAAATTATCAAGCTGAACCGGATTACTCCGGTGGACAGGGATGCGGTAGCGGAAGCTGCGGCCGCGAGAAAAGTCTTTTTCTTTGAAGAAGGAATCCAGCAGGGAGGAATCGGAGAGCATTTCGGCTATCTGCTGTCCCAGAACGGGTACTGCGGCGAGTTCCGCTTACGCGCGATCACCAACTTTGTTCCCCATGCGACCATGCTGCAGTCGCTCAGCGCCCTTGGCCTCGACGACAAGGGAATGGTAAATATGATATTGACGGAGTACAAAAAGTGATAGAGAAAAAAAGACTGGACTGCCTGCTGTTTGACCAGGGCCTTGCCGAAAGCAGGGAAAAGGCCAAGGCAATGATTATGATGGGCAACGTCTATATCGACCATCAGAAGTCCGACAAGCCCGGGACCATGCTTCCGGTCGGTACGAAAATAGAAATCCGCGGGGAAACCATGCCCTATGTGAGCCGCGGCGGCTGGAAGCTGGAAAAAGCCATGGCGGCTTTTCCGATTGAACTGAAAGACAAAATCACGATGGATATCGGCGCTTCTACCGGAGGCTTCACGGACTGCATGCTGCAGAGCGGCGCGAAAAAGGTCTACTCCATCGACGTCGGCTACGGGCAGCTCGCGTGGAAGCTGCGCACCGACCCAAGGGTCGTGAATCTGGAGCGCACCAATGTCCGTTACCTTACACGGGAGCAGGTGCCGGACGACATCGATTTTTTCAGCGTGGACGTCTCTTTTATTTCCCTTTGTCTGGTCCTTCCCGTCGCAAGGGAGTTCATGGCGGAAAACGCGCAGGCCGTCTGTCTGATTAAGCCCCAGTTTGAAGCGGGACGGGGGAAAGTAGGCAAAAAAGGCGTGGTACGCGATCAGGCGGTTCACCGGGAAGTGATTGAAAAAATCGTCGGCTTTGTGCTGGAACACGGATTTTCCGTTCTGGGCCTTACCTATTCCCCGGTAAAAGGACCGGAGGGAAATATTGAGTATCTGGTTTACCTTCAAAAATCGGAGAAACCGGAAAGTGTTCCGCTGAATATAGAAGCATTGGTGGAAGAATCGCATCATGAATTAAACGGTGGTGAATAATGTGAAAATAGCGATCATGCCGAATCTAAGCAAGCACAACGCACAGCTTCATACTACGCGGGTAGCGGAAACGCTGCAAAAATTCGGCGCGGAGGTATGCATGCGATTAAACCTGAAAAGCTGTTTTCCAAATTCGCACATTGTCTTTTACGATGATTTTGATAAAATGATGTCCGACTGTGACGCCGTCATTGCCGTTGGCGGCGACGGAACCATCATTCACTCTTCCCGGCATGCCGCTATGGCGGAAAAGCCGATTTTGGGCATCAATGTGGGGCGGCTCGGTTTTGTCGCCGGGCTGGAAACGGACGAGCTTGACAAGCTGAAAAAGCTGATCGACGGGGACTATACCATCGAAAACCGTATGATGCTGGAAATCCGGCTGGTCAATCAGGGGAAAGAGGAAACCCATCTGGCGCTGAATGACGCGGTGATCGCCCGCGGAGCGCTTTCCCGGATATTGGATATCACGGTTCACTTCAATGACAAAAATGTCTGCGAATACAGGGCGGACGGCCTGATTATTTCCACTCCCACCGGCTCGACCGCGTACTCCCTTTCCGCCGGCGGCCCTGTGATTGACCCGAGCATCAACTGTATTCTGCTTTCGCCGATCTGTCCGCATTCCCTGCTGACAAGGCCGGTTATTTTCGGGCCGGACGCCAAGCTGAGCGTAACGGCGTGTTCCCACTATAAAAGCGAGATTATTTTGTCCGTGGACGGGGACACTTTTATTCAGATTGCCGATAATCAGAAAATTAATTTTTGCCGTTCAGAACGTATGGTGAGAATTATTAAATTAAAAGACGATAATTTTTATGAGGTAGTGAACGAAAAATTAGCCGAGAGGAGAAATTGAATTGAAAACACGACGACACGCAAAAATCCTTGAATTGATTAACGAATACGCGATTGATACCCAGGAAGAACTGCTGCGCCGCCTGCGCGAAGACGGTTTTGAAGTAACCCAGGCCACCGTTTCCCGCGACATTAAAGAGCTCAGGCTGATCAAGACTTTGTCCCACGACGGAAAGTACAGATACTCCACCGGCAGAAGCAACACGGCCGATTACTCCTCTAAATTTTATTCCCTCCTCTCCGATTCCGCTGTGCAGATTGACTACGCGTGCAATCTGGTGGTAATCAAATGCCACGCGGGCATGGCGCAGGCTGTTTGCGCGGCAATGGACACCATGCACTGGCAGGGCGCCGTCGGCACTCTGGCCGGGGACGATACCATTTTTATTGCGATGAGGGACGAAGACCATGCACAGCAGCTGGTTGCTGAACTTAAAAAAATGGTTGGGTGATTGCAATGCTTTCTCAGCTTTACATCGAAAATATTGCTGTGATTGAAAAGACCGGGATTGATTTTCACCCCGGCCTGAACGTTCTGACCGGGGAAACCGGAGCCGGAAAATCCATTGTTATTGATTCCATCAACGCGATTTTGGGGGAAAGAACCTCGCGCGAGCTTGTACGGACCGGGGCGCGTTCCGCTTTTGTCACCGCCGTTTTTTCCGACCTGGGGGAACAGGCCGTCCATAAGCTGGCGGAATTCGGCTATGCGCCGGAAGAAGACGGTTCCGTCATGATTCAGCGTGAAATCCATACCGACGGCAAAGCCGTGTGCCGCATCAACGGCCGTCCGGCAACCGTATCCGTTTTGAAAGAGATCGGGGTCATGCTGATCAGTATTCACGGCCAGCACGAGAGCTATGACCTGCTGTCGCCCGATTTACATATCCGGTATATCGACCGCATGGGCGTGCCCGAGGCACTGCTCTCGGAGTATCGCGCCGCTTTCAGCAATATGCAGCGTATGAAAAGCACCCTGGACGCTTTTGATATGGACGAGGCACAGAAAGCAAGACAGATTGATCTGCTGACCTATCAGATCAATGAACTGGAGGCAGCCGGACTGCGGGCCGGCGAGCAGGAAGAACTGAATAAAATCCGCACCCGCTATTTAAACAGCGAAAAGATCGCCTCGGCGATTCATACGGCGCAATCGGCCTTGAACGGGGAAGAAAGCTTTGACGGCGCTTTATCCGCCGTCGCTTCCGCTTCGGACGCTCTGTCCGAAACGGAAAAATACCTTCCGGAAATCCATGAGCTTTCCGAAAGAATCAAAAATATCCGCTACGATCTGGAGGACTGCGGCGAGGAACTGCGCGGTTTCTCTTCGGAGCTGGAATATGATCCCGCGGACCTTGAAAGGATAGAGGACCGGCTGGACGTCCTTTATCGCCTTGGTCTGAAATACGGCGGCTCCGTGGAAAATATGATCGATTTTCTCGAAAAATCGCAGGCCCAGCTGGAGGACATCCAGCTTTCGGATGAAAAAATTCTGCAGATGACAAAGGAATATCAAAAGGCAAAGGCGGAGGCGGAAAGACTTGCGAAAAAGATTTCCGCCTGCCGCAAAGAGGCGGCACGGGCCTTTACGAAACGGGTGAAGGAAGAGCTCCGTTTTCTCGATATGCCGAGCATCGATTTTCAGGTACAGCAGGAGGAATGCCCGCTGAATCCGCTCGGCTGCGACAAGCTTCAGTTCCTGATTTCGGTGAACGCGGGCGAGCCGGCCAAGCCGATTGCAAAAATCGCCTCCGGCGGCGAGCTTTCCCGCATTATGCTTTCTATCAAAACGGTGCTTGCCGGGAAAGACGATATTGACACGCTGATTTTCGACGAGGTCGACACCGGTATCAGCGGAAGCGCTGCGCAGAAGGTTGGCTTGAAGCTGCATGAGGTCGCGGGCCACCGTCAGGTGATCTGTGTAACGCATCTGGCGCAGATAGCCGCTTTGGCCGACACGCAGTTCCTAATCAAAAAGCAGGTCCGAGAGAACAAAACCTTCACCGACGTGGCCGAGCTGGATTACGAGGGAAGGAAGCAGGAACTGGCAAGAATTATAGGCGGAGCACAGATCACGCCGCTGCTGCTGGAAAATGCGGCGGAAATGCTCAGGCTTGCCAAAAAGCACGGATCGTCTTGACAATGCGGAGGGAATTAGGTATAATGCAGTATAATGACATTGATGGGAAGAAGTAAGTCAAAAAGCCGGCAAAGAGAGCCTGCGGCTGGTGTAAGCAGGCGCGTGATTTGGCTGAAGTACATCCCGGAGTCGCCAGATTGAACGGTTCCTATTAGATTTGGCCGTGAAAGCGCACGTTACAGCGCGTGGGTATTTTTTGTACCCGTAAGGCCGTATCCGCGAGGTTACGGTGAACTGAGGTGGTACCGCGGTTATTTCCGCCCTCTGCAAATTAGCAGGGGGCGTTTTTTATCCCCCTGAAATGGAGGATTTTTTATGGGAGTTTTCGAAGAACTCAAAGCAAGGGGCTTGATTGCCCAGATGACGGATGAGGAGAAGATTCAGGATCTTCTCAACAATCACAAAACCACATTCTATATCGGGTTTGATCCGACAGCCGACAGCCTGCACGTAGGCCACTTTGTACAGATTATGGTCATGGCGCACATGCAGAGAGCCGGCCATACGCCGATTGCGCTGTTCGGCGGCGGAACGGGCATGGTCGGCGATCCTTCCGGAAAATCCGATATGCGCAAAATGCTGACCAAAGAGGAAATCGACCACAATATTGCCTGCTTCCAAAAGCAGATGTCCCGTCTGGTTGATTTTTCGGAAGGCAAGGCGATTATGGCCAACAACGGTGACTGGCTTCTGAATCTGAATTATATTGAGTTTTTGCGCGATGTCGGCGTGCATTTTTCCGTCAACCGTATGCTTGCCGCGGAATGCTATAAGCAGCGTTTGGAAAAGGGACTTTCTTTCTTTGAGCTGAACTATATGATTATGCAGAGCTATGACTTTCTGGAACTGAACCACCGCTATAACTGTCAGCTGGAGCTTGGCGGCGACGACCAGTGGAGCAATATTATCGGCGGCGTCGAGTTGCTTCGCCGCAAAGAGGGCAAGGAAGCCTACGGCATGACGTTTACCCTGCTGACCACCAGCGAGGGCAAAAAGATGGGCAAAACCGAAAAGGGTGCTGTTTGGCTGGACCCCGAAAAGACCACGCCGTTCGACTTCTACCAGTACTGGCGCAATATCGGCGACGCCGACGTTATCAAATGCCTGAAAATCCTTACGTTTCTTCCGCTGTCGGAGATCAATGAACTTGCGAAGCTGGAAGGCGGGGAACTCAACAAGGCCAAGGAAATTCTTGCGTTTGAGGTCACTAAGCTGATTCACGGCGAGCAGGAAGCGCTAAAGGCGCAGGAAGGCGCGCGCGCGCTGTTCTGCAGCGGCGAGAACACGGACAACATGCCCTCCACGGACATTACCGCGGCCGATTTTGCCGATGGGGAAATCGGCGTGCTTGATCTTCTGGTCCTGACAAAGCTGGCGCCTTCCAAAGGAGAGGGAAGACGTCTGATCGATCAGGGCGGTATTTCAGTCGATAACGAGAAGATACTTTCCAGCGCGGAGAAACTTTCCCTGAACCATTTCGAGAAAAAATATGTGGTGATTAAAAAGGGAAAAAAGGTGTTTCACAAAGTCAATCTGGTTGATTAACGCAAAAATTCGCTCAGCCCGCCGCCGAAATTTCGGCGGCGGGCTGTTTTGATTGATTTTCGTCCGGCAATTCCTTATAATAGGTACATTGACAAATGTTGGAGGATTCATCCAGATGAAAAAAAACGGCTCTTTTCTGTTGGCACCTGCTTCGGTGATGGTGATTATGCTTTCGGTGTTTTTTGTAAGCAGGATGTTTCCTTTTGGATATAACACTCTTTCGTGGTGCGACATGAACCAGCAGGTCATCCCTTTTCTGATGGACTTTAAAGATATCCTGTCCGGAAAAGCAAACATGTTTCTGAATATGCAGAATGCCGGGGGCATGAGCTTCTGGGGCGTATTCCTGTTTTTCATCAGCAGTCCGTTCAGCTTTCTGGTTGCCTTTGTCGATAAGGCGGATCTCTATCTTTTCATGAATATTCTGGTCCTGCTGAAAATGATGGTATGCGCGTTTACGGCAAGCGTCTTTTTTCGCTTTCAATTCAAAAAGCTCGGTGTGCTGCAAAACACCGCGATCTCCGTGATGTATGCCTTCTGCGGCTACACCATGTTTTACTACCAGAACCACGTATGGCTGGACGTCATGTATCTTTTTCCGATTCTTCTGATCGGCCTGATAAAGCTGGCCGACGAAGGAAAAATCCTGTGGTATGTCCTGTCTTTTTCAGCGATACTGACAGTAAATTTCTATCTGAGCTATATGGTATCCATTTTTCTGGTACTGGCATCCGGAGTCTATGTTTGCTTCTTCGCGAAAAAGGGGACACGCCGGAAAAATATTTTGCTTCTGGGAGTTTCCACCCTGATTACCGCTTTGATTACCGCCGTGGTCTGGCTGCCTTCCCTGATGCAGTATATGGTTTCCGCCAGAACCAGCGACCTGTTTACGAGCTTAAAAGTGGGCGGACTGATTTCCAGGCTGGACACGACGTTTACCGTGATTCTGTGCTCGGGCGCGATCTTTGCCGCGCTGATTGTCTATTTGTTTTTTGCGAAAAGTCTTCCGCCGAGTACAAACCTTGTATTTTTCCTGTTTGTTCTGACTGTGATACCGGTTTTCATAGAACCGATCAATAAGATGTGGCAGACCGGAAATTATCAGGCTTTTCCGGTCCGCTACGGATATATTACTGTCTTTTTCGGCCTGATTCTGCTTGCCGCCGTATTATCGGAAATCAATCAGGAAAATCGCCTTGTGTCAAGCAGTTCGATTGCCGTATTCGGCGGGATGCTGGCGGTAAGCGCCGCATTCCTTGCGGAATGCCTGATTTTTTATAAGGAATATGATGTCGTCAGGATTTACACGGAAACCCTGTGGGGAAACAGCGCGAGCTTCCGGCTTCTGCTCCTGTTTTCTCTGGTCGCGGGGCTCGCGTATCTCGTCCTTCTGCTGCTCTACCAGTTCAGGCTGCTGGGTAAAACCGCATTCTCCGTCCTGCTGTGCGTCATGGTTGTACTGGAGTGTGTATTTAATTCCGGGGTTTACGTGGCCTCCGCCGCCAACAACGGAAAAACCGAGGCAGCCGTCATCGATCTGAGTGACCGGATCGAAGATGACTCTCTTTACCGCGTGAAATCCGAAGAGAAATACTTCGACGTAAACCTGATGGGCAGCCTGGGGTATCATACGCTGAGCCATTATACGTCGCTGACGGGCGAAAGCTTTATGTATACCATGAAGAAGCTTGGCTATTCGTCCTACTGGATGGAAGTCAATTCGAACGGCGGCACCAAACTGACCGACGCCATAATGGGGAACCGGTACACGATTCTTCGCAGGGGAACTTCCTTCAGCAAGGAACAGAAGGTTTACCAAAATGAGAAATATGAGATCAGGAAAAAAGAGGATACCCTTCCCGTAGGGTTTGTTGTTCATTCCGATGCCGTTCAGAAATTAAGCACTCTGCCGGACACGACCCGTCTCAACATTCAGCAGTTTGTCTTTGAATCCCTCTTTCATACACAGGACAAGCTGTTTACCAATTATGAGCCGACTCTTTTGAATAATATCGCCTATACTTCCGGAGAAAGATATTCTCTTACTTTTCCGGACAACAGCACCGAAGGGTCAGTGGTTTACCGGATTCCGGTTCAGGGAACGGAAACGCTTTATTTCGACTGCTTTGACAGGCTGTCAAACAGCCTGATCGAGCATATCAACTCAAGCTTCAATATTCTGGTAAATGGGATGACCGTACAGGACGATTATCCGAATCAAAGCAATAACGGACTCCTGAATCTCGGTACCTTCCGCGACCAGACGGTGGAAGTGGAAATTCAGGTTTTAAAAGAAGTCGACGTGAAATCCTTTGGGATCGCCGGACTTAAGGACGATGTTTTAAAGAAAGCTGTCAGCGATACTGCCGCCGCGCAGCTAAAGCAGTCCGGGAACCGGATTACCGGCACTGCGGACGCGGTTGACGACCAGTCCTACCTCTTCCTTCCGATTACGGACGGCAAGGGATATACCGCGACTGTAAACGGGAAAAAGACCGATATCAACTGCGTGCTGGATTCCATGATGGCGATCAAGCTGGACAAAGGGAAAAACGAAATCTCTGTTTCTTATATCCCGCCCGGCTTTTCCTTGGGAAGCTGTTTATCCGCCCTGGGAATCGCCGGTCTGATTCTTTTCCTGATATTTCTGAGGAAGGGGCTCTACCGTAAAATCCGGTTTCTGGAACTGCCGGCGGTTGTTTTCTTTACGGTTTTGTTCATCGGCGTTTTTATCGCGGTCTATATTTTTCCCGTAGTCGTCTATTACTGGAGATAAAAAAATCCCTTCCGCTGTCGGCAGATCATACTGCCTGACGGAAGGGATCGTTATTTTACAGAAAACAGGAAGCAGGTTTTCATTTCTTCAGACACTTTTCGATTTCGTTCAGCGTCTGGTCAAAATCCGCCGCCGTAACCAGCAGGGAAATGTCGACCTCGGAGGTGGTGATAATCCGTATGTCCGTTTCGCTCTTCGCTGCTGCTGCAAAAACCTTTGCCGCTACGCCGGGGGTGTCCTTCATTCCCTGATCATACACGGAAATTTTGCAGTTTCCGCTGCTGACAATGGTTTTGATACTGGAATTGTCATGAAGATCGGATGTAAAGGTCAGAATTTTATCCAGATCATTGTCGGAAATCGTAAAGGAGATGGAAGTGAAAGCGCCGTGTGCCGGTGCAAGCGAAATCATATCCACATTGACTCCGAACCCCGAAATTTTCTGAAAAACATCGGCGATAAAGGTCAGTTCGGAGGGACAGTTCTGCAGCGTGATCAGGGTAATTTCATTTGAAGTGGTGATCATTGGTTCCGTACTCATCATGCTACCTCCTATTTTAATAAATCAGACATGTTATAAAGTCCTGCGGGCATCTTTGCCAGATAAACAGCCGCGTTGACCGCCCCGACGGCAAAAACTTCTTTTGACTGAGCGGAGTGGGCGAGCGTAATCACCTCATGATGTCCGGCAAAAATCACTTCATGTTCGCCGACAATGGTTCCCCCGCGAACGGAATGAATTCCTATTTCGGTAGCTTCGCGCTTTTTCCTCTGGGAATGCCGGTCGTAAATATAGTGCGCATTTTCATTCATGACGGAAGAAATGCCGTCGGCCAGCATGAGGGCGGTGCCGCTCGGCGCGTCGACCTTCTGATTGTGGTGTTTCTCTATAATTTCAACATCAAAGCCGCTTCCCAGCACTTTAGCCGCCTTTTTGGACAATTCGATCAGCAGGTTGATCCCCAGCGACATATTGCCCGAATAAAATACGGGGACAGATTCGGAAACACGGGTAAGCGCTTCCACCTGCGCTTTGTTATAACCGGTGGTGCACAGAACAAGCGGCGTTTTATGAATCTGCGCATACTGGAGCAGGGAAGCGAGAAGGGCGGGGTTGGAAAAATCGACGATGACGTCGGCGTCGACATTGATATCCGCCGGTTTCGCAAAAACCGGATAATCCTCTTTCGCCTCCGTATTCATATCGATTCCGCCCACAACTTTGCAGTCTTCCCGCAGCGCCGCACAGGCCGAAACCTCACGGCCCATCTTGCCGTTGCATCCGCAGATAATCATCCTTGTCATTTTTACTTCCCTCCGGAAAGGTCAATTTATTTTAACAGATTATATTTTTTAAGAATCATCGCAAGCTTTACTTCCGTTTCTTCGCCCATCGCCGTCAACGGCAGGCGGCAGCCGCCGCTGTTGAATCCAAGCATTTTCATGGCCGCCTTCACCGGGATCGGGTTCACATCCATGAACAGTGCGTCCATCAGCTCAAGGTACTTCAAAAAGGCCGCACGGCTGGCAGCAAGGTTGCCGTCAAAGAAATCCGCGCAAATTTGGTGTATTTCCTTCGGCATGATGTTCGCGAATACGGAAATGATTCCTTTTCCGCCCAAAGAAAGAATGGGCAGCGTCTGATTGTCTTCACCGGAGTATATATTCAGCTCGTCGCCGCAAAGGGCAATGGTTCTCGCCAGAGCGGAAATATCCCCGTTCGCCTCTTTTGCAGCATTGATATTCGGGTGTTTGGAGAGCTCCAGATATGTTTCCGGTTTAATATTGCATCCCGTTCTGGACGGTACGTTGTAGACGATGATCGGAAGCTTCACACGGTCGGCCACATAGTGGTAATGCTTTACCAGACCTGCCTGAGAGGTTTTATTGTAATAGGGCGTAACCATTAAAAGGGCGTCCGCGCCAAGCTCCTGAGCGGTCAGGGACAGCTCTGCCGCGTAGCGGGTGTCGTTGCTGCCGGAGCCCGCGATGACCGGAATCCGTTTATTCGTCTTTTTAATGATGTATTCGATGACCTTGCAATGCTCTTCGTGGTCCAAGGTAGCCGATTCCCCTGTTGTACCGCAGGCAATAATGGAATCCGTTCCGTTGGCGACATGAAATTCTACGAGATCGCCCAAAACGTCATAATTCACGGAACCGTCTTCGTTCATCGGCGTGATGATCGCGACGCCGGAACCGCTGAAAATAAGCTTTTTCATGACACTTTACCTCCAAATTCGCAAATTCTTCAATCGATATAACCTTTTGCGCAAAGAAGCTCCGCCATCAAAACAGCTCCGCCTGCGGCTCCGCGCAGAGTGTTGTGGGACAGACAGACAAATTTTACATCGTACTGCGTATCCGGGCGCAAACGTCCGATGGAAACGGCCATACCGTTCTCCAGATTACGGTCAAGCCTTGACTGCGGACGGTCGTCCTCGCGGAAATAATGCAAAAACTGCTTTGGTGCACTGGGAAGCTGAAGCTCCTGAGGGACTCCCTTAAAGTTTTCCCATCTTGCAATAATTTCTTCAAGCTCAACCTTTTTTTCATAGGAGAGAAAAACCGCGGCGGTATGCCCGTCGGAAACGGGAACACGGAGACACTGAGAGGTAATGGACAGGGAAGTGGCGTTGACGATTGCGCCGTTTTCGACATGCCCCCAGATTTTCAGCGGTTCATTTTCAGATTTTCCTTCTTCGCCGCCGATAAAGGGAATCACGTTATCGACGCTTTCCGGCCACGTCTGAAAGGTTTTTCCCGCGCCGGAAATGGCCTGATAGGTGCAGGCGAGGACTTTGGTTACGTTCAGATCCATCAGAGGGTGAATAGCCGGAACGTAGCTCTGCAGAGAGCAGTTCGATTTCACGGCGATGAATCCGCGTTTTGTGCCGAGACGTTTGCGCTGAGCGTCAATGACCCCGGCATGGTCGGCGTTGATTTCCGGAATGATCATCGGTACGTCGGCCACCAGACGGTTCGCGCTGTTGTTGGACATCACCGGGCACTCCGCTTTGGCATAGGCTTCTTCCAGCGCTTTGATTTCCTCTTTTCTCATGTTGACTGCGCAGAACACGAAATCAACAAGGGAAGTGATTTTTTCAATATCCTGCTCCGCGTTGAAAACGACCATATTTTCCATTGATTTCGGCATCGGTGTTGTCATCAGCCAGTGGTCCCCGACAGCCTCTTTATATGTTTTTCCGGCGGAACGCGCGCTCGCAGCGAGCGCGGTAACCGTAAACCACGGGTGGTTCTCGATCAGCGTAGCAAATCTTTGACCAACCATGCCGGTTGCGCCGATAATTCCTACATGATACTTTTTCATTGGTAGCCCTCCTGTAATATATATGTTTAAAGAATGAGAAAATATATACATAAGAAAAAAACCGGTTGAAAACCGGTCATCAGGCAAATATAATAGATACTGTTCGACATTGATAGGGTCCGGCATCTGCCGAACCAAATGTTAGCCGATAGCGCTCCATCATATCAACATGATGACAGTTGTTCTGCTGTTCACAAAAACAACCAGGCGGTTTCCTGCCCAGAAACCCCCTTCGGCGAGTTTACCTTTCACGGACGATAAACGGCTTTGGCAGCCTGGAATCCGTTACTCTTTAAAATCGCGCCTCTATCTTTGAATTATAATAACATGGGTTGCTATTACTTGTCAATTTATTTATAATAAAGAATCGGTAGTATATTATGTGGGAGATATGAAAATGACATTGGATTTAAAAAATTTGCAGACAAAAGATTTTTTCTATGATTTACCGAACGAACTGATTGCGCAGACCCCGCTTGAACCGCGCGATTCCTCCAGACTTTTGACACTGAACAAAGAAACCGGCGAGATTGCCCATAAACACTTTTTCAATATCATTGACTGCTTAGATCCCGTAGACTGTCTTGTCCTGAATGATTCACGCGTTCTTCCGGCCCGGCTTTACGGAATCAAGGAAGAGACGGGGGCCCGCGTGGAGTTTCTGCTTTTGAACCACCGGGAAGGGGACGTATGGGAAGTTCTCTGCGGTCCCGGCAAGCGCGCGAAGCCCGGTTCCCGTTTCGTTTTCGGCGACGGTCTTCTCAGGGCGGAGGTGCTGGAAATCATCGACGAAGGCAACCGCCTGGCGCGTTTTACCTATGAAGGGAATTTCTATGAAATCCTCGATCAGATCGGGGAAATGCCGCTGCCGCATTACATCACGGAGCATCTGAACGACAATGAGCGCTATCAGACCGTGTATTCCAAGGAAGTCGGTTCCGCGGCCGCGCCGACCGCCGGGCTGCATTTTACGCCGGAGCTTTTGGAAAAGGTAAAGGCCAAAGGCGTGAAAGTGGTATTTGTCACGCTGCACGTTGGGCTGGGCACGTTCCGCCCGGTCACGGCGGAAAAGATACTGGATCATAAAATGCATTCGGAGCATTACTATCTCCCGAAGAAAACGGCGGATGCCATCAATGAAACAAAACGGAACGGCGGCCGCGTCATTGCGGTGGGGACGACAAGCTGCCGCACGCTGGAGTCTGTCGGTACCGCAGAGGGCTGTATCAAGGAAAGCGCCGGATGGACGGATATTTTTATTTATCCCGGCTACCGGTTCAAAGTGCTCGACGGCCTGATCACCAATTTTCACCTGCCGGAGAGCACGCTCATCATGCTGGTTTCCGCCCTTGCGGGTTACGAGCATATTATGAACGCGTACCGAGTCGCCGTTCAGGAAAAATACCGCTTTTTCAGCTTCGGTGACGCGATGCTGATCATTTAACAGACTTGAAACAAGGCATATGCATCGCGACGCCGGGCTTGCCTGCCATGCATATGGCTGACGCGATGTTCATTTACTGATACGAAAGGATAAATAAGGATTATATGTATAAGCTAATCAGCAATACGGGAGCGGCAAGGCGCGGCGAATTCACTACGCCGCACGGAACGGTTCAAACTCCGGCTTTTATGAACGTGGCTACCTGCGGAGCGATTAAAGGCGGTGTTTCCGCGCTGGATCTGAAGGACCTGAAATGCCAGGTACAGCTCTGCAATACTTATCATCTTCATCTGAGGCCGGGCGACGAAAACGTGAAAAAGCTGGGCGGCCTGCATCGGTTCACCCGGTGGGACGGGCCGATTCTGACCGACAGCGGCGGATTTCAGGTATTCTCGCTGGCAAAGCTCAGAAATATTACCGAAGAGGGCGTGACCTTCTCTTCCCATATCGACGGCCATAAAATCTTTATGGGACCGGAGGAAAGCATGAGGATTCAGTCCAACCTGGCCTCTACAATTGCAATGGCCTTTGACGAATGCGTGGAGAATCCTTCGGAATACGACTACGCGCGCAGCTCCTGTCAGCGCACGGTTCGCTGGCTGTATCGGTGCAAGGCGGAAATGGACAGGCTGAACACGCTGCCGGATACGATCAATCCCCGCCAGATGCTGTGGGGAATCAATCAGGGCAGCACCTACGAGGACCTGCGTATCGAAAACATGAAACAGATCCGCGAACTCGACCTCGACGGATACGCCATCGGCGGGCTGGCGGTGGGGGAGAGCGCGGAAGAGATGTACCGCATCCTTGAAGCGGTGGAGCCGGAAATGCCCAAGGACAAACCCCGTTATCTGATGGGGGTGGGCACTCCGGCCAATATTCTGGAGTCGGTCAGGCGCGGCGTGGATATTTTCGACTGCGTTATGCCGTCCAGAAACGCCCGCCACGGGCACGCCTTTACCTGGGACGGCTGCCGGAATATGATGAACGCGAAATACACGCTCGACGAGAAACCGCTCGACGAACACTGCGACTGTCCCGTCTGCCGCAATTTTACGCGCGCATATATTCACCATCTTTTTAAAAGCGGGGAGATGCTCGCGATGCGGCTTTGCGTCATGCACAACATCTATTTTTACAATTCCCTTCTGGAACGTATCCGCTTTTCTCTTGATGAGGGTCGTTTTGAGGAATTCTATAGCAATAATATCTCGAAATTGAGCGCAAGGATATAAGAAATCCTTGCAAGACGACGAAGAAATTGCTATAATCATTATATTAAATTGGAGGTGCAGTTCTAAATGAATTTCAACACTTTAAGTGGATCTCTTGTGGACGGAGGAGGAACATGGACCATCGTTCTCCTTTACGCGGCCATTATCGGCGCTTTTTATTTTTTTGGAATCCGTCCCCAGTCCAAGAAAAAGAAAAATGAAGAAAAAATGCGCAATAATATCCAAATCGGCGATGATATCACCACAATCGGCGGAATTGTCGGACGAGTAGTCGGCATTAAAGACGATTCCGACACCATCGTTATCGAAACCGGTACGGACCGCGTCAAAATCCGCATTAAGCGCTGGGCGATCGGAAGCATCGATACCGTTCACGCGGACGCCGAATAAGACGAAAAAGCGGAATAATTAGTATATCTTCGGCGCCTTCTGAATATCTATTGTATTAGATATTTGAGGGGGCGCTGGTAATGAAAAGCAAGAAGCATTTAAAGCATTTAAATGAAAATCCGATGTTGGGAGCGCTGCGCTCCATTATCCTCGGGGCTGTCGTCGGGGCTGTACTTTGTGCTGCCCTGTTGGGTGCTTTTGCCTTGGCCTTTGTGTCGGCGGGACACATTCCGCAGAATTTGATTTCTCCTATGATGCTCGGATTGTCCGTGCTCGCGTCCTTTGTGGCGGGGTTTGTCACAGCAAAGATTTCCCGTAAACGCGGTTTGGCCTACGGCGCTTTGTCCGGTTTGCTGCTGTTTGTATTGTTTCTTGTTTCCGGTATGATTGCGTCCCATGAACCTGTTTCCCTCACGGCCGGAATCAGGATGCTGGTGATGGTGCTTTCCGGCGCGATCGGCGGGCTGCTTGCGGTCAGTAAGAAGTCAAAAGTAAAATAATACTTTTATTCTTTCCGTCAGTGTGATATAATCATGAAGCGAAAATGATCAGTAATATTGAAATGGAGGTTTCAAAAAAATGAAACAGATTAAGACTTTGAATAAAGCCAATTTAAAAGAGAGTGCAGTCAAAGGCGGATGCGGCGAGTGCCAGGCGTCCTGTCAGTCGGCCTGCAAAACTTCCTGCACTGTCGCAAACCAGAAGTGCGAAAACGCAGGCAGATAAATCAATTGATTTGAATTTCATTCAAACCTTAAGGGACAGTAATGTCCCTTAAATTTTGTGTAAACGGAGAAAATACATGATTCACAAGTATTCTTTAAATGGTTTTCATATCGTACTGGATACCAACAGCGGGGCCGTCCATCTTTTTGACGACGCGCCGTTTGATATGCTGGACTATTTAAATGACAGCGTGCCGGAGAATCCTCCCCAGGAAATGCTGAACGGCCTGAGCGGTAAATATGACGGCGAAACCGTTCATGAAGCCTATGAGGAGCTGAAAGAGCTGTACCGGATCGGTCAGCTTTTTTCAGCGGACGAATATGGAAAGTTCGCTGAAATGATGAAGGACGCCCCGGTAAAATCCATGTGCCTGAATATTGCCCACGACTGCAATTTAAGGTGCGAATACTGCTTTGCCGCCAAGGGAGACTTTGGCCGCGGCAGAATGCTGATGCCCTTTGCGGTAGGGAAGAAAGCGATCGATTTCCTGATTGAGAAATCAGAGGGAAGGCATAACCTTGAAGTCGATTTCTTCGGCGGCGAACCGCTGATGAATTTTGAGGTTGTCAAGCAAATCGTCAATTATGCCCGCAGTATCGAAAAAGAACACAATAAAAACTTTCGCTTTACCATTACGACAAACGGCATCTTGCTGACGGACGATAAGATCGATTTTATCAATCGGGAAATGTCCAACTGCGTGCTGTCCCTTGACGGAAGAAAAAGCGTCAACGATCTTTTGCGGGTCAGGACCGACGGTACGGGCAGCTATGATTCGATTGTTCCGAAGTTCCAAAAGCTGGTCGCGTCACGCGGCGATAAAGACTATTACGCCAGAGGAACCTTTACCAAACACAATCTTGATTTCACCAACGATGTGTTACATATGGCCGAGCTTGGTTTTGAGCAGGTTTCCGTTGAGCCGGTGGTCTCGGACGTGAAGCTGGATTATTCGATCAAGGAAGAGGACTTGCCCCGCGTATTTGAAGAGTATGAGCGTCTGGCAAATACGATCATTGACCGCAAAAAAGCGGGGAAGGGGTTCAATTTCTTTCATTTTACGCTGGACCTCGATCAGGGCCCATGCGCCATCAAGCGCCTTCGCGGCTGCGGCTGCGGCAACGAATACATCGCCGTAACGCCGGAGGGAGATATTTTCCCCTGCCATCAGTTCGTAGGGGACGAGAGCTTTAAAATGGGGAATGTCATGGACGGAACCTTGAATACCGATATGAAGCATTCCTTCGCGCTGGCAAACGTCTATTCAAAACCGGAATGCAGAAACTGCTGGGCTAAATTTTACTGCAGCGGCGGCTGCAACGCGAACAGCCAACAGTATGAGGGGGATATCCATAAGGCCCATAAAATCTCTTGTGATCTTGAAAAAAAGCGCCTGGAATGCGCCATTATGATCAAAGCGGCGATGGCCGAATAACAAGAGAAAACTGATAAGCGGCGCACGCTTGCCTGAAAAATGCAAGCGTGCGTATTTTTATTCATAAGGTTTACATAATGCTTATTACATAATTTTTTATTAGTTTACATAATCAAGTTTACATAAATTATTTGAAAATGCATAAAAATAGTTTTCCTGTATATTTTTGTATTGCTAACTGGTAAAAAATGTATTATAGTATATAGTTACAAGGCAGGTGTTTTTTTTGAATGATAAAATACTGGGGTTTATCGGCGCCGGCAATATGGCAGGCGCTATTATTAATGGGATTGTCGGGACAAAAACCTTTCCGGCACAGCAGGTTTTTGTTTATGATATCAACCGGGAGAAGCGGGAAGCGCTGCGGCAAAAGGCGGGGATCCGGACCGTTGACTCGATTGAGCAGCTAATCGAAAAATGCGATATTGTTTTTCTGGCAGTCAAACCGCAGAATTTTGCAGAAGTATTGGCTTCGGTAAAACCTTTTGTAAATCAAAAAATTCTGTTTGTTTCTATTGCGGCGGGCATTTCAACGCACTATATCAACAGTGCTCTCGGCTGCCGGTGTCCGGTTATCAGGACCATGCCCAACACGCCCCTTCTCATCGGAAAGGGTGCAACCGCGTTAAGCAGGACGGAAAATGTAACGGACGAAGATTTTCAGCTGGTTCTGTCATTATTCGCCGCCTGCGGCACGGTGACGGTTTTGGGCGAAAGCCAGATGAACGCCGTCATTTCCGTAAACAGCAGCAGCCCGGCGTATATTTATCTGTTCGCCAAAGCGATGCTGGACAGCGCAGTCAAACAGGGGATCGCCGCCGACACAGCTTTGCAGCTGATCTGCCAGACGCTGGAGGGCAGTGCGGGGATGCTGCGCCAGCCGGAGCTGACCCCGGAAGCACTGATTAAAATGGTCTCTTCACCCGGCGGAACCACCTTAAAAGCATTGGACGTTTTTTATGAGCATCATTTTGAGCAAATCGTGGACGAGGCGATGAGGGCCTGTACAAAAAGAGCGGAAGAGCTGGGCAAGTAATCATATAACACAAATCATTCTCATACATTTATGAATGTATCCTTATATATATTAAGGGGATGTTTGAGTATGATTGTTGTAAAACACAGCTTTCGGCACAGGCCTGTTATCAACAGCAGGATTCTTTTAAAAGCACTGCGTGAAAATTATGTTCTGGTACTGTTCTCGCTTTCTTTGATCATCGGCATGATTTTTGGAGCGGTCTTCGCCAGAAATGCGGATTTCACCGCGTTAAATAAACTGGATTTTCTATTTTACAGCAATTATAAAGCCAGGGCTGTACAGCCCATTATCTCCATTTTCTCCGCTTCCTTTGCTTCGTCCTTTATTTTTATACTGGCCTGTTTTCTTTGCGGGCTTTCCGTGTGGGGGATGTTCATCATCCCTGCGGTCCTGTTTTTCCGGGGGTTCGGGCTGGGGCTGACATCCGGATATCTGTATGCGGCTTATGGCTTTATGGGCGTGTTGTTTAATCTGGTGGTTATTTTGCCCGGGGCATTTGTGTGCTGCCTTGCAATTCTGCTTGCGGCAAGGGAGGGGACACGATTTTCCCGAATGATTGCGTCTTGCAGTGTTGTATCTCAAAGAGGGACAATCAGCCCGCCGAAAATGAAGCCGTATTTACTGAACTTCGGCGTGATTCTGATGGTTGCTTTTCTGGCGGCGGTGATTGACGTTATATTTTCAGGATGTTTTGCGGGTATGTTTTCTTTTTAAAAATAGAGGGGATAGGACAAAATGAAGGACTACTGTTCGGATTTCAGCAATTATCTGGTCAATAAAAAGGCTGTGTCTGCAAACACACTGGATTCGTACATTCGCGACGTCGGACATTTCTTATCATTTCTGGATGAGAACGGGCTGGGCGATCCGGCTCAGGCGGATTCCGACTTTATCAATAAATATGTTGCAAATCTGACAGAATTAAAAAAGTCAAACGCTACGATTACGAGAAATGTCGCTTCCATCCGGTGCTTTTATCAGTATCTGATTATTACCGGCCAGACGGACAGCAATCCCGCAAAGGCCGTTAAACTGGAAAAGACGGTAAAAAAGCTCCCTCAGATCCTGACCGGCAAGGAAATCGAGCTTCTGCTGTCTCAGCCGGATACTCAGGAATCAAAGGGCTGCCGCGACAAAGCAATGCTGGAGCTTCTGTACGCAACCGGAATCAGGGCTTCGGAACTGGTTGATTTAAATATTCAGGATATCAATATCCACACGGGAATGCTGAGCTGCAAAAATGACAAAAGCGAACGGCTGATTCCGGTTTATCCCACGGCGGTAAATGCCATATCGGAATATATTATCAGAGTCAGGAGCCTGATTATCACGCCGGATGGGGGACAGGCACTCTTTACGAATCTGAACGGCCGCAGGCTTACCCGTCAGGGTTTCTGGAAAATCGTAAAAGGATATGCGGAAAAGGCGGGAATCGTCAAGGAAATTACTCCTCATACGCTTCGCCATTCCTTTGCTTTGCATCTGCTGGAAAACGGCGCGGAGCTGAAGGACATACAGATGATGCTCGGCCACGCGGATATTTCCTCCACACAGGTTTACGTACACTTATTGAATGATCATTTTAAAAAAGTGTATAACAACTGCCATCCGCGTGCAAAATTGGGTTAAATACAAAAGAACCGGTCATTCCGGTTCTTTTTTTATCGCCTTTTTGAAATCAACGGTACTGCGCTGCTTTACCTTCGACAGTGGATTTGCTTTTGCGGCGTTGGCCATCTGTTCGTCAGACAAATGAGTATAAATTTCAGTGGTACCCAAATTTTCATGGCCTAAAATATCTTTTAAGACCCGGATATCGACATGTCCGTGCTGATACATCAGGGTCGCCGCCGTGTGTCGGAGTTTATGTACGGAAAGGTTGCCGAGTTCAATTTCCGAAAGGTACTTTTTAACGAGATACTGTACGGTTTTCGGACTGATGCGCTTCTTCTGCTTACTGATGAACAGCGCGTTTTTGTCTATCAGAGCATCGTTGGGCCGCACCGCGACATATCGGTCGATCGCGTCAAGGCAGGCGTCGTTCAGATAAACGATCCGTTCCTTGTTGCCCTTGCCGACGATCCTGACCGTCGACGTGCCGTGGCGGACATCGCTCAGATTCAGGCCGACCAGTTCGGACAACCGCATGCCACAGTTTAAAAACAATGTCAGGATACAGTAGTCCCGTTCTTTGGTAGGGCCGTCCACTTTGGACAAAAGCTCCAGACTTTGCTCCAAAGTCAGATATTTCGGCAAAGCTTTCCTTTGCTTGGGCGTTTCCAGCTCCTGAACCGGGTTTACAGCCAGTTTGCCGGTCTTATTCGTCAGATATTTAAAAAAAGTCCGTAAACTGGAAACCTTTCTGGATCGGGTCGAAGCTTTGTTCTGGCGCTCTGTGGACAGATAATTCATGTACTCAAAAACATGTGTCAGAGTAATGGTTTTAATGAGATCAAGATCAATGTCGGAAATACTGATTTCCTCGAAATCGATTTCCGGCGGTACAAGGTTCCGGGATTTTTTAATATACCTGAAAAACGTACGTAAGTCAAGATAGTATTCATCAACGGTTTTTGGAGATTTTCCTTTAATTGTTCCGACGTATCCCAGAAATTCTTTGATGACCGGCGGCGCTTCAGCCATCCATTCAGATTTTATTTCTGATTTCATGAGCCATTCAAATCCTTTCTTCGGCTTTTTCAGTCCCCTTAATTATACAAAATATTCATTTTGTATAATTATATCGTTTTTTTATGGGGCAGTCAAGGATTTTCTATTTCTTTCCAAGGTTTCTTTTCCGATACGGTTTTTAACGGAAGGATTCCCCCAATGTCCAGCAGCGGACCTTTCGTCAGAGAAATCAATTCCACCTTTTTCTGATCGCAGAAGCTTTTCATACCACAATAATCAGGATGATTTTGGATGCTGCCTGTAAAAGCCAGTTTTCCTTTCCCGATCATTCCGCAGGCGCCTCCAAGAAACCCATATTCGTATCCCTCTAAATTTACATAGCCCGGAGTAATTTTCAGAACATCCATCCTCATTCTTTCCGCCGCTTCCGCTATGGACGGGTCCGCCGTAATCACGGACCGGCTATCGACGATCACCGTGGAACATTTCACGTATCCTTGCCTTACGTCCGTTATTTCTATCCGGTTCGCTCTGCAGTAATCATAAATCGTGCCGTCCATGGCCTTCCAGTTAGCCAATAACCGGTTTCCGACACGAGCGCAATTTAAAATAACATCCTGCGGATAAGAATTGGAAAATACATTTGTTCGAACAGGATACCTCGAACCCCAATTGTTCCAGTCTTATTTTTAAGTCCTCTTCCCCATTTGCCGCAACGATTCGATTGCCGCCCAGGTGGTGCAGCAGCATATCGGCGTGACAGCATACCGGCCTGCTCAAAGCCTTACACGGTTTTACCGGAAGAACCTCTATATTCCGCGCTCTGAGCGCGTCCGTAACTGCTTGATATGTACCGGACACGGCCGCTGCGGCCACGTCCGACTCCGGAAGGTTCGGAGTTTGGATAAAACCCATATTTTTACTCCTGTCTGAGCGCGTCGACGGGCTTCAGCCTTGACGCTTTATATGCCGGATAAACCCCGAAAACAGTGCCGGATGCAAGGGAGAATTCTACCGCGATCATCATGATATCCGCTCTTGTACTCAGCTCTACGCCAAAATATTCGGCGCCGGCGAAGGAAATGATATATCCGGCCGCGATACCGCAGACGCAGCCGATCAGGGATATCAGAACAGCCTCGAACATAAATTCCAGCATGATGGAGCTTTGCTTTGCCCCAATCGCTTTCTTGATTCCAATTTCCCGCGTCCGTTCGTTGACCGAAACCAGCATGACGGTCATGATGCTCAGGCTTGCCACCAATAAAGAAACGGAGCCTACCGCGGAAAGAATCAGAGTAATAATTCCCAGCATATTGGTAAGGCTATCCTTTTGCTTAGCAAGATTATTGGATACAAACGCGTCCGCCGTTCCGTTATCGCGGTTGAGCGTGTCTACGATTGTTTTTCCGATGCTCTCTACATTGCCGCCAGATTTCACTTTGACCACAATCTGGTCGAAATCGTTTCTTCCGGATGTGGCCTGAATCGTGGTGTAAGGAACATAGACGAATGTGGGGATATAATTTCCGATAATGTTCTGCAAAAGGCCGCTGCCGGTTTTAATAATCCCGATCACCTTATAATTTTCTTCGACTCCGCCGCTCATAATGGACACTGTTTTCCCGATGATATTGCTTCTCATATAAGTGCTTTTTGAAAAAGCTTCATCTACCAAACATACGTTTGATCCCGTGCTGATATCTTCGGAATTGAACAGCCGACCGTACAGCAGATTAATGGAAATAATCTGGCTTGCATTGGTGTCTATCCCCCACACCAGAGCTTTGGAACTCAATTTTCTGGCCGAGATATCCGTGCTTTCCACCATCACGGGGGCTGCCTGTTCCACCTCTTCACACCGCTTGATGATACTCAGGTCATCTTCATTGAGAGAAACCGGGGCGGTGGTATCCGACGAAGAGGAAATGGTAAGACCGCTCAGGCCGAGGCTTTCCAGCTCGTTGCTGAGCGCGTTGGTTCCGCACTGGCTGATATTGCCGATGATCACGACAGAGGCCACACCGATCGCGATTCCCAGTATGGTAAGCACTGTCCTGACCCGTTTTCTGCCTAAATTCTGAAACGCAGATTTCACATAGTCAATCATCGGAGCTCACCGAACTTTCTTTGGGAATGACGTGAGCCCCGTTTGACACGGAATCCGGATTGGCGATGACTTCATCGTTTTCGGACAGGCCGCTGGTTATTTCAAAACCGTCGTCAAATTCCCTGTTGGTCACCACAGGGGTTTTGACGGCTTTCTTTTCTTTTAACTTGAACACATACTCATTTCCGTTTTTATCGGCTCTGACGGCGTTGTAGGGCGCAATAAGCACATCGGGGTTTTCAGATGTAATAATTTTTGCCTTCGCGGTATAACCGGGCTTGATATCGCTCCCCGGTTTTTCGACGCTGACGATTACCTCTACCACCGTTTCCTGCCCGGTTGTGGAAACCATCTGTTTCGCTTCGGCGGAAATGCTTTTGACAGTGCCGGTATATGCCGTGTTTTTAAATCCTACGCCGGTAATAATCGCCTTTTGCCCCTTTTTTATGTCGGAAATCTGCGATTCATTGACCGAAAGCCTTACCTGAAGCATATCGGAGCTGTCCGATATGACCGCGACCGGGGTGCCGGCCTGGACATAGCCCTGATTGGCAACCGATAGCGACGTGATTTTTCCCTCGTACGGAGAAGTAATCGTCCTGGTCGTAATCTGGCTTTGTCCGCTGTATTGATTGAGAAGGCTTTCGTACGTTCCGCCCAATTCGGAATCGGAAGAACTGGAAGAATCGGAAGCGGAGGAAGGTACCTGGATGTCCATTAAGCGCTGTCCCTGAGTGACCTTGTCCCCCAGCTGGACATAAACCTGGCTGACAAAAGCCGCGGACGGCGAGTAGACGTTGTGCATCGAAACCCGCTCTACCCTGCCGCTGCACGTCACAGAATTTTCGACTGTAACCGGGTTTACCTTTACAATACTGACAGGAACGACGGAATTTCGCGAAAAAACACCCCATGTGAAAACTCCCACGACCATCATAACTGTAAAGGATAATAGCATTACATACTTCTTCATTCTCATTCCCCCATTCCTGTTTATTCTGTGATGGAAGAGGGAAAATATTAGTTCAATTTTAAGTAAAGCAATGAATAATTTTCACGCTTATCCCCCAAAATATAATTGAGGTGAACATAAATGAGCATCATTCAATGTGATGAAGACTGTATTTATCAGCATGACGGCTACTGCAGTCTGGAAATGCCCTCCGCAATTACCAATTATACCGGCGACGGCTGTGTGCACTGCATCAAGGTCACTCCCCGGGCTCCTGTCAGCAACCAGATAAAGCCTCAAACGCCTCCCTCACGCCTTTGACACCGATCAGTTGAATACCGTTTCCTTTGACGTTGACCTGCTTCAGGCTGTGAAAGGGCAGAATGCATTTTGTAAAGCCCAGCCGGGCAGCCTCGCTGATTCTGGCGTCGACATGGGTAACGGCGCGTATTTCCCCGGCAAGGCCGATCTCGCCGAATACAATGGCGTCGTCGCTGACGGGGATATCCTTCAGACTGGACACGAGCGACATGGCTACCGCAAGGTCGGCCGCGGGCTCGTCCAGCCTTAGTCCTCCTACAACATTGACATAAGCGTCCAGATTGGAAAAATAGTATCCCGCCCGTTTTTCAAGCACGGCAAGCAGCAGAGACATTCGGTTGTAATCAAAACCGGTCGACATCCTTCTGGGATTTCCAAAGCCGGTCGTCGTTGCAAGTCCCTGTATTTCGGCCAGAATCGGGCGGGAACCTTCTATTACGCAGGTGACGCAGGTCCCCGATACATTTTTCGGCCTTCCGTCAAGCAGAGCGAGCGAAGGGTTGTCCACCTGATGCAGCCCGTTGTCGCCCATGTCAAACACGCCGATCTCATTGGTGGAACCGTACCGGTTCTTTGCGGCCCGCAGAATACGGTAGGACATTTGGCGGTCTCCCTCAAAATAAAGTACCGCGTCAACGATATGCTCCAGCACCTTCGGTCCCGCGATGGCCCCGTCCTTATTGACATGGCCGACAAGAATGGTTGGGATCTCCAGCGCTTTTGCGGTGTGCATCACAGCGTTGGTGCATTCCCTCACCTGTGTAACGCTGCCGGGCGACGAATTCAGATCGGTGTTATTCATCGTCTGGATGGAATCAATCATCACCAGATCGGGTTTTTGGGCTCTCATTTGCTCTATAACGCATTGAATGTCTGTTTCGGTCAGGATATAGAGATTGTCGCTTTGAACGCCCAGACGGGCCGCACGGAGCTTTATTTGACGGTTTGATTCTTCTCCCGATACATATAGGATCTTCAGGGATCGCCCGAGATATTCGCAGATCTGCAGAAGGATCGTCGATTTGCCGATTCCCGGCTCTCCGCTGATCAGGATCAGGGAGCCTTTTACAATCCCGCCGCCAAGCACTCTGTCCAGCTCCGTTAAACCGGTATGGTAGCGGGCTTCCTCTGCGGTGCTGATTTCATTGATGGAAACGGGGACGATGCTTTTACGCGCCGCACCCACAGAATTCTTTTGGACGGCCGGTTCCCTGATTTCTTCTGTCATCGTGTTCCACTGCCCGCAGCCGGGACATTTTCCGAACCATTTTGCAGATTCAAATCCACACTCGGAGCAGATATAAATACTTTTTGATTTGGAAGCCATTTTTAGTTCCTCTTATTTCCTCTGTTTTTTAAATTATAGCCCAACATGTGGACGAATACAAGACACTACTCCACGGAATGAAGGTAATCCAGCAGTCCGCTGTAGACACAAAATGCCATTTGCTGCTGATAGGTTTTGTCATTCAGTTTTGCAGCCTCGGAATCATTGGAAAGGAAACCGCATTCGACCAGCACAGCGGTGACTTTTGTGTTCCACAGCAGATAAATGGAACTGGTGGCGGGCTTTGTCTCCCGCTTGTTTTCCGGCTGTATCAGCTCTACAATCCGGCTTTTGATATTTTCGGCTAGGATTTTACTTCCGTCGGTATTTTTTGAGTAGAAGATCTGCGCTCCGCTGTAGCGGCTTTCCGTGAAGTGGTTTTGATGAATGCTGATAAAGATGCAGTCGCCCTGCTCCTCAATGATTTTCAGGCGGTTATGGAGGTCGCTGACCTTTCGTTCCCGCACGGTGTCAAGGTGATCGTCACAAATGGAAGCATCCGCGGTCCTTGTCATTACGACACGCATCCCGGAGCTTTTCAAAAGTTTTTCCAGTTGCAGGGCAATTGCCAGGTTAATATCCTTTTCAAGCGCGGAGTTTTTTCCCGTAGCTCCCCCGTCTTCCCCACCGTGGCCCGGGTCGAGCACAATGACGGGATTGCGTTTTTCCGCCAAGGCCAATGCCATTTTATCGATTTTATTATAGGAGATGTAGGACAGCAGCAAAAAAGCAAGACAGCATAAAACCAGGACGGCTATCGGTATAAAATATGTTTTGACTTCTTTCTCATTCAACGCAATCACCCCATGCAATCTATATGCATGGGGTGATATCGATATTAAAAAAGTCCGTAAAACAAAAACTTGTTTTACGGACTTTTTCCTTTGTTTGGAGGCGTCACCCAGATTTGAACTGGGGAATCAGGGTTTTGCAGACCCATGCCTTACCACTTGGCTATGACGCCAAAAATGGAGCGAACGACGAGGCTCGAACTCGCTACCTCCACCTTGGCAAGGTGGCGCTCTACCAGATGAGCTACATTCGCATGCTTGGTGCCTCCGGGCGGAATCGAACCACCGACACGGGGATTTTCAGTCCCCTGCTCTACCAACTGAGCTACAGAGGCAAATGGCGACTCGGATCGGGATCGAACCGACGACCTCTAGCGTGACAGGCTAGCGTTCTAACCAGCTGAACTACCGAGCCAACTTGAAGTGGTGGGAACAATAGGACTCGAACCTATGACCCCCTGCTTGTAAGGCAGGTGCTCTAACCAGCTGAGCTATGCTCCCATTCGCGTGTGCCGCATTCATCAGCGACGTGTTATATAATACTATATATTGTGCCAGTTGTCAACACTAAAATTACATTTTTTTCATTTTCCCCGGATTATTTTGCTTGCTTTTTTTCCGCAAGCTCTTCCAGTTCCTGCTTCGACAGCTGATAGGTATGACCGCAGTACTGACACTTCGCCTCGGCAAAGCCTTTCTCATCCGCCAGTGACAGAATATCCTCCGGTTTCAGTGTTGAAATCGCACGGAGCACACGTTCCTTGCTGCAATTGCAGACATAACCGATTTGAAATTCATCCAGAATTTCCATTTCAAAGCCTTCCAGCACGGTCTTACACATCTCTTCAATCGACATTCCCGCGGCCAGCATGGTTGTGACCGGTTTTAATCCGCTTGCATTTCGTTCCAGCCTGTCTATGGCCGCCTGATCCGCTCCGGGCAAAACCTGTATCAGCATCCCGCCCGCAAGGAGCTGGCGGCTGTCCGCTTTGTCTAGCAATACCCCCAGCGCGCAGACGGTGGGAACCTGTTCGCTGACGACATAATAATTGGTAAGATCCTCCGCGATTTCTCCGGATTTAATTTCCACATGGCCAATATAAGGGCTTCCCTCGCCAAAATCGCGTATCACACCCAGAATACCGTCCGCACCTACCGCCGTGCCGACATCGAGCTTTCCGTTCGGCTTGAGCGGCAGTTCAACTGCGGGATTGTCAACGCAGCCCCGGCAGTTGCCGTGGCTGTCCGCAATGGCGATCACTGTGCCCAAAGGTCCTCCCCCGTTGATTTTCAGCGTAAGGGAAGCGTTCTCCTTTTTCAGCATCGAGCCCATCAGGGAAGCGCCCGTGAGCAGCCTGCCGAGCGCCGCGGTTGCGACCGGGCTGGTGCCGTGAATCTGCTGGGCTGTGGCAACCAGGTAGGTGGAATCCACGGCGGCTGCCATGATACTGCCGTCGGAGGTAATGCATCTGATCATTCTATCCATATTAAAAATCCTTTTATTTTATCTTTCTTGCTGCAACGACAATTCGTTCCGTTTGATCGTCCGGTTTTTCAAAACTGAGTTCACGAAATAAACCCACGGTTTCCAGCCCCGCTTTGGACAGCATGGAAACAATCAGTTCCGAATCGTAAGCGCGCTCATAAAAGTGCTCGGAGCTTCTGTGGTAGGCTTCCCCTTCCCGGCCAAAAAAGTCCAGAGTAATTCCGACCCGGCCGGTCTTTTCTTCAAAGCGGTTCTGCCAGACACAGTAAACGTCGTCTGTGTCGTAAACGTATGTCTGATTTCCGAGAACATACCGGTGCTTATACAGTGTATTCATATCAAAAACAAAATATCCGCCCGGATTCAGAAAAAGCGAAACACGGGAAAACGTCTTCATTACATCGCTTTCACGGGTCAAGTGGTTGATGCTGTCCAGCATACAGATCACCGTATCGACCGTGCCGTACAGGTCGATATTCTGCATCTGCTGACGCAAAAAAAGAATATCCAGCCCACGGTCCGCCGCCTTTTGCTTTGCAACCGAAAGCATGGACTCGGAGCCGTCGATTCCGTAAATATCGATTCCCCGCTCAGCCAGTTCAATGGTAAAGCTGCCTGTGCCGCAGGCCAGATCGAGCGTCAGTCCGGCCTTATGGTCCAGCCTGTCCAGCAAACCGATCAGATACTCCGCCCGTTCCGGATAACTGACATTTTGTGTAAGACTGTCATAGTAAAGGGCAAAAGACGAATAACTCATTTGCTCTTTTCGTCTTTGTCGATCCTGTTAAATACCAGCTCATAGCCGTCGCAGCCGTAGTTCAGCGAGCGGTTGACTCTGCTGATGGTAGCTGTGGAAGCGCCGGTTTTGGCAACGATGTCGCTATAGACCCGCTTGGTGCTCAGCATATGGGCCACAAGCAGGCGCTGCGACATTGCCTTTATCTCCGGTACTGTGCATAGGTCCTCAAAAAAATTATAACATTCGTCAACCGTCTTTAAAGAAAGAATCGCTTTAAACAAAAAGTCCACACTCTCATCTTTAATTTTTGAATTCAAACGGTTTCACTCCTTATTTTAATTTAATAGGATAAAATTCTAACACACAAAAGTCCAAAAGTAAAGCGAATCAGGGCGGACATCAAGTTAGCTATGTACCGTTTACAGCGACAGGCTTGGAAACGGTTTTTAAGAATGATCGCAAATCTTCGAAATGATATTCCGAATCTCCTCCACTCCTTCCCCATTGACCGACGAAAAAGGAATCAGCTTCAGTCCCTCGGCCTGACTGAACATCTCCTGGAATAGCCGAAGCTGATTCATTCGTTCCGTCTTGTTCAGCTTGTCGCTTTTTGTAGCGGCAATCAGAAAATGCGTGCCCGAATTTATTAGATATTCGATCATATCCAGATCGTCGGCAGAAGGACTGTGCCTCATGTCGATAATCTGGATGACAAGCCTGACATTGCGTTGTGCGCTGAAATAGCCTTCGACCAGTTCAGACCAGCGCTTTTTTTCCGACTGAGAGACTTTCGCGTAGCCATAACCCGGCAGATCCACCAATCTGCAAGTCTGCAAATTGTAAAAATTAATGGTTCCTGTTTTCCCGGGTTTCGCGCTGACCCTGGCAAGGGATTTACGGTTGACCAGTTTATTGATCAGAGAAGATTTTCCCACATTGGACCGTCCGGAAAATACGATTTCCGGGACGGTGGATTCTGGCAGCTGATCCGGTCTCCCCGCCGCGAATTCAAATAAAGCTTTATCAAAATTCAATGCTTCACCCCGTTACTGCGGAATGCCGGGCGTCAGAATCGCCGGCTGGCTGGAAGCATTCATCGGAACAATCGAATCCGTGTTCTCTTCCTTTTTATTTTCCGGCATTCTGGTTAAAGCCGCTTCAAGCACCTGGTCGATTTTCTCAACCGGCAGAAAATCCACCGCGTTTTTTACCACAGCGTCAATTTCAGCCAGATCAGAAACGTTGTCGGCCGGAATAATGACCGTCTTGATTCCCGAACGGTAAGCGGCCATCGTTTTTTCCTTTAACCCGCCAATAGGAAGCACCCTGCCCAGTAAAGTAATTTCCCCTGTCATTGCGACATCGTGCCGGATCGGGATGTTGGTCAGCGCGGAGGTAATCGCGGTCGCCATTGCGGTTCCGGCAGACGGTCCGTCCTTGGGAATGGCCCCCTCCGGCGCGTGGATATGAATATCGTATTTGCTGTAGAAATCATGGCAGATGCCGAACGAATCGGCCCTGGTCCGGATGCAGCTGATCGCGGTTCGGGCGGACTCCTTCATCACATCGCCCAGTGAGCCGGTCAGCTCGATTTTTCCCGTGCCGTCCATTACTGCCACTTCAATCGGAAGAATCTCACCGCCGACGCTGGTCCACGCAAGACCGTTAACCAGACCGACCATATCGGATTTCACAAGTTCGTCTTTTTTGAACCTCTTCGGACCCCAAAGGTCCTCCAGATTCTCCGGCTTGACAACGATTTTCGTCTGGTTGTCTCCCACGATCTTTTTCGCGCATTTTCTGCAGATGGAAGCGATCTGACGTTCCAGATTACGTACACCGGCTTCTCTGGTATAGCCGTCAATCAGCTCGTGAACGGCGGCCGGAGTCACCTTCAGCATTTTGGAATTGATCCCGTGTTTCTTGAACTGCTTCGGAATCAGGTGCTTCAGGGCGATGTTGTACTTTTCCTCATGGGTATAGCTTCCAAGGGTAATCACGTCCATTCTGTCCAAAAGGGGCTCCGGAATGGCGCTGTAATCGTTGGCGGTGGTAATGAACATCACCTTGCTCAGGTCAAACGGCATATCAATATAGTGATCGAAGAAGGAAGAATTCTGCTCCGAGTCCAGCACTTCCAGCAAGGCGGATGCAGGATCGCCGCGGAAATCGTTTCCTAATTTATCGATTTCATCCAGCAGGATCAGCGGATTGTTTGTGCCGGCCTGCTTCATGGCGGAGATAATCCGTCCCGGCATGGAACCCACGTATGTCTTTCTGTGTCCCATGATATCGGATTCATCCCTCACGCCGCCGAGCGACACGCGTACATAATTGCGCCCGATGGCCTTGGCGATCGAACGGGCGATGGATGTTTTGCCGACGCCCGGAGGACCCACCAGACAGATAATCTGCCCTTTGATATCGGGGGCAAGCTTTTTGACAGCCAGAATTTCAATAATCCGTTCCTTTACCTTTGTCAGGCCGAAATGGTCGCGGTCAAGCACCTTCTGTGCTTTTGCAAGGTCGATATGCTCACGGCTCGCGGCGTTCCACGGCAGTTCCAGACAGGTTTCCACATAGCTGACGATCACGCTTGCTTCGTGGGAACCGTAGGGCATTTTGGAAAGCCGGTCGCATTCCTTCAGCAGCTTCTCATTCTGGAGCTTGGGAAGCTTCATTTTCATGATGCGCTCCCGCAGATCGTCGGCCTCGTTCAGCGGGCTGTCGTCGTCTCCAAGCTCGTTGGAGATGGCCTTCATTTGCTCGCGCAGAAAATATTCGCGTTGATTTTCGTCAATCTGTTCCTTTGCCTTTTCACTGATCTGGCTTTCAATGGAAAGCACCTGAATTTCATTCTTTAAAATCTCATTCAGCTTTTCCAGCCTTTTTACCGGATGGAGCTCCTCCAGAATTGCCTGTTTCTGCTCATAGTCGAGCATGATGTTGGAGGTGATATAGTCCGCAAGCTCTCCGCAGTTTTTCTTTTGCACCACGCCAATGATAATATCCGGAGGGATACGGCTGTAATTTTGAATATATTCTTCAAAAAGCGTCTGCGTGTAACGGATCAACGCCTCGGTTTTATGGCTGGTCCGGTACGATTTGGTTTCGCTTGAAACGATTTCGGCAAGAATAAAAGGGTTTTCGCTGGTAACGGAGGAAATTTCAGCGCGGTACATTCCTTCTGCAAAAAGCCGTACGCCCTCGTCGGTATGGCGGATCACCTGTTTGATTTTCGCCACGATTCCCATTTTATAAAGATCCTCGCCGCCCGGTTCGTTTGTATTTAAATCCTTTTGGGCAACCAGAAAAATCTGCTGATTTTCTTCCATCGCCTGGGAAAGAGCCAATATGGACTTTTTTCTTCCCACATCAAATTGCAGAAGCATGCCCGGGAAAATAACCAGTCCCCTGAGCGCGAGCACAGGGATGGAGATATTTTCAATTTTCTTCAGTTCTTGATTTGTACTCATAGTTTGCTCCTTGGCAGAAAAGGCTGTTGCAAGTGGACAACAAAAAGTCTGCCACGTGCAACAGCCAAGATTTCTATCGTTATGACGCTGTATCCTTACGGCCGCGCTTCCTGGGAGTTGTTATTTTAATCCTGACCGGTTTGCGGTCCTGATTATACACGATCTCCGGTTCCGTGCCCTGATTCACCGTATCCGCGGTAATGGTGACCTTTTCAACGGTGTAGTCAGACGGGACCTTATACATGAGATTGGTTAACAAATCCTCCATGATGGATCTCAGCCCTCTTGCGCCCGTGCGGCGGTCAATGGTCTTTTTGGCAATTGCTTTCAGTGCGTCGGGTTTAAACTCCAGCTCAACCTTATCCAGCTGAAACAGCTTCTTGTACTGATTGATCAAGCAGTTTTTCGGCTCAGTCAAAATTCTTACAAGAGCGTCCTCATCCAGTCCGTTGAGCGCGGCAATGACAGGCACACGGCCGACCAGTTCAGGAATCAATCCGTATTTCACCAGATCATGCGGCACAACATCCTGCATCCAGGCTGTGGAATCAAGCTCCACCTTGCTTTTGACCTGTGCGCCGAAGCCCATAGCGGAGGATGCCGTGCGTTTCTGAACAATCTTATTCAGGCCGTCAAAAGCTCCGCCGCAGATAAACAGGATATTGGAGGTATCGATCTGCAAAAATTCCTGCTGGGGATGTTTTCTGCCGCCCTGCGGGGGAACGTTGGAAACAGTTCCCTCCAGAATCTTCAGAAGAGCCTGCTGTACTCCCTCTCCGCTGACGTCACGTGTAATGGAGGGATTTTCGGACTTTCTGGCGATCTTGTCGATTTCATCGATATAGATAATACCGCGTTCGGCTTTTTCAATATCGAAATCCGCGGCCTGGATTAAACGAAGCAGGATATTTTCAACGTCTTCGCCGACATAGCCGGCTTCCGTCAATGTGGTGGCGTCCGCAATCGCAAACGGAACATCCAGTATCTTTGCCAACGTCTGCGCCAGCAGAGTTTTTCCCACACCGGTCGGGCCGAGCAGCAGCACGTTGCTTTTTGTCAGTTCTACGTCGTCTTTACCGTAATAGATTCTTTTGTAGTGATTATAGACCGCAACAGAAAGCGCAACCTTTGCTTTTTCCTGTCCAATCACATATTCATCCAGCTGTTTTTTGATTTCATGCGGTTTGGGAAGTTCGGCCGAAGCTTCACTGTAGTTGGATTTTCGGTTGGATAGGTTTTTTTCGTCGTCAAGGATCGACATGCACAGCTCTATGCATTCATCACAGATATATACACCGGGACCTGCAATCAGACGGCGCGCTTCATTTTGCGGTTTTCCGCAGAACGAGCAGCAGATTCCTCTGTCCTTGATATCGTCATTATTTGGCATCTAATTAATCACCAACCTCAACTCATCGAATTGTAGATGACCTTGTCGATCAGGCCATATTTCGCGGCAGCCTCCGCCGTCATAAAATTATCGCGCTCGGTATCTTTCGCAATAACTTCAATCGGCTGTCCCGTTCTCTCAGCAAGGATTTCATTCAGCTTCTTCTTGGTGGCAATAATGTGGTCGGCGTGGATCATCACATCAGTCGCCTGACCCTGTGCGCCGCCGCTTGGCTGATGAATCATAATATCGCTGTTGGGAAGAGCGTACCGTTTGCCTTTGGTACCCGCCGCAAGCAGGAACGCGCCCATGCTGGCAGCCATACCCATGCAAATGGTGGAAACGTCGCATTTAATATACTGCATCGTATCGTAAATTGCCAATCCCGCGGTTACGGACCCTCCCGGGCTGTTGATATAAAGGCTGATATCCTTCGACGGATCCTGGCCCTCAAGATATAAAAGCTGAGCAACCACCAGACTGGAAGTGGTATCGTTTACCTCTTCCGTAAGCATTACGATTCTGTCATTCAGCAGGCGTGAAAAAATATCATAGGAACGTTCTCCCCTGTTTGTCTGCTCAATAACATATGGGACTAAACTCATTATTGCGTACCTCCAATAAAACTAAACAATAAATTAATAATTGGCAGGAAGGACTTTTCTTATTCAGCAGTTTTTGCAGTTTCGGAAGTATCTTCTTTTTCCGTTACAACTGCGCTGTCACGAACGAGGTTGATTGCTTTTTCAACGGAGATATCTTTCGCCAGTTCCTCTTTGGGGATAAAGGTCTTTACCTTTTCAGCGTCGATTTCATAGCCCTTGGCAAGCTTTTCAAACTCTGCTTCGATTTCTTCCTCGGTCGGATGAATGTCTTCCAGCTGGGCGATCTTTTCGAGCGCCAGACGGACCTTTACCGCGCGTTCCGCCTGCGGCTGGAACTGCTTGCGGATAGAATCCTTGTCCATACCCGTGTACTGCAGGTATGTATCGAGGTTCAGGCCCTGGGACTGAAGACGGTACCCGAATTCACGGATATCCTCGTTGATTTTGTTTTCATACATCGCCTGCGGAATTTCGGCTTTGAGATTCTCGACCAGCTTATTGATCAGCTGATTTTCCACATCGTCCTTTACCTTCTTTTCCTCGGCTTCGGTTAGCTTTGCTTTAATGTCTTCCCTGTATTTATCGAGCGTATCGAAATCGCTGACATCCTTGACAAAGTCGTCGTCAACTTCCGGCAGCTCCTTCATTTTGATTTCATGCAGCTTGATTTTGAAAACAGCGTCCTTACCGGCCAGATCCTTTGAGTGGTAATCCTCCGGGAACTTTACATTTACATCAAATTCGTCGCCTGTTTTATGGCCCACAACCTGCTCTTCAAAGCCCGGGATAAACTGGCCCGCACCGAGAGTAAGGCTGTAGTTTTCCGCTTTGCCGCCGTCAAAAGCAACGCCGTCCACGGAACCGTCAAAATCAATGACGGTAATATCGCCGTTCTGGGCCGCTCTGTCTTCTACGGTTACCATTCTGGAATTGCGCTCCTGAACCTTCTTGATCTCTGCGTCAATGTCCTCATCGGTTACTTTAACCGGATTTTTGGCTGCGGTCAAGCCTTTATATTCATCAATTTCCACTTCCGGCTTTGTTGTGACGGTCGCTTTAAAAACAACGCCTTCCTTGCCGGCGGAAACCAGATCAAAATCAATTTTATCCTCGATCATTTCGAGTTTCGCCTCGTTGATAGCCGCATCCAGCGCGTCGGGGTAAACCGCATTGATCGCATCCTCATAAAACACCTGCTCGCCGTAATACTTCTCAACAAAAGCACGGGGAGCCTTTCCCTTACGAAAGCCGGGAATCGCAATTTTTTTGTTTTCTTTATGATATGCCTGATCAAGCGCTTTTTCAAATATAGCAGCGTCTACTGCAACCTCAAGCTGGTAACGGTTTGTATCAACCTTATTGGACGATTTTAAGCTCATTATTAACTTCCTCCTGCAAAATGCAAATTATCTAAATTATTATAGCACATGGAAAATAAATATTCTATATATTAGATAAAATATTCAAAAATTGTTCACTTCACCGGCACCGGTATGAATTTCAGGTAGTCGCAGGAAATCAAATGCATTTTGATTCCGTCATAAACCCCGGTGATTGCCCGGCGGGCCGCCTGATTCCCGTGAATATGTCCGAAGTAGCATTCCGTGATGCCGTGCGACTTTAACACGTCAAGGATCTCTTTGCACTCCGCCCCGTCGTAGACAGGCGGGTAGTGCAGAAACACGACCGGCTTTATCCCCATCCTTTCCGCCTCGTTGATCGAGGTATTGAGACGGCCGGCCTCGCGGTTGACAATTTTGATATCCTCCGCGGTTTCGGAATTGTACAGCCACCCGCGCGTACCGCAGACCGCAATATCCCCGACGGCCACCGCGTTGTTGTGAATAATACTGATGGAATCCAGCCCGTGCACCTTCAGAAAATCGTCAATCTTCTTTTTTGTGGCCCACCAGTAATCGTGGTTGCCCTTCAAAAACAGCTTGCGGCCGGGCAGGGAATGAATGAACTCGAAATCCTTCACCGTTTCCTCGAGTTTCATCGCCCATGAAATATCCCCCGCGACGACAACGGTGTCGTCTTCGCCGACCACAGCGCGCCAGTTTTTTTCAAGACGGACGGTATAGTCCCGCCAACCTTCAAATACGTCCATTGGTTTGTCACAGCCAAGGGACAGATGCAGGTCTGCAATAGCAAATAGTGACATGTGATCCTCTCTTAGACAGTATACTTTATTCCGGCTGTTTTCAGCACAGCTTCGCCCATTTTATCTTTCGGGCAAATAGCGGTAAATCTGACTTTTTTTGATTCCAGCTGTACAATCGGCGCCGGAATCGGGGTGCCTGTGACGGCGGAAAGCGCCTGAACCTTTTCAAACTCAGAGGCATCCGCGCTGTAATCGGCCGAAACGGCGCTCAGCACACTGTCGGCGAATTTATACGGACTGGCCGTAGATACGACGATCGTCGGAGTTTCCGTATCCTTTTCAGCTTCGACATACTGCTGATAGACGTTGACCGCCACCGCCGTGTGGGTGTCGCAAAGGTAATTTTCCGTCCGGTAGATTTCCTGGATGGTTTCCTTTGTCGCGGCATCGTCGCAGAACCCCGCGCAGAACAGCTCGTGAAGCCGGTTCAGGATATCGCTGTCAACCTGATATCTGCCGCCTGTCGCCAGTTCCTTCATCCACTCGGCTACTCTTGCGCTGTCGTTACCGGTCAGGTCATACAGCAGGCGCTCCAGGTTGCTGGATACCAGAATATCCATGGACGGAGAAATGGTGGTATGGAAATCCCTGTTGCGGTCATAAATGCCCGTGTTCAAAAAATCGGTCAGCACATTGTTGGCGTTGGACGCACAGATCAGCTTTTTCACCGGCAGGCCCATCTTTTTGGCGTAATAAGCGGCCAGAATATTTCCGAAATTGCCCGTCGGGACAACGATATTGACCTTTTCGCCCTCATGGGCAATTTTTCCGTTTGCCATCAGATCGCAGTACGCGGAGAAATAATAGACGATCTGCGGCAGCAGCCTGCCCCAGTTGATGGAGTTCGCGCTGGAAAACATAATATTATTCTGTTCAAGCAGACGGTTGATTTCGGGATCGGTAAAAATCTTTTTCACGCCGGTCTGGGCATCGTCGAAATTACCCTCGATCGCGCAGACCGCCACATTGTTCCCTTCCTGGGTGTTCATCTGGCGCTTCTGCATTGGGCTGACGCCATTTTCCGGATAAAATACCTGAATCCGGGTCCCGTCCACATCTTTAAAGCCTTCCAGCGCCGCTTTTCCCGTGTCGCCGGAAGTAGCGACCAGAATCAGGGCAGTCCGGGAGGACTGAATCTTTTTCAGCGATTTTGTAAGAAGGTGCGGCAAAAGCTGCAGCGCCATATCTTTAAACGCACAGGTGGGACCGTGCCACAGTTCCAGCAGGTACATATTCATTTTTCCGTTTTGCAGACAGGAGATCGGAGCCGGCCTGTCCTGTTCAAATCTTTCGCCGGTGTAAGCCTTCCCGACACATTCCGTAATTTCTTCTTCGGTAAAATCGGAAAGAAAAGCCGATAAAATGCGGACTGCGCGCTCTGTATAGCCGCAGTGCTGAAACTCCAGCAAATCCGAATATGAAAAGCAGGGCAGCTTTTCGGGAACAAAAAGCCCGCCTTCGCTGCTGATGCCCTGCGAAATCGCCTGAGCAGAGGATACGCTGACGCTGCTGTTTCTTGTGGAGTGATAATTCAAGTTTTTTCCCCCTTCACGTTGTCTGTTTTTAATCATATCATACTTTCCGGGAAAGAGAAACAGAAAAATGATAGGCATTACTAAATAATATCGAATCAAATAGAAAATGCGTTTTCAATGTGTTCCACAGAAAGGATGGAGAAAGGTTCCGGCCTGGTAACGATGCCGATCACATCAAACCGCGGCTGCAGCCCTGTTTCATGCGACTGCAGATAACTAAGAGCAGTTTTGATGATTTTCTTCTGCTTTCCTGCCGTGACCGCCTCCAAAGGACTGACGCAATAATGTTCGTCACGTGTTTTGACTTCTGCAAAGACAATATAATCCCCGTTTTCGGCAATCAGGTCGATTTCCCCGAAACGGGAATGATAGTTGCGCGCAACAATCCGGTATCCCTTCTGCTCCAGCAGCCGGGCCGCGTGATCTTCTCCCGTTTTTCCGGATGAATTGTTCATAGGGTCTCCCCCAGTATTTTTTTTAAAAACGTTTTTCTGTGAACCGGGCTGGGACCGTACTGTTTCAGCAATTCCCTATGTAAAGCGGTGCCGTAGCCCTTATGTTTTGCGAACTGGTACTCGGGGTAAATCCGGTCGATCTCGGCCATCAGCCGGTCACGGCTGACCTTCGCAAGAATGGAGGCGGCCGCGATGCTCGCGGAAAGCGCGTCGCCTTTGATGATAGTCTGCGTATCCATCCCGAGCCGCGGCATCCGGTTTCCGTCCACCAGCGCCAGGTCAGGCCTGACGGAAAGCCCGTCACACGCACGCTTCATTGCCAGAAAGGTCGCCTGTAATATATTGATTTTATCGATTTCCTGCTCCGTTGCGAATCCTACGGCATAGACGATTGCAGTCTTCTTGATTACATCAAACAATGCTTCGCGTTTTTTTTCACTGAGCTTTTTGGAATCGTTCAGTCCCTCGATCATCTGACCGGGGGGCAAAATAACAGCGGCAGCGAACACCGGTCCGGCCAGAGGGCCGCGTCCGGCTTCATCGATGCCGCAGATCATCCGATAGCTTTTTTTCAGCGCCATGTTTTCATAGGCGAACCAATCCATATTATCTACCAACCTGTTCCAGAGTAATTTTGCCTAATTTCGCACTTCGGAATTCATCCAGTATCATAATCGACGCGCGTTCCAGATCGATTTCCCCGCCGGAAATCAGCATGCCGCGTTTCCTGCCGATCAGCTCCAGCATTTCATAGCCTTTCAGATCGGCTATGTCGGTGCCGTCCAGCTTATATCTTGCTTTCAGCTCCCTGGGATAGCTGTCGCGGAGAACCTCCAGCAGACGGGAAGCCAAATGCTCCGTGTCAATCACTTCGTCTTTGACCGCTCCGGTAAACGCCAGCCTTTCCCCTACGGCCTTATCTTCAAATTTAGGCCACAGTACCCCCGGCGTATCCAAAAGCTCAAAGCCTTTTCCAATGGTAAACCATTGGTTGGACCGTGTTACGCCCGGCCTGTCCTCAACATTTGCCTTGCTGTTTTTGGCAAGACGGTTAATCAGCGAGGATTTGCCTACATTGGGAATCCCGACGATCATGACGCGGATCTGCCGTCCAACCATCCCTTTTGCTTCCCAGGAGGCAATCCGGTCGCTCAGAACATCTTTCACAAGGGGAATAAAGCCGTTCAGCCCTTTTCCGGTGCGGCAGTCGATCGCGATGGCGGGGATACCCTGTGTCTTATAATAATCGATCCATCTGCCTGTCTGAACCGGATCGGCCATATCGCATTTATTCATTAAAATAACGCGGGGTTTCGTTTGGATCAGTCCGTTTAAAACCGGGTTCCGGCTGCTGACCGGAATCCGGGCATCAATTATTTCAGCAGCTACATCGACAAGCTTTAAACTTTTTTCAATCTGCCTTTTGGTTTTGGTCATATGACCGGGGAACCATTGTATCGTTTGTGCTTCACTCATTTTCGTTCGTCCTGTATCTTTATTGTTATTTGATTGTCCCAAATCTGTTAAATGGAAAAACAATCATCTCCGCTTTTCCAAGAATATATCTCTCGTCCACCATACCCACGTCAATAAACCGGCTGTCGTTGGACACGGAACGGTTGTCGCCGAGAACAAAGACATGCCCCTTAGGAACCTGAAGCGGATAATTGAAGTCCGAAAGCTGTGTAGTAATGCCGTTTTCAATATAGGCGGATTCATCCAGCGCAACCCCGTCCACAGAAACGACGCCGGTTTCAAAGTCAATATCCACAACCTGATTTTCCAGCGCGACGACCCTTTTGATAATCGGTTCCTTTAACTTGGTTGTGTGGGTGATTACAATAACATCCCCCTGGTGCGGTTTGTAAAAAAAGCTGGACAAAATCACGCGGTCATTGGACCGCAGAGTCGGCAGCATGGAAGGGCCGCTCACATTGACCACCCGGAACAGAAACATGAATACCACGATCACGGCAATTAAAGAAGAGATCAGGGCTTCCACCCACTCATAACTGTTAACGATAAAATTTCTTTTTTTCTCAGATCGCGTTTCTTGCTGGGAAACGCTGTTTTCGTGGTCCAATGAAGGAACAACTCCTTTATATCAAAAGGCAAAGCCTTATAATTGACCGAATTTTCCAAAAGGCATAATGATAAATTTGACCTTGCCGATAATATAGCGCTGGTCGATCATGCCCACCTCACTGAAACGGCTGTCCTCCGAAACCGTGCGGTTATCACCCAAAACAAAAACATGGCCGGCAGGGACCTTCTGCGGGAAAGTAACGTCATACTCGTCCTTGGTAATCCCATTCTCGATATAAGCGGACTCGTCGAGCGCAACGCCGTCAACGGAAACGATTCCGGTATGAAAATCGATATCGACCGTCTGCCCTTCCGTAGCGATCACTCTTTTTACAATGCGCTTCTCCAAAGACGTTCCTTTGGCGTCGATCACGACAATATCCCCGCGGGCAAGACCCGGCTCAACGCAGACGGTAAATAACTTATAACCGTCCATTAAATTGGGTTCCATGGAAGGCCCGTTTACAACGATATTTACCCTGAACAGGAATGTGAAAAAGATCATAATAATGATCAGTGCGGGAATCAGAGCCTCCATCCACTCGAAGCAGGCGCGGGCAACACTGTTTTTTTCTGTTTCCGGTGAAGCGGGTTCCATATCCGCCTGAATTTCATTTGGGTTCAAGAGGAATACAACTCCTTTTTTGCAAATTGCTGTGTTTATATGGTTCCGAATTTTTCGTAAGGTATGAGAACGGTTTTGACTTTGCCGATAATATAGCGCTGATCGACCATACCGACGTCGCTTGAACGGCTGTCGTCCGAGAGCCTGCGGTTATCGCCGAGCAGGAACACATGCCCTTTGGGGACAGTCTGCGGAAAACGGAGGTCGTACTGATTTTTGGTAATACCGTTTTTAATATAAGTCGATTCGTCCAGCGCAACGCCGTTGACAGAGACGGTTCCCGTCTGAAAATCGATATCCACCGTCTGTCCCTGGGTTGCAATGACCCTTTTGATAATCACCTCATGAAGCGCGGTGGCCTTTGCGTCGACCACAACGACATCTCCCAGAGAAAACGTCCGGTCAAAACAGGATACAAGCACTTTATAGCCGTCCGTAAAATTGGGCTGCATGGAGGGTCCGTTGACCGTTATGATCCGGAACAGAAAAGCAAATACCGCCATAATTACAAGCAGCGCGGGGATCAGTGCTTCCATCCATTCATAACAGCTCAAAACAACACGGTCCGGCGTTTTGCTGTCGGCCAGGGATTCTGCACAAGGGCAACTTTTCAAGAACGGCCACCTCTTTTGAGACCTGAAAAATATTGCAGTAGCAAAAAAGGGACACCTACATGTCCCTTTCAATCGCTATCTGATTCCTTATCTGAGCTGTTCCTTTACCTTTGCCGCCTTGCCGACTCTGTCACGCAGATAGTAGAGCTTCGCTCTGCGCACACGGCCCTTGCGGACAATTTCAACACTCTTTACATTAGGAGAGTGAATCGGGAAAACTCTTTCTACGCCTACGCCGTAGGAAAGGCGTCTGACGGTGAAAGTTTCGGAAATGCCGCTGCCCTTACGAGCGGTAACGGTACCCTCGAAAACCTGAATTCTTTCTCTTTCGCCTTCTCTGATATTCACGCTCACCCTTACGGTGTCGCCAATTTCAAATACAGGAACTTCTGTTTTTACGGAATCTTGCGCAATCAGTTTTAACGCATCCATGGATATTTCCTCCTTAAAATTCAGACATTCATGCCACAGTGGCAGAGGACTGTCCGCTTCAATGTCACGGTACAACCGGGCATTAAACCCCACCAAAATCAATCAGCGGATTCCAAATGCCTATATATAATACCATAATCCTGGAAAAGGTGCAATATTTATTTTTATTTTACTCAAATATTTTAAAATCCGCGTCGTAAAGATTGAGCCTTCGGATATCGCTGTATAAATCCAACTGCAGATATTTTTTCATCGCATCGCATAAAAGCGAAGGGTTTACATTCATAGTGCTTCCTGCCGGGAGCGTCGCGCTGATTTCCACCCCGTCGTCCAGGGGAACCACTTCCGTCCGGTCAAGGTACGGTCTCAGGTCCAGATCGATCATCCCGTTTTTCGTATGCTTGGGAACGACCACCGTTTCCCGGCTGAACAGTTCGCGGATGACGGCGGCTGTTTCTTCGGGGGAGTGTCCCTGCGTTTCCAGCTTCATCAGGTAAGAGGCGTAGGCGATCTGCCCCGGCTTCATCACCGGCTCGGTAACGTCAAACACGGGAATGTCGTCTGGCAGCGCCGCGTTCAGCTTCTCAATCAGCTCTTCGCGCGTAATACCGTCGTCGTCCAGCCGGATATCCATGCTTTCCCGTTCTCCACCGATACCGAGCGACAGCGGAAGCGCAAACGTAATAAACGCGTGGGGATTATAGCCCTGGGTATACCAAAGAGGAAGCTTCGCCTTGTGAATCGCGCGCAGCATGCAGCGGTTTAAATCGAGGTGTGAAATATACCGCGCCGTTCCGATCTTCTTAAACCAGACCCTGACGTTTTTCATAGCAGATTCCTCCTTTGAAGCAGGCTGCGCCGCAGGAAGAACACTGTTCCCGGCAGTTTGGGGTGGTGACGTTTGCGTAGGCCTTTTGGCATTCGTCAATCAGGAAGGATTTTTTGATCCCGTAATCAATGTGGTCCCATGGCAGCACTTCGTCGAAGCTTCTTCTGCGGTTGGCGTAAAAGGCCGGATCAATTCCGCACCTCTCGAAAATTTCCATCCATTTCGGAAACGAGAAAAAGTTCTGCCAGCCGTCCATTTTGCATCCGCTCCGGTACGCTTCCAGCAGGACGCCGCACAAACGCCTGTCCCCGCGCGCAAAAACGGCTTCCAGAAAGCTGGTGTCCGCCTCGTGCCAGTTGGGTTCCACCTTTCTGGTTTTGACCGAAGCGACCAGATGGCGCTGCTTTTTACGGAGCGTCTCCATGGTATCCTGCGGTTCCCACTGAAAAGGCGTGAAAGGCTTCGGAACAAAGGAGGACGCGCTGACGGTGACTTTTACGCCCTTCCCCTTCGGTTTGTCGGGATTTGCGTAAAAGGCGTCAACCACCTTCTGTCCCAGCTCCGCGATTCCGGCGATATCCTCCAACGTTTCCGTCGGCAGCCCGATCATAAAATAGAGCTTGATGGTTGTCCAGCCGCCCTTAAACGCGGTATTGACGGTTTTCATCAGCTCTTCTTCCGTGACGTTTTTATTGATAACGTCCCTCAGACGCTGTGTTCCCGCCTCCGGCGCAAAGGTAAGACCGCTGCGGCGGACGGATTTGATTTTGGACATCAGCTCCGGGGAAAAATTATCGACCCGAAGGGACGGCAGCGAAATGCCGGTGTTCTCCTTTTCCGTCCATGTATGGAGCCGGTCGATCAGCTCGTTCAGCTCGGAGTGGTCGCTCGTACTGAGCGAGGAAAGCGAAATCTCATCATAACCCGTGCTGTCGCACAGATCGTGGCACTGCCGGTCAATGACGTCCACTGATTTTTCACGGAACGGGCGGTACAGGAAGCCCGCCTGGCAGAAGCGGCAGCCGCGGATACAGCCGCGCAGGACTTCCGCCACTGTCCTGTCGTGTACGATTTCAATATAGGGCACCACAAATTTATCCGGAAAATAGGACTTGTCCACGTCCATCATAATACGTTTTTTCACGGGGAAGGGCGCGTCCTCTTTCGGAACGATCGCCTTTACCGTATGATCTTCGTTATAAGAAATATGATACAGAGACGGCACGTAGACTCCCTGAATCTGAGAAGCCGCCTTCAAAAATTCCTCTTTGGAACGGTTCTGCTTTTTATATTCCCGGTAAAGAGCGACTACTTCCAGATCCACTTCTTCCCCCTCGCCTATAAAGAACAGATCAAAAAAGTCCGCCAAAGGCTCCGGGTTGCAGGCGCAGGGGCCACCGGCCACCACAAGCTGGGAAAGGGAATGCCGGTCGCCGGCTTTCAGCGGGATTCCCGCCAGATCGAGCATATTTAATATATTGGTATAGCTGAGCTCGTATTGAAGGGTAAAGCCGATGATGTCGAAGTCGCGGACGCTGTCCCCGCTTTCCAGCGCATAGAGCGGCAGGCCGTTTTTACGCATCTCCTCTTCCATATCCACCCAAGGGGCGAATACGCGCTCACACCAGACATAGGGTACGGTATTCAGCTGGCTGTACAGAATTTTCAGCCCGAGGTGCGACATGCCCACTTCGTATATATCGGGAAAACAAAATGCAAACCGCACATCCACTTCATCCGCATGCTTCATCACGCAGTTGAGCTCGCCGCCAACGTATCTGCCCGGTTTTTGCACGTTTGCAAGCAGTTTTTCTATCTTTTTATTGACCATTCGTATCCTCCGCACAGTATATGTTTTATTATTATACCGCCAGCGTACGGAGAATGCAAATCAATAATACCTTCCGTTCTTGTAAAGGAGCAGAAAGATTAAATAAACGGATACGGCTAGAAGATAAAAATTGCCGTTGGCACGGAAGAGAAAAAGAAAACCAATCGCTGCCAGCGGCGCCAAAACCGCGAATGAGGTGACGGATACAATCCTTGCGGACAAAGTGGAGTTCAAGCGGGTACAAAGGACGGAATATAATGCCTGACCGCCGTCAAGCGGCTCCACAGGAAGCAGATTAAACCCTGCAAGCACCAGGTTGGCAAGGATAAAAAAGTGAAAATAACGCTCATTAACGAGGGTACAGATCAGCGCGGCGGCAAGGTTGGTTCCCGGTCCCGCGACGGAAATGGCGGCGTCTCGCCAGTAGGACCGGTCGATACCCGCAGATTTAATCACATCGATGCCGAAGGGGGTAAATCGAATCTGTGACGGTGCCGCTCCGAACGCGGCCATGACCGCCAAATGACCCAGTTCATGCAGCGCAGCACAGGAAAGGCCCAGAACAGCCATTCCGTTCCTGTCAAACAGAAAAAAAACTGCCAGTAAGGCCACAAATAAAAAATCGACGGTCACACGGCAGTTTTTGATGGAAAAAGACATCAGCCGCTGACCTGCTGGGAGGGCGCCGCCTGCTGGTTCTCCGGCTGCTGTGAATTTGCCGCGGAACCTGCGTCAGCCTGGGAAGCAGTACCGGCCTGAGACCCGGGATTTGTCTGTGAATTGGCGCCGCCTTGGGGATTCTCACTTGCCTGAGAAGTCACACCGGGCTGGGATGCAGCGCTTTCCGCCTGGGAAGGATTCTCCTGAGCGCGCGGCTTTGTAAAAAAATCGGTAACCGACGGCAATATCTCCACAACGGTATGTTTTACGTGGTCGATGTCCTCAGTCGGAACAATGGAATTATTGACGTTCTGCAGATACCAGTTTTTGATAATCAGATATGCATTGCCTCCAAAGACCCGGAGAAAAATCGCCGTGGCCAAAATGATCGAACATACCGTTATCTGAATGGTGGTCAGCAGTCTTGTGCTGAGGGTTTTCGCTTTTTTGTTCCTTCTGTATTGCTGTCCATCGTAGTCCTTTTCATAATTTCTTTCATAGTCCCGCTGATCATCTTTTTCGTAATTCCTGTAATTCCTGTTGTCATTTCTGCTGTAGACATCCTCGTAATGATCTTCTACATAACCGTCGTCATCGTCTTCGTAGTCATCTTCATAATCTTTATCATACCGATTATCTTCATACCGATCGTCCATTGTTATTCCTCCTGCATCATTATAATCCTAATAATAATATGTCCGATGCCGGCGGAAGATGCCCTGATATAAAAAAACCGCCGTAAAATACGGCGGTTTGGTCGGTTTGTCCCTATTTTGCTTTATCTGCTTTGGCCTGAATGTACTGATCGATGGAGCGTGCGGCTTCCTTGCCGCCGCCCATGGCCAGGATCACGGTTGCGGCGCCGCTGACGGCGTCGCCCGCGGCGTAAACGCCCTCCCGGGTCGTCGCCATGGTCGCTTCATCCACAACGATACAGCCCTTCCTGTTTGCTTCCAGACCCTCGGTCGTAGAGCGGATCAGCGGGTTCGGCGAGTTGCCGATCGCCATGACCACACAGTCCACCGGGATCTCAAAGTTCGAGCCCTCTTTGGGCACCGGCTTGCGTCTGCCGGAGGCGTCCGGCTCGCCAAGCTCCATCTCGATGCACTCGATCGACCTGACCCTGCCGTTTTCGTCGCCGTGAATGGCAACGGGATTGCGCAGAAGGTTGAAAAGGATGCCTTCTTCCTTTGCGTGGTGGATTTCCTCTTTCCGCGCGGGCATCTGCTCTTCGGCGCGGCGGTACACAATATACACATTCTCCGCGCCCAGACGCTTGGCGGTCCTCGCGGCATCCATCGCCACGTTGCCGCCGCCCACGACGGCGACGTTCTTCGGCCGGATGATCGGGGTGTCGTATTCGTCCAGATAGGCCTTCATCAAGTTTACTCTCGTCAGGAATTCATTGGCCGAGTATGTCCCCACCAGCTCCTCGCCCGGAATATTCATAAAGCTGGGCAGTCCGGCGCCGGTGCCGATGAATACGGCTTCATAGCCCATTTCAAACAGCTCGTCTACCGACAGCACCTTGCCCATGACCATATCGGTCCGGATGTCGACGCCCTTGTCCTTCAGGCCGTCGATTTCCTTCTGCACGATCTCCTTCGGCAGTCTGAACTGCGGGATGCCGTACATCAGTACGCCGCCCGCGGTATGCAGCGCTTCGAACACGGTAACGGAGTATCCCAGGGCCGCCAGATCCCCGGCGCAGGTCAGGCCCGCGGGGCCCGCCCCGATCACGGCGACCTTGTGTCCATTCGGCTTTTCCTCAAATGTCTCAGCCCCGCCGTGCTTCATGTGCCAGTCGGCCACATAGCGCTCCAGCCGGCCGATTCCTACCGGCTCCCCTTTGATGCCGCGCACACATTTTTGCTCGCACTGGGATTCCTGCGGGCAGACCCTTCCGCAGACGGCGGGAAGGGAGTTCGTCGTCTTAATGATCCTGTACGCGTTTTCCATATCGCCGGAAGCGACGCAGCCGATAAACTCGGGAATGCGCACGCCGACCGGGCATCCGCCGACACACGGCTTGTTTTTGCAGTTCAGGCACCGCTTGGCTTCTTCCATGGCCATTTCTTCCGTGTAGCCGAGCGAGACCTCTTCAAAGTTCTTGTTGCGCACATTGGGGTCCTGCTCCGGCATCGGCGTTTTTACTTTGGACATATTAGGCATTTTTCGCACCCTCCATCAAGCGGCAGTTGTATTCGCGCGTCGCTTCTTTTTCCGACTCAGAATAGGTCCTCGATCTTTTGATGGCCTCGTCAAAGTCCACCTCGTGGCCGTCGAAATCCGGACCGTCCACACAGGCGAATTTGGTCTTTCCGCCGACCGTCAATCTGCATCCGCCGCACATGCCGGTCCCGTCGATCATAATGGGGTTCATGCTGATCAGCGTTTTGATGCTGTATTCCTTTGTCAGGCTGCAGACGGCGCGCATCATGACGAGCGGCCCGATGGCGATGACCAGGTCATACCCGGCGCCGTCCTCAATATTTTTACGCAGGGCGTCGGTCACAAAGCCCTTGTTGCCGTTGGAACCGTCGTCCGTGGTTAAAATCAGATGGTCGCTGACCGCCTTCATCTCGTCTTCCAGGATGATGATGTCTTTGTTCCGGAACCCCGCGATCATGTCCACCTTCGCGCCCATGCCGTGCAGGGCCTTCGCCTGCGGGTACGCGATCGCGCAGCCGGCGCCGCCGCCGATCACCGCCACGTTTTTATAGCCTTCCAGCTCGGTCGCTTTTCCCAAAGGCCCGATGAAATCCAGAATCGCGTCGCCGACATTCAGCTGATCCAGCATCAGGGTCGTCTTTCCGACCTTCTGATAAATAATGGTAATGGTTCCCTTCTCGCGGTCGTAATCCGCTACCGTCAGAGGAATCCTTTCCCCGAATTCATTGACACGCAGAATAATGAACTGGCCGGCCTTCGCCTTTTTCGCAATATATGGCGCTTCTACCGCCATCAATGTCATTGAATCATTCAATATCCGCTTTTCCACAATCGTAAACATCGGTACACTCCCTTTTCTTTAACGAGTAGTAAAACATAGTCTTTTTTTATTATAAAGGTTTGTATCAGATTTATCAATAAAAAAATGTGATTCGGCTAATTTTGCCGAATCACATTTGCGGTTGTATTTTATACATTTCACAGGATAATGCATATCAGGCCGTTGCAGCCTTCATTGATGATCCGCTCTATCGTCTCGCGCACCTTATCCCGTGCGTCCGTAGGCATTCTGTACAGCTTGTTGTGAAGTCCCTCGTTGACAAGCTCATGCAGGCTCTTGCCGAAGATATTGGATTCCCAGATTTTGGAGGGACTTTCCTCAAATTCCTTCAGCATATACATGATCAGATCCTGCGACTGCTGCTCGGAACCCACAATCGGCGTCAGCTCCGTCGTGATTTTCGTCTTCATCATGTGGATGGAAGGCGCGGCGGCTTTCAGGCGCACCCCGTATTTGCCGCCCTGCTTGATAATTTCGGGCTCGTCGAGCGTAAGCTCCTCAATATCCGGCATCACAATTCCGTAGCCGGTGTCCTGCACATCCTGATAGGCGTCTTTGATCTTGTTGTATTTATCCCGGATTTTTGCAAGTCCGAGGATGCTGTCGAGAAGCCCGCCCTCATCCTCAATATCGATACCGGTTTTTTCACCCAGAATTTTATAGAACAGATTCGGCTGGAGATTGACGGCGACCCGCGCGTTGCCGGTTCCCAGATCGATGGATTCGGTTTTCGCCCCGCTAACATATTCGCATTGATTGATATCGTTGACGATTGATCCGACTTCCCGTATCCGGGAGATTTTCGAAGCTGAATTCTGGATGGTGCCGTAGACGGCGGAACGCAGCCAATGATTTTTTTCAAGGCTGGAAAGCCAGCGCGGCATATCGACCTTAATTGCCTTCACCGGGAATTCAAACAGCACTTTGGAAAGAATATCCCTGATTTGCCCCTCTTCCATTTCAAGGCAGTTGACGGGCGCGACGGGCACCTTGTATTTCTCCTGCATCTGCGAAGCCATGGAAGCCGAGGAATTCGAATTCGGGTCGGTACAGTTGAGAAGGACAATAAAAGGCTTGTTGATTTCCTTCAGCTCTTTCACGACCCTCTCTTCCGCTTCCTCGTATTCCTCCCGGGGAATATCGCTGATGCTGCCGTCGGTCGTGATGACCAGCCCGATGGTCGAATGCTCCGTAATGACCTTCTTGGTCCCGATTTCCGCAGCCATGTTGAACGGAATCGGCTCGTCGTACCACGGGGTCATCACCATGCGCGGCTGATCGTTCTCTATGTATCCGAGCGCGCTTGGAACGATGTAGCCGACGCAGTCGATCATGCGCACCGAGAAGGTGGCGCTGTCATCCACTTTTACTTTGACGGCCTGTTCCGGAATGAATTTCGGCTCCGTCGTCATAATGGTACGTCCTGCGGCGGACTGCGGCATTTCATCGATTGCGCGGTCGCGCCTGTAGCTTGAATCCATGTTCGGAACGACGATGGTATCCATGAATTTCTTAATAAAAGTGGATTTTCCGGTTCTTACCGGGCCTACCACCCCAATATAAATATCACCGTTCGTGCGCTGGGAAATGTCACTGTAAATATTGCGTTCTTCCATTTTACCTCCCCCTCAGGCAGAGAAATTTAATTTTTATTGCGAATGTCTCTCAAGGAATCTACATAGGAATCAGCAGCATCCCCCTGTTCTCAACGACATCACCGGCAAGGTCGTTTTCCAGTTTAATCGCATTGACCGAGGTGCAGTATTCACGGGCGATATTCCATAAGCTTTCACCCGCATTGGCGTAGTAAATACTTAATGCCGCGGATTTGTCCTGTGCCCTGGGTTTGGTTTCGTCAGCTGCGACATCTGTGATCAGCTTCAGGCTGTACTGGCTGTAAATTCCGGCGCTGAGCCTTAATTCAACCTTCAGATCAATTCCTCCGCCCGTAATCCGGTAGCTGATTCCCGCTACAAGCATCGAAGCGCTGCATTTGATATTATCCTCTTTCGCCTGGTAAGGACGGGCATATTCAAAATCCATCAGCCGTTCAAAATAGACCGGCTTATTGTCCGGATTCAGAGCAAGCACACAGATATTGAATTTCCCTCTATAATTGATCTGTCCGTTCGCATAGTCGGCGGAAACAGTGCTCATTTCATTCCAGATATCGATAATCTTCGAAATCGGTACATCCTCCAGTGCCAGAGAACCCTTGTGAATATCGGTATCGTTGATGAATTCAACAGCATTTTCGATGTTTTTCTGTTTGGAGTTGATGTTTAGCTCGTACTGTTTGGAGTAGGCGTCCGTTACCATGGTAACGTCGGAATTCTGATAGGCGGATGCGTTCACAAACACCCTGGCCTGAACGTCAAAGTAGGTCTGGTCACCGGAATAATCGTTTTTGATCTGTGCTTCCAGCCCGGAAACATTCAGCTGAATATTGAAGATGCAGTTTTCTGAAGCTCCCTCACAGTCAACCATTTCATTGAACGGAAGCGCGTACTCCATCACTTCCAGAGCAGCTTCGTTATCCGCTGTGGAATACAGGAATTTTACGCATACTTCTCCCTTGATCATCAGCTTGTTTGCGACGGGAGTGTAGTCCTGAAGCACCGCAAACGCGTCGGAACGGACCAGATTATCCGCGGGCGGTTTGCCCTGCCCGAGCTCCAGCACCTCTTCCACCGTAAACTGCTGCTGAGCGAACCCGGCCATCTTGTTGATTGACAGAGTTTTTTTCTGCTCTTCCACTCCCTCGCCGTCTATGTTGGAGACCACCTCGTTCTCCCCCTGCGCAATCACTTTCGCGCATGCGGAAAAAGAACCGTGTATGTCCAGGCGCCGGGGGCTGGTCGCACGGCAGTTAATATATTCCACCCTGGTAAACGCAAAAATCTGCGCGTTGTCGGCAGTCTGCTTCAACTGGATGGCAGCGGAAAACGACTGACTGGTTTCATAGCAGTGAACAGCCGTACCGCCGGGATCAAGATAGAGTATTTTCACGGTATAACTGCCCTCCAGCGCCAGTCTGTCCCCTGTAATGCTTCTGGAGCTAATGTGCGGATAAACCTGACACTTTAAAATGCGCTGTATATCGGGGCAGTAGTCAGGCAGGCTGATGTCGAGATCCACCGGCTGCTCCTGGCAGCCATCATAAATCACTTCGCTGGCGGCCAATGCCTCACGGTTAAGCATATAATCCATAAAGGTTCTCTCCTTTTCCTGTTTCTATCTAATTGTTATTCTAATCTTGTACGGTTTATGCGCATTCGCATAAAAAATTACCGGCTGCATCAGCAGCCGGCATCCATTTTTTAATATTCTTTTTTTATGTTAAAAAACTTTCGTAATACAAATCCTAAAAATTTCGAGCTCTTCAAAACGACTACTTTCATCTCACAAACCTCCCATTATGTTCCACACCTTAAAAGTGTGATTCCCAATATGATCATGATGATCGCTACTATAAACAGGATTAATCCCGTTGGGCAAAAACAAGAGGCAGCCAGCCCGAGCCCAAAAGCAACCGAGCATTTTGCAATTAAGCAATTATTTCGTTGCCACATCCAGCTCACCGCCATTATCAAAATAAGACGATATTTCTTTTGTCTTATCCTCATTATATTCAGCGGCAAAGATTTTGGTTCGCTTACGACAGTAAAAAAATCAGGGCATTTCCGCTGTGAACAAAAATCTGCGCCTGATCTTCCGTGATCTCATTGCTGACGCCGAGCGGATAAGCGGAGGAAATGGACGCTTCCCTGAGCGGATATTTCATTCCCTCATAGCTCACCGTACAGAAACCGACGCCAAAAGGGAAAACGGAAATCATCCGGCCTTTCAGCCCGCTCAGCGTCAGACGGCCGCCGGAAAGCAGGAATACCCGGCAGTCCCTGTCCGCAATCACCGCTTTACAGCCCTGAGAAGCCAGATACTGCAAAGCGCAGAAATTGGAAAAGGAATGATCGATCCTGCCGCCCAGAGCACCGAAAAGAGTAAAATCGCGGTATCCTCTTTTGATCGCTTCCTTGATGGCCGCCATCATGTCGGTATCGTCTTTTTCCTTGTTCAGACGGATGGTTTCAATGTTTTTCGGCAATTCATTCTTTACAGAGTCGAAATCGCCGATGAGCAGATCGGGCGTAAGATGATGCTCCAGCGCAACGTCCAGACCGCCATCGGCGCAAATAATAAAAGAATGATCACGATCGATTTCATTCAGAATCCCGCCGTATTCGCAGGGCGACGAACCGATAATCACGCATTTTTTCATTTCATATTCCATTCTTTCAAATCTTTTACCTCATTGTACATGGCGACATAGCTTTCGTGACGGGATTTACTGATCGTCCCCTCTTCCACCGCTTTCAGAACTGCACAGCCCTTTTCGCAGGTGTGGGAGCAGGAGACAAATTTGCACTGATTCAGATAGGGTTCAAATTCCCGGAAACAATACTGAAGGTTTTCCTTTTTCACCAGATCGTAGCGTTCCACGCTGATGGAAGAAAAGCCCGGCGTATCCGCAACATAGGTATTCTCCCCCAGCTTTAAAAACTCAACCTGTCTTGTGGTGTGCCGGCCGCGTCCAAGCTTCTGGCTGATTTCTCCGGTCTGAAGATGGAAGCGCGAATCGATCCTGTTCAGCAGAGAGGATTTTCCGACCCCGGAATTTCCGGTAAAAGCTGAAATTTTTCCTTTCAGCAGCTTCTCTACTTCTTCAACTCCCTCTCCCGTAGCCGAAGAAATCGTAAGCAGCGGAATCCCGGTTGTCTGATAAATATCGTTCAGCCACTGGCAGTCTTTCAAATCGCTTTTGGAGATCACGATAACAGGCTCAATGCCCTTGTCCTCCGCCGCAGCAATGGTTTTGTCAATTATCAGCGTACTGGGGGACGGATCGCAGATCGACACAACGATCACCAGCTGATCGATGTTGGCAACCGGCGGGCGCACCAAGGAATTCTTTCGCGGGAATATTTTCTCAATCGTGCCTGTCCCGTCTTTCTCCAGACTGACGGTTACACGGTCGCCGACGAAAGGGGTCACCTTGTTTTTCCGGAAAACGCCCCTGGCTTTGCATTCATACAGCGTATCGGCGGCCTCCACATAGTAGAAACCGCCGATACCTTTTATAATGGTACCGTTTATCTTATCCATAGGCATCAGTCCGAAGGAGTGATGATGCCGCTCGGGATATCGCTGCTTCCCCCCGTACTGCTGGCATTGTTATACGGATAGCTTTCCCCTGCCGTGGAAGTGCCCGCGTCAAAGTCAAGCGTAAACTCCTGATACTTGTTTCCGTCCAGCTGAATAATCAGCTGCTTTTTGCCGCTGCTGCCTTTAAAAGTAAGCTGACATACGTCATTATAGGACGGGTTCACGGTCTTTTCCGTCTGGAGCTCGTTGCCCAAATACGCTTTCAGGTTGATGTCGTGTGTCACTTCTTTCGGGAGCTTGACAAAGACATCGATGGATTTCTCCGATTTCTTACCGGAACTGATGACGATGGATACCGCGCTGCCTTTCACGACCTGCACGCCGGGCAGGGGGGAGGTTTCGATGACCACGTTCTTTGCTTTATCGCTGTCATCCTGTGCGGTAATATCCCCGACTGTCAGACCCGCCGCGATAATTTCCGTTTTGGCATCCTCTATATTTTTGTCGATCACGGCAGGAACGGCCGTCTTTTCTTCCTCGCCGCCGGTGCTGATATAAATCTTCACCTTTGTTCCTTCCGTAACCTGCGTTCCCGCGGCCGGATCGGTATATTTTACATGACCCTTCTCGGTTTGATCGTCGATCACCGGCAAAGCGTCGTACAGCAGATTTACTTTTTCCAGGTCGGCAATCGCTTCCTCCTGTGTCTTGTTGGAAACGTCGGGGACAGAGACCGGTTTGCCGCCCGCATTAATGGTAAGGGTGATTTCCGCATTGGCTTTTACGGTTGTACCCTCTTTGGGGCTTTGGCTCAGAACAATGCCCGTTTTCTGAGTAGAATCGTTTTTCGTTTCGGTAACAAAGGTCAGATTTTTATACTGATCGTTGTTCTTTACTTCTTCTTTTACCTCATCGTAGGTTTTTCCTTTGAAATCCGGTAAAACAATATTTCCGACTCCACTGTTGCAGCTGTGAAACAGTGCGGCGATTCCAAAGCCGATGACGACAATCAGAAACGCAGAGGCAATCCCCGCGATCACTAAAGAGGCGGTCGACTTTTTCTTCTTCTTTTTGGGTGCTCTGGACGGTTCTTCCTCATATTCATAATTATCGTTGTACGCGGAAGGTTCCGCTCCCTTTACCGTGTTGATCGCGTCAATATATTTGGTAGGCTTCTCATCGATAAAATATTTGTACTGAAAGCTGATGCTGGGATTTCTCCGGAAAGCTTCGATATCTCTGAGCATTTCGGCGGCGGACTGATACCTTTGCGTGGGATTTTTCTGCATCGCCTTTAACGTGATTTCCTCCAGGCCTTCCGGCACGGAGGGATTGATTTCCTTGGGAGGCTTGGGGTCTGCCTGCAGCTGCATAATGGCGACGGAGACAGCGCTGTCGGCTTCAAACGGGAGACGGCCCGTAATCATTTCGTAAAGCATGACCCCTACGGAGTAAATGTCCGCCTTTTCGTCGGTCAGATCTCCCCTTGCCTGCTCCGGCGCGATGTAATGGACCGACCCGATCGCTTTGTCCGTCATCGTCCGCGTTTCACTGCGTGAGAAACGGGCAATGCCGAAATCGGTCACTTTAATCGTCCCGTCCTGCAGCAGCATAATGTTCTGGGGCTTTATGTCACGGTGGACAATTCCCTTCTCATGAGCGTGCTGAAGCGCGCGCAGAATCTGGACGGTAAAATGGATGGCTTCTTTCCATTTGATTTCCTTCTGCTGATCCAGATATTCCTTTAACGTGATTCCATCGATAAATTCTTCAACAATATACTGAATTCTGTCACCAAAGCTGACGTCGTAAACCTTGACAATGTTCGGGTGGGAAAGCACTGCAATTGCCTTGGACTCATTTTTGAAGCGGCGGATAAACTCGTCGTTTCCCAAAAACTCGTCCTTGAGTATTTTGATTGCGACCGTACGGTCGTCAATCGTATCATACGCGCGGTAAACCAGAGCCATTCCGCCGGTACCGATCAGTTCATGTATTTCATAGCGTCCGTCGAGCCGTTTCCCTGTGTACTTATCCATAAAATCAACTCCTGTCAGCAGTAGTTTTCAATGATGACAACCGTAATGTTGTCACCGCCCCCACAGTCTTTCGCGAGCGTTACAAGCTTGTCTGTCAGGCTTTCGGCGTCCATGGTTTTGGACAGCGCAAAAATCTGTTTGGCATCGATATAATTCGTAAGACCGTCCGTACAGATCAAAAGCATGCTGCCGGAACGAAACTCATTTTCGCAGTAATCAATTTGAATGGAAGGTTCGACTCCAAGTGCACGGGTGATAATGTTTTTCTGGGGATGGATTTTTGCCTGCTGCTCCGTAATATCCCCATTATTAACCATTTCCTGTACCATGGAGTGGTCCGTAGTCAATTGCCGAATATTATTTTCCGTTATTAAATACGCCCTGCTGTCCCCGGCATGGGCAATATGGGCAACCCCGTCCGAAACGATCACCGCAACCACGGTCGTTCCCATACCGGTAAGCTGGATATGGTTCATTGCTTCGTCATGGATGGCGAGATTGGCGTTGTGAATCGCCGCCATCATCAGATTCTTTAGGGAACTGTCAGTCATCCCTTCATGATAGGATGCGGCAATGCTTTCGGAAATTTTCTCTACCGCAATTTCACTCGCAACATTGCCTCCGTTGACACCGCCCATTCCGTCACAGACAACGGCCCACGCGGAATGCTCGGAAAAGGTACCGCTCTTGCAGGCGTCCTGATTGGTTTGTCTGACAAGGCCAATATCACTTTTACTGAATACTCTCAACATTGGCCACCTCCTCTTTGTACCTGCGTCTGAGCTGTCCGCAGGAAGCATTGATATCCGAGCCGAGCGTCCTCCGGACGGTGACGGTGATTCCCTTACCCGAAAGGACGCGGCTGAATTTTTGCAGTCTGTCGGCAGAGCTTTTTTTAAATCCGGCTCCGCTGACATCATTGACAGGGATCAAATTGACATGGCTGAGTATCCCGCTGAGTCTTCCCGCAAGCTCCCTTGCACAGGCGTCGCTGTCGTTCACCCCGTGAATCATGGCATACTCAAAGGAAATCCGGCGGCCCGTCATATCGGCATAGTACCGGCACGCTTTCATCAACTCCTCCATTCCCCATTTCCGGTTGACCGGCATGGTTCTGGAGCGGATTTCGTCGTTCGGCGCGTGCAAGGACACCGACAGGGTAAGCTGAAGCTTCTTTTCCGCCAGATCATAGATTTTATCCACAACGCCGCAGGTGGAAAGAGAAATGTGCCTCATCCCGATGTTCATTCCCTCATCGGAAGAAACCAGCTCCAGAAAGCGAAGCACGTTCTGATAGTTATCCAGCGGTTCTCCCATCCCCATCATCACAACATTTGATATCCGGATACCGGCATCCTTCTGGGCCGACTGAATCTGCGCAAGCATTTCGGAAGCCGTCAGGTTCCGTGAAAAACCGCTTTTCCCCGTTGCGCAGAACGCACAGTTCATTTTGCAGCCGACCTGTGTGGAAATACAGATCGTATGACCGTGATGATAGTCCATCAGAACGCTTTCCACATATTCTCCGTCATTCAGGCGAAACAGATATTTTACGGTTTCATCCAAACGGGATTCCAGTTTTTTTTCTATCACAGCATTCGCTATGTAATATTTTTCCGACAGTACCTGCCGAAAGGCTTTGGACTGATCGGACATTTGTTCAAAATCTTCAACTCCTCGATGCAGCCATTTATAAACCTGCAAAGCACGAAAAGCCGGTTGGCCGTCAGCGGCAAAATCGGCTTTGATTTCTTCGAGAGTCATTGATTTCAGATCCTGCAAACTCAAGACATCCACTCCTGTTTTCTTCGAAAAGCCGCGATAAAGAAGCCGTCCGTCCCGTGAACGTGAGGCATCAGCGTCAGCTGGTTCTCCGGTTCCCCTTCGACGGCATGGCAAACCTGATCGGGCAGATTGAGCGGCAAAGGCTCAAAGTCATGGTTGTTGCGAAGGAATCTTTCCGCCACCTCGCCGTTCTCTTTCGGGTTCAAAGTGCAGGTTGAATAAAATAAAGTTCCATTCGTCTTGACCAGTTTTGATGATTTACACAGAATAAGGTACTGCAAATCAGGCAGACTGTCAATAGCTGACGGTAATTTATACTTAATTTCCGGTTTCCTGCGAATGATTCCGAGACCGGAGCACGGTACGTCGCAAAGGACTTTATCCGCCGGGGCCAGATCGTCTTCCGCTACGGAAGCGTCCCGTACGGCGGCGCTGATTACAGAGAGCTTTAAACGCTGCGCTCCCTGACGGATCAGGTTCACCTTTCCTTTATATTTGTCAAAGGCGAGAAGCTCGCCCTTGTTTTCCATGAGTTCGGCCATGGTAAAGGCTTTTCCTCCGGGCGCGGAGCATACATCGATGACCCGCTCGCCGGGAAGCGGATGAAATAAAAAACAGCAAAGCTGAGAAGAAAGATCCTGTATGTGAAACAAGCCCTCCCGGTAGCTTTCCGACTGGCCGATTGCGCCCGTCTGCTGCAATTCGACTGCCTGATCTATCCATGTAATGGGGATGGCCTTTACGCCTTCCATATTCAGCTTTTCAATTAAGTTTTCCTCAGAAATACAAATATTATTCGTTCTGGCAAATACGGGCGGCTTTGAAAAAGTGCTCTCCAGCAAACGGAGCGTACATTCTTCCCCATATGATTTCTGCCACAGAGCAATCAGCCATTGCGGGCACGAATATTGAATGCTGAGAGACAGCAGTTGATCCTTTTCGGCATCCAAAATGTTTAAATTTTCAAGATTTCGGATCAAAGACCGAAGAACCGCATTAATAAAGCCAGATGCCTTTACAGCATCATTTTCTTTTGCAAGAATAACAGATTCGTTGACCGCAGCCGACTTTGGAATTTTTTCAAGATATAAAATCTGATAAGCGCCCATACGCAGGATTTCCAGCACCTGCGGCGAAAGCTTTTTAAGCGGCATTTTGGAAAATCGGCTGATGAAGTAGTCCAGCGTGATCCGGCGTTCCAGCACTCCGTAAAAAATCGCGGAGGCAAGCGCTTTGTCGCGCGTTTCCAAAGAAAAGGAAGCCAGCGTTTTGTCCAGAACAATATTGGAATAGCCTTCGTTCACATCGACATGCAAAAGAGCGGCAAGTGCTGCGGCTCTCGCACTGTCCATCAATCTCTGCCCCTTCTGTTTCCGGCGAGTACAAGCAGTCTCAGCAGGGACATAATGGCGGTAAAGCTTGCAGCCAGATATGTCATTGCCGCCGCCCGCAGAACTTTTTTTGCGCCCTCCAGCTCATCAGGATACAAAATACCGGCCTCGTCCAACGCGCGGATTGCACGGAAACTGGCGTTGAACTCTACAGGAAGCGTTGCGAGCTGGAACAATACGGCAAAGCTGTAAAGGGCAATTCCCAGATTCACAACAAAGTCGTACTGAACAGGCAAAAACAGTCCGACAATAATCAGCGGAACCGCGAGCCGGGACCCAAAATTCGTGATGGGAACCAGAACGGTGCGGATTTTGTTCGGCAGGTATCCCTGCGCGTGCTGAATCGCGTGACCCGCTTCATGAGCGGCCACACCAAGCGCCGCAATAGAGGTAGAAGCGTAAACCTGGTCGGAAAGGCTGATCGTATTGTCCCGGGGATCAAAATGGTCGGTCAGGCTACCGGATATGCGCTGTACCTGTACGCCGGGGGCGCCGCCGAACTGCGCGACACTGGAGGCCACCTGTGCTCCCGTCATATTTCTTGCCGTTGAGATACGGGAATATTTCTCAAAAGTCGACTTTACCCGAAACTGTGCAATCATTGTCACAATCAGCGCAGGTACAATATATACGAAGTATGTATAGTCAAAATAATAAAATCCCATACCCATCATAATCCCTCCGTTACTTCCTTTATTTTACCATAAAATCTTCGCCGGTTGGATGCCCGCGAAGAAAATCTTTTCCGTTCATTTTTTTCCCGCCTTCGTATTGAACCTCCAGAAGTTCGAGGGCGGTCTTTTCCCCGCAGCAGACAACAAACGAACCGTCCGCCGTCAGAATTTCGCCTGGCTTGCCTTTGTTTTGGCCCGCCGGTCCGGTTCTGTGAATTTTCAAAAGCTTGCCGTGATAGGTCGTATTTGCCACAGGCCACGGGGAAAGTCCCCGAACCAGATTGTGGATCTTACCGGCCGGCTGGTTCCAGTCAATACGGGAAAGCTCTTTTGTCAGCATGGAGGCATAGCAGGTGTTTTCCTCGCTCTGCGGAATACGCTGAATCGTTCCGTCTTTTACTTTTTGAAGAGTTTCAACGATCAGATTCGCGCCCATCAAAGAAAGCCGGTCATGCAGCTCGCCGGAGGTTTCCTCCGGTCCGATTTCCGTCCGGGCGGTCAGCAGCATGTCTCCGGTGTCCAGCCCCTCCGACATATACATTGTGGTAACACCCGTGGTCTTTTCACCGTTGATCACGGACCATTGAATCGGGGCAGCCCCGCGGTATTTCGGTAAAAGGGACGCGTGAACATTGATACAGCCGTAAGGAGGAATCTCCAGAACCTCTTTCGGCAGTATTTTCCCGTAGGCGACGACGACGATCACATCGGGGGTCAGATTCCGGATCGTTTCGGCGGCTTCGGCGGTGCGAAGCGTTTTCGGCTGGAAGACCTCGATATTTTTCTCGCCGGCCAGCACCTTGACCGGAGGCGGCGTAAGCGTATAGCCTCTCCCCTTCGGTTTGTCGGGCTGCGTAAAAACAGCGCAGACATCATGCCCCGCGTCAATCAGGCTTTTCAGGCACGGAACGGCAAAGTCCGGCGTTCCCATAAAAACAATACGCATTGAATCACCCGCTTTTCTTATTTTAACTTCGCCAGTTCTTCATCACTCAGCATATGAATCACATGCGATTTAAACAAAATACCGTCCAGATGGTCGATCTCATGACACATCACCGTGGCGAGCAGTTCTTCCCCTTCTATTTCAAAGAATTCCCCTTTACGGTTCTGCGCGCGAACCTTTACATGCATCGGGCGCTTCGTAATGCCGTATTGCCCCGGAGCGGACAAACAGCCTTCCAGACATTCCTGCTCCCCGCTCTGTTCCAGAAAAACAGGATTGATCAGCTCGATCGGACCTTCGCCGATATCGATGACAACGGCCCTTCTCAAAATTCCCACCTGCGGCGCGGCAAGGCCGACTCCGTCGGCGCTGTGCATGGTTTCCTGCATATCGTCCAGCAGGGTTGCTAGCTTTTTGTCAAATTTATCTACCGGACGGGAGACTTTATTCAGAAACGGATCTCCCTCTTTTATAATGTTTCGTATCGCCATAATTATACCTCCAAGTTACATAATACTGTCAGGGTTCATATCCGCAAATACCGATACCGAGGAAAATTCACGCACTCCCGCAAACTGAATCAGCAGGCGAGAGATCATTTCCCTGAATTTTGTATGATTGCGGCATTTAATGATCAATTTATATCTATATTTATTACTTACTTTCCCGATTAATGCCGGAGAGGGGTTCAGCACTCTCATCGGCTGCCCGGAATACTCGCTTTGTGCAAGAGTTCTCAGCATATTTAAAAAGGCTTTGCTGGCTTCCCGCACTTTCGCTTCCGTACCGCCTACAAAACCGACAACACAAATATCTGAAAAAGGAGGATAGAGCATCGCTTTTCGGATCGCAATTTCCCCTTCATAGTATTCCTGATAATCCTGCCTGGCGGCAAGCTTGATAATATCGTTTTCCGGGGTAAAGGTCTGAATAATTGCTTTCCCCGCAAACTGACCGCGACCCGAACGGCCGACTACCTGTGTCAGAAGGTCGAACGCACGCTCATAGCTCCTGAAATCATCGCTGTAAAGTGTCTGATCAGCCGAAAGCACACCGACAAGCGTAACATTTTCAAAATCAAGTCCTTTTGCGACCATCTGCGTCCCGATGATAATATCGTATTCTCCTTCGGCAAACTGCCGGAGTTTTTTCTCATAGGCAAACCGCGTCATCGTCGAGTCGGTGTCCAGCCTCAGAATACGCGCATCGGGCAAGAGCTCCCGCAGCTGCTGTTCGGCCCGCTGCGTGCCATAACCGGTGAAGTGGACCTTATTTTCATGGCACTGGGGGCACTCTTTGACCAGCGGCATGGAATAGCCGCAGTAATGGCACATCAGGCGGTGATTGGCAGAGTGGTATGTCAGCGAAATGCTGCAGTTCGGACACGTCATTACATGGCCGCAGGCCTTGCAGGAAACAAATGTGTTATATCCCCTGCGGTTCAGCAGAATAATCGACTGACGGCCGTTTTTCAGATTCTCATCCAACGACTGATGCAGAACCGAACTCAGAATCGTATTGTTTCCGCTTTCCACTTCCGCATTCATATCCACCACCGTTACTTCGGGAAGGACGGCATTGCCGTAGCGGGTGGAAAGCATATTGAAGCTGTAACGCCCATTCTGTGCAAGATAATGGCTTTCAATGGACGGAGTCGCCGAGGACAGTACAAGCAGCGCCTTATGGTAGGCGCAGCGAAACTTTGCCACATCCCGCGCATGATAGCGCGGAGACGATTCCGATTTATAGGTGTATTCCTGTTCCTCATCCAAAATGATGAGTCCCAGATTGTCAAACGGAGCAAAAACCGCTGAACGCGTTCCAACAGCGATCAGCGCTTCCCCGTTTCTGACTCTTTTCCATTCGTCCATACGCTCCCCAAGGGTCAGTCCGCTGTGAAAAACAGCAACATCCCTTCCGTAGCGCTGGTGAAACAAAAAGATCGTCTGAGGGGTGAGGGATATCTCCGGCACCATCACAATCACGCCGCGGCCGTCCGATCTGACCGCATCGATCAGCTTCATAAAAACGGACGTTTTTCCGCTGCCGGTAACACCGTACAGCAAAGAAACCCCGCCGCTGCCGGAAGTGTATTGCCGGTATAAATTCGCGTATGCCTGCTGCTGCTCCGCAGAAAGGATGATATCTTCCGCGGGCCCGCCGTTCTGAATATGATCGTAGGGATTCCGATAAATTTCAATCTCGTAGTATTGCGCAATATCCTTTTTGACCAGCGCGTCCACAACCACAGGGGTAACACCCGCAAAATAACAGAGCTCCTTTAAAGAAGCGTTGCCGACATCGCTGAGAAGATTGTAAACGCTTTTCTGTTTCAACGTCAGTTTATGCGGTTCCTGATTTTCGGTTAACCGCACCATTTTCTGCGAGGCGTCTCCTATCTGCCGGACAGTTCCGCTGCTTTTTACCAGGATGTTCGCCTTACAGAGCTTTTCAGGGACATTGGAATCACCGGAAAGTCCCAGCTCCTTTAAAAGCTTATCACGGTCGACGCAGGCGCCGGCATGGGAAAGATAGAAAACGATCTGTCTTTCAACTTCGTCCAAGCTATCCATATCCAAAGAAGGAACGGGAACGGCAAGCGAATATTCCGTCCTGATTTTAAAGTTGATTCCCGTTGGCAAAAGCAGTTTGACGGCATCATAAAGCGTGCAGAAATAATGTTCTTTCAGCCAGACAACAAGGCGAAGTGACTCCTGAGAAAGGAGCGGAGCCGGGTCCAGAAACTCCAAAACCGGCTTCAGCTTTTCCGCACTGTCCTGATGGGTTAGTGCGAGGACCATTCCCTGCCGCTTACTGTCAGCCCCGCCGAAAGGTACCATTACACGGCATCCCGGCTTAACCGATGCGAGAAGCCCGGAAGGAACCGTATAGTCAAAAGCTTTATCAAAATGATAAACGGTTTTATCTACCGCTACTTTTGCAATGGTAAAATCGGACATTTTATACCTCGCCGGATCATTCTTTGGAACGGCTGTCAGGCTCGACAATCTTGTATTTATTTTCCATCAATTCGTGAACGGCCACATCAACCGGTTTTTCAATCAGGATTTCTCCCCTGTTTTCAGCATCGGCCGCAATTTCTCTCGCTCTTTTTGAAACAGCGATCACAAGGGAATAACGGCTTTGATTTGGTTTTACAATCAAATCTGCAGATGGTTTAAGCATGATTCAGTATCCTTTCAATTAAAAGATTATCTCTCTTTACTTTATGCTTTTCGGCACAAATAATGTGAATAATTTCGTCGACCGCATGATCGACCGTATCGTTAATCACGGCGTAATCGTAGTGGACTGCTTCCAGGATTTCATTTCTGGCGACAGCAAGCCTTTTTTGTATCGCTTCTTCGCTTTCCGTTCCGCGGTCCTTCAGCCGCTGCTCAAGCGCCGCGAGAGACGGAGGAAGGATAAAAATGCTGACGCTGTCGGGACATTTATTTTTAATCTGGGACCCGCCCTGCACTTCGATTTCTAAAATGACATCATCCCCATTTGCAAGCCAATTATCAATGGGTTTGCGCGGAGTGCCGTAAAAATTTTCGCAGTATTCCGCGCTTTCAATCATTTCGTCCTGTTGTGTCATTCTGATAAATTCATCTCTGTCCACAAAAAAATAATCTCTGCCGTGGACTTCTCCCTCACGGGGCTGACGGGTTGTAGCCGATATGGATAAGCGGACGTTCGGATTCTTTTCCAGCAGCTTTTTCAGGATAGTATCTTTTCCCGCACCTGACGGACCGGAAAACACAATCAGAAGCCCCTTATTCTTCATCGTCATCAAGCTCCTCATCGGTAAGGTCTTCCTCGCGGTCATTCAGCCTGTTGGCGACGGTCTCCGGCTGCACGGCGGACAGAATCACATGGTCGCTGTCCGTGATAATCACCGCTCTGGTGCGGCGGCCGTAGGTTGCGTCGATCAAAGTGCCGCGCTCCTTCGCGTCCTGTATCACGCGTTTGATCGGAGCGGATTCCGGACTGACAATCGCAACAAGCCGGTTGGCGGAAACCATGTTGCCAAATCCGATATTAATAAGCTTCATAAAGATATCCCCCTCCATTGCCTTGGCAATGATTACTCAATATTTTGTATCTGTTCGCGGATTTTTTCAATCTCCGCTTTGATATCCACAACCATGTACGCGATTTGGGAATCAATGCATTTGGAACCGATGGTATTTGCCTCACGGTTCATTTCCTGTACGATAAAATCCAGCTTACGGCCGATCGCCTCATTGGAATTCAGCATATTGGAGAACTGTTCAAAATGGCTGCGAAGCCGTACGGTTTCTTCAGAGACAGCAATCTTGTCGGCGAAAATAGCAGTTTCAGTCAGGATTCTCTGTTCGTCGATATTGCTGTCGCTCAACAGCTCGGTCAGCTTCTGGGTCAGCTTCTGCTGATATTCGCTTACGGTCTGCGGAGACCGCTCCTCGATTTTCCCGACCGTCTGCAGAATCGTTTCCGCACGCTGCAAAACATCCGCCTTTAAGCGTTCCCCCTCTATTTCTCTCATTTTCAAAAACGCAGCCAACGCCTGGTCGGTGACCTGCCGGACGGAATCCCAAATGATCTGCTCGTCTTCGGGCGCTTTATGGACGGTAAAGATATCGGAATATCTTGAAACGGTCCCCACGGAAATATCGTCCCGCAGACTGTATCGCTGCGCAAGCTCCCGCAGCGCATTCACATATCCCGCCGCCAGAGAATGGTTGACCAGAACCTGGGCATCCGTATCCTCCATGGTCTCAATGAAAGCATAAACGTCGATTTTCCCTCTGGAAATTTTGCTTTGCAGGTATGATTTCAATTTCTCATCCAAAAAACCGTATCCGCGGGTAATCCGGGATGAAAACTCAAAATACCTGTGATTCACGGATTTAATCTCAATGATAATGTCCCTTCCGTTGATCACCTCTTCGCATCTTCCAAAGCCCGTCATGCTTTTAATCACGCAGTATCATCTCAATTCACTTTAAATTTATCGTGCAGAGCTTTCTGCCATTTTGAACAAAGAGCATTATTAACAATAATATCAGTTTTCCATAGGAATTGTCAACTAGAGCAAAACAATTCAGCCCCAATTTTGGGGCTGAATTGATCGAGAAAAGGATATTAGACTGGATGAACCATATTTTCGGCATCTGCGTGCTTTCCGTCAATGCCGTATTTTTTCTCCGCGCGTTTCTTAAAGAAGTCGGTCGCGACCTTCGGGAACTGGGCATAGGAAAGAACGTCTTCCTCCTGTTCCGTCCACTGGGCGCACTCTTTGCGAAGAGATTCGAGTTCGGGCTGCAGCAGGTCGGCCGGACGGCATGTGACTCTCGGCGTATCGCCGATAATCTTCTTCGCAAACTCGTCGTCTATCGGCAAAGGAGTGGAGCCGTATTTTCCGGCGACCAGATCCTTAAATTCATTCGTACACATTTTGTAACGCTCGCCGGTGATGATATTGTACACAGCCTGCGTGCCGACGATCTGGGACGTAGGCGTAACCAGCGGCGGATAACCGGAATCCTTGCGGACACGCGGGACTTCCTGAAGAACCTCTTCCAGTTTGTCTGCCTTGCCGGCCTGCTTCAGCTGTGAAAGCAGGTTGGACAGCATTCCGCCCGGCACCTGATAAATCAGGGCCTTCGTGTTGGTCGCCAGCATGCTGGGGTCGAGCAGGCCGCTCTTGATGTACTTCGCTCTCAGGGTCATGAAATATTCCCTGATTTCGTTGAGCAGCACCAAATCCAGGCCGGTATCGTATTCCGTTCCCTTGAACGCCGCCACCATGGACTCCGTCGGAGTGTGGGAGGTTCCCAGCGCCATAGGAGACATGGCCGTGTCAAGCAGATCGGCACCGGCTTCCACGGCTTTCAGCTCACACATGGAAGCAAGGCCGGAGGTATAATGCGTATGCAGCTGAACCGGGATTTTTACCACGGATTTGATGGCTTTGACAAGATCGTAGGTCTCATAAGGCGTTAAAAGGGCGGCCATATCTTTAACGCAGATGGAATCCGCTCCGGTTTCCTCGATCCTCTTCGCATAGTCAATATAATATTCATGAGTAAAAATCGGGCCGGTCGTATAGGAAATGGCGACCTGTGCGTGAGCGCCCTCTTTTTTGGCGGCCTTGATAGCGACATTCAAATTCTTGATATCATTCAAGGCGTCAAAAATTCTGATAATGTCAATGCCGTTCGCTACGGAACGCTGGACAAAATATTCCAGTACATCGTCGGCGTAATGACGGTAGCCAAGCATATTCTGCCCTCTGAAAAGCATCTGAAGCTTTGTGTTCGGGCAATTTTTGCGCAGGGTCCTCAATCTTTCCCACGGGTCCTCGTTCAGGAAGCGCAGACAGGCGTCAAAGGTGGCACCGCCCCAGCATTCCAGAGAATGATACCCGACCTTGTCGAGCTTATCAAGGATGGGCAGCATGTCTTCAATGGGCATTCTGGTTGCAATCAAAGACTGATGAGCGTCGCGCAGAATCGTTTCGGTAATTCCAATTTTTTTAGCCATGATAATGCCCCCTTACTGGAGGGAAACAAGAGGAGTGCCGGAATCAACACTGTCCCCTTTGTTTACATGAACCGCCGCGACGGCAGCGTCGTGCGGAGCCATAATCTCATTCTCCATCTTCATTGCCTCTAAAACCAGCAGGACGTCGCCCTTTTTCACAGCCTGGCCAGGGGTCACGTTAACGGAAACGATCGTGCCCGGCATTGGGGAGGAAATCAGTTCCGCATCGGCCGGAACAGCCGCCTTCGGAGCGGGAGCCGGTGTCGGCGCCGGTGCAGCGGGAGCACTTGCCTGAGCAGGTGCGGGGGCCGCAGCCTTGGCAGCCGGGGCGACGGGCGCGGAAGCCGCGGCTCCAGGAGCAGAACCGCTTACTTCTTCAACCTGAACATCATAAACAGTGCCGTTAACGGTTATCTTAAGGTTTTTCATATGTTTGACCTCCTAAATAATTCAAATTGATCTGCGGTAACTATATTTGAATGTTGCTGTGTTTCTTGGGAAGACCGGAAACTCTTTTGCCCGATATCATCTGCAGAGCGGCAATCACGCGGATTCTTGTTTCTTCCGGAAGAATAATGTCTTCCACAAATCCGTGGGCAGCAGCGCCAAACGGAGACGCTTCCGTTGTTTCATATTCTTCAATCAGCTGCTTACGGTCCGCAACAGGATCGGCGGAGCCCGCCAGACGGTCATTCCAGAGAAATACGGCCGCGGTTTCCGGTGCAAGCGGAGAAACCACCGCGTTCGGCCAGACCATAGTATAATCGGCATTGGCTCCGCGTCCGGCTGTCGCAACGTAAACAGGACCGTAAGCCGAGCCGGTAATGACGGCGACTTTTCCGGTCGTTGCTTCCGAATAGCAGCTGGACAGCTTAGAGGCCTCCCGCAGGGAAGTGAATTTTTCAGCGTTTACAAAGGTGACGACTGGCAGCGAAAACGCATCGCAGAATCTTATAAAGCGTGCCGCCTTGGCGCAGGCATCTGCATCCAGCACGCCGGTCAAGGCAATGACGCCTGTGGTTGAGCCGTCGATCTCGGACAGTCCCGTAACAGCGGCTTTGCCGTATTTTTCACTGAGCTCCAGAAAGCTGTCATCATCGCAAACCGCCGAAAGAATGGAATGGATATCGGAGTCATCGGTCAGGTCGGCCGTGTCGGCAGAACCCTGCATATCCAAGACCGGGGCCCCGGAAAGATTATTGGAAGGCAGAAGGGTAACCAGCTTGCGTACGGAAGAAATCGCGTCCTGCTCGTCACCGGCAGCAAGATGGCAAACGCCCAGCTCCGCGGCCTCCTCTGCGGAACCGTGTTCCCCATTGGTATCGATGGTCAGTTCGCCCTTATCCGACATCACCACAATGTCGGCGCTGGCGGCGATCATCGCGGATGTACCGATGCAGGGACCCAGCACAAGTGAAATCTGAGGAACAACTCCCGAAAGATTATTGGCGGTCAACAGAATGTCGCCGTAAGCCGCCAGCATATTGCCGCCCTCTTTCAGCCGGCCGCCGATAGAATCGTAGATCCCAACGACAGGAAGTCCTGTTTTGAGGGCGAGATTATATAGCTTTTTGATTTTTGCAGCCTGAGCGCTCGACATGGCACCGCCCGCAACGTCGCTGTTCTGGGCAAAAGCATAAGCGGGGACGCCTTCAATTGTGCCATAACCCGCAACAACTTCCGCATAGTCTTCCCCAGACCTGGCCAAGCTGTCGATTTCATTGAAGCTACCTACGTCAAATAGAGTGCTGATACGTCGATGGCCTGCCGCATTTTTCGCCGTGTCACGGGCGGTGCGCAGCCGTTCCGCACAATCGACCTTACTCATTTTCCATTCCTCCGTTTTATATTGAATTTTCATGTAAAAAAATTAACGAAATCAAATTAAGTATAATATATTACAAAGAAGTTAGCAAGTATTTCCGGAAAATTTTGTTTATTTTTGACATATCTTTATAAAATTCGACAGAGGACTTGTGAACTTATCATTTGACCATAAAAAACCGCATCCTGAAAGGAACTCCTGAAGCCCGTCTATCCGGGATTCCATCCGATAGGCGCCGATCGCCGCTCCATAGGAGGCGGCAGCCCGGAGCATGCTGTCCGCGCACAAACGGCCATGGGCATCCAACTCTTCCAGGCTTTCGCACCCGGTGATCTCCATTTTCAGCATCCGGATCACCGAAGACTGCATATCGACGGCCACATAGCCCAGCTCCCGCCTCCCATCCATCATCACGAGAACCTTCGCATTATTTTCTGCGGCGGGAACGGTCCGTATGATTTGGGCGGCTCTGTCTTGGTCGTTTAATGTCAGAATGGAAATCATCCGCTTCACTCCCCGCTTCTTTACTCTGCTTGTCCGCTTTTGCCCCGGCAGTGAGCTTTTTAACTTCCTCGGAGGTAAGGGGACGCCACGTTCCGGGCTGGAGCATTCCAAGCTTTACAGGACCGACCGCAATCCGCTTCAGCCGTGCTACTTCCAGACCGAGCTGTTCGCACATTTTGCGGATCTGGCGGTTTCTTCCTTCGTACAGTACGATTTCCAGCACCACGCGCCCGGCTTCCTGGGAAAGAACATTGACCTTGGCGGGTGCGGTTTTTCTGCCGTCGATTACGATGCCCACCGCTATCTGGGTCAGCTGATCTTCCGAAATGGAAGGATGCACCGTTACGCGATAGGTTTTGGGAATGTGCAGCGACGGGTGGGTCATCGCGTTGGCAAACTCCCCGTCGTTCGTCATCAGCAGAAGCCCTTCGGACTCCCGGTCCAGACGGCCCACCGGATAAATACGCTCTGGCACATCCTTAATGAGCTCTGCCACACATTTCCGGTCCATCTCATCACTCATGGTGGTGATAAAGCCGCGCGGCTTGTTCAGCATGATATAGATCGGCTTCACATGAGTGTCCAGCAGTCTGCCGTTCACGCTGACCTTATCCTTTTTCGGATCTACCTTATCGCCGATTTTTGCTGTAACGCCATTTACCTTTACTTCCCCGGCGGAAATCATTTCTTCCGCCTTTCTTCTGGAAGCAACCCCGCAGTCCGCAAGCATTTTTTGCAGCCTAACATCTTTTGCCATTGTATAATACATCCTTTATATTTAATTTATAAAAACAAATTTTTTACCCAGTCCCCAAATATCTGGAACGGATTTTTGTGGATCGCAGCTCCCGGGACCTGCCCTTCGGCAATCAGGTCCGTGGTGGCAAGCGTTTTCCCATTCAACGTGTACCTGACAACGCCAAGCGTCTGCCCTTCTTGTACGGGCGCATAAAAAAAAGAGGGCAGTTCAACAGTCCTTTTTATGTTCGGTATTTCATCAGCGGTCACAACGATTTCTTTCCCCGCGCTGCCCTTCACCATAATCTGGTTCGACGAACCGCCCACAACCGGGATCTGCACAGTGAAAGATGAGTCGTCAACGGGATACGAGGATAATTGCGCGAACCCGTAATTCAGCATTTTCTGATGATCGTTCCAGTCGTCGGGCGCATCCAGCGTAACCGCGACCAGACAGACCCCCTCCCGTTCCGCCGAGGAAACCAGACATCTTCCGGATTTTTTGGTGAAGCCCGTTTTTACCCCGATACAGCCCTCGTACATGCTCAGCAGCTTGTTGTGATTGGTAAAACGAATGGTCTGAACCGGATTCACATATTGCACAGTGACCGCCTTTTGGGAGGCGATGGCCGCAAAATCAGTATTCTGCATTGCCGCCATAGCCAATTTGGCCAGATCACTGGCCGTTGTATAATGCTCCGAATTGTCCAGGCCCGAGGGCGTGACAAAATGGGTGTCCTTCATCCCTAACTGCTGCGCCCTTTTATTCATTAGCTCCGCAAAGGCATCTAAGGAACCGCCTATGGCGATGGCCGCGGAATTGGCCGCGTCATTTCCCGAAACGACCAGCATCCCTTCCGCCAGAGACTTCAGGCTGAGCTTGTTGCCGGGCTTCAGGCCCATGGAGGAGCCCTCTACCCGAACCATGCTGTCCGTTATGGTAACGATTTTATTATCCACCGCGGCGGTTTCCAGCGTAATCAGAGCAGTCATGATTTTTGTCGTGCTTGCCATGGGCCGTTTGTCATCTTCGTTCTTCGCGTATAGTACCTGCCCATTGTCCGCATTCATCAATACCGCCGATTTTGCGGAAACCTGCGGCTGGACATCCGCCCATACGAAAACCGGAAAGGAAAAAGAGAAAAATAACAGACATAAAAATAAAGATATTTTCTTTTTTAACAAAACAACCACCTGCCTATAAATTTATATGCAAGCGGTTGCTTCAATATTGAAAAATTATATTTGCGGATCGTCCAGTTTCACATCTTTTGTCTGTGAAACATCATCCCCGTTTTTGTTTTCAGCATTCTTTGATTTTTTTCCTTCGCCCTTTTTGTTAAAAAGACCGCTGATTTTATCGACCATATCGGGGAACATGCCGATCACTCTGTCCGCGGTATTGTTGTAAGGATCAATCTGCAGCATTTTCACCGAGCCGTTGCAAATCGTAATGAAAGCCACCGGATTGATGGAAACGCCGGCTCCGGTACCTCCGCCGAAAAAGTTTTTTTCCGACTGGACTTTACTCGGGAAGTCGGAACCGCCGGAAGCGAATCCATAGCTGATTTTGGAAATCGGAATAATAATGGAGCCATCCGGTGCGGTAATCGGGTCGCCGACAATGGAATTGATGTCAACCATTTGTTTGATTTTTTCCAGAGTTGTATTCATCATGCCTTCAATAGGATGATCGCTCATTTTTAATGCACCGCCTTATCTGTCGTTTTATTTATTTTAGTCGGGTTTATTTTTATTTTTTTCAGCAGCATCAGTGATTTTAATAGCGCGGGCAGCATAGACGAAAGAATAAAAAGCAGCTTTGTTTTTATTTCGCAGGTAAAGAAAATCCGGCACTCCTTCTCGTTGAAGTCGGGAGCGATATGGATATGATAGTCCTTGCATTTCACTCGGGTAACAAGCACCGCCATTGCAGGATAAACCACGGAACAGGTGCATCCGTAGAAAATGGCGGCCTGAGCGGCGTCTTCATCCGCAACCGCAATATCAACAAAAATACGCTGAATGACAACGTGAGAAAAAAGTTTTTTAGCCGCCCCTGTGGCAATAGAGGCAAATTCACTGATGATGTCCAAAAAGCCGGATAAGCCCTTACGCTTTATTATGTCCCTGAATTTTGAATATGCGTCACTTTTTTCTCCTGTTTCTTCCTTTCCAGTTTTTTCCGGTTCCCCGGTTTCCTGGGATTCCGATGGAATTTGATAGCTGAAAAACAAATACTTGATTTTCGCGGAAAATTCCTGTTCAAAACAGGCGGAAACAGAAACGGGAAAGAGCAGAAGGACAAAAAGAAACAGGACAATTCCCAAAACGATCAATAAAGCTGTCATAATGCCTCCTGCAGTTTATCCATTTATCCGGTCATCCGGCGGAAACGTCCGCCATTTCCTCTGCCTCGTTTTCCTCCTGCCGTGATTTTTCAAGAGGAGGAAGCTCGCTGAGAGAAGAAATATTCAAGCACCGCAAAAAATTAGGCGTAGTACCGTAAAGCAGCGGCCTTCCCGGAAGCTCCAGCCGGCCCCGCTCTTCGATCAGTCCCTTTGAAGTCAGACTGCCCAGCACCCCGGAACAGTCCACACCGCGGACCTGCTCTACAAAAGCCTTTGTTACCGGCTGATTATAGGCAACAATGGCAAGCACCTCCATGCCCGCCTGGGACAGGGGGGTGTTGCGGCGCATATCCAGAATCCGCCGGACATATTCGGCATATTGAGGATTGGAACACATCTGATAATGATCTTCCAGCTTTACAATCTGGACGCCCGCCTCTTCACGGTTGAACTCGTCCATCAGGTTTTGAAGCATTTTCGCGACGGTGGACTTGTCCAGCTCCAGCGCGTCCGCTATTCTGTCAATGGAAACCGGATCTCCGCTTGAGAAAAGGATCGCTTCTATTGCTCCCTGAAATTTCTTGATCTCCAATTTTTCACACCGCCATTGATTAATTTTACCACCGCGCTGCAGCTTCCGCCTTCGATACGCACCCGCTTCCCTTTCACCAGCTCCAGGACCGCCAAAAAAGTAGCCACCAGATCGGATTTGTCCCGTTTTTCCTCAAACAATTCTTCGTATCTGATGCCGTCTCTCTGCCAAAGGCGGCGCAGTACATAGATAATCCTGGAGGAAACCGTTACGGTTTTGTGCGTAACAAGGTGGGAAAACGCTTCGGGAGGCGGCGGAATCAGACGCCTGCCCCTCCCCACCGCGTTATGGTAAGCATGAAAAAGCTCCGCGGGCGTATGATTGCGCCGGTAAGTGGGATCAACCTGTATTTCAGAAGGTTCGCGGACAAAAGCGTTAAAACTGAAATGTTCGGCTAAAACCTGAGCGATACGCTTGCACTCCTGATATTCGAGAAGCTGTCCGCTCAGTTCCCGCCGAAGCTCGTCCGCTTCCTCGTGCTTAGGGAGCAGATAAACGGTTTTCATATAGACCAGCCGCGCCGCCATTTCCAGAAAATCGCTCGCGATATCCATATCCTGTTCCTTCATCGCCTGTATGTGCTCCGTGTACTGATCCAGAAGCTCGGCAATCGGAATCTCACAGATATTCAGCTTATTTTTGGCAATCAGATAGAGCAGCAGGTCAAGAGGCCCTTCAAAAACAGGCAGCCTATAGGATAGTTTTTCCATAATCCTTCCCTTTTATAACAGGCCGAACAGTTTGAACGGAAGTTCCGCCAGCCACAGCACAACGTTCAGGCAGGCACTCTGCAGAACGGCAAGGGGAACGCGGAGCATACCGCTGAACAATACTACGAAGGCAATCATGATGATAATGTTCTGGTACCTGTAATAATTGTAAAGCGCTTTACTGGACAGAAAGGCGCCCAGAATTTTGGAACCGTCCAGCGGCGGCAGCGGAATCATATTAAACACCGCAAGGGCGACATTGATCGTGATATAGGCGATAAAGAAGGTCTGGACAAACGCAGGGACATTCGCCTTCATCGCAATCCAAAGCCCTTGATAAATCACGGCGCCGACGAGAGACGCCAGCAGGTTGGACAAGGGTCCCGCCAAAGCCGTAATGGCCATGTCGCGTTTCGGGTTTTTAAAGTACCGGGAATCAACCGGAACCGGTTTCGCCCAGCCGAAGCCGAACAGAAGAAGGAACAGCGAACCGACCGGGTCAATGCTGGCGAGCGGATTCAAAGTCAGTCTGCCGCTGTATTTGGCCGTTTTGTCGCCAAGCTTGTAGGCAACCCAGCCGTGCGCACATTCGTGCAGAGGCAGAATGCAGAAAATGATAAACAGGGTAGCCAGTATTTGGGATAAAGCGGAAGCCATATCAAACGGCTGTCCTGAAAAAACGTCACTGATCATGTTAAACAGCATATCATAGTCTCCTTTATGGGATATTATTATAATACCTTTCGGCCTAAAAAACAAGCAAGGCGATAAAAACCGGAAGATTTATCGCTGAAATTCATTTTTCTGGGATAATATCATCAAAAAAGGCCGGAAAAGGCTTGCATTTACATTTATTATCTGATAGAATACTACTGTTGCGATTCTATAAACAGTCCTTTTAAAGGAGGTGCAGACACATGGCAAAATGTGATGTTTGTGGCAAGGATATGGCTTTCGGTATTAGGGTCTCCCACTCACACAGACGTGCGAACAGAACTTGGAAGCCCAATATTAAACGTGTTAAAGCAGTTGTGAACGGTACTCCTAAGCGTATTTACGCCTGCACCCGTTGCTTGCGTTCCGGCAAGGTAACCCGGGCCGTCTGATCAAAAAAACATTATGTTTAGAGGAGCCTTAAAGGGCTCCTTTTTTCTGCATAAAAACGGATAAAAGCAGTGCCGCTATGACCGGAATCCATAGCGGCACTGCGATTTTTATGTTTTGTGGTTAATCGTGATTTTCTTTTCGGTCCCGTTCTTGATTCTTTCAATATTGGTTCTGTGCTTATAAATCAGAACAAAGCCCATACAAAATGAAACGGCGGTCGTGATCCATACATAAGAAATCGGAACCGGCCCGGCGGCCGCCTGATTTCCTCTGAAATCGATAAAAAAAGTAATGATGAATGTGGCAACCGGGAAAGTCGCCGCCGCGCAGATGGAGGACAGAGAGACAATCCGGGTGGTCAGGAACAAAACCAGAAACACACCGATCACGATTAGGAACACACGCCAGTCGATCAATGCGATCATCGCGGCGCTGGTCAGTACGCCCTTTCCGCCCTTGAAACCGAAATAGACCGGATAAATATGTCCGAAAACGCAGGCCACACCCGCAATATAGGCACCGTACTGCGCCACAACGTGCGGATTTATCATCAGGGGCGCCGCAGCCTGGCTGCAAACATACTGAAAAACCGCCCTGCCAATCATAACGGAGACCGCGCCTTTGGCGAAATCAAAAATAAAGGTAAAAATCGCAGCTTTGACGCCAACGGAACGCAGAACATTGGTAGCTCCCGCGTTTCCGCTGCCCAGCGTGCGGATATCCACATTATTATCGAATGCTTTTGTAAAAATGATAGAAGAACTGATACTTCCTAAAAAATATGAAACAAGCGCTACTAAAACCGATGGCAGTGCAAAATCCCTAAAATAACTGAACATCAGTAACTCCTCCTTACTTATCTCCTCGCTCACGCACAATAAGCCGAATGGGGGTGCCTTCCAGTCCAAAAGTCTCTCGGATTCGGTTTTCAAGGTACCTTTGGTATGAAAAGTGGAACAGCTGTGCGGAATTTACAAAGCATACAAAGGTAGGCGGTTTGACCGTCGCCTGTGTCATGTAATAGATTTTCAACCTCCTTCCCTTGTCCGTCGGCGGCTGGACTCTGGCCACAGCCTGCGCCAGGACATCGTTGAGCATGCCTGTGGCAATCCGCATGGAGTTGGAGTTTGCGGCATGCTTGATCAGGTCAAAGAGACGGTCGAGCCTCTGGCCTGTTTTTGCTGAAATAAAGATCATAGGGGCATAGGACATGAAAGAAAAGTCGTCTTCCAGCTTTTTGCGGTATTCTATCATGGTACGGTCGTCTTTTTCTATGATATCCCATTTGTTGACGACAATGACGCAGCCCTTCCCCGCTTCGTGCGCCAGACCGGCCACCTTGGAATCCTGATCGGTAAACCCGACCGAGGCGTCTATCATAATCACACAGACGTCGGCCCGTTCTATCGCCATCTGCGCACGGATGACACTGTATTTTTCAATGGAATCGTCCACTTTGCTTTTTCTGCGGAGCCCGGCGGTATCGATCAGCGTGAAACGTCCATGCTGATTTTCAATGGTCGTATCGATCGCGTCCCGCGTTGTGCCGGCAATATCGGAAACAATGCACCTTTCCTCGCCGGAAATCTTGTTCACAAGAGAGGATTTTCCCACGTTCGGCTTGCCGATAATGGCAACCTTAATGATTTCACTGTCGGTCTCGTCTTCTTCCTCATCGGGAAGATGCTCCACAATCCTGTCGAGCAAATCGCCAGTGCCGTGGCCGTGAACGGAAGAAACCGCCACCGGGTCGCCGAGCCCCAGATTGTAAAACTCGTAAAATTCCGCCGGAGGCTCCCCGATCGTATCGCACTTATTGACGCAGAGGATTACGGGTCTTCCGCTTTTCAGCAGCATGGCCGCTATGTCGGAGTCCGTGGCCACAACGCCTGTACGGATATCCGTAACAAGCACGATCACATCAGCCGCGTCGATCGCAAGCTGGGCCTGCATCCTCATCTGGGTTAAAATTACGTCGCTGGAATCGGGTTCAATCCCGCCCGTATCAACAATGGAAAACGTTCGGTTCCCCCACTCGCATTCTCCATAAATTCTGTCCCTGGTAACCCCAGGGGTATTGTCTACAATGGAAAGCCGTTCACCGATCAATTTATTAAAAAGTGTCGATTTTCCGACATTTGGTCTGCCTACAATTGCAACTATAGGTTTAGCCAATCACATCAACTCCCTAATACTGTATTCAAAAGCTCATATCCGTCATTGGGAGATACGGTAACTTTTATATTCAAGGCTTTGCTCAGATCGTCAAGGGAAATATCGTCCAGAAAAACATCCCCCTCGCGGCGAAGCATAACGGCGGGCACAATCAGCTCGTCGCCTAAATCTTTTCCCTTTAACTGCTGTATGATATCGGTACCGGTTACCAGCCCCGTAACATTTATGGTTTCCCCAAAATAATGATTCATGATAGGAATTAGATTACATGCTAAATTATTGCATTTTATTCTTAATTCGTCAAGTAAAGAGTTCAGAAAATTATAAACGCTTGTCCCCGTTACCAGCGTAACGCGGCGGGGCTTGGAAGGAGCCTGAAAATCTTCCAGAGCGCTTTCAAATTCCTGTTTCAGATTCGCCATCAGGCCCACCCCGTTTTCCAGCTGATCGAAATCGCCGTAGAATTCGGCCGGCGGAATGGGACGCCCCGCCTTCAGGTAAAATTCGTCCGCGGCATAGCAGATTCTTTCCCCGAACTCGGCTGTAAAGCGGTCCCCGAATTCCTCCAGAATCCGGACGGCCGCTTCCGCAGAATCCCTGTCGAACGACTCAAGCGGGAACAGTCCTTCCCTGAACCGGGTCAGCCCGACCGGTACGGCGGCAATGCTCTGCACCGCGGGATAAAGGTTTCCCAAATCGGTTAAGCTGCGTTTTAACTCTTCTCCGTCGTTGATTCCCTTACAGACAACGAGCTGCGTATTCATTTTAATGCCCGCCTGTGCGAGCCGGTACAAAATTTGAAGCGATTTCCCGGCAAAGCGGTTCCCCATCATTTTTACCCGAAGCTCGGGATTGGTGGTATGAACCGATATGTTCACGGGGCTGATGTGCATTTTTATGATTCTGTCGACATCATGGTCGCTCATATTGGTCAGAGTAATGTAATTGCCGAACAAAAAAGAGAGACGGGAATCATCGTCTTTGAAGTAAAGGGTGCTGCGCATTCCCTTCGGCAGCTGGTCAATAAAGCAGAAAATGCATTTGTTGCGGCAGGAATGCTGTTCGTCCATCAAATAAGTCTCGAATTCCAGCCCGATCGACTCGTATTCCCCTTTTCGGATGGAAATCGTACGGCGATTCCGGTCTCTGTCCGTCAGCAGGAGGGACAGGTTCTTGCTCGTCTCGTAAAATCGGTAGTCCAGAACGTCGTTAATCTCATTGCCGTTGATGGAAACAAGCGTTTCCCCCGGCAATATCTTCTTTTTTTCGGCAGGGCTGTCCTGATCGACCGATAGAATCTTAACTGACATAATAACTCCTCTGCTGCACAAAGATTTCATAAAAAAATAAGAGAAGGATTGCTCCTTCTCTACATTTTTGGAAAATCAAACAAAGCTTATGCTTCTTTTTTGATTACTTCCCTGCCGTTGTAGTAACCACAACTGCCACAAACTCTGTGCGGAGTTTTAAACTCGCCACATTTAGGGCATTTCACCAGAGCAGGAGCACTCATCTTCCAAACATTTGAACGTCTTTTATTCTGTCTTGCACTCGACACTTTTCTCTTTGGTACCGCCATCTTCAGCACCTCCTTATAAAACTCAGACTAATCTATTAGTTTTTTAAGAGCCTCCAAACGAGGATCAATCTGATGAAAATCACAATTGCATGTTCCATCATTCAAATTTTTCCCGCAGGAAGGACACAGGCCTTTGCAATCATCGCTGCATAAATACTTGGACGGCAGCTCAAGCAAAATATCCGCCCGGATCAGCTCGTCCAAATCCAACTGGTAATCGGGAACCTCCACATAGCTGACATCGTCCTCATTTTCCAAAGACAACACCAAGGTATGCCAAAAGGTATAATGATAGCATTTGTCGATCTGCTTCGTGCATCGGTCGCACGGAATGGAAAACTCAAACGAAACCTCGGCGTTAAGCTGCGCAAAGCCGTCCTGACCTTTCACGGTACCCCGAACCTTCACAGGCGAAACAAAAGGATGATAGCCATTGATATCAGTAGATGACAAATCCAGCAGGTAGTCAAAGGAACAGCTTTCCTCCCTGTCGGAAAACACCTTTTTCAAATCAAGAAGCATAATTACACCTCAGCGCTACATTAGCTTATTATATAGATTTATCTATGTTTTGTCAATAGAAAATTACAATATATTCATATTCATAAAGATGCTGCCGAAGACGAAACGCCTGCGGCAGCATTATGAAAGAAAGGTTTGCCCTTAGCTCTCAACGGAGAAGGAGCGGATTTCCTCCGGCAGCTCCTCTTTGCTCGCGGAAACAAGAAGTGAAATGTTGGTATCTGCCTGCGTGGAAAGGGCATTCATTTTTTCAGTAAACTGTACGAGGGCTTTCATATCATGCCCAATTATCTTTAAGGTGGAATCAACAAAAATATCCGTCAAGTCATAGTTGCCTGCACAAATACCGCTGATAAAACCAACGAGTGCGTCCGCACCCTGAATTCCATATGCATCGCTGTCGATCAGCCTTACCTGATGGGATAAATCGTAGGTCAATTTCAGACCTTTTTCAATGACTACAACATTGCCGTTTGACTTTTTCGCTGCGTCGTTTGCACTTTCGATCAGCTTTTTTGTTTTTCCTGAACCTTTTTTGCCAACGATAAGAGTTATCATGAAAACTCCTCCTATATTATATTATTTCCGCAAAAGCGGAGAAAACTCCTGCTTTTGCTAGTTCTTTAATCTCGCCTCCAAAGCACTCTTTTCCGATTCATAACCCGGCTTGCCAAGAAGAGCAAACATGTTTTTCTTGTAGCTTTCGACCCCGGGCTGGTTGAAGGGGTTTACACCGAGCAGGCTTCCGGAAATCGCACAGGCCTTTTCAAAGAAATAAACCATGTAGCCGAGACTCTCTTCAGAAAAATCGGGTGCGCGGAGTACAACGCTGGGGACACCTCCGTCAGCGTGTGCCAGAACAGTTCCCTCAAATGCTTTTTCATTGATATAGGCCATACTCTTTCCCTGCAGAAAGTTCAAGCCGTCAACATTTTCAGGGTCTGTTTCTATAAACAAATCTTTTTTCGCTTTATCGAATAAAACAACCGTCTCAAATAGGGAACGTCTGCCGTCCTGAATGTATTGACCCATGGAATGCAAATCGGTCGAGAAAATAACCGAAGCCGGGAAAAGGCCCTTATGATCCTTGCCTTCGCTCTCGCCGAACAGCTGCTTCCACCATTCGCACATCATGGAGTAACACGGCTCATAGCTGACAAGGACTTCAATTTCTTTTCCCTTGCGGTATAAAAGGTTGCGGGCGGCTACGTACTGATAGCACGCATTGGAATCCACATCCGGATTGTTCAGTTCCTGCTGTGCCTTTGCCGCTCCGGCCATCAGCGCGTCGATATCGGCTCCGCTGACCGCGATGGGCAGAAGGCCGACTGCCGTCAGCACGGAATATCTGCCGCCGACGTCATCCGGAATCACAAAGGTTTCATAGCCTTCCTCCGTCGCAAGCTGCTTCAATGTGCCGCGCGCCTTGTCGGTGGTGCAGTAAATCCTCTTGCGTGCTTCTTCCTTGCCGTATTTCTTTTCCAGAAGCTTGCGGAGCACCCGGAAAGCGATTGCCGGCTCGGTCGTAGTGCCGGATTTGGAAATCATGTTGATGGAAACGTTCCTGCCCTCGCAGAGCTCCAGAAGCTCGCTCAGCGCGGAAGAACTGATGCTGTTGCCGGTAAAATAAATATCCGGGGTATTTTTCCTGACCAGGTTATAATTCGGGGAATTTAAAAATTCGATAGCCGCGCGTGCACCAAGATAAGAACCGCCGATGCCGATCACAATAAAAACATCGGTATCCGACTTGATTTTTTCCGCCGCCGCTTTAATCCGGGAAAATTCCTCTTTATCATAATCGGTAGGAAGGTTTACCCATCCGATAAAATCATTGCCCACACAATTTCCTGAGTGCAGAGCCTCATGGGCCTGACGGATCTGCGGGGCAATCGCCGTGTATTCATTTTGTCCGATGAAACTTGAAAGATGTTTTAATTCCAGTCTGACAGACATTTTTAGCTTCCTCCTAAATGATACGTTCGATATGATTATATTACAATATATTGGCTACATTTGCAAGGAGGAGCACTATATTTTATAATTATTTCATAAATTCTATTCAAAGCATTTTGAGCAGATATTTTGCCAGAAGCCGGAAGGCGGAGCCAAACGTTATCTCGGAAACAGAATTTTTTGCACAGATATTATACTCCTTCACAACCTCGTCCCCAAGCTTGCAGGTGATTTTTCCCACGACCTGACCCTTCGTCACCGGGGCCGTTATTTCCGGCTGAAAAGAAACGCTGTATTTGATTTCTCCGGCCTTTCCTTTCGGTACCAGAATGCTGCCGTCCGTTTCGGCGGTTGTCTCAACCGTATCGCTCATCCCGTTCAGCACGGGGACAGGCTTGGCAGCCTCCTGCGGAACGGCGGGAGTGGTCACAGACCAGTTGGCAAAACCGTAGTCCAGCAAAGCGGACGCAGCAGAAAACCGCGTCTTTGTGTCCGCCGCGCCCAGTATAACCGAGATCAGCTTCACATTGTCGCGTTCGGCGGTGGCCGTCATACAGCTGCCCGCCTTTCCGGTGGTTCCGGTTTTCAACCCGGTGATCCCCTTATAGGTCTTCAGCAGCTTATTGGTGTTGACCAGCTGAGTCTTGCCGTCACGGATATTTTCCATCCAGATTTTTGTATAGTCAAAGATTTTCGTATGTTTTATCAGCTCACGGGACATCAGCGCGACATCGTACGCGGAGGTGACATGCCCGTCTTCGTCAAGGCCGTTGCAGTTCTTGAAAACGGTGTCCTTCATGCCGAGGGTCTTTGCTTTCTGATTCATCTGCTGCAAAAATTCATCCTCGCTGCCGGAAACATACTCCGCCAGCGCTACGGCCGCGTCATTCGCACTGGCGACTACCGTAGCTTTCAGCATGTCGTCCACCGACATCGTCTCCCCCGGCTTCAGCCAGATGTCGGAGCCGCCCATGGACGCCGCGTGTTCGCTTGTGGACACCATATCGGTAAGCTTGATTTTACCGGAATCAAGCGCTTCCATGACGAGAAGCAGCGTCATGACCTTCGTAATGGACGCGCAAGGGCGCTTTTCATGTGAATTCTTCTCGTAAAGTATTTTTCCGGTCTGCGACTCCATCAGTACGGCTGACGGGGCTTTCACCTCCGTGTCGGACAGTGCAGCCGCTTTCACCGGCAAAACTGAAATAAGCATCAGAACCACGAGGAAGCATGCCGACAATTTTTTTAACTTCATCTCCAGCACCTCCAATTTATTAGTAATTCTTATGCCAAAAAAAGAGGTTCTATCCATAAAAAATGAGGCCGAATCAAATTCGGCCTCATTTTTACTGTCTGACAGGGATTCCTCTTTGCGCGAGATATGTTTTCAGTTCCGGAATCGTGATTTCCCCGAAATGGAAGAGCGAAGCCGCCAGAACCGCGTCCGCTTTTCCCGCGGTAAACGCATCGTAAAAATGCTCAAGCTTTCCCGCCCCGCCGGAAGCAATCACCGGAATATTGACGCTTTGCGAGATCGCCGCGGTCAGTTCCAGATCATACCCGTTCTTCACGCCGTCACAGTCCATGCTGGTCAGAAGGATTTCACCCGCTCCCAGCCGGGCCGCTTCCACCGCCCATTCCACGGCGTTTTTTCCCGTATCGATGCGGCCTCCGTTTTGATAGACCGTCCAGCCGCCCTCTCCCCTGCGTTTCGCATCAATCGCGCACACAACGCATTGGCTGCCGAACTTTTCCGCGGCCTCGCTGATCACGGCGGGGCGGTTCAACGCGGCGGAGTTGACGGAAACCTTGTCCGCACCCGCCCGCAGCAGGGCTGTAAAGTCATCCACCGTTCTGATTCCGCCGCCGACTGTGAACGGAATAAAAATCTGTTCGGCCACCTTGCTGACGATGTTCAGCATAATGCCGCGTTCATCGGACGACGCAGTAATATCCAGCAGCACAAGCTCGTCCGCACCCTGTTTGTCATATTCAATGGCAGCCTGCACCGGGTCTCCCGCATCGCGCAGATTGACAAAGGAAGTTCCTTTTACGACTCTGCCGCCGTTTACATCCAGGCAGGGAATAATCCGTTTTGCATACATAATCATAACCTCCGCGCAAAAAATCAAGAAACAAACGATACGAAATTTTTCAGCATCTGCAAGCCTGTTTTCCCGCTTTTTTCCGGATGGAACTGGGTCGCAAACAGATTGCCGCGCTGGACGGAGGCGTCGATGGCGACCCCGTAGTCGGTGGTCGAAGAGACGACCTCCGGGTCCTCCGCTTTCAGATAGTAGGAATGGACAAAATAGACATAGGGATTGGGCTCCATATTTTGAAAAAGTCCGTTGCTTTTTTTCACAGAAAGAGAATTCCACCCGATATGCGGGATTTTCAGTCCCGTCTCCGCGGGAATCTTTTGAATTTTTCCTTTTAATACGCCAAGCCCGCTGATTCCCGGAGTTTCCTCGCTTCCTTCAAAGAGAAGCTGCAAACCGAGGCAAATTCCCAGAAAGGGCTTGCCGCTCTCTATAAAATCCAGCACCGGGGTCACGAAATCGGCTTTTTTCAGGCAGCTCATCGCGTCGCCAAACGCGCCCACACCGGGCAGTACCGCAGCGGAAGCGTGTTTCAGTTCCTCCTTGTCCGCCGTAACGAGGATGTCACAGCCGATAAAATGAAATGCCTTTACAACGCTTTGCAGGTTTCCGGCACCGTAATCGATCACAGCAATCATAATTCATTATCCTTCTCATTAAACTTGCATCCGATTGTACCTAAATTTTATCATGAATAAAACAAAAACTCAATTGATTTAACATATTAATTTATTACTATATTAAAGCAAAAGCTTGTCCATCGTTATGATTGACATCGCTTCAATAAAAAGGTATGATAATATTCATGTCTTTTTTGATTCGGAGGAAAAACCATGGATTACATTTCATTGGTCGGCATTGCTTTGGGTCTTGCCATGGACGCGTTTGCAGTCAGCATTACAAACGGGGCCACGATCCGAAAAGTCACACCGAGATTCTCCTTAAAGCTTGCATTCAGCTTCGGACTTTTTCAGGCATTTATGCCCATGCTCGGCTGGCTCATTGGAAAAGCGGGAGAAGGTTTTATCAATGCGGTGGATCACTGGATCGCTTTGGTTCTTCTTTCTTACCTGGGAATCAAAATGATGATGGAATCCTCTAAAGAACCGGAAGATAAAAGCACCGGTCAAAGACAAAACGACATCGGTTTCAAAACCCTTGTTACTCTTTCCGTTGCGACCAGCATTGACGCTCTGGCTACCGGAATTCTTCTTCCGTCCGCAGTGGGCGCAAAAACGGCAGCCCTGATGGTTTCTTCCGTGGGAATCATCGGAACCGTCACCTTTTTCCTCTGCCTGATCGGCGTTTATATCGGAAAAAATTTTGGGAAGCTGCTTTCTTCAAAAGCGGAACTGTTTGGCGGGACCGTCCTGACGGGCATTGGCGTCAAGATTTTCGTGGAACACATGTTTTTTACGTGATTTGATACGCGGCTCGCATTGCTTCGATCCGCTTGAGCATCTCGTCTTTCAGCGTCTGCGGCGACAGAACGATCACCCGGTCCCCGTACTGCAGCAGCCACTCAATCAGGCCGTCGCTGACATACACGGAGGCCCTCACGGTGAAGGCGTTGCTGTCGTGACAGGAAAACTCGATGTCCCCGCCGAATTTATCGACGATCGTCTCGAGCAGGCTGTTGGAGCACCGCAGCACAATGCGCTCCTGTTCCCCGTTGTACATATTGAATGTTCTGCGAAGATAGTCCGCGGTATCGAAATAATCCCGATAGGAGCAGACCTCGCTGAACGGACGCGCCTCCAAAGCGGTCAAGGCGATCCGTTTCATCCGGTCCAGCCGGTAATTGCTGATCGTATCGTATTTTTCATAATTCCCCGCCAGGTAATATTTATCGTTCGCCCACAGAAGCGCGTAGGGGCTGATGGTAAATTCCCGGCCTTCATCCAGCTGCGCTTTCCCGCCCGCAATCACGCGATGGTGATAGGAAAACGATACTTTTTTATGCTGGGCAACCGCCCGGTTGATGGTATCGATATTATAATAGATTTCTTCATTATCAAATTTTATGCGTTGATCCACATAAATTTGTTTCAAAACCGTTTCAGCCTGATGACAGCTGAGAAGCTCACAAAGCTTGTCCGTCAATTCGGCTGTTTTTTTATTGGTGATAAAGGGCGCCGTAAGCACGGCGTCCATTAGCAGACGGACTTCAGCCAGTTCAAAATCGCGTTTTGCTATAAAGAAGCCCTGCCGAGGGGAACGGGTATAGACAATATCCACCCCGAATTTCGTCAGGACATCAAGATCGCGGTAGACGGATTTTCGCTCTGTCCCGATCCCCTCCTGCTCCAACAGACGGCAAAGCTCCACCGCGGAAACCGGATGCTCGTCATCGGAATATTTTCTCAGCAGCTTTAATAATAATAGAAGTTTCATTTTCGCGTTGCCATGGTCTGTCAAACGTTTCACCTGCTTTCCTTCTCTTAAATTATTTTACCATAATATGGCAGAATTTGGTATCATTCTTTACCAATCTGTCAAAAGATCGTATCTTTTGACCGTATTGGCCACTAAAAGACATATTTTGGTACAAAGGAACTTGTAATTTTACACGGAAATGATATAATATTAACAAAGTATTTTTTCGGAGGATTGAAGAATGGGTGTAAAGATATTGACTGCGCGGCAAGCGGCCGATCTGGTGCCAAACAATATTAATTTCGCGACAAACGGATTTATGGGCGCCTCGGTTGCCGAGGAAATCGCAATGGAAATTGAAAACCGTTTTCTGGAAACCGGCGAACCGAATAACCTTACCCTGCTGTTTTGCGCTGCTCAGGGCGACGGAAAAACAAAGGGCCTGAACCATCTGGCCCACGAGGGTCTGGTGCGCCGGGGAATCGGCGGCCACTGGGGGATGGCGCCCAGACTCGGCAAACTGGTCATTGAGAACAAAATACTGGCGTATGATTTCCCTCAGGGCGTTACCACCCACATGTTCCGCGATACAGCGGCACATAAACCGGGTACCATCTCCCAGGTGGGCCTCGGTACCTTTGTCGACCCCCGCAGCCTGGGAGGGAAGCTGAATCCCCTTACACGGGAAGCGGAGGATTTGGTCAGCCTAATGGAAATCGACGGAAAAGAATTTCTTTTTTACAAGACCCATCCCGTTGATTTTGCCATTCTGGGCGGCACCTATGCGGACGAGAACGGAAATATTTCCATAGAGCGTGAAGGCGTTCGTACGGAAACGCTCGCGGTGGCACAGGCATGCAAAAATTCCGGCGGCACCGTGATCGTTCAGGTCGAAAAAGTCGTGGAAGCGGGATCTCTCGACCCGCAAAAAGTGGAAATCCCGGGAGTTCTGGTGGATGCGGTGGTCGTTGTCAGCGATATCAAATATCATATGCAGAACTATGGCACACAGTATAATCCCGGTTTCTCTGGAGAACACAGAATGGGGCTTTCCGAATTTACCCCGGCACCTCTGAACAACAAGAAAATCATTGCCCGCCGCGCGGCGATGGAGCTGAAAGACGGCAGTATTGTCAATCTTGGGATCGGTATCCCGGAATACATCTCTTCCGTCGCTCAGGAAGAAGGCATCACAAATAAATTTTCTTTGACCGTAGAGTCCGGTATCTTTGGGGGCAATCCGCAAAGCAGCATAGACTTCGGCGTCAGCCTGAACCCTGAGTCCATCATTTCCATGCCCTCCATGTTCGACTTCTATCAGGGCGGCGGACTCGACCAGGCGTTCCTGGGCTTCGCCGAATCCGATAAGGAAGGCAATGTAAACGTATCCAAATTCGGTGCGAAGCTGCCCGGCTGCGGCGGATTCATTGATATCTCCCAAAACTCCAAACAGGTGTTTTTCTGTGGGACCTTTACGGCGAACGGTTTAAAAACCGAAATAAAGGACGGCAAACTCCATATTTTGCACGAGGGCAGTGCCAATAAGTTCCGTGAGAGCGTCGAACATATTACATTCAGCGTAAAGACAGCCATCAAGAATCATCTTCCGGTTATGTACATTACGGAACGCGCCGTGTTCAAGCTGACAGAGGACGGCGTTATGCTGACGGAAACCGCCCCCGGTATTGATCTGGAAAAAGATGTGTTTGCCCATATGCCCATGAAGCCGATCATATCCCCCGACCTGAAACAGATGGACGCACGTATCTTTATAGACGAAAAAATGGGTCTGAAAGAATAAACCTGAAGGAAAACAAATGACCATCCACCTGAATAGAATGATAAGGGAGTTTCCCCGGCTTGGCCGGGGAAACTCCCTTAATTTATACATAAAAGGACTCCGTGCACAATTACACGGAGTCCTGATTTTAGCAGTGCGAAATCACGCGTTGCGGGCAGCCATTGCCTTTTTGACCTCTTCTGTAAACAGAGGCAGAATTTTGGTAACATCTCCGACAATGCCGTAATCGGCTACTTCAAAGATCGGAGCGGTTTCGTCCTTGTTGACAGCAATAATCACATCGGACTCTTCCATACCGGCAAGGTGCTGGATAGCGCCGGAAATACCGCAGGCAATGTAGAGATTCGGGCGGACCGTCTTCCCTGTCTGACCGACCTGAATGTCTTTCTCCACCCAGCCGGCATCAACACATGCTCTGGAGGAGCTGACGGTGCCGCCGAGCGCGTCGGCCAAATCCTTGAGCAGGGAAAAATTCTCGGGACAGCCCATGCCGCGGCCACCGGAAACGAGGATTTTTGCGTCCTGGATATCCATTTTATTGGATACCTTCTTGATGATATCAACGATTTCCACATTCTGGTGGTCCCCGCCGATTTCAAGATCATACTTTTCGACCGGAACTTCCGCTCCCTCGATCGGCTTGATCTTCTGCATAACGCCGGGGCGCACGGTTGCCATTTGCGGACGGTGATCCGGGCAAAGGATCGTCGCCATGATGTTTCCGCCGAATGCGGGACGGGTCATTCTCAGGTTCTTGGAGCCGTCGTCCGCGACTTCAAGCTTTGTACAGTCGGCTGTCAGACCGGTTTTCACTCTGGCGGATACGCGCGGAGCCAGGTCGCGGCCGATCGCGGTTGCACCGTAAAGGACAACTGCGGGTTTGTATTTTTCAATGACGTGATACATGCTGTGTGCATAAGGCTCCGTGGCATAAACCTCGAGCGCCTTGTTGTCGACCATGATAATCTTATCGGCGCCATGTCTGGCCAGCTCTTTGCAAAGGCCGGATACGTTGTAACCAAGCAGAACAGCGGTCACTTCTGTTTCCATGTCTTTAGCAAGTTCCCTGGCTTTTCCAAGAAGCTCAAAAGAAACGCCGGCTATTTTGTTGTCGACCTGCTGTACGAAAATAAATACGCCTTTATATTCTTGAATATCCATACTGCTCACCACTTTCAACTATATAATGAATTTTTCTCTGAGTTTCTCGAGCATATACTCAGCCGACTCCTGTGGGTCAAGGTTTACAAGCTGACCCGCCGCCTTCAAGCTCTTTGTAAATGTCTGTGCAACTCTGGTTGGTGAGCCTTTTAATCCGATTTGAGCGTCATCCACTTCAATGTCCGCACGGGTAATGGTTTTGACTTCTTTGCTTCTGTATGCGTCAAAAATTCCGCCCGGAGTCATGTAGCGCGGCTGATTCAATTCGCTTAAAGCAGTAATCAGGCAGGGCGTTTTCAACTTGAGGATGTGATATCTGTCTTCATACTGGCGTTTTACGGTGATGGAATCGCCCTCAACTTTGATTTCCTCCGCATAGCTGACATTCGGAATGCCGAGGTGCTCGGCAATCTGGGGGCCAACCTGAGCGGTATCGCCGTCGATGGCCTGGCGGCCTGTGATAATCAGGTCGTATGGAAGTGTTTTGACCGCTGCGGCGATCGTAGTGGAAGTTGCCAGAGTGTCGGCGCCGCCGAAAGCCCTGTCTGTTACCAGAATCGCTTCGTCCGCGCCCATCGCAAGCGCTTCGCGCAGAGCGGCATCGGCCTGCGGCGGGCCCATGGACAAAACGGTAACGTGCGCGCCCTGCTCGTCTTTCAGGCGAAGGGCGGCTTCCAGGCCGGCCTTATCATCGGGATTGATGATGCTGGGCACGCCTTCTCTGATCAGTGTTCCGGTTACCGGGTCCAGCTTCACTTCGTTGGTGTTTGGAACTTGTTTTATGCAAACAACAATATTCAAAGATTGTCACTCCTTTTGGGCTTTTATAGTTATTTAAGTTCGTTCGAGGAAATAACCATGCGCTGAACTTCGCTGGTACCTTCGTAAATCTCGGTGATTTTGGCATCACGCATCATGCGCTCAACTGGATATTCTCTCGTGTAACCATAACCGCCATGAAGCTGAACTGCTTTTGTGGTAACTTCCATTGCAACTTCAGCCGCAAACAGCTTTGCCATTGCAGCTTCTTCTGAATAAACCTTCTGGGCATCCTTTGCCATAGCGGCGCGATAAACAAGCAACTGGGCCGCTTTGATCTTTGTTGCCATATCCGCGATCTGGAACTGTGTGTTCTGGAATTTCGCAATCGGTTTGCCGAACTGCTTTCTTTCCTTCACATACTTGACGGTTTCCTCATAAGCGCCTTCCGCAAGACCCAAAGCCTGGGCAGCGATGCCGATACGGCCGCCGTCGAGTGTGTTCATGGCGATTCCAAAGCCCTTGCCCTCTTTGCCGAGCAGGTTTTCCTTCGGAACGATGCAGTTTTCAAAAATGAGCTCACAGGTAGAAGAACCGCGGATACCCATCTTCTTTTCTTTCTTGCCTACGCTGAAGCCCGGGAAGTCCTTCTCAACGATGAACGCGGAGATGCCCTTTGTTCCCTTGCTCTTGTCCGTCATGGCAATGATAATATAAGTATCGGCATAGCCGGCATTTGTGATAAAGATTTTGCTGCCGTTCAGCACATAGTGGTCACCCTCCAGGACAGCTTTCGTCTGTTGCATGGATGCATCAGTACCCGCGTTCGGCTCTGTCAGAGCGAAAGCGCCTAATTTGTCACCCTTTGCGAGCGGAACAAAATACTTTTCAATCTGCTCGGGAGTACCGAATTTTAAAATCGGGGAAGCGCCCAGGGAAGTATGTCCGGACACAACCACGCTGGTCGTGCCGCAAACCTTCGCAATCTCTTCAATGCACATGACATATGCAAGCGTATCGCAGCCCTGGCCGCCGTATTCCTTCGGGAAGGGAATTCCTAAAAAACCATACTTGTGCAGTTTTTCGACTGTTTCTACAGGAAAGCGCTCTTCTTCATCCAGTTCCTGGGCAAGAGGCTTTATTTCATTTTCTGCAAATTCTTTGTACAGCGTGCGAAGCATCTCATGCTCCTTGCTAAGTACGAAATCCATACTCGTTCCTCCAAAATCTATAATTTGCAACAATCAACCATCTTTATTTTGTATAATCGTAAAAACCCTTACCGGTCTTTCTGCCCAGCAATCCGCCGCGGACCATTTTTCTGAGTAAGGGATGAGGACGGTATTTACTGTCGCCCGTTTCGGACTGAAGCACTTCCATAACAGCAAGAACGACATCCAGACCGATCAGATCGCCCAGAGCCAGGGGGCCCATCGGATGGTTGGCGCCCAGCTTCATTGCCGTATCGATATCTTCAGCGGAAGCGGTGCCGTCGGCATAGATTCCAACCGCTTCATTAATCATAGGAACAAGAATTCTGTTGACAACGAAACCGGCAGCTTCCTTGACCTGTACAGGAGTTTTACCGATTTCAACAGAGATAGCCTTGATTTTTTCGACCGTCTCGTCCGGAGTCGTGATGCCGGCAATTACTTCGACCAGCTTCATAACCGGAGCGGGGTTGAAGAAATGCATGCCTACGACCGCTCTGTCGAGCCCGTTGGAAATTTCCGTAATGGAAAGAGATGACGTATTGGTGGCAAAAATCGCATCGGGCTTGCAGATGCCCTGCAGAGCCTGGAACAGTTCCTTCTTCAGATCCATTCTTTCAAGAGCGGCTTCAACAACCAAGTCACAGTCGGAAACAATTTCTCTTGTCCCGGTTGTGATTTTGGCAAGAATTTCGTCGGCCTTTGCCTGATCCATCTTTCCTTTGGCAATCAGTCTCTCAAATCCTTTGGCGATTTTCTTTTTCCCGCCGGCGGCAAACTCTTCGTTAATATCGCAAAGCTTAACCGTATATCCATCGGTCTGAGCAAACGCCTGGGCAATTCCGGAGCCCATGGTTCCGGCGCCGATAATACCAACTTTCATTTTAATTCCTCCTAAATTAATGATTATTTATAGAAATTATTTGTTTACGAAAGGATCCGGTTTGCGCTTTTCACAGAAAGCCGCCATGGCGTTTTTCTGATCTTCCGTTTCAAAGCAGGTACCGAACTGAGCGGCCTCAATGGCAATTCCGGAATCGATGTCGACCTGGATCCCGTCATTGACCGCTTTTTTGGTGGCGCGGACAGCGATCGGAGCGTTGCCCGCGATTCTGCCGGCAAGCTTCAAAGCTTCTTCCATCAGCTGCTCCGCCGGATAAACCGCGTTGACAAGGCCCAGCCTCAGGGCTTCCTCCGCCTTGACCTTACCGCAGGTGTAGAGCATTTCCTTGGCTTTGCCGATGCCGATGGTACGGGCAAGCCTTTGGGTTCCGCCAAACCCGGCGGTAATGCCGAGGCCCGCTTCGGGCTGTGCAAACACTGCGTTTTCAGCAGCGATGCGGATGTCGCAGCTTAAAGAAAGCTCGCAGCCTCCGCCAAGAGCAAACCCGTTTACCGCGGCGATCACCGGAATCGGGAAAGTTTCGATTTTTCTGAAAACAGCGTTGCCCTTTGCACTGAAGGCTTCCCCTTCCGCCCGTGTTTTGCTGCTCATTTCGGCGATATCCGCTCCGGCGACAAAGGACTTCTGTCCGGCGCCGGTAATGATCAGGCATCTGGTAGTATCGATGGAAACACTGTCCAGCACAGCCTCAAGATCGGTCAGAACCTCGCTGTTCAGGGCATTCAGCGCCTTTTCGCGGTCAATGGTAATAATCCCGACAAAATCCTTTTGCTCGTATTTTACGTAACTCATAATTCAATAACCTTCTTTCTGCAGTTGCAGTTTATTAATTATTCGTCATCGCCCATTTTTACGATTGTGGAAACGCCCATGCCGCCGCCTACGCAGAGTGTGGCAAGGCCGTACTTGGATTTTCTGCGCTGCATTTCATACAGAAGGGTAACCAGAATTCTGCATCCGGAACATCCTACCGGGTGGCCCAGCGCGATAGCGCCGCCGTTTACGTTGACCTTGGACTGGTCGAATTTCAGATCGTGCGCAACGGCAAGAGTCTGAGCAGCGAAAGCTTCGTTTGCTTCAATCAGGTCCATATCATCCACGGTCATGCCTGTCTTCTCCATAACCTTGCGGGTGCTGTAGATCGGGCCGAGACCCATAACGGAAGGATCCACACCGGCGGAAGCACCGCCAACCCAGGTTGCCATCGGTTTTACGCCGAGTTCTTTTGCTTTTTCTTCGCTCATCAGAACGATGGCGGCAGCGCCGTCGTTAATGCCGGAAGCGTTTGCGGCGGTAACGGTGCCGTCTTTCTTAAATGCTGGCTTCAGCTTGGAAATACCTTCCGCTGTAACGCCTGCACGAGGGCCTTCGTCCTTTGCAAACAGAACGGTTTCTTTTTTTACTTTAATCGGAACGGGAACGATTTCTTCGTCAAATTTGCCTTCCGCCTGTGCCTTTTCGCACTTCTGCTGGCTGAATGCGGAAAACTCGTCCTGCATTTCACGGGTAATTCCGTACTGCTCCGCAACATTTTCAGCAGTGATGCCCATGTGGTAGTGGTTGAAGGTATCTTCCAGACCGTCGTGAATCATGGAATCGAGCAGCTCGCCGTTATTCATGCGATAGCCGAAACGGGCATCTTTCAGAAGGTACGGAGCGCCGGACATGCTTTCCATACCGCCGGCCACGATGATGTCAGCTTCGCCGGATTCAATCAGCGCAGCAGCAACGTTGACGGTTTTCAGAGCGGAACCGCAGAGATTGTTAAGAGTGAACGCCGGAACAGTTACCGGAATGCCTGCATAAACAGCGGACTGACGGGCGACGTTCTGGCCAAGGCCGGCCTGATACACACAGCCCATAATGACTTCGTCAACCTGCTCCGGTGCTACGTTTGCACGCTTCAAAGCCTCTTTAATAACAATGGTACCGAGGGTTGGGGTCGGGACGTTGGAAAGTGCGCCGCCCATCTTGCCGATGGCTGTACGGCACGCGCCTGCTAAAACAACTTTTCTTGACATAAAAATTTTTCCTCCATTCATGTTTTTGCAATTCGTCCAATTGCGAAGCATCATGTTCTTCAATTTACAACATTTTACTGAACGCGGGTATGTGTTAAATATATCACAATATCCTTCGATTTGCAATACAATTAAAATGAATATCTCAAAAAGTGTTACAAAATTATCAAAAATTGTCACATAAATAAAAGCAGCGCATTTAAAAAAACCAGTAGAATTCTATAAGAAAGCCAAAAAAACCGCCTCTATGAGCCGGTTTTCTTTTGAGATTATGAAGGATGATGTCAAGATCACTGCATATTTACAAAAATCCATAACCGGTCTTTGCTCTGGGGTCAGCATAAAAAATTAAAAAAATTCTTTGATTCACCGAACAAAACCAAGAAAATCCTTCATAAAAGCTTCCGCTTCCGACTTTGGCGTAGCCCAGGAAGTGACCAGACGAATCGCTGAAGTGGATGCATCGATCTTTGCCCAAAATTCAAAGCCGTACTTTTCCCTGAGCTTTTCAATGAGAGTATCCGGAAGAATCGGGAAAATCTGATTGGTCGGAGACGGGGCCAGAAATGGAAATCCCGCCCCGGCAATCCCTTCCCGAAGGAAAGCCGCCATTTCGTTTGCGTGCTTTGCCAGATCAAAATATAAATGATCCCGGAACAGTTCTTCAAACTGGACGCCAAGGACCATCCCCTTGGCGGCAACGGCTCCCCTCTGCTTCTGCATATAGCGGAAATCTTCTTTCAGCTCCGGGTTGCAGATCACAAGCGCTTCTCCCAGTAAAGCAGCGTTTTTGGTACCTCCAATATAAAATGCGTCCGTAAGATCGGCCAGGTCCCGCAGGGTCAGGTCGTTTTCGCCGCAGGTGAGTGCCGAGGCCAGCCGTGCGCCGTCCAGATACAAATAAAGCTGATTGGCTCTGCAGAATTCGCTTAACGCGGAAAGGGAAGCCTTGGTGTAAATCGTTCCGATTTCGGTTGAGTCGGATACATAGACCAGCTTCGGGCGGACCATATGCTCATCCGTATGTCCGTCCAGTACCTCCTGAACCATTTCGGGAGTCAGCGTTCCGTCTTCCGTATGTACCGTTAACACCTTATGTCCCGTAGCCTCTATGGCCCCGGTTTCATGCACATTGATATGCCCTGTTTCGGCAGCCACGGCGGCCTGATAAGGACGTAAAAACGCTGAAATCGCTGTCAGATTCGTCTGAGTCCCGCCTTCCAGAAAATGCACCGCAACGTCGTCACGGCCAATGCGCTGCCGGATCAGTTCAGCTGCGTGCAGGCTGTGGGGGTCATTTCCGTATACGGCGTTCTGCTCCCGGCTTGCTTTTGCGAGCGCCTCCAAAATTCTCGGGTGGGCACCTTCACTGTAATCATTACGAAAACTGTACATTTCTACTCCTCCGCCATCAAAGATGATCTTCTATAAAAGATTTGATTTCCTGCTGTAATCCCCGAACGGTACCCTGTACAAGCTCTTTGGAGCCTCCGCCCCTTCCGTTGAAAGCCTGGTTCAGTTCCTTTCCAAACGCACGGACATCTTCCTTTGCGCTGCCCACTGCATACTGATATCCGTCAGCGTCATCTCCCGAAAGGACGGCGGCAACTCCGGAACAGCGGTCACACAACAGCAGGCAAAAGATACGAAGGTCCGCCGGTGCAAGATCCGGCTCAAACAAACAGATATTTTTCGTCCCTTCCGGCACCTGATCGCATTTGGAAACAAAAATCTGATTTTTCAGGGAAGTCAGCTGCTGCTTCAAAGCGTTGGTTTCTTCCAGCAGATGCTCCACCGCTTCTTTTATTTTCTCCGGCTTCGCGGACAGAAGCACTGAAACGGCACCGACGCTGTCTGTTTTTTCATTGTAATCATCCACCGCTTTTTTGCCGCATAATAGGCCGACACGCGTGCCGCCTTTATAATGCTGGGCGGATACCAGCTTAACGATCCCGATCTCCCCGGTTTTTGCGACATGCGTGCCGCAGCAGGCACAGACATCGTACCCGGGGATTGTTACAATGCGCACCTCCCCGGTCAGCTCTTTCTTGCTCCGGTAGGAAAGCGCAGAAAGCGCCTGCGCGTCGGGATAAGACGTTCCAATGGGAACATTCCGGTAAATCACTTCGTTCGCCAGGGCTTCCACCAGCGAAAGATCATCCTGGCTGAGCTCTCCGTTAAAATCGACGGTTATGGCCTTGGACCCCATGCGAAAACCGACGTTGTCCAGACCAAAAAGACGGTTTACAATTCCCGAAACGATATGTTCCCCCGAATGCTGCTGCATCAGCGTAAACCGGTGCGGCCAGTTGATCCCTCCCGTTACCGCAGAATCCACGGGAAGCGGCCTGTCCGTCGTATGAACGATCCAGCCGTCCTGCTCATGTACATCCAGAACATTGACCGTGTTCAGCACCCCGATATCCGCGGGCTGTCCCCCGCCCTCCGGATAAAACAGCGTCCTGTCCAGCACAACGCCGTAATGCTCTCCCTGCTTTTCACAGCGGAGAACCTTTGCTCGGAAGGTTCTGAAATACGTATTTTTATAATATAATTTTTCCGTTTCCTGATTCATTCCATTTCCCGCTTTCTAAAAAACTTCACAATCACTATCTCCGCACAGCCGGCGGACTGGCGGAACATAAAACCGGCGTTATCATAACCCGTTGCGGTTATTATAGCACAGAATCGAAAAAGGACCAACAGCTTACGCCGCGGCCCTGACAAAATGTATTCCGACGTTCAAAACAAATTCTAATCGTTCAGAGAATTCTGAGAATTGACTGAAACAAAACGGTCTCTCCAGACACACCATCCGGTTACGGCGGCAATCACAATGGCTCCGCCCAGAAGAGCGAATTTTCCTGGCCGCTCTCCGTCAAAAAGAAAGACCCAAAGAGGATTCAGCAGCGGTTCAATCGCGCCGACCAGCGAGCATGCAAGCGGTGGACAGTCCTTCACCGCAAGCCCATACAGGATATACGGAATGCCAAGCTGTATGACGCCCAACGCCAGAATACTGATTACCGCGGTGGAAGAAACGGGAGTCGGAAAGATAAAAATCATCGGAACTCCGATCACTGCAGTAAGCAGATGGCCGAAAAGGATGCCGCTCATACGCGAGTCGTCATCCGTACGCCCGGTAATCACATACATTCCCGCCATAAACAGTCCGGCGAGGATTGCAAGGCAATTGCCAATCAGCTTACCCGCGCCAAGCTTATCAAAGAAAAACAGAGAAATTCCAAACAGCGTTACCACTACGGTAATAAGATCCATCCTGTGGAAATGCTGATGGAAAACCAGCGCGGAAATAATCAAAATGAAGACAGGCGAGGTAAACTGCAGCACAATGGCGTTGGCAGCCGTGGTCATTTTATTGGCGGAAACAAAGGCAAAAAACGTTGCCGCAATACAGACGCCGCTCTGAAAGGAGGACGAATTCAGCTTAACCCGGCGCCCGGTCATACGCATAAATACCAATACCACTACTGCTGCAATCAGGCTGCGAAATCCCGCGATAACCATTGCGTTCCACGGGACCAGTTTGATGAAAATACCAGCAATGCTCCACAGACCGGCACAGACGGCCATAAGCCCGACGGAACGCCTTTGGGAAGAAGATGAAGCCATTTTACATATCCTCTAATATCTGAATTTTTTCATTCAGCGCGTCGGGCAAGCCCCGCGCCTTTCACATACCTCAATATAATACTTGAACCGCAATAAAATTGCAATAAAAAACGACAAAAATTACGGTACCTAATTTGTCACTTTAAAAGGCTTTATTATGAAAAACATCAAAATATACAATATTTAGGTGAAAAAACCGTCTATTTTAATCTGTATTTACATGGTTCATCGTGATATAATGCAAAATAAATGAACATTTTATTAACAAGGAGTTGGTACCATGCAATTCACCGTCACATTTTTCCTATTGATTTCCATCGTGATCTCAGCTCTCTCCTTTCTCTTCGCAGGCTGGCTGTATCAATGGGTCAAGAAACGCCCGTCTTCCAACAAACGCATTGCAGAAGTCGGCACTCTGATTAGAAATGGAGCAAATACATTTCTAACCAAAGAGTATGCGGTTCTCGCGAAATTCGCCGGTATTGCGGCAATCCTTATCCTTATATTTTTGCCAACACCAATTTGGAAGGGGAATCCTCTTGACAATCTGGTAATGGCTTTGGCGTATCTGGGCGGCACTGTTTTTTCCGCGATCGCAGGCGTCATCGGCATCAGAATCGCCACTATTGCGAATGTGAAAACAGCGGAAGCAGCGCAAAACGGCATTAAGCCGTCCTTCATGTCAGGGTTCCGCGGCGGCGCGGTCATGGGCATGGCCGTTGTGGGAAGCACCCTGCTCGGCGTCACGCTGGTAATGCTGATTACAAACAACACGACCGCCCTGCTTGGCTTCAGCTTCGGCGCAAGCTCTCTTGCCCTGTTTGCGAAAGCCGGAGGCGGTATTTTCACAAAAACGGCCGATATCAGCGCCGACCTGGTCGGCAAGGTTGAACTCGGCATTCCCGAAGACGACCCCAGAAACCCCGCGGTCATCGCGGACAACGTAGGCGATAATGTGGGCGACGTCGCCGGTATGGGCGCCGACCTGTTTGATTCCAACGTTGCTTCTATGGCGGCTGCGCTTGTTCTTGCGGCCTCTCTGGATAAAGCGGCCGGCGGAACCATAAACACAAGCACGGTGTTCTGCTACGCGGCCCTCGGGCTGCTGGCGTCGATCATCGGTGTTGCGACCGCCAGAATGGGCAAACACGGCAACCCGACAAAGGCACTGAACAGCAGCACCTATGTAACGACAGCGCTGTTTGGCGTTTTGACGGCGCTTGCCACCTGGATATTCAACTTCCAATGGCGCATTTGGGGCGCTAGCGCAGTCGGCCTTCTGGTCGGCGTCGTCATCGGAATTGCAAGCGACTATTTTACAGACGACACAAAGAAACCCGTACATAATGTAGCAAAAGCATCCGAAACCGGCCCGGCGTTTACCATCCTGTCCGGTATTTCTTACGGATTCCTAAGCACTCTGCCCGCCATGATCGGCATTGCGATTTCCGCTCTGGCAGCTTACAAGCTCTGTGACCCGATCGGCCCCGGATATGCCATGTACGGCATTGCAATGGCGGCCGTCGGTATGCTTTCCATTGTCGGTATGATTATCTCCAACGACGCTTACGGGCCCATTGTCGATAACGCGCGCGGACTTGCGGAAATGGGTAACCTCGGCGATGACGTTCTGGAAATTACGGATTCTCTTGACAGTGCCGGCAATACCGTTAAAGCGGTCACAAAGGGATTCGCAATCGGAGCCGCAGGCTTAACCGTTATTTCCCTGCTCGGCGCATTTATCAGCCAGGTAAATGATTCCGCGGCGGTACTTGGATTAGAGGGAATAACCGGCTTCGACATCATGAACCCCATCGTTTTCTTTGGACTGCTTATTGGCGCCGCCGTGCCTGCGGTATTCTCCGCAATGCTGATGCTCGGCGTGGACCGCAACGCCCAGAGAATGGTTTCCGAAATCCACCGTCAGTTCCGGGAAATCCTCGGCCTGAAGGAAGGCAAAGAAGGCGTTGTTCCTGAATACGACAAATGTATTGAAATTGCCACCTTCGGCGCTTTGAAGGAATTGATTCCGGCCGGACTTGTCACGATCATCATCACCTTGCTGGTCGGATTTATCGGCGGCGTCCAGGCCATAGGCGGGTACCTCGGCGGCAATATTATCAGCGGTCTGCTTCTGGCGCTGTTCATGAGCAACGCCGGCGGACTTTGGGATAATTCAAAAAAATTCATAGAGTCCGGCAACAACGGCGGCAAGGGTTCCGACGCGCATAAAGCGGCGGTAGTCGGCGATACGGTCGGCGATCCTTTCAAGGACACCGCGGGCCCCTCGATCAACACGCAGATTACCGTGGTTTCCCTCGTTGCTTCCCTGATGTCCACTCTGTTCCTGACTTTATCCATCTTCCATTAATCAATGATTGATCTCATTCCTATAAAAGGGGCTCCCGCTGAAAACAGCCGGGAGCCCCTTTCGCAGTTAAGGAAACTTATTTTTCCGTTCCGATAAAGAACAGAGCGGCAATACCGCAACCGGTGTGGCTTCCGATCACGGGACCCATATCGCTGATGATGATTTCCTTCACGGAGAATTTTTCCTGAACAAGGGATTCCAAAAATTCAGCCGCTTCCATATCATCTCCGTGGCCGATAAAAATAGTCTGGTCCTCAGGATGGACACAGGTTTTGACCATATGGTCAACCAACGCTTCCAAAGATTTTTTGCGCCCTCTCACATTGGCAACAGGAAGCAATTTCCCCTCCTTGTCGACATGGAGCACGGGCTTGATTCCCAGCGCCGTTCCTACTACGGCGGATACCGCGGAAACCCTTCCTCCGCGTTTTAGATGGTTCAGGTCGTCGACCGTAAACCAGTGACACATATGATCACGGTTTATTTCTACCCATTGCTCCAGTTCCTCCAGCCCGAGGCCCTCCCGCTTTTTCCGGGCAGCGTAATAAACAAGCATTCCTTCTCCCACCGAGGCGGCTTTGGAATCGATACAGACAATTTTTCTGCCCGGGTACCGCTCCATCAGATCGTCCGCAGAAATCCGGGACGCCTGATAGGTACCGCTTAAATTAGACGAAAACGCGATATACAAAATGTCCTTCCCCTGTTCGAGAATCGGACGGAAGTATTTTTCATAGGTAATGCTGTTGATTTGGGAAGTGACGGACATCTCCCCGTTTTTCGTTCTCTCATAAAAGGTGTGAAAGCTCATTTCCCGTGCGTCGGGGAAATGCCGATACACTTTTCCGCTCATCGTAAATTCCATCGGGATAACAACGATTTCAAGCTGCTCCGTCAAAGCAGCCGGAAGGTCGCAGGTGGCATCTGATACAATAACATACTGATTCATACTTGCACTCCTTCTAATTTGCTTTTTCACCATTTCCGCGTTTATGTGCCAATGTTCCTGCAGAATCTCGGAAAAACAGTCTTAACCGTCTCTCTTAACATTGTGCTGACAATTCTATCTGCAATTTTTTGAATGGGGCAATCGATTTCTTTCGCCCCACTCACACATCATATCTAAGACGGGAATCAAAGACTTTCCTCGTTTTGAAAGAGTGTATTCCACCTTTGGCGGTATTTGTGGGTACTCTGTGCGGATAATTAGCTGGTCGGCTTCCATGTCTTTCAATGTACTGCTGAGCGTTTTGTAGGTGATCGTACCAATGCAGCGCTTCAATTCATTAAACCTCATAATCTGCTTATGCTCTGAAAGCCAATACATGATAATCATTTTATATTTGCCGCCTATGATCGACAAAGTATAGCCAAAACCAGTACTTTCAATAACTGCCCCTGTTGGGCTGCAATCTTCAATCGCCATCTCACACTCTCCCTTAGTATAGTATATATCTCAAATGTGCGTACTTGACTTATAATATATATACACTATTCTTATCTTAGTGTCAATCAGAAAAGACGGCCGAACAACAGAAAAAACTTTCAGCTGAATTTATTACGCTCGAGAAAAGTCATACAACCGGCTTTCAGCTGCGACATTCCAAACAGCGCAATTCCAGTCAGTCCTCTCAAAGTGCTGAGATTCATCACAGATGAGGATGGTAAACACTGGTGAATAAAAATATATGAAGGGATGAATTAAAAATGGGCAAAAAAATCCTGGTACTTACGGGCAGCCCCAGAAAAGGAGGCAACAGCGATTTAATGGCGGATGCATTTATGAAAGGAGCGCAGACCGTCGGACATACTGTAACAAAATATGAAGCAGGCCTAAACAAAATCAATGGCTGTAAAGCCTGTAACAGATGTTACTCCAAAGCGGAAGCCTGCGTATTTGAAGACGATTTCAATACATTGGCTCCATTCTTGGAAGAAAGTGATATGCTCGTTCTTGCAACACCCATGTATTGGTTTACCTTTCCGGCACAGCTTAAAGCAGCTTTAGATAAAATGTATGCACTGCTGATCGGCGGCAGGCAGAGCAATATCAAAGAAAGTATTTTACTTGCCTGTGCCGAAACTGAAGAAATGGCTGATTTTGACGGTTTGGTCAGAACCTATGAGCTGATCGCATCCTATCAAAAATGGACCGACCGTGCTCGTCTATTGATTCCATCCGTCGCGGAAAAAGGAGATATTCTGCAGACGGATGCACTGAAAAGGGTGGAAAGCCTTGGATTATCAATAAAATAAACCATACTGATCTGTCTCTTTCCGATTGTTTCGAACCCGGTCCGGCGCGAGAGCGATGTTTTCCCCGTCTGCCCATAGCAAAAAACAGCAGTCCAACCTTACCGGTTAAACTGCTGTTTTTGTTAAAATGGTAGAAAAAAATTTTGAATGAAACCTTCAATCTTTCAATTATACTTCAAATCTCATACGCTAAAATTATTTTTTACTTTTTGTGTCTAACAGACCATAGAATAAACGCACCCATGGTAGCAATTGCAGCGATGCTGCCGGCTCCAAATATATGAGATCCTGCACCAATAGCCTCTGCAAACACACCCACAATGATGGTTGCCACAAATGCAATGATTTCAAACATAAAGACTACCTCTCCCCTATTTGTGTTTCACCATTTATCGGTGAATACAAAAATACCACTGCATCCATAATATCACATTGTTTTATAAAAAAGAAGACATACATTCCCCTTAGCGGAAAAAGTATGTCTTCTTGGTGCGAGGGGGGGGACTTGAACCCCCATGAAATTGCTTTCACATGGACCTGAACCATGCGCGTCTGCCAATTCCGCCACTCTCGCGTGACGACTCAATTATATTATCATATCAGTACCCATGTGTCAATATCAAAAATGAAGTTTTTAACAGAAAATGTCGTTTTTCATCCAGAAACGAGCTGATCCACGACGGAGCAATCAAGTTTTGCCGTGGAACCGGCTTCTTGTTTTCAGCTTTTTATGAAAAAGGTAATAACGCGGCTGCTCCTCTTCAAAAATCCAGCAGCGCAGATAATCGTCCAGAACAATCCCCACCGCAGAAAGAAAATACCATCCTATACTGGAAGACAGACAGATCTGCCCGAACAGGTTGAACGGCTTTTGCGAGTAATCCCAGACCTCCCAACCAAAATGGACATTCACAATCATGCCGGTGATCAATTCCAATGCCGTTATCAAAAGCATTCCGATCAGCATCTGTAAAACCAGCGGCGTTTCCCAGGACAGGAAACGGTTGATATATCCCAATCCTAAAAAGCAGACGCCGCCTAAAATAAACATGCTCCAATGGGAGTATCCCCGGTAACAGATTTCCATGATAAGATAAATATCCCCGCCGATCACGAGCAGAAGGGCATCCTTCAACAAGAAATTCCGGACCTTACACAGCATAACATCACCCCCTTGATTGTATTCCGGCAACGGTTTCCCTATTCCCGGAACAGAAAGAAAAGGATGTTATGCATTACAAACAAAGTAAGCATGAACAGTATAATTGCTTTACAGTTTCGACAAAATCCTCTGTAATCAATACAAATGACAGATCGGGAATCCCTTGGTATCAAATCGGCTCAAAAAGCGCTTAAACAAGATATCTGTTTTCAATCAGCGACCAAGATCCGGCAAATTCCCACCACCTGTAAAGCTCTATAACTTTTCAGATGGCGAGAAATTTTCCTTTCTTTACCAGCCAAATCCATTATGCTTCTTTTTTAATTTTATTCATCTGATCAATCACTTTTCTGGAATAGGGCGTAGAATAAACCCCCTGTTTCCAAAGCTTCTGCGCACCGGCTTCTCCGTTGTTGTAGACCATCAGGGCCTGATTCATGTTGCTGTACTTATTGACGATCCACGAAAGCATATGGACACCGGCTTTAATATTCTGCTTGCTGTCCAGCAGATCCGTAACCTGCAGGTCCCGTTCCAAAGATTCCTTGTGACAGATATTAATCTGCATCAAGCCGTAATCGTTGGTCTTGCTGATGCTTTTTGAGTTGTAATGGCTCTCAACACCGATCAGAGCGATTACCAGATCCTCCGGGACGTTTTTGGTTTTGCATTCGCTGAAAATGGTGTCCTGTATATCTGTGGCCAGTGGAATGTCATAATATTGCGGTGACTGAATCTGTTCCGTTACTTCCTGCGACTTTGATTCCTGCGATTCCGTCGTTTTCTCTGTCTTCGACTCGGGTTTTTCTGCCATAGAATTCTGTTCCTGCCGGCTGGCTTCGTCAGATACCACCTCGCTGGACGCCTGAGAGGAACTTTGTGAAAGCTGGCTTTGTGAGGACGAACTTTGGGTGACGACAGGAGTTTCTGCCGGAAGTGTCTGGTTATGAAAGGATCGCCCGATACAGAAGATCGCAGCTATCATGCACAGCGCATAAATAGTTTCTATCCTGCAATGTATTTTTCCTGGAGTTTTCATTCTTTCTCCCCCGTTATTTTTAAGAACCTTTCCTTTGAAATCGTTAGCCAATACGGCAATTGGGAGCTTCCTTTGATTTAGAATCTCCTATTTTGCAATTTTTGACCTTTCTTTCAGAAAATATTCAGAAAACGGTTGAGACGCAAAAATCAGTCGCGTTATCCGCCTATCGCGGCCGGAGGATGAAAACTTCTGAAACTCCATTTTATAAAGCAATTTCGATGATTTAAACTCCTATTTTCTTAAGCCACATCATAGAATTAAACGAAAAGGAGGGATACCATGCAAAATTTACTTGCCTGGGAAAGCATCGGTTTTATTTTCGTGATAATTTTTGGCACTATTCTGCATTTCCTTTACAATTGGACGGGAAACAACCGGGTGATAGGAATGTTCAGCCCGATCAACGAAAGCGTATGGGAACATTTAAAAATGCTCTTTTTCCCCATGCTTCTATTCAGCATCGTGGAATATTTCGCTGTCGGAAAAGAGTATGGAAATTTTATTACGGCAAAATCACTCGGCATCCTGCTCGGGCTGCTTTTTATCATCGTCTTCTTTTACACTTACGCCGGAATGATCGGAAAAAATTATCTTTGGCTGGACATCCTCACCTTTATTTCAGGGGTTCTGATTGCTTTCCGTTACAGCGGAGGAAAGATTTCCGAATCCTCCAAGTCCGGTACCGAAACAGGCTGGGAAGGACTGCTGTTCCTTGCGGTGCTTGCCCTCAGCTTCTTTGTTTTTACTTTCCGTCCCCCGCATATCGGGCTGTTTTCCGCCCCGGCTTCAAAAAAAGCAAGTAAATAATGGGTACGCGGCTTATTCAGCAATTATAAAGAAGAAGCTCCCGCTTTGTCTTAAGAAGGAGTCTCTTCATAGACACTCCGAAGAAGCTTGATTTCTGCGGCGTAACCGTCAAGATCGTTCGGCGTCTCCAGATAAAACGGCAAATGCCGTAAAGCAGGATGGTTGATCACGCGGGTGATCGCCTCGAGCCCGATCTTCCCTTCCCCGATTCGAGCGTGACGGTCTTTATGGCTGCCCAGAGAATTGAGGCTGTCGTTCAGATGAACGGCCTTCAGCCGGTCGAGCCCAACGACTTCGTCAAAGTGGTTCAGAACGTCGTCAAGACCGTTTACAATGTCATATCCGGCGTCAAACACATGGCAGGTGTCGAGGCAAACACCCATTTGTTCCTTCCGCTCGACCCCGTCCAGAATCAGCCGTAGCTCCTCAAAAGTACGGCCTACCTCCGTGCCTTTTCCGGCCATTGTCTCCAGCAGAACCGTCGTATGCTGCTCCGGCTTCAAAATCGCATTGAGCATTGCGGTAATCAGTTCTATTCCCTTTTCCGTTCCCTGCCCCACATGGCCGCCGGGATGAAAATTATAAAGATTCCCCGGCAAAAACTCCATCCGGTTAAGGTCGTCCTCCATTGTTTCCATGGCGAAGCTTCTGGTTCTCTCATCAGCCGAACAGGCGTTCAGCGTATAGGGAGCATGCGCAAGGATGGGTGCGAACCGGTTTTCTTCCATCAGCTCCAGCAATGCCCGGACATCCTCCGGATTGATTTCCTTCGCTTTACTCCCTCTGGGATTCCGTGTAAAGAACTGGAACGTATTCGCCTGTATGGTAAGGGCATCCTTTCCCATGGCCAGAAATCCTTTGGACACGGAAAGATGGCAGCCTATTTTCAGCATTTTTATTGACTCCTTTCAGGGCTTTTCTTTGTCTTCCTTTTCCCGCTGCTTTACGGAGAAAACGAAAAATCGAAAGAAACGTCCATGGAAAATATAGCATAAAGCCTCACTTTCCGCAATACATTAGTACCATGAATCAATGAGCGGTTTTCAAAAAAGAATTTTGAGGTGAGCCATCATGAGAACACTGCGATTGGGGATGTCCGGGACGGATGTCATGGAAATTCAGGCAATGCTGCAAAAGATCGGCTACAACCCCGGCCCCATTGATGGAACCTTCGGCCAGCAGATGCGCCGGGCAGTCCTGCAATTTCAGCGCGCGTTCGGTCTTACTCAGGACGGCATCATCGGCCCGGCTACCTATAGGGTCATGGAACGATACCTGCTGGGATATGATCTGTACCGGATAAGACCGGGTGATACCTTTTACAGCATAGCCCGTCGGTACCATACGTCCCTTCCTCTGCTGCTCGGAGCAAACCCCGGTCTTAATGCCGGAAACCTCACGGTCGGCCAGCAAATCGTTGTTCCTTACGGCATGGACGTAGTGGACACCAATATTGACTATACTTATCAGATTTTAGAGCGGGACATTCAGGGGCTGAAAGCACGGTATCCCTTTTTAGAGGTCGGCGTTGCCGGGCTCAGCGTCCTTGGAAAAAACCTGTATTATCTAAGGCTTGGCTCGGGTCCGAATCAGGTTTTCTATAATGCAGCCCATCACGCTCTGGAGTGGATCACGTCCCCCCTGCTGATGAAGTTTACGGAAAATTTCCTATATACCTATACCCTGAACCAAACGCTGGGCGACGGATATAACCCCAGGGAAATCTGGAACCAGAGCAGTATTTACATCATTCCCATGGTAAATCCCGACGGAGTGGACCTGGTCCTGAACGGCCTGCAGCCTGACAATCCGTATTATCAGGACCTGATTGCCTGGAATAACGGCAGCACCGATTTCTCTACGGTATGGCAGGCAAACAACCACGGTGTGGATCTAAACCATAATTATAACGCCGCGTGGCAGGAATCAAAGGATGCGGAAGCAGAATACGGCATTACCGGTCCCGGCCCGACAAGATATTCGGGGCCGTTTCCCGTGTCGGAACCGGAAACACAGACCGTCGTCAATTTTACGCAGACCCACGATTTCCGGCTGGTGATCGCCTACCACACGCAGGGAAGGGTCATCTACTGGAATTTCATGGATATGGCTCCCCCGGAAGGCAGAACCATTGGAGAGGAATTTGCGGCAATCAGCGGCTACCGGTTGGACCAGACTGCCGGAATTGCTTCTTACGCAGGCTACAAGGACTGGTTTATTCAGGATTACCGCAGGCCCGGCTATACGATTGAAGTCGGTCTGGGCAGAAATCCGATTTCTATTTCGCAGTTTAACACCATTTATCAGGAAAACATCAACGTGCTGCTTCATGCCGCCACTGTATAAAACAATTTCTTATACAAAGCCCGCATAGATAAATCTATGCGGGCTTTCAAAAAATTGGAGCGCCATACCGAACGGCATGACGCTCCAACAATGGAAATTTTTACTTCATGTTCTGCTCGTAGCTTTTAATCATATTTTTGACCATCTGGCCACCGACGGAACCGGCTTCTCTAGAAGTCAAATCACCGTTATAACCTTGCTTTAAGTTGACGCCGACTTCAGAAGCGGCTTCCATCTTAAACTTGTTCAGAGCTTCTCTTGCTTCAGGAACTACATTCTGTTTACTTGCCATAATCAAAACACTCCTTCAATAATTTTCAATTCGTTTTTGAATTTTGATTTGTTTTGCGTTTGCTTTCCTATTTTGTGTACATGGGGTGTTTTTATGAATGTTAATTTTTGCAAGTTAAAGCTCATAACCATTTGCGGAATCGATACCGGACAGCAGAAGCACGGCGCACACCGCTAAAATACGCGTAGGACTGAGCTTTGGCGGGAATCTGACCGTAAAATCGCGGGGCTCCACCATTTTTCCGTCAAGCGTCATCACACTGCGCTGAAGGCTCAGCGCAGCACTCGTTTCATCGATACCGGCAATACTGAGCGTATCTTTGGAACTTGTGCCGCAGGTAATCGCCGCGGCTCCGGTTCCATTGAGCAATTCCGCCGCGCTTGCATTTTTCATTTCCAGAATGGACAAGAATCCCTCCGGAATCAAAATTTTTTCTGAAGAATGAAAACTGTTTTTAAACAGGATGATGCCGCTTTCCAGCTCGATTTGCGGCAGTTTTTCGCAGTCATAGAGAAAAAATTCGACCTTGTCGCTTCCAAGACGCACAAGTTGCCGCGTATTGAAATACTGTACTCCGCCGTATTTTTCCAGCGCCGGAAGCAAAGCACATGAAACAGATGTGTCGGTAGATTTGCCACACAAAATAATGTTTGTCATTTTACACTCACTCCCGTAAATCAGTACAAACATTATTTGCGTTTGCTCGTAAAGTATGTAGCTAAGAAAAGAATTCATTCATGATTTATTTAAAAATTCATTTAAATAATTCCGAAGTCTTTCCGCCATTTCCGTATTCAGCTGCACATTCAGCGGACAGGTCTCCAAACCGGATTCCTGTCCTGCGGCGTGAACCCAAATGGAGAAATATTCCTGATTAAAGTTTACGTCCATTGCGGTCTTGTTATAAGCGCTGATCAGTCTGCCGCACTTTCTTATATCTGTTATTTTCGCCATTTTTGTCCTCCTTGTTTTTATAATCACGATTTCCTTGACGAAGCATGACATGTGATTTACATAAAATCATTAGAACTATTGTAGCATTCGTGTATTCACAAAACAAGCATATTTCGTGAAATGATTTTTCCTATTTCCCGCTTAATTCGTTCAGGGTCCCAAAGGTATACCCGGCGGTTTCCCATTTGGAGAGCAATTCGTCTAATATCTCGGAATTTGTTTTGGAGGTACTGTGCAGCAGCACGATTGCCCCGGGGTGGATACGGGGAATCAGCTTGTCAAAGGCCTGTTCCTTCGTCGGCTGCTTATCCTGGTACCAGTCCACATAAGCGAGGCTCCAGAAAATCGTTTTATATCCGAGCTCGCTGGCCTGCTTCAGGTTATTTACACTGTATTTTCCCTGTGGGGGACGATAATATTTCTGCATATCCTGCCCGGTGATTTCCTTGAATTTCGTTTCCACCGCTGAAATCTCCTTTTGAAACGATGTCATATCTGAAATTTTTGACATATCGGGATGCGTATTGGTGTGGTTTCCGACAATATGGCCTTCCGCAAGCATCCGTTTCACGAGATCAGGGCTTGTATTCAGATAATTCCCCACTACAAAAAAAGTCGCTTTTACATTATGTTTTTTCAGCGCATCCAAAATCGCCGGCGTATACCCATTTTCATACCCGGCATCAAACGTCAGGTAAATCACTTTTTTATCTAACGCCCCCACATAATAGGCGTTATACTGTTTTAAAAAATCCGCGGAGGCATTTCCCGTAGGCTGCTTGCCGTTTTCCCCAAAGCCGAGCCCCCAGTTGGTATTGGCGGCGGCCGTCTGTACGGCGATTTCCTGCTGACGATGGGTAAGCGTAAGTATGCCTGCCAGCAGAAAAATAAAGACTGCCATGACAATTTCAATTTGCTTTTTTCTAACGGTTATATACACGGTATTTGTCACCTGCCTTACAGTAAAATATATTATGCCATCGCAGATAATATCAGAAAAATTTTCAGAAAATAAAAAATCCCTCCCAACCGCAATACAGGGTTGAGCGGGAATGGAAAAGAAAGCCGGGATGATACCGTAATAGGAACAGAAACGGGACAAAACCCGGTAATAATAAAAGCACCTTTTATAAAGATGTGGATATCGGTCCGTTAATTTAACACTGAACAAGATTTATTTCTCTTATAAATTGACAAATTTTCTTTTTCAGAACCGTATTCAGCTAAAATATTATCTATATTTCGTTAAAACTTCCCCAAAATATATGTTGACATTCATTGAAAAGTGTAATATTCTTTAATCGTAAATAAGAATGATAATCGGGAGTTATGCGTTATGAAAATAATCGAACCGGAATAGTATCGTCAGATGGCGGATCTGTCCCCCCAAAAAGTAATATTCCTCCATATTGACAACCGGTTGCTTGCAATTGAATTTATGGAGGGCCTTTCATGACCACTCCCTATTGGATTGGTCATTTTTATTATAAATCATCCTATCAAGATTCGAGGTGAAAAGAAATTGGACATTATTAAAACCCTGTTCACATCTGTGCGTTCGCCATAAGAAAGGAGATTCATTATGAAAACGAATGCCCGTTCCGTGGTCATCTGGAAAAAAACCTACGACACCGTTACAAAGGATGAAGGAAAACGTCATGAAGTGAAAACGATTCAATGGTGTCTGCCGAACATTAATTCAAAGACCCTTCTGAAGGCTCTGAATGTCTTTCTGCTCATTCTTTTACTGATTGCCATTCTTACGGACAAAATGAAAGAAGTTGCCCCAATAATGACGTTCATCTTGGAGCAACTTCGCTGAAAAAAAGCACATAAGCCAATACACATTATCCTGCAATGTGTATAAACTCTAGTTTTTAAATTAACATAAAATTCATATTCTGTCAATGTTTATTTCACAAAAATAATTATATTCCGGCACAAAAGGGTACCGCATGAATTCGCGGTGCCCTTTTTCTATCGATTTCCCTCCTTTGAAAGGCAAAGCGGAATGGAATTTTATCCGTTTTCTTTCACCTGCATTCCGGTATGGTCTATGGTGTAGTTGTCTTTATAGATCAGCTGGGATACGGGAACGATCTGGTAACCCTGACTCTGCAGCGCCTCTATGATTTTGGGAAGGGCCGCCGGTGTGTTTTTCGCGCCGTTATGGAACAAAACAATGGAACCGGGTTTTACCGTGGTGGTCACCCGGGTAACGATAGCGTTCGGCGGCGGGTTTTTCCAATCCAGACTGTCCACGTCCCACTGAACACAGTACATATTAAGAGATTTTACGGTTTCCATCACAGGATTGTTATAATCGCCGTAAGGCGCACGGAAAAGCAGCGGACTGGTACCGGTGACATTTTTGATTTTATTGTTGCATTCCGCCACCTGTGCTGTCATTTCCGTCTGCCCGAGCTTCGGCATATGGGGATGCGTGTTGGAATGATTGCAGACCTCATGTCCGGCAGCCGCAAGTGCCTTGACGGATTCGGGATATTTATCTACCCAGGCGCCCACCACAAAAAAAGTCGTTTTGACGTTGTATTTATTCAGAATATCGATCAACGTCTGTGTCTCTTCATTTCCCCACGCCGCGTCGAATGAGATCGCAATCTTCTTTTCATCCGTTTTTACGCAGTAAATTGGAATCAGACGCTTACTGGAAGATGCCCTGATTGCCGCTACGCCCTGAAATGCAAGAAACACAGCCAATATACCGCAAATCAGGCAGCATAAAACCGTCAGTATTCTTTTTCTGGTCAGAATCAAAAATCTCATGACAATGCCCCCTTGGCACAATTATATGCACACGGAGGGTTTTCCTATTTTCTTTTTCACTCAGTTTTCTTAAATTTCTGCTTATTCCTTCAACCGGCTCCCTGCGTTAAAGTCCTTTTGAATATACGGTGTCTTTCATTTGTTTTTTATTCTCATACATCAGCTTATCCGCACGGTTCAGTGTTTCAAATAAATTTTTGTCATTTGGCTCGTATTCCGCGTAGCCGTAGGCGATTTCGATCCGGCTGGGATTTTTTTGGTTGTATTCGTTTAACAGCCTTCTAAAATCATGGACACATGCTTTGGTACTGCTGACCAGATAGTTTTCAATAATCACTGCAAATTCATCCCCACCGATACGGTAGCAGCTTCCATACCCTTCAAAGCTCTGCTGGATCACGTCCGAAGCCGCCAGAATCAGTTCATCCCCGCATTTGTGCCCAAAGTTATCGTTGACCATCTTTAAATTATTTACATCAAACGCCACAATCGCCACATGGGAACGGTCACGCTGAAGGTTTAACGCTTCCATTTTGATTTCAAAGGCTGTCCGGTTCTTTTTCTGTGTCAGCACATCAAGATAGGCAAGACGTTTCAGAACGCGGGCTTCCATGCCAAGCTCAATCATCGAAAAATATTGGGAAACCGTATCAATAGAAGGAAGAACGACAAAGAAGAAAAGCCCCGAGCGGCAAAACAGCGCCCCGTCCTGATAAACACCCGTGTAATACCGGACCATATCGACCATAAAAAGAATAAACATCAAACCAAGCCCGGTCAAAAAAGGAATTACTTTACGGTCTTTATACTTCAATAAATTTTCAAGCGCGGTATAAACAGAAAGAACGAGAGCCAACGCCATAATAATATGGGTCAAAAAGACTGTTTCAGGAAAATCCAACAAATTGAATACCTGCAAAAACGTGCAGATCAAAAAATTCGCCACGGCGGCGACACAGAGCAGATCGAACAGCTCCGCGTGGTGTTTCGCATAAACCGTCTTGATGAACAGTAAATATGGAATGGGACAGAGCATGAGCGAAAAATACATGATATAGCCAAGCGCCAGAACATTTCCGGTTACAAGCTGCAGAACCGACGTTTCCGTTAATGCGGAAACAGAGATGCTGATGGCAAACAGGCTCTGATACAGAAGAGCAAGATTGTTTTTCATCCTTGTCCGGGCAATAAAATACAGCATCAGCAGCACAACTCCAAAAATCAGGACCAGAGAACTGATCATCGTGCTGAGGAAAAATTTCTGCATCAAATAGATAATATTCGCGCTTCTCGTCCCTATGGTAATTGCATTGAATGTAGATGCATATTTCGTATAAGGAGAACAGATTTCAATGGTAACCATCTTTCCCGCCGAGGCTTCCGGCAGAGGAACAATATGCCACGCCGTACATGCCGGGGATTTTCCAAACAGGAGATGCGTTTGATATCCAAACTCATCAATTAATTTGTCTCCTACAAAGACACGCATCCTTGCATGATAGGTCGGAAAAGAGAGCGTCATTTCACTGCCGAGATCAGAAGGAAGCTTGTTGGAAATAGAATCGGCCCTGTTTTTTTCGGCTCCCGGTACGGAGCGCGCCGGCAAATCGATTTTCAGACTGTTCCCGCTACTGCCTGTAAACAGCCACCCCGTGTTAAAATCGGTTACTCCTCCCCCATCCAGCCTGATTTGTTCCGCTTGAAAAGTGACGTAAATAAAGGCAATGACCACCGCAGACAAACTCACAAGAAAAAACTGAACATACAGCATTTTAGGTCTGCTCAAACGGTTCACCGCCTTTTTCTAAATTTAGCATACAGAAAATTATAGCATATCCAATCTTAATCAGCAATCATTTATTGAATCAGACATTTTGTGGCTATTATTTTTAAATATTGTATTCATCACCAAATTTTAGTATTTCATAAGTAAATAAAGGATGCTATACTTAGGAAAGATTTTCAAAAATAAACCGGAGGAATGAAAATGCCGAAATTGTATTTCAAATATGGCGCAATGGGCAGCAGCAAAACGGCACAGGCGCTGATGGTGAAATTTAACTATGAAGAAAAAGGTTACCGGGTAGGTTTATTAAAACCCTCTGTGGACAACAGGGATGGCCTTACCATTGTAAAATCCAGGATCGGTCTGAAAGATACCGGTATTTTAATTGATAAGAGCGTGGACCTGTATCAATGGTTCCAGCAAAACCATTACGATGTCCTGATCATAGACGAAGCGCAGTTCTTATCCGCCCCTCAAATCGATCAGCTGAAGGATATCGCGATCGAGTTTGTCCCTGTTCTCTGTTTCGGATTAAAGACCGATTTTCAGACGCATATGTTTGAAGGCAGCAAGCGTCTGTTTGAAATCGCGGACTCTCTGACGGAAATCAAATCCGTTTGTACCTGCGGACGCAAGGCGGAAGTAAACGCAAGAATTTGCAACGGAAAAATCATACGGGAAGGGGAACAGGTCTTTATCGGGGGTAATGAAAGTTATATCGGCCTATGCTATGAGTGCTGGAAAAACGACAGGATAGACAATCCCCGAAAACAGAAATAGAATGAGGAAAGCCCGCGGCCAGTAAATGGACTGACCGCGGGCTTTTATTTTATGAAAATCAATTTGCAAGTGCATCCGTCTCTTCAGCATGGCCGGAATAAGTCGGTACCAGCTCATGAACGACATTCATCATTTCTACATTATTGGAACCGGCGACATCCCTCAGCTTTTCAATCTGATTGATAAACGTATCCTCATTGAACGGGATCGGTGTACCAATATAGATCAATTCATGGGAAGTCTTCTGACATCCGCCTTCGCTGTCCAGAAGAAGCTCTTCATAAAGCTTCTCACCGGGACGCAGCCCCGTGTATTCGATTTTAATATCAACATCCGGCTGCAAACCCGAAAGGCGAATCAGGTTTTTTGCCAGATCCACAATTTTCACCGGCTGACCCATATCCAGCACAAAGATTTCACCGCCGCGCGCCATGCCTCCGGCCTGGATCACCAGACGTGCCGCTTCGGGAATCGTCATAAAATACCGGATGATATCCGGATGGGTAACGGTGACCGGGCCTCCGGCCGCAATCTGCTTCTTAAAAAGAGGAATGACGCTGCCGTTGCTGCCCAAAACGTTGCCAAAACGGACGGCGACATAATCGGTCTTGCTGTGACGGCTGCTGTACTGAATGATCAATTCACAGATACGTTTCGTCGCACCCATGATATTCGTCGGGTTGACCGCCTTGTCGGTCGAAATCAGCACCATGCGCTTCACGCCGTATTTGTCGCAGGCCTGCGCCACATTCAGCGTACCGAACACATTGTTTTTTACCGCTTCTCCGGGGCTCAGCTCCATCAAAGGCACATGCTTATGGGCGGCGGCGTGAAAAACGACGTCCGGTTTGCAGACGGAAAAAACATGCTCGATTCTTCCCTTGTCGCGGACTGAACCGATCAGGACTTCCAGATTCAAATGCTTGAAGCGCATCAGAAGCTCATTCTGCAAATCGTAGGCGTTATTTTCGTATATATCAAAAATAATCAATTTTTTCGGATTAAAATAAGCGATCTGACGGCACAGCTCGCTGCCGATGGAACCTCCGCCGCCGGTTACCAATACGGTTTTATTTTTGAGATAACCGCTGATTTCCGCAATATTCAGCTTGATTTCATCTCTTCCCAGAAGGTCTATAATATCGACGTTCCTGACTTTCAGAGGATCGGCGCTGTCCTCGATGATTTCATACAGCGCGGGAATCGTCTTCAGCTGACAGCCTGTTTTCGCACAGATGCTCAGGATATCCTGCTTGTCCTTTTTACTGGCCGATGCAATCGCCAGCACAATCTGGTCGATATTATAGCGAACGGCCATTTTCGGAATGCTTTCACGGCCGCCGACCACCTTGACGCCATGAATTCTGGTTCCCCGTTTGCTTTTGCTGTCGTCAATGGCGATCACAGGGATACCCTTGCTTTCAGGGGCGGCCTTCATATCCTTGATGACCATGGAGCCCATTTCCCCCGCGCCGATAATCATCACGCGGTGAAACTCCTCGCCGTCTTCCCTGTTGATCTGACTTCTGCGCTTCATTCTGCGGATCAGCCGGAAGCTGAACCGGGAAGCACCCACCAAAAAAATGGTCAATACCCAGCCGATAACATAGACACCCCATGGAAAACGCCTGACTCGAAAAAGGCCCCATGAAATTTGCTGCGCGAAGGTAAAACCCAGAATGGTTACAAGTAACGCCGCAAAGGTGGCTCCGTAAAAAATCAGCAATAATTCATCAAGGCTGGCAAACTGCCACATTGTCTTATAAAACCGAAAAACCGTAAAGGATGCAATATAAATGATCGAAATCCACGGAATCCAGGTACAGAAGGATTCCCAGTCATAAGTGGGGAGATAAATCTTCCCGTCATAACGTAAAACAAAAGCAATCCAGTAGCTGAAAAATACACAGAGAACATCTATTATGATTTGAGCGAATGTTCTTCCAAAAGTAGCCCTTTGATTCTTCATATCATAAATTACCCCTACTAAAACAAATTTAACTGCATTAGTATAGCACAAACCATACACAAATGAAAGACACAATTTGTAAAGGAACACAGCGGTATGGGAAGAATCTGCAGATTTATACAGGATTTTTTACAATTATGTCAGCAATTCTGACCGGAGGACCTTCCAGAATATAAATGACGTCGGCCAGCATTTCCGCCTCCTCAAAATCGTGGGTAACAATGATTTTCAGCGCGCCTGCCGTTTCCTTTTGAAGCAAAGCGATCATTTCATCCCTGCGCTCCGCGTCCAGCCCCTGAAAGGGCTCATCCATAAGATACAGATCCCCGCCGTAAGCAAGCGCCCGCGCAAGGGCGACCCGCCGCCGCATTCCGCCGCTCAGCTCCGCCGGTCTTTTATTCCCCGCTTCCGCCAGACCGACCAGGCTGAGCCATTTTTCCGCCTGCTCCGCGTTCTGCCCGGCTTTTCCGCGAAGAACAGCGGTAATATTATCTTTGGCAGAAATCCATGGCAGTAGGCGGTTTTCCTGAAAAAGATAGGAAATCCTCCCATTGCCGGTTCCCTCAATTTCGCCGGAATCAAAGGGCTCCAGGCCCGCTATGCAATTTAAAAGCGTCGTTTTTCCACAGCCGGAAGGGCCGAACAGACAGACCGTTCCGGTTGAAGGAAGCTGGAGAGAAAACTGCTCCAGTACCGTTTTTCCATTATAATTTTTCGTCAAATGATCAATTTTCAATTCACACCGCTCCATCACTGCACAACGTTGTATTTCTGTCCTACTTTTTTCATGAACCGGACCATCAGCCATTCCAGAATGACGCTCATGACAATGACGAGCACCGTCCATGCAAACAAATCATCCGTTTCAATATAGATTTTGGAATTATAGATTTGCCTGCCGATCGACAGCGGAGTGACGGAAAGCACCTCGGCTGAGATGCCGGCCTTCCAGGCAAGCCCCATCCCGGTTGTACAGGCTGCGGTAAAATACGGCATAACGGAAGGCAGATAGACGCGTTTGACGGTTTTTACCAGTCCGAACCGATAGGACGCGGCCATCTGCAGAAGGTTTTTGTCGGTCTTTTTAATGCCGTTGACCATGTTTGCCCATATAATCGGCGTCACCATCAAAAAGGACGTAAACGAAGGCACATGAGTGGACGGAATCCATACAAGCGCAAGAATGATAAACGAAGCCACGGGCGTTGCCTTGATGATGCTGATGACCGGATAAAAAATATCGTACATCATACGCGAAACGGAAGTCAGGACCGCCAGCACGCTTCCGAAAGCCACGCCAAGCAAAAAGCCTTCCACTATGCGGAGCATGGACAAAAACGCAGTCAGCCAGAATTCTTTGGTCTGGGAAAGCTCAGACAGCCTTTGCAAAACACGAACAGGAGATACGATCAGTATCTCCTGTTTTACAGTAAAATAGGCCAGCTGCCATAGGCCAATCCAAAATACGGCGGCCAGAAAGGTTCTGAACCCTTTGTATTGAAAAAGATTCTTATTTTGTGTAGTAGAAGTCATCACCCGGTAATTTACCTCCAACGGACTTCTGATTGGCTGTGAACAGAACATTCAAAAAATCAGGAATTTTCGCTTTCATTTCGTCTCCGTCCATATAAACGATATTGCAGTTGGGAATCGCCTTTTTGGCGACCGCAGCAGGCATGATATCGTATTTTTCGGACAGGGCAGCCGCTTCCTCCACCTTCGTATTGGTATAATCGGTGGATTCCTTGTATTCTTTGAGGAACGCGTCAAAAGCTTCCTTATGCTGCTCTGCAAAATCCTTGCGGACAATCAGACATCCCATGGTCAGAACGCTCTTTCCGCCCGCAACCTTATTCCATTCATCCGTGATATTCAGCGCAATTTTTACGTCCTTATCCTTCGCCGTCACCTGAGTGACAAACGGTTCAGGAAGAACGGCGATCTTTGCCTTTCCGGAAACCATCAGCGCAGCAAGCTCCGCGTGTTCCGCTTTATATTCTACCTTAACATCCTTACCGACTTCAAGACCGTTTTGGCTTAAAATGTAATTTAATGCATACTCCGGTGTGGAGCCCTGGCCGGAAGAATAGATGGTTTTCCCCTTCAGGTCCTTGATGCTGGAAATGTCCTCTCCCTTTGTCAGGATGGAAAGCACACCGAGCGTGTTGACGGCGGCCATCTGGACCTTTCCCTCCGTCTTGTTATACAGCGTAGCGGCAAGGTTGGTGGGAACGGCAGCCACGTCCACTTCCCCTTTGGAAATCTTGGATACGATTTCGTCCGGAGCGCCTACAATCGTAAATTCATAGTTTTCGGCGGCGGTCTTGGCATCGTTGTCGCTCATCAGCTTTAACATGCCCAGTCCGGTCGGCCCTTTGAGGGCCGCAATCTTAATGGTCGTCTTTTCAGCAGCGGCAGAACTCGGCTGCGCGCTGGATACCGCTTCGCTGGAAGCCGGCTCACCGGAGGATGCCGCCGCAGGTCCGGCGCATCCCGCAAGAACGGACAGAGCCATACAGGCGCTTAATCCCAGTGATATTATTTTTTTCATCAGTCTCATTTTTCTCCCTCTTTATCTATCGTTAAATTATGATTCATCACCAAACTGACCGGACCGCAGCCGCTCAATCTGATTGATTGTCACCTTTCTTCCTCCGCGTGTGATGACGCCTGTATCGGATAAATCATCGAAAGCGCGGTACAGGGAAGCACGGCCAATGTTCAGCGTATTGGCAAGCTGGGTCAGCGTACACGGCAGCTCCAATACAAGGGAATATTCATTCTGGGCGGACAGCGAAAGGAGGAACGTCGCCAGGCGGCAAACAGCAGTTCCCCCGGTGAAATTGTCAATCCTGCTATTTAAGAAACAGATCCGGTCCGACAGATAGCTGATGTAATTCTCAGCAATCCTTGTATGGTTCTCGAAAAGCTCATGCAGAAGCTGCTGGGACAAAAACAAAACGCGGCTCTTCTTGACGGCAATAATCTCGGATACATACCGGCGCGAGTTGTTAAAAAGGCAGGCAACCCCAAAAATTCCTCCCGAATAAAAGGTATTCATAATCAGGTTTTCGTTTTCCGGCTTCATGGCCTTTACAACCCCGGAAAAAACGATTCCCAGGCTTTTTTTATAATTGCTTCTGGTATATATTTTCTCACCGGCTTCGTATTCCATACAGCTGCATTCGCCGTTTTGAAAAGCGGCTTCCGCTACGCCCTTTTCAATCCCATTGAACAGAAAACACTGTGCCAGCAGCAGACAGTATTTGTTTTGCTTTTTAATCGGTTTCATAAATGTTCACTTTCTGTTTCATTTGATACACTTTTTTTACTATTATAAGCATTTTACCGAAATCTGTCAATATAAAAGCAAAAAAGAGCACTGCACGGAGCAGCACTCTTTTCCTTCAGCCAAAAAGCTTTTTATTCGTGATTACAGTCCTCGCAGCCGCAATCGCATTCTTCTTCGTCAATATCGAATTCCAGCGTTTCGCCGCAATTCGGGCAGTCCATCTGGCCATCCTCAATAATATCTTCGGACAGGCAAATCGTCTCATGGCAATTCGGACAGGTTACTTCATAGTAGCAGTCCCCGTCGTCCTCATCCTCATCTTCGTCCTCATAAAAATCTTCTTCCAGAGAACCAAGATCCTCGTCGACCGCATCCAGCTGGTCAGCCATGTCGTCAAAGCTGTCCTGCATATCGGATACGGATGTCGCCATGTCGTCCAATAAATCAATTATTGCGTTAATGACCTTTACTTCCTTTTTGTTCTCATCAAGCTCAAGGCCTTCCGCAAGGCCGCGAATGTAAGCAACCTTCTCTGTGTTTGTCATAATTCTGCCTCCTTAAACATCATTTACTGAACATGCATAGTGTTGGTTATGCGCGTTCCATATATTCGCCGGTACGGGTATCTATTCTGATTCTTTCGCCTTCCTCGATAAAAAGAGGAACATTGATTTCAGCACCGGTTTCAACTGTGGCAGGTTTCAGGGCGTTGGTCGCCGTGTTGCCCTTGAAGCCCGGGTCCGTTTTGGTGATTTCCAGCTCTACAAAGTTTGGCGGCTCAACACCGAAAACATTGCCTTTGTAGGAAAGCACCTTGCAGGTCATATTCTCCAGAACGAATTTAAAGTTGTCGCCTAGAACACTCTGATTGATCGGAGTCTGCTCAAAGGTCTCCAGATCCATGAAGTAATAGAGGTCGCCGTCATTATAAAGATATTGCATATCCTTACGCTCAATATAAGCGGTAGGGTATTTATCGTTTGGATTGAAAGTTCTTTCTACCACGCTGCCGGTAATGACGTTTCTGATCTTGGTGCGGACGAAAGCCGCGCCTTTTCCCGGCTTAACATGCTGGAACTCAATAATGGAAACGACGTTTCCGTCCATTTCAAAGGTAACGCCATTCCTAAAATCGCCTGCAGATATCATCGTATTATCCTCCAATAATTTTTTCCGATTATTATCTTATAATAATTTCAGAAAATTTTCAAGACATTTTTATACGGAACTACATTAAATCCCTCAGCGCCGCCAGCGCCAGAAAATAGCTGTTTTTCCCGAACCCGGAAATCTGGCCCGCGCACACTTCGGATATCACGCTTTTATGCCGGAAATCCTCACGCGCGTAAATGTTGCTCATGTGGGTTTCCACGAAAGGAATTCTGACACAGGCGATCGCATCGCGCAGCGCATAGCTGTAATGCGTAAGAGCGCCGGCGTTGATCACCACGCCCTGATAGGTCCCGCGTGCGCTGTGGATTTTGTCAATCAGATCGCCTTCGTGATTGGACTGAAAGATATCGCAGTCGTAATCCAGCTTTTTAGCATTCTCAATAATCTGAAGATGAATACTTTCGGCAGTTTCGTCCCCGTAGACGCCCTTTTCCCGGACGCCGATCATATTGAGGTTTGGCCCAAGAAGCACAAGAACCTTTTTCCTGCTCATTCTAACACCTTCTCAACCAAAATATTTCTTTCCACGCCCCGCTGCCTTGATGATGTAGCGGATCGGTTTTTCCAAACCGCGGCGTATTTTGAAAGAAAATGAACTTTCCTTGCCCGCAGGAACGAGCAGAATCGATTTCATAAACGACAAATTGGAGCCGACTATATCCGTAAAGACCTGATCCCCAACTGCGACCACTTCGCTGCGCTTGACACCCATTTTACGGATGGCGCGGAAATAGCCCAGGGGGATCGGCTTTAACGAAAGGGACAAAAAAGGAAGATCGTATTTCGCCGCAAATGGTTCAACCCGTTTTTTAGAATTGTTTGACATAATGATAATACTGATACCGTTTTCGCGCATGTGACGCGTCCATTCCACGGTACCCTCGAAAGGAGTCGGAGAATCATGAATAGCCAAGGTGTTATCCACATCGAGAATAAGGGCCCTGGCGTGCATGGCACGAATCAGTTCCGGAGTAATATCCGTAACTTTGTCCACAGCAACAGTAGGCAGAAACAATGCCAATAACCATACCTCCATTTCGGAGAAAATAAAACCAGGCTAAAAAAGCGGGCAATCAAGCCCGCTTTTCCGAATCATTTTTGTACTGTTACTTAAACTTGCGTTTGCGGGCTGCTTCGGACTTCTTCTTACGCTTAACAGAAGGCTTTTCATAAGCTTCTCTCTTACGAACCTCAGCAATAACCCCGGCTCTTGCGCACTGTTTCTTAAACCTTCTCAGAGCACTGTCCAAGGACTCATTGTCTTTAATTCTAATTTCAGCCATTTATCTTTTCCCTCCCATCCGCCATAAGGCAGGGGTATTAGTAAGTCATATTACATAAAAATAATTATACATAACGTACCGGAATATGTCAAGCCCAATGTTGCTAACTTTGCATAAGTTACACCGAGTTGTGAATTTTGTATTGACAGGAAAAACAGAAAATGATAAGATAGTATCCGCAGTCCAAGCAGGAAATCATATAGGGGTATAGCTCAGTTGGTAGAGCAGTGGTCTCCAAAACCACGTGCCGAGGGTTCAAGTCCTTCTGCCCCTGCCAGTCAAGAGTCTCGATACGCAATTTGCGTACGGGGCTTTTTTTTTTATTTCTGTGCCCGCGTCAAGGCCTTCCCGTGGGCGCGTTTTATTGTGCCCAAAATAAATCAGCCATCATTTCCCCTGTCAAAAAGGTCGTTGACAAGCGGCAGAATATTGATCACCGGCTCTTCATAGGGATGGATGCTTTTGATCACCCGGACCGCGTTCGCGGCCAATTCCCTTCTGCACCGGATTTCCATTTTGCACTCTTCCCCCAAACAGATTTCTCCAGCCGTACCCTGATAGGGCTGAGCGCCGTCCAGCGGGCGCCAGTATCCGCTGACCTTCGACACGGAAACGCAGTGATCGTAGCTCCCGATTTTCCCTGCTCCCACACGGCTTAAAGCATCCCGGATAGGAACCACAAACTCTTCCGGCACAAAAATCTCCAGCTTTACTTCACGGAACTCCAACGGTAAGCCCCCTATTGGTTGGATTCGTTATGCATACAGTTGTCAATGGCAATCACCATGCTGGTAAAGAATGCGGCGTTCTCCGGATTTGCTACCGTCAGGCAGTAAGTATCCCCCCAGGAAAGCCATTTTTTATGAATTTCACCGAAAACCTGCCCGTTGTGATAAATGGAAAAATCCATTTCCATAAAGCCGCCCTCAATTTCAAAATCGCCGTAGCTGCTCTGCACATTCAGCCTTGGGGTGAAGAAGGAAAACTCCTTCTTGATCCTTGCACAAAACTGTTCACCGACAAAAATTTCATATTCAGGCAGAAAGGTCAGCACCTTCTGTTTAATATAATATAGCTCTCTGCCCATCAAATCATACAGATGAATTTTCGCTCCCCAGGTGAAAAGCTCTCCCTCCACCGTATAAACCGGTTCGCCAAGCTCATTACAAACGCTGTATTTATCTTTCAAAGAAAATATTTTCTGCTTAATGTACAGATCCAAAGAAATACCTCCATTATCAGGCGGCAGTGTCATTCCGCTCTTTTATATTAATCTTATCATAAACAGAAGAATATGCAAGCATGACTTTTATTTTCCGATTCAGAATGATTACATATTTGTTTGTTGTTTTCATACGGGAATCATATTAGAATAGAAATTACCAAAATATTACTTTTTTCTTTTCTTATTTAATATTTATTTAAGTTTGGAGAATCCGTATGAGCCTGATTTGTTTAAAGGATGTCCGCAAGGTTTACCATGTGGACAAAGAAAAAATTGTGGCGCTCGGCCGAATCAATATCACGATTGAGCCTCGGGAAATCTGCTGCGTGCTCGGAACCTCCGGCTCCGGAAAATCGACTCTGCTGAATATGATGGCGGGACTGGAGAAGGCAACCAAGGGCAGTATTCTCATTGACGGAAAGGACGTCACGAATTTTTCCGAAAAACAATGGGCGCTTTTCCGGCAGAAAACCATCGGTTTCGTCTTTCAGTCCTACAACCTGATGCCGACGATGACCGCGATCGAAAACGTGGCGATGCCCCTGATGTTCAAGGGCATGAGCAAAAACGAGCGGGTCAAAAGGGCGGTACATATGCTGAAAATCGTCAACCTGGGCGACCGGCTGCTGCACAAGCCGACACAGATGAGCGGCGGACAGCAGCAGCGGGTAGGAATCGCCCGCGCGTTTATCGCGCGGCCCAAAATTGTGTTTGCGGACGAACCCACGGGCAATCTGGACAGCAGGACCAGCCGTGAGGTAATGGAAATCATGGTGGCCATGGCAAAGAAATACCATGAGACTTTGATTATTGTAACGCACGACAGGGAAATCGCCAAATATGCCGACCGGGTGATTACGATCCACGACGGCAGCGTGCAAAGCGACGTAAGGAACCTGTCTGTTAACAGTGGGGTAAACGAGGAGGAATTAAGTTCATGAAAAGAACGGGGAAACAGCGTGTTTCACTTATTTTGACGGTATTGCTGATCGCGGCTTTTTGTTTTAGCGGTCTTCCCGCTTCGGCAACGACGGATGAACCGGACCCAATTGTCCAAAGCGAAAAGCTGACGGTGGCAAAGGGTAGTCCTTTTGAAGCAACTTTTGATTTTTTTCATGACAATTATGGAGATCGTAACAAAGTGGATAGAGACAAAATTGTCATTAATGTGAGCAGTTCCAATGGTGCTATTTCCTTAGGAAAAAAAACATTTTCTGCCGCTAAAGGAGAAATTGAAATTGATCCTGACGAGGACAATTCCACGTTTGATTATCGTTTAGTTATCCCAGAAAAATATATGAAACGTTCTACTGACCGTGCCGGAACACTAAAATTTTCAATAACTTACTATGATGGGGATACTAAGCTGGACACCTTTACCGTACAGAAAACCATCTTTGACCCTGACAGCACCAGCAGCGACACGGAGGATCAGGGCAAACTGGTCGTGCAGTCCTATCGGCTTGACCATACGCCGGTCAAAGAGGGCGAAAAATTCAATCTGACCTTTACGCTGAAAAACACCGGCAGCGTCGTCTGCGACAACATCATGGCCGTGCTGGACATCTCCACAGCGGAAGGAGTCAGCATCAACGGCGTCACGGATACGCAGTACATCAACACGCTGGACACCGGCGCCACCGCCACCATTTCCTATCCTATGACTTGTCTCTCAAAAATGACAACCAACAACTACGTCGTAAGCCTGATTCTTTCCGCGGATGAGCTGGACAAATCCGTTACTTCAAAAGTCTTTATTCCCGTGACCGGTACCAAGACGGACAAGGACGAAACCACCAATGAAAGCAAGCCGCTGATTATCATAGAAAATTACGATTACGGTGGAAAAGCAGTGATGGGCGGTAAAGAATTCAATCTTGCCATGCGGTTTAAAAACACCAGCGCCAACACGCAGATTGAAAACCTGAAAATCACCGTCTCTTCCGTGGCCGGGGACGACGACAAATCCGTGGCGGGCGCGTTCACCCCCGCAAAATCTTCCAATACCTTTTATATTCCCAAGGTCGGCCCAAACGCGGTCTTTGCCGAACAGATCGCCCTGATTCCCAAAGCCGACGCCACCCCGAATTCCTACGGCGTTTCCATCGCCTTCAATTATGAGGCCGTTCTGGACGGCAAGCGGGATGCCATTGAGGCAACGGAAACGATCTCTATCCCTCTGTCTCAGTCCGACCGCTTTGAAGCAAATGAAGCGGAGCTGCAGGGCCCGATTTCTCTGGGAGACTCCGGCCAGCTGAATATTAATTACGTCAATAAGGGAAAAAGCAAAATATTCAATCTTTCCGTCAAGCTGGACGGAAACTTTACAACGGGTGAATCAAACACCTATATCGGCAACGTGGACTCCGGAGTCGGCGACACCTTTCAGGCCACGCTGAACCCCACCGAAGAAGGGACCATGACCGGTACGGCGACGTTCAGTTACGAGGACGCAAACGGAGAAATCAAAAATCTGGTCAAGGAGTTTTCCTGCGAGGTAATGGCCGCAATGGGTCCGGGCGAAGGAATCGATTCCGAACCCGCCGTTCCGGCAAACGCGGGCGCTTCTTCCCCGCCGCTCTGGTGGGTTCTCGGTGGAATCGGAGGAGTAGTAGCGGGAATCATCGTATTAGTCATCATACTTAAAAAACGGAAAGCAAAGAAGCTGAAGCAGCTGGAGCAAAGCGACGATTACGACGACCTTCCCATAGAGGCCGGTCAGCCGTTCAATGAGGAAAAGCCATGAAATGGAAAGATATGCTTTCAATGGCGCTTGGCAATCTGTTCAAGCGTAAGGTCAGAACCCTTCTGACGGTGATGGGCGTTGTGATCGGAACCTGTGCTATTGTCGTCATGATGTCGTTCGGCATCGGGATCAAGCAGTCCATGGAAACCATGATGCAGAACATGGGCGACCTGACGGTTATCACGATCAACAATGAGTCCCAGACTCCGGATTCCGCGGCGCTGGATGACAAAACTCTGGAACAGGTAAAAGCCATAAAGGATGTTGTGGCTGTCACTCCCGTCTTTTACCTTGACCCTTCCGCCGTTACCATTAAAAGCCGGAAATACAGCTATCAGGGAATGATTTACGGCGTTTCGATGAGTGCGCTGAAAGAATTCGGGTATCAGGCGGAAACCGGAACGCTCCCGGCGGAAGGAGCCCCGGAAACGACCATTTTGTTTGGCAAGGACGCGGAATATGATTTTATCGACAGCCAGAAATCCAGCAACAACATGATTTTTCCGCAGGCCGATAAAAACGGCAAGATGCCCGACCCTTATGTTTCCGCCCTCACCGACAAATTTCAGGCCGAAATCAACCTGCCGGAGGACTCTACCGCGAAAACCAAGCCGATCAAGCTTCAATGCGTCGGTACTTTGGTGGAAGACTGGGGAAAGAATCCCTCCCCCAGCCATTCCGTTTTTATGGATGTCACCCTTGCGAAGCAGCTCCGTGATAAATACAACAAGCTGAACAATATCAAAAAGGACCCCAACAAAAAAGACGGATACGACAGCGCAAGCGTGAAGGTCGCTTCCGTTGAGGCTGTCCCGGACGCGGAGAAGGCAATACAGGATATGGGATTCTCCACCTACAGTATGGAAAGCGTCCGCAAACCGCTTGAGGAGCAGATGAGAACCATTCAGATGATTCTGGGCGGCCTTGGCGCGATCTCGCTTCTGGTGGCGGCTCTGGGGATTACAAACACCATGATTATGTCCATCTACGAAAGAACCCGTGAAATCGGCATCATGAAGGTACTCGGCTGTGTCGTTCGGAATATCCGCACCATGTTTCTGGTTGAAGCCGGAGCTATCGGGTTTATGGGCGGCGCCATCGGGATTGCACAGAGCTATGCGATCTCTTTTCTGATCAACACCCTGTACGCCGCACAGAACGCGGGCGGCGGAGATGCAATGGGAGCCGCGGCCGGAGGAGGCGCCGCCGCTCAGATCTCCATCATTCCGGTCTGGCTGGCACTGGGGGCACTTGTCTTCTCCACCATGGTCGGTCTGGTTTCCGGATTCCATCCCGCGAACCGGGCTGTCAAAATCAGCGCGCTGACCGCAATCAAGCAGGAATAGCGGCAACCCTCCCCGAAAATCGGGGAGGGTTTGTCAAATAAAAAATAATTATTTTTTTGTCGTTTATCTGTTGACAAGTAACGGCCTTTTCAGTATAATGATATTCGTTGTCCACGGTAAATGGCTCGGTAGTTCAGCTGGTTAGAACGCTAGCCTGTCACGCTAGAGGTCGTCGGTTCGATCCCGATCCGAGTCGCCATTTGCTGCTATGGCTCAGTTGGCAGAGCACATCCTTGGTAAGGATGAGGTCATGCGTTCGAATCGCATTAGCAGCTCCATAAAAACCCGCTAAAACTTGGTTTTAGCGGGTTTTTTGTGTTATCTGTAACTTTGTAAAGCCCTCCCCTCTGCCTAATCCCATTGAAACATAAAGCAAACTTAAATTTCAAAAAAAGCATTCATTTCCATGTGAAGGTACCGATATCATTCATAAGAGGAAAATTTATCAATAAAAAGGACAGTGATTCATTATGAGTATTTCAGCGGTTTCAGGCATCGGCAGCTACACCGCGACATCAGGTACCAGCAGCCAAAGCGAAATCAGCAAATTAAGAGCGCAGGAAAAACAATTGCAGCAGGAGCTTACCGAATTGGACACCGATTCCTCCGGACAGGATTCCAATCAGATTCAGGAGCAGAAGGCTCTGCTCCAACAGCAGATTTCCCAGATTCAGCAGCAAATTCAGCAGCTTCAAAATGAGGCAAATAAAAAGGTGCAGGAAACGCAAATGACCGATGCCGCACAGGCGGGCAACAGGATCGGAGATTCCGTCACTTCTTTAAGCGATCATCTTCTTGATATTACCGTATAAACCACGAGAGCCCTCCCGGCTATAAGATCGGGAGGGTTGAATTTTTTATTGACTTTATCCTTTACCGCATGTAATATTAAAACGATACAAATTTGTGTGATGTGTGACAATCAGCAAGGGATTTGACGAAATATGGAGGATGAAAAAATGATAAAAAATGTTCCTACGGGCCTCGCTCACGTGGCAATTCCAGCCGGAGACTTTACCACTACAGTAGAATTCTATAAAAACCTTGGTTTTGTCCCGGTTGTGATGCATGAATTTTCCTGCATTTTGGGAAACGGAAGCTGCCGTTTGGAAATTTACCGCCGCCGTGTGGATGAGAAGCCTGCCGGTGCGATTGATCATATCGCCTTAGTAAGTGAAAATATCGATGCGGCATACGAGGAAATCGTTGCAATGGGGTGTAAGATTGTCAGCAACGGAATCGAATCAAACGAAATGTTTGCTCCCAGAAGCAATCGCTTTTTTCTGTTCCTGGGGCCTAACAATGAGCGGATTGAATTCGCTCAGGTTTCAGATTAAACCCAGTCGGTTGAAGCTGCAAACAAAAACCCGTCCAAACTTACGTTTGACGGGTTTTTCTTTTATCATAAGTATTCAGTAAAAGTACGATAAGGATCAAAAATCTATGCCGTCTTTCTCATTCCCAGCTCCTGCTGCAGCACTTGACTGTACTGCGAAAGAATAGCAAGGCTGACGGAAAGCACCAGTATGGCACACGCCTGGATGGCACAGAACAGTTCCGTACCAAAATCGTATTCCTTTGCCGGTTTCTTTTCAATCAGGCCGCGCATCCTGTTGTTGATTTCCGTTACACTCACCGGAACGGCCGCATTTGCTACATAATCCATCCCGCGAAAAGCGGAGTAATTTTCCCTCATAAACTGCAGCAATTCGTTCTCATACCGGACATGCTGCCTGATGCTGCCGCTGAATTGAGAACTGTGTGCGCAGCAGAAGAAATCCGCGTAGTAGTGACACAAAATGCCAAGCTTTTTGGACGCCTTCGCACTGATGATCTGGTAATCGTTCCTGCAAAGCTTTTCCGTCTTTCTGCGCACCATTTTATTGCAGTATCTCATTTTGTGAGGACGCAGAAAAGAGATTCCATGGTCGGGACACGTATTACCCGTCAGAAAACGCGATTTATTTAAAACAATGCCGTATTTCTCGTTCAGGTACTCATACACAATGGTTCCAATTAAAATATGATTCATGCTGTTCAAATCCATTGTCCTCCCCGCCGTCTGTTGTATAAACCTTACTCAATATAACATACCTATTTTTATTTTTAATATTTTAAACGTATAACCATAACTTTACTATTGCCGGGCACGTAGAATCAAAAATACCAGGCAAAACCCTTTCTCATCAAACGGATTGTTTTTTATTATATCACCATAAAAAGACAATTACAATGGAGAAAGCGCTGCAGAAAGTTTAAAAGACGAAAGTATTTTATAAGAGCTGAATTCGGCCTAGAACTCACATTTGTGATACCGTCAAGGCGGCATAGAGACATTATATCCAAATAGGCAAAAGAGGCCGCCAAAGAACTTGAAAAGCACCCCAGCGGTATCATACCGGTATCCAAGATAACAAAGCAACCCCGGAAGACCAGCAATAATGCGGCTTCCGGGGATTTTTAAAACTATTCCCACTCTGTTCCGAGTTTGTTTCCAGCATTATTTTCAATGCTTTTTGGTGCTATTATTCGCAAAACTTCTACTCAATTTCAGAGGTATTTTGATTTGCAGAGGGTTGGTGTACTTTTCGTGTACTTCAGTTTCACATATTTCACAGGTATCACAACCACTGCAAGTCACTATCTTTGATTAACATTATACCGCACTTTGCTTGCTGCTGCAATACATCAACCAGAGAGTCGTATGATTGCAACATTACGGAAATTAAATATGCTACCACACCAAGGCATGGGCTTTTATAAATGAGGGCCCATGCCTTAATCTATTAAAGTATATTGGCACGGCGGCTGCAAACCACATTTTGAGCACAAATGTTGAACTTGCTATTGTTATAAGTATATCAAGAATTTCTCGGTATAAAACATAACGGGAAATGAGAAATATCGCTTCACTTTTACTTGCATAGTTACTCAAAGATCCTTCAAAAGTATTTAAATCTCCTTTTTCAATTGATCCAGTTTGCTCCTATCATAGAATAACATATAAATCAATTGTCGGATGACCTCGTCTAACAGGCAGCAGATATGCTGTACAGCCCAGTTTTTTCTGCTGTACTCTGAATAATCAAAATTAAACTGACCATCCATGAACGCTACTGCATAATCTTCAACACATTTTTCAAAAGAAACAAAATCTCCATGTGCAATTTTATTCCGCAGTTTGCGTAGAAGGCACGCACACTCTTTTCGTTCATCATCTGAAGCAAATTGATGACGGAGAAAAAAGAGTAGCTTGATATCCAATTCAGATTCGCGTTCTTTTTCAAGAAACAGTTGACACAATGAATATGACTTCATCAAATGATATTCATTGTATTCGTTATCCTTATGAATCGAACTGACCAGGTAGTCAAACAAAAGGTAGTCATTCTTGTTTTGCAAAAATGTATCAAATAAATTGCCCCATTCTTGCAAAGAACGAATATATTCGGATGCGGGCTCTCCACCCCAGAAAATACGATAATGGTCAATCTCATCATGGTTTGATGAGTATGTCCACTGTGGGACGGGTTTAGGAAAAGTGATTATCCTATCATCATAGTGATAAGATAAAAAGTTGATGAGATCTATGATTTTCTCTGCGTAGTCCTCTTCACATAGACGACCTTCAAAACAATTTGTATCCCATCCACCAAGAGGCATATCGTCATAGCTGTAGTTGAAATCAAGGTGGATCATATTGCTTGCAAGTTCATCATAGTGTTTCTTCTCAAACACCATCGGAAAGTTTTTTTCCGGAAACACATTTTTATATAATTTATAAATGCCGCATGGATAGTTAGTTCCCAATTTCTCTTGGTAAATCCGATCCGTATTTTGGACGAGACATAATTCATTTGACAGCTCATCTTGCCACTCGTTTTGTTCTTCGTTTGGGAGGTTCGATAAATATAGTCCAAGTTTCTCTGATATACATATTTTAGGAATTTGACCATAGAAATTCAAAACGACCATTTTACCGCCTCCATTTTACAACTTATTATGCGAAAGAATATGCAGTTCAAATTCTCCTACAGCAACAGAATTCAGAATTGCAAATAAAAACGAACTACACCTAATTGCTATACTCTACCACGATCTAGTTGGCTAGAATTTGTTCCAACATCTGACGAATTTTTTGCTCCTCCCGACTTCCGTTCGTGGACAGGCGGAGTAGCGGGAGTCCGTACGCTTTAAAAATGTGTTCTTTCATTAAATCTCGTTCTTGTTGCCGAGGATTATTTTCGTGAGATGCAAATCCGTCCACTTCGATGACAAAAACCGGCATTCGAGTAGCATCATTGTACACGACAAAATCAACAGAAGCCCTGTGGTTGATATACTCTAGTTCCTTCTCAGTCAGTAATTGTGAATCATGAAACAAATTTTTCAGCAAAACCTGAAATGCAAAAGAATAGTCCTTATAATTCGACTCTTTTAAGATATCGGACAGTAGCTGAAACATAATATTTTCAGACTGATACCGTGAAATTGCAGGAAGCCGTTTTCCAAATTCGAGCAAGGTATGAGAGTATTCTCGATAAAGCAAGTCGAATATAGATACAACCTTTGACTCTACAATAGCGGCATACAGCAACTGATATTCTATATACCCAATGAGTGCTTTCAGTTCTTTGGCCGATCGTTCAAAATGGGTTTTGTCCGTAACCAAAACAAACTGTCGCTGTGCGCGAGAAACAGCAACATTGATCTTGTGCGGATCGTCCACAAATCGAAGGCCAATATGACCATACCGTGTATTACTCAACACGGTTGATAAAATCATAATTTCTTTTTGCCGGCCCTGGTACTTATGTATTGTGTCACACTCCAGCTCCTTTGAGAACAAGGAATCCGCCTTTTGTGCCTGCTTCACATAGGGGGTAGTAAAACCAATTTTCGAAGTGTCTAACCGATCTGGATCCGTTAGTATCTCTTCCATGATTGTATCTAGCTCACGCTGATTGAAGTTTCCCTTTCCGTCACCTCTGGTTACCGTTCTCATGTGATTTCCGGGAGCCGTTTGACATAGGACAAGCGGGGTCTGTTCTGTGCCTTTTTTCAGAACAATAAGTTCTCCGCCATAATAGCGTTGATTGCAAAATTGAATAATTGCCGGTTCACAGCGATAATGCTCACGCAGCAATTTCCGCGAAGCCTTTTCGCCAAGCGCCTCTATCACTGAAGATAACAGGCTGTGGCAAAAGTAGTCATAAGACGGGTTGGGGCATTGAGTGATAAGCTTGTCCTTTATCTTTTCATCCACAATTTGCGGAAGCTGCTTGGTATCTCCGACAATCACCACATGCTTACAGCAGGATAACGCAAGGACACCGCTTAAAATATCTACCTGCGAAGATTCGTCAATGATTAAATAATCAAATAGGAACCCTTTTGGGATGCTGTTGATAATTGAAAAAGTCGTGCTGAGGACTACCGGATAGTGAGTCAGGAAACGATCAAATTCTTTTTTAAACGACTCTTTAGTAAATGTCATATCTTCTACCTTGGCATATCGCTTTGCAAGGTTGTCATTTAATATTTCTCGAGAAGCTTCCTGATATGCCTTTCGCCGCCCGTCAAAATTTGAGCGTAATAATTGCGATTTGAGTTCTTCAATTTGCCTGCTGATTTCTGATATTTTAGCCACATAATAATAGTTCTGTACTTCCAAAACCAATTCAATTTCATTCTTGCTTAATAGAGAAAACTCTTTAAAGCGATATTTTATAAAAAGTTTTAGTCTATAAAACAACGATGTTTTCTTATTTTGAAGAACATTCAACTGAGTTTCCGCCAAAAACTGCACAATTTTTTCTGCTGGTAGTTTTGAAATGCTTAATGACTCCATCTCATTATAATCTTGAGATTGGCGATAACGGCTGAAATACTCGTACTCCAATTGATAATTTGCAAGCTGCTGCTCCAGTTGAGCCTTTTTCCGTTCCATCAGAAACAATTTGCTCAATTCGCTTATTTCATCTTGAGGTAAATTGACATCTTGGCCTGCTAATATCTCTAAATCTGGATGAGGAGGATTTGCAAAAAACGCTTCTTGCTTATCTTTCCTCCCCAGATCCGCAAGCAAAAAGTGGTAGCCCTCCTGGCTCAGTTTCTCTTGTACATTCCGTACCGCTTCATTCGTACCGGAAACCATGGCGACATTTAGATTTCTCTGTCCCACAAGATTTGAAATGAGATTAATAATGGTCTGTGTTTTTCCGGTTCCCGGAGGTCCCTCGATGATAGAAAAGGAGTTGCAAAGAGCTTGAATAATTGCATCCTGCTGGCTTTGATTAAAGTCAAATGGAAAAATCAAAGGGGTATCATCTAATTCCATTTGCTTATATGTACCGTTCATATACTGAGCCAAAGAACTCTCGGGGTGAACGCAAGAAATTGATGTAAATGCCCTGGCTACAAAAGTTGCTCCTTTTTCTCCATCTGTTTCTCCGATCTTTACATGCTGCGCAATATCACACCAGTACTCCCAAAGTTCCCGATGCTTTTTTTGCAAATCGTCTTCTACTACAATCGATTCGCGAGGATATATTTTGGATTTTCCCGTATTAAAAATTACACGATACAGCTTTCCAAAATCCAAAAGATGTATAACATCCAAAAGCAGGATCGCATCATGGAGTATAATTTTATTACTTATATCCACTTCTTTATATAAATCTGCAATATATGTATTTTCATATCTTGGTGTATATTTCTTTCCGTTAGAAAGCGTAATTTTAACATAAGGATGCTGGGGTTCTATGCTAGTGACCTTATCAGTGTAATCTTTTCCCCTCATCATAACTAGCTTAGAAAAGATATCCATAAATCCAGCACTCCTATACCAATTTATCTAACCACCACTCCAAGGGCATATTTGATTCCTAAATTGAGGAGAGCTTCCCGTCGAATTGTTTCCTCTCCTCCGCTTACAAAAAAATTTCACATAATGTCATAGGTCACCGGGCTATGACAAAGAGCCAGAATGCGTAACCTAATTCACCTGCATAGCGAGACTGTCTAGTGGTACCTTTATAAGTTTTTATAAGTTAAAGTATAGCTGTTTTTCCAAATAAGAGCAACCGCTGTTTCGGCTTATTATACCAATATCATTGGCTCGCGATTAAGCTGTAGGATTGTTTATGACAGATACCATAAGCAAGCCTACAGCTTCATAGTTGCATACATGATGGAAATAAAATCTAAATACAAAAATATCCACTTACAGAGTCTCCACTCTTTATATAATTCGAGCGTAGAATCAACCAAAGCGAGTCGCATTTCGAATGCGACTCGTTATGACCACTTCGATACCTCTCCGTGCATTTATTTCGGGTATCGGCTCTCAGAACACCTTCGGAAAAAAGGAGAGAACTGACGGAGAGAGCTAAGGAATATTTACTCGCCTACGATAGCCGAAAAGCCGCATAAAATTAACGCTCATCGGCTGAGAGCGTCCAAAACGGTCGTTCATTTTCGCGTGCGGCTCGTTTTGAACACACAGATTCGAACTTTTTCTATATTTCAACCCCTACCGCCGTATTTTATGGCGGTATTTATATTAATAAAAAAGGAGGCTAGATGTATGATTTCAGGACATTTAAGTGCAAAGGCAGGCAAATGGTATATGGTACTGGAGCTACGCACACCAGAGGGAAAGCGCATACCAAAATGGATTGGCACAGGTCTACCAATAAAGGGAAATAAACATAGGGCAGGGGAGATGCTATATCAAAAGCGTTTGGAGTATAGTGCCGCAAGGGGTACGTCCGGTAATATGCTATTTTCTGAATATCTCGAACAGTGGATTAAAGGTCGCCAATGCGAACTCGCAAAGGCGACCTTTGACAGCTATAAGGCAATTTTAGAACGGCAAGTCATCCAATTCTATGCACCAAAAGGAATTGCTTTATCTGCGTTAAGGCCTGCTGATATTATTGCATATCACCAGGAGCTTCGAAAGAGAGGCGTCTCAGAAAACACCGTTCTGCGTCATCACGCTGTCATCCATAAGGCACTAGAAGATGCATGCTACCACGAACTAATTACCACAAACCCTGCCACACGGGTGAGACGACCGAGAAAGGAGATGTATGTCACTAAGCCCTATACCGCACAAGAATGCCGTCAGCTTTTGGATTCCATTCAGGGAGAAAAGCTGGAGCCGATACTGACGATGGCAGTTTACACAGGAATGCGGCGTGGCGAACTACTAGGACTGCGCTGGGGAGCAATTGATTTTTTGGAAAATATCATTAATGTCCAGCACGAGGTGGTTCGAGGCAATGTAAACGGGCGGACGGCCTTAGTTGCTCAGGATAAGCTAAAGCGTACAGCCAGCCTACGCGCACTTCCAATGGTTGAGCCGCTACGCAATATGTTACTGGCGGAGCGGCAACGCCGCTACGGAGAAAAGTCGGTTGAGGTGTATGATTATATCTTTGTAGATAAAAAGGGACGACCGCTAAAACCGAATTACGTTACAGCGGCATTTCCAAAGCTTTTAGCAAAGCATGGGTTGCGGCTAATTCGCTTACATGACCTTCGTCACAGCTGTGCAAATTTACTCATTACCGCACGCACACCGCTTATTGAAGTCCAACAGTGGCTTGGACATAGCAGTATTCTGACGACAGCCGATCTGTATTCCCATCTAACCTTTCAAGAGAAGCTCAACAGCGCTGATACTATAAAAAATTTTAATAAAGAAAGAAGGCGCAATATGAAAAAGAACGAGAGAATGACCGTATCTGAATGGATTGTGGAGCTTGATTCCGAAAGCCTTAATAATGTTCAAGCATTTTTGGATACCGGTGCATTACAAAGCCTTATAGAATCGGATTCGGGGTGCTATGATGCCATCATACAATCCGATAATGAGGAGCCGTTATTTGTTGAGGTGAATCTTGATGTAAATAGCTGTGTTGAAGATTTGCACTGTACCTGCAATATCGGATTTTGCATACATCTTGCCACGGTATTGCATGAGATCAATGCCGGCCGTGCAAACTTTCTTTGTGAAAACGAGAATTGAAGTATCGCTGCAGATATGAAAAAGTCATCAGTCTATGTTAGCTTGAAGAGTGTTGTTCAATACTTTGCTGAGTGTCACCTCAATAATTTGAGTTGTAACATAAACAGTGTTACAGAAATAAAAATCATGTTACAGTGAATACGAGAAAATATTTCCCCTTCCTTTAAAAGCACCATCTAGCTATGTATTGAATGGCTTGATGGTGTTTTTGTATAGCCTTATTTTTCAATGGAAAGGAGCACATTGATGAAACCAACCTACCCTTCTCATGATAAAAAATTCCTAGTTGCAAATGACGTCGCTGTTATTTTAAATGTTTCACGGAGTACCGCCTACAGAATAATACGCAGGCTTAATGAGGACTTGAAAAAGTCTGGAAAAATTACAATTGCGGGTAAAGTATCCGCTAAATACTTTTATGAAAATGTGTACTTATAACGGTTAGTCTTGTGCTTTTGATAAATGCAATGCTACAATGTATTTATGGTAGCAGAAGGAGGTGCAAATGCCTACCTACAAAGACCAAAAAACCGGATTGTGGTATTGCAAATTTGTTTTTACTGATTGGACGGGCAAAAAGACACAGAAAAAGAAGATGGGCTTTAAGCTGCAAAAAGAGGCGAAGGCTTACGAAACAGAGTTTTTAAGTAAGGTGCACGCTTCTTGCGACATGTTGTTTTCTTCTCTTGTTGAACTATATATGGAAGATTGCAAGCCGCGCTTAAAACCAACAACTTATTCAAACAAAGAGTTCCTAATCGGTGCCCATTTACTTCCCTATTTTGGGAACACGCCAATCAACAAGATATCCGCAACTACAATTCGGAAATGGCAAACGACACTTATTTCGCATCCCACCGGCTACAGTGAAACATATCTCAAAACTGTGCATAACCAAGTCTCTGCAATCTTTAACTTCGCCTGTAAATACTACAGGCTCCCAGAAAATCCTGCCCGGATCTGCGGTGCTATGGGAAAGAAAAATGCGGACTGCATGCTGTTTTGGACGGTGGATGAGTTTAAGCGGTTCATTGCAGTTGTTAGCAACAAGATTGTTTCCACTACGATTTTCAATCTGCTTTTCTGGTCTGGAATGCGTTCCGGAGAAATGCTTGCGCTGACCTTAAACGACTTCGACTTTGATGCGAACACAGTGTCAATCAACAAAAACTATGCACGGCTCGACAACGAGGATTTGATCCTCGAGCCGAAAACACCAAAAAGCAAACGGAAAGTTACCTTGTCGCCCTTTGTCTGCGACCTCATTAAGTCTTATGTTGAAAAACTTGTAGACTACGAACCAAACGAACGGTTATTCACCGTGACAAAGCACTATCTCAAACATGAGATGGACAGAGGCTGTAAGAAAAGCGGTGTCAAGGTTATTAGAATTCATGACCTTCGCCATAGCCACGCAAGCCTGCTGATTGAGATGGGGTTCTCCCCATTGTTGATTAGTGAACGGCTGGGTCATGAAGATATAAAAACCACTTTGCAGACCTATTCGCATCTTTACCCAAACAAACAGGGCGAGGTGGCTGAAAGGCTTCAAAGTTTCTTTTAGCCTCATTTCGTGTACCTTTTGTGTACTCAGAGGTGAAAAAGAAAGCCGCAAACCTCGATAAATACAGGGTTTGCGGCAATGGTTACATTATTCCCACTCGATCGTGGCGGGGGGCTTGCTGGTAATGTCGTAAACAATGCGGTTGACGTGTTTGACCTCGTTCACGATACGGTTGGAAATTTTGTCAAGCAGGTCGTAAGGGATTCTGGCCCAGTCCGCGGTCATAAAGTCGGAGGTCGTTACGCCACGCAGCGCGATGGTATAATCGTACGTTCTGCCGTCGCCCATAACTCCGACGCTCTTAATACCGGTCAATACGGCGAAGTATTGATTGATGCTCCTGTCAAGGCCCGCATCGGCAATTTCCTCTCGGAAGATTGCGTCCGCATCCTTCAGGATATCCAGCTTCTCGGAAGTGATCTCGCCCATAATGCGGATGGCGAGCCCCGGCCCCGGGAACGGCTGTCTCCAGACCAATGGGCCCGGAATACCGAGTTCCAGACCGACTTTGCGGACCTCATCCTTAAACAAATTTCTGAGAGGTTCAATCAGGCCTTTAAAATCAACGTCATCCGGCAGTCCGCCGACATTGTGGTGGCTCTTGATGACCGCCGCGTCCCCTGCCCCGCTTTCCACAACGTCGGGATAAATCGTGCCCTGGCACAGATAGTCCACATGGCCGATCTTTCTGGACTCTTCTTCGAAAACGCGGATAAACTCTTCCCCTATGATTTTCCGCTTGCGCTCAGGTTCAGAAATACCGTTCAGCTTTGACAAAAAGCGTTCCTGTGCGTTTACACGGATCAGATTCATATCGAACTGCTTACGAAAAACATTTTCTACGTCATCGCCTTCGTTCTTACGCAGAAAACCGTGATCCACAAAAATACAGGTGAGATTTTTACCCACCGCTTTATGAACCAGCAGAGCCGCAACAGAGGAATCCACCCCGCCGGAAAGTGCGCAGATCACCCTTTTATCGCCCACGGTCTCTTTAATCTGCTGAATGGTCGCCGCCGCGAAAGAAGACATTTTCCAGTCTCCGGCACAGCCGCAGATCTTATAAAGGAAGTTTCTCAGGATCTCATTGCCATGTACGGTGTGCTCCACCTCGGGGTGAAACTGCAGGGCATACAGACGTTTCTCCTCGTTTTCCATGGCCGCGGTCGGACAGTTCCCGCTTGTGGCAGTCACCCGGAACCCGTCGGGAACCTGCGCAATATAAATGGTGTGACTCATCCAGCAGACCGACTGTTTTTCCAGATCGGATAACAGCGCGCTGGCGGTATCGAAATCCACCGTTGTTTTTCCGTATTCGCGCACCTTGCTGCTTTCCACCCTGCCGCCGAGCAGATAGGCCATCAGCTGCGCGCCATAGCAGATTCCAAGCACGGGAATCCCCAGTTCAAATATTCCGGGGTCACATTTAGGGGCATTCTCATCATATACCGTGTCAGGCCCGCCGCTGAAAATAATTCCCTTGTATCCTGCCGTCCCGATCTGTTCAGCACTGGTCTTATAGGATTTAATCTCACAGTATACGTTTAAATCCCGGACCCGGCGAGCAATCAGCTGGCTGTATTGCCCGCCAAAGTCGAGTATTAAAATTGCTTCGTTCTGCATCATATGTTCGTGCACTTCCATTCTTTGAACTGTCGCCGGATTTCACAAAAGCAACAGAGTAATCTTTTATTCAACAGTTACCGATTTTGCAAGATTCCGGGGTTTATCAATGTCGCAGCCCTTCATCGACGCAACATAATACGCGAAAAGCTGAAGAGGAACGACCGCCAGAGACGGCAGCATCATCTCACACATCTCGGGAATGTACAATGTATGGTCGGCTTCCTGCTCGATCTTTTTATTGTTTTCAGTAGTCAGGCCAAGCACTACGGCACCGCGCGCCTTGACCTCTTTCACATTGCTCATCATTTTATCGAAAAGTATCTTCTGGGTAGCCAGAGCCACCACCAGCGTACCGTCTTCCACAAGGGAAATGGTGCCGTGCTTCAATTCGCCGGCCGCGTATGCGTCGGAGTGGATGTAAGAAATCTCCTTCAGCTTGAGAGAGCCTTCCAGAGACATCGCATAGTCCAGATTCCTGCCGATGAAAAAGACGTCCCTAACATTAAAGAACTGCGACGCAAGGAATTGGATATGTTCTTTGTTGTTGAGAATCTCGGCAATTTTATCGGGAAGCTCCTGAAGCTGGGAAACGTAATAAGCGTAATCCTCTTTGGAGAGATTTCCGAGCTTATCGGCAAAATAAACCGCCAGCAGATAAATGACCGCAAGCTGGGTGCTGTAAGCCTTTGTCGTTGCCACGGCGATTTCAGGACCGGCCCATGTGTACAGCACGTCGTCGGAATCATTGGCAATGGAACTGCCAACCACATTGACGATGGAAAGCGTTCTTGCGCCGAGCTTTTTTGCCTCGCGCAACGCCGCCAGCGTATCCGCCGTTTCGCCGGACTGGCTGATGACAAGCACCAGGACCTTATCGTCGATAATGGGATGGCGGTACCGGAATTCGGACGCAACATCGACTTCCACAGGGATGCGCGCAAATCTTTCCAGAATATATTTTGCAATCATTCCAACATGGTAAGCGGAGCCGCAGGCCAGAATAAAGATCTTTGAAAAGCTCTTCATCTGTTCCTCCGTCAGGGTGATATTGTCCAGAACAATTTTCCCATCCTGAATCCTGGGGGAAATCGTGTCTCTCACCGCTTTGGGCTGCTCCATAATTTCCTTGGCCATAAAATGCTGATAACCGCCCTTTTCGGCAGCGGAAATATCCCAGTCGATATGGCAGGGCTCTTTCGGAACAATTTCCTTATCCGTATTATAAATCATTACGGATTCTTTCTGAAGCACGGCGATTTCGTTATCGTTCAGGCGATAAATATCCCTTGTTTTGCTTAAGATAGCGGGGATATCGGAGGCAATAAAGTTCTCGCCCCTGCCAAGGCCGACAATCAGCGGGCTGTCTTTTCTGACGGCGACAATCTGGTCGGGGTTATCCTCACAGATGATGCCGAGAGCATAAGAGCCCTCCACCTTATTGATGACACGGATGACAGCGTCCAGAATATCTCCTTTGTAGTAGTATTCCAGAAGCTGCGCGACCACCTCCGTATCCGTTTCCGATACGAAATTGATCCCCTTTTTAATGAGCAAATCCTTCAACGAGAGATAGTTTTCAATAATTCCATTGTGCACAACGGCAAATTTTCCGGAGTCACTGACCTGAGGATGGGAATTAATATCCGACGGTTTGCCATGTGTCGCCCACCTTGTATGGCCGATTCCCACAGTGCCGAGGACGTCTTTTCCCCCGTTGATCATGTCGCTTAATACCTTCAGTCTTCCCTTTGCTTTCATAACATGGAGGGAAGTTCCGTCGTAAACGGCGATTCCGGCTGAATCATAGCCCCGGTATTCCAGTTTTTCCAGTCCGCTCAGCAAGAAAGGAGCAGCTTGATCGTCTCCGATGTAGCCAACGATTCCACACATAGTATCACACTTTCTCCGGTAGAATTGAATCTGAAAATAACGAGTGCCAACACTGCCACCGGAAATGTCGGCACTCCATTACGGGAACCTTATCTGTAAATAATATCTTCACGCGCAGGGCCGTTGGAAACAATCTTAATCGGAACTCCGATCGCCTTCTCGGCGAATTCAATATACCGGCGCGTGTTTTCCGGAAGATCCTCATAGTTTCTGATCCCGCGGATATCGCATTTCCAGCCGGGCAAAGTCTCAATAATCGGTTTGCAGTGTTTCAGCCGTACGGTCGGGGGGAAAGAATCGATCCGTTCGCCGTCCAGCTCATAGGCTACGCAGACCGGAATTTCATCCAGATACCCCAGTACATCCAGAACAGTCAGTGCAACGCAGGTAGCGCCCTGCACCTGGCAGCCGTACCGGGAAGCGACCAGGTCCAGCCAGCCCATTCTGCGCGGCCGTCCGGTCGTGGCGCCGAATTCACCGCCGTCGCCGCCCCTGCGGCGAAGCTCATCGGCCTGTTCCCCGAAAATTTCGCTGACAAATTCCCCTGCGCCGACGGCGCTTGAGTAGGCTTTTACGACTGCGATAATTTCCCTGATTTCATAAGGAGGAAGGCCCGCTCCGATGGTACCGTATCCGGCCAGCGTCGAAGACGAGGTAACCATGGGATAAATCCCGTGGTCGGGGTCCTTCAAAGCGCCGAGCTGTCCTTCCAGCAGGATATTTTTTCCTTCCTGAACCGCTTTGTGCAGAATGGAAAACGTATCCGCTACATAGGGCTCCAACAGCTTTTTATATTCCATCAGCTGATTGTAAATCTCATCCACCGTCAGTTTGGGCTGGTGATACAGATGCTCATACAGCACGTTTTTCAGCGTAATGACTCGGTCGATCTTCTCCTTTAAAGAGTTCTCGTCGTCGTAAAGCTCACTGATCTGGAAGCCGATCTTCGCAAACTTGTCGGAATAAAAAGGTGCGATTCCAGACTTTGTCGACCCGAAGGAATGGGAAGAAAGACGCGCTTCCTCAAACGTATCAAGCTGAATATGGTATGGCATGACCAGCTGTGCGCGGTCCGAAATAACGATGTTCGGCTTCGGAACGCCGCGCTCCTGAAGCGCCTTCAATTCCTTGACGAAATTCTCTACGCTGAGCGCAACGCCGTTGCCGATGATATTCGTGATATGGCTGTAAAAAACACCGGATGGCAGCTGGTGAAGGGCAAATTTGCCATAGTTGTTTATAATGGTGTGACCGGCATTGCTGCCGCCCTGAAACCGAATGACAATGTCGGACTGAGCTGCTTCGACGTCGGTGATTTTACCCTTGCCTTCGTCTCCCCAGTTTGCGCCAACAATTGCTTTAATCATATGCATTCACTCCGCCGTGCCGCTACGGAATTTGCTGAAAAACTGCCCTGCGGCCGAATTTAGGCAGTATGGAAACAACTCAATTATAATATCACACTTATTCTGAAAAGCAAAGCAGAATAACAATAAAAAAATAATTCCTATTTCTCTGTATCAATTATAAATTTATTTCCGCTTTTTCATCGGGAACAAACTCATAAGGCGCGATCGCCCTGCCGACTACTTCGTCAATAAACTCCTCGGTCTGCTGCGGCGCCCTGCCCACATACTTTTCCGGCTTGACGATCGCGTAAAGCTCCTCGAGCGTCACGCCGAAGATCGGATCGGCGGCAATACGGGAAAGCAGATCGTTTTCCCCGCCCTCTTCCTTGACCACTTTGGAAGCGGCCATGGAATGCACCCGGATCCTTTCGTGAAGCTGCTGGCGGTCCGCGCCGCGCTTGACGGCGTCCATCATGATGTTTTCCGTCGCCATAAACGGCAGCTCCCTTAAAAGGTGCTGCTCGATTACCTTCGGGTAAACGACCAGTCCGTCCGCGACGTTCGCGTACAGGTTCAAAATGCCGTCCACGGCAAGAAACGCTTCCGGAACACTGATACGTTTGTTCGCGGAATCGTCCAGCGTACGCTCAAACCACTGCGTCGCCTCCGTAATGTACGGATTCAGGCTGTCGATCATGACATATCTGGAAAGGGAAGCGATTCGCTCGCTGCGCATCGGGTTGCGCTTGTAGGCCATCGCGGAGGAACCGATCTGGTTTTTCTCAAACGGCTCTTCAATCTCCTTCAGATGCTGCAAAAGACGGATATCATTGGAGAATTTGGCCGCGCTCTGCGCAATTCCGCTCAGAACGGAAAGCATCTGGCTGTCCAGCTTTCTTGAATACGTCTGGCCGGAGACCGCAAAGCAGGAGGTGTACCCCATCTTTTCGGCAATGAGTTCGTCCAGCTTCTTTACCTTTTCGTGGTCTCCGTCAAACAGCTCCAGGAAGCTGGCCTGTGTGCCGGTGGTACCCTTGGAGCCCAGAAGCTTCGCCTTGGAAAGCTGATACTCCACATCCTCCAAATCCATCAGCAGGTCCTGAATCCAGAGCGTGGCCCGCTTGCCCACCGTGGTGGGCTGTGCCGGCTGGAAATGGGTAAATGCCAGCGTGGACAGGTCCTTATACTGCACGGCGAATTTGGAAAGCACGCGGATCACGCCGACCAGCTTGTTCCTTACCAGCCGCAGCGCCTCCGTCATGATAATAATGTCCGTGTTGTCGCCCACATAGCAGGACGTCGCGCCAAGATGGATAATCGGCATGGCCTTCGGGCACTGCTGACCAAAGGCATAAACGTGCGACATTACGTCGTGGCGCACCACTTTTTCGCGCGCTTCGGCAACTTCGTAATTGATGTCGTCCTGGAACCGGATCATTTCATCGATCTGTTCCTGCGTGATGTTCAGCCCGAGTTCTTTTTCAGCCTGCGCCAGTGCGATCCACAGCCTGCGCCATGTTCTGAATTTTTTATCCGGTGAAAACAAATATTTCATTTCGTCGTCCGCATAACGTGACGAAAGCGGTGATTCATAAGTATTTTTCAATGGTATGATCCTCCAAACAGGAAATTAGAATCTTTTGATCGGCGTGCAGTAGTCGTAATTCTTATTTGCAATCAGATAATCCGGCACGGGCGCGGGATATTTCCCGGAGAAGCACGCGTCGCAGAAGCCGCTGCACCCGCCCATCATTTTCGGCAGATTGTCAAGGTGCAGAAAATCGATGGAATCCGCGAAGCTCATCTTCCCGATTTCCTCAATGCTGTGCTGGCAGGCGATCAGATCGTCCTTGGACGGAATGTCCGTTCCGTAATAGCACGGCCATAAAAAGGGCGGAGAACTGATCCTGAGATGGACCTCGGTCGCCCCGGCGTCCTTCAGCATGGTGACGATGCGAGCGCTGGTCGTTCCGCGTACAATGGAATCGTCCAGCATGACCACCCGTTTCCCTTTTACGCAGGAGGAAAGCGCGTTCAGCTTGATCCGTACACTGCGCACCCGCTCGGACTGGCTTGGCTTTATAAACGTCCGCCCGATATAGCTGTTCTTTACAATCCCCTTCTGATAGGGGATACCGGATTCCTCGCTGTAACCGATCGCGGCGTCAATTCCGGATTCCGGCACACCGATTACGATATCCGCTTCGACCGGGTTCTGCTTTGCAAGCAGGCGTCCGGCTTCCTTTCTCGCTTCATAAACGCTTTTTCCGTCAATGTAGCTGTCCGTTCTCGCAAAATAGATATACTCGAAGACACAGAGCGATTTTTCCACGTTTACAGGGTCCTTGATGGAACGCAGGCCGTTGCTGTCCACAACAACGATTTCCCCCGGCTCCACGTCGCGCACATATTCCGCCCCGCACGCGTCCAGCGCGCAGGTTTCGGACGCAAAAACATAGGAATTGTCAAGCCTGCCAATGCAAAGAGGCCGGAAACCGTGCGGGTCGCGCGCGGCAATCAGCTTTTGCGGGCTCATGACCACGAGGGAATACGAGCCCTGGATTTTCGGAAGCGCACGGCGGACTGCTTCTTCAATCGAAGGAGCATCCACACGCTCCCGTGCAATGATATAGGCGATGACTTCGGTATCGATCGTCGTCTGGAAAATACATCCCCTGTGTTCCAGCTCATGGCGAAGCTCGTAGGCGTTCGTCAGATTCCCGTTGTGGGCAATCGCGAGGGTTCCCTTGATATAACGCATGACAAGGGGCTGAGCATTTTCGCGCACGCTGCCGCCCGCAGTGGAATAGCGGACATGACCGACCGCCATTTGGCCGACAAGGTCATCCAGAATTTTATCGTTGAACGCCTCGGTGACAAGGCCCATGTCCTTCGAGTAGGAAATAACCCCGCGGTCGCAGACGGCAATTCCGCAGCTTTCCTGCCCCCTGTGCTGCAAAGCGAGAAGCCCGTTGTAGGCGGCGTAGGCGGGTGCCGTCCCGCCGTCGGAATAAATTCCGAAAACGCCGCATTCTTCGTGCGGTTTGGAAAGATCGTAATCCATCACAGAGCTGTTCAAATACTCACCATCCCTATCCATTATAAGCCGATGCGCTTCATTACCTCGGCGTAAGCCTCTTCCACTCCGCCCAAATCTCTGCGGAAGCGGTCCTTGTCAAGCTTTTCGTGGGTACTGACATCCCAGAAGCGGCAGGTATCCGGGGAAATTTCATCCGCAAGAATAATCCCGTCGGCGCAGCGGCCGAATTCCAGTTTGAAGTCGATCAGTTCTATGTTGACGGAGAGGAAAAATTCTTTCAGGATTTCGTTGATCTTCAGCGACATGGCGCTGATCTGGTCAACTTCTTCCTTCGTTGCAAATTCAGCGGCAAGAATGTGGTATTCGTTGACGATCGGGTCGCCCAGCTCATCATTCTTATAGCAGAATTCCAGCACGGTGGTCTTCATTGGGGTGCCTTCCTCCAGACCGAGCCTTTTCGCAAGGCTGCCGGCCGCTTTGTTGCGGACAATTACCTCAAGAGGGACGATTTTGACCTTCTTTACAAGCGTTTCGCGGTCGCTCAGTTCTTTGACGAAATGCGTTTTGATGCCGTGTTTTTCCAGCAGCTGGAACAAATAATTGGACATTTTGTTGTTGACAACGCCTTTGCCGACGATTGTCCCCTTTTTCTGTCCGTTAAAGGCAGTTGCATCGTCCTTGTAATCGACGATGCAGTAGTCCTTATCATCCGTTGCGTAAACCTTTTTTGCCTTGCCCTCATAGAGAAGCTCACATTTTTTCATCATTATTTTCCTCCTATAACTCATTTATATCCATGATTTGAATACGCGGATTTTCTTCTCCATTTCTTTGAATGGAGCTGTCAGATAAAGTTCAGGAACTTGGAAACCTTCGTGATGTCAATCACGGAAAGCTGAGTGGTTTCCACGTGCTGGGCACAGGTCAGGAACGCGTTGGCCGTATCCAGCGAAGTCAGGCAGGGAATGCCGGATTCCACCGCGTTTCTGCGTATTTTATAGCCGTCCCTGTTGTGCACCACCCCGCGGGACGGAGTATTGATGACCAGATCGATTTTGCCAGAGGTAATATGGTCGAGGATATCCGGGCTGCCCGTTCCGATCTTATTGGTGCGGATGGTCGGGATATCGTGGTCGTTCAGAAAATCGGAGGTTCCCGCCGTAGCGTAGATCGTCCATCCAAGGTCGTAGAGCCCTCTGGCAATGGGCAGAGCCTCTTCCTTATCGCTGTCCTTCAGGGTAAAAATCACCCTGCCGTTTTTAATCATGTGTACGCCGGCGCCGTAAAACGACTTGATCAGCGCCTCATCAAAGGTACGCGCGATTCCCAGCACCTCGCCGGTGGATTTCATTTCCGGGCCGAGGTTGACGTCGGCCCCGTAAAGCTTTTCAAAGGAGAAAACCGGCATTTTGATAGCGATCAGGTCTTTTTCCTTCTGCAGTCCGTAGTGGTAGCCCATGTCCGGCAGGGTCTTGCCAAAGAAGGTGCCAACAGCCAGCGGTACGATCGGGATACCCGTTACCTTGCTGATATAGGGCACGGTCCTGGAGGAACGCGGGTTTGCCTCGATGACATACACTTCCTGATCCTTGACGATAAACTGAATATTCAGCAGTCCCCTGACCTTCAGCGCCTTTGCGAGCCGGCGGGTATACTCCACAATCAGCTCCTGCATATCCTTCGGTACGCCGATGGCGGGATAAACGGAAATACTGTCTCCGGAATGGATACCGGCACGCTCAATATGCTGCATGACACCCGGAATGACCGAGTCGATTCCGTCACAGACGGCGTCGACCTCCACCTCGGTGCCCATAATGTATTTATCCACCAGAATCGGATGCTCCTGCGCAATCCGGTTGATGATGCCGATTTGTTCGACGATGTCCTCGTCGGCATACGCGATATGCATGCCCTGTCCGCCGAGCACATAGGAAGGCCGGATAAGTACAGGGTAACCCAGCTCGTTCGCCGCCCGGATGGCTTCGTCACAGGTAAAGACCATACGGCCGTCGGCACGCGGAATCTGGCATTCAAACAGGATTTTGTCGAACCGCTCGCGGTCTTCCGCCTCATCGATGCTGTCAAACGAGGTCCCGAGAATCGGAATGCCCATTTTTTCAATGGCCCCGGCCAGCTTGATGGCGGTCTGGCCGCCGAACTGCACGACGGCGCCGTCCGGCTTTTCCAGATCGATAATATGGCGCACATCCTCTTCCGTCAGGGGCTCAAAGTACAGCTTGTCGGCAATGTCAAAGTCCGTGCTGACGGTTTCCGGATTGTTGTTGACGATGATGGTTTCATAACCAAGGTCCCTCAGCGCCCAGACACTGTGAACGGAACAGAAATCGAACTCGATCCCCTGCCCGATGCGGATGGGGCCGGAACCGATGACAAGGATTTTCTTTCGGTCGCTCTGCGGCAGGGATTCATTCTGGATTCCGTAGCTGGAGTAATAGTACGGCGTTTCTGCGTCGAACTCGGCCGCGCAGGTGTCGACCATTTTATAAATGGGATGAATGTCCCACTCGTCTTCCATTGCCCGGATTTCTTCTACGGTCTTGCCGCTTAGCTGCGACAGGGTTTTGTCAAGAAATCCAAAATCCTTTGCTTTCAGAAGCAGGGCCTTATCAATCGGCCCCGCGGCAAAAGCTTTTTCGACCTGGATGATCGAAAGCAGCTTGTCAAGGAACCAGAGATCGATTTTCGTAATATCGTGAATCTTTTCCGGGGCCACGCCGCGCCTAAGCGCTTCGGAAACTACCCAGAGCCGCCGGTCGTCGACGACATAAAGCTGTTGCTCCAGCTCGCTGTTCGTAAGGCTGCGGACATTGGGGTCAAGCAGGCTGAAAACATTCTGCTCCAGCGAGCGGATGGATTTCATCAAAGCCGCTTCAAAGGTCGGGGCAATCCCCATGACTTCGCCGGTCGCTTTCATCTGGGTACCCAGGCTGCGCTTGGCGTAAACAAATTTATCAAACGGCCATCTCGGAATTTTCACCACGCAGTAGTCCAGTGTCGGCTCAAAGCACGCAAAGGTCTTTTTTGTGATGGCGTTCTGAATTTCGTCCAGTGTATAGCCCAGCGCGATTTTGGAAGCCACCTTCGCGATCGGGTAGCCCGTCGCCTTAGAGGCAAGCGCGGAAGAACGGCTTACGCGGGGATTTACTTCGATCACGCAGTACTCAAAGCTTTTCGGATTCAGAGCGAACTGAACGTTGCAGCCGCCTTCCACCTTCAGCTCCCGGATGATGGCAAGCGCGGCGGAACGGAGCATCTGCGTTTCCTTATCCGCAAGCGTCTGGCAGGGAGCGACGACAATGGAGTCGCCGGTATGAACGCCGACGGGATCGAAGTTTTCCATGTTGCAGACCGTGATGCAGTTGCCGTTGCGGTCGCGCATGACTTCGTACTCGATTTCCTTCCAGCCGGAAATACACCGTTCAATCAGCACCTGGTTCACGCGGCTGCGGTGCAGGCCGAGTGTTGCGATCGAGAGCAGCTGCTCTTCGTCGGCCGCAATGCCGCCGCCGCTTCCGCCCAGTGTGTACGCGGGGCGTACAACAACGGGATAACCGATTTTCCTCGCGATTTTGACGCAGTCCTCAATATTTTCCGCAACGGCGCTCTGCGCGCAGGGCTGCTGGATGCGCTCCATGGCTTCCTTAAACAGCTCCCTGTCCTCCGCCATCCGGATGGTGTCGGCGTTTGTGCCGATCATTTCCACGTTGTTTTCCTTTAAGAAACCGGACTCCTCCAGCTCCACCGCAAGGTTCAGCGCGTTCTGGCCGCCCAGGGTCGGAAGGATACTGTCCGGATTTTCTTTGAGAATTACTTTTTTGATGGTTTCAACGGTCAGAGGCTCAATATAAACCTTATCGGCGATCTGCTTGTCCGTCATGATCGTCGCCGGGTTTGAGTTAATGAGGATGACCTCTATACCCTCTTCGCGGAGCGCGCGGCAGGCCTGCGTTCCAGCGTAATCGAACTCCGCAGCCTGACCGATAATGATCGGACCGGAGCCGATGATGATTACCTTTTTGATATCTGTTCTCTTCATATCTGGCCTCCTCCTATCAGCTTGAGAAATTGATCGAAAAGAAAGCCTGTGTCAAGCGGGCCCGGAGAAGCTTCCGGATGGTACTGCACAGAAAACACTTTTCCATTTTTATAGTTCAATCCCTCAATACTGCCGTCATTCATGCTGATAAAGCGGACGTCGGCTACTGAAGGATTGATTGTGTCACCATTGACCACAAATCCGTGGTTCTGGGAAGTAATATACACCCTGTTGGTACTCAAATCCTTGACCGGGTGATTAATTCCTCTATGGCCATATTTCAATTTATAAGTATCAAATCCCTGAGAAAGCGCCATCAGCTGATGTCCCAGGCAAATCGCAAAGGTTGGGACGCCGTGGGCATACACCTTCTTCAGTTCGGAAATAGCCTTTGTGCACTCCTTCGGGTCGCCGGGGCCGTTGGAGAGCATGATGCCGTCCGGTGAAAAAGACATCATATCCTCAAAAGAGGCGTCGTACGGGAAGCATTTTACGGTACAGCCGCGCCTCACAAGCGAACGGATAATGTTGCTCTTCACCCCATAATCCGCCAGAGCGATCTTAACGGGTCCGTCGCCGTACACCTTCTGTTCCCCGCTGCTGACAAGAGGGACGCAGGATTCCAGCACAAAGGCGTCGATCTGTTTTTTCATTGCCGCGGGATCAATCTGATCTCCGTAAGCAATCATGCCGCGCATGGTGCCGCTTTCACGCAGCACCTTCGTAATGGTGCGCGTATCCACGCCCTGAATGCCGGGAACATGGTTCTGTTTCAAAAAGGTGTTCAAATCCACGTCACAGCGGAAATTACTGGCCGCGCCGGAAACGGACCGTACAATAAAGGCCCGCAGCCACGGCTTTGTAGATTCCGTATCATCATAGCAGATGCCGTAATTTCCAATGAGAGGATAGGTCATGACAACCCCCTGCCCCGCATAGGACGGGTCGGTCAGCAGCTCCGTGTAGCCGCACATGGCGCTGTTGAACACGACCTCGCAGAGGACGTCATGTTCATCGCCAAAACCCGCTCCCTCAAAGGTCATTCCATTTTCAAGCATCAGCAATGCTTTCATTTAATCACCAACCATTCTTATTATTCAACATCAATCGCAATTGTTCAGACAGCAAATCGGTTTCTAGTCCTAAATGGAATGGACAATTTGACCGTTAAGCTTTGAAGGAGCGGATGATTCTTTCCAACGCTTTTTCCGTATTTTCCTTCGTGTTAAAGGAAGTCAGGCGGAAATAGCCTTCGCCGCCCACGCCGAAGCCGGAACCCGGAGTACCGACCACGCCGGTTTTTTCAAGCAGAAGATCGAAAAACTCCCAGGAAGTAAGTCCGTCGGGCGTTTTCAGCCAGACATAGGGCGAGTTCACGCCGCCGTAAACTTCAAATCCCGCCTTTTTCAGGCCATCCACAATGATTTTGGCATTATTGAGATAGTAAGCGATGTTTTCCCTGACCTCCCGCCGGCCTTCCTCGGAGAAAACCGCCTCTGCGCCGCGCTGGACGACATAGGAAACACCGTTCATCTTTGTAGACTGGCGCCGGTCCCACAGCTTGTTCAGAGAGACTCCGCCGAACACCAGTTCCTTTGGAAGAATAGTGTACGCGCAGCGCGTTCCGGTAAAACCGGCGGTCTTTGAAAAGCTTCTGAACTCGATCGCGCATTTTTTCGCGCCCTGTATCTCATAAATGCTGTGCGGCATGTCCTTTTCCGTGATAAATGCTTCGTACGCGGCATCGTAGAGGATAACGGATTGATTCGCAAGCGCGTAATCCACCCACTTTTTCAGCTCTTCGCGGCTGATTCCGACACCGGAGGGATTGTTGGGGAAACAAAGATAGATCATGTCGGCTCGCTCTTTGGGCAGCTCGGGCAGAAATCCGTTTTCCTTCCGGCAGGGCATGTAGACGATCTTGCTCCACCCCTTGCCCTCGCTGTACTCTCCGGCTCTTCCGGCCATCACATTGGTGTCGACGTAAACCGGGTAAACCGGGTCGCACACCGCAACCACGTTATCCGCACCGAAGATATCCCCGATGCTGCCGGTATCGCTTTTCGCGCCGTCGCTGACAAAAATCTCATCGATGTCAATCTGCACCTCGCGCTTTATAAAATCGTTTTCCGCGATTGCGGTACGAAGAAATTCATAACCGGCTTCCGGACCGTAGCCGCGGAAGGTTTCCGCTTTGCCCATCTCTTCCGCGGCGGCCTGCATGGCCTTTACCACCGCTTTCGGCAGCGGGCGGGTAACATCCCCGATTCCCAGACGGATAATCTCCGTTTCCGGGTGCTGCCCGGAAAATTCGTTCACCTTTTTCGCGATATCCACAAAAAGGTAGCTCGCGGGCAGCTTTACAAAGTTTTCGTTTACTCTTAACAAAATACTACATTCCCTTCATTCATGATTTCCGGCAGACAGCAGAAGCTAAATCTCTATCGTCCCGTCAAAGACGAATTCCGCCGGACCGCGCATCAATACCTTATCCGTCTTTTCTTCCCATTTGATATGCAAATCGCCGCCCCTGAGATGGACGGTTACACTGCGGCCTGTTTTCCGGTTCGCCGCACAGGCAACCGCCACGGCGCACGCTCCGGTTCCGCACGCCCAGGTTTCCCCGGAGCCGCGTTCCCACACGCGCATATTCACTTCTTCCGGACTCAGCACCTGAACAAACTCAATGTTTGCCCTGTGCGGAAAAATTTTGTCGCACTCCAGCATCGGACCGATTTTTTCAATCTTCACCTTGGTTACATCGTCGACAAACAGCACACAGTGCGGATTTCCCATGGAAACGCAGGTCACCCTGTATTCCGTTGTGCCGAACACAACGGGCTCGTCGATCATCCGGTCCTTCGGGTACGTCACCGGAATTTTTTCAGTCTGAAAATCCGGCCTGCCCATGTCCACGGTAACGGAAACGACTATCCCATTTTCGACATCCAGATAAAGCGTTTTTACGCCGCTCATGGTGTCGACTTTCAGAACGTCCTTTTTTACAATTCCGCGTTCGTACACGTATTTGCCCACACAGCGGATCCCGTTGCCGCACATCATTGCCTGCGACCCGTCCGCGTTATAAATATCCATACGGCAGTCGGCTTTGTCGGACGGCTCTATTAAGATAATTCCGTCCGAACCGACGCCGAAATGTCTTTCACTGAGCTTTATGGAAAGCTCGGATGGATTTTGGACTTTTTCCTCAAAACAGTTGATATAGATATAGTCATTGCCGATGCCCTGCATCTTTGTAAATTTCAACAAAATCCACCTCCTATAAATTCAGAATAATCATTGCGGTTTCTATCATTTTTTTACCTGAATCCATACTTTTCTTTTGAATAAACCGGTGTGCCTGCGGTTCGGTAAAATTATTGCGTTCCATCAGAATATTTTTCGCCTGTTCAATCACCTGTTTTTCATCATAGTTCCCATTGGCGATCTTCTTTTTAATGGTTAGGCTGCTGTAATCGGAAATATTCAGCAGCATATTCACGGAAGAAAGCAGGTCCATCCGATTGATCGGCATGATTAAGCTGGCGCAGGAAAGCGATTCGGAAATATCCATCTGCTGGGACTTTACGATAAACAGGAAATCGTAATTGGAACCGACCGACCTCGGCAGGTTCAGCGCCGGCATATCCATCAGCTTTACGCTGCAGACCACCACGCCTCCATGATAATGCCTGTTCGCAAAATCGATTACCTGCGAGCCGGTTGTACACACACCACTGACATTCAAACCGCCGGTACGGAGTACGGCCGCTATTTTTTTAGCGTAATCCGCATTTGAATTCGCTACAAGAATACTGCTCATATTTAACAACTCCGTAGAAAGGAATGTGGTGTTTTTGGCAGCCTAATCAGAATTTATTCAGATACTGGTCCAGCTCCCACTCCGTAACCGTAGTGGAAAAGTCGTACCACTCTCTTTCCTTCGCCTCGGTGTATTTGTTAAACACATGGTCACCCAGTGTCTTTTCAATAAAGGGGTCCGCCTTCATTTCTAAAACAGCGTTGTTGAGATCCGTCGGCAAAGCCTCGATTCCCGCAGCCGCTCTTTCCCCGATATCAAAATCATAAATGTTCGCGGCAACCGCGTCAGGCGGCGTCAGGTCATTTTTGATTCCGTCCAGTCCCGCCGCGAGCAGCACCGCAAACTCCAGATAAGGATTGCAAGCGGGATCGGGGTTGCGCAGTTCCACCCGCGTGCCTTCCCCTCTGGAAGCGGGTACACGGATCAGCGCGCTGCGGTTGCTTAAAGTCCAGGCGATATTGCAGGGCGCCTCAAAACCCGGGACCAGTCTCTTGTAGGAATTGACCAGCGGGTTGGTAATGGCGCACATCCCTTTGATATGCTTTAAAATACCCGCAATAAAATTATATGCAATATGGCTTAACCCGGTCTCGCTGTCCGGATCGTAAAAGGCATTCTTTCCGTCTTTGAACAGGGACATGTTGGTATGCATCCCGGAACCGCAGCGACCGTAAACCGGCTTGGGCATAAAAGTGGCGCAAAGCCCGTGGGAATCCGCGCAGGACTTCACGACCATCTTAAAGGTCAGAATATTATCCGCCGCGGAAAGCGCCTCGCTGTATTTAAAATCGATCTCGTGCTGCGCAAAGGCGACCTCATGGTGCGACGCTTCGATTTCAAACCCCATCTCTTCAAGATTCAGGCAGATATCGCGGCGCGCGCTTTCGCCCAGGTCGGACGGTCCCAGATCAAAATAGCCGGCGGTATCGTGCGTAACGGTCGTAGGATGCCCGAATTCGTCCGTGTTGAACAGGAAAAATTCGCATTCTGGGCCCACGTTGAACGTGTAACCCATCTCCGCCGCTTCCTTCAGCGTCCTTTTCAGGACATAGCGGGGGTCGCCCTCAAACGGCTCTCCGTTCGGCTTGTAGATATCGCAGATCAGCCGGGCGACACGGCCGTGCTGCGTGTGCCACGGAAGGATGGTAAAAGAATCCAGATCCGGTCTGAGGTACATGTCGGACTCCTCGATCCTGACGAACCCTTCAATGGACGAGCCGTCGAACATGCACTGATTGTCAAGCGCCTTTTCGATCTGGCTGGTCGTAATGGCCACATTTTTCAAGGTACCCAGAATGTCCGTAAACTGCATGCGGATAAACCGCACATTATTTTCATCAATCATCCTGATAATGTCGTCTTTTGTATATTTACTCAAATCGATACCTCCCTGAAAATAAAAATAACAAGGGTGCTCCTTTACAGAACCTCCTTGTCTACATCATTTCAATAATAAGTATATTCTATTATATTCTGTATGCAGTGTCAATCTTTTTCGAATTGAAAGGGACATTTCATTTTAATGCACAAATTTTCAATCGCTCCCCTTTATTTTCCGTCTTTTTGCAGAATTGATACGTCTGTCCTGCAAAAAGCAAGTATTTTTTTATAAATTTTAATTGTAAATGATTGTATCCGGGCTTTTGCTGTGCTAAACTGTTGAATTGAGAAGTATTATTAAGTCGAATAATACCGTTCTCAATTTTATATAGGAGGATATACCCATGTCTTATGTTAAAGAGCAACTCGCAAACGTTATCCAGCAAAATCCCAGCCAGCCCGAATTCATTCAGGCGGTAACCGAAGTTTTAACGTCCCTGGCTCCGGTTATTGAGCAAAATCCCCAGTATCAGAAAGCCGGTATTCTGGAAAGGCTGACCGAGCCGGACAGACAGGTGAAATTCCGCGTAGCCTGGGTGGACGACGCAGGCAACGTACGGGTAAACCGCGGCTACCGCGTTCAGTTTAACAATGCAATCGGACCGTACAAGGGCGGCCTTCGCTTTCATCCGTCCGTAAACATCGGTATCCTGAAATTTCTTGGATTTGAACAGATTTTCAAGAATTCCCTGACCGGCCTGCCGATCGGCGGAGGCAAAGGCGGTTCCGACTTTGACCCGAAAGGCAAATCAGACCGCGAGGTCATGGCCTTCTGCCAGAGCTTTATGACGGAGCTCTGCCGCCACATCGGACCGGACACAGACGTTCCTGCCGGCGATATCGGCGTAGGCGGCCGCGAAATCGGCTACCTGTTCGGCCAGTACAAGCGCCTCAGAAATGAATACTCCGGGATACTGACTGGCAAGGGACTGACCTTCGGCGGTTCCCTCGTCCGCACGGAAGCGACCGGTTTCGGTCTGCTTTACTTTACCGACGCAATGCTCCGTAAAAACGGCAAATCCATCGAAGGAAAAATCATCGATATTTCCGGTTCGGGCAATGTCGCCATTTATGCCTGCCAGAAGGCGCAGGAGCTCGGCGGAAAGGTCGTGACTATGAGCGATTCCACCGGCTGGATCTACGACGCTGAAGGAATCGACCTCAAGGCGATCAAGGAAATCAAGGAAATCAAGCGCGGACGCCTGTCCGAGTATCAGGCATATCGCCCGAATTCCGTATACCATGAGGGCAAAGGCGTTTGGAGCACTCCATGCGACATTGCGCTTCCCTGCGCCACCCAGAACGAGCTGCTTCTCGACGACGCGAAAGAACTCGTGAAAAACGGCGTATTCGCCGTAGCGGAAGGCGCCAATATGCCGACCAGCATTGAAGCTACGGAATACTTCCAGGCGAACGGCGTTCTGTTTGCCCCCGGCAAGGCATCCAACGCAGGCGGCGTCGCAACCTCCGCACTGGAAATGAGCCAGAACAGCATGCGTCTTTCCTGGAGCTTTGAAGAAGTCGACATAAAACTGAAGAGCATTATGGAAAACATTTTCACGAACGCCTCCGACGCCGCGGAAAGATACGGCTGCCCGAAGAATTATGTAACGGGCGCCAATATTGCGGGCTTCGTCAAGGTAGCGGACGCCATGCTCGCGCAGGGCACGGTTTAATTAAAACTCTACTTAACAAAAGAATTACCGCCGCCCGGAAATATTCCGGACGGCGGTTTTTATGTGCTCATACCGTTTAAAGGCGATCATTTATGATATTTGCCGTGATGGATGATCTGAAAGGCGCGGTATATCTGCTCACAAAGCATCACACGGGCCAGCTGATGAGGAAAAGTCATCGGCGACATGGAAAGGCGGAAATCGGCCTTTTGCTTTACTGCCTCACTGAGCCCAAACGAGCTTCCGATGACAAAGCTGACTGTGCTGGTTCCGTTTACGGCCAGCGTATTGATTTTATCGGAAAGCTGCTCGGAAGAAAGCGCTTTCCCCTCAATGCAAAGCGCTAACAAGGCGGAATTTCCCGCGGCGGAAAGAATGGCGTCCCCCTCTGTTTTCAGGGCAGCCCTGATCTGAGCGTCCGACGGATTATCCGGCAGCCTGCACTCAGGCAGCTCGAGGATGGAAAAGCTGCAGAATGCGCGCAGCCTTTTTTCATACTCCGCGCAGGCGTCCTTCCAATAGGCTTCCTTCAGTTTTCCGACACAGATAAGATGAACCGTAAGCATAATTCCACCTAAAAAATAATTCCTTTTCCCGTGTTGTTTTCTCTCGGCGCAACTGAAAGCTGGAAGTCGACTCCCTCTTTCAGCCCGGCCACGGAAAGAGAACACAGGGCCGTTTGAAACGCAAGCTCCGGCGTGTTGTTTTCAGCGCTCAAGTGTGCCAGAATAAACCGCGTCGTTCCCTTTTGCGCCAGATTCGTAAGCTCATCTGCGCAAGCCTGATTCGAAAGGTGGCCCGTGTCGGACAAAATCCTCCGCTTCAGCGGGTACGGATATGGCCCGTTTTTCAGCATTCCGACGTCATGGTTTGATTCCAGCACCACCAGATCCGCACCGGTCAGCTGATCGCGCACCGTGTCGGACAAAAAGCCGAGATCGGTGGAAAAGCCGACGCTTCGCCCGTCGTGGGTCTGCACACGGTATCCGACGCTTTCCGCACAGTCGTGGGAGGTACGGAAGGGCTTGATAAACATACCGGCGCACTCCATTCCCTTTTCACCGATCACATCAGCCTGAAAAGTCCCGTTGGCGCACCCCATCCTTTCCAGCGCATCTAAAGTACCGGAAGAGGTGTAAACCGGAATGTGCTTCCGGGAGGCCAGCACGCGCAAGCCCCGGATATGGTCGATATGTTCATGCGTAACAAAAATCGCTTTCACCGACTCAATACCTATCCCACAGGTTTCCAGCATATTGTTGAGCTGCTTTGCCGTTCTTCCCGCGTCGATCAGAATCCCCTCGCAGGAAGAACCTATGTAATAACTGTTTCCGCTGCTTCCGCTGAAAAGCGGACATATTCTCGCCATGAATAACCTCCCAAATAAAGAAAAGGGAAAGACCGATGTCAATCCCTTTCAAATCGTTCAAAATATTCAGATTGCCTGCGCCACTGCCGGCTCAGGAACATGAATCCGCTGAATATCCGCCCCTAAATTCAAAAGCTTCTGCTCTACATTTTCATATCCGCGCTCAATATGGTTGATGTCCTCAATCTGAGTGGTGCCCGACGCCGCAAGCGCCGCAATCATCATCGCCGCACCGGCACGCAAGTCGGTTGCCTTTACAGGAGCGGCATTCAAATGATCCACGCCTTCCACAACAGCAAGCTTGCCGTCAACGGAAATCTGCGCTCCCATTCTTCTGAGCTCCTCCACGTAGCGGAAACGATTGTCCCAGACACTCTCATTAATGATACTCGTCCCGTTTGCCATGGAAAGAAGCACCGCGATCTGCGGCTGCATATCCGTCGGGAAGCCCGGATGGGGCATTGTCTTGATATTGCATTTGTTCAGTTTTCCCGTGCGGCTGACACGGACCGCGTCGTCGAATTCCTCCACCTGAACACCCATTTCCTCCAGCTTTGCGGATATGGATTCCAGATGCTTGGGAATTACGTTTTTGACAAGGACATCTCCGCCGGTCGCCGCCGCGGCAACCATATAGGTCCCCGCTTCAATCTGGTCGGGAATAATGGAATAAGTCGTTCCGGCCAGGTGGGTCACACCGTATATTTTGATCACATCGGTGCCGGCGCCCCTGATATCCGCTCCCATGGAATTCAAAAAGTTGGCAAGGTCGACAATATGGGGTTCCTTTGCAGCATTTTCAATGACTGTCATTCCTTTTGCCTTTACAGCAGCCAACATAATATTTACGGTTGCGCCGACAGACACAACATCAAGATAAATATTGGCTCCTGTTAAAGCCTGCGTATAGACGTCCACCATGCCGCCTTCCAGCTTATAGGCCGCGCCGAGGGCCGCAAAGCCCTTCAGGTGCTGGTCGATCGGGCGGACCCCAAAGTCGCATCCGCCCGGCATGGTAACCACCGCGTGGTTAAAGCGGCCAAGCAAAGCGCCTAAAAGGTAATAAGACCCACGTATATGACGCGCCAGTTCGTAGGACGCCACGTGGGTATGAATCGGTCTTGGATCAATTTCAATCGTCGATTTGTCGATATTGCGAATCTTAGCTCCCATATCATACAGGATTCTTGTAATGGAAGAAACGTCTGTAATATTCGGAATATTTTCAATACAGCACACACCATCTGCCAAAATCGCTGCCGGTATAATTGCGATCGCGGCGTTCTTTGCACCGCTGATGGTGACTTCACCGGTCAGGCGATTGCCACCCTTAATAACGTACTTGTCCAATGCGGCACGCTCCAATCTAAAGTTAAACAATACTATTATTACATTTTTACGCAAAATATTAAGCGTTTTCAATGAATATATTGTTGTAAATATTTTGAAAGTAATCAACTAAAATATACGAAAAAAGAAGGAAGAAATAGCCAATTATTTATTTCATTGCACTGTTAATGATAATAATACACAATGATGGAAAAGTCAATAACCAACAAAACAAATAGTCCGTTTTTGTAAATATCACTAAAAAGCGTTCTGTTTCCCGTTCTGGGAAACAGAATGCTTTCCGTGTTTTGCCAAAATATTACCTGCTGACATAACTCAGCGGATTCACCTTGGTGCCGTTTTTAATCACTTCAAAATGACAGTGCGGACCGGTGGAGTTTCCGGTGCTTCCTACAAGGGCAATCGCCTGCCCTTTGGAGACCCTCTGGCCCGCCGAAACCAGAATTTTGCTTGCATGGCCGTAAAGCGTCTGCAGCCCGCCGCCGTGGCTGATTTTTACACAGTAGCCGTAGCCGCTGCTCCAGCCCGCCGATACAACGGTACCGCCGTCGGCCGCAACAATCGTTTTCCCGTAGGCGCTGCCGCCGGAGATATCGATCCCGGTATGGAAGCTGCCCCAACGCCATGTGAAATAAGTGGTTATGGTGTGAAGGGAGGGAACCGGCCACATCAGGTTTCCGCTGCTGACGCCGGCGCCGCTGTACTTCGGCCGCTTCTTGGTTCCCGTGATTACCACCTTATCGGTGGACGGCACCACAACGGTTCTGCTGATGACGTCGCGCTTTTGTTCGACGCCGTTTACATAATACACCTTGTCAACACATTTCTGCGTTCCGTTTACGCCATCGGTCTTCACTTTGGAATAATCGGTATACTGGGAATCATCCTTAATCGTTACTGTTTTATACGAAAGAGGAACTTCATACGTCAAATTTTTGGTCAACTGAACATTCAGCGTCGGGACTGCAACCTGCAGGTTGATCAAATCCCCCGGCATCAGATTGTCCCCCAGCTGATTGCTGTTGATTTTGTTCAGCTCGGAAATGGTCGTATGGTTTGCCTTGGCAATGGAAGTAACCGTATCCCCTTCTTTTACGGTATAAGTCACCGCCGACTGGGAAGTACCGTTGATCAGTTTATCCATTGACTCGGTAGCCATAATGGTTGTGGTCGGAAACAGCCCGTTGATGGTCTCCACATCCTGCGCAAAGTCCACCGAAGCGCTCGTGTCCCCGCCCTTTGCCTTGTTCAAAACATTCTGCAGCATATAGCGCAGATCCGCGCTGCTTTTCACCGCGCCGAGCAGCTCGCCGTTTACATAAAGGCCGCTTGCTTCCTCAATGATTCCGTTTGACTGCTGGATAATCTTGTCGCAGACCGAATTAACCTCCAAAAAGCTGTTTGCATCCACTACTTCAAGCCGAAACGTGGGGGTGACGTTGATATTGATATCACTGTCGGCCGTGTCGTGAACCATGCGCTGGCTCACCATTTCGCTCGCCTCTTCAAAGGTTTTTTCATTCTGAATAGTAGCGACTTCCTTCCCGTCATAGGCAAGAACCAAGCCGTAATTCAGTCCGTTCCAGAAATGCACGGTAGCCCCCAAAAGAAAAATCGCTCCTATGGGAACCACAATGTTCAAAATAGAAAACACAAAGCCCCTGTGACGGACAAAGCTTTTTCCCGTAACGGTAAGATACTCTTTAAAAACACGTCCGTAGCCCAGTTTTCTTGCCTGTGCAATCCTGTCTCGGGCAATAGAAAACCCTTCCCGGATGGACTGAAACTCTTCTTTCAGGCGGGAAATCCGTTTGCCGACTGTGGCGGCGTAGATCGATCTGCATAAATTCGTAAACGGTCTGAAAAACCGGGAAAGCCTGCGTCCAACTCTTTTCAGGATTCTGACCGTCTGGATACCTACAATATATAAATCATCCGCTGTTTTATTCAATAACTGATAACCGGAATCTCTGTATGCGCTTTTTGTTTTCTTTAGCTTCGAGAGCTGCATGAAACAAAATCCTTTCGGGTTAATAAATTGTTACAAGTTTGTAATACGTTTTTAATCATATAACAAATTTGCCTATTTTGCAACCCGTTGGAATCAAATTAACAAATATGCAACAATTTGGCATTTAAAATTCAGCCTAAATAACGGAGCTTCTCCTCAGTCCACCCCATAATCACCGGAAGGAACGCTTTTGCCTCTTTTTTCGCGCCGTCAAGGTCGTGTTCCAGATAATTTCCACACTCCGCCGCCGCGGCTCCCGGGATAGCCCCTTCAAAATCAGCGATAAAATCAAAGGCCTCTATCATCAGCTGAATAGCGTCCGCGTGGTTCAGATTTCTGGTCAAAAAATAGAAACCGGTCCGGCAGCCCATTGGGCCAAAATAAATAATATGGTCCTTATGCCTGCTGTTGCGTACAAAGGTCGCAAACAGATGCTCAATGGTATGCATGGCGGCATTCGGGAGAAAGGGCGGAATATTCGGCCTTCTCATCCTGATATCATAGGTTACGATATCCCCGTCGATACGGGAAGTGTAAATACCGGGCATCAGCCTGGTATGGTCAACACAAAAACTTGCGATTCTTTCCATTGTATCAATCTCCTTCATATAAAGAAAATGTTGTCCGTCAATTTTTCAAGATCATCTGTTTCCAGAAAACCGCCGATTAGGTGGAGACTGTCTTCAACGGACTGCTCATAAAGCTCCAAAAAGCTTTCCGTGTGAACGGTTTCACTGTCCGCAGGCCAGCTCCATGCATTGTGCAGGATATTGGCGTAATCACATCCGCCGCCTTCGCTGATCCCGCGGAAATGGCAGGAAACGGTCCGTTTGCCCTTTCTTTCCCTTCGCTCTATCCACGCCTGCTTTAGAGTGGTGCGGTCGTTTAAAAGTCCGAACACCGCGCGGCAGTCGTTGGTCGCCTGATACAGCGGAACACCCGCGTCCTTAACCCCAAATAACCCGTGAAGCAAAAAAGCGTACAGATCCGCAATGTGCAGCTGGACATTCTTATTTTTCGGAACCGTTCGCTTCAGGTTAAACTCCGTCGGCAGCGCCGCTCTTTCATACCGGAGCAAAATCACATCGAGCGCGGATTCTATCTGATTGTGCAGAATTTCTTCATCCTGCATCGGCTCCTGTTCAAGAAGAGCCTTCGCCCCGGACTGAATAAAGGGATGGCAAATCCGGTCCAAGGAGTAATGGCAAAGGAAGCCGTCGATATACGATAAAGCCATTGCCTTATTCGGCTGCCGCAGATAATATTCCCGCATCAGCGCCAGCGTTTTTGAAGGATTCTCCAGATGAAGCTTTCCGGCGTAGTCTTTCAGGCTCTCTCCCCTCTGCCACGGTAGATAGCGGTGGCAGTACAAAAAGTCCGGACCCTGTGCGCCCCAAAGGAACGCGTCCAGATTCCGTTCATCGCTCGCCTGTGTCTGTTGCAACTGTTCCAGAACTCTTTGCGCATGAAGATAATGCGTGATCGCAGCCGGCATCTTTTAAGAACCACCTTCACAAGAATAAGAGCGCAGCATATGCTGCGCTCTTATTCTACCATATTCGTATTGTTTTTTAAAGAACTTTAGATAAAAAGTCCTGCAGGCGCGGATTCTGCGGATGGTCGAAGAACTGATCCGGGACAGCTTCTTCCAAAACCTGGCCGTCATCCATAAAGAGTACCCGGTTGGCAACCTCACGGGCAAAGCCCATTTCATGCGTCACCACTACCATGGTCATCCCTTCGGCGGCAAGCTCCTTCATCACCTGTAAGACTTCTCCGACCATTTCGGGGTCGAGCGCGCTGGTGGGTTCGTCAAAAAGCATGACGTCCGGGTTCATGGCAAGCGCACGCACAATCGCAATTCGCTGCTTCTGTCCGCCGGACAGCTGAAGCGGGTATGCTTCCGCCTTGTCCGCCAGCCCTATCCGCTCAAGCAGCTGCTTCGCCTGCTGCTCCGCCTGCTCCTGTGTTTTCAGCTTTAGAGTGATCGGCGCAAGCGTAATGTTCTGAAGCACCGTCAAATGCGGAAATAAATTGAAGTGCTGGAACACCATCCCCATTTTCTGACGGAGCTGGTTGATATCGCACTCCGGCACATTGATCTGAACACCCTCAAACCAGACTTCGCCGCCGGTCGGCTGCTCAAGCAGATTCAGACAGCGCAGAAACGTGCTTTTCCCGGAACCGGAAGGCCCGACAATTACGACCTTCTCGCCTTTTTCAATATTTTGGTCAATGCCCTTCAGAACATCCAGATCGCCGTTCAGGGTATGGAACGTCTTGTGCAGATTCTTAACGGTTATCACTTCTGTGCAGCCTCCTTTCAAGCTTGCTGAGCAGGGCGGTCAGGCCCATGACGATCAGCAGATAAATGCCCGCAACAGCCAGAAGGGAGGTGTACGGATCATAGGTGATGCTTCTGATGATGTCGCCGCCCTTGGTCAGGTCCTGTATCGCGATGTAGCCCGCGACGGAGGTTTCCTTTAAGAGAGCGATAAATTCATTGCCGATTGCCGGCAGAACGTTTTTCAGAGCCTGGGGAAATACGATCTTCACCATGGTATCGCGCTGGTTCAGTCCGAGGGAACGCCCGGCCTCGACCTGCCCTTTGTCCACGGACTGGATACCGCTCCGGATGACCTCCGCAACGTAGGCGCCGGAATTGATACCAAACGCAAAGATCGCCGCAACGACCCGGTCCAGATTCACAGGCGGCTGAAAGACGATGTACCACATAATCATCAGCTGGACAACGACCGGCGTACCGCGTATCACCGTCAGGTATACACTGCACACTGCGTTGAGGAATTTCAGCTTCGATTTGTCATTATTGTGCGTCACCTTGACAAGAGCGACGACGGTCCCCAGGATAATCCCGATAATGACCGCAAAAAAGGTAATCATAAGAGTGTTTCCCAGACCGAACAATATGTTTGTATATCTGTTTTTCAGAATAAACGCATCATAGAATTTCTGCGGAAATTCCGAAAAATATGAGAGCGGCAGGGCCGCCGTCAGTATATCCATCATTTACCCCCGTTTTTAAACTGAGAAAAGCAGGGGAGCAGATTTTTCCGCTCGCCCTGCATTCTGTTGATAAGTGGGAAATCAGGCGCCCAGAGCCTCTTTGTACTTCTCAATAATCTTGTCAAGCTCACCGCTCGATTTTAATTCGCCCAGAACACCGTTGACGGTATCCAGCATCGCTTTATCACCCTTCGGCACCGCAATGGCATACTGTTCGGTAGTCAGGGCCTCATCCAGCTTAACCAGCTTATCGGAATTTTTCTCCACAAATTTCTTGGCCGGGAAATCGTCGATGACAACTGCGTCGATTTTGCCGTTGATCAGATCGGTGACGGCATCGACACCCTTGGCATAGCGCTCGGTAGAGGCAACCTTGATATCGTTCTTTCCGTCTTCATTGGTGCAATAGGTGTCCCCGGTCGTCCCCTGCTGCACACCGACCTTCTTGCCGTTCAGGTCCGTACGGGACTTGATCGCGCTGTCCTTTAACACAATGATCGCCTGGGAAGCGTCGAAATAGGTGTCGGAAAAATCAACATTTTTCTTTCTGTCCTCATTTGCGGTCATACCGGCGGCTACGAAGTTGGTCTTTCCGGAACCAAGCTCCGTGGTAAGAGTATCAAAAGCAATGTCGTTGATTTTCAGCTGAACGCCGAGCTTTTCCGCAATTTTATTGGAAATATCAATGTCGATTCCAACGATCTTATCCCCGTCCTTGTACTCGAACGGTTCAAATTCCGCGTTGGTAGACATGGTGACAGCTCCGTCCGCCTTAACCTTATCCACACTGGTCTGCCCGCCGGCCGAAGCGGCGGCCTGGCTGCCTGTCGCGGACGCCGTGGTTCCAGATTGGGCACAGCCCGCCGAAGAAAGCATCATGGCGGCAACGAGTAAAAACGCCGCTATTTTAGAAAACTTTTTCATCTTGTTAACCCTCCGTAAAATGAAGTTGATTTGTTGGATTTGTTTGTTTAGTATGGTTTGTATTATAGCGCATAAATATGCAAAAATCAAGCATAATATAAATAAAAATTCATTTTAATGGATTTGTATGCATTTGCACTGCATTTTTACTCTGTTTTTGTGTATTCTTCCATACCGCATACCGTAAGAAGCGATTGGATATCGTTGGGAAGTGCACAGGAAAGGTCCATTTCCGTTTGTGTGACCGGATGAATAAAATGAATATTCATGCAATGGAGTGCCTGTCTTGAAAGGAATCGCAGGCTGCCGCCGTAAAAATCGTCCCCCGCGAGGGGATGACCGATATGGGACATATGCACGCGAATCTGATGGGTTCTGCCCGTCCCCAGCCGGAAGGAAACCAGGGTGTATCCGCCGCCGCTTTTCAGCGCCCTCCAATGCGTGACCGCCCTTTCTCCCTTTTCCGTGACCTCACGCTGAATGCTGTGGCCCTCTTTGAGCCCGATCGGTTGATCGATCGTCCCCTCGCCCATAAGAGTTCCCTCACACACGGCAACATATTCCTTTTCTATTTTTGCGGCAAGCTGCGCCGCGCAGTAAGAATTTTTCGCCAGGACGACCAGCCCGGTTGTATCTTTATCCAACCGGTATACGGGACGGAAAGAAAACCGCTCCCCTTTGGAAAGGAAATAAGCCGCCGCCGCGTTTGCAAGGCTGTCGCAGTCGTGGCCGGGTGTGGGATACATCGGCATACCGGAAGGCTTATCGACAATCAGAAGATCGCTGTCCTCATAGACGACCGCAAGGGGGACGCTGAGCGGTTCGTGCAGCTTCGTGTCGTCCGGAATCCGGATGCATACCGTATCCCCCGCTTTCAGCACTTCCGTCACAATGGCGTGCTGGCCGTTTCTCGCAATGCCCATGGGTTCGCGTTTCAGACGGATCATCAGCCGGGCGGAGATTCCGCAGTACGAACGCAGAAAGCTTTTCAGCCTGATTCCGTCGTATTCTTTTGACACTGAAAAAGAAAGCTCACGCATAAGTCCTCCTGAAAAGGAAAAGGCGGCGCAACCAACGCCGCCTGACAAATTCATTCGAAATCGTTATTTTACTTCAACAGTCCAGCCGAATTCGTCCTTGATCTTTCCCCATTGGATTCCCGTCAGGGTATCGTACAGACGCTGGGAAATCGGCCCGATTTCCCCGTTGTTAATGTTCATTACATCGTCGCCCCATTTCAGATGGCCGATCGGGGAAATGACAGCGGCGGTGCCGGTGCCGAACGCTTCCTTCAGCTGACCGTTTTCCGCAGCCTGCGCAAGCTCATCAATGGACAATTTTCGCTCGACGACCTTCATGCCCCATGATTTGAGCAGTTCAATAGAGGACATGCGGGTGATTCCCGGAAGGATGGAACCCTGCAGTTCGGGAGTTACGATTTCATCCCCAATGACAAAAAACACATTCATGGTGCCGACTTCTTCAATGTATTTGCGCTCCACGCCGTCCAGCCAAAGGACCTGGGTGTAATTCTGTTTTTCCGCTTCATCCTGCGCTTTTAAGGAAGCCGCGTAGTTACCGGCCGTTTTGGTATAGCCCATTCCGCCTTTGACGGCACGCACATAATTGGTTTCCACATAAATTTTCACCGGATCCAGTCCTTCCGGATAATAGGCCCCAACGGGCGAACAAAGAACAATGAAAAGCAGATGCTGTGCCGGATGCACTCCCACATGGGGATCGATACCGATGATAAACGGACGGATGTAAAGGGAAGTTCCCTCCTCGGACGGAATCCAGTCCTTTTCAATGGACACCAGCTTCTCGATTGCTTTCTGGCTGAACGCTTCATCGATCAGCGGAATGCAAAGCCGGTCATTGGAAGAATTGAGACGGGCCATATTCTTGTCCGGTCTGAAAAGCAGAATTCTGCTGTCAACCGCACGATAAGCTTTCATTCCCTCAAAAACAGACTGGCCGTAATGCAGGCACATCGCCGCCGGCGATAGTTCAATCGGTCCAAACGGGACAATTCTGGCGTCGTGCCAGCCCTCTCCCTCATCATAGTTCATAATGAACATATGATCTGTAAAGATCGTACCGAATCCGAGTTTACTTGAATCGGTTGGTTTCAATTGTGGATGTTCAGTCAGTTCAACTCTGATTTCCTGCATTTCAAATGCCCTCTTTCAAATTAATTATCGATTATTATAGCATCCTTTTCGGGTAATTTCAAGCTTTAGCATCTTAAAGTGTTTTGAAATATGTCCTTCAGGAAGAAAGCATCAATGATTGCGCAGCCCTTTGGGATACCTGTTTTTCAGGCGGCCGCCGGAGCATTTTCCGAAGCCCGTGAGAACACCGTCAACCGCAACGCCGGTAAAGCCGTGACAGCGCAGGTCCGCCTCCGTTTCTTCCCCGCGCAAAAAAGCGGCGATCTGTTCCGAATCGTGCGGCAGGTCGACGACCGAATTGAGCTCCTGCGGCTTTGCGGACATGAACAGCGCGTGAGCCGGTTCCATACGGTTTTTCCTTGCTTCCCCAAGCAGTACGCCCGCACGGATTACCCCAAGCCCTTTCAAATAAGGAAGCTCCCGCGGAAGGATCAGGAAGGAGTCCCCTATCTGCTCTACCGGGGAGGACAGCTCCGTCTTAAAAACCTGTCCGTATAAATCCTCCGCCATTTCCATCATGGAGGGCTTCTTCGGTGAATAGGGAGCCGGATAAGCGCTGTTGCCGGAAACCCGGCGCATCACAGCGACAAAATGTCCCTCACCCCCATCCATGGGAAAAATCCGGCGCGCCTGAGGGAGAAAAGCGGGACGGCCGAACGGTTCCCCGCAATCGATCAGGGCAAAGTCGCCTCTTTCCTTCAAAAACGCGGAAACGACTCCTTCATTCTCTTCCGGAGAAAACGTACAGGTAGAATAGACCAGCACGCCGTTTTCCTTTAAGGCATGAGCGGCACTGCGCAGAATGGCGAGCTGGCGGACGGCACAGGCTTCCACATGTTCCTGGCTCCAGTCCTGTAGCGCCTGTTCGTCGCGCCGGAACATCCCCTCACCCGAACAGGGGGCGTCCACCAGCACCTTGTCGAAATATCCGGCAAGCCCGTTGCAGAGCGCCTCCGGATGGCAGGAAGAAACCACTGCGTTCCTGACGCCCATCCGTTCCAGATTGGAAAGCAGCACATTTGCCCTGCTCCTGACGATTTCATTGGACCAGAGCAGCCCGCCTCCCTGTAAAAGAGCGGCAATCTGCGTCGATTTTCCGCCGGGAGCAGCGCACAGATCCAACACCCTCTCCCCGGGCACGGGGTTCAGCGCGGTTACCGCGCTGGTCGCGGAAGGCTCCTGCGAGTAAAAAGCGCCCGCGTGGTGCATGGGCAGGGAGCCGACCTTTTGCGCATCCTGCGGGATATAATAGGAAACCGGCGAAAAAGGCGTCGGCTCCAAAGAAAACGGCAGAGATGCCTTGAGCGTTCTGTCGTCGCATTTCAGCGTATTCAGTCGGATACCCCGGTAATACGGTTTCTGATAGTCGTTTAAAAACGCCGGATATTCCCCGCCCAGCATGGATTCCATTTTATTTTTAAAGCTCTGCGGCAGCTCAATCAAATCCGTCAACTCCTGAATTGATCTGTATAATTCGCGTAAAGATACTAATAATACGGGTGAAGGGGGTGAAAATTTTGGATAATCAGACTTCAAAAACGAACCGCGCTTCCAACAACAGTACAAATGAGAGCACAAACCGTGCTTCCAACAGTACGAATCGTGCGTCAAACAACAGCACGAACACCAGCAACAACAATCATTACAGCAACAAAACTTCCAACAATGCAACACAGGCTACAAACAAATCTTCCGATAACTGCAAATAACGGAAAAGCGGCAAGCCAAAGATTGATTCACCAATGCGAGAACAGGCGATTCTGTATGGAAATACAAGACCGCCTGTTCTTCATTTTTCATTTTTCTTTGCATTGACGTGCGCAATCAGTTCTTTCAGCGTCTTATCTTCTGCTTTGACCTGACGGAAGCCCTCGCCGGAAATTTCTCCCGCATCGCCGATAATCATAAACGCGTCGTGGTCGTGTGAGCGGACAATGTCCTTCACCTTGACGACCTCGTAACGGCGGACAGCACACAGCAAAACTTCCCCTTCACGTCCGCTGTACGCGCCGCGGGATTTCAGCACGGTGACCCCGCGGTCCATATCGGTCAAAATATCCTGCGCAATTTCGTCGTTTTTTACAGACATGATAAACAGCAGCTTCCCGGTCCCGGTGTCGGTACCGTAGAGGAGCGCATCGATCAGACGGGTGGAAACAAAAATGGTGATCGTGGCGTAAAGCGCGCTTTCAATATTGCCGTACACAAAGGCGGAGGCGACGACAATCATCATATCCACACAGAGCATCAGCTTCCCCATGGACAGATTGCGCAGCCTTCTGCCTAGCAGACGGGCTACAAGGTCGGTGCCGCCCGTGGTTCCTCCGCGCATGAATACGAGAGAAAGCCCGATTCCTTCTATGATTCCGCCAAAAATGGCCGCCAGCATCTTTTCGCCGGTATAAGCGGGAACGATTTTCCCGACCAGGTCAATGGAAACCGATACGAATACCGTCGCCACAATCGTTTTGCCGACGAGCTTGTACCCGATTTCCATAATCGCCCAGATGAAAATAGGAATATTCAGCAGCAGGCCGGTCATACCGATCGGCCAGCTGAACAGATAGTTGATCATCGTACTGGCGCCGGTAACGCCGCCCGGCGCAATCTGATTCGGGGCGGTAAACACATTGACGGAGACCGCGTAAATCAGGCTGCCGACAACGAAAAACAGGACATCCTTTAAAGCACCGATTGCTTTTTCCTTCGGAGTTTCGGAAAGCATAACAGCATCTCCCAAATCAAATTAATCGTCACACACAATCTTAAAAATCTCACGCAGGCGGTCAATGTTGCCGGAAAGGTAAAGATAGCCGAACAGGGCTTCAAAAGCGGTTGCAGCGTGATAGTCCTCAACCGCCGCATTCTTGGGGACATGGTTCGTGTGCGCGTTGCGGCCGCGTTTGAATATTTCCAGCTCCTCTTCCGTCAAAAGGGGAAGAAGCCTCTGGGAAGCCTTTGCCTGCGCGCCGCAGCAGACCTGTTCTACCGACTTTTTATGAAGGGATTTGACCGGACAGTTCCCCTGGCACACAAGGCGCTCACGTACAAAAAGCTCAAAGACGCCGTCGCCTACAAAAGCGAGCGTCAGCGGGCTTAACAATTTCGGATTACAGTCCGCGGGAAATAATCGTTCCAAGCAAAGCGCTCCTCGTCATTGATATATTGGAAAACATGAGTGGAGATTACTCCATAAAGTCAAATTCAATATCGTAGATACTGACGGTGTCGCCTTCCTGAACACCCGCCTCATGCAGCGCGTCTATGACGCCGGAATTAATGAGCACGCGCTGAAAATACTGAAGCGATTCATAATCGTCAAAATTAACCGAATTGATGACGGGCACCAGCCACTCGCCCTCTACCACAAACATGCCGTCCTGATTGGTCACCTTTACCTCATTATGTCCGATTTCCTCCACAGAAACAAGCGGGGCGGGTTCCGGCTCAAACTGCCTGACAGGTGGCAGCTTGCTGAGCATCTCTGAAATTTTATTGAGCAGCGGGTCGACCTGATAGCGGATCGCCGCCATAATCGGGAAAAACTCATAGCCCAGCTTCTCCGCATAATTTTTGAAATCCTCAATCTGCTCGTCCGTCGCGAGGTCGCATTTGTTGCCGGCAACAATCATCGGCCTTTCGGCTAAATCGGGATTGAACTTTTTCAGCTCCGCGTTGATGGTCTGAAAATCCTGCTTCGGGTCCCTGCCTTCGCTGCCCGCAACATCGACGATGTGTACGAGCATCCTGCAGCGCTCCACATGCCGCAGGAACTGGTGTCCCAGCCCCGCGCCCTCCCCCGCGCCCTCGATCAGCCCGGGAATATCGGCTACAACGAACGATTTGCCCTCGCCCATGCGGACGACGCCGAGCACGGGGGTAATCGTCGTAAAATGATAATTGGCGATGGTGGGTTTTGCCTCGCTGACAACGGAGACAAGGGTCGATTTTCCCACATTCGGATAACCGACCAGCCCGACATCCGCCAGAAGCTTTAATTCCATCAAAAGCTCCATGGACTCACCCGGCATCCCCGCTTTCGCAAAGCGCGGAGTCTGGCGTGTCGCGGTCGCGAAATGGGTGTTTCCCCAGCCGCCCCGGCCGCCTTTTGCAATCGTCTGCGGCTCGTCGGCGGACAGGTCCGCGATCAGTCTGCCGGTCGCAGCGTCCTTTAACAGGGTTCCCCGGGGAACCCTGATTATCAGGTCGTTCGCTTTTTTCCCGAAGCAGCGTTTTCCCCTGCCGTCTTCACCGTTCGGAGCAACATATTTTCTTTTATAACGGAAATCCGCCAGCGTGGAAAGGTTGTCGTCCACCTGAAAGACAATATTTCCGCCCCGGCCGCCGTCGCCGCCGTCCGGGCCGCCGGACGCCACATATTTTTCACGGTGAAACGAAACCTTGCCGTTGCCGCCGTTTCCCGCTTTTATCGTAATTTTCGCACTGTCTATAAACATCTGAGCTTTACCGCCATTTCTGTGAAATATTGCCTTCGATTAGTATACCATGTTTGGTTCGGAAAAGCCAAAAAATCCCGGGCGAAAACGGCCCGGGATTTTCATTCACCTGAAAAGGCTTATTGCTCCACCGCGTAAACGCTGACTTTTTTGCGGTCACGGCCAAGACGCTCAAATTTTACATGACCGTCAACCAGGGCAAAAAGGGAATCGTCGGAGCCGATGCCGACGTTCTCACCCGGATGAATATGGGTTCCGCGCTGTTTGACAAGGATGTTTCCGGCAAGTACAAACTGGCCGTCCGCACGCTTCACACCAAGACGCTTGGATTCTGAATCACGGCCGTTCTTGGTGGAACCCATTCCTTTTTTATGCGCAAATAACTGAATATTTATCTTTAGCATTTCCTTACACCTCCGTATAGCTTACATGAATATTTTGAGGATACTGTTCTTCAAGCTCCAGCATATGGAGTTTGAAACCCGCGAGAATGTCGCGGCAGTCTTTCGCCTCATTTGATGAAATTCTGACGAGCATATAACCGTCTTCAACAGTAACCTGGGCATTCGCTCTGACAACTTCCGTAATGGTGTTGGCTGTCATATATGCCGCAGAGGAAACCGCCGCACAGACGATATCCCTGCCCGCTACCCCGTTGTGACCGCTCAGGGAAAATCCCAGAAGAGCGCCGTCAGGCCGGGTGAAAAATTCTGCACAAATCATGACAATTATGCGTTAATTGCGGTAATCTGTACTTTGGTATAGGGTTGTCTGTGACCCATTTTACGCTTCTCGCTTTTTTTCGACTTGTAAGTAAAGACTGTGATTTTCTTTCCCTTACCGTTTTTAATAACCGTACCGGTTACGGTAGCTCCCTCAACATAAGGAGCGCCCACTTTGAGTCCGTCGTCGCCGTCAAGTGCAACCACTTTGAAATCGACGGAGGAATTTTCTTCTGCCGCAAGCTTCTCGATATAAATGACATCGTCATTTTGTACCTTGTACTGCTTGCCGCCTGTTTCAATTACTGCAAACATGAATGAAAGGTCCTGCCTTTTCTCTAAACTCGCTATCACCGGGCGGGTTTCCCGCTTATAAAGCCCGTAATATGCGGCTTAACAATATTATCATATTCCGTCAATTTTGTCAATAAACACGGCAAAATTCCTTACTTTTTACGAACAGCCAGTTTTTTTGCAAATTCGGTAAGGTATTCGGCTTCCGAGCCAAAGCAGTCGAGAGCTTCTACGGCCTTTGCGGTCAGCTCGTCGACGGTTTTCGAGGCGTTTTCCAGCCCCATCAGGGAAACATAGGTGCTTTTATTGTTTTCATTGTCGCTGCCGGCCGGTTTCCCCAGCGTCTGGGTATCCCCCGTCACATCCAGAATGTCGTCCACAATCTGAAACGCCAGGCCGATTGCCCGCGCGTAGCTTTCGGCGGCCCGCATCTGTTCGTCGCCGGCTCCGGCAAGCACGCAGCCCATCTGCGCGGACGCCAGAATCAGCGCTCCGGTTTTATTTTCATCCATTTTCTTTAGAGTTTCCAGCGAAATGGCCCGGCCTTCGCTCATCAGGTCAATCACCTGTCCCCCGACCATGCCGTACGCACCGGCGGCGCGGGCAAGGTATCCCGCGGCCTTCGCGGCCCTTTCGGCCCCGGCAAGCCGTACGGCTTCTCCGGAAAGCATGGCTTCAAAGGCCATGGTCAGAAGCGCATCCCCCGCGAGCAGGGCAATGTCTTCGCCGAACACCTTGTGGTTGGACGGGCGTCCGCGGCGCATATCGTCGTCATCCATGCACGGCAGGTCGTCGTGGATCAGCGAATAGGTGTGGATCATTTCGACCGCACAGGCAAAAGGCAGCGCAGCTTCTTCCTCTCCGCCGCAGAGCCTGCAGAATTCCAGCACCAGAATCGGCCGGATCCGCTTGCCCTCTCCGAGCAGGCTGTAGCGCATGGCATGGATCAGGTCGGCCTGTATGATTTCTTCCTCGGGAAGGTACTGTGCCAGCTTGGCGTCTACCCTCCCGACCAGATGTTTCTCCCGCAGATCAAGCATTTTTTTCACCGCCGGATTCTTCAAGTTCGGTGATCTGCCTGATTTTCTGCTCGGCGCCCTCCAGCTTGCCGTAGCACAGGGCGGCCAGCGCGGAGCCTTCCTCAAACAGCTTCAGAGAGCTTTCCAGCGACTCATTGCCGTTTTCCAGCCGGTCGACAATTTCGCTCAGTTTGATCATGGCTTCTTCAAAGCCCATTTTCTTATTCATCTTTTTCCTCCATGCTGTCCACTACACAGCCCAGCGTTCCTTCGTTTAACAGCACCGAAATCCGTTCCCCCGTTTTTACGTCGGAAATACGGGTGACGACACGTCCGTTCTGACCGTAAGTAATAGAATATCCCCGGGAAAGCGTTGCCAGCGGGCTTAGGGCGTTCAGCCTGCCGCTGACGGAAGAAAGCGCGGACCGGGCGTCCACCGTTTTCCTGCGCATGGACTGATTGAGCCTTACGGCAAGCTGATCGGTGCGAATCCGTTCCAGTTCAATCAGATTGAAAGGATTTTTAAAGGAATAGCGGGAAGTCAGCGCGTCCAGATTCTGTTTGAGGCCCGTGAGCTTCTTCCGCATGCTTTGCTTTAGCCGAGACAGGTCGTAGCGAACCGTATATTCCAGCTCCGCGCAGTCGGGTACGGCAAGCTCCGCGGCGGCCGACGGGGTCGGTGCGCGAAGGTCGGCCACAAAGTCGCAGATCGTAAAGTCGGTCTCATGCCCTACGGCGGAAATGACCGGAATCCCGGAGGCGGCTACGGCCCTTGCCACCGTTTCCTCGTTAAAGGGCCAAAGGTCTTCCAGTGAACCGCCGCCGCGCCCGAGAATAATCACATCAGCACACAGAAGACGGTTGAAACGGGCAAGCGCGTCCACAATCTGCGGCGCGGCGCCCTCCCCCTGTACCAGCACGGGACAAAAAACAATTTCAGCCAAAGGATACCGCCGCGCGAGAATCGAGGTAATGTCGTGTACCGCCGCGCCGGTGGGCGAGGTAATCACACCGATCCGTTCCGGAAAAGCGGGCAGCGGTTTTTTCCGCTCCGGAGAGAACAGGCCCTCTGCTTCCAGTTTTGCTTTCAGCTGTTCAAAGGCCAGGTTCAGCGCGCCGAGGCCGTCCGGCTGCATATCGTCAATATAAAGCTGATACTGTCCCGTCGCCTCATAAACGCTTACGCGGCCCCGCACAATCACCTTCATGCCGTCCTGCGGCAGAAAACGGATACGCCGGGCGTTCTGGGCAAACATCACCGCCCGAATCACGCATTTTTCATCCTTGAGGGACAAATAGAAATGTCCGGACTTATAGTGGTTAGTGAAATTGGAAATTTCGCCGCTGACAAAAACATGCGCCAGATTTTCGTCGCCGTCAAATTTGGATTTGATATAAGTGTTCAGCTGCGTTATGCTCAGCACAACCGGAAAATCCGTCATGTACATTATGCCCCCTTTATTGAGGTTAAAATCGCAATTCCCGCCGCATTGTCCGCTGAAAATTCCGGGACGGCGAAAGCGGCGCCGTATTTTTCCGTCATTGCGTCCCGGATCAGGCTGTTGGACATGACCCCGCCCGCAAACAGCAGGGGAAGCTTGCCGTATTGCTTCAGCAGTTCGGCGGTCATCCCGTCCAGCGCCGCCAGGATCGAGCACAGGCAATAGGCCGCGATCTCTTCTTTCGGCGCTCCTGCTTCCAGCATTCCGGCGCATTGGTTTTCCACGCCGGAAAGGGAACAGTCCGCCCCTTTGAGCGACGGTCTGATACGATAGGTTTTATTCGCCTGCAGGGCCAGCTGCTCCAGCGCTTTCCCGGAAGGAAACGGCAGGCCGAGCATGCCCCCCACCCTGTCCACAGCCTGTCCGCCTTTTAAATCCAGAGACTGCGCGATGATCTGCGTACGGAAGATGGTCCGTTCGTCCGGGGTGACGAGGACCGCCTCCGTCGTACCGCCGGAAACATGGAACGCAATGAATTTTTCGTGAAGCAGGCTCAGTCTGCCGGCAGAATACAGCGCGGCTGCAATGTGCCCCGCCTGATGGGAAAACGAATACAGCGGTATCCCCAGCGAAAGCGCAACGGCCTTTGCCGTACCGAGCCCGACCGTAAAGCAGGGCATGTAAGAGCCTTCCAGGTCGCGCGGTCTGTCCGACACCCCTACCGCGCCGACGGAAAGCTTTTTCCGAATCAGCGCTTCCAGCACCTGCGGCAGCTGCTGCACATGGTGAAACACGGCGTCGCTCTGCCGCAGGCCAAGCTCCCCCTGCTTTACGGGAAGAAGCATTTTCTGCTGAAAAACCGTTCCGCCCTGAAAAAGAGCGGCGGAGGTTGTGTAATTGCTGGTGTCGATTCCAAGCGCGTCAATCGGCTGTTTCATGGGATTCCTTCTCAACAAGCTCTTTTGCCACCGAACCCAGCACGCCGTTAACAAACGGAGCGTCGTCCGCTCCGCCGTATTTTTTCGCAAGGTCGACCGCCTCATTTATGGAAACACTCACGGGAATGTCCTTCTCAAACATCATTTCGTAGATGGAGAGCTTCATCAAAGCCAGAGCCACCTTGGAAAGGCGGTTCATTTTCCAGCCGCGAATATTTTTTTCGATCCGGGCGTTGAGGGTTTCTTCGTTTTCTTCCACGCCGACGGCGATTTTTTCGGCAAAATCATCGATGATGATATCTCTGGACAGGCCGGCCGCGTCAATAATCTGTTCCGTTGGATCGTGGTTGATGCTTCTTTCAAAGATCAGGGCAAACGCCTGTTCCCTCGCCTCGTGTCTCTTCATTTTCTTCCTCCGTCTTTTCAGCCGTCTTTCATCCGTATATTAAAAGAACCCCCCACTGAACTGTGGAGGGTTTTAACCGCTGATTATATTTTCAAACATCCACGGGTACATTATACCACAATCTTTTTCAGAATCAAATATTTTATCTGATACTACAGCAATTCCATTTCAGCTTGCAAGATAAAACACGTTCCTTCCCCGCCTTCGGCGGGGAAGGAACGCAACCTTGTTGCAGAATCAACTGGAAATGCTGTAATTTCTCAATAATCAGCAGAAACGCCTTTTTCCTGTTGTTTATAAAAAATCAGCATAAACAGAAAGGAATTGAAAATTCTATGTGCGGCAATCAGGTTGTAAAAACCGGGACGCTATTTTACTTCGACTATTTTAATTTTGTCATAGGAGACGCCCGACTGGCCGGAAACAATATCTTTGATCACAATCGCGTTGTTCTGTGTAGAATCGTTCGTTTTCACCACAACATTGCACTCCGAATTCTGAAGAAAGACCACGCAGTCCGAAAAGCCCTTCGCCTTGATCAGGCTTTCGGCATTGTTTTCTTTCAGGGTATTCTGCGCGATAACGGCCGCCTGTGCGACTGCGTCCTTTTTCGCCGCATCGTTGGATTTCGCGTCGGTCAGAACCTTTTCCAGAAGCTCAACCGCCGTATCCCGTGCTTTCTGGCGCGACAGGCGCGCTTCACTGAAATAGCTGGCCGCAGGCGCGTTCGCCTGTACGGACGATGATGAGCCAGAAGTCGTCTTGGACGACCCGGATACCGGAGCCTCCGCAAGCTGGGCTTCTCCGAACTCATGATCCGCCGTTGAGGTAACCGCGTTGGTGGCGAGCAATTGATTGTCGCCCGAGAACTGCCAGTTTAAATACACCGCCGCACCGAGCGCCACAATCAAAGCCGCAAGAACAAGCTGACGCTTTCCCATAGTCATAGAATAAATTCCCCCCGTTTAAAATTATTTTGCTTTTATAACGCATACGCGTACAGAAGTAATATCCAGCGCTGTTGTCACAGCGGAAACAATATCCTGCTGTACGACCGGGTTGTCGCCGCCGTCGCAGACAACGACAACACCCTTTATGATCGGCTGAACCTCAGTTACCGCAAGCGCTTTCTGGGCGCCGTCGGCATCCTTGACAAGTATGTAAGTGGTCTCCGTATTGTCATTCGCCTCGTTTTTGGTGGTGGAACCGTCGGATTTGTCCTCGGTGGTCTGATTGCTTCTTTTTTCCTCGGTGGCATACACATACTGCGTACTCCGTTCAAGCGTTACCAAGACCTTGGCCTCCCCCGCCCCCTGTATCCGGTTTACAAGATCCGTCAGGCTGATTTCCAGCTCCTTGGCGTACTGCTCGGCCGTAACCACGGACTGGGACGATACGTCCTTCGTATCGGTGCGGTCATGGTTCAGATAGCCCGAGAGGAAAATCAGGGCAATTCCGATCAAACCGCCGATGATAATGACCTTGCGGTAAAAATCATTGTCCGCCAGCTTAGAGAAAACCGTCTTCTTTTCCTCCTCGAAGCCGTTGTCCTTAGCTTTCATCGGAAGATACCTCCATTTTCAGTCCTAACGTTTTTTCCAGATGGGCCGAAGCCTTTTCTCTGTCCTTGCCATATCCTTTTGCCAGAATGACAACCACCTTGTTAATTGATATGCTGCCATCTTCGTTTGTATCCATAATCACATTAACATTTTTGCATTTAATATCGATATTGTTCAACTCTGATACGACCAGATTCGTGATACTCTCCTGCGCGGCGGCGGAATACTGCTTTTCCACCGTTTTTTCAAGCTGTGAATTGACCGGGCTGCCTGAATCCGCCTGAATGCCCATGGAAATTTTCGGTACGATTTTTGCGAGAGGAACGATCAGCGCGCAGATCACAAAAGCGCCGATGACAAATTTGACCATCCTTTCCATGGAACCGCTTGGGACAAGCCCCTGCAGCATTGCGGCGACAAGGGCCGCCATGCAGATTGCGGCCGACCATTCCCTGACCGCGTTCATGACCCACCTCCGATAATCAGCAGAATCACGGTGGAAACCATCAGGATCATCATGCAGCACAGAATGATACTGATCAGCGTTTCGATCACGTCTCCCGAAGCCTTCAGCAGTGAACTGATTTCCTTCAGCTCAAAGATATCGCCGATCCCGATGCAGACCTGAAGGGTCAGCAGCCAGACAAGGCACTGAATCAAAATGGGCAGAAAAACAAAAAGCCCCGCAAGCAGTCCGAACGCGCTGACGCCGGATTTCAGCATTTTTACGCACCCGTTGATGGTGTGGAGCGCCTCCCCCAGCGCGTTGCCCACCACGGGCACAAAGCTGCTGACGACAAACCTTGCCGCGCGGGTCCCCGTTGTATCCAGTGCCGTTGCGACAATGCCGTGCATGGTCAGCAATCCGGTAAAAATGGTCATACAGAACCCCATGATCCATTTCACGGCCTTGCTGAAGGCTGCACACAGCCCGTTCAGGTTGATATTCGGGGAAATCGCGGACACGATGGAAAGCGCCAGAAAGATGTTCATCATCGGAACCAGAATATTGGAAGACAGCAGAGAAATCACATTTCCCGCCGCCATCATCAACAGATTGTAGGAACCGGCCGTGGCGGGCTGTCCGGCCACGATCATGATTCCCGCCAGGACCGGAACACAGGCCAGCAGAAACCCGGCTGCCGTTTTGATCACCGCCGCCGCGCTGGAAATACACGACACAATCGGGTTCACAACAATCACACAGATACAGAGCGTGGAAACCATGCCGATGACTCCGCCCAGCGACTTTTCCCCGAAGGAAAGCTTCATACCGTTCAAAAGCGCGCACAGAAGCATGACCGCGATTACCGAAACCGCCGCCCGGAACGGTTCCCCCGTTTTGCCCGCGACCACGGAAAGAATCTGGTCAAACAGGCCTTTCGGCGTGATGGAGGTAATGTCTTTCCAGTTGGTATCTTCAATCCCCATTTCTTCCAGCGCTTTTCTGGTATCGTTGGGCAGTTTGTCCGCAAGGTCAGCCGCCCCGCTTTCCTGAAGCTGCCGGGAGTAATAATCGTCCTGCTTCGACGCGGCGTGCACCGGCAGGGAAAACGCCGTCACCAGGAGCAGCAGAACGGCTAAGCATACAATTTTTTTCATCCTTATCCACCAATCAGTCCTACCGCCGTGCTTGCGATCTTTTCGAAGAGCGGCAGCGACAGCACCACAATTGCGATTTTTCCAGCGAGCTCCACTTTCGAAGCCAGCGCGCTTTCCCCCGCGTCCCGGCAGGAATCGGCTGCGAACTGTGCCAGAAAGCAGATTCCAAGGGATTTGAATAGGATTGCAGCGTACTCGGCGGAAAGCCCTGCCGAGGAAAGCAGGGTATTGATCTGCTGAACTGCGGGGGCAATATTCCCCAGTATCGCAAACAGGATGAGAACACCGGCGCAGATACTGACAACAATGGAATATTCCTGATGATACCGCTTCAGCATAACCGCGAGGATCGCCGCGATCACTGCAATTCCCGCAACGGCAATCATATCCATGGCCTACAAACCGAATATGGATTTAATAGACTTAAACAGGGCGTCTATTTGCTGGATAATCATCATGAGCACTACGATCAGACCGGCAATGGTCGTCATCATTGCCTGGTCCTCCCTGCCCGAACGAATCAGCAGCTGGTTCAGCACCGCAACGATGATGCCGATCGCAGCAATTTTAAAAATCAAATCCACATCCATTTTTTGATTCCTCCATCCTTAACATAGCAGGAGTGCCGCCGCCATTCCGGAAAACACGCCAAACATTTGGTACAGCCTTGATTTTCGTTCCTTTTCGCCCCTTGCCTCTTTCAGGTTCTGGGCCGTGAGCTCATAATAGAGAGCGCAGTGCGAAAGCTGCCCGTCGGTATCGCTTACGCCGAAGCCGCTCCCAAAGCCTTTCAGCAATTCCACATCTTTATCGTTGAACCCGCCGCTTTTCGCGCAACCTTTGACCCCGGCCTGCCACGCGGACTGAAAATCCCCGTTCTTTTGAAAAGAGTCCCCGCACTGCCGCAGAAACTCCAAATCGCCGCCGTGTCTCTGCACGATCTGTTCTACCGGCAGCGCGGAAAACCGGATTTCCGTCTGTGCGGAAGAAACAAAACGCAAAAACCGTTCGAGCTGCTCCACCCGCACGGCAAGCCTATGCGACTCCATATACCCCGCAAGCGCCCCTGCGGCTATCAGAATCAAAGCGCCCGTCAATTTTAGCAAGCAAATCACCAGCCTTGTAAATTCCTTGTATTTTCCCCGGTTCCCTGTGCCCGTTCAGCATGGCCACACAGCCGAAGGCCCCCGTTTTCAAAAGGTGCACCGCCTGCTTTTTCATCAGGAATTCCTCGATGCTGCCCGCGTGAATGGAGGAAATAATGCTGACGCCCGCGTTCAGGCTCTGCTCCACCGCGGCGACCTCGTCGTTTCCGCCAAGCTCGTCGCAGATAATAAACTCCGGAGAAAGGCAGCGGACAGCCTGCATGATTCCCTCCGCTTTGGGGTAGCCGTCCAGCACGTCGCAGCAGAAGCCAAGGTCGTTCTGCGGTATCCCGAGACAGATACCGGCCAGTTCCCCGCGTTCGTCGACCACGACCACCTTCCGGATATCCCCGCAGGTACCGCTGGACAGCTGACGGGCAACGTCGCGCAGGATGGTGGTTTTTCCGCTTGCGGGCGGGCCGGCAATGAGCAGGCCGGAATGAATCTCCTTTTTCAGGGAATGGAAAATTTCGGCAGCCGATCCCGGAATCTCCCGGGAAACGCGGATGTTAATGGAAGAAATATCCCGGATACCGGTAATTTCACCGTTCTGGAACACCGCGGTTCCGCTGATGCCGACCCGATGCCCCCCTGCCAGCGTGACAAACCCGTTCTTGATCTCATTCTGATGGCTGTAGATCGAATAGCTGCAAATATTCCGGAAGCATTCCTCAATATCTTCCTTTGTGGAAATCATGGCGTCCTTGCCCGGATAGCACGCCAGTCTTCCCGTTTGATTCAAGAAGTAGATTCCGCCCGTGCAGCAGATGGAAATCGGTTTGTTGACGCGGAGCCTGATCTCCTGCGCCTGTTTTTTGATGTCGCCGGGCAAAAGCGAGAAATATCCTGCGATCCTGCCGCAGATTGCTTTTGCCGCCGAATCAAATCTTGGGTCACTGTAGTTATCCATATCCCTTGTCCTCTCTTTCAATAACATAGATATGGACAACTTGGCTGTGTTAGAACCAAAAAAATAACTCCGCGGGATGATTTCCCGCGGAGCCGATTGCTCTGTTTTATTCTATTGGAAGGCGGAGAGCCGTCCATTTCTGCAGATTCATTTGTTGAAATTTACTTGTTTCCTGCTTCTGCTCCCGCAGAAAAATTTCCAGATCCTTCTTTAAGGAAGGATCTTTTGCATTCCGGTATAATTCCAGTGCATAGGGCTTTGCGGCGTCCGGGGCGCTGTACATGATATCTACGTCGACGGTTTCCAGCGTTCCGTTTTGGTACCGGTCGATATTATACCTGACAATCCTTCCGTCGATATTTGCGTAGCAGAGAATCAAAAAGCTAACCGCGCAGGTCAGTACGATGCCGCGGGCCAGATTGATTTTCCGAAACCGCGAGACGATAATGAGAACAAAAACCACCGCCAGGACTACCATGAACCAACTGGTATATACCCGTTTCGGGGTCAGCCCGTAACGGGCGATATACAGGATCATTTTGCTGAGGGCGGAAGCAATCAGCAGAAGTGTTTCCACTGAAAGAAAAACATGAATGGCTCTCATTACGCGAAATTCCCCTTCCTCCCGCCGAATCAGTACGGAAGAAAACGCGATAACAGCAAAATTAATCATTGCGACTTTGCACAGTTCAAAGAACCCCCGCCGTGCAAATTCCGCGAGCGTAAGCCCGTTTTGCCCCTGCCCCGAAAAAGCGCTGAACAGGGAGGCTGTCTGCGCCCCGAAGAAAACCAGATACAGGATGCACAGGAGCACGGTTCCCGTGACAGCGGCCGCCGTGGGAACGACTCTGCATTTTTCGGATAATTTGGCGGCCTTCTCTGCGGTAATCGAGTCGGCCCGCCTTTTCTGAATATTGCCGTACAGCAGGCCAAACAGATAGCTTCCCGTCAGAAAAGCCGGAAGAAGCCGGAACAGAAAATTGGCGATATGGATTCCCACATCGGAAGAAAACTGCTTCACCAAAGCCTGAAACGCCCCGTCCGCCTGCATCAGAAGCGAAAGGACAATCCACAGAACCGGCAGCGCCGCCAGCGCACCGGCCAGTGAAGCCAGCAGGACCTTGCTTTTCCTGTTCTTTACCGCCGAACGCCGGATGATTCTGGAAGCGCAGCTGAAATTCAAAAACGGGATTTTGAAAAGCTGATTCACCATATCGGGCATAAAACAGGCACCCAGCCTTTCTTCCATCCGGCCCGAGGTCAGCACCGCGACCCAGTAGACCGCGCAGCCCATCAGAAACAGAAAGTTGAGAAACTGCAGAGAGACATTGGTGAACAGGGAGAAATTGACGGACGACAGAACCACCAGAGCCAGCCAGAACCAGCTGTTTTTCGGAACAGATTTTCCGCGGTTTTTCAGGTAGAGAAGAACCAACGTACAAAACACGGCGGTAAAAAGGGTCACACCCAAACCAAAGCATTCCGGTGTAATCAGCCAGACAAAAAGATAACCGCACACCAGAAACAGCAGTGCAAACAGGGTATCCGTACCGGTAAAAGGAATCGGGATTTCCGGTTTTTTTGCAGCGGGGATCTGACCGTACCCCAGCGTTGAGGGCAAAACAGGCGCACCAGTGGTTACGGGTACCGAAGCGGTCCCGTTTTCTTCAGCGATATTCATAGTAATCTCCTTTATTCCGTATCGGTATATTCCAAAATATCCGCGGGCTGACACTTCAGCTCACGGCATAAAGCTTCCAGGGTGGAAAAGCGGATTGCCTTCGCCTTATTGTTTTTTAAGATGGATAAATTCGCCGGCGTAATTCCTATCTTTTCCGCAAGATCACCGGAGGTGATTTTCCGCTTCGCCATGACGACGTCTAAATTAATAATAATGGGCATATTTTTCCATCCTTTAAATCGTGAAGTCATTTTCGCTTTTCAGCTCGATCGCCTGTTCAAAGACGTTTTTAATGACGCGGATAATCAGCGCAAAGAAAGCGCAGGCCACCGCGACAATAAAAAACGAGGCATAATAAAAGCCCGAACCAAAAGTGATGACGCCAACGGCAATACAGCTCCAGGAAATAATCCGCAGCATTTTCGTGTTTTGCGGCACAAAGACACTGCCCACGCGGATATTTTTCAGCAGGGTATTCAGGCAGTAAAGCAGGATAAAACCCGGCACCGCGCAAAGATAGATGGTAATGCGAAACGGCAGATGCAGCGCCTGTATAGCCGGAGCATCCCCGAAATACCAGCTGACAATCGTGGGGGCGGCGCATACGCCCACCGCCAGCAGGACGGCAAACAGTCTGGTACAGAAAATGGAAAGCGTCAATGATTTTGAGTTGTTCCACATACGATGGACCCCTTTCTATTCCGATCCGGAGCTTATGGTGGGAAGCAGGTTCTCCAGTCAGTGCTTTTAAGTGTCTAGTTCGTAACAGTACAGATTCCTATTGTCCGCATCATACAGCGCAATGGTAAAGTTATAGGAGGAACGGCTGAACAATTGGGTGCTGTCTCTGGGATTCCCGCTTTCACTGTGCCTGTCATAAAAATAATAGTACCCATGCTCGATTGCGGGAATCAGCGCTTCGCCCTCGTCGGTCTGGACCAGCGCGCCGTAGGAAGCATCGCCGTCCTCTTTCCCATATACAGCCCTTTGCAGGTTTTCGTTCAGCGGAAGTCTGCTCCAGCCACCGCCGTTATCCATCTGCTTCGCCGCAGACACACCGGCGGTCTTATCAAAGCGCATTTGCGTAAAGGTATATCCATCTCCATGAAAACCGTCATGCGTATCCGTGCGTTTGACCATTTGACCGCCGGACAGATCAATTCGAAGCGTTTCCGAAACGTCTTTCGTTCCGTCGTCGTGGGAACACGACGCCAGAGTACCTACCAGAAGCAGCATACACAAAATAAGTAGTAATCGTTTCAACCGTACCCCTCCCGCCGTTTATTTTCCGGCTCCGGCCGGATGCAGAAATAACACTTCCTGTGCTTTCTTTTGTATTATATCACATCAATTATTAATTATCAATATTATTTTATTGTTTATCGATATATTATATTCGTTCTACAATATTCTATTCTCCACGTTCAGGAGACACAGAACGCCGCGGAACACAAAACGTGCTCCGCGGCGTTCAAAACATTCTATAAAAAGTCGCTATTGAATCATCTCATTGAATTCCTCTTCGGAAATGACCGTTATTCCCAGCTGCTGCGCCTTTGTCAGCTTGCTGCCGGCGTCTTCTCCCGCCAATACAAAGTCCGTCTTTTTGGAAACACTGCCGGACACCTTCCCGCCCATCTTTTCTATGATGGCGCCCGCCTGGGTCCGGGTCAGGGTCGGGAGCGTTCCCGTCAGTACGAAGGTCTTGCCGTAAAAGCGGTTGTCGTCCACCACCGTTTTACAGAGCATGTTTACCCCCGCGTCTCGCAGCCGGCCGATCAGATGCGCCGTATTGTCCAGTGTAAAAAACTGGACGACACTGTCCGCCATTACCCCGCCAAAGCCGTCGATTGCGGCGATTTCTTCCGACGCAGCATGAAAGATCGCGTCCATATTCCGAAAATAGGAGGAAAGCAGTTTGGCGGCCTTCAGGCCGATATGGGGAATTCCGAATGCATAGACCAGCCGGTAAAGGTCGTTTTCCTTCGACTTTTCAATTGCGTCGATCAGATTCTGAGATGATTTTTCGCCCTTGCGTTCCAATGACACGATCTGGTCGTGACGCAGAGTATATAAATCCGCAGGAGAGGAAAGCAGTCCCTGCTGAATCAGCTGTTCAAGCACCGCCGGGCCAAGTCCTTCAATGTCCATGGCATCGCGGCTGGAAAAATGGATCATATGGCGCAAAAGCTGCGCCGGACACTCGGGATTGGTGCAGCGCGTAGCCGCCTCACCGTCCTCGCGCGCCACCCTGACCCCGCAGGACGGACACACCTCGGGCATGACATACGGTTCGGAATCCTGCATATGCGATACAACGGAAACGACTTCCGGAATAATTTCCCCGGCTTTTCGCAGGATAACGGTATCGCCGGTGCGGATATCTTTTTCATGGATAAAGTCTTCATTGTGAAGCGTCGCGCGGCTTACCGTCGTTCCCGCCAGCGTAATGGGCTCAAAAACGCCCGTCGGGGTCAGGACGCCGGTACGCCCGACATTGATTTCAATATTGAGCAGTCTGGTTTCCTTCTCCTCCGGCGGATACTTGAACGCCTCCGCCCATTTGGGGAATTTTGAGGTGCTTCCCAAAACATCGCGCTGCGCAAAGGAATTGACCTTGATGACGGCGCCGTCGATGGAATAGTCCAGCGAGCCGCGCAGCTCCCCGATCCGGTTGACCTCGGCTATGACCTCTTCCACCGTGGAACAGGCGGTAAAAAAGGGCGGTACGGCAAATCCCAGCTCCTTTAGAAAGTTCAGGGCGTCGTCATGGTTGTGAAGCTCCTCCCCAACCATCTGCTGCACATTGAACACAAAAATGTCCAGAGTGCGGGAAGCGGTAACCCTGGAATCCTTCTGCCGAAGGGAACCCGCCGCGGCATTGCGCGGATTTTTAAAGGGCTTTTCATCGTTCAGCTCCTGACGCTCGGAAAGGCGGAAAAAGCTCTCGTGCGACATATATACCTCGCCGCGCACTTCCAGAAACGGCAGCGGTCTGGTCAGCTGTTTCGGTACGGTGCGGATGGTTCTGAGATTATCCGTTACATCCTCTCCGACCGTACCGTCTCCGCGGGTGGAGCCCCTGACAAACTGGCCGTCCCGATACTCCAATGAAACGGACAGGCCGTCAAATTTCGGCTCAACAATGTAGACCGGGTGGTCTACGGCAGCACGCACCCTGCGGTCAAAGTCGATCAGCTCCTGCTCGGAAAAGGAATCGTGCAGGCTTTCCATGGGAACGGTGTGCACGACGGGCTGAAATTTATTCAGCACCTCCGCGCCGACCTTCTGCGTGGGGGAATCGGAAGTGACCAGCTCCGGAAACTGTTCCTCAAGCTGCTGCAGACGGCGGTACATCATATCGTACTCATAGTCGTCGATTTCCGGAGCGTCTTCCGTATAGTACTTTTTATTATGATATTCGATTTGCTTTCTCAGTTCTTTCAGCTGCTTTTTCGCTTCTTTAACATCCATGAAAATCAACCCTCTCGCTACTAATAATAGCAGATTAATTTATGTTTGCAACTACCTGCGGCACGTCGCCTACAATGATTGTTTCCGCAACGGGGACATTGGTGTCCACTTCCGTAGTGGTATCAAAACCCGGCAGAAAAGAATACACACTGGTGTGTACATTCAGAACGATCTGATGCTTCGTCTGGTTGATTCCGGCGGACTCAAAGGAACTTTTGAAGTCCGCGTTCACGTTTCCGGAAAGCGTCAGCCTGAGCGGCACCTCCGGGCCCCAGCCGTGAAGCAATTCATTTCCTGTAAGCGTCCCCAGGGGAACGCCCGTATCCATATGGCCGTTGTTGCCGATTTTTTTCTGCACATTGGCAATAATAGCGGATTTAAGCTGATTCATCTTTACCATCTGCGTTGTAATTGCCAATATTTTGCCCGTACTGTCCCGTTCCACCGATACCAGATCCTGATAGGTCACTCCGTTTTGAGTCAGCTCTTCGGTTACGGCGTTGTTGATGGTGTCGATGGATTGAATGCGTGCCTGATTGGTCGTAATCGATTTGATGATGGGACGGAAATGGGAATCAATTAATATTATAAACCCCAGGCAAAAAATTATGACAATCAGCGATTTCCAGTAAATTCGCGTATGTATACGGTTACCATATCCGAACCTGTGCCACCTTCTCATAGCAACACCTCCCAAGTCTCATACCCTCATAATACTCGGAAGGAATCAAAATGTGAAAGGACAGCAAAAAAGCGCAAAGAAACCTGAGTTCCTTTGCGCCGTTAACAATCGAAAAATTATTCGGCAGGTACCTCTTCCTCAGCCTGCTCAACGGGTTCGAGCAAAGCTCTGATCGAAAGGCTGACACGCTTTTTGTCAAAATCGATCTCGGTGATTTTGGCTTTTACAACATCGTTAACCTTCAAAACATCCTGCGGCTTTTCGATTCTGTGATCGGCGATTTGAGAGATATGTATCAAACCGTCGATACCAGGAATAATTCTTGCAAAAGCGCCGAAAGCGGTCATGCCGACAATCGTAACATCACAAACTGTGCCCACAGGATAATCACGCTTGAGGACCTCCCACGGATTGTCCTCCGCACGCTTGTAGCCAAGAGAAATCTTGCCCTTTTCCTGATCGAGGCCCTTGATATAAACCTGAACCGTATCGCCGACATTGACGACCTCGGAAGGATGCTTGATCCTGCCCCAGGAGAGCTCGGAAATGTGGATCATGCCGTCGATGCCGCCCAGATCTACAAACGCGCCGTAAGCGGTCAGGGACTTGACAACACCGGTATATTCCTTACCTTCCTCTGCGGTTTCCCAGAACTTCTCCGCCTGTGCTTTTCTCTCGTCCTTCAGTACGGAACGGATGGAGCCAACAGCACGTCTACGTCCGCGGTTTACTTCGATAATACGGAAATTGACTTCTTTCTTCAGCAGGTCTTCCAGCGAATCGCCGCGGGAAGCGGTAGCCTGAGAAGCGGGGATAAACACACGTACGCCGTTTGTGACAGCGATGACGCCGCCCTTGATGACTTCGGTGACAACTCCGGTCAGAACAGCTTCGTTTTCCTCAGCTGCGGTAACGGTTTCCCAGCCCTTTGCGGCATCCAGACGCTTCTTGGAAAGCATGATGGTGCCTTCCTGATCGTTGGTACGCATGATGAGAAGATCCATCTCATCGCCTACCTTAACAAGGTCCTCCGGCCGTACGTTGGGGTCGGCGGAAAGCTCCGCGGCAGGAATAAAGCCGGCCTGCTTTCTGCCTACATCGACATAAACTTCGCTGGGAGTAATGCCGACAACTACACCGCGTACCTTTTCATCTGTATTTAAATTCTTTAGGGATTCTTCGAGCATCTCCTCAAAGTTTCCCTCGGCATTATTCTCCATTAAATCTTGACCAGCACCCTCATTGATTTCTGACATGGTATCAAGTACCTCCTTTATAATGCTTGCCGGCGTCGAAGCACCGGCAGTAATGCCAATACATTCGGATTCTTTTAGAACCGACAGCGGCAGCTCGTCCGCTGTTTCTATCAGATAAGTGGTGCAGTTTTTCATGCACACATCACGAAGTTTTGCTGTATTGGAACTTTCCCTGCCGCCGATCACAATCATCACGTCGCACTGTCTGGACAGAAACTCCGCTTCCGATTGACGCTTAGCAGTCGCATTACATATTGTATCAAAAATTGTTGCATTTGTATATACCCTTTTTAGCATTTCCAAACAATTTTCCCATTCAGAGACGCTGAAAGTCGTCTGAGCAACTACACAGGGAGAATCTTCCTGCGCAACAGGAAAATGTTCCAAAATATTTTGCAGCTCCCCGGCATTTTTGAAAACATAACATTTTCCTGTGCAGTGCCCCCGGATACCCTCTACTTCCGGATGATGGGCATCGCCGGCAATCAGCACCGTTTTTCCCTCAGCGGAAGCTTTTGAAACAATATTGTGTATTTTTGCGACGAAAGGACAGGTTGCGTTCACAAAATCCGCTTTTTTCTCAAGCAGGCTGTCATAAACCGCCTTCGACACCCCGTGGGAACGGATGACCATGGTCGAATCCGGAGGTACCCCGTCGGGCGATTCCACGATCGTGACGCCGCGCGAGGCAAGCTGCGCCAATGTCTGCGGATTGTGGATAATCGGACCCAGCGTACAGACCTTTTTCCCCTGATCCAAAAGCTCATTGACCATTTTCACTGCCCTGTTCACGCCGAAACAAAAGCCTGCGGAATGGGCGACGATGATTTTCAATGTTTTTCCTCCAGCATGTTGTTGATTTTTTCCGCGATCATTCCCGCCGCCGCGCGGAGGGAAACGGACGAATGATCCTTCAGTCCCAGTTCCTCAAAAGGAATCGGCTCCCCGAAACGGACGGTCACCCGGCAAAACGGCCTGATGATGCCGTCGCAGTAAATGGATACCGGCAATACGGGCGCCTGTGCTTTATAGGCAAGCATGGCCACCCCGGCTTTCGGCCGGAACGGCGCGTTGTCAAAGACACATTTCCCCTGCGGGAAAATCCCCAGAAGCCCGCCGTCGTCCAAGATGCGCAAAGCAGTCTTCATGGACTGCGCGTCGGCGCTTTCCCTTACAACCGGGAACGCACCCATGCGGTACAGCCACCAGCACACCAGCCTTCCGTGATTTTCAAAGAGTTCGGACTTCGCCATATAACGGACCTGCCGTCTGAAAGGCGCCGCAAGAAAAAGCGGGTCGATCACCGATTTGTGATTGCTGCAGACAATCAGCTTTCCGCTGCCGGGAATATTCTCGACTCCCCTGTACTGTACCCGGTAAACGAGCCGGGCCAGAGGGGCAGCCAGACGAAGACAGAAAAAATACAGCATTCTTTCAGACCCTTGCGGCCAGAAAAGTGTCCAGGTCCCGCTCGCGAAGCTCGGCTATTTTCTCCATCACAAAACGGGAAGCGCTGCGGTACTCGCTGCCGGAGCCGTTTTCAATACCCAGTTCGTCCGGCTGGATCAGTTTTCCGTACGATACCATGCATTTGTGGAACATTTTCGGCAGTCCGCCGTCCTTCGCGGTAATGCAGCACGGCAGGATCGGGGCGTTGTATTTATGGGCAAGCATCACCGCGCCCGCCTTTGGCTGAAGAAACTCCCCCGTTTTGGAGCGCGTACCCTCAATAAAGACGCCCAGCGCCTGTTCGTTTTCAAGCAGCTCTCCCGCACGGTTGATCGCCGTTTTGTCGCCCCTTCCCCTTTGTACGGGGAAAGCGCCTAGCGAAGAAAGCAACAAGCCCAACGCTTTGTTTTCAAACAATTCCGCTTTGGACATGAAAAAAATCTGACGCTGCTGCGTAAAAGCCAGCCGAACCGGATCCGACAGGCTGAGATGGTTGCAGCAAACAACGACCCTTCCGCATTCGGGCATATTTTCCCTGTTATTCACCCGATAGGGAATAAAATATTTCAGAAAACCCTGAACAAAAATCTTGCCAAAATTATAAAGCGGCGTACGTTTCATAGTCTCACCAGTTTCATTTATTATATTGCAGATTTTTTTTAATAATGGCAACCAGCTGTTTCACCGACTGCTCCAGCGTATTGCCCGTAGTGTCCACGATCACGGCGGTTGCAGCGGGGACAAGAGGCGCGACGGCACGGTGCGAATCATTGTAGTCCCGCGTTTTCAAATCGCTCAGCACGTCGTCATAATCCACATGCTCGCCCTTTTTTATCATTTGCTGGTATCTTCTTCGGGCCCGTTCCTCCGGCGAAGCGGTCAGAAAAATTTTGACCTGTGCGTCTGGCAGCACGACCGTTCCGATATCGCGGCCGTCCATAACCACATCATTGTTCTTTGCGATATCCTTTTGCAGGGAAAACAAAAAATCCCTGACGGCGGGAATCGCCGAAACGTTGGACGCCGCCATGGAAACCTCCGCGGTGCGGATTGCGCTGGAAACGTCTTCTCCGCAAAGGATCACCTTTTGCTCCCCGTTTTGAAAGGTCAGCGTAACATGAACCTGTTGAAGCAGCGGAGTTACCGCGCGGACGTCCGACGTGTCCACTCCCTGTTTCAGCATATAAAGCCCGACGGCACGATAAAGAGCGCCGGTATCTACATAAATAAAGCCGATTTCCCTGGCCGCACGGCGGGCGATCGTGCTTTTGCCCGCCCCGGCAGGCCCGTCAATGGCAACTGCGGTCATTCGTTTTCCTCCTGCCTGTTCAGTGAATTCGCCGCAAGGCGGCCGGTGCAGAAAGCGATCTGCAGATTGAAGCCTCCTGTGTATGCATCCACATCGAGCACTTCCCCGGCGAAATAAAGTCCCCTGACCAGCTTTGATTCCATGGTTTTGGGATTGATTTCCGAGGTTTTCACTCCGCCGGAAGTGACAATGGCTTCCTCGATCGGTCGGAAACCCGAAATGGAAATTTCAAAGGATTTCAGGAGGCCCGCAAAAGCCCTGCGCATTTCTCTGGTAATCTGGTTGCACTTTGTTTCAGCGGGAATTCCGGATTTTTCTACGATGACGGGAATCATTTTACTGGGCAGCAGCGCCGACAGCGAATTTGAAAAGTCCTTGTTATGGTTCGATTCAAAATCGCGCTGAATCCGGGCGTCAAGCTGTTCCGGAGAAAGTGCCGGCTTCAAGTCGATTGAAACGCGGTAGCGTCCCGGCGACATCTCCCCCATATGGGCGCTTGCGCTCAGGATCACGGGGCCGGAAACGCCGAAATGAGTAAAAAGCATTTCCCCGAAGTCCTCGTAGATGTTTTTTTTCTTTACCGTATCCCACACCTTTACGGCGACATTTTTCAGAGAAAGCCCCATCATCCTGCGGCATTCTTCGCCGTAAGCGGTCAGCGGAACCAGAGAAGGACGCAGCTGAGTTACCGTATGTCCGGCCTGTCTGGCAAGACGGTAGCCGTCGCCGGTGGAACCGGTGCCGGGATAGGAAGCGCCGCCGCAGCAGACGATAACGGAATTGGCCGGAATTTGGGAACCGTTCTGCAATTCCGCGCCGAAAACCACATGGTCCTTTAAAATTAATCTTTTTACTTCACCGGTGATCAGGTCCGCCCCACTATCCCTGACAAAACCGGCCAGCTTATCGACTACGTCGGCCGCTTTGTCCGACTGCGGGAACACCCGGTTCCCTCGTTCCGTTTTGACCGGCAGGCCCAGCTCCCCGAAAAAGCGGATGGTGTCCTGCGGGGAAAACCGGTTGGCGGCGCTGTAAAGGAACCGTCCGTTTGACGGAATGGAAGCGATAAAGGTCTGCACGTCACAGTTGTTGGTAATATTGCATCTGCCCTTTCCCGTAATCATCAGCTTCCGGCCGGGGCGGGTATTTTTCTCGACCAGGCAGACGCGCAGCCCGTTGCCCGCGGCAGTTCCTGCGGCCATCAGGCCGGCGGCTCCGCCGCCGATAATCAGCGCATCATAAGGCCGGTTCAATGGATTTATCATCTACCTTTTCATACACTCCGTATTCATCCCAAATATCTTCCAGACGCTTAAACACGTGAGAAACCTCTTCCGACTTCTTCAGCGTGGTCGTGACAATCAGCGCGTTGATCAGGCTGAGCGGCGCCACCAGCGAATCCACAATGGACGCAATGTCGCTGCGGGCAAGCAGAAGGTTGTCCGCCTCCATTGCCAGAGGTGACAGCGCGCTGTCCGTAATGGCGACGACCGTAGCGCCCCGGTTGTGGGCAAAGTTCATCGCTTTGACCGCTTTTCTGGAGTACCGCGGGAAGCTGATGCCGATCACAACATCCCGCTCATCCACACGGATCATCTGCTCAAAAATCTCGCCTTCGCTGGTCGACTGCACCAGAAGGACGTTTTCAAAAATCAGATTGAAGTAATAGGATAAAAAGGTGGCCAGAGCCAAAGAGCTTCTCGCACCTAAAATATAAATTTTGCGCGCCTTGACAATAGCGTCCACCGAACGGTAGAAGTCCTCGTGCGGCGTTTCTTCCATGGTTCTGCGGATAATATCAATGTCCTGATTGAAAACGGAATCAAGGATATCGTTGTTGCCGATGCGGCTCGCCGTTACCTCCATTCTCTGAACGGAGGTAAGCTTGTTGCGGATCATCTCCTGCATGGCCTGCTGAAGCTCCGGGTATCCGGTGTAGCCAATTTCCGTCGCAAAACGGACAACGGTCGACTCGCTGACCCCGACGGTAGCGCCCAGCTTGGAAGCAGTCATAAACGCCACCTTGTCGTAGTGTTCCTCAATATATTTTGCAATCAGCTTTTGCCCTTTTGAAAAGTCGCCCATCCTGTTTCTTATTCTGACGGCTAACAAATTATTCATTCTACCAACTCCTGTTATTCATATTAATTCGAAACGGCATAAAAATCAAGTGCCTTTCTATGTTTTTGCAGGAGGTAATTCCCTGCAATTCATTTTTTTGACCTTCGCAAAAAAAATTCCCCTTTACAGGGGTAGTATTAGCATAACCATCTTTTATTTCAGCCATTTGCCGACATACCGGTGGAATCTTTGAAAATACAGCGCAACGAGGGAGGAAATCGCGTAATCGTACACGGCGAACACAAAATTGCCGGCAACCAGAAAGACCCACGGAAGATAAATCCCGAAAACGGTAAAGCTGTCTTCCGGCACGCCGAGCACCCGGATGCTGAGAAAAAATCCCAGGATCATCGCGGCATTAAAGACTCCAAATTTGAGGAAATAAGATAAAACGCGGCGGTGCATTCCTTCAATCTGCGCCTTCAGGATCGGATAATAGCCGAAAAAAACGACGAACAGCATAGCGGCCTCTTTATCCCCCGCAAGCAGAAGAGAAAGAACCGACGACGCAAGATAGACAGGCCACGCCCACCCCACGCCCAGCTCGACAACGACCACGATGAGCAAAATGCCGGCAAAAGCGGGCAAGGCATAGGTTCCGATGGAAATCAGTCCGGTCAAAAACATCGTCACGGTGCAAAGCGCCGTTATGACTCCGCAAAAGGCCAGACGAATCGTTCTGCTCAAGTCGATTCCTCCCTGAACAAAATCAGCAGCAAGGGATTAAATCTCCGCCCATGCACTCACAGCAGCAGTCTGCGCAGATCAACGAAGAACAGACATCGCATCCGCTGCAGCTGCCGGTACGCGGCACATTGGGGTTGTACCCTCCATACACGCCGTTTCGCTGATTGGTAACCTGATTCATAGCGGCGCGGTACTCGCCGTTGTAGGGGTCCATCTGACAGGCCCTGGCAAAATTATTGTAGGCCTCTTCCAGCCAGCCCCTTTTATACAGCACGGTCCCCTTTAAGAAATACCACTCGGCATTCCTGCTTTCCGACGGAACGCCGTTCAGAATCTGTTCCGCGTCCGCAATGCGGCCCAGCATAATCAGATTCCGCACGTCATTGAAGCCGGAGGAATAGGAATTCCCGTAGCTTTGTCCGGCATAGCCCGTATTCGGTGCCGTATACCCGGCATAGCCGCCGTTTTTCTGCTGTTTTCTTTGTGCGACAACCGTATCGTAAGCCTCGTTAATTTCTTTCATCTTTTCACCGGCAAGGTCGGCGATCGGACTTCCGGAATAATTATCGGGGTGATATTTTTTGGCAAGTTCGCGATAAGCGGCTTTTATCTCGTCGTCTGTCGCCGTTGAAGATACTCCCAATACCTTATAAGGATCTGACATGCACTTTCTCCTTCTTAAATAGTAATTCTTTTTGTATTTCCGGCAAGCCTTTCAAAACAACGTTCTGAATGATCTCGCCAAAATGATCCAAATCCAAAATATTCAAAGCGGCCGTCAGTTGGGAAAGCGTCAGGTTCAGAACCTCATTTGCATAGCTTTTCGCCTTTTCCAGTTCCTCCGGACTGCTGGCATCATTCAAGCCGCATTGAATAATAAACGGATTGAACGACGCTGTTTTCAGATCCTTTTCCATATCATCCGCGGCGTCAATAATATATACCCAGCGGCCTAAAAAATAACCAAACTGCCGCAAAATCCGTACTTTAGGAGAATCTGGCTCCCCATCCTCCCCTGCAGAAGCCTCAAAAACCTGCTGCAGCATCTTCGCCGTCGGCTCCGCGCAGGAATCAAGACACGGGTCGGGCGCCTGCTCCGCGGCCTTCTGTTCTTCCATGGAAGCTGAAATAATCGCGTCCAGCCGGGGAAAATCGGCGGCGGCTTTTCTGTGTGCCCGCGCAGCGAGGAGCAGCAGGGCATACGCGCGAAGCTTTCCCCAGAAGCGGGAGTCCGCAATATCGTCCCTGATTTTATAATAAGTCATAATGACGGAAAGGGCTGAGGCAGAGACGAATTCCGGTTCCCCGGAACTGCAGAAGGTGCATTTTTTCAACGGATTGACAACGCAGCGTCCGCTTTGAAAGCCGGGACACTCCGGACGAAACGCAAGCAGCATCAGTGCATAGAAAGTGCAGTCATAGCTTAAAGTAAGCCGCGATACCATTCCGTAGCTTTTGCCCAGCTGACGGCACAGGGAACAGTATACCCCCTTGTACTGTTCATACTCACGGACAAGCAGCTCCGATTTTTGCGGTCTTACGTAACCAAACACAGAATCATCCTTATAATCATAGCATATTTTATAGTATTCGTATATTATTTTACTATATCTGACACCATAATTTAATGAACGATATGTAAATTTTATGGATTCCACACTCAAAGGGAAAGAATGGCCTAAATTTTTTCCAGTTTTATTTTTAAAACTAATTTTTGCACAAATTTATTTAGTTGCAATTGTGCATAATGTATGGTAATATGATCATACAAGGAAAAGAATTTTTCCTTTGGTGGCCTTATTCAAAACAGGAAAGAACAGATCAATTGGCGGGTTATTGTATTTGTTAAAGGCGCATGCTATAATCTGCTTAGAAGGAAATCCCATTATTTAGGAGGTTAAGAATATGAAGCTGTACGACATTGATGTGGTAAAACTGATTGAACTCTTGGACAAAGCAAAAGGAAATGTCTACCTGATTACCGAGGACGGAAACACCCTGAATCTGAAGAGCAAGCTCTGCCAGCTGTACGGTGTGCGGGCGCTTTTGGAAAGCGCGAAAAATTCGACGGTTTCAGCCGAACTGAACGTAGAAAATCCGGAAGATGAACTGATGTTTATCAACTATATGATGAGCAAATAAATTTTACCGATAACGACAGCCGCCGCTGCAGTATTGCAGCGGCGGCTGTTTTCATACGATGCTCGGCGGTTATTTTTTCAGTTCAAACCGCGCGACCCTGTCGCGAAGCAAGCCGGCCTGAGCGGACAGCTCTTCGGCGGCGGCAGCGCTTTCCTCCGCGGTTGCCGAGTTGGTCTGGACCACCGCCGAAATCTGGGAAACGCCCGCATCGATCTGTTCAATAGAATTGGCCTGGTCGCTCGAAGCAGCGGCGATCTGCGTGACCAGATGATTGACTTCCGTGGATTTCTGAACGATCTGATTGAGCAGCTCCGCCGTTTTACCGGCGATTTTGGTTCCGTTGTCCACAGCCCTGACGGAATCCTCAATCAGCGAGGTGGTATGCTTCGCCGCCTCCGCGCTCTTGCTGGCAAGGTTTCTGACTTCGTCAGCCACCACGGCAAAGCCTCTGCCGGCCGCGCCCGCCCTGGCCGCTTCCACCGCTGCGTTCAGCGCCAGAATATTGGTCTGAAATGCGATATCGTCAATGGTTTTAATGATCTTTGTAATTTCGTCGGACGATATCCGGATGCGGTCGATCGCCCCGGTCATTTCCCCGATTGTCTGTTTGCCGGTATCCAGCTGCCGTTCCGCGTCCTGCGCAAGCCGTTTGGCGTTGCCCGCGTTCTCCGCATTCTCTTTCACCTGCCGTGATATTTCATTGATGGAAGCCGACAGTTCTTCCAAAGAACCCGCCTGTTCGGTCGCCCCGCTGGAAAGCGCCTGTGCCCCGTTGGCGATTTCGCCCGCCCCGCTGGCCACCTGCTGGGCCGCCGTTTCAATTTCCACGAACACCGTGTTCAAAGAATCGATGATTTCCAGAAGCGCCTTCTTAATGGGAGCAAAATCTCCTACATAATCGTGCTTAACCTCCAGCCGCAGGTTTCCGTTGGACATATTGACAAGTACGTCGGATATTTCCTCTATGTAGCTGCTCAGCTTTCCGGAAGTATCTTTAAAGTTAGCCGCCAGTTCGCCGAGCTCATCCTTGGTATGTACCTCGATATCGGAATGGAGCTTTCCGTTTCCCATATCCGTCGACAGCGCGACGATACTGTCAATCGGAGAGAGAGACCGTCTGATCTGATAAAATACAATGAATCCGATGACGGCAATCCCTATGAGTCCGCCAATGCCGACGAGAATGATCAGGACGGTGATCTCCCTCAGCGCTTCCGACTTCTGGACAACAAACGTGCTGGTCCAGTTTTCGTCGATCCCCTCAATTTTCAGCGGCTGGGTAACCCTGTACTCCTGACTGCCTGTCTTGCCGTCATATTTCGTCCCCGCTTTTTTCTGATCGGCCGTATTGGAAACATAGTTCGAACCGGCGGAAAGAATATAATTGCAGGAGGTGGAGTACCCGCCCAAGTCGTAATCAAGATGATTGATCGTATCCGTCAGGATATCAGTGGTTGCAACTCCCAGAAAATTGTCGTCCTCATCCAGAATCGGGTTGCTGATCGTAATCAGCCAGACGATTCTTCCGGAACTCAGCTGATAGGAATACGGTTCCGAAATATGCGGCTTTTTTGTCTGTTTGCTGACCGCATAATATTCCCCATCCTTGTAAGTACTGTAGTCGCTTAAAATATCCAGCTTCTTTTCCGTGCCGAACAGATAGGCATAATAGGACCGGCCGTCCGCACTGTGTTCAAACATTCCGTTCGGTTCAAACGCCACATAAGCCGAAAAGATGCGTGTGTCGTCCAGATACGCGGACAGGTCTTTCTTGATAAACTGATCACGCGTATAGGAGTCCAGCTCCTTGTAGCGATAAACTTCGAGAGCCAGCGCCTTTGACAGGGTCTGCATGTTGTTCAGATAGGAGGACGCCATATAGGCGTTGTTTTCAGCCAGGTTATTGATATTGTTCACGACCGTTTTTTCCTGTGACGCAGACAGGTAGATGTTCAGGAACACACATAACGCCACCATCATAACGGCAACGGCAGAAATAATCCGGAGCGGGATTCTGAATACCAGCTTATTTTTGTCGGCTTTCAGATGAATCTTCCGAAACCGGATTTTCTTGAAATTCAGTTTCCGAATTTTGATTTTGGGTAATTTGATCTTTTTCATTTTTTCTCTCCTCTCAACCGCATTGATTTCCGACTTGCCGCACCAGGACTATAGCCGCGTCCCGATGATTAATGTTATATATCGACAGCTTCTTTACAAAATGAAGCAAGCCGGATATAAAAAAGCATTGTTGTAAAAACTCACAACAATGCTTAGTTTTTGAAATCATTTCTATTTAATTAATAAGCGGCGCTCAGCGGATTCAGTACGCCGTACCCCTTATTTTGGATGTCGTCAATAAACTGAATGGCCTTGCCAGCTCCCAGCGCGACGCAGATCTGGGAATCCTCGGCAAGCTTTACCGGCATTTTCGCCTTTTTGGAAATTAGCATATCGACACCGTAAAGCTGGGCCGACCCGCCCGTCAGAATGATACCGTCCGAATAAACGTCCCCCATCAGCTCCGGCGGCGTTTTTTCCAGCATCTCCTGAATGGTCCGGACAATCTGCATCGCCGGTTCAATCAGGGCCTCCAGCATTTCGTCGCAGGAGATGTCCGCCCACTGCGGCAGCCCGGTCATTGCATTTCTGCCCTTAATTCTGTGACTGCACAGGTCCTTTCTGGGATAAACGCAGCCGATCGCGATTTTTGCTTCCTCAGCCATGCGCTGGCCGATAATCAAATTGTATTTTCTTCGGATATACTTGATAATTGCTTCATCAAAGGCATTCCCAGCGACCTTAATGGAGCGCGAAATTGCAATGCCGCTCAGGGAAAGCACCGCCATATCCGTCGTGCCCCCGCCGATATCGACGATCAGAGTGCCGTGCGGCGTGGAAATGTCCACACCGGCACCCAGCGCCGCGGCCACGGGTTCCTCAATCAGACAGATTTTGCGCACGCCCGCCGCGCTGATCGCGTCCACCACCGCGCGTTTCTCAACCTCTGTAATCTGGCACGGCACGCTGACGACAACGCGGGGCATAAAAACCTTGCTCCCGCTGATTTTTTTCAAATAGGTGCTAATTAGATACTGCGCCAGATCAAAATTGGAAATGACGCCGTTGCAAAGCGGATGGGAAACGGAAATCTTGTCCGAGGTACGTCCCACCATCCTGTAGGCTTCCGAGCCGATTGCCACAACTTCGTCCGTTTCCACGTTAACGGCAACAACTGCCGGTTCATTAAGTATAATGCCTTTCCCGTCAAGGTAAATCTTGACGGCTGATGTACCAAGATCTATCGCAATGTCAGTACCCAGCACGTAATCACATCCAATCTCTATTCATCTTATTATATTATTACAAAATCAGAAATTTTTCAACTTAAAGTGCGCGGGCCACTGCGGCACACGTTATCTTTTTTGCTCCGCCGTCAAGCAGAACACAGCCGCATTCCCCCAGCGTAGCGCCGGTAGTCACAATATCGTCTATCAGCAGGATGCTTTTTTCCGCTGTCTGCTCCCCGTCCCTGATCCGATAGACGCCCCGGACATTGCTGCGGCGTTCCTTTTCGCTCAGCTTGTGCTGTTCCCGGTTGTTCCGGAGCTTGACCAGATACTCCCGGTAAGGCAGGCCGAGGCGTTTTGCGACCGCCCTTGCCAAAAGCTCCGACTGATTATAGCCTCTCGCTTTGTACCGTTCCCCCGAGATGGGAACGGACGTAACCGAATCGAACCGCGCTTTGGGAAAGCTTTTTCCGATTTGCACAGACATGCTCTCCGCATAAAAATCCGCAAAATCCTTTTGCCCGTAAAATTTAAACCGGAGAATGGATTCCCGGATTTTCCCGCTGTATAAATAGGTCGCGGTACATAAAATAGTTTCACCGGAACCCGGCAGATAAATGCATTTTTCGCCGGAGGTATGTAAAATTTCTTTTTCGCATTTTTCACATACGAATTGACCGGAGGGAACGATCCCGCGGCAGAAAATGCACTTCGGCGGAAAAATCATATCCAGAAACATCGAAAAAAGCTTAGCGCTCATTCTGCGCGCCTCCGGTCAGAAAATAGTAGAGCCCGGAGTACCGGCGCATTTTTTTATCGTTTTCAACCATGTGCTGAATCGCTTTCTGCGACCCGACTAGAATCAAAAGGGACTTTGCACGCGTAATCGCGGTATACAGCAAATTTCTGTAGGAAAGCTGGGGCGCTCCCTGAAACATGGGCATCACAACGGCGGTAAATTCGTTTCCCTGGCTCTTGTGTACCGTCATGGCATAGGCAAGCTCCAGCTCCGCCGCGGTCTCCAGCTCGTAAAGCACCATGCGGTCATCCATCTGCACCGTAATAGTGGAAGCCCGGCGGTCAATACCGCACAGAATACCGAGATCGCCGTTAAAAACGCCTTCCCCGCTTGTCCCGTCCGGTTTCACCCAGGCCAGGTTATAGTCGTTTTTGATCTGCATCACCTTGTCGCCCTCCCGGAACAGGGTGCCGTTAATGGTGATTTCATTTTTTGTTTTATCCGGAGGATTGATCACTGCCTGCAGCTTTTTGTTGAGCTCCACAGTACCCAGTTCCCCTTTTCTGGAGGGAGACAGCACCTGGATATCCGACAAAGGCGAGTATCCGTAGCTTGCGGGCAGACGGACCGCGCACAAATCAACAATCGTGGAGCTGATTTCCGCGGGGCTTCCGTACGGCAAAAAGAAAAAGTCGCTGTTTCTGACGGAAAGCTCCGGCATCTCTCCTTTTACAATTCTGTGCGCGTTCATAACAATCAGGCTTTGCATGGACTGGCGAAAAATCTGATTGAGCTGGACAACGGGCATCAGTCCGGTGGCGATCAGGTCGCCCAGCACGTTGCCCGGCCCGACGCAGGGCAGCTGGTCGCAGTCGCCGACCATGACAAGGCGGCAGCCGAGCGGAAGGGCGCGCAGGACCGCCTCGAAAATATTGGCGTCCACCATGGACAGCTCGTCAATGACCAGCGCGTCGCATTCCAGAAGATTCTTCTCGTTCTTGGAAAACACAGGCAGATCGTTTTCATCCCATTCCACCTGAAGCAGGCGGTGGATCGTTTTCGCGTCCTGCCCTGTCAGCTCGGACATCCGCTTGGCTGCTCTGCCGGTCGGCGCGGCAAGCAGAACCTTCTCCCCCTTCGTCTCCAGAATCTTGATGATCGCGTTAAGGGTGGTGGTTTTTCCGGTTCCTGGCCCGCCCGTCAGAATCAGCATACCCTTGGAAAGAGCCTCTTTGATCGCCCGTTTCTGTCCGTCGGCGTACTGAATCTGAAACGTTTCCTCAATATTTGAAATATAATTGTCAATTCCAAGAATGGACTGCGCCGGAAAGCGAAGCATCATGTTCAGCCTTCCCGCGGAGTACAGCTCTGACCGGTACAGCTTAGGGGTAAAAATATACTCCCGGCCATCAAAAAGGACGGCGCAGACAGACATTTCCGCCTTCAGGGCTTCCAGCGTGTCAAGAGCCTGCTCCGGCCCAATGCCGAGCATCTTCTGCGCGGCGGCCAAAAGCTTGTCCGCGGGCAGGCAGGTATGGCCGTTTCCGACATTGTGCTTCAAAACGTGCAGAATGCCTGCGCGGACCCTGCAGCCGTCGTCCTGCGGCCTCTCAAGAGAGGCGGCAATATCGTCGGCGCGCTCAAAACCGATTTCCAGCCCATCCTCACACAGGCAATAGGGGTCCTCCTGCACGCGCTCCGCGGCCTGCGGGCCGTAGAGCTTCCAGACCCTGACGGCCTCGTCGGGTGAAATGCCGAAGCTGCTTAAATACAGCATGATTTCCCGGATGCCGTGTATCTTTTTGAACTCATCGCTCATTTTCTTCGCTTTTGCCCTGGTAATGCCCTTAATGGCGCAAAGGCGCTCCGGTTCCTCTTCCAGCACCTGCAGCGCGTTCATGCCGAACATGTCCACAATTTTCCCGGCGGTACCCGGGCCGATGCCCTTGACAGCGCCCGACGAAAGATATTTCAGCATGGCGGCCGCAGTGGAGGGCTTCGAGCGCTCAAAACCTTCCACCTTAAACTGGGTCCCGTAGTTCGGATTGTTAATCCAGCTGCCCACAACGCGCACTTCCTCGCCCGCGCTGACCAGCGGCATCGTACCCACGGCCGTAACCAATTCTTCCCCATTATTGATTTCTATAATCGCATATCCGTTCTTCTCATTTTTAAAAATGACCTGTTCCACGGAACCGGTCATTTCCAGCATCTGATCTTCCCGCATGAAACTCCCTCGTATTTTATGATTCATAAATTTAGTATAATACATGAGCTATGTATTTGCAAATTTATTGACATAGAATATCCGGCAGTTCTTCGGGAGTACAGACTTCTACCCCGGGGTTTCGGTTGGAAATAATTCTGCATACCACGTTTGTTTCTTCATCCATACCTTTGTCAAGACAAATCAGCATTTTTTCGTCGCCGCGAATCCATTTAAGTCTTTCGATCGCGCTTTCCAACAGCATTTCGGCGCCTTCATCGTGGCCTTCCAGGGAAACGACCAGATAAAGCTTGCCCGGACGGGAGGGCCTGAGCATCCAGAAAATGATATTCCTGACGATTTCAGCGGCGCCGATGATAGCCAGAAGAACAAAAGCGATTTTTGCAAGGATCTCAAGCATAAAAAGTCACCTCAACACAGTTTATGTGCTGAGGTGACCAAATGCTATGCTTATTTTGCCAATGCGGCTTTTAGAGCGTCGACCTTGTCTCGCTTTTCCCACGCAACGTTCAGGTCCTCCCGGCCCATATGGCCGTAATTGGAAACGGAACGGTAAATAGGACGGCGAAGATTCAGGTCATGGATAATCGCCGTGGGACGAAGGTCAAACACCTTTTCCACCGCCGCCGCAAGCTCGTCGTTGCTGTATTGGGAAGTACCGAACGTATCCACCATAATGGAAACGGGTCTTGCCACGCCGATCGCGTAGGCGATCTGAATTTCACATTTTTTTGCCAGGCCCGCCGCAACAACGTTTTTTGCCGCGTAGCGCGCCGCGTAAGCCGCGGAACGGTCGACTTTGGTAGGATCCTTCCCCGAGAAAGCGCCGCCTCCGTGCCTTCCGTAGCCGCCGTAAGTGTCAACGATGATTTTTCTTCCGGTCAGTCCGCTGTCGCCCACCGGACCGCCGATCACAAAACGGCCGGTCGGGTTCACAAAGAACTTCGTCCTGTCATCCAGCCATTTTTCGGGAATCACCGCTTTTATCACATGCGCGATAATATCTTCTCTGATCTGCTCCAGCGTGGCGTCGGGGTCATGCTGGGTGGAAACCACAACGGTATCCACGCGCACCGGCTCGTCCCCGTCGTACTCCACGGTCACCTGCGTCTTGCCGTCCGGCCTCAGATAGGACAGGGTACCGTCCTTTCTGACCTGGCTCAGGCGCTTCGACAGCCTGTGCGCCAGAGAGATGGCAAGCGGCATCAGCTCCGGCGTTTCGTCGCAGGCGTATCCGAACATCATGCCCTGATCGCCAGCGCCGGTCACGTCGTTTGCGTCCGTCGCGCCCTGCTTCGCCTCATAGGACTGATTGACGCCCATCGCGATATCGGGCGACTGGATATCGATGGAGGTGATCACGCCGCAGGTGTTGCCGTCAAAACCGCAGGCGGGGTCGTCGTAGCCGATGTCCTTGACTACCTGCCGCGCCACCGACGCAATATCCACATAGCAGTCGGTAGAAATCTCTCCCATGACATGGATAACGCCGGTGGTGGCCGTTACTTCACACGCAACGTGAGCTTCCGGGTCCTGTGCAATAATTTCATCCAGCACGGCGTCCGCAATCTGGTCGCAGAGTTTGTCCGGATGGCCTTCCGTTACTGATTCCGATGTAAAAAGATGTCTTGCCATTGAGCAATCCTCCTAAAATAAAATAAATAAAAAACGCCGTCCGGAAAATCCGAACGGCGTGTATGATTACCTCATCTTTCGGCTTTACCGCAGGAATTGGCACCTTACGCTTTGTAGGTTGCCGGACATCATAGGGCCTGTTCCCTCCGTCACTCTTGATAAGGGCATATTTAATTTTCTGATGTGATTATAACATAGATCAGATTGATCGTAAAGAACAAAAATAGGCAAAGTGCATGTCCCTGATCGGGGATAAACTGTACGGTTTCAATAAATGATTATCTTCTGCCGATTCTGTTGTGCAGAATCGGGCTGACACGCTTATAGGTCAGCATGGTCACAGCGGAAACCAGCACCCCCTTGAGCAGGTTGAACGGCGCTACGGCAAGCATGACAAAGGATGTAAGATCGTTGATGGAAGGATTGACCGCGTGTCCCATCGCGATCAGCGCGTCCAGCGGCATATTAAACACCTTGGCGTAAAACGGCAGCAGCACAAAAGCGTTCAGCAGGCTTCCCGCAACAATCAGCGTAAACGTACCGACCGCCATACCGATCAGCGCGCTTTTTTTCGATTTGCGGTGTCTGTAGATCAACGCGCTGGGAATGACAAACGAACAGCCGATGATAAAGTTCGCGATATCGCCGACTCCGCCCGTCGAGCTTCCGTGAATAATAAGGTAGAGCAATATTTTGACCAGCTCAATGACAACGCCGGCAAAGGGACCCATGGCAAAGCTGCCGATCAAAACAGGAAGCTCGCTCAGATCGATTTTATAAAAGCTGGGCGCAAACCAGAGCGGTATTTCCACGACCATCAGGACAGCGGCGATGGCGGACAGAATTCCGATTTGCGCGATGCCTCTGGTATCCAATAATTTCGCTGACTTTTTTTCGTTTGTAATCGTATTCATGATTTCTCCTATCTTCTTCATAAGTATTTTCGCTTCGGCACTAAAGCGGGGTGAAAAGGATGCAGGAAACACACAGGCTACTTCGTCTTCCTCATTGAAAAACTCCCTTTCTAGTTGCCAACGAAAAAAAGTCCCACAGTAAAAAACTGCGGGACGAAAGTATACGCAAACACGCGCAATCTTCTTCCATCCGGACTATACCGTCGGCTTTGGAATCAAACCAAATCAGCTTTCGCTCGCGGGCTCGTCGGCTTACGCCGCTTTACCGCCGGTGGGGAATTGCACCCCGCCCCGAAGACAACTTTATTTAATTTATATTATTATAGCACTGTGAGAATTGTGTGTCAATCTTTCTGCAGATATTCTTTCGGAATACTCTGACTGACAATATTGTTGATGTATTTCAGGCTGAACGCCGGAGTATAGCGCTTTACGCCGTGAACGGCGGCCAGAGCGTCCGTGTACTGACTCAGCGGATAAATCGTAATACCCGCGCATCCCTTGCCGTAGTGCGTGACGATCGGCTTGAATTTCATATCCGTAAAGGTCGTTTTGTCCGTTGTAAAATCCTTGGTCATTGTAACGGTCAGAATGCCGCTGACCATATTATCCCCGCTCTGCTGGGCGGAAACAAGGTTGCCGAACGCAAAAATGACAGGACACTTCGTCCCGTCCTTCCGGGTCAGGACCGTCAGCTTCTGTAAAACATGGGGATGATTTCCGAAAATGATGTCCGCTCCCCAATCGACCATATTCTGCGCAAGCGTCTTCTGCTTGTCCGAAAGCGTGTAGGTATTCTCATTTCCCCAATGCACGGAGATAACCACGACATCCGCCATTGATTTTGCTTTTTTGATCAGTTTTTCTATCAGTTCGGTTTCGTTTGCGTAGATCAGCCGATATTTGGAATTTTTGGGAAGATAAAGCCCGTTTGTCATTTCCGTAATACCGATATGGGCGGTTTTGATCCCCTTTGATTCCACGATCCGGATATTCTGCAGATCTTCCTCATCGCGGTAGGCGCCCACCACCTTTACGGACGGTTTAGTCGCCCAGTAGTCCAGCGTGGCGGCAAGGCCCGCTTCGTTTTTGTCCAGAACATGGTTGTTGGCGTGATTAATGACGTCAAACCCCAGATTGACCAGCTCGTCCCCCAGCTCGGTAGGGGAGTTGAAGCGCGGATAGCCCGACAGCGGCGCGATCTTTCCCGCAATCGGCGTTTCCTGATTGACAACGGAGATGTCCGCATTTTTGATATCCGCCGCTATGCGCGTATAGACCGGAGAAAAATCAAAGCCTTTCCCCCCTGTCCGGCTCTGCGCCTGCTTATAGATCACATCGTGAATCAGGTCGTCGCCAACGCCCAGAATCGTAATGGAAACCGGCTTTTGAACCGGTTTGGACTCCGCTTTTGACACTGCTTCCGACGAAGCCGCCGCATGTAACGGTGCGGATACTCCGGACGGCAGTCCCGTTTTCCCGGTCCCCTGATTCTGCAGGAATAAGACCATGGAAGCAACACAGGCGCCTGCCAGAACCACAGCCAGACACACACGGAAAACGATCCGGGACAGATTGTTTTGATCCTTCTTCATATAAAAACCCCTAAAAAGTTATTTGAATACTTCCCCACCAAGCGGTTCAGTATATTTTGCCGAATCCACGCTCTATTTGTCTACATTATAACATGACTGCTGACAGAAAGCTACTTTTGCCCGCGCAGAACGCACCCTTTTAAAACGTTAAAAAGGCCCTGCCCTTTCGGGCAAGGCCTTAACAAACAAGAGTTACAGATTACTGAGCGTTGATCTTAATAACAACGCCGGAGCCAACTGTGTGGCCGCCTTCACGGATAGCGAAGCGGAGGCCCTCTTCAATAGCGATAGGGGTGATCAGCTCAACGTCCATTTCGACGTTATCGCCGGGCATACACATCTCAGTGCCTTCCGGCAGGGAGATAACACCTGTAACGTCTGTAGTTCTGAAATAGAACTGAGGACGATAGTTGTTGAAGAACGGAGTATGACGGCCGCCTTCATCTTTGGTCAGAACGTAAACCTGGCCACGGAACTTTGTGTGCGGATGAATGGTTCCCGGCTTTGCAAGAACCTGGCCGCGCTCAATTTCCGTTCTCTGGATACCACGGAGAAGAACACCGACATTATCGCCGGCCTCTGCGAAGTCAAGGGTCTTTTTGAACATTTCAAGACCTGTAATAACAGACTTTCTACGCTCTTCGGTCAGACCGACGATCTCAACTTCTTCGCCGACCTTAGCTCTGCCGCGATCGACTCTACCGGTGGCGACCGTACCACGGCCGGTAATGGTGAAGACGTCTTCAACAGGCATAAGGAAAGGAAGGTCGGATTTACGCTCAGGAGTCGGAATGAAGCTGTCAACAGCGTCCATCAGCTCATGAATGCATTTGTACTCCGGCGCATCCGTATCCGTAGATTTGGACTCAAGCGCTACAAGAGCGGAGCCGCGGATGATCGGTGTGTCGTCGCCCGGGAACTCATACTCGTTCAGAAGGTCACGGATTTCCATTTCAACAAGGTCAAGGAGTTCAGGATCGTCAACCTGGTCGACCTTGTTCATGAAAACAACAATATAAGGCACGCCAACCTGACGGGCCAGAAGGATATGCTCTCTGGTCTGCGGCATCGGGCCGTCAGCAGCGGAAACAACAAGGATAGCACCGTCCATCTGAGCAGCGCCGGTGATCATGTTCTTTACATAGTCGGCGTGGCCTGGGCAGTCAACGTGAGCATAGTGACGGGCAGCCGTCTGATACTCAACGTGAGCGGTGTTGATGGTAATACCGCGCTCTCTCTCTTCAGGAGCCTTATCAATATTTGCATAGTCAACGAAGTCAGCCTCACCGCTGAAGTTAAGGACCTTGGTGATCGCCGCGGTCAACGTGGTCTTGCCATGGTCAACGTGGCCGATAGTACCAATGTTTACGTGTGGTTTGGATCTGTCAAATTTTGCTTTTGCCATTGGAATTCCTCCTTTTTATTTATACGATAATAATTTTAATGATTTAACTATGCCTATCATTTTATCAATAACATCAATAAAAATCAAGCGTAATTTTACAAGTTATTCGCACTTTTTGTTGCGTGAAGAAATAATGTTTTCCGAAACCGACTTCGGCACTTCCGTAGAAGTGGCGGGTTCCATGACGTACTGGCCTCTGCCCTGTGTCTTGGAACGCATATCGGTCGCGTAGCCAAACATTTCAGAAAGCGGAACATGCGCCCTGATCTGCTGTGCGCCCGGAATCGCATCCATGCCTTCGATCATGCCGCGGCGGGAGTTCAAATCGCCGATGATGTCGCCCATGTACTCCTCGGGCACCGTAACGGTAACCTTCATGATCGGCTCCAGAATGACCGGATTCGCCTTTCTCATAGCCTCTTTGAAAGCCATGGAACCGGCAATCTTAAACGCCATTTCGGAGGAGTCAACCTCATGGTAAGAGCCATCGTAAAGGGTTACCTTGGTGTCGACTACCGGATAGCCGGCGAGAACACCGGAGAGCATAGCGCCCTGAATACCCTGGTCAACAGCCGGGATATATTCCTTCGGAATCGCACCGCCGACGACGGCGTTGACAAACTCGTAGCCATTGCCCGGGTTCGGCTCAATGCGGATCTTAACATGACCGTACTGGCCGCGGCCGCCGGACTGACGGGCATACTTGGTGTCAACATCCGCATTCCCGCGGATGGTTTCCTTATAGGATACCTGCGGCTTGCCGACGTTCGCTTCCACATGGAACTCACGCAGAAGTCTGTCGACAATGATCTCAAGGTGAAGCTCGCCCATGCCCGCGATGATCGTCTGACCCGTTTCCTCATTGGTATACGCCTTAAAGGTAGGATCTTCTTCCGCAAGCTTTGCGAGGGCAATTCCCATTTTTTCCTGGCCGGCCTTTGTCTTCGGCTCGATTGCGACTTCAATAACCGGGTCCGGGAATTCCATGGATTCAAGAATAATCGGATGCTTTTCGTCACAGAGTGTATCACCTGTGGTGGTATTTTTCAAACCAACCGCAGCCGCAATATCACCAGCATAAACAACGTCGATATCCTGACGGTGATTGGCGTGCATCTGAAGAATACGGCCCAAACGTTCGTTGTTGTCCTTGGTCGAGTTGTAAACGCTGGAGCCAGCCTGAATGGAGCCGGAGTAGACGCGGAAGAAGCACAGCTTTCCGACATACGGGTCTGTGGCAATCTTAAACGCCAGAGCGGCGAAAGGCTCGTTATCGCTGGCATGGCAATCCTGTTCCTCGCCGGTTTCCGGATTCACACCCCTGATAGCGGGAACATCCGTCGGCGCGGGCATATAAGCCACGATTGCGTCAAGAAGCTTTTGAACGCCCTTGTTTCTGTAAGAAGTACCGCAGGTGACGGGAACCATATGGTTGGCAATCGTGGATTTACGGATTGTAGATATGATTTCGTCCTTCGTGAGAGTTTCCCCGTTCAGGTACTTCTCCATCAGGGCATCGTCCTGCTCCGCGACATGCTCAATCAGTTCGGTGTGATACTGGTTGGCAAGCTCGAGCATATCCTCCGGGATATCCTCCACTTTCATGTCCTTGCCCATATCGTCGTAGTAAATATCAGCCTTCATATCGACAAGGTCGATGATGCCCTTAAAGGTATCCTCGCTGCCGATGGGAAGCTGAATCGGCACGGCATTGCACTTCAGCCGATCTTTCATCATCTGGACAACACGGAAGAAATCTGCGCCCATGATGTCCATTTTATTTACATAAGCCATACGGGGGACATGATATTCCTCAGCCTGACGCCAAACCGTCTCCGACTGCGGCTCAACACCGCCCTTGGCACAGAAAACCGTTACCGAGCCGTCAAGCACGCGCAGCGAACGCTCAACTTCTACGGTAAAGTCAACGTGGCCCGGGGTGTCAATGATGTTGATCCGGTGGCCCTTCCAAAAGCAGGTAGTCGCAGCGGAGGTAATGGTAATACCTCTCTCCTGCTCCTGCACCATCCAGTCCATGGTCGCAGCACCATCATGCACTTCGCCAATCTTATGGTTAATTCCTGTGTAATACAGGATACGTTCAGTTGTTGTTGTTTTACCGGCATCAATGTGCGCCATAATACCGATATTGCGGGTTAATTCAAGTGATACCTGCCTTGGCATAGTTTCCTCCTTAAAGTCTGAAATGTTGGGATTTGTACACTATTTCAGGTAACAGACCAACATGTGTTGGATTACCATCTGTAATGAGCAAATGCCTTATTGGCCTCTGCCATCTTATGCGTATCGTCACGCTTCTTGGCAGCGCCGCCAGCACCATTTACAGCATCAAGAATTTCACCGGCAAGTCTCTCTCTCATCGTCTTCTCAGATCTAAGTCTTGAATAGTTGGTTATCCAACGTAAGCCTAATGTTTGTCTTCTTTCAGGGCGAACCTCCATAGGAACCTGGTAGGTTGCACCGCCGACACGGCGGGCCTTGACTTCGAGAGCCGGCATAACATTTTCCATAGCGGCCTCAAAAACCTCCAAAGGTTCTTTCCCTGTTTTCTCGTTGATAATATCAAATGCGCCATAAACGATCTTCTGGGCTACGCCCTTCTTACCGTCGACCATAATATTATTGACGAGACGTGTTACAAGCTTGGAATTATACAGTGGATCGGGCAAAACGTCACGTTTTGCGATATTACCTCTTCTTGGCACTTTACTTCCCTCCTTCACATGAATGATATCATAGGTACTCGAAAGCGACAAACTCCCGTGGCCAACACAGAGGCGTTTCTATATGAAAAACGCCGCTGCATTCTGTTTAAAACATGCAGCCGTTCGGTTTCTGTCAATTTAAACTACCTTATTTTTTCGCAGCTTTCGCCGCGCCGGCCTTCGGCCGCTTTGCGCCATACTTGGAACGAGCCTGCATACGCTGTGCTACACCCTGCGCGTCAAGCGTACCGCGGATAATGTGGTAACGCACGCCAGGCAGGTCCTTCACACGGCCGCCGCGGATCATCACGACACTGTGTTCCTGAAGATTGTGGCCGACACCGGGGATATAAGCACTGACTTCAATTCCGTTGGAAAGCCTGACTCTGGCGATCTTTCTGAGCGCGGAGTTCGGTTTCTTCGGAGTTGCGGTCTTTACCGTTGTGCAGACACCACGTTTTTGCGGGGAATCCTGATCGATGGAAACACGTTTCTTGGAATTCCAACCTTTCAAAAGCGCAGGGGCTTTCGCCTTTACTACAGCAACTTCTCTGCCCGTATGGACTAACTGGTTAAATGTTGGCATAAGACACCTCCTCACATCAATTTTTATATGTTAAGCGAATATATAGTATATCCGCCGTAACAGTGAAATAATCTTTAAACAACTTATTCCTGTCCTGAAGGGTCAGCCTCAGAACAGGAATGAAGCGCTCAATCAGTAAACCATCACAATTGTTTATTATAAGGCTACACCGCGTCGTTTGTCAAGTCTTGATTTACGGGCTCGATCTTTACGTCGCTGTAGCATTTCATGCCCGTACCGGCGGGAATCAGCTTGCCGATAATGACATTTTCCTTCAGTCCGAGCAGCGGGTCGACCTTGCCTTTGATCGCGGCGTCGGTCAGAACACGCGTTGTCTCCTGGAAGGAGGCGGCCGACAGGAAGGAATCGGTGGCGAGCGAAGCCTTTGTAATACCAAGCAGAACCGGTGAAGCGGTAGCTTCCTTCAGATCCGGCTCGCCGTTTTTGATACGGTCGCGAATGGCCTGGTTCTCTGTTTCCAGTTCCACCTTCTCAATCAGGGAGCTCGGCAGAAGCGTGGTATCGCCGGAATCCTCGATCTTGACCTTCTTCATCATCTGGCGGACAATGACTTCGATATGCTTATCGTTGATATCAACACCCTGCATCCGGTAAACGCGCTGAACTTCCTCAATAAGGTAGTCCTGAACAGCGTGAGTACCACTGATTGCAAGAACGTCGTGCGGATTGACGGAGCCTTCGGTCACCCTTGTTCCGGCCTTGATCTGCTGGCCTTCCGCAACAATCACGCGGGAGCCGTACGGAATCAGGTAGGACTTGGAATCGCTCGTTTCGGAGTTCGTCACAACGACATGGCGGTTCTTCTTGATCTCCTCAAAGGAAACCGAGCCGGCTATCTCACTGATAATGGCAAGATGCTTCGGCTTGCGGCCTTCGAAAAGCTCTTCAACACGCGGAAGACCCTGTGTAATATCCTCCGAGCTGGCGACACCGCCGGTGTGGAAGGTTCTCATGGTCAGCTGTGTGCCCGGCTCGCCGATGGACTGCGCCGCAATAATTCCGACCGCTTCGCCGACCGCGACCGTCTGGCCGTTCGCAAGGTTCGCACCGTAGCACTTCTTGCAGACGCCGTGCTTTGCACAGCAGTTCAGCACGGAACGGATCTTAATGTGTTCCACGCCGCTCTTGACAATGATGTCGGCGTCCTGGTCGTTCATCAGCTTATCCTTGGAAACAAGGACCTCCCCCGTCTTCTCATCGACAAAGTCTTCGACAAGATATCTTCCGAGTAGACGCTCGTGAAGGGGCTCGATCGCTTCCTTACCTTCGCGGATATCGTATACCTCAAGGCCGTCGGTTGCGCCGCAGTCGTCCTCACGAATGATGACATCCTGGGAAACGTCGACAAGACGGCGGGTCAGGTAACCGGAGTCGGCCGTTCTCAGAGCAGTGTCCGCCAAGCCCTTTCTGGCGCCGCGGGAAGAAATGAAGTATTCCAAAATGTTCAGGCCCTCACGGTAGTTGGCCCTGATCGGAATTTCAATGGTTTTACCGGATGTGTTGGCAATCAGTCCGCGCATACCGGCCAGCTGGCGAATCTGGCTCATGGAACCACGGGCTCCGGAATCCGCCATCATGAAAATCGGGTTGTAGCGGTTTAGGTTTTTCTGCAGCGCAACGGAAACATCCTCCGTTGCCTTTGCCCAGGTTTTCAGAACCGCGTTGTAACGCTCACCGTCGGAAAGAAGACCCATCTTGAACTGGCCGTCAACGGTATCGATCTGCTTTTCGGCAGCGTCAATGATCTGTTTCTTTTCCGGCGGAATCGTTGCGTCGCTGACAGCGACCGTGATCGCGCTCAGGGTGGAATATTTGTAGCCCTGCGATTTGATGCTGTCCAGAACGTCGGCCGTCTGGGCGGTGCCGTGCGCTTTGATACACTTATCGATAATGACGCCCAGCTGCTTTTTGCCGACCAGAAAATCGATTTCATACTTAAACAGGTTATCCGGATTGGAACGGTCAACGTAGCCCAGATCCTGTGGAATCGGCCTGTTGAAGATCATACGGCCAACGGTGGTGTCCACCAGCCGGGAAACCTCTTCCCCGTTGATTTCCATGGTTCTGCGGACCTTGATCTTCGCGTGAAGGCCGACGGTCTTGGAATCATAAGCCATAATGGCTTCATTATGGTCTCTGAATATTTTGCCTTCGCCGAGTTCCCCATCCTTTTCCAAAGTGAGGTAATAGGAACCCAGCACCATGTCCTGTGTAGGAACGGTAACGGGGCGTCCGTCGGAAGGCTTGAGCAGGTTGCCGGCAGCCAACATCAGGAAGCGGGCCTCAGCCTGCGCTTCTGCGGAAAGCGGAACGTGAACAGCCATCTGGTCGCCGTCGAAGTCTGCATTGTAAGCCGTACAGGCCAGCGGATGCAGCTTTAAGGCACGGCCCTCAACCAGCACCGGCTCAAACGCCTGGATACCGAGTCTGTGCAGTGTAGGCGCGCGATTCAGAAGGACCGGGTGGTTCTTGATGACGATTTCCAGCGCGTCCCAAACCTCGGGCTTCGCGCGCTCCACCGCTTTTCTGGCGGCCTTGATGTTTCCGGCGGCGCCGGTTTCCACAAGGCGTTTCATGACAAAGGGCTTGAACAGCTCCAGCGCCATTTCCTTCGGAAGGCCGCACTGGTACATTTTCAGTTCCGGGCCTACCACAATAACGGAACGGCCGGAATAGTCGACGCGCTTGCCCAGAAGGTTCTGGCGGAAACGTCCTTGCTTGCCTTTCAGCATGTCGGAAAGGGATTTCAGCGGACGGTTGTTCGGTCCAGTTACCGGGCGGCCGCGGCGGCCGTTGTCGATCAGGGCGTCAACGGCTTCCTGCAGCATGCGTTTTTCGTTGCGGACAATGATATCGGGAGCGCCAAGCTCCAAAAGCCTTTTCAGGCGGTTGTTTCTGTTGATTACACGGCGGTAGAGGTCGTTTAAGTCGGACGTCGCGAAACGGCCGCCGTCAAGCTGTACCATCGGACGGATATCCGGCGGAATGACCGGAACCACATCGAGGATCATCCATTCCGGACGGTTGCCGGAAAGGCGGAAGGCTTCGATCACTTCCAGACGTTTCAGAATGCGGACACGCTTCTGGCCGGAAGCGCCGGCAAGCTCTGTCTTGAGCTCTTCGGAAATAACGTCGAGGTCGATTTCCGCCAGAAGCTTTTTGATCGCTTCGGCGCCCATGCTGGCTTCAAAGTCGTCCTCATACTTTTCACGCATATCACGGTACTCTTTTTCGTTCAGGAGCTGCTTTTTCTGCAGCTCGCGGACGTTGCCGGGGTCCGTTACGATATACAGTGCGAAATACAGAACCTTTTCCAGCATACGGGGGGATATATCAAGGATCAGTCCCATTCTGGACGGAATTCCCTTAAAATACCAGATGTGGGAAACAGGAGCGGCCAGCTCGATGTGGCCCATGCGCTCGCGGCGAACCTTCGCCCGGGTGACTTCAACACCGCAGCGTTCGCAGATCTTCCCTTTATAGCGAATTCTCTTATACTTTCCGCAATGGCATTCCCAGTCCTTTTGGGGCCCGAAGATACGTTCACAGAAAAGACCATCGCGTTCGGGCTTGAGGGTACGATAATTGATCGTTTCCGGTTTTTTCACTTCGCCATGGGACCATTCTCTGATTTTTTCCGGTGAAGCAAGTCCGATCTTGATTGATTCAAAAACATTAAATTCCATATTGCAACCCCATTCTATTATATTTCGTCGCTGCCGTCAGAATTAAGGTCAAAGGGTTCGTCCTTATCAAATTCATCTTCCTCATCACTGTCATCGCTGGTGTCGTCTTCAATATAGTCGTCCACGTCGTCAAACAGGCTTTCGTCGTCATCCGAGTCCTCCACCGAATAGCCTTCAAGGTCGTCGGCAACATTCGGCTCGTCAAAGCTTTCGTCCGAAGGATTGAAGCCCATGTCGTCATCATCGTCAAAGTTCTGCTTCAGATCGATTTCCTCATTGTTCTGGTTCAGCACCTTGACGTCAAGGCCCAGGGACTGCAGTTCTTTAATCAGAACCTTAAACGATTCCGGAACGCCCGGCTTCGGAATGTTCTGGCCCTTCACGATCGCTTCGTAGGTCTTTACGCGGCCCACGACGTCGTCGGACTTGACGGTAAGAATTTCCTGCAGGGTATACGCCGCGCCGTAAGCTTCCAGCGCCCAGACTTCCATTTCGCCGAAACGCTGGCCGCCGAACTGCGCTTTGCCGCCCAGAGGCTGCTGTGTGACAAGGGAGTAAGGTCCGGTGGAACGGGCATGGATTTTATCGTCAACCAGATGATGCAGTTTCAGGTAATACATAATGCCGACGGTAACCGGGTTGTCAAAGAACTCTCCGGTACGGCCGTCCTTCAGAATGGTCTTGCCGTCCTCACTGATGCCGGCCTTTTTAAAGCATTCGACAATGTCGTCTTCATGCGCGCCGTCGAATACCGGGGTCATGATCTTCCAGCCGAGCGCCTTTGCGGCATAGCCGAGGTGAACCTCAAGCACCTGTCCGATATTCATACGGGAAGGAACGCCCAACGGATTCAGAACAATGTCGAGCGGGGTGCCGTCCGGAAGGAACGGCATGTCTTCCACCGGAAGGATACGGGAAACAACGCCCTTGTTGCCGTGGCGGCCGGCCATCTTATCGCCCACGGAAATTTTACGCTTCTGGGCAATATAGCAGCGGACAACCTTGTTGACACCGGGGCTTAGCTCGTCGTGGCTGTTTTCGCGGGTAAATACCTTTACGTCGACCACGATGCCGTATTCGCCGTGAGGCACTCTCAGAGAAGTGTCCCTCACCTCTCTGGCCTTTTCACCGAAGATGGCGCGCAGCAGGCGCTCTTCGGCGGTCAGCTCCGTCTCGCCCTTCGGCGTGACCTTACCGACAAGAATATCACCGGCACGCACCTCGGCGCCGATGCGGATGATTCCGCTTTCGTCCAGATCGTGAAGCAGATCCTCGTTGACGTTCGGAATATCCCTTGTGATTTCCTCCGGCCCGAGCTTCGTGTCTCTGGATTCAATTTCGTATTCTTCAATATGAATGGATGTGTAAACATCGTCGCGGACAATCTTTTCGCTGATGAGAACAGCATCCTCGTAGTTGTAGCCTTCCCATGTCATGAAGCCGATCAGGGCGTTTTTGCCCAGACTGATTTCGCCGTCCTTGGTCGCGGGACCGTCGGCAATGACGGAACCGGCTTCCACTCTCTGGTTGACATCGACAACGGGAACCTGATTGATACATGTTCCCTGGTTGGAACGCATAAACTTAGTAACATGGTAAACGTCGACGCTGCCGTCGTCGCAGGTCACCCGGATTTCATCCGCGCTTACGCTGCGGACAACGCCGGAGTGTCTGGCGATCACGCATACGCCGGAGTCGACGCCGGCTTTATATTCCATACCGGTTCCGACGATCGGAGATTCGGTTTTCAGAAGCGGAACCGCCTGCCGCTGCATGTTGGAACCCATCAGCGCACGGTTGGCGTCATCGTTTTCCAGGAAGGGAATCATCGCGGTGGCGACGGAAACAACCATCCTCGGCGAAACGTCCATATAGTCCGCTTTCTCGCGCTCGATTTCAAGGAACTCGTCGCGGTAACGGGCGTTGACCTTGGCATTTTTGAAACGCCCCTGCTCGTCGAGCGGTTCGTTCGCCTGCGCAACGATATAATCGTCCTCAATATCCGCGGTCATATAAATCACTTCTCGGGTAACGCAGCCGGTCGCTTTGTCCACGCGGCGGAACGGCGCTTCAATAAAGCCGTACTCATTGATTCTGGCAAAGGTCGCCAGATAGGAAATCAGTCCGATGTTCGGACCTTCCGGCGTTTCAATCGGGCACATGCGTCCGTAGTGGCTGTAGTGAACGTCACGGACTTCGAAGCCCGCGCGGTCTCTCGACAGACCGCCGGGACCCAGGGCGGAAAGACGGCGCTTATGCGTCAGCTCCGCAAGCGGGTTCGTCTGATCCATGAACTGCGACAGCGGGGAGGAGCCGAAGAATTCCTTGATCGCCGCCACAACAGGACGGATATTGATTAAGGAATGAGGGGTCAGGACTTCCAAATCCTGTGCCTGCAATGTCATTCTTTCACGTATAACGCGCTCAAGTCTGGAAAAACCAATTCTAAACTGATTCTGAAGCAGTTCGCCGACCGAACGGATACGGCGGTTTCCCAGATGGTCGATATCGTCGAGATTGCCAAGGCCCACAGCCAGGCAGTTCATATAGTTGATCGAAGAAAAAATATCGTCGATGATGATGTGCTTTGGAATCAGCTCATCCGCTCTGGTTTTAATGGTCTCCTTCAGTTCCTCGTCCGAAGAACAGGAATCCAGAATTTCAGCCAGCACGCTGAAACGCACTCTCTCGTTGATCCCGCATTCGGCTTTCGCGTCGAACCCGACAAATTTGTTGATGTCAACCATGCCGTTGGAAATTACCTTTACCTCACGCTCGTTGACATTGACGAACGCGATGGACACGCCTGCATCGTCAATTTCATGCGCTTTGTCGTGAGAAAGGATTTCACCCGCTTCCGCCATCAGCTCGCCGGTAAGCGGGTTGACAATGGGACGGGAAAGCTTCTGGCCGGTAATGCGTCCGGCAAGATTCAGCTTCTTATTATATTTGTAGCGGCCGACACGGGAAAGGTCGTAGCGGCGGGCATCAAAGAACAAACCGTTGATGTGGGACTGAGCACTCTCAATCGTCGGCGGTTCGCTTGGCCTTAATTTTCTGTATACTTCAAAAAGAGCCTCTTCGGTGTTTTTGCAGGGATCTTTTTCAATAGTGGCGTTCATACGGTCGTCGTCGCCGAAATATTCGCGGATTTCCTCGTCGGTTCCAAGGCCGAGCGCGCGGACAAAGACCGTTACCGGAATTTTCCTGTTTTTATCGATACGGACATAGAAAACGTCGTTGGCGTCGTTTTCATATTCCAGCCACGCGCCGCGGTTCGGGATAACGGTGGAGCTGAACAGTTCCTTGCCCGTCTTGTCATATTCCATTTTATAATAAACGCCGGGTGAACGGACCAATTGGGAAACAATCACGCGTTCCGCGCCGTTGATAACAAAAGTGCCGCTGTCCGTCATGAGCGGAAAGTCGCCCATGAAAACCTCGGATTCTTTTATTTCCCCGCTTTCCTTGTTGAGCAGGCGGGCGGTAACCCTTAGAGCGGCCGCATAGGTAGCGTCGCGCTCTTTGCATTCTTCCACACTATAATTCGGTTTGTCGTCGTCCAGTTTGTAATTCACAAAGTCCAGCACAAGATTGCCGGTATAGTCAGTAATTCCGGAAACATCCTTGAAAACCTCCTTGAGGCCTTCGTCAAGAAACCACTGATAGGAATTCTTCTGTACCTCGATCAGGTTTGGCATGTCCAAGACTTCATCAATACGCGCGAAGCTCATGCGAACATTTTTGCCTACTTGCACCGGTTTGACATTCACCATTGGCTCGATCACTCCATTCATATATTTACCATCTTCGCAAGAAATAAAGCACAAAAATAAGCTGCATCCATCTCCCCTTTTGGAAGGTTTTCATGGGAACCTCTTGCCTTTTTGAAATTGTTGTGATATGATAGAGCAAGATAGACGTGAGTATATGTTTCCATGATGATGCAGTATATTATTTTATTACAATATATTGTGTTTGTCAAGCCATGTTTTACAAATTTATTATTTAAATGGTAAAAATCCGACGACTAAACAGCCGCCGGATTTTTTTATGTTCATTTTTCCCCTTTTTTCCCCATTATATCGCCTGTATCGCCATTGCTGAGGGAATCGAAGGTATAGGAGTCCAGTTTTTTACGTACAATGGACGAAATCTCGTCATAGATCTGATGAACCTTACAGCAGGTGTTGTGCTGGCAGGCGTACTCGTCCTGCTGGCATCGGCTGATCATGTACGGGCCTTCGACCGACTCAATCACTTCCCGCAGGGTGATTTTGCCGGGTTCCCGCGCAAGCATATAGCCGCCGTGCGCTCCCTTGTACGAGACGATCAGACCGCCCGCCACCAGCTTGCGCAGAATTTTCAGCGCAAACCGCAAAGGTACATGGGCCTGGTCGGAAATGGACCTCGCATCTATTTTTTGATTGGATACCGCCAGCATTTCCACAATTCTGACGGCGTAATCGGCTTCCAGTGTCATGACCATTGCAGTCATCCCCTTTAATCCAGGAAATCTTTCAGCTTTTTGCTGCGGCTCGGATGGCGCAGCTTGCGCAGAGCCTTCGCCTCAATCTGTCTGATACGCTCTCTGGTAACATTGAATTCCTTTCCGACTTCCTCCAAAGTGCGGGAACGGCCGTCTTCCAGACCGAAGCGCAGACGGAGCACCTTTTCCTCCCTGGGGGTCAGCGTATCGAGCACATCGGCAAGCTGTTCCTTCAAAAGCGTGTGGGAAGCGGCGTCCGCCGGCGCCGGGGCGTCGTCATCCGGAATAAAGTCGCCGAGATGGCTGTCCTCTTCCTCGCCGATCGGCGTTTCCAGGGAAACCGGCTCCTGTGCGACACGCATGATTTCACGCACTTTGTCCACCGGCATATCCAGCTCTTCGGAGATCTCGTCGGCGGTCGGCTCGTGGCCGTTGGTATGAAGAAGCTGGCTGGAGACCTTCTTTACCTTATTAATGGTTTCCACCATGTGAACCGGGATTCGGATGGTCCTTGCCTGGTCGGCAATGGCGCGGGTAATCGCCTGACGGATCCACCACGTCGCGTAGGTGGAAAATTTAAAGCCCTTGGAGTAATCGAATTTTTCTACCGCCTTAATCAAACCTAAGTTGCCTTCCTGAATCAGGTCCAGGAACTGCATACCGCGCCCCAGATAGCGCTTCGCAATGCTGACGACCAGGCGGAGGTTCGCTTCGGAAAGGCGCTTTTTTGCGGTCTCGTCCCCGTCGGAAATGCGAATGGCAAGGTCGATTTCCTCCTCCGGCGTCAAAAGGGGAACCCGGCCGATCTCTTTCAGGTAAACCTTGACAGGGTCGTCAATCGCAATTCCTTCCGTGCTGAGCGCAGATTCGATGTCTTCGTTTTCGTCCACCTGTGTGTTGAAATCAATGTCTTCCAGCGCTACGTCGGCAAAATCTTCAATAATTTCCACACCCTGTGCTTCCAGCGTATCATAGAATTTTTCGATCTGCTCGGGTTCAAAGTCCAGTTCTCCGATCGCGTCCAGAATTTCCTTGGTCGAAAGCTGTCCTTTGCTCTTTCCCTGCTCGATCAATTCCCTGATCACTGTTTTCTTGTCCGGTGCTCCCATAAATTAGTCCCCCTATTTCTTCTGTGACCTCAGCTTTTGCAGGTAATCCTGTATCTCCTGCGGCTCTGCTGAATTTACGTTTTCTACGCTCATTTTTTCATATTCCTGCTGAATAACATCGATATATTCCTCTGCGTCCCGCATCGTAACGGAAACACCGTGAAATTTTGCAAAAATCTTGGCAATGGAAGAAATCTCCTCCATGGAGAACTCTTCCGCTATATCTGTAAGGCTGACCGCCTTCGCATTCCTAATTCTTTCCATTATTGTCCCATATACACGGCGGTTAAACGTCGTCGCAAATTTTTCGGCCGGCAAAAGCCTTTCTATTGCTATAGCGTTCTCAGGGTATTGAACAATATACGCAATCAGCGCCTCTTCCGCGCTTGCAGCCCTTAAATGCTGCATTTTTTCGGGGTTAATGCTGTCGCGAACACCCGCCGACTGCTGCTGGAACGCCTTGAACGCCTTTTGCTCTTGATTTTTTTTCAGTTTCGAGCGGTTCTTCTGTACCTGCTGCAAAATGGCCGTACGCTCAATTCCGATTTCCTCCGCAAGCTTTCCTGCGTATACCTCCTGCTCAATCCGGTTGTCCAACGTGGCCAGCACCGCGGAAGCGCCTGTGAGGTAATCCACCCGGCCCTGCGGCGTCTGAATGTTGCAGCCCTGCCGAATTTTTTGCAAACGGTATTCTACGTCGTTTCCGCTGGCGTCAATCAGCTGCTTGAATTTCACCCGGCCGTTCTGGCCGTTCGATCGTATGTATTCGTCCGGGTCTTTTCCTCCGGAAATCGTAAGCACCTTCACCAGCAGCCCAGCCTCGCGCAGAATCGGGATGGCGCGCGCGGTCGCCTTCTGCCCCGCTTCGTCCGAATCGTAGGAAAGAACCACTTCTTTCGTATACCGCGCCATCAGGCGGGCCTGATTCGGCGTCAGCGCCGTGCCCAGCGTGGCGACCGCGTTGGTGAACCCGGCCTGATGCATGGAAATCACGTCCATATAGCCCTCGCACAGGATCAGCTGCTCGGTGCCGCTGTTTTTGGCAAAATTCAGCGCGAACAGAAAATTGCCTTTATTGAACACAGGCGTGTCCGAAGTATTGAGATATTTCGGCTTTTCATCGGTCAGCACGCGGCCGCCGAAGGCAATCACGTTCCCCCTTAGATCGATGATGGGGAATATCACCCGTGAAAAAAAGCGGTCAACAGCTTGTCCCGACCGGCCTTTGAAAGCGACATTGGCCAGAATCATTTCGTTCTGCGTGTAGCCCTTTTTCTCCAGACACCCCACCAGCGAGTAACGGGAAGCCGGAGCATACCCCAGCCCAAAATGGCGAACCGTGGCGGGCGACAGGGCACGACGGTTCAGATAATCCATGCCCGCCTGCCCCTGCTCCGAATTTAATATTGAATAATAGTGCCGCGCGGCCTCGCGGTTGATTTCCAGAATGCGCGCCCGCAGCCTGGCCATGCCGTCGTCGACCTGGTTTTCCGGCACCTGAAGCCCGGCGCGCTGCGCCAGAAAGCGAACCGCCTCCATGTAATCCAGATTTTCAATGCGGCGGACAAACGTAATGACGTCGCCGCCTGCACCGCAGCCAAAGCAGTAAAACGAACCGTTTTCCGGATACACGTTGAAGGACGGTGTCTTTTCATTGTGAAAAGGACAAAGTCCGACCAGATTCCTGCCGCTGTGCCTGAGATTGACATAAGAAGCGACGACTTCGGATATTTCGCAGCGCGCCTTTAACTCCTGCATAAAAGCTTCCGGCAATGGCATATCGTCACCTCATTTTTATTAAGATTTACAATTTCCAGGATTTTGGCACATAAATATCCTGAAACAGCTGGACCGCAAAATGATCGGTCATCCCCGCAATATAATCGCATGCGGCGCGCTCGGTTCCGTCCTGCTCCGCAATCAGGCACATATCCGGCGGGAAACGCTCGGGCCGCTGCAGATAATAGCTGTACAGCGTGCCGATCAGATTCGGAACCTTTTTCTCTTCCGCCTTTGCGTAGGGATTCAGATAGACGGACTCAGACATAAAATCGTGCAGCCTGTCAAAGGCTTCCTGAGCCCTCGGGTCCATTCTGATTTCCCCGTTCCGGCTGTTTTCCACGACGGAATGGACCAGGGTATCGATTCTCTCCGTCCGCCGTCCGCCCAAAACGGACTTGATATCTTTCGGAATATCGCTTTCCAGCAGTACCCCCGCCCGCTCGGCGTCGTCCATATCGTGATTTATGTAGGCAATCCGGTCCGCCGTACGGACTATTCTTCCCTCGAGCGTCATTGCCTCCCTGCCCTTGGTGTGGCACAGGATTCCGTCGCGCACCTCTTTTGTCAGATTGAGGCCGGCGCCGTTTTTCTCAAGCTTTTCCACGATGCGCACGCTTTGCTCGTAGTGGCGGAACCCGCCGGGACAAAGCTGGTCCAGCGCCCGTTCCCCCGCGTGGCCAAACGGCGTATGCCCCAGATCATGGCCGAGGGAAATCGCCTCCGTCAGATCCTCGTTCAGCCGGAGCGCCCTTGCTATGGTGCGGGCGATCTGGGAAACCTCCAGCGTGTGGGTCAGGCGCGTGCGGTAGTGGTCACCTTCCGGGGAAAGAAAGACCTGCGTCTTATGCTTCAGCCGGCGAAAAGACTTGCAGTGAAGGATTTTGTCCCGGTCCCGCTGATAGGGCGTGCGCAGATCGCACTCCTCCTCGGGAACATCCCTGCCCAGCGTATTCCTGGAAAGCGCGGCATAGGACGAAAGGGTTTGTTCTTCAATCTCCTGTGTACGTTCACGGACCGTCATCATACCACCGCCTGTTTTTCTATATTCTTTGGGTTTCATATAGATATACGCAGGATTATACAAAATCCCTTCAATTCTCAGGAAAATTTAAAAAACTTTTCTCCTGTGACCTCCGTTTTGCACTGACCGCAGGTGGCGTCGGCCAGTTTTTGTTCAAAGGAGCGCATATCTTCGTCGCCCATATGAAAAGATAGCCTTACAGAGTCGGTAAACTCCGCATTGTCCACCGTCCCGCCGCTTTCCGGTATCAGCGCGCTTACTCTGCCGTACTGATTGTAATCGCAGCAGACCTCGGCCGTCAGGCAGGTTCTCATCGTAATGATTCCGACCTGCTCCAGTGCGATGGACGCTCCGTGGGAATAGGCACGCACAAGGCCCCCGGCACCGAGGAGGATTCCGCCGAAATACCGGGTGACGACGACCGCCGTATCCACCACCTCGGATTTCACCAGCACGTCCAGCACCGGGATCCCCGCCGTGCCCTGCGGCTCGCCGTCGTCCGAATAGCGCCTGATCTGCCCCTGACGGAGAGAGTACGCGTAGACGTTATGGGACGCGTTCCAGTTTTTGGATTTTACGGAATTGATGAATGAAACCGCCTCTTCCTCGGTTTTTACAGGCTTTACGCAGCCGATAAAGCGTGAGCGCCTCTCCAGAAATTCTGCGAGGGCTTCCTTTTCAACCGTTCGATATTCAACCATGGGCATCCTCCACAAAAAATAAGCGGCGCAGAAAGCCTGCGCCGCCTAAGCTAATCCAAGAAAACTCAATCTGTCAATTACTTGCCCATACCGTAACGCTTCTTAAACATATCAACACGTCCGCTTGTATCAACAAGCTTTTGCTTACCTGTAAAGAACGGGTGGCACTTGGAGCATATTTCAACGCGGATGTTTTCCTTCGTGGATTTTGTGTTTATAACATTCCCGCATGCGCATGTGATCGTAGTTTCTTTATACTTGGGATGTATATTTTCCTTCATTACCTGTCACCTCTTTCAACCAAACTGCAACTTAACATTTGAATTTTACCATAGAGATTCCCAAATTGCAAGTAAAAAATCATATTTCAGGAATATTTCTGCTTATTTCGGACTTTGCTTGCGGATATACGCCTCAAACTCTTCCAGGCACATGGAATATTCCCGCATCTTTACGGCGTTGCCGCCGCCGACATACCGAAAATGACGCGGGTTGGACGCCACACCGGTGATCGCGGCCTTTGCTCCGGTGTACCGCAGCACGAAACCGTACTGCACGCTGTTCTTGACAAGCCATTTATACTGCGGGGTAGCGGAAAAATCAGTACCCGCGGCCTCGCCCTCCGCCGCAAACTCCACCGCCATGCCGGTCTGATTTTCATTGTACCCTCCGCGCCCGACGGTATTCTGCACCTGATTTTCCGCCCTCACCTGCGTAAATCCCTGATTCTTCACCAGATCCTGTACGGCGGCGGCGAAGAGCTTGTCCTGCTCCTTTGCGTCCACATAGCCCCTTGTCAGCTTCAGGGGACATCCCGCGGACTTCGCATCGTCCATCATTTTCCGGAGCGCGGGAAGAATTCTGGCATCGACGGTGATTCCCTCCAACTGATCTGACTGAACCTGAAAATCGGATTTGAGCGGGGTGGACGCGTTTACCACCACCAGATTATAGGAATCGTCGTAGACAGGCAGCGCCCCGCTTTTGGAAGAGGCTTCTTCGGCCATGCTGGAAACCGAAGCGGATGCCGGTTTCGTGAACGGATTCTTGAGCTGGACCCACACCAGAATGGCCCCCGAGGCAACCGAAATACAGACGATAACCGCAATGACAGTCATAACAATTTTTATTTTTCGCACCTGATCGGCATTCCGCCAGCCGGTGCGGCTTTTCACTATCTTTTCTCCGCGTCTGCGCAATGAGCCGCCCCCTTTCCTACGGTTCGTTTTACCGCAATCCGTCAAACCGATTTTCCTTTGCGGAGGGGAAATCGGCAGCCTTCTTATCATGATATCATTGTATAACTTAAATCAAATAATTTCAACCGCTTTCTCAATTTCAGGCTTGTATACAATATCTGACAATTCATTTGATTTATGGTGATAAATATAATATCATATACACTGGGTAAAATTTTTGATTTCTATTTTTACGTTAGGATTGGAGTCTTAGAACATGAGAAAAACCAAAATCATATGTACTCTCGGCCCTGCGACAGATAATATCGACGTACTGCGGCAGCTGATGCTCGCCGGCATGGATGTCGCCCGACTGAACTTCTCCCATCAGACCTCTGCGGAGCAGAAGGTGCGCGCGGACGCCGTAAAAAAGCTGCGCAGCGAACTCAAGATTCCCGTCGCGCTTCTGCTCGACACCAAAGGGCCTGAAATCCGTGTCAGGGACTTTAATCAGCCGAAAATCACACTGAAAACCGGGGAAAACTTTACGCTGACCAGCCGGGATATTGTCGGTGACGAAACCATTGCTTCCATCACTTTCGCGCGTCTTCCGCTGGAGGTTTCCACCGGGGCCAGAATTCTGATCGACGACGGCCTGATCGAACTGAAAGTACTTTCCTGCACCGAAACCGACATCCACTGCAGCGTCGTCAACGGCGGGACCATTTCGGCCCATAAGGGAATCAACGTACCGGGCATCAATCTTTCCCTTCCGTTTATCAGCGAAAAGGACAAGGAGGATATTGCTTTCGCCGTGCGGGAGGACTTTGACTTTATTGCCGCTTCCTTTACGCGCAGCGCAAAAGACATTATCGAACTGAGAACGGAACTGGAGAAACATAACTGCCATAAAATCCGTATCATTGCCAAAATTGAAAATTCCGACGGTGTGGAAAATATTGACGACATTATCCGGGTATCGGACGGCATCATGGTCGCCAGAGGCGACCTCGGCGTAGAGATTCCGCTTCAGGAAATCCCCGTCATCCAGAAAAAGCTGATCAAAAAGGCTTACAATGCCGGCCTGCAGGTCATTACGGCGACCCAGATGCTGGATTCCATGATCAAGAATCCGCGTCCGACGCGGGCGGAAGCTACCGACGTCGCAAACGCCATTTACGACGGAACCAGCGCCATCATGCTCTCCGGCGAAACCGCCGCGGGGAACTACCCGATTCAGTCTTTGAAAACCATGGCGACCATTGCGGAGCGCACCGAACGCGATATTGATTACAAGGGCCGTTTTGAAAAACGTGATTTCACCGAACAGCCCAACGTTACTTCCGCGATCTCCCACGCAACCTGTACAACCGCCCAGGACCTCGGCGCGGTCGCGATTATGACCGTGACGAAATCCGGCAGAACCGCCCGCATGATTTCCAAGTACCGTCCGGAATGCCCGATCATTAGCGGGACCACCGACCCCACCGTCCAGCGCCAGATGAATCTTTCCTGGGGCGTTGTGCCGATTATGATGGATGAAAAAGACAACACCGACGAGCTGTTCGACCACGTAGTCGACGTTGCCCGCAATCAGGGCCTTGTCAAAAACGGAGACCTCGCGGTGATTACCGCCGGTGTGCCGCTCGGCGTTTCCGGCACCACCAATCTTCTGAAGGTCCAGCTGGTCGGCGACGTGCTGGTATCCGGCATCGGCGTTACCAAAGGCGCCGTCTGCGGCAATCTGTGCGTCTGTGCCGATGAGGACGAAGCTCTGAGAAATTTTAAGGACGGCGACATCCTCGTCATTCCGCAGACCAGCAACAAAATTCTCCGTATCATAAAAAGCGCGGCGGGGATCATCACCGAATTCGGCGGAATGAACTCCCACGCGGCGATTGTCGGGCTGACACTGGACAAGCCTGTGATCGTCGCTGCGGAAAACGCGGTACAGATTTTAAAGAGCGGCACGACGGTCACGCTGGACGCGTCCCGCGGCATTGTGTTCAGTGGAATTGAAAAATGTACGCTGTAAGCCATCCGTTCAGCCTCAAAAAATCCTGAGATTTTATATTTGAAAGATACAAAAACAGCCTGACCTGTGTTTTCCCCACAGTGTCAGGCTGTTTTTATTCTTGTAAGGTCTCAATCGCCAGAGAGATAATCCGCAAAGCTGATTTTCTCAACGGAATCGCTGTAATACTTAGGGCTGATATCAATCGATTTCAGATACGCCTGTAAATTCTTTTTGAGCAGAGTTTCATAATCTTCCCTGGAATACCGGGAAATCATCTTTTCCGCAACATCGTAATGCGTTCCGCAGAACTCCCTGATGGACGGCGCCCAGTAGCTTCCGTCCTTCGCCTGCGTATACGCCGTGCAGTCAGAAATTTTTCCGTCGCTGCCGACGGTTCCCGTAATCGCCGCGGGAATCACCGCTCCGCCCGTATTCGTTAAAGTATCGCCAAGCACCTGAAAATCCTTAACCAGTACCGTGGCAAAAACCGTGACTGTCGTCCCCTGCGTCTCGCTCCCGTAAAGGACGGGAGCGGCAATGGTGACAGTATCATCTTTTTGAGAAGCGTACCGGTCCATAGCCGCTGTATAAACAAAATCAAGATTGCGGTCGTTCGTTGTTTCCCAATATTCCTTTTTGGGCAGAGAGGCCGGCTCATAGGGATCCAGCTTTTCGTACCATTCCCGCGCCGTTTGAAAGCTGCCCTCCGGCACATTGTTTCTATCGCCAAGCAGATCGACGCAGATCGCTTTCATGATCTCGCCGCGAAGCCCATCCGATCTGCCGCTTTTGAATTCTGCGAGCAGATAGGTAAGCGCCGTATCCCCCTGTTTGAGAATATTTTCATACTCCTGCCGATGCGCGCTGATATAGTCGTTCGGTGCGGAGCCGGACAAGGGGGAGGACAGGATCGTTTCAAGGTCCGCTTCGACGCTTTCCTGTGCGGCGGACCGGGAGGAAAACGAGTCCTCTTCCCCGGTTTTCCCCTCTGAAACAGCCGGGAGACTTTCCGCCGAGGAAGCCGGTTTTTCCGGAGAACCCGAGCGGCAGGCCGCAAGGATGCCCGCACAAGCCGTCAGCGCCAGCAAGGCGCAAAAAACAGCCGTGCTTTTTCTAAGCGGCGATAAAAGCGGGTTCATATCAGCCCTCCTGTCTCCGGATAACGGTGTTTTTTTCAGCTTGCCTCGTAAAAAGCCTTGATTCCCTTATAGGTCATATAGACGTCCAGTTTCGCTACAATCTCAAACGGAGAATGCATCGAAAGAACCGGAACGCCGACGTCGAGAACATCCACATTCAGATTGGCAATGTATAACGCAACGGTTCCGCCGCCGCCGCCGTCCACCTTGCCCAGCTCGCCGATCTGCCACAGCACGTCGTTCTGCTCAAAAATGTTTCTGACCTCGGCGACGAATTCCGCAGACGCCTCGCTGGAGCCGCTCTTTCCCCTGGAACCGGTGTATTTGGCCATACCGACACCGTCGTTGATATAGCAGGAATTGGTCGGCTCGTACGCGCTGGCGTAGTTCGGGTCATACGCAGCCGTCACATCGGCGGAAAGGCATTTGGATTTACTCAAAACATGCCTTGCTTCCAGCCCCTCGGCATGAGCCAGGTCGGAAATGAAATAGTGCATAAACTGGGAGTTCAGGCCGGTGTTTCCGTCGCTGCCGATTTCCTCCTTGTCGGCCAGAACCGTAAGGATAGTGCTGTCGGGTGTTCCGGCCTGCAGAGCGGCCATCAGAGCCGGATAGGCGCAGACCCTGTCGTCGTGGCCGTAAGCGCCGATCATGCTGCGGTCGAAACCGATATCGGAAGCTTTGAATGCCGGTACGAATTCAATATCCGCGGAAACGAAATCCTCCTCGGTCATCCCGTATTTGTCGTGAATCAGTTTCATAATGTTCAGCTTTACCAGATTTTCACCCTCGTCGGCCCGGACGGGACGGCTGCCGGAAACGATGTTCAGGTTTTCGCCCTCAATCGCTTTGGAAAGCTTCTTCTCCATCTGTTCGGCACTGAGGTGCGGAAGCAGATCGGTTATACAGAACTGCGGTTCGCCCGGCTCCTCGCCGATACGGATTTCCACGGAAACGCCGTCCTTGCGTACGGCAAGGCCGTGCATGGAGAGAGGAATGGCGGTCCACTGATATTTTTTGATTCCGCCGTAATAATGGGATTTGAAGAAAGCAATGTCGTCTTTCTCATAAAGCGGATGGGGTTTCAGATCAAGCCTTGGCGAATCGATATGGGCGGCGGCGATGCGCACGCCGTTTTTACAGCCGTTTTTGCCGATCACTGCAAGGATCACGGCCTTTCCGCGGTTGTTATAATAAACCTTATCTCCCGCCTGATATTTTTTCTGAGGGTCAAAGGGCACAAATCCGGCCTTTTCAGCCGCCTTCAACGCAAAAACGGTCACTTCGCGCTCTGTTTTCGCAAGATCCAAAAACTTTTTGTAATCCTCGCAGAAATCATCGGCCTTTTTAACCGTCTCATCCTCCATTTGAAAATAGCCGTTTTTCCGGTTGAGCAAAAGCTCCTCCGTCAGCTTTTTCAATTCGTCTTTTTCATATTTCTTAGCCATCGATTGTTTCTCCTTTGCTGTTAAATTGATATAGTTTTTTATAATTCGCATAATTCTTTAAGACGGCGTCCACATAATTTCTCGTTTCCTCGTAGGGGATGCTGTCAAGCACGGCGCCGTCTTTGGAAATATCCGGATTTTTCAGCCATGTGTTTACCGTACCGATTCCGGCATTGTACGCGCTCAGCGCGGTCGCCTTCTCGCTGTACCTCTCAAACAGAAGGGCCAGAAGCTTGCAACCGTAACGAATGTTGATGTCCGGCGCGTAAAGGTCCTCTTCCTCATATTTCGTATCGCTTTTCAGCTTGGTCTGCACCCACTCAAAGGTATCCGGCGTCATCTGCATCAGGCCGACGGCCCCGGCGTGCGACCGGGCGTTCGGGTCAAAATTGCTCTCCGCCTTGATCACGGAATAAACCAGCGCAGGGTCAAGCCGGTTGGCTGTCGCCTCTTTCGCCACAAGCTGTGTATATTGAAGGGGATACGCCCTTTTCATGAAAAAAGTATACCCCCGATTCAAGGCAAAATAACCGATCAGCAACAAAATGACGGCCGCGGCGCAGGCCAGAAGAATTCTTTTAAAATGTTTCATGCATAATCTCCGATAATTTTCTCCAAAAGCTGATTCACTCTTTCTTGGATGTCGTCGTCACTCATGGTGCCGGTAAGCTGATACCGTGCGCGGGAGCTGTAATACGCGTCGTCCTGCTGCATGCTCATCCGTGCTCTGGCCAGCTCCGGCGTGATGGAGTCGCGGTTTACAATGCGGTAAAGCCGAACTTCGGCGGGCGCGGTGACGGCCACAGAGGTCGTGCAGAGCGAATCGGATCCGCTTTCAAAAAGGAGAGGAGCGTCCAGAATAATCGCCTTCGCCGTTTGTTGCCGATATTCGGCGATCTTACGGATCACTTCCTCCTTGATCAGCGGATGGGTAATCGCATTCAGCCGCTCTGTGCTTCTTTGATCGGCAAAGGCGCGCTGCGCCAGCAGAGTGCGGTTGAGCCGGTTGTCTTCCCCAACAATATCATTCCCAAATTCGGCTTTTAAAGCCGCAAGGCATTTTTCGTCCGCAATGGTTTCGCGGGCAATCCGGTCCGCGTCCACAATCAGGCAGCCCGCCTTCTGAAAGGCGGCGGCCACGGTCGATTTTCCGGCGCCCGTCGGGCCGGTCAGTCCGATTACCAGGTCAGTCAAGATGCAGCACCTCAAATCCAGCCGCGCGGATCAGCCGGTTATAAACGGCAAGACCCACGCCTTTCGGCTCCGGGCAGCGTGCGTAAACGGTTTTCGCGTGAATTTCGTCAAGGCGGCGCAGCGCGTCGAAAAGCTCGCGCGCCTGCTCGCCGTAATCGTCTTCCCCTCCGTAGCAGACGGTCGGAACCGTCAGCTCCGCGTCCTCCCCGCTGTAGCAGAGGGCCGCGGTACCGTCGCCACCGTGGCTGTTTACATAATTTCTATATGCGTCAAAACTGCCGTCAATGATAATTACGTTCGCTTTCGGCGAATAATGCTTATACTTCATGCCGGGAGAAGAAGCGCGAACACCTTCCTTCAGCGGATGCAGCACCGCGCTGTCCATTTCCACCGTTCCCAGAACGCTGCGGAGCTGCTCCAGCGTAATCCCGCCCGGCCTTAACAGGCGCGGAGGATCGCAAGCCAGAGTAACGACCGTCGATTCCACCCCGACCCCGCAGGGCCCGCCGTCCACCACCGCTTCTATTCTCCCGTCCAGATCGTTCAGGACATGCTCGGCGGCCGTAGGGCTGGGATGCCCGGAAAGGTTGGCGGACGGTGCGGCAAGCGGAATCCCCGCGGCATCGATCAACGCCCTGGCGGCGGGATGGGACGGAAAACGGATGGCGACCGTGTCGAGTCCGGCGCTCACCTCATCCGGAATTTTGTCCGACTTCGGCAGAATGATCGTCATCGGACCGGGCCAGTATGCCTTTGCCAGCTTTTCGGCTTCGGGCGTTACTTTCCGAACCAGCCGGCCAATCTGGGCAAAGTCAGAAATATGTACAATTAAAGGGTTATCCATGGGCCTGCCCTTCGCGGCAAAAATACCGGCGACGGCTTTTCCGTCCAGCGCGTTGGCGGCAAGCCCGTAAACCGTTTCCGTCGGGATACCGACCAGACCGCCGTCCCTGAGAATTTGGGCGGCGGTAAGGATGTCTTCCCGATTGTTTGCGTTCAGCCTTAGGGTCTGCATTGTTTTATTCTCTCTCTTCCGATTGGTTATCTATGGTGTTTTGGAGCTTTGCGGCTCTGTCCGCCGTAATCAAAGCGTCTATAATTTCATCGAGACTTCCATTTAAGATATCGTCCAGGCGGTAAATGGTCAGACCGATCCGATGGTCGGTCATCCGCCCCTGCGGATAATTGAAGGTGCGTATCCGCTCGGAACGGTCACCGGTTCCCACCTGTGACCGGCGTTCGGAGGCTATTTTTTCGTCGTGCTCCCGCAGCTTCGCCTCATACAGCCTGGAACGCAGCACTTTCATTGCCTTGTCTTTATTTTTGTACTGGCTCCGCTCATCCTGACATTCCACCACCGTGCCGGTAGGCAGATGGGTGATCCGGATCGCGGAGGAGGTTTTATTGATGTGCTGGCCGCCCGCTCCGCTGGAACGGTAGGTGTCGATCTGTAAATCCTTCGGATTGATCTCGAGTTCCACTTCGTCGGCTTCCGGCAGAACGGCGACCGTAGCGGTGGAGGTATGCACCCTGCCCTGCGTCTCCGTTTCCGGCACACGCTGCACGCGGTGCACGCCGCTTTCATATTTCAGGCGGGAATACGCCCCGTCGCCGGTAATCATAAAGCTGATTTCCTTAAACCCGCCCAGCTCTGTTTCGCTGACGTTCAGAATTTCCGTTTTCCAGCCCTTCGTTTCCGCGTACATGCTGTACATACGGTACAGGACGGCCGAAAAAAGGGCGGCTTCCTCGCCGCCGGCGCCGCCCCGGATTTCAACGATAACGTTTCGGTCGTCATTGGGGTCGCGCGGCAGAAGCAGGATTTTCAGCTCCTCGGAACACCGCTCGATGTCCGATTTCGCGGTCTGAAATTCCTCGTCCGCCATCTCCTTCAGATCTTTATCGAGGCTGCCGTCCTCCAGCAGCTCACGCGCTTCTGCCATGGAGCGGACGGCCTTTTGGTATTCCCCGTATTTTTCGACGATGGGCGTGATATTTTTATGCTCCTTCATCAGTTCGGTATACTGGGCCTGATTGGATAAAACCGAAGGGTCGTAGAGCTTATGATTTAACTCCTCATACCGTTTTTCAAAGACTTCCAGATTTTCAAACATAGTCATTCTCCTTCATTTATTCTGTTGATAAATAAAGGAGCTACAATTCGTGCTGCGGTTCTTCCCTGATAATCTTTTTGATATTCTTTTCACATTTCAGCCTGGGGACCATAATTTCATGCCCGCAGGAGGTACAGCGAATTTTAAAATCCATGCCGGAACGAAGAACAAGAAAGGTTTTACTCCCGCAAGGATGCGCTTTTTTCATCTGTAAAATATCACCCGGCCTGACATCCATGTTAAGCACCCCACTTTCTTCAATTTACTTTCTTTAGAAAACATATAATATAGTATATCACTAAATCCGCTGAACCTACAATATATTTTTCATATTTGCTTGCCCTCGTACAGGGAAAAAGGGTATAATCTGCTTATGATTATGAAATAAAGGCCGTGATCGCATGTCTACGAAGGACGAAATATTAAAGTATCTGCAAAAGCATAACGACTATGTTTCGGGCGAGGAGCTCAGCGAACAGCTGATGGTCTCCCGCACCGCCGTCTGGAAGCACGTCAACACCCTGAGAAGCGCTGGCTATGAAATCGAATCCGTTACAAACCGCGGCTACCGCCTAATTTCTTCCCCCGATCAGATTACGCCGGAGCTCATTCTTTCGGGTCTGGAAACAAAAACGCTCGGAAAAACCGTTTTCAGCTTCGACAGCATCGATTCCACCAACGCACAGGCAAAACGCCAGGCCCTTTCCGGCGCTCCGAACGGCAGTCTGTTCATCGCGGAGCGGCAGACCGGCGGCAAGGGCCGCCTTGGACGAGCTTGGGAATCCCCTTCCGGAACGGGACTGTGGTTTTCCGTTCTGCTGCGGCCGGGCAGCCTGCCTGTACAGGTAACGGGCATTACGCTCTTAGCCGGACTCGCCGTCTGCCGGGCGATCCGCAAGCAGACAAAGGCCCCGGCCATGATCAAATGGCCGAACGATATCGTGATCGGAAGTAAAAAGGTCTGCGGCATCCTGACGGAAATGGCCGCGGAAATCGACCGGATCGAGTACGTCGTCGTCGGAATCGGCATCAATGTGAACATGGAAAATTTTCCCGACGAGCTGTCTGTAAAGGCAACCTCCCTGCGCATGGAATGCGGCTGGCCGGTCGCCCGCGCAGGACTGCTTCAGGAAATCCTGAAGCAGTTTGAAGAAACTCTGTGCGATGATATCGACCGTCCCGAAGCGATCCTCGCGGAGTACAAAACACTCTGCGTTTCCTTAAACCGCACTGTCGGCTTTACCCGAAATGAAGAGTCCGTCACCGCGACGGCGGTGGATATCTCCCCCGCCGGAGAGCTGATCGTCCGGTGTGAGGACGGAAGCCTGTTATCCATCAACGCCGGAGAGGTCTCCGTGCAGGGAATATACGGGCAGACATAAAAAACTCGCTGCTTTTCCGGCAGCGAGTTTTTGCATTCTTTATTTCTTTTTGAAGCTGTCTTTCAGAGAAACGCAGCGGTTAAAGACCGGGTGTTCCCGCGTACTGTCGCGGTTATCCTGACAGAAATATCCCTGACGCATGAACTGATAGGAATGAACTCCCTCCGTCTGAGCGAGGGACGGTTCCACCTTACAGTTGGTCAGCACCTTGAGCGAATCCGGGTTCAGCTGGGTAAGGAAGTCCCCTGCCTCCGGGTCCGGCACGGTAAACAGGCTGTCATACAGACGAACCTCCGCATCGGCGGCGGTTTTTGCGTCCACCCAGTGAATGGTACCCTTGATCTTTCTGCCGTCCGGCGTATTTCCGCCGCGTGTCTGCGGGTCATATTCCGCGTAAACCTCGGTGACATTGCCGTTTTCATCTTTTTTGCAGCCGGTGCAGCGAACAATATACGTCGTTTTCAGCCGAACTTCATTGCCCGGGAAAAGACGGAAGTAGCCTTTTACCGGCTCCTCCATGAAGTCTTCCTTCTCGATCCACAGCTCGCGGGAAAAGGAAACCGTTCGTGTGCCGTCCTCCTGACGTTCGGGATTGTTCTCCACTTCAAATTCCTCGGTTTTATCCTCGGGATAATTTGTTACGATCAGCTTGACCGGGTTCATCACGGCCATGGTCCGCTGCGCGTTCTGATTCAAATCCTCCCGCAGGCAGTGTTCCAAAAAGCCGTACTCCACCGTACTGTTCACCTTGGAAACACCGATGCGTTCACAGAAATTCCGGATGGAAGCCGGCGTGTAGCCCCTGCGGCGAAGCCCGCAGAGCGTGGGCATGCGGGGGTCGTCCCAGCCGCTGACATAATCGTTTTCCACCAGCAGGCGAAGCTTGCGCTTGCTCATGACGGTATTGTTGATGCCCAGACGGGCAAACTCGATCTGTCTGGGCTTGTCCGGCAGATCGATATGGTTGATGACCCAATCGTAAAGCGGCCTGTGGTCTTCAAACTCCAGCGAGCACAGCGAATGGGTGATTCCCTCCAGCGCGTCCTCGATAGGGTGTGCGAAATCGTACATGGGATAAATGCACCAGGTGCTGCCGGTGCGGTGATGCGTCATATGATTGATACGGTAAATGACGGGGTCGCGCATGTTGAAATTCCCGGAGGCCAGATCAATTTTGGCCCGGAGCGTCATTTTTCCATCCTCAAATTCCCCATTTTTCATGCGCTCAAACAGATCGAGGCTTTCCTCCGCCGGTCTGTCGCGGTACGGGCTGACCGCCGGGTTTGTCAGGTCGCCCCGGTTCTCACGCATCTGCTCCGGAGTCAGTTCGCAGACATAGGCAAGGTTTTCTCGGATCAGCTTGACGGCCAATTCATACATTTTCGGAAAGTAGTCGGAGGCATAGTAAAAACGGTCGTCCCAGGTGAACCCCAGCCAGCGGATGTCCTCCTGAATGGCGTCCACGTACTCCGTGTCTTCCTTGGTCGGATTGGTGTCGTCCATCCGCAAATTGCAGATGCCGCCGAACTTCTCCGCGGTACCGAAGTCGATGCAGATCGCCTTGGCGTGGCCGATGTGCAGGTATCCGTTCGGCTCGGGCGGAAAACGGGTGTGGACCCTTTTCCCCTCAAACCTGCCCTGAGGAGCAATATCCTCTTCTATAAAGGTATGAATAAAATTACCGGAAGCTTCCGCTTCACCGGCAGTCGTTATTTCGTCACTCATTTTCGTTTCCGCTCCTTATGCCTGCAATTTTTCAAGACCGATATGAAGCCTGCGGGTGGATTCCCGCTTGCCCAGTATGGCAAGGATTTCCATGGCTCCGCCGGGCGTGACCGTCATCCCCGCCGCCGCGATGCGCACCGGCCACAGCAGGGTCCCGTTTTTCACTTCCAGCCTTTGTGCAAGCGCAATCAGCAGATCGTGGAGTCCCTCCACCGACCAGTCGTCCGTTTTCTCCAGTTCCGCAATAGACTCCTGCAGCATCTGGACCGAATTTTCAAGATTGGTCTTGCTCTTCTTATTTACAAAGAAATCAACCGGGTATTCCGGCAGTTCCTTCAAAAATTCGATCATCTCCGGAATTTGCGTAAACTGGGTCACGCGGGGCTGTAAAATGGAAGCAAGCACCTGCCAGTTCAGTTCCGCACTTGGGAAAACTTCTCTGAAATACGGCATGGCGTTCTCTATGAATTCCTGCTCCGACATGGCGCGGATATATTCCCCGTTAAACCAGTTCAGCTTGTCGTAATCGAACACGGCGGGCGATTTGCTGATGCCGCCGATCGAAAAATTCTCTACAAGCTCCGGAAGCGTAAACAGCTCGCGGTTTTCCTTCGGGCACCAGCCCAGAAGCGCGATATAATTGACGATGGTCTGCGGCAGATACCCTTCCCGTATTAGATCCGCAAAGCCGGTGGAGCCGTGGCGCTTGGACAGCTTGGAAACGCTGCCGTCCTCATTTTTTCCCATAATAAGCGGAAGATGGACATAGGTAGGCACGTCCCACCCGAAAGCCTGATAAAGCAGGTTGTACTTCGGGGTGGAAGTCAGGTACTCGCTGCCTCTGACCACATGGGTGATCTGCATAAGATGGTCATCGATGACGTTCGCGAAATTATAAGTCGGATAACCGTCGGATTTAATGAGAATCTGATCCTCCAGTTCCTTGTTTTCAATCGTGATGGAACCGTATACAGTATCGTCAAAGGTCGTGGAACCCTCTATCGGCATCTTTTGGCGGATTACATACGGCTTGCCCTCCCGAAGCAGCCGGTCGACCTCTTCTTTGGGCAGGTCGCGGCAGTGGCGGTCATATCCCCCGGAGAAAGTTCCGTCCTCTTTGCTTTCATGCAGCGCGTCCAGCCGCTCCTTGGTGCAGAAGCAATAATACGCTTTTCCTTCCCTGATAAGCTGTTCCGCATACGGTTTGTAAATATCTTTGCGCTCGCTCTGCACATAAGGGCCATACTCGCCGCCGACATCCGGTCCCTCGTCGTGCTTCAGGCCGACTTTTTCAAGCGTATTGTAGATAATATCCACAGCGCCTTCTACAAGCCTTTCCTGATCGGTATCCTCAATACGCAGTACAAAAGTGCCGCCGAGCGATTTCGCAATTAGATATTCATACAAGGCCGTACGAAGATTTCCGACATGCATAAAGCCTGTCGGGCTCGGTGCGAACCTTGTTCTTACTGTTTTTTGCTGCATTGATTGCCATACCCCTCTCGTTGTTATGAAATTGGAAACCTGTTATTGGTTCATTATACCAAACTCGAGGGTAATATTCAATGAGAAGCAGTTTGATTTTTATTGAGATAGTCTATATATTCCTCAAGGCACAGATTCAATTCTTTCATCTTCTTCGCATGCTCCACCCCGACATAACGGAAATGCCATGCTTCGTATTTGATATGGGTGATATCCTGCTTGTCCTTTGGATAGCGAAGAATAAAGCCGTAATCCTGCGCGTGCTCCGAAAGCCAGCGGAATTCTTTGGTACCGCCGAAATCTTCAAGCACACCGTTCACATCAATGGCAAGCCCCGTAATGTGCTCGCTGGTACCCGGAGGCGCAACCGATTTTGCAGCCTCGCTTACCGCGTCCTCATAGCTGATTCCCGCTTTGTAGTAAGCTTCAATTTCTTCCGAATAGAGCTTCTGCTGTTTCTCATCATTGCGATAGCCTGAAGAAAGCCACAGGTGAATATCATCCTTTAAAGCGGCGTCGCGCATCTGGCGAAACGGTTCGACGATTCTTGAGTCCATATTCACATTGAATTCATTTACAATTTTGGATTGGAAGGTTTCCGGAAGCGTATGCTCGTAATTGACCAAAACGAGCCTCCAGTCATCCGGCTGCTCGAACTGCTGGCCGGCCGGCTGACTTGTCCGGCTTGGGCTCGGCTGTACAGCGGAAGACACCGACGCTTTGCTGCTGACGGCTGTCGGCTTTGCTTCGGCTTTTTTTGCATCAATGTGTTCAAAGGCCATAACAAAAACGGCAGTCGTCGCCGCCATGAGAGCCAGTTCTACTATAACAACAGCAAATGCTGAAAGTGTTTTCCGAATTTTATTCTTTTCCTGATACATTCTTTTCCCACCTATAAAAAACGAATCATTTTTATTATAATACAAACCTCACTAAAAATGCATCCTTCTTTTTCTGTCAATTACATTTTCCCTGCGTATAATATAGTATTTGGAAAAAAGAGATGATGTTTTATGTATGACCATTATCCGTTTCAGCTCCTGCCGCTTCCCTATGCATACAATGCTCTGGAACCTTATATCGACGCCGAAACAGTAGAAATTCACCATGACAGGCATCTGAAAGCGTATGTCGACCATTTGAACGAAGCGCTGCAGCCATATCCGCAGCTGCACAATATGACCCTAGAGCAGCTTCTCATTAACTCGGACCGGCTCCCAAAATGTATTCAGACCGCAGTAATCAACAACGGCGGCGGCGTATACAACCACAATTTTTATTTTAACATTATGGGGCCTGTCAATCATGAGCCCGGTGCTCAGATGCTGCGCGCAATTGAAAAAGCGTTCGGCAGCTACAGCAATTTCAAAGAACAGCTAAAAGAAGCTGCTGTAAACCGCTTCGGCTCGGGTTACGCCTGGCTGGCTGCCAACCGATGCGGCGATTTGAAAATTCTATCTACCGCAAATCAGGATACCCTTCTAAAAACCGGCCTGAAACCGATCCTTCTGATTGATGTCTGGGAACACGCATACTATTTGAAATATAAAAATCTCAGGCCTGATTATGCCGAAAACTGGTTCAATGTACTCGATTGGTTCCAAGTGGAATCCTTTTTTCAGAAAGCTTGAGCTGACATGAACAACTGTTGTGGTGAAAAACTTGTAACACTTGCTGCGGCTATTTCCATACAGATCGCTCAGTGCGTCACCAACGACGAACTGGCAGTATTAGGAGAACTCTTCACAGTCATTGGAGATCAGTTGTCCCTGCTGGCCGTTACAAATCCGTTATGCTGCCCGGACAGCAGTAAAAAAGCTCCGCCAAAACAGGAAAACGACAGCGCATGAATTCACTGCAAGTGCAGAGAATACTCTTCGGGGTGAATTTATGAATGAAGGATTCGACCATCTTCCGCTGGAATTCAGCATGCTTTTCTCAAACGATCTGAGAGTTCAGGAATACCTGAATTCAAGGCCCGTTTCTCAGCGATATCAGGCGGAAAAATATCAATATGAGAACTACGAGAAAAATGAGTCGCCGCACAGCGTCCGGGAAAAAGAGGGCAAAGAATAGCCAGGTCAGCATCAGAGCCTTTTCTGATGCTGATTTCTTTATGATTGCTGTCCTTACAGATTCGCTGTAAGGACCCGTTAAATTCATCGGAGAGATTTTTTGGCAGTTTATCGGTAAAAATAGAAGTTTTCACTTGCAAGGCTTTGGATGTTGTGATATACTAATTAACGTTGTTTCCGGGTGTGGCGCAGTTGGTAGCGCGCTTGACTGGGGGTCAAGAGGCCGTGAGTTCAAGTCTCGCCACTCGGACCATGTCGAGTGTCCTTATAGGATCTGAGTATCCTTTAAGGACACTCCGTTTTTTATCCGGCTTTTGCCTGGGAGTAGCTTAGTGCTACTCCTTTTCTCGTTTTTAAGCGGACATCCGCTTCCGGGATACTCTCGCGCTCCGGCACGGTAAAGGCTCCGATGCAGTTATAAAAAATGGTGATGCACTGAACAGTTTGCCCACCGACCTTCTCGGCGTGATATACGTCGATATGGTCAATCAACTCTGTCACCATCCGCTGTGAAAGTTCCTGTGCATCGGTATACCGGCGTATGGTTTCCAAAAAGTTGTCAGCGGTCATGAGCTGCCCGCCCGTTTTTCGCAGCTCCGATTTGAGAGCCTTGGCTTTGGCGGCGTTCTCGCCCTGCTCCTGTTCGTACTTCTTGGACATTTTGGCAAACCGCTCATCGTTGATCTTCCCGGATACGTTATCCTCGTATAACCGTTCAAAAAGCGTGTCCAGTTCCTTATCCCGTGCCAGCAGACCGTCAAGCTCCCTTTGCCGCAGCGACCGTTCACATGCCGCCGTCTTTGCCGAATGTCCGATAATCGCTTTCACAAAATCATCTTCATACTCGTCGGCAAACTGTGTGAGACGGCGTATTTCCTGCAAAACCACCTGTTCCAAAAAATCCAGCCGGATGTAATGGGTGGAGGTGCATTTTCGGTATCCGGTGTTATGGTTGCAGCAGCTAAAAAATTTGATGTCGTGGTTTCCCTGATTGAAGTGATAGTTGAGATTGCCGCCGCATTCAGGGCATTTCAGCAAACCAGAGAAGATGCTCCGTTCTCCGCTGACCGTCGGCTTTTTCCGGCGTGTGCCACGACGTAAGCTCTGAACCTTCTCCCACGTTTTCCGGTCGATGACGGCTTCGTTGACGTTGGAAAATACGACGCGGTTTTCCTCGTCGTTGGCGATGCGCTTTTTCATCTTGTACGACTTGGAATAAGTTTTGAAGTTGATCACATCGCCGCAATACTCCTGCATGGTCAGAATTTTTCTGATCGTGGTATGCCCCCATTGCGTGGGCAAAACAGAGCTTTTTGTCCCGCCGCGATTGATTCCCTTGCTTTGCCAATAGGACATGGGATTGAGAATTTCATCCCGCGCCAGCGCGGCGGTGATTTCGGAAAGGCCGTATCCGTCAAGCGCCATCTGATAGATGCGGCGAACGACGACGGCTGCTTCCTCGTCCACAATCCAGCGTTTGGCGTTGTCCGGGTCTTTCTTATACCCATAGGGCGGGGGCGAAAGAGGAACCCCGGAATTTCCTTTGAGCTTATTGACGATGCGGCGCTTTTTGGAAATATCCTTCGCGTACCACTCGTTCATGATATTGCGAAACGGAGTAAATTCATTGTCACCCTCGTCGCTGTCCACACCGTCCGAAACGGCAATCAGCCTTACATCGTGGGCGGGAAAGAATTCTTCGGTATAATAGCCGACTTTCAGATAATCGCGTCCGAGGCGGGAAAGGTCTTTTACAAGGACAGCCGAGATATAGCCCGCTTCAATCGCTTTTATCATCTGCTGAAAACCGGGACGGTCGAGGGTTGTTCCACTTATCCCGTCGTCAACGAAAAACTGAATATCCTCGTAACCTTTTTCCTTTGCCACTTTTTTCAGAATGGCTTTCTGGTTCGTAATGCTGTTGGATTCGCAATCAAGATTATCGTCGCGGCTCAAACGGCAGTACAGAGCGGCGGTATCCATATTGTGCTTTTTATTGTTTGACTGTTTCAAGACAGCCTCCTTTCCGGCAGTCAAACAAGCAGTATTTACACTTATAGTATACCGCTTCCGCCCGCCCGTGTTAAGGATGTCGCCGCCGCATAAACCCGTTCCGTATCGGCTTCCATGAGCTTTAACAGGATCGCCGCGATTGTTTCGCCCCGGTCTTTATATACCGGCGTCACAACAAAGTTGATTTTATTGACCTGATATGTGTATCGCTCCGCTTCTGTTGCTTCCGGCATATTGTCTCCTTCCCTGAACTATGTAAATTTTTTTTTAGCCTCCCCGTGTCCCGTGGGGAAACACCAAAGGGCGGCACCGGCATGGTGCTGCCCTCTAATCTTGCTCCACACTTTGGGCCAAGTTGGCCCGAAGTCAATAGGGACTGTCGCAATAATGCCGGTCGGCTTCTTCGATAGACTTCATATCGAAAACGTAATGAAGCTCCGAAAGCACGCGCTGAATATCATCGGGGCTGAATCCGCAGTTCTCCATAGCCCAAATGATATAGCCACGGCAGGCATTGTTGCTCCATTGCTGATCAAGCAATGCCGTTAACTGTTTATCCATGATAAAACTCCGTTCATCAACAGAGGGAACAGACCGCGCCGGGAAATTTCAGGCTGTCGCAAGACAGAAAGGCCCTGCGCGGTGTTCCTGACATGTAACGCGAACAGATAACCCGGACGGGCGGCGGCTTTTCCGCCCCATAGGGATTTCACCTCTCCCCATTCTGATGGCGAGGCGTCCTCATTGCCTGCGACGGCTCACGGCCTAATATGGCCGCTTCACGCTCGGACTGTGACTGAACGCAAGTATCCGGGTTTGTGTGCTTTATCCGGCGGGGCCAAGTCCCGCCCCGCCTGCGGCATGAGCCTTGTCGCTCTCTCCATCCTCTGGCAATGGAGGTCATGGCGGGCCTGTCACTCGGCACACGTACCCTTCGTATCCGGGTATCTTTTTATTCAGCTTTCAAAGTACAAACGAGGAAAAAGTATCCTCTACTTATTAGGACGGAAAAAGGCGTTTTGTGGCCTCCCCCTTCCGGCAATTTTGCAAAAAAATATCCCGCAGCTTTTTTGAACTGCGGGACACCTTTTTATTTCGGCAAGCTATTCAATCTCCGGAGAAAGATTTCGGAATAAATCGCAATCGTAAAAGTCTATGATACACAAATCCAATCCGTCGCACAGCTTCTTGACCGTGACCGCGCTCACATCCCGGCGCTCCGGCTGCAACATGCTGTATACGGTCGAGGGCGTGACGCCAGCCAGCCGCGCAAGTTGCGTATAGGATATGCCGCGCTCCGCGCATAATTGCCGGAAGCGTTCCGCAATCGCGTCTTTGATCTTCATTCCCTCACCGTCTTTTCCGTAATCTCAAAACAAGCATAACAATTTACACGCAGCAACGTATACGCACTTGCGTGTAATCTGCTTTTCTGTTAAACTGATTCTGAAAAGGAAACGGCCCCGTCCAATGGCGGGGCCGCCCGGAAATGCCGGTTATTCGGTGAGATATTTTTGCAGTTGAACGAGCGCGCGCACGACGGAACGGCCTACCGTTCTGAAATCAACTTTTTCCAGCTTGGCAATCTGCCGGTATGTCAGGTTATCGACAAAATGCAAAAGCAGCCTCCGGCGCTGTACTTCGGGAAGTTTGCCGATAGCCGCGTAAAGCTGCCGGTAGCTTTCCATTTTCATTACGAGATCGGCGGCGTCCGCCTGTGGATGGTTCATAGCCGCGTCGCTCAAACCGCCTATGAAATCCACGTAATCAAGATGTCGCCTGTCTTGCCGCCTTTGGGAACGGATTTGCCGGTCGGACTGCTCCAACAGTTCTTTGACCGGGGTTGAAACCTCAACACAAATCCGGTTTCCATTGGCGGTTTTATATGTGATCGCGATAAGGGACTTGTCCATTTATGTTTACCTCCATTCAATTCGGTCGTGGGTTAACGGCTGATGAACGGAGGTCGGCGGGGAACGGCAGCGGGGGCAAACATGTCGCGCAGGCCCGGCACGGACTTCGGGCCAACTTGGCCCGAAGTGGGGAGGTTTGTCCCGCGACACCGCGAAAAGGAATAAAAAAGCACCTGTACGGGGAGGCCCCCGCAAGGTGTTGGATTGAAAATGAGCGCAGTATTCGCCCGCGATTATTTTTGAAACTTTTTTGAAGTTGTAAAAGATTAGGCTGTCAGCTAAACCAAACCGTTACGGTGGGGTAACGGTTCCTCCCATACGAGAAACAGCGAATTCGGGTACATAAAGACCTCCTGTCCCAAAGCCGCCGCTATATCGATGGTAAAAACGAGCGCAGTTATCACGCCCTCTGCAAACTGTTTTTTCAAAAAGAAGCAGCGGCCTTGAATTTCATTTCAAAACCGCTGCTTGGTTTCTAAATATGCAATTTTTGCATACCCAATGATCTGCCAAAACTGCGGTTTTTTTTGTTGCCGCAGACGGCAGATTATATACCTTAATTTATGTAATACCCCTAATTATCAATTGATTCTATTATTTTTTGGGCAGCTTGGACTGGTGAAATATCACTTACGTCAATATGTATTGTGTTCATCTTGCTATATAGCGGAAGTCTATCTAAACTTCCTTGCAATGCATCGGATGTTCTTTCTCCCCTTTCAATAGCGTTTTTCAACCTTTGCGTAAGTGCCTCTTTTGAAATGGATAATGTGATTTTTTGTACCTTAACATCCTCCAAATTCAAATTTTTTAACAGCTTATCTATTATGGGTTCTTGGTGCATGACCCAACAGAATATTACATTTTCATATTCTGAACAGGAAAGAAAACTATTTAGCAAAAAACAAATATTGTTTTCTACCATATGTTTTGTTTCATCTGTAACTTGGAAGGGATTCATGTACCAACACCAATCTCCATCCAAAAACACACCTGGTTGCAGTAAATTGAGAAGTTCTTTACAAGTTGATGTTTTTCCGACACCCATAGTACCATTGATAAAAATTAGATTCTTCATTTTTTCTCCTGCTTCGTAGCTGAAATCATAATATTATTTTCAATTCCCCATACTTGTTTAACAGATTGAAAACCTGCTTCTCTCAATAATAATATTTCGTGTTTAATTGTAAACGGTATGTCATAGTGATAAAGGCCCTCTGTGAGATTATACTGCGATTGGAGTTTTTCCCTTTCTCCCAAATAATGTTCTTCCAAATCACTGTCGTTAGAACCAATCATGTAATCACATTCAACAAAAATGCCGTTGGGTTTGAGACATTGAAAAATATTGCTGTATAGTTTCAATTTTACGGGATGAATAAGATGGTGGAATGACATGATTGATATCGCGACGTCATATTTTTGCACTCCCAAATCAGCAGTAAGGTAGTTATCATTGATTAGATTAATAGAATGTCCTGAATACTTTTGGGCCAATTTTTCCAACATTTTATTTGCCAGATCAACGCATGTCACTTCAACGGTGGATAACTTTTTGAAAATAGATTCTAATTCCAAACCAGTTCCACATCCCAAATCCAACAATGCTTTCGCATTTGAAGGAATATATCGGGCAATTTCTTGATAGCATTTGTCTCCGCCATCAATATTTTTGATTTGCTGAACATCGTATATACTTGCACGGGTGTTGAAGAAATCGTCCATCTTTTCTGGACTTTCATTCATGGTTTACATCCTCCATTACTAAAGAAAATCGACGGAAAGCATTTTTCATAAGGCTAATTACTTCTTCGTGTGGTAAATTTATGTCGTCTGAGACAATTTGGGTTGCGATTCCATGTGAATAAAGCCATACATCTCTAAATAGACTTCGTGCGTTTTCCAAACTAAGACCAGTTATTTTCTTGGCATTCGTAATGGAGCGTTGGTTCCAATCAGCATCAAGTATTTCTTCAATGCTTTTCCCTGCACAGGTTTTATTCATAAAAAGAATGTTGAATATATTTTTTTCTTGCCTCGCAAACTCAATATAAGCGATTCCTTGAGATAGCAGGCGATTATCGTCGCTCATTCGCGCTTCCATAAATGTGTTATAATATATATTGAGTTGAATGATAACATCTTGTTTCAGAGCATCCATATTTTCGTAAATTCGAAATAAAGGCTTAGTCGAGCAGTTTAATGCTGAAGCTATGCTTCGGGCATTCACACTCTCCATACCCTCTTTTCGTACTATAGAAATAGCGGCGTTTAATATAGCCTCTTTATTGGTCGTTGGCTTTGGGGGCATTTCAAAATCTCCTTTTTGTGTGGAATCGTTTTAGATGATAGGTAACATAAGTTGCACAACATCTGTTACCATTATATCAAATATGTATATAATGTCAAGGTGTTGACTCATAAATCTTAATAACATGGTTCAAGCACCTTTATTGAAAAGTAGCATTCTTTGGCTGCTTCACAAAACGGCAAGCAGGGCAACTGTGGCCACAGTTGCATATTTTATGGATTTTCCCTTGCGGTCAAACCATAAAACTGCTTGTTGGGGCAAGCCGCCCCAAACCCTGCGACTTCGGGCCAAGTTGGCCCGAAGTCGGCGCTCCGCGTCTGTTGTTGCGTCACTGTCGCTATCGCTCCTGTTCCTTATTTTTCTGCGCGTCCGTCAGTCCAAACAGACGGTCGATATTCTCCTTCGCTGTGACAACCTCCTGCATGTCCTTTCGTACCGCGCGGTACTCCCTGTATGCGGCCCGTTTTTCCTCCGCCAGCTTTTGAGATTCAGCTTTGAGCGCGTCCATCTTCGGGAGCTTCGCCCCGGACAGGACGCGCCGAAATGTTTCCTGCGCCGCCCGGTAAAGCGCAATCTCGGCCTCATGCTCCGCAAGATATTTTTTGCTGTATTTCGCAGACTTGTAGCCGCTTAACACGGGCCGGGTTTTCGCGTAGTCCATCACCGCGCCCTTTAGCTCCGCGTTGGTGCTCATAGCGCCTTCGATAGACTTGATTTGTTCGGAAAGAACGTGAAAGCGGTCTGCGGCCTCCGTCGCCCGTTTTTCTAACTGCCCGTATTCCAGCAAGCCGTTTTCCTGCAAATATTGGAGCGTCGCGGCCATCTGTTTCAGATTGAAGATTTTGGCCCATCGCTCATAGGCGGGGCCTTTTCCGTTTTTCATTCGGGACTGAATATCTATGATCAGGCTTACCTTGCGGGTGCTTTCGGTACGCCCACCAGATGGAGCGGGCCGGCCCTCGATCACCGCCTGTATATCCTCCGGCCCGTACCCTTTTCCGAGCGTCGAGGAACGCAGGCGCGTAAACCGCTCCTGCCCCTCGGCCCGGAAACTGATTGTGCCGCCGCGCCCGCGCTTTACCTCGTAGCCGGCTTTCGCCATAGCCTGCAAAAAGGCGTCCATATTTGGCGGCTTTTCGGCAAGGCAGGCGTCGATCTGCGCTTTCAGCCGTTCCTGAAATGTCGGCGGGAGGGTATCGCCCCGCCATTCGCCGTAGTGCTTGAATTTCCCCTTGCTGTGCAGCTTCGGATGGGCAATGTAGGACAAGCCGTTTTCAAGACAAATCCGGTCGGAGAGCCGACGCACGGCCCGGGCGGAACCGATGAAATCCCGAAATTTCCGGGTGCAGTCAAGGCTTGTGGAGTTGTAGTAAATGTGGTTGTGAATATGGTGCCGGTCGATATGTGTGGTAACGAAAAAGGCGTGATTGCCCTTCGTCCAGCGCATGGCCGTTTCATAGCCTATCCGGTTGGCTTCCTCCGGCGTGATCTCGCCGGGAAGGAATGCCTGCCGAATCTGATAACAGAGAATGTCCGCATCCTTTTTTTGTTCCCGGCCCGTAATTGCCTTGTACTGCGCCTTGCTCAACAGAAATTCCGCGTCGGCGGTTTTCGGGTCGCACCTGTAGGCGGAAATCAGTTCGCCGTCCCGCGTTTTCTTTGGGTTCTGCCCGTAATCAAAGCTGTCAGTAAGGGATTGCGCGATGGTTTCCCCCTTGCTGATATGACGCGCGATCAGGCGCGTGGTTGCCATACGCCCCCTCCTTTCCCGTAAAAAAACAACTTCGGGCCAACTTGGCCCGAAGTTGTCCCGAAATATTTCAGCCCATAATATAGTCCCGGAGCAGATAGTTCAGACCGTTTAACCTGTCGATCAGCCATTCCGCTATGGCGGGGATGCCGAGAGGGGAAATGAGGAACGAGAGCGCCAGAATCACGCAGCCGTCGAACTTTCCCACAGTGAACAACATGATCACGCCGATCAGCGCCCCAATTCCCGAAACGATCTCCAGAAACGTCACAGCATAGCAGAATAAAAAGGTCAGCACGGGTACGGTAACGGTCAGCGCCAGCATGAACGGCACGGCGATCAACTTGAACAGGATTTTCATGAATACAGCCCCTTTCAATGGTTTCTATACCTATATTTTACCATCCATGAAGGGGGGCAACAATGTTGTCGAGGCCACACCGATCTTGTCACATCATTAGGTGTTTTTTCTTGCAAAAAGCAAGTGTTTTTAACTGTGTATAAAAATTGTTTGGTGCCAATAATATTGTTATGGGGGTGCACCAATGAAAAATGAAGCTATGTTTTTTAAAGACGTAATCAATTTTAGCGAGTTAGAGAAACTAACAAACATGCAAAAAGGTATGGTATATCCATATACGATCATTGCCCGTATCAGTTTAGACAAAACAAAATATGATGAATTCTGTAAGAACTTTATGAAAGGATATAACTTTCTATATCCATATATTGACACTTTAAAAGTATCTGGAAACATTTGGCACTGCTTGTTAATTGAACACGAGCCAGATGTAGCAATTCTTACTATGACAAATGGCTATCAGTATCCTAGGTTCGTTGCTATCCGGAGTGGAAATATATAGGAAATGGCTGATTGAATATTTGCGCCTTTTATGCTATAATAATCTGATTATTAAAATAGTGGAGGTGTATCTTGATGCCATTGAATTATATTGACCTCTTCGCTGGTTGTGGCGGTTTATCTTTAGGTCTATATAATGCAGGTTGGCATGGGCTGTTTGCCATTGAGAAAAATCAAGATGCGTTCTCGACGTTGAAAGCTAATCTGATTGATAAAAAGGGACACTATGCATGGCCTGAGTGGTTATCTCAGACCAATATTGATATTTACGTCCTTCTTAAAAAGTATAAAAATGAACTTGAAAAACTTCAGGGCAACGTACCTTTGGTGGTTGGTGGTCCACCATGTCAAGGATTTTCAATGGCTGGTAAACGAAAATCTGATGATGTGCGTAATAAATTATTTAAGGCATATTTAAAGTTTATTCGGCTGGTAAAGCCTGACACATTGATATTTGAAAATGTTCATGGCTTCACTGTTGCCTTTACTGATGATAGTGGAAACAAAGATAAAGCTTATTCGGAAAAAATTATAACTGCGTTAAAACGTGAAAAATACCAAGTATGCAGCAAACTGATAGATGTATCTGAGTATGGCGTTCCGCAGAAGCGTAAACGCTTTATTTTGATTGCAAGTCGTAAGATTGATACCTTAAAGTTCTTCGAGATCTTAGAAGCAAGACGAAACAGCTTTCTTGAAAGTAAAGGATTGCCACAAACAGTATGTGTTAGTGATGCAATCGGAGATTTGTTAAAATCAAACGGCACAGTCCCTTGTCCAGATTATAAAGGTTTCAGATCAGGTGTCTATGGACAAATTACATCTTCTTACCAACGACTTATGAGAGACGGTACAAATGGAAATGTTCCAAACAGCCATCGCTTTGTAAAACATAAAAAAGAAACAGAAGATTTATTCAATAAATTAATCGCAGATTCTGATGAGTCCAAAAGATATACTCCTAAAACATTTCAAGGGTTGAAAAAGCGCGGCGTTACTGTCTTGAAAGCTAATAGCGTTTGCACTACGGTTACTTCTATACCAGATGATTTTGTTCATTATTGTGAGCCACGTATACCCACAGTCAGAGAATTAGCACGAGTTCAGAGCTTTCCCGATTGGTACATATTTAAGGGTAAGTATACTACTGGCGGTGATCGAAGAGGAACCGATGTTCCTAGATATACACAGGTGGCGAATGCTGTTCCCCCTATTTTTGCGGAACAAGTAGGGATTGTGCTGAAGGAGATGATAGAAGATGGAGGAACTACTGCACTTTAAGGTTAGTTCAGGTTTGAAGAACATCATTGGGCGAGAACTAATCAATGATAAATATATCGCTATTTTTGAATTGGTCAAGAACTCATATGATGCCGGTGCACATCAGGTTACAATTAGATTTGATGCTTTAGATGCTCCAGATTCTTCGATCACTATTCTCGACGATGGAAATGGCATGAGCAAAGAAGATATTATTAGCAAATGGCTATTCGTCGCATATTCCGAAAAACGGAATCCTTCGTACCGCGATAAAATTAAGCGTTCAGTCGCCGGTGCAAAAGGCGTTGGTCGTTTCTCATGTGATAGGTTAGGCGAAGACGTCACGTTAATTTCGAAAGTTTTAACAGAAAATATTGGGCATAAAATATATATTAACTGGAGCGATTTTGAACGAAATTCGTTGGATGATTTTGCTGATATAGACGTCAGATACAGTGTAGATACTAGTAAAATTAAAACTAAAGGCACATGTATAACTATTTCAAGGTTAAGGGAGAACTGGACACGATCTGATCTTCTTGCTTTGAAAAAGGCACTAACGCAATTGGTGAATCCTTCCGCAACAAACGATTATGATCCTTTTGAAATTTTACTGCGGGTTCCAAAAGAAGATGAGCGCGATGCAAACGAAAAGGAAGATCGGAATAAAGTAAATGGAAAAATTGATAATAACATTTTTGATATTATCAATAAGAAAACAACCAAAATTGCTATAAACATATCAGCAGATGGCAAAAAAGTTACTACTGAGCTAAATGATAGAGGAACATACTTATTTAAAACCATTGAAAAAAATGAGTTTTCTTTGTGCAATATCTCATGTACACTATTCTTTTTGAATCAAGCAGCAAAAACTAATTTTACCCGTATAATGGGTGTTGAAGCTAAAAACTATGGTTCGATTTTTGTCTATAAGAATGGATTTAGAGTATATCCATATGGCGAACCAGGACGAGATTTTTTCGATATAGATCAGAGAAAACAGCAGGGCTATAAACGCTTTTTTGGAACGCGCGAATTGATTGGACAAATCGAAATCACTGGAGAAAATAATAATTTAGTAGAAACATCCAGCAGAAATAACGGCTTTATTAGTTCTTATAGTTTAACTGAACTGAAAACCTTTTTTTTGGAATATGCCCTCAAGCCATTAGAAAAATATGTAGTTCAAATTGCCCAGTGGGGAGTTTCAGACAATTTTTTAGATGCGGCTAGAAATAATGAAGCATTTAATGATATTCCAAACATTATTAAAAAAATCAAAACACGTTCAAAAGAAGAATCATACATATCAATTGATGTTAATCATAATTTACCTCAGATAATCTCCGACTATCAATCTGATGCATCCAAAGCAGCCAGAGAATTAAGAAAATTGGCTATTAACTCTAACGATGACGATATAATTAAAAAGGCCGAAGAAGTTGCGCGACATACACAAAACCTTGAAAGGCGTGCGAGGGAAGCTTCTTACGAAACTGAAATTACGCAGGAGAGATTTGAAAAATCAGAAGCGGAATTATCTACTACGAAAAAGCAAGTCGGCCTACTGACCGCTCGTGCTAATCTTACTGCGCAAGACGCAATCGATGCAATGCATATTATGAAAGGATATGCTGACACCATTGATTCGGTAATATCGGAAATGTATGAAGTTGCTAAAGACGAAAAAGTAGATATTAGCTCATTGCTTCCATATCTAAGCAGCATTAGCCAGATTTGTGAAAAAATAATGAACAGTTATAACCTTGTTATGCGAACGAACTACTCAGCTGGATCGGATAATTCACATGATGACATTGTTAAGTTTATAGATGATTATCTTAATACATCTTCACCACCGCTTCATGTGATGGTAGATGATAATACTCGTGATATTGTTGGAAACGTAAAATTCAATCCATTGGAATTTAGCATAGTTTTGGATAATATAATCAGTAATTCGCTGAAAGCAAATGCAAGTAAAATTATACTTTCTTTTGATGAATATGCGGAAGGTATTGTTATCCATTGTCAAGATGATGGATATGGTTTAAAGAATTCAACTAACTCATCAAGGATATTTGAGGCTGGTTACACTACTACAGAAGGAACAGGTATTGGGCTGAATACTGTTGAGAAATATATTGAAAAGATAGGAGGAAAAGTAGAATATAATCCAGATTATAAAAATGGATTTGAAATACTACTTTACCTAAAATCATGGACTTAAACTATAAGATTTTATGGTTTGAAGACACAGATGAATCTTTTGACACCTTAAGCAGGAGGACGGAACGATATGTAAACAGTAAGAATTTAAGATGTCAAATTAGAAGGGTTTGGGGATCTTCAGATTTCGATTTGGCAGCATATGATTTAAATACTTATGAAATTTTAGTAGTTGATTTAAGGTTATCAGAACATAGTTGTGGTTACGATATTATTCGTGCGATAAGAGAAGGAAATTATGTAAATGACGTTTTGTTTTATTCTGCTGAAGGTGTACAAGTATTAAGTGCGATAATGAAAGAATATGGTCTGGAAGGAGTTTTTATTACTGACCGTAACCACAAAATATTTGTGCCAAAAATCAAACAGCTAATTGATAAGTCTATTCGACGTTCCGAGAATGTTATTAACATTCGTGGTATTGTCATGGATGAGACAAGTGAATTTGACACTCAAATGTGTGAAATCGTAAATGCCGTCCAACCTCATATGACAAAAGAGGAAGTTCTGTCTTTAAAAGAGTATATTGCAAATCATCTATTAAAGAATAAATCAGATGACACTATAGCATTTGCGACAAAATATCAAAATGACGGTGATTGGTCCATTTCAGATGTTATTTCAGAAAATGATTTTACCTCAATGATGAAAGCTAAACTCATTAATCATATCTTAAATATAAAAAGTAACAGCTTTATATCCACTGCTGTTAATAGTTGTCATGATGATTTTCCTGAAATATTTGACAACGAGAAGATAAAATTCGTCTCCAAGTATGATGATGATATTTTGAAGTTTCGCAACAAACTAGCTCATGTGAAACAGTTAAATGCTGAGTCTCCAGTATATATAGGAAAAGTGAATGGTATTGATTACCGTTGTAATGAAGAGTTTTGTTCACTGTTACGTTCTTCTTTGATAAAGTATGGAGATTGGTTCAAAGCTATATTTTTTAATGTTTCGCAAGCGTGATTTGGCAATAGTGTGAGTTTATACAATAACACAATATTTTGTCTCTTATAATATTGTATAAAATACTTTTAGACTTCGGGCCAAGTTGGCCCGAAGTCGCTGACATAAAGAAAAAGCGGGGAGCGGAGGCAGATTTGCCGCCGCTCCCCGCCGTCGTTATAACTCTACCACCGCCGCAAGCTGTTTGAGCACATCGGATACCCGGTTCCACAATTCTGCGTAATCTTTTTGCAACACCGCAATTTCGGACAGGTACACGCCGTAGGTATTCGCGTGAATGGCAACCTGATTCAGATTGTTCGCGCATCTGCGTTGCAGGGAAACAAGCTCCCGAACGGGCGCGAGATCGACATTCAGGACGTATCCGTTCAGAGCCATTTTTCGGATATAGGCCCCCGTGTTGGCTATCCCGGCTTCGGCCATGCGCTGATGGATGGTGTCGAACTCGTCCTGCGTCACCATAACGTGCAGATGAATATTACGCTTGCGCTCATGGATATTCACCGTTCCAGTTCCCGGCTCCGCCTGCGCCGGGGCGGTTTCTTCACCCTGTCCAGCGGTTTTTCCTCCGGCACGGGAATGGACGGGGGAAACGGCAATGCCGTGTTGTTCGGGATGCCGTCAATCATGTCATAATTCTGTTCGGTGGAAAGCTCCGCGTTTTTCAGGTAATTGTCTTTGTCGTCCATAGAAAAATCCTCCTTCGCATCACTTCGGGCCAAGTTGGCCCGAAGTCTGATTATCTGTCTTTTTCCGTATTTTTCGCGGGCGTTGGGCGGGCGGCGTTGTCCTTAACCGCCTGATCTGCGCCCTCTTTCAGCCGTTCGGCAATCGGGATTTTCCGCGTGGAGCGGGTCTTGCTCTCCATCACTTTTTCATAGCGCTTGGAAAGATCCGCGTCGGAAATAAGCTCGTTTTTTACAAATACACCGAAGTCGGGATACCACCATGTCAACCGCTTGACGTCGGGAATGTGCTTCGCCTGTTCCCATTTGCCGACAACCTGTGCCTGCTGCTCCAACTGCTCCGTGGTAAGCCGGAACCGGTCGGGGTTGCCCGGAGCGGCCCGAAGCTCGTAATCGGCCATCTGCTTTTCTGTCAGGGGCGCACGGTACAGAAGATAGCCCCACGCCTGAAACTTGCCGTTTTCCACGCTTTCACGCTGATCAAAATTAACGATCTCGGCGGGGCCGTTCTCTGTTTTGGGAAACGTGCCGATGTCCACGGGCCGCTGTGTGGAGTAATATTTGTAGACATCCGGCGCGGAGCGCGCTGATTTTTCGGAAACGCCGTAGTCCTTTTGGTATTCGGCAGCGCGGGTTTCAAAATCCTTTGCCGCCGAATCGGCGCTTTGGGTATAATGGCCCCAATAAAACTCGCGCCTGCCGCCCTCGTTTTCGGTAAACTGCCATGTGACAAAGGGCTGCGGCGCGTTAGGATTTTCGGCAAGGGCAAAGCCCCGGTCGTTTTCAAAGACGATTGACTGCCTGATCGCATAGCCGTGTACTTTTTCGTCTGATGGGTTATCGCTCATATTTTTCCTCCATTCCGAAAATGTTACGATTTGAGGGGCGCGGCAATGAAATGATACCGCGCCCCCTTTAAACGGCTCCGGGGAAGCCGCAGAAATACAGGCTTTTTTCGGGGCAAATCGTAACGCTATTTCCCCGGATCACGCCGCATTTTCCGCATCCTTTCCTTACTCCTGCGGCGGTTGCCCTCCTTCTGACAGACCGGCGAACAGTACATCTGTTTTCCCTCCGGGATAAAAGGCTTGCCGCAGGCGGCGCAAATATGGAGCGCGGGAGCCTCGCGGCCCGTCAACGTAGCCTCCAATTTCGGTTCCAGCGGGAGCACCGCATCTTGAAAATACCGGCAATACGCACCCGTCCAGCATTTGCCGAGCATGTAACAGGAGCATTCCAGCGGCAGACAGCCGTACTCCGGGTCGTAGTTGGCGCACATGCCCGTCGCCAGCCTGCGGATTCCCACACGTTCATCGCGGGTCAGTTCGCGGGATACAGTCTCCATAGGCTTCACTTCGAGCCACCTTGGCCCGAAGTCGCCTCCTTCCGCGCAAGAAGTAATCTCCGGTAACAGATGCCGACGCAGGGCGCGCCTGTCCAATACTCACACTTTCGGCAGGGGGAGCCAATCGGCGGTTTACGGACAGTCCCCCGGCAGGGCCGGGGGACTTGCTTCATCATCCGTTCAAACGGGCTGTCGGTGAAGTTCATGCTTCACCGCCCCCATCGCTTTCGCCGTCACTGTCCTCGTTTTCGCTCTCAGGCAGCTCGTCGGATTCCAAATTCTCCGCATCATCGGAGCCGTTTTCGTCGGTATAATCAAAATCGTCCTCGCTCTCGGCCCGCTGATGCTTCGGGCGGTAAATCTTGAAATAGTACCCGGCCCCGCCGCCGATCACCACGACCGCCAGTACAAGCAGGAGCGTTCCCATATTGTTGCTCTGCGGCGCGGAGGAAGATTTCGCAGGGGTTTCCGTCCCGGCCTGCGACGCGGTGCCGGAGGCCGTCGTTTGCGCAGAACCGGAGGGTGTGCCTGCGGCAGTCGTGTTTCCGCTTGCGGTCGTGCCGGAAGAACCGCCGGATTTTTCAGCCAGCGCCAGCAGGTCTTTTTCCGTTACGGCGTTGAGAAAATACACGTTGTCGCCGTCGCGTTCCCGGTCAATGACAAGGTAAAACACGTTTTTATCCGGGGTTGTGATTGTGTAAAACTCCTTGCCGTCTTTGTCGGTGGCAGTGTTGACAACTGTGCCAGTTCCGGCGGGCGTAAAGACGGTGGACGCGCTGGAAGTACCGGACGTTAAAGACGAATCCGTCAATGCGACGGAAGAATCGGAAGCCGCCGACGAGCTTGATAATGACGTCGATCCTGCCGGTTCATTCGTTACCGACGCCGCATAGGCCACGGTGGTAAACGAGCACATCAGCGCGAGGGCGGCGCAGAGCGCCACCAGCTTGTGAAATTTCTTCATTCTTTGTTTTCCCCCTTTTCGGTATTGCTAGACTTCGGGCCAACTTGGCCCGAAGTGAAAAGCGTCCCGTTCTGCTCACGGAGCGCCTTTAAGACAGCCGGGAGGTCGTTCAGCGAAATGTCCGTACCGCGCACGGCATCCACAATTTCGATGTTTTCAAGCTCGGTTTTCTGTTTTTCCAAATCCCGAAGCCGAGCCTGAAACTCGTTGATTTTTTCCTTGGTTTTGTCGATGTCCTTGTTGACACGCTCGATTTTTACGTTCATAAAAATCCTCCGTTCATGGTGATGGCAATCTGCCAAAACTGAAAAAATGAGATTTCCAGTAGCTTGTCGTGATGTCCGAATAGCCGATGGGGTCGCCCGCCGCGATCATCTCCCCGTCCCCAACGTAGATGCCCACATGGGAAACGCCGGTGGTGTTGTAGGTTCCTTCAAAGAACACCAAATCGCCGGGCTTCGCTTCGGAAGCGGGGATGGGCGTACAGATGTCGTAAAGGCTCTGCGCTCCGAGCCGCCCCACGTTCCAGCCGCTGTGATTGATTACCCAACTGACGTAGCCGGAACAGTCGAACGAGGTTTCCGGGCTGGAACCGCCCCAAACATAGGGATAACCGAGATACTTTGTCGCTTCGGTCATCATGGCGGCGAAGGTTTTGTCCGACATGTATTCTGCGGGAATGTCGTAATCGGTGTACGATTCGAGAGTGGAAGCGTTCGGATACTGCGATTGAGGGAACAGGTCGGGCCGGTTGCCGTGGGTTTTCATGTAAAAGGCGTACCGGGAAAGCTGTTCCTCCGTCAGAATCGAAACCGGCAGATGGGACAAATCCTCGTTATGCAGGGTTACGGTGCAAATCGTGTAGGTATACGGAACCTGACGGGTTACGGTTTGGGTAGTCCCGTCCGGGTTCGTCACCGTGCTCATTTCCGTGCGGTAACGTGTTTCCGTCTGAACCGACTGCGTAAGCTGATACTGTTTTCCAAACAGCGTGGAAAGCGTGTTCTGAACCTCGTCAATCGTCCACGCCCCGTCATGCAGGGCGCTTAAAATGGAGATCAGCACATAAGGGTCGTGTTCAACCTTATCAAGATTAAAATGGTATTCGTCGTAGCCGGGATGGAGCGTTGCGTAATCTTGGACTTCATTTTGGAGCTTCGTTTCCATATTGGAATACGCCGTTTCCGCCGCCAGTATGTCCGAATCGTGAGACGGATAGGTTCCCGCACCCACGGCCCCGATCAGACCGTTGCCGATGGTGGTCATGGAGGCCATACAGGATTGCAAGACCAAAATCAGAAGGAAAGCGATCAGAGCAATCAACAGGCCCGCAGGGTGCCGTTTGACAAAAGCAGCGGCGGCGCGGGTAAGTTTGCCCGTCGCGCTCGCGGCTTTCCCCGCCGCCCTCGTACCCTGCTTCGCGGCCTCCCGCGCCTGCTTTTGATACTGCCGCTTGATACGCTGCTTCTGAAAGAACCGGGAAACCGAGTTCTCCTTTAGCTCCGGGTGCTCCCGCGCCATTCGGCGGTACTCAAAATCCGCTTTCGCCCGGACGTCCCGCCGTTCCAATTTGGCGATGCGCCGGGTCAGTCGGGTTTGGATGCGGTGCTTTACAAAACGGGAAGTACCCCGGACGGCCTTTTCCCCGGCAAGCTCCGTCCTGTGCGCGGCCTCCACGCCCACGTTTTCCTGTTCTACCTCATGGATTTTCTGATGGGCGTAATACCACGCGCCAGCCGCCGCCTTTTTGACGGCTGCTTTTGTCGGGTTGGGTTTTACGGGCGGCTTCTGCGACGCCGCCTTTTCACGGGCGGCGTCCAGCTTCGCGCCGGTCTTTTCGGCCCGGAACTTGGATTTCTCAAACCGCCTGTCATTCCGCGCCGCCTTTTTATCAGAAGAAGTCCCACCACCATCGGAGGCATGGCCTCCGTCACCGCCGGGCAGCGGTTCTTCCTCATGGCGCAGACGGTCGGAAAATCGGGCCTGTCCGCTATGCGGGCGGTATTTACTCCGGCCCGTGGGGGTAGGCGGCGGGGCATCCGACGTGTCGGAAGTCGGTGGGCTTTCAGACGGCGAACCCCGCCTATTGCACTTCGGGCCAACTTGGCCCGAAGTGGTACAGCCATCCCGTTCAGATTGAGGAACGCCCGGCGTATCGGAGAAGGACGGGTTTTCGGGAATCAGCGGGCTATTGGTAACAGAGAATCGCTGTTTTGGCTTCCCGGTGGCCTCAATACCCGACGTGCTGGAATCGCCCCGTACAGGCGGCGAAGCATCCGGCGTATCGGAAACCGACGGGCCTTTGGAGGCAGAAGACCGCCGTTTCAACTTCGGGCCAACTTGGCTCGAAGTGCCGGAATTTCCCTGCACACCGGGATTGTCCTCGATATGAAACCGGTGGGCCGTGTCATGTTCCGGCGCGCCGTTTTCCTCATTCCTGTTTTGCTTCATTGGCTAAATCCTCCGGGCGGGTCGTGAGCAGACGGTAAATTTCGGTGTCCTTCGGGAATCGGTCTACAAAGGGAATCGTTGTGTTCCCGTAGAACAAAAGCCCCTCGCCGGGATTACTGTGGGTGATGTACGAAAGCTGGTGCGGGGAAATATTGAGTTGCTTGGCTAAAATCTGCCGGTCGCCCTGTGCCTGTGAAAGCAGGATCATGAAGTCGGTGTTTTCAAGGATATTTTCGATTTCCCGGCTCGCCATCAAATCTTTAACGTTTTGCGTTAAGGCACTCGGCACACAGCCTTTCTTCCGCAGCATCTTCCAGACCGTCACAAAATAGCTGGCGGTCAGCGCGTCCCGAAGCAGGATATGGAACTCGTCGAAGTAGCACCACGTCGCCATGCCGTGCTGGAAATTGCTGTTGACCGCCGAAGTGACAAGCTCGTTCGTGATGTGCATGGCGATTTTGCGCAGGTTTTCCCCCAAGCCTTTGAGCACGACGCAGACAATCCGGCTGTTCAGGGTGATGTTGGTCGTATGGTTGAACAGGTTGAGGGAGCCGGTACAGTAAAGCTCCAGCGCCGTCGCAATGCGTTTCGCCTCCGGCTCCGGCTGCTGACAAAGAAGTTCGTACAAGTCTTGCGGGATAGGCATTTTTGTTGTGTCGATGCCAAGGGCAATATTTCGGTAGACGAGTCGGACGCAGCGGTCAATCACCGTTTTTTCGATAGGCTGCAAACCGTCTCTGCCGCCGACAATCAGTTCACAGAGGGACAGCAAAAAGTCCGCTTTCAGCGAAAGCGGGCTTTCCTCGTCGGCCATGCTCATTTGAATGTCCATCGGGTTGATGTGGTGGGAACTGTCCGGCGCGATGTCGATCACCTGACCACCGAGCCGCCGCACAAGCGGCGCGTATTCACCCATCGGGTCAACCACGATGATTCTGTCTCTTGTGGCAAGAAATACATTGATAAGCTCGCGCTTTGCGGCGAAACTCTTGCCGCTTCCGGTGGAGCCGAGATATAGGCCATTGGCGGATTTGAGCGTTTTCCGATCTGCCATAATGACATTGTGGGACAGGGCGTTTTGCCCGTAGTAAATCGACGGGCCTCCCATCCGAAGTTCCCGCGTCATGAAGGGGATGAAAATTGCCGTTGAGGATGTTGTCATGCCCCGCTGGATCTCAATGGAGTTGCCGCCGAGAATCAGGCTCGACATATACCCCTGTTCCTGCTGGAAATCCAGCCGTTTGAGCGCGCAGTTATATTTCTGCACGATGCCCGCCACGGTAAAAGCGTCATTCTCCAACTGCTGGCGGGCAGGAGCTATATTGAGAATGAGGAAGGTAAGCAGGAACATTCTTTCATTCCGGCTCTGCAAATCGCCCAAAAGGGCCATCGCGTCCTTGCTGAAGGTGACTAAATCCGGCGGCAGGATGTCCATATCGTAGCCTGCGCGTACCGCCTTTTTCTGTTCCTCCACCTTCATCTTGTCGATGTCGCTGATTTTGCCCTTAATTGCCTTGATAGCCTTTGTTTGGTCAACCGTCTGGATATGCAAAGTAACGGTCATTTCGGCGTCCATTTCCAGAAGTTCCGCAAGGAGCTTGTCGGAAAGTTCAGAAGCCAAAATCTGCATGTAAGAAACCGCACCCCATGTCGTGCTGCCGACACGGAAAGCGCGGCCCTGTCTGAAATCGAAAGACGTGGGGGCGATAAAGTCCTTTGTCCCCATGCCCGTTTTTGGAATGTCGCTCCAAGAAAAAACAAATGGCTCCTGACTGTTCGGGTGAAGCTGCCCGTGCAGCACTTCCAGCCGTTCCCGCCCATTGAGGGGCCGGGACTGGACGCCGAGCTTTTTGAAATTGCTCATAATATCGGCTTCCACCCGTTCCAGCCGGGGCCGGGCCGCACCGATGCTGTCCGCCTGTATGCCGAACGTGATGTACTTCGAGCGGACGATGCCGTTATTGCTTTTGGCAATCTGCCCTGTGAGCATCTCCACATACTCGCCGCGGATAGCGTCGTATTCGTCGTGCTGTGGCGGGATGTTGACGCTGTATCGGTTTTCGGGCCGGGAACGGTGGTTGAGAAAGGAAAGCTGGAACGGCAGGGCGCTGTCAAAATAGTTGAGAAATGAACAGTAACCATCGAAGATAGCCGCCTGATCGTCTGCCGACGCAACTGAATAATTGATGTCCTCGTACTCGACGGTCTTAGTGTAGAAGCCCTCCCGCACCTTGCAGATACCGTCCCGGAGCATTTCCACATACGGGATGGTCTGCTGTGCCGTTTGCGGCCCGCGTCCCTTTTTCTTACTGCTTTTTACGAGCACCGGCGGGTGACTTTTTACTTGCTTTTGCTGATTCAACCCTTTTTTCCTCCTTTCCCGCGCCGATGAACGGCGCATAGAAATTTTCTGTCCGGTACGGCCTCGTCCGGGGCCAGAGGAAAGACGCGCGGACGATATTCCGCAACACCTTTTCAAAGGGAAGCCCATCGCGCTCGTACATGGCGAGCAGAAAACATGGAAGCATCAGGGCAATCATCAGGAACATGGCCCCCGTGTTGCCGATAGCCTTACGGGTGAAAAGATAAGTCGGGATGCCGACGACCGCCGCAATACCGAAACAGATAAGCTGGCGTTTCGTGAGATTAAACGCCATTTTGGTCTTAATTCTGGACAGGTCGGTGGGTACGTTTACATAAGCCATAGGCTAAAAGTCTCCTTTCCACTTCGGGCCAAGTTGGCCCGAAGTCAAAGTGAAATGCTGTTTGTCACTTCATTTCCCCACACGTTCCAGCCGGGCGGGGATTGCCGGGCAAAAAGCTCCACACGGGGCAGATCGCCCATCAGCCTGACAATGCGGCTCCGGGCTTCGTCCGGCTTTTTGCTGTGGGCCTCCACCGGGGAAATGATGAACTGATGGATGCCCTTATCCTGCCGCTTCGGATGCCCGCGCGTCGCCAAAAGGCATATTTCCGCATTGCTCCGCGTCCAAAAGCCCATGCCGTAAAACCATGTTTTGGCTTTCCGGTTCTGTTTGAGCCAGACGAACGCCACGGTTTTGAAGCGGAAGCCCCACGCGGAAATCACGCGCAGGGCTTCCGGCAGTTGCGGAAAGGTCGCCCAAAGAAAAAGCGCGCTGTCCCTCGCGGCAAGCTCCGCCACGGGAAGCGCGCATATTTCATCACAGCTCATGGTGGGGTAGTGATTTTCGGCAACGCCCTGACCACCCTTGTTTGCGTAGCGCCACGGCGGATCGGCGTAAAGGATGTTAAATTGTTTCTCTGGAATAGTGATGAAGCCTCCTTTCTCACTTCGGGCCTCGTCAGCGCAAACTACGCTCTGCAACTTCGGGCCAACTTGGCCCGAAGTCTGCACCGCTCCGCCGCGCTTCCTCTCCCCACAAAACCTACGGTTTTGCGGTGGCCCCAAACACCCGAAATTCAGCGTTCGGCGCTGCGCGCCGGGACTGTCTGCCGGGCCGGGGCCTTTTCAAGCCCTGCCTGCCGTGCCCGCCAGTATTCCGGGTTATACTCCCGGATAGAATTGTTGATGTTTTCCTCAAATGCCGCCTTGTCCCGAATACGGTCGGGGATGCCCCACAGCTTTTTGTCCAAAAGCTCCCGGAGCACGACACTTTCCTGACAATCTTCTTCAAAGCAGAGATAGCCGCCCTGCTTGAAACCACATTTCCGGGCCGCGGGAGAGAGCATAGCCGAGATTTCTTTGGAAACCAGCGTCCCGCCGTGGCTGGCGGTGCTGACGAGAAAGACGCCGGGGCAGAGCGCGTCGCAGGTCTGCACCTTTCCCCACGGGGAATTTTCAGGGTTACTGAACATCGGAATCTCCTTTCCGGCACTTCGGGCCAAGTTGGCCCGAAGTCACCGCTCCGCGTTTTTGGTTTTGCCGCCTTTTTCGGGAGTGGGCCGGGCGGCGCTGTCCTTTGCAGCCTGTTTTTCACCGCTGGCAAGCTGCTTCTGGATGGACTGCTTTTCGGCGACGGGAACGGCGGCGGCGCGGGCCTGCAATTTTTCGACCGCATCCCGATAGGCCGTTGTCACGGCCCCGGTCAGCTCCGCGCGGAATTCTTTGGTGATGGGACGCGCCGTATCCCGGTATCCGGTCTTGCTTTTCCTGTCCGGCTTGCTGGGCATCCCAACAAAAAGGCCCTTGTCACCCTGCAAAATCTTGAAATCGTCGATCACAAAGCTGTCGTTGATTTTCAGGCTGGCAAATCCCACAAGATTGCCCTTCGGTTCGATGGGCCGGACGGAAACGTCCAGCTTCATCGGCAGCGCGGGCGCGCCCTCCTGTTCCGGGGCCTGCCCGGTTGTCGTTTTTTCGTCACTCATAATGAAAACTACTCCTTTCCACTTCGGGCCAACTTGGCCCGAAGTTACGCTTGTGCTGTCATCGCGCCCCGAAGATGCTTTTCGAGAGGCTTCCCGTCTTAAAGAGAGTGAAGCATAGAAGCACCGTATACCCCACGGCTGACCAGATTGCGCCGATGGGGTCGCCGCTTGTGGCGATGCTCTGGATCAGAACCGCATAGATGCCGACACAGACCAGCATCAGGAAGCCTTGAAACGCCACGGCCAGCAGGGAGCGAAAATAATTGTGGCCCATGCTTCCGAGTTCCCGGTTTACCGCCGTGGCAAACGGGATAGGGGCCAAACTCGTCATCATGTAAATTTCAATCATGCGTCCGTACACAATGACAAAAACCACGATGTTCAGGGCGACCATCGTGAATTTTACAAAAATGGACTGCATCCACAGCCCAAGCAGGGGGCCTATGTCCATGCCCTGCAAGGTGGTTTTCAAGTTGTCCAGCATACCGGACGTGACGGTCGTACTGCTTCCAATCAGCCCCGCCGATTGATTGACCACGCTTTGCGCTACGTCGAACACCGCCATGACGATGTTGAACGTGTTGGACAGAATCAGCACAGCAACGAAAGTTTTGAACACCCACTTGAAAAACATCCATGTGTCGATGTCGTGAAGGTTGTTCCGGTCGATCAGCATTTGAATCAGCTCATAGCACATGACGAAGGTGAGCACCAGCCCGGCAATCGGCAAGACAACCGTTTCGGAAAGCTGCTTTATCATGGAGAACACCCCGGCGTTCCATGACGCCGGGGAAGTTCCCACCTGTGTTGCAATCTCTCCGACTTGGGTATTCACGTTGTCGAAAAGCCCGCTGAGATTTCCCATGATGCCGTCGATCAGCACGCCTTTGAGCCATTTGGTAATCCAGTCGGTGAGAAAATCCATATTCTTTTACCCTTACTTGAACAGGCCGGACAGCATCGGAACAAGGGTTGTACCCAAGAGAATGACGCCGCCGCCCGCCATGAGCTGTTTAATACCCTGAGATTTCGCGCCCGGATTGTCGCTGCCGTAACCTTCCAAAAGGTTGATCACGCCCCACACGGCAAGGCCCGCGCCCAGCGCGACAACAAGGGTTTGCAGCGTACTAACCGCACTTGTGAAAAACTGCATAGCATGTACCTCCTATAAATGATTTGGATATGAAAAAAGCCGAAATTTCTGGCGGCGGGGACTTCGGGCCAAGTTGGCCCGAAGTTATGCAAACGCATCCGGGTCGTCCACATCGTCGTAATTGAGGATGTCCTCGTCCTCTCCTGCGGCGGCTTCCTCTCCGGGTGCGTCTACCTCGTAAACGGTATATATTTCATCCGGCTTCACTTTCATGCGCCGGTTAATCAGGGAAGAAATGTCGAAGCTGTTGCGCTTGTCGGCCTCAGCGGTATATTTGTAGTTCGGGTGCTTTTTCAGGTCGTACTTGGGCGAGAGGAACGGGCGGAGGCCACGAAGCTGCAAAATGCACTTGGAGCCATCCATTGTGGTCAGCTCGTCCATCGTCATAAGCTCCTTGCCGAGTCGTTGCAGATTTTGGCCGTGGCTTTCCTGCATTCCCCGCGTGACGCTCTCGGTATACATGGAGATCGTTTCTTTCCCCAAAGCCTCCGAAAGCTCCTTGACGGTGGTGTGCTCCCGGCCCCCTAAGAAAATGACCGAATCCATATTGCCTAAAATCGTCTCGGCATTGTCTTTGTAGAGGGCTTTCAGTTGAGCCTGCGCCTGTAAAAACAGGCACAGCGAAATCTCACGGGAGCGAATGACGGCTACCAGTTTTTCAAGCTGCGGCACCTGTCCCGTGTTCGCGGCCTCGTCCCACAGCACCCGTACATGATGGGGCAAGCGCCCGCCGTACTTGTTGTCGGCCCGTTCGCAAAGAAGATTGAACATCTGGCTAAAAGCAAGTGCCACAATGAAGTTATAGGTTGTGTCGGTGTCGCTGATGATAAAGAACGTCGCCGTTTTCCGGTCGCCCATGCGGTCAAGCTCTAACTCGTCGTAGCTCATAATCCCCCGAAGCTGCGGGATGTCAAAGGGGGCCAACCGAGCGCCGCATGAAATAAGGATGCTTTTTGCCGTTTTACCGCTGGCAAGCTTATATTTCTTGTACTGTCTGACCGCAAAGTGGTTAGGATTGCGCTTTTCCAGCCCCATGAACATGTAATCCACAGCATTTTTGAAGTTGTCATCATCTTCTTTCACTTCCATGCTGTTGATCATGTCCACAAGGGTATTCATGTTGCGTTCTTCCTCCGGCCCCTCAAAAACGATATATGCCACAAGAGCGCAGTACAAAAGGGTTTCTGCCTTGCTCCAGAACTCGTCGCCCTCCTTGCCGTCGCCCTTCGTGTTGGTAATCAGGGCATTCACGAACTTCAAAATGTCCGATTCCGTTTTGATGTAGGACAGCGGATTGTAGTGCATACTTTTTGAGAAGTCGATGGAATTGAACACCTTGATTTTGTATCCCTGCCGCTTCAAAAAAGCGCCGACCTGACCGAGTATGCCGCCCTTCGGGTCAACCACCACATAGGACGAATGGGCTTGAAGCAGTTGCGGGGTCAGCCAGAAGCGGGTTTTCCCGGAGCCACTTGAACCGATGATGCAGCAATTCAGATTCCGGGCGTTGGCCGGATTTTTCGGGCGCGTGTTCATCGTGAGAAATTCAGTCCCGGTGAGTATGACGTTGTTTTTGAAAACCGGGTCGATAAAGGGCTTGATGTCCTTCGGCGTACCCCATCGGGCGCTGCCGTATTCCACATCCTTTCTGAACTTTTTGGCGTTTTTTATCTTGTACCAGACGACAAGCCGGAGGATAACGGCCCCGGCAAGGCCGATCAGCCAATCGGACGCGATGAGGCCCGGCGCTATCGTTTGAAACGCCGGGCCGATAGTTTTCACCATGCCGATCAGCTTTTCCCCGAAACCGGCCCCCGCTGCGAGGCGGTACGCCGTGCCGAATTTCAGGCAGCACCAGAAAATGAACAGATAGGGAATGTTCGGCAGAATGAATCTGCGGATTTTATCGCTCATTCCGCGTCGCCTCCCGTTTCCGTTCGTGGACGCGCGTCCTCGACCGTACCACATCCGCGAATTTTCTAAGCTGCGCGAGGATGGAGGGCCGGTTTCCTCTTGCCCGCCCCATCACCAGTTTGGTATACTCCGAAAACGCCGCCGTGATGGCGTCGGCCTGCCCGGCCTTGAAAAACAGCAGATATTTGTTCGGCCCGGCCTTGTGAAAAGCATAGTCCACGTTGTATTTCCGGGCCACACGGTCAAACAACTTGGTGTCGCCGGAAAGGTCGAGGCTGTTGGTGGAAACGCGGTGGTTCATGAGCTTTTTTACGCTCTGCCTGCCCTGCGGGGTCTGCGCCTTGCGGTGCTCCTTTTGAATTTTCCGCACAACCGCAGCCAGCGCCTTTGCGAGCGTCCGACCAGTGAGTTTCGCCGCGTTAATCGAAACGGCAATTGTCCGGCGTTCTATATCTTCCTGCATCGAAAACCTCCTTTCAAACCGCCGCTTTCCTACGGCGGCGGTATATGCGAGGACGTATGGGGAGGACTTCGGGCCAACTTGGCCCGAGGTCCTTTAACGCCCGTCATGCGTCACGGGCCGGGGCCGCTCCGCCGTGGGAGCTTCCTTTTTGCACTGTGCGATTTGCTCATTGAGAGCGTTCATGGTTTTTCGGATCGAGGGCTTGCGCTCCGCCGACTTTTCCAGCGAAGCAAGACCGGAAAGGGCGGCTTCCACACTTTTTTTCATAGAAACAAAGCAGGAGCGTTCCGTTTTGAACGGGGCTTCCAGCGCCTTTGCCAGTCTGCCCGCCGACTTAACGTCCCGGACGGATTCCATCCCCGCAAGCGCGCGGGCCATGTTTTTCACATGCCGCCCGGCTTCGTGATATTCGGCGCGCACGGCTTCTATTTTGGAAATCGCCGCCCCGTCGAACCGGATGTTTTCGGTCAGGTCGTTGCGCATGGTTTCCAGCAGCGGACGGATTTTGAAAAAGCGGGTAACGTTGTGGATTGCGGAAATCCCTTTTTCCTTGAAAGCATCCACTGCATTTTTGCAGCCCTCGATCACGTTCTGCTTTACCGCGTCCATCCGCCCACGCAAAACCGCCACATTCTTTTCCAGCGTTTTGACCGCGTTTTGCAGGGCGGTCTTGACAGGATGGGCCAACTCCCGCGCCTCGTTCAGTTCCCGACGCATGGCGGCAAGCTCCTTCACCGCCGCGTCAAGCTGGCACTCCATCGCGCCGACCTGATTCAGAACGGCGCGAAAATCCTTCCGGCCGGGCGCGCTGTTGGCCTCTAAAATTGCCAAAAGCTCCTTGACGTGTTCGTTTTCCAAAAGTGATACGGTATTCTGGTCCGTCATATTGAAAATTCACCTCCTTCCCGCACTTCGGGCCAAGTTGGCCCGAAGTGTCAGCGTTCCTCACAGGCAGGGGCGGGCCGGTCTGTTTTGGAAACCGGCGCGGCGTCGATCATCTGCTGATACTGTTTGAGCGTGTCGCGGATGGATTTTTCCGGGGCGGGGTACGCGAAAATTTTGCATTCCTCCGGCAAATCGTCCCTGTCGTTGTAAAGCTCCACGAAACGGTCGCCGGTGTCCACAATATAGCCGTTTTCGGTAAACGTGCCGCCGTCCTCCAAAGAAACGTCCCGCCCGTATGCCTCGTAGTCGATGTAGTTTTCCAGATATTCCGGCACTTCCAACGCGCCCATTTCGTCGATCATGTAGCGGCCCAAATCGTCCTCGTCGCAAATGCCGGAATAATATTCGTAGCAGTCGAGGTTTTGCGTGAGGTTGATCAGCTCTTTCAGGCTGCTTGTATGGTCGCCGCAGGAAAGGGCGGCTTCAAATTTCTCCCGGTCGCCCTCGTCCAGATCGTCCAGAAGGGCGGCGAGATAGTTCAGTTCGTCCAGATCGGCGTATTCGGGCAGGCAGTCGTACAGGCCGGAAATGTTGGTTTCGTAGTCCGTGATGAAAATTTCCTCGTACCGAACGCCGTCCACATGGATACGTTGGAAAAGCGCCTGCACTTCCTCGGTCGTGGCGGGGAGCTTCAAAAACTCCCCGTCCAGAAACCCTTCGTTGTAGCGTCCGAGGTTGGTGACAAAGGCGTCAATCGCGCTCATTAACGGCCTCCGTGCGGCCCTGCCCCTTGACCGTCAGAATGCCGCCCAGCGTGGTCGCCGTGATATTCAGCCGCCCGGCTGTGGCAATGTCGTTTTTCATATCCTCGTTCACGCCGTCCCCGCAGACAACCAGCACATGGGAACGGCGCAGAAGGTCGCGCCCGATGTCGATGCCGCTTTTGTGTTCCTCCGGGATGGCGTCGTTGAGAATGAGGGGCAAGTAAAGCAGAGGGCAGACCGGGGAAAATCCGGCTTCGTATGCCGCCCGGCAATACCGAGCCGCCTGTTTCGCGTCCGCGTTCTGGTCGCCGCTCCATGCGGCGGTGATGTATGCCAATGGTCTTTTCATAAAAATAGAAAGCACCTCCGTTTCTGTCGCGCTGAATGTGTCAACCTATCCTCCCGTCCTTTCCACGCTTGGAAAGGAAGCGGCTCAAGGGAATATCCCCGTCGCATGGCCGCAGGAAAGCACAGCCGGAGCCCGCCGTCAAGAGCAAGGCCGCTTCGCGGTGGCGCACCACTCTTGACGGTGAACACCGATTGTGCTACAAAAATTGCGGCGACGGGGAATCAATCCTTTGAGCATCGGGGTACGGGGCAGCGCCCCGCGCGTCATTGTGAACTTCGGGTCAAGTTGGCCCGAAGTTATTTCTCCTGTTCGGCCTGCTTTTCCGGCTTGGCAAACTCCGGTTGCTTTTCCTTCCACTCGTCGAGCAGCTTGATAATGGTATCCTTCATTTCGCGCGGGGTCTTTTCCTTTCCGAAATACTGTGAAAGTTCCTGACTAGAAATGATCACTTTGTCTACCTCCTTTTTTTCTTCGAGCATGATTCCGTCGATCACATCGCCGTTGAGCATTCCTTTTTGGTCAAGCTCCCGCATCCGCTGTGCCTGCGAAAGCGACGGGGCCGATTGCTGGCCCTCAATGGCGACGGCGATATACCGCTGATTTTTCGGCTTGATGAAAGACATTTCCACGGCGGGGGTGAACGAAATTTTCTTATCGTCCACCATTTTCATCAGGTCGGGTACAAGGTCGTTGAGCTTGATATACCGCTGAACCTGTTTGACTGTCATTTTGTTGCGCTCGGCCACAACCGCGTTGGAACGCTGCCCGTTTTCCGACTTCGGGCCAAGTTGGCCCGAAGTGGAGATGTCGCCCCGCGCGCCCTGCCGCTTGATGGCCTCCAACTGCATTTTCAGGGCCTTGGCCCGTTCGCTCGGCAGGATATTTTCACGCTGATTGATGTTGTCCTCCACCATCTGCGTGATTGCCTCGTCGTCGGAAAGGTTTCGGACGATGCAGGGCATATCCGCATACCCGGCCAATTCGCTGGCTTTCTGGCGGCGGTGGCCGGATATGATTTCATACCCGCCGTCCTCGCGGGGACGGACGATAGCGGGCTGCGTTACGCCTTTGTCCCGGACGCTTTCCACCATCGCCCGCATTTCATCATCGTCCCGAACTTGGAACGGGTGATTTTTGAAAGCGTGAAGCTCGGACAGGTTTAGAAAAACGATCTGTTCCGTTTCGCCCTTGCGCGGAGGCTCTTTCGGCTCCTGCGGCGGTTCCGGCTCCGGGGCGGGGATTTCCTCTTTCGCCGGAGCTTTTTTCGCGGCGGCGGGTTTTTGCTTTTCCGCGCGGGGCTTGCGCTCCTTCTTGGGAGCCGGATGCGATTTTTCCGCATCTGTTTTTTCGGGAGCGGGGGCCTGTTCGGCCCTGTCGGCCTTTGGGGGCCTGCCTCTGCGTGCGGATTTCTTTTCCGACATGAGTTCACTGATTTTGTCGGATGGGACAATCACGTCGCCGGGTTCGGAGACGTGTTCGCCGCCGAAGTCTGATGGTACGGGCGGCTCAATCGTTTCTTTGCTCTCATGGGGCAGCGCCGCCTTTTCCTCGGCGGTCGGTTCAGGGGCCGGGGCCTCGCCGCCGACTTCCGACGGCGGGACGGCGGGAGCGCCCTTTTCCTCTGCCGGAATTTCACCGACCGGGGCGGTTGCCGCTTCCTCCGGCATATTGGGTTCGTCTTTTGCCATACGGTTTTTCCTCCTTGCTGATTTTTTTGCAGTAAAAAAGGGCTGAGAAAAAATCTCCGCCCGTTCTGCCTGTTTGGGTATTTTCAAAATGACCGGCTCAGTCCGCAATCGTGAAATCCAGCGTCAGCTCATGGGAAACGGTTCGCGCGTTCGCCCACGCCAAACCGAATTTGGCGGTAATCGCCAGATTCCCCGACGCTCCGTTCGCGCCGAGTGTCCCCAAAGGTACTTCCGACGCAAGATCGCCTGTGTAAACGGGCATTGCCCGGTCAACCGCCGTCCAGCCTGAATCGGCTGTTTCCCTGATTCCTACGCCGAGCGCGATAGTGCTTCCGGTCTGCGCCGCCGTCAGACTGTTCCAGTCCGAATAGGCTGTGGGAGCGACATCACCGATTCCTGATGTCGCTTTCAGACCTGCGACGGAAACCTTAATGGGAAAAGTGGAATTATTGGTGATCGGAATGTCCGGTGCGGTGAACGGCGTACTGCTGTTCGGGTCGATGGAATAGCCGATACTGACCAGGTGTGTCACGGACACCAGTTCATCCGTATGGTAGTGCGTGACAGCCGAGATATTTCCGGCGTTATCCACGGCGGCAATATGGATGTAAAAGCTGCTGCCGGACGGGCGGGAGAAAGTATAGCTGTTTGCTGTCGTGGTAATACTCCCATCCGGGACGGTATCCGGCTTATCATCCACCACGATGGAATAACCTTTCATCCCTGTTTTTAGGGATGTCGATATGACCGGAGAATCATATTTCGCGCCGTCGTTCTGGCCTGTGGCCTCCACATAGTATTGATAGCCGGTTGCGTTATCCTGAGAGGAATAATTGACGGTGTACTGCGTCCGGTCGGAATTGTGCGTGACGCTTGAAATGGCCGGTTCATTCGGCGCATCCAAATCTTGCCCCTTATGGTCATTCCAGCTTGTGTCGGTTGTAATTTGAGCGAGGTAAAACATGGTGTTTGCCGTAACGCGCTGCTCGTCCGGGGTGGCCTCTCCGTTGGAATGGCCGGTCTGAATCATAGCGCAGTTTGACCAACTGGTGAGATAAAATGTATTCGTACCTTGCCCGCCGGAGCCGGTGGCTTCTGCACTGTTGGGGTAAGTGTAGGGTTGCTGATACGTCATCCACACATCCCCGAAAGCAAGCTGATTGGAATGGGGCATCGGAACATTCAAAACCGTACCTACGTCCCCGATTGTCCACGGATAGTTGGTGAGCAAACCCTTCTTGGAAACCTTGATTTGTGAGCTTCCGAGAACGGTATAATGCGGGATGGTCTGAATATCGCAGTAATGGGCCAGCTTGAAAAAATTCGGCATGGAAATCGTATCGTTGTCCACCATCGTGTCATGCCCGAACAGGACGCCGCGCCCGGTCTTGATAAAGGCGTCGGTTTTACTCTCTGCCGCAACGGACAAATCCTGACTTGCGAAAGCGTCCCACGCACCGAAATACAGCACGTCGTATTTGTAGCTGCCGTCTGTGTTTTTCAAATAAGCGTCCGGGTTGGCGTTAAAATCGGAGATTGACACGGTATCCACGGAAATGAGGCCCTTGCCGTAGCCTTTGGAATCGTACTCGTTCGGCGTTTCCATCCACATTTTTAGGGACGCCGACTTTGGCAGGGTGTAGCTCTGGCCCTGCCACGTCGTAAAGGAAACGGTCGGATCAACAACGGGATAGACGTTCAAAACCTTCGCGCTGTCTTTGGCGGGGATGCTCTGAAAATTCGATTCATGCGCGGATTTGGAATAGAGCATGTAGCTGTACGGCTGGCTTTTATCGCTGTTTGTCCAGTTCAGAGCCACATAGTTCCCGGACGGGTTCGGCGTCGCGGTCAGCGTCAGAACCGACGCGGCGGAGGCCGCAAATGCGGGTGACGCACCTGACAGCAGAATCCCGGCGGCAAGCAGAGGCGCGAGAAAAAGCCGCCTGAATGATTGCCTCAAATAGAAACCCTCCTTTCGCGTGGAAGGTTGGCCGGGAAAATCCCGGCCAATTCCCGCGCTTATGTCTTTATGCGAGTTGGAACTGGAAAACAAGCTGGTGGTTGGCCGTGTACGCCCAGTCGAACGCAAGGCCGTAGTCTGCCGTAAGAGACAACGCGCCGGAAGTGTTCGGATTCAGCGTCCCGACCTGCAACGGCGAATCGTTCACCGCCCAATGGGTGGAGGTGCTGTATCCGCTGTTCCAGCCGGAATTGCCTTTCGCCGCGATGCCCAGCGCGATGTACTTCTTGGAATCCGCGAGGTTGAGCGAGCGCCACGCTTTTGCGGACGGATCGACGTCGGTGAAGGTAAGCGTCCCGCCCGAAGCGGCTTTCAGGGATTCCACCGTGGCGATCACCGCAACTTTAGTGTTGTTGGTCACGGTGATGTCGGGCGCGGTAAAGGTTTCGGCGTCCGGGCTGATGGCATAGGCCACGTTGATCGGGTGGGTGACGGAAATGGTCAGCGGCGAGATGGAGCCGTTGATCGTCACGTTCCCCGTGACGCTGCCCGTGCCGGTGTCGGTTTTGTCGGCGGCGAACGCCGGGACTGCCGCCGTCACGCCGAGCACGGCAAAGGTGATGATGCCCGCGAGGATCTTTCTGAATCTGTTTTTCATTGAAAAACCTCCTGATGTTTTTATTTCAGCCGCAAATGCGGTTGATTACGAAACGGAAAGACGGATTTTATAGTCGGCCATGCCGAGGTAAGCCTTGGTATCCTTGTTATAATACTTGATTGCTGCCGTCACGCTGTAGCTTCCGGGTGAAACCTGCCGGGAAAGAGTGAGGCCGTCGATGTGCTGCCCCGGATAGATCGGAGCGGATTTTGCTATGCTTTTGCCGTTCAGCACAATTTTACACTGCATAATGACAGTGTTGGAGGATGGATTCTCCACTTCCCATGTGCCGGTGCTGCCCTTAGCCCCGCTGGAAAAGGACGCCTGCGCGCTCACCTTGTCGGTGACGGTGACTTCCTGCTTTTGAAGCCGGGACAGGATTTCCTGCCGCGATGGGGTACTGCTGCTCCCCGGCTCCGCACTCCCGGTATCGTCCAGCGACGGAGCGGACGACGAGGGAACGGAACTGGACGGCGGCGGGATTGGGTAGGGATGCTGATTTCCGCAGCTTCGCAGCAAAAGCAGCAGGAGAAGCAGCAACAGCAAAAGAAGCACAAGAATGTACGGCCATTTGCGCTTTTTCTTTTCATCCTCCTTCCCGCACCTGTTCTGATTGATTTTTTCAGGTGTCATGCGGTTTCCTCCATTCGTATAGAAATGAAAAAAGGGCCTGATTTTTCAATCAGACCCCACAGGGAAATGTTCTCCCTCCCTTCGACTTCGGGCCAACTTGGCCCGAAGTAACTTCTATATACAAAAACACCGCCTATAGTCTCACTAAGGCGGTGTAAGTGCCAATTTTCTGTTTTTGATGTAAATACTACTTGCAGATCGCCTGCAAACCATTGATATTACTGGGTTTCTCCAAGTCCTATAATTTCACTCCGACCATAAAAATCCATGTGTCAGCATTTAAACTGGCACATGGATTTCTTATACCCACTGTGTAATACAATATTTATCAATTATTTTCGTCGTGTAAACAGAGGTGAATCTCAATGTATATGGGTAACTTATCTTATTGGAATGATAAATTTGAAGCGAGAGGTCAGGAATTGATGCAGCCGGAAGGCTGTTTGGTTAATGATATGCACTTCCTTCCCAAAAGCGGAATGGTTTTGGACTTAGCCTGCGGCGACGGCCGCAATACGGTATTTTTGGCTTCACACGGTTACAAAGTAACTGCGGTAGATTTCAGTAATATTGCTATTGAAAGATTGTGCCGGTTTGCTTCAGAAAATCAGTTAGACATCAGCGTACTGCAAAAAAATCTTTGTGCAGAAGAGTCTTATCTTGATTTCGGAGAGTTTGATTTAATCGTGATAAATCACTACCGTTTGGAAGACAATTTTTACCCTATTTTGGAACAGCACTTGAAAAAAGGCGGGGTTCTATGGGTAAATGGTTTTTATGAAGTACCAAAAGATAACCCTGATATTAAAGATAAAGACATGATTACTCCAACAGATTTCCATGGGCTAAAAGGATCGACTTGCGAGAACAAGACAATCTATGAAATCGGTATGAGAAAATTTATAAGGTATATTTGGAGAAAGGTTTCTTAGCTTCAAACGGAATTCAATGCCCTTTCTTGCCAGATTTTCCGGCAGGCTGAGTCTGTATGCAATTCTCGCTCCTCACGCTGCAGACCCATCGATTGATATCCATCTGATCTGCTGTTTCATCGAAAAGAGCCGCATATTATGGCGTAATAGAGCACCCCTGCAGTTTATTATAAAATACCCAAACTGCAAGAGTCCTTTCAGAAACATCTGGTAATTTCTGTAATCATATAATAATCGCATTTCGGCAATTAATGTTCAAGAAAAATCGGTATAATGAAAGAACATTAATTTGATTGGAGATGTAAACGATGGTAAAAGCAGAGACAAAGGTAGAAACAGCAGAAAAAATAAGGCATATGCTTCAGGAGCTGGGTTGGTCTGATGAAGTAATAAATGATTATCTTGTAAATTCTCCGGACTTGGGAGCTCAGGTTCCTACAACACCAAAACAGCAATGACTACATAACATGAAGCTTCCAGGAAGTATATTGCCGGACAATATCTCCCATGCTTTTTCCTTTGAATTCCGCCATTGCCTGAACAGTTTTGTATAAAACAAGAAATCCGGTCCCAAAGGGGTCTTCAATGGATCGAATACGCCGGTCTAATTTTTTGATTTCTTCTTGTGTCATTTTGTTGTTACCCCCTAAAATATTTGTTTCTATTATAATTGATTTTTCGTCAATTTTCGACACATGTAACATAATGTAACAATTTATCTTTTGGTTAAAAATGGAGATATTTCTCCGACAGCCGTAAGGCAACAGTAAAACGGGCTCATCGAGTCCATGAAATCCCGATGGGCCCTGGTCTTTATTCATAAAATCATCAATTTGGCATGTTATCTCGTAGTACAAGTTTCATTATTGGATTTTACCACATAGACTTATATCAGATATGTCAATTCTCTGAAATAAGCAGAGCCTGGCAAATATAATAATCCTTCTTCAAATAATGAAATGATGATTTACCACCAATTCCAATCTGAAATAGCAAATAAAAAGCCCTCCCAGACGGTAAGACTGAGAGGGCAAATTATTAAGGAAGATATTGGAAGAACCCCCCGTTGGCAAACCGGCCGACGGGGGATTTATCATTTTGCTGTACTGAAGACATCAGAGGTCATTTTCTACAAACTGAATGGAAACACCGTTAGGATCCTTCACAAAAAAGAAAGAGGCTCCCGGTACTTTTGTGGGTCCGCCGAAAGCGGCAATCTTTTTGGATTTGACCATGGCAAGCGTATCCGCAAGCGATTTCACTTCAAACCCCAAAGAGATACCCTCTTTCTCTGCGCCGATAGGTCTGCCGTTTTGCAGCAGCTCAATCTCAAAGCCGTTTTCGTCTTTTAAAAAAGCGATTTCTGTACCCGGGTCAGGTGAAAAACGCCGCGCTACAGAGAGCCCGACGACTTCCCTGTAAAATTCCACAGACTCGTCCAGTTTTTCCGTCGTAATCGTGCACCAGCAGCAGTTCATAAATTGATCCTTCCCTTCGTGTCTACTGTCGTTTTGATTATATCGTCAATAATTTCAGTATAGCATTGCAGAACTGCATTGTAAAGCTATGTAAACTACTGAAAATATTGTTCCGCCTGCTTCCTTCGTGCCTGCCCCAAGGCAAGACGCTGTTTATTTGCTATTCGGCTGCCATTGCATCGGCTTTGGTTCTATGGATAGTCCCTCAGGGATGCTGGGGAGGTGTGGAAGTATTGAGGCTTTGTAATCTCTCTGTGCACAAGGGCATATATTGAAATTATTCCAACAGAAAAGAGGGAAAGGAATGAGCGGCACTTACAACGTTACTCTGCATACGCCAATGGGGGTCCAAAAGGGAACCGTGACCCTTGTTGACGATCACGGAACGCTAAGCGGCTCTATCCGTGCTATGGGGAGCACAAGCTTTTTCAGAAACGGGAAAGCCCTTGGAAATTCCTTTGAGTTTTCCGGAACTCTCAGCATCGGATTCTTTCAATTAAGATACCGTGCGAAAGGGACCGTAGAAGGGGATATCATCAAAGCTGTTGCCACGACCGATTCCGGAACATTCCAGATAAACGGAACACGGGCGGCATAAGAAAACGCGCGTATAAAAAGACTTCTGAAAACACTGAAAATCCAGAGTTCACAAAAACCGGCACTCTCAGCCTTAAAAGCTGAGAGTGCCGGTTTTCCCTACATTTACAAAAAGGTGAGTCCGGATATTAGACAACAATCTTGGCATATTATTTTTTAAAAGCAAGGTTGGTGTATGTACTTTGACACTGAATATCATCATCGGATTTATTATCCCCTGGATAACAGCGCTGATCTTCATACGGGAAAGAAAGGTACTGTTTCTAATCGCCCCTTTTTCAGCCGCCATGGCCTTTTTGATCAACGATATCGGATTCCTTTATTACTGGAAGCTGTATCCCTTTTATTTAGACAGTCTCGCGTCACTACCGTTTACGCTGGGATTATTCTGCCTTTATCCATGTTTTGCGATTTATCTCATACGTAAATATCATTTTCCCGATCATGCCGTCTTAATCCTGTCCAGTCTTCTGCTGACTTTGGCGGAGGGCTGCGGATTCCTTTCAAAAAGAGTTTATTATCTGAACCAATGGAATATTATAGCGACTTTCCTGTCTTACTATATCGCGATTCTGGGTTCCTATCTATTTTATCGAATACTGAAGAGAAACGGATATCTATAACGGCGGGCTGCATGAACCCGCCCTTATACGTTCTCCCGAAAGAAGCGTTCCAGAGCCGCAGCCGCTTCGGCTTCATCAGGGCCTTCTACGGAAACGCGGATTTTTTCTCCCTGTTTGACCGCAAGCTGCATAACCGCGAAAAGCTTTTTTAAATCGGCGGAGCTTTTGTCTCTGCTGATAGTAACGGAAGAGCTGTATTTTTTTGCTTCCTTTGCAAGGATGCCTGCCGGACGGGCATGGATTCCCATCTCGTCCTGAACGGAATAGTAAAATTCTTTCATAGGAAATCTCCTTTTGCAGTAAAATTGCTATTCATTACAAGCAGGATCCCCGGTGAAGTTACCGCCGGGGATCCTGTGCTGTCATTCTGTAAAATTACTTTACCAGTTCGGTAATGATCGTATAGAGTTTACGGACATCCTCAATCCTGGTATCCCCCGTCTCTTGATCGATGATGGAGGAATAGACATGCGGGATGATTTTCGACACCCCGGCATCCAGAACGATCTGCAGAATTTCACCGAAGTTTTCCGTGGTGATTCCTCCGGTGGGTTCCAGCCCGAAATCCGCGTCGGCACAGGCCTTCGCTACTTCCGTGAGCTCATCCCGTACCTTCAGGCCGCCCATCGGGAAATATTTCAGCGAATCCGCTCCCTGCTCCTTCGCCATGGCGATTGCCGCGGCAACCGGCGCAATCACAGGCTCCAGCTTCCCGCTCACCGGGCCGGTTGAAATGCGTACGTAACCCGGCCTGCCACAGGGGGCCACCATCGCATTCAGGAAAGGCCCCTCCCCGGTCTTGCCACGGGTAAACCCCGTGGCCGTAAAAGTCTGATTGATATGTTTGGGAATGATCTGAGAAGAAATTTCGGCTACTGCGCGCCACTGGTTCGGGTTTCCGGCGCCAAGTCCGACGGAAATATTGTTGTCCACCGCTTTTTGATAAATTTCCATATCCTTGACCGCGCTGGCGACATCGGGATAATTGGCGGACAGAATCCCCACTACCACATGGCCGTCCGCCGCTTCCAGAATCTCCCGGGCGTTGCGTACGGAATTAGTCAGGCAATTCAGCGCGACGCGGCCTTTGTAAAATTGAATTTCGTCCATATTAATCTCCTTTGCTAAGACGTTTGATACTATTGTAGATTGTTTCAAGCTCCTGTGCAGAACGCAGCGGACGGGGATCAATGGCGATTGAGCCTAAATTTGCCTGATAATCGCGGGTATAAATGGCCGGATTCCCTTTTTTCAGCTGTTCCACAACCTCTTCGGCACTGAGTCCGAACTCTTCTCCGAACGTAATCTTGCACCGGTAAATCAGCCGTCCCGCCTCATCCTGTACAATCTGCGTACGGCATCCGGGGATGGAGCTTATTTTTTCGGCAAACTCTTTAAGCTGATCCAGATTGACCGCAGGCTGGTGCTCGCCGGCAAGATATTCTTCCATGGCCTTGAGCAGACCCATAATATTTTCTTTGCCCACCTTCATAGCCCGCCCGATTCCTTTATACTGCAGGCGCATATTGGCAGCAAGCTCTTCCGTTTTGCAGACAACCAGCCCGCTGGTGGGGCCTTCGATCGCCTTGGCCCCGCTGTAACAAACAAAATCCGCACCCAATCGCTTGTAAAGGCTTAAATCTTCCTCCGCGGCCGCGTCCACAATGCAGGCGATCCCCAGAGAATTTGCCAGCTCGATTGCCGAACGGGCATCCACCATTTCTTTCTGTACGCAGTGATGGGACTTTACGAAAAAGATCGCCAGCGTTTTTTCACTGACCGCGGAGCGGATATCTCCCAGCGTGGATTTGTTGGCGTATCCAACCTCCACCACTTTTCCGCCGCCGATTTGGATCATCTCCCCGACCGGCGCGCCGAAGTCCACATTCTGCCCTTTCAGGAGAATGACCTCCCGGCGCTGTGTGTCGGGGAGAAGCTCGTACAGATGCTGTACTTTCTCCAGACTGTCTCCGCAGATCAGGGAGGCGACCGAAAGCGCAATTCCCGCCGAGGCGCTGGAGGTAACACACGCATCCTGTGCGCCGACCATGGAACCGATTTTCTTTCCGGCATATTTCATCAGGTCTTCTATAACGACATAGTGGTCGGCTGCTTCGGCAACCGCCCGCCCCACTGCTTCGGAAACCGTGGACACTCCCAGAATGGTCATGCGCCCGGAAGCGTTGATCACCTCCTGCAGTCCGTTTTGGGTGTAAATATTTGCCATGATATCAGTTTCCCTTCTTTTATGCTTTCGTCCGTTGTATTGCGGCGTTCTTTACAGGATTCCCAGGAAAGCCGCGGCAACGGAGATCACGACGATCGTTCCCAGAATCAGGTTGTAGCGGGGGCCGCGCTTTTTCAGGTAGAAATAGATGAGGAATACCGCAAGCAGCGGCAGCAGACCGGGAACAATCAGATTCAAAATATCCTGAAGTACAATTTTATTTCCGCTCGAGAATACAAAGGTCAGCGGAGTGCTGAGCTTCACATAGCTTGCCGAAAGCGCGCCCATCATGGTAAGCCCGATGACGTTGGCGCTGAAAATAATGGACTGCATCTTTCCGCCGTTCAAAAGGGAGGTTACGGATTTCTTTCCGAGTGTGTAGCCCTGATGAATCAGAACATACGAAACACCGATCGTGATCAGCGGATAAAGAATCAGCGGAAGGAGTCCGCCCATCGGCGAACCGTTGGAAGCAAAGGGCAGGAAAATGGAAATGAGGATCGGCATGAGCGCCGCCCAGATAATGGCGTCTCCAATACCGGCGATCGGGCCCATCAGGCCGGTTTTCAAACCGGTAATCGCATCGTCCGTCACGTCTTTGCCAGTTGCTTTCTCTTCTTCCATCATAATAGCGATTCCCTGAATGACCGCGCCGAACGTACCCTCTGTATTGAAAAACACAAGATGGCGTTTGAGAGCTTTGCTGAGCTCCTCGTCCGTGTCATACAGCTTTTTCAGCACGGGAGTCATGGAAGCGCAGAAGATCAGGCTTTGTAAACGCTCATAGGAATTGGACAGCTCTGCGCCGAGGTAGTAAATCCACATCGCCTTGGTGATGTCTTTTTTCTCCAGCCGGCTGGTTTTCTTTTCGGCGGGCTCTTTCAGGGCCTCTGTTTGTACCGTCGTCATATTGTCCATTTTTACGCCTCCTCCTTAATCTTGAACAGGTTCAGCAGCAAAGCAGTGCAAATCGCAAAGATTGCCATTGCCATGGTGTCCAGTTTCAGATACTGCACGGCGAAAAAGCCGATGATGAAAAAGGGCAGCAGCTTCTTTTTTCCGATCACCATCAAGGTAATCGCGAAGCCCAGTGCCGGAAGAATTCCGCCCATAACCTCGAATGAGTGCATCAGCCAGGTGGGAACAACGGTCATAAATGTTTTGACCGCGTCGACGCCAAGATAATCGATGACAAACACGATCGGAAAACGGATGACAAATCCGAGCAGGGCTGGGAACAGGAACGCAGCCATCAGGATTCCCTTTGTGTTGGCCTGCTCCGCGTAACGGTCCGCCATATGTACCCAGATGGCGTTGGTGGAACGGCGAAGCTGGTCGACGAAAACGCCCAGAACACCGAAGGGAATCGCCAGCGAAATAGCGACCTCCGGTTTCATATTGGCTAGCACGCCCAGCGGGATCGCCACACAGCCCGCAAGCGCGGGATCGCTGGGAACATTGCCGCCGGGAGTGGAAGTAACCCCTAAATAGACCAGCTGCAGCCCCGCGCCGATCTGCATGGACAACGCCATGTTGCCTGTGAGTATGCCGACAAAGATACCGATGACAACGGGCTGGAGCAGCATGGATGAAAAAGTGTAGCCAAGCCGCAGCCGGGAGAACCAGTAATAGATACCCATTGAAATAGCAAGTGGCAAAACGCTCATTGTTGTTTCCTCCTCAAGTATTTAGTTTTGATAATACTTCTTCAAGATTCCTTCCAAGCTCTGGGGAGCATCCTCCGGGATTGTCTGAAAAATGATTTTCACACCTTTTTGCTGCAGTTCGGTAAGAATCTCCACATCCGCATCGTCCAGCGTGATGTTCTGAAAGACCACTTTCCGGTTCGGCGCTCCGCCAAGACCGCCTACCTGGATGTCGCTAACCCGGATGCCTCCGTCATAGACCTCTTTCATTGTCTTGAGATTTGGCAGCAGGAGCAGCACTTTTCCCCCGCCGAATTGGTCCGCATTCCAGCTCTCAATAACATCCTTCTGGGTATAGCAGTTCACCTTGACATCCCGCGGCGCGGCAAGAAGATAAATCTCCATCATGAAAGGATCTTTTGCAAGCTCATCACTGACCACGACGATCTTGTTCGCCCCGGACTGATTGACCCATTTGGTCATGACCTGCCCGTGGATGAGTCTGCTGTCAATTCTGCATAGTACAATTTCAGCCATTTTTTTCCACCTCCTTTTCCTGAAGCGATTTTGTGATCTTTTCAATTACATCCATAACGGAAGTTTCCCCCGTCTCCAAAACAGAATCGAAGTCTATGCTGCCTTCCTCCATCAGCCCGAGACACGCTTCGATCAGAAGCGGGGCATTCAGCCCGGAAAATACCCTGATGTTCTTTTCCCGTCCTACGAGCGCGCCGGCGTTGGTCGTGGTCCCGCCAAACATATCGGTAAGAATCAGCGACCCGTCGGGCATTGCATCGGCAGCTTCCCGGACAAGCGCAAGATATTCCTGAAAGGTAACCTGTGGTCTCAGCGGCACTTCTTTTACGAAATCGACCGCGCCGATCACCATCCTGACCCCTTCCATCAGGGACATCCCCCACCCTCCGTGAGTCAGCAGTAAAATCCGTGGTTTTCCCATAAAACACTCTCCTAACGGCTAAAAATCGAATTGTCATATACTTTATTATTCTGTAATTATTGTAGTACACTACATTACTCGCGTCAATTCACAAATCAGATAAAGAAACCCTTCTGTTTTTGTAATTTACTACAAATCGTAACAATTCAATGTAGGCAATCAAAAAAAACTATGGTATAATAAAAAAATAGTGAAGATCGGCTGCATGACAACGTTTTTAGCGTTCTCAAATAGTATTATTCCCTTTTGTTATGCCAGATCAACTGTAAAATGTTGGATTGCCGACGTAAAATCCTAATTCAAATATGGAGGTACCCATCCGCAATGGCAAAAGAGAACGATTGGTCCAGTCTGATTACACGGATGAACGCAATGTCGAACCAGTTTACAAAGACCGACTGGAAAATTGTCAATTATATTAAAAAGAAAGCGGAGGCTTTTCTGGGCTGCAACGCGCAGGAGCTTGCGAAAGCAATCGGCACATCCGACGCGAGCATCATCCGCTTCACCCAGAAGGTGGGATATTCCGGCCTGAACGAATTCAAATACGTGCTGCAGCAGCAAATTGCGAAACCCGCGGCGGAGACCGGAACGGGAGATTACGCCGCTCTGCTTCAGGACAACATAACGCTCCTGCAGCTTCTGTATCAAACGGTCAAGCCGGAAAATGTGGACTTGCTGCGGAAAAAAATGCTGGCCGCGGAAAGGATTTTTATCGTCGGCCTGGAAATCAATCAGCACGTGGCGGAAATCCTGGCATTTAAATTCGCGAAACTCGGACTGCCGATCTGCGCTGTAACAAACTACGACGTGCTGAAGGTCTACAGAAAAATTTCCACTCCCCGCGACCTGTTCATCACCATCTCTCTTTCCGGGGAGGATGAGCTTCTCTCGGAAACGCTTGCGGATTTCATTAATAACGGCAGTTATATCGTGCTGTTCTCCAACCATGAAAAATCCCTGTGCGCCGCCTACACGGATCTGCTTTTCCTGATTCCGAAGACGGACCTTCTGTCAAGCTCCAACGTAATCTGCCGCGAAATCATCCTGCTCCAGCTGGGAGACATGATTTTTCAGAATTTTCTGGCGAAGGACAGCCCCTCCTACAAAACATTTTTAAAAACGGCTTCTTACGCCGTCCCAGACGACGAAGACGATTAGCAGAAGGATTGCTATAAAAAAGATCGCTGCCCCTGTTGAAGTAAAAGGGACAGCGATCTTTTTATTCTGTTTCACGATTCCAAAGCACAAAACCCGGACTTTAAGCTTCCATCGCTTCGCTGAAAAATTTATTGTGTACCGCCGTGACGGCCTTATCCGCATCGGAGCGGTCGATCAGGACCGAAATCTTGATTTCACTGGTAGCAATCATCTGGATGTTGATGTTTGCTTCAAACAGCGCTTCAAACATCTGGGCAGCCGTGCCGGGATGCGTTTCCATCCCCGCGCCCACAATGGAGACCTTTGCGACATTTTCATCGTACACGACGCTGGTCGCACCGATCAGCTCCACATAGGGATTCAGGATATCGATCGTTTCCTTCAGATTTGCCTGGCTGACTGTAAAGCTGATATCCTTTGTACCGTTTCTTCCGACGGACTGAAGAATAATGTCAACATTAATATTTTTCGCGGAAAGCTTTGAGAAAATTTTGAAAGCGAGGCCCGGTCTGTCGGGTACGCCGATGATTGAAACGCGGGCCACATCCTCGTCTTTCGCAATACCGCTGATCAACATTTTTTCCACTTTCGTTGCCTCCTTAACAATTGTGCCGGGTTTTCTTGTCATGCTGGAAAGGACCTCAAGCTGAATTCCGTACTTCTTTGCCATCTCGACTGAACGGTTATTGAGCACTTGAGCGCCCAAAGTCGCAAGCTCAAGCATTTCATCATAGGAGATGTAGGCAAGCTTTCTTGCGTTTTTCACCTTGCGCGGGTCGGCGGTATAAACGCCCTCCACATCCGTAAAGATCTGGCACAGGTCCGCATTCATCACCGCCGCGATAGCGACAGCGCTGGTGTCCGAGCCGCCCCTGCCGAGCGTCGTCATGTCGTTGTAGCGGTTGATTCCCTGAAATCCCGTTACAATGACGATATTTCTTTTATCCAGCTCCTTCTTGATACGGTCGGGCACGACTCGTTTGATTCTCGCGCTGCCGTAGGCCGAGCTGGTATAAAACCCGGCCTGCCACCCCAAAAGCGAAACAACCGGGTAACCCAGCTTTTCAATCGCCATTGCGAGCAGTGAGGCGGATATCTGTTCGCCCGAAGTAAGAAGCATATCCATTTCTCTTTTGGAGGCATATGGATTGATTTCTTTCGCTTTATCGATCAGATCGTCTGTCGTATCGCCCTGTGCGGAAACGACGACGACAATGTCGTTGCCCTGTGAATAGGTCTTTGTGACAATGTCCGCTACATTAAAAACGCGTTCGGCGTTCGCAACGGAACTGCCGCCGAATTTCTGGACTATAAGGCTCATTCGGTTCCATCCCCCATATTAAAGTAAAAGTATTATTCAATCGATATCTGTGCACCATTTGAATCCGTATTCAGAATTTTAATCTCCCAGCCTGTAATCCCTTTTTCCTCCAGATGATTCGCCGCGTATTTTGCAAAGACATCCGTATCGGAAGCATCGATCATGGAGATAATCGTCGGGCCGGCCCCGCTGACATAAGTGCCGAGCGAACCCAGTTCATAGCTCAGACGGAATACGTCGTCCAAGTGGTCGATCAGGCTGGCCCTGTACGGCTGGTGAATCTTATCCTGTACCGCCACACGCAGGTTTTCCAGCTTCCCGGAAAAGAGCGAGGCCGCCATCAGCGCGGACCTTGAAAGATTGTAAACGGCGTCGCTTCTCGAATACTCTTTTGGAAGCACGGAGCGCGCCTTCTCTGTTTTCAGTTCAAAAGGCGGAATAAACAAAGCAAACCGGATCTTTTCCGAAACGGGAACGCTCACGCTGTAAACCCTTCCCGCTTCCATGGCGGAGGCGGCAAGGCCGCCTTCGATCGCGGGCGTGGTGTTGTCGGGATGCCCTTCGATTTCAGCAGCGAGGTTAATCAGTTCCTGTACCGAAAGAGGGCCTCCCAAAAGGCGGTTCGCGCCGGAAATTCCTGCGACAATGCACGCCGAGCTGCTGCCCAGGCCGCGCGCCATCGGGATATTGTTCAGCTGAACGATTTTAAGACCCGGCAATTTGCGGCCGCACCGCTCATAAACCTGCTTTGCGGCCCAGAAAATCAGGTTGCTGTCGTCCGTCGGCACCTGAATATTGTCTTTGCTGGAAATATCTATGGTATCGGATTCTTCCATCCAAACCTGATTGTACAGGTCCAGCGCAATTCCAAGAGAGTCAAAACCGGAACCAAGGTTTGCGCTGGTAGCCGGTACCTGAATTCTTATCATATCATATCAACATCCTAATCCCAAATAAATGAATTTACAGATCCCCTATGCGGATGGTATTCTTTACCGTCACGCCCAGCGGTTCCAGTTCCGCAAGCTTGGCGACGATTTCCTTTTCCCGCATGACCTCTGTCACAAAAGCGATTTCGCCGCGGACCGGTTTCCTGCGGGACAACCGGGTAACTCCGCCGAAAATCTGATTGATGTTCTTAAAGGCGAGGTCTTCGTCGTCCGTTTCGGCACGGACGAACATGGCAACCTCGTTCAGGAGGTAATCCTCTACATAATCCTTTGAGCCGTCTTCCCAGTAGAGATATTTTCTGGCTCGGAAATGCTTCACGCAGTCAATGACGTCCGCGACAACCGCGCTTGCGGTCGGGAGCTTCCCGGCGCCCTTTCCGTAGAACACGACATCGCCGGTCGAATCGCCGCGCACCATAATCCCGTTGAACACATCGTCAACATTGGCAAGCTGGCTTTCGCGCGAGATGAACATCGGGCAGACAATGATCTGCAGCTTTCCGCTCTCCATCATTTTGACCTGTCCGATCAGTTTGACCACTCCGCCCCAGGCAGAGGCGTATTCCACGTCCGCCAGAGCAATTTTGGTGATGCCCTCGGTGTGCACCTGATCGGGGTAGACGTGCTTGCCATAGGCCAGAGAGGACAGGATGCAGATTTTGCGGCAGGCGTCCTGACCCTCCACATCCGCGGCCGGGTTGCGCTCCGCATAGCCAAGCTTCTGGGCAAGGGCCAGCGTATCCTCAAAAGTCATCTGCTCACGAATCATTTTAGTCAGTATAAAATTGGTGGTACCGTTTAAAATACCCGCAATTTCCACCACGTCGTTTGCAGCAAGGCACTGGCTGATCGGGCGGATAATCGGGATGCCGCCGCCGACACTTGCTTCAAACAGGAAATTCAGATTGTTTTTCTGCGCGATTTTCAGCAGCTCCGCCCCTTTGGCGGCCACCAGCTCCTTATTGGAGGTAACCACGCTTTTTCCCGCTTCCAGGCAGCGTTTCACATAATCAAAGGCCGGGTTCAGCCCGCCCATTACTTCCACCACGATTTTTACTCCCGGGTCATTCAGGATTGTATCAAAGGATTTTGTGAATTTGCTTTCAAACGGACTGCCGGGGAATTCACGCAAATCCAGAATATATTTGATATCGATTCGCTCTTTGGCGCGTTTGGCGATATTCTCCGCGTGATTGGTCAAAACCTCCACCACGCCGGAGCCGACTACGCCGTATCCCATTACAGCTATTTCTACCATATGTAGCACCCCTTACTATTTCTACTGATCTCCAAAAAAACAGATAAGCACTTTAACAGTTTACCACGTTTCAGTGCGACAATCAATTTACAAATTAACCGAAATGCAGATGCCCGCGAACAGGCATCCGCATGAAAATGACAGACCGGTCAGCCGACCGCGACCACAGAATTTCCCGGGGAACGGCCCGGCTTCGACGATTTATCCGGGCGGGAATTCCCCGCGGACGACGTGTGGGACTCCGGCGTTGTGGAAGACGTCGGAGCTTCTGAGGAAGTGTCGGGGTTTTCGTGCGACTCCCCGCCGCTTGAAACGGCGCTTTCTCCGCTTTCCGTACCGGACTCAACGGGATGGGAAACAACAGAGGAAGCCGATCCGGCGTGGATACCGTCACAGATAGCCGGCATATGGCTCTTGTCGTACCAGCCAAGCTGGGTATCCTTGTCGGTAGCCGGGTTCGCCAAAAGCCCGGTCACTGTACAGAACCTGGCCGAAACCACGTTGGAATCGTAGGTAAAGGTCAATTTATCTTTATTCTTCAGATACGACGCCATAATATTCTTCCATGTAGAGGCGGCATAGGTCGTATTGGTCAGATGCGCGGGCGTCAGATAGCCTGTCCAGATACCGGCGACCGCATAGGGCGTTCCGCCGATGAACCAGCTGTCCTTTTCATCGTTGGTGGTACCCGTTTTGCCGAATACCTCCCATCCGCTGATCGCCGCGCCGCGCCCGGTCCCGTGGGCGCCCGTCACGACATTGTTGAGCAGATGATGCATGATGGACGAGGTGGTGGAGCTGATTGCCTGAACGGAAGTCTGATTGCGGTTATCCAGAATCACATTGCCGTCGTGGTCGTCCACATGATAAAAGGTATAGGGCTGATAATATTTCCCGCCGTTCGCGAAAATCTGGAAACCGGCCGTCATCTCGCGCACGGTAACACCTTCGCTCAGACCGCCGATCGCCATAGGCGCGCGGTTGTTGTCCGCGGGAAGCAGGCTGGTAAAGCCCAGCTTTTCTTTCAAGAAATTAAAGCTGACGTTTGGCGTAATGGCGTTTCCCACCTGCGCCGCACTGGCGTTGAGGGAACGCTCCAGCGCCCACTCCAGAGGAATGGGGCCCCAGTATTTTCCGCTTGTGTTCCCCGGCCCCCAGTTTTTCGGGCCGGAGCTGCCGTCGCTGAACCAGTTCGGCAGCGGATTGTCATTCACTAAAGAAGAATAATTGTATTTTCCGGATTCTATCGCCGGTCCGTAAACCGCCAGAGGCTTGATGGTGGAACCCGGCTGTCTTTTAGAGTCCGTAGACAGACTGAACAGACGGTTGCTCTTTTTCTCCCCTCTGGAACCCACCGTGGCAAGCACGCGTCCGGAATAATCCATGGCAAGGTACCCCGCCTGCATCTTGGTATTGCTTCCGAAGAGCTTGTCCGATTTGAATGTATTTTCTGCAATGTTCTGCAGATCGGTATCCATTGCGGCGTAAATCTTCAGTCCGTCGTGGTAAATCATATCCACGGCCTTCTCGCTGGAGCAGTTATAGTGCTCCATCAGGCCGCTCTTGACGTCTTCAAACAGGGTATCCACATACCAGTTCCAAATAGGAACGTTGTCTACGACATTTTCGGCTTTCTTCCCCACAAAGGTCATATGTTCCGATTTTGTCATCGCGGTGTTGTACTCCGCGTCCGTAATCATTCCCTGAGTATGCATCTCGTTCAGTACCGTCTGCTGGCGTTCCTTGTTCTGATCCGGATGGACGAGCGGGGAATATTTTGTCGGGTTCTGCGTGATGCCCGCAATCGCGGCACACTCCGCTATATCGCAGTCCTGAATATTTTTGCCAAAATAAAGGTTGGCCGCGGCCTGAACGCCGTTGCTGCCGCTTCCGAAGGGGACGACATTGAGATAAGCGGCGAGAATTTCCTCTTTAGTATATTTTTGTTCCAGATTCAAGGCGCGGAAGATTTCCTTTACCTTTCTGGTAAGACTTACATCCTTATCTCCCGTAATGTTTTTAATCAGCTGCTGGGTAATGGTAGAACCGCCGTAGCTGCTCCCCTTGGAAAACAGCGTAGTCACCGCGCCGGCCGTTCTGATCCAGTCAACGCCCTTATGATCCCAGAAGCGCTTGTCCTCAATCGCGACAATGGCGTCTTTCATGGACTGCGGTATTTTGTCGTAATCCACCCACACCCGGTTTTCACTGCTGTACAGGCTCTGGTACTGAACGGGATTGGAACTGTCGTCGTTCGGGCCGTTTACATAGATGAAGCTCGTATAATTCAACTGCAGCTTATGCAGGTCGTAATCGACGGATTCACTGCTCAGGCTGAATACAAAGGAAAGCAGCGAGACAGACACAATGATGCCGGTAATGAATAATATAGTGAAAACGGTGGAAAGACTTTTTAACAAAATCCGGCCAACAGACCTGGCTTTACCGTCTTTTTCTCCGTTTCTGGAGCCGACATATTTATTGATATCGGTTTTTCTCATCGGGAACCACCTCCTTGATAAAAATTGATTATCACAGCAAAAAATGAATAATTTTCCAATATTTTCAAATAATACCTATGAGGTGATGCTATTTGAAAAGAAACTGGATTGTGCTGCTGGGTACAACTGTTATTATAATCGGAATGTTAATGTGGGGTTTTTCTCAAACGAGAATAAACCAAATACCTGAAGTTTCAAGCTCAGATATATTAGATAATTCTACCTCAAATGAGGCTTCAAGTCAAGAAAACAGCGAAATTCCGACCATGGCGAGCCGAAGCAGCAGCTTGAACACCTACACGGTAAAGGAGTATGAAGGGCATATCGGAGTCTTTTACAACAACGAGAGCACTCCCTATCAGGAGATCGACGTTGACGTCGCATCGCTGCCACAGGCGGATCAGGTACTTTTAAAAGACGGAATCCGGGTCACGGACGTCGACCGCCTGAACAGTATCATCGAAGATTATGAAAGCTAATATAATGCTTTTCGCCGGTTTTTGTGCTATAATTTGAAGCTGTAAAATAACATTGCAATACAGGAGGCAGCTATGGATTGTTCACCCTTTGTAATCGGTGTTGCCGGCGGCACCGGTTCAGGAAAAACAACGCTTTCGACGAAGCTGAAACAGGCAATCGCCGACGACGCCATCATTTTATCCCATGATTTTTATTACCGCGCAAATTCCGATATCCCATTCGAACAGCGTGTCAAAATGAATTATGACCATCCTAACGCATTCGATACCGATTTGCTGATTGAGGACGTAAAAAAACTGAAAAGCGGCCGGGCGATCGACCACCCGGTTTATTCTTTTGTCACCTACACCAGAACCGGCGAAACCGTACACATGGAGCCGGAGCGCGTGATTATTGTGGAAGGGATTCTGATTTTTGAGAACAAAGACCTCCTGGATTTAATGGATATGAAGCTTTTTGTGGACACGGACGCGGATATACGGCTTCTCCGCCGTCTGACCCGGGACGTGAAAGAACGCGGCCGCAGCCTGGATTCTTTTATGTCCCAGTACATAAATACGGTCAAGCCCATGCATGAACAGTTTGTAGAACCCAGCAAGAAATACGCTGATATCATTATTCCCCAGGGCGGCGAAAACCCTGTCGCCCTGCATATGCTGATCGACCACATCAAGGCGCTGATCCGCAAAACGGATCAACTCGCCGTTACCCGTTAACAAAAAACGCTCCGCGGAAAACCGCGGAGCGTTTTTGTTTGATCTGTTCTGTCAGATATCGGTGGTAACAAAGCCGATGGGATTGCCGCCGGAAGCATTCAGGCGGTGGAACGAATCCTTGAATTCATGATACGGAGTCGAACCGTATTTGGCGACCATAATCACAGAGCCGGCAAGCCCTGCGATATTATCCGCCTCCGGATACCGCACTTCGGAAGGCGTATGGATAATCACATAATCGAACTTTTCGGAAAGCTCCCGGAACAGCCCGGTGAATTTTTCGGAAAACAGTACGTCCGCAGGATTCTGGGATGCTTCCGTGCCGGAAACAAGGCTCAAGCCCTTGACGGAAGTCGTCGAAACCGCCTCTTCTGCGGAGCAGGCTCCGTTCAAGGCATCCGTCAGGGAATGCTGCGATTTTACATTCAGCAGCTTTCCGATTCCGTTTTCACGGAGGTCCGCGTCAATCAGAAGCGTGGTCTTTCCGGAATAGGCCAGCGCGCCCGCCATCCCGGCCGCCACGGAGGCAGCGCCGTTGTGCTCACAGACATCGGTGACAAGGAAGCTGGCCTTTCCCTGTGCACAGTGAACCGCCGCGGCACGAAGCTTGCGGAAGCTGTCTTCCTTCTTTTCGCTTCCGCCTTTCTTCGGGACCGTTCCCAGCAGCGTGGTATCCAGCGCTTCGCTGACATAGCGGCTGTTGCGGATGGTTCTGTCCGTCAGCACGACAATGATGCCGTAGCATACATACACGATAAAACCGATGATGAGGCCAATGATACCGGCCTTGAGCATGGTGGACTTATTGGACTGCGGCTCCGCCGGAATCGCGGGGTCGGTGATGACCGCCGTCAGCTTTGGGGACGGGAACGCGCCGGTAAGCTTTTCCCCCAGCACCTCGGCCGCTGTGTTGGCAATACGGTCCGCCATGGCGGCGTTCGGGGTTTTCGCGGTCAGCTTGACGACCGGAGCCGTATTGACCTGAACCGCGCCGATCGAGGTAATTTCCTTTTCGTCGATGCCAAGCTTTTCGGCGGTCTGGGAAATCATATCCTTGCCCGTCGCAATGGCGATGGCGGTCTGCACCCTGCTGTTCAGAATGCTGGTGTACTGCAGCCGGTAGTCCGTCTGCGCGTCCTCGGGCACCTCACAGGAAATGATCATGGTGGTATCGCAGGTATATTCATTGTGGACAAATTTGAGGGGCATCAGCCCAAACACAATTCCAAAGGCAGCGACGACGATGATAAATTTCAGGATGCTCCTCTTAAAATATTCCAGTATTTCTGAAAAGCTTACGAAAAGTTCCATATTTAACCTCCAAATATCGTTGATCAATCTATATCCATTGAAGCTCCGGCAAAATCAAGGACCTGCTTCATAATGGTTTTCCAGTCATAATTTTTTTCCGCGAATTCGCGTTCCTTTTGCGCTATGGAAGGGTCCCTGCGGCAATTCCGGACAAATTCGATGACGGCGTCCATATCCACTGCCGTCCCGTCGTTGGGCAGCCTGAGCGCAAACGGCGTATCCCGTCCGATTTTCGCGTCGTCGTAGGCATACAGGAAGGGCAGCGCCGCGGCGCAGTATTCGCGCGCTTTTAAGGAAAAGCAGGCGGTCAGCCCCCTGCGGTAACAGCCGAGAGAGGATACCCCCACGTCAACCGTTTTATAAATATCGAAAAGCTCCCTGCCCTTTTTAAAGCCGCAGAACGTCACGTCCTCGGTCAGGCCAAGCCTGTCCACCAGCGCGCGGAATTCGGGCATCTCCGTGGCGTCGCCGCCGACGAGCACAAATTTCAGCGCGGGCACGCCGTCCGGCCTTTTCTTTTTATACTCGCTCATTCCTTCAAGGACCCGGTCGTAGCCCTGCCACCACAGGGTACCGGCAACCCCGAGAAACACGATGTCCTTGTCGACGTCCCCGCAGTGAGGGACGGGCGATATCCCGTCGATGTTGATGCCGTTGTCCCCGTTCATGGCTTTGACTCCGAAAAACGAGTCCGCCCGGTTTCCGTACAGCACCACCGCGTCCACATACCGTTTCAGCCTTCTGCCCGACAGACGGTCGTCCGCCGCCGTCACGGCAACCTTTGCGGCGGTCAGAGCACGGGTTTTCAGCGTTTTGGCATATTGGATGTTGCGGATATAATCCCCCAGATAAGGGTAATTGGGGATTTCGACCACAATGGTTTTTACCCGGTTTTCCCGCGCGGCCCTGCAGATTTTAAGCATGTCGGAGCTGATGCGGTCAAGGCGCAGATAAAGCACATCAAAGCTGTGCTTCTGAACATATTCAAGGGCGATCCGCGTAAGCTGCTTCATGATTCCACCGGAGGAATCAAAGCCGCTTTTCTGCGGCTCGGCGCCGAAGAACTGAAACGTACTCCCCTGCCACATGGAATAGGTCACCTGGTAGCCCAGCTTCTCAAACGCACCGACCTGGCCCTCGATTTTATTTTTCACACCCAGATACAGCGGAGCATCCTCCTGAAAAGTAAGATACATCAGTTTCATTGACTGATCTCCTTGTAAAAGTTCCGGTAGTTTTTCTGCGCATTGAATTTTTCAGCCCATATTCTGCGCGCATTCCGGCACAGACGGTCATAGTCCTCATCCGGCAGTTCTTTCAGTTTCTTCAGTCGGGACAACAGCTCTTCCGGCGAAAAATCCGATGGAAGCAAATAGCCGTTTTCCCCGTCGTACACTGCTTCCCGGGTACCGCCGACATCCGTGGCGATCACGGGAACGCCGAAGGAGCAGATTTCCATAATGGAAACCGGAATGCCTTCGCTGGCGCTTACATTGACAAAGGCGGAAAGGTCATGGGAACGGTAATACTCCATAATGGCGGCGTTGTCCATCTGCCCCTTCCATTCCGTACGGACACAGTCCGGCAGCTTCGACGCCATCCCCTCGATTTCCCCGCGCAGCGGCCCGGAACCGATATGCGTCCAAAGAATCGGAAAATCCGCTTTTTCCAGCGCCTGCACGATCAGATGCAGACGCTTGACCGGGGCTATGAAAGAACAGGATACGATATGCAGACCGTTTTCTCTGGTGCCGCGTTTTTCGCCGTGGTCGGCCGTCCCCAGAAAAGCGGGCGCTATTTTTTCCGCGTACCGGGGATACCCCTTTTGAAGGTACTCCGCGCCCGAAGCGGAACAGGGCAGCACTCTGTCGATCCGGTCCAGCAAAAACTCCCTCATCGGCAGGTAATTCATTTTCGCAAACTCACTGTAAAGGTCAAAGCGGTGGGCGCGGGAAATCTGTTTCACCTTTTTGCCCCGCCGCTTCAAGTCCTGCGCAAGCAGCGCCCCCGCGGCCGCGGCGTCAAACAGCCAGTAGCTGTAGATGGTGACTTCATCGGCAGAGACAAGCTCCGGAATCTGTGCCAGCGCCGTATAAATCTCGTAGGCACGCTTCATAAAGAAGAGCATTTCATGCGCCCTTTGCGAAGTAAATGTCCCGGACTTCATCATACGGAGCAACTCGGCCCATACAAAAGGCCTGAGCATCAAGCCGGCGTAGGCCGACTTACCGCCCGGAACCGTTTTGAGCGGAACACAGGAGATAAAATCGGGCAGCTTCTTTGTAACGGCGGAATCCGGTTTCAGGTTGCAGGGACAGATCAGTACCCGGTCGTATCCGCTGATATAATTGACCTCGTTGAGCAAAAACTCTTCCCCGTTGTCATACGGAAACGAGGTGGTAAGCAACAAAAGCAGCTTCATGGCTGTTCCTCCCATGTCAACCATCCGCCCCGGGCATGGGAAAGCGAGCGTGCGTGCGTTCCTTTCGCAATCAGCAGCGCCGCAAGGTAGATGCCCACAAAGAAGCAGATATAGGTGATGTTAAAAACCTCGGTAACCCACAGAAACGCAAAGTTGCGCGGAAGATATACAAAGTTTTTCAGAGCGAGCAGCCCGAAGGCAACAGTCACCCAGGAACGGGTCAGCAGGGAAGAGAAAAAGCGGAAGATGATGCCGACCATCGCGCTGACCAGGATGACCCCTAAAATGCCGTAGGCGACATAGGCCTCGGCCACATAGGAGGTGCCGAAACCGCCCCCGCTCAGGTAACGGTCCGGATCGACCATAAAGGTCAGGGCATGTCCGAAATTATGGGTGGTGCGGACAAATTCCGTGTTCTGCACCTCGATAATCGGGGTCAGGCCGAACAGGGTTTTCGTAACAATATTATTATGGACGAACAGTTCAAACGGATAGAATAAATACCAGTAGGCTGTGGAAGGGTTGAACAGGTCGATATGGTTGACCGTCTGGACAACGACGCGAAAGCTTGCCCCCTGGGAATCGACAAAGCTGACGAGCATTTCTCCCAGCCCCCTGTCCGTGTTCAGGCCCGCGCGAATCAGCGCCAGAAGCTGAAGCAGGTACACGGCGACAATTCCGAACACGCCCCCGTAGGCAACCGTTCTTTTTTTCAGCACTCTTTTCTCTTTTTCCAGCATAGAGTCCCGCAGGACAAAATAGGCGATCAGCATCAGCGCTTCCGTTACAATCGTATTTCTCCGCCCTGTCAAAAGGGACGCGAGCATATAGGCCCCGTACACGGCAAGCGGCAGCTTCATCTGATTTTTGCCGGGCAGAGTGGCAAGAAAAACCGCAAACGCCGGGACAAAAAACATGGAAAGGCGGCTGATGACGGAAGGAACGCTGGCCGTATTGGTGTAAGAGCTGAGATATCCGTTTCTTAATACCGCCAGACCAGAAGTGAACAGGATATAAAAGAACGGAATGGAGCTGATGTACAGCACAACCGCGCTGATCCGACGGATAATGGGATTCAGGTCGTTTTGGGCGGCGGCATGGATTCCTTTGGTCCGTATCGCGGATTCCCTGCGGTAAAAAAGCGGTCCCACGGCACGGTAAACCCCATAAACGCAAAACAGCGACAGCGCGACAATCTGAAGGGACTGAAAGAGCTTTGGAAAATCATCCGCTTCCAAAAGCATCAGCAGCTTATGGTGATAACCAAACCAGGAAGTATACACACGCCCTAAAAGAAGGATGTTGTAGGCCCCCACAAAGATCAATAACGCAAAATCGCGCCTGATATTGACAATCAGGCTGCTGATAATCGCAATATTCATCATAATGACTGCAAAAAACAGGACGTCGACCGCCGTTTCCGCCCTGCCGAAAACGGTCATCAGATTGGCGGCGAACATCAATAATATCGTAATTCCAAAAAGGATGGTATCTCTCAGAAAATCGGATGTTTTTATTTTTAGCATCGGCACACTTCCCAAACATATTATTGGTTATTATAACATGAATCTCATGTTTTTACCAATTTAATTTGCTTTGCGGCTGTCTGTAAATGCAGCATCCGGGGTAACGTAAACGGTTTTATAGTTTACATAAATAACCATACCGGGTTTTGTGCCCTGCGGCTTGCTGACATTGCGCACCTCCGTATAATCCACGGGAACCTTGGAGGACTCCTTCCCCCTGCTGTGGAAAGCCGCCAGCATGGCCGCTTCATAAATCGCGGTTTCCGTCACCGCGCGCCCCTGCGTCGAAAGGATAGTGTGGGAGCCGGGAATGTTTTTCGTATGCAGCCAAATATCGTTGTTATTGGCCTGCTTCATCGTCAGATGGTCGTTCTGACGGTTATTGCGTCCCACCAGAATGGAAAAACCGTCCGAGGAAACAAATTCGATGGGCCCCATGGCCGCAGGCTGCTTCTGGCGACCCTTCGGCGCGCGGATATAGCCCTGTTCGATCAGTTCGGAGCGGATTTCGGAAAGATCGCGTTCCGTCGCCGCCCGGCTGAGTTCCTCAAACACGGTGTCGATATAGCTGAGCTCCTGCTCAGCCTGCTGAAGCTGAGCGGTCAGCATTTCCTCGGCGGTACGCGCCTTGCGGTATTCCTTATAATATTTCTGCGCGTTCTGGGATGCGGAAAGCGCGGGATTCAGCTTGACCTTGACCAGAGGCATCGATTCCTCATAAAAATTCTGCAGCTCAACCATCGCCGAGCCTTTCGGGATATTGTACAGATTGGCGTTGATCAGGTCGCCGCAGATTCTCAGGTCGTCGCGCTCCGCGCAGTGCGCAAGCTCCGCCCGCTGCAGGTTCATCTTCCGGCTGAGGCGGTCGGAGGTGGTGGTCAGCACGCGCAGCAAATCCTGCGAACGCACCCGCATGCGGTCAATCCGGTCTCGCTCGTCGTAAAACGCGTCCAGAAGGGTGGAAAAATCGTCGTACGGTTTCACAACCGCAGTCAGACCGTACTGCTCAATATTCATAAAAGAGAAGTCCATCGGCTTTTGGACGGGGCTTACCACCATGTGCGGCTTTCCATCCACATTTTTGACCGTATCCGCCATTCTGCCCAAAAAGAATGCAAGCCGTTCCCACTGCTGGGCGGACATCGATTTCGTGCTGATGTCGCTCCCATGGCCGGTCAGATGTTCCAGCTCGCGGCAGACGATCGGAGAGACTCCCTGCAGCGTATTTAAAATGGCTTTTGAAAGCTCCGTATCCGAGGGGATCCGCTGAATTCTTTCGATTATGTCAGGAACGGAGTCCGTTAAAAGGCACAGCTTGTCCTGCGGCGGCGGAAGCTGATACGTCAGTCCCGGCAGCACTAGGCGTTCCGAAGACATTTCCGCGTCCACCCGTTTGAGGGCGTCGATGATTTTTCCCGCTTCGTCGACAAAAATAATATTGCTGTAGCGCCCCATGATTTCCATGACCAGCGTCAGGCGGATTTCGTCCCCCAGCTCGCTGACTGCGTCGAAATCCAGGCAGAGCATCCGCTCCAGTCCGGGCTGACGCACTGCGGCAAGGCGCGCCCCGGCCAGCCTTTTGCGCAGCAGCATGCAGAGCATCGGCGGGACCTTGGGATTTTCCGGGACAGAGCGCGTAAAATGAATTCTGGCGCTGTTGGCCCTAGCGGACATCAGCAGCTTCTGGGTTTCCCGATACGTGCGCAGGGAAAGAACCATTTCCTCCTTGTTCGGCTGGTAGATCTTATCCACCTTTGCGCCGATTGCGTTTTCTTCTATTTCTTTTTTGATATGATGTAAAAATGCTCCGTCAAGAGCCATTGATATTCCTCCCGTGTATATGCATTACAGATATTTCGCGGGGCTGTGCATCCGCTTTGATTCAAAGAAGGCAACGTCGGGGAATTGAATTTTCAGCTTCACCGCAAGCGGTAAAATTACAGGATTTTCCGTATAAAAATGCCCGGCGTCAACCAGAGTCACCCCCATGTTTTCCGCATCCAGCAAAATATTGTGCTTGCTTTCCCCGGTTACGAAGGCCTGACAGCCGGCCTGCGCGGCGTCATAAACCAAATCCGCGCCGCCGCCGCTGCAAAGTCCCACGCGTGTAATCGTACGTTTTCCGTCCGTAAAGCGCAGCCCGTCACAGCCCAGCGCTTCCTTGACAAAACGCGCAAAGGCTTCCGGCGTATATTCACAGCCGGTTTCCCCCTCCAGCGCTTCCGGCAGGCCGGAATCCTCATATTCCCTGAGCGTCCGCACATTCCGTAACCTCAGGCGCTCTGCCAGGCAGGTATTCACCCCGCCAGCCGCCATATCGAGGTTGGTGTGGGCGCAGATTGCCGCGATGCCGTATTGGGCCAGCAGATAGGGCGTGGAATCTGCGGAAAGGCTTTTCAGAGGATGGAAAATGACCGGATGGTGGCTGACAATCAGCTCCGCCCCGAGCTCATGGGCTTCCTGAACAACCGCAGGCGTAATATCCAGCGACAAAACCGCCGAAGACACCCCGGCTTCCCTGTTTCCGACCAGCAAACCCGGATTGTCAAAGCTCATTGCCGACCGAAACGGCGCAAAGCTGTCAATGTAATCGTAAATCTCACCAACGGAAACCATACCTACCGCTCCTCTTTCATTTTCATATCGATTTGTTCCGCCGTACGGATCAGGGCGGCGGCTTCTTCCTGCCTGCCGGAAACGGCAAGTCCCCCAGCCTTTTTTTCAAGCTGGGCGATCACCTTGCGCATGTACGCGCGGTTGTCCTCCGTCGCGGCGTCCAGCTTCCCGATATAGGGGTACAGGCTGTCCGTACCGACTTTCTCGGGAGCATACTGTACCTGCATGGCCGAATAAGCATAGCCGTCTTCCACAGCCGCCTGTTCCCGCAGAACCGCAAAGCCCTCCCCCGCAAGAAATTCACGCAGCTGGGGAACCGACGTCATCGGCTGTAAAATCAGCCTTTTTTCTCCGTCCCGCAGCCAGGACGCGTTTTTAATAATCTGTATCATCATTTCGCCGCCCATTCCGGCGATGACAATATCGTCCGCCTCTACGGAAAAGATCGCTTCCAGCCCGTCTGACAGACGCGTGGAAACAAGCTCTTCCACACGGTAGCGACGGATATTCTGCTGTGCGGACTGAAGCGGCCCCGGGCGGATATCCGCCGCAATGGCGCGGGAAACCAGCCCTTGCTTTGCAAGCCAGATCGGCAGGTACGCGTGGTCGGTGCCGATGTCCGCCAGGGCCGTACCCGGCCGGACCATGGAGGCGCAGAGCTGAAGCCTGCCGCCCAAAGTAAATAAAGGATGAAGTCCCATCCGGCACACCCCTTTGTAAAATGATATTCGCCGGCTTCCCCACGGACAGAAATGCCCGACAGCTTCCCATCGGCATCAGAGGAAACCGGGACAGGGGAACGGCAGCCCTCAAAAAGCACGCACCGTCCCCCATACTTAAGAACCGCCCGGCAACTTGATTGCCGGGCGGCCTTGTTCAGAAATTCTTTTATTTAGACGCGATGTGATCGTTCAGCTTTCTCAGCATTGAGTCCGGATCCACACCGTGAACCAGGCAGGCCTGCTCAAGGGTTTCGCCGCGGGAAGCGGGGCAGCCCAGACAATGCATGCCCATTTCCAGGAAATAAGGCGCCGTGGTTTCGTCAATATCAAGAATATCACCAATAATGGTATCTTTCGTAATAGCAGCCATTGTTAGAATCCTCCAGCTTTTCAATAGATTTCATATATATTATAATACCCGTGTCCAAGCTTTGCAATACATTTCTGATCCGGCGAAAATAAAATACCCCGGAAATCAATCCGGGGTACCTGGTCACGAATAAGAAATATTAGGCTATATGCTTATTCTTCCCTCATCTTTGCAAAGCACTCGCTGCAATATACAGGACGGTCTTCACGCGGCTTAAAGGGGACCTTTGCTTCCTTGCCGCAGCTTGCGCAGATAGCGGTATACATTTCACGCTCTGGCTTGGCAGCATTTTTACGAGCATCGCGGCAGGCTTTGCATCTTTGCGGCTCATTTACGAACCCTTTGGAAGCATAAAATTCCTGCTCACCGGCGGTGAATACAAATTCAGCGCCACATTCCTTGCAGATGAGAGTCTTGTCTTCGTACATTTAATTTACCTCGCTTTGGATAAAGATATTTGCCCATAGACGGATTTGCACCGCCGCCTTTGATTTCCAACGCTCTACTTAAGCTACCCGGGCATATGAAATTAATATACTAAACTAAAGCAACTGTTTTAATTTCAGCCGAACCCGCTGCAGAGCATTATCGACTGCCTTTGAGGAAACGCCGAGTTTCACCGAAATATCGTGATAACTGCAGCCGCCCAAATAAAGCGTCAGCACCTGCTGTTCCAGCTTTGAAAGCAACTGTTTCATCCGCAGCTGCATGGCCGCGTAGCTTTCGCTGTCCATCAACAATGCTTCAGGATCCGAGGCGCAATCTGTCATATCCATGTGCGAACCGTCGTCGCTGAGAGAAACAAAATTATTCAGCGGAAGATTTTTGCGGCTGGCCGCCGTGCGGTAAGCCATAATAATCCGGTTATTAATGCAAACGCCGGCATATGTTTTAAAACCGGCCTTCCCGGCTGAGTCATAAGTACGCGCCGCATTTAAAAGGCCCAAAAGTCCTTCCTGGCACAGATCGTCGGCTTCCAGCATCGCACAGCGAAACGGCGCCGCCTTGACCCTGATCAGCGACATATAACGTGCGGTAAGTTCCACAAAAGCATCCGAATTTCCGCTGTTCACAAGGCAGGCAAGCTGACTGTCGGTATAATCTGCCATTTTATTAAAATGGTTGTTATCAACCAAGCCCAACACCTCATGGCTCACATTAAACTTGAATTCTGCATCTATCATACCTCATTGTGTCTATTAAGTCAACAAATATTTTGCTTTTGAAGCTAAATATTTGTTTTATTTAGTTAAATTTTATAAAAATACCTATTTTGTCGGACAATGTCTGATTTGACCTCCGCAAGATTTTTGATTTACATAGATCAAGCCCTGTTTGTAAAGCAAAAATCCCGATCGGCTAAAATCATCTGACCGCATCAAAAGCACCCGGCATACGGCAGCTGCGCCTGCAAACGTGTTTTGCCCGGAGGTTCCCTCAGAGGGCCTCAAAGCGAAGTGTGCAGAAAACCGTATTGAATGGCCGTAGCCGTGGGTGACATAGGCGGATAGACGCTTTGCATCCGAAAATCCATCGATTTTTTATTTACAAACAAGGCCTGATAAAGGAACATTTTCATTATATCATAAGAATTGTAAAACATCCAGAAAAATCTTAATCAACGCTTTTCCCCGCCCCCCGTTGGAAGCGGAAGCTTTTCCATCAGCACGGCGCGCTTAACGGAGGCTTTTCCGTATTTGTTTCTGACATGTTCCATACGGCTTTCCAGCTGTTCCATTTTTTCATCGCACAGGATACTGTGAAACAGGGATGTCTGCTGCATTTCCGACTCCGGCAAGAGGCCGAAGCCGCTGATGCCCAGCGCCCGCACGGGACAGGGCCATTCGTAGCCCTTCTGAAACAGCTCTTTCGCCGCCCGAGCCAGGTCCATCGTCAGCCGGGTGGGAACCTCCAGCTGCATCTGATGCTGCGAAACATGCAGGCGGTTATCCTTGATGGAAAGCTGAAGGCCCGAAGCGATCACCCCGGCGTCCCTCATGCGGAAAGAGATCTTTTCGGCAAGATACAGCAGTACCGGCCAGACCTCATCGAAGTCGAAGAGATCATGAACGCAGGTGATGCTGTTGCCAATGCTTTTCGGCGCGGAGGAAACCTCGCTTGAGCATACTCCGGAATCATCCAGCCCGTTCGCGTTCCTCCACATATCGTATCCTATTTTTCCGAAGGAGGAAACGATATATTTGGAATCGGTGCGCGCCAGGTCGCCGATCGTTTTAATTCCCAGTGAATTCAGACGTCGGGCGGTCACCCTGCCCACTCCCAGAAGGGAATCCGTCGGAAGGGGCCATACCCTTTCCCTGAAATTTTCTCGGGTAATCACGGTAGTGGCGTCCGGCTTTTTCATATCGCTGCCGAGCTTCGCAAAAATTTTGTTGAAGCTGACCCCGATGGAAACGCCCAGCCCCAGCTCCGATTTTGTACGGTCCCGTATCTGATCCGCTATCTCCGGCCCGTCTCCGAACAGCCGGGTGCTTCCGGTAACATCCAGCCAGCATTCGTCGATGCTGAAAGCCTCCACCTGATTCGTATAGCTGAGATAAATCTGCTTTACCAGATCGGAGAAATACAGATACCGGTCAAAATGAGGTGGAACAACCAGCAGGTCCGGGCATTTTTTCTTCGCCTGCCAGACGGGCTCCGCCGTTTTCACGCCGAAGCCTTTGGCGCGCTCGTTTTTAGCCAGCACGATCCCGTGGCGGTCCTCCACACTGCCGCAGACCGCGACGGATTTTCCGCAGAGTTCGGGATGGTCCCTGCATTCCACAGAAGCGAAAAAATTATTCAGATCACAGTGTAAGATAACCCGCTCCACAACCTATTCCTCCGCATACCGTTTTTCAGTATCCCCAGCCCTATCTTAAATAGGTATTGGGAAATCCGCTTATTTTAATTGTAGAATCAATAGAACACAGAGTATCGAAAAACCTGTCATGCGCCTGGAAATGATGTCAAGGCGCAGCCAACACAGGAACCAAGATGATCCCCAAATTTTGCAGTCGATTTTGTCGACAGTTTCACAGAACAAACGTTTGATATTATTATATACCGAGGAACGGATTCTGTAAAGCGGCCATTTTATTCCAAGTCAGGAATTGCCAACAGAATTCGACAGGAGTATAATCATTTTAAAAGAATAAAGGGAGGAATGGGGATGGTATCACGTTCCTACAGCATGGGGCTGTATGGTCTGGACTCCTTTACCGTGGCTGTCGAAGCCGACATCAGTGTCGGCCTGCCCGGTTTTGACGTGGTCGGACTGCCGGATGCGTCAGTGAGAGAATCCCGGGACAGAGTGCGCTCCGCAATGAAAAACTGCGGGTTTCAATTTCCCGTACATAAAATAACAGTAAATCTTGGTCCAGCCGACAAGCGCAAGGAGGGACCGATTTACGACCTGCCCCTCTTTGTCGCGCTGATGAAGGCAAGCGGCCAGCTTGACGCCGGAGTGGAGGACAGCGTGTTTATCGGCGAGCTGTCGCTTACGGGAGAGGTACGTCCCGTAAAAGGCGTACTTCCCATGGCGATCAGGGCAAAGGAGGCGGGGTTTCAAAAGCTTTATGTGCCGGAAGCGAATTCCGCCGAAGGCGTGGTCGTGGAGGGAATCTCCGTTTACCCTGTCAGGGACCTGACGACGCTGATGAAGCATTTTGCCGGAGGGGAAGAAATTCTCCCCGCCTCGGAAGTACCGGCATCGCGGCAAAATCAGCCTCCTTTGCCGGACTTTTCAGAGGTGCGGGGGCAGAACGAGGCGAAACGCGCGCTGGAAATTGCCGCGGCGGGCGGGCATAACGTTCTCCTGATCGGTCCTCCGGGCTCCGGCAAGAGCATGCTCGCGAAACGGATTCCATCCATTCTTCCCGACATGGCGTTTGAAGAAACCATTGAAACCACCAAAATCCACTCCATTGCGGGTACCCTTCCGGACGGAATTTCCCTGATCACCTCCCGCCCGTTCCGTTCGCCCCACCACACGGTATCGCCCGCGGGTCTGTCCGGCGGTGGAAATGTTCCGCACCCCGGAGAAATTTCCCTGGCGCACAACGGGGTGCTGTTTCTGGACGAGCTGCCCGAATTTTCCCGCGGAGCGATGGAGGTCCTGCGCCAGCCGATTGAGGACGGCAAAGTGACGATTTCCCGCGTCAACGGAACCATCTCCTACCCCAGCGCCGTGATGCTGGTAGCCGCCATGAATCCGTGCCCCTGCGGTTACTTCGGGCATCCGACCAAGGCGTGCACCTGTTCCTCCGGCGCGGTCTCCCGCTATCTTTCCAGAGTTTCCGGCCCGCTGCTGGACAGGCTGGACCTGCACATAGAGGTCCCGCCGGTGGAGTTTGACGAAATCAGCTCTCAGGAAAAAGCCGAAAGCTCCGCGATGATTAAAGAGCGCGTAAACAGCGCCAGAAAGCTGCAAAATGAGCGTTTCAAAGGCACGCCCGTTACCTGCAACGCGAGAATCACGCCGGATATGCTCCAGGAGGTATGCCGGCTGAGCGAGCCGGGACGGGAGCTGCTGAAAAAAGCGTTTGAAAAGCTCGGACTTTCGGCAAGGGCCTATGACCGGATTCTGAAGGTTTCCCGCACGATTGCGGACCTGGATCAAAGCGAAGAAATCGAGCCGCGGCATGTCGCCGAAGCGGTACAGTACCGCAGCCTTGACCGAAAATACTGGACAAAAGAACTCTGACCCCATGAAAAAATCCCTGCAGCCGAGTTTGAACCGGCTGCAGGGATTTTATAATATTGGAATTTAATACTTACTGCTCTGACCGCTTTCGGAAACGGACCCGGCATCAAACGAGGAAGCCGTGCCTCCCATTTCGTCCGGGACGCTGTCAGCGGTATCCCTCAGCTTCAGGAACGCGAGGGATTCTTTGAGCTGCTGCGCCTGTGCGCTCAGTTCCTCGCTGGTCGCCGCGCTTTCCTCCGCAGTGGCGGAGTTGGTCTGTACCACGGCGGAAATCTGATCGACACCCATCGTAACCTGATTGATGGAAGAAGCCTGACCATCCGAGGACTTTGAAATTTCTCCGATCAGGTCCGTGGTCTTTCTCGTGCTTTCAATAATTTTATTGAGAGACTTGGCGGTCTCATCCGCGATCTTTGTACCGTTTTCTACCGCTCTGATCGAGCTTTCAATCAGGTCTGTGGTATTTTTCGCGGCTTCCGCACTCTTGCTCGCAAGATTGCGGACCTCATCCGCGACAACGGCAAAGCCTTTCCCCGCCGCGCCGGCACGTGCCGCTTCCACCGCGGCGTTGAGCGCGAGAATATTGGTCTGGAAGGCGATATCCTCAATCGTCTTAATAATTTTGCCGATCTCCTGGGAAGTTCCACTGATCTGCGCCATGGCTTCCACCATCTGCTGCATATGCTCGTTCCCGACCTCTACTTCGCTGGACGCCTCCAACGACAGCTGACTCGCCAAACGGGAATTGCTGGCATTCTTATTGACCTCGTCCGCAATTTCCGTAATGGAAGCCGAAAGCTGCTCAATGGAACTCGCCTGCTCCGTAGCGCCCTGTGAAAGCGCCTGCGAGGCGGAGGAAACCTGGCCTGCACCGTTCGCCACCTGATCTGCCGATCCGTTGATACCGGAAAAGACATTATTCAGGTTGTCGATAATGGTGTTCAGGGACGTTTTGATCGATACAAAATCGCCCTTATAGTCCTCTGTTACTTCAATCGTACAGTCGCCCATGGACAGGCTGTCCAGAACGACGGCAATCTCTCCTATGTAGCTGGTCAGTGTATCAATCGTACTGGAAAAGGTCTCTGCAAGAGTGCCGATTTCATTCCTGCTTTGAATCACAGGCACTTCGGAGTGGAGATCGCCTTCCGATAGTTTCTCGATACGCTGCACAAGGCTTTCGACCGGCTTGGCGATGGGTCCGGCGATTCTGAAGGCAACCAAAATAGACAGCAAAATGAAAAGAAGCATTAAGCCGACGGTGATGGCGACCGCGGTATAGCATCCGCTCATCATCTCATTGGAATCCGCGCTGACCGCCATGGACCAGCCGTCCGTACCGCTAATCGGAGCATACCCTATCAACTGCTTGGTGCCGTTTAACGTAATGGTCGCGCTTCCCGTTTTTCCTGAAGTCATATTCTTTACGACAGACGCGGCACCCGCGTAGGAACCGTCTTCTTTCGCCTTATTGATATAATTGACGAATTCAAGAACATTTTTTCTGTCCTTATGGGCAACGATCGTACCCGATTTATCAACGATAAACCCGTATCCGGATTTACCGACGGAAATATTGTCGAGCATCTGGCTGAAAGTGTCGCTGCCCAAAGCCGCGTAAACGATGTCGCCGCGATTGCTTCCGTTGTTCACTTTAGCTGCAACATACAGCACAACATTGGAATCGGTCTTTCTGACCACTGGACTGGAAACGTAGGTAGTCCCTGTTTGCTGTGCTGTCTGAAAATAGTCGCTGTCACTGATGTCGGTGCCATCCAGCGTCCTTCCGCTGGAATCCGCAAGACCGACTTCTATGAAATTATACCGCTGGCAAAGCGTCTGCAGCACTGCTTTTCTGGAAGAAACAGGCAGCGTCTCATCCGTGATCTGCTGATTAATGGCGATGGATTCCGCCCTCAGCTTATACATATTGATCGCCTGCTGCACGGCCTGATTATAAGCAACTGAATTGGTGTTGATCAGGGAAACCATATTGCTGCTGGAATTAGAGTAAAGCAAAAAAACGTTTGTCACGCCGCAAACGATGCTGATTGCAACCGCCAGACCTACCATTCCGAGAAGAAGAGTCTTTTTCAAGCTGGTCTTCTTTCTTACCTTGATCTTCTTTTTTCTTTCTTTTTTCACTTAATACCACGTACCCTTCTGAAGTGCTTTTTCTGGAGTGCTTTTCGCTACAGCTCAAGCACGAAAAGTAACGCATTCTCACACACAACCACAATCAAAGAATGCTTTTCCCTATTCTATATCGACAATATTTTGTAAAATTTAATCAATTTAGACAAATATTTTCATTATAAATATTATTTATTTAATTTTTGGATGATTAACCTTGCAATGGAGGAACAAGGCGCCTGTTTTTCAACCGCGCCGATCTCAAACGCCACCATCGGCATTCCGTAGACAACGGAGGACTGTTTATCCTGTCCGATGGTATAGGAGCCCTTCTGCCGCATTTCCAAAAGCCCGTTCGCTCCGTCCTTGCCCATACCGGTCAGGATAATGCCCATGGCGTCCTTACCGGCCGTTCGGGCCACCGAGCGGAACAGGACGTCCACCGACGGGCAATGACCGCTGACTTTTTCCCCTGCGGCGCACTTTACATAATAGCCCTTAAAATCCTTCTCCAGGGTCATATGCCTGTCCCCGGCGGCAATCAGCGCCTGACCCTGTACGACCCGGTCCCCGTCACTTGCCTCCTTGACCGTAAATTTGCAGATTTTGTTCAGCCGGTCCGCATACATTTTGGTAAAACCCGCCGGCATATGCTGCACCACCAGAATCGCCGGTATATCGGCGGGAAGCTGCTGCAGAATTTCGGCGGTAGCCTCTGTGCCGCCCGTGGAGGCTCCGATGGCGATAATATGTTCCGCCGGGTCCTTGCCTGACAGAACGAGCGGGAGGGAAGCGATCAACGCAAGGGAGGGTGTGTGTTTCACCTTTGCGGAAGAAGCGATTTTGATTTTGACGCACAGCTCCTGACAGAAAATAGAAAAGTCGTTGCTGTCGCGCAGGTTCGGCTTTAACACAAAATCAACTGCTCCCGCACTTAAAGCCTCAAAAATTCCAATATCGAGCGAACTGACCAGAACCACCGGAACCGGATGGACGGGAATCAGTTTTTTCAGAAAATCCGTCCCCTTCATATCCGGCATTTCCACATCCATGGTCACGACGTCCGGAGACAGGTCCATGATTTTTTTCTCCGCTTCGGCCACATTGGATGCGCTCCCGATGATTTCAATATTCGCGTCGCTCAGCAGCGCTTTCTGCAGCGCTGTTCTGAAAAAGAGAGAATCGTCTACAATGAGGACCCGGATTCTTCGATTCATCGGCATATTGATACTGATCCTTTCTGATAAACTGACGGTTCAATATATAAAAATTTCGAGGTATCTCTCTGCACAGTCTCGGAATGTCCGATAAAAAGATAACCGCCCGGCTTCAACACGTCGTAAAACTTGTTAATCAGCGCATTTTTGGTCGGCTGGTCAAAATAGATCATGACATTTCTGCAGAAAATCAAATCAAACGGCTGCTGGAACGAAAACGGTTCCATCAAATTCAGCCGTTTAAAAAAGACCTGATTTCTGACTTCTTCCTTCAATTCAAAAAGATTTTCGCCCCGTTTGATAAAATACCTTTGTTCCCATGTCTTTGGAATATCCTTCAGGGATTCCGTTCCGTACAGTCCGTGTTTCGCCGCTTCCATGGCTTTCAGGGAAATGTCCGTCGCCAGAATCCGGAAATCCCAGCCGGCCCTTTTCAGCCCAAAATAATCCATCATCGTCATGATGGCGGTATACGCTTCTTCCCCCGACGAGCACCCGGCGCTCCAAATGCGGATGTCCCTGCGGGCGTTCGTCTTTTCCTGCATCGGCAGGATGGTATTCTTTAAAAAATTGAAATGTGCGGGTTCCCTGTAAAAATAAGTATGGTTCGTCGTAAGCTTATTCAGCATTGCGGTAATTTCGTCGGATTTATTCTGCTTTATCAAATCGAAATAGTCCGAAAAATTATCAATTCCCTTTCCGAGCAGAATGGACTGCATCCGCGATTCTATCAGCTGTCTCTTGTTGGTAAGATTGATCCCGTAATTGCCTTTTATGTAAGCTACGATATCGTTGAACTCTTTATCGGTCAAACGTATCATCGTTTTCCTCCGCGAATTTCATATCTCCCCTGAAACATCAGTTATTGTTGTAAAGATTGAGGATATCCAGAATCAGGCTGATGCTGCCGTCCCCCAGAATGGCGCATCCGGTGATGCCGGTTTCTTTTACATTGTACTGGTTAAGGTAAATCGGCAGGGATTTGACGACCACCTGCTGTTCGCCCAAAAGAGCGTCCGCAAAAATGCAGTACGCCTTTTCGTGCGTCTCCACAAGAATAACGATGCCGCTGTCGATATCGGTGATTTCGCTCTCAATCCCGAAAAGCTTGTGCAGCCTCAGGACCGGATAATACTGGTTGCGGACCATGATGATCTCGTTCATATCGGTGTCATAGTGGAGGCTGGACTGGTCCACCTTGAACGATTGGCGGATATTGTTGATCGGAATCGTGAACACCGTCTCGCCGACAGAGATTTTCATGCCGTTCACAATGGCCAGCGTAAGCGGGATTTTAAAGAGAATTTTGGTCCCCTTCCCGACCTCGCTGATCAGGGAAACGTCTCCGCCGACCTTCTCCACATTCTTTTTTACAACGTCCATTCCCACGCCCCTGCCGGAATATTCCGTCACGACGTCGTTGGTGGAAAATCCGGGCATGAGCAGAAAGCTGTAGATTTCCCGGGTGGAATATTCTTTTTCCGGCTTTTTCAGAAGTCCCTGTCTTTTCGCTTTCTGCAGAACGTATTTCTTGTCGATGCCCTTTCCGTCATCCTGCACCGAAATCAGGATCTCGCCGCCCGTGTTCTGAGCGGAGAGCGTAACGGTCCCTCTGGGCGATTTGTTCGTCTGCGCACGTTCTTCCTTTGTCTCGATCCCATGGTCCATGGCGTTACGGACCAGATGCATGATCGGATCGCCGATATTGTCAATGATGGTTTTGTCCACTTCGGTATCCTCGCCGATCATGACCAGCTGGACATCCTTGTCCAGTTTTTTGCTCATATCGCGCACGATACGGTTCATTTTCTGGAATACGCCGGAAATCGGCACCATCCGGATAGACATTACGACTTCTTGAAGCTCGTCCGTCAGCTTGCGCAGCTGGCGGGACGCCTTGTTAAAGTTATTGTCTACACCCGCGCCGCTCTGGGCGGAAGGAGTCGTTGTCACCATGGACTCGGTAATAACGATTTCCCCCATCAGATCCATCAGGCTGTCCAGCTTGGAAAGATTGACGTTGATCAAATTCTGCTTAACGGAGCCATGATTGGTTCCCTGGGTTTCCTGACCGGCCGCGCTGTTCCCCGAAGCGGTTTTTTCAGCAGATTCTGCTTTTGACGCATCTTCCGGTTTATTCAAAACGGTATAATTTTTGGTATAGACAAAATTTTCTATAATTTTCAGCACGCTTGTCAGGCCCTGCTGCTCTTTAAAGGAAATTAAAAAGCCGTTCCTGATGATTTCTTCGGCGCTGGCGGGATTCCTGTCAATATCCTGCGGAAAATACCGGATATCTTGATAAATATCCCTGATTGCATTCACCAGAATGATTGCGCGAAGGTTTTCCATCTCTGTTTCTTCATCGAAAAACACTCTGACGGAATAGGGATAATCAGGGTCTGCCTGGGCGGGAGCGGCAGATGCCTGAATCTGTTTGGAAGCTTCTTCTGCGGGGATGGCTTTGGACAAAACCGCAGGCTGTTCGGGAACCGGTGCGGGGGCCGGAACCTGAGGCTGGATTTTGGCCTGTTCGGGTTCTTTTTGAGAAATCTTTTTAAGAAAATCGTTAATTTCCTGCTCAAAAGTGCCGATATCTGTTGTGAGCGGCTCATTGTTTTCCATCTTGGATATTTCGTCCTTGATAAAGTCGCTGGAACGGAACATCAGCTCGAAAAGCTCCGCGTTGTGCTTTTCGTCAATGCCGTTTTCGCGTACATAGTAAAACAAATCTTCCGCCTTGTGCGAAATCGTCATCAGACTGTTGAACTGCATCATTGCGGAAGAGCCTTTAATTGTATGCATGATCCTGAAAATCTCATTGATGCTGTCGGTATCGAAAGCATTCGCCTTCTCGCAGTTAATCAGAATTTCATCAAGGTGCTCAAGCAGGTCGTTTGCTTCAAATAAATATACTTCCAGCATGGATTCCATATTGTTGTCCATTAATTTTCACCGCCTAATAATACTTTGTAATATATATATCGTAACAAATTTTATAAAATTAACGCCAATTTATATTTTCGAGGTGATTTTATGCCCGATAACCTAAGAATTACCACACCCGTTACCACAAATGAAAGCCTCCCGAAAATTTCATCCACAAAACAGCCGGAATCCATGGTGCCCATCGACCCTACGAAGGTGCTTCAGCCAAATACCGACAAACAGGGCAACCAGAACAGCAACTTTGATCTGCTGCTGAACCGGAATTCCGTTTTCAGTAAATTTCTGCAGCAGTTGGGCGAAACGCCCGCGCTTTCACAGACTTTGCAGAAAATCGTATTTGAAACCTTCAGCCGCTCGGAAAACGTCCATGACAACAGGCCGGTTTCCCTGCTGATGAAACAGCTCTCCGCCGCAATGAAAATGCAGCCGGACGACATGTTGAAGAACCTCATGTTTCAGGGAAGCAATCATACGAAATTTTCCGGTCCCGTATTCGACGTTCTCCGAAACCTGATGAACGAATATACGGAAAGCGGCCTGGAAAAGCCTCTGGCCGATTTTCTGAAGGCGTTCGACGGGTATTTTTCAATCTCGGAAACCACATCGGCGATCACCCAGAGCCTTGACACCCTCGCCCGTCAGATTCCCGGCGCCTACGGCAAACAGCTGCGGGAGCTGGCAGATCAGTTAATGACCGAGCAGCCTGTCAACAGCCTGGATAGGAACCTCAGCCTGCTGAAGGAGAAAGTTCTTCCCCTTTTAAGCAAATATGTCGCTTCCACCAACGATTTCGGCGCGGCAAGGGACACCATTACCCTTCTGGTCCATCATACCGCCCGCCTGAATACCAGCTCCCATCAGGAAGTCGTGGAGAAGCTTACGGCACTGCTCGACTACTGCAAATACGAGCTCAATCTGCCCGATGACAAAATGAGCCAAATCCGGGCTATGTTTCTGAAGAGCGTCACCAACGCCGCCCAGAAGCCGGAAAACCAGCTGTACGATTCCCTGATGAAGGTCCTTTCCGAAAATCTGCGCCAAGGCCCTTCCGGCGCAAGCCAGTCGGTATACAAGGACACGGTTCTGTCTCTTCTGCTGGACAACAGCGTTTATATGCCCTTCACCCATCTTCTGCTGCCGCTGAATTACAACGGTCAGTTCCTGTTTTCAGAAATCTGGATCGAAAAAGACGACGACAGCGGAAAATCTTCAAAAAGAGGCCGCGGGGAACCGAAGCCGGTCCGGCTCTATCTGTCGTTCGACATCAAGGCTCTGGGAAATTTTGAAGCTTCCATTGTCCTTTCCAACGGAAAGGCCGACATCCAGATGCGCTGCCCGCCCGCTTTAATGAAAAACAGCCGGGAAATCGGCAGCCGGATTTCCGAAATATTTTCTAAAAACGGCCTGTCCGCACAGAGCGTTGAGTTTCTGCAGGAAGGCAGCCCAAGCATAGAAAAGCGGGTTTTAAAAAGAATCTACGAAAGGAAGAATGTCATCGATGTCACAGTATGACCGGACGAATCACGCCGCCGCCCTGCGGTATTCCCAGGATTCCCCGCACAGCGCACCGGTTGTCGTCGCTTCCGGTTCCGGCTATGCGGCGCAGAAAATCATAGACATTGCGCAGGAGAACGGCGTGCCGGTTTACCACGACGACTCCCTCGCTTCCCTCCTTTCCCAGCTGGAAGCGGGAACGGAAGTCCCCCCCGAACTCTATCAGGCCATCGTCGACATTTATCTGTACTTTTTAAACTACTCCTTCGACGCCTCGGGGAAAGGGACGGCTTCTTCGCAGAACAGCCCCGTACCCGCTCCGGAAAAAAGTACGGAAAAACAGATATTTTCCGAGCTGTAATACTAATTATTTTAAAATTAAGCCGATATATATTTATAGGATTTTTTATGTGACCTGATTAGAGTGCTGCCAAAATAATGCCGGGATTGGCAGCACAAAAACTCTTACCGAAACGGCAGCGGTAGAAAAGGTGAAACAATATGGCAGAAACAGCAGTAAAAAATAGAATTACGACCTCGGCCAATGAGAATATGACGACGGAAAAATATCTTACCTTCTTTATTGAAGGACAGCTGTTCGCAATTCCGAGCAGTCAGGTGGTCGAGATCATCCGGATGCAGCCCGTCACCTTCATCCCCAATTTGCCGCCTTTTATCATCGGCGTTATTAATCTGAGGGGGAAAATTGTTCCGCTGGTGGATATCAGGCTGAAGTTCAACAAGACTCCGAAGGAGTATGACGACCACACCAGCATCATCGTGGCTGAGACCGGCGAGCTGAGCGTCGGATTCATCGTTGACAGCGTAAACGACGTCACAAACGTTTCCAAGAACCAGATCAGCGAGACCCCCCGATTCGCAAGGGACACGGCAAACCATTATGTAAAGGGAATTGCTACCCTGAACGAAAACGCGGTAATGCTTCTGGATATTGAAAAAATTCTTTCAGACGGCGAGGAAATCCAGCTCCCCGTTAAGTAATTTTACCGAATATGTTTTGTTTTGGAGGTCCTTTCCATGTATCCGCTTTCTGAACAATATCAGCACTCGCCCTGTGAAATCAAGACTCTTACCAACGAACTGCTCGCTACCGGAATCCTCAGCGAAATCCGTAAGGACTCCGTTAAAATTCAGAACAGCTTTGACATTTTGCCGACCCTGCACTGCAATATGCCTGTGAAAATCAATATTTACAATGAATCTCTGGGCTTCAAAGTACTGATTGGGAAGGTTTTTCTCTCCACCTCGGAAATGATGACGATTACGGACCTGCAAAGCCTTGCCGAATTTGAACGAAGAAGCTTTTTCCGCCTGAAAGTCAGCATTCCGACGCGGGCTTTCCTGCTTCAGGAGGATTCCTCGCCTGAAGAGGAGGAAACGAAGCTGTTCGGCGTAACCGTGACGGATCTGAGTCTGAGCGGCGTATTTATCACAACAAGGGAATATCTTGATATTGGCCAGTCTTTTATCATGACGCTGGATCTGTATGATATGGAGGTCACATTCTGCTGTCAGGTTCAGCGAACCGAGCCCGTGAATTATGCGCTGAACGGGTACGGCTGTTCTTTTCTGGATAATTCAACCCGCCAGTTTGACCTTTTGTGCAAGTTTATTTTTGAAATGCAGAGGGAACAAATCAAAAACTCACGCGAAGAAAAAGGCGAGTCGAAATAAGATACTCATATTTTTATATTGATGATAGGGTGGTAAAAAATGGAGAATGAAAAAAATCTGGCATTATCGGATGAGGAAATCGAAACCAATGAGATGAAGGGCAAGTACCTGACCTTCTGGACCGATCACCAGCTGTTCGGCGTTCCGATCGCGGACGTGGTCCAGATCATTGGCAAACAGGAAATCACACCCATCCCTGACTCCCCCAGCTACGCCAAGGGAGTCATCAATCTCCGCGGCGATATCATCCCTGTGATAGACGTGCGCCTGAGATTTAAGAAAGAAGAAGTGGAATACGACGAGCACACCTGTATTATCGTAACGAAAATTGAAGAGACCCACATAGGGTTCATCGTGGATTCCGTCGATGAGGTTACAACCATCGGCGACGAGAATATTTCGCCCGCCCCAAGGATGTCCAAGGATCGTACCACGGCATACCTGACCGGTATCGGGAAGGTGGACAACAAAGTCGTCATGCTGCTGGACACCAGCAAAATACTGAACGAAGAAGAAATTGAAATTGTCAGTAACGCTGCAAAAACAGAAGCAGAATAAATACATAGAGGGGAACTATAAAAATGCGATTGGATAATATAAAAATCTCTAGGAAACTGATGTTTTCATTTGTCGCGGTGACGGTGCTGTCCATCGTCTGTAGCGGGGCCGCAGTTTATCTGTACCTGAAATCCAGCGCCCTTTTCCCATTGGCCATTGTATTGATTGTGGCAGCCTGCTTTACATCAATCCTTGTTGCCAAGCTTACCTCGGCCAGAATCCGCCGCCCGCTTGCGGAGCTGACACAGGCCGCCGAACAGATGGCCCAGGGAAATCTGAATGTGGACATCCAGTACCAGTCAAAAAATGAAACCGGCAAACTTGCAATAGCATTTTCCGATACCGTCTCGGAGCTGAAACAAAACATCAATGAAATCACGGAAGCTTTAGGCGAAATGGCAAACGGCAATTTTGACATCCAAATTTCCCGTGATTTTCAGGGCGATTTCTTAAAAATCAGGACAGCGCTTGAAAATATTTCCTCCAAACTGAACACCTACATGGTTCAAATCGACCGTTCCGCCGATCAGGTCACGAGCGGCTCCGTACAGGTTGCAAGCGCGGCTCAGGCTTTGGCGCAGGGCGCTACCGAACAGGCCAGTTCCATTCAGGAACTGTCGGCCTCCATCACCGAAATTTCAGAGCAGGTAAAGCAGAATGCCGCCAACGCGGCGGAAGCGAACAGGGCTTCTACCGAAGCTGAAAATAAAATCCAGGGTGTTTCCCACGAAATGAACCAGATGCTGCAGGCGATGAGCGAGATCAGCGAGTCGTCCACCAAGATCAGCAATATCATCAAAACCATCGACGATATTGCGCGCCAGACCAATATCCTCGCTTTGAACGCCGCCGTGGAAGCAGCCCGCGCAGGCGCGGCCGGCAAAGGCTTCGCCGTTGTCGCGGACGAAGTCCGCAATCTTGCGAGCAAGAGCGCGGACGCGGCCAAAGACACCACCGCCCTGATTGAAAATTCGCTTTTGGCAGTCGAAAAAGGCAAGAAAATTACGGACGCCACTGCGGCCACCCTGAACGATGTTATTCAGGCGACCCTGAAATCCACCAATCTGATCACCAGCATTTCAGAGGCTTCCAACGCACAGGCGACCGCGATCAGCCAGGTCACTCTGGGTGTGGATCAGATTTCCGCCGTGGTCCAGACCAATTCCGCCACCGCCGAACAGAGTGCTGCCGCAAGCGAAGAAATGTCCGGCCATGCACGCAATCTGAAAAAGCTGGTCGGCCAGTTCCACGTCAAAGCCGATGCGGACGGCGACATTCCGGAATCCGCCGATACACAGCCTGTGCTGGATATGGCCGTCGGACAGGATTTTTCATTCCCGAAATACTAAGCGATTCCGCTTTCCTGATACAGAGAGGGCATCAGACCATGGTCTGATGCCCTCTCTGCTTTTTGTTCAATAATTTTCCGCCGTTTTTACATCACAGATATTTTCAACAACAATATTCTGTACGTCGCGCTGCATGCATAAATCCATCAGGACATCCGGCTTATTGAAAAGGCGGATCACCGGCCTGGACGGATTATAATCGTTTTGTTTGACAATAATTGCGAGCTCTCCGTTGCTCAGCTTGACGCAAGAGCCAATCGGATAAGGGGCGACCTTGTTCAGAAACGCCCGTACAATGGCAAGGTCGAACGCGATGCCGCTGGAACCCATGATATATTCAATCGCTTCCGCCGGGGTCGACGGCTTTCTGTATGGTCTGAACGAGGTTAAAGCATCATAAACATCGGCCACGGAGATAATCCTTCCGAACAAAGGAATATCGTCGCCGGAAAGGCCGTTGGGATAACCGGTCCCGTCATATTTTTCATGATGCGTAAGCACACCGGCACAGATGACATTGTTGGCCAGATGGTGCTTTAAAAAGAATTCCGCCCCCTTGGCGGGGTGCTGCTTGACAATATTGAATTCCTCCGCCGTCAGCTTGGAGGGCTTTGCAATAATGGAAATAGGTACCGCCATTTTTCCGATATCGTGAAGCAGGGCGCACAGACCAAGGTCATACAGATCCTGTGTTTTCAGTCCCAGCTCCAGTCCAATGGCAATGGAAAGAATGGAGACTCCCAAAGAATGGTTATATGTATAATCGTCATACATCTTCAGGTTTGCAATACTGATTTTAGCCTCTACGTTACATCTTAATGAGTTGACAAGCTTTTTAGAAATATTCATCGTCTGGTTGATGCTGCTGACGTTAATTTTCTGTGCTACCTGGTTGAACATGTCGTATACCTGATGGATATTGCTGAGGGCTTCCTGCCGCAGTTCCCTTTTGACCGGCTGCCTGGCATGTGGCTGCGCCGTGGTGATCGTTCGTTCTTTCTCCTGATCGGTATGAATATAAGCGCCAAGAATATCGAATTCATGCAGTTTTTCAATATATGCCTGTGTTAACATCTGCCCGCATCGCAACATAATGATTTTTGAAGTGATGCTGTTAAACAGATAAATATCTCTGTCCAGGATCATTCCCGCCTTCAATTTGTCAATCGGAACAAAAGTCATATTCTATACCATCCCCTTTATATCTTCAAATTCGGATCAATTGTACCTATGCATCCATATCATACCATATTACAATATATATCGTCAAAAGAAAGTGCTTCTTTAAAGATAATTTTATGATCTTTTATGCTTTTGCTAATTTTTTAGGCTTTTCATACGATATATAAGACAAAGAGGTTGATGTAGAAGGCATTTTCTGTCAGGAGGTAAATTTATGATCAGTACAGCGTCATCGAGTCTTGCATCTTCACTGAATGCAACGGCAACTTCGTCCAAGCGTATGAGCGGTTTGGTATCCGGGCTGGATACGGACACGCTGGTCAAACAGCTGACGTCGGGAACGCAGAGTAAAATAGACAAGCAGGGACAATTAAAACAGATTGCCCTTTGGAGACAGCAGTCCTATAGGGAAGTCACCACAGCTCTGCAGGAATTCCAATCGAAATATTTTTCTTCGGCCACCAGCAGCTCCAGCATTCTGAACTCGGCCTTTTTCAATTCAACATCCATCAAGAACACCTCTTCCTTTTTAAATGTGAGCGGAAGCGCAAGCACCGCTAAAAATATGGTCGTGACCGGCATTACACAGCTCGCACAGCAGGCCGGTTTTGCTTCGAAACACAAGGTGTCGGATCAGACGATTTCCGGCGCCGTAAACGAGGTCTGGCGGCCGAGCACGGTTGCGGGCTCCTCCATTACGGTCAATTATGACGGTAAGGATTATCAGCTTGCCCTTGACAGTGATTTTACGCTGACAAGCGGCGATAGCGCCGCTCTCAGCAAGGTTACGGATGCTCTGAACGCAAAGATCGCCAAAACCGACAAGCTTGCCGGTAACGTAAAATTTACCGTTAACGAAGACGGAAAAGTCACCCTGACGAAGACAGGCTCTTCCAGTGCGGATATTAAAATAACAAGCGGAAGCGACGGCCTTTTAAAAGGCCTTGGCTTATCGAAGGATACCTCCGGCAGCACCGCGATAGAGGGCGGCGATACCGATACGGACAGCTTCTTTAAAAGCACGCTGGCTGCAGGCTCCACGCTGGATATCAAAATCGGGGAGAATACCTATACGCTCAGTATCCCCTCCAACACGTCCATCTCGTCGGACGATTCGCTCGGCACCATGTCTGTGAAAGCCATTCTGGAGGAAGCGATCCGCTCCAACTCCGCTTTAAAGGATAAGCTGAGCGTGGACATTACTGACGGGGTCGTTTCTTTCAGCAGTTCAGCCGGGGATTTAATCATCACAGGCGGAAGTCAGAACCTGTTGCAGGGCCTTGGCCTGAAGCAGGAGGACGGTTCCATCGCCGCCTCCGGTACCTACAACCGTGAAAAGCTGGTAAGCAGCTATCTGGGCGATTCCCTTTCCGGTTCCACCCTGACGGTCAGTCTGGACGGCGTCGACAAATACATCACTTTCAAGGAAAGCGAAAAGAGTCAGTATTCCACGCCTGCCGATTTAGCCACCTATATTCAAAAGAGCCTGACGACCTCCTATGGCAAAGATGCCGACGGAAACAACAAATTTCAGGTTTCTTATGACGACACCACAAAAAGCCTGAATTTTAAAGCGGCAAGCGGTACCTCTGTGATTGCGATTGAATCGAGCGACGTGTCCGGCGTTTTGGGAAAAACCGGAGCGCTGGGGATTTACGCGGGTGAAACGAACCGTCTCAACACCAACAAGGACCTGGAAGACGTACAGGAAAATCTGAACGCTGAAACTCCTTTGAAAGCATCTTCAGACGGTACTTACGGTATTACCATCAACGATAAGACATTCACCTTTAAAAGCACTGATACCATTGACACGATTATGAAAACCATCAATAACGACGCGCAGGCCAACGTAACCATCACTTACTCCAGTGTCAACGATACGTTCAGCGTAGCCGCCAAGAACGGCGGCAGCGGCAGCCGCGTGGACATTGCAAATGTCGGAGACGGCAACCTTGCCACTGTGCTTTTCGGGACTGTGCCGACAAAAGACGAAAATGGAAACTACGTTGAAAATACCAGTGAATACACTCTGCAAAAACCACAGGATGCCAAAATGACGATCAGCTTTGACGGCAACCCGGCAAACGCGATTGAAATCACAAGAACGGAAAACAAGTTCACACTGGACGGCGTCGACTTTGAATTGCTGGCAAAAACGGACACCACCGTTTCCGCAGAAAAACCCATTACTTTTTCCGTCAACAACCAGACGGATGATCTGTACGACAAGATCAAAAGCTTTGTAGAAGATTACAATGCGATTATCAAGCTGTGTAACGATAAGGTCAGCGAGCGCAAGGATACGGACGAAACCTATAATCCTCTGACGGACGCGCAGAAGGCGGACATGAGCGAGGATGAAATCAAGAACTGGGAAGCAAAGGCGAAAAAAGGAATCTTAAACGGCGATTCCATTTTGAGCAACCTCAGCACCGATTTGCGCAGCTCCATGACGGATCAGGTCGCGTCGATGAAAGCGGCTCTTTATGAAATCGGTATCGCGACCAAGGCCAACGATTATTCCGCCAACGGCCAGCTGACAATCGATGAAGACACTTTGAAGAACGCTTTAAACAACAATCCGGACAAAGTAGCCTCCCTGTTTACCAGCGAAGACGGCATTGCGGCCCGGATGCAGAGCGTCATCGACAAAAACATCAAAACCACCGGCGGCGACGGCATCTTAATTGCAAAAGCCGGTGTGGACAACAGTACAAAGGTAGACAACAGCACCCTGACAAAAGAGGTAACCGATTATAACACGAAAATCAAGGAGCTGAAAACGCTTCTCGCAACGCAGCAGGAGCAATATTACGCGAAATTTACCCGTCTGGAACAGTATCTGAGCAACATGAATTCCCAAGCATCTTTGTTCCAGACCAGTACCTCAAGCTGACAGCCTCGATAGAATCAAACCCGCAGGAGGATGAAAATCATGCAGAGCAATCCCATTATGCAGTACAAGGAGCAATCCATCAACACCATGTCCAAGGGAGAACAGCTGGTTACTTTGCTGAACGAAGCGTTAAAGAACCTCCATTACGGTTCGATGATGCTGAAGGACAAGAACTACGCCACGGCTGAAAAGTGTACCGGAAAAAGCAAGAATATTTTCAGCTACCTCTCTTCCGTATTGGACTGGAATTATGAAATCAGCCATGATTTATATGATCTGTACTATTTCTTCAATCAGGAGATCATCAAAGCGGAAGTCAGGCGCGACGCCGCTGTGCTGGATGAATTGGTACCGCTGGTGGAACAAATGAGGGATACGTGGGAAGAAGCGGAAAAACTGAGCCATATCAATAAAAACAGCGGGGTTTGACACCCTTGCCCTGCGGAGGACTTATGTCAACAGAAAATATCATTGCCTGCCTTGACCAAAAAGTGATCTTACTGACTCAAGTCTGGGACCTGACGAAACAAATTGAACTGCGCTGCATGCAGGACGATATTCAGCTGGACGGTCTTTTGGAACAGCGCGGCGTGTTTATTGAACGGATCAATAAGTGCAACGACCTGATTGACCGGCTGACCGCAGAACTCCCGCCGGAGCAGCGGGAACGCATGACAAAGCTCCTGAACGGGAACATAACGCAAGCGGACTGCGGCAACGAAGAGGAACGGCATATCCTGGAGCTCTCCAAAAAGTATCATTTCATCCTGCAGAAAGCGGCCGTGCTGGATCAGTCCGCCCGCGATAAACTCCGGAAGCAGTGTGACGAACTTAGAGAAAAAATCAATCAGGGCCGCCGAAGTGAAGGACAGGACGGCATATTTCAAAACATCAAATAAATATTAAAAAAACAAAGGTTTTCTTTCAATCCGCCTGGAAGAAAACCTTTGTTCTTTTGTCCATGATGTTCCTTCGCATTAATATGTCTTGATCCCATTGGAGAAGGATTTGACCACCATTCTGCCGTCCTCTGTATAAAAATAGACTGTCCTTCCGTAGTTCAGTCCCGTATCTTCCGCACAAATCCTGATTTGCAGCTTACTCAGGGTATTTTTGACCTCCGAAATATTGCGCTGGCCAATATTGCCGAAACTGGAATCATCCGCAACCTCAAACATCTTTGCTCCCCCGGCAATCTTAGCCGTTATCCGCCGGCGGTTGCAGCCCAGCTTTTCCATTTGAAGGAGCATTTCCGGAATACAGGTGTCCGCAAAGCGGAAGCGATTTTCTTTGGGATTGTTAACCGGGTAGGTTGGAAGCATGATATGCCCCAACCCCCCTACTTTCATCACCGGATCATATAAACAGATTCCTACACAGGAACCAAGCGCGTAAGTCACAAGCGAGTCCATACTTTTGGCAACCTTCATATCCGATATCCCGATCGTAAACGTTTCACTCATAGTTGAATACCTAACTTCTCCATTAATCTATTCAGGGACTCGATAGAAGGCACCAGCAGCATGTTTGCCGTAACATTGTCGTTGCCGCTTAAGAAGTCATCTTCAATAAAGATAATTTTATCTGAAACGGAACCCATTTCTATGGCCGGTACGCTGAGGATAGCGCCGACCATATCCACAGTGATCGCGGGCACAGTGGTTTTCAGGTTCATCTCCGAAAGCGTTCCGATAGAACCCGTATACGCCGCGATCATGATATTTCCAATCTCAGAAATGGCGGAAAGCTCCATATCGGATAGCCGGTCACAGCTGACCTCCTGAACGCCCAGCAGGGAAGTCAGGATGGACTTTCCGAAATCCTGCTCAATGATGAACATCATGATTCCCTCGATGTCACCCTTCAGCTTTGACAAAATGCCGATGACGACGTTTTCCGGGCCGCCCAGCAAATTCGCGGCTTCTGAGATATCCAGAATTTTGACGACCGGCGTCATCATGTTTACTTCCGTGTCCAGCATTTTCGCCAGGGATGTAGCGGCATTTCCGGCCCCGATATTGCCGATTTCTTTTAAAACGTCAATGTGCATTTCATTCAGCTGTTCAAGCTTTTGAATGGACATCATAAACCTCCTACCGCCGCACTTCGGCCGTAGCAAAAAATAAGCATCCAGTATGCGGTTTTTATTTGGAAGCTTATAGCGGAAAAATCAGGGCAAGTCTGAAGGAAGAACCGGCGCGAAAACAATGCCATCCGAACCCGCATAGAATTTTGTATTGCTGTAATCATTATTGATATTCATATTAAAAGGCCCAATCGTTAATTTTGTTCCGGTATAAATAATGCTTATTCCAACAATCTTGTAGTCCGACAACTCATTTTTTGCCTCTTTTAACTTTTGAATTTTCGTATCAATGGCTTTTACCGCTTCACCAAGCTGAAATTTTCTCATCATGGCGGCTTTTACCATCAAATTTTCCCTGTTGGGATCCTTTCTGCTTCCTAAAGAAGCCTGAGCTGTTAACTCCGCAAATCTCTTTTGAAATTCTTCAAACTCATTCTGAGCCTGTAATCGTTTCTGTTCCAATTTCTCCACGCTGTCCTCTTCTTTTCCGATTACAAGTTTATCATTAAGCTGTTGGGACTGAAGCGATACCGACGTAGTCGTGTAGGACGGCGCTCCGACATTTTTGACAACCATTTTTTGTCCAGCCTGATAGCTGCCGCCAATCAGCGATGCTCTGCGCCCTTTCAAAATAATGGAGCCCTGCGCGGTCGCCTTGCAGTTCATCAGGATATCTGCATAAATATCGTTCTCAGAAATTAAAATCGCATTTTCAAAATACTTGCCGACGATATTTCCGCCCGCCTTCAAGGTCCCCTTCCCCATTCCGTTCATCCCATTGGAAATAGAGATGGTCCCCTGCGCCTCTATCAAGGCTCCCTCGGCCATCCCGCGAATGGAAATGTCTTTTCCCGCTTTGACGGAAAAGCCCTCTCTTACATCGCCCATAACCACTACCGAACCAATCGCGTTGATGTTGCCGGAGGCGCTGTCCACATCGCCGCGTACATAAAAGACCTCACTGACATTGACCGATGATTTGTTGTACTCAATACAACCATCCACACCGGCAATCAGGCTCAGGCCATCCTCCGAAACAACCGTGTTATTTCCCGTGGGCAGAACCGGAAATCGGCCTGCCGTAAACGGAACGGTATGGCCAAAAATATCCGTACCGTCCGTGCCGCCCTTCGGCGGCGTAATCGTACAGAGAACGGTATCCTTTTGAATATTTTTTACAATATCCAAATCACGGAAATTAATGGTCCCGTCTTCCCTTTCCTTCGGCTTATACTCTTTACTGGTGTCGAAGAAATAATCAATAAAGCCATCGGTGCCGTCAACGGGATAGATACCCTTCGCACAGAGCATCTCGGAAAAGAATTTCCCTTCTTCACAGAAAAGGCGGATCTTCTCTTCATAGACACCATATGTGATCCCCCGCTGAACCAGAACGGCGCTGACATCCTCGTAGGAAACCTTCTGTCCCGGAAACGCCGGTTTGATTTTCAGGTACGCCGCCATATTGTCCGTCGATACTCTGACATCAAACTGGGGCGGCTGTTCTTCCTTGATCTGGTTTTCTTCCAACTGGTTTCCCTCATTCTCGCGCTCAGCAATGACTTCTCTTCCGTTAAAATCAGATTCCGTACTCATTTTAACGACTCCTCCCCCAGATTTTTTTGTGTAGACAGTTTTACCGCAAAGAATTCACAGTCTGCATGATTTCATCCGAAAGCTGTACCATTTTGGAATTAAACTGAAAGGCTCTCTGCATTTCAATAACGGAGGTCATCTGATCCGCGATATTCACTGCAGAATCCTCCAAATAGTTTTGTTTCATTTCCGGGTCGGTGACCGCAGCGGCCGCGCCGGAAAGGTTGCTCAGCTGAAAACAGGTATTCCCGGACCGGACAAGCCCGTCCTCATTTTTCACGGAGAAAACCCCAATGGCCGGAGTATCCTTTTCACTTTCCATGGCGATACGGCTGCCGTTGGCATCCAGCACATAACCGCCGTCCGAAGATACCAGATAACTGGTTCCGTCTTCCACCGAAAGATGGAAATTTCCGTTACGCGTATATTTTACTTCCCCGTTGGACTCCACCGCAAAATAATTGTTGGAGTTTACCAGCGCGTAATCAAGGGCGCGTCCCGTCTGTCGAAGGCCGCCCTCGTTAAAGAGGGTGTCGGTTTTTTCCAGCTTTGTGCCGTGGCCGCTCTTCAGCTGACTGTCTGCTCCCGGTTCCGCGTGGATATTGGTATAAATCAAATCCGCAAAGGAGGCGCTGGAAGGCTTGTAGCCAACCGTAGACACGTTTGCAATGTTGTTTGCCGTGACATCAAAGCCGGACTGCAGGTTAATGGCCCCGGTAGCCGACGTATAAAAAGAACTGATCATCGTTCATCCACCCTTCTGATAGCAAATTATATTTTGGCGATATTGGTGACGGCATCCGATAAAACCTGGTCGTACATTTTGATCGCCTGAGAACAGTTCTGCAAGTTGCGCTGAGCCGAAAGAGCGTCCGTCATTTCCTCGGCGGCATTTACATTGGAACCTTCGATCGTTTTCCACATGATATCCGGATTTTGCACCAGCGCTGCATTGGTACCCGTGAACATTCCGTCACCGGATATCCTAAGGTTATTATAATCGTCAAAATTATAAACGGAGATTTTGTCGACAACATTACCCCCGACCGTCAGGTTTCCCTGCGCGTCGGCGGTAAACTGGTCGGTACCGATCTGAATGGGCCCGTTCTGGCCCATCACGCGGCCGACATTGTCCAGTACAAGATAGCCTTCCGCATCCACGTTAAAGCTGCCGTTGCGCGTATAGACCGTTCCGTTGTTCCCCTGTACCGCAAAGAAGCCCTCCCCCTGAATGGCAAAGTCCAGCGGACGCTCCGTACTCTTGAGGGTACCCTCGGAATGGATGACGTTGGTTTTATCCGCCGCCGTAATCAGGCTCATGGTGCCGATGGGCGTTTTCTGCGAATCGACGCGGTTAATCACCATGCTGCCGAATGTGGAGGTGGTGACTTCCTTCTTTTTATACCCCGGCGTTTCGATATTTGCTAAGTTGTTGCTGACGCCGGTCAGGATCCTGCTCTGTGTCAGCATCCCGGAACCAAGCGCGTAAAATCCTCTGACCATGGCTGTTTCCTCCTACATTCTATTGATTCAGGTATTCCGCCAGAGATTTTTTCAGCTTTCTCAGCGCGCTGGAATGAATCTGCGACACTCTGGAATCGCTGATTCCCATCACGCTGGAGATTTCCTTGATTTTCAGCTGTTCCTTGTAATACAGCGAAATAACCACCTGTTCTTTCTCATTGAGCAGTTCGATATCCCTCGCAAGCACGGCTTGAAGCTCTTTTTCCGCCACAACCTGCTCCGGCCCGTGAATAGAGTCCCCCGACTGGCTGACCTGAATATTTTCAACGCCCTTTTCGTAGATCATCTCTTCAAAGGAAAGCATATTGAGCACGCAGGTCTCCGCCTGCATCTTTTCATAGTCCGGCAGGCTGATCTGCAGAAAATCCGCAATCTCCTGATCCGTAGGATTGCGCCCCAGCCGGTGGTTGAGCATGTTTTCCGCCTCGCTGATATTTTTGGCAATACGTTTGAGCCTTCTGGGGAAACAGTCCTGTTTGCGTATGTAATCAATCATGGCGCCGCGCACTTTTATGGAGGCATAGGTTTCAAACTTCACCTTTTTTTCAAAATCAAATTTCTCCACAGCATCCAGAAGAGCGATCAGGCCTTCATTGACAATATCATCCATATAGTTGAAATACTGGTAGCGACCGACTGTTTTCAACGCTATGCACTTCACGATGTAGCTGTACTGAACAACAAGCATATTCCGCAGCTCGGTGTTTCTTGTCTGACGATACCTGGTCCATAACTCCACTGCTCCTATCTTCTCCGTTTCCGTACTCTTCACTGCAGTCGCCCCCTCCTTTCAAGCTTAAAATTTATCATTGAATCTTTTATTTATTCCAAAGTAACATTGGCAACCGCCTGAATCTGGACATTGGAATTCAGTTCGTTAAACGAAAGGACCACGGCATTGGGATAAAACTGTTCCAGCATTTTGCTGAAATAAATCCTGACCAGCGGGGAGGTCAGCACAATCGGGATATTGATCGCATCCTTCACCTTTGTGATACACTCCATCAGCTTGGAGATGATCTTCTGCGTGGACTGGGGGTCGAGCGAAAGATACGTGCCCTGATCGTTTTTGCTGATGGAATTGATAATCAGCCTCTCAACCTCGCTGTCCAGCGTAATCACCCTGATCTGGCCGCCGTCGGACCATTTGCGGGTGATCGTGCGCTTCAAAGCCTGCCGCACATATTCGGTCAGGACCTCAAGGTCGCGGACAGTGGAGGCGTTGTCCGAAATCGTTTCCAAAATTGTTTCCATATCCCTGATGGGAACGCCCTCCTTCAGCAGATTGCACAGGACCTTTTGAAGGCCGCCGAAGGTAATCTGGTTCGGGATGACATCGTCCACGATGGTGGAACCGGTTTTTTTGATGTTTTCCAGCAGCTGGTTCAAGTCCTGTCTGGAAAGCAGTTCATGCGCATATTTCTTGACGGTTTCGGAAAGGTGCGTTACCACCACGGATAGCGGGTCAATCACGGTATAGCCGTAAATTTCAGCCATTTCCTTTTTGTCCCGGGTGATCCACTTGCTTGGGATGCCATAGGCCGGTTCAATGGTTTCTATGCCGTCGATGGTCCCGGTAAGGTTGCCCGGGTCCAAAGCAAGATAATAGTCAACCAGAATCTCGCCGCGGCTGACCTCCTCGCCCTTGATCTTGATCACATACTGGTTTGGATTCAGCGTACCGTTGTCCCTTAGCCGCACGGCCGGAATGACGATTCCCATTTCCACAGCAAACTGCTTCCGGAAGGTAACCAGCCGTTCAATAAAACTGCTGCCGCTGTTTTCGTCGACCAGCGGAATCAGGCTGTAGCCGAATTCCATTTCGATGACGTCGATTTTCAGCAGGTCGTAGATATTGTCGATGTTTTTGAAATAATCCGTGTCGTCCGCCTGCTGCTGTGCCGCTGCGTGAGCCGTTTCGGCATTGGCGGCCACAGCCGCCGCAAGCTCTTTCCTTTTCCGGAGGTTGAATCCGGCAAACAGCATACCGACCGCCACAATCAGAATCTGCGGGACCGGCATACCGGGGATAAAGCAAAGGCTGATCAGGGTACAGCCGCTGATGATCATAACGACGGGATGGGAGAAAAACTGCCGCGAAACGTCCATGCTCAGGCTGGAATCGGACGCCGCGCGCGTAACGATCATACCGGTCGCGGCGGAAATCATCAGTGCGGGAAGCTGCGATACAAGCCCGTCGCCGACGGTCGCAATCGAATAGACATTCAGCACCTCCTGAAAGGTACTGCCGCCCTGAACCATGCCGATCACGGTACCGGCGATAAAGTTGATAAACGTGATGATGATGGAGGCGATCGCATCGCCCTTTACGAATTTGGTGGCGCCGTCCATGGCCCCGTAAAATTCCGCCTCGCGCTGGATATCCGTCCGGCGCTGACGTGCCGTCGATTCATCGATCAGCCCGGAGCTCAGGTCCGCGTCGATCGCCATCTGTTTTCCCGGCATTGCATCCAACTTGAACCTTGCGGAAACCTCGGAAACACGTTCCGCGCCCTTGGTGATAACCAGGAAGTTGACAATGACGATAATCAGAAAGATGATGAAACCGACGATGACATTTCCCTTCAGTACAAAGCTGCCGAAGGTTTCAATCACCTGTCCGGCTTTTCCGGACTGGGTAAGAATCAGCCTGGTCGAAGAAATGTTCAGCGCCAGACGGAACAGCGTGGTTATGAGCAGCATTGACGGAAAGACGGAAAACTGGAGCGCGTCCTTCACGTACATGGTCATCAGTAAAATCATAATGGAGATCGTAATATTTATGATAAACATCATATCCAGTAAAAAAGGAGGCAATGGAATGATGATAAATCCGACTATGAGGATGACAAATATTGCTACGACATTATTGAGGACCTTCAATATCACCTCATCTCCTTTTTCAATGAATATACCCAAGCCATAATTTCAGCAAGAATCACATAATATTCCTCCGGAATTTCCCGGTTGACAGCAACCGTTTTGTATAAGGCCCTTGCGAGCGGCACATTTTCAGTCATCGGGATATGGTTTTGCTCTGCAATCTCTATAATTTTCAGCGCAACGTAATCCTGCCCTTTGGCAACCACAATCGGGGCGCTGTTTTTTTCGATATCATATTTAAGGGCTATGGCAAAATGGGTCGGGTTCCTGACGATCACATCCGCAGTCGGCACCTGCTGCATCATCCTCTGCATGGAGATTTTGCGCTGCCGTTCCTTGATCTGTCCTTTAATCTGCGGGTCGCCTTCCATCTGTTTGTACTCTTCCTTGATTTCCTGCTTGGACATTTTGATATTCCGCTCATATTCCCACCACTGGTACAGATAGTCGAAGGCGGCGATCAAAATAAAAACCATGGAAAGCTGTATGACAATGTCCATGATGGAATTCAGGATGAACTGCACGGCATCGAAAATATCTTCGAACATCAGCTTCGTAAAATATTTTGCAATGCTCATGAACGACGAGTACAGGATATAGAAAATAACGGAAATTTTGAGCATGGCTTTGACCAGTTCGGTGACGGAACGGATGGAAAACATCCGTTTGATTCCCTGCAGGGGGCTGATCCTGGAAAACTTCATTTTCAGGTTCTCTTTGGACACCTTAAATCTGGTCTGTGCCCCGGCAGCGATCACCCCGACGGCTATGGCGGTGAGCATCATCGGCCCAGCCAGTAAAAAAAGAGTAATCAGCGCATCTTTGGCCACATCCATTGCAAATTCGGCCGAAAGCGCCGGAATCGTCTTTATATAGGCAATGTACCGGGAAAGGAAAAGGGAAAGGGAATGATACATAAAGGGAAAAAGCATCTTTAAGATCAGAAAAAGCGACAGAATGGACAGTGCGCTGACTACGTCGCTGCTCTGGAAAATATTGCCCTTTTTTCGTTCGTCTTCCCTTTTTTTGGGGGTTGCTTTTTCGGTCTTGCTGCTGTCTGGCATATCATCCCCCCTAAAATCAGATCCGAACGGAACCGGAAGCTACAGCAATGACTGAAACACCTGATTGATATTGTCAAACATCAGTAAAATCAGTTTTTCAAGAAAAGATGCCAGAGGCGGCGCCATAATGATGATGATAACGAACCCGAGGATTACTTTCAGCTGGATATTGATGACGAAAACGTCAATCTGGGGAACAGCCCGCATCACCAGGCCCACGGCGATCTCGGTAATCAGCTCCGCCGCAAGGACGGGCAGAGACATTTTCACCGCGTACACCAGGATGAGGGAGAACATGTTGATTAACGGCTCGTACATGGCCGGCTCAAAATGGAGGGAACCGTAGGGAACCATGACGCACAGCTTCACAAAAATCTGAATCAGTGTCAGATGGCCGTTTACAGCGAAAAAGATCAGAATAAACATCGTATTGATAAACGACGCGGAAAGAGGCATGGACACGTTGCTCTGCGGGTCGTAAATCTTCGACATGGAAATACCGATCTGCATGTCCATATTTTCGCCGCTGATGAGCATAACCGACAGAAACAGCTGGATGATATACCCCACCATATAACCGATCAGCAGTTCTTTCAGCAGGCTGACGGACAGGACCAGAAAAGAAGGGATTTCCAGCGTCTGGGCGGGAACAAGGTGGTAGGAAAAAACCGAAAGCATCAGGGTGAGACCGACTTTGAGAACAACCGGAAGATTTTTTCTTCCCAGAATGGGATTGAACAGAATGCAGCCGGACATTCTCATGAAAATGAAAAGCAGAAGAGTAAAATCATAATTCAATTCCATTTTTCGTTTATGACCACACCTTCCTGCCGTTCTGGAAAAGAGGCTGCTTCAGTTTAATTTTGTTATTAAGCTAAATATGTAGATGGTAAAATCATTCATGGTCTCCATCATCCACGGTCCCAGAATTACCAGAATCAGTGCGATGGCCACCAGTTTGGGAACAAAAGTAAGGGTCTGCTCGTGAATCTGCGTGGCCGCCTGAAAGATGGACACGATCAGTCCCAGTAAAACACTGGCAATCAGAATGGGCGCGGACAGCTTGAGCGCCGCAACCATTGCAGCCTGTATCACTTCCGTGATTTGCGATGTTGTCATGCCTGCATCCTCCCACAGTTATTTGAAAGCCAAGCTACATATTGAAGCTGGCCGCCAGCGTTTTGAACAGGAGTCCCCACCCGTCCACAAGCACAAAAAGCAGCAGCTTAAACGGCAGCGAGATCATCGCCGGAGGAAGCATAATCATGCCCATCGACATCAGCGTGCTTGCCACAATCATATCGATAATCAGGAAAGGAATAAAAAGCAGGAATCCGATTGTAAACGCCCGTTTCAGTTCACTGGTCATAAACGCGGGAATCACTACCGTAATCGACAGCTCGTCGACCGACTTGACCTCCTTTGCTTTGGAAAGATTGATAAACAGGTTCAAATCCTCTTTTTTTGTCTGCTTGAGCATAAATTTTTTCATTGGGACGGCCGCCTTATGCAGGAATTCCTCCTGCGTGATTTTCTGTTCTTTGTAAGGCTGGTACGCCTGCGTATTCACTTCATTCAGCACGGGATTCATGATAAAGAGCGAAAGAAACAGCGCGATCCCGATCAACACCTGATTCGGGGGCGTCTGCTGCAGCCCCAGCGCGTTGCGAAGAAAAGACAGAACAATAATAATCCTGGTAAAGCACGTCGTCATAATCAGAATGGAAGGCGCAAGGGCAAGAACCGTAAACATTTCGATAATTTCCAGAGTGTCCATCCCTTTGCCGTTCACATCGACATTGACAGACGCCGCGGAGGCGCCGACCGGGAGCAGAAACATCAGCGCAAGAGAGATCGTAATCAGAATCAGAGCCTTTTTACTGACCTTACTTTTTTTCTTTTTTATCTTCGGAGTCTTCAGTTTTATCGGCTCTTCTGAATATTGCATCGCCTATTTTCACATCCCATCTGCTTTTCAGCGTCGAATTCAAAACATCAAGAAAGGTATCCTTCTGCAAAGATCCGGGGATGTTCAATTCCGTTTCATCCAGTTCTTTCAGAATCTCGATATTGTTGTTTGCAAACCCCACCAGATAGTACCGTTTGCAGACTTCAATAATGACAAGCCCTTTGTCCTGCGTCAGGGCCACCCGCTCCAGCACCTTGATATTTCCCGATTTTGAAACGTTGTTGACCCTGTTTGCCATGAACCTGCTGAATGCATAGCAAAGATACAGCACAAAAACAATCGCAATCAGGGAAAACAGGAGCGGCAGGATATCTGAAAAAAAGCTGAGCAGCGGCAGAGCACCCCAAGCAAAGTTCAACACGGTTCCTCCTTTATTCAGCCGTCGGCGGCATCACCCTAAAATACCGTTGACCGTTTTCATAATGCGGTCCGGCTTGAACGGCTTTACAATAAAGTCCTTTGCACCCAGCTTCAAGGCTTCAACAACCATTGCTTCCTGACCCATGGCGGAACACATGACCACTTTGACGTTTGCGTCCAGCTCCTTTAAATGCTTCAGGGACTCCAGACCATCCATGACGGGCATTGTGATATCCATGAGAATCAGATCCGGCTTTTCCGCGGCGTAGACGGTAAGGGCTTTTTCCCCGTTTTCCGCTTCGAGAATCTCCGTATAACCATTTTGCTGCAAAGTATTTTTAATCATCATTCTCATAAAAGCCGCGTCGTCTACCAACATAATTTTCTTGCTCATTTCTGTTCCTCCTAAAATTACACCTAACGGCGTTTTATATTAATTTCATTATTTCATTATTGCTTAGCACTTCTGTAATTCTTACACCGTAAAAGTCGTCTACCACAACGACATCGCCTTTGGCGATCGGCTTGCCGTTCACGAAGATATCGACCTGAGAACCGGCCTGCTTATCCAGTTCCACAATCGTCCCCGAAGTGAAATCCAAGATATCTTTGATGGGCTTCCTGATGCGGCCGATTTCTACGGTAATTTGAAGGGGAACGGACATAATCATGTTCAGGTTACTGCTCTGATCGCTGGTAAGAATCGAATCGGCTTCGTCAAAGCTTTGATAGGACATTCTTCCCACATTGTAATTCTGTTGATAACCCTGCTGCGGTTCCGGTTTTTCAGCGGGTTCCGGCACCGCCGTTTGTACCGGCTCCGGCCTTCTCGGCGCCGCCGGTGGCTGGGGGGCTCTGGGCGTTTCCGGCTGCGGGACAGGTACCGGCTGCTGCTGCACCGGCTGCGGGCGTTTTTCCTCTGGAGCCGACGAACCGAGGCTAAAGGATGAAATAATTTCTTTCGCGAGGTTGACTGTCATCAAGCTGATAAATTCACTGTTGACCAAGTCCCCGATCATCAGGTTGAATTTAACGGCAACAACCAGTTCATCACTGTTGAAATATTTGCTTTTAAACTGTTCGGAATTATCGATCTGAAAGGAATTTGGCGGGGAAATATTGATCGCCATGTTCAGGAATTGGGAAAGCGCAGTGGCGGAGGCTCCCATCATCAGGTTCATTACTTCACAAATAGCTCCGATACTCATCTCATCCATAACGAATTCCTGATCGGAATAATCGGTATGAAGCAGAAGCCCCACAATTACCTTTACATCCGACTCTTTCAAAATCAGGATGTTTTTTCCGCTCAGGCCGCTGACATAATTGATTTCGACCGCGACGGCCGGCTCCATGGATTCAAAATGGACCTCGGAGGAAGGCTGTATTTCAACATGCGGCGTCGTTATATTGACTCTCTGTTCCAGCATCTCCGAAACGGAAGTCGCAGACGAACCTAAACTGATATTCAGTATCTCCCCTATCGCATCAATTTCCATAGGAGAAAAAGTTTCTTCATTATTCGGCTCCATAGAAATCACCTTTCATCGTTTATTGCAGAGATTTGTCAATTTTAACTGCGTATTTTTTCTTTTTGGTTCCTATTACGCCGGTAAACCACGGCAAATTCTCCACTTCCAGGACAATAGAATCTTTATTTACCTGAGTGTTGAGAGGAATCACATCGCCTACCTGCAGATTCAGCAATTCTCTCAGGCTGATTTCCGTTTTGCCCAATATTGCACACACTGTCAGCGGAGAGCTTTTCAGCCCATGCATAATCGCCGATTTACGCTGGTGCTCCACCTCAGGGTCGTCTTTTTTCGGCGGCTTGACATACTTGGAATTGAAAAAGCGAAATACTTCTTCCAATGAGGAAGCAGGCAAACAGATATTCATATTTCCCTTCAGGTTTTCAAGGGTTATTTCGATTGCAACAATCGCAACCGCTTCATCCGGCTGTATGAGCTGAATTAACCGGGAATTGGTTTCAATCATATCCAGGGTATGATCGATTTCCATATAATTGTTCCAGGCATTATTTAAAAGAGGAGTTACCTGCTTAAACAGATATTCAAGCAGAGAAAGCTCAATGTCCGTATAATCTCTTTCTATCTCGTAGCCCGTTCCATTGCCGCCGAGCATGCGGTCCATGATGGAGAAGGAAATGGGACGCGACAGTTCGATCAATATTTGCTTATCGTCTATTTTATTTTCGGCATTGTGCATTCCGAAGATGGCGACCAGTATGGAATCGCCCAAAGCGTTGTTGAACTCCCGATACTCTTCCTCTTCGACCTGAAGGATTTCCATCTGACAGGTCGACCGGAGCATTCCACCAAGCTGAAGGCTGAACATCCTTGAAAAATTATCGAAAACATTATCCAAAAGCTTCAACTGTTCCCTTGTAAATTTTTTAGGCGACATAAAGTCGTACTCTTTTACCTTGGAAGCCGTCGTCTGTTCTTCTATTTCATTAAAATTAACATGACCACTCTGCAAATTGCCCAACAATTCATCAATTTGCTTCTGTGATAATACTTCTGCCATAAAACCTCCCATTCCCCGCACACAAGGCATACGGAAAATTTAATACTGTCAAGCTAATCATTTACTGCTTACAGCACCTTTACTGTCAGCAGACCCAATGTCCTTATAAACCTCATCCAAAACGGAACTGACCTTCCCCGCTTTGGAAATATAAATTTCGACCCTTCTGTTTTTTGCCCGGGTGGCTTCCGTCCCGTCATGCGGTACGATCGGCCGGTATTCTCCGTAGCCCTCTGAAACCATTTTGGCCGGGTCAATTATATTTTTCAACTGGACATACAGCAAAACATTTTTTGCTCTGTCGGATGACAAAGCGCGGTCAAAAGCCTGTGCGGTGGTGGTGGTTGAGTTACCCGCGCGGGCGGTATGGCCATAGAAACGGATTTCGCCGATCTGATCCGGAATATTCTTAATTCCGTCACAGACAAAGTCCAGGATTTTTTTCCCATCATCCTGCAGTTCAGAACTGTCTCCGTTAAAAAAGATACTATTCTGAAAAGTCATAAAGGTATAATTATCCCCTTTATGTACTTGAACAGAATCCTGAAGCCCATTTTTGTTGACATAATCATTTAAATATTTGTACAGGCTGTCAAAGTCCGTGACCTGGGCGTCGCTATTCCCCGCATTAGAGCTCGCACCCTGTCCGGCTTGGGAGCTCATACTGCTGGTGTCGGCATCAAAATAAGCGCCGCTGTCGGAATTCAGGGCATCCGACTGTATGGCCTGTTCCATAGCCGCGGTCGCCTGCTTATTGGTAGAGAAAGCTTTTACAAGCGTTTGCCATTTGGTAGCGTCAACCGTAGACATAGCAAACAGCATTACAAAGAAAGTCAGCAGCAGCGTTACCATGTCCGCATATGTATCCAACCAGTTCGGGCCGCCGCCGCCGGGATCCGCTTTTTTTCTGGCCATTTTTTCACACTCCTGCATTTATATAATACGCTGAAACTCAGCTTCTGTTTTTTGAACAAAATTACTTCTTCTTATTGCGTTTTAGCTTTTTCCCTTCAGGTACGCCGGGCGTGCTTTGGGAAGGACTCTGTCCTCTGCCGCCGGCTTCGATTCTCTTCTTTTCGCATATGTAAGCGTTTAGTCTTTCCTCAATATGTTTCGGATTATCCCCCGCCTGAATCGCCATAACGCCTTCCACAACAATTTCCTTACACACCATTTCTTCATCATGACGCATATGCAGCTTATGAGCAAGCGGCGTCAATAACAGGTTGGACAGCATGGACCCGTAGAAAGTGGTTACCAGTGCCGTAGACATTCCCTGCGCCATTTTTGTCGCGCCGCCGTCCGCATTCATGTCCAGATTGGCAAGCATATTGATCAATCCAATTAAGGTACCGATCATACCGAATGCCGGGCCAAAGGTGGAGAACTTTTCGTAGAACTGCCATGCATGGGAATGGCGGTCCTCCAGCCCGTCCAATTCGTCGTCCAGGATTTCCTTTACCTTTGCCGGGTCAATGGCGTCGACGATCAGCATCATGCTGTTTTTGAGGAACGGGTCCTGCTCCTGATTCGCCTTATCTTCCAGAGAAAGCAGGCCCTTTCTTCTGGCCTCCTGCGCATAGTCCACAATCGTATCGATGTACTGCTGCGGATCGTACCTGTTCCGTGAAACAACAATTTTCATATGTTTCGGGATATCTTTGAAATAACTAATCGGGAATGCAATAACAGTGGCGGCAATCGCACCGCCAAAAGTAATTGCCATGCTTGGTACGTCGACGAAATTCATGATGGTAGACCAGATGACTCCGGCGGAAGGATCGAAAACGATTCCGAAAATAACCAATCCTAGACCGGCGATCAACCCTATGATACTGGTAAAATCCACATAAACACTCCCTTGAATAAGATGCCTATACGGGAATATCCCGTTGAGGTTAATCCATTAGTTTAACTGTGTTTTGAAATATTTGCCGATTATAATGAATGATTGCATCAATGACATTCTGTCTTTCCTCCGCGACAAGGAAATACTTTCCTGTGGTCAGGGTAATTTTTGTCTCCGGTATATTTTCTATTGTTTCAATCAGATTTGGGTTCAAGGCAAACGAAACACCATTTAGGCCGGTTAGATTTATCATCTCAATTCCCCTTTTTTAACTAACTGACCGTTTCTGAGGCCGCAGTTGACCTCAGAAACGGCAGTCATTAAATTATCTCTTTAAATTGACGAGATCCTCAAGCATTTCATCGCTGACCGTGATGATTTTTGAGTTCGCCTGAAATCCGCGCTCGGTGATGATCATCTGTGAAAACTCATTCGCCAAGTCTACATTGGAGGATTCCAGTGCACCGGTAACCAAGCTTCCGGTTGCGCCGCTGCCCGGAGCATAATAAGTGATTTTTGGGCCGGTTCCCGAACTTTCCGCATTGCTGACCGATTTTAAATAAGAACCGCCCTGAAGGGTAAGACCGTCTGGGTTCGGGATATTTGCCATCGCAATGGTGCCAAGCGTTGTCACGGTACCGTCCAGTTCTCCGGTGATTTTTCCATCGCTGCCGATGGTGATATTTTTATACTTATTGTAATCAGTAATCGTAATTATATCGGGTTTAGCAATTGCATTTGCTTCCTGATCAGTAGCGCCAGTGACTCCACAGATTAATTTCTGATTCCCGTCTACTAGATTGCCTTCACCATCAAACCCGATGGAACCCACCCTTGTGTAGAGGTAACCGTCTCCGTCCTTAACTACAAAATACCCTTCGCCGTCGATATAGCAATCTTTATCGTTCCCCGTGGTCGCCATACCCGAACGGGTATTAATGACATCCACCGTTGCGGCGGTAGAACCGTAACCAATCTGGGCAGGGTTTCCGCCACCGACGCTGCTGGCAGTGTTCGCGTTGGAAGAACCCGAAACTGTCTGATAATAAACGTCCCGGTAGGTTGTTTTGGAAGACTTAAATCCGTAGGTGTTGACGTTGGCGATATTGTTGCCGATGACGTCCATACCGGTCTGGTATGCTTTTAATCCGGCTACTCCGGAAAACAATGATCTCATCATAAGTTTGATCTCTCTCTTTCTTTTTGAAACCGCATGAGCTTCTCTGTCAGTCAAAGCTCAATAACTTCCTCAAGAGGTCCAGTTATAAAATTACGGCTCCGTCAATATTTGTAAATACGTTTTCGGTCATTTCCCGGCCGCTCATGGTGGTTACCACCGTACTGCTGGGAACATTCACGATAAATGCAGTCTGCCCGTTTAAAATCAAAGCGTCCTTGATTCCTTTGGATTTTGCTTTTTCTACCGCACCGTTGATCTGGGAAACGAGCTGCGGGGAAACCGGAATATTTCTGGAATCCATGCGCTGCAGTGCGTGTTTGGAAAAGGTAAGCTGCTGCTGTTCCACAGTCTTGCGGAAAAGCTGCCCGAATTCGCTGCTGCCCGGATCAGCCGCGCCGGTCTTCTGCGTATTCGTGCTGACGGGAGGCACCGTGTAATTCGGATTGATAAACGAGGAATAATTCTTTTTAAATTGAATGTCATCCATGACTGTGCTCCTAACTGTTTCACCCTGTAAAAAGCGGGTTCAAACCGATTCTCCGCCCGTATCCGGTACATCGGGAGTATCCGGATCATCCGGATCGTCCGGCGTTTCGTCGGGTGGTGTTGCGGCATCCGGATTGACGACTTTCATGACGGAGGAAATATCATATGCCTTGCCGTTGACCACAAGGACATTGGAACCGGTAGCAAAGTTGACACTGTCTACAATGCCGGTATCTTCCTGATACTTTCCGTTCGTGTCATAACTTGCGACCACAACCTTTTTGCCGACAAGGGACGCCCCGTATTGCGTATAAGAAATCTGCGAAAGCTCCTGCATTGCCTGCAGAGCGGAAAACTGAGCCATCTGGGAAATATACTCCGTATTGTCCGTCGGGTTCATAACATCCTGATTGGCAAACTGGGCGGCCAGAAGCTGCAGAAAATCATTCAGACCCAGCACAGATGAGTTTTTAGAAGCAGAGGTTTGCGAAGTGCCGGAAGCGGAATTGGTACCGGAAGTGGAATTCGTGCCGTAGGAATAGGCATTGATCTGATTGATTGCCAAACGAAGTCCTCCTTTCATTAAATTTTACAGCGAATAGGCCTGCTGCTTCAGCAGCTGCATAACGGAAAGAAAATCGCCGGTGCTGGTATCGTCGTCCCGTAAACCGACCCGGTGGAGCTGCTGATTGTGCTGCTGTTCTTCCTGTTGCTGCTGCGCCTGATCCTGCCGGCTCTGCTGATCCTGCTGGTACCACGCCTTTTCCTGGGCGGGTTCTGAAATCTGCACCGGCTGGGTGACGGTTGTCTGCAGAAGAGTACGGATGTCGGAGCTGTTCTCCATCAGCATGCTCTGGGTCTTGGGATTCGACGCCTGAATGGAAACAGTCAGCACACCGCTTTGCATTGCCAGCTTCACCGACACTTTTCCCAGATCCCGGGGATAGAGGTCCATCTGAAACTCCGGTTTGCCCGCCTTATAGCTGACAAGGATCTGGTCGGCAACCTGCTTACTGGTTGTCCTGGCGGTATCCGACGGAGCGTCGGAAATTTTGATCACCACATTGCCCGTCCGGTAAAGGTCCGAAAATTGCGCCGTGTTCTGGCTTTGACCGTCTGACGGAGTAGCATCCCTGTCATCAGCAGGAGAAACATTCTTCGGCTGAATTTCAAGCGTTGGATCAGAAGCAGAGAGCGTTTTCTCCGCACCGGGTTTTGCCTGCACCTCTGAAAGAGTCTGCTGCGCCGATAAACTCTTTTCCTGCGGCTGTGCTGAAGACTGGGCAGAAATGGCGGTTGCCGCGTCCGGAACCTGCTGAGAAGAATTGACATCCGGCTGACGATTCATCAGCGGTGCCGTCTGTGCGGGAGCATCGGTACCGGCGATAGTGGGAACCGGAACGGATTGTGTTTGCACGTTTTGGTAGGAAGTCGCCTGTGCGTCGGCTGCGCTTACGGACGAGGCCGCATCTGCCGTCATCTGCTGAGACGCATTGCCGGGCACCGGGATATTCGCTGCCGTCTGCGGGAGGGCATCCGCCGTCAAAAGCGGGGTAGCGGTTTCTGCCTGTGGCTGGACTTGCTGAAGGAGGCCGGAACCGGCCGGCAGCTGCTGAACGGCATCCGCACTCAGAATCGAGTCTGCGGTCATTGCCTGCGGCAAAACCTGTAACGGCTCCGGTAGAACGGACGGGAACTGTCCGGATGGCAGCAGCTGGCTTAAAAGAGAAACATCCGCCGGATTGAAAACCGGTAAATTTCCCTCGGAAACAGCTTTGCCGCCTTTCGCTTCCTCTTCTCCGGGTTCAGTGTCTGTCTGGGCCGTACTTTTCAGCTCCCTGCCAAGGGTCGCCAGCTGCATGAAAGTATCAAAGGCGTTCGTGGGGTTCTTTGTCTGGGATGCTTTGGAATTTTGCGGTACGGTGGAACGTGTGACTTGCTGTATCGTTTTTATCACCTCCTTATCAGAATATTTTATAAATAAAATATTTATAAGCGTTTAAACGGCGCCGCGCGCCTGACCGACATATTCATCTATTGCGAGCTCCTCGCTTTTCTGAATCTGCTTGAGATACTCCGTCAGCTGTTTGTCGCGAAGCTTTTCCAGTCCCGAAATTTCGCTGTTAACGGCCACAATGTCGGCTTTTTTCTGTGCGATAATATCTAAAAGCTGTTTTTTCTGATCAATCAAATGTAAAATTTTCTGATTCAGGGTATTGAAATACGTTTTATATATAAGCATGTCGCCGGCACTCAGCCCATTTTGCAGCTCCTCAAGCATTTTGCGGTTGGTAGCCGTGAACTGATCGTTCAGCGCATAAATTTCTTTTTCCAGTTCGGTCAGCTTCATCTGCAGCAGTGCAAGCTCGTTCTTTTTGACATCGAGCGTCTGCTGTTTAAAGCCGAGTACTTTTTCAAGCGAAAATGCAAACTTTTTCATATCTTACAACTCTTTCATCCTGTTCAGGGTTTCTTCAAACGAAAAGCTCTCATCGGTTCTCTGACACAAAAAAGCATTGATCGCATCTATTTTCTTAACCGCCTCGTCCAGCCTTGGATTCATCCCCGGCTTATAAGCGCCGATCGAAATCAAATCGTAATTCTGGTAATAGACGGACAGAAGGTTCCGGACCTTCGCAGCGGCCTGTTTATGTTCCTCCGACACAATATCGTTCATCAGTCTGGAAACGCTCGCGTTCACATCGATCGCAGGATAGTGGTTTTTATGGGCAAGGGAACGGGTCAGAACGATATGACCGTCGATGATACCCCGGACGGTGTCGGAAATCGGCTCGTTGGTATCGTCTCCCTCTACCAGCACCGTATAAATACCGGTAATGGAGCCTTCCTTGAAGTTTCCGCTTCGCTCCAGAAGCTTGGGGAGCTCGGCATAGATGGAAGGCGTATATCCTCTGGCAACCGGAGGTTCCCCGGCCGCCAGGCCGATTTCCCTCTGTGCCATTGCAAATCTGGTCAGGGAATCCATCATCAGCAGGACATCCTTGCCCTGATCTCTGAAATACTCGGCAACCGCGGTGGCGACCGTAGCGCATTTCACGCGGTACATAGCCGGCTGGTCGGAGGTGGCAACCACCAGAACGGAGCGCGCCAGCCCTTCCTTCCCCAGATCCTTTTCAATAAACTCGGTAACTTCCCTGCCTCTTTCCCCGACAAGAGCGATTACGTTGATATCCGCTTTGACATTTTTCGCAATCATTCCCATAAGAGTGCTTTTGCCGACGCCGCTTCCGGCGAAAATTCCCATTCTCTGCCCCTTGCCGATGGTCAGCATCCCGTCTATCGCCTTGATGCCGAAAGTCAGCTGCTCGCTGATTCTGGGTCTTGCCAGAGGATTGGTGTAAGTGGAATCGACATCGTAATACTGCCGGATATCAAATTCGCCCAGTCCGTCAATGGGCCTGCCCGCGGCGTCGATGGTCCTGCCCACCAGGAAATCCCCCACCGGAACGCGGAGCTTGCTGCCGGTGGAACGCACCAGGCTGCCGGGGCCGATGCCCTTGATATCGCCGTAAGCCATCAGCAGGATATTGCTGTTTTTAAACCCGATGACTTCAGCCATGACTGTTTTTTCATCGTTGGAATTGCGGATGGTGCAGATATCCCCGACATTAGCCTTCAGGCCGGAGGTCTCAATCATCATGCCAACGATATTTTTCACCTTGCCGATATAACAGAGCGGATTCAATTTTTCCAAAACATCGTAGGAATCCTGAAAATTCAACATTTTTCGCTCCATCTTTAAAAATTGACTGCAGTGCTATACTTGGAGTACCTGTTTGATTTTTTCCATCTGCGTATTCACGCCGGCATCGACCATCCGGTCGGGCATTTCTATAATACAGTCGCCGTCGTCCATATCGGGAGAGACTTCAATTTTAACGCTGTCCGAGACATCGCTGAGCGCCTCAACAATGGACTTATCCACCTTCTGAAGCAGCGTTTTCGTGTTTTTGGAGACGAAGATTCTGACCCATTCCTGATTGCGGTAGGCATCCACAGCGTTGATAATCATAGATTGCATCGCTTTTTCATTCATGCTCAGTTCCCGCCGAATGACTTTTTCCGCAATCGAGACGGCCAGCTTTTTAAGATCGGCCTCATATCTCTGCAGAATTTCGGCCTTCCCGGTTTCCACGGTATCCAGCATCCTGGAAAGCTCTTCGGCGGCCGCCCGATTCTCTTCTTCGGCTTTTTGCAGACCGGCCCGGCAGCCTTCCTCATAACCGTCCCGGTACCCGAGCTCCCGTCCCTCTTTTTTTCCTTCGGCAAAGCCCCTGCCGTAGCCTTCTTCCCTGCTTTGCACCAGAACCTGAGCGGCTTCCTGATTCATCTGCTGGGTGGATTCCCGCACCTTGTTCACGGTGTAATTCTGGGCGGCCTCTATAATCTGCTGAGCTTTCTGAAAGGCTTCATTTACAATCTTTCTATGCTGATCCTCTTCCGGAGGCGGATCAGGCGCTTTCGGAACGCTTCCGTTGTTCGCCGGAAAGGCGGTCCCGTTTTTAACCGTAACATACTGGGAAGCTTTGATAACGTTAGGCAATAACCTCATCCTTTCCGCCCTTGCTGATGACTAACTCGCCCTCGCTTTCAAGCCGCCGGATAACACCGACAATACGCTGCTGTGCTTCTTCGACATCTCTGAGCCGGACGTTGTGTGTGAATTCCAGATCGGATTTGATGGTTTCGGTTGTACGGTTCGACATATTTTTGAAGATGACGTCGGAAACCTCCTGATTGGCTCCCTTGAGCGCGAATACCAGATCCTTGGAATCCACTTCGCGCAGGAAACGCTGAATGGACATATCGTCCAGAACGGTGATGTCTTCGAAGACGAACATTCTCTTTTTGATTTCATCGCAGAGCTGTGCGTCCTTGCGCGTCAGTTCATCAAAGATATACTTTTCGTTGGCGCGGTCCATATTGTTCATAATGTCCGCAATATAATTGACGCCGCCGAATTCCATGAAGTCCATAGACATCAGCGTAGAGACCTTGTTTTCAAGGTTGCTTTCCACAATTCTGATAATTTCAGGGGAAGTGCGGTCCATGGTGGCAATCCGTTCCACGACGTCAAGCCGCTTGTCTTTCGGAAGATCCGCAATAATCATGGCCGCCTGATCCGCTCTGGCATAGGAAAGAATCAGGGCGATCGTCTGCGGATGCTCGTTCTGAATCATTGCCATCAGATTTTTGTAGTCGGTTTTCCGGATAAACTCAAAGGCCTTGGTTCTCAGCGACTTGGTGACGCGTTCCAGAAGAGACGACGCCGTCTGGGCGCCATACGCCTTTTCCAGAACATTCTTTGCGTATTCCATGCCGCCTTCCGTAATGACCTTTTGGGTCAGGCAGACCTGATAGAAATCTCCGAGGACATTTTCAATTTCTTCGGAGGGCATGTGGGACATTCTAGCGATTTCATACGTCAGCTGTTCCACTTCGTCTTCTTTCAGATATTTATAGACCCTGGAAGCATTTTCCGCTCCCAACGAGATAATGACAGCGGCGGCTTTCTGCTGTCCGCTCATCTGCTTATCTGCCATTGCCATCGTCCCCTCTCAGCCAGGATCGGATCAGTTGAGCGGCAATTTCAGGATTCTGTGAGGAGAAGTCCTGAATTTCTTTCGTCAAAGCCTGTTCCTTGGACGCTTTTTCAGCACGTGCGTCTTCAATTGCCTGCAATTCAATCTCTTCCTCTTCTTCCTCCGGCTGCTGCTCTTCCTCCTCTTCCAGACGGTCTTTCAGAGAAGCTTCTTCCTGGTTTTCTTCCTCTTCCAGCTGGGCCAGCTCAAGCATCTTTTTCTTCTTGCGTCCGCGCGCAACCATCGCCGCAACAAGGATGACGATCAGCAGGGTGAGCAGCACAACACCGCCGATAATCAGGATCTGGTTTAACGGGAGGCCCGTGGGCGACGGGCCGCTGGTCTGCTGAGCCCCGTCCGGGAAGACGGCGTTGTATACAGCCACCTTATCCGGCTGTATGGCAGCGGCGTAGGCGGCAAGCTTTGCAATCTCCTGCTTCTGGGTGTCGTCCATCATTTCCTTATTGACGGCGACGGAAATCGTCATGTCCGCAACGCTTGCGGCATCCCCCTGAATCTGCTGTTTCACCTGACTCACAAGATATTTGTAGCTTTCGCTGTCTTTCGTGTAAATCGTATCGCCGTTCACGGTCACGCCCGGATAGGTCGTGGTTTCCGTATTGGATTCGGTCCCGGCGGCTCCCCCGGTTGTCTTCTGGCCGCCCCCCGTTTCCTGCTCCTTCTGCGTTTCGGATTCGCTGATAACACCTTTATTGTCCTGTGACGGATTATAAGTGATAATCTCCTGTACCTTTTTGTCCACATCCATCACGCTTTTGGCAGTCACTTTTACATTGTTCTGGCCAAAAAGCGGCGTCAGGACCTTCAGAACGCTTTTCTCAATATCGTTTTCATATTCCTTTTCAATTTCAAGCTTAAACTGTGAAACGTTGACCTGGTTCGTTCCGTCTGTGTCGGAAACATTTAACTCATTGCCGGTGGCCGTATCGATGACCGCCACGTCGTCCGTTTTTAAATTCGGTACGCTTTTCGCGACCAATTGTTTGATTCCGTTGATCTGGGACGATTCCAGCGTTTTCCCCGTCGCCAGCGTTACCGTGACGGAAGCGGTCGGCGTTTCGGAATTTTCATCCCACGCATAGCTGCTGCTGTCGGGAATGCTGATGGTCACATTGGCATTTTTGATGCAGTCCAGTGTTTTGATAACAGCCTCCAGCCTTTGGTTCAGCTGATATTTTTCTATGGTTTTCTTTTCAAAATCAGTGGACATGATATCGACATTATTGGTAAAGAAATCATAGTTCGGCGCCGTCTTCGGATATCCCTCGTTGGCCAGTTCCATCCTCAGGGCATTTTCCTTGTCCTTAGGGACCATGATGGTACCGTTGTCCTCTTTATAACTGATATCCCGATCGCGGAGTTCATTCATAACCTCAACGGCCTCTGTGTGATCCATCCCGGGATAAAGCACGACAAAGGGCTGCCTGTTCAGCAGAATCCCCACAATTACAGAAAGCAGGACAATTCCGCCCAGAACGCTTACGATGATTATTTTTTTCTTCTTTGTTAAATTTGCCCAAAAAGATTTAATTGGGTCAATATATTTTTTAATTTGTATATTCATTGTTTAACCCGCAATCACCCTTCCAGTATACTTTGGCCTAAACACTTATCCTCATGACTTCATTATATGCGTCAAGGGCCTTGTTGCGGAGCTGAACCAGCATCTGCACGGAAAGGGTTGCTTTTGTAGACGCAATGGCGATATCATGCAAATTGTCGGACTGGCCGGTGGTCAGCTTGTAAAGCTCCCCGTCAAGGTCGGCATTGGTCGTTTTTACATTCTGGACAGCATCCTGAAAAAGATCCTGAAACGGAACTCCCGCGGTATTTCCGGAAGAAGATACTTTTCCAGAGCTTTCAGGATCAATGATGGAATTGATTTTTTCGATCGGCGTTATCTGCAATTTACGTTACCTCCCCAATTCCAAAGCCTTTACCGCCATTCCCTTTACGGCGTTAAAGGCGGTCAGATTTGCATCGTACGCTCTGGTGACCGACATCATGTCCAGCGTTTCCTTGATCGGGTCCACGTTCGGCATCATCACATAGCCCTGTTCGTTCGCGTCCGGATTGGTAGGGTCATAAACAGGGGTAAAATCGCTGGGATCTTCCGCAATTTCTGAAACCTTTACCCCTTTGGGTGTCTGTTCCGATTCATTTTCACTCATTTTTCTGTCAAGAATGTGCCGGAAAGAATTTTGTTCCGCCGGTTCATAAACGACGACTTTTCTGCGGTAGGGTCCCCCGTTTTCCGTTTTGGTGGTGGAGGCGTTTGCGATATTCTCAGAAATAACATCCATGCGAAGCCTGCTCGCAGTAAGGGCAGAACCGCTGATATCCAGCGAATTTAAAAAGGCCACACGAATTCCTCCTACTATTTCATTTTAGGAAAGCCCATCAGGACTTCCCGTCCGTAATGGCGTATCTCAGTCGTGAAAAATAATCCGAAAGCTCACGCAGAGAATAATAATAGTTAATCTGCGACCTCGCCAGCTCTATATTCTCTTTTTCCGCGTCCACGTTATTTCCATCCAGCCGTAAGGATTCGTCATCCGATACGCTGGTCTGCGGCGTTGTGCTTTCAATCCGGCTGATCAGATCGCCGCTGTTTTCGCCGCCCTCGGCCATCAGATTTTTCAGCTGGTCCTCAAAGCTGACGGACTTACTCTTATACCCCGGTGTTTCAATGTTGGATATGTTGTCGGAGATTTCCCGCTGCCTCGTCCACAGGCCGTCCAAGTCCTTATTCAATAACGCGGCGGAAACACTGTTAAACCAATCCAAAGCAATCCCTTCTTTCATTCATTAAAGTCATTAAAGTGCGGTCACGAATTTCTCTGAATATTCAGTAAATAATTTCAAAGATATAAATTCGTGACCAAACTTATAAACAATAATAATTGTTTTATATCATATATTTTACCTAATTATATATGCAAATAATGACAAAAGTCAACTGAAATTCGCTTAAAATTCTCTTAATTCGAAATATTTCGATTGTATTTTTTATTTCATAATCATGCAATGATAAATATACTAAAAAAGTATTTATAAATTAAGCTTTTTTTTCTAAATATTTGATGAAACATGCCGATAATTTCTGCAGAGGTGAGTATTGATGATTATTAATAGTGCTGACCATAATTTCAATTATATAACCAGCCAATATCCCGCCAAACAGCCGGGCAGGACCGACACAGACGGCACAGCGGCCGGGCCGGCGTTTTCCGGCAATCTGAATAAGGCGGTAAATGCTTCCAAGATGGATAAAATTGAAATATCGCAAGACGCTGCGCGCCTTTCAAATAACAGTCAGTTTCTTTCGGAAACCAAAGATAAAATCATCGCGGAAATAAATGGAGACAAGGATACGGAAGCCATCAGCAGAATTAAGGAACAGCTGAATGTCAGGCAGTATGCCGTAAACCCTGTGGAAATTGCGAAAATACTTTTGACGGACAATAACGAATGAATATACAAAACAGATGCAAAAAATCAAAGGGCGGGTGAACAGAGAGAATGATAGACAAAGAGCTTGCAGAAAAACTGCTGAAATTCCTTCGCGATTACCTGAATTTTTATAAAAGCTTTCTGGAGATCGAATCTGAAAAATACAACGATTTAGCAAACAACAACGTCACGACCCTGGACGCGCACGTCAGAAAAGAAGAGGCGTTCATGCTCAAGGCCAGGGGGCTTGAATTGGAGCGTGACAAGCTGATCGCAAAAACCGGGAGCCCAGAGTCGACCTTCCGGCAGCTGATCCCGATGTTCGAGCCTTCCCTTCAGCCGCAGGCAAAAAGTATTTTTGACGAACTCTCACAGGTGACGCTGAATCTGAAGGAAATCAACCTTCGCTGCAATCAGCTCACCGAGTTAAAACTGCACAGAGTCGAAAAAGAGATCGGTAAACTGAAAAACAATCCCGAACTGCAACGGATATACTCCTCAAAAGCGGAAGAGGGATCCACTCCCCCAAGCATTCTGTCCAAAAAGGTTTAAGGAGGTATTCCCATGTCGTCAACTTTTTCCGGGTTCTATATTGCCAAAAGCGGAATTCAGGCAGCCCGGGCCAATCTGCAGATAACCGGCCAGAATATGACCAATGTAAATACCACAGGCTACACAAGGCAGCGGGTGGACTCCTATTCGGTCGGTCCGACCGGCAGCAACATGCGTTATTCGGGCGGCAATCTTGCCGTCGGCAACGGCGTGTACTGCAGCGGAACCAGTCAGATCAGAGACCCCTATCTGGATATCCGCTACCGCGCGGAACATGCCTATGTGGGCAAAACCGGCGTCCAGCTGGATACCCTGAGCGACCTTGAGGATATTTTCGACGAATCCTCCAAGGACGGACTCAGCGCACAGTTTTCGGACCTGATCACACAGCTGAATACTCTCGCGTCTTCCCCCACCTATTCCAGCGAGAACATTGTCAAGAACTCTGCCATGCTTCTGACCAAGGCGTTTAACAGCGCATCCCAGCAGCTGTCGAAAATCCGAAAAGAGCAGACAAAGTCTTTGCAGGACGACGCGATTACAAAAGTAAATAATCTTCTAAAAAATATAGCGCACTTGAATCAGGAAATCAAAAGCTCGGAAATTTCCGGCACCTCCGCGCTGGAACTGACCGATCAGCGCAATACCATGATCGACGAGCTGTCAAAGTACGCCAATATTGAGGTTTCTACAGAAACTGTAGATGTCGGCTCCGGACGGTCGGTTTCGGAACTGCATATCGACCTTGTGTCCGGCGATCAGAAATTCAGCCTGGTGGCGAACGGGGATTACAGCGAGTTCAGCATGACAACGGACAGCGGCACGGGCTACGTCACCATGGCGCTGAAAGATACCGCCGGAAACGCCGTCCCGGCAAGGGACTCCGACGGCAACATCATCAAAGATGCCGATGACAACCCCATCGCTATGACCAACGCGGATCTGACGGAAGGAGCGTTTGGCGGATATCTTTCCATGCTGAACGAAAGCGGGGAATTTGACTCCGCCTCCGCGGAACGCGGCCTCGGCTATTATGAGAAGATGCTGGACAAGCTCGCCGTGGATTTCGCGGACACGATGAACCAAGCAAACAGTACAAATGCAAGCGGAGATTACAACAAGCCGCTGTTTACCACCACGGACGGCACGTCTACCGCCGGTATCACCGCTGGGAACATCAGTATTTCCACCGCGTGGAGCACCGCGACCAGCTCTTATATCACCGCCACCAAGCAGACGGGCGACGTGGATACTTCCAGCAAAGGCGACAACGTGCTTTACATGATCACCCAGCTTGGCAAAGACAAAACTTACACGACCAATGCCGACAACACGGGAGGCACGACCCTGTTCACCACATCAATCGATTCCTTTATATCGGACTTATCGGTTTCTGTGCTCGCCCTGCAAAAAAGCGACATCAACCGGCAGAACACTACCTATAATTCCACCCTTACGGAAATCGACACGCAAAGAGCCTCCGTATCCTCTGTTGACATCAACGAGGAAGGCATCAACCTGATTATGTACAACCAGTCCCTCACCGCTTCTTCCCGGTTTATGACGACTCTGGACGAGGCGTTGGATACGATCATCAGTAAAATGGGAATAGTAGGAAGATAATCCCTACGGTTTAAAAGGAGGACGGAAGCTATGAGAATCACCATGGGAATGGTCATGAAGCAATATAACACAAACCTTAATCGCTCACTGAATGCACTGAACGCGGCGAACCAGCAGGAATTGACGCTGCGGAAGTTCGACAAAGCGTCGGAAGACCCGTTTTCGGCTTCCAAGGCATTCGCGCTCCGGCGCGAATATCTAAGGAACCAAAGCTATCAGAGCGAGCTGAACGACGCGGCGGATAAGCTTACAACCGCAAACTCCACCTTTCTGACCGTAAAAAAGGTCCTGACAGAGGCGGGGTCGGGCGAGTGCCTTCAGGCCATCAGCGACACCACTTCCGACACCGGACGGAGTGCAATCGCGAAAACGCTCCGCGGGTATCAGCAAACCATTTTAACACAAATGAACACCCAGTTCGGCGACGGATACCTTTTTGGCGGAGCCGATACCAACGACCCTCCTTTTTCCGTCGGCGAAAGTGGGAATCTGCTGTACCGAGGCATCGATGTCAACACAGGCAAAATTGAAGCAGGCTCAACTCTTAGCTATAACGGAGCACAGATCACGCTGGGCGATACGCAGTTTAACGGCTACAAAATTCAGGTGAACACCGCGGATGGAGCCACTCCTTCCGTTTCGGCGGATACCTCTTCTAAAACATTAACTGTTACTCTGCCGACCGGTGCGAAAAACAGCGATATCCTGACGGCGCTGAAAGGTTCCTCTCCCTTGTCAGCCTCGGATAATCCCTCTGTGACTTTCGATCTTTCAAAAGCCGCAATCTCAGGCGATATGAACTGCCCGGTAGACACTTCGGCCCAGACAGCCACGGCGACGGATACCATCGGGGCGGAAGGCCTGAAGAAGCTTGCCAATGAGCAGACCTTTATCAACATCGGTCTGGGGCTCAATACGGAAAGCGGAAGCACGGCAATCAACAGCCAGAGCGTCTATAACTCCGCTATACCCGGCATATCGATTATTGGCTATGGTACATCGGACGGTACGGAAAGCGGCATTTCCAACAATCTTTACACCCTTCTCGGGCAGATCGCCGACAAGCTTGACGGCGGTGAGAATGCCTCTAATTTTACTTATTCTTACGATGAAATAAAGCCCCTTCTGGACAATTTCAACGACCAGAGCGACGCTGTAATCGACAAAATTGCAGAATACGGTTCAAAATCCACTTTTCTTTCGACAACACTGACTAACCTGACATCCATCGGCGATAAAGTCCTTGAAAAAATCGACAGCACCGAATATATTGATTTTGAAGAAGCCGTTACGGCACAGCTCTATCAGCAGTCTTCCTACAACGCCGCTTTAAAGGTAGGCTCACAGATTCTTCAGCCGACCTTTTTGGACTTTATGGATTAGTAATCACGCAGCAGGCGAGGTGAGTTAAAATGGAACAGCTTTTGGATATCATTCATGTTCCCATTTCTTTTGAAATGAAAGTCCACAATGCGAAACTGGAAATATCGGACGACACTTTTTCCCAGCAGGGGATTGTGGATTTTACGGATTTAACCCCTTACACGTCCAGGCTGTATTTCGATACACATGAGTACAAATACAAAGCAAGATCAACCGCCGCGCAAAACCAAACCGACCAGGTTTCCTACGAAGATCAGATTCTGATGTCCATGAGCGGCACCGCCGATCTTGCAAAGGAAGAGAAATCGCTAATGGAGACACAAAGCAGCACAAGCACATTGAGCTCTCTTGCTTTTCAGCATATTCAGCCTACCATCCAAAGCACAATCGGGATTCCTGCTTACCCTGCCGATTTTGACTGGGACACGCAGAGTCTTTCCGTTCAATACGAAACGGACAGGCAGAATTACGAGTGGCTGTCGAAAAACAGGCCGAAGCTGAAATTCACCCCCGCAAGCGTTGAATTTGTCGTGAAGGAATACGCCCGTGTGGAATTCAAATATCTGGGCAAGCCCCAGTACGTTCCTCCGTCGGCCAGCCCCGACTATCAGCCGCCGAAGATGAATGTGACCGCATAATGCAAAATGGATACAGCCCCCTTCGGGAGGCTGTTTTTTCTGACAGCTAACAAGGAGGAAATTATGGACACGAATCAGGCAGAATTACAGAACACGGAAACCGGAGTTCAAAATATCATTTATTTTGAAGAAGGGATCTTAGGCTTTGAGGATATCAAGGAATATCTTCTGTACCATGAAGAGGAAAATGGGATTATCTGGAGCCTGCAGGCCGCCCACAGCGACATTCCCTCCTTCGTGGTGGTGGATCCCTACCCGATCGTCAATGACTACAGTCCTGTTTTCCCCCAGTCGGAACTGGATTATTTCGGAGAAACGGACGCAGAAAACCTCTGTGTTCTGGTAGTGGCGGTCATCAAACCGAATTTGAGCGAATCCGTCATTAACCTGAAAGCGCCGATTGTGATCGACGTCAACACCAAAAAGGCGAAACAGATTATTTTGGAAAATTCAGATTATCCCATCCGCTATCCATTATTCAGCGACAAAAGATAGGAGGCGTTTCCGATGCTCGTCATCAGCCGAAAAGTCTCCGAATCCATTATCATTGGAGACAACATTGAAATTATTGTATCCGAAATCAGCGGCGACCGCGTCAAAATCTGCATCAACGCGCCAAAGGAAATTCCGATCATCCGCAAAGAGCTTTGGGAGACCCGCGCCATGAATGAGGAAGCCAGCGTGGCGCCTAAAAAGCAGGCCCTTGATCAGCTGAAAAAGGCTTTGCAGAAAAAGCCTGAATGAACTCCCGAACTCCTTCCGTCGCGCCCGGCGCGACACCTCCCTCAAAGAGGGAGGCAAAGGAAAGGAGTCACGAGTTAAGAAAATTTTTCGAAATTCTGCAAAATACCCTAAACTTTTCCAGATTCATACCGAAATATCAGTTGTAAGCAAAAATTTACAATCGCATCTTTTTTCTGCCGCGACAGGGCCCGTCGGGGCAGAGATCCAACCGCACAGCAAAGAACATGGACGTTCTTTCAAAAAGGCGTGACCGGCTTTTTGCCGCACGTACTAAACAAAATTCAGGAGGAAAAAAATTATGCGTATTCAACACAATATTGCAGCCCTAAATGCAAACAGAATGCTGGCCAGCAACAACAACGCCGTCAGCAAGAACCTTGAGAAGCTGTCTTCCGGCTACCGCATCAACAGCGCCGCCGATGACGCCGCAGGCCTTGCGATTTCCGAGAAAATGAGAAGCCAGATCCGTGGATTGGATCAGGCCGAAAACAACGCAAACGACGGTATCTCCCTTGTACAGACTGCTGAAGGCGCTCTGAATGAGACCGCTTCCATTCTGCAGAGAATGAAAGAGCTGGCCACTCAGTCCTCTAACGGTACTTACCAGAACGACGTCGACCGTGAGAACATCAGCAAAGAAGTTACTGCTCTGTCTAAGGAAATCGACAGAATTTCTTCTTCCACTAACTTCAACAAAATCAACCTGTTGGACGGTACTCTCGGTACATCGGAAATCACAGAAACTTCCTCAGTAGCAACAGTTGCAACCGTTCCGGCTACAAAAGGAACATTTACTGTAGTTGCTGCTGCAGCAGCTACAAAGGATTTGGAAACATCTTATGTTGTCAACTATCTTGATTCCAATGGCAAACAGCAAACCACTACTGTTAAGTACACCGATGATGGTTCTCTGGGAGGAACACCGGGTACTCCTGATGCAGGGTCAACCGCACAGACAATTCTCGCCGCTTTAAACTCTAATACAGATATTTCGTCTAATTTCAATGTAAGCATTGATAGCAATAATAAAGTAATTTTTGAGGCAAAAACGGCCGGCGAGGATAAAGCCACTATCCTATCCGCTAAAAACGCTTCTACTGATCTTACTGTTACAAATAACAATACTGATAAAAATGAATCCTCTACCATCACATTTTCTGGCACAGCTGTTGCTGGCGATACTATTTCTATCGCCGGTAAAACCTATGAATTCCAAGCAGAAAGTAATATTTCCAAGGTCAAGGCTGGTAATATCGCTGTTGTTCTCGGTACTAGTGCCACTGATTCAGCAACAAATCTCACAGCTACTTTGAAGGAATACGGCATCAGTTCTGCAAGCAATCTCGCTGGAGTTGTTACGATTGCTGATATGACAGAGGTTGGCGGCAAAGGCCTTACTCTCCAAATCGGCGCAAGCGCTTCTGAAGATCAGCAGGTTTCGCTGAACATTGCTAGCATGAGTTCCAAGGGCTTAGGCATTGACAAGATTTCTGTTGCTAATCAGGATTCTGCAAATGCAGCTATCGACACCATCGAAGCCGCTATCAACACGGTTTCCGGCACAAGAGCCGACCTTGGTGCACTGCAGAACAGACTTGAGCACACTGTAAACAACCTGGGTACCACTAGCGAGAACCTGACTTCCGCTGAGAGCCGTATCCGTGACGTTGACATGGCTGCTGAGATGATGGAAATGACCAAGAACAACGTTCTTGCTCAGGCCGCTCAGTCCATGCTTGCTCAGGCAAATACACAGCCTCAGAACGTTCTGAAACTCTTACAGTAATTCATTCATTATTCCTACAGCATATTACTTCATTTACAAAGCGCCCACGGACAATGTCCGAGGGCGCTTTTCGCGTTGCAGTGTAACTCCCTCCGTCACGCCGGGCGCGACACCTCCCTCTTTGAGGGAGGTGAAGAAAAGGCCCCCTCTCCGAGGGGGCTGGCAGGCGTAGCCTGACTGGGGAGTCTCCGAAAAGAGTCAGCAAAGCCGCTCCTTAACTTTCCTATCAATTGCCTGACATACGCCTTCAAACTGCTTTTGTACCTCCCTATTGGAAAAGCGGAGGACTTCCAGAGAATATGCATTTAAAACGTTGGTTCGAACTTCATCATACTCCATTCCTACTGTGGTATAATGCTGTCCTCCATCCAATTCGATCACTAATCCCGCTTTGTGACAATAGAAATCCGCAATGTAGCCGTCGATGACCTTTTGGCGTTGAAATCTGACCGGATACATCCGCAGAAAATCATACCATAATCTGTTTTCTGTCTCCGTAGCGTTTTTGCGCAAGTCCCTTGCCGCTTGTATCAAGTGATGCTTATAAGGCAAGGACATTAATTTCACCCCGTTTCAAACTCTGTACTCCTTCCGTCGCGCCGGGTACGGACCTAGCTCCCGAACTCCTTCCGTCGCGCCGAGCGCGCCACCTCCCTCAAAGAGGGAGGCAAAGAAAAGGCCCCCTCCCAGAGGGGGCTGGCAGGCGACAGCCTGACTGGAGGAGTCCCCACCTAGTTCCCGAACTCCCTCCGTCGCGCCGAGCGCGCCACCTCCCTCAAAGAGGGAGGCAAAGAAAGGCCCCCTCCCAGAGGGGGCTGGCAGGTGCAGCCTGACCAGGGGGAGTCCGTTCCAAACCTTTAGCTCAGTCCCGCCGCCGCGTTGGGATAGGTGTAATTGTAACGGTTGAACTTCACCGCTTCATAATCGCCGTAATTGTATACGTTCGCTTCGCCGAGCCTTCTGTAGAACAGGCCGGCATAGAACTTGCCGCCCGCCTGATTCCAGCGGATCAGGTCGGAACCGAACGCGTTGGCGTTGGTGTAATTAAGGTCATGGGTCAGGGAGTCGGAGTTGGACAGGTTGATGTATCCGGAATTGACCCAGCCGGTGCTTCCACTGGAAAGCTGTACCTTATACCAGCCGTCCTTCGTGTTGGCGAAGTTGCATTCGGTCACATTGAGCGAAGTACCCGACAGCACACTGCAGACCTCGTTCCCGCTGATACTGGGCTGATCCCTGACGATAGTGTCTTTTGTCACAGTCGCCGCAAGCGTTTCCCCGGAGAAGAGCGCCGGCGGAACCACCGCGTTTTTCATAATCCTTCTGAAATCCATCTCCGCGCTGCTGTTGAAATAGCCTGCGCCGACATTATAGGCAAAGCTGATTAAGCAGTCGGCCTGATTCTGGCTCATCAGGAAATGATTGTTCTGAATCATTTTATTCAGTTCGGTGGTGTAAGAGGAATTATTGATCTTATTGACCAGAAGCGACCATGCTTCCGTCTCCGTCATATTGTTGTAGAAAATCGCATTTGCCCCGAAGGTGCAGCCATACCCGATTGTAGGCACCTGATTCGAAGTCAGCTGGTCGGCGTACACGGTCGAGCTGTAGCCCTCCCATTTGGCAATCAGAGAAATCATCTGGTCGCTGGCCCTGCGCTCCTCGCTGGAAGTCGTAACAAAATCCTGCTGGTTGGAAATATACGCGTTGGTGGTGTAGCCCGCAGAACTCATGCTTCCGTTCAGCGACGAATAAGCGGTAAAGGAATAGGTTCCCGCCGCGCTGAAGGTCGTCGTAGCCGTCCATTTTTTCGTATAGGTGTTCTGTTTGGATTCATCCGTGCAGGAATCGGCATTCAGCGCCTTTTTGCTGCCGTCCGGCATCGTAATGACGAACTGTACGCCGTCGCGCGTGGTATCGGTTACCGCGGTCAGCGTTACCGTCGCGCCCGTACTCGCAATATTCGGAGATGCAAACGCGGTCTTTACCGGTTCCGCATCCGTCACGGTGACATTGCAGGTCGCCGTATAGGTTCCCGATTTGGCCGTGATCACGGCGGTACCGTTGGAAACGGCACAGACATATCCGTTTGAAACCGTGGCGACATTCGGATTGCTGCTTGTCCAGCTGATATAGGTCCCGCTCGGGGAAATGCTGGCCTGAATATACAGCGTCTTCCCTACCGGGATGCTCTGGGCTGTGGTGGAAAGCGAAAGCGCGGTAGTGTTCGTTACGTCGTCGGAATAATGCAGCTGAATGTACTCCGAGCTGACATAGCCCGCAACCCCGCTGGCGGTCTGCACCTTGGTCCAGGCCGAATTGGAAGTATCCAGCACCGTCAGGCTCGTCCCCTTCGGCAGGTTTGCCAGGATTTTAGCGCTTGTATCGGGCGATTCCCTGAGCCGCAGCATATCGGCCGTTACGCTCGCACCCGTAACGGTGTGGGAATCGGAGCCTGTATTATCCCCGGTACCGGTATCCGTTCCGGGGTTCGTATTGGTATCCGTGCCGTTATTGTTGTCCGTTCCGGTCTGTGTGGTGGAGATATTCAGGAATTCCTTGCTGCAATAGCCTTCCTTCCCATCGGAAGTCTTGATTTTCGCCCACGATGCATTGGAATTATCCGTCACCGTTACGGTAACACCCTTGGCCAGCGTAACAACGATGCTGTAGCCGGTCCCCGCGCCGCTGCGTACATTCAGGGAAGCGGTCGTCACCGCCGTGGCAGTGCCGGTGGTTCCCGTGGAAGGCGGGGTATTAGTATTCGTGTTCGTTCCGGTGGAAGTACTGATATTCAAATACTGCTTGCTGCAATAGCCTTCTTTCCCATCCGAAGTCTTGATTTTTGCCCAGACGGAATTGGAATTATCCGTTACTGTAACGGTAACGCCTTTTGCCAGCGTGACAACGATCCCGTAGGTAGTTCCCGCACCGCTGCGCACATTCAGGGAAGAATTGGTTACCCCCGTAACAGTGGCGGTTCCCGTTCCCGTGGAAGGAGGGGTATTGGTATTCGTATTCGTTCCGGTGGAAGTGCCGATTTTCAGATACTGTTTGCTGCAGTACCCCTGTTTGCCGCTGGAGGTCTCCACCTTTGCCCACTGGGCGTTGGAGTTGTCCAGCACCTTTACGGTCGTCCCCTTGCTGATGGTCAGTATTACCTTATAATTGGCACCCGCGCCCTCACGCAGGTTAAGATAGTCCGTAGTCAGCGCAGAAGCCGACGACGCAGTGGAACCGGTATTGGCGGAGCCCGTATTTGTCGTTGTACCGGAGCCGGACGAGGAGGACACGTTTAAAAATTCCTTACTGCAATACCCCTGTTTTCCGTCCGTCGTCTGCACCTTCAGCCAGGAGGGATTGGAGCTGTCAATCACCTTGATGGAAGTCCCCTTCGGAAGGGTAACGATAATTTTGCTGGTGGTGCCCGCGCCCTCGCGCATATTTAAAGACGCCGTGGTGACCGCGGTCGTCCCGGAAGACGAAGACCCGGAATTGGAAGCGGTACCGGAGATGCTGAGATACTGCTTGCTGCAGTACCCCTGTTTGCCGCCGGAGGTCTGCACCTTCGCCCATGTCGCATTGGAGGAGTCAAGAACCGTGACGGTGACTCCTTTGCTGAGTGTCAGAATCACTTTTTTATCCACACCCGCGCCTTCGCGCAGATTCAAATAATCCGTTGTTTGTGCGGTCGCAGCAGCCGCTACGGAAACAGCCGGCGGCAGGGTGATCATAACACCCGCGGCACAGATCAGCGAAACCGCTCCCGCCGCAATCCGCTTTTTCAGACTTTTCAATTCATTCACTCCAATTATGTAGTATTTATAATACAGACCGGCAGCAGGCCCCGACAGGGAAGGATTTTTCCTTCCTATAAAATACACGCGCTGCCTTATCATCAAATCAGCTCTGGCATCCGTTGACATTACTGGTTCGATTATACCCTAAAAACTGGCAATTATCAAGTTAATATGCCAAATGTTAACAATTTCCGCCCCTTTGGAACGAACGATTTTTTCCGGCTGCCGCATCCAATTTTTTAATCTTTTTTTAACAGAAAAAACCGGAAGATATCGGATCCGTCAATTGACATTTTCAGTAAATTGTGATACTTTTAATGAAAGGCAGTTAGTTTTCGCTAACTGAGATGAAAAAACCATAAGGGGGCAATCAATATGTCTGACTATCGTATTAAAAATATTGTTGCAAGAGAAATTCTGGATTCCAGAGGCAATCCAACGGTTGAGGCGGTTGTAACGCTGAACGACGGCACCGTGGGAACGGGTTCTGTCCCGAGCGGAGCGTCCACAGGCTCGTTTGAGGCCCTTGAGCTTCGCGACGGAGATTCTGCCCGCTACGGCGGAAAAGGCGTCTTGAAAGCGGTCGATCATATCAATACAATCATAAACGAAGCTCTCAGCGGATGGGACAGCACCCGGACCGCGGCCATTGACCAAAAGCTGATTGAGCTTGACGGCACGAAAGAGAAGTCCAAGCTGGGGGCAAACGCCATTCTGGCGGTTTCCCTTGCGGCGGCAAGAGCGGCGGCAAACGCGCTCCATCTGCCGCTGTACCATTTTATCGGCGGCGTAAACGCCGACACTCTCCCCGTCCCCATGATGAACATACTGAACGGCGGAGCGCACGCGGCAAACAACGTAGACATTCAGGAGTTCATGATTATGCCCGTAGGGGCGCCGTCTTTCCGGGAGGGGCTGCGCTGGTGCGCGGAAGTGTTCCATAAGCTTGCGTCCATCCTGAAGGAAAGAGGGTTGTCCACCTCCGTCGGCGACGAGGGCGGCTACGCGCCCAACCTCGACACGGACGAAGAAGCGATCGAACTGATTCTGGAAGCGATCAAAAAAGCGGGCTACCAGCCCTCTACAGATTTTGTTCTCGCGATCGACGCCGCCTCCAGCGAGTGGAAGTCCGGCAGCGGCTATCTGCTTCCGAAGCACCATACCTCCTATACGACGGACCAGCTCATCGCGTACTGGAAGACCCTGAGCCAGAAATACCCGATCCGCTCCATTGAAGACCCGCTGGGCGAGGACGACTGGCAGGGCTGGGAAAAGCTGACGGCGGAGCTGGGCGATTCGGTTCAGCTTGTCGGCGACGATCTGTTCGTTACCAATACGGAAAGGCTGAAGAAAGGGATCAATCTGCACTGCGCAAATTCCATCCTGATTAAGCTGAATCAGATCGGCTCCCTGACAGAAACAATGGACGCCGTGAAGATGGCGCATAAAGCCGGCTATACGGCGATCATCTCCCACCGCTCGGGCGAAACGGAAGACACCACCATTGCCGATCTGGCGGTCGCGCTGAACGCGGGCCAGATTAAGACCGGCGCCCCGAGCCGCAGCGAGCGTGTCTCAAAATACAACCAGCTGCTGCGGATTGAATCCGATCTGGGAGACGGCGCCTGTTTCCCCGGGAACAGCTGCTTTCATTAACAGCTGTTATTCTTCATAATTGATTTCCAGGATGAGACACGAAGCAAACGGATAAAAGCTGTTCCAATAGGTCCGTCCGACGGAATTCACCTGATATCCTAAGCCTCTGAGAAAATTCGCGGCTCTGTATCCAACTTTTTTATCAAAGAATCTGATAATAACCGTTTGCATGCGATCACCTCAATTGAAAAGAATGGATCAATATCAGGATATTCCATAAGCCGCCGTCTGTTTCATAAATTCCGAAAGTAAATAGCGGGAAAGCTGTTGACAAGCAAACCCTTCCCAAAAAATCAGCAAAGCAGGCAGAGTGGACCACTCTGCCTGCTTTTTATAAAATTGAACGACTTTTAATGCATTTGCTTCTTCAAGGGTGACTGCCGTAAACCGACCGGACAGATTTTAATCCGTCCCCTTCTTTAAGCGGAATTTTCCGACAAGCGACCGCATGATCTGCACCTGCGTGGAAAGCTCCTCGCTGGCGGCGGCATTTTCCTCCGCAGTCGCCGAGTTGGTCTGAACCACCGCGGCGATCTGATCGGCACCCTGTGTCACCTGACTGATGGACTCCGCCTGACGGCTTGACGCCTCTGTGATCTGCGCAACTGCATCTGAAACGGATTCTACGCTCTCGACCACCTGAAGAAGGGCTTTCGCGGTCTGGTCCGCAATTTTGGTACCGTTCTCCACCTGCCTGGTGGAATTTTCGATCAAAGCGGTGGTGTTTTTCGCCGCCTGCGCGCTTTTGCTCGCCAGATTACGGACCTCGTCCGCCACAACGGCAAAGCCCTTGCCCGCGGCCCCCGCTCTTGCCGCCTCAACAGCCGCGTTCAAAGCGAGGATATTGGTCTGGAAAGCGATATCCTCAATGGTTTTGATGATTTTCCCGATTTCCCCGGAGGATTCATCGATCTGGGCCATCGCGGACACCATTTCACCCATATGCCGATTGCTGGCTTCTATTTCGGTCCGGACAAGGCTTACATTTTTATTTGCTTCGGCAGCGTGCTCCGCATTCTGTTTGACATGGGTGGAAATTTCGGTAACCGTGGCCGCAAGCTCTTCGACGGAACTTGCCTGCTCCGTCGCGCCCTGGGCCAATGCCTGCGCCCCGTTGGCGATCTGGGCAGAGCTGGAATCCACCTGTGCCGCGGAGCGGCTGATCTCCGTCAGGGTGCCGTTCAGAGAATCCGTGATCTTTTGGATGGAGGCTCTGATAGAAACGAAATCGCCCAGGAATTCCTGCCTGAGCTCAAAATCAAGCTGTCCGTTCGCAATGTTCCCCAGCGCGGCATCAATTTCCGCAATATAATTCTTCATATTCTCTACCGTGTAAAAAAGGGAATTTGCCAAAACCCCGACGTCGTCCTTTGTTTTGACGGAGGGAACTTCGGAGTGAAGGTCGCCGCGGGAAAGCAGTTCCAGCCGCTGGCTGAGTTTTTTCAGCGGAATCTGGATCGCGTCCGTAAATTTCCATACGGCAGCCAAGCCGATCAGCAAAGTCAGGAACGCAATCAAAAGCACGGCGGTGGAAATGCTGAAGCTCGCGGCGTCAATCTCCTTCTGGGGAATCATCGCTATGACCTTCCAGCCCGTATTGGGAGAGGTGTAAACATTGGTAAGGAATTTCTCCCCGTCCAATCCGGTGCTCTTTACCCCATCGGTTATCTTCCCCGCATTCTCCAATCCCGTAATTTTCAGCTCTTCGATTTTCTTTAGGTTATGCTCCTTGTCCATGGAGTCGGAAATAACGGTTCCGTTCTGATGGACGAGGATCAGATATCCGCTCTTTCCGATCTTCACCTGATTGAGCATTTCCGTCATGGAATTCAGGTTGACGTCAATTCCGGAAACGCCCAGAAGATCATTGCCGTCGTATACCGCTTTGACCAGGCCCAGGATAATATTACCGTCGTTCTCGTACGGCTCCGTATACACATATTTCCCCTTGCCCGTAATCGCGGTCGTGTAAAAAAGCCGCTGTGTGGGGTCGTAATTCGGCACTACCGCCCCGCCCTCCGGGCTCTGCATATATTCCTTGCTTTCCAGCCCGTAATAGACATAGGTGACATAGGGATGCGCCTGCCGGAAGGAGTCGAAGGACTGGAAAATTTCCTGCTCCATCCCGCCCGCTTTGGACGACCGGAGCACCCTGTCGTCGTTTTCCCCTTTGTTCACATAGCTGGTCAGATGCCCCTTCGACGCTTTCATCAGGCTTGCCGGCGCCATATAGTCAAGATTGTACTGAATCTCTGAAAAAAAAGTCTCCATGTTCTTATCGGCCAGCTTCAGCTGCTGGCTGCTGGACTCGACGTACTGCGACTGAATCTGGTTGGGCAGTATAAACAGGGACATCACTGCAAAAGGAACTGCAATCACAATGGCAAAAATGATGCTGAGCTTTTTCTTCAAACTGGATTTTTTAACTGATTTGTGAGATTCTTCCCGAACTGTTGCGGAACGTTTAAAGAAATGAAACATTCTACTTTTCAACCTTTCATCAATATACTTTTCCGGAAAAGGGCTTTCAGGAAAAAAATACCAAATCGGGAATGCATAAAAAAAGAGGCGGTTTATCGCCGCCTCAATCATCATTTCCCGTTTTGCATTCCTCAACTGTTGGCCAAAGCCTTTATAAATGAAAATTGCCGCGTTCCTGCTGTGTGCCTGTCTTCTTCTCCGGATTCTTTTAAACCGCTGTCATATTCCAGGTCATTGGCGTAATGGAAATTGCCTTATCTATGTAAACGGCATAGATATCGCTGTCCGGCTCCAGGGTATCCATATTGACGGACAGCCGGGATTTCAGTTCAAATCTCTTTGAAAAATCCCGCTCCCCCGGCCGTATAAAACAGAAATAGTTCTGATGGCTCTGCCGCGTAATATGATAATGCCCCGCATCCCGCAGCTGGTCGGGAATATTGATATTCAGGACGGTGGCTTTGTTGGGCATGCCGTCTTTCAGCACGGACTGCGCCGCTCTTCCGGTGATTTCCGCCGCGGCGCTCCAGTCCGCCGGACTGTAATCCGTTTTTCTCTGCAGCTGCAGCGGGATTTGCAGGGAGGATGCAATGGCGGGAATTTCATGGGAATTCGCTTCAAACGCGGCACCCAAGGTTCCGCTGCAGGTAACAATGGTGCCGAGGTTTTCCCCGTAATTGATACCGCTGACGCACAAATCCGGTTTGCGGTTTGCAAGCTCCAGCACGGCATGAGCCACCGCGTAGGCGGGCGACCCGTGCACGGCGTAGGCTTTTGTCCGCACTCCGCAAATCATCAGGGTGGTCGTTTCAATGATCCCCAGGTCTTCCGTGCGGGGAAAAGCGCGGCCCATGCTGGTCTGCTGGCGATGCGGCGCAACAATGAGCAACTCGCCCAAATCGGCAACCGCTTCCGCCGCCGCGCGCAAACCCGGAGAATATATTCCATCGTCGTTCGTGATCAGAATCAAAGGTTTCATATCGTTCCCCCGCGCTTAGCCGAAAGTGGGCAGAAATACTGCAGTCGCTCTGCAGTATTTCTGCAATGTCTGTTAAAATCGGTTAACTGAAAATTTCATAGGAGCGCTTCAGGAGGTCATCCGTACATTTTGTAATGTCGCGATAGACCGCGTTCGCCCTCGTATATTTCTCGGTATTCTGCAGATCGGGCCGGAAGGTGTCGCGCATGCGGACCATATGGGCCACAGCCTCGTCAAAGGTTTTGTAAGCCCCGACTGCGACGGCGGCACAAATTGCCGAGCCGACCGCCGCGGAACCATTCACCACGTTGCGCGACGCGGGAATCCCGAAAACATCGGAGAAAATCTGCATGAACAGATCGCTGTTGGAACCACCGCCGGAAATAATGATATTATCCAGCTTAAGGTTAAGCTCCTCGCACATCTCGTCCACACGGCTCTTCATGGTCATGGCAATGCCTTCCAGAATGGAACGGTACATATGCGCGCGGCCGTGGCGCCCGTCAAAGCCGATCATGATTCCCTTTTTGAACGGCTGGTCCGCGGGAGCCAAAAAGTCGAGAACGGTCATCAGGCCGTCGCTTCCGACGGGGACCTCTTCCGCTTCCCTGCTCATCAGCTCTTCCGCAGACATGCCCATGGATCGGGCTTTCTCCGCGTAGCTGTCGCCCAGTACGTTCTTGAACCAGCTGACCGTCCACATGCCGCGGCGGATGCCGTTGCTCTCATACAGGTACTGGTTTGGAACGGAAGCGAAGTTGCTCCAGAAATTCACGGTATTCTTTGGATTGTCGTGGCCCTGAGCCATTGCGGCAATGTAGGTGCCCAAGGAGATCAGCGCCGTCTTTTCGCCGGTGCAGCCCGCGCCCAGCGCCTCAACCGCCTTGTCGTTCGCGGTTGCCACGACCGGAAGCCCTTCCGGAATCCCGGTCGCCTCGGCGGCTTCCTTCGTCACATAGCCAAGGATCGTGCCGGGCATCTGCAGATGGAACAGCATGTCGCGGGTAAGATTGTATTCGGCAATCTTCTGATCGTCCTCATACCACTGCCATGTGTCCGTATCCATCGGCCAGACGCCCTGATAGTTGGCGGCCGTATCGTTAAAATTGCCGGTAAAGCGATGGGTAATATAACCGGAGGAAGTGGTGACATAAGCGATTTCGTCGCTGACCTGCTCATGTACGCGGGAAACGCGCTGATCCATCCAGCTCATCACCGGGGAATACAGAGAACCGTCCTTTTTCAGGAGCGCCCGGCAGAACCGGATGGTGCAAAGCCCGACCGCCATGATGTCCTTGACGTCGCCGTCAAATTTCGCCAGCGTCTTTTTGCTGGCAACCGCAATGGAATCCCACAGATCGTCATCGGGATGCTCTACGATCCCCGGCGACGGCAGATTGACCGGCCTGAGGTTTTCTTTCTCTTCGCAGACAATATTCCCTTCCAGATCAAAAATTACGATTTTAGAACTCTGAGAACCGCCGTCGACGGCTAAAATGTATTTTTTACTCATACCAAACCTCTACTGCCTTTCGGATAGTGTTGGGGCGGGGAGAAAACCCTCTCCCCACCGCGCTATAAAAACCGGTCAATCAGCGAACCAGGTAGCCGCCGTCGACAACAAGCAGCGTGCCGGTAACATAGTCGGACGCGTGGCTGGCGAGGAACACGGCGGTTCCCATCAGATCCTGTCTTTCACCCCAGCGGTTGGCCGGAATATGGTCAAGCACTCTCTGGTTGGTAACAGGGTTGCTGCGGGTTTCCACGGTGATGTTGGTTGCGTAGTAGCCGGGAGCAATACCGGTAACCTGAATGTTGTATTTGCCGAGCTCGTCCGCATACGCTTTTGTCAGACCCGCAATACCGTGCTTCATAGCGGCATAGGCCGGTGAGCCGAGTCCGCCCAGATAGGAGAACAGCGAGCAGATGTTGATGATCTTGCCGCTCTTCTGCGGGACCATGTATTTGGCGGCCTCATGGCTCAGTTCAAAAGCCGCGGTAAGGCCGGTCGCAATCATCGGATCCCAGTCGGCACGGTCGAAGTCCAGAACGTCGTTCAGTTTGCAGATACCGGCACAGTTTACCAGAATATCGATGCTGCCGAACTGTTTGACACAGGCTTCAATGACTTTCGCGGGAACGCCTTTCTCAGTAAGGTCGCACTTCATAAAGCCCATCTTGCTGCCGGCTTCCTCAATCAGCTTCTGCGTGGTTCCGTCGTCCTCCAGAAAGCTGGCGACGAACACATTTGCGCCCGCCTTTGCCAGCGCCAGTGAAAAACACTGTCCAAGGCCGCTGTTGCCGCCGGTAACGACCGCGTTCTTCCCTTTCAAGCTGAAGAAGTCCAAAGAAAAATCATTGATATCGTAGCTCATAATGTTTACCTCCATTGTTTATGTATTGTGTTTGTGAGACGAAGAGCCGCACCGCCGAGCAATATCTGCACACTATACTGTTCCCGATACTTTTTTCCGTACGCGTGAAATAAAATAAACATTCACGCAACAAAAAAAGCAGCTTCAAGACAGCATAACGCTGTGTTGAAGCTACTTTCTCTTCATCTCTTAGTAACTGTGTTCAGTATAAAGAATATACCTCTGTTTGTCAATGCTATTTTGTGCGAATTTTTTAGCATATTTTTGTACAATTTGCAGAACCGGTCTCTCTAAAAGAGGATGTGTTCAGTCACGCCAGATTTCCTGATTGGTGGTGGATATGGCGATCGCCCCTGCGCTGAGCGCGCCGATCACGTCGTCCTTGTCGAGAATCAGCCCGCCCGCAATCACGGGACGATCTATCTCAGCACACAGGTACCGGATGACCTTCGACAAACCCGCCGGAAGCAATTCCACCACATTCGGATTGGTGACACGGACATGCTTGACCACATTGGCATAGGTAATAAAATCAATCATAAAAAAACGCTGGATCGTGAACAGGCCCAACTCATTGGCACGCTTGATCAGAAACGGCTTTGTACTGATGATGCCGTCGGCCTCCGTGTATTTCTGGATAAAGTCCACACAGATCTCTTTGCTGGCGAAGCCCGTAATGAGATCAACATGCACAAAAACGATTTTCTCCATTTTCTTCAGTTCTTTGACGATATCGGCAATGGTGCAGATATCCCCGAACAGAACGTTGACCATCTTGCAATCCACGCTTCCGCACTTCTCTACGGCTTCCCACTTGTTGACTGCCGCTATTACCGGACAGATTTCCGTGTTTTCCAAGAACTCTTCCGTTGTTAATTTCATATTGCACCTCTGCTTGTCGATTTGGATTTCCATTCGGCAACTGGTTTTTCAGTTCGGTTTATTATACCACGGCCCCCCTGTTTATACAAATTTTTCACAGCAGTCCTTTGCTCTTTAAGAAGTTGAGCGCTACGTCCTCCGGGGACTGGCCTCCCTGATCGACAAGGTAGTTGAGGTCCCGCATGGATTCGTCATCCAGAAGCCCCGTCATCAGGTCGATAACATCCTTGACCTCCGGGTATTCCAGCAGGACCGATTCGTTGATCATCGGGATGGCATAATAGGAAAGAAGGGCGTTTTTGTCGTCCTCAAGGACCTTGAGCTGATAGGTTTTCAGCAGGCCGTCCGTGGCGTAAGCCGTCAGGACGTCGCATTTCTTACTCGCAATGGCCGGGTAGCCCAGCCCGCCCTCCATGGGTGAGGACTCTTTGAATTTCAATTTATCGTAAGCGGCATATAAGGCGGCAACCCCGTCCTGTCGGTTGTTGAATTCGATGGTAGGCGAAAAAATCAGCTGGCTGCTGGCTTTTTCCAGATCGGAGATGGTATTCAGACGATATTTGTCGGCCGTCTCCTGACGGACCGCCAGCACAAACGAATTGCTGAATCCGATGGGGTCCAGTACCTCGATGCCCTGCTTGGCCATCAGCTCCTTAACGGTGGTATAAATATGCTGCTTGTCGGTGGACGAGCCCTGTTTGAGCAGGCTGCCGTAAGCGGTGCCGGTGTACTCGATATACATGTCGATATGACGGCTTTTCAGCGCGTTATAGCAGATGTCGGTGCTGCCCAAGTTCAGGTCCCGAACAACCTTGATATCCGTTTTGTCCTCGATCAGATCGGCATAGATATTTCCCAGAATCAGTTGTTCGGTGAAGTTCTTGGAACCGACGTGGATCACCTTCCCTTCGGCCTTATTGATGGGAGCAACCGAACCGATAATGATCGCAACCATAACGGCGAGCGCCGCGGTGGAAACGATCCAGCGCTTTCTCTTGTGGCGCCGGACTTTTTCCTTATTCATATCGACCGTCGGATGAATCAGGTTGACCGGGGTCACGACCTTTTCAAGGAAACCGACGACGAAGTCGACCACCAGAGCCAGAATGCACGCCGGGATAGCGCCGCTTAGAATCAGATAAGTATTGCTGGTCTGGATACCGGAGTAGACCAGATACCCCAGCCCGCCCGCGCCGATAAAGGCCGCGATGGTCACAAAGCCCACCGCGTTGACCGCGGCGATACGGATACCGGCCATAATCACCGGGAGCGCAAGCGGGAGCTGGACCCTTCCCATGACCTGTCCCTGGGTCATACCGATGCCCTTCGCCGCCTCCAGCGTGTCGGGGTCTATATTGTTCAAACCGATACAGGTGTTTTTCACAATGGGCAGCAGAGAATAAATCACCACGCAGAAAATGGCGGGAGCCGTACCGATGCCGAGATACGGAATCAAAAATCCCAGCATGGCAAGGCTGGGGATCGCCTGCACAATATTCGTCATCCCAAGCACCGGCTTTGCAAGCCTTGGCGAATGACTGATGAGAATTCCGACGGGAATACCGATCAAAACCGCGATTCCCACGGACAGAATCGTTAAGTGGATATGGTCGAGCAGCAGGGACAGGACCTGTTCGCGGATGTTCCAGAAGCTCGTAAAAAATTCCGTCATCGTTCACCCTCCGTATCGACAAATTGCTGACTTAAGACAGTCATCAGATTCTTGGATGTAATCAGGCCGATCAAGCGGCTCTCCCCGTCCACAACGGGCACGAAATCCAGCTGGCGCTCACGGATATAAGCGAGAATTTCCAGCAGGTTTTTTTCGGGAGCCGTCGTTGGGAATTCCGTTTTCATGATTTTTCCGACCGGCTGGGTACGGTCGGCCTGCTTCTGAATATCGGTTCCGTACGCGATTCCTACCAGACGCTTTTCCGAATCGGTAACCGGCATCGCGTTGATTTCGTTGGCTCCCAAAAGCTCCGCGCATTCCTCCAAAGAGGTATCCGGGGTGCAGCTGACGGGATTCGCCATCATAATATCCCTGACGCGTATCAATTCCGGGGTGTTCCAGATTCTCTTCTTCCCCACAAAGCTGGAAATATAGTCATTTGCCGGATTCTTCAATATATTTTCCGGAGTATCGTATTGAATGATGCGCCCTTCGTCAAGAATGCAGATGCGGTCGGCTATTTTGATCGCTTCGTCCATGTCGTGCGTGACAAAGACAACAGTCTTTTTCAGCCGGGTCTGCAGCCCGACAAGCTCGGACTGGAGTTGCGCCCGGGTAATCGGGTCCAGCGCGGAGAACGGCTCGTCCATCAGAACGATTTTCGGATCGGAGGCAAAGGCTCTGGCAACGCCGATTCTCTGCAGCTGGCCGCCGCTCAGCTGCGAGGGGTAGCGGTACAGATAAGCCTCCGGGTCCATACCCACGATTCTCATCATCTCGGAAGTGACATGGTCTCTTTTCTCCGCATTCATTCCTTCTATCTGCAAAATGATCTCTATGTTATCCTTTACCGTCATATGGGGAAAAAGACCGGTCTTCTGAATGACATAGCCTATCTTCCTGCGCAGTTTCACAGTGTCCAGCTGGGCAATATCCTGATCGTCGATCAGGATCCTCCCGGAAGTGGGGCGTGTCAGTTTATTGATCATTTTCAGCGTTGTGGTTTTCCCGCATCCGCTCGGCCCGACCAAAACGACCATTTCCCCATCCTGAATTTCAAAGTTCAGGCCCTTGATTACTTCCCCCTGTTTAAATGCCTTCGTTACGTTTTCAAATCGGATCATAGGGGCACCTCCTCCACAGATTTTACGATTTGCAAGCGCCAAACGCTTGTCCGCCTTTTCAGTTCCGGCTCAGGCAACGTTCTCTATTCCAGCCGGTCAATCCTCTTGGGAATCATTTCATACAGATCTTCCATCATAAAAATATAAAAACAGCAAATCAAGGAAGGATCAATTCCTATTGTCCCGCCATTTTCATTTCCCTATACTGCGTGTACAAGGTGGTTTTTATCAAAACATATTGCCGGGATTCCAGAAACCCTCCGGATCATACCGTTTTTTCAGTTCGCGCATCCGCAAAAGCGCGGCGTCATCCGCCGGAATCCAATGCCGTTTAACTTTGCCGACACCGTTTTCCCTGACAACACAGCCGCCGAAAGCAGCCGCCTCATGCAGAATCCAGCGCATCCATGCCTCGCACTGCCGCTGCTCTGAAGAATCCTTCGGAAAGAGGTTGCAGTGCACATGATTTTCCCCGATATGGCCAAAAATGCAGTGCGCGGGCCTGAGGTCTCTCAGACAGTCCCCATACCACTCCATCACCCGGGTAAACGGCTTTCCGGGAAAGGAAATATCGGTGGAAAGCTTGGTGATTTCCGGATGGTTCCGGTGGTTTTCCCCCACCACGAGATTGACCGTTTCCGGGATTGCGTGACGAAAGTCCCGCAGAGACTCGATTTCCTTTTCACCGGATACCGCCCATGCGCGGTCCGGGTCGCTTCCGCACTGCATCGCCCGTTCCATCAGGGCTTCCGCCACAGCCTCGATTTCGGATTCCTCCCCCGCAATTTCCAGATAAATCATCGCGTGAAAGGCCGGATCGACGGGTGGAATACTGTCGAGACTGCCCAGCAGTTCTTTTTTCTGCTCTATGAGCCGGAGGGAATCCCCGTCAATATACTCCGCCACGGTCACCCGCGCTTTTTCCGACCCCACCGGGTCGCTCTGCAGCTCGTCGGCAAAGCGCCACGCGTCGCGCGGGCTTTCAAAAAAGAAGGCGATGCCCCACTGCTCCGCGGGACAGGGCATCAGGCGGAGAGTCAGAGCGGAGAAAACGCCGAGCATCCCCTCGCTGCCGAGAAACGCGTCCAGCTCATCGAGCCGTTCGCCGTTTACTTCTAGAAAATGTTCCCCTCGGCGGATATCCCGCACGGTACCGTCGGCCAGAATCACGCGCGCCGCTTCAAAGTACTGCCTGGCGTCCCCGTAAGCATAAGCACAGATTCCGGAAGCCGCCATTGCGGCTGCGCCGCCGACCGTCGCGGTGGCCTCCGTCGGTTCTGGCGGCCAGAAAAGACGGACGGGTCCTCCCAGCCTTGCAATCGACTGCTTCAGCTCCGACAGGCGCAGACCGGGCTCCACCGTCAGCAAATATTTTCCGTCCGTTTCGGAATATTCCAGTACCCGGCTGCAGTCGGCCACATTCATCAGATGTCCGCTCAGCGGCACTCCGCTGCCGACAATGCCGGTTTTGCCCCCCTGTACCGTCACCGGAATCCGCTGCTCGCGCAGTTCGCCGAGGATCGCACAGATTTCTTCCTCGCTGCGCGGAAACGAAATACTCTGCGCGCCTCCGGAAAACTGGGACTCATCGCGAATATATTCCGTATACGATTCGTCCATAGGAAAAATTGGACGGCTGTTCATGAAATCATACCCCACTATCAGATTATAATCATTCTTGGTTCTTTCGGGTTGCTTTTAAAGGCTTTTCGGAAATCTCGCTGAGATGCTGTAAGACCTTGTGCCAGTCGTCCACGATCGCAACGTTGGATTTTCGGTGAATCGGCGCCCGCGGGTCCGAATTGACGGAAACGATAAACCCGCTTTTTTCAATTCCGGCATAAAAGGCCGGCGCGCCCGAAACACCCGCAGCAATGCAGATTTCCGGCTTTGTCATGACACCCGAAACGCCGATCAGGCTGCTCATGGGCGCCCACGCACTCATGGCGACCGGACGGCTGACCCCGAATTCAGCCCCTATCTTTTCCGCGGCCTGCGCCATGGCGTCGACGCCCTCCCGGCTTTTTGCCCCCCATCCCGCGGCAAGAATAAACGGCGCGGTTTCCAGATTTTTTTCCTCTTTTCCGGGAATAAAAGCATAGTCCTCGGAGAAGCCGTTTTCCGGACCTTCCCGGACCGTTCGCTCCTCTACGGCCACGGCGGACCGGCCGGTCTCTTTTGCCGGTTCGGCACAGGACCGGGAAACGGAAAGGCAGTACGGCGCTTTCTTCAGCGCAAATTCCGCCTCCATATGCCCGCCGTATACGGATTTGGTGACGGTAATTTCCTCCCCGGCGCACTGTACGCCGTCGACCGCCGCCATAAACGTGCCCCCGCAGCGCTGCCCCATCCGCACCGCCAGCTCCGACCCAAAGCAGTTCCCGGCAAACAGATAGACTGCTGTTTCCCCGCTGCCTCCCAGCTCGGCAAGCTGATTCAGCATGGTTTCCGTCCGCGCCTGCGGAAGGCCGATCAACACGGCTTTTGGCACCGGGACCGCGCAAAGCAGTTCCTCACGATCGGCTTCTTCCCTGTGAAACACAACGGCCGTGTCCGCCTCGATTCCATTTGTGCGCTGCTCTAGGAATCCCGCAAGCAGCCGGCACTGGTCCGGGTAATCGTTCGTGCAGGCGTTCAGCACCAGTATTCCTTTCATAAGCGATTCAGCCTGCCTTTCAGATAGTCTCGGTACAGAATTTCCGCCTTTTCCTCCGGCGTATCCGCCTCGATCAGGACGCCTTCCCGCTCCTTCCGGATGGGAACCAGCGAACGCAGCTCCGCGTTGGGGCTGGACAGCAGGGCTTCCGCTCCCGGAAAATCCGACAGCTTCAGCAGGGTAATGGGCTTCTTCCCGTAGGCCATCTTGTCCTTCAGCGTCGGAACGCGCAGATAGGTACACGGAGCGTCGCCGATGCTCAGAACGCAGGGCGCGGAAACCGTCTGTACCGACGTTCCCCCGTCAACCGCGCCGGTAACGCGCAGGCGGTGTTCGTCCGCCGGCCCCAGCGCAGTCACCTGTGTTACGCAAGGCCACCCCAGCAGTTCCGCCGTCAGAAGCGGTGTGCAGGCGTTGTCGCCGACCTGTGTCTGCCGGCCCATCAGAATAAAATCAGGATGCGCCTGTGTCTGCGCAAAGTCCGCGATGAGCCGGGCGACCACCTCGGGCCGGAACCGTAAATCCGCGTCCCCGGGGTCGACCCGGACAAGCTCGTCGAATTTCAGCGCGGCCAGCGTTTTCAAAAACCGGTCACTGGGCATTCCGCCGACGGTCAGCACACACCGGTAAAAGCAAAAAGAGCCTGCAGCTCCGTTGTAGGATAGCTTCAGGCTCATTTCCAGCGCACTTTCATCAAAGCTATTCCAGTCCAGCGGCGTGAACGACGTATCAACTTTTAAATCGGGCTGGAGGGCCCAATCCTCTTCGGAAAGGGCCTCCAGATCCGGGGTAATGGAAAAAGGAAGTAAGAGTTTCATCATTTTCTGAGTGGAATCAGCGTTCCCATATTCATGATGCCGTTCGGGTCGAACGCCTTCTTGAGGGTATCCAGCATATAGAAGGAAGAACCGTACTCTTCATGAACATAGCGCGCTCTGGCTTTGCCGAGGCCATGGTGGTGAGCGATGGACCCGCCGTACTGAACGACCTGTTCGCAGATGATCCGGTTGATGAGATTGTGGTATTTGTTGATCTCCTCTTCCGGCGGGCAGTCGACGATATTGTAATAGTAAACGAAGTACATATTGGTGCCGTTGATATAGCTGTGGGAGGAATGGCCGCCGATCAGCGTGATGTCCGGCACTTCTTCCATAATGCGCCTGCGGGCGGTGTCATAGATTTCATAAATGCAGTCCCAGCAGCCGGAAACCTCTGTGGTGATACCGATGTTCTGTGTTGCCTTGATTTCCTCGCGCTCCTGTGCGATCTGCTCCGGACCCCAGTTCAGGTGGCTGAACCACTTCTCAATATATTTCGGGTCGACCGCTTCGCACTCGTCATAGCGTACGACGATTTCCTTGATACCGGCTGCCGTGGCCTCGGCGATCGCCGCAGGGCCTTCCGTCGTAAAGATCAGCACGCATTTTCCGGGAGCGGCGAAATGAGAGAAGCTCATGGCGCCGTCGGCGGGGTCGTACAGACGGGCGATGGACGGCTTGTAGCCTTCCACCATCACTTCACGAAGCACTTCAAAGCCGGTTTTCATATTGTCCAGCGTGTAACCCATAAATTGATTATTTTCCGGACGGTACTTGAATATTTTGACGGTCACTTCCGTAATGTAACACAGGGCGCCTTCGTTTCCGATGATGATATTTCTGATATCAGGACCGACGGAGCGGCGCGGAACGTTCTTGATGCGGCAGATTTTTCCGTTTGGAAAAACCGCTTCCAGGCCGACGACCATGTCTTCGATGCCGCCGTACAGAGTGGAGAACTGGCCGATGCTGCGGGTGGCCACCAGGCCGCCCATCTGTGCCAGAGGCTTGGACTGCGGGGAATGTCCGGTGGTATAGCCCTGCTCACGGAGCATATCGTCCAGGTCCTGTAAGGGAACGCCGCACTGGCAGGTAACCTGCATATTGTATTGATCCACCTTCAGAACCTTGTTCATTTGGGAACCGTCGACAACAACCGAGTTTTCCAAAGCTGTTTCCAGCCCGCCCTCGATTGCAGAATGACCGGTACGCGGCACAATATTAATTTGATATTCATTTGCGAATTTCAGTACATCAGCGACCTCTTCCGTGCTGTGTACATAAACAACTGCCGCGGGGATCGGCTGTGTATATACTTCGCAGACCTGTTCATATTTTCTGTAACGATCAAGGCTGCTTTCTTTCAGAACCTGTTCATCCGTGATTACGTTTTCTTTTCCAAGAATTCGGATCAGGCCTTCCACGATGCTTTGTCTTTCAATTAGTGCCATGCTGTTTACTCCTTTTCTTCATCTCATTTTGACCAATAAAAAAAGAGAAAGCAACTTTCAAATGGGTATACGCCCATTAAAAAGTTACTTTCTCTTACTCTCTTTGGTAACTGACTTCAGTATAACGGCTGGTACTTTATTTGTCAATTGTTTAATTTGACCAGTTCTGCTGAATTTTATTTAGCGTTTTTGTTTAATGACAACTCGCAATATTTGCTGTATACTGTCATCAGTTACTATCAGAGAGATTGAGAGATTGAGTAACTTCAACCGATCCGCCGTCCATGCGGATGGGTTGAAGTTACTCTTTTTTTTCTCTAAAATTATTGTGCACAGATAATTTCAGGGCGTCTCTCGTCATCCTGCAGCTAAACAAAAAAGAGGAGGAAATGTTAAATGAACAAAGCATTTATCAAAAAATACGGCACTCTCCTGCTGCTTGCCGCAGGTGCAGGCATCATTTTCCAGTTACCGTACATCCGTGAAACCTTCTATGTTCAGATTCAAAACGCAATGCAGCTTACCAACGAACAGATGGGGCTTCTGTCGTCCGGTTATGCTTCAATGGCCCTGTTATCCTATTTCGTTGGCGGTATGATCGCCGATAAATTTTCCGCAAGGAAACTGCTGACTTTTTCATTCATCACAACTGGTATTTTGGGACTCTGGTTCTCCATGTTCCCCGGCTACAACGTCTGCCGCATCATCTTTGTTCTGATGGGTATTTCCACCATTATTACATACTGGTCGGCGTGCATCAAAGCGACCCGTATGCTTGGTTCCAGCGAGGAACAGGGCCGCTTGTTCGGCCTTCAGGAAGGCCTTCGCGGCATTATGAACGCTCTGTTGGTATTCGGTATGATGGCGGCCTACAATCATTTTGCAGATAAGGTTCTGGGCGCACAGTGGGCCATCCGTGTCTGCGCGATTGTCGTTATTATTATCGGTGTCCTCAACTGGTTCTTTATTGAAGACACAAAAAGAGAAGAAAACTCCGAGGGCATCCTCGACATTGCAAAAGGCATGCTGCACGCCATGAAACTGCCGCGCGTATGGGTTATCTGCGCGATCGTCTTTACCGCATACAGCATTTATGGGATGCTGGGCTATCTGAACACCTACTGTGTGAAGGTTTACGGCGCTCCGGAATCCGTGGGCACAACGCTCGGCGCCTTCCGCTACGTCATTCAGGCCATCGGCGGCGTCCTCGGCGGATTCCTGGCTGATAAGATCGGCTCCCGTATCAAGGTCATCATCGGTTCTGCCGTACTGTTCATCGCGTCCTTCCTCGGATTCCTGGTCCTGCCGGAATCTGCCGCGGTGCTGAACGTCGTTATTGTCAACTTCATCTTCGGCCTGTTCATCATCTATGTTGTACGTTCCATGTACTTCGCCATCATCGACGACGCACATCTTCCGGTCAATTCCACCGGCCGTGTTTCCGGCTTCGTATCCTTCCTGGGCTATTCCCCCGACATTTTCATGTACACCATGATCGGCAGCTGGATGGACGCGAATCCCGGCAAAGCGGGCTATAACATGATGTTTGTCTATGCCCTGGTAATGGCCGCTCTTTGCTGTGTCTTTGCTTTCGTTCTGTTCCGGATTGTCAAAAAGGACGAAAAGAAAGCGGGCAGCACCGAGACTGCCTGAGCTTGCTAAAAACTCTGTTTAACCCTTGCTCAACAAACGCTCCGAAAAAGGGTCCTGCCGCCGAACACAGCGGCAGGACTCCTTTTGCTATTATTGATCCCCATCAAAAAACCATTTTTCTCGCTTCTTTTGATTTTACGCCTTGCCATGATTTTACAAATCTGCTATAATAATTTCGTTAAAAATATGTTGTGTGGCCCGGTAGTTAGATAAGACTAACTTGTTTGAAGGCAACATGAAATGAAACAGATAAAGGAGACGAACAAGAATGGCAACAAGAAGAGGCCCCCGTTTCAAGGAATGCAGACATTTGGGGGTAAATATCTGCGGACACCCAAAAGCGATGAAGAGGGCAAACGCACCGGCCTTCAGTAAGAGAAGGAAGGTTTCGGAATACGGCCTGCAGCTGATCGAAAAGCAAAAAGTCAAGGCATACTACGGAATTCTGGAAAAACAGATGATGCGTTATTATTCCGCGGCGGAAAGGGCTCCGGGAAAAACGGGCGACGCCCTGCTGCAAACGCTGGAACGCCGTCTGGACAATATGGTATACCGGATCGGCTTCGCCAATTCCATCCGTTTGGCGCGCCAGCAGGTAACGCACGGGCCATATTCTGGTAAACGGCCAAAAAATCACAATTCCATCCTATACGATCCAACCGGGCGACGTGGTTTCCCTTCGTGAGAAATCCAGAAGCAACGAAGCGTTCCGCGCTAATTTTCTGGAGGGAAAGGGATTTGCCGTGCCTTATGTGACACGGGATTTCAACGCTTTCAGCGGCACGCTTCTCCGCCTGCCCCTCCGGGACGAAATCCCCGTGGAAATCGACGATCAGCTGGTCGTCGAGCACTACTCGAGGTAACCGCCATGCCCGGCCCGTCCTGCAAATATCGGCAGCCCGGCTATTGGGAATGGACTTTAGGAAAACAGGACGTGTGGAACGACCTGTTCGTTCCGCCGGAGCAGCTGGAAACTCCCGTTTTTATCAATGCCTGTGCGGTGGACGGACAGCGTCTCCTGCTGGACAGCAACTGGGCTTGCCATCCCGGTATCGAATCGGTGCTGGGTTTTGTGCAGTACGTCTTTCTCCCCACCGTATGTTACTATGTTCTTCATCCCGAAAACGGCCGGCTGATGACCCCGGTCCAGTCTCCCCCGGAGCTTCTGGAAACAATCCGAAGGTCCGACTCTCCGCACCGGCTGGCCATGAGCGGTTTTGTCTATGAACTGAGCGCCGTATGGCGCCGTTCCGCGGAAACGCAGTGGGCTACCCTGAGCAGCTTCTGTGACCGTTTCAACCGCTACTGGGAATGCCAGGACGTCCTGTTCAGCCTGAACGTTTTCCCCAACGTGGAAAAGGTTGTTTTTTATCTGAAAGAGCAGGTCTGGTGTGAAGAACTGTTTCAGGAAGAATTCGGATACACCTATTCCCAATTGGATGAATTATGCCGCCGGTTCGAAACGGAGCCGTTTGCGAAATATCTGTTTCTTAACTGGCTCAATACCAGGGCCGGCTGTCTGGTTTGAAGAAGGCCCGCGTCGAATTCAAAAAGCGAACTGCCAATAGAATGATTCTCAATAAAAGGCTGCCGCCAAACGACAATTATCGTTTGACGGCAGCCTTTATAATTTAGATTATTCTTTTATAATACACCCATATACGGGTGTAACCCTTTGTCCGCGGATATTTTCGTGATACGCCAAAAGTCGCCGTCTTTGACGACCGTCAGCGCAGCGTTATAGTCCCCGGCGGGACCGCTCGATGTTGCCGTGGAAAAAGAAAGCTGAATCGCATATTGATCGCTTCCCGTCTGCGTTTGGTTGGTGATTTTATAGCTTTCTATCCAGGGACTGGACATTCCCGTTACCCAATTGGGATTGTATTGGCCGAGCTGTTTGACATACTCTTTTTTGAGTCTGGAATCCATTACGGAATATTGCATCGCCCCGCTTCTGCTTTTCAGACCGTCAGCCCATACCACGGCGGCTGCTTCCGGCGCGCATACCCCTACCCGGTCCATTGCATCCATCAAAAGCCCGGTCCTTACTTCGTATTGATCCACCTCGGCTACCGCTGCCGCAACGCTGATATATTTGCAGTGAAAGAAGTACCCCGCCGTATTAAAAAGCGCCGCAACCAGCAAACAAACGACAACTACAAGCCCAACGAACCTTTTTACCTGCTTTGAGAAAAGCAGTTTCATGCAAACTCCCCCTATCAAGCATTTCTATAAAATCTATGACGCGTAATGGAGAAATAGGCAAATTTCCGCTGTTGGTCAATGATTAATATTCTGCGTTAGTTCAAATCCGGCGGTCCTGCCGCCTTAATCCTAATTAAAAATCCCTCCCAGCCGCCCAAAAGCAGTTGAGAGGGTGTCCCAAATTGTGAATTGAGCTAATTATTGTATTATAGATTCGTGCACAAACCTATCCCCCAAAATTATAAAAGCTCAATTTTAATTGTATTATAGCAGAATGTTTAATGATTTTCAAGAAAAAAACTTACCAATTAATTCGGCGTGGATTTGTCTATGAAGCTGTTAACAGAAGCATCCCGGCTATTCGGGAAGAATATTATTGTACAATCAGGAAAAAGTGAAGTATAATAAAATAAAGCAGGTGATATTATGAAGGGAAAAATGATTCGGAACTTAACGGATTATAACGGAAAACCGGTTTGGGTGGAATTTGAAAACCCGGATGCATGCAGCTGTGCAAACTGCGGAGCTTGCCGGTCAAGCGATGCCGAAGCGCATCTTTACACCAGCGGCGTATATCGTGCCGAGGGTCATTTTCTCGTTTCGCTTACGAACGAAGAGCATCGTTTTCATGAGTTTACGCCGCGTATCCTCGCCATTTACGAGTGGCAGGAATAGAGAACGGCTATCGGATATCATCCCACATAAATTTTAACTTCTCAGAAATAATAGTAGAAATAAAATCTGCAGGAGTTAATTTATGGGGATTGTAAATATGAATAATAAAAATCAAACCTGCATTGACCAATGCAACAAATGCGCACAGGCGTGTTTGGAATGTATGAAAATGTGCCTTGACGAACCCGACGCAGCAAACAGGAAAAAGTGCATTGCCAAGCTTTATGAATGTGCTTGTATCTGTAGGGAAGCATCCTCCTTTATGGCGGTGGATTCCTGCCATGCGATGGAATTATGCAAGCTATGCGCGATGATTTGCAATGAGTGCGCTCAGGAATGCGGAGCATTTAAAGACGACCACTGTGCGAAATGTGCCGCAGAATGTAAAAAATGCGTGCGGGAATGTCAGTCCATGCAGTAATCGACGGCGGGATTTGTATTCAATATTGTTTTTCATATTGACATTTTTCATTGGATTTGCTATTCTAGGAAAAGCTTTATAGGGTTCCGCAGTTAACAGCTGGTCTGCACCGAGATAAAGCGCGCAGGATACTGCGTTCACGGAAGGACAAAAGCCTGGGAGATATTTTTATATCTTCCATGGCTTTTTATTTTTTGTACATTTTTAAAAGGAGTGAAAAACATGCATTGGTTACTGTTGGCAATAGCAGGGATTTTCGAGACATGTTGGGCTGTCAGCCTGAAATATTCACAGGGCTTCACAAAGCCTGTTCCGAGTGTGATAACGGTGGCAGGGATGATCGCAAGCTTTTATTTTTTATCTCTGTCTTTAAAAAATCTGCCCCTCGGAACGGCTTACGCCGTATGGACCGGAATCGGTACGGCGGGAACGCTTATTTTAGGGATCGTTCTCTTCCATGAACAAATCAGCATCCCCCAAATTTTCTGCGTTGCTCTTATCGTAGCGGGAATTATCGGTTTAAAATTGCTTTCCCCTCAATAATGCGTCAGCGGCTTGTTTCCGGGACGGCGGGTCCGGGCCTAGAATTTTAAAACCGTACTATACTGCATACAGACATAAGGGGACTTGACGGGAAGAGTATAATAATTCCATACAATGAAATATTTGAAAGGATGACCCCTTATGAATGTAATCGCTGTGAATGGAAGTCCGAGAAAGAAGTGGAATACGGCTACCCTGCTGCAAAACGCGCTGGACGGCGCGGAATCGGTCGGGGCACAGACCGAAATGATCCACCTGTACGATCTGCAATACAGAGGCTGCATCAGTTGTTTTGCATGTAAAAGAAAAGGCGGGGCACTGGGCCGCTGTGCAATGCGGGACGATCTGACTGACGTACTTGAAAAGATCATCCACTGTGATGTACTCCTGCTTGGTACACCGATCTATTTTGCGAATATAACGGGTGAAATGCTCTCATTTCTCGAACGTCTGCTGTTCTCTGCCATGACTTACAATACCGGGCATCCCTCCACCTTTCAGGGAAAACTGTCATCAGGCTTTATCTACACAATGAATGTCCCGAAAGACGCTATGGAAAAGCTTGGCTACAACGTACTATTCGACCGTTATAAAGTTCTGCTGGAACGTTTGGGCGGTCCATCCGAATTTATCGCCAGCAATGACACCTATCAGTTTAATGACTATTCCAAATACGAGGCATCCATGTTCAGCGAGGAACACAAGGCCCGCGTAAAAGCGGAGCAGTTTCCAATTGACTGCCGGAAAGCATTTGAAATGGGAGCCCGTCTTGCAGGCAAATGACGTAATGGAGGCCATCGTCGCCGGTAAGATCATCTTTTGAATAATATTTGCGGCTCTCGCTTCACGGTGAGAGCCGTTTTTGATAAAACCCAGGCGATTGGACAGGCTAATTTCCGAAAGGAGATTGAATTGATGAAAGAAAAATTGCTTGTGCCTGATCCGGACTCGGTTTCTCCCGCACATATTCCAACCGTTCCGGCTCCGGTACCAATCCTAATGCCGACCCCCAGAGAGGATAAGGAAACTGCGAAACCTGCTCAAAACGGAAGCAGGAAAGACAGCGACCCATCCATGTAATTCTCTTGCCGTCCTCAACGGGCGGCATTTTTGCACCCGGAAAGCCGCTCTCCGGATAAATGGGTTTCCGTGCAGGCACAATGGTATTGGACAGGACACATTGGATCGATTCTGTCGGGAAAACAGAGGACTTTCATGGATCAGCCTGCTGAGGACGCGCCTGACGGCTGCACGGCAGAAATGATAAATTCCTGCGGGCCCATGAATCCGGGGGCAATTTCATATTTGTCGAACACAACGACCGCCTTTCCATCCGCGTTAACATAAAACTTCTGGTCCTGACGAATGCCCTGAAACCCATCGGACCCGGTAAAATACATCCAGTCGCTATGCTGTGCGGTGCGTTCCTTCATTTGCTTACGAATACTGTCATCCACCACGGTTTTGTAATCCCTGCCGAGCAGATTTTCGAGTGTCAATGCAGCCCCGGTGTTAGGGTCCAGGTTGTAAAAAAACTGTTCCAGCGAAGATTGTGCCCTATCCCATGTGATGTCCAACACAAAGGAGAGCATTTTGGTATTGCTGTATTTTATAGAATATGTGATGGATGATTTGGCGGGAATGTAATCTTCCGCCTTGCCTCCTGTCTGAAGGAAGGCTTCCCGTTCCTGCTCGCTTCTCTCTTCCAGCATTTTCTGCGCCGTCTCCACCTTCGTCTGAATGAGGAGATTGATTTGATTCTGATTGGCGTTATTTTTCAGTCCGGAAATTTTGGGCTCCCTGACGGTAAGCGTCTGACCTGGATCCTGCTTGAAATCCTCGCGAAACGTAAAGACTCGGGCAATGTCGCCCACCACCGGGATTCCGTGAGTCGAACGGGCAAACACCGGGCTGCTGTTGAGCAAAATAACAAACACTGCGAACATGCTCGCCGCAGACACCGCTATCCACCGCAAAACGCGCATTTCCCTGGCAGTTTCCGGCCGGAACGAGCGGTATGCAGCTGCAATTCTGTCCTGCAGCTCCGCCGGGGTTGGAATTTCACGGTAGTAGACTTTTGATTCTCTGAGATAATCTTCCAGCATCATAAGAAACCCTCCTTATAGGTATTTTCTAATCTGGTCCAAGCCACGCCGCAGCCGGGATTTCACCGTATTCAATGGCGTATGCGTAATTTTCGCGATGTCTTCCAACCTCATATCTTCATAATACCGAAGGATTATGACGGTTTTCAGTTCTGGATTCAACGCCTGTACGGCCCTGTAGACATCCAGCGCCTCGGCGACTTCCGCCGTTCTGTCCTGTAATGGTACCTCGTCCTGCTCAGAAAGCGATACCGTACGCCTGTTCTTCCGATACCAGCTGACACTCTCATTTACCAGTATGCGGAAAACCCAGTTCTTCATTTTACAGGGATCCCGTAACGTATGCGCCTTTTCCAAAGCGTGCACCACCGTTTCCTGAATGACGTCCAGCGCCGCTTCCCTGCTCTTCGTATAACTGTACGCCAAGCGATACATGCTTTCTCTGTTCTTTTCGATACATTCTTTTAAATCGTCCGGTATTTGTTTGCGCATCGTTTTTCTCCCGCTTTCCCATCTGTTCGGTCTCGTTAATAAAGACGCACCAGCAGTGCAAAAAGTTCTTGATACCGAAACTTTTTTTATCTCTCCATGCTGCAATAAACGGTCAGAAGGCCCTCCATGTAAATTTAAAAAAGCCCACCGGTTAGTCCGATGAAGCTTTCTCTTGTCTATGAGGCTGATGGTACGACTTCTTGGCCATAGCTGCCTGTTTGGTCTTCCGGAAAATCAACCTATTAATATAAGGAGTTTCTGAAATGTGGAGTCAAACCAAAAAGAAATTGGAAAATTTCACTTGTGATTCGCTGAAAGATAGAGTAAAGTTTTTCAGTTCGAACTACCGTATGCATGATGGTATCGGCAGAACTTATATTGCCGTTGACGGAGCCGAAGTCTATAATATGTGCACGCTAAAACGAGACTATTACAGACACCCGAAGCCTGGATGTTACTCGCAGGTCGAGAAGCCCATTGAGGCTTTTATGCAAAAAAAGGACCCGGAAAGCCAACATTCATGCGGCCTTCCGGGTTTTATTGGTGCGCGAGATGGGACTTGAACCCATACGTCATACAACACACGCCCCTCAAACGTGCCTGTCTGCCAGTTCCAGCACTCGCGCGACTCAGCGAGAGTTATTATATCATTCTATTCATCCCATTGTCAACCCCAAATTACGAATTTTTAAAAAGTTTGTCAATTAAACTGCAAAATTCGTCGTAAGTCATAATGCTGTTCAGAACGCCGACCATCGAATTTACCGCCAGATGCTCCGGCAATGCCAGCTCCTTTAAAAATGTCCTTCTTTTCTGCGCGCTGTTTTCCCCGCCGGACAGGCCGGCAAGATAAAGGTCCGTTTTGGCAATCTTCCGCCCCGCGGGAGCTTCGTCCTCGCTGCAGGTAACGCCGGCGCGCCGCAGGGCGTCAACGATTGCCTGTACAGGCACCCCTTCCACCCCGAGCTTTCCTTCCTTGGAGGGTTTATCCTTGCGGCCCTCTTTTCCGAAAATATCGGGAATATAGGCATGCTTGATTTTATCCGGGCTGACCGCGCCGGAAAGGTAGTTCCGGATGAGGAATCCGGCGGAGTCGCTGTCCGTCAAAACCAAAATTCCGCGGTTGTCCGCCAACCGGCGAATCATTTCCATTTGTTCTTTATCGCGGAAAATCCGGAATCCCCGCGTCTCTATAATTAAACCGTCAATGATCGAGGAAAGCTTGATCTTATCGTATTTCCCCTCTACTATGACCGCTTCCTTTATTTTAATCAAGCCGTTTTCTCCCTTTCCGCTATGAGTAAAAGCTGCGCGATCAGCTTTTCCATAATGATGCGCCGGTCGCCGCGCGCGCTTTTCAGCGCGGTATCTGCCCCCAGAAGCGCCTGAAGACTCTGGCGCAGCATGGGCGTGGTCAGTTTCTTCGCGTCCCGCTCCGCGTTGGTGAGCCTGAATTCCTTGCGGGCATAGTCAAAGTGCTTTGCGGGCTCCGACGCGGTGAATCCGCTCTGAATGGAAGCCCTGACGCGGTACATGTCGATATACGCGGAGGAAAGCACCGCCAGAACGGAAACGGGCTCCTCATTCTGATAAAACAGGAGGTCCAGAATCCCGTAGGCTTTGTCGTACTGGCCCGCGATAACCGCCTTGGACAGATCGTATACCCGGGTTTCCAGATTCTTCACCACCAGCGCGTCAATCGTCTGCGCGGTGATCGCGCCTTCCTTTACAAAAGCGCATAGCTTTTCCAGCTCGTTAAACAGCGTCTGCAGGTCGTTTCCGCAGTAACCGACAATACGCCCGGCGTTCTGCCTCGAAAGCTCACAGCCCCGTTTTGCCGCCGCTGCGCACAGGGCTTTTTCAAGGTCCGGCCCGGAGCGTTTTTTCAGGTGGACCGTCACGCCCGCCTGATTGACCGTATCCATCAGCTTTTTCCATTTTTTATCTTTTTTATAATCGATTTCCGCGGACGGCAGATAGAACACCAGCACAGTTGTGTCCGGAACGCTTTTCAGAAGCTCGTCCAGCTTGGCCGCTTCCTGCGCGCGCAGGCCTTCCACATCCAGGTCGGAGACCGCCACGCATTTGCGCTCCGCCATGAAAGGGAGCGCTTCCACAGCCGCCGCGATCTGATCAATCGTGGCGGAATCGTCAAAGCGCTGAAAATTAAAATCTAAAAACGCGGTTCCCGCGGCTTTGGCAATCAGCTTTTTCGCATAGAAGCCGACCAGATACTTTTCTTCTCCGTGCAGAAAATAGAGGTTTGCAAAATCCGCTTTTTCAATTTGTTTTTTCAGTTCCGCCTCGGTAATTTCGGGCATATTACTCCCTCCTTAATTGTAAAGTCCCGTCGTCCTTTATCTGCAGCACAATATTTCCGGCGCCGCCCGTCACGATCGGGTTCAGCTTTTTTATCTGTGAAACGTCCTGCCCCATCGTTTCCCCATCCGCAGAAAGGATGGTAACCAGGGGATGAAGCAGGTTTGCGTTTTTCGGAACGGACTCCGCCGCTGCAAAATCGGAGACAAGCCATTCCTCCGGCAGGCCGTCAAGCTTTGCCCCGGCGGGGCAAACCAAAACCGACACGCCGCCGGCCGTAATCCTTGCCGCGGCAGCAGTGCCGTCAAACCGCACCTGCACCTCCGTATTCTCCCACAATTTCGTGTCGGCGGAAAGATCGTATGGAGCCACGCTGCCCGCTTGCGTAACCGCCTTACGGATATACGTATCGACCATCCCGTCCTTTGGGATCACAAGCCTGTCCGGCGTAAACGCATTCATCAGCTCTGCCGCATTTTTTGCTTCCTCCGCCGTCAGGGTCAGCGGCTGAAGGACATCCAGCTTCGTTACCCCCTGGCTGCGCAGATAACTGCCGACGGTTTCGGAGCGAAAGCCCCCGCAGCCGATCACCGCCGCGCGGCCGTTGCGCGTAAGAACGACGGACCCGGCGCCGTCCAGAACGGCAAGGCGCGTCACGTTGCGCATGGAAAGCTGATAAGAAAAAATACCGGTCAGAAGCAACGTCAGCGAAAGCAGCGCGGTGACCCGGAACAGCTTCCGGCTTTTCATCATCAGGACGGTCGCTGCAATCAAAAGGACCGTACCGGAGAGCCAGACCGTCACAAATCCGTAGGACGCCGAAACAGAGGCGAACGGAGTTTGCGCAAGCCAGTGCGCGCAGGCAAGCATATATTTCGCCAGCAGCCCCGAAACCAGCGCAAACGGCATGGCAAGGAAGGACTGCGGGGCAATCAGATTGATTACGGCGGCAATAGCCGCAAAATTCATCATCAGCGTAGAAGGGACCAGCTCCAGAAGATTGGCAATCGGCGCGGCAAGCGAAACACTTTGAAAAGAAAGGATGACGATCGGCAGCGTAAAAAGCACCGCCCATACGGTGGTCCCCAGAATTCCGTTGACCCCGCGCACAAGGGGACCGATCTTCTTTATTTTATCATATTTCCGGTTCAAATAGCCAGCCGTCTGTCCGGAAAATAAAATCAGCCCCAGTGTTGCGGAAAACGAGAGCAGCAAGCCCACATCCGCAGCGGCGTACGGGTTCGACCAGCCGATCAGCAGCACGGAAATGCTCAGGGAATTCAGCGAATCCGGATGACGGGACAAAAGCATGCCCGAAAGGTAGATCAGGCACATCACCCCACTGCGCGTAACGGATGGGACAAAGCAGGTAACTGCCATAAAGCAGACGACGCCGACACCGGCCAGAGCCGCCGCGGGCTTCTTCGGCACCCTGAAAAACAGGAGCAGCATCAGGATCAGTTCCGCCATCGTCGTCATGTGCAGCCCGGAAACAGATAAAATATGGGAAACACCGATGGCCCGGAAGTCGGCGGTCACCTGCGGGGAAAGGCTGGTCTGATCGCCAAAAAGGACCCCGTTGACCAGCTTGGCCTCACTGGGAGGCAGCATGGAGCGGATGGATTTCAGCAGCGCGGACCGAAGCTTCAGCGCGTAATAGTACGGCGGCTTTCGCGTAGGGGGGCTCACCCGCACGTTTTCATATTCATAAAGGTAAGAAAACAGGGTGATTCCCTTGGAAGCGTAGTAGGAGCGCGAGGAATAGCCCTCTCCGCCCGAAGGCAGGAACAGATGTACCTTCCCTTTCACATGGGAATACGGTTCCACGTTCAGAGCGCCCTGTGACGAAATCCGTATTTTCAGCGGCCTGGGGGCGTCTTTCAGAGAGATGTCATTGACTTCCACAATATAATAAAACCGGTTGTACGCCTGATAAGGAAGCTCACAGACAGTACCGTCGATCACCGCATCCCGACCGGCAAGCAGCTCCGCCGGTTCCACCTGGGACTGATGATACGCGTAAAAACCACCGAATGCCAGCGACACCGTAAGCAAAGCGGCGGGAAACACGCCGACAGCACGCGTTTTCGGTGCCAGCGCGGTAATCAGGAACCCCGCAAGGGAGGCACAGGCAAGAACCAGCGACAGCTCCGGGCCAAAATAAACAGCGGCCGCCAGTGTCAGCAGATAACAAAAACCCACCAGCACAAGCGGCCGCTTCATCATAACTCCCCCGAAATGAAAATGTCCGGATTATTTAAAAAACAACGGCAGAGGCTCCAGATAAATAATATCGTCCCTGTCCTTGGCATCGCCCTCGGCGAGCACACAGGCGCGGCCGACAATCTTGCCGCCGAACTGCCTGACGAGGTCCTCCATTGCAGCAAGGGATTCTCCCGTGCTGATCACGTCGTCCACAATCAGGACGCGCTTGCCGTTCAGTCCCTTATAATCGTCTTCCGCAAGATAAAGCTTCTGCACATGATCCGTGGTGATGGATTTCACCTCTACGTGAATGGGGTTGCGCATATACGCTTTTACGCTTTTACGCGCGACAATGTAACGGCGGCAGCCCTGACGGGCCATTTCGTAGCAGAGCGGGATTCCCTTTGTTTCCGCCGTGACGACGACATCATGCTCCGGGCATTTCTCGAGAAGCGCGGCCGCCGTTTTCTCAGTGATCTCCACGTCGCCGAGCATGACAAAGCCCGCGATGTCAAGCGTGTCGCTGATCGGACAAATCGGCAATTCGCGCTCGCAGCCCGCGATTGTCATCTTGTAATATTCACCCATTATTATTCGACCTTTCCGATTGAAATAAAACGCTGTTTATCAGCCCGGAGGCCACTTCATGGAACGGCCCCCAAGCAGGTGGAAATGCAGGTGCGGCACACTCTGACCGCCGTCCTTTCCCACATTGCTGACAACACGAAACCCTTTTTCCAGATTGTTTTCCTTTGCGAGTTTCGCCGCCACTTCAAAAATATGGGCGACGATCGCGCTGTTTTCCTCCGTGATATCTTCCACAGACTGAATATGTTCTTTTGGAATAATCAGAATGTGCACGGGCGCCTGGGGATCCAGATCATAAAACGCCAGCACACGGTCATCCTCGTACGCCTTTTTACTGGGAATTTCGCCGTTCGCTATTTTGCAAAACACGCAGTCCACGCTGAGACCTCCTTTGTTCTAACAATGCAACGCTATTATTATAGTATCATTTGAGCATATTGGCAACAATTTTCTCAACTTTCGCCAGAGCGCCGTCCAGCTTTGACAAATCCTTCGCACCGGCCATGGCGCTGTCCGCCCTGCCGCCGCCGTTGCCGCCCGCAAGCTGTGCGACCGCGCGCACGATCTGACCGGCGTTGACGCCCTTCGCCAGTGCTTCCTTAGCGACACACGCGGCGATGTTGGCCTTTCCGTCCCGGGTTCCGGCAAACACGGCAACCATGTTCGGGGCATGGTCGCGCGCTTTGTCACAGAGGGCGCGCAGCTCGTCCGGCTCCGTTCCGGGGAACACGGCGGTGATGACCTGAACGCCGCCCACCTGCTTCGCGCCGGCAATCAGGCTGTCGATCTGAATTCCCGCCAGCTTGGAGTTGAGCGCCTCTATGGTCCTGTCCTTTTCCTTCAGCTCCGCGGAAAGCTGAGCCGCTTTCTGCACCAGCTCGGAAGAATTGTTCAGCTTCAATGCGGCGGCCGCCTCGTCGATCTCGCCGATAGTACGGTTCATCAGGTCGAGCACGCCCGTGCCGGTAACGCCCTCGATCCGGCGCACGCCGGCGGCGACGGAGCTTTCCGACAGGATTTTAAACAGGCCGATTTTCGCGGTGTTGTCCATATGGGTACCGCCACAGAATTCACGGCTGAAACCACCGACGGTGACAACGCGGACGATATCGCCGTATTTTTCACCGAACAGGGCCATCGCGCCCAGCTTCTTTGCCTCTTCGATCGGCATTTCGCGGCACTCCACGTTTCTTCCGCTCAGAATCACCTGATTGACAAGCTGTTCGACCTTTCCCAGCTCTTCCTTTGTCAGAGCGGAAAAATGCGTAAAGTCGAAGCGAACATGCTTTTCATTGACCAGCTGTCCGGCCTGTTCCACGTGGTCGCCCAGCACCCTGCGCAGCGCGGCCTGAAGCAGATGCGCGGTCGTGTGGTTGCGCATGACGGCGAGGCGTTTTTCCCGGTCTACGGAAGCTTTGACTTCTTCATCGACGCTGATCTGCCCGGCCGTCACAACGGCGTGATGCAGATAATTTTTCGCATGGTTCTTGGTGGTATTTCTGACCTCCAGCATCGCATCGGCGGACTCGATGGAGCCGGTATCGCCGACCTGCCCGCCGCTTTCCGCGTAGAAAGCGGTCCTGTCGAGCACCAGGGCAACCTCGTCGCCCGCGGTTGCGGATTGTACGCGTTCGCCGCCGCGGATAATCGCAAGGACCTTCGCCGCGGTCTCCATCTGCCCATAGCCGAGGAACCCGGTTTCCGGAACATTTTCCAGCAGATCGCTCTCGCCTTCCCAGGCGTCCGCTCCGGCGTTCTTTCTCGCGGCCCGCGCGCGTTCGCGCTGCTCCCGCATCAGGCGCTGGAATTCTTCTTCATCAACGGTCATGCCGCGCTCCGCCAGAATTTCCTTGGTAAGGTCGATCGGGAAGCCGTAGGTATCGTTCAGGCGGAACGCGTCCGCGCCGGAAAACACCTTGTTGCCGCTGTTGTCAATATAGCCGCTCAGAAGCTGAAGCCCCTGATCGATCGTTTTTGCAAAGCTTTCTTCCTCCACACCGATGAGCTTTGTGATCATGGCGCGTTTTTCATCCAGTTCTGGATATGCGTTTTTATTCTCGTCGATGACCGTCTGCGCAACCTCCGCAAGGAACGTGCGGCTGATCCCGAGCAGGCGCCCGTGGCGCGCGGCACGGCGCAGCAGACGGCGCAGGACGTAGCCGCGGCCCTCGTTGGACGGCATGACGCCGTCGCCGATCATAAAGGTGGTGCTGCGGATATGGTCGGTGATGACCCGCAGGGAAATGTCCTTTTTCGGATCGTCGCCGTATTTGACGCCGGAAATGCGGCAGATATGCTTCATGATGTTCTGGACGGTATCCACAAGGAACAGGTTATCCACGCCCTGCATGATGCAGGCAAGGCGCTCCAGCCCCATGCCGGTGTCGATATTCGGATGCTCCATCGGCGGGTAGTTGCCCTTGCCGTCGCTGTTGAACTGGGAGAACACCACGTTCCAGAATTCGACGTAGCGGTCGCAGTCACAGCCCACGCCGCAGGTCGGCGAGCCGCAGCCGTACTGTTCGCCGCGGTCAAAATAGATTTCGGAGCAGGGGCCGCAGGGGCCGGAGCCGTGCTCCCAGAAATTGTCCTCTTTTCCCAGACGGACAATGTGCGACGGATCGACGCCGACTTCCCTCGTCCAGATTTCGAACGCTTCGTCGTCATCGGTATAAATGGTGACCCAAAGCTTATCCACCGGCATTTGCAGCACTTTGGTACAGAATTCCCACGCCCACGCGGTGGCCTCGTGCTTAAAATAATCACCGAAGGAAAAATTGCCCAGCATCTCAAAATAGGTGCCGTGCCGGGCGGTGATGCCGACACGCTCAATGTCCGGCGTGCGGATGCATTTCTGGCAGGTCGTCACTCTTTTGCGCGGTGGAGTTACCTCTCCGGTAAAATATTTTTTCATCGGCGCCATGCCGGAATTAATCAGCAAAAGGCTGTTGTCATCCTTGGGAATCAGCGAAAAGCTCTGCAGGCGCAGATGCCCCTTCGATTCAAAAAACGACAGATATTTTTCACGCAGTTCATTTAACCCTGTCCATTCCATTACAATAACTCCATTCCGCCTGTCAGGCAAAAATAATTGACTTTGAAATTGAGGCGTACCGCAAAAAAATAGACTTCACCGTCCACAATGGGACGGAGAAATCCGTGGTACCACCCAAATTGCGCCTGAGCGCCGCTTGAACCCCCTTAACGCGGGGAAAACGCCGCGGTTCTTCACCGCGGGGCTGCGGGTTGGCTTCGGTGACAGCAGCTACGGAAATCTTTCAGCCGTGAATTTCCTCTCTTTTGCAGTGCCCGGCACCTTCGTACCCTTCATCGCCTTTATTCCTGTGCCGGGGTTCCCGGCACGATTCACTTTATTCCGTTTTGATTATAAACTGAATCCCGCGGCTTGTCAATCGAATTGTCGGTTATTGACCGATTTTATCGGCCAGCGCGTCGGCAATCTGCTTGAAGACCGGACCGCAGGTCGCGCCGCCGCCGGTCCCGTCCTCCGCAAACACTGTGATTACGTACTTCGGGTTTTCATACGGATAGAATCCGGAAAACCAGGATTCCACCGCCTCCACCCCGTTCACATACCGTCCCGTCTGCGCGGTCGCGGTTTTCGCGCCCGCCCCGCCCTTGGCCGGTCTGCCCTTTTTGCTGGTTCCCGTCTCAATGGATTCCTTCATAAAATCCCGGAGCAGGTCCACCGTGTTCTGTGAAATCACCTGAGTACTTTCCTGCGCGGGCGCTTTTGCCGTGTAATTCAGATTTTCATCCACAAGGCCCTCATACAGATAGGGCTGGGTATACTCCCCTCCGCTTGCAATCGCGTTCACCATCGCCGCAATCTGCAGAGGTGTGGCGGTCAGATCCCCCTGCCCGAACGAAAAGTTCGCCAGAGCCCTCGGGATATTGAGGCTTTTTAGGCTGGGAAGATTGCCCGAAGCCGACGAGACGCCCGGCGCGATCTCAAAGGAACGGCCAAAGCCCATGCTCTGTGCCATCAGCAAAAACTGGGCCTGGGGCACCTGCTTCATGAGATTGATAAAATAGGTGTTACAGGACTGCGCGATCGCCGATTTCATATTTTCGGCGCCATGGCTCTCCCCGTTAAAGCAATGGAAAATGCCGCCGTCCACGTCGATCGAGCCGGTACAGGTGTACTGGGTGTCCGGCGAAACGCCGTATTCCAGAGCGGCAGAAGCGGAAACGAGCTTGAATACGGAACCCACATTATACGCGGAAAGGCAGCGGTTGACGAGCGGAGAGCCCTCCGCTTTCAGCGCCGCCGCGATGTTGTTCGGAGAAAAGTCGGGCAGGCTGACCATCGCGCGGATTTTGCACGACGGCACCTCCGTAACGATCACCGCACCCTTTGTCAGATATTTCCCGGCGGCTTCTTCGGCGATCTCCTGAATATTCTTATCGATTGTCAGTACCACCCCGCTGTTGTGCAGATACGAGGAATCGCTGATCTTTTTGTCCTCTCCCGCCAGCACACGGTTGACGGCGTCCACCTTGTAGGTGACGGAAATCTGTCCCTGATTCTGCGTAAGCTGCTTATTGAACGCTTTTTCTATCCCTGCGGCACCCGCGCCGGAGCCGTCCAGATAGCCTATGGTGTGAACGGCGGTCTGTTTGTCGGCGTACCTTTTGTCAACGGGGAATACGTCGATCCCGTTCGCGGTAATGCTTTTCGGCAGCTTCAGGGCAAACGGCTTGCCCGCGGTCAGGGACGGATAAACACTCTCCAGTTCCTTTTCCGTCAGCACCTTGCTGAGTGCCGCCGCACCCTCCACACTCGGCGCAATGGCGGCGGCGTACTCCGTATCCGCGCCGGTCAAAGAGACTTTATTGCAGTCGTAAATGGTTCCTCTTGTTTTTGCCACCACCAGCTTATAGCTGCTTTGGTTGGCGGCGGTCGCGGCAAGCTGAGCGCCGTCCGACACCGTGTACAGGCTTAAAACGCAGAGAAACAGACAAAGCATAAACACACCGAAAAAAGCGGCTGTTCTTTTTTCCATAGAAACACTCCCCCATACTGGTTAGGATTACCAATATGGAGGAGCTTTAATCATGATTTTCTCTGTCAATGCATGGAATCTGTACGATATTGGGTTAGATTCTTGCCTTACGCAGGATTGCGCCCTTTTGAATGGGCCGGTCGGTTTTGAGAAATACGGTCATTGTGGCGTGGGGCGCCGAATCGATCGGGATCCAGTCCTTATCATATAATTCGTTCAGCGGAAGAAGGAACGGACGGTTCCCCGCCTCCAGCACGTCGGCGGTATCGCCTTTGAAAAAGCGGTTGCGCTGGGAAAGCGCCGCCACGCCGTTTTCATAGCTTTCACAGACGGCAATCACATCGTATTCCCTCACATAGCCGCCGTTTCCGTACACCTGCCCCGGTTCGGTCCCGAAGTAAAAGCCGGTGCTGTACTCGCGGTGGCTAATCTTGTTCAGTTCCTCCACGATCCATGGGGAAACCTTTTTTCCCGGGTCCGCGTAGTATTCGTCAATGGCGTTCCGGTAAGCGTTGGTCGCCACCGAAACATAGTACGCGGACTTTGCCCTGCCTTCTATTTTCAGGCTTGTCACGCCGGTTTTCAGAATTTCGGGAATATGTTCGATCATGCACATATCTTTAGAATTCAGAATATAGGAGCCATGTCCGTCCTCAGAAACCGGCATGTACTGGCCCGGACGTTTGGCTTCCATCAACGCGTATTCCCAGCGGCACGGCTGCGCGCAGTCGCCGCGGTTCGCGTCGCGCCCCGTCAGATAGCTGGAAAGCAGGCAGCGGCCGGAAAATGAAACGCACATGGCGCCGTGCACAAAAACCTCCAGTTCAAGCTCCCGGGGCGTTTTGGCGCGGATTTCCGCAATTTCCCCAAGGCTAAGCTCGCGCGCCAGCACAACGCGGGAAGCGCCCAGATCGTACAGCTCGCGGGCGCTGACATAGTTCGCGACGCCGGCCTGTGTGGACATGTGGATATCCACCTTCGGCGCGTATTTCTTCGCCATCGCCATGACTCCGAAATCCGCGATAATCAGCGCGTCCACCCCGGCTTCCTGCGCAAACCGCAGAAATTCCGGCAGACGCGAAAGCTCGCCGTTGTGCGGTACGGTGTTGCAGGTCAGATAGACCTTACCATTTTTGCCGTGCGCGTATTGCACCGCCCGAACCAGTTCTTCGTTTGTAAAATTGGACGGCGCCGTGCGCATGCCGAATTCCTGTCCGGCGAGATAAACCGCGTCGGCGCCAAAGCTGATTGCCGCACCGAGCCGTTCCCTGTCACCAACGGGGGAAAGCAGCTCAGCACGTTGATTCGTATCCGTCAATTTTTGTCCTCCAAAGCCTTCTATTTCAGTCCCGCCTTTTTCAGATTCGCTTCATGCTGCGCATTGGTAGCGGCATAATACGCTTTTCCGTTCTTATCATGGCAGAAGTAATAATATTTGGTGCTTGCGGGATTTAAGGCCGCGTCGATCGCATCCGTGCCCGGATTGCAGATCGGCCCCGCGGGCAGGCCCTTGATGGTATAAGTATCGTATTTGCTCTTATAGGTTTCGCGTATATCGGACGGTACGGCCGCCTTGGTACGATACGGATAATAGGTGGTCGGGTCCGAGCGCAGGCGAAGCAGGTCACCTTCTCCGCCGCTGTTCAGGCGGTTGTGGAAAACGGAGGAAATTTTGTACATATCGTCTTTGTCCGCCGCTTCCGCCTGAATCATGGAAGCCAGCGTCATCATCTGGTCAATCGTCATATTCTCTGCTGCCGCCTTATTGCGGATCTGCTTGGTCAGCTTCTTACTGCAATTGCTGATCAGCTTTTCGACCGCCTGCTCGGGGTCCTCGTCCTTATAAAATTCATAGGTGTCCGGGAAAAGGTAGCCCTCAAGCTTGTAGTAGCGGTCCGGCTCGTTTGTGATTGCCTGAAGCATTTCATAGCTTTTATCAAAGGTGTCCGAATTCACAACGGAAAGCACGTCTTTGGAGGAGCAGACCCCGTTTTTCTCCATCAGGTCTGCAATTTCAAGGATGTTGGCGCCCTCTTTGAAGGTAATTTTCACGGTATCCACGCGGTTTATATTGGACTGAAGGTTATTGATAATGGCCTCATAGTCCATATTGGTATCGATTTTATAGCTGCCGTTGCTGTAATGGCCGTCCGCCTTCGTCAGCCTGGAATAAACCTGAAAGAAGCTCACGTCGCGGATGATACCGGCGCTGTTCAGAACCTCCGCAACCTGTCTGCCAGAGGCGTTCTTCGGTATTTCGACCGTCACGCTCACCTTTTCCTTGCCGATCGCGAGCATATCGTTGATTCCCGTAATCAGAAACTGTGAAAAAAGGATGGAAGCAAACAGAACCATAATGATCCAGATGAACCGGAAAAAGCCCTTGTTTTTTCTGCCCTTTTCCTTGTTGCGGAGCTGGTGCGCCTTTTCGGCTTTGATTTCCGCTTCATCCTGCATGGACTTTGCCTTCTGCGCCTCTCGGGGATCGCTGTAGCTGCTGATGACGCTGTTGGACGCACCGTCGTCCGCATCGCGCAAATCGGAAGAAAGGTCCGTACCCGGCAGATCGCCCAAATCCTCATCGGGAATATTCAGCTTAAAGCTTTCCACCTTTTTCTGGTGGTACTCGTTAAGGTCCCTGTCATCGTTCATGGATACGTCCTCCTGTTTTAAACATCAGGATGGCTCTTTCAGCTTTTCTGATTTGCCATTCTCCTGATGTATTTCTCTGTAATCAGAATGTCGACCGGCTTGTCGTAATAGCCGTGGGGCAGATTCCACTGGACACAGCCGGAATAGCAGATTCCGACGGTGGCCCCCCCGAACTCCGCCAGAAAGCGGTCGTAATACCCCTTGCCGTAGCCGAGGCGATACCCCTGCGCGTCAAAGCTGAGTCCCGGCACAATGCAGAAACCCCGGGAAAAATCGGTCACCCTGCGGCACTTCGATACGATCGGTTCCAGCACGCCGAAGCTGCCTTTTTCCAGATCGTCAAGAGAGGTGATATAGAAGAACTCCATATCGTAGGTGTCCGGAACGCAGCGCGGTGCGGCAACCAGCTTGTGGTTAGCCAGCGCGGCCTTGATCAGGGCAATCGTGTCCACCTCGATCGGCTTGCTGACATACGTGAAGACCGTGTCCGCCGCGGCGTATTCCCGCAGCGCGAGCAGCCTGCTCTGGATTGTGGAATCCAAGCTGATTTTCCGGTCCTCACCCAGCTTTTCGCGGAACTGGCGGTAGCGCGCGCGCAGATTCATTTTGATTTCCCGGATATTTCTTACATACATTGCATCGACTTCCTAAGCATCTTTGATTTTTCAGCGCCAAACAGCACTTCCACAATTTGAAGTGCAAATTCGACGGCGACGCCGGCGCCCCTCGCCGTGATGATCTTTCCGCTGACGCAGACCGGTCCTTCGGACACGGTTTTTGCGTGCAGCTCCTGCTCATAGCCCGGGAAGCAGGTCGCCGTATGTTCTTTCAGCAGATTCATATGGCCTAAGATGGAGGGAGCCGCGCAGATCGCGCAGATATATCGGCCGTTTTCCGCGCAGTAACGGATGACGGCTTTCACAATCGGGGATTTTTCCAGATTGAGCGTACCCTGCACTCCGCCCGGCAGCACCACCATATCCAGCCCGTCCGTCACCGCTTCCTTTTCCTCTATGTCGGCGGTCACTTCAATCCGATGCGCCCCGGTGATTTTTTTACCGCCGACGCCGACCGTAACCAGGTCGCAGCCGGCACGCCTTAAAACATCGACGGTCGCCAGCGCCTCGATTTCCTCAAATCCATCTGCCAGAAAAAGATAAATCATTTTAATACCTCCAAAATTAATCCAGCGGCAATCCGAGATACGGCGCGGCCGAAGCCTGGCGCACCGAATCCAAAGCAGCTCCTCCGAGGGGCTTCAGCATCCCGAAATCGGATATTTCCCCCTGCTTTCCCAAGAGGGTCTCCCAGACGGGCAGACGGAACGTATACCGTTCAGCCGGCAGCCCGCTGATGATGTTCGCCGCAAGATCGCGAATGGTATCGCCGTCCGCCATCAGTTCCAGAACCGCGCAGGCGTCGGAATCCGTCCGGCGGCACAGGGCGTACGCGAATTTTTCACCGGTACGGGAGCAGATCATTTTGTCTCCGTAAATTTTGCCCATTCCGGCGGCAAAGGCAAACGCTTCGTCGCTCCAAAGCACGGAACCGGTTCTCCCCGCCAGCTTTCCCCCGCGGAGTCCGTTCATCTGGCCATACGTCAGAAGGGTTCTGGCGGAAACTCCCGAATCCGCCAGCGAACACATTTCCTCCAACGACAGAGAAACGGTGCCGACCTGAAAAAATTTCGTATAGTCGGACTTTTCATAAAGGCTGTACAAGCCCGGTTCGGCGGGAAGCACCGCGGAATACTGATCCCCCCGGTTGGCCCCTACCAGCGCGGCCGCGGCCAGAAGCGCCGCCATACAGCCGTGCCCGCGATACTGCGGCAAGGTAGCCGCCGCATAAATGTAGTGCGTCTGCACGGCCGCCGGGCCGGCAAGAATCCGGGCGGGCAGCAGATAAACAACGGACGCGGTTTTCTCCCCCATTTTATAAACCAGACAGTTCTCGGGCTTATAATAATTATTCAGGAAATATTTTGCCGGACGCACCGGCTCGTGAAAGCAGCTTGCCCAGATTTCTGCAAGCTCGCCGCGCATTTCCCAGTCAGCAAAACAAATCATACCAAACCGTCCTTCTCTGTCGTAAGGAAGCCGCGGGCTTACAGCACGCCCGCCGCAATCTCCATAACTTCACCGTGAATCTGTTCAACCGTTTTCAGGCCCCCGCTGTCCGCGCACTCAACTGTTTTCCAGTTCAGCCTCTGCACCGCGTATTCCGCGCTGACACGGCATGCGCGCAGATACTCCGCATTGCTTTCGTGGATATCCTTCTTTTCCTCGTTTCCATGGTACCTGCCGCTCAAAAGCTTCTGGGAAACCTCCAGCGGCATATTGAGGTAAATAGTCAGATCGGGACGGGGCAGTCCCAGCTTGTCGTATTCATAGTCCTGCACCCACTCCACAAAACCGGGCCACTGCTCCCGCGGCAGCTTGGAAAGCTGAAACACAATATTGGAAGTAGAATACCGGTCGGCAATAATCAGGGAGCCGTTACGGTAATCCTGCCGCCAGTGTTTTTGATAGCTTGCGTAACGGTCGACCGCGTAAAACGAGGAAGCGGCGTATGCGTTCACATCGTCGGGATCGGAGCCGAATTCCCCGTTCAGGTACATCTTGGCCAGAACGGAGGACGGCTCATTATAGTCCGGAAAGGAAACGCGGCGCAACTTCACGCCCCGTCCGGCCAGTGCTTTGCAGAGCAGCTCGGTCTGCGTTGCCTTTCCGCTGCCGTCCAGGCCCTCCATGGTAATTAATTTTCCGCTCATCAGTTTTCCCCTATTCCATTAAAAAACTCGCGCACCTCGTTGATTTTGCCGCAGGACATTTTCCCCTCCGGGCATGCACCGCGCAGGCAGGGCGGCCCGCAGTGCTTGAAAAGGTGCGGCGCCACGCCGCGGACAAGCCGCAGCATCTCCACCGCGACGGCGCGGATTTCCCACTGGGCGCGGTTGCAGCAGCGGTGGGAAAAGAAATTATACAGCGAGCGGGCGTTCATCGTGCACACCATCTTGGTGTCGCAGGCATTGGGCAGGACAAACCGCGCGTCCTCAATCGCCTGCTTCTGCGCGGCGCGCCCGGCGGACTTGTCATCCTTTCCGGCGTCCATCAGCGCTTTTTTATGCTTCTCCTTTAAAAGAGACGTCAGCTTTTCATAGTGTTTCTGGTCTTCCTCCATGGCCAGAAGGAACTCAGCCTTCGCCTCGGGAATCGCTTCAATCTCCGGCGGAACCACGTATTCAAAACAGGCTTCCGTCACATAGCGCTGGCTCTGCACGCTGTAGGAGGCGATGCGGTGGCGGGTCATCTGCGCCAGAAAGGAACGGGAAACCCCCTCGATCCCAAAGGTGAAGGACGCGTGCTCAATCGGGCTTTCATGCCCGATTTCGGCCAGCATATCCACAAAGGACGCAACCTTTTCGTCGGTGAGTCCTTCCGATATATCTTCTATGGAAGCAGGCGAGTAACAGAGCTTTGCCGCCTGCGCAACTGTTTTTTCCGGTTCGGGAGTATAAGCAATCAAAGTAACCTTTGCCATGAAAAATCCCCTTTTAAAATTATGTCATTATTAAAGATATTATAGCAAACTATTGGGTGCGGTTCAATATGCAACTTTCCCGTCATTTTTGCCGCAAAAAATAAAAAGCCCACCCGTCAAAAAAGGTGAGCTTCAAAAAGGCAATGAACTTAGGTGTTGGAAATAATAATCTGTTCTACGATGTCGGCGACGTCTTCACAGTAATCCAGCGAATTCTCCATGGTATTGTAAAGATTCTGGAGCCGGATCACATCGATCATTTCCATTTTGTTTGCCGGATCGAACAGTTCTCTCATTGCTTCGCTGAAAATAGCGTCTCCCTCTTCTTCCAGATGGTTAACATAAACAGACATTTGCTTAATACTTTTCAGATTTTTCTTAAACTGCTTAAAGTCGGCCATTAAAGTACACAGGCCCTCGCAGCTTTTGACGATCAAATCCACCAGCTTGACGGTCGTTTCATTCGCCTCGGAAATATGCATCATATAAATCTGATTCCCGATATCGTCGATGCTGTCCGTAATAGACTCGATCGCGCGGACCATATCCATCATATCCGAACGGTCGATCGGTGTGATAAAAGCGTCCGCAATGAGGTTGGAGCAGTAATGAACGTGCTTGTCCCCGTCATGTTCAAGTTCTTTCAGCAGGGTGATTTCTTTTTTGTCGATCATCCCATCCGTAAACGAAGTTTGAAGCACTTTTGCAGCGTGACAGGAAATACCGATTCCCTTTTCAAACAATGAGAAGTAGTCCGGCCCTTTAGCAAAAAAATTACTCATATAGTTCCCTTACCCTTCAAATACACAGATTCTTTCCTATAGACATATTCTATACCGTCTATACCATTCTAAAAGATCAGTATAAACAGTTTGGTCATCGCATAACCAAGAATCAGGCAGGCAGGGAAGGTCAGTACCCACGCCATTACCATTTCTTTGGCAATTCCCCAGTTTACGTCGGAAAAACGCCTGGCCGCGCCCGCACCCATCATAGCGGTGCCCTTTGTGTTGGTGGTGGAAAGAGGAATTCCGGAGCACACGGTCGTAACCAGCATACAGAGAGACGCCACGATTTCAGCGGAAAACCCCTGATACTTTTCCAGTTTGACCATATCGATCCCCATGGTCTTGATGATGCGGTACCCGCCGATCGAGGTGCCGATTGCCATGACCAGCGAGCAAAGCAGCATAATCCAGATATCTATATGTACCGTTGCCGGAATAGGCTGATTGTTTGCAAGAAGAATTACAAGCACAAAAACGCCCATAAATTTCTGACCGTCCTGTGCGCCGTGACTCGTAGCCATTAAAGCGGCGGAAGCAATTTGCCCCAGGGAAAAGAAGCGGTTCGCTTTGGAACGCTTGACCCTGCGGAATAAAAAGCCGATCGCCTTGGTGACAACATAGGCTGCAAAAAAACCGACGACCGTTGAGATGACAATTCCCCACAGCACCTTCTGAAACTCGGCCAGCTTAAAGGCGGAAAAGCCGTTATACGCGATTCCGGAACCCATCAGCCCGGCAATCAGCGCGTGGCTTTCACTCGTGGGGATTCCGAACTTCCAGGCCGACACCGACCATATTACTATGGAAAGCTGAGCCGCACAAATGGCGATCAAAGGGTTGGAGCCGGTCCCGACATTGACGAGATTGGCAATGGTGCTGGCAACAGCCGTGCCGAAGCACATGATGCCCACCAGATTAAACGCCGTAGCCATTAAAACGGCTGCCCGCGGGGAAAGCACTCGGGTCGAAACAACAGTAGCGATTGCATTCGGCGCGTCCGTCCAGCCATTGACAAAGATGGAAGCGCACACAAGGAGAAGTGCGATCATGAGCGCAAGTGACATGTAATTAACCTCATTTCGTCCTGTCGAGGGATGAATTCTTAGCTTTGATTAACATCTTACATTCATTTAACACAATTATAACAGAATATTAATAAAATATAAATAGAAAAGATTTTATAAAAGGACGAATTAATCAGGACGAAATAAGCTAATTTTGTATTTATTGCTTATTTTTTGCAGATTTTTACTCTATTATAATGATTAATATTACTATGTATTTATTATTTTATATTATTTGTTTAGTTTTTCGAAATTTTGAAAAATCTGACTTATAATAGGAAAATATTTCTGTAACACAATGAAACAGCCGCCATAAAATGGTATTGAGAAACAAAGGTTTCACTAAATGTGTTAGGAGGATTATTTTATGGATGGAAATAGCACGGAAACATCTGCGAATGTGCAAAACACAGGAAATTTTAACGAAGCTGTATGCATAGACGGACTGCGCGTATATGATTCATGCAGTGAAGAACAGTAAACACGTTTGATACATACGGACCCGAACGCCCGGCCCTTCTTTCATCGCCCTTCGGAATAAAAAAGGAAAATTCTGCATGTTTCGGAAAAATAGTCATACACTATTCCAGAGGTGATTGGCTTGGACTATACAGGATATTACGAATTCCCGTTTCCGTCGAATCTGCCTGAGCAGGACAGCAAGGTAAAGGATTTCTTTTTCTCCCTGTCGGATGATCTGCAGCTGAAGCTGCTGAACGGAAGCACTTCCTACGAGCATTTTCACGACCGCGTTGCAGAGTATATGGGAAAACAATAGGAAACACTGCCGCCCCGTGTGGGGCGGTTCTGTTTTTCTTCCCGCTTTATTTGGAAATCCTGGCGAGCCGGCGGAACAGCGTTTCATCCAACTGCCGTTCCACGTTCCGTTCAAAAGCACGTTTATAGGCGGAACAGAAACGGCGGCAGATCCTGTTGTCAGCCCTTCTCTTACATTTTGCACATGGCGCGCAGATCATTTTTTGCTTTCCCCCTTTTTCAGACTCTTTGCACGCTCTCCCCGGTTAAACGCTTTCAGTCCGGCCCACGTCGGTTTCCATCCGTAATAACGGCACAGGGCCATATATCCCTGAAGGACTTCGTATTTCATGGGTACTTCCCCTTTCCTTTTATAGGGCTTTTCTCTGCCGGCACGTCCCAGTCAATGGTCACTTTCACGGCAGACCCGTTTTTTTCACTGCAGATCTGTTCCGTTACATACCTCAGATTTTCCCTGTTGCGTGCGATCTCTCCGGCCGTTCCCGATAAAATATGCACGGTGACAGCCGGTTTTCCTGTGTCGCGCATATGCATCACCTCAGTAAAAATATGAATTCCGGTGTTTGTCCTATTCGTGCTAAAGCGTTTCCGGCACGGTAATTCCGAAATTATTCAGAAACGGAAAAGGCCTCCGAATCCCAAAGGATTCGGAGGCCGGAATATTCATGGAACTCTTCCATAAATATAGGAAGAGAAAGCGGGTGATAAAATGAATACAGCCGTCTACCTGCGGAAAAGCCGTGCGGAAGAGCTGAGCGACACGGTTGACGAAACACTAAAGCGGCACAGGGAAACCCTGCTGGAATTCGCCTCAAACAGCAATCTGACTGTGGTAAAAATATATGAGGAAGTGGTTTCCGGGGAATCGCTGTACGCCCGTCCCCAGATGCTGCAGCTGCTGGCCGACGTGGAGCACGGTCAATTCGACGCCGTACTCTGCATGGATATCGACCGCCTGGGGCGCGGCGCCATGAGCGACCAGGGGGTCATTCTGGAGACGCTGAAAAACGCGGACACAAAGATCATTACACCGCGCAAGGTATACGACCTGAACAATGAGATGGATGAGACCTATTCGGAATTTGAAACCTTTATGGCCCGGCAGGAGCTGAAAGCAATCAAACGCCGGATGCAGAGGGGAATCCAAAAAACCATTGCGGAAGGGGGATACATCGCCAACGCCCCTTACGGATACGTGAAAACGACGGTCGGCAAGAGGCCGACGCTCGCGGTCCTGGAAGAAGAGGCCCGGTTTGTGCGGATGATGTTCGATCTGTACGTCGACAAGGGGATGGGCTGCCAGCAGATCGCCGACACGATAAACGCCATGGGCGCAAAACCGCACCGTTCCGAAAAGTTCGGTCGGTCTTCCGTCATGAAAATCCTGCACAACCCGACTTACACAGGCAAAATTGTCTGGAACCAGAAAACGCAGTTCCGGAAAGGCGCGAAAGGCGGCAGCAAACAGATCACCGTAAAAAATCCCCGCGATCAATGGACCGTCGTACAGGGAATCCATCCGTCCATCATTGACAGGGAGCTCTTTGAACAGGCGCAGAAAACGGCGGCGTACCGCTCCCATCCTCCGGCAAATACGGGCAATGTGGAAAATCCGCTCGCCGGTCTTGTCTACTGCGCTCACTGCGGCTCTTTGATGCAGCGGCAGGTAACCCGCCGCGGCGGAACCTATCTGCTCTGCCAGAAGCCCGGCTGCATGGTATCCTCCTCCCTTCCCCTGGTGGAAAACGCGGTGCTGGACACGCTGAAGCACAGCATGAACCGTTTCACAATCACACAGGAGGATTCTGCGATGCGGCAGCCCGGCAGCAGAGAAATGCTCAGTGCCCTCGAATCGGAAATCAAAACCACCGACGGCCAGATGGAAAAGCTGCACGATTTTCTGGAACAGGGAATTTACGACCCGGATACGTTTCTGACACGTCAGGCCTATTTAAAAGCAAAAAGAAGCAAGCTGGAGGAAATCAGAGACAAGGCCATGACCCGGCATCCCGGCAGCTGCGATATCGCCGGCAACCGAATCGGTACCGTGCTGGAAGCTTACGCTTCGGCCTCTCTGCAAAAAAGAAATCTTCTCTTAAAAGCGATGGTGGACAGAATTGTCTATTGCAAGGAAAAGGGAGCAAGGCCCGCGCAGTTCACACTGGAGGTGTATCTGAAACCGTTTTATCCGTAGCCCAACCCTTTTTCCGGGCATTTGACGCATCCGGACGCGGCTTTTCCGAAATGGGAAAAGACTTCAGAAAATAAGGCCCGCACATTGACAAAGTGCCTTTGGAAATGGCATACTACAAGAAAAAGGAGGGCTTATATTGGAATTGAAACAGGAACGAAACCGAATTTTTGCCGAAAACGAATCCGGCAGTATTGTTGCAGAGGTCACCTTCCCTGACATTGACGAACAAACGGTCAATATCGACCATACCTTCGTGGATGATTCCCTTCGGGGCCAGGGAATTGCCGGCAAACTGATGGAAGCGACTGCTGCTTTGCTGAGGCAGCAAAACCGAAAAGCGCGTCTTACCTGCTCCTACGCTGTGAAATGGTTTGATAATCATCCTGAGTATAACGATATTCGCATAAACAAACTATAAATCTAACTACTTCGACAGGAAGCATTCAAATATTATTTTTCTCACAAGTCAAAATAGTCTTATTTCTACAAAATAGCATCAAAAAATTCATAAAAAATCTATCATATCACGCTACATTTTGTTTATTTATCCTATTTTTTTTCATTCCTTAAAATTTCTAAAATTGCGACTTTTTTCGCTATTGCAATTTTGAAACATTTCCTCTAAAATTACAACATGTTGCGCAACGAATAAAAATAAAGGATGTTTTTGAAATGCAAAGAATTAGCGTAAATCTCAAGCTTTTGAAAGAAAAAATTATGGAAATCGAAAAAGACGGAATGGGCTTAATTGAACTGCATATTGTTGCAAGCCAGATCGACGACAAATTGATTCACCCCACCTTCCTTCATCTGGAAGGCATTTCCGATACCGGCGAATACAAAGACTATGAAAGTATTGACGAATGCCCGGCTAAACAGTACCTATTGAAAAACATGCCTGCATAAGCGCATTTCTTCATGTAACGATACATAGCACCTGCCGGGTATCCTGGAATTGATGATATCATTATGAATATAGTAATAAATAGAATAATAAATACCAAACCTGCTTTCGCACTCGAACCTGACCTCCAGAGTGTACTTATAGCCCGTATACTCTTCTGATAAAGATTGCCTTGAAGATTTAAGGGTTTATTTCCCACCGGATAAGCACGACCTGATTGAGCATGCGACAAACGTCAGGCTCAGAAGCGCTGATGTCATTACCGTGTTCCTTGATCTGGAGCCGGTACCATTTAACAGGGGCTTTTATTCGGTAGATATGACCTTTTTCTTCGATGTATGCGTAGACGTATTCTGTCCGTTAGCCACAAACCCCTGCATTGTAAATGGTGTATCCATATTCAATAAGAGGGTAATTTTGTACGGCAGCGAGGGCAACGTAAAAATGTTCAGTTCCGATTGCACGCAGGACGACATCGACAGCCCATCTTCTATGTGCGGCAACGTGCTCCCTAAAGCAACCTGTCAGATTGCGGAGCCGATCTGCCTGTCCGCCAGGATCTGCGACTGCCAGTCGCATTGCAAGGAAAGCTGCTGCCGGATTCCCGACTCTATCTGCAGACATTTCGGGGGGCAGCTCGACTTTGCTTCCGATCGTACTGTTTATGTTACACTCGGCATTTTTACAATCGTCCAAATCGTCAGGAATGTACAAATGCTGATTCCTGCGTATGACTTCTGCATCCCGGAAAAAGAATGTGTCACTACATCAGACAATCCATGCGATATGTTCCGCCGCATTGAGTTTCCGACCGACGAGTTTTTCCCGCCCAAAGTTACTGAATGCAGCTGCAACGACCGTTCCCGCAAAGCATAAAGTCAGACAGCAGTCTGCCGAGTACAGATAAAGCCCGCCTGTTTTTTCAGGCGGGCTTTGGATTTATATCGCTTTGATCAGGCTTTTTGCAGGCGGGCAAAATTCGCCATCAGCTTTTTTGTTCCGGCTTGTTCAAAAGCAATCTCCAGCAGGGTATCGTTGCCCATAGGAGAAACGGAAAGGATCATCCCCGTCCCAAACGTTTTGTGAACCACGCTGTCCCCCACTTTGAACCCAACCTTCGGCGGCTCGCTGTGAATCAGGTTCGACGGGCCGAAGCTGCGCGCCGATTCGGTTGTAACCACCCGTGCCTCAAAAGCAGAAGTGGGAAGGGACATGCCCGGGGACGGCTTTTTCCATTCTCTTGTGCGGCTGCGGACAACCAGTTCCTCGGGAATTTCCTCAACAAAGCGGGAGGGCTTGTTGCGGGAGGTGCTGCCGAAGATCATGCGGCTCTCCGCGTTGACAACATACAACTCCTCTTTCGCTCTTGTGATGGCGACATAAGCCAGACGGCGCTCCTCCTCGATTTCCAGAGGATTGTAGATCGCCTGCATTCCCGGAAAAATCCCTTCTTCAAATCCGGGCAGGAACACGACCGGAAATTCCAGACCCTTTGCCGAGTGGATGGTCATCATGACCACGCTGTCGGAATTTCCGTCAAAGTTATCGATATCGGTCAGCAGGGAGACTTCCTCGAGGAAGCCGGAAAGAGTCGCCTCTTCGCCGTTATCCTCCTCGTACTTGATCAGGTTGGACGCAAGTTCGTTGATATTGTCGATCCTGTCCTGCACGTCGTCGTTTTCGGACGCCTTCAGGCTGCCGATATAATCTGTTTTGTCAAGAATCAAATGGTAGAGCTCATTCAGGCTCGTATGTTCATCGTTTGCGGCGTCAATCAGCTGCTGCATGGTCGCGGCAAACTGCAAAAGCTTGGGCGCGGTCCGCTTCAGGGGCTCGTACTGATCGGCGGTTTTAATCACGTCGAACACGCTTTCCCCCAGTGTGGCGGCGATTTCCGTAGCCTGTGCAATCGTCTTGTCCCCAATGGAGCGCTTCGGCTGGTTGATGATCCTGCGAAGCCGGATTTCGTCGTAAGGGTTGTTGATGACGCTCAAATACGCAATCATGTCCCTGATTTCCTTGCGCTCATAGAAGCGCAGACCGCCGATAATGCGGTAAGGGATGCCGGATTTTACAAAGATTTTTTCAAGGATATTCGACTGGGAATTCATGCGGTACAAAATCGCATGGTCGGAAAATTTCCGGCCGGCCGCAACGCCTTCCAATACCTTCTTTGCGATAAAATCCGCTTCGTCCTGCTCGCTGAAAGCGGTGTGTACGCCGAGCTTCTCCCCTGCGGGGTTGTCCGTCCAGAGCGTTTTTCCTTTACGCTCCCTGTTATTTTCAATGACCGCGTTGGCCGCATTCAGAATATTTTTGGTAGAACGGTAATTCTGCTCCAAGCGGATCACCTTCGCGTTTGGAAAATTCTTTTCAAAGCTCAGGATGTTCTCGATGGTTGCGCCGCGGAATTTGTAGATGCTTTGGTCGTCGTCGCCCACAACGCAGAGGTTTGCGCTCTTCTGGGCAAGCAGCTTGACCAGCAGGTACTGCGCGTGGTTGGTGTCCTGGTACTCGTCCACCATAACGTATCTGAATTTGTTCTGATAATACTCCAGTACGTCCGGGTTCTGCTGAAGCAGGTACACCGCGTTGCAGATCAAGTCGTCGAAATCCATGGCGTCCGCTTCCTTCAGCTTTGCCTGATAAAGCTTGTACGCCTGCCCGATCATCCCCAGCCTGCTGTCATTGCCGGCCTGCTGCAGGTATTCCCCGGGCAGGATCATGCTGTCCTTCGCGTGGGATATCGCCGAAAGAATGGATTTATAAGAGAGGATTTTATCGTCGATGTTAAGGGTCTTCTGACATTCCTTCATCATCCGGCGGGAATCGTCCGTGTCGTAAATCGTGAAATGATTGGAATAGCCAAGCTTCTCCCCGTCGTGTCTCAGCATACGCGCACAGGTGGAATGGAATGTGGAAGCCCAGATATCATTTCCTTCTTCCCCAAGCATGGCAATCAGCCTGTTTTTCAGCTCTCCCGCAGCCTTATTGGTGAAGGTAATGGCAAGGATCTGCCACGGGCGGCAGGGCTCCACGGCGAAATGGCTTTTCACCTGCGGCGTCAACGGCTCGTCCGTACTCAGATATCGCCTGGCCGCTTTCAGGTCTTCCTCCGTCAGATAACTGGAAATGGTTTTGCTTATGTAGGCGTTTCCGTAACGGATGATATTGGCGATACGGTTCACCAGCACGGTGGTTTTACCGCTTCCCGCGCCGGCAAGGATCAGCAGGGGGCCGTTTACACAGAAAACCGCTTCCCTCTGCCTGTCATTCATTCTGAAAAATTCCTTATTCAGAACATTTTTCCTGATCTCCATCACTTGATCCGCTGTAATATTGTTCATGAATTCACCGCCAGAACTTGATAATTTGGGCGGAAACCGCCCATAGGTTTCTTATTGCATAAGTTTAATTATACAATATTTTGAATACAATAGCAAACAGGAATTGGGAACATACAAATACCCGCACTAAACCGAGTGCGGGTATTTTGTAAAATATATTTCGTAATCGTCAAAATGTCATCCAAGGATGCTGATCAGCACGCCAGCCGCAACCGCAGAACCAATGACGCCGGCCACATTCGGACCCATTGCATGCATCAGCAGGAAATTGCCGGGATTTTCTTCCTGGCCAACCTTCTGCGCCACACGGGCCGCCATAGGAACGGCAGAAACACCGGCCGACCCGATAAGCGGATTGACTTTTCCGTGCGTCGCCCAGCACATGAGTTTACCGAACAGCACGCCGCCGGCAGTGCCAAAGCTGAACGCCAGCAGTCCGAGAACAATAATCTCAATCGTCTGCAAAGACAGGAAAACCGTTCCCGTCGCCGTTGCACCGACGGTAACACCGAGAAAAATCGTAATGATATTCATCAGTTCATTTTGAGCCGTATTGGAAATACGCCCCACCACTCCGCTCTCACGGAACAAATTGCCGAGCATCAGCATCCCCACAAGAGGGCAGGCATCCGGCAGCAGCAGGGAAACGATCACCGTTACAATAATCGGGAATAAAATCTTTTCCAGCTTGGAAACCGGGCGAAGCTGCTCCATAACGATACTGCGCTCTTTTTTTGTTGTCAGCGCTCTCATAATAGGCGGCTGAATAATAGGGACCAGCGCCATGTAGGAATACGCGGCGACCGCAATCGGACCCAGCAGTTCCGGAGCAAGCTTTGAAGTAACAAAGATGGCGGTCGGGCCGTCCGCCCCGCCGATAATTCCGATAGAACCCGCCTGTTTTCCCGAAAAACCGAGAAAAATTGCGCCGATGAAGGTAGTAAAAATCCCAAGCTGGGCAGCCGCGCCCAATAAAAAGCTTTTGGGGTTGGAAATCAGCGGGCCAAAATCCGTCATCGCACCAATGCCGAGAAAAATCAAAGGAGGATAAATACCGAGCTTAACGCCTTGGTACAGATAGTAGAACAGTCCGCCGACCTGTGTGACCTGATAGTATTGCTGACCATTTAAAACCACAATCGGGTAATTTCCCACCGCGCCGCCGTGGGCAGCCATATAATCGGAAACAAGCTGCATGGTCGTCTGCGGCGGAACCATAATAGCGGGAAAAAGATTGACAAGCAGCATACCAAACGCAATCGGCAAAAGGAGCAGGGGTTCAAACTGCTTTTTGATGGCGAGATAGATCAAAACGCAGGCAATCCCTATCATAATGTAGTTACGCCAGTCGTTTACGGAAAATCCGGACGCTTGGAAAATTCCTTGTACGGATTGTAAAAATTCATTCAGTATCAATACCGGATCAGTCCTTTCTGTTTTTCAATTTAAAAAGGGCGCGTATTCTCCAATAATCCCGCCATTCCCCATGCGGAGCGGCTGGGCTGCGAAGAGCGGCGGATACCGGTCACCCTCCCGGCGGAGGCGCCGTATAAAGCGTAAACAGCGGCGGAAATGACCGCTACCGTTTCTTCGGGAATACCGGCCTGAACAGACAATAGCTGGACAGGGGCAGCAGCAAGCGGTGCAGAGGTTTTCTTTTTGTCGTCTGAGTTGGTTTGCAGTCCGCTGAGCACCCTGCCATAGCCTTTAATAACATAGGTCAAAAAGATCAGCACAATAAAAACGACGACCAGGCCTGTCAGCAAAACGATGACAGAGAGTTGAATTTTTTGGTCAAGACTCATAATTTTATCCCCTCGCTTCTGAAAATTTAATTCTATGAAGATGAACAAATAATTAACGATTGTTTATAATTATAAACGAAGAAGGTATTTATTTCAATTATATTTTACTACTTTTTGATTTTTATTGCATAAATGTGACATGCGAATTATAATAAATTCAGAAGAAATACTGGAAGGAAGGGTGGATTCCCTGATGACAAATGATGAATTCAGGCGCTCTTTCCGGGTGCCCTTTCACAACAGCCTGGGGCTGGCCGTCTACAGCTGCGGAGTTCAGCGCTGCGGCGCGTGCCATTCCTGGGGACCCGCCGTACGCGACCATTACCTGATTCACTATATTTTGTCGGGGCACGGCGCTTTTACCAGCGGCGGACAGGAATACCATCTCTCGACGGGGGACGGCTTCCTGGTGGAACCGTCGCATGTCGTTCATTATGTTGCGGACCGGGAAGACCCGTGGGAATACTGCTGGGTCGGTTTCAACGGCAGCGACGCAAAAAGGCTGATGGGCCAGACAGGCCTTCTCGACCGCAGCCCTGTTTTTCACTACGAGGAGGACCGGCTTTTTGAAGAGCTTCTGCTGAAAATCTGCAATGCCTCCGGTTCCAGCCCCAGCGACGAGGCGAGAATGGAGTCCGGCCTTCTGCTGTTTCTGGCCGCGCTGATGGACAAATTCGGGGTTCCGTCCGCACAGCAGGCAAACGGGTACGAGTATGTGCAGAAAGCGATCAAGTTTATCGAATACAATTATTCCAGCGATATCGGCATCACCGATATCGCTTCCAGCGTGGGAATCAGCCGCAGCCACCTGTACCGGCTGTTTATGCAGCATATTTCCCTGTCGCCGAACGAGTATCTGATGCGCTACCGCATCAGCAAGGCTTCCGAGCTTCTGGAGTCACGGAATCTTTCGGTCGGCGAAGTCGCATATTCGGCAGGTTTTTCCGATCAGCTGTATTTTTCCCGCGTATTCAAAAAATGTATGGGCACGCCGCCAAGCCGTTTTACCTGCTATGAGCGTGCGGCAAAAACGAAGGAGGACTCAAAATGAGCGAAGCAGCCGAACAAATCTCGAAATGGGCGGAGGAAATTGGAGAATACAGCTCGGTGGACTGGGAAAGGCTGCCGGAAATTTATTTATATATGGACCAGGTGCTGACCTATATGAACAAACAGCTCAGCCTTTTTGAACGCAATGAAAGCACCGGCCTACTGACGTCGAGCATGATCAACAACTATGTAAAGGACGGGGTTCTTCCCCGGCCCGAGCAAAAAAAATATTCCCGCGAGCATCTGGCGATGCTGATGGTCATCTGTATGCTCAAGCAGGTTTTATCCATTCAGGATATCTCTTCCCTGCTCAAAACCCTTTTGGAGGACGCTTCCAAAGACGAGATGTACCGGCGTTTCTGCGAAGCACACTCCGTCGCGCTGAAGGAGGTCGGCGACCGCGTCCGCTCCACTGCAGGGGAAGGCGACGCCGAACTGACCAGGCTGGCAATCGAGCTGTCCATCGAGGCCGCCGCGCGCCGTACGGCGGCGGAAAGAATCCTGAGCGAGCTGGCTGCCGAACAGGAAAAGATAGCGAAAGCGGAAAAAGGCAAAGGCGAAAAAAAAGAAAAATAAACCAAATCACACAAATCGGAAATCCAACCGTCCCGCCGTCATACGGGGCGGTTTTTTTCATTCCCCATTCCACATAAAAGATGCGGATCTGTTAACCATAATGACGGATGAGCATAATATAAAAAAGACAAAGAAAGCGAGGGATTACTATGTGTGGAATTGCGGGATTCTGTGATTATCATGACGATTTGAGCGAGGAAGCGCTGTTCTGGCGCGCACTGGCAAAAAGAATGGGAGCGAAACTCAATCACCGCGGCCCGGACGACAGCGGCGTTCATGTTTCGGCCCACGCGGCGCTGGCCCACACAAGGCTTGCGGTTGTGGATATTGAGGGCGGCAAACAGCCGATGACCGCTGTGGCGGACGGGTTCCGCTACACCATCGTATACAACGGGGAGCTGTATAATACCGAGGAGCTGCGGTCGGAGCTGAAAGCGCACGGCTATACGTTTGAAACCAAAAGCGATACCGAAGTCCTTCTGAAATGCTACATCGAATTCGGATTTACCTGTGCTGAAAAACTGAACGGCATCTTCGCCTTTGCGGTAGACGACGAAAGGCGCGGCTGCTGCTATTTATGCCGCGACCGTTTCGGCGTAAAGCCGCTGTTTTATTCCATAGAAAACGGGCGGCTTGTGTTTGCCTCAGAAATCAAAGCGCTGTTTGAATATCCGGGAATCAACCCTGTGATTGACCGGCAGGGGCTGTGCGAGATATTCGGAATCGGACCGGCCAGAACCGCCGGAGTCGGCGTATTCAAAAACATACTGGAAATCAAGCCCGGCTGCATTGCCGTGTTTGACAGGCAGGGTTTTGAAACATATCCCTATTTCAAACTGAAAAGCTATGAGCATCCCGACAGCTACGAGGACAGCGTAAAGCGGGTACGGTACCTTGTGGAGGACGCCGTTACCAGACAGCTTGTTTCCGATGTGCCGCTTTGCACCTTTCTTTCCGGCGGCCTCGATTCCAGCATCATCACCGCGCTGGCGGCAAGGAATTACCAGGCGGCGGGCAAAACGCTTTCCACCTATTCTTTCGATTTTACCGGGAACGACAAGTACTTTAAGCCCACAGCCTTCCAGCCCGGCGCCGACAAGCCTTGGGTCGCCAAAATGGCGGAACTGTTTCATACCGACCACCACTATCTGGAATGCGACAACGTGATGCTGGCCGACAAGCTTTATGACGCCGTTGAGGCGAAGGATTTGCCGGGCATGGCGGACGTCGACTCTTCCCTGCTGTATTTCTGCAGCCTGATCAAGAAAAATCATGTGGTGGGTATCAGCGGAGAATGCGCGGATGAAATCTTCGGCGGTTACCCGTGGTTCCATAAGAAAGAGGCGTTTGAAGGCCATTGTTTCCCGTGGTCGCCCGACCTGTCCATCCGGACCGGACTGCTGATTCCCGAAATCGCCGACGCGCTGCACATCGGGGAATATGTGAATATGCGGTATGAAGAATCCATTGACGCCGTCCCCGTCCTGGAGGGTGAAAGCGCACAGGAAAAGCGGCGCAGGGAAATTTCGTTCCTGAACATCAACTGGTTTATGTCCACCCTGCTTGACCGCAAGGACCGGTCGAGCATGGCAAGCGGGCTTGAGGTGCGTGTCCCGTACGCCGACCACCGGATCGTGCAGTATGTGTTCAACACTCCCTGGGAATACAAATGTCATGACGGCGTGGTGAAAGGCCTGCTGCGCGACGCGGCGCGGGAATGGCTGCCCGAAGATATCCTGATGCGCAAAAAGAGCCCCTATCCCAAAACGCATAATCCGGCCTACGAGATGCTTGTGAAGCAAAGGCTGACGGAAGTCCTGTCAGACGGGGAAGAACCGCTCCACAAGCTCATCAGCCAAAGCGCCGCCGCGGAACTGCTCAGTGAAAAATCGGATTACGGCAAGCCGTGGTTCGGTCAGTTGATGGCTGGTCCCCAGATGATGGCCTATCTGCTTCAGATCAACTACTGGCTAAAAAAATACGATATCGCAATTGAACTGTAATTTCCTGTCCCAATGAAAGGATCTCCCGGTTGCAATTTGAAAGCTCCTGTTATACAATAAAACAAATTTCAGATCAGAAAAATAGATCCTATCAAAATTGCAAGGGAGTATCCATCATGACTTTTTCCAAGCGCATCCTTGTTTTTCTTCCCATCGAAGCACAGCATCAATCGCTGCTCGAACAATCCGCTCCGGACTGCCGGTTTACGTACAGCTCTTACAGAGGCGTTACCAAAGAACAGGTGCAGAACGCCCAGATTATCATCGGAAACCCGCCGGCGGAGTACCTGAAGGATTCCCCGAATCTGGAGTGGCTGCACTGCAGCAGCGCCGGAGTGGACGCCTACCTGAAGGAAGGCGTCCTTCCCAAAGGCACGGCTCTGACGAATTCGACGGGAGCGTACGGCCTTGCGGTTTCCGAACACATGCTTGCCATGCTTCTGGAAATCATCAAACGCCTTCATACTTACCGCGACGCGCAGAAGGTGCATGTCTGGAAGGGTCAGGGCAAGGTGAAATCCATTCATGGTTCCACCGTTCTGGTACTCGGCATGGGAGATATCGGCGGTGAATTTGCCCAAAAGGTAAAAGCGCTGGGCGCGTACGTCATCGGGCTGCGCCGCACCGTCGCAGAGAAGCCGGAGTACGCCGACGAAATGCATTTGACCGCGGAGCTGGACAGTCTTTTGCCCCGCGCGGACATTGTCGCCCTCTGTCTGCCCGCCACAAAGGAAACCGATCACCTGTTTTCGCGCGAACGTCTCGCCCTGCTCAAAGAAGGCGCAATCCTCCTAAACGTCGGACGCGGCACGCTCATCGATACCGAAGCGCTCTGTGACACACTGGAAAGCGGGCGTCTCTTCGGAGCCGGCCTTGATGTGACGGACCCGGAGCCTTTGCCGGAAGGCCACCGGCTCTGGGATATTCCCAACGCCGTGGTTACGCCCCATATATCGGGATTTTACCATTTGCAGGAAACCCTTGAGCGCGTGGTGCGTATTGCCGCGGAAAACCTGCAGCATTACGCAAACGGCGAACCGCTCAACAACATCGTCGATTTTGCCGCCGGCTATCGGGTAAAAAAAGAATAAAGAGATTCAAAATTCTCAAAGATAAAAACGCTGCAGCTCCGCAAAAATGTGGAACTGCAGCGTTTTTATTGTCATTCTGTTTTTTCATTCCCTTAACGTATAAAATGATAAAAATATCGCAAGATATAACGAAAAATTTCATACAGAAAGGAATGTTCCATATGGCACAGCTAAATCAAATGGAATTGCAAAACTTGCGGCATATGTTGGGAGCACACGATACCGCGTGTGAAAAAATGCAGACCTATGCTCAGCAGGCAACGGACCCCCAGGTAAAATCTTTCTTTGAAAAGTCCGCTCAGGATGCAAAGAGCACCAAACAACAGCTTATGACTTTTTTACAGTAGGAGGTGTAAACGATGCAGGATAAAACAATGGTAAACGACGCTCTGTCCATGGAAAAAAGCGACCTGACTTTTTATGCCAACGCAATTTCCGAATGCTCCAACCAAAGTCTGAGGTCAGCGCTTCAGCAAATCCGCAACAAGTGCGAAACCTCGCAGTACGAGCTGTACAAGCTCGCTGAGACAAAGGGTTTCTACAAGCCCGCCGCACAGGCGAACGAGCAGGAGATTCAGCAGATCAAAACGCAGCTGCAGGGCTGATCTTCCAGAGACGCCCGGTAACTCGAGATCATTTCTATCAGTTCAGAAGCCCCCGAAGGAGCGGATTCTTCCGTTCACTCAGGGGCTTCTTTCTATTCGCCGGCTGTTTGCTTCTTTCGCCCCTATCGGGTTCCAGATTCTTGGGGTCATCAACGCAAAAACAGGGAATGCCCGAAATGGGCATCCCCTGTTTTGTCTAAGGGCGTAACGTTTGATACAATTTAGCAATGCCTATACCTTTCGCTAAAATGTATAGGAATCGCTAAAAAGTATAGTATAAATCATGAGATAAGCGAAATACAGTTAGCCGCCTAAAATTCAATCCAGGCGGCTGCTGCTAACAATACAAAAGTTATTAATCTTTCTTGGGTGCAGAATAAGGTTCCTGCCGGGTTGCAGCCTTTAAATTAAAAACCATAGCTTTGGCATCTTTGTAATAGATACCCTTTATGCGATAAGAATCTTTTTCTGACCAGCTGTCAGCCATCAAATCACGGATAATATTTCTAATGGCTATAATGTGGCAATAAACTGGCTTTTTCTGTTCGCCCTTTGGTTTTGAAAATCTGTATGCATTTTCATCAGTCTGTTTGCAAGCCTGAATAGCGAAAACTTTGTTTTCATTGTCAATCATCATGCGTACATGAGACGGAAAGCCCATTTCTTCAATGACGCCCCTGCTGATGGTGATTCCTTTTGTATTGATAAGTATGTCGGACTCGCCTTTAAGAGTAACATCGATAACATTAAAACTAAACTGATTAAATTCTTTAAACATTGTATTGACCTCTTTCATTTTTTAATTTTTTGTAAAAACAGAGCTACTTCACGGTTGTCCCATTTTGGATTGATTATTGCAAATCCACGAAGCAATCCACCCTTGACACGATGAACATAAAACTTCTTTTCAATGGGAACTTCTTTCTTTTGGGAGGAATGCCTCCGATGTTTTAGCTGTTCCTGCACCAGAAGCCAGTCATCACGGGGCACAATGGCAGGATGATGGTCGCGCAGCCTGTATTGCGGAACCTGACCCGTATTTTTTACCGCTTTGTGCGTGAAACAATCGACCGTATAGGTCTTTTGCATCAGTACATCTCCGCAATATTTTTCATTGCGCAATATGCTTAATACCGCGCTTGAACTCCAGACTGCATTGTTTTTTGCTGTGGGTACATGGGATTCTGTTAGGGCATTTGCGATTTCACGAGCATTCAAGCCATCCAGATAACAGGCAAATATGTATTTTACAGCCTCTGCTTCTTCAGGAATAATGAACAAATTGCCGAATTTATCTTTGTCATAGCCTAATAAGCATTGCGTTGGAATTATGGGTATTCCTTTTTTAAAGCGCTGGATAATAGACCACCGTATGCTTGCGCTTTTTTGCTCTGATTCTCCTTGAGCGACAAGGCTCATAATGCCAAGTGTAAATTCATTTTTGCTTTCAGCAGTATTAAAGCCTTCTGTTTCAAAAAATACGCCAACCGGAGGATCAAGCGCTTTTAGCTTACGCACATTGTCCAGACAGTCCAGTGTGTTTCTTGCAAAGCGGCTTACACTTTTTGTAATGATCATATCTACTTTTCCAGCATAGCAATCATCAATCATACGCAAAAAATTAACACGCCTTTTTGTTGAGGTACCTGAGATGCCCTCGTCAGCGTAAATATCCACCAGCTCCCAATCTGGATTATTCATTATCATCTCCCGGTAGTGCTGAAGCTGTAGTTCATAACTGCTGGCTTGGGCATCTTCATCCGTACTAACTCTGCAGTATGCAGCTACCCGTAAGCGTTTCATGTTATCTGATTTTTGCTCCGCTTTTGCGGGGATCACCTCAACCGTAGTGCCGTTTTTGTAAGCCTCCCGGATTCGTTCCTTTTGCGCTTGCCGTTTTTCATTTGCTTTTGATGATTTTTCCCATTTCTGAATGTTGCCTATTTCAATTTTTCTTTTCGTAATTATCACCCCCTTTTTACCGTTGTCAGATGCTCACAGCTCGTGCGGTGCATGCCTGCACCTTAAGTTTCCTCAAATAAAGGCAACGAGAAATTATATCATTTATATATAGTGTAACGAAGCAATAACCACCACATGGTTTCAATTGGTAAATCCCCATAAATGACAAAAACTCCCGCAAGGTTGACATGACTGCCAGCCCTGCGGGAGTTGTATTTTTAAAATCTTAAATTATCCACGGCAGCTCGGTACCGTCTTTGAATTGAAAAGCAATCTCATGCTCGGACTGAACAATAACTCTGTCCACTGTTGCGTACCATAGTTCCTCATCAAATGCAGTGAGGAGAGTAGCGCTCTTTTTCAGTGTTTGGATAAACCCAGCCATTTTCTCGCGCTTTACTGTACGCTCCTGCCGCTGTTCATTCACCGCTTCAAATTTGCCCTTTGCGGTTTCGTAACGTTCAATCAGCGCGGTATATCGTTGCTGGTAATCGGACTGGTCGATGGCGCTGTGGGCGTTTTCATCCACGCATTTTCGTATCAGCTCCATCACCACATCGCATTCCTCTTGAAGGGCGGCGCTTTCGGCATCCAGAGCGGTATTGTCGGTCAGAGACTGAATAATGGTATCATAACCGTCCAGAATCTCACTTTTGTTTTGAATCAGGCTGTTAAAAGCATTCACGAATGCCTGCTTCAGTGTGGATTCATACAGGTGGGGTGTCTTGCAGGGTTCCGCATTTTTGAATTTGTTGTTACACTGCCATATTGTGCGGCGATATTTGCTGGTGGAGTGCCACACCTTGCTGCCGTATACGCCGCCGCATTCGCCGCAGATGATTTTGCTGGAAAAGCACCCCGTACCGCTTTGATGGCCTGCCGTGGATTTGCGCCGCTTCATTTCATTTTGCACCAAATCAAACAACTCTGGCAAAATAATGGCCGGGTGACTGTTCGTTACATAATACTGGGGCACTTCGCCTTCGTTTACCTTCATCTTCTTAGTAAGGAAATCCACTGTAAATGTTTTCTGAAGGACAGCGTCACCCTTGTACTTTTCATTGGTTAAGATGCTCTCGACCGTGCTGGATGACCAGTTGGTTTTCCCGGATGGAGTGGGAATACTGCTTTTTGTCAGGTACTTGGCAATACCGGACGGCGTTTTGCCTTCCATAAATAGCTTGTAAATCGAGCGTACCGTTTTGGCTTCCGACTCCACAATCTTCGGTAAACCGTCTTCGCCTTTCTCATATCCGAGGAAGTGTTTGTATGGCAGGCTGACTTTGCCGTCGGAGAAACGTTTCCGCTGCCCCCAGGTGACATTTTCGCTGATTGACCTTGATTCTTCCTGCGCAAGGCTGGACATAATGGTAATCAGTAGTTCACCTTTGCTGTCAAGCGTGTAAATATTTTCTTTTTCAAAATATACCTCAACGCCCTTCTCTTTTAGTTTTCGAACGGTTGTGAGGGTATCAACGGTGTTTCGGGCAAACCGGGAAACCGATTTTGTAAGAATGAGGTCTATTTTTCCGGCAAGTGCATCCGCAATCATGCGTTTGAAGCCGTCACGTTTTTTGGTGTTGGTGGCCGAAATGCCCTCATCGGTGTAAATCTCCACGAAATCCCATTCTTCATTATCGTGGATATATCGGGTATAGTAGTCAACCTGTGCCTCGTAACTGGAAAGCTGCTCTTCATTGTCGGTGGATACTCTGGCATAGGCGGCAACACGCTTTCGGGCGGTACGGTTCTCCGCGCTGAATGGAATCCGGTGAATAACCGTAGGCTGTATGACGGTTACTGCTCTTGCTGTTGCTGCCATGGGTTATTCCTCCTCTCGTTCATTTCACGCGCCTTTTGCCTTGCCGCGTCGTCCCAACTATCGCGTCGCGATTTATTTTGCCATGTCTTTTCTACTTGCCGCCCATCATGAAAAATAAAAAGCATCTTATCCGGGCCGCGCATGATAATCTGCTTGATTTTTGCGGTGAAAACTGCCTCGTCAAACTCGGAAAGCCCCAAGACATCCGCCGTCACTGCCATTAGAATCTCTTCGGGAATTTGCTTTGAGCCGCAGGCTTCCTTGCCTTTTGAATTAAAGGTCGAACATATCCAAACTGGGCTGGCATATTTGCTCCCGGCGTTGGCGATTTTTCTTCGGTAGTTTTTTCCGCAGCAGCCGCATTGAATCTTTCCTGTAAAGGGGTAGACTTCCTTATTAATAGAAAGGCAACCTGCCGCCCGGCGCTTCCGCTCCTTTTGAACACGTTCAAACGTTTCCCGGTCGATAATCGGTTCATGGCTGTCTTTTACAAAATACATAGGAAGCTGCCCGCGATTCATGCACTTTTTCTTTTCCATATAATTGGAGCTGTATGACTTCTGCAAAAGCAAATCTCCCGCATACTTTTCATTGTCAAGAATTTTTGCAACGCCGCTTTCACACCAGACACCGCCACGTTTTGTAGGTATGCCGCTTGTGTTCAGCTTCTTCATAATCGCGTTTTTGCCCATGCCGCTGAGATAATCGGAAAATATCATGTGGACGGTTTCAGCTTCCTCCGGTATCACCTGCAGGGTTCCGTCTACCCATTTGTAACCGAGCATGGTCGTGCTGCCGGGCCTGCCATTCGCAAACTGCCTGCGAATCCGCCATTTGCAGTTTTCGCTGACGGAGCGGCTTTCCTCCTGCGCAAAAGAAGCGAGGATAGTAAGCATCAGCTCGCCGTCCCCGCTCATAGAGTAGATATTTTCTTTTTCGAAAAATATGTCGATGTTCAAAAGCCGAAGTTCGCGTACGGTTTCCAGCATGGTTACGGTGTTTCTTGCAAACCTTGATATGGATTTTGTGATCACCATGTCGACTTTTCCGTTCCGACAGTCTGAAAGCAAATGCTGAAATTCCGCTCTGCCGTCCTTTGTACCGGTCAGTGCTTCATCAGCATAAACGCCGATGTATTCCCAGTCACCATGATGCTGAATGAAATTACTGTAATAACTGACTTGCGCCGACAGGGAATGGAGCATAGCGTCTTTGCCGCTGGATACTCTGGCATAGGCGGCGACTCGCTTTTTGCGAGGTAACCCGGGCGCTGAAATCTTCACTTTTGTTATGATTCGTTCCATAAAAGCGCCTCCTTTCAGCACACATGTTACCTCTGTACGCCTATGCAATCAAGCAATTTAGCCGCATAAGCAGCCCAATAATGGACGATATTTCTGCCGTAAAATTGTATCAATTTTTCCGTAGTCCTGCTCAGACAAAATCCCGGCTGCAAGCATCCTTTTTGCCACAGCAAGGGATACTCTGTAATTTTTCTCCCGTTCAAACTGCTCGTGGGTCATGATGCCTTCTCCTCTCCGAACCGGTCTTTAATATAGCAGGCGTGGCTGCAGTATTTGCGCTTTTTATTGCCGTAGCTTTGGAATGAAGTGCCGCAGTGTGCACAGGTAAGTACATAAACCGCCTTTTTATGCAATCGGTCTTGGTGGTCTTTCCACCATGCACGGCGGCACTGATCGGAGCAGAATTTTTTAGGCTTCTGTTTTTGCTTCTGATACAGCCTTTTTCCGCATTGCTGGCAAACAGTGCCATCACCCTTGGCTGTTTGCGAAAGGTTGCCCTGAAGTCCACTCCTGCGGCAATAGGATTTTATGGTATTCAGAGAAATTCCAAGCGAAGCGGCAATCTGCGAATAGCTGAATTTTTCAGCCCTCATTTCATGGATGGATTTTTTTTGCTCACCGGTCATAAAGCTCATCTCCCCAGTGCGCTTTATTCATACCGGATAAATCCGTCAAAACCTGCCGCCTTGATTTTTGCAAGCATTGCGTCGGCGTTTGCCTTTACAGCGTATGCGCCAACCTGCACATGATAGAGTTTTCCGGAAGGGGCAGGCAGCGTTGCCGGTTGCGCCTGCTTTTTTGCAATGCCGAATGTCTGGACAATTGCTCCGGCACAGGCCCTTGCAATTGCATCTTTGCTGTTGATGATCCATTGGGCGGTTTTCGGATTGTCATGAAAATCGACTTCGACCAGCACAGCCGTCAGGCCATACTGCGTAGGAGTGCGAATCTCACCAAGCCCCTGCCCATCAAAAAGGCTCATGCCATTCTGAACGGGAGAAGACCGGTTTGACTTGACCGGGCAGACTGCGTTTAGTTTGGCAACAAGGTTTGATGCCAGACTTTTACCGGCTGCGCTGCTCGGATGATAAAACGCGACCGCACCGCTTGCAGTCCCGCCGCCCCCGGCATTGGAATGAATGGCAAGATAGATGCCGCAGCCTTTGTTTTTGGCATCCAGCGGCCTGCCGCTCGTACCGATTCCAAGCGATAAATCTGCCATAATCGTTTCACAGGAGTATTCGCTGTCGAGAATCACTTTGAGCCGCTGCGCCACAGCTTCCATTTGCGCTTTTTCCGTGGTGCCGCCCACACAATAGCTGTTGTTATCCTGATTGGATGGAGATAAATAAATTTTATTCATGGTCATTGCCGTCCTTTTCTTTTAATTGTTCCAGAATGTCCTTAAGCTTCTGTGGGATTGGAAGCCCAATAATACTGGCGTTTTCGAGAATTGAAATCCCTTCGTTGGATAAATAGAAAAAGATGACTGCGGTGCGAATCACGCTGCCATCTTTCAGTACATAGGCATCAATAATACTGCCCACGCCTACAAGAATAAAAATGAGTATCTTTTTAAAGATGCCTCTGAAGCCCACCTCGCTGGATAAATTTTTCTGAATGACTGCAGCCATCACGCCGGTGAGGTAGTCGATTACAATGAAGGCAGTAAGGGCGTAGAGAAACCCGTCCCATCCTCCAAGGAATACGCCCAAAAGGCCGCCCAGTGCGGCACAGGTTGCTTTGAACCAATTTAATGTATGTTCCATTGCTTTTTTGCTCCTTTACGTATATGAAATAATCAGAACATCGAGGTTGAAAAATACGGTGCTGTCGTCTGCCAAGGTCGCGGTAAGCACTGCGGTATGCCCGATATAAGCGGTATTATCAAGCGCGGCCAGTTTGCAGGCCGTGCCCGTCATATCAGACAGCGTCGTCATACTGTCTCCGGTGTAGTCCTTGTTTTTTACCGACCACGTCACCGATTTTGTGGTAATGGCCGTGCCGTTTTCATAGACAACAGCGGTAAATGGCTTTGGAAAACCGCCAACTTTTATTTGAGCAGTGTTTTTAAAGGTAATGGCAACCGAGTAACTGGGAGTTACCGTACCGGTCACCTTTGCGGATATTTTGATTGCTGTGTCCGGGTATCCGGTAATGGCAACCGTAATGGTTGCTTCACCGTTTGCAACGCCGGTGATCAATCCGGTATTGCTTACCGTAGCGATGGCCTCGTTGCTGGAAGTACAGGTAAAAGCGGGCAGTGTGGATATGGCAGCTCCGTTGTCGGTCACCGTGAAAATGAGCTGAGTGGTTCCACCCAGCACTACCTCAACAGGCTGCTGATTCGAAATACTGATAGCATAATGGTGTGCGTATTTGTAATAGTCCGCAATTTCATGCACCATATCGTCATCAGCGGTAGTTACCGTCAATTCGCAATATAGCCGCATCAATCCTGGCTTCGTTCGATCAATACCGGTTATTTGCCAAGCTCTGCCGGTATTGATAAAGCGCTGGTTTAAAGCAACTTTTGTGGATTGATCATTTTCCTGTACCCAAACGATGATGTTTCCCTGTGGCAGGGAGATCACTTTGCCTTCCTCGATGTCAAAAACTTTTGCTTCTATAAATACATCAAACCACTGCACATCGCCTTTGTAGTTAAAAGCGATGTGGTGGTTGCAGCGGCGGAGTCTGGCCGCGTAGGAATTCGTTTTCTTTTCCACCTGAGAAAAGACGAGGTGTTTGCCACCCTGATATTCCACGACATCTCCCGTTTTGAATGCGGATTTTACCATGATGTTTTTGTCATCGTACTCACCGAGGCTCTTATCAGCGTCCAACACTACTGCGGCACTGCTGGCCCCATTTATGGTAACAGGGGCACCTGCATCAAACAGAAAAAATTCAAATAGTCCATCAATGGTGTTTGTCACGTTTTGCCTCCTCATGCGGTAAAGCCGAATCTCCATATAGCTGTCCCATTCGATTGCGCAAATTGGTTTATACAGCTTTTCACCGATTCGAAAGTACACGTCTTCTGTAAATTCTGTAAAAGGGCTGCAAAATACACGTTTTGAAAGTTCCAGTGTTACCCCATAATCAAAAGCCGCAGAACCGGAATAACCCTGCATATCCGCAAAGATGGTTTTTACAATGTTGAATTTGCTATCCAGTACCGTAATTGGGGTGTCGTTAAACATTGCCGCACACCCGAACTCTTGGCAGGGGCAGAGCCGCTTTGATATGATCTGGAATACCACCGGTTACATTATAGGTAACACTGCGCTCACCCTCGGTTTTCTGTGAAATGCCAACGCTGTCCCGGTTTTTATACAGATACACCGCAAGCTCTGCAATTGCGGAATCATATTGCTCCGGCAAAGAATCTGTATTGCAATAGGAAACAGCGATCTGCTGTGCCAGCGAGATATAGTAACTGAGGATTTTGTCCTTGGATGTATCATCGTTCGCCAGATCAAGCAGCATTTTCATAATTTCAAGCATATTTCTCACCCCTTAACGCAAAGAGGACGCACTATACAGTACGCCCTCTCTTTACAGAAATAATTAGCCCAGCATCCTACAGGCAAGTTGAGGATTTAAGGTCTTTACGCCGCACAGCATATCAATGGACACGACATCCTTTTTGAACTGGCTGTTGTAGTCGTAGATGACGCGAAGCCCAAAACCGTCGTAATTTACAAGGGCTTTCTGCCCGTCTGCCAGCCCTTTCGGCAAAGCCAGTGGCCTTGTTACCAGAGCAAATGCATTGCGGTGAAACGCGAGATTCGCCGTATGATTGGCAAGAAGGGTAACGTCGACATTGGCGGCAGCATCAGTCAGGAGCGCTGGTGCAATTTTCACCGTAATGGTATTGGAAGCAGCTGCTGCATCTTCCGTTACGACGTAATTGGCACCGCCAATGGTCAGTATATCGCCCGCCACTACTGTTCCGGTAAGTGTTGCCGCCGTGAGATTGATACTCGCGGCACCTTTTGCCGTCGCTGCCGCCACCTTTGGCTTTCCGCTGCCTGCCGCAAGGGTACCGCCTGCGTGTTTCAGCACATTCTGGTCGGTGTAGATGTCAAATCCGAACTTTCTGCCGAGAGAAGCTTCCCTCAAAGCAGTACCGCTGTCGCCGACTTTTTCTGCCTCATGGAACGTCGGAATCTGCAAAAAGCCGTTTTCCGCTGCGGAATCAATCACCAAACGCCGGTTGATAAGCGGTACCTTATTCTCATTCAGCACCTGACGGGCATCGGTAATGGCAGTGATGGAATTGGGAGCTGTACCCGCCGTACCGGAAACCGCCGGAATATTCTTGTATAGTCCAAGCAGGTACAGGTCGATTTTCTGCGCAAAGCTCTGCATGGCAGGCTGCAAAAGCTGTGTGGAAAAATCGGCGATATCCATGGTCAGCTGTTCGGACGTCACCTCAAAGGAAACATCGAGCAGTTTATCCAAACAAATGGTATCGCTGCCTTCGGTGGCATCCTGAATATTGATGCCCGTTGCGCGGTTAAACTCTTTTGCTTCAAAAGTTGCAGGCTTGCGAATGGTTACCGTGTCGCCGACACCCGCCACGAATTCATTGGAATAATCTCGGTGAACCAAACCGGCCATGACGGTATTGGCGCGGAGCTGCATCATGGCTTCTTTTGCAATAATGCCGGGGGTTAAAAATGTATTAGACATAAAGTATCAAATCCTTTCCTTAGTCCTTATTTCTTGCTTTGATATACTCATCCATGGACAAATCCTCAAGCGACTTTCCGCTGCCGCCGCCCGCAGGCGGAGTATAGCCGTCAGTTTTCAGCCTTGCCTCAAGGGCGTGTTGAACGGAAGAATTGTAGGTATCCTCGAATGTTTTGAGATTCGAGGTAGTGCTGTTTTCATCTGCTCCAACAAAAAAGCTCACCAAGTCCAAAGGCAATCCTTTGTCACCGGCAAGCTTAATGGCTTTATTTGTGAGGGCTTCTTTATCCTTTGCGGATTTCATCTGCTCAATTTCATGCCTGAGTTTTTCCATTTCCAGGTCTTTCGGGTCTTTCTCCGGGAACCGCTTTTTGATTTCTGTTTCAAGCAGCGCCTCAAGGTTGTTGGTTTTCCATGTTTCCAGACCTTTCTGTAAATGCTTATCTTTTACGGAATCCAACCACGATTTGCCTTCCGGCGTTTCCATGAAACTTTGCACCCTTGCAACGGTGATCGGGTTCAACCCCTGCAAATATGCGGTGATTTCACTGGTTTTCCCTTCGGGGCTTTCCAAAAATGCCTTTAATTCTGCCAAATTCATAATGTTATGTCCTCCTTATCGGCCCCGTCCACTTTTTACGAAACGGACGACGCCTGTTCTTGTTTGAATTTTTTGATTTCACCAGCCGGGTTTTCGATAAAGGGCAGCAGGGTAAGCAACGTTTCCTGCGAACAGGTATCTTTGAGTTTCACAATGATATCTGCCAGTCCGGTAAGGTCGGTCGGCAGGTTCCGAGTAAATTTCACCACGATATCCCGGTAATCATAGGTGACGCCTTCCTTTTTCGCAATGAAAACAAACAGGTTGCGCAGCCGCTCTTTGATTACCCGCTCCATAAAGGCTTCTCGCATGGATACCCGGTTTTCCAGATTGAGCAGCTTATTGCGCAGTGCGAGGGAAGAAGTATTTGCCGCCCAGTTTTCATTGAAATTGACCTCATCCATCATGTCATAAATTTTGCGCTCGATATTTTCCAGTTCATTCTGCACAAAGCTATCGTTAATGTCCTTGGTGAGCCAAGAAACCTTGCCGCCTTTTGGCACCTGAATAATGCCCATTTTCTTCATTTTGAGCAAATCTTCATCTTCCAGTTTGGCATTTTCAATGACCAGATACGCATTGCGGTGATCGGCAATTTCATTTACCAAATCTGAATTGATGGCATTATATGCGTCAAAAAGGGAAACTACATCCTCAAAACCACTTTTGCGTTCGGAGTTGGCAGGGCAGATGATCACCGGCACCCGTTCAAAAATGTGCGGATGCTTTCCGGTATAGGTAAGCACGTCTTCTTTCAGTTCATAATGCAAGATTTCACTGTCGGTATAGACATCAAGAAATTCTACATCATCCACAAAAGCCTTACTGAATTTGTGCAGGGCAAGTACAACATTGCGCGCAGCAGTTCCATCCTCCAGACAATAGCAGTTCAGCGGGGTAAGCACCGTTCCGCAGAATTCGCCGTCGGGATTGACATAATCGAGCTCGTAGCTTTCTCCATAAATCTCCGATTGTTTTCTCAAATTGATATTGTGTTCTTTATCCCAGTGGGAAATGTTGCGGTCAATACAGTCCACAGCCGCCTTGTTGTCGGTTTTGGATATAAAATTAACCGGCTTACCCAAAAGGTACCCGGTTTCGTTATCCACAAACTTTCGCGGAAAATTAAATATTAACTTTCGGTTGCTGCGGCTGTCCTGCATATCGTAATCGTGCAAAATGCTATGGTCGCCGTTGTAGTAATTCTTGTATTTTTGCTTTTCAGCCGACTGAGTTTCAAACTCATCAAGACACAGCTTGATGAGGGATTCCGTTACTTCCAATTTGCATCTCCTCCTATATTCGGGTATGAAAAAAGCCACCGGTGAAGGTGGCTAAAAGGTTTTTTGCTATTTTCCCGACACACAACAGATGGTATCAATTGCATTGAAAAGTCTTAAGCAATCTTCTTGATTAACATTATAAGCCGATCTACCATGCAAAAGCCAATGTCTATTGATAAAGGTCGGCTCATTATTAGAAAACTCAGTGCTATAATATAATTTGTTTGTGAAATTTTTATATGAATTCCAGACATGTTTTTCAATTATATGCTCACTTGATGAAAACTTTTCAACTTGTCTTTTGCAAACAGCTTTCATCTTTGTATTTGTTTTATCGGGATAAAAAGAGGACAATATACCCTCTATCACAGTAAGTAATGTCACAACACAAATGATGTACTGGTTATTTTCATAAGCAAATACACATTGATTTATTGCAGGTTTAAACTTTTCATCAATATTGGATGTTTGTATATTGTGAATTAGTTTTTCAAATGAACTATGATTATCACCAGTAAAATACCATACAAAGAACTTGCTAACATCGGAAATCTCATTAGTTTGTCCTAATACATTTATTGGATATATGCCCATCTCCATTGGCAATGTCCAACCAGCATCACTGATTTTTTGAACCACATTATTCAGTGTTTTATCAAATTCTTCCGCTCTTTTTTTAGATTCTTCTTCCATCTTTTTTTGAAACTCGGGTGGTAATTTCAAAAATAGAGGATCGAAAGTATTTTGCGTATTATTATTGGACACCTAACTGCACCTTCTTAAGTATAGTCTTTTGTTTCAAATCAATTAAAACAGCAGCCCTCGGTCAAAGAACTTCAAACTCTGTACGCCCTGTACCAACTGCACAGCACCGTAAAGGCTGTCCGGTGCGTCGTCGTGTTTTGCGCCCTTGTTATAATCCTTTACTTGATTATTATACGCCATATTTGCAGGATTGAAAAGAATAAATCCGCGTTTGATATCTGGCTCCAAAGTAATGATGCGCTCATGCTTTTGCCCTTTAGAATTGACTTCTTCCACCGGTGTAAAGATACGCTTCTCCCACAGGCTTTCTTCAAATTTTTGCTTCATATAGCTTTGCGCCTGCGTTGCTTCAAACCCGACTTTTTCAATAGGGAACTGCTGCAGTTTTTCAATGGCTACCTGAAAAAGGTCGTCTGGCAGCAGTTTATAAATGCTGCCGTCCAGTACATACATCTGACCGGTTTTCTCCTGCCTACCTAATATTGTAATAGCAGAGTAGTCATTGCGTTTCCCGGCTTTGATGGCAGGATCAACATACATAACGACCTCCAAATCGGTGTAATCCGGGAGGCTCTCCCACATGGAGATATTCTGAAAAATGTAATCATCGGTGGAGCGCGGGTCATTCTGCAATTCTTTGTAAAAACTTTTATCACCCATGGACTGCTTTTTACACATCAGATAATAGTAATCAAGATATTCATGCCACAGAATTTCGGTGCCTTCCAACATTTCATCCTGATGATTTTCATAATAAGTGCGGGCGGTGTCAATCCTTTCCGGGTCAGAAAGATTGTTGTACAGCCGTTCCCATTCTCCCCAAAGGTCGTCGCGTTCTGAAAAGGATAGAATTGCCGCCTTGCGAATGGAACGAACCCCGGAGATTTTGCCTTTGAGCAGTTCGGCCATCAAATCTTCTTCGTGAAGAACGGTACCAACCACAAGGATATTCGTTTCTTTTGTACCAATTGGAATCACAACATCGGTAAAAGTGGACTTCACCTGCTCACGCTTGGTTTCAGATTTTGCGGTATCGTCTTTCAGCAAATCATCGAGAAGCACAAGTTGTGGACGGTACTGCTTAAAATGGATGCCGCGCAGGGAGCCGTCAATGCCACGAATCATGATGCAGGCATCAATGCCGCGACCTCGAATCCATATTTCATTGTTGTTCCACCGGTTGCCCTTTTCAATGCCGAAATCCTCAATCAGCAATTTGTTATTTTCCAGTTCATCCTTGATCATATCGAGAAACGGCAAAGCAATCTGCTCTGTTGCCGAAATAATCAATGTAAACTGCGACTTATTATATAATGTAGAATAGAGCGGAAACAGAAATGAGTTAATGGTACTTTTTCCATGCTCACGGGGTAGGCCGAACGCTTCAATCAGCCCGCAGTTTCCCAGCATATATTTCAGTTCGGAAAACAGTTCCTTATGAAAACTACCAAATGGTCGGTCAAAATACTTAGGGAAATAGCACAGAGCGAAAAATTCAATGTCCATTTCACCGAGCAGTTTTCTAAGCTCTGAAAAAGTAAACTCCTGAATCAATTGCTTTAATTTATCCTGCGGGAAATACCGGTTTAAGTATTCAATCAGCAAAGTATTTTGCCGTTGTGCCTCCTCCTGCATAATCCCGCCTCCCATAAGCAATTATTTCTGAAAAATGTACTGTAAAAATTTTCGGAGCTTCAGCTGTGGGGCGCTTTTTTGCAGATAGAAGCACCCCTCCCAACGAAAAAAGCGACACTGTTTCCAGCATCGCTCGATATATTCTGTTACGTTTACCAAGCTAAGCCCTGCAAAGCGTCAGCCTTGTCCTGCTCGGTGGTCTGCGTGTAAAGGTTCGTGGTGAGAATACTCTCATGCCCGAGTATCTGCTGGATAGTCGTCATGGGAGTGCCAGTTTTAATTAGCCGATAGGCGAGCGAATGGCGAAGCATATGCGGTGTGACCTTAATTCCAAGTGCCTTGCCATAGTTACATAGGATAATCTCAACGGCACCTCTGCCCAGTGCGCCGCGCTGCCCCAACAGGAGCCGCTGTGTCCTGCTCTCTGGTCGTACTGCAAGGTATTGTACCAGTGCTTGCTTTGCTGTGGCATTGAGGGGAAGTGTGCGGTTGACCATTCCTTTGCCAATCACTCGGATATGGCTGCCAGTATCGCTTATGGTAATATCGTTAAGGGTCAGACCTGTCAGTTCACTCACACGAACACCAGTCCCAAACAACAATTCGATGATACAAATATGCATTGGATTCCCTTTTTGCAGGATTGTTTTATGCAGTGCAGTCAAGTCCTGCTCCGAAAGGCCTTTGTAATTGCGCTTATCTCGATTCTTGGTGAGTTTTGCGGCATAGGCTTCTGGCAGCAGGCGCTCATCATACAGGTATCGGCAAAAAGCGTTGACACTGGCGAGCTTTCGGTTAGAAGTAATGACTGTTTTCTCTTTTGCAAGCAGATATTTCTTGTATGCAATCAAATCATACTCCGTTATCCGCTCCAGTTCCTTGTCATACCAATCAAAAAAGCCTTTCACATCGCGCAAGTAGCAGGAAATTGTGTTTTCACTGCGCTCCTCGCGCATCAGGTATAATCGGAAATTCTCGAGATTCATCATAATGCAGCACCATCCTTTGGTACTACCATTAATCACTCTTGTAGGGTGCTAAGTCAAGACAAATCTCATAACATAACACTAATTCCGTAATGAGTTTGAAATTTAACCATCATCGTTAAACTCGTCATCGGAATCATCATCCGCTTCGGATGGGGCATCACCGGAAAGCATTTGCAGAAACAGCTGCTTGCGCGCCTGCTCATTTTGGGTGGTATCAAGCACCAATTGCTTTTTATCAGACCACTCTTCGGGACAGCGGTTGCGCAGAAAAAATGCGATGGCCTGTGCGGACGGCGGCTGGTGCCGTTTGGTTTTTTCCAGCTTGGTGCGCTTTTTGCCAGACCTGTCTTCTTCGACGATGGTCTTTAATTCCTCAAACTCATAACCGGTGCAGAGCTTCAAAAGCGATTTTTCCACGTCCTGATTGAGCAGGCTCCTGCCCATATTTACAAGTTCCGAAAGTGTTTCGTGCTCTTTGCAGTACCGATACCAGGTATCGGGAGAGATGGATAGTTTGTGACAAATATCACGAACTGAGTCACCCTCGGCAATCCAGTCTTTTATGTCCGAAAGGCGGGGCAGAATGTCCGTTTCATATTTACTGTTTTTGTTTTGGATTCCCTTGCGGCTCATGGCATACACCTTCTTTCATTGCCCCACGTTTTGCCCGTGTGGGCATTATTTTATAATATCAAGCACATTCACGTACCATGAGAAAAAGGGGTTGTTCGCCCCAGTTCCTCGTTATTCTTCAATCATATCCGCAATAAAATGCAGGAGAAACGGAATCTCATATGAAGTAAATGTTTCCGGCAGCTCTCCAGTTTGCATTAATTCTTCAATCCGCTTGGAGTCAGCCATATCAGTGGGCAATATTTGCGGCATCAACACTTTTTTCAAACCATTCTGCTCAGCCTGCTGTGATAGGCTTCTGAGCGTATCAACTAATTCCTGTCTTTCCATAAAAATCCTCCTAATTTTGAATTTACAACATTCATCACTCAGGAGGAAGAATTAGTCAAGTGGCTTTTGAACCTGTTCATATGGAATTTTCTCATTTCCACGTAATAAGAAAACTTCATTGGCAACCCCGACTTTATCAATATACCGATTTACGATAACATCAACATATTTGGGGTCAAGTTCCATCATGAAACAGGTGCGACCAGAATTTTCGCAGGCGATAAGGGTCGTACCGCTGCCGCCGAACTGATCAAGCACAAAATTACCGTGTTTGGAACTGTTTTCGATGGTACGCTGCACCAGTTCCACCGGTTTCATGGTTGGGTGCTCTTCGCTCTTGCTTGGGCGGGGAATATCCCAAACATCGCACTGCTGACGGTCGGCGAGCGGGTGAATTCTGGGAGCACCGTCTTTCCAGCCGTACCAAATCGGCTCGTACCGGGTGTGATAATCTTTGCGGGAAAGTACCAATCGGTCTTTATTCCAGATAATTGTGGACGACCAGTGAAAGCCGTTATCCGCGAGAGCGGGCATGAGGGAACCCCATTCCTGCGCGGACATCACAACATAAACCATACCGCCGACTACAAGTGATTCTGCCATGCAGGCGAATGATTTTGACATAAACTCTTTGAAATCTTCTTCCGACATGCAGTCATTTTTAATGGTGCGCTGTTTCCAGCTTGGATGGTCGGTCGCACCGTAATTTACGTTCCAAGGCGGATCGGTGAAAGTCATCTCCACACGCTTGCCTTCGGTCAGTGTTTTCATATCGTCTGGGATGGTGCTGTCACCGCACATCAGCCGGTGTCTGCCCAAAAGCCAGATGTCGCCTTTTTGTGAAATCGGCTCTTCGGGAACAACGATGTCATATTCGTCATCTTTGGAATTATCCTTATCTTCATCCAGTGTTTTAAGCAGCTTTTCCGCTTCATCCCAGTCAAAACCGGTAAGCTCAATATTGTAGCTCTCTTTGTCAAGCTCATTTAAAAGCTGCGCGAGGGATGCAGTGTCCCAGTCACCGGTAATTTTATTAAGTGCGATATTCAGCGCTTTTTCCTTGGTTTTATCAACTTCAATAATCACACAGTCAATTTCGGTATAGCCTAAAGCCGACAGCACCTTCACACGTTGGTGACCGCCAATAATTGTCATATCTGAATTAACAATGACCGGTTCAACATACCCGAATTCTTCTATGGAGCGGCGTATCTTCTCGAATTCCGGGTCACCGGGTTTTAAATTCTTACGTGGGTTATATGCAGCCGGGATAAGCGTACTGATGGGAAGTTTTTTGAATTCCAATATTGTCACCTCAACGAAAAAAGCTCCCGATATTACTCGGAAGCTCTTAAGTATTCTTTTACTCTTTTATTATAGCAGATGGAAAGCGGACATATCGGACAGGTTTTTTGCCGCTCACTTTTATTTACACTTTCCACGCTATTATTGTAGCATATCTAAAGCGGACATTTCGGACAAGATTTGTTTTTTCGTAAAAACCGATCATGTGCTTTCCTTACGCTGTCCTCGGTGGCATAAATGCTGATGCTGGCGGCTACCTGATTCCAACTAAGGCCGTTAATGTATCGCAGGGAAAGAATCTGCCGCATCTCGCTGTCGTCAATGCTCTGTATATACCGATTCAGACGGCTGAGTTCATAAAAACATTTTTTCAGGTTCAGGTCTAGCAGACTTTTGAGGTCTGCAATTTCTGCGGCATAATCCCCGACTTTATCGGATACGCCCTTCACATGAGGCATACCGGTAATATGTGCGGTGCAGGAAGTTGCGGCTTCTTCAAGCTCTGCCAGCCTACGCTGTTGCTCTTCAATTTCGCGGTTGAGGTAATACAGCTGGGACAGCTCTTTCTTTGTCATGCAATCCTTCCTTTCCCCACAGGTTTGCTTTGACCGCCGCAATTAAGGCAGTCTGTGTTATTTCCTTTTGACTGAGCGCCTGCAGTACATTTTCATCAATAGTGCCTCTGGTGACAATATGGTGGATAACCACTCTTGAATCCGGCTGGCCCTGCCGCCATAACCTGGCATTGGTCTGCTGATATTCCTCAAGGCTCCAAGGTAAACCGAACCAGATCAGAGTGGAACCCCCGATTTGAAGATTTAGGCCGTGGCCTGCAGACTTGGGATGTATGATAGCCACAGGTATCCGACCGGCATTCCAATCAGAAATATCTTCAGAAGTATCAATTTTTCGGGCATGGAACCGCTGACAGATTCGGGTCAGATCGTGCTTGTAGCTGTAGGCAATCATTACCGGTTTTCCATTGGCTGCTTCAATCAGATCTTCCAGTGCATCCAGTTTCCGGTCGTGGATCTGCTGAACGCCGCCGTTTTCGTTATAAACCGCTCCATTTGCCATTTGCAGCAGTTTATTGGTCAAACCGACCGCACTCTTGGCATCCACATCCCCGTCAGCAAAGGAAAGCACCAAATCCTGCTTAAGCCATTCATACAGTGTGCGCTCTGCACTTGACATCGTAACCAACACATTATTGAAAATGCATTCCGGCATTTTGAGAAAATCAATGCTCCTCATGCTGATGCAGATATCAGAAATCTTTTCATAAATAGCCTTTTCTGAACCTTCACCGGGCTTATAGGTAAAAATGGTGGTCTGATTGCGCTTATCGGGTAGAAAGTAAGTATCCCGGAACCTACCAATGAACCGTCCAAGCCGCCGGCCCATATCAAGAATACCGATTTCGGCCCATAAATCCATAAGACCGTTAGGGGAAGGCGTTCCGGTAAGACCGACCATTCTTTTTACCGATGGTCTTACCTTTTTAAGATATTTAAAACGCTGTGAACTGTAGGACTTAAAGGACGACAGCTCATCAATGACCACCATATCATAATCAAAAGGAACGTCGCTGTCACAAACCAGCCACTTTATGTTCTCCCGGTTGATGATGTAGATGTCAGCTTTTTTCATAAGCGCTTCCGTGCGCTGTTTCTCTGTACCGATAATTGTGGAATACCGAAGCAGGCTGAGGTGATCCCACTTTTTGATTTCAGCAGGCCAGGTATCTCTTGCAACACGCAGAGGAGCAATGACCAGCACCTTTCGGATTTCAAAACTGTCAAACATCAGATCATCGATGGCGGTGAGTGTTATAACGCTTTTGCCAAGGCCCATGTCAAGAAATATCGCCGCGATGGGATGATTCAAAATGAAATCAGTGGCATAAAACTGATATTCATGTGGTTCGTATTTCATTCAGTATTCCTCCAATCTGCTCCATTCTGTCTATGCAGTAAACCGGAAATCCTAACACTTCCAGTTGTGTTTTCCGCTTTACCTGAAGCGGGCGCATCTTTTTATTTGGTGCTTTCAACTCAATAAAGGCGAATTTTTTATCGGGGAGAAGCACCAGCCGGTCTGGCACTCCATCGAAACCCGGCGATATGAACTTAAGCGAGAGTCCTCCCATGCCGTAAACAGCTTTATTCAGAGCCTTTTCAATTTGTATTTCTCTCATAACTGACACCTCATTCGCGTTCCCATGATACAAAAATCCCCTATACGCGCGCATATACGTGTTTGCGTGCATATGTCCTATCTTTATTATCCATTTTAAATACATATAGAAGTCTTGGAACAATGGAACAACACTGCTTCTTTTGTTAGCTGCCAGTGGGGCCGCCGCCCGTTCCGATGGGGTGTTCCGACAGGGTAAGTTTGGAGCATCGGAACGGAAAGCGACTGTTCCTGCAATCATGTATCGTTCCCGGTGCTCCGAGAATCTGAGCCTTTCGGAACATATAACCACTGGCTTCCATAGTTCGGAATACGCTCTTTTTTCACCAAACCTGTCCATCCTCCAATGCGAGCCATAATGGCAGAAATCTCATTGCTGTCCGCCCTTTTGAGTACCGTGCGGTCTTTGCTGAAGCATTCACACCATATTTCAATGTTCGAAACGGATTCACGGCGGTAGATTCCTTTGCGCTTGGATTCGCCAAACTCGCTGCCATCCAGGAAGTTACGTCGCTCAAAAACATCCATCTTGCTCCAGTCCTCCGGGAGCAGGGTGTCAAGGTAATCGCGAACTAACCCCTCACGCTCGTCACTTTCCATAGCTTCGCGCTGCTCGTTTTTGGCTTGTTCTTCCATAGTGCTGTCGAGGTAAAGCTTTTCTCCGGCTTTGACGTACACCAGTACCTCGGCCCAGACTTGCAGAATCTCCTGCTCCGTGAGCTGCCATGACATCCGTGCTCCACCGCCTGGGGTTTTGACCGGCCAGAAGCGGCGGTTCCCGGTGGTATCACGCAGGTACCCTTTTTCCGCGTTGGTCGTGCCGAAGAAAACGCACTGACGCAGATGCGGCGTGGCGCGCTTACCAAAACTGGCACGATAGATGTCGTTTTGCCGGGAGAGAAAACTGCGGAGCGTTTCGACCTCGGCCTTCTTCAGACCAGCCAGTTCACCAATCTCAAGAATCCAGTACCCTTGCAGCTTTTCAGCTGCGGTTTTATCTTTTGTATCCGAAAGATTGAGGCTGTCGGAAAACCATTCGCCTGCCAGTTTGGAGATAAGGGTACTTTTGCCAACACCCTGCGGGCCGTTGAGTACAAGCATGGAATCAAATTTGCAGCCTGGATGTAAAACGCGGGAAATAGCTGCACACAGCGTTTTGCGGGTGACTGCCCGGACATAAGGCGTATCTTCCGAACCAAGATAATCCACCAGCAATGTGTCGGCACGTTTAATGCCGTCCCATTCGGGTAATACACTGAGAAAATCACGAATTGGGTGGTAAGAGCGGTCGTCGGTTACTTTCGCGACGGCAATATCATAGTTGCGTGAGGAAAAGGTACCGTAGCGCCTGTCAATATAACTGATGAGCTGTGCATCATCGGCATCGCGCCAGAACTTTGCGGGATGCTGCCAAGGGACCTCACCCATTATCTCCATGCCGTCACTGAGCTGGTTAAATACAATGGTTTTTAGATTCTCATCGTTTTCAAGAATAAGAATCAAATTCCGCAGAATGTTTTTCACGCCACCCTGCTTATCAAGTTCAAGCTGCGTTTGCCAGTCGCTGTCTGCTCCGGAAAATTCAGATTCCGCTGCGGCTTTGCGTTCTTCTGCGAGAAGGAGCCTGACGCGTTCATCCTTAACGGCGAAATCCTGCATTGCTTTATAGGATGGCAAATTGCCCGGCGCGGTACCATCCGCTACGCTATCATCCAAATCATGAAATTTATGAAAGCGCACAAGGTCAAAAGCATTCAGCAATCTGCCGCAGGCCGGGTCGGTAGCATGATGGGAATAAGCAAACTTACCATCATAAACTACCACGCCTGCAGTGGAGTCGGCTGGAATATAATCGTAACGACCCTGCATAACACTGGGTTCATACACATCTGAAAGAAAAGAATCAATCGCATCTTCAATGGAGTAGGCTCGGCAGAAAACACCAACCATACCCGGCTTTGCCAGCGGATCGGCCTGCTTTTCAAGGCTCGTGCGGACAACCTCCGACTGGCGGGTAGAGGTAGGCCATGTTGAAACATCACGCCAATCTTTATAACGGGAAAGGTAATCGTCCGGGTTGAGCAGCGGGCCTTCACGGTGCTTGAAAATAAATTCTCCGTCAGATGGAGTAGAGGGCCAGTACATGAGACGCGCTGACTCATATGTGGTATCATCAAACAGATCAATCCCGATTTCTTTTGCAACCATTCTGCCAAGAGCAGGGTATTCATCCTCGCTGACATCACGAGCCAGCGAAATAATCAGGCGCAGGCGCTGATTTTCCGGTGTATGTTTATGGGTAGAATACATGCAGCACTGCCAGTCGGAAAGCATCGTGATCTCATCCCAAATATCCGATGTGGCATAGTCCATATCCAAAGTTAGCATGGAGCGGCAGAGTACGTTGCCGTTTCTGCGGCGGCCTTCCTTGAGATGCCCGCCAACAAAACCTCCGACATCCTTGATTGCGTCCTGCTTTCCCTTGTTCAGTGTACGGTATTCGGAAACTGTCTCAGTTGTCCGGGTAGTCTGACCCACACGGGCGAGAAATTCTTTCCAGGAAAGCTCTTTGTTTTTCCATTTCTTATCCATTCGGCTGTTGCCGATTGCAATCTTCATTTTTGCTGCACCTCCTCACAATTTTCACTGAAATAATGAATGACCATATTACGGCTTTTTGCTTTCTCAAGTTCCACCGCCATACCTTTGGAAATATAACCGCCGAACACCCACACCTCTGCACACTTTGCCATAAGCACCATACCCATGAAAAGTGCAAGGTCGCGCTGGGCCTGATTTGCATCGTTCATAAATTGAGGGAAAAGCAAATGCGGCGCTATGGGGATACAGCCTTTTGACACTGCAAAGCGGCAATACTCCTGTGCTTTTGAGATATTGCACGCTACATCTCCAGCAAAAGGGGAAGAAATGAAAACCATTGGTCTGAAGAATGTCTTTTTCGCTTCCTGTTCGATACGGGTCAATGCCTCAAAAGCGGTTGGATCTGAATACCGTTCCGAATTAAATTTGTTTATATTCATAGTCACCTCAGTCCTTTTTATAAAAATCGCAAACATATCCGTCTGCCCGCAAAAGTAGCCCTTTGGCCCATGCAGGTGTTTCGCTCATTAATGAGCAGAGTTTATCAAGTGATGTATCGGGCGGCGCTTCCACGACAACCTCATCGTGGACATGCATCACGATTTTGTATCCATGAGAGTTCAATCGGCGCATCGCGTCGGTAAGAATGTCACGGGATGTGGCCTGCACGATATTTTCCACGAATTTCGGGCCATAGCTTTCAATGCGCTGCCACTTTTTCGATTCTCCGACACCTTCATAGGTCACCGCATCGCGGTCATACCGGTTCTTTTCAATACGGGGTTTTACATAGGCAAGCCATCTGCCAGACGGTAACCGGATAAACAGGATTCCGCTTTGGTACTCAAAGTCCAGACCCTGAAGCTGTGTGTGGGTTCTTTCTCTGACTGCTTTTTGAACGGCGCTGTCCACATCCCACCAGAAACGCACAATGTTCGGATTTGAGTTGCGCCACGCCTTGACCAGAGGGAGCAGTTCCTCTTCTGGAACGCCCATTGCCAACGCGCCCATCGCGGTCAGTGCCCCAACTGAACCGCCGTATCCAAGCGCCAGTTCTGCAATTTTTCCTTTCTGTCGCAGATGCCCATTGATGCCGTTTTTCTCAACAGGCATATGAAACATCTGAGACGCCGAAGCGCAATAAATATCACCGCCGTTTGCGAAAACGTCCATGCGCCAATGCTCACCAGCCAGCCACGCTATGACGCGGGCTTCAATTGCCGAAAAGTCCGCCACGAAAAATCGACAGCCGTCCTTTGGCACAAAGGCTGTGCGAATCAGCTCTGACAATACCATCGGAACGGAGTCATAGAGCATCTCCACTGCTGAAAACTCACCGGAACGGATAAGTTCTCTGGCCTGTTCCAAATCAAGAAGATGATTTTGTGGAAGGTTCTGTACCTGAATGAGCCTTCCGGCAAAACGGCCAGTACGGTTTGCTCCATAAAACTGGAGTAACCCATGGGCACGACCATCTGCGCATACAGCATTTTGCATTGCTGTATATTTTTTCACGCTGCTTTTGGCAAGTTCTTGCCTGAGCTGCAATACCTGCTTTGTGGCTCCACTGGCTTCGGATAGCAAATCGCTGACAGCAGCTTTATTTAAAGAATCAACTTGTAACCCGTTTTCCTCAAGCCAGCCTTTCAGCTGCTGGGTCGAGTTGGGATTTGCAAGCCCCGTCAGAATTTGCGCCTTTGCAAGATGTGTTTTTCTGAAACTTTCATCACACTGGATGGCCTGTTTCACCAATGCCATGTCCAGGCGGATACCCCGATCATTGATCTTCTGATCAAGCATATAATTTTGCCATTCGGTTTCTGATACAGGAAACTTGGAAAGTTTATCCTTGATGCTCATTTCTACTTCGACATCACGGATATTGTAGGTTTTGAAGGCAGTCCATTTTTCCGGTGCGTCACTCGGGAAATTACGGGTTCTCTGGCCGTTGCTCTGTGTCGGTTTACAGGGAACACTGAAATACCGGATAAGGTCTTTGCCTTCTCTGATTTTTTGCTTTTCCAGACCGAGTACGGCACCAACACCATCAAGGGAGAGGGGGAGCCCCAAAGTTGCGGCCCATATCATGGTGCAATGCCATGATGCCGGGGACAACCACTCACCAAAATAACGGGATAGACACACCCTTTCAAACTGTGCATTAAATGCCCACTTGATAACTGCGGGGTCAAGAATAGCAAGCCGGACTTCATCAGGAAGCTGTTCTCCGCAGGCAAGGTCGACTACTTTGATGGGGCCATTGTCCGCAGAATAGGAAAACAGCGAGATTTCAAAACCGGGAGCCTCGCTGTACCGGTAGACACCGGCCTTGGCGAGGTTTTCCGACGAATAGGTTTCAATATCGATACTTAGATTTTTCATATATCAGGACAGAAAGTCATCGTCGACTGCGGTTGCGAAGTCATCATCCGCACTGCTTCTGCCGCCGAGAGGTTCGCCGTCGCGGATTTTTTGGATATTGCCCAATCCACAGGCCACACCTTTCGAGCCATTTGAGTTAAAAGAATAGAACGTCATTGAAACTCTGGCATAAACGCCACTGTACACTTCATCTTTGTCGATAATGGGATTGAGTTCCCGGTCGACAATCTGCGGAGCAACCTTGGAGTTGGCATTTACAAAATAGGCGTTTTTATAGGCTTCATCATCACGTTCGGAATCTCCGTCACGCAGCGGAAGTTTGAGGGAAGCCTTATTTGGAACCTTGCCGCCGAACTTGGACGCACCTTCCTTAATAGCGGTGTCTATAGCACTGCTGATGGCATTAAGCGTTTTGGTGTCGCTCTTGGGAATAATGACACTGACGCTGTATTTTTCAGCACTCCCGTTGATGGACTTTGGAGCCCAAATATTAGCGTAAGACAACCTGACAACACCAGTTACAACCTTAGTAGAAACATTTTTATTCATTTATAAGTCCTCCTTAAAATCATTGTGAACATCTGATATTTCAATTGCCTGACGCTTATCCGAATTTGGGACAAGAGTCAGCTTGCCGGGCGGTTTTTGAATGAGGCCACCCAAGACCTCGGCGAATTGCTCTTTTCCCATCAGGCGTTCCATTTCGGTCAGTGTGATGAGGCTCTGTTTGTAAATATCCATGTAACCTGCAGCTTGGGCAGCTTCGGCAACGGCAGTATCGTCTGTGTACTTTCTAACTGACCGGCCTTCGACAACTTTGTAACCAGTCCACTGCTTGCCATGATTGATGGCAGAATCTGTGGCGTAGGCCATGATATCGCTTGCCCACTTTGCAAGGTCATCCAGTTTTGAGAGAATTTCTTCTATCTCATCGTCTGTCAGCAGGGGTGGAAGGGCAAATTCATATTTTGCGAGATTCAATTTTGCTTCAGCGCGAGCGCGGCATTTAACCGCCGCTTTGCAAAACTGGCACCATTCACCGGGACAGTAATCACCTTTGCCGTTGTAGGCGAGGATGGCACGCGGTTTCAAAATTTGTTCAGCCCACTCTTTTAGGGCAGCAATGGAAATCGTCCATGTACTGACATTTTCCCGACGCGGCTGGTAAATGGTCATAGAAATTTCGTCTATGTCGTACAGGTTTCCGAAAAGCTCCAGAGCGCCGAGCGCATACAGTTTCATCTGCGGATTATCCTCTGCATCCACGAGAATTCCCTGGCCGTACTTGAAATCGATGACATGTAATATGCCGTCTCCGACAATGAGGGCATCCCCAGTACCAAAGCCTTCCGGGACATAACATGAAAAATCCAGATGTTGCTCGATCAGCACTATGGGGTCTTTGCACCGCTGTTTTGCTTGAGCCAGTGTTTCAAGGACAAAATCCACATAGCCGTCTGTGAACGCATCCATTTCATCACAGTCAAAACGTGAAATCGGTTTCTTTGACCGCATTTTTAATGCCCGCTTGAGTTTGTGTTCACACAGAGCATGGGCGGCGGTACCCTCAGCAGCCGCTTCGCTTTCACTGTCAGCAAACTGTTGTTCCAATTTTGCAGACGGACTGCAGTTGAGCCAGCGATGGGAACTGGAAGGGGAAAGAGCAGCATGCTGACCCATTACAGTTCCTCCGCTGCCTGCAACAGTGCAGGGTACTTGTCCGGCTCAATTTCACTGAGCTTTGCGGCCCCGAACTCACCAAGCAAGTCTCTGACTGCAGCCGTTTTACCCGAGCGGCTCTTATCGGCAAGTACTGCACGCACCTGCTCAATCGTAACGGACGATTCTTTAGGCGCGAGTGGTGATACCTTTTCCTTGACAGGTTTTGTTTCCGGCGCTGGTTCATCCTGATCAGTAGCACTGACCACGGCTTGCAGGCTGTCTGCCAAGCTGCGCAGGTCAGATGCAACATCGAGCAGTAGTTTGATTCGACTCATGGATCATACCTCCTTGTGGTTCAATTTCTTTGATTGACAGCGATTCTACACTGTCGCCGGGAATTAAAACGATCAGCTTTTGCTTTTCGCCAAACAGGCGGCGAAGCACATGCTCACGCAGGGTCACATTACGACATCGGACGATGCCTCCGGTCTGTGGCTTCTTTGAAACGCTGATCTTAAGTTCATGTTTCACACCGTTCACCTCTTTCTGAAGGAATGTGTTTTGTTACCCTTCATTACTTAGGCCAGCGCAGGGGCCTGACCCCTACACTTTTTCAAGAATTTCTTTGAGAGCCTGTTTTGCTCTTCTGGCATTCTGTTGAACGCTGGTTTCAGCAATGCCAAGTTGCCTGCCATATTCAGCCTGTGAAACCGGTTTGTCCGACAAATACAAAGCATAAATCAGGTCGCGCTGCTTGGGCTTGAGCTGTTCCACGGCGGCACGCACCATTTGGGCGGTTTCCTTTTGCTCCAGCAGGTGTGGAATGTCGATGTTATCAGCAAACAGCTTTCCTTCAAAATCGAGGCCGTCCAATGAGGTGTGGCGGCGGGTTTCTTTGTGATTGACGTTGTACTCCTTGCGGTCAAGGTCAATCAGAATTTCTCCAATTTCGTCAGATACTTCAATTGCGGTTACTTCACCAGTTGCAAATTTGTACGTGATTTTCATGTCATTAGCTCCTTGAATTTTTTAATTTCAAGAGCTAATACACAACTGCTTAAAAACACGTCTGTTTGCTTATCTTGGACGTATCTGCAATACTTTTTATAGCTCTTGAATTTTTTCAAGAGCATGACAAGCAGCTGAAAACAAAAAAAGGAGTCTGACGCATAGCTTTACAGCTACTTGTCAGGCTCCTATCTCGGTTTATCGGATGGTGCTCTGTACGAAGTATGTTTCTAATTTTTACTTGTCATAACAATTGCAATGTCTTTTTTGCATTTCCAGCACTTAACATAAAAATCTGCGAGCTTTTGTTTGTTCCTTTCTATTTCATATGTGTTGCATTCCGTTGTTACCGACTCATCAATCAGGCGGCTTCCGCAGCAAGGGCATAGTACAGGTTTTCTTTCCATTTAACACCCCTCCAAAAATCATAGTAATACCTAACAAAGAAATATATTTTAAAGCAAATAAAAAAGGCACGATCAACAGACCGTGCCTTAATAGAACATCATAACAGTCTGTACGAAAAGACTTATAAACTTAGGCTCTTTGCTGCGTTTTCGAAGTTCGCCGCAAGCTTTAGTTTGCAGGAATATTCAATTTTACATTTATCAATCAAAAATATACATTTTCTGAAGTAAATCATTTGCTTCAGATTTCAGCAAATCAATTATATTTTTTTGCCAATACTCTACAGAACTGAATTTTTGTTGGATAACTTTTAAACTTTCTCTAAAGCCATCACTCCAGGAACAAAAGTAAAATGCTTCTTCAAACTCTTTGCTAAGGCAGTCATATGAAAGTTTTTTTGCCATCCGCTCGATAATATTCCACCAATTATCTTGCAGCAAATCCTTAAACCTGCTTGGAAATTGGGACTTAACTTCATCTGTTAAACCAGAATTATATAAATAATCAAATGAAATCGATAAATTATTAATAAGGTCATTTACAGGAATAACTTCTCTTAACCAACGGGCTACCATGTTAGTTATATAAAGTCGAAAATCTGCATAAACAAAAGCCCTCGTTTCATGTCCCTCACCATAACTGAGTTTATTTCGGAAGCAATTTACAGAACGACCATGATAGATAGCATCAGCTGATTTAATGTATTGTTTGTATTGATTACCATTTTGGCTATCTTTTGCTGTTAAAGCTAGTGCAATAGTTTTTGATAATGGCTGAGCAGTACAGATAACATTTAGAGGATAGTGAATTAGGTCTTTGCTTTGTAACCATGGTCGAGAATAGCCACCGGCATAAATAATATCAACCTGTTCAGCAATATTAAGCAAAATATCAAATATTCTTGTAGGACTAAGTTCTCCATTAAGATGCTTGTCCATGGTTGCGGAAAGATCCGGGGCCAAAGAAAGATATTCAATTTTATGCCCACCTACTTCCTTACCAATTTGCTCCTCTCCTAATGAAGGGTTATTAATATATTCATCTAAAAAAGAATCAAACGCCTCAGTTACATACCTTTCATATTCTGGACTGTCGAGCGGGATAGCATTTCTACCGGTATCTTTACGCCAATTATTTATCATTTTATTTCGTATAACAATATCTGCTTTTGTGCGACATATGGTAACTGGTTTGTTTTCTAACTTTTTATTTTTTTCAAGTAAAAGTGAAATGCATGTTTCATATACGGACGGTTGTTCATCCGAAGCACAAAGAAAAAGTAGGGCGTTGCTTTTTCTATTAAGAATTTTGTCTATATTATCGCTGATAATCTCTCTGTCTTGGGAAGATTGCGTTAACCCTACAGTGTCAAGAATATTAATTTTAACAGTTCTACCTGGATAAGCAGCATTACGATCCAAGTATGCTTTTTTAAAATCTTTTGATGGGCTAGTGGCATATCTTACTTCCTCGAAGACAAGCGAGCAAGCGCTACTTGAGCCATATAATTTTTCCATCAATTGCGTTGCGGGGCTACTATCTGAAATATCGTCCAGCAAAGTATATTCTGTTTCATATGTCCATAATGGCTGCAAATCTGCTAATATCATATTTATAAGGATTTTATACCATGATAGTAAATTGTCAAGGAAATCTTTGTCATTAGATAGGCGTTCATCCACCAGATGTTCATAAGCTTCTTTCTTTTTTGCTGTTTGATCTTTTAGCCTGAGTTGTTTGTATAGGCTTTCCGCAGCTTTAAGAAGTGGTTCTGGCATTTCAATAATAGTTTGGCAAGCATCGTTTAGAAGTTCAGTGAGTCTCTGAGTTAGCTCCTGCTCTTTGGCAAATTGATATGCATGATATGATCTATTGACTGGGTTAAGTATTTTTTTTATAATAACTTCATTAATCGAAAAATCGTAAAGTTCATCGCGCACCTCGTAAAGCGAGTCAGTAATTACTGTTTTTAAATTCTCAAGTAAATCCGGGTAAGCAGATTTATTACGTGGAATACACTGTATTAGCACTTCATTTTCACAAAATCGGCTATTGAGCATGAGAAGAGTAGGAATCAATGTGGTTTGAGCGGTGTCTCCAACATTTTTGCTAAGAAGCATGTTACTTACTGGTGGCAATAGCTCTGTTGTTATGGTTGATTTAGCACTACTGGTAGGTCCCATAAGGGTAGTAGTTTCAACGCTCTCTTGCCTTAACATAAATGCCTTTACTTTGTTTTTTCCACTGAGCATTTCTTCATAGTAGGGTGAATTCTCCATTATAAGCCTCCTGAAAATAAAAAAAGGTATGATCCACAAACAGATCATACCTAACATAATACTTTATAGGTGTCACTGTCCGTGCGAAGAGACATGTCATATCCATTTTTACTACGTTTTCGAAATTCGTAGCCAATGGCGTTTGACTGAAAGGGAAATTTTAGTAATTATTTTTTATCATTGTAGTGCAAAACATTAGAGTTGTCAATACGAAAATTGCACTTTAAATAAGTTTTTTCTTACTCTTTTATATCATTTGAAAAAGTTACAGCTCTAAGCTATTCAAAATATCCCGCAGTTCCTTGATTTCTTCAACAGTCAACGTGACCCCTTTGCCCATTTTTGCATGACCTTCAGACCAGTCACGGATATCATACTTGGGCTCGCGGTCATTCCAGCTGATAAGATTCAGCTCTTTTTTCCAGCCCTTGCCGTTTTCAGATAGCATTCCGATTTCTTTGATTATTTCATATTTAATCTCTGGCATAATTATTGCTCCTTGTGTAAAACAAATAAGCTTTTCGCTATATCATCCGATTTTGAATCTTGACCATATTCAATTTTTGTCATTAATCGATTTAATTTTTTTGTCAATTCTATCACATTGTGCTGCAATGAACCATCCATACTGGACTTATTCCCATTTAATCCATATAATCTTCCATCATACAATCCCTGTAAGATATAATTTATTTCTGAAATTTCTTCATCATATCTTCCCGATATATCAATTTCCTTATCCATATTTTTCTCCTCTTTTTATATAAGATTTACTTTAGGATATGATAACTTAACCTCTCCTGTTTTATTAGTAAAATCCAGCTTATAACTACGAACATAGTATTCTTTAATCATTTCCTCTTTAATTTCTTCTTTCAAAATATTTTTTCTATCACAATGAAAAAGTTCATCATTACAAAACTTGAAATTTGCATCTTTGCAGTTTAGCATTAGGATTAATTCACTGTCACTAACTTTAATGCTAATAACGGTCTCTTCCTTGACAACTTCTCATTTATAATTTATTCTCTCTTCACTATTAACTTTTTCGATAATAAACTTTATGTTCCATGTAATCATTTAGTTTCACTCCTTGACTATCTTTCATATTTCGGCACCCCGTCACGAACATCGTACTTTGGATCACACTCATTCCAGCTGGCAGGTTTACTTTTTTCCACACTCGGTATTTCTGATAAAACCCAGTTGTTTCGTTATCTCATATTTTATACCTGGCGTAGTTATTTTGCTCCTTCATTAAAAAATGCTATTTGGCCATTGTCTGTTGTATTTTGAGTTAATTTTGCGTATTCAAGAATATCTGAAGCTGAAGCGCCATTGTTTTTGAATTGATAAAACAGCGAGTCGCTTACGAGAACGTACTCCCACTTGCAATTAATGCGGTCTTGTGGCTTTAATTCATTTATTTTCCTTATCCAGTCAAGCGCAGATTTTTCTTTGCTGCGCACATTGACATTACTTGTATCCTTCTGCGCTTTGGTTTCAATAAGATAAATTTTATCGCCGAGTTTGACCATAAAATCTGGGAAGTAGTGCGAAATCATACCATCATCTCGAATGTAATTTAAATACGCAAAAGTATGATAATTTTCTTTAATTTTTATTAAAGATTCGACTTGAGAATCGTTGTCGCAATATTCCATGAATGCTCTCTCATATTCACCCTTATTGCTTGGATATGGCAGCCTTTCATAAATAGATTTTGCGACCTGAATAGAATAATTCTCACGCATTTTCATGGGACCAATTTCTGAAAAATATTTTTTTAATATAACTGCATCTTTTACTTCAATGTTATTCTGCATCTCATAAATTGCCTTGCTAACTTCTTTAATAATATGCTCCACAATCAAAGACTTTCTAAGCAACAGCACACGCCAATTGTTATCTTCAAAAGGGTTGAAAGGCTTTCCAAACAATTTAGTACGAATATAGGTATCAATTATTCCGGCAAGTTCGGCAGTATTTATCTGCATAAAGGGAAAGCTTTCTTTTCTACGTATACCCACACGTTCAATGGACGTTGAAATTGCTCCAATGATTTTTGCAATAAAATCATTATAGCTCTTTGCATCAAATACCTGTGCACTGACAATGTAGTTGCCGAACCTTGTTTTAACCGTTATTTCTTCCGAGTAAAAAGTATCATCTTTCTGAGATGTAAATTTTTTAAGAGTATCGAAAGAAAATGTATGATAGCTTTCCATTTTATCCACAGACAGTTTGCCGCTGACTATGGTTTCCTCTTTATCTTTTATAATGATTGGAAAAAAGAGATCATACTGTTTATAATCAGATTTTAAAGGCACATCGATAATATCTCCGACAATGCTCTTCTTATCGTTTTTCATTTCATCGACTTCTATAACAGAGCCATCATCAATTAAGTCATTATAGAAATCAATAAAAGCAGGATGCTCTACAATGCTTAGAATATCGAAATAGTTCGTTGGGGATTTCTTTTCTTTGAGTAAGCGGATTCTGTTTTCCTCTTTAATATCCTTATAATCAGGTTCACGCCACATAAGCCGTAAGCCCCTGCCGACTGTCTGCTCCAATAGAATAGAAGCCGAATTTGCACGCAGAGGTACAATTACGCAGATATTGTTTACATCAAAACCCTCACGCAACATGAGAACGGAAACAATAACCTTAGGCTTTGATAAAGCATCAATATTGAAAAGCTTTTGTTTGATTTCGTTCCACTCATCAGGAGGAATATTACCCTTCTTATCCGAATCAATCTGCAGTATATCGTTTCCCGTCAAGCCCTCATAATTTTTGAGGTAATCCACGACAAAAGGGGATACCTGTGTGTTTTCACACATGACGAGCATTTTAGGATATTTCTTTTTATCAGCATATTCCAAGAACTGCTGCTCAAGAATTTGCAATTTTCTTAAGCCAGCGCGAATCATCACTTTTTGCCCTTGCGAAAGTCCAATAACTGTATTGCCGTTCCGTTCAGCCCTAAAATCCAGCTCCGCAAGATCCTGTGATACAATTTGATTGCGCTTATCTAATACAATTGTCTTAACAAGCCCTTTCCGAATGGCAGTTTTTAAATCAAAATCTACCACAATATGCGGAAAATAATGCTTTGTCCGATTCTTACCTCCGCCTGTTTCATTATAGGGTGTAGCAGAAAAGTCCACCTGTATATATTGGTCACCTTTATATTCAGCAATCTTCAACAGGCTTTGCTGCCACTTAACTTCTATCTCTTCGCCATTTACTTTGTTTTCATGGATATGATGCGCTTCATCGTTAAATACGACAATATCCTTAAGGCTTGAAAGATATTCAATTTCACTTCCGCTAAAATAGCGGTTGTCAAGCGATTCAAGGGTGTGTCCGGCGGTTGTACCCGGCGTTATTGGTAAAAGATCTTTTATGATAGCAGCGGGATTAACAAATGGATCATCATTTTCGTCTTCAGATTCTTCATCCTCGCCAGCTAGCAAGTGCCAGTTTGTAATTGCAACCATTCCTTCTCCGGTTATCTTTTTACCAATTTCCTCTTTTTTAACCACATTATTCTGAATAAAAGAAAATAAAACATTTTTGTAGGCATCCGGAATAAACAGTTGCTGAAATTTATAAAAGTCCGAAGTTTCAAAGTTCCGAATTCCATCCTCATTTTCTTTACCAAGATAAGCATCTAACAACCGCTCATATACTATCAAGCCCGGAGCTACAAGTAAAAAATTTTTTGAATATCGGTCTGATGGCATGTCCTCATGTTTCGAATTCAAATACTGCCAAATCATAAGTGCGTGCATAACCCATGTTTTACCAGTACCTGTTGCCATTTTAACAGCATATTTTGGACAGTTATATTTTTCAGCGCTGACTTCCGCAACACCAAGCTCTGCAAGCAATTCATCATCTACCATTTCGTACATATCAAATACGTTTTTTGCCTTTAGAATTTCATGCACATAAATGATATTTAAAATTGCTTGCCGCTGTCCAATATGAAAATTATATTGCCGAGTTTCAGTAAATGCAGGGTTAAACCAATATCTAAGTAAATCTTTTGTTACCGCAGTAACTTTTTCAAGCATTTCGCCTGATTCATACGATTTATTCACAATTTGCGTCAATCGTGCTGCAAACTTGAGAGGGATATCGCACGTACCTGTGTTTTTCATGTTGGGCATATCATTGCACCTCCTGTGTGGCAATGCTTTCAAAACCAAAGATATCGACAGCTTTTACGCATACCGTGCGCTTTCCTTGTTTTTTCGGTAACGTAAGTGTCGTTTGATTCAAAACCTTAAACGGGTCACTGTCTGTATCCTGATTTTCTCTATAATCTTGCCATACACTTACAAAGGTTTCTCCGTTATAATCGGGGTCAATGCTCCAATATTCAATTAGCGAAAGCGGATCATTTGCCATGGTTTCCTGTAGAGCCTGTTTGTATTTTTCCTCTAGTGGCAGAGCGTCTGGTGACAGAAGAATGTAATTATCGAGTATGATTGTGAGTTTCTCTGTGTCCTCTCCGTAATCAATCTTTTGTACTGGTTTAATTGTAAGATACTGTAGACTTGAAAAACGAATTTCACCGCTTTTGACTAGCTTTTCATATCCTGACTTTTTTGTCAGCTTCTCAAGTAAATCTGAAGGAATAACCTGCACTTCAATGCGATTATCTTTATTTTGCAATTCTTGCATTATACGTCCAATATCGAAGCTGAAATTCCAACCAAGCACAATGACTTTATCCCACCCACCAAGATAAGTTTCACGTAGTTCTTGAGCCTTTTTAATGCTGGAAGCACCCGTCAGTTTATTAGGAGAGTCGACGATAACAAGTGTTCTCCCACCTTTTATGTATCCAAGATTACGCGAAGGACACTGTTCCTTTGTAAATGGTATTGCTCCATAAAGGCCCAGAACTACAGTGGCCAAATCTCCCACACGTTTATAAATCTTATTGGAAGCAAATACTTCTTTCTGGTATTCACCCACCACCTGATAAAGATACGGTTTCGCATTCTGGTCAACAAGTCTTTTTCTCATAATCATACAGGCTGGCTTACCTAAATCTGACATAATCCAGCGTCTTCCGAGTTTTTCAGCAACTGCACCTGTTGTGCCAGAACCAGCAAAAAAATCTGCAACTATAGAATTTTCCTTTGAAGAAGCTTTGATGATACGTTCAAGTAGAGATTCAGGCTTTTGAGTGGAATAATTTAATATTTCTTTACCTGTTTTAGGAGGTAGGATATCATTCCAAATACTTTGCAACCTTCTGCCTTTTTGAACATACTCATCCATATATTGCTTCAAATATGGGGTCCCTGTAGAAGAATAGTACAGCATATTTCTACTTTCTAAATCGTCGATGTTTTCTTGAGAATAACTCCAATGTCTACCGGGTGGTGGCAATATTTCTTTACCCTTAAAAATTCTAGCTGGACCATCACCTGGTGCAGTAATAGGTCCAGCAAAAAATCTTCGACCCGTCTTTTTTTCGGTTAACGAAAACCGTGTGGAAATATGTTCATCAGTTAAGCTGATATATTCCATCTCAAAATAATAGTTCTTTGTTTTAGTATACCAAAAAATAGTATCATGTATATTACCATATTTACCCGCATCGTTGTGTGCACCCGTTCTTTGCCAAATAATTTCATTTTTAAAATTATCCTTATTAAAGATGTCATCAAGAATTACTTTTAGATAATGACCAATATGCCAATCGGAATGTACATAAATGCTACCGCTTGGCGAAAGTAAATCCTTCATTAGTGCCAACCTAGGATAAATCATTTTCAAATAGCTTATAGTCCCATCTTTCCATGTATCCGAATACGCTGCCTGCTCAATTGTTGATGGCTTTTGCTCTAGATTTCCATTTGGAAGCTTTATTTTTGTATGATAATCCGTTTTGCTATCAAAAGGTGGATCAATGTAGATCAAATCAATTTTGCCGCGCATGGAAGGAAGTCCACTTTCTTGATCACCAGCAAGCAGTGCCTGCATTGTTAAAAAGTTATCTCCATAAATCAGACGATTTGTCCATTCTTGCTGCTCCTGTGGGTATTGTATCACATTAAATAAGTCACCCTGTGCTTTTGATGGAACAACATATTCATTTGTTTGAAGTCCAAGTTTATAGGGACTTTCCAAACGCTCCATGATTTGCTCCACTTCTTTTTTTCCGTCTGCGACGATTTTAGGAAGCATTTCTATTAAAGATTCCGGCATATCATTTCCTCCACACTCAATTAAATCTGTCATACTATCCACGGTTTTTATATCTAAGTAATCTACCATCGGCAGGTTTTTCTGCATTTTTTGGTATAAGCCACAAATTTGCCATTTTTATAGCCCCTCCGATTCGTCCATTAACGCATAGAATCTGGACACGTCGCCTTGTAATATTCCACTTATCAGCAACTTCTTGTGCTGTAATATATTCCATTGTTTTACCACCTTGTACCAGTATACTGTTCAGTATATTCTACATGTCGAACAATTGCAAGAATATGTTTCCACTTTCCAATTATATCACCCGGTCGGTACCTTAAAAAGGACTTTGCACACGCTATAACAAAAAACGCACACCCCATCAGAGGTGTGCAAAAATCAGACAAAAAGATTGTGTTCGGCAGCGGAAAACAAATATCTCACCTGTAGGAGCAAACGCTGTTTTAGAATCAAAAGTGCAAAAAGCCCAGTAAAATAGCCATAAAAACAACGAAGCCACCTTTTTCAAGGCGGCTAACATTGTATCACTTTTTGAGTGATGATTTGGTGCTGGTGATCGGACTTGAACCGATACGGTGTTGCCACCGAGGGATTTTAAGTCCCTTGCGTCTGCCGATTCCGCCACACCAGCAATTTAACAGTTGCTATTATAGCATAGCGCAGCGGCAAAATCAAATAGAATTTTCCTTTTAATACTGAATTTGAATCTGATTTTTTCGGGAATATTCTTTTGTGGCGCTGTCACGCACCACTTCGGACTGATTTTGACGCAGCAGCTTGCACAGCTGATACACATCCACCCAGATTTCGTTGACGCTTTCCTTCTGACTCTCGTCGAAAATCAGCTGAAGACCAAAGTGCAGATGGCTCACCTTAATATTATTGACATTTTCCTTCGTACTATAACCCGTATGGCCCACATATCCGATGACGTCGCCGGCGGTCACCGTCTGGCCGACTGCAAGGTTGGCGGCGTAAGGACGGTTCTGCCTTAAATGTGCATAATAATAATAGCGCTGTTTGTCAAAGCTGCGGATCCCGATGCGCCAGCCGCCGTACTGGTTCCAGCCCAGCGCCTCCACAATACCGGATTCCACCGCGATGATGGGCGTACCGGTCGCAGCCATCATATCGTGACCGAGGTGCTGCCGCTTGTATCCGTAAGTCCTGGATGCGCCGAAGTCGTCGTATTCCTCATACGGAAAGGTTTTGGCAATCGGTGAAAATCCGATCAGGCCGTATTTTTCCTCCCCGCTGCCGTCGGTATAGGTGCCGAGAAGTCCGCCCAGAACCGCCGTGTACGCCTTAGAATAGTAGGTATAATATTTCATGTCCTTTGTCAGGTCCGCCATGCTCTGCGTTTCCAGCTTCGACATCAGAACGTCCAGATCATTGCTCTTATAGTGTGAAAAATTTCCGCCGTACTTCGCGGCAAGATAGGCAAGCAGTTCGATCCAGCTTACCTTCTTCTCCTCTTTCTGAGAGGCGATATCCAGATTCATTGCTTTTTTGAGCGCAAGATACGGCACGTTGAACTCAACGTACTTTATGTAATCACCGGAGGAAGACGATGCCGAGCTCTCCATCTGCGCATCCGCGGGCATACTTTCTCCGTAACGGCCTGAAGCGGCGGCAATTCCTGCCGCCGCCGCAAGGACAAGGATAAAAGCAATCAGCCTTTTTCTCTTCATAATCATACGATTCAACAAGCAATCACCTACTGTCTATCCATTATTATGAAGGAAGGGCTGAAAATATTGCAAAAAATTCAAAGGTCATCCGCGTCCTGATCCGGTTTTTCACCGTCTCTGGCCGTGCCGGTATAACTGCCCAGCACATCGGTCGGAATCTCGCTTTTGCTCATATTGGGAAGCGTAGCCGCCATTTTGTCTACATCCGTATATTCTTTATTTTCTTTTTTCCTGTTCTTCCGCCAATTCTCAAACATAAAAAATCACCTCATGCTTATTATAAACAAGCAGAGGTGAAATATGAATCCGCCTATTTCAGCACCGCGCCGACGGTCCGAAACATGATCTTGATGTCGTTCAGCAGGGAAATATTTTTCATGTATTCCAGATTATATGCCATTTTAGGCGGTAAAATCTGTTCCACATACACTTTTTCCGGGTCTTCGGCCGCATTGAGCAGGCTGTCCTCATCCTTGAACGCAATGCTCGAGGTAGCGGTAATGCCGGGCCGGATCAGCAGCGTCGCCATATATTCCGGGGCATAGACATCCACATATTTGCGGACCTCCGGCCGGGGACCGACAAGGCTCATGCTTCCGCCAAGGACATTTAAAAGCTGTGAAAACTCATCGAGCCGCAATTTCCGGATGAACCTTCCGACTTTTGTCACGCGCGGGTCATCGCCCACCGTCAGCGGAGGCCCAATTTTATCGGCATCCTGTACCATTGTTCTGAACTTGAAAATTTTAAAGTCCTGATTGTAGCGTCCGACGCGAACCTGCCTGTAAAACACCGGTCCTCTGGAGTCGATTTTGACGGCCAGCGCCAAAAGAAGAAAAAACGGCGAACAAACCGCAAGGATCAGCAGCGATACCACGATATCAAACGCACGCTTCGCGCCGAGCGAAAACCTGCGCCTGTTCAGCAGAGTGAGATATTCCTTCGTATATTTGTTTCTCATTCCCTTGGGGAGTGCTTTAAAATCCACGGCATGATCTCCATTCCAAATTTTGTATCTTTCATATTATAGCACAAGTTTTCGCTTCATAACAATTTTTTGTATTGCAGAGCACAATATGTTTACAATTCCCATGCGATAATGCTATACTATTCACATATTACAGCAGATTAACGAACGGCGGGCGCCTGAAAGAACCGCGCTTTTGTTGGGAAATTGCTGTACTTTGAAATAACGGACGAAGGGGATAAAAAATGTATTATCTGGGAATTGACCTTGGGGGAACCAACATTAAGGTTGGCGTCGTCGACGAAAACAGCCAAATCATTGCCACGGCGAAAAGAAAGACCGTCGTACCCTGCCCTCCTGACGATATGTGCGAGCAGCTTGCTTCCACCGCAATGGAAGCGCTGCGCAATGCAAACCTCACCCTGGACGACGTCCCGTGGGTGGGCGTCGGCACCCCCGGCACCGTCAACACGGACACCGGTGTGGTGGAATTTTCCAACAACCTGTATTTTAACCATTTCGAGCTCAGAAAATTTCTGGGAGCAAAAATGAATAAAAAAGTCATCGTGGAAAACGACGCGAACGCGGCGGCCTACGGCGAATATCAGGCCGGCGCGCTCAAGGGCGCGAAAAACGCAATGGCGATCACGCTCGGTACCGGAGTGGGCAGCGGCATCATCATCGACGGTAAAATTTATTCCGGCTCCAATTACGGCGCGGGAGAAATGGGACATACCGTGATTGTCTTTCAGGGAAGGCACTGCACCTGCGGCCGCGACGGCTGCTGGGAAATGTACGCTTCCGCCACCGGACTGATCCGCTCCACCAAAGAGGCGATGGAAAAATCCGCCGACCGCAGCAGTCCTATCTGGAAGCTGGCGGACGGCGATCTGAACAATGTGGACGGGCGTACCGCCTTTGACGCAATGCGCGCGGGCGACCCGATCGGAGTAGCCGTTGTGGACGAATACATCGAATACCTGGGCTGCGGGCTGGCCAACTGCATCAACGCATTCCAGCCGGACATCCTCTGCATCGGCGGCGGCATCTGCAACGAGGGAGAAACCCTTTTGAAGCCGCTGCGCGAATATGTCGCCAAGGAAGCCTATTCCCTCAGCTCGCAGGGAGAGACAAAGATTTGCAGGGCGCTGCTGGGAAACGATGCGGGAATTATCGGCGCGGCACTGCTGGGCAAGTAATTCCTCATCACCAAATATGACAGAAGAAGGCTGAACGATGAGCATTGAAAAATCTGTATTTGGGAAACTGCCGGACGGCACCGTAATCGACAGCTATACCCTGCGCAATAAAAGCGGGATGACCGCGCAGGTGATCACCTACGGCTGCCGCATTGTCAGGCTGCTGACCGCCGACAAAAAGGGCAATTTCGGGGACGTGGTCCTGGGACACGACACGCTGGACGAATACCTTGAAAAAAGCGACGTTTTCGGGGCCGTCGTCGGACGCTACGCCAACCGGATCGGCGGGGCGGAATTTGAAATCGGCGAAAAAAAGTACGCGCTTGCGGCAAACGATGGAAAAAATTCTCTGCACAGCGCCCCGGGCGGGTTTCAGGACCGGGTCTGGCGGCTGAAATGCAGCGACAATGACGACGATGCGCCGTCCGTCACCTTTGCTTACCTCAGCGAAGACGGGGAATGCGGATTTCCCGGGAACCTGAACGTAACCGTTCAGTACACCCTCAGCACGGACAACGCGCTGATCATCGATTACGGCGCGCAGACCGACCGCGAAACGCCGGTCAACCTTACCAACCATTCTTACTTCAACATCAGCGGGGACGTGGGAAACAGCATTCTTTCACAGGAGCTGCAGATCAACGCGGACGCAATTACCGCGGTCGGAACCGACCTGATCCCTACCGGCGGGCTGACCCCGGTAGCCAGTACGCCGTATGATTTCAATAAGCCCAAAACCATCGGACAGGACATCCGGGCAAACGACAGCCTCTTGAAAAGCTGCGGAGGCTACGACCATAATTTCGTGATTAAAGGCGCGGACGGCATGAAAAAAGCCGCGGAGCTGTACGACCAGCTGAGCGGCAGGGCGATGCTGGTCTTTACCGATATGCCCGGGATACAGATTTACACCGCGAACAGCTTTGCCCCCGGCGCAGCCGGCAAGGCGGGAATGAAGCATCTGGCGCACCATGCGGTCTGCCTGGAAACACAGTTTTTCCCCGACTCGGTCCATCACCCGGAATTCCCGTTCCAGAATCTGAAACCGGGCGAGAAATACAAGCACACGACCATTTATAAATTTACGGTAAGATAACAGGAACCCCGGCTTTGCCGGGGTTCCTGTTTATTTCCGCTAATCCGCGACCGCGAACTGGCTGTTGTAAAGATTCGCGTAAAAGCCCTGCTTTTGCAGAAGCTGTTCATGTGTTCCCTGCTCGATAATGCTTCCCTTGTTCATCACCAGAATCAGGTCCGCCTCCTTAATGGTGGAAAGGCGGTGGGCCACGATAAAGCTGGTTCTCCCCTTCATCATTTCGGTAAACGCCTTTTGAATACGGATCTCCGTTCTGGTATCGATGGAACTGGTCGCCTCGTCCAGAATCAGAATCGGCGGGTCGACCAGCATTACCCGGGCAATACAAAGCAGCTGCCGCTGTCCCTGCGAAATATTGCCGCCGTCCTCCGAAATCAGGGTGTCGTACCCATTCGGCAGGCGCATGATGAACGAGTGGGCGTGCGCCGCCTTTGCCGCGGCGATGATCTGTTCCTCCGTCACATGTTCGCTTCCGTACGAGATATTGTCGCGCACCGTTCCGGAAAAAAGCCAGGTCTCCTGCAGGACCATTCCGAACATTTTCCGAAGGCTGTCGCGGGTGACATTCTTCACATCGGTCCCGTCAATTTTTATGGTGCCGCTGTCCGCGTCATAGAAGCGCATCAGCAGATTGATAATGGTGGTCTTTCCGCACCCGGTCGGACCCACAATCGCAATCCGCTCGCCCTTTCTCGCTTTCAGGTTCATGTCCTGAATCAGCTTGGCTTCCGGACGGTAAGAGAAATACACATGCTCCACGTCCACATTCCCCTCGCTGTCCGTCAGAGCCAGCGCGCCGGGAGCGTCGGATGTTTCCTCCTCCTCGTCCAGCAGCCGGAAAAGGCGGTCGGCAGAGGCGAACGCCGTCTGAATCTGGGTGATGACCGCGGTCACTTCATTAAACGGCTTGGTATACTGGTTGGCATAGGCCAGAAACGAGGTGATCTGTCCGATCGTCAGCGGGCCGGGGCGGCCCGTAATCGCGCAGAGCGACCCGATTGCCGCGACCGCGGTGTACACAACACCGTTGACAAACCGGGTACTGGGGTTGGAAAGGGAGGAATAAAACTGCGCTTTCACCCCGCAGTTGTAGAGCCGCTGGTTAATCTCGTTGAATTCTTCTTCCGAACGGCTTTCATAGAGGAACGTCTTTACGATTTTCTGGCCGCTGATCATTTCCTCCACATAACCGCTGAGCTCGCCCTGGGTCGCCTGCTGTTCGATAAACTGCCGGTGGGAAATCCGGGCGATAAAGCCCGCCACAAACAGCGAAAGAGGCGTAACCAGCACAACCACCACCGTAATGACAGGGCTGATGGTCAGCATAAAAACCAGCGTTCCCAGAATGGTCACGACGCCGGTAAAAAGCTGGGTAAGCCCCTGCAGCAGGCCATCAGCGACCTGATCGACATCGTTGACGACACGGCTGATGATATCGCCGTGCGCGTGGCCGTCAATGTATCGGAGCGGCAGACGGTTGATCTTCTGATAAGCCTGTGCGCGCAGGTCGCGCACCGTATAATAGGTGATTTTATTCGTACAGTACGCCATTACCCATTGAAACACCGCGCTGACCACAATGGTTCCCGCAAGCATAACGAGAATAGGAATCATGTCCCTGTGGCCGACGTTGGAAGGCCCGATGATGTGATCGACCGCTTGGCCGATCAGGATCGGCCCGTAGAGGGTGAGCGAAATATGAATCAGCGCGCTGACGAGCGCACCGGCCAAAAAGCCGGAATACGGTTTCGCGTAGCGGAACAGCCGCTTTAGTGTGGAACCTTTCATTTTTTGCTCACCTCGTCCCTGCTGAGCTGCGACAGGCAGATTTCCTGATAGACCTGGCAGCTTTCCATCAACTGTTCGTGCGTGCCGATTCCGGCGACCTCGCCGTCGTCCAGCACGATGATTTTATCCGCGCGCCGGATGGTGCTGGCGCGCTGGGAAACCATCAGCACGGTTATGCCGGAGGTTTCCCTTTGAATCGATTTTCTTAACGCCGCGTCCGTCGCGAAGTCCAGCGCACTGGCGCTGTCGTCCAGGATCAGAATCCGCGGGCTTCCGACCAGCGCGCGGGCAATCGTCAGCCTTTGCTTCTGGCCTCCCGAAAAATTCTTGCCGCCCTGATTGACCGGGCTTTGGATTCCCTGCGGCAGAGCGGACACAAATTCATACGCCTGCGCGATCTTCAGCGCCTTTTCCATTTCTTCCTGTGCCGCGTCGCGGTATCCGAAGCGCAGGTTGCTCTCAATGGTGCCGGAAAACAGAACGGCCTCCTGCGGCACCATGCCGATCTGGCCGCGCAGGGCGGAAAACGGATACTCGCGCACATTGACCCCGTCGATCAGGATTTCCCCCAACGATACGTCGTAAAAACGGGGAATCAGATTGACCAGCGTGCTCTTTCCGGAGCCGGTGCCGCCGATAATGCCGACGGTTTCCCCGGGCATAATCGAAAAGTCGAGATTCTTCACCGCGTATTTGTCCGGCCCGTCGTAGGAAAAGCTCACATTTTCAAACTGAATTTTCGGCGTATCGGGCACAGGGGCGACCGACGCCCCGGCGGGATCCGGAACAGAGGAAACGGTGTCAAACACTTCGTTTACACGCGAAGCGGAAGCGGAGGCTTTTGTAAAGGTCACCACCAGATTGGCCACGACGATCATTGCCAGCAGGGTCTGCGACATGTAGTTTACAAACGCGATGACCTCCCCCTGCGTCATCGCGCCGGAATCGACCCGCCAGCCGCCGAACCATACGATGGCGATCACCGCGAAGTTCATGATCGTATAAGTAAGGGGGTTCAGCAGTGCGGAAAGCTTGCCGACCCGGATGGCGGTCGCCGTCTGGTCGTCCGCCGCCGCATTGAAACGCTCCTCCTCGCTCTTCTGCTTGGAAAACGCGCGGATAACCCTCACGCCGCTCAGCCCCTCGCGGGTGATAAGGGAAATCGTGTCCAGCTTTTTCTGCATGACCCGGAAGAACGGCACGGAACGCGTCATAATGATATAAAGGACAAGGGCGATCAGCGGAGTCGCGATCAAAAACACGACGGAAAGCGGAAAATCCACCAGAATCGCCATAATGATCGCGCCCACCGCGAGAAACGGTGCGCGGATGACGAGGCGGATCAGCATCGCGACCGCGTACTGAAGCTGGTTGATATCGTTCGTCATGCGGGTGATGAGGGACGGAGTCCCGAAACGGTCGATTTCCGAATGGGAAAACGTGTTGATATGTTTGTAAAGCTCGCTGCGCACCACGGTTCCGAAGCCCTGTGACGCGATGGAAGCAAGCTTCTGGCAGATCAGCGCGGAACACAGGCCGGTCACGCCGAGCAGGAGCATGATTCCGCCCATGCGCCAGACATAGCCGACGTTGCCGGTCCGCACGCCGTTGTCGATCATCTTTGCCGTGATAATCGGCACAATCAATTCAAAGATTGCCTCGATCAGCTTAAAAATCGGCCCGACAATGACCTGCTTTCGGTATTTTTTCAAGTATTTCGCGAGCTTCAGCATTTTTTGAATCATTCCTCTGTTCTATCTTGTGAATTTCGTGTATTATTATAGCATATTGATACCCATATGAATAATATTGATTTTGTCTATTTCCCATACTGATTTCATATAGATTCCGGAGGAAAAAAGGATGGATTTAAAACGTCTTGAATATTTCGTGGCAATCTGTGAGGAAGGCAGTATCAGCGCGGCCGCGAAAAAGCTGCATATCTCCCAGCCGCCGCTGAGCCATCAGCTTCAGCTTCTGGAAACGGAGCTGGGCGTCAAGCTGGTGGAGCGCGGTGCACGGCACGTCACGCTGACGGACGCTGGAGTTATTCTTTACAAGCGCGCGGGCAATATTCTGGAGCTGGCCGACGCCGCAGCGCGCGAGCTGGGCGAGTACGGGGAAAAGATGAAGGGGACTTTGCGGCTGGGTGTCACTTCCTCTTCCTTTCTCCCCCTGCTTGACCCGCGGATCACGGAATACGCCAAGCTGTATCCGGAAGTGAATTTTGAGCTTCACGAGGGGAACACCTTTCAGATGATAGAGCTTCTGGGGGGCGGCGTCATTGAAATCGCGGTCATCCGCACCCCGTTTCACGCGGAAAACACATCGTGGTACAGCCTGGAAAAAGAGCCGATGATCGCGGTCGGCGATCGAAAATATTTCAGCAGTGCACAAGACAGCCGGATTTCCCTTGAAGCCCTGAAAGGCAAACCGCTGATTATTTACCGGCGCTATGAAAAACTGATTGTATCGGCCTGTAAGGCGGCCGGATTCCAGCCGGATATTTTCTGCCTGAACGACGACTCCCGCACAACCCTGATGTGGGCGAACGCGGGATTGGGCATCGCCGTCGTCCCTTATTCGATGGAGTCGTTTTACCGCAGTCCCGCCTGCCCGTGCAAAATCATCGACAGCCCCGTGATGGAGACCCAGATTACGGCGACCTGGCGAAACGACCGTGTGCTTTCCGCCGCGGCCAAAAGCTTTCTGACCGTATTTAAAAAGCAGCGGTAATAAAAAGAACCCATCCGGAAACCGGACAGGTTCTGAGAAAGCTTTTGTTATTTTCTTCTGAACGCCGACTTCGGCGCGCCGCAGATGGGACAGACCCAATCGTCCGGCAGCTCCTCGAAGGAAATGTCCGGATCGTTGTATACGTAACCGCAGACGGTACAGATCCAGCTTTCCCCGTCGTTATTGTCGTCAGCCGGCTGCTCCTTCTGATAGGTCGGCGCGTTTTTCGGCGCCTTGCCCTTAATCACCTTGTGGTAATAATCGTAGGTCATCGGCACGCCCCTGGACTCGTCGCTGCCGGCGACCACTTCCGCGACAAAAATCGTGTGGGTCGGCGACTCCGCGCTGCTTACCACACGGCAGAGAAGCCAGCAGCAGATATTTTCCTTGATGACTGGCACGCCCTCCGCCAGAATTTTATGATGAACGTTGTTCAGCTTATCCGTATCGCGGCCGGAATTGAAGCCCAGCGCGCCGATGACGGCGCCGGAAGTATCCTCCGATAAAACGCATACGGTAAAAAGCCCGCTTTTGACGATACAGTCATGGCTGTAATTGTCGTGGTTCATACTGACGGCAATCATGTTCGGTGTGTTACACACCTGAATGACCGTATTGACAATGCAGGCGGAGGCCTTTTTTTCGTCCTTTACGCCGATGGCGTACATTCCGTATGTTAAATTAAAGAGAACCTCATTTTTCATATTGATACGCCCCCCGTTTCCTTTGTCTCAATCATATCACTCTCATGCGGCCGATACAAGCGCAAACTCCTGAATTCAGACACAATTCACACAATTTTCAGGTATTATTCCCCTTTATTTTACTCCAATACTGCAGGAAAGCCTGCTCCGTTTTATTTTGTCCGTACTCATAATAATGAACGTCCTTCAACTCGTCGGGCAGGTATTGCTGGGCAACCCATTTGTTCGGATAATCGTGGGGATATTGATAGAACTGCCCCTTGTGCGAGTTGTCCTCCCCATCATAATGTTTATTCTGGAGCTGGCGGGGAATATTCCCGATTCTGCCTTTTTCTATGTCGGTAATGGCGGCGTCGACGGCGCAATAGGCAGAATTGGACTTCGGCGCGCTGCACACAAGGATGACCGCGTCCGCAAGCGGGATCCTCGCTTCCGGCAGCCCGACCTGGATCGCGGCGTCCACCGCGGCTTTGACGATCGGGATAATCTGCGGGTAGGCCAATCCGACGTCCTCGCAGGCGCAGACCATCAGCCTCCGGCAAATGGACGGCAGGTCGCCCGCCACAATCAGGCGCGCCAGATAGTGGACGGCGGCGTCCGGGTCGGAGCCGCGCATGGACTTCTGGAACGCGGAAAGGATATCGTAGTGCTCGTCCCCCGCGCGGTCATACCGGAGCGCGCTGCGCTGGGTAAGCTCTTTGGCAAGCGGAAGCGACACACGGCAGACGCCGTCCTTTTCTTCGCCGGAAAGCACGCAGAGCTCCACCGCGTTCATCGCCTTGCGCACATCCCCGCCGCAGGCGGAGGAAATGTACTCTTCCGCTTCCTGCTCAACGGAGATGGGCCTCCCCTGCTCCTGTTCCATAAAAGCAAACGCACGCCGGACAGCCGGGAGCACGTCCTCTTTTTCCACCGGCTTGAATTCAAACACCGTCGACCGGCTGAGAATGGCGTTGTATACATAGAAATACGGATTTTCCGTCGTAGAGGCAATCAGGGTGATCTGTCCGTTTTCTATGAATTCCAGCAGCGTCTGCTGCTGCTTTTTATTAAAATACTGAATCTCGTCAAGGTAAAGCAGAATCCCATTCGGGGCGGCCAGCGTGTCAAGCTGTTCGACCACCCCGCGGATATCCGCCGTGGAAGCGGTCGTACCGTTCAGCTTGTAAAGGGCCCGTTTCGTCTGCTTTGCAATAATGGAGGCGAGCGTGGTCTTCCCGATGCCCGACGGCCCGTAAAAGATCATATTGGGGATTTCCCCCGAATCGATTATCCGGCGAAGGGCCTTGCCCTCCCCCAGAAGATGGCGCTGGCCGACAAGGTCGTCCAGCTTCTGCGGGCGCAGCCGGTCCGCCAAAGGCGCTGCCATATTGTAACCACCCCACCTGACTTCAATAAATTATTCGTACAGCGGATACCGGTCGCAGATTTCCGTGACCATCCCGCGGATTTTGTCCTCGCTTGCTTCAAAATCATGGATCGCAAGGCTGATGCATTCGGCGATGATGTCCATATCCCCGGTGTTCAGCCCGCGTGTCGTAATCGCCGGCGTGCCCAGACGCACGCCGCTGGTAACGAACGGGCTGCGCTGCTCGTTCGGCACCGTGTTTTTGTTGGCCGTGATGTACACGGAATCAAGGCGGTGCTCCAGCTCTTTGCCGGTCAGCTCCAGGCCGCTCAGGTCCACCAGCATCAGGTGGTTGTCGGTTCCGCCGCTGACCAGCTTCACGCCGCGTTTCAGCAAGCCGTCCGCAAGAGCGGCGGCGTTTTCCACGATTCTGCGGCCGTAGTCCTGAAACTCCGGCTTGAGCGCTTCGCCCAGACAGACCGCCTTGCCGGCGATCACATGCATCAGCGGGCCGCCCTGCGTTCCGGGGAAAATTGCCTTGTCTATTGCCTTCGCGTACTCCTCGCGGCACAGAATCAATCCGCCGCGCGGGCCGCGCAGGGTCTTGTGAGTCGTTGTGGTGACGATATCCGCCCACTCCACCGGGCTCGGATGCATGCCCGCGGCGACAAGGCCCGCAATGTGCGCCATGTCCACCATCAGATACGCCCCGCAGGCGTCGCAGATTTCGCGGAAGCGCCTGAAGTCGATGGTGCGCGGGTACGCACTCGCACCGGCCACAATCATTTTGGGCTTTTCTTTGACAGCCGTTTCATAGAGCTTGTCGTAATCGATCCGTCCTGTTTCGGAATTAACGCCGTAAGGAATGAAGTGAAAATATTTTCCGGAAATGTTGACCGGAGAACCGTGAGTCAGATGGCCGCCTTCGGCAAGGCTCATGCCCATGATGGTGTCTCCCGGGTTCAGCAGCGCGTAATAGACGGCAATGTTCGCCTGAGCGCCGGAATGGGGCTGCACATTGGCATATTCCGCATGAAAAAGCTCGCAGGCGCGGTCGCGCGCAAGGTTTTCCACGACGTCGACATACTGGCATCCGCCGTAATACCTTTTCGCGGGATAGCCTTCGGCATATTTATTCGTCAAAATGCTGCCCATTGCGGCCATTACCGCAGGTGAAACAAGATTTTCAGAAGCAATCATTTCAAGATTGCGCTGCTGGCGCTTCAATTCCTCTTTCATCGCCGCGCCGACTGCGGGGTCTGCCTGAGAAACAAAGCCGATGGAGTCCATCATATCACTGTACATTTTCTTCATTCCCTTTCCCAGAGTATTTTATTGTTCATTATACACTTTCGTGTGTTAAAACGCAACCTTATGCACTAAATACAGTATCAGCAGGTGCACCGGGTAAAAAGCATAAAAGAAATATTTCCAGTTCCATTTTCCCCTTTTACCGTTGTAAGCGAGAATCGGAAACCCCGCCAGCGCGGCATAGAGTTTGATCGTACCGGTCAGCAGGCTGTAGCCGGTATTGAAAACGGTAAAAATCAGCATGCCCCTCGTGCTGTAGTTTTTAAAGCAGTAGAAGATGATAACCAGGACCACACCGAACCATCCGTAATCCGTATGCAGCACTTCGGCAAGCAGCGCGCAGGCGACGGCAAGGAGCACCGCCGGGGCCGGCCGGGCGATGAGATAAGTGTGAAGGATCGCAATTGCCGCGAGGCCAAGAAAAAGCGTAAAAAATACATTCTGGCTCTGCGGGTAATACACCGTTCCGTGAAACGCCAGATCGTACGGAACTTCGGAAATCAGCGAAAAGAAAAAAAGACGCGTCAGATAGCTCTTAATACTGGAGGTGTAAAGGAGTCCCTCCGAGATAAAAAAGCAGAAAAGCGGAAAGGAAAGCCGCCCGATGATGCGGAAAAGCGGAACGGACGGGAAAAAGATTGCGCCGACGTGATCGATCAGCATGGTAATCACTGCCAGCATTTTCAGCTGCGACCTGCTCATATTCTCTCCGCCTTCCCATATTACAGCATTTCCAGTTGATTCTGCAGCAAGGCTGCGTTCCTCCCCCGCCTTTGGCGGGGGAGGAACGTGTTTTGTCTTGCAAACTGAATGGAATTGCTATAAGATTCATTTATAACATGATATTTGATAATCCTGTCCTTGTCAACTTGTACTTTTGCGATATTTCCTATAAAATAAAAGAGGATCAGGCATCGTGACGATCACGAAACAGGAGGGATTCACTATGACAAAAAAACAGCGTGCCGCTTTGGCGGTGGAAGCACTAAAAAAAGAGTATCCGGGGGCGGTCTGCTCCCTGACCTATACCAACCCGCTGCAGCTTTTGATCGCGACCCGGCTGTCCGCACAGTGTACCGACGCGCGGGTCAACCTTGTAACCCCCGCGCTGTTTGCGCGCTTCCCGACCCTTCAGGCCTTTACGGAAGGCACCGTGGAGGAAATCGAGGAGCTGATTCATTCCTGCGGGCTTTATAAGACAAAGGCGCGCGACATCTTCGCCATGTGCCGGATGCTGAAAGAGGAATACAACGGCGTGGTGCCTGACAGCATCGAGGAGCTCACCCGCCTGCCGGGCGTGGGCAGAAAAACCGCCAATTTGGTCGTCGGGGACATTTATCACAAACCCGCCGTGGTTACCGATACGCACTGTATCCGCATCTGCGGAAAAATCGGCCTCAGCGAAGGCAAAGAGCCCTTCAAGGTGGAAAAGCAGCTGCGCGCCATCCTTCCGCTGGAGGAATCCAACGATTTCTGCCACCGGCTCGTCCTGCACGGCCGTGCGGTCTGCACCGCGCGCAGTCCGAAATGCGAGCTGTGCTGTATGAAGGAATTCTGTAAATATGCCCTCTCCATGGAAAAAACGCCCTCTAAAAAATAGTTTCAGGGAAGTATTGAACGAAGACCGCAAAAACTATATAATAATGGAAGAATATAGCAAATTTTGCAGAAGGGCGGTATGTTTTTTATGGCTATGGGATGGACGGAAGATTTATCCGTAGGAGTAGACGTAATCGATCAGCAGCACAAGATTTGGTTTGAAAAGGCAAACCAGCTGTTTGACGCCGGCAAAAACGGCAAGGCGAAAGAATTCATCGCACAAATGCTGGATTTCCTGGATGAATACACAAAGATGCATTTTCGTGACGAGGAAAAATACATGCTGAGCATTCATTATCCCGAATACGAAACGCAAAAGAAACTTCACACCAACTTTATCGCGGAACTGGCGAAGCTGAAAGACGAATACGCCAGGTCCGGCGGAAATATCGCCGTTATTATCAACGCCAATCAAATGGTGATCAACTGGCTGATTCAGCACATCTCCACACAGGACAAAAAAATAGGCCAATACGTAAGGAGCCATAAAGCCTGAAATCAGGGTTCAGGCCATTTTCAGCAAGTTTGATTGGCAATAAGATCAAATAAAATTAAAAATAACAGTTGAAATCGCCCCGCCAACATGATATAATAGCTTTCGTTGTGGGGGCGTAGCTCAGCTGGGAGAGCGTACGGTTCGCATCCGTAAGGTCGAGAGTTCGATCCTCTTCGTCTCCACCAATATAGAGAACCAATGATTGATACAATCATTGGTTCTCTTTTTAAACGCGAAAAGAGCCGAGCAATACTGGGCTGAACTGCACCCCATTTGTATTCAGTATATCGTACTGAATACAAATGGGGTGATTTTTATGGTTTTCACTATTTCAAATTTTCCTCGCACTTGAGCATTCGTTCTTCGTAGCCGTCCAGCTTCCAGTCCAGCCTCTCCAGAACCGTATTCAGTTCCGCGATTTTGGCGACAATCTGTTCCCGCTGCTCCAGAAGGAGCTTTTTCCGGGCGGGAATGGTTTCCTTCCCCCTGTGAAAAAGCGTAACATATTCAACGAGCGTTTCCACCGAAACGCCTGCCGAACGCATACACTTGATATATTCGACCCAGCGGCAATCTTCCTCGGAATAATTGCGGACACCACTGGAAGTGCGCGCAATATTAGGCAGAAGGCCGATGCGTTCATAATAACGCAGGGTATCCGGAGTCAATTCGTATTTTTTCGCTACTTCCGCAATAGTCACTGGCTTTCACATCCTTGCTCATTTGAGTTTATTATACTCCTCATCGGTAACGGCTTCCAACCACTCATTAGAGCCGCCCTCTGCAGGGACCTCTACCGCCAGATGAGAAAACCAGCTATCCTTTGCCGCACCGTGCCAATGCTTGACCTCGGCGGGAATCTCGACCACGTCGCCGGGATGCAGTTCCCGTGCAGGCCGGCCTTCCGCCTGATACCAGCCGCGCCCCGCGATCACCAGCAGAATCTGGCCGCCCTTGTGATGGATATGCCAGTTGTTGCGGCAGCCCGGCTCAAAGGTTACATTGGCAATATTTATCGCTTGTGTCAGCGGGTTCAGATGTGCCTGACCGATAAAGTATTTGGAAAACATCTTCGGCAGTGGCTGTCCCAGACCAAAAAGATTCTGCTTATCAAATTCCGCGTTGTTCATCATTCTGTACGACCTTTCTCCTTTATGCCTGTTTGCCCATTTCGTAAGCCTGCCGCATGGCCGGGCTGCCTTTGATTTCGCCGATCTGCCACGCGCCGGTGCCGTAAATGATACCCTTTTCATACGCGTCCGGCAGACAGTCCTCGGTGAAACCGCGGAAGCCTTCGATGGTACGCTCCAGCATGCTTTTATCCGTATCCGCGGCAGTCACAATGAAATAGAAATCCTTGTCCGCAATCTCTGTATAGCGCGGCACGGTTCGGTCAATCAGCGTTTTCATTTGTGCATCCATGGCGTAGAAGTAAACCGGCGTCGCCAGAACAATGACGTCGGTCTTGACCATCTTATCAAGGATGGATGCCATGTCGTCCTGCTGCACACATCTGTGCGTGCTGTTGCAGACGCCGCAGCCGGTGCAGTAGCCAATCTTTTTGCCGTGCAGAAACACCTTTTCTGCTTCGTTTCCGGCTTCCTGTGCGCCGTGAATAAATTCGTCGCACAGCGTATCGGAGTTGCCTCCCTTGCGGGGGCTTGCGGAAATCACAAGAACCTTTTTGCTCATCATCGTATTCCTTCCATTTTCTGTTGTATTTTTACTCCTGCATTCTTCTTACAGACACATTTTGAAAATATTCTCAATATCATTCTGGTTCAGCGGCTGGAACCCGGGCAAAGTGCTGCCTCCGCACGCTTTCTTTGCCATGACCGCAAAGTTTTTATCGTCGATACCGATTTCGCGGAAGCTGCTTTTCAGACCAAGCGTCTTAAAGAAGAAATCGCTCAAAAGCGCAATGCTCTTCTTTGCCACATCCATCTGCGGCAGGGAAGCGTTGATACCGAACACGTTTACGCCGAACTGGTAGAATTTCGATACGGTGGTTTCGTCCAGCGTATATTCCATCCAGCGTGGGGTAAGAATGGCAAGACCGAGACCGTGGGTGATATCGTAGATGGCGGAAAGCTCATGCTCCATGGGATGGCAGCTCCATGCCTGACGCTTGCCGCCGTTCACAAAGCCGTTGATTGCCCAGGAACTCGTCCACATCAGATTGGCGCGAGCCTCGTAATTGTCTGGCTGCTTCATGGCAATGGGAGCATACTTGATGATGGTTTTCATCAGCGTTTCCATAATGCCGTCCAGCATCTGTAAATCCTGGTTCATGTTGAAATAGACTTCTATGATATGTGACATCATATCTGCCGCGCCGCAGGCTGTCTGGTATGCGCTGACTGTGTAGGTGTTGGTGGGATCAAGAAATGAAACTTTTGGAAGCATGGGCGGGGCCAACCGGCCAATTTTATCATTCGTTTCCGGGTTGCTGATTACGCCGCCGCAGTCCATCTCCGAACCGGTGGCTGCAAGTGTGAGAATGGTGACGACCGGCAGCGCCTTTTCAATCGGCGCCCATTCACTCAAGAACTTCCATGGATCGAAATCCACGCAGCCACCCGCCGCCATATACTTTGTCGCGTCCAGCGTGGAACCGCCGCCCACGGCAAGAAGGACATCAATTTTCTCTTTCTTACAGATTTCCGCGCCTTCCCGCACGGAATTGATATGCGGGTTCGGGGCAATGCCGCCGAGTTCGAACAGTTCCAGACCGGCGGCCTTGATTTCCGCTACAACCTTGTCATACAGCCCTGTCTTTTTGATGGAGCCGCCGCCATAGGTCAGGAGCACGCGCTTGCCGAAGCGGGAAAGCTCCGGCCCGAGATTGGAAAGTTGATTTTCTCCGAAATAAACCTTCGTGGAGATATCATAAATAAAGTTGTTCATTGTGTTTTCTCCTTTAAATTTTATAATTCCGAGGCATATCCCGGAAACATTTCTTCGTGATACTGCTTTGCTTTGTCTGTAATCGCCATATTGCTTTTCTCCTTCAAAAGCCGCCTCATATTTACAGCCCGGCTTCTCAAATCCATCTTTCCAATGGAGGGTCCGCGTGACCGGCATCACTCCCCCGAATGGCAAGGCCGCGTTTTACCTCTGTCCATAAGCCTATCACCTGGAGTCAACTCCAAGTCAAGTAAATTTTAAAATATTTTTTAATTTATACCTATGAAGGTGTAATAGCACTAAACTACAGTGCCTTTCATGAACACATTCTCACTTCAGCATCTTCTGTTATATCAACAAAAAATGCAGTATGGGCAGGTCGTGAGTTCGATCCTCTTCATCTCCGCCAAAATTTTTATCAAAACAAGCCGATTTCTGTAAAAGAATTGACTTCTTTTTTTATATGATAAAATGAGAATAGATTCGGCCCCGACGTGATTGAGCGGATCAAGGGGCTGACCGGCACTGGCTTTCGAGCCGCAAGGGGAGGAACTTATTCATGCGTAAAATTTTCACTTTTGTTCTGGCTTTGGGTATATTATTCAGCTTGTGCGGATGCAACAAACAGAGTCCAAGCACAAATGATTCCGGCTCGTCCCGGACGATATCGCAGCCCGTGTCAAGTTCTGCGGATTATTCTAATTATCAATCTTATACGGTGGACGATCATGGCAATATCTTAGACCCCAAAACCGGAAAGGTCATGACCAATGACATATTAGCCGTGGACAGCAGCGGAAACATTGTGCTGAAAGAAAACCAACAGGTCGTTGTATCATCAGAGCAAGTCCAGGAAAATAAAAAGCTGTACAGTTCCTCACAAAACACTTCCTCGCAAAGCAGTTCCCAAAGCGCATCAAAGACCGAAGAAGCGAACCGTTCCTCTGCAAGTAAAAAATCCACTTCCTCGGCATTAAAGCCTGCTGCTTCGTCAAAGCCTGCGCCGCACAGCGAGCCGGTTCCCATGGACAAAGCAAAAAACTGGGATTCGCTATACGGCCAAAAGGAATGGACATTCTTTAACACGGAGGCGGGCAGGCAAAAGTATGACGGCTCCTCTGCTTTTGTATGCAGGTTTTCCGCGGGGCAGGATTCTCACGCAACGATTTCTGTGGAATCTTATTGTCTGTTAGACGAATGGAAATATCCTTTGAACAATGACAATGTAGTACGAACAATAAACGGTCAAAAATATGTTCAGACTTTTTGGAGCGGGTATAAGGGAGACCTTTATACTTTTGTCGGCGGCGAAGATACCGTTACACTTGAACTGAGATGCTACGATGCTACCGGTCATAACTGGCTGTCCGATGAATTGAAGTTTAAACGTACAGACAATAACTCTTTACAGCTGATAAGCGGCGATTATAATGAGTTCGGACTGAAAAACGGTGATGTTTTTGTACGATAATCTGCGCCTTGGCAGCAATATAGGTTTATCTCACTTCTTGCAAACGGGTTTTGTGCTGGACTGCGGGCGCCGCATTTTCCGAAGTCTCAAGAGTCCGAGAAAAAATAAAAAAGAACAGGGATCTGAACCAAAAAGGTTCAAAGCCCTGTAGGTTGTATTAAAAGATCAAAGTCAGCGGTTAAAAAACAAAAAAGGCGGGATTAACATGGACAAAGAAAACATCGGGCAAAAAATAAAGATCACAAAAGACGGCCCGTATATCGTTTCAGGAAAGGTACCGATTCATGAAAAAATCATCGTCCAAAAAGGCAGAGAATATGAATTGAACGAGGGACGGGAGCTCCCGCAGTCTGAAAGCTACGCGCTCTGCCGCTGCGGAAAATCGAAAACCGCGCCGTTCTGCGACGGGACACATCTGAAAGCCGGTTTTTGCGGGAAGGAAACAGCCTCCAAGAGCGAATACCACAAGAGAGCCGAGCTGACGGAAGGCTCCGGCATTGACCTTCTTGACGACGGCCGATGCGCCTTTGCGCGCTTCTGCCACAGAAAAAACGGGAACGCCTGGGACCTGGCCGAAAACTCCGACACGGAGGATAACCGGGCGGAAGCTATTCAGGCGGCTTGCGACTGCCCTGCGGGGCGGCTGACGGCTGTTGATAAAGACGGGACAGAGCATGAACCCGTCAGCGAACCGTCAATCGATATCGTGCAGGACCCTGGAAGGGGTGTCAGCGCGGGCATATTTGTCAAAGGCAGTATCCCGATTGAATCAGCCGATGGAACCATGTACGAAACCAGAAACCGGGTTGCGCTTTGCCGCTGCGGGAAATCGGAAAATAAACCGTTTTGTGACGCCAGCCACGTAGTTCAACGATATCTGGATAAATAATGGAACCGCTTTATCCTTCTTCATAGCTAATGATGGGGGTCCCTACTTCTATATTTTCAAAAATCGTTTTCGCCAGATAGAACGGGGCATTGATGCACCCGTGAGTCCCGTTCCTTTTATAGATTTCTCCTCCAAAGGAATATCTCCAGCTGGCGTCGTGTAATCCTGTATTTCCGAAAAAAGGCATCCAGTAAGTGACGTTGGCTTCATATCCCTGGCCGCTTAAAACGGCGCCTTCCTGTTTGTAATTGAGCATGTAAACCCCGGTTACAGTGGACCATCCCCGATTGGGGTTGCCGGTTACCACGGAACCGTTGGCCAGAAGCTTTCCGTCCAAATAAAACCATACATGCTGTTTTGTGATGTTGATTTCCAAATAGGTATTGCCGATTTCATCTTCCCCTCTGAATAAAGCCTTCTGGATATAGACGGGTTCTTTTTCCACTACCTCACCGCGTGTTATATTTTCCAACAGCGCTTCCGCTTCGGCATCCCGGTCGATTTTCCATCCGTAAAGACCGCCTTTCACCGTAACGGTTTTCCCCACAGATGTTTTGAAATTTCTTGCCACTCCGACCGTATCGTATTTTCTGCCCAATTCGTTTATATATTTTTGAACTGAGGTTTTATTGATTACAACATCTAAATCTTCACTGACAGTAAGCCATTTATGGATGGTATCCCCATTTACTGTTTCCTTTTTATCGTCGAACTGATAAGTAATATTTGCCGATACATACCTGTTCAGCAGGTTCTCGACTATGTGCGTTTTATAAGAGCTTAAGGTATACTTTGGCTCTTTGTAGCAATGCTCTTCCTCTAAATTTAAACCTGTTTCTCCCTTTTCAATACTCGCTTTTACGGCCTTGTTCAATTGATCCCGAATGATTGTATTTCCGTATACTTCTTTAACCGCTTCGTATAACCCGCTGGAATACTTGAAATTGACATTTTGCGGTTCCGCGGCAGTCCTATTTAAACAATTTAATTGGTCAATTTTATTTTTTAAAAGGTCCTGATTGTAAACATATAGATCGCTGATCGTATATTTTTTACCTTCGAATAACGAGCCCATCCATTGAAACGGTCTTTGCAGAGAATAAATTCCAGAAATCCCGGCTTTTTCATTATACTGCAAACCGATATCGTGTCCTGCTATCTCCTCTGCTTCCCCATTTCTTTCCGTTAACTCCAGTTCGTAGCCCTTCATATACTCTTTTATCGCCTGAGCCGCAGTACTGTGCGCTTTTAACGAGACATTCGCCCCATTTATCTCCGTATTGAAAAAGAAATGACTGCAGAAGTACAGCGAAATCAATGAATAGATCAATGCAATGGAAGCCGCCGAAATGGCAATATCTATCGCGAGCCCGCTTTTCAGAAGCTTTTTTATATCAATATGTCTCATATGGCTATCCCTACCATCACATTTATAATCAATCCTATCATATGTGCGCATTTTTGCTTTTAAAACTCAAACTCCTTGCTTTAAGTTCTTTTGCGTTTACAGATTTTAGCTGATATAATACTGATAGCAATTCCATTTCAGTTTGCAAGACAAAACACGTTCCTCCCCCGCCTTCGGCGGGGGAGGAACGCAACCCTGTTGCTAAATTAACTGGAAATGCTGTAAACTGTAACAGTACGTTATTCATAAAATGCAAAGGATGGATTCCACTATGATTTTATCGGATAGAACCATTATTAAAATGTTAAACGACAAAACATTGTTGATAGAACCGATCGGAGAAGAGCAAATACAGCCTGCAAGCGTAGATATCCGTCTTGGAAACACATTCAGTATTGTGGAGGACTCACCCGACGGAATCATTACCTTACAAAATGAGATCAGATATAAAACCATTCAAACGGATAAGTATCTTCTCCTCCCCGGGCAGTTTGTCCTTGCCACTACATTGGAGTATTTTGTAATGCCCGATAATCTAACCGCGTTTGTTGAGGGAAGAAGCTCCCTTGGAAGATTGGGCTTGTTTATTCAGAACGCCGGATGGGTGGACCCTGGATTTGAAGGAGAAATCACCCTTGAATTATTTAATGCGAACCGCTGTGCGATAGAACTGCAATCCGGCTGGAGAGTGGGACAGCTTGTATTTGCCCAAATGGACGATATCGCCCTCAAGCCCTATCAGGGGAAATATCAGGGGCAAAAAGGTGCTACGGGTTCAAGAGTGTTTATGGATAAAGAAAGTGACATTTCCGTTCTTTAAGACAGAGAAGCAAATTGAAAGCCGGATTTATACGTGATCTATTGAATCAAGAGGACAATCCATGTCAAACAAATCAAATTGGATTTACAATAAGCTGCTGGAACACTACGGAGATCTCGGTTGGTGGCCGGGGAATTCCTATGAAATTATGGTTGGAGCCGTTTTAGTCCAGAATACGGCGTGGGGAAATGTTGAACGGTCGCTGGCAAACTTTGGTGACAGGCTTACCCCTGAATATATCGAAGCCCTGCCGCTGGATGAATTAATCAGGCACATCTATCCCAGCGGGTTTTACACTGCAAAGGCGGTCTGTTTGAAAAATATAACCGCGTGGTATAAACAATATGGATATTCCGTGGAAACGGTTCAACAACAGCCGCAGGACAAAATTAGAAAGGAACTGCTTGCCATAAAGGGAATCGGACAGGAAACCGCAGATGCCGTCCTGCTCTATGTCTTTTACTTCCCCACATTTGTAATCGACGCTTACATAAAAAGGCTGGCAGAGAGGCTGTCCGTCCCTGTGAAACTGGAATACAAACCGCTGCAGACATATTTCACAGAGGGAATTGAGAAAGACGCCGTATTATTCGGCAAATACCATATATTGATTTTGGAGCATGGGAAAAGGCACTGCAAAAAGAAGCCTAAATGCGGTGGCTGTCCATTCGTAAACGAATGCAGCTTTCCGAACCAGCAAAAAAGCACGCCCTTGCAGTAATGAATTCTGTAACCAAAGCACGTCGATAAGCTGCATTTAATGAGCATAATGTGTCGTCTTCCCTCCCGTTCGAGCTTTACATTATGTTTATGATAAACAGCCTGTTATGTTATATAAATACTGTGTATGTTATCAGGTCATGAAAGGGGTAATTTAATGAATCGATGTGATTGGTGTAAATCAGATGACCAATATATCAAATATCATGATGAAGAATGGGGAGTTCCGGTCTACGATGATAGAAAGCAATTTGAATTTTTAGTACTAGAATCTGCGCAGTCTGGGCTAAGTTGGCTGACCATACTTAGAAAAAGAGAAAATTATCGAATAGCTTACGATAATTTCGAACCGGAAAAAGTTGCAGCATATGATGACAAAAAAATAGATGAGCTTCTCTCAAATCAAGGAATCATTAGGAATAGAAGAAAAATTGAAGCCTCGATCAACAATGCACGTAAATTTTTAGAAATTCAAAAAGAGTTTGGCAGCTTCAACAGCTATATCTGGAGATTTGTAAATCAACAGCCAATTATGAATAGCTACCAAAATATATCACAAATTCCTGCAACTTCAGCTTTGTCAGATGTGATCAGCAAAGATTTAAAGCAAAGAGGGTTCCGCTTTCTGGGCTCAATTACAATCTACTCTCATATGCAGGCAACAGGTATTGTGAATGACCATGTTGACTCTTGTTTCAGGAAACACAGTTGCACAAAATAATCTATCGAATCTTATTATTTAAATTACATGAAGTTAACGAGTTCCTCTAAACTTCGTATAAGACCGGCAATGTGTGTCGGAGAGTGAAAAACGAGCTACGCATTATGTTTACGACATTCATTGAGAACATTTTCTAATTATTTAATACAACAGTGGGTGATGATATATGGGGCTGATGTCTAATTTTTTATATGATTTTAGCACCAACGCATTTGCCAACCGAAAACATCTTCAGCTTATTCCAACAGGACGAGTTACTAAGAATATATTCGCCGTCAGGACAGGCTCAGTCAATTTATTTATATATAAAAAAGGCTCCGATCAGATTGCGATAGACTCCGGTTATGGAAAATCTATTTTGAGACGGGAGCTTTCGTCTCTGAATATTAATCCGGACACAATCACTAGTCTATTTCTAACACATACCGATTTTGACCACGCAAGAGGATTGTCTGTCTTTCAAAATGCTCAAATATATCTCTCCTCACATGAGGAACCCATGATAACAAGGAAAGTTTCAAGAAAATATGGCATTATTTATAACAGAAAAATCAACAAACCATATAAACTACTAAAAGACAATGATGAAGTTGCGATTGGAACAATCAAGGTCAGAGCGATTGAAACACCCGGTCACACTCCTGGATCAATGACTTATCTGATTGATGATAAATTTTTATTTGTAGGTGACGCTTTTAGGTTGATTGACGGAAAAGCGCATCCTAACAGTTCATTTTATTGCATGGATACAGAGGAACAAGAAAAATCCATCAAAAGACTGGCTAAATTAAAAAATGTACAATTAGTTTTCACAGCACACGGTGGACAAAGTAACGATTATGATTACGTAATGGCGAACTGGATACATATGAAATAACATATTCTTTATTAATTCAGATTCAGCAAAATCTGATTGCTACAGGTAAGCAGAATAAAGAGCACAAATTCGGATTATTTTATCTAAGCGAAGGAGAACTTGGATTATGATTACTATTTATGATTGGTTTGGCTATGAAATGTCAATACAGGAGCGTTACCGCTCGATAAAACAAGCCGGGTTTGATGGTGTTTTAATGTGGTGGAGTGAAGGCTTTGGTCGGAATGATTACCGTAGCGGTCCAAGAATTGCGCGAGAAGCGGGGCTTTTTATAGAAAATATCCACACGCCATTTCAAGTCAAAGAGAACCTTTGGCTTGACAATCTGAACGGGGAATCCGCAGCCGATTGCTATTTACAATGTGTTGCAGATTGCGCCGAATTTGAGATTCCGACAATGGTGGTACACCTGCCGGACGAAGACAATACAAATAGCACATTGGTGCTGGATATAATTAACAGAATCGCTGAAAAAGCGGAACAACTTGGCGTCAATGTTGCGCTGGAGAATTTATGGAACTTTACCACTTTGGCATATATACTAGGGCAGGTAGATTCTCTGCGTATCGGATTCTGTTATGACTGTGCACATCACTACCGGTACTGTCCGGGCGATGACTTATTATCCATGTACGGTTCCCGGTTGATGGCACTGCATTTACATGATAATTGCGGAGATGCCACACACCGGTTGCCCTTTGACGGTACAATTGATTGGTCTGTGGCCATGAAAAAGATCACCGAAACTGGTTATTCTGGTCCGACCGCAATTGAGGCCATGAATTGGGGTTATGAGGATCTATCGGCGGATAAATTTTTATTTGAAGCGTTTGAACGAGCAAAAAGGCTGGAAACACTCAGACTCACTAAATAATAAAAAATGAGTAATCTTCATCGTTTCTCGAAACAAGCAATTGGTTAGCTCAGAAAGTTTGAGCTTCGTATAATTGCTTTGACAATCATTGAAAATACGGTCTAATTATTTTTATGAGAGGAATTTAAAAATGGAGATTATATTTACAAATGGCGATGATGAACGATTTGTTGATTTGTGCCATAAATTAGATGAACATCTAAATGATGTCGTTGGTGGGGAAAAGCAAAGAAAACAGTATATTCAATATAATACACTGGAAAACATACATGACGTTGTTCTGATTATTGAAGATGGCAAAGCAGTTGCATGTGGTGGATTTAAAGAATATGAACCTGGCACTGCAGAAATCAAAAGAGTATTTACAGAAAAGGGCTGCAGGAATCGTGGTTATGGTAAGTCTATAATGAATGCACTTGAAGAGAGAGCACTCAATAAGGGATATACAAAGTTGATATTAGAAACAGGATTTTTACTAAAAGAAGCAATGAGAATGTATACCTCGATCGGATTTCATGTTATCAAAAATTATGGCCAGTATATCAATATGCCAGAATCCGTATGTATGGAAAAGAAACTGTTTTAAATACGGGTTTTGAAAAACAGGAAAGAAGAACAGGCTATCTGAAAACCTTTCCGAAATCGAAATGAAGTTCACAAATGAGCCCGATAGGGAATTCGCACTGTTTATATAACATGCAAACAGACAGGAATTCCTGCATCGACAGGAACCGTCACAGAAAGAAGGTCATGCTGCAATGGTAATATACTACAGCTCAACTGGTAATTCAAAGCATGTTGCTGTAAAACTGCACGAAACATTTCAAGGAGATATGGTGGATGTTTGTGACTTTGAAGAGCCTGCCGTATTTCACTTAAAAGACGGGGAGCCTCTATTTCTGACGACATTTAATTGTTTTTGGGGAATTTCAGACCGGATGGAAACATTCATCCGAAAAAGTGAATTTATAAACGTCAGTAAAATAGTCGTTATTGTCACATGCGGCGGGTATTTGGGCGGAGGAGACGCTGTGATAGAAAAGCTTTTTCTGGAAAAAGGACTTCCTAAACCAACCGTCTACTCTCTCGTCATGGTCACAAACTATTCGATATTGCATGACATACCATCCTTGGAGACGCAGAAAAAGAAATTGATTTATGCAGAAAAAGTTCTTCATAAGATCATTCAAGGGACCCAAAAGCCTTATCGAAGCAACTGGCTCATACGCCGATTAACGCCCGGCATTCACACTCATTATGAGAAAGCCCGAAGCACCTCCCCCTTTACTGTGAACCATTCTTGCATTCGTTGTGGGCTGTGTGTGAAGAATTGTCTGGTTCATGCGATAGAAATGAAAGAAAACAAGCCGTTCTGGGTACTTCCGAAATGCGATAATTGCCTGCGCTGTCTTCATCATTGTCCGGCTGCAGCAATCAACTATGGAGATTCCACCCGGAATCGTGTGAGATATACTTACGAATCTTGTCTGAAGGGTCTTTTATAATTTACAAAATATGATCGGTCTGATTATGAGCATTACAGCCAATTCGGATTATCGTACTATTAAGGAGTTTAACATGTGGGAATATACAACAGTGACTTTCAACAGCCTCTTTGACACGGTGAAAAGCTTAAAGAGGAAAAGCGATGCGGTGCTGGAACGGTACGGCAAAGACGGCTGGGAGCTTGTGAACTTTCAATGTGCCGGCGGTCTGGGTTCTATGATGATCTTTGTGTTTAAAAGAGAAAAGAAATAAAAGGGTACAAGAGAAAAACCACCTCAATTAAGAACAAAGGAGAGCAGAACCATGGAGAGCAAAATTGCAAACGCAGTCAGCCTTCGTTACTCGCCCATAGCCGTTCTTTTTTCCGACAGCAAGCCGGAAGGCGCTTTGCAATTCGCACAGGGCCGTCACGGCTGCGTGGCGGCAATGCTGATGTCCGCGGCGAAAGGGAGAACCGCCGCTTTTGACCGTCAGACATTTGGCTGTCTGGGCGGGGGAACCGGCCTTGGCTTCGGCAATCAATACACCAAATTTCCCGGTGGAATCGAATATTACCTTTCGACGGGCAATCAGGAGTTTGCCCGCAGCGAAGCCGCCAAAAATTTTCATACCTCCACCCCGCTGGACGTAGGGGAAAGATATTATAAGACCCCGGAGCTTGCAAAAAAGTTCATCGACTCCCTGCCTATGACGGACGTCCCGACCGAATACGTCCTGTTTAAGCCGCTGGAACGGGTGGACGGGATCGAAACGCCCGAAGATATCGTATTCCTGGCAAATCCGGACCAGCTTTCCGCGCTGATCGTCCTGGCCAACTACGACCGGGAAGCCGGAGAAACGGAAACCGTAATCGCCCCCTTCGGTGCCGGATGCCACAGCGTGTGTATCCTGCCGTTTGCCCAGGCAAAAAAGGAACATCCCAGCGCGATTATCGGTATGACGGATATCTCTGCGAGAAAATACATCGATAAGGACCTGCTCTCCTTTGCCGTCCCCTATCAGATGTTCTTACAGATGGAAAATAACGTGCAGGGCAGCTTCTTACAGGGCGCGACCTGGGCCAGGGTATTGGAGAGAAACCAATAATTTTCAGTACAGATAATTCTATATACAGATAAGCGGCGGACAAGATTTTATCCTGTCCGCCGCTTTCCTTTTATGCTTATTTGCTTTTTGTATCGGTGTAGACGAGAACCGCGTCACGCAGAAACGCAGCCAGCCCCGGCTGGTGCTTATCATAATAGGCGGTGAAGCGCGGATCGTCCACATACATCTGTGCGACCCCGGCGTGTGCTTCCCTGCTGTAGCTGTCCCAATAGAAGGTCAGCCACTGACGGTGCAGGTCCGCCGCCCGCTGCGCAAGCTCCCCGGCGGGGTCCCCCGTCCGGTAGGCGCTGAGAAGCGTCTGCATGATTTCCTCACCCAGAGCGGTAACCCGGTCGTACTCTTCCTGCGTCATATTCTTCAGCTTCCGGTTGCTTCTGTCTACCGCTTCTTCTCCGTACTTCTCATGGATTTCCGCTCCGTATTTCCGTTCGTTTTCGTCAACGAGCTTCTGCTTAAAGCCTTCAAATTTTTCCTGATCGGCCATATCTGTCTCTCCTTTCGCGTAAGCCAGTGTTTTTTCCACATTGGCGATGAGCGCGTCGAGCCGCGCCCTTCTGGCAAGGAGCTTCTCACGGTGGGAACTCAAAGCGTCCTTCACGGTAAAATCCGGTGCGCTGAGGATTTTCCCTATTTCCTCCAGACTGACGTCCAGCTCGCGGTAAAACAGGATCTGCTGCAGGCGGTCGACCTGATCCTGCCCGTAGATACGGTATCCTGATGAGTTGATCCTCGCCGGCTTGAGAATATTGATCTCATCATAGTACCGCAGCGTACGTGTGCTGACACCCGACAGCCGCGCCAACTTCTGAATCGTGTATTCCATGAAATCCCCTCCCTGCAAAAAGATCATACACCTTTCCGTTACGTCAATGTCAATAGCCTGTTTTTTCCAATCGATTTTTTTCTACAGCATCTCCAGTTAATTCTGCAATAAGGTTACGTTCCTCCCCCGCCTTCGGCGGGGGAGGAACGTGTTTTGTCTTGCAAACTGAAATGGAATTACTATAGTTTTACCGCTGCGCTCTTTTGGGCAGGAATACGCCGGAATTTCCTCACATATACTGGTAGAAAGCGATTCTGCGCAAAGAAAGGACAGCCGCTTTACCGCCATTTTTATAAGGAAAAGGTGTGATGGATTTGGTGATACATATCGTGCGGCAGGGGGACAGCATCTATTCCCTCTCCAGACGTTACGGCGTTTCCATACAGAAAATCATTGCCGACAACAGTCTGGAAAACACGGAACGGCTGATGATCGGGCAGGCGATCGTGGTGGACGCGGACAGTGTCGACCATACCGTGGCTTCCGGAGAATCGCTGTATTCCATCGCCCGGCGCTACGACACCACGGTGTTCCGCATTCTGAGCGCGAATCCTTCCATCACCGACCCCTCCAGAATCAGGGCAGGTCAGGTCATTACGATTCCCCTTTCCACCGAAAAGCTGGGAACCATCGATGTAAACGGATACGCTTTCCCAAACATCAACACCACTACGCTTGAAAACACCCTGCCCCATCTCACCTATCTCAGCATTTTCAGCTATCAGGTCCGTCCGGACGGCAGTCTGGCCCCCATACAGGACACCCCGCTGATTCAGGCCGCTTGGAATCAGAATGTCGGTCCCATGATGGTCATCACTAACATTCAGGAGGGAGCCAGCTTTAACAGCGATCTGGCCCATACCATTCTGGCGAATCCGGATATTCAGAATACCCTTTTGGAAAATATCGTAAGGACGCTGAACGCAAAACAGTATTACGGGCTCGATATCGATTTTGAATATATCTTTCCAAATGATAAGAACAACTATAACAGCTTTATCAAAAAGGTCGTCGACAGGCTGCATCCGCTGGGCTATACCGTTACCACCGCTCTCGCGCCGAAAACCAGCGAGGGACAGACGGGGCTGCTGTACGAGGCGCACGACTATGCCACGCACGGCACCCTTGTGGACCACGTTATCCTGATGACCTACGAATGGGGCTACACCTACGGGCCGCCCCGCGCGGTCGCCCCGGTCAATCTGGTGGAGAATGTGCTGCAATACGCCGTTTCCGTCATTCCCAGCAAAAAAATCCTGATGGGGATTCCCAATTACGGCTACGACTGGACGCTTCCCTTCGTTCAGGGCAGCGCCGCCCGCTCGCTGACCAACCCCGGCGCCGTCAGCCTGGCGTCCAGAGTGGGCGCGCAGATTATGTTCGACGAGGAGGCGCAGTCCCCCTTCTTCAATTACTATGAAAATGGAAAACAGCACGTCGTCTGGTTCGAGGATGCCCGAAGCATTCAGGCGAAGCTCAGGCTGGTGGATCAATACAATCTGGGAGGTGTCAGTTACTGGACCATCAACAGTTTCTTCCCCCAGAACTGGATCGTGCTGAACTCCATGTACAATGTCAGAAAAGTAAGATAAGCAGAAAGAAGGGTCTGAGCGGGAAGCTCAGGCCCTTCTTTTCGTTACAGCCACGAATGATTTTTTCTGATATAGAGGGACTTGACGATCTGCGCAAGCAGGGTATATCCCAGCACAATCACCGCCAGCCAGCCGAAATAGGGAAGCGGCAGAGCTGCCAGCCCAAGATATTCGCCGAGCGGCGTAAACGGGATCGCTACGCCGATCGCCATAATCACCGTAGTCAGAAGGACAACGGGAGAAGCCGCGCGGCTCTGGATAAACGGCAGCTTCGGCGTGCGGATCAGGTGGACGATCAGCGTCTGCGAGATCAGGCTTTCCACAAACCAGCCGGCGTTGAACAGCGCGACCAGCGCCGGATTGGAGGCCGTATTGCAGCCGAACACAAACCACATCAGCAAATAAGTCGCGATATCGAATACGGAGCTGACCGGCCCGATAAAGATCATGAATTTGCCGATGCTGGAAGCCTCCCATTTGCGCGGCACGCGCAGGTAATCCTCATCCATATTGTCCCACGGGATGGAAATCTGGGAAATGTTGTACAGAAGGTTCAGTACCAGAATCTGTACCGGCATCATCGGCAGAAACGGCAGAAATGCGCTGGCAACAAGCATGGAAAACATATTGCCGAAATTGGAGCTTGCCGTCATCTTAATGTATTTGATAATATTTCCGAATATTTTTCTTCCCTCGATCACGCCGTGCTCCAGCACCATCAGGTCTTTTTCCAGAAGGATGATGTCGGCGCTCTCCTTGGCGATGTCCACCGCGGTATCCACGGAAATCCCGACATCCGCCTTGCTCAGCGCCTGCGCGTCATTGATGCCGTCACCCATAAATCCGACGGTATGGCCCAGCTCCTGCAGCGCGTTGACAACGCGCGCCTTCTGAACGGGGGAAAGCTTCGCGAAGACAGTGGTATCCTCCACCTGCTTTAAGAGTTCGTCCTCGCTCATTTTCTCCAGTTGGGAGCCGAGCAGGATTTTGTCAACCGACAGGCCGACCTCGCCGCAGATTTTTTGCGTAACCCCTTCATTGTCGCCGGTCAGCACCTTGACCTGTACTCCGTACTCCTTCAAAGCCCGTATGGCGGTGGCGGCGGATTCCTTCGGCGGGTCCAAAAGGCCGAGATAGCCCATCAGCGTCATGTCGCTTTCGTCCTTGACGCCGAAAACGCCCTCCACTGCCGGATTCTTTTTTTGCGCGACCGCAATCACTCTCATTCCCTGTGCGTTGAGCTCATCCGTCATGCGCACGACCTGCCGGCGCAGCTCTCCGGTCAGGGGGACAACCTTCCCGTCGTATTCGCAGAAGGAACAAATCTCCATGACCTCTTCCACGGCGCCCTTGGTGATCACCTGTGCCTCCCCAGTTCTGTTTTTCAGCACAACGCTCATTCTGCGGCGGGAAAAGTCAAACGGAATCTCATCGACCTTTGTGTATTCATTGTTCAGATAGGTGACGCTCTCTTCCCCGGCCTTTTCAATAACGGCCAGATCGATCAGATTTTTCAGCCCGGTCTGGAAATAGCTGTTCAGGTAGGCGTGCTTCAGCACGCGGATGTCTTCCTCCCCCTGTACGTTCAGATGGCGCTCGATAATGATCTCGTCGCGCGTCAGCGTACCGGTCTTATCGGTGCAGAGGATATCCATCGCGCCGAAATTCTGGATGGAATTCAGGTGCTTGACCACCGTCTTCTGGCGCGACATGCTGACGGCGCCCTTGGCAAGGTTGGTGGTCACGATCATCGGCAGCATCTCCGGCGTCAGGCCGATGGCGACCGAAATGGCAAACAGCAGCGCTTCGATCCAGTCGTGCTTCGTGATGCCGTTGATCAGGAAGACGACCGGCACCATCACCAGCATGAAGCGGATCAGAAGGTAGCTGACGGCGTTGACGCCCTTGTCAAAGCTGGTGGGCGCGCGGTCGCCCGAAAGCTCCCTTGCCATATTGCCGAAATAGGTGAAATCCCCGGTGGCGAGCACAACGGCGGTAGCGGCGCCGCTGATGACATTGGTCCCCATAAAGCAGATATTCCGCAGATCGAACAGATTATGCCCCTCCGTGGTCTTATCCGGCTCCGGATATTTCTCCACCGGTTCGGCTTCGCCGGTAAGCGCCGACTGGCTGACAAACAAATCCTTTGCCTTTAAAATCCGCACGTCCGCGGGAATCATATCCCCGCCGGACAGCACAACAATATCGCCGGGCAGCAGCTCCGCCATAGGGATCTCTTCCCGCCCGTTTTCACGGCGGATCACCGTCGCGGTCGTCTTGACCATGGATTTCAGCCCTTCCGCTTCCTTTCCGGAACGGAATTCCTGAAAGAAGCGCAGCCCCCCGCTTACCAGGACCAGAAAAAGAATGACGATCACGGCCGCCGGGCTTTTTTCGTCCGGCTTCGCAAGGACCACCTCCGTCAGGAAGGAAATCGCGGCAATGATCAGCAGAACAAGGGTGAACGGGTTGACAAAGGCTTTAATCAGCTGCACATACCATGGCTTTGGCTTCTCATGGGAAATCTCATTGCTTTTGTACTCTTCGGAAAACATTTCCACATCGACAATGTCCAGTCCCTTTTCTCTCGTTTTCAGGGCGGAGAGCAGCATATACTTCTCCATTCTGGAGTACTCCGCCAGCTTTTGCACAATGGCCTGCGCGCTGATTCCGTTTGCCTGCAGTTTATTCTTTTTCATTTTTTGCACCTCTCTTTCAGGAATGAATCAAGCATAGAAATCCCCCTGCCGGATTTTGTGAGGCAGGGGGACAATAAACCGTATTGCTATCACATACTATTCAACTACAAGCAGATGATAGTCTCTTTTCTTCGATAAGTCAAGACCAAACCGAAAAATCAGTTTTTCAGGTAGACAGGCTGTGCCTTGACGTCCTCGGCGTAGTCCGGAATGAGCGAAGGCAGACGCAGCTTTTGTTCGAGGTACTCCGACCCGATACCCGTCGACGAGAACATCAGCAGGAACAGCATCCCCGTCTGAATCCAGAAAATCGTAACATCGGTAAGGCCGTGTACGAAGACCGCAACGACGGCGGCAAGGACAAGAATATTCATATCTCTGCCCAGATTGCTCTTAAACCGCAGAGCCAGCAGTTTCAGCTGCATAGCCACATAAAAACCGATTGCGCCAAACCCGATAAAACCGAAATTCAACAGGGTGTCCAACAGCAGATTATGGCAGTGGTAGGTTTGGTACCCGCCCAGCTGCTCACAGATCATCTGATAGGACAGTGCTCCGGTTCCCAAAAACGGATGGCGTACAATTCCCCTGATAGCGGTTGTCCAAATTGAAATCCGCTGTCCGCAGGTGCTGTCGATCGCTTCAAGACCCCTTGGGAAAATCGACGGAAAAATGAGGCTGACGGAAAGAAAAGCAACGGCCAGCAGCACCAGCCCGCCAGCCAGCCTGTATCTCTTTTTGTAAAGCAGGACGGTCATAATCGCGCACGCGGTGGCGACGAAGGCCGAAAGGCTCGCCGACAGATAAAGCCCGACCAGATTGATGCCGATAACGCCCAGATAAAAGTTTTTGTTTTTTGCCTTTGTAAAAATCCGATAGATGGCAATAATGATAATAAATTCAATCATCATGCCGTAGCAGTTCGCGTTGTGAAACGCGGAAACCGGGCGGTACCGGGGCGCGGCGCCGTAAGCGGTGATCTTCTGAAAAACCGCGATCAGCGCACACCAGATACTCGCAATACAGGACACATCCATGACCTGATCGAAAAGCTGGCGCGTCATGACGCTTCTGACATAAAAGGCACAGGTCGCGGCGGCCAGAATCACAATGGCATAGAGCATGCCCCAGTAATTGTTATAGGTGGCGGACACAAAAAAGGGAATGATTAAAAAGCCGAGCAGATATTTGGAGTACGGAGACGAAAAAGCTTTCGTCCTTTTTTTGCAGTTCATCATCGTCATCACTGCGATCCCGCAGGTTACGGCAACGCTGAAATAAAAGGGAGTAAAAATAGAGACTGTCAGCAGCAAAACGAGCAAACTGTCAAAATCCCGGACAGGCAGCTTTGTCTTCTGAAAATCAATGTTTATCATGCTGATAAGGGCCAGACCCCTTTCTTCACATATTCCTACATTGTTAAACGGTGGACCCAATTTATCCACGATATTTCATACCGCTTAATTATACTCATAATACAAATACGAAACAAGGTAAATTATCAATCGAATATCCCGCTTGGCCAAATCACAATTTGGTGATTTCGACGGAAATTGTTGCGAAATTTTGAAGTTTTTTTCAAATATTTATTACAATGACAAAAAAGCGGCTGACTATAGTATAATGAATTTCATTAAGATTAATACACGGACGGGGATAAATTCATGATGGATGCAAGCAAAATTTCCGGGCTTTCGGAAGAAGAAGTGGAAGCGCGGCGCCGGCAGGGTCTGATAAACGGCACAGAGGAAATAAAAACCAAAACGGTCGGACAAATTATTCACGGCAACCTGATCACGCCCTTCAATATATTAAATGCAATTCTCGCGGGCTTGATTTTAATGGTGGGTTCCTACAAGAACCTGCTGTTTATGGGTGTCATTTTTTCGAACATCCTGATCGGAACCATTCAGGAAATTAAGGCAAAAAAGACGATCGACCGGCTGAAGCTGATCGCTGCGCCGAAAGCGCATGTCCTGCGCGGCGGTGTCAGGCAGGACCTTCCCGTCAGCGAGCTGGTGCTGGACGACATGATGGTGCTTTCCTCCGGAAATCAGGTCTGCGCCGACTGTGTGGTCGCGGACGGCGAATGCGAGGTCAACGAGGCGCTGATTACGGGCGAAGCCGATCTGATCGTCAAAAAAAGCGGCGACCATCTTCTGAGCGGAAGCTTTATCGGGAGCGGAAGCTGCCTTGCACAGGTCGAACATATCGGTGTCGAAAATTACGCGGCAAAAATCACGCAAAGCGCCAAATATCTGAAAAAGCCGAATTCCGAAATCATGACATGGATCAATAAAATCATCAAATACACCGGGTTTTCAATTATCCCGATCGGCCTAATGCTGTTTTACAAACAAATCTATATTTCGGGACAACCCTTCAACCGCGCGGTCGTCAGCACCGTGGCCGCGCTGATTGGCATGATTCCGGAAGGGCTTGTCCTTCTGACCAGCGTCGTGCTGGCGGTGAGCGTGCTGCGCCTGGCCCACCACAAAGCATTGGTGCAGGACCTCTATTCCATTGAGACCCTCGCCCGCGTGGATACGCTCTGTCTGGACAAAACAGGAACCATTACGGAGGGAACTATGCAGGTGGACGCCGTTGTCCCCCTGTGCGACATTTCCAGGCAGGAGGTCGAAGAAGCGATCGCCGCGGTGATGAAGGCGGTCAATGACGACAATCCGACCTCCAACGCCTTGAAGGCGCTGGACCGCAAGCCCCCCGCGTGGAAATGCACAAATACGGTCGCGTTTTCTTCCGCCCGAAAATGGAGCGGGGCGAGCTTTCAGGAAGCAGGCAGCTTTCTTGTGGGCGCGGGCGAGTTTGTCCTGAAGGACGGCTTTGAGCAGATCAGGCCGGAGGTTGAAAAATATTCCTCCCGGGGGCAGCGCGTGCTGCTTCTGGCCCACAGCAAGCACCCGCTGGACGGCAGCGGCGTACTGCCCGCCGACATCTCCCCCCTTGCGCTGATCCTCCTGAGCGACAGAATCCGCAGGAACGCAAAGAAGACCCTGGAATACTTTTCTTCCCAGGGCGTCGATCTGAAAGTGATTTCCGGCGACAACGCGGTCACAGTCGCCAATATTGCCAAGAAGGCCGGGCTGAGAAAGGCCGACAGCTATATTGACGCGACCACGCTGAAAACCTATGAAGAGCTGAAAGAAGCGTCGGCGAGATACGCCGTGTTCGGGCGCGTTACGCCGCAGCAGAAGCTCGACCTGATCAAAGCGTTAAAAGAGCGGGGACGCACGGTCGCCATGACCGGCGACGGTGTGAACGACGTGCTCGCCTTAAAGGAAAGCGACTGCAGCATCGCGATGGCCTCCGGCAGTGACGCTTCCAAAACGGTTTCGCAGGTGGTTCTTCTGGATTCGGATTTCGCAAGCATGCCCCGCATTGTCAACGAGGGGCGCCGCTCCATCAACAACCTGCAGCGCTCGGCCTCCCTGTTTCTTGTAAAGGCGATATTTTCCGCGATCATCGCGGTGCTGTTCATCTTCTGCAGCTGCGACTACCCTTTCCAGCCGATTCAGTTTACGCTGATCAACGCCGTGACCATCGGCTACCCGTCGTTTATCCTGGCGCTCGAACCAAACCGGGAGCGGATCCGGGGCAGGTTTATTGTCAACGTGATCAAAAAAGCGCTGCCGGGCGCGCTGACAATGGCGCTGAACATCGTTCTGCTCGTACTTCTTTCCGGCTTCCTGAATTTTACACAGGAGCAAATCTCCACGCTTGCCGTGATCATTACCGGATACACCGGACTGATGACCCTGTTTAAAGTCTGCATGCCGTTCAATCTGAAGCATGCCGCGTTATTTTCCGTCATGACCTCCGCTTTTATCATCGCGCTGGTTTTCTTCCAGCCGTTTTTTGCCGTGGTGGACCTGACCCTGCCTATGCTGCTGGTACTGGTACCCATGTTCCTGGTGGCCACAAGCCTGATGACCGCCATCCTGCATATGATCGAAAAAGTGATCATGAAAAAAATCGGAAATTAGTCCTCAGTCGAGTTTGATTTTCCGGAAATACGCCTCCGTCGTTACTTTACCGAGCCGAAGGTACCTGCCGAGCCCATAGAGGCATTCCGGATCCTCCGTAATGTAGTTCATCCGGCTCTCGCAGGTCAGGCTGGCCTGAAAGCCGAGCTTCCGGATGATCGGTACCGACGCGCCGCTGATGGCGCCGAACGGATAAACAAACGCGGTGGGAGTATCGCCGGTATGCTCTTTTACTTTCTCCTGCATTTTGCTGAGGTCCTCCGTCAGAAGCGATGTGTAGCTGCTGACGCTTTCTCCCCGTTTCATTCCCGCCCCGAGCCGGCCGTTTTTGTTTTCATGAAGATTATAGGTATGATTCTGAATTTCCACCCGGCCGGATGCGATCATTTCATTCAGTTCATCCCAGGTGCAGTGTGAATAATTGGCGTGCTCCGGGCTGACGCTGTCGGAAAACAGGTCGGTATAGTAGCCGATTGGGGAAAGCACCATTTTCATGTTGTATTTTTTAACGAGAGGATAAGCGTAGAGATAATTGTTGTAGTACCCGTCGTCAAATGTAATCATCACTGGCTTGGACGGCAGCGGCTTCTTCTGATTTACATAATCCAGCAAATCCTGTACGTCAACCGCCGTATAGCCTTTTTTCTGGAGATACTGGAGATCTTTTTCAAAGATATCCGGTGAAATGACATACACACCCTGATAGGATTTATCTTTCAGCATACTGTGGTACATCAGGACAGGCAGCTTGATCCCCTTACCGTTATCCGTCGCTTTGGCGGGATTCACTGCGCCGAAGGCGATGATCAGTACAATGGCCGCCGTGGTGAATAACATCAGGGACAGCTTGCGGTTCATGCGGACAGTTACAAACATAGGAATTCTCCTCCTATGGAAATATATGGAGCGCGGCCGGCAGATATCACAAAAGGACAGGGCAAAGTGTCGGCTTTGCCCTGTCCTTTTCCTTTTGGAGTTTATTCTTTTGTTACGGACAGAAGAAATTTCTCTATCTCACCATAAACTTCCTGTTTATTGGTTTCGCTCAGAAGCGCGTGACGCGCCCCCGGGTATAAAACCAAGCGGACGTCGTGGCCGGTCCTCCTGAGCCTTGCGGCAACCTGTTTGACCCCTTTGCCAAAATCGCCGACGGGGTCTTTTTCGCCCGACAGCAGCAAAATGGGGATTTTCGGCATCCTCTTAAACCAACGGGAGGAACTGATCTCGGCCTGCAGATAAACGATATCCCGATAGCCGGAAACAGTCAGGTCAAACCCGCAGAGCGGGTCTTTCGTATATTTCTCCACCTCGGCCTCATCGCGCGAAATCCAGTCGTTCGGCGTCATAAACGGCGCAAAAGCCTTGTTGTATTTTACGGTGGAAAGCTTTGCAAAAAGCGGATCGTGGCTTTTTTCGCCCTTCTTCTTGACAATGGCGTCGCCGAGCCGTTTCTGGGCGGTAAGCACCCCCGAGCCGGGACTGCCGCAGGTGCCCATATAAATGACCCCGTCCAGTTCCTCACCGTATTGGGCGGCGTAGGAACGGGCCAGAAAGGAACCCATGCTGTGTCCCATCAGCACATACGGCACATCGGGATAGTCCTTGCGTATCAGGGCATACAGCTTATGCATGTCTTTTACAAGGTTCTGACAGCCGCCCTTGCCGAAATAGCCGTATTCCCCGCCTGCCGAAACCGATTTTCCGTGGCCCAGGTGGTCGTTGATAGCCACGGCGTAGCCGCTTTCAGCCATTTGGCGGGCAAAATCCATGTAAAGAAGGCTGTGCTCCGCCATTCCATGAGCAATCTGCAGCACGGCCCTGACATCCGCCTGATTGGCAGGTTCCATAACCCGTGCAAAAATCCTTTCGTCATCTGCACAGGAATCAAAAGACATCTGTCTTTCTAAAATATCCAATTGCGTCACCTCTCCATGCTGCGAGTGCATTCTGTGTATTCATTATATCGCAGAAAAAGAGGAAAATGTGATACGATTTGTAAACAAATTTATACGGAAATATGATAAATGACCAAATAATGAAAAATAGTTCCTCCAAGTACAAACAAATGCCACACGGAGTGCATATATTTGACTTTTTTCCCCACTCCGTAAATCACCGCGCCGACCGTGTAAAACACACCGCCCGCAATCAGGTTAAAAATGGCGCCCGGGTCAAGGTGCGTGAGCAGCGGCTTGAAAAAGAAGATCACAAGCCACCCGAGGGCCAGATAACAAACCATGGAAAACGTTTTGAAGCGCTTGAGATCAATCGCGTTGAGCACGATGCCGACAACGGCCACCGTCCAGACAATCGAAAACATCACCCAGCCCGTGACCCCGCCGAAGCACAACAGTGAAATCGGCGTGTAGGTTCCCGCAATCAAAAGAAAAATGGTGCAGTGATCGAGTATCTGGCAGATTTTTTTCCCCGGGCAGACCCCGAGCGCGTGATAAAGCGTGGAGACCGTATAAAGCAGGATCATGGTTACGCCGAAAATGGAATCCGCGGCAAGCGTCAGCGTATCGTGACGCCCGTTGATCAGAAGCGCAGCAAGGCCCGCGATCGCAAGACCGTCCCCGACCCCGTGTGTGGCGGCGTTGATCACTTCCTCCGCCACGGTATAGCTGGGAAGCTCCAGCTCTTTGCGGCGTGTGGTCCTCCATTCGGATTTGCTAATACTGTTATCGTTCATAATATCAACTTCTATCATAAATTATTTTATGTAGTATTAAAAACTATATAATAGTTTACAATGAAGCTTCCTGTTTGTCAAGAGCCTATCAGTCCGAAACCCCTTCCAGATTAAAAGGAGGAATAAAGTTCCGGCTGGCCGATTCCATTTCCTGCACAAAGCCGTCCAGATTCAGACGGAACAGATGCTCCTGGACCTTTTGGTATTCCCGTTTTGTGATTCTGCGGTTGATTTCGGGGTAATCCGCCGCTTTTCCGCAGGGCACATACTGCGCCATCAGGCTGACAAGCGCCCCGTCCGGCAGATTTTCGTCCAGCCAGTCCAGAACGGCAAGAGAGTTGCGCGTATTACCCGGCAGAATCAGGTGCCGCACGATCGTGCCGCGCGTCATCATCCCATCATCATCAAATTGGGCCGGGCCGGTCTGTCGCGCCATTTCCATCACGCAGGCCTTCGCGCGTTCCGCGTAGTCCGGCGCACCGGAATATTTCAGGGCAATCGGGTCGTCCGCGTATTTCAGATCGGGAAGATAGATGTCGATCAGGCCCTCCAGCAGCTTCAGCGTTTCCAGACTCTCGTAGCCGCCGGAATTGTACACGACCGGAATCCGAGATTTCCGGAGCTTCAAAGCTTCGATGACAGCGGGGACAAAGTGTGTGGGGCTGACCAGATTGAGGTTGTGCGCGCCCTGTTCTGCAAGTCGGTCGAAAATATCCGCAAGCTCGCGAACACCGACCGGTTTTCCCACCGCCCTTTCGGTGCTGATTTGATAGTTCTGGCAGAACACGCATTTCAGGCAGCAGCCGGTAAAAAAGACCGCACCGGAGCCGCGTTTTCCGCTGATACAGGGCTCCTCCCAAAAATGCAGCGCCGCGCGGGCGACGACAGGGTCCGTCCCCAGCCCGCAGAACCCGGCTCCTTCGGTTTCCGTCCGTCTGGCTTTGCAGGCGCGCGGACACAGCATACAACACTCCGTTGTCATGCTTTTTCCCCCTTCAGGCACATCATTGCGGCAAGGCCCCCGCGTTTTCCTCCGCTGGCCCGATGGGACCAGAGCCACTGCGCGTTGCATTTTGTGCAGAGCTGAGCCACCTCGATATTCTGTGAAGGCACGCCTGCTTCCATGAGGATTCGCCGATTGGCCTCCCATAAATCGATGATATATTTTCCTCCGCCTTTCTCAACGATGAATTCGTGCGGACGGATTTCGGTCAGCGCGGCAAATTCCCTGTAGACGGGAGCATCCACCTCAAAGCAGCACGGGCCGATGGACGGCCCGACGGCGGCAAGAAGCTCCTTCGGGCTGCTGCCAAATTCCCGGGCCATGGCTTTGACCATTTCGGCCCCCATTTTGGCAACGGTACCGCGCCAGCCCGCGTGGGCAAGGCCAATTGCGCGGCGCTCCGGGTCGAGAAAAAACAGCGGAACGCAGTCGGCGTAAAAAGTGGTCAGGGTCACGTTTTTTTCATTGGTGATCAGACCGTCCACACTGTTCCTGTCCCTTGGCTTCCAGATACCCGTTCCGCGGTGTTCCGGCCCCACCCGGCGCACAACCGTGTGGTGGTCCTGGGCCGACGCGACCAGCGTGGAGTAATCGAAGCCCGCCGCGGAGCAGAACCGCTGAAAATTCCGCACCACGTTTTCGTCGCTGTCGCCCCGTCCGAAATTCAGGTTCATCGAAGCATATATCCCTTCGCTCACACCGCCGGTCCGCGTGGAAAAGGCGTGACTGACGAAGCTGTATTTTTCTAAAGAGGGAAAGGTCAGAAAGACAACGCCGTCCCTTTCCTGCCGATTCATATTCTTCGCGTTATAACTCATAAAGATGCCTCCCAGGTTGATTGTATTGATTCTAGCATAACAAAAATGGGAATGCAAATCCGCGCGTAAAAAAGAGGAGAGCTTTCAGCTCTCCTCTTGAGGCCCTTCGTCCTCCGTTTTATCCTTTTCGGCATTGACCGGAAGGATCGTCTTTTTTACAACCATGCCCTCGTATTTCAGCTTGAACTGCACCCGGCCGTAAAACCTTCGGTGACAGTGCCAGCAGATGAACTCCGCGCGGTAGCTCTTGTTCTTGAGCTGCCATTCGCTCGTCCTGTGCGCCCGCCCGCCGCAGAGATCGCATTTGAAATGCATATCGCTCCGTTTGATCAGCGGATTGCTCAGGTCGCAGACGATCAGCGTCTTGAAAAGAATCCGGTTGTAAAAATCGTCCGTTGTCGCGTCCTGAATAAACGGTTCCAGCTGCCCGGGGGTATACAGCTTCTGAAAACATCGCAGAGACAGCAGGCTGTCTCCCAAAGCACGGTGATGGTCAAAGCCCTCCTCGTCGATATCCAGCAGCTGCGCGGAAGTGCTCAGGCCCATTTGCTTTGCCGGGTCGTAATCGAGCATCTTTTCGCAGTAGGCCTGAAGGTCCACATAGCGCTTCAAAAAGGGGATACGCTCGTTGCCGCAAAAGTAGCGGCAGTTTTCAATCAGCGCAAGGACATCCGACGTACCCCACGTCATGAACACCGCGTCGCCGGCCCATTTCCGGAACCGGCTCACGACCTGCATAAACTGCAGGCCGTCCTTCAGGTCTTCATTGGTAATACTGGTCAGCGTCTTGATCTTCCCGCTGATTTTCTTGCCGACCTGCGGACGGATCAGGGCCTCAAAGGTATCGATCACGTTCAGGTCACGGTCTACCTTCACCGCGCCGAACTCAATGATCTCGTTCATAAAGCCCTTGAGCCGGCGGTTGTAGGTTCCGTTCCATTCCAAATCAAGTATTACAAAGCTCATATCATTTATTTTTACTCGCCTGTTTCATCCGAAGCTCTTTACTCAGTACCATCTTACGCATGCGGATGCTTTTTGGCGTCACCTCCACCAGTTCATCGTTGCGGATAAACTCAAGGCTCTGTTCCAGGCTTAAAACCGTGTGCGGAGTAAGCTTCAAAGCATCGTCCGAACCGGAGGCGCGGGTATTGGTAACATGCTTTTTCTTGCAGATATTGACGACGATATCGTCGGACTTCGGGCTTGCGCCGACAATCATGCCTTCGTACACCTCGATGCCAGGCCCGATGAACAGGCGGCCGCGGTCCTGCGCGTAGAAAAGGCCGTAGCCGGTGGACTCGCCGGTTTCGTGCGCGATCAGCGAACCCTGCGCGCGCGTCTGGACGTCGCCCTTATACGGCTCGTAGGAATCAAACACATTGTTCATGATTCCGTTGCCGTTGGTGTCCGTCAAAAATTCCTGACGGTAGCCCATCAGGCAGCGGGCCGGAATCTTGAACTCAAGATGGGTCATGCCGGTGTCGCGCGTCCCCATGTTGAGAATTTCGGCCTTGCGGTTGCCCAGCTTTTCCATGACTGCGCCGACATAGCTGTCGGGCACTTCGATCATGAGCAGTTCCATCGGCTCGCATTTTTTCCCGTCGATGATCTTATAGATCACGTGCGGCGCGGAAACCTGAAACTCGTAGTTCTGGCGGCGCATCTGCTCGATTAAAATGGAAAGGTGCAGCTCGCCGCGCCCGGACACTTTAAAGGTATCCGCGGAATCGGTCTCTTCCACACGCATGGCGACATTGGTTTCCACCTCTTTAAAGAGGCGGTCGCGCAGATTGCGCGAGGTGACGTATTTGCCCTCTCTTCCGGCGAACGGGCTGTTGTTGACCATGAACATCATCGAAACAGTGGGCTCGTCTATCTTAACGAAGGGCAGCGGCTCAATACAGTCCGGCGCACAGGCGGTTTCCCCGATATTCAGACCGGTGATGCCGGAAACGGCGACCAGATCGCCCAGTCTGGCTTCCTGCACTTCCACCCGCTTCAGGCCCTCAAACTGATACAGCTTGGCAACCTTTACATTCTTCTGCTCGCCGTCGCGGCAGCAAAGGACAACGTTTTCCCCGCTGTGAACCTCGCCGCGCTCCACGCGCCCGATCCCGATCCTGCCGACGTAGTCGTCGTAGTCGATATTGGAAAACAGGACCTGTGTCGGCCCGTTTAAGTCGCCCTGCGGCGCGGGGATATACTGAAGGATAGCGTCGAAGAGCGGAGTCATATCCTTCCCCGGCACATCCGGGTCCATAGTAGAGTAACCGTCGCGGCCGGAAGCGTAAACGACCGGGAATTCCAGCTGGTCGTCATTGGCGCCCAGCTCAATAAACAGATCGAGTACCTCGTCCACCACCTCCGCCGGCCTCGCGCCCGGACGGTCGATCTTGTTGACGACCACAAGAGGCTTTTTGCCGAGGCCGAGCGCCTTTTTCAGCACGAAGCGCGTCTGCGGCATACAGCCCTCAAACGCGTCCACCAGAAGCAGGACGCCGTCCACCATCATCAGGATGCGTTCCACCTCGCCGCCGAAATCGGCGTGGCCCGGAGTGTCCACGATATTAATTTTGACGCCGTCGTACATGACGGCCGTATTTTTGGAAAGGATGGTGATGCCGCGTTCGCGCTCAAGGTCGTTGGAGTCCATGACTCGCTCCGCAACATTCTCATTGGCACGGAAAATGCCGCTTTGTTTCAGCAGCTGATCGACCAGCGTGGTTTTTCCGTGGTCGACGTGCGCGATAATTGCAACATTTCGAATGTCATTTCTTAAATCCATAATCGATATTCCCTCTTTAATCTAAGTTCACAAAACTTTAATATTATATCACATTCCCATATGTTTGTGAATAAGCGCCGCGAATAAAACACGGACCTATCCGACAAAAAAGCGCCGGCAGAATACCGGCGCTTCGCAATATTGGAGCGAACGACGAGGCTCGAACTCGCTACCTCCACCTTGGCAAGGTGGCGCTCTACCAGATGAGCTACATTCGCAGATTTGGTGCGTGAATAATTATATGACAAAACCCGACCTTTTGTCAAGGGGATTTTCAAAAATATTCTCCCCCTTTTTTCAATTCCCTATTTCGCATCCTTATGCTATAATAACAGACAAGACAAAAAACAAACCGAATTGTTAGGAAAAGGTGACCCTCTATGAGTTATTCCATTAATCTCGGAGACTGGAACTCCGTTTTCGCGGTGCCCTGCTCCGTAGTTGATCAACATATCAAGCTGGCCGGTTCCGTTCAGCTGAAGGTGCTTTTATGGGAGCTTCGCCACGCGGGCGACTCCTTTGAAGCGGCGGATATTGCGAAAGCGCTGTGCATTGACAAGGCCGACGTTGCCGACGCCATGCTCTACTGGCAGCAAACGGGGCTTTTCTGCGAAAAGAACAAAGAACTGACGCCTCCGGAAAAAACGGAGGCCGTACCTGAAAATAAAGAAGATGTTTTGAAAGAAAAAGAACCGGAAAAGCTGGAGGGTGAGCCCGCCGAAAAACCGCATAAGCTGCTTTCCCGCCCGCAAAAGCCCGACAACGCCTTTGTCGCGAAAAGGATCGGCGAATCGACGGAAATCGCCTGCCTGATGCAGGAGGCCGAGCAGATTCTGGGAAGGCTGATTTCCAACGGGGATTCCGCCATGCTTCTGATGCTGCACGATGATTTCGGGCTGCCCGCGGACGTGATCATCATGCTGTTGCAGTATGTGGTCAGCATCGGTAAGGCAAACACCCGTTACATAGAGAAGGTGGCCATGAACTGGGCCGACGAGGAAATCTTCACCCATGAAAAGGCGGAGGAAAAGCTGCGCAGGCTGGACGAAGGCCAAAAGGCGTGGCGCGTGATCGAGCAGGCGGCAGGTATTCCCCACCGCGCGCCCTCCACCAAGGAGCAGGCATTCGCCTCGGTCTGGGTCACACAGTGGAAATTCACTCTTCCGCTGATTCACGAGGCGTATGAACGCAGCGTGGACAACACCGGAAAATTCAGTATCAGCTACATGAACAAGATTCTGGAGCGCTGGAACCGGGAAGGCATCTCTACGCTGGAGCAGGCGCAGAAGGACAAGGAGGAAAGGGCGGCCGCGCGCAAAAGCACCAAGCCTCAAAAAACCTCCTATGACATTGCAGAATACGAGCGTTCCAGCGTTTTTGACAATTTTGACAGGAAGTGATCGCATTGGGCTACAGCAGGGAGATTTACGAAAGCGCGGAACAGATTCTTTCCGAACGCCGTAAAAAAGCGGAGGACATGGCCGCGCAGCGAAAGGCGGCGTTTTACGGAATCTGCCCGGAAGCCGCCGAAATCGAGTCCGTCCTGTCGCGCACTGCAATCGCCGCGGCAAGGGCCGTTTTGGGCGGCGGCAGCGCCAGAGAGCAGCTCACCCGGTTAAAAGCGGAGAACCTGGCCCTTCAGAACCGATTAAAAGAGAAACTGAATTCCCTAGGCTACGGCGAGCATTATCTGGAGCCGGAGTATTCCTGCAAACTCTGCGGCGACACCGGGTACGTTGACGGCAGGATGTGCGAGTGCATGAAGAAGCTTCTCCGCGCGCAGGCCTATGATTCCTTAAACGCCCTTACGCCGCTGAAGCTTTCCACCTTTGAAAGCTTTTCGCTGGATTTTTACCCGGACAAGGCCGAAAGCGACACGGCAAGGTCCCCGCGCAGCATGATGGAGAGTGTGTACCGCAACTGCCGCAGATACGCGGACAGCTTTTCCCCTTCGTCCCCCAGCCTGATAATGCAGGGGGCCACAGGACTGGGCAAAACGCATCTGTCGCTGGCCATTGCCAACACGGCCATTCAGAAAGGCTTCGGCGTGGTTTACTGCTCCGTCAACAACATGATTACCAAGCTGGAACGGGAACATTTCGGCCGCGACGAGGGAAACACCGGCCATATGATTCTGGACTGCGACCTGCTGATTCTGGACGATCTGGGCACGGAATTCCGAACCGCGTTTTCCTGCGCCGAAATCTACAACATCGTCAACACGCGGCTGATGACCCAGAAGCCAACCATCATCAGCACAAACCTTTCCATTCAGGAGCTGCAGGAACGGTACACGGAACGTTTTGCTTCCAGAATCATGGGAGATTACGTGCGCGTCCTTTTCAGCGGAAGGGATAACCGGCTGCAGAAGCTGTTAAGAAGTCAGTGCTAAAACAAAACGGGGCTGCGTAACGCAGCCCCTTGCTTATTTTATTCGATATTTTCGCCGAGAGCGTCAAGGCTCTGCGCTTTCAGATAGGCGTTGATAAAGCCGTCCAGATCGCCGTCCATCACGGCGTTGATATTGCCCGACTCAAAGCCGGTGCGGTGGTCCTTTGCCAACGTATAGGGCATAAAGACATAGGAACGGATCTGAGAGCCCCACGCGATTTCCTTCTGGACGCCCTTGATGTCCTCGATGCGCTCCAGATTTTCGCGCTCCTTGATTTCGACCAGCTTGGATTTCAGCATCCTCATCGCCACGTCGCGGTTCTGGTACTGGCTGCGCTCCACCTGACAGGATACCACGATTCCCGTGGGGATATGGGTCAGACGCACCGCGGAGGAGGTCTTGTTGACCTTCTGGCCGCCCGCGCCGCTCGCGCGGTAAACGTCCATTTTGATGTCCTCGGGGTTGATCTGGACCTCCACGTCGTCGTCGATTTCCGGCATTACTTCCAGAGAGGCAAACGAGGTGTGCCTCCTGCCGGAGGCGTCGAACGGGGATACGCGGACCAGCCTGTGCACGCCCGCCTCGCTCTTTAAGAAGCCGTAGGCGTTGATGCCCTCGATCAGGATACTGGCGCTTTTCAGCCCCGCTTCCTCGCCGTCCAGATAGTCCAGCGTTTCCACCTTGTAGCCGTGGCGCTCGCCCCAGCGGCAGTACATGCGGTACAGCATTTCCGCCCAGTCCTGCGCCTCGGTGCCGCCGGCGCCCGCGTGGAACGTCAGAATCGCGTTCTTGCCGTCGTATTCCCCGGTCAGCAGCGTGGAAAGGCGCTGCGCTTCCAGCTCATCCTGAAACTTTTTCAGTTCCTCCTGCGCTTCCGGTAAAAGGGATAAGTCCCCTTCCTCATTGGCAAGCTCTATTAAGGCCAGCGTATCGCCGTACGAATTTTTCAGCCGTTCATACGCAGCAGCCTTATTTTTCAGCATACTGGAACGCTGCAAAACCTTTTGAGAGGTGCTCATATCGTCCCAGAAACCGGGCTGAGCGGCTTTTTCGTCGAGCTTCGCAATCTCTTCGCGCATGCCTTCAAGCCCAAGCGCTTCCGCCAGATCGTTCAGATCGGGTTCCAGCTCCTGCAAAGCAAGCTTCATTTCTTCAAACTGCAGCATACTATCATCCTTTAAATAAATTATTCCATTACAGGACTTTCAATCGGTTTATCGCGTAATTCCGTGTTCCCTCCGACGGAACCGGAAGGGAAACACAGTCGGGTCTTTCCGTAAAAAATGCAATGATTGTTATTAATTATAAATTATTCCGTGTATAATGTAAAGATGAAATTACGGAACAAAGGCCCCGCACACCGCGCCGGACGTAAGCCTGACGCGCGGTCAATTATGAATTAGGTGAAAACTTATTGAATATATTATTGAAGTTTCTTTTGAAATTATATACAATAGGTTAATATAACAGGATTGATATCTACATTATGGGAGGATAAACTATGATTGACTATACAGGTTTAAACTGCCCTGTCTGCGGAAAACCTTTTGCACGGGACGACGATATCGTCGTCTGCCCCGAATGCGGCGCGCCGTATCACCGCGAGTGCTACGCGCAGGCGGGCAAATGCGTTTTTTCGGACAAACACGGCACCCCTGCCGCGTGGACTCCCCCGCAGAAGGAAGCCAAGTCCGCCGACACGGCGGCAAACGGGGCGGAAAACAGAACCAAACGCTGTCCGCGCTGCGGCAGTCTGAATTCACAGAACGCGATGTTCTGTGACCACTGCGGCCAGTCGCTGACCATGAACCAGCAGGATGTCACCGGTTTCCCCAAAAGCGGCGGCTTTCCTCAGAACGGGTTCCCTCAGAACGGCTTTCCCCAGGCAGGCGGCCCCTTTCCGTCGGGCCAGCCGGGTCAGCCGGGCCAGCCCGTGCCGTTTATCTTTGACCCGATGGGCGGCGTGAACCCCAACGAGCCGATCGGCAGCGTCCCGGCGGGAGACCTCGCCAAGCTGGTACAGGGCAATACCCAGTATTATCTGCCGGTATTCCTCAGTCTCAAGCGTTTTCACAGAAACCGTTTCAACTTCAGCGCGTTCCTGTTTTCGGGCGGCTGGATGCTGTACCGCAAACAGTACAAAATCGGTTCCGTGATTACCGCGGTCATGACCGTCCTGTATCTGATCTCCACCTACGTGTCCCTTAATTTTTCCATGCCGCTGCTGGAATCGCTGATGCAGCAGCAGGGAATTTCCATCGATACGGTTTCACCCACCTATTCCCAGCTGCTGCAGGTGTCGGAGCAGCTGGCACAGCAGCCAGTCCAGCAGATTCTTTTGTTCTGCGTGCCGACCATCATTGCGCTGATCCAGATCGTCCTCATGCTGGTAGTGGGATTTAACGGGAACAAGTGGTATTTGAATCACTGCATCGATAAGATCGAGCAGATCCATCATCATACGCCGGAGGCGACCCTTGCCGCGATTCAGCTGCAGGAGCAGGGCGGCGTGAACACTTCTCTGGCAATCGGCCTTCTGATCTGTTATATGATTGTGTTTTATCTGCCTCAAATATTCTAGATATTAGGAGTGTAAAAATGAAAGTAACAAAAGCTGTCATTCCGGCCGCCGGGCTGGGAACCCGCGTGCTGCCGGCAACCAAATCCATGCCGAAGGAAATGCTGCCGATTGTGGACAAGCCCGCCATCCAGTATATTGTGGAGGAAGCCGTCCGTTCCGGTATCACGGATATCCTGATTATCACCAACCGCGGCAAGGGATTGATTGAGGACCACTTTGACCGTGTGCCGGAGCTGGAGGCCAAGCTGACCAGCGGCGGCCCGGATAAGGAAAAGATTTTAAAGGAAATTATCGACCTTTCCCACGAGGCGAACATTTACTTTGTCCGTCAGAAGGAAACCAAGGGCCTTGGCCACGCGGTGAACTGCGCCCGCTCCTTCGTCGGCAACGAGCCGTTCGCGGTCCTGTACGGCGACGACGTCATCATCGGCGAGGACCCTGCCTGCGGCCAGCTGATCCGGGCTTACGACGAGTTCGGAAAGGGTGTTCTGGGCGTGAATCAGGTGACTGCCGAAGCAATCACCAAATACAGCTCCCTGAAGGTGGAGCCGATCCACGACAACTACTTCAGCTGTACGGATATGATTGAAAAGCCGTCCCCGGACAAAATCATGTCCCTGTATTCCATTCTGGGCAGATGCGTTCTGACGCCGGATATCTTCGATATTCTGGATCGGACCCAGCCGGGCGCCGGCGGAGAAATCCAGCTGACCGACGCCATGTGCGCTCTGGCCCGTTCCGTGGGCATGGTCGCGGTGGACTTTACCGGAAAGCGCTACGACATGGGAAACAAGCTGGGCATCATGCAGGCACAGGTGGAGGTTGCGCTGAAACATCCGGATATTGGGCCTCAGTTCAGGGCGTACCTGAAGGAGCTTTGCAAAACACTGTAATTTTTATCTTGACTTCATAATGCCGTGCTGATATAATTACTCTGTTAAGCCGCAGTTTTCGGCTTACTATCCTTGCTCCGGATTTATTTCGGGGCCAAAGTCCAAAAGGAGGTGCAAATAATGTCAGATGTAAAGAATTCCTATGAAACCGTATTTATCCTTTCCACAAAACTCGGTGAGGACGCGATTGCCGCTCTGGTTCAGAAGTTCAAGGATTTGATCGAGGCAAACGGTACCATCGACAGCATTGATGAGTGGGGAAAACGCAGACTTGCGTACCCGATCATGAAGCAGGAAGAAGGCTACTACACCTTAGTGAACTTCACAAGCGCTCCCGAATTTACGGCTGAGCTCGACAGAATTTACAAGATTACCGACGGTGTCCTTCGTTCTCTCATCATAAAGAAAGAAAGCTAAGAAGGAAGAGTGATTTGAATGCTCAATGTCGCTGTTTTAATGGGCAGACTTGTTGCCGACCCTGAACTTAGGCATACGCCGAATGATGTTTCCGTAACAAGCTTTACAATTGCCGTGGACCGTTCCTACGTGAAATCGGGAGCGGACCGTCAGGCTGATTTTATTGATATTGTTGCGTGGCGCAGCACGGCGGATTTTGTGTGCAGATATTTCCACAAAGGCCAGCTGGTTGCGGTACAGGGTTCCATCCAGACACGTACCTATACCGATAAGGACGGAAACAAGCGCAAAGCGTTTGAAGTCGTTGCTGACAATGTGCATTTTGCAGAGTCAAAACGCGACAGCGCAGGAGCGCAGGGCAGCAATTATCATTCAAAAACGGATATTACCGCTGAGCAGCCGGTCCCCGCTTACACAAGCGGCGACACCGGCGATTTTGAGGAGATGCCTTTAGACGACGACCTGCCGTTCTAAGCATTCCCTCTGCAATACTGATGAGAAAAGGAGGCTTATTGCCATGGCTGATAGAAACGACAGAAACGACAGACAGGACCGCCGCCCCGGCGGACGCAAGACCCGCAAGAAGGTCTGCGGCTTCTGCGTCGACAGAGTGGAATCCATTGATTACAAGGATGTTGCAAAGCTTCGCCGCTTTATTTCTGAGAGAGCCAAGATTCTGCCCCGCAGAGTAACCGGCACCTGTGCGCATCACCAGCGTGAGCTGACCATCGCTATTAAACGCGCGCGTCATCTTGCACTGCTTCCCTTCAGCAGCGATTGATTCCGCTGGCTGCAAATTGAATTTTCAGAGCGGACGCTTATGCGTCCGCTCTTTTGTTTACCTCTGAAAGGATAAAAAAACAGAGACGGAAATTTCCGTCTCTGTTTTTTTATTTCACATTGTTTGATTGTTTGATTATTCGGCGGGAGCGGGGCGAACGGGCCTGTCGTCGTCCTGAATCCTGATATCCCCCAGCTGGCCGCTGAAAATTTCCAGCTTGCCCTGAAGCTTGGCGCCGTTGTTCACCGTAACCGTGCCGGCTTTCAGATCGCCGATCACAATTGCGTTGCTCTGACAGACAATGCTGCTCTTGGCCTGAATATTGCCCTGAAGCCTGCCGTTGATCGTCAGGTTCTTGGTCCTGATGTCGCCGATGACAACGGAATCGCTGTCTATGTTCATATCCTCGGTGGCGGTGACATTGCCGCGGACCGTACAGGCCGAAAGCGTAATGCTGGAGCCCTGAATGTCGCCGACCTGCTTTCCGTTGATCTTGATATTGCCGGTGGTCGTAATTCCGCCTGTGACCGTTCCGTAAATTTCAAGATTGCCCTCCGATTGAATATCGCCCGTAATGACGGTACCCTTTGATATCACCGTGGTCTGCTTGGATGAATTGAAATCATTGGCGGTAGGAAGTTCATACGGCTTCTGGGGCTGAAAATCCGGTTTCAGCGACTGGAATTCGGGTCTGCCCGTTTCAATCGGTTTGGGCGCGCTGAACTGCAGGTCCTCCGGCTCATCTTCTTTTACTTCGAGCTTGAATTCCTCGACATTTTCTTCACGGGTATATTCTACCATTTTGGATTTGCCAAACTGCATGGAAGAAACCTCTTCCGCTTCTTCATAATCCGGGCCGTCCCAGATTCTTTTCAAAATACTGATAAACCTGCTATTATCGTTTTTTCTGACTGCTTCCATCGTCCTGCCTCCACAAACGTAGTATTATCATGATATAAAAAAATATATTCCACCACTTTCTTTAATAATAATCTATTTTTTCAAATTTTTCCAGTATTATTTGCAAAATTTTTAACTTTTTTGTAATAAAATATATAAATTCGAGATTTTATGATGATTTTGCAGGAATCATACAGAAAAATTTCACATGGCACCCGTTTGGGCATCGGACAGATTTCTTAAAAAATCGTAAAAAAACTGCACCTGGAAGAATGATAATGCGTACATTATATCAATCAATTTACACTTTTACGGTTACTGATATTCATCACGCTGTCCCATTGAACGGAAATGAGCAAATGGTACCGCAAAAAATGCCGGATGGTAAAACGAAAAATTCATTTTGCTTGAATTCTATATATTAGCATGATATAATCATAAAAAGTTTACACAACGTTCACAGGCGTCCCGGATGGGCCGCAAAAATAAATTGAATTGACTGAGGAGGCAACTTAACATGAAAAGAATTGCAGCACTGCTGCTGGCATTGATAATGACAGCAACAGCATTTTCTGGATGTAAAAAAGTGGACACCGCGTCCGGCTCCGCGGCAACCGGCAGCGACACCATCAAAATCGGTGTATTTGAACCTTTGACGGGTGCAAACGCCGCAGGCGGCGAGGCCGAAGTCGAAGGCATAAAAATCGCCAACAAGCTCTATCCTGAAGTTCTCGGCAAAAAAGTGGAAATTGTTGTTGCGGACAACAAATCCGACAAGGCTCAGGCCACCACGGCTGTCGCCCGTCTGATTGAAAAAGACAAGGTTTCCGCTATCATCGGCTCCTGGGGTTCCAGCTTTTCCATGGCTGCCGGCGATCTGGTAAAGAAAAACAAGGTTCCCGCGGTGGGCGCTTCCTGCACAAACCCGCTGGTGACAAAAGGAAACGACTATTATTTCCGCGTCTGCTACCTTGACCCGTTCCAGGGAACCGTCATGGCAAACTACGCCTTCAAGAGCGGCGCGAAAAAGGCCGCCATCGTTCAGGAGGTTTCCAACGACTACGCAGTCGGTCTGGCTACATATTTCAAAGAGGCGTTTATCAAACTGACCGGCGACCCGAACTCCGTGGTAACGACCGTTAACTACAACACCAACGATCAGGAATTCGGCGCGCAGCTTTCCACCGTAAAAGCCGCCAATCCGGACGTGATCTTTGCTCCCGGCAACTTTACGGAATCCGCGCTGGTCATGAAGCAGGCCCGTCAGCTGGGCATCACCGCCCCGTTCCTCGGCGGCGACACATGGGATATTGACGAATTCACCTCCGTAGGCGGCACCGACGTAGAGGGCGCCACCATTTCCACTTTCTTCGACGATTCCGCTCCTGTAACGGAAGAGGGCAAGAAATTTGTCGAAGCCTATAAGAAGGAATACCCCGACAAGAACATGGCCGCAGTCAGCGCGCTGGGCTACGACGCCTACCTCGTCATCATCAAGGCGATTGAGGCCGCCAATTCCTCCGATTCCACCGCTATCCGCGACGCTTTGGCAAAGACAAAGGATGTAGAAGGCGCAACAGGAAAGCTGACCTTTAACGAGGACGGAGATCCCGATAAAGATTCCGCCATCATCAAAGAAGTGAAAAACGGAAAATTCACTTACAAGGATACGGTTACGATCTCAAAATAACGAATAATTTTGATATAGGGATGTTGTGCTATGACACTGGAACTGTTTTTACAAAATCTGGCAAACGGAATTGCGGTGGGAAGCCTGTACGCCCTGATAGCCGTCGGCTATACAATGGTTTACGGAATTCTGCGCCTCATTAACTTTGCCCACGGTGATATTTTCATGATGGCGGCCTACTTTACCTTTTTTGGTGTTGCGGCCTTTCACCTGCCGTGGTATTTCGCGTGTATTTTTGTCGTCGTGCTGACCGCCGGGCTGGGTATGCTGATCGAAAGAGTGGCCTACCGCCCGCTGCGCGACGCGCCGAAGGACTCCGTCCTTGTTTCGGCAATCGGCGTTTCCTTCCTTCTTGAGAATCTCGCCACCTATATTTTCAGCGGAAAACCAAAGGCTTTTCCGGATTTTCTGGGATTGATGTCCACCGTTTCGCTTGGAACGGTCTCCCTTCAGAAGGTCGCGCTCGTTGTGCCGCTTGTCCTGGTTGTGTGCATGTCGATTCTTCTGTTCATCACCAACAAAACCAAGCTCGGCATGGCGATGCGCGCCGTTTCAAAGGACTATGAAATCGCGCGCGTAATGGGAATCAACATCAATCTGGTAATCGCCGCAACCTTTGGCATCGGCTCCGGCCTGGCCGCTGTCGGCGTGATTCTGTGGGGAATGAAATACCCGCAGGTGTCTCCCCTGATGGGGGTTATGCCCGGACTGAAATGCTTTATCGCCGCGGTCATCGGCGGGATCGGCAACATTAAGGGTGCTGTTCTGGGCGGCTTTATTCTCGGCCTGATTGAGGTTATGCTGGTTGCGTTCTTCCAGCCGCTGACCGGTTACCGTGATGCATTCGCCTTCATCCTCCTGATTTTAATCCTGCTGGTAAAACCGACGGGACTGATCGGGGAAAAGACAACGGAGAAGGTGTGATATGATGAAAGATACGAAAAAGCGCAACATCATCTGCACCGCGATTCTTGCGGTCATTGTACTGGCACTGATTTATTTCGCGAACAACTATCTGGACGCGTACATCGTCAGGATTCTGAATCTGTGCGCAATTTATACCATTATCGGCCTTTCCATGAATCTGATCAACGGCTTTACCGGCCTGTTCTCTCTCGGCCAGGCCGGTTTCATGGCGATCGGCGCGTATACGGTGGCGATTTTTACGCTTCCGCTGGATATGCGTTCCACCATCTTTTATATGGAACCCATGAATCCGGCCATTGCCGGGATTCATCTTCCCTTTGTCCCGGCGCTGCTTCTGGGCGGCGTGATCGCCGGAGCCGCGGCCTTTCTGATCGGCGCGCCGGTGCTGCGGCTGCGCGGCGACTATCTGGCAATCGCAACGCTGGGCTTTTCGGAAATCATCCGCATCCTGCTCACCAACCTGCAGAGCATAACGAACGGAGCGCTCGGAATCAACAAAATTCCGGATAACGCGAACAACATGTGGTGGTCGTTCGGCGTCGCCATCGTTATCCTGATTCTGACCGCGCTGCTGATCAATTCCAGCTACGGGCGCGCGTTCAAGGCGATCCGCGAGGACGATATCGCGGCCGAGGCAATGGGAATCAACCTGTTTAAACACAAGGTCCTGTCCTTTGTCGTGGGCGGCTTTTTCGCCGGCGTCGGCGGGGGCCTTTACGCTTCCCTGCTCGGCACGGTGGACCCCAAGCAGTTCTATTTTACGCTCACCTACAACTTTCTGCTGATTATCGTTCTGGGCGGCATGGGCAGCATCAGCGGCACCGTTATCGCGTCGTTTATCGTAACCTGCGGGCTGGAGCTCCTGCGCACCTTCGACGAGCCGCTGACCGTTGCCGGCTACGAGGTTTCGCTGTTCCGCCCCGGCTTCAGCATGGTGATCTTCTCCCTTCTGCTGATGATCATCGTTCTGTTCTACAGCAAGGGCTTAATGGGCAGAACGGAACTGACCTGGGACAGGATTTTTAAATTCTTTGAAAAGCACAGGTCTAAAAAATCCCCGAAAAGCACAGAAGGGGGCAGCACGAAATGACACCGGACAACAAAAGCATCAATGAAACAATCGATAAAAACATCGTACTCAGAACCGAAAATATGACCATGCAGTTCGGGGGCGTCGTCGCTGTCGACAATCTGCACCTGACGATCCGGGAACACCAGATCGTGGCCCTGATCGGCCCGAACGGCGCGGGAAAAACGACCGCATTCAACATGATTACCGGCGTGTACACTCCTTCCAGCGGCAAAATCTTTCTGCACGGCGAGGATATCACGGGCATGAGCCCGGACAAAATCACCCGCAAGGGCGTGGCGCGTACCTTTCAGAATATCCGCCTGTTTAAGGATTTGTCCGTATTTGACAATATCATCATTGCGAAGCACTTTTCCATGAAAAGCAATCTTTTCAGCGCGACCCTGCGGCTTCCGGGTGCGGTCCGCGCCGAGAAAAGGATGCGTGAGGAAAGCGAAGAGCTTCTGGAAAGGATGGGGCTGGCCGACGTGAAAGACGCCGTCGCAAGCTCCCTCCCCTACGGACAGCAGCGCCACCTTGAAATTGCGCGCGCGCTGGCCACCAAGCCGGAGCTTCTTCTGCTCGACGAACCCGCGGCCGGGATGAACCCGCAGGAAACCGAGGACCTGACCGCTTCTATCAAGCAGATTCAGCAGGATTTCAACCTGACGGTTTTCCTGATTGAGCACCATATGGATCTGGTGATGGAGATATCCGACCGGATTTATGTGCTGGACTTCGGTCAGACGATCGGCAAGGGTACACCCGCCGAAATACAGAACAACCCGCGTGTGGTCGAGGCTTATTTGGGGGTGGACGAAGATGCTGAAAATTGAGAATTTGTATGTTTCCTACGGCGGTATTGAGGCGGTCAAGGGCATTTCCTTTGAAGTGCCGGACAAGAGCATCGTTACGCTGATCGGCGCAAACGGCGCGGGCAAAAGCACGACCCTGCGCACCGTGGTCGGCCTGGTCAAGCCGCAGAGCGGCAGGATCATTTATAATGACGAAGACATTACCGGAAAGCCTTCGGAGGAAATCGTACGGCACAGAATCACGCTGGTTCCGGAAGGCCGCCGTATTTTCCCAAACCTGACGGTTCTTGAAAACCTGAAAATCGGCGCATACATGAGAAAAGACGATTACTCGGAAGATATCAAATGGGTTTACGAACTTTTCCCCCGCCTGAAGGAGCGCTCCTGGCAGCTTGCCGGAACCCTTTCCGGCGGCGAACAGCAGATGCTGGCCGTGGGCCGCGCGCTCATGAGCAAGCCGGAGCTGATTATGATGGATGAGCCCTCGCTAGGTCTTGCCCCGCTGGTAGTCAAGGGCATTTTTGAAATCATCAAGGAGATCAACAAGCTGGGCGTCACCATTCTTCTGATTGAACAGAACGCCAATCTGGCGCTCCGGGTGGCGGACCAGGGGCACGTGCTTGAAACGGGACGCATCAAGCTTTCCGGCAAGGGACGGGAGCTTCTGGAGAACGCCGAAGTCAAAGCCGCCTATCTGGGCAACAAGAAACACGAGCTTCCGGCGCAATAAGCTGACAACAGAGAGCAAACAGGGTCCATGACAATGTCATGGACCCTGTTTTTATTTGGTATGCAGTTTTTTTGCGTTCGTTTTCTGCTGTACAGGAGCGCTTTTTTCTTTGATATAAACCAGCCTGTTGTAGCCGTCGCTGTTCCGTTCCGAGAAAATATCGAAAATTTTCAGCGACTGGAGCAGCGGGGTCAGCTTTTTAAAGCCGTAATTTCTGACGTCAAAATCGGGATAGCGGCGAACCAGCATGTTCCCGATTTCACCGACGAAGGCCCTTCCGTCGTCGTCGGATATTTCCTGGACGATCGTCCGGACGGCGCTTTTAATCGTTTCCAGGGGCGTCATTTCCGGCGCAACCGTTTCCGTCGCTTCCCCTTCCTCGGGCTGATCGTTGGACGCTGCCGTTTCACGCGCCAGAACCTCCAGATAGCGGAACTTATTGCAGGCGGATATAAACGGTGGGGGCGTCTTCTTTTCCCCCATACCGACCACGTTCATACCGGATTCGCGCAGCCGCACCGCAAGGCGCGTAAAGTCGCTGTCGCTGGAGACGATGCAGAATCCTTCCACATTTGCGGAGTACAGGATGTCCATCGCGTCAATAATCATCGCGGAATCCGTCGCGTTTTTCCCGGTGGTATAGCCGTACTGCTGAATGGGAGTAATCGAAAATTCCAGCAGCACGTTTTTCCACGAGCCGAGCGCGGGCTTCGTCCAATCGCCGTAAATCCTTTTGTAGGTCGCAACGCCATCATTGGAGACCTCATCCAAAATGTATTTGATATATTTCTCCGATACATTGTCCGCATCAATCAGTACTGCAAAACGGTTGTCCTGCGGCATTAAAATTACCTCTCTTTTCTTTTATATATCAGTAGGGATTCAAACCTCTTTTTTATCTCATTACTTAGTATAAATCATATGGAAGAAATTATCAAACGGTACGGTGATTGGTTTATTCAAATGGATAATGGATGCCCCACTCCGCGCGGAGCTGGTCCATCAATCCCAGAAGGCGAAGCGTTTCCCCGTGCGGCATCTCGTCACAGGCCAGCTTTCCGCTGCCGATCGCTTTGACCGCGGCGCGCACCTCGTATTCATAGCCCGTAAAATCATGGGGCAGGCTGACCGTTTTAGGTTCTTTTTCTCCTTTGCCGTATATCTCAACGACCTGTGCCATATAAAACTTGTCCAGCACGATATGCCCCTTATCACCGTAAATGACCGCCCTGTTTTCGTAGGGGCAGAGGAAGGTAAAATTCAGGACCGCCATACGGCCGTTTTGAAAGACAAGCGTCACGCTGTCCTGAGAATCCACCCCTCTGGCCGTTTTGACGCAGGCGGACTGGACCTGCGAAAGCTCGCTGCCGAAAAACATCGAAGCAAAGGTCAGGGGATAAATCCCCATGTCGAGCAAAACGCCCCCGGCCAGCGCCGGATTGACAACGCGCTCGATATGCCTTAAATCCTGCCCGAAGGAAACCGTCATCGTGAGAGGTTCGCCGATGACACCGCTGTCCAGGATCTCGCGCAGCTTGTCCGCAAAAGGCATGAAGCGCGTCCACATCGCTTCCGACAGAAACAGCCCTTTGCTTTCCGCAAGGCTGAACAGGTCCTCTGCCTGCTTCTGATTGACGGTGAGCGGCTTTTCGCACAGGACATGCTTGCCGTGCTCCAGACAGAGCCTGGCGTGCTCATAATGATGGGAATGCGGAGAAGCAATATAAACGAGGTCGACCTCCGGATCGCTCACAAGCTCCTCGTAGGAACCGTAGGCTTTCTGAAATCCATATTGATCGGCCATGCCTTGTGCCCTGGACAGCTCCCGTGCCGCAACCGCATACGGGGTTACTTCGTTCATCTGTGAGACCGTTTTTGCCATTTTCCCGGCGATATTCCCGGCACACAAAATGGCAAAGTTCAGTTTTTTCATACGTTTCTTCCTCCACTGTCTTATTATCATAGGGTTAGTGCTTCTGACTGTCAAATTCCCAAAGGCTTCCTTTCTGACTTTTATTATGAAAATCCCATAATTCATAACATCCGTATACATAGAATACTATAAAATCTGCCTGGTTTCAACAGCTATCCCGGTTGCTCAGGATAAATTTTACGCTTATTTTGCCATCTATTGAGGTTTGAGATTTCTGCCGCACAATGTTAGTATAAGGATAAAATGATCGAAACATGGAGAATTTATGAAAAAGAGTTTCTTCCTTCACAAGTTCTTATGCGCGGCAATCGTTTTGGTTCTTTTGGGCGCTGTGATCGGAGCGGGCGGCACCAACCCGGGTATGGGAACCGGCAGTGTTCCTTCTTCCCCCGGCTCTGCAGCCGACCGCACGGACAGCTCATCGCCGCTGCCCGGGTCTTCGGCGGCCGGGAGCACGGCTTCGGCAGGCTCGTCCGGCGGCGCATCGAAAGCGGGCTCCTCTTCCCCATCGAAGAAATCGGCCCCGTCCTCTTCACCGGCATTCCAGCATCCCGCAAAAATGCTGGTCGGATACTACGGCGGCTGGTCGGCACATTCCGGATTTTCTCCCGATAAGATCAGCGCTTCCAGTCTGGATGTTCTGAATTACGCGTTCGCGAAAATCGGAACGGACTTGAAGGTAACCGTAAGCGATTCCTCAATAGACTACTCGAATTTTAAGAAGCTTAAGAATTTGAAACGTACATATTCCAAGCTCAGAACCGTCATTTCCATCGGCGGCTGGAGCGACTCCGGCCGGTTTTCCGACGCCGCGCTCACGGAAGCCTCCCGAACTGCTTTCGCGGACAGCGCGGTCCGCTTTATGAAGGCCAACGGCTTCGACGGCATCGACATCGACTGGGAATATCCCACCGGGGGCGGGCTTGCCTCCAACGTTACGCGTTCCGCGGACCGAACCAATTTCCGCCTTTTGATGAAGGCGCTGCGCGGCAGGCTGGATGCGCAGGGAGCCAAGGACCAAAAGCACTATATCCTCTCCTTCGCCGGCGGTTCGGACAGCAGCTACGCAAGCCGGATCGGCCTTTCCGCCGTTGCGCAGTATGTGGATTACGGAATGATCATGACCTACGACCTGCACGGCTCCTGGGAGCCGTATACGGACTTCAACGCCCCCCTTTATCCCACGGCGGGGCAGTCCCCGCAGGCAAAGTCCAGCGTGGACGCGGCTGTACGCAGCTGGCTAAACAACGGCTTCCCTTCCGGCAAGCTGATTCTGGGCGTACCGTTCTACGGCTATCTTTATCAGGGAACCGTCGGCGCAAACAACGGGCTGCATCAGAGATTCTCTTCCGCGGCTCCCATCGGCTACGATACCGTTCAATCAAAATATCTGAGTAAATCATCATTCAGGAGATACTGTGATTCTTCTGCGCAGGTCCCCTGGCTGTTTGACGGCAGCACTTTTATCAGCTACGACGACGCTGCTTCCATTCAGAAAAAAGTGCAGTATTCCAATTCAAAAAAGCTGCTGGGCGTCGGCGTGTGGGATTTGGGGTTCGACAAGACGGGCACCTTGATTAAATCGGTCGGACAGGCGCTCAAATGATAAGGCAAATATCTGGAAAATAAGCTGTTGCAAAATAGCCCCTCAACAAAATAACGCACAAAAAATGCCCCTTGAACGGACTTCAAAAACCCGTTTTAAGACGCATTTTTTTGTTATGGAAGCCGTTGCTTTCTGCAATTTTCAACAGCCCCTTTTTTATGGCATGGATAAATATCGGCCGGCACCCCACGCAACACCGCGGTCGCACTCTTCCTTTGGAACAACCGCAAAGCGGTCGGGCATTTCCGGGACCTCGCACCCGCGGGGAATAAACACGGAGCTACCGGCAAACTCCAGCATCGGCAGGTCGGTTTCTCCGTCGCCCATGGCCAGGACCTCCTCCGGCCGGAGTCCCAGTCTTTCACAGACATAAGCGAGTGCGGCGCCTTTGTTCGCTTCGGGAGGGTTGATTTCTCCCACATAGGGATAGGAACGGCCCGTAGCCAGATGGGAAATTTCTTCAGGCCAGGTTTGGAACACTCTGTTGATGGACTGCTCGCTGCCTACGAGCATCACTTTGTTTACCTGCTCCAGCGGCAAATCCTGAAAAGTGGGCACCTCGGCCCTTTTAAACAGCTGAAAAGAGTCCATCACATCGGAAATCCACTGTTTATCCATATCCTCCGGAATCCACAGCCGGATGATATCCGGCTGAAAGGCCATTACTGAGATATTTCCGACCGCCGCGCCCTGCCGATAGACCGTTTGCAGGTCTTTGACGGACAGGCAGGTTTCCGCCCACACCTCGCCACCCGACACAATCAGAGAGCCGTTTACCAGAATCAGCGGGCCTGTGATGCCCAGTTCCGAACAGATGGCCTCCACTCCCTGCAGCGGCCGGCCCGTGGCCAGAACGACCTGAACTCCCCCGGCCGCCGCCGCTCTTACGGCGTTGGCGTTTTCCGGACTGATTTTCCCCTCTTGATCGGTCAGGGTACCGTCTACATCCAGTGCCATGAGTTTGACAGACATATGGTTAACCCTCTTTCAAAATCAATTCCTTTTTGCCCAAAAGGCAGACTTATCTCTTTATTGCTTCTACTTGTATTATAAAGAAGAAAATGGTAAAAATCAACCTTCCTCAACTGCCGCCGTTTCTCTGGCAGATCGGCACGATGTCTTATCTCTCTGCCCCGGTTTTAAAGCAAAATAAAAGGACCTGCGTGTGCAGGTCCTTTTTATTTTGCCTTCTCAGCTGAAGATTTCCTTCAGCTCTGCGCGGCTTGCGTCGTCGGTCAGCGCCAGTATATCGTCATCCTCCAGAATTTGGGTATCTCCCTTGGGGATCAGCGTGGAGCTGTCGCGCGTAATCGCGATCAGCACTGTTTTCTTCGGGATGGATAAATCTTTCAGAAGCTGATTGGCGGCCTTGGAATTCGGCTGAACCTTCATCTGGACAATCGAATAATCTCCGCGGTTGAGCTTCAGGAGCGTGAACATATCCTTCATGTTCATTTCTTCCACTACGAAGTGCGCCATCAGCTCCGCCTGATTCACACCGATATCCACGCCCATGCCGCTATTGAACAGCCACGCGTTTTTAGGATTATTGACTCTGGCTACCACTCTCGGCACACCGAATTCCATTTTAGCAAGGGTGGAAACAACCAGATTGATTTCATCCGCACCGGTAACGGCAGCGACTACGTTTGCAGAAGCGATGCCCACGCTTTCCAGCACTTCCGGATCCGAGCCGTTGCCGAACACCAGGGCTTCGTGAGGCAGCTCTTTCTCCAGCTTATGAAAAACACTTTCGCGGTGCTCAATCACCCGTATTTCGTGACCGTTGGAAAGCAGCAGGGTGGCAAGATAGGAACCGACCTGTCCTCCGCCTATAATAATGACTTTCATTTCAATTCCCCCTTTTTATGCCAATCCCAGCATCGATTTCAACTTGTGGGCAGCGGAGGCAGCCACCGTAATATAAAGAATGTCTTCCGCTTCCAAAGTGGTACCGGTCGTTGGAATAAATGTCTTGTTGTATCGGCTGACACCGGTTACATGGATTTCTCCGATCGCCGTTATCTCCTTTACCGTATGGCCGACCAGCAGGGGCGGAACCTCAATGCGCACCACATTCACATTTCCGTTCCCCATTTCAAACACACTGTCCATCTGGTGGTACGTCAAAAGTTCTGTCGCCCTTTCAATGCCCCACGCCGTTGTGGAAATGGTCTGGATTCCGATCCGACGGTAAAGATCGGCTTTAGTTGAATCATAAAGACGCGCAACCACACGGGGAACGCGGTAAATATTTTTGGCGATTCGCGCGATCACAACGTTCGCTTCATCGCTCGCCGTGCAGGATACCACAGCATCTACCTGATCTATTCTGGCTTTGTTCAGTACGTCCCGGTCAAAACCGATACCGATCACTTTGTTTCCGCTGAAACCTTTTCCAAGACTCTGAAAAGCTTCCGGATTGGAATCAATCGCCGTTACCTGGTGTCCTTTTCTCATCAGATTGAGAGCCAGTCCCGTCCCCATTCTTCCTAAACCTACTACGATCACTTTCATGCCGTTCACCTCTCTGTTCTTTTTTCATAACGCTTGGCAATTTTCTTTCTCAAAAATGCCTTTCTTACTTCTTCAATTACCAAAATCAACGGGGGCCAGGCACATAGAATCAGAAAATCCCGCAAATCAAGCGGAGCCGTGTGGAAAACGGACTGCAGAGGCGGCAGGTAAACCAGAGCAATAATCAGAATGATTTCAAAGACAATCCCGAAATTCACCTGCTTGTTGCTGAATAAACCGACATGGAAAACAGACTGTTTTTCCGTACGGCAGTTAAACGCGGCACCGATCTGGGAAAAGACGATACCGGTAAGCGCCATGGTAGTCGCCTTGATATAGACCGGATCCACTCCGCCCGCAAGCGGCACAGCGGGCCACCCGTTTTGCAGATTGACAAAAAAGTAAGAAAATGCCGAAGCAATAGACCCTAATAAACCATACCACAAAAAAGCCTTGACAACCAGTTTTTTGGTCAATAAAGATTCTTTTTGATTGCGCGGGGGCTGGTCCATGATGCCTTCCTCCGGTTTTTCCGTTCCCAGACCCAGTGCCGGCAGCATATCGGTACCCAAATCGATGGTGAGGATCTGCATGACCGTCAGAGGGAGCGGAATAGCTCCGCGGGAAAACAGGAACATGGCGGAAGGAACCGCCTCCGGCATGTTGGAGTTCAAAATATAAAGCAGGAATTTCCGGATATTGCTGTAAACCGCACGGCCTTCTTCAATAGCATGGACAATCGAAGCAAAATTATCGTCCGTCAGAATCATATCCGCCGCTTCCTTGGCCACATCCGTACCGGCAATGCCCATGGCTACTCCGATATCGGCCTTCTTGAGCGCCGGAGAATCGTTCACGCCGTCGCCCGTTACGGCGACGACTTCACCCATTGCCTGCAGATTGGACACAACACGGAGCTTCTGCTCCGGCGCCACACGGGCAAAGATGATTTCATCCTTCAGATATTCCCTTAACTGGTCATCCGAAAACTCTTCCAGCTCCAGACCCGACACAACGCGCGGGTTCGGGCTTTTCACAATGCCGATGCGTTTTGCGATGCTCTCGGCCGTCAGACCGTAGTCTCCGGTAATCATAATGATGCGGATACCGGCACGGTGGCATTCCTCGACGGCGGCGGCGACCTCCGGACGCGGAGGATCGGCCATGACCACCAGTCCCACAAAAATCAGGTTCTGCTCAATCGTTTCGGGCGTGTAGGCGCTCATCGCTTTCGGGATGTTGTCCTCTTTATGCAGAAGACGATACGCAACCGCCAGAACGCGCAGACCCTCGTATGCGTATCCGTCGTTTGCCTCCATGACCTTCTGGCGCATCTCTTCCGTCATCGGCTGAACCTGACCGTTCACACGGATAAATTCGCTCAGCTTCATGACCTCTTTCGGCGCACCTTTCACATAGGCGATGCGCTCGGTCCCCTCTATCGCTTTCTGCAGCTGATGGATCGTCGTCATTCTTTTACGCCGCGATTCAAAGGGCAGCTCCCTCAAGCGCGGTGTCAGTTCCAGCTGTTTATGGACGTCAATACCGGCCTTCTGAGCCACCACGCCCAGGCAGGCTTCCGTCGGGTCGCCCAGCACCGTGTAGCGGGCCGATTCTTCGTTTGGCGGCAGCAAACGGGCATTGCTGCATAAGGCCGCACCCGTCACCAGCAGTTTCAGGTCCTGATTTTCGCTGGCAGTGACCTTTTTCCCACCCTCAAGGATATCTCCTTTGGGTTCATAGCCGACGCCGGTGACGTCAAATTCTTTTTCCGCCAGCCATAAATGGCTGACCGTCATTTCATTTTGTGTAAGTGTGCCGGTTTTATCCGTACAGATAACGGAAGTGCTGCCCAGCGTTTCCACCGACGAAAGCTTCTTCACCAAAGCGTTCCTCCTGGACATGCGCTGTACAGCCATGGCAAGAGACAAGGTAACGGTGGGAAGCAGTCCTTCCGGAATAAAAGCGACGATCATTCCCAGCGCAAAGACAAACGATGCGGCAAAGGGCTCGTTTACAAAAAAGTACGACGCCAGGAAAAACAGAATACCAAACAGAATTGCAATAATAGAAATTTGCTTTGTCAGACGGTTCAGCTCTTTTTGAAGAGGGCTTTCCTCTTTTTCCATGTTCTGAGTCAGGTCCGCAATTTTACCGAACTCGGTTCCCATGCCGATCCCCATAACAACGGCTTTTCCGTTGCCCTCCGAAACATTCGTGCCCGCAAAGATGAGGTTCGGCGTTTCAGCCCGTGTCAGATCGTCCTTCAATACGGCGTCCTTAAGTTTGCGAACCGGGTTTGATTCTCCCGTCAGTGTGGACTGGTCCACCTGCAGGTCGTTGCATTCGACCAGACGGGCGTCCGCAGATATTTTATCCCCTTCTTCCAGAAGCATAATATCCCCGGTAACCAAATCCTCGGCCAGAATTTTCTGCTCTTCACCATTCCGGATCACCCGTACATACGAGGGCAGCATGTTCTTCAGGGCCTCTGTGGCCTTATCGGCACGGCTTTCCTGCCAGAAGCTGAATACGCCGTTGATGACATTGACCAGCCAGACGGCTACGCCCAGCTGGGGCATGCCTGCAAAAAAGGCCACCGCACCCGCCACCCACAGCAAAATTGCCATCAGATGGGTGAAGTTGCCCAAAAAAGTAAGAACGGCTGATTTTTTCTTTTTGGAACTGATCAGGTTTTTGCCCTGTTCCTTCTGCCTCTCCTGCGCCTGTGCCTGTGTCAACCCCAGAGGAGTTGTTTTCAGTGCTTCATAAGCTTTATCTACGGGGAGTTTATAAATGATTTCTTTATCACTCGATGTATTCTCCATGGTACTCAATTGTTTGCCAATCCTTCTTTCTGTAAGAATAAAAGTTTCATTTGCTGGAAAAGAACGTGAAGAATAGTGAGAACAGGGAATTGTTAATAAAATATGTATTCCCCATTGATAGAGAATCATTATAAACCTTTGTGAACCAATCTACAATTTGTACAGCCAAATCTTAATACAATATTAATATGCGTAAAGCGACAAAACGTGACAGGTATTTCGGCGGCGAGTCCGCCTTCCCGTTGAGCTTATTTACCTTGCTGTATTATTGGTGCAATAGTAAAGCTTTGCCCCGCAATCTGCACAGTAAGAAACACCCTGTGTCATATAAAAATGGACGCACTGGTTGTAAGCGGTGGGTATGTTTTCAATATTTTGTTATAAATAAACTTCGGGCCAACTTGGCTCGAAGTTTATGGTTATCGCTCCGAGCCAATCGTTTCATAAACTGTTGATTAATGATTTTGCAAACTGCTCGGCGTTTTTTAGATCATCAGCATTTGGACGTCCCTTACGCAAAATCATATAGTGGCCGGGACAATGATATTCTGCATTTGAAACGGTAAGTCCCTGATCTTGAAGACACTTTTTAGCCTTTTCATAGGCAGACTTAACAATAGCCGCTGTGCTGAATACTACAACCATTTTGATATTCGCCGGATTTAGGTTCGAGATATATTCCTTTAGTTCCGGGTCAATGTCAAAAGCATATATGCCTGTTCCTAAAAATAATACATCGATTTCACCTTGTATTGGCTCATGGATTGACTTTGCGGATACCCCTACTTGTTTAGCAATAGCATTTGCAATTTTCTTTGTATTACCTGATTTTGAATAATAACGCACTTCAATATTCATAAAACGTCCTCTTTTCAGCTATTTATTTTACTATCAACGGTGCAAATCTACCAATAATCGACTTTATGACAATGCAGCCAGCAACTACAAAAAGTGCAATTTGGGGGTCATAAAGGATAGGGATTTTCCATTTGAATATTTGTGCTGCTGTTGTAAGTAATGCGATTGTTCCAAAGATGTACCCCATGATGGTGAGCGGGTGAGCAGGTGCATTGCTGATAAATTTGCCGATTGTCGGCATAATCATGCACATTGCAAATCCGATTGCGCCCAAAGCAATAACAGCCGATCTCGGCCCATTGATGAATAATATTTGTTTGCCGGATAATCCTGCATAAACAATCAGACCAGTTATAAACCACTCCGCTGCCAATACCCCCATTCCTTTCATTGTTTATCGCTCCTTAAATAGGTTTTATTGAACATCGTAATATGTCTTTCTAAAAAAGATAAAGCTTCTTCATATTTTTCGGGCTGATTGTCGTATTTGGATAACAGCAAATACAAAGGTGAATAAAACTGCAAAGCCATTACCATTGGGTCAGCATCAACATAAACTCCATCATTTATTAAATTAGTAAACACGCCTGATATATAATCTAAGCCCTTGTCTATTATCAATTCCCGAAAAAACTTGCTTGCCTCCGAAGTTCTATACTGTTCCATTGTCAACATTCTACGCAGTTGCGAACCATACTCTGTTTTGAGATAGAACTGGAACATCGTAACGCTAATACGGAATAATTCCTCTCTCACATCACTTTCTCCTGAGAGAATGTTGACCATGCTTTTAGGGGGAATAAAAGTAGAAACTTCCTCTTGATAACGACGCTCTATGTCTTTGAGAATTGAGTCAAAAATGTCTTGCTTTCCGCTATAATGTTTGTAAAGGGCGCTCTCCCGTATTCCGATTTCTTTTGATATGTCACGGATACCAACCCCATCATAACCTCTTTCAGAAAACAATTTTAGTGCAACTGTCAAAATAACTCCCTTTGTATCCCGTGTTTCGTTTTTTGGCATAATAACCTCCATCAATAAATACAGGTGATCGATTGTTCACTATTATTATAGTGAACAATCGATCACCTGTCAAGAAGGGAACCAAATTATATTTTCACGTTGTTATTATGAGCCTTTCGAGCCTCCCAAAACGCGGCTATGTTGCGTCATTTTACTGTCGCTCATTCCTTGTTTGACTTTGGACCAACTTGGAAAGAAGTCCTAAAGTGCAACCAGTTTTGCAAAGTGTTCCAAGAGCCTTGAATACCGTTTCCATAGTTCGACGTAGCCTGTTTGCAGTTCCTCAATTTCAGCTTGATAAGCATTATGAACCTGTGCATATCTGGCAATCGGGGAAAGATTGTTTACACAGCGCCGTAGCAAGGAGATAAGTTCTTTTACAGGCGCGAGCCCAACATTTACAGCATATCCATCAAGGGCCAACTTGCGGATAAAGGCACTCTGATTTGACTGTTCACTTCTGCCATGCCTTCCCGTATGGCGGCTAATTCCTCATGCATTTTACTGGTTCACTTATTAGGACAGAAAAAACAAAAAACAAGTATATCGCCCATTGTGAACGATACACTTGTTTACACATTTTACTTGGCAGTGCCCATAAACAGTTCAAGGTTTCATACTGTCTTATGCAGGACCGCCTTACGGCACTTTTGTTTTCCATCATAAATAAACCTTGTCCGTGACCGTGTGAATTGACGGGTATGATCCGTTAAAAATCCACTTTGATTCCCAACCCGTACTCCTCGGATAATTTAAGCCGGGGGCCGGTGCAGGTGAATCCGCCGCGAATTTCCGGACTTTCTTTAAAATAGAAAAAGCTGTCAAGGTCTCCATAAATAAAATTAGGTCTGGAGGCGACAAGAGCCGCGCCCGCCGATATGCTGATCCGGCTTTCCATCATACAGCCAAGCATACACCGGACTCCGTTCGTCTCTGCTATGGTGTTAATCTGTAAGGCTCTGTACAGGCCCCCGCACTTCATGAGTTTAATATTGATGATATCCACCGCATCCTTTTTGACCAGTTTTGCGGCGTCCTGGGGAGAAAAGCAGCTCTCATCCGCCATGATGGGAATCGGCGATTTGGAGCGAATATAGGCAAGTCCGTCAATATCCCATGCGGGAACCGGCTGTTCCACCGCTTCCACGCCCAGCTCAGCCATTTTTTGGATGATCCGGATGGAATCCCCGGCGGACCAGCCCTGATTCGCATCAATTTTCAGATGGATGTGCGGCCCCACCGCTTCCCTGATCCGGCGCACCGCCTCCACATCCTCTTCCGAATGAAGCCCCGCCTTTATTTTGATGTGGTGAAACCCTCTTCCGACGATTTGAAGGGCCTCTTCCGTCATCTCCTCCGGTGTGCCGATCATAACCGTCAGATCGGTTTCCATTTGGTCCGCGATTCCTCCGAGCAGGCGGTACAAAGGCATTTTCGCGTGCTTGCCCATGATATCGTAAAGCGCAATATCGATCGCCGCTTTCGCGGACGCGTTATGGATAAGCGTCCTGTCCATCACACTATGGATATGGTCGATTGCAAACGGATCCAGTCCTATCAGCTCATTTTTCAGAACTCCAACTGCGCTCAGGATGGTGTCGACGGTTTCTCCGGTTACGAAGGTAACGCCGATGCCTTCCCCATATCCGACAATTCCTTCCTCCGTTTCCACCTTAACAACAACCGTCTCGCAACTATGGATGGAACCAATCGCCACAACGACCGGATGCAGCAATTCCAGATTTACCTTTTTTGCTTCAATTGTTTTGATGATCATAATGCACCTTCGTTACTTTCCGAAAACTTCGCTCTGCTTCTGCATATTTTCAATAACCACGTCATAAATCGTGCCGAACTGTGAAAGGTATTTCATTACCTCCCACGGTTCATTCGTGTGGAAGTGTATCCGGAGCAGTTCCTCATCACCGACGACCAACAGGCTGTCACCGGGCGGCGTTTGTTCCAGATGCTCTCTGATCTCATCGGCGGGGATTCCCTCCCCTTCCACCAGCATTTGCGTGTCAAAAACAAATTCTATTTTTTCCATGTATGACCCTCCTTGATAGGATACCGTCCGGTCTTCCTCCGGGCAAAATCGGGCATTCTGCCATTGAATGCCGCCTTTGCCCGGAGAAATTTATGACTTCTCCTATCCAATTATTTGAAATATATCCGGCCGCCGCTTAACGAAAAGGGCCCGTATTCCGGTACTTCTGTTTTTTTAGGACGTTCCAGTTCTGTGCCGTAATGCCGATATGACCGATACCCAGAACAATAGCGGCAGCGCCCAGCCAGACCGTCCGCGCATAAACGGACAAAAAGAACACCGCAGCCACCGGTAAAACAGCCAGCGGCAACGGGATTCCCCAAAAAGGCCTGTAAAAATCCACAGATACATGCTTACCGGTAAAATACCTTCCCCAGCACATCAGATATAAGAGCATGAGAAAACCGGCGGCGCCTAACCATATCGTCCAAAAATCGATTTTCCGTATATTGAGGTCATCAAAAATCAATACCAGCGTGGTAGTCAGGACCTGGCCGGCTCTCTCAAAAACCAGCAGTATTTTGTTTTCCTTTATTTCCTTAAAATCCACCGGCAGATTTAACCCATAGAAAATATTGGGAATAAACAGACAGCATAAAAAAATCAATCCGATATAAGAAAATCCCAATCCTCCCAAGCTGTTTCCTCCCTGTCTTGATATTCATACGGGTCCCGTCTATCGATGAGAAAACTTTCCCCTGCTTTTCCATCTGTCCAATCGTACTGGCGGCTATAGCCAATCCTGAGCTTACGGCACACTGCACGGACTGCCGCCCGATGAAAGCAGGAATCATGATCTTTGATTTCATTATAATCTATCAACGGATCGTGTTCAACTCCTTTTTAGCCGTCATATTACAACATTTCCAGTTAATTCTGCAACAAGGATTGTGTTTTGTCTCGAAAACCGAATTGGAGTTGCTGTAATCATAATACATAAATAAGCGCAAAAACAGTTTTCTATTCTGAATTACGCAATTTTGGAACAGCATCTTTTTTAAACTATGCTATACTGGATTTACCGTACGGTTAGGGGGAACGCTGATGGATACTACAGAAATACTGCAGGACATTCTGGAATACGTCGACGGACATATTACGGATGATCTCGGCACGGAGCTTCTGGCGGCGCATGCCGGTTTTTCCACATGGTATTTCTGCCGGATCTTCCAGTGGGGTACCGGATATCCGGTAATGGGCTATGTGAGAAACCGTCGTCTCGCTTTTGCCGCGCATGAGCTCAGTTCCGGTCAGCGAATCCTCGACATCGCTCTGAAATACGGATTTGAAACGCATTCGGGCTTCAGTAAAGCCTTCCGTCGCTATTTCGGATGTTCCCCGGAAATTTACCGGCTGCACGCCCACTGCAGCCAGCCGGCGCTTCCCAGTCTTCTCTGTATGAATAAATATCTGATTGGAGGAATTCTTTTGGAACCGAAATTTGTTTCCCTGCCCGCCGTCAAACTCGCGGGCTTCGCCCTGAAAACGACCTCCACTGACGGCGAAAACAGCAAAGCGATCCCAGCCTTCTGGAGCGACTATATGAGTGACGGAAGGATGGAGAAGCTTCACTCCGAAAGCTTTGTCAAACAGCATGACGAATATGGCGCATGCTTCCCGGCGAACCCGGAAAGCGGAGAATTTGAATATGTGATCGGCGTAGAGCCGAAGGAAGGCACGGTGATTCCAAACGGCTACCATACCTGCGAACTGCCGTGTGCAACCTATGCCGTCTTTTCGACGCCTCCCTGTGACGCCTCAAGCTTTGTATCCACCATTCAGGGAGTATGGCAGTATATTTTCAATGAGTGGTTCCCGAAATCCGGATACGAATACGCGCCGGAATGTGCGGATTTCGAACGGTACGACGACCGCTGCATGTCCGAATCCGGAAAAGTCTGCGATATCTATATCCCCGTGGTAAAAAAATAAAAAGCAGTCCCTCGCTGTACTCAATATTCCGTGATTTTTATCCTCCGTTGTCCTTGCGGACAATCGGAGGATTTTTTATAAATCAGACTTTATCGAATGCAACCGGTCGGAGCAGATTCCCTATGCAGATCGGCTGGGTGCTGTATTGATAATTCCAAAGGCAGGCCGTCGCAATCTGGGGATTGCGATACGTTCTGAAAAAATATTCGCAGGTATTTGTATTTATAAACGCGATATATTTGGTGTAATCGTAAGTGTCGCGGCTCGTCGTCACAGCACCTTTTGGAATTGTGACGCTTTCCATAATGTGAAAGCATGTTATGGCCGCTTCCGTTCTGTCCTGGGGCGTCTGCACATGAGTCTTCAGGTATGCGGCTCTCACAAATCGCTCCGGAGAGGTATACCCTCCCGGGAGCAGCATGGTTCCCGCTGCCTGACCAAACGGTTTTAGCTGGATTTTCCCCCAGTAAGCTTCCTCGGCCTGTTTTGGAGATACCTCTGCATAATTTCTCAGGTTTGTCATATGCCATGAAAAGTCGGGACTGTTGGCCATAACCCCGATCGGATTTGAGAATATTTCCAGACCCCTTTCGGTCTGTTCAACCACGGCGCATTGCCCGTCTTTATCTGTGGCAATCCAATGAAGCGGCGCGACAGTCCGTGTTACGGGGTCCTGCAGTCCAATAAGGGAGATATGAGGGATCAGCCTTTTCAAGTCCTCCACGGACCCGCATCTTCCTAACATATAATGCAGAAAGTCCAGGGACGCGACGGGCTCTTTTCCAACCTCTTTTATTTGCGAGTCGAACTGCGCATAACCGGCGAAATACAACGCGGCTGCCGCAAATCCCTTTTCATTGACGCCGTCGAAGAACCCAAGCATTCCGTCCGTTTCCTGGCCGATTCCCATAAAGCTGTAGCGGTTATAAAAGTGATTTCCGTTGAGGACATTGCCCCACAAATAATTCTGGGGCATAACATAAAGCTTCGGTTCAATATCATAAGAAAAATCCATCGTACGCCCAAAAAAGTTTTCCATCTGTTGAGACTGTAATGTAATAGCCGTACACATCTTTCCATACTCCCCCTCTGCAAAATTCACCCTGACGGGCAGGATGCATCATGGTTAAATGTCTTCTCCATAAATATGGCCGGGGCAGGCAAGGTGTGAAAAAAGCCCTCCCAACCGCCAGAAGGCAGCTGAGAGGGTCGCCAATGTGAATTGAGCTAATTATTGAATTATAGGTCCGTGCACAAACCTATTCCCCCTGTTATAAAAAGCCCAATTTTAATTATATTATAGCATAATGATTAATGATTTTCAAGAATAAAATCAATAAATCGATATCTTATTTTATTCCTGATGGTCTCTGTGGACCGCGTACGCAATTAATCCGGTGATTACTGCCAGTACAGCGACTGCCGCTACGACGGCGACCAATGAAAACATTGAATTACCCCCCACCTCTTTTTTTCCGCCAGAGTGTCTATTCTTTTTTATCCTCTTCCGTATGATACCGCTGATTCAGCAATTCTAATTTTGTTTTTGCCTCATCAAGGAAGGTAAACCAGTTCTTTCTGTATTTTTCATCGCTTCTCAGATATTCAAATTTTTCTCCCTTGAGCAGTATGCTGTATCCTTCATCTGAGCGGACATTAAAGCCCAAACACTTTTCCTCTAAAAGTACGTATTTGCAATTTTGCATATTCCATCCGAAAGAGTATATCGTGTCCCCTACACGGCATGGGAATAATTTTGATAATTCAGCCATAATACCTCCATTCATTCATATGGTTTGCAGCGATCATATATTGTATTTATGATTCATTTTCTACAATATTGAAAAGATTATCCGTTATTTATATAATGAGAATTAATCGTACGATAGATTATTCGGTGAACACAGATCATTTTTTGGGGTAGCTAGATAAATCATTCCATATTCTGCTGAAATGCCCTGTATAATTTAACCCGCTTATCGTAAACTATTTATGAGGTGATTTTTATGGCTCAGGGTTTACAGGATCTTTTAACATCGAACCAGGATATTAGTCAGTACTTTTTATCGCTGCCTACCAATGTACAGAACGCAGTTACCGGCAGCGGTGAAGAAATCTGCACACTGGAAGATCTTCTTCGCCTCATTCAATCAATATCCGGAACTTGCTGAAAATGATGCGAAAAACAAATCCCCTGACGGACGTCAGGGGATTTTCCTTATCGTAAATTTTCGTTTCATGCGCACCGGACCGCGTACGTCCGTTCACACAGGGCGCTGTAACGAACGGGTTTTCCCGTTACCGCTTGATAAAGGTTCCCCGGTCTAACTCGTCAAAGGCGAGATTCAGCTCCTCACGGGTATTCATTACAATCGGGCCGCCCCAGGCAATCGGCTCGTGCAAAGGCTTCCCGGAAAAGAAAATCATACGCAGCGCAGAGTCAGGCTCTGCCGACACAGAGAGATAGTCCCCTTCCTCAAACAATACGGCCGATTTTGATAAAATCAACTGACCGTCAATAACGGCGTTCCCTTCGATCAGGAATACAAATACGGTTTCATCCTTTTTTGTGGGGAGCTCAATTTTTCCTCCCTCCGAAAGTGCTATGTCATAAATCGTTGCCGGTATATGGGCCGGAGTCACCCCCGCTGCATCCTCAAAACTTTCTGACAGGACACGGATATCAGCTTTCTCTTTTGTAGCATGACCCATCATTTCCGGCGTAATGCTCAAATATGCCGGGGCGGTCATCTTTTCCGCGCGGGGCAGATTCAGCCACAGCTGAAATCCGAGCATTCTGCCGTCGTCTTTCGGCATTTCCTGGTGCAGAATGCCGCTTCCCGCTGTCATCCACTGGCTCTCTCCCGCATGGATGGTTCCTTTATTTCCCAGACTGTCTTCGTGTTCTATCTTTCCGGAAATCAAATAAGTAATGGTCTCGATCCCTCTGTGCGGATGCATGGGAAACCCGGCGATATAGTCCGACGGGTCTGTAGAATCAAAGGAATCCAGCATCAAAAACGGGTCGAAATCTTCCACGTCATGGTATCCGATCACACGGACAAGCCGCACTCCGGCACCATCCGTCGCTCTTTGTCCCCGGATTATTTTTTTAATCGTGCGTTTTTTCATATCCATTTTCCTTCCCAGCGTTTTATATGGAAATCAGAACTCTTCCTGCTCCCTATTGAAACGCTGTTCATCATACATATCGGTAAACTGTTCTGTAATTTGCAGTATAGCATAAAGAGAAAAATTCAGCAAGCGCGAGCCCTCAAAAGCCATATTCGGTGTTCAGCCAGCCTTCGGTATTCCCGTCCCTGCCGGCAAAGGGAAATGCCTAAAAATGTTCCCCCTTTGCATTCCTGTTTCCCATATTGACAAGCCATATTTGAAAATCATAGTATGTAACAACTCCGATCGAAAGGTGGAACCAAATATGTGTTGGCTAATACCATTTCTGATTTTAGCGGGATGCGGCTGTAGGCGTGGCTGTTGCTGCCGTAGATGTAAATAGCAGATCGTGGCGCTCACTGACAGTGGGTGCCATCATACATAGAAAAGCGCCTTGAAGATCGTCTCTGAACACAAAAGTAATCTGCCTCCGAATTTCAGCATATGATTCTGTGAGGTGAGAATATGAACGACAATGCCAGCGGCGCCTATCTGTCCGCCAGGGTCGACGAACCATATCCGGTTGTAACTGTTACTGAAAAAAATTGCAGATATGCGTCAATCATTTCAGACGGATATGCGGGAGAAGGGTCCGAATCAACCGCCATCGCCCAATATGGGGTACACCGTCTGTATTTAAAGGATTTGGCAAATTCATATGAGGCATACGGGGCAATCATACAAGTAGAAATGATTCATTGGAGATTGCTAGGCGATCTCGTATTACAATTGGGTAACGCCCCGCTGCTCCGATCATGCTTATCCGGAAGGTACTGGAGCGGGAGTTTCCCCATGTACCGCAATACCTTTGCACAGATTATTCAGTCCGACATTGAAGGAGAAAAGGCCGCCATTGCGCATTATCAAAGAATGATCCGGCAGATCGGAGACACCCAAATCCAGAATTTATTCAAACGGATCATCCTTGATGAAGAAAGGCACATTGAAATACTTACCGGGCTGAGGTCGGCCGCAAAATAAAACACCCGGCTTTGAATAATTTGGTTTTTCCTGCCAATCCTTCTATCAAACTTCTTTTCTGTTTTTTTCTCTATCTGGCCGCTCTGTAGCAGGAGCGGCCTTTTCAAATTAGTAGAATTTTAACCCAATCTTCACGCCGATTTCACATTGGGCCATTATACTTTAATCATTCCAAACAGCTTACAAGTCCTATATGAGGAATCATATACTTCTTTTTCATTAATACCCCTCTGTTGCCGCTCCTTAATTGGAGCGGCTTCTCTATTTCCAAAAATTACCTTTGCAAAATAATTACAAATTTGTTACTATTTAATTGTCAATTACACAATTGGCATTCCTCCTATTTTTTCTTTGGGCCGCCCAGGCGTTAGGGCGGCTTTTTTAATATTAACGTTCGCTTTTTAAAAAAATAATGCTATAATAAAATATATCAAATATTTTTAAGGGGTGACCTAATATGAGCAAAAAAGCAATTGGCGTCTTTGTAGGAAGTCTTCGAAAAGATTCTTTCAGCAAAAAGATCGCTCAAAATGTCATTGATTTTATGCCGGAAGATTTTACTGCGCAAATCATCGATATCGGAGGTCTTGAACTATATAATCAGGACTATGACGATACTTCCGCTCCGCCTGCTTCCTGGACTGAATTCAGACAAGCTGTCGGCAAATTGGATGCATTTCTGTTTGTAACGCCGGAATACAACCGTTCCGTCCCTGCCGTATTGAAAAACGCGCTTGATGTAGGCTCCCGTCCATATGGGAAAAGCGTCTGGGATGCAAAGCCCGGAGCAATCATCAGTGTATCCCCGGGGAAACTGAGTGCCTTCGGCGCAAACCACCATCTACGTCAGTCTTTGGTGTTTTTAAACGTTTACACGATGCAGCAGCCGGAAGCGTATCTTGGAAATGTAACGGACGTTCTGGGACCTGATGGTAAACTGACTTCAGAAAATACCAAATCGTTTCTGAAAAGCTATGCGGATGCTTTTGTAACATGGATAAACCATTTCTAATGGTTCCATTCGGCTCCTGCCTTACGGCAGGAGCCTCTTTTTTTGTTTGTTCCGCGGTTTCCGCAGGATATCCGGCGTTTATTACGCTTTTGGTTTCTTTCTCACTTTGTCGAGGTATTCCTCCGGGTTTCTTCCGGCATCCTTCGCGGCCGCGAACAGCGCTTCGCGCAGCTCTTCTTTCGTCCAATCCTCATATGGCACATATTTGTGCAGGATAATATTTTCTTCGTCATCCGTATAAAACTCGATCGGATCTCCGTCCTCGATTCCGTTGATTTCGCGAAGCTCTTTTGGAACGACAATACGCCCCGTGTTATCAATTTTGCGGACAATTCCTGTTGCCCTCATAGATTTTGCCTCCCTTAAATTTCCCTATCTCATGTAAAACGGAAATACCCGATTTTCCGTCATGGTCTTTTCATCAATAGTATATCAAACAATACACAGAATCTGCTATTTAAAATCCAATCTGCCAGGGAAAGACGGGGCGGTCCGGTACTATGTATTAATATTACAGGTTATTTATGGTACCGCTGCACTAATATAGTGCAACGGTAAAATTTTTGTTCCGGACATAAAAAACGGCGGCTGATCTTGGGACATTTCAAAATGTTCCAAAATACCAACCACCGTTCATTTGCCGATTTGCTTATTTTAAGACCTGATTATTTTGAAAAAAATCTTTCCAGGGGTCATTGCCGCCGATCCTCTGGAGTGCATCCTCCATAGTAATGCCGTCGGGGGCAACCGTTTCAAGTTCATCCCAAGCGATCGGCATGGACACTTTGGCCCCTTCTCTCGCTCTTATGGAATAGGGTGAAACACTTGTAGCGCCTCTGCCGTTTCGGATCCAATCGATAAAGATTTTGTTTTTCCGTTTTTCCTTCCGGATATTGCTTGTATAACGGTCGGGCCACTTCTGTTCCATCACTTCGGCAATGCGTTTCGCAAAGTCGTGGAACACATCCCACGAAGCAACGGGTTTAAAAGGGACGACCACATGGTACCCTTTGCCGCCGCTGGTCTTTAGATACGACTTGAGCGAGAGCTCGGCAAGAATGCTTTTGACATCTTTCACCCCCTGGCGCACCGTTTCGAGGTCCATTCCTTCGTCAGGATCGAGATCGAATACCATTACGTCGGGGTTTTCAAGCTTGTCAACCCTGCTCCCCCAGGTATGGAATTCCAGCGTGCCCATCTGCGCTTCGGATATCAGTCCGGACGCATCCTCAATATAGAAATAATCTTCCGTTTCCCCATCGTTGGTGGGGATCGATACTGAAACGACCCCTTTACTGTCCGAACCGGGATGCTTTTTTAAAAAACAGCTCTGCGATATTCCCTTGGGACAGCGCACGATGCTTAAAATTCTGTGGGATACATAGGGCAGCATGCGCGCCGCTGCTTTTTCATAATACCGGATCACATCCGCCTTGGTTATGTCAGGATCGTGAAACATGATCTTTTCCGGGTGGGTAATCTTAACGCCTTCTATGATAAGGTCATCGTCAGCTGCTTTCATGGGTTTCTCCACATTTTCGGCGGATGCCTGAGGCTGTGCCTCATCATCCGCTTCCTCCTTTTTGATATCCTTTGGATTTTTATCGGTCCGCAGGCCCTTGAAGCTTGCCTGCCGCAGCAGATTTTCTTCGGTCCACTGTGCGAACTTGATTTCCGCAACCAATAGGGGTTCAAGCCAGGTGATTTTTTCGTGAGTTCTTTCCTGGGGCGCCTGGCTGAAAGGAGCCGATCCTCTTTCTAAACTTTTAAACTGATGCTCAAGCTCTGCCGCGCTGCGGGCGCTCAGGCCCGTTCCGGCCCGTCCGGCATAGACCAGTTCTTCTCCTTTATAAACGCCAAGGAGCAGCGAGCTTACCCCGCTTGTCTTTTTATCGGACAGAGTATATCCTCCAATGATGAATTCCTGCCTTTTATCACATTTAAGCTTGATCCAGTCACCGTTTCTGGTCCCGCTGTATACGGAGTCGGCTTTTTTACCTACAATTCCTTCCAGATTCGCCTGGCCGGCCGCCGCAAAGCTTTCTTTTCCATTGCCTTTGATATGCTGGCAATAATAAAGGTTTTTCGGTGAACTCTTCATAAGAGTCCCAAGCGCTTCTTTTCTGTCAATCAGGCGCTGTCCCCTTAGGTCCGCTCCGTCCAGGGCCAGAAGATCAAAGACGATATAAATGCAGTTTTTACCTTTCGGAGCTTTCATATAGTTTTGCAGGGCCTGAAAATCTGTTCTGCCGTGGACGTCCGTGACCACTATTTCACCGTCCAGAACCATTGCCCTTCCGGCGGCCAGATCGATAAGGGAATTGGCGACTTCGGGAAACCGGTCCGTATAATCGTTGCCGCTGCGGGTTTGCAGCCGAACGTTGTTGCCTTTCAGGAAGGCCAGAATCCTGTAGCCGTCGTACTTTACCTCGTAAAGCCAATCCTCGCCTTCGGGAACCGTGCTGACAAGTCTGGCAAGCTGTACATCCGCCTTTTCAAAAGGATTACGGGTGAATTTTTCGCCCTCGCCTTTTTCAATTTCCTCTAGGGTGCGTCCAGTCCGGACGCTTGTGGTGAACTCGGAAATTCCATCGCCGGTTTTGCTGTAATCATCTTTTTCTTTGAGCAGAAGCCAGTTGCTCCGGGTCTCATCCCCTTTTGCTTTCATTCGGATCAAAGCCCATTTGCCCTTCAGTCTTTTGCCTTTCAGGATAAACTTAAGCGAGCCTGTACGGAGTCCTTCCGCTGCATCCGCCTGAGGTTCCCAGAAACCTTCATCCCAGAGCATTACGACTCCGCCGCCGTATTCCCCCTTGGGAATCAGCCCTTCAAAGTTTCTGTATTCCAGTGGATGGTCTTCCACCTGTACGGCAAGCCTCTTATCGTGAGTATCATAGGAAGGACCCTTGGGTACCGCCCAGCTTAAAAGTACCCCGTCCCATTCGAGGCGGAAATCAAAATGATCCCTGCGGGCAATATGATGCTGAACAACAAATTTCAGGCGGTCTTCGGGATTTTCCGATTCGCCCTCTGGTTCTTCGGTTTTTTCAAAATTTCTTTTCCGATTGTATTCTTCCAGCTTTGTAACCATTGATACGCACCCTTTTGACAAGCAGTTCCATCAGTCCGAAACCTGCGCTTTTCGTTATTATCCGCCGGTTCCCTGATATTTATCCTATTGAGAAATCATACGAGCCGATTTTCAATTATTTGCCGGTACTTTTGGTTATACTAAATCCGGAGGTGACATTTTTATGCCAGTAGCACATCATTCCGTTATTTCATTTGGACTTGTGGCGATTCCTGTGGCTATGTACACAGCCACTCAGGATAACGATATTCATTTTAATCAGCTGCATAAAGAAGACCAGAGCCGTGTACGGTATAAAAAGACCTGTGCTCATTGCGGAAAAGAACTGAAAAGTGAAGATATTATCAAAGGCTATGAGTATGATAAGGACCAGTATGTCGTTGTATCGGACGAAGAAATAGAAAAAATCAAAACTGAAAAGGAAAAATCGATCCAGATCCTGCATTTTGCGCAGTTAAACCAGATTTCGCCGGTTTATTACGATAAGACGTATCAGGTGATTCCGGATAAGGGCGGAGAAAAAGCTTTTGAACTTCTGAGGTCCGCTCTGATGAAGGAGCAGAAGATTGCAATAGGCAAGACCGTTATGGGAACAAAAGACACTTTGATGGCGATCATCCCGCGTGAAAACGGGGTGTTGATTTCAACCATGTTTTATCAGGATGACATTAAGGATCTGCAGAAGTCTTACGATATTCCACAGCCAAACGAACAGGAATTAAAAATGGCTCAGGCTCTGATTGACACAATGGATACGCCTTTTGATCCGTCTCAGTATAAGGATGAATACCAGGGAAGGCTCAAGGAGCTCATTGAAGCAAAAATCGCCGGAAAGGACGTTGTCGCTGCCAGTTCTGAGGAACAAACCGGAAAAGTTATCGATCTTATGGATGCACTGAAAGCCAGCATTGAGAAGCAGAATGAGGATAAAACAAAGAATGAGCCGACAAAAAAGAAGGCAAGTAAAACGAAAGGTGCGTAAAGCACTTGATACTAATATTTATTTTTGCTCTGGAATTATACAAGGACTGACAGTCATTGAGAATGCTGCTTCCTGCCTGCGCCGGAGTTTGCTGTGGGCACCCCACAATGAAAAGAGGCACCCTTCACCGGGTGCCTCTTTTCATTGGTGGAGATGACGAGAGTCGAACCCACGTCCTTAGCTTGGGAAAAAATATTGTTTGCTAAACCTGTCTTAGGAATATCCACCAGAACACATCGTTTGCTGTATCTCTTCCGCAATGCAACGCTTCTGGGCAGGTTTTATGCGTTTTTTGCAAGTACGTTCTTTAGAATATGATTACCCAGAGTAAGGTTTGCCACCAGCTCTTTTAATTGGCGGTTTTCTTCTTCCAACTGCTTCAAATGCTTTGCTTCGCTGACATCCATCCCGCTGTATTTGCTTTTCCAACGGTAAATTGTGTTCAGAAATATTGTATTCTCGAACAATATCTGTAGCTTTTTTTCAGATTCATGCTCTTTTAGAAACCTGATGATCTGTTCCTCGCTGAACCGTTTCTTCATGTTAATCACTTCATCTGCATTTTATCATATTGTGACTAACTTTTCTATTAGCTAAAACCGTCTGCTTATTTCTTTATTCAATCGTTAAGCATTACCACGTCAGAATAACTAGAATTAAAAATGTGTGCGTTTTAAAAGGCGGACAATATCATCGACAGTCAGGGCAAGATCATTTTGGCTGCGCATTTTAGCTTCTTTAAAAGGGACTGCGACACGGTTAATGCTAAAAATGGAAGTGACCCCCATATCATATGCTGTTTCAATATTATCTCCGATGTCACCAACAACCGCTATAACCGGAACACCGGCTGCTTTTGCACGGTGAGCAACGCCGATGACAACTTTGCCGCGAAGACTCTGCGTATCCATTTTTCCTTCGCCGCTGATCACCAAATCGGCGTCGGCTACAATCTCATCAAACCGCACGGTGTCCAGTACGGTTTCGATTCCCATCTGAAGGCTGGATCCTAAAAATGCCACCATACCCGCCCCCATTCCACCGGCGGCTCCCGCCCCCGGAAGATCGGCTATGTCTGTTTTCAGGTCCCTGTGAATTACTTCGGCAAGATGTGCAAGATTCTGATCCAGCATCTTAACAGTGTCTTCATCGGCGCCCTTCTGCGGCCCGAATACCGCGGACGCGCCCTGCGACCCACATAAAGAATTGTCGATATCACACATGGTGACAATCTCCACGTCTTTCAGCTCGTGACACAGGCCGGACATATCGATGGTCTGAATCTGATCCAGAGTTCCGCCTACCGGTACAAACGAATTTCCATTATAATCCAGAAAACGAATTCCCAAAGCGGAAGCCGCTCCCGTTCCCCCGTCGTTCGTCGCGCTGCCGCCCAAACCAACAATAATTTTCCGACAGCCGGATTCCGCGGCGTGGGCAATCAGCTGGCCGACACCGTACGTAGTGGTCCTTTCGGCGTGCTTATTGTCGCCGACCAGAGGCAGACCCGCGCACGAGGCCATTTCAATGATCGCCGTGCGGCCGTCATCGACCAGACCGTAAAATGCGTGCAGGTCTTCGCGGTATGGGCCTTTCACGGTAAGAAACACCTTTTCGCCGCCCATCGCAGCTAAAAAAGCGTCCACCGTACCTTCGCCGCCATCCGCCACCGGAATGGAGACTGTTTCCGCTTCAGGATAATAGGTTTTAATTTGTTTTTCCATAATTCCGCATATAGCAGCGGAATCCATGGTTCCTTTGAATGAATCAGGAATTAATATGACTTTTTTCATGTTATTTATCTCCTTGTTATTCTACTCTATTGAACTTCCCGAACTGACGTAAACGCACTTCTTTGCAATACAGTGTGCACAAATACACAGTTAGGGCACGTTCCATTGCATTGACAACAACAGAACGCGCCCCCGCTGTAGAAAAATTAAATCAGGAATATCAAATTGATTTTATTTGCCAATCTTCGTCCCAGAGACCTTTGCATAGTAATTTGCCAAACTGCTGTGATCTTCCTGACCACGTCCGTCTGCATGGAGCGTCTGCAGCATTTCCATTACCGCGGCTGTCAGCGGCAGAGGGGAACCGACACCGTGTCCGGTTTCGAGTGCATTGTTCAGGTCTTTGATATGCAGGTCAACTTTAAAGCCAGGTTTGAAGTTGCCGTCGATCATCATTGGAACCTTTGCATTCATTACGGTGGAGCCCGCAAGACCGCCCTTAATTGCTTCAAAAACAAGCTGCGGGTCTACACCGGCTTTTTTAGCCAGCGTAAATGCCTCTGCGCATGCGGCTATATTGCAGGCTACAACAACCTGATTAGCAAGCTTGGTAGTATTACCCGCGCCGATTGCTCCGCAATATACCGCCGAAGCACCCATCTTCAACAAAATGTCGTTTTTGACACTCTCAAATATTTCTTTGTCGCCGCCAACCATAATAGAAAGCGTACCGTCGACCGCTTTAGGCTCACCACCGGATACCGGCGCATCGATCATTTTGACTTCTTTTGCAGCACAGGCTTTGGCAATTTCCTGGGAAGCGAGCGGTGCAATGGAAGACATGTCAATGAGGACGGTACCGGCCTTTGCACCTTCCAATACGCCATTTTCGCCCATGACGACCGCTTTTACATGGGGAGAATTAGGAAGCATTGTAATAATCAGGGAACACTGTTCCGCAACTGCTTTTGAAGAAGCAGCAGATTTTGCGCCGGCCGCCACTACATTGTCAACATTTGCCTGCACTACATCGAACACGATTAATTCATGTCCGGCCTTCATGAGGTTTTTTGCCATGGGTTTCCCCATAATTCCAAGTCCGATAAATCCTATTTTCATGAAATCAGTTCTCCTTTTTGATAATCATTACAGCAGATTCTTTGCCTTATCTACAATATTTTCTGCAGTCAGTCCGTAATGCTCCATAAGTTCCGGCGAGCCATAGGCCGATTGCCCAAAAACATCTTGTACTGCGACATAATCCATGGGTACGGCGGATGTCCGCAGGGATAGTGCAACGGCAGAAGCAAGGCCGCCGATGTAATTATGTTCTTCAGCGGTTACCACCGCCTTGACAGTTTTCGCGATTTCTGCCACACCGGCATAATTAAATGGTTTCATTGTGGAAACATTGACCACTTTTGCAGAGATGCCCTGAGCTTTTAAAAGTTCGGCAGCCTTCATAGAAGCGCTGACCATGGAACCTTGCGCAAAGATTGCAACGTCGGAACCCTCGTTGAGCACACGCAGTTTTCCAATTTCAAATTTGTCATCTTCACTGATATAATCGGGAAGATCATTTCTGACAACGCGGAGGTAAACCGGGCCGTCGATCTCTGCTGCCAAACGAACCGCCTGACGCGTTTCTGTAGCGTCACAGGGGGTCAACACTGTCATATTCGGAATTGCGCTCATCAGTGCGACATCTTCAATATCCTGATGGGTGGAACCGTCGCCGAAATCGGAAAGGCCGGAAGAGGATCCGCAAAGTTTTACATTCAGCTTCCCAATGGAGATCGTCTGCCGAATCTGGTCATAAGCTCTGCCGGTAGCGAAAACTGCGAAAGTGCTGCAAAACGGAATTTTTCCGCTGGCAGCCAGTCCGGCTGCTGTAGAGAGCATGTCCTGTTCTGCAATACCCATTTCAAAGTAACGATCGGGATATGCCTGCTGGAACAGGCAGGACATAGTGGATTTACCAAGATCCGCTTCAAGAGCGACTACGTTTGAATTTTCAGCGCCCAGTGCGACAATTTCTTCACCATATGCTAAACGCTGGCTTTGTGTCTTACTCATATCTGACACATCCCCTTTCTTATAAAGCTGAGAACTGGGAATCCAGTTCCTTCAGCGCGGTTTCATATTGTTCTTTCGTCAAAGAGCCATTGTGGAAACCGACCACGTTTTCCGCAAATGGAATGCCCTTGCCTTTGACAGTATGTGCGATGATAACAGTCGGCATACCCTTAACGGTATCCGCTTCATCAAAAGCAGCGAGAATCTGTTCTACATTGTGACCGTCAATTTCAATGACATGCCAGCCGAAACTTTTCCATTTTTCCGACAGCGGATCCGTATTGAAGCGGTCGGCGCACGCGCCGGTAGCCTGTAAGCAGTTTTTATCAATGATGCCAACGATGTTGTCAATCTTGAAACTGGCGGCCGCCATAGCAGCTTCCCAGATCTGGCCTTCGTCCATCTCACCGTCACCCATGATGCAGTAAACTTTATTATCTTTTTTGTCAAGGCGCATTGCCAGTGCCATACCATTGGCAATGGAAAGGCCCTGGCCCAGTGAACCGGTGCCCGCCTCAATGCCAGGGGTCTTGCAGCGGTCAGGATGGCCCTGTAGACGGGAGCCGAGTTTTTTGCAGGTGCTCAACTCCTCAACGGGGAAATAGCCGGTTTCTGCGAGCGCTGCGTACTGTGCGATAGCAGCGTGGCCTTTACTGTATATAAATTTATCGCGGCCTTCCCACTGCGGATTCTTCGGATCAAATTTCATTTTATGTCCGTAAAGCGCAGCTACAATGTCGGCGCTGGAGCAGGAACCGCCTAAATGGCCGACATGCCCTTCTCCGCCAATCATGTTGACAACATCACGACGGATATTTATTGCCAGTTTTTTAATTTCTTTCACTGTATCCTGATTTGTCATAATAATAATTACCTCCTATGTTCAATTATGCGACTAGAATCAACAATTTTACCTAAGCCGATAGAGCTACCCCGACGAAAGAACAACAGACTCCCTGGCCTTTATGCCCGTAACCACTTTTATCCCAAACGACTAAAAGTTTGTATCATAATCCCACGGCTGACCACCGCAGACGCAACCGCCGTCAACACGGTATTCGCAGCCTGTGATGTAGGATGAAGCGTCCGAAGCGAGGAGCAGACACACGCCCGCAATATCCTCGGGATAACCGGGACGGTTAAGCGCGATGCGGTCGAGTAGGTACTTGCTGCGCGTCGGGTGCGCCCAAGTAACAGTTGTAAGATCCGTTTTGATATGCCCGGGACTGATACAGTTGGCGCGGATATTGTATTTCGCCCATTCCACCGCCATAGAACGCGTCAGCGAAAGAAGCCCGCATTTTGTTGCGCCGTAAACGGAACATCCACCTAGGATAGGTCCCGTATTATGCGAGCCAATATTGATGACGCTTCCGTATTTTTTCTCTTTCATATAAGGTGCAACAGCCTGCGAAACAAAAAACGCTCCTTTGAGATTAATCGCCATAATTTTGTCGTATGTGGCTTCATCAACGTCGACAAGTCCTTCGCGCTTGTTGATTCCCGCACAGTTTACGAGAATATCTATCTTCCCGTATTCAGCAACGACAGTCTTTACCGCTATGTCAATGCTCGCGCGCTTTGTAACGTCAAGAATAACGGCAGATGCTTTGCCGCCCGCGTCTTCAATAAGTTTTTTGCGCTTGCCCAAAGCATCGGCGTTTATATCGCACAGCGCGACGGACGCGCCCGCTCCCGCCAGCGTAGAGGCAAGTTCACCGCCAATACCGCCACCCGCTCCCGTGAACAGGACTGTTTTTCCCTCAAGTGAAAACATTTTAAGTAAATTTTCAGCTATACCCATTAAAAATTCCTCCTCTTTTGGATATTTCATTAAAATCAACACCAATTTTACATTTCACAGACATTTTTGCCGCAGAGCCGTTTAAAATTTTGCAATCGTGCGGAAGATCGCATCGCCGCAACGCGACTCATATATTCACAACTGTCAAATTCCCAAATACGCCTTGCGTATGTCGGGGTTGGCGAGCAGTTCCGCGCTCTTGTCGGCCATTACGACTTTGCCTGTTTCTAAGACGTAACCTCTGTCGGCAATTTGCAGCGCCTTGACGAGATTCTGCTCGATAATAAGCATTGACGAACCGTTTTCTTTCATTTTTTTCAGGATATGGAACACCTCGTCCACGACGATGGGCGCGAGCCCGAGCGACGGCTCGTCGAGGATGAGAAGCTGCGGTTCCATCATCATCGCACGCCCGATGGCAAGCATTTGCTGCTGCCCGCCCGACAGCGTACCGGCAAGATGGTTTTCTCTCTCTTTGAGAATCGGGAATGTATCAAAAACTGTTTTCAGCAGTTCCTGCCGCTTTGATTTTGTGCGCTTTGTGTAAGAGCCGAGAATCAAGTTATCCTTAATGGAAAGATTGCTGAGTATACCGCGCCCCTGTGGGATGTGGGCAATGCCCATTTCGGCGCGGGAATAAGCGTGTTTTGACGCTAGATCGCCGCCCAACCAGGAAATCGATCCGGACTGAATTTTCACCTCGCCCGATATTGTGCGCAAGATTGTTGTTTTGCCCGCACCGTTTGAACCAACAAGTGCCACAACTTCGCCCTCATTTACCGAGAGGTCGATGTCAAAGAGGATTTTCAGGTCGCCGTAACCGGCGCAGACCTTTTCGAGTTTAAGCATCTCCATTATTTGTAATCCTCCCCTAAGTACGCTCTGATAACCTCAGGCTTTTTCATAACTTCAAGGGGATCGCCCTCTGTCATAAAGTGACCTTCCTCCATAACGACCACACGGTTACACAGTTTAGTCACGGCAGACATAACGTGCTCGATAAATAGAACAGTTATGCCCTGCTTGTTGATTTTGCGAACCATATCAAGGCTTGTTTCCATCTCGCTGGGTGTAAGTCCGGCGAGGCACTCGTCAAGCATCAGGACTCGCGGGCGTGTTGCAAGCACGCGCGCCATATCAAGCCATTTTCGCTTTTCGATAGGCAGTTTGGTACATTTCTGCTCCGCGATATCGTCGAGCTGCACAAACTTCACAATCTCTTCCGCTACCTTATTCGCCTCTTTGAGCGTACGGTTATACAGCATAGCGATCGTATAAATATTTTCAAACACGGTCAGATCCGCGAAAGGTTTGGGGGTCTGAAAAGTCCTCCCCATACCCAGTTTTGCCCTGTTCGGAACAGACTGTTCTTTAAGCGCAACAGAACTGCCGTCGGCGTTATAATAAATAATTTCTCCTTTGTCATGGAGATAAACGCCTGTCATAAGGTTGACGGACGTGCTTTTACCGCAGCCATTCGGTCCGATAAGCCCAAGGATTTCCCCCTCGTATACAGAGAAACTCAAATTATTGATGGCGTGCACGCCACCGAAAGACTTATCCACATTTTTCAGTTCGATTATCTTTTTACAGTTTTCAGGCAATTCTGTCACCCCCGACCGTCTTTTTAGCAAAGAACTTCGCCTTGATATCTTCAACAAGCGAAACGATGCCGTTCGGCTTGAACAGAACCATAATCACGATAAGTAGACCGTAAAGCGCCCAGCCCGCGCCGCCGCCTCCCAAATCCTGCAAATAGGCATTGGAGAGTTCCAGCAGGGGTATCGAGATAAGTGCGCCGACCAACGGCCCCCAGATTGTGCCCATACCGCCAAGTATTGCCACGATGCCGATACGCACCGACATATCCTGCGACGCAAGCGTGTTCGGATCGGCAAAACCGGTCTTGAAAACGTAGAGCATTCCCGTAAACGCCATCATCGCTGAACTTATAATGAAAGCCTGCAGTTTGACGTTCTGCGATTTCATTCCCAGCGATTCCGCTGCGTCCTGATCCTCACAAATAGCCCTCAGATAATACCCGAGTTTGTGTCTGTCAATATACACTACAATAAGCGTGGTGATAATCATCCATATAAACGCCACGAAATAGTAAGGCAAATCCGTGTCGAAATGCAGCCCCCAAAGGGTGTTGCCACTGCGGATTTTGAAAGTAAGTCCGAGCGATCCACCTGTGAAACGCTCAAAGTAAATCAACAGCTGTCGAAAGATTGTTGTGCATGCAATGGTCGCTATGGAGAAGAAGACTCCGCGAAGCCTGAAGCATGGCCAGCCGATGACAATGGCGAGCAAAACGGCAAGCGCGATTCCGAGCCATACGCTTATCCAGGGAGAAATACCAAGCGCGGGGATAATTTTTCCGCCCGCCTGTCCCGAACCGGCAAACAGTATAATTGTTGTATACGCGCCGATTGAGAAGAAAATTGATGAAGCCCACGAGGTCTGCTTTCCGTATCCGCCGATAATATTCCAGGCGTTTCCAAGCGCGGCGAAGAAGAATACTTCCATAAGCACACGCGTAAAATAAGTCCTGCTTATCACAAACGGGAAAATCAGGCATATTACAATAAATGCCAGCGCAACTGAGTGCTTTTTAATGGTCGCTGGGTTGAAAATATTCTTAATCATTACGACGCACGTCCTTTCTTCCCGAAAAGTCCGTATGGCCTGATTATCAACACCAGCATCAGCACTGCGTTGATTGCCGCCTGAGAGAGAAGCACACCGGCATAGGAACTTGTCATCGATTCAACCAGCCCGATAATCAGACCGCCGATCAGCGCGCCCTTGATGTTACCCAATCCGCCGAGAACCATTGCAGACATTGCTATGATAGAAAACTGGGATCCTACTTTAGGCGACAGCAAAAATATCGGAGAGATGAGCAATCCCGAGATTCCCGCAAAAACTGTTCCTAAAGCGAACGCCGTTATAAAGACTATGCTCGTCTTTATTCCGAGAGATTCTGCTATTACGCGGTTTTCGCTCGTCGCCCTCATAGCCCTGCCAATGTCGGTTGAGGCGAGGAACCAGTTGACGAACACGGCAAATGCCGCAGCAGCAATAAACGCGATAACCCTCGCTGTAGAAAGTGATACACTTCCGAGCGCAAGTGCCCCATTACGGAGCTGGTCAGATACTGCCACACTCTTAAAGTCGGGTCCGAAAATTAGCTGTATAACGTTCTGTATTATATAAGACAGCCCTATCGTCAGCAAAATATAATTGCTGTCGCCCTTGCCGATCACCTTTTTGATGGTGGTGGAAAAGAAAATACAGCCCGCGAGGTACATCGCTGCGCCCACCGGAACAAGAAGCCAGTAGGGCAGGCTTCCCTGCGGCATCAGCGAATACATCGCGTAAGTAAAATAAAGGCCCATAGCCAAAAAATCGCCCTGTGCGAAGTTGACTATTTTCATAACACCGTGAATCATCGTTATGCCCACGGCAACCAGCGCATAAACACCGCCGATTAACAGCCCGTTAATTATAACCTGAAGCATTTTTTATCATTCTCCTCTTTACGGGGGTGATTTCCAAAGTACGCGATGCGTAAATGAAAGGTTAAGGACGGACGTGCGGCGCGTGCCGCGCGTCCGTAACCACTCAAGTTTTTATTTCTTTTCAAAAGGTTTCATTGTGTCTGGGTTAAGCAATTCGCCTGTCGCGTATTCCGGCGGATATACGCTTGTAGGTTTGCCGTTCTGCCATTGCATGATGATAGCGCGGGAACCGGTGTTAAGACCTGTTGTGTCATCGAAATCGCCGTTGCCGTTGATGACGCCAAACCATTTGCTGTTGTCTTTGGTGAGCTTGCGAAGTTCGTCGCGAACCGTGACGGGATCGTCGGATTTCGCGTTTTCAACTGCCTCGTAAGCAAGCATGATGGAGAAGAGAGTCGGGCCGCCCTGACCTGCGAGGAATTCTTTGTTTTTCTCTTCATAGTGGGCATTCATTTCCATCCAGCCGGTGTTTTCCTTTGCGCCCTTCTGATCCCAGCACCAAGAGTCAACAGAAGTGAGCCCGTTTACTTTATCGCCAAGATCTTTATAGAGTGACGGCCAAGTCATAGCTGCACCGCCGCCGACTACGAGCGGGTGGTAGTTCAGCGTATTCATTGCCGTAAAGATCAGTTTGAGGTCATTCGGGTATGCGCTCGGAAGGATAACGTCAACGCCCGCGTTCTGGATCTTGGTGATCAACGGGGTCGCGTCTGTAAACGAACTGCCCTCATAACCTTCGTCGGAAACGAGTTTGAGTCCGCGCTGCGAAACCTGTTTGCGCGTATTGTTGGACTGGTCTGTGCCCCAAGCATCATTGGAATAGAGCAGACCGAGCTTCAGATCTTTGACGTCTTTGCCGATGCGCTTCGCGTATTCAGCGAGGAAGTCAAGCTGTGTAGGAATGAACGAACTTGATGTAGCCGCCGGCTGGAACACGAAAGAGCATCCCTGTTCGGAAACAGCTTTGTTCGCCGCTGCGCCTGTGACTGTGGGCACCTTGTATTTTTCAAGTATCGGGAGCATAGTCAGTGCGATGGACGAGTTGGAGTTGCCAATAACGCTCGTGTAGCCGCCTTTGGAAAGAGCACGTTCAAGCGGCAAAGTCGCCGTAGCTGCATCGGATGTAGAGTCGAGGACTTCAATTTGGATGGGGCGTCCACCCAAAGATGGGAAACCGCCGAGTTTTTCGTTAATGTACCATTGCGCCGTTTCAGCTGCGAGTGTGCACTGACGACCCGATTCGGACGTGCCGCCCGATACGCAGGCATAAACGAGGAACTTGACAGGATCGCCTGATTTCCCCGTATCAGTGGAAGCTGCTTTGCTTGACGTTGCGGGAACCGTCCCACTTGACGTTGATGCTTTGCCGCCAGAACATCCTGCCGCAGCGGAAAGCGCTATAATCGCAGCAAGAATAAGTGCCAGTTTCTTTTTCATAATGCATCCCCTTTTCAATTTCGCCATAATATCGTTAAGCGCCAAGGCGCATTAACGCCGAATCAGAGTATCTAACATTTAAATCTAAATCCTTGTTATTTCCCTCTTAACAGAATTTTCTCGTTTGACGCAATAAGTTCATACATAAATCTACGCGCTTTTCCGCGTCTCCAGCTTCGAGCGCGTCCACAATTATGGCGTGGTAATAGCACTCAGCCTCTCCGCCGATAGCCCGCACTACCCGTTTCATATGCGCTGCATAAACCTCGCTGATAATTTCGTATGTCTTGATGATCAGGCTATCGCGCGATATTGCAGCTATGCGGTAGTGAAACTTCAAATCAGCATCAGCGAGCGCCGAACGGTCGTTTTGCAAAGCGAGCATTTTCGCGAGCATGTCCCGCAAATCTGCTATATCTTCCGTTTCTGCGCGCCCCGCCGCGATTGCGCAAGCGCCGGACTCAAACTCGCGTCTGAATTCAAGTATGTTTTCGATGTTTTCCTCTAAGTACACAACCGGAATTAAACTGTTCAGCCCGCTACTTTCGTCAATTCGAGCAACATATGACCCATCACCGAGGCGCGTTTCAATAAGCCCTAATCCAACAAGTCTATGCAGCGCGTTACGTATCGTCACCCGCGAAACCCCGAACATCGCGCTCAAATCGCTCTCTGACGGCAGTTTGGACGCCGACGGCCATTCGTGTGAACGTATCCTCAGTTTCATCTGCTCCAGCACCTGACCTCTCAGACTGATATGCTCAATGCGCTCAATCACCACATTTTTCTGATTGTTTGTGTTTAACTATGCTGCTCATATGACAGCTGCCTGTATTACAGGCTTACTGCTAATATTATATAACACCATTTTGCAATGTCAATGTATAAAAATCACAGACATTTATGGAAAACTTTTGGTGAATATATCTAATCAAAGGGAAAAACCGCGAAATATCATAGGTAAAAAATAGTTTTAGTACATCTTATAAGGCCGTTTAGTAGCCTAACAGCATTCTTTCAGTTTCGCACATAAATCGGACACATGCATAGCCCCTTTGTCCCAATCAACGGAGAGAACCAACCCCTAGGTATCATACTACTTAGACCCGCACCAATGCAGCTGCGGCACATTCCGCATGATTGCAATGGCCGGCTTTTAACGTCTTCCTTCACATCCATTAAGTATTGTCCTTTCTGTGCGTTGCATGCTCCCGGCATAGCAGACTTTTTTAAGAGTGATAGCCTAATATTATGTTAATTGCTTTTGTAAAAAGCATAGAAAAGAATATCGGTAAGCACAATATTGTAAAGGAATGGACGATGTATAACTGCAGTACGGCCTGCAAATTCCGCATTAATTCGATTCTATCCGGAGGATAATAAAGAGGGTTAAAAAAAGTCAGATTGTAACTAAAGACAATAAATAGAAGAAATTGCTGTACATATTGACAAAATTTAAATATAACATTGACTTTTAAATAAATAATATTATAATATGCATGACAGGCAGTATTACAGGCTGCCAGGTAGGCTGTTCAATAGGATACATCCCTGGGAAGGCGGTGTGAAGCATCAACTGTGGCAATCAAGCAATGCTTTTATGGAATTTAATATACTCTTTCTGAAATTGGTACAAAGCTTTATTACGGGTGTTGACAACATAGTGACAGGAGATGTGCGGATCAGTTTCCATGACGTCTCCCGGACCTTTAAAAACGAAAGGATAATTGCATGAAAGGTATTGTATACGAGGGACCAAATAAATTGAAACATCAGGATGTTCCTGATATTTCCCCAAAACAGGGCGAAGTCAAGCTGAGAGTCAAAGCCTGTGGTATCTGCGGCAGCGACGTACATGGTTATCTGGGCTTGACCGGGCGGCGGCTTGAGCCTATGATGATGGGTCATGAGTTCGCCGGCGAGATCGTAGAGTTGGGTACGGGTGTATCCAGTCGTAAGATTGGCGAGAAGGTAGCGGTTTATCCGGTTGATTTCTGCGGAGAATGCGAAATGTGCAAAAAAGGTGATGTTCATCTGTGTCTGCACAAACGCGCGTTTGGTGTTCTGGATGTGGACGGTGCATTTGCCGAATATATCTGTGTACCTGAAAAATGCTGTTTCACAGTAAAGGACAATGTTCCTTATGCAATAGGCAGTTTAATGGAGCCGCTGGCTGTATCTTATCGCGGAGTGGGGCACGCCGGAGATCTGAGCGGAAAAAATGTTCTTCTGGTGGGAACGGGCACAATCGGCCTATTGGCGCTGGCCTGCGTAAAGATGAAGAATCCCCGTAAAATCCTCGTTTCCGATTTGAGCGATTCCCGTTTAGAGATCGCCCGCAGCATGGGAGCAGACGTGCTTATCAACCCCAGCAAACAGGATTTTAAAGAAATCATTTTGGCCAACACTGCCGGCAAAGGTGTGGATGTGGCGATTGAAGCGGTGGGCGCGACCCCGACCGTACAACAGGCAATGTCAGCTCTGGCTTTTGGCGGAACGGCTGTCTGGATCGGCAATAACAAACCGATGGTAGAGATCAACATGCAGGAGGTCGTTACACGCGAACTGACCGTTCACGGTTCTTTCCTTTACGGTTACGAAGAATTCAAAACAGTCGTCGGACTGCTCAATGAGGGAAAACTCAATGTTGCTCCGCTTATTAGCAAAGAAATCACGCTGGCGGAGGCTCCGGACTATTTCTATAAACTGGCGCATGACCCAGGTGAGTTGATCAAGGTGGTTGTTGTGGATTCTTAAGCTGCAGTGCATAGTTTTTTGGCCTAAATCGATATTGACATTCGGTAGCGTTGTTATGAAACAGCCTGTTGTAATATGTCGAAACAAGCAGTATTATCATATATATAATGTAATATTAGCAGATACGCAGGAGGGTATAACAATGAAAATTAAACCGATTGTCTACCAGAGGATAAGCGATCAGGTGTTTGAGCAAATGAAGCAGCAGATTTTACAGGGCGCCTGGAAGCCTGGACAAAAACTGCCCTCTGAAAATGATTTGGCGGTCAGTTTTGGGGTGAGCAGAATTACGGTGCGGCAGGCAATGCAGAAATTGTCCGTGCTCGAACTGGTTGATACCCGTTCCGGCGAGGGTTCCTATATTAAAGAAGCAAGGCTCTTCCCCATCATGAATGGTATTATACCAATAGCCTATTTAGGCGATAACGACATTCGGCAGGTACTTGAATTTCGGCAGATGGTAGAAGTCGAAACCGCGGGCTTTGCCGCTGAAAAGGCGACGCTGGAGGAAATTGCACAGCTGAAAGAACTCTACAATGAGATGCGGAAAATTGAAATAGAAAAAGACCGGCAGCAATTTGCCAAGCTTGATTTAGATTTCCATTTTAAGATTGCTGAAATGACCAAGAACGAACTGATTATTGCCACCCACAATATTTTAAGAGAAATACTGAGCACTGCTATGGAACAGATTGTAGAACATCTCGGAAGCGATATTGGCATCTATTATCATGGAAAGCTGCTGGAAGCAATAGAAGCACGGGACGTTAAACGGACAAAGGACATTATGAGGGAACATTTGCAGAAAACATTGGAGAGTATGTGTAGTGATAAATGACTGTTGTTACCGGCAAATTATATAAAACCATAAAAAGTTTAAGTTATGGGCAAAAATAAAGCCCCCCGATATATTAAAGTTATGGTCTGCCAACCTAACAAAAATTCTGCCAACCTAACAAAGATATCGAGGAGATCTTTACAATGAAAGACATAAATTCACACAAACCCAGTTGCACTTCCGGTCTTATTAAGATGAGAAGCCCAGCCGTTACAAAACCAACTATGCAGCATTAAAATATACATTAATCATCACCAATTATTCTATAACACGATTTTCTAAGAGAGTAAAGTTTACTGCTTTCCAAATAATGATTTCTAAGTAAAACAAATGTTCTGACTTGCATCTTTTCTATTTTTAGGTGTTTTAGTGACAAAACTTCAAAAGCAAAACCGCATCAAACAGCCAGAAAATGGTTATCTGATGCGGCTTTTTGATTGTGTCATTTGCTCAAATTAGATGCAGGTTCTGATTATGCTCCAGACTGTGTGAAAACGCGGCCCGAAATAAAAATTTAAGCTTAAAGTGGAGAAACAGACATGGACTTTCAATAAAGTTGAGCGACTTCTCCACAAATATGGGCATAAATACGTTCAAAGTGGTGAATACAAATTCTCACTTTTTATTTTCACACAGTCTGGCTCATAATCTCAGTTCATAAGAAATTTGAACTGAGTATACCATAAAAAGCACCAAATAAATAAACAAAACTCCATATGTCAGTTCATATCCTGACACATGGAGTTTCTATGGTGGAGATGACGAGAGTCGAACTCGTGTCCGAAAATCACTTACCAAAGCTTTCTACGAGTGTAGCCGTTGATTTTACATTTCCTCCCCGCAGCGCCCAAAGGCAGGCTCTGCGGCTCAGTAGCCTTTTGGTCATGACCGGGGTAAAGGCGTTCCCCGGTTCACGTTCACCGCTAATCGACGCCCTTATCCGGGCCGCGGTGTACCCGGTAAGGACGGCAGCCTAATTAGGCTGCGTAAGCAACAGTATTGTTGTCGTTTACTTTTAAGTTTGCGGCTTTTAAAGCGGTTCCGCGCCGCTACTCGCTTACTAAGGCTCACAATCCCCGTCGAAACCTTTACATCCCCATATTAACCGACAGATAAACTTGTTTACCTGATCCTATTATACACGCATTCCAAAGAAAAAAATACAAGAATATTTTTCTTACCGGTTCTTTTCCTTCATCGCGCGGTCAATGTCTCGCTTTGCGGATTTCGCCGCCATATCCGCGCGTTTGTCATAAAGCTTTTTGCCTTTGCACAAACCGACCTGCACCTTGACCATGGACCCCTTCAGATATACGGACAGCGGTATCAGCGAATAACCGTCCTGCTTGACCAGCCCGAACAAACGCATGATCTCACGCCTGTGCATTAAAAGCCGGCGCACCCGCATAGGGTCCTGATTAAAAATATTGCCGTGCTCATAGGGACTGATATGCATTCCGTTGATCAGAAGTTCTTCCTTTACAATGGAACACCACGCATCCTTCAGGTTTACCTGCGCCTTGCGGAGCGATTTGACCTCTGTTCCGCGAAGCTCGATGCCCGCTTCCATGCTTTCTTCCACAAAGTAGTCGTGAAAGGCTTTCTTATTTTGCGCCAGCGTTTTTAAATTGTCTTTTGCCATCTAAAAAAGCCTCCCGTCCACGATGTTGGTATATGAGCATATCATACTCGTTGAAAATTGTCAAGCATTCTGTCAGCTACATCTCGCTGCGACCCTCGATCGCGCGGGTCAGCGTTACCTCATCCGCGTACTCCAGATCGCCGCCCACGGGAATTCCGTAGGCAAGCCGCGTCACTTTGACGCCGAGAGGCTTCAAAAGGCGCGAAATATACATGGCGGTGGCCTCGCCCTCAACGGTCGGATTGGTCGCCATAATGACCTCTTTCACTTCGCCGTTGTTCACGCGCGCCAGAAGCTCCTTGATGCAAAGCTGGTCCGGACCGACGCCGCTGAGCGGGGAAATGGCCCCGTGCAGCACGTGATAGGTCGCATTAAACTCGTTGGTACGCTCCAGCGCGATCACGTCGCGGGGGTCCTCCACCACACAAATGACGGATTTGTCCCGCGCCTCGTTGCGGCAGACGGGACAAAGCTCCTGATCAGTCAGATTGCAGCATATTTTGCAATAATGTATTTTTTCGTGAGCGTCCATAATGGCGTCTGCGAAATTCTGCGCGCCCTCTTTGGAAAGGCCGAGTACATAATAGGCCAGCCGCTGCGCGCTCTTATGTCCGATGCCGGGCAGCCGCTCGAACTGCTCAATCAGGCGCGACAAAGGCGCCACGTTATAGGATGGCATCGTTAAAGCATACCCGGCATATTGATGCCGCCGGAGATTTTCTCCATGCGCTGGCTCTTGTCTGCTGCGGCGGCCCGGAGCGCCTCGTTGACCGCGGCAAGAACAAGGTCGGAAAGCATTTCCACATCCTCGGGGTCGACGACCTCGGGCTTGATATCAATGGTCTTTACCTCCATCTTACCCGTTACCGTTGCCTTTACTGCATCCCCGCCGGCCGCTGCGGTATATTCCTTTGCTTCCAGCTCTGCTGTCGCCTGATCCATATCCTCCTGTATCTTCTGGGCCTGGCGCGCCAGCTGCTGCAAATTGGAAGCTCCGCCTCCGCCGTATCCCTGCGGCAATCTTGCTTTCATATAAAATTCCTCCTGTAAATCCTTTTATTTTTTAATAACCTGAATCCCCTCGCTCTCAGCCAGCCCGGCCAGCTGCGCGAGCGGATCCGTTTCCTTTTCGCTGTTATGGGTTTTGTAAGGGCCCAGCTTATAGGTTCTGCCCGTCACCTGCTGAATCGCCTTGCGCATATTTTCACGCTGCGAGGGCTCTCTCAGCAGCCGGAACGCCAGATCGTTCGGCGCGTCGATCAGCACATAGGCACCGCTGATATATGCGGCGGAGCCGTTGAACGCGGCTGCAATGGTATGGGAATAATTTTTCAGAATCTGAAGGATCTCCGGCCATTCGGAAAGGCGCTCCGCGTCCTTCTGCAGCTCCCCAATCTCTTTTTTCGGTTCCACAACGGGGTCGTCCGGCCTTTCAAAGGAAGGCTCCGGAGGTTCCTCCGGCAGCATTTGTTCAGGCGGGCTTTCCGGTACCTTCTCTTCCGGCTTTGGTTTCTTTTCCGGCTCCGCCGCCCTGACGGGCTTCGGCTTAGAAACAGCCGTACCGCGCTCAAGGGCTTCTATCCTGCGAATCAGCGCGTCCGGCGTGGAATCCAGTTCCGGCGAACACAGGCGGATCATCGCCATTTCAAATTCGATACGCCTGTCCCCTCCCCGGTACATCCGCTCCAGCGCGGACTGCATGGTATCCAGGCCGTGCAGAATGGCAGGCAGCGGCGTGGAAAGCGCCTGTTTTGTCAGGCTTTCATACTCCGCATCGGGTACGGCGATCATGTTGTGGGCATCCTTCGTGGTTTTTATCAGCATCAGATTCCGGAAATGGGACGACAGCTCCTCACAGAGCCTCGCCATATCCTTGGAAGAATTGTGCAGCCGATCGATCAGCTCCAGCGCGGCGCCGGAATCATGTTCCTTCATGGCGCCGGTCAGTTCAAAAAGATGTTCCCGCCCGACCAGACCGGCCGTTTCGTTCACCACTTCCACCGTGATGTTTTTACTTCGGCCCAGGCACTGATCCAAAAGGGACAGCGCGTCGCGCAAAGCGCCGTCCGCCAGACGCGCAATCAGAAGCGCGGCCTGCGGGTCGAGCTCCGCGTTCTCCTGCCGGGTAACATAAGTAAGACGCTCCGCGATTTCCTTGGGCGGAATGCGGCGAAAATCAAAGCGCTGGCACCGTGACAAAATGGTCGCGGGCAGCTTGTGTACTTCCGTTGTCGCAAGGATAAAAATGACATGGGCGGGCGGCTCTTCCAGCGTTTTAAGCAGCGCGTTGAACGCTCCCGTGGAGAGCATGTGTACCTCGTCAATAATATAAACCCGGTATTTTGCGGCCGCCGGGGTAAAATTGGCCTCTTCCCGCAAAGAGCGGATATTATCCACGCCGTTGTTGCTGGCGGCGTCAATTTCCACAATGTCCATCAGCGAACCGGCATCCGCGGCGCGGCAGATTTCACATTCGCCGCAGGGGTCGCCTTCCACCGGGTTCAAACAGTTGACCGCCTTGGCAAGAATCTTCGCACACGTAGTTTTCCCCGTTCCCCTGGAACCGGTAAACAGGTACGCATGGGCTATGCGGCCCGCCGTCAGTTCATTTTTCAGCGTAACGGTGACCTGCGGCTGGCCGACAACATCGGCAAACACCCTTGGCCTCCATTTCCTGTACAGAACCTGATACATGCGAACACCACCCCCAGACAAATTGAAAGCAAGACAGACCGTCATAAAACGGTTTATCATGCATCAGGATATGCAGACGAACAGACCGCCTGTATCGCGCGGGACAGTCCACTTAATGCTGCTCGGTTCCCCGCCTGACATGGTTCATGGCGTCCCGCCGTACAGAGCCCGCCCGCCTGCATATCCTATTGCATGCATTTCTGCCTTGCTTCTCATTTCTGACTATCTTATTATAAACGATCCCGTTAAAAAAGACAACCTCTATTTTTTGAATTCCCCCGCCCGCATTGCTGAAAATCCATGTTGACAACGGAAGGAAACGTGCTATTATACATTTAGATAAATTTCTAAATGAAAGGAACTGATGCTGTGTCGTTCCCTGAAACGTTTAAGGCTCTTTCCGACCCGACACGCAGGGAAATCCTGAATATTCTGAAGAGCGGGGCGCTGCCTGCCGGGGAAATTTCAGAGCACTTCCCAATGACCGGCGCGACGGTTTCCCATCATCTGTCCATACTGAAGGACGCCGATTTGATTACGGACCGTAAATCCGGCAAATTTATCTACTATGAATTGAATCTGTCCGTCTTTGAAGAGGTTCTGAACTGGTTCCAGGGTTTTTTAGATAAGGAGAATGTATGCGATGAAAAATAAAATTGGTAAATATCTGTATTGGCTGGCCGCGGTGTTTCCCTTCCTTCTTTCGGCAGCCTTCTATTCCCGGCTGCCGGAGACGATGCCCACGCACTGGGACATACAGGGAAATCCCAACGGCTATTCCTCCCGCTTTTTTGCCGCGTTCGGGTTACCCGCCATCCTTCTGATTTGCACGGTATTTGTAAATTTCAGCATTTCCGCCGACCCGAAGAAGCAAAATATCGACCGCTCCCCGCAGATGAAGCTGATCTCCAGATGGCTGATCGTCATCGTCGCCAACGTGACGCAGGCTTCCGTCATTGCGAAAGTGCTGTACAAGGACTTCAATATCAGTGTGCTGATCACCGTCCTTGTCGGTATTGTGATTGCCGTCTTAGGCAACTATCTTCCCAAATGCAAACCGAACTATACGGTGGGAATCAAGCTGCCCTGGACGCTGGCCAGCGAGGAAAACTGGAGAAAAACGCACCGGTTCGCCGGTTTTGTCTGGATTGTGGGCGGAATTATGATCGCCGTTTCCGCGTTTACCCCATACAAATGGCTGATGCTTGCGGCTGTTGTTCTGCTGAGCGTTATTCCGGCCATATACTCTTATTACCTCTACCGAAAGGGCAATGTCTGACATGCCCTTTGAGAATTCCCTTCTGACCGGCGACAATGCTGGTCTGAAGGGAATTCCTGCTTTATCCGCCAAACACGGCGTATGCCTTAAAAGCACAGGGAAGGCGGAAACAAACAAAAAAACAAATAATTAGGTCACATTCTCTATATTTCGTCTTTGAAATTACGATATTTAAGCTAATTTTTCTAAAATATCCGACGGATGGTCCGATATACAAAATAATGGGAATTTTTAGCTTGTAGGAGGTCTTTCAATGAAGAAACCAGCCGTTTCCACGATAATTGGATTTGGGATCGGAATCTTTTGTATTATTTCTTCCATCAAAATGTCGGGGAATTTCAGTTCCTTTTTGAACTGGCCCTCTGTTTTTATCACGGTAGGCGGCACAACAGGCGCCGTTGTCGTTTCGTTTCCGCCGCGCAAATTAAGAACGCTCGGGCATGTCATGAAAAAAGCCTTCAAAAAAGAGCAATATGATTTTGTAAAAGACATCCAGACAATCGTGTCACTCAGCGAGATTGCCAGAAGCAAGGGGCTTCTGGCCCTTGAAGACTCTGCCTCCAAGTATGCCGACGACGAATTCCTTCAGAAAGGAATCCTTCTGATTGCCGACGGCGTTGGCGAGGATGTCCTCAAAAAAGCCCTCCGGTCTGAAATATATTTTGCTAAGAAAAGGCATCAGGACGGGCACGCCATGCTGGATATGATTGCAAACACCTCGACCTCCCTGGGCCTGCTCGGAACGTATATCGGCCTGATCCCCATGCTGGAAAATCTGGAGGACCCGACTAAGCTGGGCCCCCTGATGGCGATCGAACTGGTCACTTCCTTTTACGGCGCTTTTATCGCCTATGTCGTTTTTATGCCGATGTCAAAAAGGCTCAAGGTAATGAGCACGGATGAAGCGCTGAGAAAAGAATTTCTGCTCGAAGGCTTGACTTCCATTATGGAAGGAAAAAATCCGAGGACTATTCAAGAGAATATGATTTCCTGCCTGACCAAAAAGGATGTCAAAAAAATGGGCTCGGTCAGTAAGCAGATACGCGAATTGAAGATGAAGGGGGTTGCATAATAATTCATGCCGGAAGATGAAAGATATTTCGATGAGGACGAGCCGGAAGGCGGAGATGATGATGAAGCTCCCGCATGGCTGACCAGTTACAGCGACATGATGACCGACCTGCTGGCGATCTTTGTAATCCTATTTTCCTTCGCTATGATGGCCGTATCCCAGCAAAATTACAGCATCAGGACCGAATTGGAAAAAAGCAAACAAGCCGCCGCCGGCAACGCATCCGTTGCTCAGGAGACGGTAAGCGGGACGGCAGGCCAGGCAGAAAATCAAGCGGCAAATAACGATTTTGACGGGATTTACGAATCCATTCAGAAAAAAATCAATCAAAGCGGTTACTCCGAATCTATTTTGCTTGAAAAAGGCGAGGGATTCATTAAATTCCGTTTTAAGGACAACGTGCTGTTCTATCCGGACAGCCCCACGATGAGAGAATCCAGCTTCGATATCCTGCAATATATGGGCGGTCTTCTTTTGAGCGTGGACGACAAGATCGGTTCCATAGAGATCAGCGGACATACCGCCATGGCGGGAGATGAGTCCCAGAACAACTACTTTGCGTGGGAGCTTTCGTCCGACCGCGCCATTGCGGTACTGAAATTCTTTTCCAGCAAATGCAATCTTCCTCAATCCAAAATGATTGTTTCGGGGTACTCGTACTACCATCCGGTAGCCGGCAACGAAGCGGAGGAAGGACGGTCACAGAACCGGCGCGTGGAAGTAAAGATTAACCAGATCGGTTCCTCTTCGGATAAAATGGCGGGCTTCGCCGAAGATGAAACCCATTAAGCCCGGAGCTGCAATAAACTTTTTCCCCGCAGAACAGTTCTCCCCTGCCGCAGCGCGTATGACGGTAGGGGAGATTTTTCGTCTTTTCCGTAAAATTTTCCGCACAACAGCATTCGATTTCGCGATATTCATGCTATAATAACTTTACGGCGCAAGCCGAAGCAAAGCTTCGGGCGCCTATAGAGAACATGGAAGCAGGACAGGCGCCATCCTGCCCGTGCGGCGGTTGTCATGCTGTCATAAAAGAGGATTCAAATAGGAAGGTGGATACCGCATTGTTTGATAACTGGGAAGAACTGAAATCCGCTTGTCTGGAATGCCGTAAATGCGATCTTTGCACCGGGCGGACGAATGTTGTGTTCGGTGTCGGAAACGAGAAAGCCGGCGTACTTTTTATTGGAGAGGGCCCCGGCGAAAACGAGGATTTGCAGGGGGAACCGTTCGTAGGCCGGAGCGGGCAGCTGCTCGACAAAATGCTGGACGCCGTCGACCTTGACCGGCACAAAAATATTTACATTGCGAATATCGTCAAATGCAGGCCGCCGCAGAACCGCGACCCGCTTCCGGAAGAGCAGGAGCGGTGCGTCGACTGGCTGCGCAACCAGGTGGCGCTGATCCGCCCGAAAATCATTGTCTGCCTGGGCCGCATCGCCGCTATGAAGATCATTAAGCCGGACATCAAAATCACCAAGGAACACGGCATTTTCTTTGAACGGAACGGCGTTCTGATGATGGCCACGCTCCACCCCGCCGCGCTTCTGCGCAACCCAAGCAGCAAACCCGACGCGTTTGACGATTTCATCAAGCTGCGCGACAAAATCAAAGAGCTCGGACTATAAAAGAGGGCAGCCGGATCGGCTGCCCTCTTTGACATTGCTAAAAAGCAATCAGCTATTTTGTTTTGGGTTCATAGGGCATGGAAAATACGTCGAGAAATTTCTGCGACAGCACGTCATACTCATTGTTCTGCAGGATGTATTCCCTGCCGCGGCGGCCCATGGCGTTAAGCTCTTCTTTGGAAAGGCCGGCAAGCTTCTTCGCCGCCTTTGCAATGGCCGAGCTGTCTTCCGGCGGAATGGAGATTCCGCATTTGGCGTCCTTCACCATGTCGTTTCCGGCCTCAATCGCAAAAATGACCGGCTTCGCAGCCATCATATAGTCCATCAGCTTGTTCGGGCTGACCCCGAAACGGAACAGCGGCTGCCGCTGCAAGCCGACGTAAAGGGCGTCCATCTGACCCAGCAGCTCCGGGATCTGGTCGCGCTTGACCGGCTGCAGCATCTCGACGACATCGCGCAGGTTGCTGTCTACCACCTGCTGTGCGAGACGCTCGCGCTCGGGGCCGGGGCCGACCATGATCAGCTTGATTTTTTTGCCGCGGAGCTTCTCTCCCGCCTGGACAAAGCTGTCCAGCGCGTTGGCGATTCCGTGCGCGCCGGTGTAGCCGATCAGGAAATATCCCTCGTCATGGAACTGCTTCAAAAGCTCATAGTAAACCGGCGGGTCCGCCATCGGCTTTTCCCAGTCGGCTTTGACGATCCCGTTGGGGATGCAGATGTATTTTTCCGGCTCCAAGCCGTGCTCCACCATATGTTCCTTCGCGTTCGGCAGAAGCGAAACGACATAGTCGCTGTGTTTATAGCAGTAATTCTCCGCCGCCTGCATCAGCATGATGTAGGGGTGGCGCGGACTCATGCCGCCGAGCTCGATCGGGCTGAGCGGCCAGAGGTCGTGTACCTCGTAAATCAGCATCGCCCCGTATTTCTTCGAGAGCCGGTGCGCGGGATAAATGTCCAGCGGATACGTGGAGGACGCGATGACCGCGTCGGGCTTTCCCTGCGCGGCGATCTGATCGGCGTATTGGTAAAGACCGTGCAGAAAGGACAGCATATTTCTGATTCGTCCCACGCCGTTGCCGTGGTACTCGGGGCCCTCAATCCAGAAATAGCGGACGCCGTCCAGCGTCTCCTCCATCGTCTTTTTTCCCTGCAGATCCGGATTCACGGTGCGCAGATGGGAATAGGAGCTGGCGACAACCGTCACATTGTGACCGGCTGCAGCCCAGCGCTTCGCCATAAAATACGGACGGAACTCCATTCCGTGCCGGTCGGAACCGGCGTAATGATTGATATAAATAATATTCATAAATTACCTTTTCCCCTTTTACAGGAATTGCCTTGGTTTACGGACGTGCGGCGCCTGTTTCCCGTGACAGAGCATCCGCGATCTTCTGCGACGCGTGACCGTCGCCGAACGGCATCTGTTCGTGCGCGGCTTCGTCCACGACGGTGTGCATCGCTTTCCGGTAAATGTCCTCCGTGGTGAGCGCGGAAAGCACGTTCCAGTTTCCCCTGAGCGTCTCCACCCATTCGGTTTCCCCGCGCAGCGTAATGCACGGCACCTTCATAAACCACGCTTCTTTCTGCAGGCCGCCCGAATCGGTCATGACCTGGCAGGCGTTGGAGGTCAGCAGCAGCATTTCCAGATAGCCGACCGGATCGATCAGTTTGATATTCCGGAATCCGCACTTTTCAATCGCTTCCTGCGCGAGCGGCCTTGTCCTTGGGTGAATCGGCAGCACGACCAGCTGTGGAAGCCGCTCGAAGGCCTTAAAGATCGCAATGATCGCGTCAAGCCCGCCGTCGGTCGTTTCCGCGCGGTGCAGGGTGGCAAGCCGGTAGTTTTTCGGCTCGATGCCGAGCTGGGCAAAAACGGCGGTTTTGGATGGATTGTTTTTCGCGACCTGCAGAAAATGCAGCACGGAATCCAGCATCACGTCCCCGCAGACGGAAACGCCCGCGGTAACGCCCTCTTTTTTCAGGTTGTCCGCCGCGGTCTGCGTCGGGCAGAAAAGCCATCTGGAAATATGGTCGGTCAGAACGCGGTTCTGCTCCTCCGGCATGCGCATGTTGTAGGAGCGCAGCCCGGCTTCCACATGGGCGACAGGAATGTGCAGCTTGGACGCTGCCAGAGCGCCTGCCAGCGTGGAGTTGGTGTCGCCGTAAACAAGCAGGATATCCGGCTTTTCCTCCAGAAGGACGTCTTCGATTTTCATCAGCATTTCGCCGGTCTGGTGTCCGTGGGAACCGGAACCGACCCCCAGATTGTAAGCCGGCCTGGGAATGGAAAGCTCCTCAAAAAACACGTCCGACATATTGCGGTCATAGTGCTGACCGGTATGGACCAGCACCTCGGTGCAGACCGGCTTTAAGGCCGCCGATACCACCGACGCCTTGACAAACTGCGGCCTCGCGCCGACTACGGTTACAATCTTCATCTTCCGTTCCCCCGGCTCAGCGGCAGCGGACGTCGGAATCGTCCATGTCGAGCGTGGAGAAGCTCAGGCCCTCAAACGGGACCGCCTGACCCGTTTTCTGGGACTTGTAGGCGGCCAGAATGATCTTCATGGCCTTGATTCCCTCTTCGCCGCTCACAAGCGGGTCGGTGTGCGTATTGACCGCACGGATATAATCGGCGTAAAGCAGGTTGTGGCCGCTTCCGTAGACATCCTTCGGGTCCGTGCCGGCCAGCGCGGCAATGCGGGAATCCTGTTCCGCCGGGGTCTCAAAGTTCCAGGTTTCCACACGGTTGACGGCAATCCCGCCGATGACCGCGGTACCGGTGCCGCCCAGAATCGTCAGCGTTTCCTCCAGATTTTTGGGGTATACGCAGGTGGTGCCTTCCACAAGGCCGATCGCGCCGTTTTTGAAGCGGATCAGAATGGCGCCGAAATCCTCGGCGTGAATATCGCGCAGGTAATTTCCGGTCATAGCCATAACGGTCTCGGGTTCGCCGCCGAGGTTCCACTGGAGAAGGTCGATGTCATGGATGCACTGGTTCATCAGCGTGCCGCCGTCCTGTTCCCAGGTGCCGCGCCACGGGGCCTGCTCGTAATACGGCATCCCGCGGTTCCAGAAAACGCAGGCCGTGCCGCTGACCAGCTTGCCGAAACGCCCGTCCCCGATCGCTTTGTGAAGCTCCTGAATCGGCGCGTTGAATCGGTTCTGGTGGCAGACGCCGAGGGCAACGCCCTTTTCCTTCGCCTCGCGGATCATCTGCTCCGCGTCGGCGGTGCTCAGCGCCATCGGCTTTTCAATCAGGACATGCTTGCCCAGACGGATGCAGTACAGCGCGATTTCCGCGTGATAGCCGCTCTCCGTGGCAATGGCGCAGCAATCGATTTCCTGCTCATCCAGCGCCTTTTTATAGTCCGCGTAAACAGCCGGTTTGACGCCGGTCGCTTCCAGATAATCCCCGGCTTTTTTCTCGGCGTTTTCCAGCACCGGGTCACAAACCACGGCCAAATCCATGGTTTCGGCGTTTGCAATCGCCGCGGCGATATGATTTTTTGAAATGCGGCCGCAGCCGATCAAAGCAAAACGAAGTTTCTTCATCATCATTCTCCTTTATTACATTATTTTCCAAAACGTCCCTGTTTATTCCACACAAAATTCCCCCGTCACTTTTCGGAAACGGGGGAGAATATTTTATAAAAGCTCAATGTTGGAACGGTCTTTTACATCCTTCATGGCGTTTCTGGTATCAAAAACCTCTTTGGAGAGCTTTTGAATCCGGTCATAATCAAAGCAGGCGTGCGCCGTGCAGATGATGGCGATATCCGCGCTTTTCAGCAGGTCGTCCGTCAGCTCCTTCGCGCCGGTGTACGTAACGCCCTTATGCCTGTATTCCGGAATATACGGGTCGTAGTAAGTGGTATCCGCGCCCTCGCCGATTAAATGCTCGATGACGTTCAGAGCCGGGCTTTCGCGGTAATCGTCGATATCCGATTTATAGGCGACGCCGAGAACGAGCACCTTGGCGCCGTTCATCGCGGTCTTATTGCGGTTGAGGACCTTCATGGCGCGGTCGACAACATACTCCGGCATGCCGGTGTTGATTTCGCCGGAGGTCTCGATCAGGCGGGTGTGATAGTCGAACTCGCGGGCTTTCCAGGCAAGGTAAAACGGGTCGAGCGGAATGCAGTGGCCGCCGAGTCCCGGTCCCGGATAAAACGCCTGAAAGCCGTACGGCTTTGTTTTGGCAGCGTCGATCACGTCCCAGACATTGATGCCCATGCGGTTGCAGATGATTGCCATTTCGTTCGCGAGGCCGATATTGATATTGCGGTAGGTGTTTTCGAGAAGCTTTTCCATTTCGGCAACGGCCGGGGAGGAAACCTCGTATACGCCGCCCTCCAGCACATTGCGGTACAGCGCGGCGGCAACCTCCGTGCCGTCTTTTCCGACGCCGCCGACGACCTTCGGGGTATTTTTCGTCTTATACTGCTTATTGCCCGGGTCCACGCGCTCCGGCGAGAAGGCAAGGTAAAAATCCTCGCCGCATTTGAGGCCGCTTGCCTCAAGGATCGGCTTTAAAAGCTCCTCCGTGGTCCCCGGATAGGTGGTGGATTCCAGAATGATCACCATGCCCCTGTGCAGGTATTTGGCGACGGATTCCGTGGAACCCTTCACATAGCTGATATCCGGCTGCTGGTATTTGTCCAGCGGAGTGGGAACGGCGATTGCCACCGCGTCCACGCCCTTGATGAAGGAAAAATCGCTGGTCGCGGAAAGGGTCCCGCTTTCCACCACATGTTTCAGCGTATCGCCCACAATGTCGCCGATATAATTTTTGCCCGCGTTGACGAAATCGACCTTCTGGGACTGAACGTCAAAGCCGATGGTCCGGTAGCCGGCCTTTGCAAATTCCACGGCGAGAGGAAGCCCGACATACCCCAGGCCGACAATGCCGACGACGGCGGACTTGTCCTGAATTTTATTCAACAACTCAGTTTTCACGTTTGACATTTAAATTCTCCTCATAAATCAGATATTTTGCAGCGTCGTGCAAATATAATCGATAACTTCTTCTGTGATATAACCATGCATCGGAAGGCTGAAAACCGTTTTGCTGAGCTTTTCGCTCACGGGCAGATCGCCCTCCCGGTAGCCGAGCGGCGCGTAAACCTTCTGCAGATGCAAAGGCAGGGGATAATAAACCATGGTGGGAACCCCCGCCGCCTTCAGCCCGTCTGTCAGCTTTGAACGCTGCTCATCGCTTTCCGCTTTCAGCGTATAATATCCATAACTGGAGAAAAATCCGTCCTTTAAGACCGGAACCCGGAATTTGCCCTTCAGAAGCTCGGCGTAACGGGAAGCGGCCCAGTTGCGGTGCTGTGTCTCTTTGTCAAACTCGTGAAGCTTCGGCAGCAGAATGGCCGCCTGCAGGGTGTCCAGCCTTGCGTTCAAACCGATACGCACGTTTTCATATTTAAAAGAACCCTTGCCGTGTACGCGGATGGAGACAAGCAGCCGATACATTTCTTCGTCGTCCGTAAAGACCGCGCCGCCGTCGCCGTAGCAGCCCAGCGCCTTGGCCGGGAAAAAGCTCGTCGCGGAAACGTCGCCGAAGCTGCAGGCCTTTCTGGAGCCGATCGCGCCGCCAAAGCCCTGCGCCGCGTCCTCTATCAGGAAAAGGCCGTACTTTTTGCAGAGCGGTTCCATTTCCGTAAAATCGGCGGGCTGGCCGAACAGGTCGACCGCGATCACGGCCTTTGGCTTTAGTTTGCCCTCTTCCAGCACCCTTTTAATCTGTTTTTCAAGGGATTTGGGGTCCATGTTGAAGGTGTCTTCGTCCACATCGCAGAAAACGGGAGTCGCCCCCAAAAAGCTGGCTACCTCCGCCGTAGCGAAAAAGGTGAACGCGGGAACGAATACCGCGTCACCCTCGCCGATCCCCTTTGCCATCAGCGGCATCAGAAGCGCGTCGGTGCCGTTGCTGGTGCTGACGCAGTATTTGCGCCCCGTATAGCGGCAGAGCTCTTTTTCCAGTTCCTCCGTCTGGGGGCCGGAAATAAAATGGCATCCGTCGATCACATCGGCAATGCCTTTATCAATTTCATCCTTTAAATGGCGGTATTGCGCGCCAAGATCGTTAAAAGCAATCTTTTCCATTTATTCTGTTTCCTCCTGAAGGCCGTTTTCGGCCTGCACATATGTTTTCCCGCATTTTGGGCATGCCAAATCCTCGCCCAGTTTCTCCCCGCATTCACAGGCCCATCCGTGCTGACGGGCGGGATTGCCCATCATGATCGCATAGTCGGGAACGTCCTTTGTCACGACACTGCCGGCCGCGATAAACGCGTTTTTGCCGATTCTGTGGCCGCAGACGATGGTGGCGTTCGCGCCGATGCTGGCACCCTCCCCAATGGGGGTATGGGCGTAAAAGGCCGCGCCGCGCTGGGGATATTTGCAGCGCGGGCGCTGAACATTGGTAAACACCATGGAAGGCCCGCAGAACACATAGTCGCTCAGCTCCACGCCCTCATAAATGGATACGTTGTTCTGGATTTTGCAGAAGCTGCCGATCTTTACCCCCGGGGCCACAAACACATTCTGCCCGATGGAGCAGTTTTCGCCGATTTGGGAACCGCCGCCGATGTGGCAGAAATGCCATACTTTTGTACCGTTTCCAATTTTCGCGCCGTCATCCACACACGCGCTGGGATGTACAAAAAAATTTTCCTTGCCGTTCACTTTAACACCATTCTTTACAAACTGCGGCAAAATTTTTTCATGCTTTCGCCCGGCCCGACAGGCCGCCGCAGTTAAAAATTATTCTGCTATAACTTGTATATTATATAACCAACGGGGCTTTTAGTCAATATTTCAGGGGGCAATATAGTTGACATTAACCATCAATCGTATTATCATTTACTTTGATTTATTGGTAAAACTGATACTGCAACATTTCCAGTTAAGTTGTAGAATTGATATCCGTTTCTCCCCGTTTTTGGGGCCGGAAGCGTATCCCGTCTTACAGCCGCAAACGGATTTGCTGTGAAAAGGGAAAATCAACTGAAAAAAGAGGATGACAAGTATGAGTCAGTTCGTGAAACGAGAAAAATTCATTCCATACAATCTGCCCAACATCACCGATCTGGAAATCAACGAGGTCGTCGACACGCTGAAATCCGGCTGGGTGGCCAAAGGTCCCCGGACCAACGAATTCGAGAACGAATTCGCCGCATATCTGGGCGCGAAGCACGCCATCGCCATGAATTCCTGTACGGCGGCGCTGCACGTGGCGCTGCTGACAAAGGACATCGGCCCGGGCGACGAGGTCATTACCACGCCGATGACGTTCGCCTCCACCGCGAACACGATTCTCCACACGGGCGCGACCCCTGTCTTTGCGGACGTGGATTTTAAAACCGCCTGCATCGACCCGGATGAAATCGAAAAGAAAATCACGCCGAAAACCAAAGCGATCGTTCCGGTGCATTACAGCGGACAGGTCTGCGACCTTGACCGGATTTATGAGATTGCCGACAGGCACGGCCTGTTTGTTTCGGAGGACGCCGCGCACGCCCTCTGGAGCCGTTACAAGGGCAGGCTGATCGGCAGCAGGCTTCCGGGCGCCGCTTCCTACAGCTTTTACGCCACGAAGAACCTGTGCACGGGCGACGGCGGCATGCTGGTCACCGACGACGACGAAATCGACCGCAGAGCACGCATCTTCGCCGGACAGGGCATGAGCAAAAACGCATGGAACCGCTACGCCAAGGGCGGCACCTGGAAATACGACATCTGCGAGCCCGGCTTCAAGTACAACATGTTTGACATTCAGGCGGCGCTCGGCTTAAAGCAGCTGTCCCGTCTGGAGGAGATGCAGGCGGCGCGCCTGAAGATCGCCGCGAAATATCAGGAGGCGTTCGGCAAAATCGACGCGATGGACCCGCCGTACGTTCCCGACTACACGACGCACTGCTGGCATCTGTACGTCGTGCGCATCGTCCCCGAGCTGCTGACCATTGACCGCGACCGGTTCATCACCGAGCTGAACGAGCGCAACGTCGGAACCAGCGTGCATTTCATCCCGGTAACGTATATGAGCGCCTACACGGACCGTTACGGCTACAAAGAGGGCGATTTCCCGAATGCCGAAAAGCATTTCGACCGCCTGATTTCCCTGCCGCTCTACCCCACCATGACGGACGAGGAAGTCCAGTATGTCATCGACGCCGTCAAAGATATTGTGGAAACCTATCACAAATAACCGCCGATATTCCCGACGGGACCGATCAAGCATATCCGAATAGAAGAAGGCGCTGTACCAGGACGGTCAGCACTTCGTTTAAGTAAAAAAGATAACCGCGGCTTTGGACGAGCGGTTATCTTTTTTTGCATACAAAAAACGGAGCCGTGTAACGCTGCACGGCTCCGTTTTCCCTACGGGTCTTTATTTGTTATCCTCGTAAATGATCCTGAGGCCTTCGAGCAGAAGCGTGTCGCAGAAATGGATGCTGCGTTTACACAGCGGAACGATTTCACGCGAAAGGCCGCCTGTGGCGACGACCTCGCATTTCTCCCCAAGCTCCGCTTCCATACGCTCGATCATGCCGTCGATCATACAGGCGGTTCCCAGCAGAATGCCCGAACGCATGCTCTCAATCGTATTGTTCCCGATGACGCTCTTTGGCGGATCGAGACTGATGCGCGGAAGCTGCGCAGTACGGCGGGTCAGCGCGTCCAGAGAGATCGCGACACCCGGAATAATGGCGCCGCCCAGCATATTTTTATCCCTGTCCATCACCTCAAAGGTCGTCGCGGTCCCCATGTCCAGAACAATACACGGACCGTCGAACATTTTGCCGGCGGCGACACAGCCGACAACGAGATCCGCACCGGTCAGTTCGGGGTGTTCGATTTTGTTTTGAATGCCGGTTTTTGTCTTCGGCCCGACACAGATCGGTTCCACCCCGGTCAGGTAGCGGATGGCGCGTACGATATACGTGGTGAGCGGCGGAACCACCGAGCTGATCGCCGCGCCCGTAATATCGCACAGCGAAACGCCGTGGATGTCCAGAATATCCCGCAGTTCTATGGCGTACTGGTCCTCCATACGGGAGCAGTCGGTCGCCATACGGGAGACAAAAAGCAGCTTTTTATCGTCGTAAACACCGATTGTTATATTGGTATTGCCCATATCCAATGTCAGAATCATCCTCTTAACTCCCCATCTTTTTCAGATTCTCAAATTATACCAACTATTTTTTTAATATGCAATGCTAAATTGATAATAATTTAACGATTATTGCAAAAGAAATTCTTTCCCTGTATAATCTAATTTGCGCGATTTTTGTCTTACCGTGTTTTTCCAGGGAAAAAAAGGGGAAAACCGACCTAACTGCATAAAAATGCCTCGGCAGAGATTGCCGGGGCTTATTTACGGAATAAATTCTGAATCAGAACAGCGCACTGATAGAACATTGCGGACCAGTACCAGGCCGTAACCAGCTGGTAAATTGCCGTAACGGCCGTCCATTTCAGGCTGCCCATCTCCCGGCGTACGGCGGACAGCGCCGCGACGCAAGGGGTGTAAAGCAGCACGAAAATCAAATAGGAGCACGCGCTCAGCGTGGTGAAGTTCGCGCGCAGGGCGTCTGTCAGGCTGCCCGGATACAGCACGCTCATGGTGCTGATGACGGACTCCTTCGCGACAAGCCCCGTCAGAAGCGCGACCACCGGTTTCCAGGTGCCGAAGCCGCAGAGCGTAAAAACGGGGGCAATCGCCCTGCCCACCACGGCGATGATGCTGTTTGAGCTGTCGCTGGTCATCCGCAGCCCGACGGTAAAGGACTGGAGAAGCCATACCGCCACCGTCGCAATAAACACGGTGGTCCCGGCTCTCTGCAGAAAATCGCCCACCCGGCGGCGGACGTGAAGCCAGACCGTCCGCACCGTGGGCAGCCGGTAATCCGGCAGCTCCATGACGAACGGCGCGGGGGGCCCCTTCAGGATACTGTTTTTGAACAGCAGCGCGGACAGAAGGCCGATGAGAATGCCGAAGGAGTAAATCAGGAACATGGCAAGCGGTTTGCTGCCAACGAAAAACGCCGCGATAAACAGGGAATAAATCGGAGTTTTCGCGCTGCAGGACATGAACGGCGTAATCAGGATGGTCAGCCGCTTATCCTTTTCGCTCTCCAGAATCCGGGTTCCCATGACCGCCGGAACGGTACAGCCGAAACCCATCAAAAGCGGTACGAACGCGCGCCCGGACAGCCCGATGCGGCGCATCGGCGCGTCCATGATAAAGGCGGCGCGCGCCATGTAGCCGCTGTCCTCCAGCAAGGAAAGCAGCAGGAAGAGCAGCAGGATCTGCGGCAGAAATTCCAGCACCGCCCCCACCCCCGCTATGATCCCGTCCACAATCAGGCTGCGCAGCCAGGACGAAGCACCGGCGGACACGAGCGCTGCGTCCGCGTTCGGAGAAAGGCAGGCTGAGATAAAATAGTCAACGCCGTGGACCAGATAAGAGCCCACGGAACCAAAGGTAATGTAAAAGACGAAAAAGATCAGCAGAAAGAACACGGGAATGGCCAGAAAGCGGTTGGTCGCAATCCAGTCGATTTTTTCCGAGACGCTTCTGACCGACGCGCTGTGCTTTTTTACGGCTTTTCGCGTTATGGCCTCTATGTAACGGTACCGCGCGTCGGCCAGCGCCGTATCCGGGTCTTTGCTGTCCTTCCCCGGTTTGGGAACAGGATGGTAGGCTGCCGGCTTTCCTGCCGCGCTGTCCGCGGCTTTCAGAAGCCCGGACAGCCCCTCCCCCTTTGACGCCGAAATCGGTACAACCGCAATGCCGGTCAGCCGGGACAGCAGCGCACAGTCCACCGAATCCCCGCGTTTTTCCACTACATCCATCATATTCATCGCGATGACGAGCGGGATGTTCAGCTCCATGAGCTGCGTAGTGAGATACAGATTCCGCTCAATATTGGACGCGTCGACAATATCGATAATCAAATCCGGCCTTTCCCGTTCAAGGAACCTTCCGGCGATCGCTTCCTCCGGCGAGTACGGCACGAGCGAATAAATACCCGGCAGATCCACGATTTCCAGCGTATCGTTCCCATACCGGGCGCTGCCGCTTTTCTTTTCCACGGTTACGCCGGGCCAGTTTCCCACATAAGCGGTGGAGCCGGTCAGGGCGTTGAACAGAGTCGTTTTTCCGCAGTTGGGATTTCCCGCAAGCGCAACGACATAATGATTTGTTGTTTTACGATCATTCATAGGCAGTCCTTAATGAAAAAACAGTCTGACGGTCAGCGCCGAAACCACAAAAGCGGTCAGGTCGGCGGTTACCGCCGCGGGAATCGTATGACGCGTTTTTTTGACGCCGACCGAACCGAAATACACGGCGATAGCGTAAAAGGTCGTCTCGGTGGAGCCGGACATCACCGACGCCACGCGGCCCGCAAAGCTCTCCGTGCCGTTGTTCTGAAAAATCTGTGCCAGAACCGCCGTCGCGCCGCTGCCGGAAACCGGCTTGATGAGCGCAAGCGGCATCACCTCCGGCGGCAAACCCAATAAACGGGCGGCGGGCGCCAGAAGCGAGGAAAGGATATCCAGAGCGCCGGAGGCGTTCAGCATGGATACCGCCATCATCAGCCCCACAAGGGAGGGAAGGATGGAGATGGAGGAAGAAAAGCCCTCCTTTGCCCCGGCGACGAAGGTGTCGAACAGGGGCACGCCGCGCATCAGCCCGAACAGCACGATCAGGAAAACGACCACGGGGATGGCGTACACGCCCAGTTTATCCACTTTTTCTTCCCTCCAGCAGCTTTGCGGCCGTAACCCCCACGGCAAGCGCGCAGACGGAAGTCAGCCACACCGCCGGCAGAATGTCAAACGGGGCGGGTGAACCGTACTGAGCCCGCAGGGTCCCCATAAAGGTGGGGATCAGCTGAATGGATGCGGAATTGATCACGACGAACATGACCATGGAATTGTCCGCGGTCTGTGTCGGGTTCAGCTTCGCCATTTCCTTCATGGCGGCAATTCCCAAGGGCGTGGCGGCATTTCCGAGGCCCAGCAGGTTTGCGGTAACGTTCATGCAGATCGCTTTTTCGGCGGGACTCCCTTTTTTCAGATTCGGGAAAATCCGCCGCATCAGCGGGTCAAACAGCTTGGACAGCATCAGTGTAATCCCGCCCGCGTCCGCGATTTTCATCAGACCGGTCCAGGCACACATCATGCCCATCATGGTAATGACCAGTTCCACCGCGCCGGCCGTCCCGCTCATAATTCCGGCGGACAGCTGCGGCATCCGCCCCGTAACGACGGCGCAGATAACGCTCAGCACAATCAGCCCCGCCCAAATATAATTCAGCAGTGCGCTCACCCCTTTCCGGATTGTTCCGTATTATATGTATTCATAAAATTTTCCGCTTATCACATATTTTTTTGCTTTCCAAACATGCATTTAATTGACATTTTTGGAAAAATATACTATAATTTTGTCGTTAAATTGAATAATCAAACACTGATTTTAAAGTGAAAGGTGATGAATAAAATGAAGTCTACCGGTATTGTGCGCAAAGTTGACGAATTAGGGAGAATTGTGTTGCCAAAGGAGCTCAGAATAACCCTTAACATAAACGAAAAGGACCCTCTGGAGATTTTTGTTGATGAGGATGGCAAGATCATTCTGAAAAAATACGAGCCTGCCTGTATTTTTTGCAACAGCATGAATGACATTGTTTCGTTTAAAGGCCATAATGTCTGTCACGAGTGCATGAAGAAAATCGCAAACAGGCTGGAGGAATAACGGCGTTAAAGCCGCCCTGCGCTGCAGGGCGGCTGATTTTTTTCATTTCCCCTTGCCATGAATGAAGAAAAGAATTATGATAAGAATAATTCCATAGTAAATACGGAGATGGCAAAATGAAATTATCCCAGAGTGAAAGACAGTATTTTACGGACTGTTCCCTGGAACTGCTGAAATCCGAGATCGTTCAGCGGATGGGGACGTTTATTCAGCACGCCAATGTTTCGTGCCTGGAGCACAGCATTTCCGTGGCTTATTACAGTTACTGGCTGTGCAGAAAACTGAATCTGAACGTAGACTGCCGGAGTATCATCCGGGGCGCGCTGCTGCATGATTTCTTTCTGTACGACTGGCACGTGACGAAGAACCCCAAGGGCCTTCATGGCTTTAAGCATCCTCTGACCGCGCTGGAAAACGCCGAGGAGCACTTTTCACTTAACGACTGTGAAAAGGAGATCATCGTCAAACACATGTGGCCGCTGACGCTGACCCCGCCGAAGTGCAGGGAGGCGCTGATCGTCAGCCTTTCGGACAAATTCTGCTCCATCATTGAGATTTTGAGAATCTACCCCGCGCTGATTTCCCGATAGCGCGGCTGATTGTCCCGCATCCATTCTGACACGAAAACAGGACGGAGGAATCAGATGATTAAACTGAGCGACAGAGTCTATTACACCGCGCACAATGACGAGACGGACAGACCGGTTTTGGGCTATGTGCAGGGCGACCGGTACGCGTTGATGGTGGATGCCGGCAATTCCTCCAAGCACGCGGAGCTTTTCCTGCAAAGCCTTCGGGAGGAGCGTCTGCCCTACCCTGATTATGTGGCGATCACGCACTGGCACTGGGACCACATTTTCGGCATGGACACGGTTCGGGCCAAGGCGATTACAAACACGCTTACCGATCACCAGCTGAAGAAAATGCAGCTTTGGAAATGGGACGACGCTTCGATGGATCTGCGCGCCGCAAACGGAGAGGAAAGCCCGGTCTGTAACCGGAATATCCGGAAGGAATTGCCCGACCGGTCAGGGCTGACGATTAAAAGCGGTGATATTGTCTACGACAGCCGGCTGACCGTAGATTTAGGCGGTGTTCACTGCGAGCTGATCCGTGTCGGGGGCTGTCACAGCGAAGACTGCTCCGTTGTTTTTGTGCCGGAGGAGAAGGTCCTGTTTATCGGAGACGCGGACTGCGGCGGCAGTAAAACGGAGAATCCCCTCGAAAAGACCGAAAAGCTTCTTGCTCTCTTTGAAAGCCTTGATTTCGAGCTCTGCGTGCGCGGACATACTGAGCACGAAGGCAGGCACGATTTTCTGGCTTCCCTCAGGGAGGACATTGAACAATACCGCAGGGAAAGCGATAAGCGGTCCGTGTAATAAAGCATACATATTGATGATCAACCTGCAAAAAAAGCCCGGAGAAGCGTCTGACGACGCCAATCCGGGCTCTTTTACTTCTTGTCAGTAATTCTCTCCCCGACGTTACGGCGAAAGCGCCTATAAAAGCCGGGTATCGTTGATAATCAGCTCAAACTGCAGGCCGAGGTAAATCGCCGCCTGACGGCAAAGCACCATGCGGGTCATAAAGATTTCAAAATACTCCATGACGGGGCAAATCTGCGTATCGATCTTAATGTCGAGCATAGCGGTCTTTTTTTCGGCGTCCACCTTGGTGGACGCCCGTTCCACGGCGTAATTGACACGGTCGTGGATATCCGCGCCGACGGTTTCCTTGTCGCGGACGCGGGTGCGGCGCACATCTCCTTTGTCGGAAAGGATCAGCGCCGCGGCAATCGGATTGACGGCGGCCGCGGTCCCCTCGTCGTGATTGCCGATGGCGGCGACGATCAGGGCCACTTCGTTCGGGGGCATCCCGAGCCGGTTCAAAATCTGAAAGGCCATCAGCGCGCCGCTCTGGGCATGGTCGACACGGTTGACCACATTGCCGATATCGTGCATGTATCCCGCAATGGCCGCCAGCTCGCAGGTACGGTCGTCGTAGTGCAGGGTGCGCAAAATATAGCTTGCGTAATTGGAGGAACGCTTGGCGTGGGCAAAGCCGTGCTCCGTATAGCCGATTACCCCCAGATTCTCGTTGCCGTTGGTGATATACGCATTGATTTCTTCATTTTTTAAGATGTCTTCGAGATCGACGTGATTATATTTTTCCATTTATTCTCCGTTTACTGCGTCAGCATCCGATACATTGCTTCCAGGCACACCTGTGCGTGAACCATGAAGCGGTCAATGTCAATATTCTCATTCGTGTTGTGCAGGCGGCGGTCGGGTTCGTCGGGGAAAAACGGGCCAAACGCGACGGCGCGGCCTTCAAAGGCGCGCGCGTAGGTTCCGCCGCCGGTGGCGTAGAGCTCCGCCGGTTTGCCGGTAACCGCCGCGTAGGCATCCTGAAGCAGGGTGATGAACGGACTGCTTTCCGGAAGGAAGAGCGGCTTATTTTCCTGACTCAGCGTAGTTTCCAGTCCGTACTGCAGAGCCTTTTCCGCGATGGAAGCAAAGATATCCTTTCCCTTTGCGGTAACCGGATAGCGGATATCGATTCCGACAGACGCGGAACTGTCATAAATGCCGGCAAGCCCGAGGTTCAGCGTCAGGGGACCGGATTCCTCGTCGCTTACGTAAACGCCGAGAGATTCGCCGTGCAGCTCAGTCCCGATATTCCGGTTGACAAAGCTGATCAGCCCGCCGAGCTCTTCCTCGGAAAAGATTTCACCCAGCAGTTTCATCAGATGGGTCGCGGCGTTGAAGCCCTCCTGCGGCTGCATGGCATGGGACGCTTTGCCGATGGACGTAATTTCGGTCCCGTCCTCCGTTTTTTCAAAGCTGAAATCCCCTTCCATACGGGAAGCGGCGCTTTGGAGCCTTGCAAGGACTTCGTCCGTACACATCACGACCGCCTTCGCCTTGGCGGGAACGGCGTTGACGACGGTACCGGCGGAAAATTCGCGGACCACCGCCGAGCTGTGCTCCCGTGAGGAGACAGCCAGACGCATGATCCCCTTTTCGCGGTTGCAGATACCGTACTCGGAATCCGGGGTGAACGCCATAACGGGCATCTGCTCCGATTTCAGGTACATTTCAAGATCGTTGCTCGCGGTTTCCTCCCCCGCGCCGAAAATAACCCGCAGGCGGCGTTTCGACTGAATATTTTCATCCTTCAGAGCTTTTAAGCAATACAGGGCGACCACCGCCGCTCCCTTGTCGTCCGCCGTGCCGCGGCCATAGTACAGGTTTCCCTTTCTGGTGAGCGTAAACGGGTCGGTATCCCAGCCCTCACCCGCCGGTACGACATCCATGTGGGCGACCACCGCGGCGACCTCGTTCCCCTCTCCGTACTCCGCGTGACCGGCATAGTTTCCGACATTCTTTGTGGTAAAGCCCATATCGGCGGCCATTTGCAAAACCCGGTTCAAAGCCTCTGCGGGCGCCTTGCCGAACGGCATTCCCTCCACGGCCTCGCCGCGCACGGACGGGATGGCAACCAGCTGTGTCAAATCATGTATGATCGCATCCTGGTATTTCAAAATTTTGCTTCCAAAACTCACGGATATTCTTCCTTTCCTGTTTATGTCGCTTGTTATGTTGCTTTTATAGTCGATTAACTTTAAAAATGGCTAAGGATTTGCGAGGACATTTTTCGTGCTGTAAGGCAGACGACGAAGTCAGGCTGGCGCCTGACGAGGAGGATAACGCAACAGCACGGAAAATAGACCGCAAAGACTGGATGGTTTTGAAGTTAATTGACTATATTATAGCACAAAAAATACCAAAAAATAAGGGTGAACCGAAGCCCACCCTGTAAAATCGCTATTAAATTTATCCGATCGCAGAGGGATACTTGCCGCGGATGACCGCAAGCGCCTCTTCGTCCGCGACAACCGTCAGGTCGTTGTGGAGCTGAAGGATGGACGCGGGGACTTCCGGGGTAATCGGCCCGAAGAGTGAACGGCAGAGGATCTCTGCTTTGCTGGAGCCGTTGGCAACCAGAAGAATCTTTTTCGCCTGCATGATCGCTTTGATGCCCATCGTGAGAGCACGCTGCGGCACTTCCGAGGCGTTTTCAAAGAAACGCGCGTTTGCATCGATGGTTTTCTGTTTCAGCTTCACACAGTGCGTCGTTTTGTCAAAGTCGTCGTCCGGCTCGTTGAACCCGATGTGGCCGGTGTGCCCGATGCCCAGAAGCTGCAGGTCGATACCGCCCAGGCTGGTGATGACGTTGTCGTACCGTTTACATTCCGCGTCGATGTCCTTTGCAAGCCCGTTCGGGACATTCGTGTTCTCGATCGGAAGATTGACCTGGCTGAAGAAATTTGCATTCATATAATAACGGTAGCTCTGCTCATGCTCGCCCGACAGCCCGCAATATTCGTCAAGATTGACGCTGTGTACCTTTGAGAAGTCGATATCGTCTTTTTTATACCATTCTATCAGCTGCTTGTATACACCAAGCGGTGTGGAACCGGTGGCAAGACCCAAAACCGAATTTGGAAACAGAATAACCTGTGCGGAAATAATGTTGGCCGCTTTCCGGCTCATGCTCTGATAATCCGGTGCGCTGATAATTTTCATAAAACTCTTCCTTTCCTGTGGCGGCTGAAGCTCGCAAATAAAAATTATTTTTATTTGCGGCGGAAATTATAGAAAATTTCTTTTCTAAATCAAATTATAGCACAAAAAGCAAAAAAAACTACGGGGCAAAATCAATCAATCTTACCCCGCAGTATGTCCATTATTTATGCACTCCATCCAACAGTGCGATCGCTTTCTCCCAGGGTACCGGCGGACTGATGAAGTACCCCTGAATCATCCTGCAGCCGCAGCTGTAAATACAGTCGACCTGGGCCTGCGTTTCCACGCCCTCCGCAATGACCTCCAGATTCAGCCTTTTGGCCAGCCGGACAATCATGTCCACAATATCGCGTCCCACCCGGTCGGTTACCACCTCATCGATAAAGCTTTTATCGATTTTCACCGAATGGATGGGGAGATTTTTCAGATAGGTCAGCGAAGAAAATCCCGTCCCAAAATCGTCAAGGTACACGGAAATGCCGTGGCCGCTCAGAATTTCGAGCTTTTTAATCACCCCGTCGAAAGATTCTATGAGGGTGGATTCCGTTACCTCGATCGCCACGCTGCCGGGAGCCAGCCCGTAGTAGCAGAAGCGTTCCAGCACATAATCCACGTAGTCCGCCTGCAGGAGCTCCACAGGGGAGGTGTTGAAGGAAACCCTTAGCCCGCGACCCTGTACTTCCTGTGCAAAAGCAAACGTCCGGTCGACGACAAACCGTCCCAGTTCCTTGATGAAGCCGGTGTTTTCCGCCATCGCGATAAACGTAACCGGCGATACCATCCCGAATTTGGCGCTGTTCCAGCGGGCCAGGGACTCAAAGCCGACAATCGCCTTTTTCTCATAATCGTACTGCGGTTGAAAATAACAGCAGAGCTCGCCATTGTGAATGGACAGCTTAAGCTCCCGCTGCATCTGATGCTGGCGGTCAATCGTAATTCCGAATTCTTCGTTGAACAGGGCATAGCTTCCCTTCGACGAGCTCTTCGCTTCATGCAGGACAAATTCGCCGCGATTAATGATTTCGTCAAACCTGTCTTCCTCGATAATTTCACGGCAATTAAACAGGATAGCGCCGATGCTGCACGTCAGCTGAATGATGTTATCATGAATCAGAAACGGCTCCTCAAACAGACGCAGAATATTTTTAGCGTAGCTTTCAAGCTCTTCCGAAGTATTCACATTGGAAATCAGCAGGGTGAACTCATCCCCCCCGATTCTGCCGACCAGCATGTTTTCTCCTTCCACAGAGGCCAGACGGGCCGCCGCCGAAGCGAGGAAAGAGTCCCCGATGTCACTCCCAAAGGTATTATTGACCGACTGGAAGTTGTCGATGTCGAGAAAAAAAGCCGCTCCGTTTTTGCTTTCCGCACGGCAGAGCCCGATCCATTCGGAAATATTCTTTTTCACTCCCTTGCGGTTCGGCAGATTCGTCAGAGGGTCGGTGTAAGTGTAATAGCTGATGTCCTCTTTGCGCCGCATATTCGCTTCATAGCTGCTTTTTTTAAATTTAAAAAAGCCGATGGAGGCAACGACGAATTCAAGAATCAGCAGTCCGAATAAAATTCCGCTCATGATCAGGATCTGATTGCCCGGAGCCATCATTTTATTTTTTTCCACCGTGACCACAAACATCCAGCCGTCCGTTCCCCGAATGCCGCTGTATCCAACCAGCCTGTCGATTCCGTTAACCTTACAGACTCCTTTGCCCGACTGTCGGGACAGAAAGTCCTCCTTCATTTTACTGATCTCCGTGTGTGAGGACTGTGCTCCTATGTATTGAAAGAAGTTGCTGAACTGATCCTGGCCGCTCCGGTTGGAAACCACCGTTCCGTCATGGGAAATAATATAAATGGAATAATCCGAATCAACGGCAATATTATCCATGATGTTCAGCTCTTCATCATCCGGCGTCGTCGCGACCAGTACGCCGACAATTTTTCGTGTACGGATCACCGGCACCGCATACGCGATAATTTTGTTTTGGGGGGCAAACAGATCATAGAGTTCCCCCGAAATATTGGCGTGACCGGCCAGTGCCTTCTGAAAGTATTCCCTTTCTTTAATCATCATCGTCTTGCCGTCGTTGGTAACCGCCCGGCCCGACCTGTCGACATAAGCCACCCGCACGAAATTCTTTCTTCTGGCTTCATCCGAAAGGACCTTCCTTTGCTCGGCCTCGCTCTGGGTAAGCCCGTTCTGCTCCGCAAGGGCGCTGAGTACATCCAGATTACCCACAATCGCCGCGCGAACCGCATTTGAACCCTGTTCCGATATTTTTTGCAGGGAGGTCTGCGTATTCGCTGTTAAAATACCGCGCACACCAAAGACAAAACCAAGCCCCAACGCAATCAATATTGCGACAATCCCGACAATAATCGGAACCATTTTATTTCTCTGGTATTTCATTTAGCCACCCATTTCGACAGATTTTGCGTAATTGAATAAGTGAATGGTTCTAAATCTTTTATGAAATGATTTTAAAATATTTTACAAACTTTTAACACTATTTAACTATAATATCGGACCTTCCTTTTTAAATTTGAGCCCGAACGAATAAATTTATTCGCCCTGCAAACAATTTCAATGAACGCAAAGTGGGGTGATATAGGATGAAAAAAAATGCGTTTCTATTTTTGACCGGAGGAACTGTGTATCCGGCGCTGGAAATGATCTGTCGCGGGAAGACGGATATTTCCATGGCTGCGGCAGGCGGGCTTTGCCTGTGCCTGATTGACCGCGTATGCAACCACACGATGAGAAGCAGACCGATTTCCGTCAAATGCTTTGCCGGTTCGGGAATTATCACTACAGTGGAATTTGCCACCGGGCTTCTTGTAAATGTCGCTCTGAAGCAGAACGTTTGGGATTATTCCGCACTGCCGCTGAACATTATGGGGCAGATCTGCGTGCCGTTTTCCCTGCTGTGGTTTGTGGTCACTCTTCCCGCCATGGGACTCTGCGGGCTGTGTGAAAAAGCCTCTTTCCTTGCCGAATAGCAGAATATCCGCCTCCCCGCATAAAACGGAGGCGGATATTTGTTTAAGAAATTTAATGGAATGCATTGACACAAGCCCCTAAAATATGATATTATTATTCTCGCACTTGTGATGGAGAGGTGTCCGAGTGGTTTAAGGAGCTAGTCTTGAAAACTAGTGATCCCGCAAGGGACCAAGAGTTCGAATCTCTTCCTCTCCGCCATCTAAAAACTTCATAATTTGTTTTGTTTTCACCAATAAGGAGAAATACCCAAGTGGTGAAGGGGCTCCCCTGCTAAGGGAGTAGGTCGGGTAACCGGCGCAAGGGTTCAAATCCCTTTTTCTCCGCCAAAGACCGACAAATTTCATTTTTGAAATTTGTCGGTCTTTTTTGTTTGTTTATAAGCTATAATAAAAATAAATGATTTATAATATGTGCATCCAAACAGGATTCTGATGAGGTAAGGGCTAATGGTCGAAAAAACTTTAAAATCCGGAATCGGTATGTCGGCGTTGTTTTGGCTTGCTTTTTGTTTTCCAAGCTTTCAATAATACATATCCTCTATTTTTTATTCTATGTTTAAGGAGGGGCAAAATGAACTACGATGCATTGATTATAATAGATATGCAGACAGCCCTTGTTGAAGGGCATCCTTATAATGAAACTATCGTTATTCAAAACATAAAGAATTTGCTGCAGGCATGCAGGAAGAAAAAAATTCCTGTTATTTACGTCCAGCACGACGGCGGGGCCGGTGATGAATTAGAGCACGGCAGCAAAGGGTGGAAAATCTACAGGGAGATTGCGCCATTGCCCGATGATAAGATTTTTGAAAAGCAGTATAACAGCGCATTCCGAAATACGGGATTGCATGAGTATCTTCAAAAAATCCATACGAAAAATATTATTATGTGTGGCATGCAAACAGAATATTGCTTCGATGTTTCCTGTAAAGTGGCCTTTGAATACGAGTACAATGTGACTGTGCCGCGAGCAACGACAACGACATTTGATAATACATTTGCAAGCGCAGAGGCTTTATCTGAATACTATGAGAATAAAATTTGGAATAATCGTTATGCTCGGGTTATTTCAATGGAGCAAACCATTTCTGAGATAGACGGCTAACTTGATATCATGGGCATAACGCGAGCCAACAGGCTGCATCTTTTATTCCTGACTTCTCAAAAGCCGCATGAATTCTGAATTCGTGCGGCTTTTCTCTAAAAGGCCTTCAGGCACTTGACAACACCGTTTCTGAATCATAGAATGACTCTGAAAAGGCTCAAAACGGAACAATACCGAAACCCACGGTGCTAGCACCGAGAGAAAACTATTGAGGCAGCGGAGCGGACAGGGGTGTTAAGTCATGTACAGGAAAAAAATCAAAGCGCAGGCTTTTGACTGCATGCAAAATTTCTATGGGACGGTACAGGAGCCGCGCATCCGTTGTTATGTCCGGTTCCATGACCATATCAGCGAAACCTCTCTTAAGAAAGCGGTTCAATTGTCTGTGGAAGCAATTCCGGAGCTTACCTGCGTATTTGATGAAAAACGGCACTGCTGGGAAAAACGGCCCTTTACCGCTGAAGACATGGTCCACCTGATAAACGTCTCAGGTGAAGGTGAAAGCTCTCCATTTCCATATTTGCTTACTGCAATCGAGCCTACCTGTGAACCTCAGATAAAAATTCTGCTTCTAAGAGACGGAAGGCATGACACGCTCTGCCTGATTATCAACCACATGGTTAGTGATGGAGCTGGCTTCAAGCAATACCTGTATCTGCTCTGTGACCTATATTCCAAGTGTGAAAAGGATGCGAGATTCAGTAAAAGTCCGGAAGCTCTCGGAAGGCGAAACCTGAATCAGCTTCTGAAAAATCTGAGTTTCAAAGAGAAACTGGCAATATTGTTTTCAAAATCGAATTATGGGAAGCCCGATCCCGCTATCGTTCTTCCGCTGACAGGGGACTCTTCCCATCCGATTATCTGCAGAACACAGATAGAAAAAGAACAATTTAACGCCATACGGCATTTTACAAATGATTGCCATGTGAGTGTAAACGACATGATCCTCACAGCGTATATCCGTGTTCTTCATCAAATAAAAGGGTGCAAAAAAATAACGGTTCCATGTCCCGTTGATTTGCGAAAATATAAAAAGGAAGGCCAGCAGTGCGGAATTTGCAACCTGACCGGAAATTACTGGTGTGACGCGGAAATAGCCCCAGGGGAAACATTTTCCGAAACCCTCCGGAAGGTGTCCGGGCAAATGCGTTCCCAAAAACAAAGCAACGATTGCCTGAAAGGACCAATGCTGTTTCATATGCTGTTCCATATACTGCCCTTTTCCGCCGTGCAGAAATCTTTTCTCAGGATTTCGCCCGTTCCCGTCACTTCCTATTCGAATTTAGGCGTCCTCGATAACGAAAGGCTCTGTTTCGGCGGGCACGAGATTGAGGACGCATTTATCAGCACGGCAGTAAAAAAGGTGCCTTACTTTCAGCTTTCAGTTTCTACCTATCAGGGACGCTGTACCTTGACGAGCAGTTTGTACGGCTCGGAGGAAGATCGAAAACTTGTCAGCGGCGTTTTAAACCAAATCGTTCAGGAAATAGGATTGAATCTTGCATAAATAGAAAAATGCCGGCAAGCCGCCACAGGCAAGACGCGTATCCGCCTATTCTACGATTTCTCCCTTTTTCTGAAAATCTTCCAGGCTGCATAACCGAAAGCAGCTATGATACACACAATCACTGCGACTGTAGAATACTGGCTGAGATAAGGCAGAGCAGATTCCCAGGCGCTTCCCAGAAAGGCGCCGGACAGAACCAGGGCAGTATTCCACACGGTACTGCCAATCATAGTCAGCACCAAGAACAGCGGAATATTCATTTCATTACATCCGGCGGGGATGGAAATCAGGCTGCGCATCAGCGGAATACAACGGCAGATAAATACGGCCTTGTTCTGATATCGGGAAAACCACTGTATAGAGCGGTTCACATATTCCGGCTTCAGATGCATAACCTGTCCGAATTTACCGGCAAACAAAGTCTTCAGGCGCTCCGCTTTTAGAATGCGCCCGAGTCCATAGAGGACGACGGCTCCAGCCAGCGAACCGAACGTGGCAAAGACAATAACCAGCAGAACATTCATGGATGTGCTGAGTGTCAAAGCCCCGCCGAACAGCAACACCACTTCCGACGGAATAGGCGGAAAAATGTTTTCAATAAAGATCAAAAGAAAAATTCCAAGATAGCCAAAACTATTAATGATGGAAATGATACCGTCCTGCATAATCGTTACCTCTGATTCCATTTAGAATGCCTTTGATTCCACAGGGTAGAACCAATATCGGCAAATTTGTAGGCAACCCAGCCCAGAATAATCCCCAGAATTGCCCCGGCAAGAACATCGCTGGGATAATGCACGTAAAGATACAGTCTGGAAAAAGCCATCAGCACAGAAAAGATGGCGATTGGAATCCACAGCCTTTTCCTGCTGAAAAACAGTGCGGAAGCCGTCGCGAAAGCAGCAGCGGTATGCCCTGACGGAAAAGAAAAATCATTTGGGCGTGGAACAAGAAGTTGAATTGCCGTGACGTCGCACGGCCTGACGCGGGCAACCCATGGTTTAAGAATCAGGTTGCTGCAGACTGCGGTCATTCCAATCGCCAGAACAATCGTAAAGCCGGCCTTCCGGTATTTGGGAATGAAGCACAGAAAGGCCGCTGTTATCAGCCAAATTGCCGCATAGTCTCCCAGTTTGGAAATGAACGGCATGATCACATCTCCAAAGCCGCTGCGTAGGTGCTGCTGGATAAAGTCCAGGAGGGAGAGCTCAAAAGAAATCAACGAATCACATCCTTTACGCATTTGGTGTTGACAGTATAACAGCAACATTTAAACTTTCGCTTTACAGCGGTTAAACAGGAGATAAACTATTACTTAAAATGCATTTGAACCCAAAGATGCCCGCCCGTACTGATTTAAGTCAGTACGGGCGGGCGTTATATGTCTCTGTTATGCTTAAGCTATCCCCCCGAAGCGGTACCCTGCACCCCACACCGTTTGAATGTAGCGTGGTCTGGCCGGGTCCTTCTCAATTTTCTCCCGCAGACGGTTGATATGAACGGCGACCGTCGCGTTATCGCCCATGGCATCCATCCCCCAAATTTTTTCATACAGTGTTTCCCGATCGAATACAATATCGACGTTCAGCATGAAAAAAAGCAACAGCTCATACTCCTTGTTTTTCAGTTCGATTTCTTTCCCATCCACATAAACACGGTGGGTATCCGTATGAACTGCAATCGTATCGATCGATACGATTGCAGGAGCTCTCCGGGAATGTGTCAGTCTGGCATATTGGGCCAGATTTGCTTTCACACGCGCCACCAGAACACCGGGAGAAAACGGCTTTTCAATATAATCGTCCGCACCGAGGCCAAGGCCGCGGATCTTATCGATATCCTCCCGGCGGGCGGTCACCATCAGAATCGGTATATCGAGCGTTTCTCTGACTTTTCGGCATACGGCAAAACCGTCCATACCCGGCAGCATCAGGTCCAGCAGAATCAGATCGAATTCTCCGCTTAAAGCCCGTTCCAGCCCTGTCATCCCATCTGCGGCAATTTCCACTTCAAAACGGTCGATTTCCAGATAATCCCGCTCGATTGCAGCGATATCTGCATCGTCTTCAACGATCAGTATTTTACTCATCGGTTCCAATCTCCTTTGGCAGCGAAACAGCAATAGTAAGCCCGCCCCCCGCAGCGTTTCGCGCTTTCACGGAACCACCCATTTGCTGCACCGCCTTTGCGACAATGGCAAGCCCAAGGCCGCTGCCCTTCTCCGGATCACGCCTTGCCGGATCCGTGCGATAAAACGTGTCAAACAGCTTCGGAAGGTCTTCCTCTGCAACGCCCGGTCCGTCGTCCGTCAATGTAACGATCGCAAAATTCTCCGTATTCTGCAAAACAATGGTCAGATGTCCCATTTCTTTGTTTTTATATTTCAAGCTGTTGTCGGCAATATTCATCAGTACGCGGTGGAGCTGTTCCGGATCGGCATTCACAGCTGCCGGTTCCAGCGCAGGCTTTACTGACAGACTCAATCCGCGTGTTGCATACTCCGCTCCAAAATTCTTGACAAAATCTTCGATCAGAGAGTCAAGGTGCAGCATTTTCATATGGAGAGGATACTCATCCAATTCCATTTTGGAAAACAGAAAAATCTGCGATACCATCCGCTCAATGTCCTCTGCCTTGGCCTTAATGGTAAGAAGATACTTTTTGCGCGCTTCCGGCGTCTTCGCAACACCATCCAGTAACCCTTCCACATACGCTTGGACGGAAGTAAGCGGTGAACGCAGGTCGTGAGAAATACCTGCAAGCAATTCCTTTTGGCTTTCCTCATGCCGCCGAGTCTGTTCCACGGATACTTTCAGTCTTGCCGCCATTTCATTGAAGTCGGCGCATACCAATGCAAACTCATCCTGATTGCCATATTGGATACGAAAGTCCAGATTGCCGTCGCGGATTTGGTGCACACCGTCCGCCAGAATATCCAGCGGACGTTCAATTTTCTGAAATACAAACTTTGTCAGAAAACGATTGGTCAGCAGGATTGAGAGGAAAATCGTAAACACCAGGATAAGCGCAACCAGTACGATCAGCATTTTTAAAGTTGCATTGGAAAATTTGGAGGAACTGCACAGTAAAAAAATTTGATAATGATCGTTTCCAACTTTAATTTGATGGGCGTAAAGGCTGCGGTTTCCGCTCGAAAGAGTCCCCTCGTTTCCAAGCGAGGCTGAAGCTTTCAAGAGAGCAGCGTCGGCGGCGTTTGCATTTCCGTATCGATAGTAATTGGAACCGTTTGCTTCAACCGTCAATGTCATTGCCTCGCGGTCAAGTAGACTGCTCAGCAAAGTCAGTTTTTCCAGACGTTCTTCCGGGGCCGCTTTTAACGCTTTTTCAACAGCGGCAGAGATTCCCTGACCTGCCTGGTAAAAATCTTCACTGTCGTCAAAGCTCAAACCCGTTCCATTTGTGGCCGAGTACCAGATAACTCCAATGCTTCCCAGTGCAATCAGCAAAGTAATGCCGACAGGGACTAGGATCATTAACAAATTAGACAGAAACAGACGCTTTTTAATGGTCATGCTGATTGCCGCCTCCAATTTATTTTATCATAGCATAAATTGATGACAGAAATGATAAACTCCAGATAAACTATTCAGGATTCCAATGTTTGTCCGGCTTCATGATCCTCAGCCTTATCTTCCGATTCCTGAGCCGGGGATTTCTTTTTTGTGATTGAGATCAGATGTGTCCTGCAGGCAAGTAATCCAACAGCGCAGACCAGAAGCACACAGGGCATCAGCGAAAAGGAAATGTTCGCGAAAAGCTGCCCAAACAGAGGGGCCATTAAAGTGTTTCCGGTGTATGCAAACGACATCTGCAAGCCCATGACCGCCTGTGCGTTTTCTTTCCCGAAATAGACGGGCGTCTGGTGCAGCATGGAAGGATAAATCGGTGCAAGCCCCAGCCCGACGAGGATAAACGCGCCGATTGCAAACAGGGCGGGTAAAGGCAGGATCATAAAAACAAAACCGACGATCAGAAAGATGGTGCCTATGCGGATTAATGCTTCGTTGCTTAATTTCATGGAAACAAACCCGCTCACCATACGCCCGACCGTTACCCCAAGGAAGAACAGCGACACCCATCCGGCCGCGCTTTCCGGTAAGACCCCCTTCATTTTCACCAGATAGCTGGCTCCCCAAAGCATCATGGAAGCTTCCATCGAGGCATTCAATAAAAAGGAAAGCATAACAAAAACAGAACCTTTTGCCCGGAGCATCGTGAGCAGGCTGTGTTTTTCTTTGCCCTGCCGTATTTCCTCCGCAGGCTCGGCTGATGGGTTTTCAAACTTTTTCCACATAGGAAGAGAGAATATCAGCAGCGCAACCAAAGCGAACTGGATAATGGATATGCTGAAATACCCGCTTCTCCAGGTGCGCCCCCAAAGTGCCAGGACGGAAATCAGTGCAGGCCCGAGCATGGCTCCCACGCCCCAGAAGCAGTGCAGCCAGTTCATATGCTTTGCCTCATAATGCTCGGCTACAAATTCATTCAGCCCCGAATCCACCGCTCCGGCTCCAAGCCCGAGCGGAACAGCACAGGCCAGCAGCCATAGAAAGGAAGGCGCCACAGAAAAGCCCAGCAGTGCAACGGCCGTCAGGGCGACGCTTACGACCGTGACTTTACCCGTACCGAACCGTCGGATCAGCCGATGCGAAAATAAGCTGGACAGGATGGTGCAGGCCGATATCATGATGGAAACGAATCCCGCGTTTCCTACCGGAACCCTGAACTCCACATTCATGATGGGCCATGAGGAACCAAGCACGGCATCCGGAAGTCCTAAACTGATAAACGCTAAATAAATCAATGCTAAAAAAATCATATGGAATCTCCTATATTCATCTGCTAAAATTGTCCCCTCAGCCCGGACTGGTAAGCGGACACCGCCTGTGCGATTAATCCGGCAGTAATATCGGAATTCAAATCCCTTCGATAAATGATCGCGGGGAATATCTCCCGTATCACCTGTGTGGGGATTTCCCTTTCAAGGGTTTCCTGAAAGGCATCGGTAAAAAAATCGCCGTACAGGACTACATGCCCCGGATTGACAATGCCGCAGAAAACGCTGATCAATCTGGATATTGCGGGACCAGCCTCCTGCGGTTTTTCATAGTCAATCGAAAGCCAGTCGATCCCCAATGGCAGCAGGGTCACTTCACCGGCGAATCCACAAGCTCCTTTCAGGATTTTGCCGTCAATCACGATTCCTGCGCCGGGGCCGAAACGCTTCGGAAAGTAGATTCCCGCAATGACGGAAACTTCCACGTTTCTGCTGTATCCAAATACAGCGGCATTGACATCATTTTCTATGACCACAGGCAAATGATATTTCCCCTGAAAATGCTCTGTGAAAGAAGCACCTTCCAACTCTGTATAGTCATTGGTCAGGATAACGCCGCCGCGCTCCACACCCGGCAGGGAGAAGGCGGCGATACTGATCGTCGGATACGCGCGCAGGGATAAATCCAGCATGGCCTCAAAGCTCGCAAGCCGCATATTCTCAAAGGATTGTTCCGTCTGCCATACTGCCTCGCCGTACAAATTTCCGACACAGGCACTGATGACATTTTTTCCGTTCCGTGTCCGTACCGACAGCGCGAGCACATGGGCGTATTCCGCATTGAAGGTATAGGCCTGTGACGGCCTCCCGCCGGTAGCAGAATGTATTTCGCCCAGGGTCACTTCCCCGCTTTCCACAAAGCTATTCAATATATTTCCAACCGTAGCAAAGCTGAGCCCCGTCCGCTGGGTCATCTCTTTGATAGTGGAGGTTTTGCAGGAACACAAATCCCAGAGAACGGTCTGTGCATTGCTTTGTTTCATATCCAACATATTGATTCCCATCAAAATCACCTTTCTTATCAGCTGACCTTATCCCGCGCTACAGCAGCCCAGCCGGACCATTGGCTTTGTTTTACCGTGAAAATCGCTTCCGCGTGTAACAAACAAGTCAAACTGTTCCGCCTTATTCAAAAACCACCGGGCGGTTTCGGGAGTGTGGTAGCTGCTGTAAGCTTCTATCCCTTTCAGCCCCAAAGGAATCAGCTGATCGATCCTCTCGAAATTGCCCCGCAGATTGACCCCCGGATGGGCCAGCACGGATTTACCGCCGTTTCGGTGTATGATCCCGATTACATCCCTCATATCAGGAAAGGTCATCCCGGCGTAACAGGGCTTTCCCTGCGAGCAGTAATCCCAATAGAAATTGACATACGGGTTATCGCTTCGGCCGCCGCCCTCCCTGTAAGGACGCAAAATATCACTCTCGAGATATTTTTCATTTTTTAGCAAGGCTTCGGCAAAAGCCTCCCCCGTCCAATGCTCGCTCCAATACCCTCCGGCGGTGATCGCTTTCAGCTCCGTTTCGGTAGGGGTAAAGCCCAGGCGGTTGATCAGCCGAAGTCTTTCTTTGGAGGCATCGACACACTGTTTTCTCACATTTTGCTCTATGGCCTCAAAATCAGGACTTTCGAGCTGAATATCATAGCCGAGGACATGAAAATTGGTATTTTGATAAGTACAGTCAATTTCGACAGCCGGATAACACCTCAGGTGTTCACGCCTTGCCAGTTCAACTGCTTCCTGAGAACCTTTCACACAGTTATGATCGGCTATTGCCATGATGGTAACACCCGCTCCCACGCACATCTGAACAAGCTTTGCGGGTGTGTATTCCCCATCTTCGCTGTAACAGGAATGAATATGCAGGTCAATATTATGAAACCCATTCATCTGTTTGCCCTCCCATCGTTAATAGCAGGCGAACATTGCTCAATATTTTCAGAGGCTGATATATTTTACAAGTTATTATAATTAATATAATAACTTGTAAAATAAGTATAAATCAGGTGATCGGGAAAGTCAATAGCTTCAAATCGCCTGAACCACTCAAGTATCTGCTAAAAATACCTGTTTGACGATTGTCAGAAATAAAAAAAGCGCCCCCAAACCTGGCGGCGCCGGAATCGCTTAACGAAATGAGATGCTGTCTTTTGAAATTCCATACTTTCTGGTTATGGCAGATTTAATTTTTTCTTCATTCAAGAAAGGGACTTTATTTATCTCATCAATAAATCTCCTCGTTGCTTGAATGTGCATATTCCTGCTGCCAACAAAGATGTCTATGTCGATCACGCTCATTCCTTCTGCCGTGCTGTTGGCGATCACGGTGACTTTGTTAGTATCCATCAAATTCCCCTCCCTATTTGTTTTTATAATAATTCCAATAATAAAAAAAGTCAACAGAGAAAATGAGGATGCGACGTTTTTTCCTTCTTCGACAAATTATGCCATAAAACAGGAATAATTCCTGTTATAATAAACATAATCCCTCATAGAACACAAAGGGTGATAAAGCGTAAGAGAAAGGATGTTCAAAATGAAAATTATGGTTGATAGAAATGAATTGGAAAAAAGACTGACGCAAGCCCGAAAGGGAAAACTGATTGAATTTTGTATTGTCCCTTCTCAATTTGATTCCGGTAGATTGAATCCGGCTCTGTTACATATCGGTACCGTATATAACGATGGTTCCTATGAAGATCTGGAAAGCATTTACGAATTCAGAAGATTGCAGTTAGTCGACGATTTCTGATTCCCGCGGCCCCTGTCTTACGGCAGGGGCCGCTTCTATTTTATTTCCAGTAATTACACTTGCAAAATGGTTACAATTTTGTTACTATTTAATCGTCCTCGAGAGACAAATAACGAAGGAGGTCGCTGTATGAATTGCCAGGAATTAATTCAACTGCTGCTCCAGTATATCAGCAAGTGTAATCAGTAAAAATGGAATATCAGTTTCTTTTCGGCTCCTGCTTATGACAGGAGCCGCTTTTTTTATAAAGCCTGATCTGCGGACACCCTAAGTCCGAAAGAAGGCAGGTTCATGAACAGTAAAAAGAACAATAAAAATTCACCGGTATCAGATTCGGCAGGGTCGCAGCAGCGGTATTTTCCTTTCACTGAATAAACCGCCGAGCATTCTCATATATATGTAGATGTATCCGAATATAGGAGGCATTTGCATGGCAGTGACCAGCAATCATGTAATCTACCGTGGATATACCGATTCATCGCCGTATCCGCCAATCAGGGTTCAAGCTCCCAACAAGGATTACGCCAACATATTGATGGATGACCTCGCCGGTCCAAAAGGGGAATTCACCGCAATGAGCATGTATTTTTACCAGCATAACATGGCAGGTAAAGATTCAGGAGATTACGGAGCCGTCATCATGCGCATAGCCATTGCGGAGCTGCATCATATGGATATTCTGACAGCGGTAATACGCAAACTGGGCGGGAATCCTCAGTTTCGCGGCAGCAGCAAATCCAACAAGCGATATTGGAATGCGAACAGTGTTTCCTATAGCCAGGACCTGTGCAAAAGCCTGAAAATTGCCTTGGAGGGGGAAAATCACGCCATCGAAGCATATGAAAACCATATACAAATTATTGAAGACCCGAATATTAAGAACATCCTTACAAGGATCGTCGTTGACGAAAAGCTGCACAAAAATTATATTACACAAATGATTGAAAAATATTGTACATAAAAGTTCAGCCACAATGGATTTCTCCATTGTGGCCTTTTTATTTCGGGTTCGCTTTTGAAAGATGAAAATGCCTGCAGAAGGCATTCCTTATTGTATTATTCCAGTGTCGCGGCTACGCGCTTCAGCTCGGATATGATGCCTATATGCTGGGGACAGACGGATTCGCACTGCCCGCACTCAATACAATCGCTGGCGGCGCTCCCCCCTTGCGTCGCCCACATATAACCGTGTTTCGCAATATCAAGGCTGCCGAAAATAAGCCGGCGGTTCATCGCATCAAAGATATCGGGGATGGCGATTTCCTGCGGACAGCCTTTCGTGCAGTACCGGCAGCCCGTGCAGGGGATGCCCGGAATCTGGTCGAACGCCTCTTTTGCTTTGGCAATCACCTGACGCTCGGAGGGCTCCAGCGGCCGGAAGGCCGACATCGTGGCAAGATTGTCTGTCATCTGTTCGACATTGGACATTCCGCTGAGCACGGTGATGACATGGTCGAGCGACGCAGCATACCGGAGCGCCCAGGAAGCGAACGAAGCGTCCGGGTTCCCTTTGCGCAGCACCTCCGCCACCGACTCGGGTGGGTTGGCGAGCAATCCTCCCTTGACCGGCTCCATGATGATTACAGGTTTGCCGTGCTTTTTCGCTACCTCGAAGCACTTGCCGGACTGTACGGTGGGGCTGTCCCAATCGGCGTAATTGATCTGCAGCTGCACAAATTCCATTTCCGGGTGCAGGGTGAGGATTTCATCGAGCGCCTCGGGCTTGTCATGCATGGAGAACCCCACGTGCCTGATCAGACCTTTCGCGCGCTGCTCGAGCACAAAATCCCACATGCCGTAATCGTCGAACGCTTTGGTTCGGTCGCCGCCGCAGTTGTGAAGCAGATAAAAATCAAAATACCCCGCCCCGGTCCTCCTGAGCGACGTGTAAAACATCTGTCTGGCTTCCTCGGCGTTCTTTGCCCCGGCCCAGGCGGGCAATTTTGTGGCCAGCTGGAATTTTTCGCGCGGATAGCGGTCCACCAACGCCGTTTTGACTGCTTCCTCTGATTTTCCGCCGATGTAACCGTAAGCCGTGTCAAAATAGGTAAAACCCGCCGCAAGAAACTGATCCACCATGGTTTTCGTCTGTTCGATGTCGACCTCCTTGCCAAGCATCGGCAGACGCATCAGTCCAAAACCGAGTTTGGGAATGTCTTTACCCAGATAATCCATTCATTTTCCTCCTTATCCTATTGACTCTTACGCTGTTTTCCTACAGTATTTCCAGTTGATTCTGCAACAAGGTTGCGTTCCTCCCCCACCGAAGGCGGGGGAGGAACATGTTTTGCAAACTGAAATGGAATCGCTGTAGAATCATTCTACAACTTAAACTTAACTTTAAGTCAAGGCTTTTTTTGAAAATATTGATACCCGCCATTGAAGCAACGGCCAAACAGGGAGATTCATCATGCGGATGCTGAGGCGCATCCGATAAATTCATCCAGCCATCACTGAAAATTCACAAAACATCAATACACTGAGAATGTTAAGGAGGCTTCTGCATTGGAAGAACTGGTTTCTCAGGTATTTCTATACATACTGAATCATCCGGCCAAAATCTGTATCGCCGCCGTAGTCTTCGGCTGTCTTCTGGGGGTAATGAAAGCAAGAAAAACATGGCCGTGAAAATCCCGGCTATTTCGGTTCCCGCCGTCGGCGGGAACCTTTTTTCTGTTTGGATTAACTGGAATGGAAGAAACAACATAAAATGGCTCAGGAGGTGTTCGTTTGTATTTAGAACCACAATTCGATCAAATGCAAAACATTTTGAAAAGTGTGCCCTCCGCATATGCCATGGTGAAAGGCGGCCCGGGGTTTCCTAATATAAATGGTATGGTCTGCTTTTATCAGTTAGCGGACGGCGTTCTCGTGCTCACACAGATCAACGGTCTGCCCCACAGCACAGGGAGCTGCCCTGCCGATATCTTTGGCTTCCATATTCACGAAGGAAATCAATGTACCGGGAACGCTCAGGACCCCTTTGCCAACGCAGGAGCGCATTACAACCCAAATCACTGCCCTCACCCCGCACACGCGGGCGACATGCCCCCGTTATTCGGGAATCATGGATTCGCTTTTATGGCGTTTATGACGGACAGATTTTCAGTGAACGAAATCATAGGACGTACCGTCATCGTCCATTCATCACCGGATGATTTCAAAACCCAGCCGTCAGGAAATTCAGGAAACAAAATAGCATGCGGCCAAATAGTGCGAAACAGCATGGAATGATTTTTCATTGTCAGGGGGTGCAGAAAGCATCGTTTCGGGCAGACGCCCGCAAACCGTGCTCAGCATCCCCTGACGACCTGCTCCGCGCACTTGATTCCGTCCACAGCGGCGGAAATAATGCCGCCCGCGTACCCCGCGCCTTCCCCGCACGGATAAAGCCCCTCTACGGCGACAGACTGCATACCGTCACCGCGCAGAATACGCACCGGGGACGAGCTGCGGCTTTCCACCGCGGTCAGAAGGGCGTCCGGATCAGAAAAGCCCTTCAGCTTATGCTCCATCAGAAGAATCCCCTGCCGCATGGAGTCGGTAATAAAGTCCGGCAGGCAGTCGTCCAGGCTGCAGGGCGTTACCCCCGGAAGATAGGTCGGCTGACAGCCGCCGATCTTTTTAGACGGCACGCGTTTGAGAAAATCTTCCACCCGCTGTACCGGCGCGCGGAAGTTCCCGCCCCCCAGCTGAAACGCCTGTTCTTCCAGCCTGCGCTGAAATTCCACACCGGCGAGCGGATGCCCGCTGCCGAAATCTTTCGGTCCGACGCTGACAAGCAGCGCCGCGTTCGCGTTTCTTCCGTTCCGAGCGAAATTGCTCATCCCGTTTGTTACCAGACGCCCTTCCTCGCTCGCGGCGGCGACCACCTGCCCGCCCGGACACATACAGAACGTATAGACTCCCCTGCCGTTTTTCAGGTGTACGGCCAGCTTGTAATCGGCCGCACCCAAAGCCGGATGCCCGGCAAACGAGCCGTACTGGGAACGGCTGACCAGTTCCTGCGGATGCTCGATCCGGGCGCCGACGGAAAACGGCTTCTGTTCCATTGGCAGCTTCAGGGAATACAGCATTTCAAAGGTGTCCCGGGCGCTGTGGCCGACGGCCAGAATGACGCGGTCCGCTTCCAGCGTATAGGACGAGCCGCCGCGCGGTTTCACCTCCACCCCGGTCACCCGGCCGTCCTTCATCAGGATATTTTGCAGACAGGTTTCAAAATGCACCTCTCCGCCGAGCGCAATAATCCGCTCCCGGATATTTTTGACCGCGCCGGGCAGCCTGTCCGTACCGATATGCGGCTTTGCCAGATACAGAATTTCCTGCGGCGCGCCCGCGGCCACAAATTCCTCCAGCACCTTGCGGGCGCGGGAATCCTTTGTCCCGGTATTCAGCTTTCCGTCCGAAAAGGTACCGGCGCCGCCCTCTCCGAACTGAACGTTGCTTTCCGTGTCGAGCTCCCCTGTTTTCCAGAAAAGGGCGACCTGCTCCTTTCGGCGCTCTACGGCGCTTCCGCGTTCAAACACGATCGGTCTCTGCCCCGCCTGTGCCAGAATCAGCGCGGCAAAAAGCCCCGCCGGGCCGAAGCCCACGACCACGGGACGGATTTCACGCGGTTTTCCTGCAGGAAGCTCATAGCGATAAGGTTCGGCTTCCGTAATTTTGGGGTCCCGGGGGCTGTGATTTTGACCGCAGTCCACATCCACCGTACAAATAAAATGTACGTCGTTCTTTTTGCGTGCATCCACGGATTTTTTATAAAGCTTGAAAGCACGGATTTGGCCGGGAGAGACTTTCAGCCGCGCGGCGGCCTCCCGCTTTAAATCCTCCTCGGTTCCATCCAGCTTCATGCTGATTTCAGAAATTCGATACATGGTTTCCCCTCTACGATTTTAATAAGGAACGCGCGGCGGCGCTTCCCGCGGTAATTCCGGAGCTCCACGCCCAGTGAAGGTTGAAGCCGCCGCAGTCGCCGTCTATGTTCAGCAACTCCCCCGCAAGGTACAGGCCCGGACACGGTTTGGACTGCAGGTTTTCGTCCGTCTCCCCCAGCGGGACCCCGCCCGCCGTCACCTGTGCGTCTTTCCAGGAAAGCGTTCCCAAAACGTCAAAGCGGAAATCCTTTACCCGGCTGGCAACGGAAACAAGCTCCGCCTGTTTCAGCTGTGCGGCACGCTCCGGCACCCGGGAAAGCGCGGCCCGGACCACTTCCCGCCCTACCAGTTTATGGACGCACCCGCTCAAAAGGTCGCCCGCCGGCAGCACTTCCAGCGCTTCTTTTCTGTCTTTGAGCATGGAAAGAATCTGCTGGACGGAATACTCCGGCAGCAGGTCGAGCGAGATTTCCGTTTTTCCTCCGGTACCGGCTTCCCCCACCAGACGGGAAAGCTCAAAAATACAGATACCCGACAGCCCGTTTTCGGTAAACTGAACCTCGCCGCTGACGGTTTTCACAGGTTCGCCGTTAAAAAGGAGGGTTGCAGCCGCCGCGCTGCGCGCCCCTTTCAGCGGTTTCGCCCGTCGGGGATCGGTTTTTACCTGAACCAGAGACGGAAACATCTTCGTAACGCTGTGGCCCAGAGAGGACGCGATTTGATATCCGCTCCCGTCGGAGCCGAGCTGGGGATAGGCCTTTCCTCCGCAGGCCAGAATCAGGCGCTTTGCGTGAATCTGTCCGGACGCCGAGGAAATTTCAAACCCGGACGCAGACTTTCTGACCGCGGCAACAGGAAAATCACAGACGGTTTCCACCTTCAGCCGCTCCAACTGCAATCGAAGGACGTCCAAAACGGCGGAAGCCTGAAGGCTGTTCGGATAAACGCGGCCCTCATCCAGTTCCCTGCAAAGCAGGCCGAACGACAGAAATCGGTCGATGATCTCCTGCGGGGGACAGGCATTGAGAATAGGGGCCGCCAGACCGGTATCCCCGTGATAATGCGCGATGCCGGCGTTCCTGTTCGTCAGGTTGCAGCGCCCGTTTCCGGTCGCGAGCAGCTTTTTGCCGACGCGCGGATTGGCTTCCAGCACCGCTGTTTTCGCGTAAATATGCCTTCGTCCGCATTCCTCCGCCGCGGCAGCGGCGGCCATCAGGCCGGATGCTCCCCCGCCGATTACGGCAATATCGCAAGAATCCATGATATCCTCCTAAAACTGCCGGACCTGCCCGGGCATTCGGCAAAAGTTACTTACAGTATAAGGCATTTTACGGGTAAATGGCAAGCTGTTTAAAGCATTCTGTTACGGGATTCTTCATTGCCGTAGACCTGTATCTGATGGATCCTGACAAAAGTTTCTCAGGATTTTCGGCAGATATTCCAAAACTTTTGGATAAAAGACGACAAAACCGGCGCGGCTCAAAAGAACCGCGCCGATTATCTATGAATATTCAGGGAAGGATAACAGCTTAGCCGAAATATCTTGCAAGCAAACCCTTGAAGCCGGCACCGTGGCGGGCTTCATCCTTTGCCATTTCATGTACGGTATCATGGATCGCATCGTAATTCAGCGATTTTGCTCTCTTCGCAAGATCGAGCTTTCCGGAGCAGGCACCCGCTTCGGCATCTGCGCGCATCTGAAGATTCTTCTTGGTGCTGTTGGTTACGACCTCGCCGAGGAGTTCCGCAAATCTGGAAGCATGGTCGGCTTCTTCCAGTGCGTATCTCTTAAACGCTTCGGCAATTTCGGGGTATCCCTCACGGTCGGCCTGACGGGACATTGCCAGATACATGCCGACTTCGCAGCATTCGCCGTTGAAGTTTGCAACCAGCCCGTCGTAAACTTCCTTGTCGATACCCTTTGCGATGCCGACTTCATGCTCGCAGGCAAACGAAGCTTCCTCGCTCTGCTCTACAAACTTCTCCTTGGGAGCCCTGCACTGCGGGCAAAAATCAGGGGCCTCTTCGCCCTCGTAAACATAACCACATACAGAACATACAAATTTCTTCATCTTAAATCCTCCATATTAAAATATTTATTCTAAAGGCGGCTGCCTTTTTAAGCATTCTGAGCACAGTCCGTGAAACTGAACATCTGTGGAATCGACAAGGACACAATATTCTCTGGCAATTGCATCTTTGACCGCCGAAGGGACAAATTCGCCGGGAATATCAATCACAGCACCGCAGGAGGAACAGATAAAATGCGTGTGCGGTTCCGTATTTCCGTCAAACCGTTCCTGACCGTTCACCGTTCCCACGCTGACAATGACCCCGTCATTTTTAAACTGGGCCAGATTGCGGTAAACCGTACCAAGGCTCAAGTCCGGATAGACCGGCTTCAGCGTTTGATACACCCATTCCGCCGTAGGATGGATGGACGTACTTTTGATCGCATTTAAAATCGCTTCGCGTTTTCTGCTGTAATTTTGTTTCTTTTCCATATCGCTCTCCATAATTAGTAATGATTACTGTTCTTGTTTTATATATTAGCACACTGTTTCCGGGTTGTAAAGGGGTTTTACAAAAATATTTTTAAATAATTGAAAATGTTGAGGCAGAAATCACAATTATCGGTTGATTTATGCCTGTTTTCTGATACAATAAGCAATGGATTTGAAAAAGAGGAATATTGGAAGAGGATTTTTATGAAATACGGGACAGTTATCAAAGAATATTTTTATATTACGGTCAGCACGCTGTTAATTGTTGTGGGTGTCTATTTCTTCAAATTTCCGAACAACTTCACCTTCGGCGGCGTGACCGGCCTTTCGGTCGTTCTCGGCAGGGTCACCCCTATCTCGCCGAGTACTGTCAACCTGATTCTGAATGTGCTGCTCCTGATTCTGGGCTTTCTGTTTCTGGGAAGGAATTTCGCCGTCAAAACCGTGTATTCCAGTCTGCTGCTTTCCCTGTGCCTTTCGGGCCTTGAGCGCTTTTACCCGATGAGCAGACCGCTCACCGATCAACCGATGCTGGAACTGGTATTTGCGGTGGCACTGCCCGCGTTCGGTTCGGCCCTGCTGTTCAACATAGACGCTTCCAGCGGCGGCACGGACATTGCGGCCCTGATCATGCAAAAACACACCACCTCCGACATTGGACACGCTCTGTTTTACAGCGACGTGCTGATTACCCTGTCCGCCTTTTTTGTTTTCGATATCAAGACCGCCCTGTTTTCCACCTTCGGCCTGCTGGCCAAATCGCTGGCCATTGACAACGTGATTGAAAGCATCAACCTCGCCAAATATTTTAACGTGGTCTGCTCCAATCCGGAGATCATCTGCCATTACATTGTACACGACCTGAAACGAAGCGCTACGGTCTGCGACGCGGAAGGGGCTTTTTCCCACAAGCACAAATATATTATCTTCACCGCCATGCGCCGTCCACAGGCGGTACAGCTCAGACGGTACATTAAAAAAGTGGAGCCAGACGCCTTCATCCTGATCTCCAACACCAGCGAAATCATCGGCAAAGGCTTTCACGGCTGAAAAGAAAATCCGGCAGAAGCGAAGCGGAAACTTTCCGTTTCGCTTTTTTATTTGACAATTCCGCCGTTTTGATCTATTATAATTTAGTAATTTACTAATTTACTAATTTATGAGGTGAGGTTATGAAAATTCCTGCGACACTGAAGCACAAACCCGTGATCGTATCGGAAAATTACGAAAACATTGACGGAAGAAGCGCTTACCATTCCGACACAAAGGGGCTTTCTTTGGGCTTGGCGCAATGGAACGACCGCGGCAAGGTGGACATTTCGGCAAAGGTATGGCGCTATACGGGCGAAAAATGGTCGCGCCAGTCGGAAGAGCTGCCGCTGCACCGCGTGATCGACCTCGCCATACTGATCTGCCGGGCAAAGCAGTATTTTTCGGAAGCCTACCGCTTTGAAAAACTGTACGACCCGGAGCATACCACCATCGACCGCATCGGGCTGCAGGGCGACGCCATGACCGTCTCCGTCTGTACGGACAACCCGATGATCGACGAGGATATCCGGCTTTTCTCACAGGCGCTCAGCAACAACGATGAATTTTTAAGCGAACGCCTGAAAACGCTCGCGCTCATTTTGAAGGACATGGGGTATTAGAGAGATGGACAAGCAAAATAAAAAGGAACTGACCGCAAGATATAAGGAACGCAAAATCACCGGCGGCGTATACGCGGTTGTAAACAGCGCGACCGGCAAAATGCTGGTCCTGTCGGCCAACGACCTGCAGGGCAGCAGAAACCGGTTCGAGTTTTCCCAGAAAACGGGCAGCTGTATCAATTTAAAGCTGCGGGACGACTGGCAGAAATACGGAAGCGCCGCCTTCCGCTTTGAGGTTCTGGAGGAGCTGGCAAAAAAGGAGACCCAAACGCCGGAGGAATTTGCACAGGATATCGATACTCTGTACGAACTTTGGACGGAAAAGCTCGGCGGAAAAGACCTGTATTGACCGGAAAATGTAAAAGAGCCTGTCAGGCATCGATAAAGCCGCGGCAGGGCCGGCGCTCAAGCGCCGGCCCTGCCGTTGTCGTATTCCTGTTCCCAAACCAGCTTTTCATACTCCCCGACCGGCATCGGTTTCGCGAAATAAAAGCCCTGGATCGCATCGCATCCCGCTTTTTTCAGGAAATCCACCTGCTGCTCCGTCTCGATCCCTTCCGCGACGGTAGTAATGTTCAACTGTTTCGTCATGGCAATAATATGATTCACGATGATTTCCGACCGCCGCTGCTCCTGTTCGTCACTGACAAGGAAAAAACCGCGGTCCAGCTTCAGCGTGTCCAGATTTAAGCATTTCAGGGTGTTCAGCGAGGAATATCCCGTACCGAAATCGTCCATGGAAAGTCGGAATCCGATCCGGTGAAGCTCGTCTATCAAAGTGACAAAGAGCCGGATGTTATCGAAAACGGCGCTTTCCGTCAGTTCGAGCTCAATCAGGTTCGGCGGAATTTCATGTTGAATCAGCGGCTGGCAGATGCTGTCCACAAAATCGGCTCGGTATAAATCCGTTCTCGAAATGTTGATGGAGACCGGCAGAGGGTCCAGCCCCAGATCAAGCCACTTGCGCTGCTGCCTGCAGACCTGCTCCAGAATATTGAGATCAAGGTCGATCACGGAACCGTTCTTTTCAAAGATGGGGATAAACTCGTTCGGCTGAAGCATGCCGTATTTCGGGCTGTTCCAGCGGACCAGAGCCTCCGCGGCGCAAACGGTCCCCTCCGGCAGCCTGTATTTCGGCTGATAATATACGATAAACTGGTTTTCCCGGAGCGCTTCCTCCATCTGCTCCTCTATTTCCCTGTTTCGCTTCATTTCCCGGCGCATGGCCTCGTCAAAGAAAGCGTAATTACCGCCGAGTCCGCCCGCAACGGCTTCGCGCGCAAGATTTGCCCGGTCGATCATTCTTCTGACGGAAATGCTTTTATCCGAAATTCTGTAAATTCCAAATGTAAAAGCCTGTTTTTCTATAAAATTCACATTGCTCAGCTGATGCGCCCTCGCGGTAAAGCAGCGGATAAAATCAAGGGCTTCCTGATCGTTTCCGCACCGCACAAACGCCAGGAACGAGCCGTCCTTGCTTCTGCAGCACAGTTCCCCTTCCTTCAAGACGTCGGCCAGCGCCCGCGCAAGACGGCAAAGAAGCTGGTCCACCGTCTGATGGCCGTAAATATCATTGATCACGGCCATCTTATTGATATCGAAAACGAGGATGCAATACTTGCCTGACGGATTCCTGCCGAGCTTATCCCCCACATCCATTTCAAATTTATAGATATTGGAGATGCCGGTAAGACTATCGTAATAAGCCATCTTTTCCAGCTTGCTCTCACTCTGCCTGCGCCCGTGATAAATATAGAGAAGAAATCCGCAGTAAGCCAGCACCGTCGCGGCGGCAAGAACCGCTTCCCGGGCCATGAGCTCTCTGGAAATCTCCCTGAGGTACGGCTGGGCGGAAGCATTCAGCATATGATAAAGACTGATCGCATTGACAATCGCGCTCAGACAGACAAACCCAATGGAAGCAGCGGCCATAAAAACAGATTTTGTATCATTTCTTCTGAATTGTTTTTTCAATCGTACACCGCCTAACAAAAGTTGGATGGGAAACCGATTTCTATTTTAGAATACTACAAAATTCCCCAAATTACAATTCAAATTTCCCATAGGAAAATTTGAAATTTTTCCGGGCTTTAAATTTTTGTAATTAAAATTATATAATCTTATTGACAAATTATATAACGTGTATATAATATTAATAAAGGAACCGAAGAGGTTTTTACCGGCGGGGTTTTCCGTCAAACCCCCTCAGTCAGGCTTTGCCTGCCGGTTCCCTCAAAGAGGACGCCTAAGGGAGCTGCATGGCCTGACCGGCTGCCTGAACAGAAATACACGTAATAACAATTGGATTGGGATGAGCATCATGGGAAGAAGCGTATACAGCCTGGTACTGATCGACGATGTTGTAGACGCCATAGACAAAATCGCGTATGAAAAGAAGACGAGCCGCAGCAATCTGATCAATCAGATTCTGGCCGAATACTGTTCGTACTCCACTCCCGAAATGCGCATGCGGGATATTTTTGAAGGCGTAGAGCAGATGATGTCCGACTGGGAAAGCTTTCAGGTACAGCTTCAGCCCAGCGACGCGATGATCTCTATCCGTAGCGCATTAAGGTACCGATACAAGCCTACTATTCGTTATATGTTGGAGCTGTATCGGACGTGCGGGCCAACGGTGGGCGAGCTGCGCGTTTCGATGAGAACGCAGAGCCGGCAGCTGATTGAAATTCTAAACGATTTTTTTGATTTCTGGTTTGCGCTGGAAAACAAATATATCGGTTCCCTGTTCCCGCACGGAGAGGTTTTCTGCGAAATTACGCCCGGAAAGTACGCCCGGCAGTTTTTGCTGCCGCAGGACAGCGTACGGCAGACAAACGAGGCCATCGCGGCCGCGATTTCAGATTATATTCATGTATTCGATGCCTGCATGAAGCTGTACTTCGCCCATCTGGACGAACCGGAAAAGGCGCTTGCGGCTCTTGAGAAAAAATATCTTCAATATAGGAAAAACAGTGTCATGATATAGCAACGATGAGCAAGGAGGTTTGATTTTATGAACGCTCAGAAATTCACCCAAAAATCACTGGAGGCTATCCAGGAAGCGCAGAACATCGCGATTGAACACAACAATATGCAGATTGAGGAAGAGCATTTGCTGCAGGCGCTTCTGACGCAGGAAAACGGCCTGATTCCCCAGCTTTTCAAAAAGATGGATATCCAGCCGGAAGCCGTTCTGCGCAGCGTGGAACAGCAGGTCGCAAAGCTGCCCGGCGTGACCGGTCCGGGACGAGAGCCCGGAAAGGTCTATGTTTCGGCGGATGTGGACGCGGCGCTGGTCGGCGCGGAAAAGGAAGCCGAGCGCATGAAGGACGAATACGTCTCGGTCGAACATATTCTGCTGGCCCTCCTGAACCACCCGAACGCCGGGGTACAGGCTGTTTTCAACAACTTTGGCATCAACAAAAACAAATTTCTTACCGCACTGTCCACCGTGCGCGGCAATACCCGGGTTACGAGCGACACCCCGGAGGAAACCTACGATTCGCTTTCCAAGTACGGGCAGGATCTGGTGGAGCTGGCGAAAAACCACAAGCTGGACCCGGTCATCGGCAGGGACTCCGAAATCCGCAACGTCATCCGCATCCTCTCCCGCAAAAGCAAGAACAACCCCGTTCTGATCGGCGAGCCCGGCGTGGGCAAAACGGCTATTGCCGAGGGCCTTGCCATCCGCATTGTACGCGGGGACGTGCCGAACAATCTGAAGGAACGAAAGCTGTTTTCCCTGGACATGGGCGCGCTGATCGCCGGGGCAAAGTTCCGCGGCGAGTTTGAGGAAAGGCTCAAGGCCGTTCTGAACGAGGTCAAAAAGAGCGAGGGCAGGATTCTCCTGTTCATCGACGAGCTGCACACCATTGTGGGCGCGGGCAAAACCGAAGGCTCCATGGATGCGGGCAATATTTTAAAGCCCATGCTTGCGCGCGGCGAGCTGCACTGCATCGGTGCCACCACCCTGAACGAGTACCACCAGTACATTGAAAAGGACGCGGCGCTGGAACGGCGTTTCCAGCCGGTCATGGTGGAGGAACCCAGCGTTGCGGACACCATTTCCATCCTGCGCGGGCTGAAGGAACGGTACGAGGTTTTCCACGGCGTCAAAATTCAGGATCAGGCGCTGATCGCGGCCGCCGTGCTTTCCAACCGCTACATCTCCGACCGGTTCCTGCCGGACAAGGCGATCGACCTGGTGGACGAAGCCTGCGCGATGGTCCGTACGGAGATCGATTCGATGCCGACGGAGCTTGATGAGATTTCCCGGAAAATCATGCAGCATGAAATTGAAGAAGCGGCGCTGAAAAAGGAAACCGACTCCCTTTCCCGGGAGCATCTGAAGGAAATCCAGAAGGAGCTGGCCGACCTGCGCGCACAGTTCAAGGAAATGAAAGCAAAATGGGAAAACGAAAAGCAGGCTATTTCCAAAGTTCAGAAGCTGCGCGAGAAAATCGAAAAGGTCAATGCGGAAATTGAAAAGGCAGAGCGCAGCTATGACCTGAATAAAGCGGCGGAATACAAATACGGCAAGCTCCCCGAGCTGACCAAGCAGCTGGAAGCGGAGGAACAGATTGCGGAACAGACGCAGGCTTCCGACTCCCTGCTGCGCGACAGAGTCACCGACGAGGAGATTGCAAAGATCATCGGACGCTGGACCGGTATCCCGGTTTCCAGGCTGATGGAAGGCGAGCGCGAAAAGCTTCTCAGGCTGGACGATATCCTGCACGAACGGGTGATCGGTCAGGACGAGGCCGTGGAAAAAGTGACGGAAGCTATTCTTCGCTCCCGTGCGGGCATTCAGGACCCTAACCGGCCGATCGGCTCGTTCCTGTTCCTCGGCCCCACCGGCGTAGGCAAAACCGAGTTGGCCAAGGCGCTGGCTCAGGCGCTGTTCGACGACGAGCACAACATGGTGCGCATCGATATGACCGAATACATGGAGAAATATTCGGTATCCCGCCTGATCGGAGCGCCTCCGGGCTACGTTGGCTACGAGGAGGGCGGCCAGCTGACGGAAGCAGTGCGCCGGCACCCGTACTCCGTCGTACTGTTCGACGAGGTGGAAAAGGCCCATCCCGACGTGTTCAATATTTTGCTGCAGGTTCTGGACGACGGCAGAATCACCGACTCTCAGGGCAGAACGGTGGACTTTAAAAACACCATTATCATCCTCACCTCCAATCTGGGCTCCGGCACGATACTGGAGGGGATACAGCCGGACGGGCAAATCAGCGAGGAAGCCAAGGCGCAGGTACACGCCATGCTCAGGCAGCAGTTCCGCCCGGAATTCTTGAATCGGCTGGACGAAATCGTCTTCTACAAGCCGCTGACCAGACCGGAAATCGACCGGATCGTCGACCTGCTGATCGCGGACCTGCAGAAGCGCCTGGAAGAAAAGCAGCTCGGCGTAAAACTGACGCCCGCCGCCAAAGAGTACGTAGTGGATCAGGGTTATGATCCCGTTTACGGCGCCCGTCCGCTGAAAAGACTGATTCAGAGCAAGGTGGAGACCTTGATTGCAAAGGCCATCATCTCTCAGGATCTAAAGCCCAAAACAACGTTGACAATCGATTACGATGGCAGTAAGCTTATTGTAAAAGAAAAGGAAACGGGGAATGAACCATCATGATGTACAGGATTTTCGGGGATACCATCGTGGCCCGAATCGACCGCGGTGAGGAAATCGTCCAGAGTCTGAAGGCTATCTGTGAGAAGGAAAACGTCGGGCTTGCCAGCGTCACCGCCCTTGGCGCGGTGGGGCACGCGGTCGTGGGCCTCTACCGTGTCGGGGAAAAGAAGTATTATTCCAACACCCTTGACGGGGAAATGGAAATGACCGCGCTGACCGGCAATGTTACGCAAAAAGACGGAGAAGTATATCTGCACCTGCATGCCAATTTTGCCGACGCGCAGGGGCATGTGTTCGGCGGCCATCTGAACGAAGCCGTGGTCAGCGCTACGTGTGAAATGTTTATCCATACTCTAAAGGGTTCCGTGGGACGCCGTCCGGATGAAGCTACGGGATTGAACTTATTTGATATGTAAAAATGATCTGCTCAGATAAAATGATATAATAAGAAATGAGGAAAATCACATGGTAAAACACATCGTCCTATGGACTCTGACGGAAGACGCCAGGAAAAACATTGACACGGTTGCGGAGGATCTGCAAAAAAGGTTCAAAGCGCTGCTGGGCGTGGTGGACGGGCTGACGGCGATTGAAATTGGCCGCAACTACAACGGCGGGACCTTCGATCTGATTCTGTACTGTGAATTCACCACCAGGGAAGCGCAGGACAACTATCAGGACCACCCCGCGCACGTCGCCGTGAAACAGGTCGTCCACTCGCTTGTGTGCGGCAGAGACTGCGTCGATTACGAAATTTAACAGGTTCATTCTTTAAAAGAAGCAGGGAAGACAGCGATCGGGCTGGCTTCCCTGCTTCTTTCGTTTCGCGCCGAATATTCGGCATCTGAATGGTACAAAAATCGTTTTCACCAATATTATAGTGTAAGAGGACTCAAAAAGAACGATATTCAGGATACAAGGAGGCTTCTGAATTGAATGAAATCAGTACGTTGAACAGCCTAAAGGTCGGCCAAACCGCTACTGTGAAAAAGCTGCGCTCAACCGGAAGCATGAGACGGCGGCTTCAAGATATTGGATTGATCGAAGGAACGCAGGTCGAATGCCTTCAAAAAAGCCCTTCAGGCGACCCCATTGCCTATTTAATCCGCGGCGCGGTCATCGCGCTCAGACAGGAAGACAGCAGCAACGTGATGATCAGCGCGAATTAATCCGGACTCAATGCAATTCTGCGAATACAAATGAAAATTTGCGCTTGCAGAATTGCTTTTTCATAAAAAACTGATAAGGAGTGATTGTGGTGGGATTGGCTGCAAACCCGACCGGGATCAAATGGATTGATTCCGGTCTTACTATAAACAGGGAAAACCCCGACGACAGGGTCATAGCGCTGGCCGGAAATCCCAATGTGGGCAAAAGCACCGTTTTCAACGCCCTGACCGGCATGAACCAGCACACCGGCAACTGGCCGGGCAAAACCGTAACGAACGCACAGGGAAAATGCTCCTACGACGGGGTCAATTATATCATGGTCGATATTCCCGGTACATATTCCCTGATGGCGCATTCCGCCGAAGAGGAGGTAGCGCGGGATTTTATCTGCTTTGGAAGCCCGGACGCGGTCATCGTCGTCTGTGACGCGACCTGTCTGGAAAGGAACATGAATCTGGTGCTGCAGACCATTGAAATCACCGATCATGTAGTGGTCTGTGTGAATCTGATGGATGAAGCAAAAAAGAAACACATCCATATTGATTTCGGCAGCCTGCAGAAGGATTTGGGCGTTCCCGTAATCGGCGTTACGGCCCGGAGCGGAAAAAAGCTCGGGAAGCTGATGGAAACGGTCGGCAGCCTGAAAACGGAAAATTTCATCAGGCCGATTCAATTAAAATACACCGCGCCGATCGAAGAAGCCATTTCCATTGTGGAACCCGCCGTGAAAGCATGCCTCAGCGAAAAGCTGAATTCCCGCTGGGCGGCGCTGAAGCTGATTGACAACGACGAAAGTCTTCTCAAAAGCATGAGCGACTATCTTGGGTTCAATCCCGCGCTGGAGGAACCCGTCGCCTCAAAAATCGCGCAGGCAAGACAGCGTCTGGAGGAAAACGGCATCAGCGGCGAAGCGCTGCGCGACCAGATCGTTTCCTGCCTGATTATTACCGCCGAGGGAATCTGCGCCGACGCGGTGACGTTTGAATCCGACAGCTACAATGCAAGGGACCGGAAAATCGACCGGATACTGACCAGCAAATGGAGCGGCTTTCCCATTATGATTCTGCTTCTGATGCTGATTTTTTACATCACCATTACCGGCGCGAACTACCCGTCCGCGCTGCTTTCGGATGCCCTGTTCCGCTTTCAGGATATTTTGCTCGCGTTTTTCAGCCGGATCGGCGCGCCCTCGTGGGTTTCCGGCATGCTGGTCATGGGCATTTACCGTGTGCTTGCGTGGGTCGTATCGGTGATGCTGCCGCCCATGGCGATTTTCTTCCCCCTGTTTACCCTTCTGGAGGACTTGGGTTACCTGCCCCGGATTGCCTTCAATCTGGATAAATATTTCAAAAAAGCCCACACCTGCGGAAAACAGGCGCTAACCATGTGTATGGGATTCGGCTGCAACGCGTGCGGCGTGTCGGGATGCCGGATCATCGATTCGCCGCGGGAAAGGCTGATTGCCACCATTACCAACTGCTTTGTTCCCTGCAACGGACGGTTCCCCACCCTGGTCGCGATTATCTCCATGTTCTTTGTCGGAACGGTTTCCGCGCCGTTTCAATCCTTTTTTTCCACCTGCCTGCTGACCGGTACGATCATTCTGGGAATCTTTATGACTTTTATCGTCTCAAAGCTTCTCTCCGTTACCATTCTGAAAGGAATCCCCTCCTCCTTTACACTGGAGCTTCCCCCCTACCGCAGGCCGCAGATCGGAAAAGTGATCGTCCGCTCCATCTGCGACCGCACCCTGTTCGTTCTGGGCAGGGCGGTGGTCGTGGCCGCCCCCGCCGGGCTGATTATCTGGCTTTTGGCAAATATCCATGTCGGCGGAGCCAGCCTGCTGCTCCACTGCTCGAATTTTCTCGACCCGTTCGCAAATCTTCTGGGGCTGGACGGGGTGATTCTGCTCGCGTTTATTCTGGGATTTCCCGCCAATGAAATCGTGGTGCCGATCATCATTATGGCGTACATGTCCACAGGGAGCATTTTGGAACTGGGAAGTCTGGAGGAACTGAAAAACCTCCTCCTCAGCAACGGGTGGACCTGGCTGACCGCCGTATGCACCATGCTGTTTTCTTTAATGCACTGGCCGTGCTCCACCACCTGCCTGACCATCCATAAGGAAACGCAGAGCTGGAAATGGACGGCTGTCTCGTTCGCAGTTCCCACCGCCGCGGGCATGGTGATCTGTTTCCTCTTCGCCGGCACAGTAAGGCTTTTGGGCCTGCTGTAATAAAACAAGGAAATGCCGTTACTGCACAGCTGGACTGTTGCAATACGGCATTTCCCTTTGTATTTTAAAAAATATTTTCTCAGTGTTCCATCATCTTGACGCCGTTACTTGTACCGATCCGGTCCGCACCGGCGTGAATCATGTTCATGGCATCCTCATAGGTCCGGACACCGCCCGAAGCTTTTACCTTTGCTTTTCCCTGTACGGCACGTTTCATCAGCTCTACATCGTGGACAGTAGCGCCCCCGGTGCTAAAGCCGGTCGACGTTTTTACAAAATCTGCGCCCGCCTCCACAGCGAGTTCACAGGCTTTTCCTTTTTGTTCATCGTTCAAAAGGCAGGTTTCAATAATTACTTTTAATAACGCCTTTGGATGTGCTTCGCGGACAACCGCCCGGATATCCTGAAGCACGGTCTCATAATCCCCGTCCAGCAATGCACCGATATTGATCACCATATCCACCTCGCCGGCGCCGTCCTGTACCGCCTGCTTTGCCTCAAAGGCCTTTCCCTGCGTGGACATTGCGCCGAGCGGAAAGCCGACGACACAGCACACAGTGACTCCGGAATCCTTTAAAAGCGTATTTGCCAAAGGGACATAATACGAATTGACGCAAACGGAAGCAAAATGGTGTTGCCTTGCCTCCGTACAGAGTGTTTCTATCTGTCCTTTGGTTGCGTTCGGCTTTAAAAGCGTGTGATCAATATAAGTTTCCAGTTCCATAATTTTTCCTCCTGTATCATTCATGAAGGGCAGGCTCCGCCCGTATTTTCACCAAAAACCGGCGGGCCGCTTCGGTACCGCGGTCCACCGGTAAAATCAGACTAATCTCTGGTCTTTACGGAATCGACGTTTTCTTTTGTAACCAGAGTGGATTCAAGGATCACGCTCTTTTCAACCTTTTCGCCTTTCAGGTATTTTACAGCGGTCTGAACCGCGTTTTTGCCCAGGAAATAAGGGGGCTCGTTGATGGTGGCCTTCATCTTATCTTCCTTAATTGCTTTCATGGTATCATCGAGGCAGTCATTGCCGACCAGTACGATGTCCTTCGTCCGTCCGGCCGCTTCAATGGCTTCGAGGCATCCGAGCGCCATCTCGTCGTTCGCCGCGTAGACGGCCTGAATATCCTTGTTCGCCTGAAGAATATTTTCCATGACCTTCATTGCTTTGGCTCTGTCAAAATCCGCGCTCTGCGTGGCAACCTTCTTGATGTCCGGATATTTCGCAATGACATCGTTAAAGCCTTTGCTTCTGTCCTGCGCAACATTCGTGCCCATAATGCCCTGAATTTCCACTACATTTCCTTTGCCTTTCAGCGTATCGGCGATAAACTGTCCCTCAAGGCCGCCCGCTTTGATCGCGTTAAAGCCCATGTGGCTGACGACTTCTCCGCCCTTCGCGGCACGGTCGATCGTAATCACCGGGATTTTCGCGTCGTTCGCTTCCTGAATAGCGGACACAATCGCGTCGCTGTCGGCCGGGTCGATGATGATTAGGTCCGGTTTCTGTGTAATCAGGTTTTCAACATCCTTCATCTGGGTGGACGCATCGTTCTGCGCGTCAGTTACCACCAGTTTGGCTCCCAGTTCCTCCGCACCTTTCTGGGCGCCCTCTTTCACGCTGACGAAGAACGGATTGGTCTGCGTATTCATCGAAAGACCGATGACGAGCTGTTTGTTTGAGCTTTGGGCGGGTGCGGCGCTCTCCGCCGCTTTTGATTCAGCGGTGCTGGTCGCGGCTCCGGTGGAGCAGCCTGCGGCTGTCGCGGCAATCATTGCTGCGGATAGTACCAACGCCAATAATTTTTTTGACCTTTTCATAAACTTCTCCCTTTCTTTCTGCCAATTTATTGATTAACTTTAGCTGACAAGTCCTTGAATTTCTTGTCGGCCAATACGGCGATAAGAATAACAACGCCCTTCACAATATTGGTGGCAAACGGGTTTACGTTCATCAATGTGAGGATATTGTCAAGAACCCCGAGAATCAGCGCGCCGATTACCGTCGGAAGAATAAAGCCCTGACCCCCCGCCAGACTGGTTCCGCCGATGATAACGGAGGCGATTGCATCCATTTCATATCCTTCCCCCGCCGTGGCGGCCGCTGTACCAAGCCTTGCGGTGAGGATGATGCCGGCAAGGCTGGAAAGCAAAGCGATGATGATATAGACAATCCATTCGTTCTTTACAACGGAAATTCCGGAAAGTCTGGCCGCCTCACGGTTTCCGCCGATCGCGTAAACCGTGCGCCCGTAAGCAGTGTGCGTAAGTAAAATATAGGCGGCCAGATAAACGAACAATAGAATAATAATCGGAACGGGGATTCCGGCAAGGCTGCCTTTTCCCACAGCCTTATAGATATCCGACTGTACGGAGATCGGCGTGCCGTTGGTATAAACCAGAATGCAGCCTCTCAGGAGGGTCATCATTGCCAATGTGGCGATAAAGGCTGGAATTCCGCACTTTGCAATAAAGAATCCATTGATGAATCCACAGACTAGACCGGTTAAAAGACCGATGCCGATGGCGAGCGGAACGGAGTCCGTCGTCTGCAGCACACCGGCGGAAAATGCGCCGGCCAGTCCCACAACGGAGCCCACCGAAAGATCAATTCCGCCTGTCAGGATCACAAACGTCATCCCTGCGCCGATAATGGCGGTAATGGAAACCTGCCGGATCACGTTCAGCATGTTTGAGGCGCTTAAAAAGGCGGGCGACAGGAATGCGGCAACAATCAGGATCAGGGCAAGAATGATGCTCGTTCTATGTACGGTTAAAACCCGAAAAGCTTTCTCTTTCGCATTCATTCACCAACACCTCCTGCAGCATAGGCCAAAATCAATTCCTGATTAGATTCATTTCTATTTAAGGACATGACAATTTTTCCTTCCCTCATAATCAGTATGCGGTCGCTCATCCCAATGAGCTCCGGTAAATCTGATGAAACCAGGATGATGCTTTTCCCTTCCTCCGTCATCCGGTTCATGATTTGATAAATTTCCGACTTGGCGCCGACATCGACTCCGCGGGTAGGCTCATCCATGATACAGATCGACGGGACCGTTTCAAGGATTTTTGCAAAGACCACCTTCTGCTGATTTCCGCCGCTTAAATTCTGTCCCAGCTGGTTGTAGGAACTTACCTTAATATTCAGGGAGCGAATGTTCTTGGTTACCATTTTCTCCTCTGCCTTATGGTTTACAAAAGAATGGCTGCATATTTTTTTCAGCGATGACAGCGAAATATTTTCCTTTACGCTCCGGATGAGAATCAATCCCTCGTTTTTCCGGTCGTCGGAAACAAATCCGATTCCGGCCCGAAGCGCTTTGCGCGGAGTGCCGCAGTCCGCCGGTGCATTCCCGATTTTTATTTCGCCCTTTTCCATGGGGATGGCTCCGTACAAAATTTTGGAAAGCTCGATATTTCCGGACCCCATCAGCCCGGCGATTCCGAGGATCTCCCCCTTTCTCAGCTCGAAGCTGACGTCTTTTACCCCGCGCCCCGTAATGTTCTGTGCTTTCAAAACCGTTTCCTGTCCGGAATACTCTCTGTGGGGATACAGGTCCGAAATGTCCTTACCCACCATCATCGACACCAGCTCCTGGTAACCAATGTCACCGATACTCTTTGTCGCCACATTTTTTCCGTCGCGGAAAACCGTGACCCGGTCAGCCAGCTTGAAGATTTCATCCAGACGATGGGATATGTAAATGATCGAAATACCTTCCTGTGAGAGCGACCGGATGATGGAAAACAGAATGTCGATTTCCTCATCGGTCAGCGCCGCCGTCGGCTCATCCATAATAATGACCTTTGCGTTTCTGGACAGGCACTTAGCAATTTCAACCATTTGCGCCTGTGCAACAGACAGCTTATTGACCGGAAGCTGTGGATCAACGTTCAGCTTCAGCCGATCCAGCAGCTCCTTTGCTTTCTGATTCAGCGTTTTCCAGTCAAACAGCCCGTTCTTCTTTTTGGGAAGAGCTTCCAAAAAAATATTTTCGGCAACTGAAAGATAGGGGATCAGGTTGAACTCCTGATAAATCATGGAAATTCCCTTGTCCCTGGCTTCTTTCGTAGAGTGGAAAGAAACTTTTACACCTTCAAAATACATGTTCCCGGAAGTATAGGGATGCGCGCCGGAAATAATCTTCATCAGCGTTGATTTGCCCGCGCCGTTTTCACCGCACAGAGCATGAATTTCGCCTTTTTTTATTTCAAGGTGTACACCGTCAAGTGCTTTTACGCCCGGAAAAATTTTGACAATGGAGTCCAGTTTTAAAATGATATCGTCTTCCGGCATTCTTTGACCTCCCTTCCTTCAGTAGGCACATGCACAAACCAAAATAACGCTTGGATAAGGGGTGAATTCCCCGGTGCGGACAATCGCCCTGGAGGATTTGGTTTTTTCTTTCAGGTCCACATGATCTACATACTCTATTGGAATATCCTTTGGAAGCACTTCCAGAATCTTCTGATGCATGTCCGGGCTGACCGTTTTCAGCTCTTTTGCAAGAATCGCCTTTTCCACCACAATGCTGCTCAGAATTTCCTTCAGAACATCAAGATACTTTGGTTCGTTCGGCTTCCACGCCAAGTCCACCTTTTCCACTCCGTCCGGAACGGGCAGACCGGCATCGCTGACAACCAGCGTATCCTTATGACCGAGATCAGCCAGCACATGGGCAAGCTGCGCGTTTAAAATTCCACCTTTTAACATTTGCATTCTCTCCTTTGACTGTTTTCAGGACGTTTGCTTTATTTATGTTCTGATAAGAACTTATCGATCTCGCCGCGCACGGGCATGGAGGGAGTCGTCCCCATCCGTGTGACGGAAATGGACGCCGCCGCGTTTGCAAACCCGCAGGCTTCCCAGATATCCTTGCCCTCCGCAAGAGACGCAACCAGCGCTCCGTTGAAGGCGTCGCCCGCGCCCGTAGTGTCAAGCACATCCACCTTGGGTACGGGAAGAATTCCGTGCTTTTGAGCTGTTGAAACGAACACGCCCCGTTTTCCAAGGGTGATGACAACGGTTTTTACTCCTTTGCCGAAGAAATACTCTGCCGCTTTCTGTGCGTTTTCCTCGCTGTCAACCTTAATGCCTGTCAGAATTTCCGCTTCCACCTCATTGGGCGTAATAATATCGACCTTTCTCAGAAGCTCGTCGCTGATCGGCTGTACGGGAGCCGTATTGAAAACAACGGTCACACCGTAACGGTGCGCCATGTCCACGACACGCTCCACGGCATCCACGTTGGTTTCCAGCTGCGTTAAAAGATACCCCGAATTTTTGACGATTTCTTCAATGGAGTCCACGTCTTCCTTCGTAATTTCGGAACATGCACCCAGCGTAACCATGATTGCGTTCTGGCTGGTCACTTCATCCACCATGATCAATGCGGCACCGGTTTCACTTTTTTCCGAAAAAAACACATGGCTTGCATCCATATCCAGTTCCTTCATCGTATTCAGTGCAATATTACCGAAGGTATCGTGCCGGATTTTTGTCACCATTGTGACATCCGCGCCGGCTTTCTTGGCCGCGACCCCCTGATTGAAGCCTTTTCCGCCGGGTCCGATCCGGAACATCGACCCTTTTACAGTCTCTCCGGGTACGGGCAGATGAGGCGCTCTGGACATCAAATCAACAACAAAGCTTCCGAATACGGTAATGTGCTGCTGTTTCATAATCATTCCTCCATTAAAAATATGTAACCGGTTCCACATCACGGCATAAAAAATCAGCTGAGCCCTTTTAATTTTTCGGAACCACGCAGAATCAGTTTCGGCATCAGAATGGTCCGCTGGATGTTATCCGTATTCTTGCCGGATTCCAGTTTTTCCATCAGCAGTGTAATGGCCACTTCACCCATGGCAAAAGTGGGACGGTCGATCACCGATATCTTGATATTGAGAATATTCAGCATTTCAATTTCATCGAACCCAAGCAATGAAATATCTTCCCCGATTTTCTTCCCGGTTTCATTCAGATATTTAATGCACCCAAGCGTCATCATATTGTTGGAAGAAAAAATAGCGGTGGGAAGCGGTGACATGGAAAATATTTTCTTCGTGATTTCATATCCGCTTTCAAGCCTGAAATCGCCGTAGAAAATCAGGTTTTCATCCAAAGGAATCTGATAGGCTTCGAGGGCCTGTTTGTACCCCCTGAGACGGTCGCGTCCCGGCTTGGAAGTCTTGGGGCCCGCGATAATGGCGATCCGCCGGTGTCCGTTCTGAATCAGCGCCTGCATTCCCTCAAAGGTGCCAGCAATATTATCAATAAACACGCCGTCAAATTTGGAATGCTTCACATCTCTGTCGATCAGGACAATGGGAATGCCGATGCTTTCCATAAATTTCAGATATTCCGCATTGAATTCATTGGCGTCTGAGGTTGGCGTGATAATGATTCCCTTCAGCTTCTGCCCTTTCAGCATTTTCAGTGAACGCCGCTCATTCTCTTCGCGCTCGTTGGTGTCGCAGAGCAGAATATTCAGGTTGGACTTCTCCGCTTTCACTGTAATTCCCTTGATGACCTCGCCAAAAAACGGATTGTTGATATCCGGTACCACAACGCCGATGGTATTTGTTTCATTTTTACTCAGATTTCTTGCCAGAACGTTGGGGACATATCCGTTTTCGCGGATAGTTTCCTCCACAATGGTTCTGGTTTCCATCTTTACATAGCCGCTGTTATTGATAACTCTGGAAACCGTTGCAGGGGATACTTTTGCTATTTTTGCAATGTCTTTTATTGTAAGCAATGGCCAATACACCTTTCGCAAAGATTTTGCAGAAAATTTATAAAACTGGTTTCATAAAATTGTAGATTAATCAGTTCATCTCTTAGTGTGGCTTTATTATATCTTAATAATTTTTAGATATCAATTATAATATTATCCAATAATATAAAAAATAATTAAGCAATTTAAATAATGGAAGCGATTTCATTATATTTGTTTCATATCTGAAATCAGGGCTTTAATATCAGATCCATTTAAAGAATCCTGACATAAAAGGAGAGCTTTGTCAGGCACAAAGATCAACCAGAAGAGCAAAATTTCAATGAATTCAAACGCTTTTATGGAATCCCTTTCATATATTCAGGGACCAAACAGGTCTCTGCTGATCCATAGCAAAAGGGCTCAGAACAATGATTGTTCCGAGCCCTTTTGCTATCATCGGTTTGAAAGGCAGGCGATTGTATGCCGTACATAAACCCCTGCCTTTCAGGAAATCCATTCAATTTTGTGAAACGGATAAATGGTGCCTGCGGTAATAAAGCAGAGCGGCCAGCACCACCAGAATGCAGAACGCCGCGTACAGGAAGAAAAGCTTGCTCTGCAGGCCGCCCGAAAGAATGAAGAGGGAGCCGAGCGTCGCCAGAATGGGAACGGCGACCCCGCGGAAAGCACTTTTGATTTCTCCCGCGCGGTAAAGCGCAAACACCTTGTAGTACAGAATAATATAAAAAATATAGCTCATAACGATAGCGATTTCAGAAACATCCGAATTGGGGAGCAGTGCGAATTTGACGGTGATAAAATGGATTGCCGCCCAGAATGTGGTGATAACATAGCAGAAGATTGCGGAATTCACCGGCATCCCGTGTTTTTCGTCCAGCTTTGAGAGCTTGTCCGAAAGCGGGAACATCCCTTCCCCCCGCAGGGCCATAGAGTACGGAAGGCGGATATAACCCAGAATAATGCCGTTTGCCGTACCCATTACCGCAATAATAACGAAAATCAGCACCAGCTGCGCGCCGAAACCGCCGAACAGATTTTTGGCGACCGTATAGACATGGGCGTCCTGCAGCGCGACGATTTTCTGAGGGTCCAGCAGGCTGGAAACGCCGATAAAATATGCGACATAGGTAATCAGGATAATGACCGGCGCAATAATCAGCGCGCGGGGCAGGTTCTTTTTGGAATCGCGGATTTCCGGCGCAATGGAAGTGGAAATGGACCAGCCGTCAAAGGAATAGGCGATCGGCCCAATGGCGGAAAGCCAGGCCGCTCCCCCCAGGGTACTGGGGGCAATGCTTTGAAACCCTTTGGCGGGATTGCCGAAAAACAGGCCGCATACCGCAATGACGGCCAGAGGAAGCATCTTGCTGATGGTGGAAAAATTCTGGAACCCGCCGCCCAGTCTGGCGGACAGGGAATTCATCATAAAGTTCAGCGTATAAAAGAGAAAGCCGATCAGCATTTGATTTTCCAGTGTGCCTTCCCATCCGAACAAAAGGCAGATGTAAATGCCGACCACCCACGAAACAACCGCGGCAATGGTGGGCAGATACACAAAAATCTGGAACCACCCCATCCCGCAGGCGAGCCTTTCGCTCGCGAATTCCTCCACATACGTGATGACCCCGCCCGGGCGGTCGGTGCGGGAGGCCAGCTCGCTGATACAGAGCCCCCCGAAAATGATGCTGGTCGCACCCAGCACGAAAACAAGCACACCAAGCGGGACGCTTCCTCCGGTAGCCGCCAGAATATTGTCGCTCTTAAAGAAAATTCCAGAGCCGATGCAAATACCGATAATCATGGTTACCGTAGTAAATAGTCCGTAATGGTGCCTTGTCTGTTCCATATATTATTATCTCCCCAAACCAATTTTCCTGCCTGATTGCAGCGTTTCTATTCTATCACAGCGCAATGCATTTGAATAGTGTCTGAGCAAGAAAAAATCTCTCTTTTGCCGGGAAGGCAAAGGAGAGATAAAACCCTATTTTTTATTCTTTCTGGTACAGGAATGGCAGGATGAGCACCGGCTGCAGTCGCCGCAGCATTCCTTTCTGTGCCGGTAGGAATACCGGATTGCGAACACAAGCAATACGGCGATCACCGCCAGAATCGCATAATCAATCAGCTGCATAATGCTCCCTTCCGCCGTCAGCGGCAAATCAAAAGGCCGATATGATAGACAAAAAATGCCACGATCCAGGCGACGCCCGTCTGGTAAAGCACCATGGCCACCGCATTTTTCGAGCTGTTCATTTCACGCCGGACGGCGCTGATTGCCGCAACACAGGGCGTATAAAGCAGCGTAAAGGTCAGGTACGACCACGCGGTCAGCGGGGTAAAAAGCTGGGACAGCGCCGCGGGCAGATTGGAAACACTGGTTCCGGTCAGAACCGCAAGCGTACTGACCACCGCTTCTTTGGCGGTAAAGCCGGTAATCAAAGCGGTGGAAACACGCCAGTCGGTAAAGCCGAGCGGAGCAAACAGCGGCGCGATCACCTTGCCGACGCCGGCGAGCATGCTGTCGGCGCTTGTGGCCACCACATTGAAGCGCGTGTCAAAGGTCTGAAGAAACCATATGATAATCGTTGCCACAAAGATAACGGTAAATGCACGCGTTAAAAAATCCTTTGCCTTATCCCACATCAGCAGTGCAACACTTTTCGCACTGGGAAGGCGATAGTTCGGCAGTTCCATGACAAACGGCACCGGTTTCCCGTGGAAAAGCGTGCTTTTCAGGATCAGACCGCTGATAATGCCGACGAGGATACCGGTAACATAAAGGGCAATCATCACCAGGGCACGGTGCTTCGGGAAGAACGCGACAGTAAACATCGCGTAAATCGGCAGCTTTGCGCTGCAGCTCATAAAGGGCGTCAGAAGGATGGTCATTTTGCGGTCGCGTTCACTGGAAAGAGTACGGGTCGCCATGATGGCGGGAACGGAGCAGCCGAACCCGATCAGCATCGGCACAAAGCTGCGGCCCGAAAGCCCGATCTTGCGCAGCAGCTTATCCATGACAAAGGCGACCCGGGCCATATACCCGCTGTCCTCCAGAATGGAAAGGAAAAAGAACAGCACCACGATGATGGGTAAAAACGAAAGCACGCTGCCGACCCCGGCGAATACGCCGTCGATCAGAAGCGAATGCACGACCGGGTTGATGCCGTACGCGGTCAGGCCCGCGCTGACGACTTCGGTAACGAAGTCGATGGCAAGGGAAAGAAGGTCGCTCAGCGCGCTGCCGATCACCCCGAAGGTCAGGTAAAACACCAGCATCATAATCGCAAGGAAAATCGGAATCGCGAGATATTTGTGCGTCAGGATTTCGTCGATCGCCACACTGCGCCGGTGTTCTTTGGATTCCCCTATTTTTACGACGGAATCCTTGCACAGTCCTTCGATAAACGTGTAGCGCATATCCGCCAGGGCGGCTTCCCTGTCGGTACCGAGCTCCCGCTCCATTTCCGTTACGCTGTGGCCCACCATATCCTTTTCGTTGTCCGAAAGGCCCAACGCGTTCATCATGGGATCGTCGCCCTCGACCAGCTTCGTCGCCGCAAAGCGCGGAGGTACGCCGATCCGTTCGGCGTGATCCTCCACCAGATGGGCCACGGAATGAATCGCTCTATGTACTGCGCCGGTGCAAAAGTCCTGGCGCCTCGGTTTCTGCTTTGCTGCGGCGGTGCTGATCGCCGTTTCAATCAGCTCGTCGATCCCTTCATTCTTGCTGGCGGAAATGGGAACGACCGGCACGCCGAGTTCTTTTTGAAATTTCTCTATAATAATGGTCCCGCCGTTGGCGCGGACCTCATCCATCATATTTAAAGCAATTACCATGGGAAGATTCAGCTCAATCAGCTGCATGCTCAGGTAAAGATTGCGCTCAACATTGGTTGCGTCCACGATATTGATAATCCCGTCCGGATGGTTGTTCAGTATAAAGTCTCGGGTGACAATTTCTTCACTGGTATAAGGGGAAAGAGAATAGATGCCCGGAAGGTCCACCACCGTCACGTCGCGGTGCCCGCGGATGACCCCGTCCTTTCTCTCAACCGTAACCCCCGGAAAATTTCCCACATGCTGGTTGGAACCGGTGAGCTGGTTGAACAGCGTTGTTTTCCCGCTGTTCTGGTTCCCGGCTAACGCAAAAATCATCGGCTTAACGTCCCTTCCACTTCAATCTTTTTTGCATCCTCAATCCGAATGGTCAGTTCGTAGCCTCGAAGATGGATTTCAATCGGATCGCCCATCGGCGCAACCTTTCTCACCATCACCTCCGTGTGAGGAGTCAGTCCCATATCCAACAGCCTGCGCCGCAGCGCGCCCTCACCCCTGACTTCAACAATCTTTGATTTACGGCCGATCTGCAGTTCATTTAAGGTCATAAGAGCCTCCATCATCTGATTTCTTATTTACTTGTGATGCTCCTCAAGCATTATATGTTAGCCTCTGCTAACATATAATATTTTAGTCTGTACAATGGGATTTGTCAAGGAAAGCGTGGCTAATTGTTAAATGTTTTTCAAAAACAGATTCCCGCATTCCTTCCCTCGCTTTTTTGCTTTAAGGCGCAAAAAAGCGGCCGCAACAGCGAACCGCTTTTTCATATTGTGAGACAAAACACGTTCCTCCCCACCTTCGGCGGGGAGGAACGTAACCCCGTTGCAGAATCAATTGAAAATGCTGTATTATATGATGAAATTTCCGTTCCGGAACACAGCGATCTGTTTTCCGTCCCATGTGGTACCGGTAATCTCCATATCCGCGCTTCCGAACATAAAATCGCAGTGGATTTTGGAATAGTTGGAGCCGAGCTTTTCCCGTTCCTCCCGCTTTAATTCCGCGCCGTTTTTCAGATTGTCCGGATAGGAAGCGCCGAGCGCCAGATGACAGGAAGCGTTTTCGTCAAAGAGCGTGTTCAGGAACAGAATCCCCAGCCGTGAAATGGGCGAGTCGTACGGAATCAGCGCCACTTCGCCGAGGTAACAGCTGCCCTCGTCGAAGCCGATCAGATTTTTCAGGGTGTCTTGTTCCTTTTCCGCCTGAAAACCGATTACCTTTCCGTCCTGAAAATCCAGATGGAAATTTTCGATCAGCTTGCCCTGGTAGCTCAGCGGCTTTGTGGCGTATACGCGGCCGTCCACTCTGTATTTATCCGGCATGGTAAAAACTTCCTCGGTCGGCATATTCGGATTGAAAACCGCGCCGTTTTTCGCCTTGTCACAGCCGCCCGCCCAGATGTGATCTTTCACAAGTCCAACCGTCAGGTCCGTTCCCATTCCGTTTTTAAAATGGAGGGATTTAAAACGGAACCCGTTCATTAACTCGCAGTGATGACTGAGCTCCTCATTGTGCCGTTCCCACTCGGCGACCGGGTCGTTGTCCTCCGCAATCCGGACGCTTGTGAGAACCGCGTCCCACAGCGCAGCAAGGGCCTTTTCGTCGCTGAGGCCCGGAAAGACTTTTTTCGCCCACGGGACGGTCGGAATCGCGACGATGGACCACTGGCCGTAGTTCGCCATCGTATAGTATTCGAACGGCTCAAACGCGGTTTCTTTGGCCATACGGACGGTCTGAAGCTTCTTTCCGTCAATCTTCGCCAGAAGTCCGGGAGTCGCGGACTCGACATACAGGAAACAGCATTTTTGGTCGATGCAGTTTCTCTTCTGCTCAATTTTCCACGGAGCTATCCGGGCCAGCGTTTCCGTGCGTTCATGCTGAAGGGCAAGCTTCGCCACCGCTTCGTCGTTCCAAAGGACAAGCACTTCCCCGGCGCCCGCCCGGTATGCTTCCTCCACGCACAGGCGGGTAAAATACGCACACTCGACGGACGACGTAAGGACAAGAAGCTGCCCCGGCTGCACATGGACCCCCATACAGACTGCCAGGCGCGCATATTTGCGCAATATTTCCTCTTTTACCATAAATAATCTCCCCTTCTTTATTGATGTTCAATGTTCCCGCTGCAAATCAGTTTATACCCATTGGGGCCGCAATCAATCCCATCCCTGCTGCTGCAGCTTCTGCGCGGAGGCTTTCAGCTGTTTGCGCCTCGCCGGATAGTCCGGCAAAATCTGCCCGACCAGCGCCCAGAAGCGCGGAGAATGGTTATGCTCGACGGTATGCGCAAGCTCATGGACGATCACATAATCGATCTGCTCCGGCGGTACAAGAATCAGTTTCCACGAATAGCTCAGGCGGTTTTTTCCGGAGCAGGAGCCCCAGCAGGTACGCGCCGAGCCAATCCGCACGCCCGAGGGCCGAAAGCCGGTGCGCATGGCATAATCCTCCGTCCTGCGCGAAAGGACGTCCAGCGCAATCGACTGGTACAGGCGGACAAGCTTCGGTTTCAGTGTTTCAAACGCTTCCTGCAGCAGGATGAACCCTGTCCCGTCAAAAGCGACGCGTTCCCCGGGCAGTACCGGGTATTCCTTCCCCATCAGCGGCAGCGTCGAGCCCGGGGAAACGCTGAATTCCTGCCGGGCCGCGGCGTTCGCCGCCATCTGAGAGGACTTCTCCTCTATCCATTCCTGCTTTTCACAGATAAAGCGGTCGATTATCCCCTGGGCGGCCCTCAGCGGGGCGCGGACGGTCACGTTGCCGTCCCGGTCCACACAGATGGCAATGGTTTTGCGCCGGGAACGGATCAGCTGATATTCCATTTACTTCCCCCTGCGTTTCATTCCCCGGATGACCGCTTTGGTCCGGTCGTCCACACGGAAGGATTCCACGATTTTCTGCAGCGTTTTGTTGTAGGTCCAGTCGTCCAGGCCGTCCGTGCGCAGATAAGCCATGGTCTTTTCCGGATATTTCACAAAGCAGACGGACAGCGCCCACGCTACGCCCATCTTGACATAATAGCCGTCGTGGCGCACCCGGTAGTAAATTTTCAGAACCGAATCGATGGTTTCGTCCGTAATAAAATAATCCATCAGCATGATGACAGCAAAGCGCAGCTCGTATTCGCTGCCGCTTTGCAGATACGGCTGTAAAAAGTCGAACAGCCTTTCCCAGTCCTTCGCCGCCGCTTTCAAAGTGGAGCAAAAGCCGTCGCACACCGCCCAGCTGTTGATTCTCGGGACAAAGTCCGCGATCAGGGCGAAAAGCTCGTCCTGATCCATTTTGGCATAGCCGATGAGAAACCCGCGCAGCATGATTTCTTCCATGGAGGCGTCCCGCAGCCCCGCAAGGCAGGCGCGCCAGTCGCTCTTTCCGATCTGCTTTGCAAGCGCCCGCAGCTTCGGGATACGCACGCCGAGAATATGCTCCACCCCGGGGACAATTTTATACTGCATCTCTCGGTACGGCTTGTCGGCCAGCGAAAGAAGGTGCTCCAAGAGCGAAGGATAACCGGTGTATACAAAATCGTTTTTCATATCATTTCCCCTGCTGTGATTTGGTAATTCCATTATATATTCTTTTGGGAAGAAAGACAACAGCCGCCGGTCATTTTGACCGGCGGCTGAGAGCTTCGCCTGCCAGCCTCCTTAAAGAGGGAGCCAGAAGGAGGAAAAACTACTTTTTTGCCAGCGGCTGAAAGGGCTTAAAGAAAGCTTCCACAGCCGGAAAGGAAATAAATGAGCAGCAGCTTAACCAATAAAAGAATGATCATATCAGTTCTGCCTTTGATGAATCATGCTCCTGCTGCCGAAATAGGTCGTGAGGAAATAGCCCCCGTAAATAACAAGGAAAAACACAGCGGTAATGAGGGTGTTTCCCAAAATATCCAGGTGGCCGAACTGCACCACCACCGAATTGGCGACATAGATGCCGACCGCCGAATGGACGACCGCAAGAGAAAGCGGAAGCATAAAATAGATGGCGATCTGGACAAACAGGGAATGATCGATCATCCTCTGCTCCGCGCCGAGCCGTTTCAGCAGGCCATAGCGCTCCAGATTATCGGAGGCTTCGGAAAGCTGCTGCAGAGCAAGCACGGCGGCGCTGGTAATCAGGAAGACGAGCCCGATATAGATCGCAAGATACGAAATCATCGTCTTGATCCCCGTGCTCTGATCGTAGACCAGCTGTTTGGTAAGAGATGTGTGATATGGAGCGGAAGACTCATCAGCCGATTCTTCGGGATAAACCTTTTCGACCGCTGCAACGAACTGTTCGTCGGTAACGCCGTCTTTATACTGGAGATTGAGAAAAGTGATCTCTTTTTTCAGGCCTTCCGCCAGCGCGTCCGGCACAATCAGCGTTCCGGGATCCGCCATCATCATGCTTGTCTGGAAGGCGGTATCCAGATACCGGCGGCTCTGCGCCTTTAACGTTTTCCCGTTCAGCACAACCGTACCCTTATGATTCAAAAAATACTCGATCACGGGCTTCATATCGCTGTAGTTGCAGTTGATCAGGAATTCATCATCCTTCAGGGAAACCGTGGGCCTCCCCTGCAGCTTCGCGGCAGCGTTGTAGTCGCTTTGCGAAACGCAAACCACCGCAACGTCCTTGCTTCCTTCCATCAGCTTGCCCTGTGACGGCGCACCGGGAAGGAACAGCTCGGAGTATTTCAGATGATCGGTGTAATAAACAGTCATCTGTGCGTACGATCTGGTCAGTCCGTCCAAATCGACGCCATGGGCAATCATCTGCCCTGCGATATCATCCGCCAGCGCATTGCGCTTCAATTCGTCCTCCCCATACGAATAATAGTAGGTATAGGTCGCGTCATACGGCGTAGCGCCCTTCAGGTCCTTGCTGAGCACGTCGGAAAGTCCCATCCCCGTGGACAGCGTCCCGATGGTGACCAGCAGCATGATGCAGATGACGGACATGGAGACGAAGGTCGTATTGATTTTAGAATTGATCTGGCGCAGCACGAACATGTTCAGGTTTTTGAGATACAGCCTTTTGTTCGCCTTTACCACGCGGAGCAAAAAGCCGGACAGGGACATAAAGAACAGCAGCGTGCCGACGCTGCCCAGAACAATGGCCGCCGTAAACTGGGAGTTCACCTCCAACATACCGTTATCGATAATCAGGCGATAGGCGGTAAGGATGCAGACAAGCGCCAAAAGAAACAAGATCACCGAAATCCAGAGATGCGTAAACCGCAGCTTTTGATTTTTCTTCGAAGCATTCAGCAGATCGATCAGTTTATACCGCGAGATCGCAATCGTATTGAAGACAATCACGATCAGAAAGATGATTCCGAAATACAGGACGGTCTTGTAAAACGCGTGGGCGGAAAACGTAAAAACAAACGCTTTCATGTCCACCTCGAACAGCTTCGCCGTAACAACGGAAAGCCACTGGGAGGCAAACACGCCGACCAACAGGCCCACCGCAAGCGAAAACACGCCGATAATCATCGTTTCCAGAATCAAAATGCGCGATATTTTGCCTTTCGCCATGCCGAGAGTCATGTAAACGGCAAGCTCTTTTTTCCGGCGTTTGATCAGGAACTGGTTCGCGTAAACGACCAGGAAGCCCAGAATTACGGAAATAAAAACGGACACATAGTCGATCATGGTAATCAGCGATGCAATGATTCTCGCCTGCGCCTTGCTGACCTCCAGCAGCGCGGTCTGGGAATCGATGGAATTGAAAACATAAAACAGGCTTACACCGAACGTCAGGGTCAAAAAATAGACGGTGAAGTCGCGGATGCTTTTCGTGACATTCTTGAAAGCGAGCTTAGAGAACATTGGCGTTGTCACCTCCGAGCAGGGTCACGACCTCAATAATCTTATTGAAGAACTGCCTGCGGGTATCGCCGCCGCGGACCAGCTCGTTGAAAATCCGGCCGTCCTTGATAAACAGGATCCGGTGGCAGTAGCTGGCGGTAAACGCGTCGTGCGTGACCATCAGGATGGTCGCTTCCAGATTGCTGTTGAGCGTTTCAAAGCTTTCCAGCAGCATCCGGGAGGATTTGGAGTCCAGCGCGCCGGTGGGCTCATCCGCCAGAATCAGCGCGGGCTGGGTAACGATGGCGCGGGCCGAGGCGACGCGCTGCTTCTGCCCGCCGGACATCTGGTAAGGATACTTTTTCAGGACATCCTCGATCTCCAGCTTTTTCGCGACCTGACGCACGCGCACGTCGATTTCCCCCGCCGGGGTTTTGATAATGGTCAGCGCGAGCGCAATATTTTCATACGCGGTCAGTGTGTCCAGCAGATTGAAGTCCTGAAAGATAAACCCGAGCTGTTCGCGGCGGAACCGGGACAGCCTTGCGGAGTTCAGCCGGGTAATATCCTTTCCGTCGATAATGATATGGCCGGCCGTCGGGGAATCAATAGTGGAAATGCAGTTCAGCAGCGTCGTTTTTCCGCTGCCGGAAGCGCCCATGATGCCGACGAATTCCCCTTTTTCCACCTCAAAGCTGATATCGTCCACCGCTTTGGTCAGATTGCCTTTATTTCCGTAATATTTCTCAACATTCTCAACCGTCAGAATTTTTTGCATCTGTTTTTCTCCTTTTCAAATTGTATTAACAGTATAATACAATTTTACGGAACAAACCATTGATTTCCCTTACGGCAGACTTACAGTTTTGTAAGCTTGAAAAATCATTCAAACATGTTGCTTCTCGGGAAAACGATGGAAACCAGCGTCCCCTTTCCCTCGGTGGACGCGATGGAGATGCCGAGGTTCAGCTTATTGCAGAGCTTTTTGCACAGATACAGTCCGATCCCGGTCGATTTTGCGGCGGTTCTGCCGTTTTCGCCGGTAAAACCCTTTTCAAACACCCTGCCCAGGTCCTTTTTCGAAATTCCGATCCCGTTGTCGGAAATCATCAGCGTAACGCTGTTCGGATTTTGAAGCCCGTAAATTTTGATTTCCGGCTCCCTGCTCCGGTACTTAACGGAGTTCATCAGAATCTGGCCGATAATGAAGTCCGTCCACTTCCCGTCGGTAAACACCGTTTTGTCCAGTGCGGAGGTTTCCACATGGGTCCTGCTCTCGATCAGCGCGGCGGAATTCTTTTTGAGCGCCGAACCGACCAGCGCTTTCAGCGTGGTGCTTTTGATGACGTAATCCTTTTCCACATGGTTGCTTCTGGAATAGAAAAGCGCCTGTTCCACGTAATTCTCTATTTTGGATAGTTCCTCATTTAAGCTGAGTGTAACCTCGTTTTTATTGTTTTCAATCATCAGCCTGCTGGAGGAAATCGGCGTTTTGACCTCGTGCACCCACGCCTCGATATATTCCCGGTATTCGCGGGAAGCGCGGCGGTACCCGGCGATCTCGTCGTTCATCGCCTTGCCGGCCGTCTTTACGCATTCGCAAAGCAGCTTTCCCTCAAGAAAGGACGGCTCGTCCAGCATTTCGGAAATCAGATATTTTTTGTCCAGCTTTTCAAGGTTTTGAAGCATTCCGTTATAAAATTCCCTTTTTCTGAGAAATTCCAGTGCCAGCGCAGCCGCTTCCCCCGCCAGAAACACCAGCGGAACAAAAAGGGCGGCATAAGCGCCCACTCTCAGAATGGACAGCAGCGCGGCCGCGAAAAAGGCCGTGAGCACCACAAAGAGTAAATGATAAACCTTATCCGCTAAAAAATTCTTCACACTCATACCAGATACCCCAGACCCCGTTTGGTCGTCAGATAATCGCGCACGCCGATGCCGTCCAGCTTTTTGCGCAGCCGGTTGATGTTGACCGTCAGCGTGTTGTCGTCCACGAATTCCTCCGACTGCCACAGGTCGTTCATGATTTCCTCCCGGGAAACGATACGGCCCCGGTTGCACAGAAGCACGTGCAGGATGCGCAGTTCGTTTTTGGAAAGCTCCGTCTCGTTTTCCCCGAAACGCGCGGTCCCGCGGGAAAGGTCGAGCTCCAGCCCCCGGTGGGAAAGGATGCTGACCGGTTCGGACGGATAAGCGCGCTTTAAAACGGAGGCGATCCGCGCGAGCAGAATCTGCGTATTGTAGGGCTTCGTGATAAAATCGTCCGCGCCCAGACTCATGCTCATCAGTTCGTCGACGTCGCTGTCGCGGCTGGTCACGATGATAATGGGAAGCTGGGAGCTGCGCCGGATTTCCCGGCAGATATGGTACCCGTCGTAAACCGGCAGGTTGATATCCAGAAGCACGAGCTGTGGATTTTCCTTCAGGATCACTTCCGGCATATGGGCAAAATCATCCGACGAAGCACAGGTATAGCCGTATTTTTCAAGGAGCCTTGTCAGCTCCTGTCTGATTTTCACATCATCTTCCACAATAAAAACAGAGGACACGCAAATCCCGCCCTTTCCGTTCAGTAGCATTGGTCCCATTTTTCTGATTTTCATTATAAAGCATTCCGTGTTGGGAAGCAATCGGGCGGTTTTGTAGAAACTGCGCGAAAAAGCTTGGGGAACGCCTCTGATTTTAGAGATCGCTTCATTTACTTTCTATGCTATTAATGATAGTATATTGTAAATCATGCTCATCAACATAACCGGGGTGTTACCATGAATCAATTACTGCTGATTACCACCGGGGGAACCATCGCCTCCGAACCGACGGACGAAGGGCTTGCGCCGTCGCTGAGCAGCCGGCAGCTGGCCGACTTCATCGGCGGGCTTACCGCCGAATACGACGTTGCGGTTGAAGATTTATTTCAGCTTGACAGCTCCAACATACAGCCTGAGGAATGGCAGTGCATTGCGCGCACCATTGCCCGCGAATACCGCAACTATGACGGAATCGTTCTGACCCACGGCACGGACACTATGGCGTATACCGCCTCCGTGCTGTCGTTTATGCTGCGCAATATCCCCATTCCGGTGGTCATCACCGGCTCCCAGCTGCCGATCAATCATCCCCTGACGGACGGCGCAGAAAACCTGCGCTGCGCCTTTGCAATGGCCTGTTCCAAAAGGCCGGGAGTGTTTCTTGCGTTTGACCGCAAGGTCATTTTGGGGACAAGGGCGGTGAAGGTGCGCACCACGGGCTTTGACGCCTTTGAAAGCGTCAACTGTCCCCCCGCCGCAACCGTCGACGCGGGCGGCCTAACGTTCAACCAAAGCATTCTGCCGCGAATGGAAGGCGGATTTTCTCTGGAAGACCGGCTTTGCACCGATGTTTTTCTGATTAAGCTGACCCCCGGCCTGAACCCGGAAATTTTCGACATGCTCCTGAAAATGAACTACAAGGGAATCGTAATTGAAGCGTTCGGCGCGGGCGGGCTGAATTTCATCCGCCGCGATTTGATCGCACAGCTTCAAAAGATCGTGGAGCGCAGCATTTCCGTTGTCGTATGCAGCCAGTGCCTGTACGAACGGAGCGACTTCACCATTTATCAGACCGGACAGAAGGCGCTGCAGAGCGGAGTCGTCCAGGGATTCGACATGACGACGGAAGCGGCTGTCACAAAGCTGATGTGGGCGCTGGGCAAAACAGAAAAACCCGAGGAAATAAAGCAGATTTTTGCCACAAATTTTGTGGGAGAGATCAGCCTTACATAATATTCTGCACTCTTTGCGTAATAATATTGACATATGGTCAATTATGTTATATAGTATTTAATACTATATAACAGATTTATTATAATTACAAAAGGGAGTGCTGTTATGATTCAATCCGTATGTGTATTCGGCGATTCCGTGGCCAAAGGGATCGCGTTTGACAGTGCCCGTAACAAATACACCCTGTTAAAGGACAGCTTTGTCAGCATGATTGCGAAAAACAGCCATATTGCCATCAAAAACTTTTCAAAATTCGGCTGTACCGTCACAAAGGGCGGAGAGGTACTGAAAAAGCATATGTCCGAGCTGGGCCGGTACGACTACACGGTACTGGAATTCGGCGGAAACGACTGCGATTTCAACTGGGCGGAGGTCTCGGCTTCCCCGGAAAGCAGCCATGTACCAAACACCCCGGTTTCCGTATTTGAAGAATATTATTCCCAGATGATCGACGAAGTGAAAGCGTGCGGCGGCAAACCGGTGCTGCTTTCCCTGCCGCCGATCGACGCGAAACGGTACTTTGACTGGATTTCACGTGGGCTGAACCCGGAAAACATTCTCCGCTGGCTCGGCGACGTGGAATTTATCTACCGCTGGCACGAAATGTATAACCTTGCCGTCAACCGGCTGGCGATCCTTCACCATGTTCCGCTGATCGACATCAGCAGCGCGTTTCTGAAAACCGGGAATTATCAGGATCTGATCTGCGAGGACGGAATCCATCCCAATGAAAACGGACACCGGCTGATCGGCCAGACCATTGAAAAATACGCACTTGCAAACGCATAAGACAGAAAAAAACGCCTAATCCCGTTCTCCGGGATAAGGCGTTTTTGTATTGGTCAGGCCAACCAGGTAATCCACGCTCACCCGATAATACCGGGCAAGTCTTACAAGCAGGTGCAGTGGAATTTCCCTTTCCTCCCGTTCGTATTTGGAGTACAGGGACTGATCGCACATTAAGTAGTCGGCTATCTGTTTTTGGGTAAGGTCACGGTCTTCTCTGATATCACGGATTCTCAATTTCATTTATGATCACCAAATGCATTATACTTTAGTACGATTTGATTGTCTATTGACATTATGGACTATTTGCGAACACCGTATCCCTGATCTTCTTTTCGGCAAGGCCGAGCGCCTCCGCGCTGATTTTTGAAATGATTCCCTTTTGCACTTCGTCGTAATATCGTTTCGCGCGGGCCAATTGTTTGGCCGCCTTTGCGACTTCCGCCTTATAATCCATCATGATGGCCGTGATTTCCGTGCGGTATTTTTCGTCTGTTTTCTCCGCGACTGCGGCTTTGTAGATATCGATGACCTCGTCGTCCGGACGGGACGGAAAATATTCGTGCGGGGAAGTGCTGTCAAACAGGACCACACTCAGCTCCCGCAGAATCACCATATCCAGGCTGTTCGGGTCAAACGCGCAGTGGTAAATTTCCGTATCAAATCCCGCCGCTGCGGCATACTCCGCGATTTTCCCCAGAAAAGTCGACTTTCCGGTGCCGGGCCGGCCTTTCATAAAGTAGCGTTTTTCAAGGTCCTCCGTCAGATTGTCAATGTAATCATAAGCGCCGTTCACGGTTGACGCGCCGAAGTAGCGGTGAACCTGCGTCCCCTTTTTTCCCAATGTTTTTTCTCCGATTACTTTTTCAATTGTCCGGGCCGTCAGCCTGTTGGCGGCGTCGAAATCCATATTGGAAACGTAGATTTGCTCCCATTTGTCATGGATGGCGCGTGCGGCGGAAAAATGCCGGACCGCGCCCGCCAGGCAGGCATGGGTCTGGCTTAGATTGTCGTCATTGAGAATTGCCGCCACGGGATATTCCTCTTCCCCGTAAAGCGGAAAATTGATCACTCCCGCGTTTTTTTCCGGGATAATGACCCCTTCCATGGAATTGTCCAGACAATTGTGGATCAATTGCGCATGACAGCCGCTGTCACGGGCGGCGGAGCAAAGCCCGCTCACAATGTCCGACACGACGATGGACGGATAACCGCTGAGACGGACAACCGTTTTCAGGCGGCCGAAATTCGATTGAAAAAAGCTGACATATCCCCTTGAGCTGTTGGAAGCGATAAAATAGTTCAAAGAAAAATCCGGCAATGAAACGTCCTCCCCCCAATATTGTTTATCACATTATATGATTGGATTTTTAAGACATGCATAAAAGCGGCAAACCCGCCGGAGGGGTTTGCCGCTTTCCAAACTTTTAAAAAAATCAGTTTTGCTTGTTCGCGATATCCCGCGCAACCACAACGCCGGTTACGGAAGCCTGCATCAGCCCGCGGGTAATACCGGCGCCATCGCCGATGGTGTACAGATTTTCGATTTCGGTCTCAAAATTCTTTTTGACCGACACCTTGGAGGAATAGAACTTGACCTCCACCCCGTAAAGCAGGGTATTCTTGGAGTAAAGTCCCGGGGCCAGCTTGTCAAACGCGCGGAGCGACTCCACAATACTGGTCAGATGACGGTGAGGAAGCACAAAGGACAAATCGCCCGGCACCGCGTTTTTCAGGGTGGGCACCGTTGTGGACTTTTTCAGTCTGGTATAGTCCGTGCGCCTTCCCATCAGAAGGTCGCCCAGCCGCTGCACCATAATGCCGCCGCCCGTAAGCATGTTCCCCAGCTGCGCGATATACCGGCCGTACTCGATCGGCTGATTGAACGGCTCCGTAAAACGGGTGGAAACCAGCATGGCAAAATTGGTGTTTTCGCTGTGCTTGTCTTCGTCGGCGTAGGAATGGCCATTTACAACCGCGATCCCCCCGCCGATGCCGCCGTCGTAATGCTCCTCGCTGACAATGCCGCCCGGATTCATGCAGAAGGTACGCACCTTATTTTCAAACGTATCCGAATAATAAACCAGTTTGGCCTCATACAGGTTCTTGGTAAGGTGGTCCATCACCGCGTTCGGTACTTCCACACGCACGCCGATGTCGACCTCGTTGTTGGTGGTGGCCAGCTTGTTTTCCTGGGCAATGCGGGCCAGCCACTCGGCGCCGCCGCGTCCCGGCGCTGCCACCACGTAGGGTGCGCGGACAAGGGTGCGCTCGCCGGAACGGTCAACCAGCCACACGCCCTCCGCTTTTCCGTTTTCCACAAAGATGGAATCCGCCGTGGTGTGTTCCCTGAACTCGAAATTCGGTCTGCCGGAAAGGTAACGGTACATGCCCCTCAGCACTTCAAAGGAATATTCCGTACCCATATGGCGCACCGGGCAGGGAATCAGCTGGATATTTTCCCTGCGCGCCTCATAGGACACCTTTTCCGCAAATTTGTCGCTTTTTCCGAAAATCTTGTCCGGAGCCCCGTAATGCAGATAAATATCGTCGGCGTAGCGGATGAGCTCCCGCGCCTTTTGCACCGGCATATAATCCGTGATATTGCCGCCGACTTCCTCAGAAAGGGACAGCTTTCCGTCCGAAAAAGCGCCGGCGCCGGCCCAGCCGTTCATAATATTGCAGGTTTTGCAGTGGGCGCACTGCCCGGAGGTCCTCGCCGGGCAGGCGCGCCGGTCAATCGTGCTGCCGCTGTCTACCACCAGCATTTTTTTCCCGGGCGCAAGCTTATCCATCTCCAGCGCCGTAAAAATGCCGGCAGGGCCGGCACCGATGACAATCAAATCATAATCGTACATATTTTCAACCTCACAATATTCGTGTTAATCGCTATTTTTTAACCACAGCATTTCCAGTGGATTCTGCAAACAAGGTTGCGTTTCTCCCCCCGCCTTCGGCAAGGGAGAAACGTATTTTATCTCGCAAACTGAAATGGATTTGCTATATGATTTTTTGCTTCAGGCAAAACAATGGTATTATAACATATCCATTTCGTTTGTCAAATATTTTCTTCCAGCATGCGTGAAAGGACCCGCTCAAACGATTCGTCGTCCTGCCTGCTTCTCTTTTTGAACTTCCCGCTCCTTGCCCCCGCGCGGCGCATTTCCTGACCGAGCGCGCGTTCAAACAAAAGACGGTCCATATTGGAATCGTCGTAGACCATACCGTTTTGGTTCAGCGCCTTTGCGCCCTTGGCAAGCGCCATCGCCGCCACGCCGAAATCCTGAGTGACGACAATGTCCCCGCTCCCGGCCAGATTGACCAGACGGATATCCGCGCTGTCACGGCCCTTGTCCACCGTAATTACTTTGCTGTACCCGTCGTCGAGCAGATGGCTCGTGTCGGTCAGCATGATGACAGGCACCTTCTGTTTTTTCGCCAGCCGGACAATAATTTCCTTGACCGGGCAGGCATCGGCATCCACCAAAATATTCATCAAATAACCGCCGCCTTCTAAAATTTCCCAATCTCAGCGCCGGGGCTTCGTCCCGTTTTACGCTACGAGGTTATTATAGCACGAAACCGCAAAAGATGGATTGATGGATTGTATTAAAATATAACAGAATTGTAATGAATTATTACAATTTTTACATCATAATTGACTTTTACAAGCACCCGGAATATGATGTAGCTGTAAAGTTATGCCCGAATGGAGGAGATTTATGAGGAAACTGAAGCTTTTCATACCGTTACTATCGGTTCTGCTGGTTTTGCTGACCGCATGCGCGTCAAAAACGGAAGCTCCCGCCGTCATGCTTGCGGAAACCGCCCCGTCTGAAATCAGAGCCAAAAGCAACGCAAAAAGCAGTGCTGTTCAGAAATTTTATACAAACGACAAATTGAGTTTTTCACTTGCAGTCCCCGACAGCTGGGAGGATAAAAATTATACCCCGGTGGTTACTACGGAAGCCATGTCGGACGGCGGCACAAAATATACAAAAGTGGATTTTCTTTTTCAAAATGACAAAAACTGCTCACTGCTTACGATTTTCCTTGTTTCAAAGGATTGGTGGGAGAAAACAAAGGGCGAAACGCTTGATCCCAAACCCACTTATCTGGGAACAAAGGAAGACGTTGTTTACTGCTTTACTCTGCCGAAGAACTCCCCTTACGAAGTAGGAGAAAAGTCGGACCTGTTCAACAGTATGGTTCTGCCGGACAGCGACGTCCTCAACCGGTTCAAGATTCTGGACGCGAATGCTTCCTCCAGTGGTATTTCCACTGTGGAAGGAACGCTGGAAGAGATCATGACGCAGACCATTACCATCAAGACGGACGACGGCCGCTCGATCACCTTCCTCAGGGACGGAACCGATGCGGATACTTCCGGCAAGGGTCTGCAGCTGGGGCGCAGGCTGAGAATCTATTATGAAGGCGCCATAGACGGCTCCAACACCAGAAGCGTTACCATCACCAAAATCGAAAGGCTGAGCTGAACACGCGAAAAAGCTGCCGCTTGTGCGGCAGCTTTTTTATCCTTTTTTCAGGTTATCCAGCACCGGAATGACGCCGCGGAGAGTGGGGACGCACGCAAAGAGCATTTCCTCCAGCTCCGGATTTGCGGGAACCGTGTCCGGTATCATAACGGTTTTCATCCCCGCGCGGTAAGCGGATAGAATTCCGTTCGGAGAATCCTCCAGCGCCATGCACTCCTGCGGGGGAACCTGGAGCGCCTGGGCCGCTTTCAGATAAATATCGGGGTCGGGCTTGCTTTTTTCAATCATGTCGCCGCAAATGATCTGATCAAAGTATCCGGTTATCTTTGTATTTTCAAAATGGCTCATGGTGCTGCTGCGTGAAGAGGACGTTGCGACCGCGATTCTGTAGCCTTCCCGTTTCAGATAGTCCAGCAGTTCAAACAGCCCCTCTTTTACCGGGACGCCGTTCTCTTTGATATAGTCCCTGCTGTAATCCACGCTGATCCTTCTGAATTCTTCAAACGGAAAGTCGGGGCCGTATTTTGTTAAAAACAGTTCTTTTTCAGCGGCGGCGGTAATTCCCATCGCCTGTTCAATCAATTCCATCACATTGCCGCACCCGAGCGCCTCGCCGGCTTTCTTCCATCCGTCGATCGAAAGGCGTTCGGTGTCGAACATGGTTCCGTCCATATCCAGTACCACTGCTTTAATCATGCGTAAACCTCACTTATTCATTACTTATTCATTTGATTGGGGGAAAAAGTGCTTCCCCACCCTGCACCTTTGCGTAATTCGTCAACACACCGTCATCCGGATCAATCCGGATTTTCTTTTTCGCGGCAATTTCCAGCCGTCCGCCGAAATTCCGCAGCCGGGTAAGCTGCTCCGTCAGTCTTTCCTGCCGTTTTTTGGTCAGCCCCTCCTTTTCCGTATATTTTTCAAGCCCGGACTGCGTTTTTTTCAAAAAATCCAGCCCGCGGGCGAAGGTGTTTTCATCATAGGCATGCATATAACAGAGCGCCTGAAAAGCGCCGCCGTCAATCATCCAGTAAATCGGCCTCTTTTTATAAATACGGATATGCTCACGGTAAAATTCATTCCCGTAATAGCTCCGGATAACATCCACCGCGCCGCCGCTCCCGCCGAGCGCGGAAACGATCAAAGAGAGATTCTCTTCCAGCGTTTCTTCACCGAACACAAGCTTCACAAAGGAAACCAGCCGCACGGCAAGGTCGTTTTCCAGATACGGGGTAACAGGCAGGAGATCTGTCCCTCCCTGCGGGTCATAGCCGGGGACGGCGTACCGCCCGAACATGCAGCCCACCGCGAAGCTGAGGAAGCTGCGGATATCGCGGGAAAGCTCCGCGCGGCGTATGGTGACGTCCCCGTCCTCCACATCCGGCTTCAGCTCGTTTTGCAGACCGTAAAGGTCGATAAAAATCCGGTTGAGCTCTTCCTCGTTTTCCTTCATCCGCTGAAAGCGAAGGTCGGTAAAATCCTTCCATGCTGCAAAGGCATCGGCAATTTTACAGTTTTTTTCCTTCGTCCTGAAATGAAGCAGCGGATGAGTTCGAAAATTCCAGCTGGTTTCAAAGGAATCCCAGTCCTCCCTGGAAATTTCGATATTTTCAACGACCAGCATACCGACCCGCTGTTTCACGGTTTCATCCACCCGCAGCGGAAGCTTGGCGATATTGCCCGCCTGATAATTCAGCGTGGGATTCATCAGGTTCAGCATGGAAAAAGCACAGCTGCTGGACAAAAATCCAAGGATATAATAGAAATCGTCCTCCCGGTTCGGGAAAACGGAGGACCCGGCGATGTCGAACACAAAGCCCTTCGGATAATACCTTACGCCGAATTTGGAGGAGCTGACGAACGACCAGGACACGCTCTGCTCAAAATAAAAGCCCTGGCCGGGAAAGGAAGCGGACTGTCCCGACTTTACGCGGAACTCGCTGATCTCCTGCCCGAAATGCTGAAAATTGACCACGTATTCCTGATTGCCGTACCATTTCCGGAAATCGCCGCCCTTGTTATAGGGGTACCATTTCCGGCTGCTCTGCAGGCAGCCGGCCCGGTCGGTACAATGGAAATGGATGTTTTCAGGAGCTACCTCATACCAGAAACGCAGGAAGCGTTTATTGTCACAGGTAAAAAGCCCGTTCGTAACCGCCGCGCTTTCGGAAAGGGGCGGGACGGAGGAAAATATCTCCCCCGGCTTTTCGCCCGCCCAGTAGGCGATCGGCATACCGGGAATGCGGGCGAACTGCTTTGCAGAAGTCTCAAAGCGGTAGGAGCAGTGCGGGTTCCGCACCGCTTCCCTCACCTTTTGTTTCTGCACCTCCATGCCGCCCCGGAAGTCGGAGAGCTTCAGATACACGCCGGGCCTGCTTTCCGGCCCGTTTTTCAGAACAAAGGTACAGATCGGCACGGTGGCCTCGTCAAAAGCGGAATACTCCAGCTGAATCAGCGAGGAGATCGATTTTTCCCGGATGATGTATTCCCTTAATTTCTGATACGATTTGATGAACATCCAGACAAACGGCGACATAAACGCGCAGTAGCCGTCTGGAATGCAGAAGCCGAAGCTGCGGTAAATAAATACGGAGAACAGGTCCCCCGCATAGTCGCGGTAATGCCGATTGATATAGGATTTCAACCTTTTATTCATGCGGTTCAGATAAGGCGGATTGGTCGCAACCACCGTATATTTTCCCGCCATTGCCCGGGCCTGCCGCAGCAGCGGCAAAAGCTTATGGACGGTATCTTCCCGGTACGCGAGCGCAAACAGGCTGTCGCACGGCTGCCGCCTGATTTCCTCCACCCTGCGGAAAATCCGGTCAAAGCCGACCGGCTCCACACGGAGCAGGCTGCCGTATTCGGCGGCCCCGTGAAGGGCTGAAAGAAGATTCTGCAAATCCGCTTTGATCTGCCCGTCGCCGTCCGCCACAAAGGACAGCAGGTCCTCACCGATCCCGGACCCTTCCCTGATGACATACAGGTTCAGCGGGATTCCAAGCGTCAGAATATCCGCATTGTATCCGCGCGCCTTCATCAGCAGCGCAAAGCAGGCAAGCTGCCAGGAACGCCTGTCGATGTCAAACCCGTAAAGGTTGCGGCGAAGAATCAATTCCGCCGCGTCCCGCGGGCTCACCCCGCATTCCCGGTAAATTTCAATCAGCAGGTCAAACGCGTAGACAAGGATATGCCCGCTGCCCATGCACGGATCAAGAAGCTTCAGCTCCTGCGGTGATATGTTTTCCCGGACGGCGGCATTTTCCGCCCCAAGATAAAATTCCAGCTTTTTCCTGAGCGCACTGTCCGGATTCCGTTCCAGCCAGTACTGGCCGAGAGAATTGTCCACCATGCTGCGCACGACCCAGTCCGTGGTAAAAAACTGCGTGGCCGCCGGGACGTCCTCTTTTTTTACCCTGCCGCCGTAAAGGCTGATGACCTCGTTCCGGCGGGCGTCGTTGTAATACTGGTACAGCCAGCCGATGATCTCAACCGCCTCCCGGAAGTCCTCCTCGGCAATTCCGTCCACAAGGCTGCGGACAACTCCGTCCGCTTCCCGGAAGGACAGCTCCAGCAGCGGTTCCAGATAATCGCATTCGCTTTCAAAATACTCCGGAAGGACTTTGGCGAGGGACCGGCAGACAGAAATAAAAAGCGCGGTAAAGCGCTCGTCCGACCGGTCCTCCGGCGGCTCGGCCGCCAGGATATCCGGAAGAATCTGTCCCGGCTGTTCGGAAGAAAGGACGCGCACCTTCCCCGGCAGATAGCCGTTGACCTCCATGAACCGGATACCGATGATACGGATAAACCACGTATAGGAAACTTCCTCCACTACGGTCTGAAAGCCGGTGTTTTCAATGTCCTGCGTCAGTCCGGGAAACGGGTTCCGTTTCTGCGCCGTCAGTTCGACGGCGCGCCGGGAGACGGACGCGATGAGTTTTTCTCTGGCGCCAACCGCAAAAGCCCGGATTGCCGCCTTATTCACCCTACCATCCCCCTTCTCTTCGAATGAGACTATCATACCATATCTTCGCCAAAAAGTTAATCTTATTGACACCGATTCCCAAAATGATATATGATTAAAACCATATGAAGAAACGGGGAAGTGCTGAAACATGTTAGGAACCATTGTCAACGCGCTGTCCATTGCGCTGGGAACGGCGCTGGGACTGATTTTAAAAAGCGGTATCCGGAATAATTACCGTGAAACCATTATGGACGGGGTCGCGCTGTCCGTCCTGCTGATCGGAATGATGAGCGCCATCAAAACAAACGATCTGGTGCTGCTGATTTTCAGCCTGGTGATCGGCAGCATCATCGGCGAGGCGCTGAAAATTGAGGACCGGCTCGCGGGGCTGGGCCAGCTGATCGAAAGCAGGACTTCAAGCACGGACGGCAGCGTCGCAAAAGCCTTTGTGACCGCCAGTCTTGTGTTCTGCGTCGGCTCCATGGCGATCGTCGGCTCTATTGAAAGCGGGCTGACCGGCAATCACCAGACGCTGTTCGCCAAATCGGTGCTCGACGGCATCGTGTCCATTTTCCTCAGCTCGACCATGGGCTTCGGCGTGATTTTTTCCGCCGCAGCCGTGTTTCTCTATCAGGGCATTATCACGCTGCTGGCGTCTTCTCTCAAGTCCCTGCTGACCGACGAAATGGTACGGGAAATTTCGGCCATCGGCGGCATCCTGATTATGGCGATCGGGCTGAACATGCTGAAAATCAAAAAAATAAAGGTCGGCAACATGCTGCCGGCCATTCTTCTTCCTTTTCTGTATTATTTCATCAAAAAAGCAATCGGTATCGCATAAGGTTTTCCCGATATCGGCATATCCCGAAAAGGCCGCTGCCGGATTCTCGGCAGCGGCCTTTTCGGGTATCCTACCCTGTTTTCCCGTGGCCCAGCAGTTTTTCAAACTGCTTCAGCAAATCAGGATTGAACAGCCCTTCTTCTTTCTGCAGCTCCAGAAAGGCTTCGCTCATGGTTTTTTCTTTCTTATAGGGCCGATAAGAAGTCATTGCGTCCAGAACGTCCGCAATCATGACGATCTGGGCTTCCTCTGAAATTTGATTTTCCTTCAGCCCGTTCGGATATCCGCTGCCGTCGAGCCTTTCATGATGCTGCAGAATAATGTTCAGACAAACGGACGGGACCTCTATGCCCTGTAACATTTCCGCTCCCAGAACACAATACTGCTTCATGATCGTATATTCGTCCCTGCTCAATTTGGAGGGCTTCTGAATCATGGCTTTGGGGATTAAGAGTTTGCCGACGTCATGCAAAAAACCGCCCAGCGCAAGCTGAGTGAGGCGGGAATCGGAATACCGAAGCTCGATCGCCATCATCGTCGACAGAAGCGCAACATCAACACAGTGGGTATAAAGCCAGTCTATGTAATTTTCAAGAGCAAGCACCGCTGCCCACCACGGCATTTCTTTGGACTGAAAAAGGACGGCGGTCAGAATATCCGAAGCCTTTGACAGCAAAGCAGTGCAGTTCTGTCCCATTTTCTCCTGCATATGATCACAGCTTTTCCGTATTGTCTCTTCCGCACCGACGCCGTCTGTTTTTTCCGGTGAATCACTTTTGGGATACCGGAAATTCAGAGCGCCGATCGACTTCAGCCTTGCCTGTGCTTCTTCGGTCAGCAATTCATTTTTCGCTACCAGTAAGATTCCGTTTTTATTATAGACATCCCTGCTCGTGTATACCTTCTTTTCAGTGACCACCTTATCCATCTCCTTTATTCCGATCTGTTTCTGAAAGCCGCAAATTGGTTTGATAATTTCGGTTTCAAATCACATTGCAAAGAAAAAATGTTTTCTTGTAACTATTATGCATAATATGGATTAATATGTCAATATTAACCTATAGGTAAATATTTTCAAGATATTTACGCTATTCATTTTCTATTCCGTGTAATTTCACAAAAAGGCGGCAGACGAGTCCGTCTGCCACCCTATATTAAAGAATTTCAGCTCCTCAAGGATCTGTTTTTTCATCCTGCAGAACCTGACAGTTCATTACGCCCCTCCATCGTCCTTTATAGTAGTTCTGGCAATCCATTAACCCACGCTCATAGAACCACCGGTCAAGCCCAAAATATTTCTGGCAAAGATGGTCCGTATAATCGATCAGCAGGCTCTTTTTATCCTTCTCCAGCAGGGTCAGCAGCTCGTTAAACTCCTGATCCAGCTTGCGGTTCAGCTTAAAATCACGTTTTTCCTTTTCCTGTTTATATTTTCTATGGTGAATTTTCAGACGAAGCTTTACAAATTCCGTCAATCCTCTCTGCAGCGTTTTATCAACACTTTCAAACGATTCCATCTATTAAAATTCCTTCCTTTCATTTAAAAAAGCTCCGAAAAAAGCACACAACTTTAAAAGCCCACCTGATCAAGTCAACATCCACACCTTGATTATGTGAGCAGATTAACGAATATTTTCCGTCTGGTTTCCATTCCTGTTATGTCGACTTTTCTGGAACTTTTTGTCATTATAACATCCCATTTATTGACATACAATGAGGGTAAAGGAAACAAGCCTTTCCGAATTCATCGAAAATCGGACCGAAAATCGCCTGATTGCGTCAACTCTTAATATAGCATAAGAACCTATATGATCAATATTTACTTATATATTCCTTTATGGCATTCTTCCATACACTATACTTAAAAATATCAATTAATGAAAAACATTGGACAGGTGGATTTTATGACTATTGATTATAAGGCGATCGGGCACAGGATTAAGCAGGCACGCCGTGACAGAAATTATACTCAGGCCCATCTGGCGGAACTGCTTTCCGTTACGCCGGAATATATTTCAAGGGTTGAACGGGCCAATACGCAGCCAAGTCTGAAAATACTGGGCAAAATCGCCGACCTTCTCTCGGTCAACTTAACCTATCTGTTGGAAGGGACCTCCACCGGAAACGGCAATTATAAGCTGGAGGAATTCACGGATCTGCTGAAAGAGCTCCCCGCGGAAAAACGAAAGCTGCTTTATGAAATAGCGGTCGTGCTTCTTCGGGATGAATCCGCAGGGGAATAAAAGACCGTCCTTTTCCAGCCGTCTGGAGCCATATACTGCCGCCTTTTACGGAAAATGGGCCGGGCCTTGCGGTAAATTCCTGAAAAAGGTTATAAAAAAGCCGCCCGACGGGCGGCTTTTTCTGCTTAACAGCAGCTATTTATTGAGTGCTTCTGAGAGATGTTCAGCATTTGGATTTGAATACTCCGTCCTGATAGACCTCCGTCACGGTGTCGTCCGGGTAATAGCAAAGGACGGTGCCGTTGTGCTTGCTGACAATGATGGACGGCTCTATGGACTCGTTTTTATCGGAAATCAGGAACTGATAGTACTGATTTCCCTGATATTCAAAATTTCCGTTGATCAGGCCGATTTTGTATTTTGTATAATCCATACGGATCATATTTTTGACGGCGTTCATTGCTTCGTTCCGGTCGATGTTCTGTACCGACTGGGCGGGCTGAAAGATTTCCGGTTTCCCGTTCTGAGCCGTTCCGGCTTTTGAGCAGGCGGTCAGAATTGTCAATAAAGCCACCAAAACAATCGCAGCCGCAAACTTCCCTGTTTTCATTGAAATTCCTCCCATATCATTTTCACTTTACAAATTTATCATAGTACCCGCCGGCGGTGAAAGCAAGAAAAGCAACAAGACTGTAAGTGGTTGCTACAAAACTGTAAACGATGGCGGCGAGAAATGATAAATCTGTATTTTTTTGACGGATGGGAACAGAAAATGAATGAGGCGCTTTCCTTGTAAGCAGGCAATTTTGTGCTATAATAAATCCATCATTACAGGCTTGTCCTTCGCCGCGCTTGATACGAAATCCGGCGGCCGGCTGTAAAATCATTTCAGGTTGTGAGGAAAATTCATGAAGCAAAACAGAAGATACCCTAAGATCACTCTGACCCGCAAGGCGGAAAACAGCATTCTGTCCGGACACCCGTGGGTCTACAATACGGAGATTCTCAAAATTGAGGGCCCGTATGAAAACGGCGGTCTGGCCGACGTTTTCAGCATCCGCGAAAAATACCTGGGCACCGGATTTATCAACGACCACTCCAAAATCAGGATCCGGCTGATTTCCCGCAGCGCGAACGACGTCTTTGACGAGGCTTTTTTCGAGCGCCGCCTGCGTCACGCGTGGGAGTACCGCAAAACCGTGATGGGGGACGACGTCTCCTGCTGCCGGATCATTTTCGGCGAGGCGGATCTTTTCCCCGGGCTGACGGTGGACCGCTTTCGCAACATACTGGTCGCACAGACGCTTTCTCTCGGCATGGAAAAGCTGAAGCCCGTCCTCTTCCCCCTGCTGTGCAAAATTCTGAGGGAGGACGGCCAGAACATAGACGGCATCTACGAGCGCAACGACGTCGCTATCCGCGAGCTGGAAGGAATGCAGCAAGACAAGGGCTTCTTCCCTGTCGCCGGGGTGGAAACGCCGCAGGCAACCCGCACAACGATCACGGAGAATGGGATCGAATACGCCGTCGACTTTGAAAACGGGCAGAAAACCGGGTTTTTCCTCGACCAGAAGTACAACCGGCAGGCGGTCGCGAAAATCAGCCGCGGCAAGCGGGTGCTGGACTGCTTTACCCACACCGGCTCCTTTGCGCTGAACGCGGCGAAGGGCGGAGCGGAACACGTACACGCGGTGGACATTTCCGCCGACGCGGTCGCCATGGCGGAGGAAAACGCCACGCGAAACCAATTGCAGGAAAAAATGAGCTTCCAGACGGCCAACGTGTTCGACCTGCTGCCGCAGATGCCGATGGGCAAAAAGGACGGCTACGACCTGATCGTGCTCGACCCGCCGGCCTTTACCAAATCGCGCCAGACCGTCGACCACGCGATGAAGGGGTACAAGGAAATCAATCTGCGCGCCATGAAGCTGCTGCCGCGCGGCGGCTACCTTGCGACCTGCTCCTGCTCTCATTTCATGACGGAGGACCTCTTTTGCAGCATGCTGCGCAGCGCGGCGTTTGACGCCCAGGTGTCGCTCCGCCAGATCGAAGCAAGGCAGCAGTCCCCCGACCATCCTATTTTATGGAATGTGCCGGAAACCAATTACCTGAAGTTTTACATTTTTCAGATTATCTGAACCATTGTGCGCCCCGGAAAATCAGGAGCTTTCGGGCCTGATACCGGGGCGCTTTTTTAGAAAAAAGCCCTTGACATTTCTCTTTTAACGTAGTACTATGTCAACAATATATATTACTAATTTGATATGAATTGTAATATTACATAAAAGGAGGAGCCCTATGAACACAAAGTCCCACTCTTTTCACAAGCTGAATCGTCCCTTCTTTCTGTATGACCGAATGTGCACCTCCTATTGTTGTAACAGGAAATCAATTTTGTGATTTCCCGGGATACGAAACACGGAAATAAATATACAGAAGGAGTAACGACAATGAGTGAAAGAAAATACAGGTTTGAAACCATACAGGTACACGCGGGGCAGGAAAAGCCGGATTCCGCAACGGATGCGAGAGCGGTTCCGATTTACCAGACCACTTCCTTTGTGTTTAAGGATTCCGCGCAGGCTGCGGGCCGCTTCGGCCTGACGGAAGGCGGCAACGTCTACGGCAGACTGATGAACCCCACCTCCGATGTATTTGAACAGCGCATTGCCGCTCTGGAAGGCGGCGTAGCGGCGCTGGCCACCGCGTCCGGCGCGTCCGCCATCACCTATGCGATTGAAAATGTTGCCCACGCGGGCGACCATATCGTTTCCGCCAACACCATTTACGGCGGGACCTACAATCTGCTGGAACATACGCTCGCGGCTTTCGGCATTACCACCACGTTTGTCGACCCCGACGTGGAGGGAAGCTTCGAAAAAGCGATTCAGCCGAATACAAAGGCGATTTTTATTGAGACTCTCGGCAACCCGAACTCCAGTATTATCGACATTGACGCGGTCGCCGCGATCGCGCACAAAAACGGAATTCCCCTGATTGTGGACAATACCTTTGCGACGCCGTACCTTCTGCGCCCCATTGAGCACGGCGCGGACGTCGTCGTCCATTCCGCAACAAAGTTTATCGGCGGCCACGGCTCCTCTTTGGGCGGAGTCATCGTCGACGGCGGCAACTTCGACTGGGAGGCCTCCGGCAAATTCCCGTGGCTGAGCGAGCCCGATCCGAGCTACCACGGCATCAGCTTTACAAAGAATGTCGGCGCGGCGGCTTTTGTGACCAGAATCCGCGTGATTCTGCTGAGAGATACCGGCGCAACCATCAGCCCGTTTAACTCCTTCCTGCTGCTGCAGGGCCTTGAGACCCTCTCCCTTCGTGTGGAGCGTCATGTTGAGAACGCTCTGAAGGTAGTGGATTTCCTTTCTAAACACCCGAAGGTGGAGCGCGTCAATCACCCCGCCTTACCGGACAGCAAATACAACTTTTTATATAACCAATATTTCCCCAACGGCGCAGGCTCCATCTTCACGTTTGAGATCAAAGGCGGCGCCGAGGAAGCCAAAGACTTTATCGACCGTCTTGAAATTTTCTCCCTGCTGGCGAACGTGGCCGACGTGAAATCGCTGGTCATCCACCCGGCGAGCACCACCCATTCCCAGATGAACGAAAGCGAGCTGCTCCAGTCCGGCATTAAGCCGAACACCGTCCGCCTTTCCATCGGCACCGAGCACATCGACGATATTCTGTACGATATCCAGCAGGCGCTGGCGTAAGCTGTGCATTTCCGGAAAGACGACCAGTGCAATCAATGAGCCTCCCTCCGTGAGGGAGGTGGCGTGCCTGGTGTGCCGGAGGGAGTAGGAACTCCCTGGTCCGGTTTCTATAAAACTCCTTCAGTCAGGCTTTGCCTGCCAGCTCCCTCAAAGAGGGAGCTCTACTTTATCGGCAGCTTGAAAGAGCGGCAGCCCTGTTTTACAGGGCTGCCGCTCTTCATCGTTTGGACCGTACTATTATTCTCCGGCCTTTACATGGACATCGAGCTGATTGTGAGGAATCCGGATGCCCGCTTCGTCAAACGCAAGCTTTACCTTTTCCTGCATGTCAAAATAGAGGGTCAGGTAATCGTCCGTCTTGCACCATGCCCTCACCTCCACAGTGATGCCGTTTTCCCCGTGTTCACCGACTACGACCAGCGGAGCGGGGCTGTCGAGCACCATCGAATTCCGTCCGGACAGATTTTCGAGCAGGCTTTTCACCTTTCCGATATCCTCGTCATAACCGACGGTATATTTCAGGTCCAGGCGGCGGGTCGCCATGGCGGAATAATTGACGATGACGCCGGAGGTGATTTTGGAGTTCGGAATGACGACCTCTTTATTGTCGAAGGTCCTGAGCGTGGTGAACATGGTTTCGATCCGCTCGACCGTTCCTTCCGTCTCCTCAAAGAGGATGTAGTCCCCGACGCGGAACGGCTTTGTAAAGATGATCTGCGCGCCGCAGGCGATGTTGGCCATGTTGTCTTTCACGGCAAGGCCGATCGTCAGGCCCGCCGCGCCGATCGCGGCAATAATGGAACCGACGTTCATGCCGAGCTGGGCCGCCGCCGTAATGCATACGATCATTTTCAGCAGCACTTTGGCGAGAGAGCTGATAAAAGTAACGAGGCCCGTGTCCGTCTTTGAGCGCGACATCGCACGGAACATCAGTCTGACCGCCTGGTTGCTCAGCCACCAGCCGATCCCTAAAATCAGCAGGGCACCCAGGATTCTCGGCAGGGACGATTCCAGCAGCAGAAGGAACTGCTGTCCATATTTTTCAAAGCTGAATTCCAAAAAAATTACCTCCCTTAACGGTTCAGTGATCTGTTTTCCTGTTTTTGGAGATGTCAAAGAATGACGCATTCTATTGAATTACATAGAAAAAGGTTATAAAATAGTAGAAAATGATAGAATAAAAGGTGATTCAATACATGAAACAATTTCTTGCAATGCTGACCGTACTGGCAGTCTGCTTTTCTCTTTCCGCCTGTTCAAAAAACGACGGAAGCAGTGAGTCCTCCAGTCAGGCAAGCAGCGCCTCAGTCAGTGAGACGGGTTCTTCCGAACCGGAGGCGTCCTCCAGCCCGGCGGACAGCTCCGGAGTTTCTTCCGTCTCCTCCCAGGCAGTGACCTCATCCAAGGGGACCTCCTCTCAAAAGCAGAGTGCTTCTTCCGCGCCCGCTTCCCCTTCCCAGCCGGAAAAGGCCCAGACCGTGCGCGTGGTGATTCCCGAAGGATATACGCTGTCGCAGATCGGCGACCGGCTGGAAGCGAACGGCGTCTGTAAAAAAAGCGAACTGCTGAGCACCGCGAATTCCTACGATTTCAGCTATTATTCCCTGATCGGCAAGCTGGGTTCCAACGCGAACCGCTGCTACAAGCTGGAAGGATACCTTTTCCCCGATACCTATGAATTTTACAAGGACATGAAGCCGCAGGACGCGCTCGGCAAAATGCTGAAAAACGCCGAAAGCAGAATCGGCGGCAGCTACACCTATTCCGGTATGACCACCGACCAGATCGTCACCCTTGCCTCCATTATCGAGAAGGAATCGGGAAACGTAAACGAAATGGCAAAAGTGTCCTCTGTGTTTCACAACCGGCTGAAGGCCGGTATGAAGCTGCAGGCGGATGTAACGGTCATTTATGTGGAAAAATATCTGAAGCCCAACCTCACCGGCGATATCAACCGCTACAATTCCTATTATAATACCCGGAAATGCCCCGCTCTGCCGGTTGGGGCCATCTGCAATCCCGGCAAAGCCGCGCTGAACGCCGCGGTCAACCCGGCAGACACCGACTACCTTTACTTTTCCGCAGATTCCAGCGGAAATTACTACTACGCGAAAACCTATGAGGAACACAAGCAGAACCTGAACAAAGCGGGCATCATCGAGGGCGGCAGCATGCAGTAACCGCTCCGAACGGAAGGAGAATCGTATGAAAGCCGAAATCAGATATCTGTACAACAGCGGATTCACGCTGAAAACGGACCGCCATTTTTTTATCTTCGATTACTACCTTGACTCCCCAAAAGGCTGCGGGCTCGAAAAGGGCGTCATCGACCCGGAGGAAATCAAAGACCTCGATGTGGTCGTCTTTGTCTCTCACAGCCACCCCGACCACTATAACCCGAGGATTTTCAGCTGGCGCAAAACCGTCGGCAAAATCCGCTACGTACTCTCCGACGATATCAAAACCTCTGAGGACGTAATCAGGGTCGCGCCCGGACAGGAATACGACCTTGGCGACCTGAGGGTGCGCACGCTCGATTCCACCGATATCGGCGTGGCGTTCCTCATTCAGGCGGACGGCCTGTGCATTTATCACGCCGGGGATTTAAACGACTGGTACTGGAACGGGGAGCCCGACAGCGACAACCGCGAAATGACCCGCCGTTACAGGAAACAGATCGACACGCTGAAAGGCGAAGCGATCGATATCGCGTTTGTTCCCTCCGACCCCAGGCTGGAAGAACATGCGCTGCGCGGTCTGGATTACTTTATGAGAACCGTGGGCGCAGAGCTGGCGATACCGATGCATTTCAGCGAAAATACCGCCGTGTTTGAAGAGCTGAAAACCGACAGCCGTACGGAAAGCTACCGCGGCCGGATCGCGTTCTTTACCCAAAGGGGAGACATCATTCCCTATCCGAACGCCGACAAATAAAACAGGAATGCGTTCCTGACGGCCGATAACGCCGCACAGCCGCAGAATTTACGGATATTTTTACGACATCCCGGGAGGCCGAATCAAATTCGGTCTCCTTTTTTATGGATACCGTTTTCCCTGCCAGGTATCCTTTTGGACAAGCGCGCGGTCGATGCCGCCGAGCACGGCGATTTTATCCACGCCCCAGCGGGGTGCGATCAGCTGATCGTGGGCGCCGTCCCCCGTGATCCGTTCGATCACTGTTTCGGGCGGCAGAACCTCCAGTTGGGAGCAGACGACATCGAGATACCCTTCCCGCGTCATGGGGACGACTTCCCCTGCTGCGAGCTGGCGCTCCATGGGAGTTCCCCGCATGATCTGCAGAAGATGGATTTTCACCGCATCCGCTCCCAGCACGCCGACCGCCCGGACGGTGTCCAGCATCATTTCCGGGCTTTCCCCCGGAAGCCCGTTGATGATGTGCACACAGACACGGATGCCTCGGGATTTGAGCGCCTGAAAAGCCTCGATAAAGGCGGCGTAAGAATGGCAGCGGTTGATTTTTTCGGCGGTGGCGTCATGGACGGTCTGCAGCCCCAGCTCCACCGTCAGATACGTTTTTCCGGACAGTCCGGCCAGATAATCCATCGTTTCGGCTTCCAGTGCATCCGCGCGCGTGGCGATGCTGATCCCGCACACGCCTTCGACGCCCATGGCGGATTCATACAGCTCCCGCAGCCTGGTAAGCGGCGCGTAGGTGTTGGTGTGCGCCTGAAAGTAGGCAATCACATCCGCACCGGGTGTCTTTTCGCGCACCCGATCAAGCTCCATGCGCACCTGTTCTGCAACGCTCCTGTCCGCCCCGTGGGTAAAGTCCCCGCTGCCGGACAGGCAATACGTGCAGCCGCCGAGGCCCTTGGAGCCGTCCAGATTCGGACAGGTAAAGCCCGCGTCGATCACCGCCTTGAAAACCCGGCGGTCAAACAGCTTATTCAGATGATAGCTCAGCGTATGATACCGTTTATTGTCATTGGAATAAAGGAAAGGACTTTTCAAACCGCCGCTCCGTCCCGGGAGTTCAGATACATTTCAGAAAGATATTCCTTACCCGTTTCCGTTTTGAAATATTTTTGCAGAACAGACCGTGCCTGCGCTTCGGCCATGCCGTCCTCATAAAGATTGACCAAAAAATCCGCCTCGACCAGAATCTGATAATCCGGGCCGCTGATTTCCGTATAGGTGTGGTGGTGGCCGATCAGAAAGCAGACGCGGTCGATCACCGCACGCGGGATACCGGCTTCCAGAAGGATTGCTTCCGCGACCGGAGGGCCCTCCAGCTCCTGATATTTTCCGGAGGAGGAACCGTATATCCGTTCGCTGTTCCGGATTCCGATATCGTGAAGGATGGCGGCAAGCTCCAGAATCTCCATTGTATTTTCGTCCAGGCCTTCCAGCTCGCCGATGGACTTTGCAAATGCATATACCTTCAGCGCGTGCTGTACCCTTTTCGGGTCCCCCTCGTTGTAGCGGACCATGGTTTTCAGAATCCGGCTGTTTTGGCTGTTCATTTGTCTCTCTCCTTCCGTTTTCAGGTTTCTACTGTACAAAGCTTTTCAGCTTTTCCACGTCGAGCAGTTCGAAGCTGTCCCCGCGAAAGGCGAGGATTCCCTCGTCGCGCATCCGACCGAGCTCGCGGGACATGGACGGGCGGGAAACATTGAGAAAATCCGCAAGCTCATTGCGGTTGTACGGCAGAGTGAACCGCTGTTTTCCCGACTTGCGGTACTGCTCGAAAAGATAAGTGCAGAGCTTCCCGCGCATACTTTTGATCGTCAGAAAGTCGATCTTGCGGTTCAGATACAGCGCCCTGTCCGCCACAATATGAATCAGATTTTCCGTCAGCAGAGTATGCCAGCGGCAGGTTCTGCTGCACGGCATTAAAATTTTAGACGGCCTGATAAACATCACCGTGCTTTTTTCCAGCGCAAAAATCGTCGCGGGGGAACGCTGAAGATCGGACAGAGCCGCCACTTCCCCGAAAATTCCCCCGGGCTGGATTTTATTTAAAACGATCCGTTCGCCGAGCGGGGTTTCCTTCGTCACCGCGACCGCACCGTCAAGCACGATTCCGATTTCCTGCATCGGCCCCGAGGCCTGAGCGACCAAGCCGCCCTTTGCGTAATCCGCTCCGCGGGGAGAAAGGCAGTTCAGCATCTGTGCGATCTCAGCAGGTGTGATGCCCTTGAACAGCACGCATTTTTCGAGAACGCCGATGAATGTCTCAAAAATAAAACCACTTCCCCTTGAGGTGTTTTCCCTTACTGTAAACCCATATAGCCGCAGTCCTTACAACATTTCCAGTTGATTCTGCAACAAGATTGCGTTCCTTCCCCGCCTTCGGCGGGGAAGGAACGTGTTTTGTCTCGCAAACTGAAATGGAGTTGCTGTTGGGCATATTGGAAATACTTAAAATGATTATATCTTGATTTCCTTAAAAAAACAACCTGAGCGCTCTGCTTTTAGACGATCAGAGCATTGAAAAGCAGCCCGATATGAAATATAATAAACCCATAAAAGACGGAGGTGTTTTTATGAAAGCGAAATTTCTGCACAACAATCTGAATGTGTTTGATTTAGACAAGAGCATCGCGTTTTACAAAAAGGCGCTCGGGCTGACGGAAATCAGGCGCAAAACCGCCTCGGACGGCTCCTTTATCCTTGCGTTTTTAGGGGACGGGCAGACGGAGCATCAGCTTGAGCTGACCTGGCTGCGCGACCGCAAGGAACCGTACAATCTGGGCGACAACGAAATCCACATCGCGTTCAGTGTGCCCGACAAGGCAGAAGCCTATGCCCTGCACAAAGAAATGGGATGTATCTGCTACGAAAATCACGACATGGACCTGTATTTCATTGCTGACCCCGACGGATACTGGCTGGAAATTCTGGCGGAAAACAGGAACTGAACCGAAAGGCCACCCAAAACAGATATCAAAAAAACGCGCCCTGACCCGGAGCAAAAAACCCGGTCAGGGCGCGTTTTGTATGATTCAGTCATTTGTAAGCACCGAAAGCAACTCTCTTTTCGTGGAAAATCAGGCTGCTTTCTGAACGCCGCAGCGCTTTATAAGCAGCTGGGCAAAACACGCGGCCAGCACCTGCTGAAAGAGCGTCCCGATCATAACCGGGAACATGACCTCCGCCGGAAAATATGCCGCGGCAATGACCGCGCCCGCGCTGATATTTCTCATTCCGCAGCCGAACGTCATGGATACGACAAGCTCCCGTTTCAGTTTCAGCGCCACCGCAAAGGCCCAGCCCAGCGCGTATCCCAGCACGGCAAGCAGCAGAATGGCCCCGGCCACCGCAAAAAGGCGCGGCGTCATATTGCGGATAAAGGGCGCCACCTTGGACGAATTGGCACAGACCACCAGCATCAGCGCGATTTTCCCGAACGGCGCGAGCCTGGGCGACAGGGTCTGTTTGACCGTGCCCCCGGTAAGCTGATTCAGCGTCATCCCCACAAGCGCCGGGATGCCCACCATCAGCAAAAGCTCCTTCATCATGCCCACGGTGTCGACCTGCACATTCGAGCCGACGAAAAGGCGTAAGCTGAACGGCACACTGAACGGAGCGAGAAGCGTATCGATCAGCAGGAGGGCCAGCGTGAACGGTGTGCTGCCGCAATAGATGGAAACCCACATGGTGCTGACCACGGCACTCGGCACAACGAATTCCAAAACCATCCCGGTAATGATATACGGGCTTTGGGGGAAAAACAGATTCCCCGCACCGAGCGCGAGAAGCGGCAGGACCGCATGCAAAATCAAAACGGACAGAAACAGCGGCAGCGGGTGCTGCACCACCCGCCTGATGTCGGAAAACCTTGACCCCAGGCTGCCGCAAAAAGTCATAAACGCAAAAATATAAGGCACCAGAAACAAAATCCGGCTGAACTGAGACGCGAAAAGCACGCCCATAAAAAGGCAGAACGGCGTAACCAACGCCATCCATTTCTCAACAAACTCATTAAAGCTCCTCATAAACCGCACAAGAGCCCCTCCAATACTGTATTCGCCGTTATCTGCCGAATTCCGCAAGGTTCAGGCCCTGATTATGCTCCTGTGCCCAGCGGATGCTCCATTCGTTTGCGAAAATCAGAAGGCGGCTGCCCTTCAGGTCCTGAATCCGCTTGGTGTCGGACGTCAGGTTCAGCGTTTTGGGGTCAAGCCCTTCGTTTTCAATCCAGCGGATATACTGATACGGCAGCCCCTCCATACGGATGTCGACATTATACTCGTTTTTCAGACGGTATTCCAGAACGTCGAACTGAAGAGTGCCCACCACGCCGACGATTACTTCTTCCATACCGCCGCCCAGCTCCTGAAAAATCTGGATGGCACCCTCCTGCGCAATCTGAGAGATTCCCTTGACGAACTGTTTTCTTTTCATGGTGTCCACCTGCTGCACCCGGTTGAAATGCTCCGGCGCAAAGGTCGGAATTCCGCCGAACAGGAATTTTTGCGGCGGAGTGCAGATGGTGTCGCCGATGGAAAAGATGCCGGGGTCAAACACGCCGATGATATCGCCCGCGTAGGCCTCGTCAATCACCTCGCGGTCCTGCGCCATCAGCTGCTGGGGCTGCGAAAGCTTCATCTTTTTCCCGCCCTGCATGTGCATGACTTCCATGTTCTTCTCAAACCTGCCCGAGCAGATGCGCATGAACGCGATTCTGTCGCGGTGCGCCTTGTTCATATTGGCCTGAATCTTAAAGACAAAGGCGGAAAACTCGCTGGTCAGAGGATCGATCAGACCGGTGTCCGCCTCCCTGGGAAGCGGCGGTGTGGTCATGTTCAGAAATTCCTCAAGAAACGGCTCCACGCCGAAATTGGTGAGTGCCGAACCGAAGAAAACCGGAGAAAGCTTTCCGTTCCGGACGGCTTCCAGATCAAATTCGTAGCCCGCGCCGTCGAGCAGCTCGATATCGTCCACCAAAGCTCTGCGGTGATCCTCGCCGATCAGGGCTTCCAGCTTTTCATCGCTGAGTTCGACTTCCGTCGCCTCCACTTCCCGCTGGCCGTTGTTGGCGGTAAAGGCGATGATCTCCTTTTTATTTCTGTCATAGACACCCTTGAATTCTTTTCCGGAACCGATCGGCCAGTTCATGGGAAAGGTCTGGATGCCCAGTTCCTTTTCGATCTCTTCCAGAAGGTCGAACGGGCTTCTGGCTTCCCTGTCCATTTTATTGATAAAGGTGAAAATGGGGATATGCCTCAGCGTGCAGACCTTAAAAAGCTTGCGGGTCTGCTTTTCAACGCCCTTGGAAGCGTCGATCACCATGACGGCGGAATCCGCCGCCATCAGAGTGCGGTAGGTGTCCTCTGAAAAGTCCTGATGTCCCGGGGTGTCCAGAATATTGATACAGTAATCGTTGTAATTAAACTGCATAACGGAAGAAGTAACCGAAATTCCCCTCTGTTTTTCGATCTCCATCCAGTCGGAAACCGCGTGCTTCGCGGTTTTTTTTCCTTTGACCGAACCGGCCAGCGTGATGGCTCCGCCGTAAAGCAAAAGCTTTTCCGTCAAGGTCGTCTTTCCCGCATCCGGGTGGGAAATAATAGCGAACGTCCTTCTTCTCTTAATCTCATTTACATAACTTGACAAATTACTTCCTCCAACCAACTACAGCATTTTCAGTTAATTCTACAACAAGTTTGCGTTTCTTCCCCGCCGAAGGCGGGGAAGAAACGTGTTTTGTCTCACAAACTGAAATGGAATTGCTGTAAAAATACACTTGTTCATTGTAAAGCATTTACTGAAAATAATCAAATATAATTTTGCCGTTCTTCCGGGTGCGAATAAAAAAAGCAAAAGGGAATTTATCCCAGAAAGCAGGGGACAAAGCCTGGGCTTTTCAAACGCAATCCCAGAAATATTCAGGAAAACTGCCACTTTTTGCTTTCCCCGGTCTGTTTTGTTATTCTTTTGGGGGATTTTGACGCATTTTAAGGGATGGAGTTTTTTGGTGTAATTACTTGACATAATTAGTAATAAAAAATATAATTGAAATTGTATCGTTCCTGCTGTATTGTGCAGTGTTGCTACTTCAAAATCGAGAAGAAAAATGCATGCCTTTTGCGAATTTCAGTGGGTAAACATAGTGGAACAACGAAAACAATTGGAGGAAAATTATGAAAAGAAAGCTCGTCTCTCTCGTATTGGCGCTCGCAATGATTGCATCGCTCTGCACAACCGCCGCTTATGCGACGGACACCAGCACCGTTACTTCCGCAGCTATGACTCTTGACAGCACCAAGCTGGCTTTAAGAGTCGGCGAAAGCGCTTCCCTGACGGCTTCCGTTATGGGATGCATTATGAGCGACGCAGTGCTGACTTCCAGCGACCCCAGTGTGGCGACCGTCGTAGGCAACACGGTAACGGGCGCCGGTCTGGGAAGAGCGGTCATTACAGCGACAACAAGCGACGGACAGACCGCGACCTGCAATGTACACGTGGTCCTGAAAGGAATTGATGTTTCCGCCTGGCAGGGCAGCATTAACTGGAGCAGTGTAAAAAGCAGCGGCGTTGATTTCGCTATCATCCGCACCGGCTACGGCAGTGAGCAGTGGGATAAGCAGACCGACGCTTATTTTAATGCCAACTACGACGGGGCGACCGCGAACGGGATCAAGGCGGGCGTCTATCATTTCAGCTATGCAACGACCGTGGCGGCGGCGGCTGAGGAAGCGAGAATGTGCCTCAGCATCTTAAATGGCCGCAAGCTCGATTACCCCGTATTTTACGATATTGAAGACAGCACTCAGCGTGTTCTTTCGCGGGAGCTTCTTTCCAGTATCGCCCAGACCTTCTGCTCCGCGATCGAAAGCGCGGGCTACAAGGCCGGTATTTACAGTTCTCCCAGCATCTTCAACTCCAACCTCTCCAGCTCCGTTCTGGACCCCTACGACAAATGGGTGGCACACTGGGGCGTAGACATTGCCCGGTACAGCAATCCTTATACCGTATGGCAGTACGGTTCCGCGAGTGTTCCCGGGATCAGCGGCGCGGTCGACCAGGACTACTCCTACGTGGATTACTCCTCCTCCAGCCAGCCCACCAATCCGGTGCAGGACCCCTCTCAGACGCCTTCTACCACTACTTTCAAATCAGATACCACAGCGCCGTATTCTTTCGGCACCAACAGCTCTTATATCTATAAAATAACCACCACCTCATCCACTATTCCCAAGGCGGTTTCCTCCAATCCTTCGGCGGTTTCCGTAGCGTTTTATCAGAAAACAACGGGCGGTTATCTTTATAGAATCACAAATGTGAACCAGGGTTCCGCTACCATTACAACCACCCTTGGGGACCTTTCCACCAGCTTCACCGCCAACGGCAAGGCAAACGGAGTGATTTCCGACACGACCTATCCGTTCACGATCAAGCGGGGCGGAACTTATCAGTTCAAATTTACCCCGAGCGGCACCAGCGCCACTCCGACATTCACCACGGGGAACGGCAGCGTGCTCAAACCCGTCCTTCAGCAGAAGGTCGGTTCGAGCTACTATTATAAAATCAGCGGCCTAAGCGCCGGCTGCACCGGCGTTTATTCCACACTGCCCGGCCAGCAGGCGGTCCGTCAGTGTATTGTGACCGTAGCGTAATATTATTAAAATTGAGCGTATCAAAAATCGTACAAGGCAAGGCGGCGGAGAATTCTCCGCCGCTTTTTTATCGCCTGATTTTCTCATGGAAAAACGGCATGGACGGACGTCAGGCATTTACTGCCGGGCAAAAAACCGCCTGATTTCAATTTCCGCGCTTTCTGCCGAATCCGAGCCGTGAATCAGGTTCTGCCGGGTGCTGAACGCATAATCGCCGCGGATGGTTCCGGCGGCCGCGTCCTCAAAGCGGGTGGCGCCGATGATTTTGCGCGTTCCCTCAACGACGTTTTCCCCCTCCACAATCATGGCGAGCACGGGACCGGATACCATGTATTTGACGATGTCGGGGAAAAAAGGCTGGTCTGCAAGATGGGAATAGTGCTCCCGTAAAACAGCTTCGTCCAGCTGCAGCATTCTGGCATCCGCAATTATGTATCCCTTGTCTTCAATCCTTGAAATAATTCTGCCCGCCAGCCGGCGTTTCAGCGCGTCCGGCTTCAGTAAAATACAGGTTCTTTCCATCGTTTCATCCTCCTGTCGGCATTGATTGATTCCACTGATCTTTGATTCAGTATATCATAATTTCCGAAAGTTTTCATGAAAACGGATTTTTCTTTTCCTGCTTCTTCCGTCTACGGAAAAGTCCGCCAATCACAGCATTTCCATTTCAGTCTGCAAGACAAAACACGTTCCTCCCCTCCTTCGGAGGGGAGGAACGCAACCTTGTTGCAGAATCAACCGGAAATGCTGTCATTATTTTTATCAATCAATTTTCAAGCTGTTATCACGTAAATTTGCTGAATGATTCGACGCGCCGGGCGAACACTAATCCGGGAGGTGATAACAGTGGAGCTTCCGCTGGGTTTTGGCATGGCGCTCGCCCAAAATGCGCAGGCAATGGAGTATTTTTCAGCTCTTCCTCAACAGAGGCAGGAGGACATTGTCCAGCAGACGCACGCGATCCAGTCCAAACAGGAAATGCAGGATTATGTGCAGGGCCTGATAAACAAATATTAACAGTCATATCTCCGCTGTGCGCGGAGAAGATATTAGCGGCGGGGCATTTATCATCTTTATAAAAACGTGCCTTGTGCATGGATATATACCCTGTTAGGGCGAGGCCCAAACCTCGCCCGGTCTACATATTGAATTACCCGCTACATGGGCGGGGCTTTCTCTTTGGTACGCTTTGCTTTTCCCTGAAGCTCCGGAACGGGCTGAACATCATTTTTCGGGATATGCGTCTTATGGTTGCTTTCCGTTCCGTGCGGTTCCTTCGGGTCCGGCCGTCTCATCCCTGCTTTTGCCAAGATTCTTCCCCCTTAAACGTCGTTGTTTTTGATGGACTGTTTTTTGGCGTTTTTATTTTGATTCTGATTTTCCCGGGTAATCGGCGTCTGTCCGTTCGCCTTTTTCACCCGGCTTTCTTTATTGTCCGGCTGGCTGTCCTTCGGCAATGCATCCACCTCCCTTTGCCGTTATTATGTGCATGGGGAAATATCTTATGCAGTTTTAAGAGGGCGCTATTTTACATACTCGTACCCCGCGTCCTTGCCGGTCAGGTCAGAAAGAAGCATATTGTCCTCATACAGGCGGAACCGTACGCCGGAGGACATATTTTCACGGACGATCCGGGACATTTCGCCCGACTGCGGCGCAAACAGCTTGTGGGCGGGCTGGGAAAGGATGTCCGCTTCCAGCAGATATTTCCCCTGCTTCAGAAGAAATCCCTGCTCCGCACAGCGGAGTATTTGGACGCCGCAGTAGGTGGCAAAGCGGTATTCTTTGCCCTGAAAGCAGACAACGGCAATGCATCCCTGAAAACGAAACAGTCCGAACGGAATCCTGGCAATGGAAACCATTACGCTGCAGGAAGGATCGGGAAAACGGTTGCACTGCACCCAGAGATAGCTTGCGGGAAACGAAGTTCCCCAATCCTTTTCAATGTATCCGTCACCCCCGCCAAAATCGATTTTTTCGCCGTTCAGGATCATGGAACCCGTCAGGGGATGCTTCATGCTGATGACGCCGTGATTGCACTCCATAAAAGGAACAAAACGAAACGGACCCATAATGTCCGACGCAATCGGCGTAAGCGGACCGTACCGGATATCCCCCGTACAGCGGATGTCCGGGCCGGCCAGATCAATATGAACGCCCTTTTTGGTAAAAATGTTCCTGCCGATGTGTACGGAAAACCGTTTCCGGCAGACGCGGAACGCGGAATACGGATAATCCAGCTGAAAAGAGCCTTCCCGGGTAATCACCTGAAGGAAGGCCCTTTTTTCCCCCTGTGGGCTGAAGCTGACTCCCGGGATAAAGGCGACGGCGCCGTCCGCGTTTTGGTGCTTGAAATACCATCCCTCGAAGAAGGAACGGGTTTTGTGAAGAGCGTGGTAATCAGTCATGCTTGATCCCTCTTAACGCGGGATCGCCGATCAGCTCTCCCTTTGCGGTGAATCTTGACCCATGGCAGGGACAGTCCCACGTTTCCTCCTCCGGATTCCAGTGCAGACGGCAGCCCAGGTGCGTACATTTCCGTTTCGGCGGGGAAAACAGACCGGCTGTCAGCTCCACAGCGGAGGTTCCGAAGTCGGCCAGCATATTTTTCGCGGACGCCGCCGCGTGGAAGCGCTGGGGAGAAAAGACTTCCGCTTCCCCGTTCCTCCGTCCGCAGATCATATCCGTAAGGATCATGGCGGAGGCCATGGAGGTCGTCATTCCCCATTTTTGAAACCCTGTCGCAACATACAGGTTCGGGGTGGACGAAGCGTAGCGGCCGATATAGGGAAGATTGTCCCACGTCATGCAGTCCTGCGCGGACCAGTGGCAGACCTCTTCGCTTTGCGGGAAAAACTGCCTGGCTGCGCTGCGGAGCTTTTCATAGCAGCCCGTACCCGGATGCTTGCCCGTACGGTGCCCGGCCCCGCCCAAAAGGACATACTCCCCGTAGGTGCGGAACGAATAGCCGTCCGGGTCCGCGTCGATATACATTCCCTCAAGCCGGCCCGCATTTTTCAGCGCGATGACATAGGAGCGCTCCTGATGCATCCGCGCAAAGTACCAGCCGGGAACATTGACGATCGGGAAATGCGTGGCAACGACGATCTGATCGGCCGTCACCCTGCCCCGGTTGGTAATAATGGAATCGTCGCGGACGATCAGCGCCCGGGTGTTTTCATAAACCGTAAGGTCCGCCGAGATGGATTTCAGAAATTTCAGGGGATGGAACTGGGCCTGACCGTTGAATTTCACCGCCGCCGGAACCGGAAACGGCAGGTCGGTTTCCGTTGTAAACTCCGCGTCGATGCCCAGCTTTTCCGCCGCCTGTGCCTCGGACATCAGCTCCTCTTCCCTGTCGAGGGAATAGAGAAAGGCGGGTTTTGTTTCAAATTCGCAGTCAATGCCGTTCTCCGTAATGATCTTCTCAAACTCGCCGATCGCCTTCTGATTGGCAACGGCATACTGCCTTGCGGATTCTTCCCCGAAGTCCCGGATCATACTGTCATAAATCAGATCATGCTGTGAGGTGATCTTTGCCGTTGTGTTTTTGGTCACGCCGCCTGCGATCTGCTCCGCTTCGAGCACAGCGACGTTTCGTCCTTCCTTCTGCAGAAGGTACGCGGTCAGAAGTCCGGCCATGCCCGCCCCAATCACCGCGGTATCGACCACGATATCGTTTTTCAGTGAATCTCTTTTCGGAAAACTGCAGCTTTCGCTCCATATTGATTTCATTTCAGATCCCTCCGCCATTAAGGTTTACTAAAAAAAAAGCAATATGCAAAAAAGCCGCCTGTTCCCGGCGGCTTTTTTGAATGGGGAGCAATACTCCCGCTCTCAGATATTCTATTCTAAAAGATAATAGGACAAAAACTGTTATCCCTCGTTCAGCGCAAGAGGCAGACGGACGATAAAGGTGCTGCCTTTTCCGACTTCGCTTTCCACGCCGACCTCTCCGCCGTAAAGCGCGGCAAGGTGCTTGACGATGGACAGTCCCAGACCGGTTCCTCCGATTTCCCGCGAGCGGCTGGCGTCCACGCGGTAGAAACGCTCAAACAGCCGGTCAAAATGCTCCGGCGCGATGCCGATCCCGGTATCCTTTACCCGGATGATCGCCATCTGACGCTGGCGGCGCGCCGTAACGGAGACGCTGCCTCCGGACCTGTTGTATTTGATTCCGTTTTCGATCAGATTGCCGAACATCTGCTGAAGCCGGGTCGGGGAACAGGCGACAAACAGCGTGCTGTCGGCGTCCAGCATAAGTTTGATTTGATTTTTTTCCGCCAGAGGCTCAAGCCGCTCAATGCACTGCTCCAGCTCGTTGCGGACACTGCACCGGCGCACGGAGGGGTCCTCCTTCGCATTTTCAATCTGCGACAGCGCCAGCATATCGTCGATCAGCCGGTGCAGCCGTTCGGCTTCTATATCCAGTACGTCGTAGAAATAGCGGCGGGTCTCCTCGTCCCTGTCCGCGCTTTTTAAAAGCTCGATACTGCCGCGGATGGAAGTCAGCGGCGTTTTCAGCTCGTGGGTGACATTCGCCACGAACTCGCTTCGCATCTGCTCCAGCTTGTGCATCCGCGTGACGTCGGTGATGACGGCGAGAGCGGACTGCTCCTGCGGCCCCGCTATGGGAGAGACATAAACGGTAAACTGCTTTTCATTGGGCCCGCCCAGCACCGTCTCTTTTCCGGCTGACGAATTCTCAATGGCACGCTTCATCATATTTGCGATTTTTCCAATCAGCAGACTGCCTTCCAGCTTTCCTTTTTCGGCAAGGCTCTGCTTTTCCAGAAGGCGGCGCGCGCTCTGGTTCAAAAACAGGATTTCATTTTCGGCGTTGACCGCGAGCACTCCGTCGTCCATGCCCTGAAGCACGCCCTCCAGCTGATTCTGTTTGCTGACCAGCTGGGAAACGGCTGTCTCGGTGCTCTGTGCCATCATGTTGAAGGAACGGGCAAGCTCCCCTACTTCATCCTTGTAACTCCCCGTCACACGGCTCGAATAATCGCCGCCGGAGATTTCCCTCGCCGCGTCGGTCAGCTGCTTGAGCGGTTCCGTCGTGCGGTAAACAAGAACGCCGGTCACAACGCAGACAATGGCGATACCCAGAAGCATGCTGAGCGCGGCGACCATCCACAGCCGGTACAGGACTCTGTCGAGGTCCGCAGTGGGAAGCGCGGCGCGGATAAAGAAGCGGTCCTTAATATAGACGGCCTCGTAATAATAGCGCTGGTTCAGGCTGGCGCTGATGCGCGTATCGTATCCCCGGCCGTTTTTCCTCGCCTGAATGATTTCCGGCCGGCTGCTGTGGTTCTGATTGATCTCTTCCCTGGCGCTGTCGCCGGTCACCTTGCCGTCCAGACCGATGATGCTGATGCGCATTTCCTGGCCGGTTTTTTCCAGCTCGACACCGACATTGGTCGCGGCGGTCTCGGGGTCGCGCTCGATCTCTTCGAGCTGCGTGGAAAGGATGCTCAGCGCGGTGTCGAGCCGCCGGGTGAATTCAGTCTGATACTGCCGCTGGATCTGAAGCGCGGCAAGCAAAAAAGCTGCGATAAATCCGAGCACGATAATGACCGCATTGCTGAGCATCAACTTCCTTTTCATAGCCGCCTCCGATTAATTCAGATTAATTCTGTCCGCTGAATTTATATCCTACCCCGCGCACCGTCTGAATATAGGCCGGGTCGTCGGGATTATTCTCTATTTTCTGGCGCAGGTAGCGCACGTGGACGTCCACCGTTCTGGTATCGCCGTAATACTCGATCCCCCACACCTTATCCAGAAGGGTGTCGCGGGTAAGTACCTTGCCGCTGTTTTTCATCAGCATGACGAGCAGGTCGAATTCCTTCACGGTCAGCTCGATCGCGGCATCCCCTTTGGTCACACTGTGCCGGGTGATATCCACGGTCAGGTCGCCGCTTGTCAGCACCTGATCCGCCGCATTGTCCTGCCGCGCCGCCCTGCGCAGAACCGCGCGCACGCGGGCGCAGAGCTCTTTGATGCTGAACGGTTTCACTATATAATCATCCGCGCCGATTTCCAGCCCCAGCACGCGGTCGATTTCTTCGCCCCTCGCCGTAAGCATCAGCACCGGTACGGCGCGCGTACTCTCGTTTTCCCGCAGCATGCGGCAGACGGCAAGGCCGTCCGGCTGCGGCATCATCCAGTCCAGGATGATTGCGTCCGGCACCTTCTGCCGGACAGCGTTCATCAGCTGGGTCCCATCCGGAAATTCCGCGGTTTCAAACCCGCTGTCCTTCAGCCCGAAAGAAACCAGCTTACGGATATTCAGCTCGTCGTCCGCAATATAAATCAGAGCCATGTGGTCCTCCTTTAGCTTTCTTTGGTATTCAGGTCGGGATGCATCCCGGTCTCCATATAAATGACCCATTCGGCAATATTGGTGGCGTGGTCGCCCATGCGCTCAATATATTTTGAAATGAAGAGAAGGTCGACCTCGCGCATCACGTTCTGCGGATTCTGGGTAATGATGCCGCAGACCTCCAGTATGATTTTCGAGAACATTCCGTCGACGATATCGTCGCTTTCGCAGACCGCCTGAGCCGCTTCCACGTCGCGGCTGAGAAAAACGTCCATTGCGCGGCGGAACATGTCGTGCGCCGCCTCCAGCATCTGCACCACGTGCGTGATGGCCAGGCTGTTGGTGTTCAGCTCCCCGATGGTGAGAATGTCGCAGATATCCGCACACTGGTCGGCCTCGCGTTCAATATCCGTCAGGATTTTCAGGCAGGCTGCAATCACCCGCAGGTCCGTGGCGATCGGCTGCTGCATTGCAATCAGGTTCATGCACATTTTCTCGATATTGTGCTCGAGCCGGTCAATTTCATTGTCGCCGTTCGCAACCTCCGCGGCTTTTTCCAGGTCCATGGTGCGCAGGGCGGCAATTGTGTCCTCTATGCGCTGATTGACCGTGTTGCCCATATCGGTCATCTGTGTGATCAGACTGGCAAGCTCCCGGTCAAAGATTTTTCTCGGCATGATATTTCCTCCTTTATTATACAATTTCCTTTCTAAAATAGCTATAGGCAACTGACTTTTCCGGCTCCCAAATCAGCCGAAACGTCCCGTAATATAGCGTTCCGTGCGCTCATCCTTCGGATTGTTGAACATGGAAAGCGTATCGGTGTATTCCACAATTTCCCCCAAAAGGAAAAACGCGGTCCTGTCCGCGATACGCGCGGCCTGCTGCATATTGTGCGTCACAATAATCACGGTATACCTGGCGCGCAAATCGTCCATCAAGTCCTCGATTTTCAGGGTGGAAATCGGGTCCAGCGCGCTGGTCGGCTCATCCATCAGAATAATGTCCGGCTCCACGGCGAGCGCGCGCGCAATGCACAGGCGCTGCTGCTGTCCGCCCGAAAGGCCGAGCGCGGATTTTCTGAGCCGGTCCTTGACTTCCTCCCAGAGCGCCGCGCTTCTGAGCGACTGCTCCACAATTTCATCGAGCTTCTGTTTATTTTTAATTCCGTGAACACGCGGGCCGTAGGCAATGTTGTCGTACAGTGTCATGGGAAACGGGTTCGGCTTCTGGAACACCATGCCGGCGCGCTTGCGCAGCAGGGTAACGTCGGTGCGGGGGTCGTAGATATCCTCGCCGTCGATCGTTACCTTTCCCGTAATTTTGCAGTTTTCGATCAGATCGTTCATCCGGTTGATCGTTTTCAGGCAGGTGGATTTTCCGCAGCCGGAGGGTCCGATAAAAGCCGTTACTTTATTGCGGGGGATTTCCATATTGACGCTTTTCAGAGCCTGGAAATCTCCGTAAAACAAATTTAAGTCCTGAATTGATATCTTCGTTTCCATATTCTTATTCTTCTTATCCTTTCCTGAGAGTCCTGGAGAGCAGCGCCGCAAGCCGGTTGAGTAAAAAAACCAGAATCAGCAGCACGGACGCCGTGGCAAACGCGATGTGCATGGCGTCGGGCGAGTTGGCCTCCCGCGCGGTCTGGTAAAGGTGCAGGGTCAGCGTGCGTCCGCTTGCAAAGATCTGCTGGACAAATCCCTTCGGCATATTATAGGACAATCCCGAGGTAAACAGAAGGGCCGCGCTTTCGCCCACGATTCTTCCCATCGCGAGAATCACGGCGGTCAGTACGCCGGGCATGGCGCAGGGCAGCACAATCCCCATCACGACGCGCAGCTTTCCGGCGCCGAGGGCCAGAGCGCCCTCTTTATAGCTGCCCGGAACGGACAGGAGCGACTCCTCCGTCGTGCGGATGATCGTCGGCAGAATGCACAGGGTCATGGTAAGGCATCCGGCCAGAAGCGATGTCTGCAGGCGGAACAGGATACAGAAGACCGTATAGCCGAACAAACCGAAGATAATGGACGGAATACCCGAAAGAATCTCCGTGGTAAAGCGGATCGCTTTGACCAGTCTGCCCTGCTTTGCATACTGTGTCAGATAGATTGCCGAGGAAATGCCGATGGGGGCGGAAATCAGCAGAGTGATGACCACAATATACATGGTGTTGATAATCATGGGCAGAATGCCCTTTAAGTCGTCATTCGTTTCCGAATAAGGTGTGGAAATGAATTTCCACGAAAGATAGGAGACGCCGTTGGCCAGGATGTAGAAAATAATCCCCAGAAGCACAATCACCGTGACTGCCGCCGCGGTATTGATCAGTACCTTCAGGAAGGTATCGAAGGGGCGCTTCCGTTTTCCGTAAAGAGAGCTACTCGGCATCCATCTGCACTCCCTTCCTTGAAATATAGGTAAAGCTGATATTGACAATCATGATAAACACAAACAGCACCAGTCCGATGGCAAAAAGCGCCTGACGGTGCAGACCGGAGGCATAGCTCATCTCCATGGCGATACCGGTCGTCAGGAAACGCACCGTTCCCAGGAGGGACGGCATGTTGGCGACGTTTCCCGCCACCATAATGACCGCCATCGTCTCACCGATCGCGCGGCCGACGCCCAGAATAACGCCCGCGAGGATTCCGGACCGGGCGGCCGGGATGCTCACCTTAAAAATAGTGGCTGTGGGCGTTGCGCCCAGCGCAAGAGACGCCTCGCGGTAAGCCTCAGGCACCGCTTTTAACGAGGTTTCCGTTACGCTGACGATGGTGGGAAGCACCATGATCGCAAGGATCAGGACCGACGCCAGCAGGCTGTCGCCGATGGTGTTGTTCCGGAACGGCGGAAAATCGCGGATAGCCGGAACAATGACCAGCATCCCGAAAAATCCGTAGATAACGGACGGGATTCCGGCGAGCAGTTCTATCGCCGGGTGGACCAGACGGGCAAGCTGCGGCTTCGCTGTTTCCGCGAGGAAAACGGCCGTCAGAATTCCGACGGGGACCCCCAGCAGGATGGCCCCCACCGTTCCCGCAATGGAGGAGAGAATCAGCGGCAGGATGCCGAAGATGTTCGCCTCCGCGTTCCACTCCCTGCCGAACAGGAACTGCCCCAGGCCGATCTGCAGAACGGCGGGAGAACCCGCGGCGAAAATGTACACGGTAATGAGGACGACCGAGCCGACGGACACACAGGAAAAGACCAGAAAAATGGATTCCGCAAGTTTTTCCGTCCCCTGCGTCCAGAGGGACAGGACCGCGCACACGATTCCGCCGACCAGCACATAAATGGACGGCCAGAGGTAGGAAATCGAAATTTTGCTGATGTTCAGCTGCGTGACCGCCGTCTGGATGCTGGAGGTGGTAATCAGGACAATCAGGGGAGTAACCGCAGACAGCACAAACGCTGTTCCGGCCATCACCGGTTTTTTAAGGAGAAGCAAAAGGATTCCAGCGGCCGGAAGAAGCACTCCGGCAATCACCGAAATTCTGGTAAGAAGCGGAATCGTGACAAGACCGCTGAGTTCCGCCCCCTGTACGCGCATCCCTCGCACCGTCGCCAGCTGGAAAGCGCTGAGGACATATGTTGTATTTTTAAAGACAAACTGAATGTACGGAAGAAAAAACGCAAGTACGGAAATAAGGCCTAACAAAATTGCCAGGCCTTTTTTCACACTATTCTTTTTTTTGTTTTTCAGCGCGTTCTCCGCGCTGTCCATCGCTATGCTCATTTTGCCAGTACCAGTCCAGCTTTCTTAATAACATCCTGTCCTTCGCTCGATTTGATGAATTCAAACCACGCCTTCACAAGATCGCTGTCGGTGCCCTTTTTGTAGATTTCGATGAAAGGTCTCTGCGCTTTATAGCTTCCGTTTACAATATTTTCTTCATTCGCTTTGACGCTGTCGACATCGACCGCTTTTACGGTATCGTTTACCGAGTCAAGGGAAACGTAGCCGATTGCACCCTTGTCGCTGCCTACTTTGGTAACTACTTCACCGGTGGAGGAAAGCTCCGCGGCATATTTGCACTTTTTCTCTACCTTGAAGATGCTTTCAAAGCCGTCGCGCGTGCCGCTTGCCGCTTCACGTCCGAGCACTGTGATTTTGGCGTCGTCGCCGCCGACATCTTTCCAGTTTGTAATTTCGCCTGTGAAGATTTTGGAAATCTGTTCGGATGTAAGACCGTTCACCTTGTTGTCCTTATTGACCGCAATGGCGATACCGTCGATGGCGATCTGTACGATTTCATAATCTTCCGGTTTCTCTTCGTCCTTCATTTTTCTGGAAAGGTCGCCGATCAGGGCCGTACCCGCGCTGACTGCCTTTGCCGCGTCGCCGGAACCGGTTCCGCTCTTTTCAACCGTTACGTCGGGGTATTTCGCCTGGAAAGCCTCGCCCAGAGCCTGGCAGACCTTAGCCATGGAAGTGGAACCGTTGAGTGTCAGCTTGCCGCTCAACTGCTCTGTGGCAGACGACCCGCTCTCGGATACCGCTGTATTGGATGTATCTGCGGCGGAAGCTGCGGAAGAAGTTCCTTCCACTTCCGAACTACACCCTACAAATACAGACCCCAGAATCGCAGCTGTTAAAACAGCAGATATGATTTTCTTCATTTTGGACAGTCCTCCTACAAAATTATGTTTTTCGGTTTCTTTAACACATTGCTATTTTACGAATTCAATGTTAAATCCCTGTTAAGCTTAGTTTAGATTGAATTTAAATAAATATGCCGACTGTAACCGGCTTTGAAATTCATTTTGCAAACTATATTTTCTCCTCTTTTTCTCCTCTGTATCATTATAGAAATTTCATTGCAGCTTGGGGGAGAAACGCAAACTTGTTGCAGAATCAACTGAATGCTATAAATCAGAAGCGTTTTTCAGCCATCGGGAATGATTTTGATCAATTTACCATAACCCGCCGGCATATTTTGTGAAATTAAAGATTGACGAACCGAAAAAAATATTGTAAAATTAGTAAATCAATTTAAAGCGATAAAGTATTTATAGCTTTAAAGCAATAAAATCCGAAATAGGCGAGAGGATGGGTATTTCATGAAAAAAACACTCGCATTGCTGTTGGCCGGGGTGATTGCGCTTTCCGCGACGGCTTGTACTTCCAGTACTTCCGCTTCTTCTGCCGCAGGCCCGGCGGCCGGTTCGCAGGCGGCTTCCGGAGCGGCTGAAAAGAAACTGAAAATCGGCATTGTACAGCTTGTGGAGCATCCCGCGCTGGACGCGGCGTATAAGGGCTTTGTCGACGGGCTTGCGGAAGCAGGCTATGTTGACGGGAAGAACATTACGCTGGACTATCAGAATGCGCAGGGCGAGCAGCCGAACTGCCAGACCATAGCAAGCAAGCTGGTCAACGACAAATCCGACCTGATCCTTGCGATCGCGACCCCGGCCGCTCAGGCGGTCGCAAACACGACCAAGGACATTCCGGTTCTGGTAACCGCGGTGACCGACCCCGCGGACGCAAAGCTCGTCGCTTCCAATGAGAAGCCGGGCGGAAACGTAACGGGTACCTCCGACCTGACCCCGGTGGCCGAGCAGATGAAGCTGTTGAAACAGCTTCTGCCGAACGCGAAGAAGGTTGCGATGCTCTACTGCTCCAGTGAAACCAATTCCAAATTCCAGGTAGACATCGCGAAGAAGAGCGCGGCCGAACTCGGGCTGGAAGCGGTGGAAGCGACGGTTTCCAATTCCAACGAGATTCAGCAGGTAGTCCAGTCGCTGGTCAGCAAAGTCGACGCGATCTACGCTCCGACGGACAATATGATCGCCGCCGGCATGGCGACGGTTTCCATGGTTGCGCAGCCCGCGAAGCTGCCGATCATCGTGGGCGAATCCGGCATGGTGGACAACGGCGGACTTGCTACATACGGCATCAATTACTACGACCTCGGGCTGCTTACCGCGAAACAGGCGGTAAAGATTCTGAAGGACGGCGCAAAACCGGCGGATATGCCGATTGAGTATTCCACCAACTGCGACCTGACCATCAACAAAGAGGTTGCCGAAAAGATCGGCGTGACCATCCCGCAGGAGCTGCTGGATAAAGCGGGTGCCGCAAGCACTGCCAGCAAATAAACACCAAAAACAGAATAGCACGGCGATAGGGGGAAATCCCCTATCGCTCATGTTGCGTTAAGGAGAATTTACAATGGGTCTATTACAGGCAATGCAGGGCGCGGCGGCGCAGGGTGTTCTATGGAGCATTATGACGCTGGGCGTTTACATCACCTTCAAGGTACTGGATTTTGCCGATCTGACGGTCGACGGCAGCTTTGCCACCGGCGGCGCGGTCACGGCGATTCTGATTTCTCACGGAATGAATCCTTTCCTCTCGCTTTTATTTGCTTTGGCCGCCGGTATGGCCTGCGGCTTTATCACCGGCTTTTTACACACCAAACTGGAGATTCCGGGGATCCTGGCGGGGATTCTGACCATGATCGCCCTCTACTCCATCAATATCCGCATCATGGGACAGGCGAACATTCCCCTTCTCGGCATCTCCACCATCATCACTACGGTTTCCGGGCTGTATCCGGTGCTCAGCGTGAACATGATCTCGCTGACGATCGGCCTGATTTTCACCGCCGCGGTGATCCTGTTCCTGTACTGGTTCTTCGGTACCGAAATCGGATGCTCGATCCGCGCGACCGGCAACAACGAATACATGGTCCGCGCGCTGGGCGTCAATACCGACAAGACAAAAATCCTGGGGCTGGTACTGAGCAACGGCCTTGTCGCGCTGTCCGGCGCGACGGTGGCGCAGAGCCAGGGGTACGCGGATGTCGGCATGGGCACCGGCACCATCATGATCGGCCTTGCGTCCGTCATCATCGGCGAAGTCCTGATGGGCAACCGCTTCTCATTCGCCTACAAACTGATTTCGGCAGTCGTCGGCTCCGTGATCTATCGCGTGATTATCGCCCTTGTGCTGTGGTTCGGCCTGAAATCCACGGACCTGAAGCTTCTCACAGCGGTCATGGTTGCGGTGGCTCTGGCCATTCCGGTTGTAAAACGGAAGTTCCCTGCCTTTTTTAATAATCTGGTGGAAAAATGGAAGAATTTCTTTGGCCGCTTCAGGAAAGGCAAAAAAGCATCTGCCGCGAACGGAGGGGAAACAAGATGATTCAACTGACAAATGTGAGCAAGACCTTCAATGCCAACACCATCAACGAGAAAAAAGCGCTGGTCGATTTGAATCTGACCATTGAGACCGGCGATTTCATTACGGTAATCGGCGGAAACGGCGCCGGAAAATCCACGCTGCTGAACCTGATCGCGGGCGTTTTCCCCTGTGACGGCGGGCAGATTTTGCTGGACGACATCGACCTGACCAATCAGCCCGAATACCGCCGGGCAAAGCTTCTGGGCCGCGTGTTTCAGGACCCGATGATGGGCACCGCCGCGGACATGGGCATTGAGGAGAATCTGGCCATGGCGTACCGCAGAGGAAAGAAACGCGGTTTGGGCTGGGGAATCAAAAAAGGAGAACGGGCCATCTATAAAGAAAAACTGGAAACGCTGGAGCTCGGGCTGGAAACCAGGCTTTCCAGCAAGGTGGGTCTGCTGTCCGGCGGCCAGCGCCAGGCCCTGACTCTGCTGATGGCTACGCTTCAGAAGCCGAAGCTTCTGCTTTTGGATGAGCACACCGCGGCGCTGGACCCCAAAACCGCGCGCAAGGTGCTGGAGCTGACCGACGAAATGGTCAGCCGGGACAGCCTGACCACACTGATGGTCACACATAACATGAAGGACGCCATCCGGCTGGGCAACCGCCTGATCATGATGCATGAAGGCAGAATTATTTTCGATATCAAGGGCCAGGAAAAGAAAAGCCTGCAGGTAAAAGACCTGCTTGAAAAATTCGAGACCGTGAGCGGAGACACCATGGATAACGACAGAATGCTCCTGTCATAGCTCACTTAAGAACCCGCCGTGCTTCAGGCTGCTGAAAGCCGCACCGCCTTTTGCGGCTCCCTCAAAGAGGGAGCCGGCAGGCAACGCCTGACCGAGGGAGTTTCATAGAAGACTGACGGGGTACTCCTTCCGACGCGCCGAGCGCGCCACCTCCCTCACAGAGGGAGGCTCATTCGGTCTGCACTTGCTTTTTGAACGATTCATCGAAACCTGACAGTTTTGGGACATTCCTGAGCGCGGCAAAAGACCTGCCGCGCTCTTTCTATGCCTTTGTTCTTTTTCAATCGGTATGTTTTGTCCATATCGCGGTGAAAGAAAGCGGGATTTCCGGTCATCCTTCGTACAATATCCCCAAATTTTAAAATACCCCTTTACTTTAGCGCGCTAATAAGGTAAAATACTGATATTGGAGAGTCCAATGAGAAGAGAAGTGGGGTATTTAAAATGAAAAAAATATTATCTTTATTATTAGCGGCGGGCATCGCCCTTTCCTGCGCCGCCTGCGGCAGCACCGCTGCCAGCAGCGCCGGCAGTACCGGTACCGCGTCGGCCGCGGACGAATCCTGGACCAAGGTTGAGAAAGCGGGCAAGCTGGTGCTCGGCCTTGACGACGCCTTTCCCCCGATGGGATATGTGGACACCAAAACAGGCGAGCTGGTCGGCTTTGATATCGACCTTGCCAAAGAAGCCTGCAAGCGCCTCAACATTGAGCTGAAAACACAGCCGATCGACTGGGACAGCAAAACCGCTGAACTGAACAACGGCAACATCGACTGCCTGTGGAACGGTTTCAGCAAAACCGACGAGCGCGAAAAGGAATTCAGCCTGAGCATTCCCTATATGAAAAACGAGCAGATCATCCTCGTCAAAACGGATTCCAACTATCAGGGGCTTGAGTCCCTGTCCGGAAAGACCATCGGCGTGCAGTCGGATTCTTCCGCGGAAGTCGCCCTGAACGGGAATGAGGATTTTAAGAAAACCTTAAAATCCGTTGTACAGATCGACGACTATTCCAAAGCGGTCATGGAGCTGCAGAACGGCACCATCGACGCGATCAGCATTGATGAAGTGGTTGCGCGTTACTACCTGACCAACAACCCGAACGCCTATAAGGTGCTTCAGGACAAGGACGGCAAGGACGCTTCTCTTGCCACCGAGGACTATGTCGTCGGCTTCCGCAAGGCGGACAGCGCGCTGACGGAAAAGATCAACGGTGTTTTGAAGGAAATGGCGTCGGACGGCACGATGGCGACGATTTCCCAGAAATGGTTCGGCGAGGATGTTACCACCGTACAAAAATAAAACGATTTCACGTTGCATTCTGAGGGATAACTGTAACCGAAGAATCCATGTTATAACTGTCGTCTGGGACACTCTCTTCACTCAGAAGGACAGATTCAGATTTTTCCCCTGCGCGGCATAGAGCCGGACTCTGTCCGGTTCTGTGCCTTTGGCTTTTTTACACAAACACTTTATGGAGGTCGCGTTCATGAATTATCAGGCGCTTTTGACACAGATGCTGGAAGCAACCCTTATGTCACTGCGTATCTTTTTCGTCACCCTTATTTTTTCGCTGCCGCTGGGCCTGCTGGTGGCCAAAGGACGCATGACGAAGGTCAGGCTCATCAATTTTCCGGTCAGGCTTTACATACTTCTGATGCGCGGAACACCGCTGATGCTGCAGCTTCTGTTCTTCTTTTACGCCCTGAAGCCTTTGTTCGGGATTCAGCTTGACCGCGTTCTGGCGGCGGAGGTCGCCTTTGTCCTGAACTACGCGGCGTATTTCGCGGAAATTTTCCGCGGGGGGATCGAGGGGATTCCCCGCGGCCAGCACGAGGCGGCAAAGGTGCTCGGTTTTACGCGCGGCCAGACCTTCTTTCGCATCATCCTGCCGCAGGTCGTCAAGCACATTATCCCGCCGATGGGAAACGAGTTCATCACGCTCGTGAAGGACACCTCCCTGGCGCAGGTGATCGGCATTGTAGAGCTGCTCAAGGTAACCTCCAACTGGGTTTCCTCGGCGGTCAACATGACGCCGCTGGTGATTGCCGGCGCGTTCTATCTTGTGATGAACGGCGCGGTCACCAGATTCTTTACGATGGCTGAAAACCGGCTGGACTATTATCGTTAGGAGGATGGAAATGCATATCTTAACCGCTAAAGACATCTGCAAAAGCTTCGACGGCACAAAAGTGCTGAACGGCATTTCAATAGAAGTAACCAAAGGGCAGGTGCTCGCGATCATCGGGCCGTCCGGCTCGGGAAAAAGCACTCTGCTGCGCTGCGTCACCCAGCTGGAAACGGTGGATTCCGGCGAGATCACCATCTGTGGAGATACGCTGGTGAAAAACGACGGGAACGGCAAGGCCGTCTATTCGGACAAGGCCGCATGCAGCAAAATCGGGCTGCATATCGGGCTGGTTTTCCAGAATTTCAACCTTTTCCCCCACCTGTCCGTGATGCAGAACATTACGGAAGCGCCCATCCGCGTACTGCGCCGTTCAAAGACGGAGGCGGAAGCCGCCGCGAAGGAGCTTCTCCAGAAAATGGATCTGGCGGATAAGGCGGACGCCTACCCCTGCCAGCTTTCCGGCGGACAGCAGCAGCGCGTGTCCATTGCCCGCGCGCTCGCAATGAATCCGGATATCCTGTTTTTCGACGAGCCGACCAGCGCGCTCGACCCGGAGCTGACAGGAGAAATCCTAAAGGTCATCCGCGAGCTTGCGGCGGAGCATATGACGATGGTGGTCGTCACCCACGAAATGAAATTTGCCCGGGACGTAGCCGACTACGTAGTCTTTATGGACAACGGAACGATTGTCGAACAGGGAAACCCGGAACAGCTTTTCGGCAATACGCAGAATGACCGCACCAAAGCGTTCCTGTCCCGTTTCAATGAAAATTAAAAGGGCACTGTAAACGAAGCGGAATGAATGATACAAAGAGCTTCCCAAAATGAAAAAATGCGCCTTGAGACGGCTTTTGAAAGCCCAATCAAGACGCATTTTTGATGTACTATGATACTGTTTTTCAACAGTTTCTTTGCTTTATCCCTTTTTAACCGGCTGAGTATGGTCCTTCAGCCACTGTAGCTCTTTTCCGGAAAGGCCCGGGGAAAGCTTTTCACAGACCGTCCGATGGTAGTTGTTCAGCCATTCCAGCTCGTCGTCCGTCATCAGCTCGGTCAGGATTCCCGCGGTATCGATCGGGAAATAAGTAATGGGTTCAAATTTTAAGAACTGACCGTACTCGTTATTGACAAAATCGGTGACAAGAAGAATGTTTTCGGTGCGGATTCCGTGCTTGCCCTCTTCATAAATACCGGGTTCGTCGGTGATGGTCATACCCTTTTTGAAGACGACATTGTTGCTGATCCTCAGGTTCTGCGGACCCTCGTGCACTCCGCTGAACATCCCCACGCCGTGGCCCGTTCCGCAGCGGTAATCGATACCGTGCTTCCACACCTGTTCGCGGCTGAGGATATCGATGTTGCCGCCGGTGCAGCCCTCCAGAAATACGGCCGCAGCCAGCGCAATATGCGCTTTCAGCACGTAGGTGTAATGCTCCTTTTCCTCCCGGCTGAGCGGCCCTAAGACGAAGGTACGGGTGATGTCGGTCGTCCCCTCCAGATACTGTCCGCCGGAATCGATCAGCAGGAAGCCCTGATTTTTCAAAATGCTGCAGGTTTCCGGTTTCGGGCTGTAATGCATCATTGCGGCGTTCGCGCCGTAGGCCGCGATCGTGCCGAAGCTCTCGCCCTTGTTGTTCGGCTGATTTGCCCTGCACTCCCGCAGCATATCGCACACGGTGCATTCGGTGACGGTCTCCCCGTTCTTCATCCTATCCTCGAATTGGACACAGAATTCAACGAGCGCGCGGCCGTCCTTGATATGCGCCTCTACAATATTTTTAATCTCCGTTTCATTCTTGACACCCTTGAGGGCAATGACGGTATCGCCGCCCTCTTTGACGGTCACATGCCGGTTCTGCTTCAGCAGCTGATACAGGTCGTAATTCACGTTGACCGGGTCAACCAGAATCGTCTTATCGGAACTGATTTTTTCCAGAGCGCGGTCGATTTCCTCGTATTCTTTTACCGTGACGCCGTTTTCCTTCAGGTAGGCAAGCGTTTCCGGCAGAACGCGGCCGGTATTGATAAACAGGTAAGCGGAATCGGAATAAACCATCGCGTAGGAAACCGCGAGCGGATTGTATTCGATGTCGTCCGCACGGATATTCATCAGCCAGGCAACGCAGTCCAGCTTGGTAAAGATCTCCCCGTCGGCATGCTGCTTTTTCAGCTCCGCGCGGACCTGTTCCAGCTTTTCTTTGCAGGTATAGCCCGCGTACTTTGCGTCGTGAACAAACACCTTGCTTGCGGGCATTTGCGGCCTGTCCGTCCAGATATCCTTAATGAGGTCTACCGCCTTGATTTTCAGCTTTTTCCCGGCGAATTTCTCACGCATTTCCTCGACGGCGGCAGCGGAAAGCATTTTGCCGTCAAATCCAACCGTTTCGCCCTCGTTCAGCTCCTCGGCCAGAAATTCGGTATAGGTCGGCACACCCTTGACCGCCATGCGGTACAGGGTAATTTCGCTGCCCTCCAGCTGATGCGCGGCCTGAATAAAATACCGCCCGTCCGTCCAGAGCCCGCTTTGCGTTTCCGTAACCACCAGCGTTCCCGCGGAGCCGGTAAAGCCGGAAAAATAGCTTCTTGCCGCCCAGTGATCGGGCAGGTACTCGCTCATATGCGGGTCGGCGGAAGGCACGATACAGGCCTGCACGCCGTTCTGCTTCATCTGGCGGCGCAGCGCGGCAAGCCTTTCATTTACGCTGTTCATGATTCATTTCTCCTTCTATCTTAAAATGGCATCTTCCCTGAATCTGTATTACAGATTTCCAGTCGATTCTGCAACAAGTTTACGTTTCCCCCCGCCTTCGGCGGGGGGAAACGTGTTTTGTCTCGCAAACTGAAATAGAACCGCTGTAGTGCGAATATAAAAAAGTATAGGCTCAATCATAGGGATTGTCAAGCCGATTCCCCGCGGGCCACTTCACCTGTCCGGAAGTTTTCCCGGGACAACAAATGCCGTCCGGGTGCTGACTCGGACGGCATTTTCTTTCATTTTGATTCGGATTTCTTTCCGTCCCAACTGACGACCGGCACGGCCCCGTTCACGGCAGCCTGCTCCATCAGCTTGAGCATTTCCAGGGCGCTGCGGAAATGAAGCGTCTGATTCTGCTCAACCCAGGTAATCGTACCCTGCCAGGTGGCATTTTTACGGTACTGCACGTTTACGACAAAAGTCGCCGGTGTTTCATTCTTGATTTTATTCATTGCCTCTTCCACAGCGTAATCCACCTTTTTTATTTTTGGCTTTCCCCTTTTTATATCAAATTCCCGTTCCTGAAAAGAAGCCTGAGGAAAGGAAATGCTGTCAAACAGATCATCCATTCCGCGCAGAAGCTCGCATTCATTGCGAAACGGCATGATCCTGTTGTAGTACTCACTGTAGACATGCCCTCTCAGCATTTCGTTTTTTATGGGATTCAGATAGATAATGCTTCGGGAGTTGGCAGGAGCCTGTCCCCTTTGCCCGTTTTGCATCTTTATCACCTGTGTTTCAAATATGTTCTGTTCCGCTCCCGTTGTCTTCCTGTAAACCCGGAACACAGCCGTCTGCCGGCATTCATTCAGGCAGGAGCAGTCAAGGCTATTTTAACATAATCATGTAAAATAATCAAAGAGTTTTCAGTGTTTTTTGATAAAGCCGTACATAAATCAGGATACTCGCCGCCATTGACACCATTTCAGCGATTGGGAAGGCGTACCAGACGGATGGAAGATTGATTTTTGAAAGCAGAAACGCTGCGGGAAGCAGTACGATCAACTGGCGCAGCACGGAAATAATCAGACTTTTTAAGCCGCTGCCCACCGCTTGGAACACCGTTGAAAACATGATGCCGAGCGCCGCCGGTACAAAACAGATACTGATGGTTCGCAACGCGGGTATGCCGATTTCAAGCATAACCTGAGAGGCGTTGAAAATCAGCAGGAGCTTCCCTGTTTCCGTCCAGAACAAGATCGTCCCCAGCGCCATAATCACCGCCGCAATGACGGAACCGATCCTAACCGCGGACAAAAGGCGGCCGCGATTGCGCGCGCCGAAATTGTACCCGATAATCGGCATAACACCCTGCATCAGGCCAAACACAGGCATAAACACAAAAGACTGCAATTTAAAGTAAACGCCGAACAGGGCGACGGCCGTTTCGGTAAAGCCGATTAAAATCGCGTTCATCCCGACTACCATGACGGAACCGATCGCCTGCATAATGATGGAGGGAAAACCAACCGAATAAATATTCTTTATCGTGGTAAAATCCAGCCTGAAATTCCGGAAGCTGATCACTACCTGATGATCTTTTTTCGCAATGATATAAATAAGAAACAGCATCGCGAAAATCTGGCCGATCACCGTCGCAATCGCCGCCCCCGCGACGCCCATTTTAGGGACACCCAGCAGTCCGAAAATAAAAATCGGATCCAGAATAATATTTGTTACTGCGCCCAGAATCTGCGACAGCATGGGATAAATCATATTTCCGGTAGCCTGAAGCGTCTTTTCGATGTTGATCTCGATAAAAACGCCGACAGAAACGATACAGACAATGCTCATATATTGAGTACCCATTGTCACAATCTCTTGATTTGCCGTGAAGCTGCGAAAGAAGGGCTCTGAAAAAAGCAGCCCTACCAGCGCAAAGACGACCCAGTTGAATGCTCCTAACAAAATCCCGTGCGTAGCGGCGGAATTGGCCTCCTCCTGCTTTTGTTCTCCCAGCCGGCGTGCTACCAGCGAATTGATTCCTACGGAAGTCCCCACCGCCAGCGCAATCAACAAAGTCTGAACGGGAAACGCAAGCGAAACCGCAGTCAGCGCATTTTCACTTACTTTTGCTACAAAAAAACTGTCGACTACGTTATACAGAGCCTGTACCAGCATCGACAGCATAGCCGGTACCGACATGGACACAATCAGTGGAAATACCGACACCGTACCCATTTTATTTTCCGTTTTTTCCAAAAACTCCACTCCTTTATTCATCGTTCCCATTTTACACGATCATTCAGCCTTTTTCAACACTGTTTACGGAAATAAAAGGGCCGCAAAACCTGCCGGACTTGCAACGGACAGGCGCCCCGCGGCATATAATGGCAAACGACAATATAAAGGAGTGGTTATATGCTTGGTGCCGTACTTGGATTTGCGCTCTCCGGACTGCTGTTTTTTATTCTTCACGTCACAGGCTCGGGTTCCTTTCCCAGACCGCTTACGGCACAGGAAGAGCGGGACTGTCTGGAGCGGCTGAAAAACGGGGACATGAAGGCTAAAAATGAACTGATCGAACACAACCTCCGCCTGGTCGCCCATATCATCAAGAAATACTACGCCAACTCAAACGATCAGGACGACCTGATTTCCATCGGAACCATCGGTTTAATTAAAGCGGTAAACACGTTTGACAGCAGCAAGGGAATCCGCCTTTCCAGCTACGCGGCCCGGTGCATTGAAAATGAAGTGCTGATGTTCTTCCGCTCTTCCAAAAAAACCGCGCAGGATATCTCCATCAACGAGCCGATCGACACCGACAAGGACGGAAACGCACTGACACTGATGGACGTAATGGCTACGGAAGACAACATCATTGACAACCTTGACTGTAAAATCAAATCGGAGCAGCTCAAACGGTATATCCGCGAGGTCCTGTCCCCCCGGGAGCAGACCATTATTGAGCTGCGGTACGGTCTGACCGGCCGCAGTCCGCTGACACAGCGGGAAGTGGCTCAGAAGCTGGGCATCTCCCGTTCGTATGTATCCCGCATTGAAAAGAAGTCGCTTGGCGCTCTGTATAAGCGCTTTACAAAATAGCCTGGATGAGACTACATAACAGCTTCTTATTTATGATACCTCCGGGCAATCATGCTCCGTTTCTCTTGCGCACTGTAAAGATTCTCCCTACAAAACAAGAAAGAGGAAGGGCCGGGATGTTAACATCCCGGCCCTTCCTCTTCTGGTTTCCGCCTGATTAACAAAGATTTTTGAGTGTGAGAGACGGACAAGAAGTCAAAACCGGCAATCCCTGATGCATAGCAGCGGACACCGGCCTTAGAAATCGAGCATCGTTTTCCCGGTTCCTGCCAATTGATAGAAGTCCCTCCGGAAATCAGCGTCCGCCTTATCGGTGGCAGGATGCCGGATCAGCATCTCCATCACGTCGGGAGCCGCCGTCACCGCCGATACCCCGGCCGCGCACAGCTCCGTAATCTGGCGGGAATTTTTAAAGCTGGCGGCCAGAACCCCGCAGTCCATTTTTTGTTCGGCAAAAATGGTTTGAATCTCTTTTACCGCCTGCACGCCATCCACTCCCATGTTATCGATCCGGTTTACATAGGGGGCCACATAGCTTGCTCCGGCTTTCGCTGCAAAAAACGCCTGCATCGGCGCATGGACGACTGTCGCGGTAACAGACACCCCTTCCTTGGAAAGAGCCTTCATGGCTTTGATGCCCTGCGCGGTTACAGGTATTTTTACATAAATATTTCCGCCGATCGTATTGACAATATGATGCGCTTCTATGACCATCTTCTCCGCACTTTCGGACAGGAGCTGCACATGAAGCTGTGTGTCTGAAGGCAAAATTTCTCTGATTTTCTTCAGATGTCCCATGGGACTTTGTTTTTCCCTGCTCAGGATGGTGGGGTTGGTAGTAACCCCGTCAATAGGAAACAGGTCGCATAATCTTTTTATTTCCTGCAGATCGGCCGTATCCAACAATAAAAGCATTCGTTTTTTCCTCCATTTCAATATGATATATGATTATTACAGGCATTCTCTGTCGATTGCCCTTACCGTTTTTCTCAAAGGCAGAATCCGTGAGGCGGAAACGGACAGTTCATCGATTCCAAAGTCCAGAAAAGTCTGTGTCAGCTCCGGGTCCGCGCCAAGCTCCCCACAGATACCGACCTGAATCCCATGCCTGTGTGCGCTTTCCGCTGTCATCTGAATCAATTTCAGTACAGCGCTGTGATGCGGATGATAGAACCGCTCCAGATTTGGATTCTGGCGGTCCACCGCCAAAGTATACTGGGTAAGATCGTTGGTCCCGATACTGAAAAAATCCACCTCGGCAGCCAGTTCGTCACTGACAAGCGCTGCTGCGGGCGTCTCCACCATAATTCCCGTTTTTACATCCGGACGAAAGACCAGCCCCTCTGCCAGAAGATCACTTTGCACTTCCTGCACGATTTTCTTGCAATCGCGGACCTCTTCCACCGAAGTGATCATGGGAAACATGATTGCAAGATTGCCGTAAACTGAAGCGCGGTACAGCGCGCGCAGCTGCGTGCGGAAAATTTCCGGTCTGGTCAGGCAGATACGGATGGCCCGGCAGCCCATGGCCGGATTTTCTTCCCTGGGCATCTGAAAATAATCCACCTGTTTGTCGGCGCCAATATCCAGCGTCCGTATGATGACTTCTTTTCCTTCCATCTTCTCAACGGCAGTTTTATAAATCTGGAATTGCTCCTCCTCCGCAGGAAAGTCGCTGCGTCCAAGATAGATAAACTCGCTGCGGAACAGGCCGATTCCGCCCGCGTCATTTTCCAGCGCCGTTTCCACGTCGGACAGGCTGCCCACATTCGCGTATATTTTGATTTTCCTTCCGTCCTTTGTAATATTTTCTTTCCCTTTTAATTGCTGAAGCTCCGACGCGGTTTCCAGCTGTTCCGCCTTTGCCTCTCCGTAAACACGGAGAGTTTCTGCATCAGGGTCCAGATAAATGGTTCCGGAGGCCCCGTCGACAACGGCCTGCCGTCCGCCGCAGTCCGGATTCAGGGACTCGCCCACGGCTACGACGGCGGGAATCCCCATACTTCTGGCCAAAATGGCCGTGTGTGAATTCGACGACCCCTTCGCTGTGATGAAGGCAAGGATTTTGGATTTATCCAGTTTTATTGTCTCACCCGGAGTAAGGTCGTCCGCGGCGAGAATTACCGGCTGATCAGATTGAATTTCCTGCGCCGCCGCACCCGAAAGAATTTTCACAAGGCCGGAAAACACCTCTCGGATATCCGAGGCGCGCGACCTGAGGTATTCGTCCTGCGAGCCGGCAAGCACCCGCTCCGCGGCGGAAGCGGCCTGATGAACAGCATACTCGGCGTTGATTTTCTCCGTCCGAATGATTTCTTCAACCGACCGGAAGAAATCTTCATCCTCCAGCATCATCTGATGAATCTGAAAAATCCGGGCGTCTTTTTCCCCTACCTCCTCTACGGCTTTTTTAAACAGCGTTTCCAGTTCCGCTGTTTCCTGCCGTACGGCCGCATAAAAGCGTCCGATTTCCTTTTCGATGTCTTCTACATTGTATTTTTCGATCTGTTCCTGATGGAATGTAAAGTAGCGGATTGTTCCTATTGCGATCGCGCTAAAAACGCCTTTACCATTCAAAGTTATCAACGTCGTTTCCTCCTTTAAAAGCCTGATGAAGCAGACAGGGGTAATTGCTTCATCAAAATTCATCCCCGAAAAGAAGTCTGATCCACCGGATGATAAAAGCCGGTGGATCAGGCGTTATTCTCCCAGTCCGGATTCGATTGCCGGGATGATCGCATGCAGCGCTTTGATTTCATCCTCACCGGTACATCTGATCTGAATCTCCGTACCGTTCTGGATACCGGCGGCAAGCAGCCCCATGATGGATTTGGCATTATACTCTTTTTCGCCGATGACCACTTTTATATCCGACGCAAACTGCTGCGCGATTTTCGCCAGCACACCGGCCGGTCTGGCGTGAAGTCCGAATTTGATTCTGATAACAATTTTCTGATTAACCATAAGATTGTTCTCGCTTTTCTGTTATTTTTTGAATTTTATGGTGGACCGTTATTCGGATTTATTTGTTGTTAAATACTTTCATCGCTCTTTTTGCGTCCTCTTTCATTCCTTCCATTCCCGCGAGGACAATGTCATGGAAAAATACCTTTTCGTCCTCTTTTTTGCCTCTTACATGAGCGGCGACGGCATCCCCTCCCGCCAGGGACATATAGGTGTAATAATTGATCTTGGCAATGCCGCGGCTGATGGCTTCACGGTATCCTTCATCCGATACCCCGGAGCCGCCATGCATGACAAAGGGCATATCAATCTTGTCCTTCACTGCCGTAATGCGGTTGAAATCCAATACCGGCTTGGTAAGGTAAACACCGTGCGTCGTCCCGAAGGCAATGGCCAGCGCGTCCACGCCGGTTTTTTCCGCAAATTCCTTCGCAAGGTCCGGATTGGTATAGCAGTCGTCCAGACTGGCGTAGCTGGAGGAATCCACCGCGCCGCGGCCTTCGCCGCCGCCGATCGCGGAGGTGAAAATATGGCCCAGCTCTGCTTCCACCGAAACTCCCACGGAATGGGCAATCCGGACAATCTCCGTCGTCTCCGCCAGATTTTCCTCATAGGTTTTGCCCGAGGCGTCATACATGATGGAGGTAAAGCCCAAACGAATTGCCTGTATGCATTTGTCAAAGGAAACGCCGTGATCAAAATGGACACAAACGGGAACCTTTGCCTTTTTTGCAAAATCCAGCATAATGGGACCGATGACATCCATTGGTATGTACGAGTCGTGCAGCTCGGCGTGCGCTAAAATAACGGGCACATCCAGTTCCTCGGCCGCGCTCACCACCGCCATGACCGCTTCCAGATTCGGAACATTGAAGGCCCCGACGGCATATTTCTTTTCTTTTGCGTCCCGCAGGATTTCATTGAGTGTAACTAACATCTTCTGCATCTCCATTCTGTTTTTAGTCGAGAATCAAATTCTTCTGCCGTATGTATTCACAGACAATTTATTCCGTATGTCGAATATAAATTTTCAGGCAGGCTCCCTCACATTTTTAAAACGACCCTGAATTTGTCTCCCTTGATTGCGGACTCAAGCGCGCTCTGAATATCTTCAAACTCGTAAACCTCGCTGACAAAGGGCTTTACATTTACAACGCCTTCCGAAAGCATGCGGGTCGCCCTGACAAAATCGCGTTCATTGGAATTGGCTGTGCCGAGAATCTGCACCGCCCCCTTGTGAAGCCAGTCCGGGCTGAATTTGACCGGGGTGTCCGGATAGAATGAGCTGTACAGGACGACTTTTCCCATCTGCCCGGCGCATTTGATCGCGTCTTCCGCGACAGCGGCGATCGGCGTCGTATCGAATACAACCTGCGCCCCGATTCCCCCGGAAATTTCTTTCACCCTGTCCCGCAGATTTTCTTCGGACGGGTTCACCGTATAGGCCGCGCCCAGCTCCTTCGCGAGCTTCAGCCGCTCCCCGTTTACGTCGGACGCGACAACAACCGCTCCTTTTCTGACGGACAGCAGCACATGGAGCAGCCCCATAATGCCGCAGCCGATGACAAGCACCGTGTCCCCGAACTGGACGTTGGCGGTCTCCACGCTGTGCAGGACACACGAAAGAGGCTCCGTGATCGTGGCTTCTTCGGGTGAAATTTTGTCATATTTAAAAAGGTTCTCAGAAGGGACCAGTAAATATTCGCTGAATCCTCCCATCCCCTTTTCGGGAAGGCCCTCCAGATGCTTGCTGTGGTCAAAGTATTCGCAGCTCTGCGTATTTCCCGTTTTGCAGAAGTAGCAGTTCTGGCAGGCAAGCATGACGCCCACCGCTACCCTTTCCCCGACTTTCCACTGACGTTTGTCCACCCTGGACCCCATTTCAACAATCCGGCCCACCATTTCATGTCCGCCGATAAAGGGAAATTCCACTTTTTTTACGCCGGTATAAACTCTCTGCTCCCACGTACAAATCGCACAGGCGTCAATTTTTACCAGCACATCTTCCTTTCCCACCTGCGGAATCGGGCATTGCCGAAGCTCTACTTTTTTCGGGCCTGTGAAAACAGCCGTTTTCATCGTACCATCCATTTCTTCAACCTCCAATTTATATAACATTTACTAAAATGTTTGTTGTCTGTGTAATATCGGTCATATTTCTATGGCCGGCGATTTCCCATAATTCAGATGGAACAGTTCGTGCAGAAGGACACAAAAGAGTCCCATTTTTTCACATAAGCCACATGCCTGACCAGATAATACCGACCGCCCGGCAGAGTTTCCGCAGGCGGCCGGCATACTATCAGAATATTCCAAACAGGCCGCAGACAGCGCCCAATGCAATCAGGATAAACAGGACGGTCGTAGACTTCATCCGTCTGTTTTTCAGCAGGAACAAGGTGCCCAGGGTAATAAGCAGCGGAATGATGCCCTTGAACAGCTTATCAAAAACGTCGGCCTGCAGGGACAGCTTCACCGCGCCGATCTGGATGATCAGGGGGGAAGAGACCGCCACAAACGAGGAAGCCAATGCACCCAGGACGATCGCCCCCATTGCCGAAGCGCCCGTGATAATCATTTTCAGCTGATTTCCACCCAGCAGGGACTCCAATCCTTCTTTGCCAAGCTGATATCCTTTCATCCAAACAATGTAGGCAATCGGCAGCATGATGCCGAACATCAGAAGGCCGTAGAGCACCGGGCCCATCAGGTTCCCCTGCGCTCCCAGGCTGATACCGAATGCAAGCAGGATCGGCGTGAGCGTGCCCTGCCACAGTGTGTCGCCGATTCCCGCGAAGGGACCCATCAGGCCGGTCTTTACACCGTTGATCGCCTCATCGCTGATGTCCGCGCCGTTCGCCCTTTCTTCCTCCATGGCGATGACGATTCCGTTGATGACCCCGCCGAAATGCGGTTCCGTGTTGTAAAACTGCATATGGCGAAGGATCGCCGCTTTGTACTCTTCGGGATTGTCGCCGTACAGTTTTTTAATGATGGGAGACATCGAGTAGACCAGTCCTGTTGCCTCCAGACGTTCGTAGTTGTAGTTGGCATGGGAGAAAAAGGTCCATCTCCAGAATGCCTTTACTACGTCCTTTTTCGATAATTTTTTTGCCTTTACGGCATTGTTGTTCGTTTCTGCCATTCTATTTCACCCCTTCTCCGTTATCCTGCAAGGCTGTTGCCCGCAGAAGAGTTTCCTTCCGTCAGTTTCGTATAGAAATATGCGACAATGCCGGCCATAATGGCGATGGTAATAACATTCAGACTGGTGTACGTCTTCAGAATGAAGCCAAGGATAAAGAACAGCAGGGTCCCGGGCCGGCTGATGGCACGAAGATTCATCGCGATTCCAATAGCCGGAAGGATCTGGCCGATTACCTGGAGTACGTGCAGCGGAGTCCCCGTCAGCGCCTTGATCATCGGGGAAATATAGCTGACGCCGAAGTATGCGCCCAGCGTAACCGGAACCACACAGATGAGGAACATAAAGATCTGCGGCGGAACAATATGTAGGAAACAGATTTTCTTCAGATCGCTTTCTGCGGCGGCTTTATCCGCCATATGGACAAAGAACACATCCACCGTCATATGGAGAACCCAGATCAGTGTTCCCAGAAGGCCCAGCGGAATCGCGACCGTTGTGGCAACGGCCGGCTGCACATTCGCGGCCAGTGCCAGAGCGGTTCCAAGGCTTCCTGCAAGGCCCGGGTCCACCGGGACGGTTCCGCCTGCCGAAATAAACGCAATGTACGGCAGATTGATCGCGGCGCCGATGATACATCCCTGTACCGGGTCCCCCATAATGAACCCGACAATGGTACCTGCCACCAGCGGTTTGTACATGAAGCTGATACTTCCCAACAGAGTCAGCCACGGTGTACCGACGGTGCCAAGGTAATAAACCACGCCGATCAGAAACGCTTGCAATAAAGTAATATGCACTGTTTTTTCCTCCCCTTTTTTAAATATATAAATGCTGTACCTACAGCAATTTCGATATATCCGTTGCCTTGTCTTCGGCAATGATCTGGATCGTTACAGTACATCCGGTCGCTATTATTTTTTTGAAGATTTCCTTTTCTTCCTCCGAAACCGCGATATTCTTGTAAAATTTCTTTCTGGTTCCGCTTACGCCCATTCCGCCGACATTGACCTTGTCAAGAGTCACGCCGTTTTCCATCATCCGCCAGATGGTGGCAGGTAATTTGGCCAGGATAATGACCTTATCCTTCGGTGAAAATCCTTTTTTGATTCTTTCACTCGCATCGGCAATGTCATAGATTTCGAGGGATATGTTGGCGGGCAGCACGGTGGCCAGCACGCTTTTCATAAACATATCCTTTGCGACGCCGTCGTCAACGATCATGATTTTGTTCGCGCTGGTGTAATTCAGCCATGATGTCATTACCTGTCCGTGAACCAGTCTGTCATCGATTCTTGTCAAAACGATTTCGCTCATGATTCTTTCCACTCCTTCTTAATTCCCCGATCGATTCATCAGGGATCTGAAAATTTCGTGAAGTTCAATGAAGCTGCTTTCCCCCGCCGCAATGCAGTTTTTCTCCAGCTGCTCCACTGTACATCCCTTTCTCATGGTGAGCGCCTCGACCATCATGGGCATATTTACCCCCGCAATACACAGGAATTCACTGGAGCACATGCATTTCAGAACAAGGTTTGCCGGGGTGCCTCCGTAAAAATCAACCAGTACAAGTACCCCTTCCCCTTCATCCAGTTCCTTCACCGCATTGAGGATATCTTTTTCAAGTTCCTCCGGGGCGTCTCCGTGGTGCAGACCCAGCGCCCTGACGTTGCTCTGAGGCCCCGCGATCAGTTCGACTGCTTCCACACACGCTTTTCCCAAATCGCCATGGGTAACAACCACCACTCCGATCATTCCTTTTCACCTCCTTCATTGTCATACCGAATTATTATACCAAATGTTATTATTATTAAAATACATTTGGTACCTATCTCTCGTGCTTTTAATATAGCATGCCATGCTATTAGTGTCAATAATATTTGATGTATTTAAATTAATTTGTATATTAATTACATATAGTCTTAACTATATTCTTAACATTGCACAAATAAACTTCAAAATAAATTTATATATAGGCATTAAGTCCAAACCATTGGCATTTAATTAACAAGCAGCTTTTCTTTAAAACGAGCTCGTTATTAAAAATACAAAAGGTCTTCTACTTTTTTATAAATCTGCCCTTTCCCTTAAATATAGTATCCATTGGCGCACATTCTGTTCTATTGGAAGAATCCGCGCCGTTTTGCTCGAAAAAACCACTATATCTGTATAAAGATGGAAGAAACAGCGCATTTTAGAGATATCTTTTTATTGTAATACCGGAATTTATCGAAAAATGCTTTTCAAAAATAAATACCACTTGTATTTTAAATAAATCAGTGCTATGATAATATCAGGTTTTAAAAGCAAGCCCTATTTCACAGAACTGGGGGAAGATGATCGTGCGTACGGTACAGCGAAAACCATTTTACATATCCGCCTCCGTATCCTGCATGGACCTGTGCAACCTGGAAAGTCAGATCAAAGAGGTTGAACAGTCATCCGTGTCCTTTTTCCACTTTGATGTTGTCGACGGACGTTTTAACGATTGCTTTATATTGGGACAGACCACACTGGAAAAAATGCGTCCGGTGACCGCACTTCCCATTGAAGCGCACCTCGCAGTCTACGAGCCTGAGAAATACATAGAGTCCTTTGCTAAGGCGGGCGCGGACTATATTTCCGTCCATTACGAAGCCATGCAGAACCCTCTTGCGACCTTCGACCTTATCCGAAAGTACGGTTCTCAGCCTGTTCTAGCCTATAAGTGCACGACCGAACCCGGCGATGATTTTATATCCCTCTCAAGGGAGGTCCCCATGATTCTCAAATTAACCGTAAACCCCGGATTTTCCGGCCAGAAAATCCAGATCCAGGCGATAGAGCATATCCGCCAAATGCGCCGGATGCTGAACAATGCCGGGCTTACCGCGGATATTCAGGCCGACGGCAACATAAACATCACAACGATACCACTTGTCACACAAGCGGGTGCAAATGTTCTTACGGGAGGAACCTCCGGACTTTTTACAGGCAAAAAGAGTATTTCAGAAAACGCACTGGATATGCTCCGAGCCATAAAACCCCATATTCCTGCTTCCAAGGAAAAGAAAATGTCTCATTAACAGTATTCGGGAGGAATTTCCAATGGTAAAAAAAGAAGCAGACGGCGAGAGCAAATCGCTTTATCTGCAAATTAAAAACGATATTCTGGAATTGTTTGGCGACAAGGACTATTTTTTCAGTCTGCCGAGCGAACGGGAGCTGTGTGAAAAATTCGACGTCAGCCGCTCCACCATCAGAAAGGCGATGGATTTGCTGGAAGCGGACGGAAAGATCATCCGGATGCGCGGAAAAGGGGCCTTTTTCACAGGCAATCAGGCAGACAGCTGCCACCGGCTTCACAGTGGGATCGGTTTTTATAACGACGAACTGGATCAGGGCAAAATCACAAAAAGCAAGGTGCTCCTTCAGAATGTGGAGCATGCGTCGTCCCAGATCGCGGAAAAGCTGGGGATTGCACAGGATGACGACGTCTTTCATCTGCTGCGTCTCAGATTTATCGACGATCAGCCCGTGACCCTGACGGAAAGCTATATTCCCCTGTACATTTCCCCCGATCTGATAAAGATCGATTTTACCGATAAGTCGCTTTACAATACTTTCCGGGAGCATGGGATTAATCCCGACGTGGAATATCAGGCCATTGAAGTCCGTCCGGCAAACGCCTATCAGGCCATGCACCTGCAGATCGACCCGGGAGACCCGCTGATGATCCTTTTCGCTCTGGCGCATGACAGCGACAACAGAATTATCGAATACGTCACAACAAAGGTCCCTGCCTATAAAACCCGGTTTGAATTCAACAGGGACGCACATACCCGGTAATCCGTTTCCGCACAGCACATCTGCTCTGCAGAAACCGCTTATCAGATGGAAGGGAAGGAGTAATAATCATGAATCCTGAAACTTTTTCTATTTCCGATTACTTAAATCAGACCTTTCCCTGCGACTGTGGAAAAAGCCATAGCACAAGCCTGAAGGATGTGGACATATCCTCCGGAGCCGTGGAAAAGCTTCCATATTACATCCAAAAGAACGGCCACCGCAGATCCTTTCTTGTCTGTGATGCCAATACTTACAAGGCAGGCGGAAAGAGAGTCAAAGAAATACTGGATAAGGCCGGATGCGAAAATTCCTTGTATGTTTTAAATCAGGAGGACGTTGTTCCGGACGAAGAAGCCCTCGGTGAAGTAATCGCCGCTTTCGACAGGAGCGCGGACCTCATCATTGCCGTCGGCACCGGAACCATCAACGATCTCTGCAAATTTATCAGCTATAAGCTGGGGCTCGACTATTTTATCGTCGCGACCGCACCCTCCATGGACGGTTTCGCTTCCGACGGCGCCCCTTTGATTATCCGGCATTTAAAAACGACCTACCCCACCCACATCCCACAGGTCATCATCGGGGATCTGGACATTCTCTGCAAAGCGCCTATGAATATGATTACGGCCGGACTGGGCGACATTCTGGGGAAATATACCTGTATTACCGATTGGAAAATTTCGCATATAGTAAACGGAGAATATTACTGTAAAAACATTGTCAAGATGGTGGATATCTCTATTCAAAAGGTGATCGGCAATATTGAACTGGTAAAGACCCGCGACCCGAAGGTGATCGGAAACATTATGGAAGCGCTGGTGCTGACGGGCATGGCAATGGGGTTTGCCGGAAATTCCCGTCCCGCCTCCGGCAGCGAGCATCATATTTCCCATTTCTGGGAGATGAAATTTTTATTTGAAGGGCGCAGGCCCGTGCTTCACGGAACGAAGGTCGGGATCGGAACAGTCGCCGTTGTTTATCTTTATAAAGAGCTCGCAAAGATGTCCGTCGATTTTGAAAAAGCGCACCGTACCGTCCAGAATTTTGATTACGGTCAATGGGAGAAAAAAATTACGGCTACCTTCGGCCCGGCCGCCCCGGGCGTCATCGAGTTGGAAAAGAAAGCGAAAAAGAACGCGCCGGAAACCCATGCGGTGCGCATCCGGAGCATTGAGCAGCACTGGCCGGAAATTCTGGAAATCATTTCGCGGCTGCCGTCTGTGGAGAAAATAGAAAAGATGCTGTCCAGACTGGACGCGCCGATCAATCCCCGCCAGGTGTGCGTGGATGACGAAACGGTGGTGGACAGCATTCTTGTCGCCAAGGAGGTGCGCGACCGCTACACGCTGCTGCAGCTTTTATGGGATCTCGGTATTGCGGAGGAAATGGCCCTGAAAGCAGCCGATTATTTTAAAAGCCTACAGCCGAAAGACCGGGCCTCCTCTGTTTAGATGTTTGTATCTCCCGTTCCGGTTTTTGCCTGTTGACTTGACACGGCAAAACGGGCATGATATAGTAAGAACGATAAAAATAAGAACTGGAGTTGAAAAGATGCGCAATTTTTCTTGCTGACTATGAATTGAATAGTGTACTTCAAAAGAAGCAGTGTTCGCGCTGTTTGTTTTGCTGTGCGTAAGCAGGAAAGTTGCAAGTTTCATACCCCGGAATTCGGAATAAAGTTCAGAACATCTCCATGCCTTTGTGCGTGGAGTGTCCGGCGCTGTATTTTCGGTCTGCAGGAATTGACTTTCCTGCAGACCTTTTATTTTTACCGGAGGTGTATGCTTATGTCGCTGATTCAGATCAGCAACCTGACCTTCTGCTATGACGGAAGCTATGATACCATATTTGAAAACGTCTGCTTCCAGATCGACACCGACTGGAAGCTTGGATTTACGGGCCGGAACGGGCGGGGAAAAACCACGTTTCTAAATCTTCTGATGGGAAAATACGAGTATGCCGGAACGATCTCGTCTTCCGTGCCGTTCGACTATTTCCCCTTCGACATTCCGGACAAAGCGCAGGACACGCTGGACGCGGTCAACAGCGTCTGCCCTCAGGCGGAACTCTGGCGGCTGAACCGGGAGCTGTCCCTGCTGGACGTTTCTCAGGACGTCCTGTACCGCCCATTTAAGACACTGAGCAACGGGGAGCAGACCAAGGTTCTGCTGGCCGCGCTGTTTCTGAACGACCATCATTTTCTGCTGATTGACGAGCCGACCAATCATCTGGACATGGAGGCCCGCAAAATCGTCGGCGATTATCTGAACGCAAAAAAGGGATTTATTCTGGTTTCCCACGACCGTGCGTTTCTGGACCGCTGCATCGATCACGTCCTGTCCATCAACAAAACCAATATTGAAATCCAGAAAGGGAATTTTTCTTCGTGGCTGCATAACAAAGAAATGCAGGACCAGTTTGAAACCGAGGAAAACGCAAAGCTGAAAAAACAGATCGGCCAGCTTTCCGCCGCCGCGAAAAGAACCGCCGGATGGTCGGATAAAGTGGAAAAAACAAAAATCGGCAGCCTGAATTCCGGCCTGAAGCCGGACAAAGGCTACATCGGCCACAAGGCGGCCAAAATGATGAAGCGGGCGGGTGCGATTGAAGCGCGCAAGGAAAAGGCGGCGCAGGAAAAGGCACAACTTCTAAAAAATATCGAAACAGCCGAAAGCCTGTCCGTCAAGCCGCTGGAATACCCCAAAAACGGGCTGGTCGGACTCGAAAACCTCTCCGTGCTTTACGGGGACAAAAGGGTCTTCGGCGGTCTTTCCTTTACGGTCAGCCGGGGCGACCGGATCGCGCTGTGCGGCAAAAACGGCTGCGGAAAATCCAGTATCCTCAAGCTTTTGACCGGGGGAGAAATCAATTTCACCGGCAGCCTGCAGATGGGGAAAAATCTGATCATTTCCTACGTTCCCCAGGATACCTCCTTTTTGCGGGGAAATTTAAAAGACTACGCGGAAGAAAGCCATATTGACGAAAGCCTGTTCAAGGCGATTCTGCGCAAGCTGGACTTTTCAAGGGTGCAGTTTGAAAAGGACATGGCGGATTTCAGCGGAGGCCAGAAAAAGAAGGTGCTCATCGCGAGAAGCCTCTGCGAGCAGGCGCATCTGTATCTTTGGGATGAACCGCTCAACTTCATCGACGTTCTGTCCCGTATGCAGATTGAGGAGCTCCTTCTGAAATACCGGCCGACCATGCTGTTTGTGGAACACGACAGTTCGTTTGTCGACTCCATAGCAACCCGCCGGATCCTTCTTTGAGCTTTGAAACATAATAACCAAAGTCAGCCGTGTGAAACTCTTGAATTTAATGGATTATTTCGCTTGTAAAACAAAAAAATGGTGTTATAATGATAATGTACACTAATTTAGTATACATTAAGTTTAAAAGAGGTGTAATGCGGTGTCACTGTTGGAAATAAAAAATCTGCGCGTCAGCGCAGATGACAAAGCGATATTAAAAGGGATCAACCTGTCCGTAGGCCAAGGGGAGATCCATGTGCTGATGGGACCCAACGGCGGGGGAAAATCCACGCTGGTCAATACGGTTATGGGACATCCCCAATACCGTGTGGACGAAGGTTCGATCGTGTTCGACGGCAAGGACATCACCCGGGAACCCACGAATGAGCGCGCAAAGGCGGGGCTGTTTTTATCGTTCCAAAATCCGGAAGAGGTTCCGGGGGTCACGCTGGAAAACTTTATGAGGACTTCACGCACGGCGATTACCGGCAAGCCCGTGAAGCTGTTTGCCTATCAGAAAGACCTAAAAGGAAAAATGGAAGAACTCGGTATGGACGGGGAATACGCTTCGCGCTACCTGAACGTGGGGTTCTCCGGCGGCGAAAAGAAAAAGTCCGAAATCCTTCAGATGCTGATGCTGAACCCGAAGCTCGCCATTCTTGACGAAACGGATTCGGGGCTGGACGTGGACGCGGTAAAAATCGTTTCACAGGGTGTGGAGAAATTCAAGAACAGGGACAATTCCCTGCTTGTGATTACGCACAATACCAAAATTCTAGAATACCTGAACGTGGATTATGTCCATGTCCTGATGGACGGAAAAATCGTGAAAACCGGTTCCCGCTCGCTGATCGACCAGATCAACGAAGCCGGCTTTCAGCAGCTCGCCGCGGCCGCCGCGGGCTGACGGAGGAGGAAACCGAATTGAGAGATACAGGTGTCAGAAAGACCTATGTGGAAGATATCGACCGCAGTATTTACGATGTGAAAGACAAGGTCAACGCTTCTTTTCAGGTCGAAAAGGGACTGACCGCAAAGATCGTCAACGAAATTGCAATCAAGAAAAACGACCCGGAGTGGATGCGGCTTTTCCGGCTGAAATCCCTTCAGGTTTACAACCGCCTCCCCATGCCCTCCTGGGGCCCGTCGCTGGACGGACTGGATATGGAGCAGATCATCACCTATATCCGCCCGGATACCCGAATGAGCGCCAAATGGACGGAGGTCCCGGACGATATCAAAAACACCTTTGAACGGCTCGGCATTCCGAAGGCGGAACGGGATTATCTTTCCGGCGTCGGCGCACAGTACGATTCCGAGGTGGTTTATCACAACCTGCGTGAGGAAGTCAGCCGCCAGGGCGTGATTTATACCGATATGGAAAGCGCGATTCACGACCCGGTGTACGGGCCGATGGTGAAAAAGCACTTTATGAAGCTGGTTCCGCCCGAGGACCACAAATTTGTGGCGCTGCACGGGGCGGTCTGGTCCGGCGGGTCGTTCGTATATGTGCCGCCCGGAGTCAATGTGGAAGTACCGCTGCAGTCTTATTTCCGGCTGAACGCGCCGGGAGCGGGACAGTTTGAGCATACCCTGATTATCGTGGGCGCGGGCGCAAGCCTCCATTTTATCGAAGGCTGTTCGGCTCCCAAATACAACGTCGCCAATCTGCACGCGGGCTGTGTGGAGCTGTACGTGGGCGAAAACGCGCATCTGCGCTACTCGACCGTGGAAAACTGGTCGAAGAACATGTACAATCTGAACACCAAGCGCGCGCTGGTCGAAAAGGGCGCCAGCATGGAATGGGTTTCCGGCTCGTTCGGCTCCCATGTATCGTATCTGTACCCGATGAGCATCCTAAAGGGTGAAAAAGCCCGCATGGAATTCACGGGCATCACCTTCGCCGGCAAGGGGCAGTCGCTCGACACCGGCATGAAGGTCGTACACGCCGCGCCCTACACCTACTCCAATATCAGCACCAAATCGATTTCCAAGGACGGCGGGAACTGCACCTACCGCAGCTCCGTCAAAATCCTGCCGGACGCGCACGACTGCAAATCCTCCGTTTCATGCGAATCCCTGATGCTGGACGACCGCTCCCGCTCGGACACCATCCCGGTAACGGATATCCAGAACGACAATGTCGACATCGGGCACGAGGCGAAGATCGGGCGCATCAGCGACGACGCGATCTTCTACCTGATGAGCCGGGGGCTGTCCGAAGAGGACGCAAAGGCGATGATCGTCACCGGCTTTGCGGAGCCGATCGCCAAGGAGCTCCCGATGGAATACGCGGTGGAAATGAACAACCTGATCAGACTGGAAATGGAGGGGTCCATCGGCTGACGCCGGTGCAAAGGAGACATCCATGAATACAACTTTTCAGAAAATAAACAGCCTGCCCGCTCCCACCTGGGGCTGGCTTGGCGTAAACGGCACGGATGTTCCGGCGGAAATACCGGAAATCGTGCCCTGCAAAAAAGAAAATAAAATTGTCCGGGTTCCGGACAGCGTGAAACTTTTCAGCGGCGTGCTTCCCGTCCCGGAGCTGGAAACAGCGTTGGGGACCGATGCCGCAAATTTTGTCCAGGACCATTGGAATTGCGGCATCACCGCCGTCGTTCCCGCGGGGACCCGGCCGGAACAGCCGATTTTCCTTTCCTACCATATGGATGAAAGCAATCCGGCCATTGTAGACAGGAATACGTTGGTGGCGGAGGAGGGAAGCGAGGTCACGGTGGTCATGAGCTATCTCTCCAAAGAAGGGGTTTCCGGCTTCCACAGTGGGCTGACGCGCCTGTTTGCGGGAAAAAACGCCGTCATCCATCTGGTGCAGGTTCAGCTGCTCGGCGACACCTGCGTAAATTTTGACAATATCGGCGCGGTAACGCAGGAAAACGGCGCGGTCGATATTGTACAGGTGGAATTCGGCGCCAAGAACTCGTACGCGGGCTGCAGGGCCCGTCTGCTCGGAAAAGGCAGCCGGATGGACTACAACACGATTTACTTCGGCGATCAGGATCGTTCCCTCGATATGAATGTCGTTGCGGAACACGCGGGCCCGAAAACGAACAGTGAAATCAGTGCCTCCGGCGCGCTGCTGGACGAAAGCAGCAAGATTTTCCGCGGCACCATCGACTTTCTGCGGGGCGCAAAGCAGGCGGTCGGCCACGAAAGCGAATACAGCCTGCTGTTCAGCCCGAAGGTGCGCAGCCGCACCGCGCCGCTGATTTTATGCGGAGAAGAAAATGTCGAGGGACAGCATGCCGCGACGACCGGAAAGATCGACGAAAACAAGCTGTTTTACCTGATGTCGCGCGGGCTGGACGAACTCGCCGCCAAAAAGCTGGTGATTGAAGCACAGTTCCGTCCGGCAACCGAAAAAATTCCGGACGATGCGCTCAGGCGCGCCGTATCCGAATTTGTGGAAAAGAGGCTGAATAAAATTGAATCCTTATCTCAATGATTTTCCCATTCTGCAGGAAAAGGTGAACGGCAAGCGTCTGGTCTATCTGGATAACGCCGCCACCACCCAAAAGCCTCTCTCCGTTTTGAAAGCCGTCGAGGAATACTACCGTTGTGAAAACGCCAATCCGTACCGCGGGCTGTACCGGCTGAGCGTCCAGGCGACGCAGGCGTATGAAAACGCGCGCCATACGGTCGCCGAATGGATCGGGGCCGGGGACGACAGCGAGATCATTTTTACGCGCAACGCTACGGAGTCTCTCAATCTTGTGGCGTACAGCTACGGACTCCCCTTCCTGCGCGAAGGAGACGAAATTACCCTCTCCGTTCTGGAGCATCACAGCAATCTGGTGCCGTGGCAGATGGTCGCCAAGGCAAAGGGCGTCAAATTAAACTTCCTATATCCCGACGCGTCCGGGCACCTGACCGACGAAGAGATCGAAAAAAAGATCACCCCGAACACCCGTGTGGTCGCGGTGACGTATGTTTCCAATGTTCTGGGCACGGTGAATCCGGCCGCGAAAATCATTGACGCGGCGCACCGCGCCGGCGCCGTCGTCGTTCTGGACTGCGCACAGAGCGTTCCCCACTTTCCCCTGAACGTCGGAGAGCTTGATGTGGATTTCGCCGCGTTTTCCGGGCATAAAATGCTTGCGCCGATGGGCATCGGCGTCCTGTACGGCAAAAAGGCCCTTCTGGAAAAAATGCCGCCCTTCCTCACCGGCGGCGAGATGATTGAATATGTGTATGAGCAGGACGCGACCTTCGCCGAGCTTCCGCAGAAATTCGAAGCCGGAACCCCAAACGTCGGCGGCGCTGTCGGCCTTGCGGAGGCAATCCGCTATCTGCAGAAGGTCGGCTACGATACGATTCAAAAGACGGAGGCCGAACTGCTTGCGTATACGCTTCAGGGACTCGCGGCCATCCCCCACGTGTCGGTATACGGAGACAAAGCCGGCAGCCGGGACCGCTGCGGCGTCATCTCCTTCAATGTGGACGGGGTGCATCCGCACGACGTGGCCACGATCCTGAATGAGGACGGCGTGGCAATCCGCGCGGGCCACCACTGCGCCCAGCCGCTGATGCGGTATCTGGGCATCAACTCCGCGTGCAGGCTGAGCCTGTATTTCTACAATACGAAAGAGGATATCGATCTCTTTCTCGAGAGCCTAAAAAAGGTCAGGGGGTGGCTCGGTTATGGAGCTTAAAGAGCTTTATACACAGATTCTTACGGAACACAACAATTCCAGCCGCAACAAACACCATATTGAAAATCCCACAACGGTGCTGAAAGGGGTCAATCCCAGCTGCGGCGACGAAATCGAACTCGAACTGAGAATAAAAGACAACGTCATTGAGGACGCCGCGTTCACCGGGGTCGGCTGCGCGATCTCGCAGGCGTCTGCCTCCATCATGATCGATCTGATCAAGGGCGAGCCCGCCGACGAAGCGTTAAAGCTTGCCAAGACTTTTCTGGGAATGATCAAAAACGAAATTACGGATGAAAAACAGTTGGAAGCGCTGGACGAGGCGATTGCCTTCCGCGATATTTCCCACATGCCTGCGAGAGTAAAGTGCGCGGTCCTGGGCTGGCACACGCTGGAGAACGCCGTGGAAAAAGACAAGGAAAAACACGAAGCAAATTAAAGGACTGACCAAAGGACGCCCGCCCGGTATAAAACCGGACAGGCGTCCTTTTTATAGGAAAAGATTGGAACTTATTTGACAGGGGAAGATTTCCCCTGATTTGCCACGCGTTCCATTTTGGCTTTCAGCAGGGCCTGATCGCCCAGATAGTATTTGCGCAGGACATGGAATTCCCTGTCGAACTCATAGACGAGCGGCACCCCCGTCGGGATGTTCACTTCCATGATTTCTTCTTTGCTCAGCCCGTCAAAATGTTTGACCAGCGCGCGGATGGAGTTGCCGTGCGCAGCGATCAGGACCCTTTTGCCGTCCTGCATATCCTTTTTGATCGCAGCCTCAAAATAGGGCAGCACCCTGTCTATGGTATCCTTCAGGCTTTCGCAGAGGGGAAGCTCCTGTTTGATTTCGTTTCTGTACGCGGGGTCGAATTTCGGATTGCGCTTGTCGTCCTCCGCGAGCTCCGGCGGCCTGACGTCAAAGGAGCGCCTCCAGATTTTCACCTGGTCCTCCCCGTACTTTTGGGCGGTCTCCGCTTTGTTCAGCCCCTGCAGCGCCCCGTAATGCCGCTCGTTGAGCTTCCACGATTTTACAACCGGCAGCCATTCGCGGTCAAGCTGCTCAAGCGTCAGATTCAAAGTCTGAATCGCCCTTTTTAAATAGGAAGTATAGCATATGTCAAAATCATAGCCCTCCTGTTTCAGCAGAACGCCGGCTTCCGCCGCCTCGCGCCTGCCGTTTTCCGAAAGGCCGACATCCGCCCAGCCCGTAAAAAGATTTTTCTGATTCCACTCGCTTTCCCCGTGCCGGACCAAAACCAGTTTCATTTTATGTCCTCCTTAACCGTCCGGTCTTGCTTAAACCGCTGGCGGACGGTATCATCTATTATTGTCTACCATTTTAGTATACGATACTTTCTGCCAAAAATCAACAGCAATCCTGCATGGCATGCAAATTCTACAGCAATTCCATTTCAGTTTTTTAAATAAATCGCGCTCTTCTCGCGCCTTCGATGGGGGAGGAACGCAGCCTTGTTGCAGAATCAACTGGAATGCCGTAATTGCGGCTGCGCGGGTTTACCGACAGCAGAAGAGCGGCGAAGAAAATCCTCGCCGCTCTGTATGCTTACATGCCCGCTTCAAGCGCCTCCGCCCTGACGAACTGGCTGTTGTACAGGTTTGCATAAAATCCGTTTCTGCCGAGCAATTCCTCGTGGTTGCCCTGCTCCACAATATCGCCGTCCTTCATGACCAGAATCGTGTCGGCGTCGCGGATGGTGGAAAGGCGGTGGGCGATGACGAAGCTGGTACGGCCCTTCATCAGATGATCCATCGCTTTCTGGATCAAAAGCTCGGTACGGGTATCCACGCTGCTGGTCGCCTCATCCAGAATCAGAATCTGGGGGTCGGCGAGAATCACGCGGGCGATGGTCAGAAGCTGCTTCTGGCCCTGAGACACATTGCTGGTATCTTCGTTGAGAATCATATTGTAGCCGTCCGGCAGCGTCCGTACAAAATGGTCCACCTGAGCGGCCTTCGCTGCGGCGATGACCTCCTCGTCCGTGGCGTCCAGCCTGCCGTAACGGATATTGTCCGCAATGCTGGCGTTGTAGAGCCAGGTGTCCTGCAGGACCATGCCGAACAGGGAGCGCAGATCGTTGCGCTTGAAATCTCGGATATCGTAGCCGTCAACCAGAATCGCGCCCTCGTTCACGTCGTAGAAACGCATCAGAAGCTTGACCATTGTGGTTTTTCCGGCGCCCGTCGGGCCGACAATGGCGACCTTCTGCCCCGGCTGGATATTTGCCGAGAAATCGTTGATGATGATCTTATCCGGATGATACCCGAAGTGGACGTGTGCGAACTGGACACTTCCCTGAATGTGTACGTTCAGCTCCGTATCCGGACTGTCGCCGGTATTGACGCTGATCGGGAAGCTGCTTTCCGGAACTTCCTCCGGCTGCTCCAGAAACGTGAACACACGCTCCGCCGCAGCCGCGGTCTGCTGCAGGACGTTGGAAATATTGGCGACCTGCGTCATCGGCTGAGTAAACTGGCGGACGTACTGAATGAACGCCTGAATATCGCCGACGGAAATCCTGCCGTTTGCGGCAAGATATCCGCCTAAAATGCAGACCGCAACATAGCCCAGATTGCCGATGAAGCTCATAACGGGCATCATCATGCCGGACATAAACTGGCTTTTCCACGCGGAGGAATACAGCGTATCGTTGTATTCCTCAAAGGTTCTGGTCGACTCGGCCTCGCCGTTAAAGGCTTTGACCACAACATGGCTGGCGTACATTTCCTCAATATGGCCGTTGACGTGTCCGAGGTAAGTCTGCTGGGCCATAAAATGCTTCTGTGATTTTTTGACAATGGTCAGGATGAAGGTCATGGAAGCGGGGATAATGCAGAGCGCGACCAGCGTCATCTGCCAGCTGATGGACAGCATCATAACCAGAATTCCGAGGATGGTCGTTACGGAAGTGATAATCTGCGTGACGCTCTGGTTCAGGCTCTGGCTGATGGAGTCGACATCGTTCGTGATGTGCGAAAGCACTTCGCCGTTGCTGGTCGTGTCGTAATACTGAAACGGCAGCTTCTGGATTTTGGCGGCGATCTCACGCCGAAGCTGATAGGTTACCTTCATGGATACGCCGGTCATAATGTAACTCTGGATATAGGAGAACAGCGCGCTGATCAGGTACAGGCCGACCAGCCACAGCATAATGCCCGCGATGTAGCCGAAGTCGATGCCGGTCCCGGCACCGGTGATCTGGCTCATGATGCCGGTAAAAAGCGCATTGGTCGCGTTGCCCAGAATCTTCGGGCCCACAATGGAAAACACAGTGGACGCCACGGCGAAAACGAGGACGGTAACCAGCGAAAACTTATATTTGCCCATATAGCGGACCAGTTTTTTGAACGTTCCCTTAAAGTCTTTGGCTTTTTCCCCTTGTATTGTTATGCCGCGGGGGCCGCGGCCCGGAATCGACTTGCGCGGCTGGGAGGTTGTTTCACTCATGCCAGTTCCTCCTTTGAAAGCTGTGACGACGCAATTTCATAATAAGTCGGGCAGGACTTTAAAAGCTCCTGATGCGTACCGATTCCTACAATTTTTCCTTCGTCCAGTACAATGATCTGCTCGGCGCTCATAATCGTGCTGACACGCTGCGCCACAATCAGAACGGTGCTCTCGCCCGTGTGTTTTTTCAGCGCGAAGCGCAGAGCCGCGTCGGTTTTATAATCGAGTGCGGAAAAGCTGTCGTCAAAAATATAGACAGGCGGTTTTTTCACCAGTGCGCGCGCAATGGAAAGGCGCTGCTTCTGTCCGCCGGAGACGTTTGTGCCGCCCTGCGCGATCTCCGAATGGAACCCTTCCGGGTTTTCAGAGATGAATTCCATTGCCTGGGCAACTTCCGCCGCGGTGCGGACATCTTCCTCTGCCGCGTCTTTGTCACCGTAGCGCAGATTGGAATCGATGGTGCCGGACAGAAGGATTCCCTTCTGCGGCACATAGCCGATCTGATCCCTCAGCTCCTTCTGGGAGACATCCTTTACATTGACGCCGTTTACCAGCACTTCGCCGGCGGTCACGTCGTAAAAACGGGGGATGAGGTTGACAAGGGTCGTTTTGCCCGAGCCCGTCGAGCCGATAAAAGCGGTCGTCTGTCCCGGTTTGGCGGTAAAGGTGATATGCTGAAGCACATCCTCGCTTGCTCCGCTGTACCGAAAAGAGACGTCCTTGAAATCGACATAGCCGGTTTGTTTCCCGTCAAAGGATACGGGATGCTCCGGGTCCTCAATAGAGGGCTCCACATCAAGCACCTGGGCAATCCGGTTGCCGGACACCGCCGCGCGGGGCACCATAATGAACATAATGGAAATCATCAGGAAGCTCATGATGATCTGCATCGCGTACTGCATAAATGCCATCATGTCGCCGACCTGCATGGCGGAAGCCGCGATCTGGTGCGCGCCCACCCACACGATCAAAAGTGTGGAGGCGTTCATGATCAGCATCATCACCGGCATCATGAAGACCATGATGCGGTTGACGAACAGCGAATTCTTCGTGAGGTCGCGGTTCGCGATATCAAACCGTTCCTCTTCAAATTCCTGTGTTCCAAAAGCGCGAATGACCATCAGGCCGTTCAGGTTTTCACGCGAAACCAGATTGAGCCGGTCGACCAGCTGCTGCACAATCTTGAACTTGGGCAGGGCGACGCTGAACACGATCGCGATCATACCGACCAGCACGACGCAGGCCAGCGCGATAATCCAGCTCATGGACACCGATTTGTGCACCGCCATGATAATCCCGCCGACACCCATAATGGGGGCGTAACAGAGCATGCGCACACCCATCATCAGCAGCATCTGCACCTGCGTGACATCATTGGTGGTACGGGTAATCAGAGAGGCGGTCGAAAATTCGTCGAACTCGCGGTTGGAAAAGTTTTCTACCTTTCTGAATACCGCACGGCGCAGGTCGCGCGCCACACCGGCGCTGAGCTTTGCGGCGAAATAGCCGACCATCACGGTCGCCGCGCCGCCCGCCAGAGCGATGAGAAGCATCAGCAGGCCCATTTTGAGGATATAGGCGGTCTGGATGCCGGAGATATTCATCCCCAATTCCCGGTAAAAGCTTCTGCACATTGCCGTGCCGCTTTGCAGCAGCATGGATTCGGAATTTTTCAGCGCTTCGCTGCGCGCATTCTCAATCACGCCGGCGGGCAGCTTTTCCAGCACCGGCCCCAGTGCGTAAACTTTGCTAAGGTCCATTTCCGAAACATCGGTCTTTCCTCCCGCGGCGTCCGTCAGGCTTTTGCCGGACTGCTGCGCAAGAGTCTTCATGGTGTTGATCAGGGTCCAGGCCGATTCCCCGAACGCCCGGTCCAGCTGCGTAAGGGTCGCACTGTCCACGCTGCCGCGCACATAGATATCCTCTGTTTTCAGCAGCGGATACCGCCTGGCGGCATCGTCATAGCTGTCACCCGAACCGGAGGAAGAAACCAGAGTGTAGCTGTCCGCGACGGCCTTTTTCTGCTCCTCCGTCATAAATCCGGTTACGAATGTAAGCCCTTTGGCACTGATTGCTTCCGGAGCGGCGTCTTCGATGCCGCTTTGCTGAATGCCGATATTGACGATCTCGGACATGTAGTTGGGCAGATTCAAATCCGCCATCGCCTGCCCGAACAGCAGGGCAATCGATATCAAAATCATGAGTGTATAAGGCTTTAAGTATTTCGCCAGTTTCTTCATATTTTGTTATAATCCTTTCATCTGGTCCGCCCGGAGATTTTCCATAATACCGTGCAGCTTATTGACGAGCCGGGTAAGCTCCGCGGTATCCTCCGGCCCCAGCTCTTCCATCACTCTGTCGAACCAATAATGGAACTGCCGATGGGTTTTTTCAAGCTGTTCCGCTCCCTTTTCCGATAATTTCACATAAACGACCCGCCGGTCGCTTTTGGCCATGATCCGTTCCACAAGCTGCTTGTTTTCAAGGGAGTTCAGCATTTGGGAAACGGCGGGCCTGCTCATCTGCGCCGCCCTGCTCAGGTCGGTGACCTTCGCTCCGGGACTGCTTTCGCCCGCTTCCTGTGTCAGCCGATGAATCGTATGCAGCGTAAAATACTCGCCCCGGGATACGCCCTCCATCGACGGCCCCCACGCATGCGCCCTTTTCAGGTTGTGCATTGCTTGAATCAGTTTCTCCTTTTCCGCCTGGTCCATACATTCGCTCTCCTTTGTTCCATTCACGAATATTAAGTACATTAATAGTTAACTACATGAAACATTATTATACGCAATCTTTTCAATAAATCAAGACCCTTTTTTCATTTTTAACGCATTGTTTACAGACTATCCATATATTTACCGGATTCTGGCAAGTTATGACACATAAAAAATGCCCGCTCCAAACCAGCGACAGCTTGAAGGAAGGGCAAAAAAGAACATTGCCTCCCCCCGCCGAAAGCAGGAGAAGGCAATGGAACGAATTTCTCTGTGGGAGCCGCTGTAAAATCAGTTTGATAAGGGCAGATATTCCTTTTATACGCGACGATTAAGACTTTGCCGGCTGCTGCTCGACCGCGTCGGCGGCGGCTTCCAGCCACTGCGCGTTGACCAGTTCGACCAGCCCGGAATCGCAGTTTTTTGCGACCTCGGGGTCAAGCGGGCACTTGCCCAGGACCTTCAGACCGAATTTTGCGGCGATCTCTTCCACATGGCTCTCGCCGAAGGGCTTGATGATCCTGCCGCAGTCCGGGCACTTGACATAGCTCATATTTTCCACAATGCCGACAATCGGCACATTCATCATTTTCGCCATGTTCACCGCTTTGGCCACAATCATGGAAACAAGCTCCTGCGGGGAGGTGACAATGATGATGCCGTCCAGCGGAATGGACTGGAACACGGTCAGCGGCACATCGCCGGTTCCCGGAGGCATATCGACAAACATGTAGTCCACGTCCGTCCAGATCACGTCCGTCCAAAACTGCTTGACGGTATTTGCGATGATCGGGCCGCGCCAGACGACCGGCGCCGTTTCCTCATCCAGCAAAAGATTGACGGACATGACGTCGATACCGGTCTTGCTTTTGACCGGAAGCAGGCCGAGTTCGCTTCCCATGGCCTTCTGGTGAAGACCGAAGGCTTTAGGGATGGAGGGGCCGGTGATATCCGCATCGAGGATGGCGGTGTGGCTGCCGCGGCGGTTGAGAAGGACGGCCAGCATGGAGGTCACCATGCTTTTGCCTACGCCGCCTTTTCCGCTGACTACGCCGATCACTTTATTGATTTTGCTCATTGCGTTTGGGGCTTCCAGAAAATCGGCAGGGCCGGCAGCGCGGGAAGGGCAGTCCTCGCCGCAGGAATCGCAGTTATGCGTACAATTTTCTTCGCTCATGATAATCATCCTTCATTTCAAAATACGATCTGCGGCAAGCCGCAGAATCCAATCCATAGAACAGATATATTGTAAAATTATATACTAAATTTGTCAACTTTATCCCTGAAATATTTAAAAAACAGGCCATTCTGCCAAATCACAGGAACAGCCGGATTTTCTGTTTGCAAACCTTCCGGCATACAAAGAAAAGAGCGGGCAGGCTCCATTCAGAAAGAAGCCGCCCCGCCCTGAAAAATTCAAATTGCTACTGCCCCTGACAGCACTGACACGGAGAAACCCGTCATTTTTTGATATAGACGGTATATGGACGATCCATTTGGTACCCCAGCTTTTCCGCCAGCGCAACGGAGCGTAAGTCATGCGCGTCCCAGCTCGGATACAAACCGCGACTGAGACATTCCAAAATCAGCCTCGCACCGCAGGCCGTAGCAAGTCCTTTTCCCCGGAATTCAGACTTTGTGTCAATTTCAATCTCTATTCCGCCGTGATAAACGGTATAGGAGGAAGCCCCGGAGACCGGCTTGCCCTGATAAATTGCAGCAACGCCAAGACCTCTTTTATAATAATCACTGTAATCTATAAATTGCGAGCAGAAATCTTTCGACCAGTTCTCCAATGCGACAAGACCATAGATTCCCTCATCAAACATTTTGAGCTCATACTCTTTTCCCAAAGACTCTGCGTATTGAGTCAGCCTTTCAGTGTCGAAAGCGTCGGGCTGCTTTTTCATTGCATATCTGCATGTCTTTTCCACCCGGTCTCCCCAAACGGCTTCAATAAACGGATTCCATTTTTCGTCTTTTGGGGTGATAATCGGCGCCGCCGCCTTAGCTATAAGGCCACCGTCCGGCGTTCCCGCATAGAAGCAAAAATCTCCTACCACAATCTGAGCCGCCGACGGATTTTCCTCATCATCCGCAATTGCATATCCCATGCATCCCTGTAAGCATGACCAGATCAAGGTTTCGTCCCATTCTGAAAAGAATGGCGCAATCCTGCATATATCAAGCATCCTCTGAAATCCTTTCCCCTGCGCAGACCTCTGCCGATTTTTGGGCATATGGCAAGAAAGCGGACGGGCAGTCTCATTTGGATAGCCAATCCGGTAAACAAAGGTCAAAACTCCATTTTCAGACTGCGCAGGAACAAATCCGAAAGCACCGTTTTCGGCTCCTTTTTCCCGTTGATCACCACATCCACCGCGCGGCAGATCGGCAGTTCCACCCGGTACTCTTCCCCCAGCCTCAAAAGCGCCGTGGTGGTCGCCACCCCCTCGGCCAGCTCGCCGTAATTTTCTCCCCTGACAAACAGCTCGCCGAACCTGCGGTTATGGCTGAAGTCGGAAAAGACGGTCGCCTCGTAATCGCCCAGATGGCTGAGGCCGTAAGCGGTAATTTCATTGCCGCCCATCGCCTGGATCAGTCGCGCGATCTCCCTTGTCCCGCGGGACATCAGAGCGCCCTTCAGCGCGGTACGGTTCAGCCCGTCCAGCATTCCGCCCGCAATGCCGATGACATTTTTGGCGGCCGCGCCCACCTCGTTGCCCAGCAGGTCGGTCCCGTAATAAAAGCGGATCAAATCGCTTGAAAACGCCTTGACCAGATATTCCTTGATCTCCATGCTGTGGCTGTCAATGACCATGCAGTTGGGGATTCCCCTTACGAAATTCTGCACATGTCCCGGCCCGACCCAAATGGCACAGGGCACCTTCGGCGCGTATTCCTCCACAATCTGCGTCAGCCGCCTGCCCGTTTCCGCTTCCAGCCCTTTCATGCACAGCACAATCGTTTTGCCGCTCAGGCTGAACGCGGACAGCTCCCGCATCAGCGAGCGAAAGCTCTGCGCCCCGATGGAAACCACCAGGATTTCCGCAGTGCCCACCGTTTCGGCTAGATTTTCCGAAAGAACGATCCCTTTATTCAATGTAACCAGTCCATTGGTACGCGTCTCGAGAAGCGTGTTCATTTTCTGAGAGCCCGCGCGCCCATAGAGGGTAATACGATGATTTAATCTGTCAAGATACCATGCCAGGAAGCTGCCCCATCTTCCGCAGCCGATGACCGATATATCCATTCCATCGCCTCCTTTTTTTTATTATACCATGATCGCCCTGCTTTTTACAGCAATTCCTCTTGGAATCGGGCCCCGTTCATAAATGAAAATTGACGGATTTCAGGCGGAATAAACACGGCTCCCGATTTTACAGAAAGGGCCGGAACGAAATTCTCCCCCGCCGACAGCGGGGGAGAATGGATATTATAAAATTTCCAGCTCAAACCAGAACACGCTTCCGCTGCCCTCCTGGCTCTGCACGCCGTACGCGCCGCCGTGCATATCGAGGATGGCCTTTACAATGGAAAGTCCCAGCCCCGTGCCGATCTGGGCGCGCTTATGGGCTTTGTCTACCTTATAGTAACGGTCCCAGATATCGTTGAGTTTGTCCTCCGGAATCCCTTCACCGGTGTCGCGGACGGAAATTTTCACCCTGCCGTCCCGCACCAGCTGCGTAATTTCAACGACCTTATCGTTCCCGGTGTAGGTGATGGCATTGTTCACCAGATTGTAGACAACCTGGGAAATTTTCAGCTCGTCGGCGTTGACCGTCACGTCCTCATCGGCGTGAAAGGTAATGTTGTAATCCGTCAGCTTGGAATAGCGCTCCAGAATCGTCCGGATGCTCTGCGTCAGATTGAAATCGGCCCTGCTGAGCGGCTGTGTGCCGGACTGCAGCTTGGAAATATCGAGAACGTCGTTGACCAGCGTGGTCAGGCGTGTGGCTTCGTCGATGATGATCTGTACGTTTTCCGGGGTGTTTTCCCCGGGCAGATCGCGCATGACCTCGCTGTAGCCGGTAATCATGGTCAGCGGCGTACGCAGGTCGTGGGAGATATTCGCGATCAGGTCCCGGCGAAGCGCCTCGGTTTTGGAAAGCTCCTTCGCCGCGTAGTTCAGGGTCTGGCCCAGCTCCGATATCTCCCTGTAGCCCGTCTCATCGAAGGATACGTCGTATTTCCCGGTACCGAGGACCTTTGCCGCCTCGTTGATTTTGATGATCGGCTTCGAGATCTTTTTGGACAGGAACAGCGCGAGCAGAAGGGACAGGATCAGCATAACAACGGTGATGCAGACAAGCTGAACCCGCAGGGTGTTTACGGTGGAATCGATCGGCGAAATGGTGGAATTGAGCAGCACCATTTGACGGGTGCCGTCCTTTTTCTCCACAATCTGCGCGTAGATAATACTTTCCGCGCGCGGCGGCTCAAGCCTGCGCTGATAATTTTCCACGCTGAAATCGCGCGTCAACCGCTCAAAATAAGTACCGCCCTGCGCTTTTGTCACGGCGTAGACCTGTGCAAGATTGAAAAGGCTCAGACGGCTGATAACGCTGTTCGGCAGGGAATCTTCCTTATAGTAGATCACTCCGTTCTGGTCGGAGACAATAATGCACATCTGGTTTCTCTGCGAAAGGCTCTGCACCGTTGCGGACAGGTCGTCGGAATCGATGTTTTTTGCGATCGTCTGGGCGGACGTCCTGATTTCTCGGGTTTTAATGGCTTTATAGAAGCTGTTCAGAAAGACCACCTGAAACACCCACAGCAGGACCAGGATCACTGCCGTAAAACCGGCGAAAGAGGCAAAAATGCGCCATTTGATTCCGATGCGCTCAAAGTGTTCTTTCAACTTCAAAGCGGTACCCCACCCCTCGTAACGTGACAATGAACTTGCTGTATTGCTTCAGGCTACGGCGAAGCAGCTTGATATGGGTATCCAGCGTACGGTCGTCCCCGTAAAAATCATAGCCCCACACATTGGTAATCAGCTTTTCCCGCGTCAAAGCAATGTTCTTATTGTTGACAAGATAGAAAAGAAGGTCGTACTCCTTGGGGGACAGGTCGACCTTTTCCCCGTCCACGGTGACGATCCGCCCCGTGAAGTCGACGGTCAGGCCCTCAAACCGCTGTACCTCCTTCTGAGCCGCGGCGCTTTCCGGGCTGGCGCGCTTGATGATGGCGTGAATCCGCAGCATCAGCTCCTTCGGGGAAAACGGCTTGACGACATAGTCGTCGATCCCCAGCTCAAACCCGTGGATTTTGTCGTATTCTTCGCCCCGCGCGCTGAGCATCAGGACGGGCGTGGTGCTGTATTTGCGGATTTCCCGTACGGCGGAAAACCCGTCCAGCTCCGGCATCATAACGTCCATCAGGATGATATCGAAATCGTTGGGATGGCTTCGGCAGATGGAAACCGCCTCCATACCGTCCCCGGCCTCGGTGACGGTATGTCCCTCAAACGTGGCATATTTTTTAATCAGTTCTCTGATCTTTTCCTCGTCGTCCACTACTAAAATATGATACAAGCTGTCCGCCTCCGCTTTTTCCTTCAATTTATACATCATGATTATAAAAGATCATTGTGAAGACTTTGTGACCGTTCAACGATCGTTTGATACAATTCCCCGTGGAAAACCGCAGAACGGGATGGCTTTATTGTATCACAGATCATGCTTGCAGGAACAGTGTTTTTATGCAATAATGAAATTATAATGATAAGATGGATGGGGTATGAAGATGAAAAATCCATACGCGCCCGCAAATCAATTATTCCCCAAAAAGCGCACAAAGCTGCGCTTATTTTGCGGCGTAAAATATTATACCCTGAAAAGGTATTTCAAGTGGATGCTGAATGCCGGGCAATTCGCCCGCACGTTCAGCCGCGCCCCCCTGCCCTGTCTTTGCTTTGCTCACGCGACCCCGCTGCTGCGCAGCCTGAAGGATGTCGACATGCAGCTGCAGTATCATAAAATCTCCAACCTGAAGCTGGCCGCCGAAAAGCTGGACGGCATTCTGCTCCGCCCGGGGGAAACGCTTTCCTATTGGAAAGCGATCGGCAGGCCGACGCGCCGCAAAGGCTACCTGGAAGGCATGGTGCTGTTCTGCGGCACGGTACAGCGGGGAATCGGCGGCGGGCTCTGCCAGCTTTCCAATCTGATTTACTGGATGACACTGCATACCGGGCTGACCGTTACAGAGCGCTACCGCCACAGCTACGACGTATTCCCGGACTCCGGCCGCACACAGCCGTTCGGCAGCGGCGCGACCTGTTTCTACAATTACCGGGACCTGATGATTAAAAACGAGACCTCCGCGACTTTTCAGCTTTGCCTGCGGGTTACGGATACCGAGCTCCAAGGGCAGTGGCGCTCTTCCGCAGAGCCGTACTGCACCTACGAGGTGTACGAAAGGGAGCATCATATCACACACGAATACTGGGGCGGCTACACCCGAAACAACGTGCTGTACCGGAAAGCCTTCCGGCCCAACGGCACCCTATTGCAGGACGACTATCTTTGCGAAAACCACGCGATCATGATGTACGCACCGTTTCTGGAAGCCGGAGACAAAGAAGCTGCGGCAGACGAATGAAATCTGCCGCAGCTTCCTGGTAATGTATATGGATACTTGGGGGTATGAATTAGTCAAAAACGCCTGTGGAGAGGTAGCGTTCACCGGTATCCGGCAGCAGCGCCACAATCAGTTTCCCCTTGTTTTCCGGGCGTTTTGCAAGCTGGGTCGCTGCAAACGCGGCGGCGCCGGAGGAAATACCGACGAGCAGTCCCTCGCTGGAAGCGAGGTGCTTGGTGGTTGCAAAAGCGTCCTCATTGGCAACAGTAATCACTTCATCCAGAATGTCCGTGTTCAGAATGTCCGGAACAAAGCCCGCGCCGATGCCCTGAATCTTATGAGGGCCGGATTTGCCTTCGCTGATAACCGGAGAAGAAGCGGGCTCCACGCCGACGATCTTCACGTTCGGATTCTGGGATTTCAGGTATTCGCCGACACCGGTAATGGTGCCGCCCGTTCCGATACCGGCAACAAAAATATCGACTTTTCCGTCGGTATCACGCCAGACTTCGGGTCCGGTCGTCTCACGGTGAATCTTCGGGTTCGCCGGGTTCACAAACTGGCCGGGAATATAGGAATTCGGAATTTCTTTCGCAAGCTCATCCGCCTTCGCAATCGCGCCCTTCATGCCTTTGGCGCCCTCGGTAAGAACCAGCTCGGCTCCCAAAGCGGCAACCAGCCTGCGGCGCTCAACGCTCATGGTTTCCGGCATGGCAAGGATCAGACGGTAGCCCTTTGCCGCTGCGACAAAGGCAAGGCCGACGCCGGTGTTGCCGCTGGTCGGCTCAATGATGGTGGTATCTTTATTGATAAGCCCTTTGTCCTCCGCGTCCTTGATCAGCGCGTAGCCGATTCTGTCCTTAACGGAAGAAAGAGGATTGAAATATTCCAGCTTCGCCGCAACGGTCGCTTCCAGACCTTTTTCCTTTTCATAATTCGTCAGTTCCAGAAGCGGAGTGTTTCCAATCAGTTCGGTTAAATTTTTAGCGATAGACATAATCATCTCTCCTTAATTCATGATATTGAAGGTAACAAATTTTTTTGGGGCATCAATCTGCTTGGCAAGCTGCAACAATAAATATTGCGCCCCGCTCTAAGAAAGAACAGCCGGTTCACCAACATTCCCCCAATCAATATTAAACATATCTATTTAGTAATGTATTCGATTTGACTTTATTATAGAACCCATATATGATAATGTCAATAGGAAAAGTAATATTTTTTATTGCAACGATTGTAAAAACATAGTATCATGTTTAATAAGGAATTACAAAACAAGGAGTGGCCTATGAAACTTTCTACAAAAAGCCGCTACGCGCTGGAAGGAATGCTGTATCTGGCAGTCTTCGGCAATGAAAAGCTGCTGAGCATCAAGGAATTGTCCTCGGGGATTCAGGTTTCGGCAGCATATATGGAGCAGATCTTTTTCAGTCTGAAAAAGGCCGGACTGGTGTCCACCATACGCGGCGCGAAGGGCGGTTTTGTCCTGAATCAGCCGGAGGACGAGATTACCGTCGGCAAAATTATTCGCGCGATGGAAGGCAATATGGTGCCCGTCGAGTGCGTGAGCAGCCTGTCCGCCTGCAAAAGCAAGGTACGGTCAAGCTGTATCAGCCGGAACGTATGGGTGCGGATTTCCGCGGCAATATCCGATACGGCCGACAGTCTGACCCTGCGGGAGCTGAAGGAAAAATATATCGCGGAAAACGGAGGGCGCTCATGAAAATCTCAACAAAAGGAAGATACGGGCTGCGCGCCCTGATCGATCTTGCGATGAACAGCGGAGAGGGCTGTGTCTCCCTCTCCGGAATTTCCCAGCGGCAGGACCTGTCCCTCAATTATCTGGAAAGTATTTTCGCTTCCCTGAAGCGCGCGGGAATCGTCATCGGAATTGCGGGCGCTCAGGGCGGCTATGTGCTGGCGAAGCCGGCGGAGGAGATCACCCTGCGGGACATTATGACCGTGCTGGAGGGCGATATGTCGGTTTACGACAATCTGGGAGAAAGAACCAGCATCCGCAGCTTTCTGAACCGCAACGTCTGGGATGTGATTGACCGCAGTGTGGACGAGGTCCTGACCGGCACCACGCTGGAGGATGTGCTCAAGGATATTGAAGCCCGGCACCTTTCCGCCGATTGCTCGGAACTGTAATATCCGTCTGTAAAAAAAGAAGGAACGCCCATGGACTGAAATCAGTTCGTCGGAGCGTTCCTTTTCTTTATTTTATTGTATCTGCGTCACAGTCAGTTCCCGACCTCAATGCTGATTTCGTTGAACTTATCCGTCAGGTCCTTGATGGCCAGCTCGTTTTTCCGCTCTCCGGCGGCATCGACCACAATCCCGCCGTGGTGCATCATTACCAGCCGGTCGCCGTAATTGACGGCGAATTTCAGATTGTGCGTCACCATCAGCGTCGTCAGCTTTTTTTCACGGACAAACCGTTCCGTGAGCTCCATGACATTTTCACTGGAGCGCGGGTCGAGCGCCGCGGTGTGTTCGTCCAGGATCAGAAGATCAATCGGCGTCATGGTGGAAATGAGCAGCGCCAGCGCCTGACGCTGGCCGCCGGAAAGGCTGGCGACCGGCAGATCGAGCTTTTCTTCCAGGCCGAGCTTTAACAGCTCCAGCTGTGAACGGTAAAAATCGATTTTCCTTTTATTGACCCCAAGCTGCAGCCCGAAGGAACCGCCCTTATTGTCCGCAAGCGCCATATTTTCCAGAATGGTCAGCTCGGGGCAGGTCCCTTTCGACGGGTCCTGAAAAACACGTCCGATGAATTTGGAATGCTGATACTCTTTCAGCCGGCTGATTTCCTGATGGTTCACGGAAACGCTGCCACTGTCGACGGCGATACTTCCGCAGAGGAGGTTGAGGATGGTGGTCTTTCCGGAGCCGTTGCTGCCGATGACGGAAACAAACTGTTCCTTCTCGATTTCCAGATTGAAATCGGTAAACAGCACCACCTCGTTGACCGAACCGGGGTTGAAGGTTTTATAAATATGCTTCATACTGACGAAGCTTTCGCCCGTCTCAGATTTGGGTTGGATTGACATTTTGCTTTTTCCCCCTCCCCATGAACATATTGTTGGATATCAGCGCGACGGTGAAAAGGACCGCCATCAGCAGCTTCAGATAATTGGTCGGCAGGCCGAGCTGCATGGCGATCACGAGGCACGCTTTATAAATAACAGCGCCCAGGATCGCCGCCGTGGTGGCTTTCATCAACTTGATTTTCCGGAACAGGTTCGTGCCGATAATCACCGAGGCAAGCGCCATTACCACCATGCCCGTTCCGCTGGCCACGCTGGCGGACTCCGTCTGCTGGCTTAAAATGCTGCCTGCCAAAGCCGTACAGCCGTTGCCGATGGCAAGGCCGATGACCTTCATGGTTCCGGGGTTCCTGCCGAGAGAGGTGACATACTGCGCGTTGTCCCCCGAAGCACGGAGCAGCAGACCGGATTTGGTCTTCAGGTACCCGTCCAGCAGGAGCTTTACAATGACGCAGGAAACCGCGGCGATGACCACCACCCGGTAATTTTCCGGAAGTCCGCCCGCCAGCAGGCCGGAAAACCCGGAATTGAAAATGGTGTTTTTGTCGTAAAACGGCATTACCGCGCTGCCTTTGGTAATGACAAGGTTCACACTCCAAAGTCCGGTCATCACGAGAATACCGGAAAGAAGGTCGGTAATCCCCAGCCGCACGTGCAGGAAGCCCGTCAGGCAGCCCGCGGCGGCGCCGCAGACAAAGGCCGCCAGGCACGCCAGCCAGGGGTCGGTTCCGACGGTAATCAGCGCCGCCGTCACACACGCCCCGAGCGGGAACGTCCCGTCGACCGAAAGGTCCGGGAACCCCAGAACGCGGTAGGTGATGTATACGCCAACAGCCATGATCCCGTAAATGAAGCCCTCTTCCAGCACATTGACAACCAGGCCCAGAATGATATCCATTGAGCGTTTACCAGCTTTCTGTTATTTCGTTACCGCCGTGGCGTCGGAATATTCCGACGGCAGAGTCAGGCCGAGCTTATCCATGACCGCTTTGTTGTAGACGGGGGTGCAGTCCTTGACCATATAAACCGGCGTTTCGGAAGCTTTCGCTTCCCCTTTCAGGATTTTCGCCGCCATCTTCCCGGTTTCCTTGCCCAGGGCGACATAGTCGATGCTCTGGGATGCAAGGCAGCCATTTTTCACCTGTTCCTCTTCCGAGCCGAAAACGGGGATGCTTGCTTTTCCGGCCGCCTGAAGAACGGAGGAAAGATTGTCGACGACATTATTATCGGTAAAATTATTGATGCAGTCAACGCCCTTGGAAACGGCGGTCGCGGCCGCGGCGGCAACCTCGGAGGCGTTGGTCACGCCGACGTCGACAACTTCAAAGTTGTATTTCGGGGCAAGCTCCTTGAACTGCGCGAGCTGGGAAACGGAATTCGGCTCGCTGGTGGTGTAGAGGATGCCGATTTTTTTCGCATTCGGCAGGAACGCGCGGATCATTTTGATCTGCTGTTCAAGCGGAAGCACGTCGGACGAACCCGTGCAGTTGACTTCCGGCTTTTCGTTGGATTTAACGATTCCCGCGGCGACCGCGTCGGAAACGGCGGTGAACACAACGGGAATATCGGTGCTTTTTGCCGCGCTGTACGCGGACATGGCCGCCGGGGTGGCGATTCCCATCATCATGTCGTATTTCTTGGAAACCATGTTTTTCGCGATCAGGTCGCCGTTCGCGTTATCGCCCTGCGCGTTTTGAAAATCAATGGTGATATTGTCCCCGTCTTTGAGTCCGGCTTCTTCCAGACCCGCTTTAAACCCGGTGTAGCAGTTGTCGAGCGAGGGATGCGTCGCGTACTGAATGACGCCGATCTTGAAATTTTTCGCCGCGCCCTGGCTCTGTGCTTCCGAACCGGCTGCGCTTGCCGCGGAGCTGGCCGCCGCACCGGACGAACACGCCGTAAAGAAAGCTGCCAGCGCCACTGCAAGGACCCCCGCCATGACTTTTTTTACTGTATGATAAAATCTGTTTTTCATTGTCGTTTCCTCCTGAAAGTTAAGTTGTTTCGTTCTTGCCGCGGTTGATTGACACCGCCTCGCCATCGTATCCCGTACATTGCCATTTCCGTCACTCCTTAACCTGGATTTTAAAAATAAAAAAGCCCTTGCCCCTGAAAACAGGGACAAGAGCGTTCGCTCCTGTGGTACCACCCAAATTGACGGTTAAACCGCCCGCTTTTTCCATACACGACTTTCCATGATGTATGCTTCCTTGGTAACGGGCGAAGTTCCCGTCAAAAGCTACTGGGCAGAGCCAACTGCTCCGCTTTTCATTTTGCCCTCATAAGTCCATTCAGCCTGCCGCACTCCTCCGCAATCCCACCATCTGCGGCTCTCTACGCGAGCGATCTGCCTGCCTACTACTCTTAATCATCGGTTTGTGGCTTTTATTCTCTTTGACAGCTATTATATGCAAAACACAGAAACTTGTCAAGCACTATTTTTTTCTTTTCGCGGTTCCGGGCCTGATGAGATCGTAGCTCTGGCCGATCCATGTGTAAATTTCCTGCTCTGGAACGGAACCGTCCACCTTTACGGTATTCCAGTGAACCTTGTTCATATGATAGGCAGGCGTCACCGCGGGATAAGCGCCGCGCAGCAAATCGGCAAACATCGGGTCGCACTTCAGATTGATATTAACGGCCCCGCCGCGCTCATAAACAAAGGCAAAAGCTTTTTTGTTGACCCGGTGCCGCAGAACGGCCCACGCCTGTGCCGATTCGGGATCGTCGTCAAACGGATAATCTTCATATGCGCCGGAAAATGTCAGGCAAAATTCGATCAGCCCGTGTTTTGTCAGCATATCGCAGTTCTCCTCTTCCTTATTAGTATCATGAAATATTCTCCATCATGTATTCCAAAAAACTATTCAAATTGTAAGCGATTTTCGCGTAAAGTCAAGAGAATTCCGGCCGATATAAAGATTATATAAAGAAAAAACATTCCTTTCGCGGGGACTACATATTTATGTAATCCTGTCGATATTTAGTATAGAAGAGGTTTGATTCCTGTCGAATAATACAATAAAAGAATTATTTTAAATTGAAAAAATAAGTTCGGGAATAAGCTTCTTTACCTATTATGTTCACATGCATTTTTAAGATATCGGAGGAATTTCGTTTGGATATTTCAGTTGTTTTGGGAATTGTGATTTCGTTTGGTGCTTTGATTCTGGGATACACGTTGGAGCACGGAGTGCTGAGTTCCCTCTTTCTGCTGAGTCCCTTCGTCATTGTTTTTGGCGGTACCATGGGCGCCGTTGTACTTTCCTACAAGCTTACCGATATTCTGTCGGCATTTAAGTCCTTGGTCGGTACGTTTTCCAACAAATCGTTGGGAAATCCAACCAAGGTCATTGAAAAAATCACCTTTATGGCCGATGCCTGCCGGCAGGGAGGAATCCTGAAGCTGCAGGAGCTGATCAACGACTCTGAGCTGGACAGCAGCGAATTTCTTGTTTTAAAATCCGGCATGGTGCTGGCGCTGGACATGAAGTCCGACGAGGAAATCCAGTACGCCCTGGAATCCAACATCCGTGCCTATACGGCACAGAAGCAGATGGAAATATCCGTATTTACCAGCGCCGCGGGCTTCTCTCCCACAATGGGTGTTATCGGCACCGTAATGGGACTGATTCAGGTACTGTCGAACATGACCGACGCGGCGTCGCTCACGGCTTCCATCGGCGTCGCTTTTATCGCTACGCTGTACGGCGTCGTAATGGCGAACCTTGTGTATATGCCCTTTGCCAGCCGCCTGAAAGGTGTTTTGAAGCGGCAGCAGATTTTAAGGGAAATGATGACGGAAGGAATCTGCATGATCGCACGCGGAGAATCTTCGCGCAGCATCGAAAATAAGCTTTCCGTCTATTACCAGCTATTTCCGCACGGCGATAAAAAGTATAAGGAAGGTATCGAGAAATAAATCAGGGGGAAACATATGGCTATTAAAAAGCATGTTGCTTCAGAGCATGAAGAAGAAGAAAACAGCGAGAGATGGCTTCTGACCTATTCCGATATGATTACCCTTCTGCTCGCTTTATTTATTATTCTCTATTCCATGAGTACCATCGACGCGAAAAAAGTCGCAAAAATGGCTGAGAATTTCGGCACGGCGATGGGCAACGGTTACTCCACAACCGCTAATGCGGTAGGAACAGGTACAGGGACGGGTACTGGCACTGGCACGGACACGGGAACCGGCACAGGAACGGGAACCGGCACGGGCGGAACGGCAGTAAATCCCGACGCACTGGATCAGGTTTACGACGTGCTGGAAAACTATGTCGAGAAAAATAATCTGCAAAACTCGGTCGGCCTTGTCAATTCAGACACCTACGTAAAGATACACCTGAAGGATACCCTGATGTTTATTCCGGACAGCGCCAAAATGCTGCCCTCCAGCGAGCCGGTGCTTCACGAAATTGAAGGCGCCCTGTCACAGGTATACGACCGCATCGATTACATCACCATCAGCGGGCATACCGCGGACGTCGGCGAACATACCGTCGCGAGCGACCAGGTTTCCTGGAGGCTGTCCACGGAGCGCGCCATCACGGTAATGAACAGCTTTGTCAGCTACGGAATGAAACAGGACAAGCTGTCGATACAGGGCTTCGCCCATTTTTCGCCGATTGCTTCCAACCTCACCGAGGAAGGCCGGGCCAAAAACCGCAGAGTAGAGATCACCGTGGTCAAAAACCCTCCTGCCGATAAAACGGAAAGCAAGGCAAATTAAAGAAAAATTCCAACTGTTTTGAACTGCTGACGAAATTAGAAAGATTCCCGGATAAAAAGAACTCCGTCTTAAAAACATAGAAACTGAGTTTCTGTATAAAAGTCCCAAGCCGGTACAGAATATTAAAAAGTAATTTTTAATAAAGAGGTGCCGACCATGACAAATTTACATTGTGACGTAATGACCTGTGCCAACAACAGGGACAACTTTTGCTGCAGACCCGAAATTCAGGTCAGCGGCCGTCAGGCCCAGGACAGCGAGGAAACCTGCTGTTCTTCTTTTCTGGACGCGACGGATGGCGCGCAGAACTCTGTTGGCTGTTCCCTTCCCAATACGGCTCTGGACATCTACTGTGAAGCGGAAAACTGCCGGTTTAACTCAAACGAGCGGTGCGACGCGAATGAAATCAGCGTCCAGTCCGGAAACGCCCAGCCGCATTCACAGTCCGCAACGGCATGTGCCAGCTTTGAGAACAGATAGGATTTCGGAAATCCCCATAACAACAGACGGAATGAGCAGCGCCGCAGGGCGCCGCTCATTTTTTATATCTGGAATTGATGGGGATATCTTCCTGTCATATTTTGTAACAATTGTTGTGATACGGTCATACATATGCTATACTGTTTGTGTTAATTTTACTTGTTGATTAGAAGGTGCTAAGATGAATCATAATAAAAATGACAGCAGGAGGGGACTGGCCCTTCTGACGGCCGGGCTGCTGCTTTTATCCGGCTGCGGCGGAAATAAGCAAACCGCTTCCAGCGCCGCTCCCGCGAGTTCCGCAGTACAGAGCGAGGTTTCTTCCGCGGTAAGTTCACAGGAGGCCTCCTCGGTGGCGCCGCCCGCATCCTCTCAGCCGGAAAATTCCGATGCGGTGCAGGAAAGCGCCAAAGCCGACGCAAGCTACCTTGACGACGCGGTGTTTATTGGGGATTCCGTCTCTCTGAAGCTGAAAAACTATGTCACCGCGAAGCGCAAAACAGAGGCGGGCTTCTTTGGGAAAGCCCAGTTTCTGGCCGCCGGCAGCATGGGCAGCGGCAACGCGCTGAAGCCCCTCGGTACTTCTTCCATCCACCCGCTCTATAACGGAAAGAAGGCTCTTCTGGAAGACAACGTTGCGGCGATGGGCGCGAAAAAAGTTTACATTATGCTGGGAGCCAACGACCTGGCCCTGTACGGCATTGACGGTTCCGTAGAAAACATGTCCAAGCTCCTTGCGAAGATTCAGGAAAAATCCCCGGACGCCAAGCTGTTCGTTCAGTCCGCGACCCCCATCATCAAGGAGCAGCAGATGACAACCCTGAACAATCCGAATCTTTCCGCTTACGACGCGAAGCTGGCGGAAATGTGCAAAAAGAACGGATATTATTACATTGACGTTGCGTCGGTCATGCGTGACAGCGACGGGAACCTGATTCCCGAATACTGCAGCGACCCCAACGACCTCGGAATCCATTTTACGGACAAGGCCTGTCAGGTATGGATTGATTACATTTTGACACATACTGTAAAATAAGGGAGAATACCGATGAAAAAGCTTTTATCATTGCTGCTCGCCGCGGCAATGCTCTGTTCTCTGGCCGCGTGCGGCGGCGGCGGAACAAAACAGGCCGACCTGACCAAGGTGATGGCGGATATGAAGGCGGTCCTCTCCAATAAGGAAATGACGGAGTATTCCGCCGAGGACCTGATGCCGAATTACGGAATTGACACCGCAGACGTCAAGCAGTTTGCCGCCTACGTCGATTCGACCGGCATCAAAGGCGACGAGATCATCTTTCTGGAGGGAAAGGACGCCGACGCGGCCAAGCGGATCAAGGAAAAACTGGACGCCCGCTACCAGCAGAAGGAAACCGAAATGAAGGACTATCTGCCGGAGGAATACGCGATGCTGAAAAAATGCGGCGTCAACCAGAACGGAAATTACGTCAGCATGATCGTCTCTCCCCAATACGAGGAGCTGAATAAAATATACGATGCCGCGGTCAAGGGATAAACAGACGCGGAACGGCTTTCCTAAAAACAATGGTACAAAAGCCCGGAGGAACGTGAAATCATGTTCTTCCGGGCTTTTTTCCGCTTTACTCCCTCCGGCGTGCCGGGCACGCCACCTCCCTCGCAGAGGGAGGCAAGGATCAAAAGGCGGCAAACTTCTAATGTCACACTTTGATTTTGTCAAGCACCTCGCCGATGCTGCCCTGAATCACCAGATTGGCGTTGCGGTCCTGCGGGGTACTGGTGCGGTTGATCAGGAGCAGCCGATCCCCGCCGTAGTAGTCGATCAGGCTTGCCGCCGGATAAACCGCAAGTGAGGTCCCGCCGATGATCAGCATGTCCGCGCGCTCGATCGCCTCTACCGCGCCGTAAAGCGTGCGCTGATTAAGCCCTTCCTCGTACAGCACCACATCTGGCTTAACGGTGCCGCCGCAGGTACAGGTCGGAATTCCCGTGCTGTTCAGGATGAATTCCGCGTCGTAAAGCTTATGGCAGCGCCGGCAGTAGTTGCGGTGAACGGAGCCGTGCAGCTCGTAGACCGTTTTGCTCCCCGCCGTCTGATGCAGGCCGTCGATATTCTGCGTGACCACCGCGGTCAGTTTTCCCGCCCGTTCCAGCTCGGCAAGCTTCCTGTGGGCGGCGTTCGGCTTTGCGGTCAGGCAAAGCATCTTGGCCCGGTAAAAATCGTAAAATTCTTTCATATGCGTTTCATAAAAACTGTGGCTCAGCATCGTTTCGGGAGGATAGCGGTAATGCTGGTGGTACAGTCCGTCCACGCTGCGGAAATCCGGGATTCCGCTTTCGGTGGAAACGCCGGCTCCTCCGAAAAACACGATGCGTTTGCTCTCGTCAATCATGCTCTGCAGCTTTTCAATATTCTGTTCCATTACACATCCTCCATTCTTCGCTCTTTCTATTTTGCGCCTATGGCGGCAATTTTTCAAGAGAAAATTCTTCCGGAATAAAAACACCCGGTTTGCATAACAGATTGATTTCGACTATAATAATACAGAATATAAAGACGGGGCGGTGGCTTTGAAAATGCAGGAAAAGGCTTTGAGAATCATCAACGAGGTAAAAAAAGCAGTGGTCGGAAAAGACGTGATTGTCCGGAAAGTGCTGATGGTGATTCTGGCGCAGGGACATATCCTTCTGGAGGACATCCCCGGCGTTGGAAAAACGACGCTGGCCCTTGCCTTTTCCAAGGCAATGTCCCTTGATTACAAACGGGTCCAGTTCACGCCAGACGTAATGCCGACCGATGTAACGGGATTTTCCATCTACAACAAGGCGACCGGCTTATTGGAGTACAAGCCCGGCGCGGCGCTGTGCAACCTGTTTCTGGCCGACGAGATCAACCGTACCTCCAGCAAGACGCAGTCCGCGCTTCTGGAGGTCATGGAGGAGGGCAGCATCACGGTCGACGGAATCGCCCACCCCACCCCGAAGCCCTATATCGTGATTGCGACCCAGAACCCCATCGGCTCGGTAGGCACGCAGATGCTGCCGGATTCCCAGCTCGACCGCTTTATGGTGCGGCTGACCATGGGGTACCCCGAGCTGCGCGACGAAGTGGAAATTTTGAAGCGCAAGCAGGGCGAGGACCCGCTGGAATCGGTCCGGAAAGCCGCCGACGCGCGGGAAATCATCGCCATGCAGAACGAGACGGACACCGTTTACCTTTCAGACGATCTGTACGCATACATTGCCCGGCTGGTGGGCGCGACCCGTGAAAACGGCCTGATCCGGCTGGGCGCGAGCCCGCGCGGCTCCATCGCGCTCGTCAAAATGGCGCAGGCGAACGCCTATCTTTCCGGCAGGGACTATGTGGTCCCGAAGGACGTGCAGTCCGTCTTCACCGACGTGGTGGAGCACCGGATGATTCTGAAGCCCCAGGCGAAAATAGGCAACGTGACCGCAGCCGGCCTGCTCAGGGACATTTTAAGGGATGTCCCCGCGCCCGCCGTCGCGCAGAAATAGGGGCGCGCCATGTTCCGCTGTCGTGCCGCCTACTGCGCAGTGCTTGCCGCCGCAATTCTGTTCTTTCTCTTTTTTAAAGAATATCTGGCCTTCTTCACGCTGGTGCTGATTCTTATCCTGCCGTTCTTCTCGTGGCTGTTTCTGGTGCTCGCCGTACGCAAAATAACGGCGGAGCTTGCGGCGCAGAATGTCACCCCGTACAAAAATCAGGAATTTTCTCTGTATATTACCCTGAAAAACGCGTCCGCCTTTCCCCTGCTCCGCGCAAAGCTGCACTTCTCCTGTGTAAACTCTCTCAGCGGCGAAAGGCAGGAGCAAACCCTGTTCACGCCGGTAAACGCCCGCTCGGAGCAAACCGCGGAATACCGGATGCAGTCCCGTTACTGCGGCCGTGTCTCGGTAAAGCTGACGCAGCTTCAGTACTATGACCCACTCGGAATTTTTCGTATCAGCCGGAAACCGGACCTTCAGGCCGAATGCTTTATCGCTCCCCGGGTGCATCCGATCGATTCTTCCATCGATATGACGGCGGCCGCGGGCACCGAAAGCAATACCTACTCGGAAGAAAAGCCGGGAGACGACCCGTCTGAAATTTTCGACGTGCGTGCGTTCCGCAGCGGCGACCGCCTGCGCAGCATCCACTGGAAGCTCAGCTCCAAGCTGGACGAGCTGATGGTAAAGGAATTCGGCCTTCCGGTCGACAGCGGGATTCTTGTGCTGCTGGAGCTGCTCTCGCCGGACAGGGAGGTGCTGGACGCACTGATGGAAACAGCCGCCTCTTTATCGCATTTCTTTACGGAAAACCAGATCATCCACCGAATCGAATGGTACGGAAAAGAAGAGGACCGGCTGCATACGTCGCTGATTCAGAGCGACGAGGATCTGGCCTCTCTGCTGAACAGCCTGCTTTCCGCGCAGTCCTACCGCGAGGAGCCGTATGTCCTGAAGTCCCGCAGCAAGACGGAGCAGGACGCCGGAAGCTTTTCTCACGCCGTTTATATCACGGGAAAACTGACCGAAGCGCTTACGGAGCTTTGTGACCGGCCGAACGGGGAAAAGATCACCGTGCTGGCTGTCGGAGCAGAAACGGACGACGAACAGCTCCGGCTGGCGGACGCGCTGCGCGCGATGAACGCGGAAGTGGTAACGGTCTATCCTGAAAAAATTCAGCAGTGCCTTTCCGGCCTGATTCTATAAAGGAACAGGTGAGCCGCATGAATACTGAAAATCATCTGCCGGATTCCCCCGGCCTGAAAATTTCCCCGCCCCGCCTGAGCGGACAGACTCCGTCGCCCGTAAGGAACACGGTGTTCCGGCTGATGCTGATTCTGTCCGGCGTTTTCGGCGCGGGCTGGTGTTTTATTTCCGCCTTCGCGCTCCCCGTGTTTCCCCTGACGGTTTTATCCTACACTCTGCTGTTTACCGTCGTATTCGCGCTGATCCATTCCTTTAAACGCTTTCAGCCCCTGCTGCTGCTGGTCTTTTGTCTGGCGTACTGCGCGGCGGTCTGGTACCTGCGCCAATTGATTTTTCAGGGCTTCCTCATCACCGTCAACCGGATGATGACCGCCTACGCGGAGCATTCCGACTTTGAATTCCCCATTTACCTTGTTTTGGCCCCGGCGGCGCAGTATTCCCAGCTATGCACGCTGTTTGTGCTGTTTGTGCTGTTCCCCGTCACGGGCCTGATGAGCAACGCCGTCATCAAGCGGAAGAGCTTCTGGCTGGCCTTTTTGTCCACGTTTCCCTTTTTGCTTGCGGCGCTGGCCTTTACGATCACGCCGTATTTCCCCGCCGTGCTTCTGCTGTCTCTCTGCTGGACGCTGCTGATACTGACGCGCCTGTCCGCTGAAAAAAAGAAGCGTTCCGCCAAGGCGAAGGGCTTTTCCGTGAGAAACGACGCGGTATCGTCCCGAAGCGGCCTGCTGATGATTCCGGCGGTCCTTATAAGCTTCGCGCTGATTATGGGCACGTTTCCCCCGCAGAGCTACCGGCATCCCGAGGGGGCGGAAAAGCTGCGCACGGAGCTGATCGACACCGCGACGGACGGCACCTTTCTGAACGGCGGCAAAGCCTTTGCCGGAAACGTTTCCCATGTGGACCTGTCCGGCGCCGGAAAAGTGGAATTTACCGGAAAAACCGCCCTGCGCGTCAAGACGGACCAGCCGTATCCCCTCTACCTCAAAAGCTTTGCCGGAAGCGTCTATACCGGCTCAAGCTGGGAGCTGCTTCCGGATTCCGACTACACCGGCATCAACCAAAAGCTGGACGGACTGAACGTTCAGAACCTATCCGGGCAGTACGCCTCCCTGTCCCGCCGCGGAAACACCCCGGACTTTCAGCCGTTTGGGCTTCAGGTTCAAAATATCGCGGCGGCAAAGCAATGTATTTATGCGCCGTACAACCTGACCACTACCCCGCAGCAGATTTCGGGCGTGCGGTTTATCAACGACGCATTTATCCGCTCCGGTGCTCTTTTCGGCACCGGGCAATACAGCTTTTACGCATACGCCCTGTCGGAAGAGGCGACCCGATCCGCTCCGTGGAGTATCCTTTTCACGCTGGCCCCGAATTCCATGTTCAGAACAAGGGACGCGGCCGATTATTTAAACGCACAGAGCAGACTGGACAGCCTGAATTCCACTAATATTGCGGATTATTACAAAAGTACGCTTCCCGATGATCTCCTGAACAAACTGGATGGGGAAACCAAAACCTTTATCAGTAAGGAGCAGGAGTACCGGCTGTTTCTGTACGGCAAATATACGCAGCTGCCGCAGGGTACAAGAGAAAAGACAGTAAGCCTGATGAAGCAGGATGAGCGGCTGAACGGATTCTTTGTACAGGACTTAGCGAGTTCCTACTCTTATTCGTCTGTAGACCGCATTGCCAACGCGGTCAAAAGCTATCTGAGCGACCACTGTTACTATACCCTTTCGCCGAAAAAGCCGCCGAAGGGAAGGGACTTCGCCGACTATTTCCTGTCGGAGAGCCACGAGGGCTACTGCGTCCATTTTGCTACCGCCGCCGCTGTGATGCTGCGGGCCATGGGCGTTCCGGCCCGCTACGCGGAAGGCTATATCGTCACGACCGGGGATTATCTGAACGCGGGAAGCGACGGCTGGGCGGATATCCCCGACAGCCGGGCGCACGCCTGGGTGGAGCTTTACTCCCCGGGGCTGGGCTGGCAACCGTTCGACGTCACGCCCGGTTTCAATCCGGCCCGGAATCTGACGCAGGACAACAATCCGGTAAATCAGCCCCCGGTTCCCAGCACGGAATCCAGCAATCCATCCGCGGAAAGCGCAGTGCAGAGCGAACCGGAAACCGCTTCTTCCCAGCCCGCGCAAACCGAATCGTCTCCGTTTGCAAGCTCCGCCCCCGGCGCGGGGCCGCAGGGAACCCCGGATCTGAGCAATTCCACTTTGCCGCTTGTCCTTATCATCGCTTCTATTGCCCTTCTGCTTGCCTGTACGGCGTTAAAGCGCAGAATCGCACTAGCACACCGTTTGAAATTATTTGCGCACACAGACGTCAACAGGGCCGCAATCGCGGTCTATGCCTATCTCACAAAGCTCACGGAATACGGCGGAGAAATCAGTGAGGAAATCAGCGGCCTCGCGCTGAAAGCCCGGTTCAGCCGTCAGGGAATCACGGAAAAGGAAAGAAAAGTGATGACGGACTATGCGGAGCAAACGGCGCGCGAATGCTACGGACGCCTGCCGAGGGCAAAGCGCTTCGCATTCAAGTATGTGGACAATTTGATTTAGCTGCGCAAAACGATCGAAAAGCACCGGGAGCGGATGGATATTCCGCCCCCGGTGCTTTCGCTTGTAAAATAATTACAGCATTTTCAGTTGATTCTGCAACAAAATTGCGTTTCTCCCCCCGCCTTCGGCGGGGAAGAAACGTGTTTTGTCCCGCAAGCCGAAATGGAATTGCTGCAGTTATTTTTGTGATGGTATTAGGCCTTGTTTGTAAAATCAAGAGCCTTGTCTTATTCGGCTAAAATCGCGTCTGACCGCGTCAAAAATGCTCGGCATACGGGCAGTATTCCTGCGCTTTTTTCCTTGTCAGGCACAATTTTATCACGAAAATCCGTCGGTTTTTAATTTACAAACAAGGCCTAGTCGGTGTTTATTTTGTCATCAGGCCGCAGATCTGATTGGAAAACGCGACCGGGTCGTCGATGCTGACGCCCTCGATCAGCAGGGCCTGCGTATACAGCAGGGAAGCGTATTCCCTTAAGGTATCCTGATCCTTCTCGTAAAGCTCGCGGAGCTTTGCGAAAACCGGATGGTTCGCGTTGATTTCCAGCACCCTCTGCGCCGTGACCTTCTCATCCGTCGGCATGGCGTTAAGCACCTTTTCCATCTCGATAGAGATCGCGCCGTCGGTGGAAAGGCATACCGGGTGTGTTTTCAGCTTCTGCGACAGGATCACCTGTTTGACCTTGCCGTCAAGGGAATCCTTCATAAAGGTCAGAAGGTCCTTGTTCTCCTCCACCTGCTTTGCGGCTTCCTTCTTTTCCTCCTCGGTTTCCAGTCCCAGGTCGTCGGCGGAAACGGAGCGGAACTCCTTGTCATCATACTTCATCAGCATCCGCAGGGCGAACTCGTCCACATTGTCGGTCAGATAGAGGATTTCGTAGCCCTTGTCCTTCAAGGCCTCGGTCTGCGGAAGCATATCCACTTTATCCGTGGTTTCGCCGCAGGCGTAGTAAATATATTTCTGGTCCTCCTTCATACGGGAAACATATTCCTTGAGCGTGACCAGCTTCTTTTCGCCGGAGGAGTAGAACAGCAGCAGGTCCTGCAGGACATCCTTATGCATGCCGTAATCCTGATAAATACCGTACTTCAGCTGCAGGCCGAAATTCTTGAAGAATTCCTCATATTTTTCACGCTCGTTTTCCAGCATCGTTTCCAGCTCGGACTTGATTTTCTTTTCCAGACGTCCGGCAATAATTTTCAGCTGGCGGTCATGCTGCAGCATTTCGCGGGAAATATTCAGCGAAAGGTCCTGAGAGTCGACAAGGCCGCGCACAAAGCTGAAATAATCCGGCAGCAGGTCCGCGCACCTGTCCATAATCAGCACCCCGTTGGAGTAGAGCTGAAGTCCCTTTTCATAATCGCGGGTGTAGAAATTCATCGGCGCCTTGGCGGGAATGAACATCAGGGCATTATAGGTTGCGGTGCCCTCGGTGCTGGAATGGATCACCTTCATCGGATTGACGTAATCCATAAATTTGCTCTTGTAAAACTCATTGTACTCGTCTTCGGTGATCTCATTTTTATTTTTCCGCCAGATGGGAACCATGCTGTTCAGCGTATCGTTCTCGGAATAGGTTTCGTATTCATCCTTGCTGCCCTCTTTCAGACGGCTTTTTTCTACGTCCATTTTAATGGGGTAGCGGATGTAATCGGAATATTTCTTGACAAGGTTCCGGAGGGTATAGGAATCGAGATACTCGTCGTAATTGTTGTCGTCCGTATTCGGCTTGATCTTCAGAATGATTTCGGTGCCGTGGCCTTCTTTTTCGCAGGGCTCCATCGTGTAGCCCGCGGTGCCGCTGCTTTCCCAGCGGTAGGCCTCTTCCATGCCGTACGGCTTGCTGACGACGGTTACCTTTTCGCTGACCATGAACGCGGAATAGAAGCCCACCCCGAACTGGCCGATGATTTCAATATCTTCCTTCTGCTCGTTTTCTTTTTTGAAATTCAGAGAACCGCTCTTGGCAATGGTGCCAAGGTTGTTTTCCAGCTCCTCTTTCGTCATGCCGCAGCCGTTGTCGGTAATGGTCAGCGTACGGTTTTCTTTATCCGGAATAATCTGAATGCAGAAATCATCCCGGTTCAGTCCGGTGTCGCCGTCGCTCAGCGTCCGGTAATAAAGCTTGTCAATGGCGTCGCTGGCATTGGAAATCAGCTCGCGCATAAAAATTTCGCGATGGGTATAAATGGAATTAATCATCAAATCCAAAAGGCGCTTGGATTCCGCTTTAAACTGTTTTACTGCCATAATCAACCTACCTCTGTCCATCAATTTTAGCACTCTCTGGTTTTAAGTGCTAAAAATATTTTAATACAAGCCCTCGGAAAATGCAAGTAGGTGAATTGTTAATTTTTTGTTGCGGGCGGCACATTATGGCTCCGGAACATAGCTATGGTCGACGGTAAGGACCACAAAATAGGTCGGATCCAGCTTGTTGATCTCCTCCGTAATCCGCCGGGTCAGCTCGCTGTCGCTCACGGGGAACGCGAAGGAAACGCAGACGTCAAAAATCAGATTGGAATGGGTGGTGCCCCACACCACACGAAAATCATGCATGCTGATTTCCGGAGAAATGCCCCTGATGATCTCCATAACCTGCTTTTTCAATTGGTTGGTGCGCTCGTCGTCCGTCACAATCGGGTCAAGGTGGATCACGAGGTGGATTCCCTTTTCGCTGAGAAAGTCGCGCTCTATATTGTCGATGATATCATGACTCACCATAATATCCTGTCCGGCGGAGACCTCGCAGTGAACGGAGGCAAAGCAGCGCATGGGTCCGTAATTGTGGACGTTCAGGTCGTGTATCCCCAGAATCCCGTCGTAGCTCATGATTTTGGCGTAGATTTCATCCACCAGTTCTTTGGTGGGGGCCATCCCCAAAAGCGGATTGCTGGTTTCGACAATCAGCCGGACGCCCGTAATCATAATGAGCAGGGCAACGATCACGCCCATATATCCGTCAAGGTTAAAGCCCGTAAAATAAGTGATCAGGATACCGGCCAGAACGGACAGGGTGGAAAATACATCGTTCAGGCTGTCCGCCGCGTTGGCGGAAACGGTAGTGGAGTCGATGGTACTGCCGACCTTTTTATAGAACAGGCACTGCCACAGCTTGATCAAAGCCGACAAAATCAGCACGCCGATGGAAACCAGACTGAATTCGGCATCCTCCGGGTTCAGAATTTTATCGAAGGAGCTCTGAACCAGCTGAAAGCCGACCATCAGAATGGCAAACGACACAATCAGGCCGGAAAGATATTCAATGCGCGCGTGGCCGTACGGATGCTCTTCATCGGCGGGCTTTCCCGCCATTTTAAAGCCGACCAGAGTAACGATGGCCGAGCCGGAGTCCGACAGGTTGTTGATGGCGTCCGCGGTGATCGCGATGCTGTGAAAAAGAATTCCTGTTGTGATCTTCATAAGGAACAGCAGGATATTCGTCACAATCCCGACCGCGCCGGAAAATTTCCCGTACCGTTCCCTCACCTTGCTGTCGTCCGTTTTCTGATAATCCTTCACAAACAAGCGAATTAAAAACTGAAACATAGCTACACCTCAAAAAGGCTGCCTCCACAGCAGTCGATTGCCGTAAACAGCGGAAAATCCTCTATCTGCAGCTCTTTCACGGATTCACAGCCAAGGTCCTCAAACGCAAGGACCTTGACGGAACGGACACATTTTGCCGCAAGCGCCCCCGCGCCCCCGATCGCGCACAGGTACACCGCCTGGTTGCGCCGGATGGCGTCGACCACCTCCGGGGAGCGGCCGCCCTTGCCGATCATGCATTTCAGCCCCAGGTCCAGCAGGCGGGGCGCAAACACATCCATGCGCGAGGAAGTGGTCGGCCCGCACGCGCCGATCGGCAGGTGCTCCGGCGCTGGTGTCGGCCCGGCGTAATAAATCGCGGCGTTTTTCAGCTCGAACGGGAGCGGCTCCCCACTGTCAAGCATGGCGAAAAGCCGCTTATGCGCGGCGTCGCGCGCCGTGTAAATCGTACCGCTCAACAAAATCCTGTCGCCCGCGCGCAGTGTTTTGGCGGCCTGTGCCATATCGTTCGTATGAATTTGCAGTCTGTCCATGCTAACCTCACAACTATCAGAATAGGGAACTGTAATACAGTTCCCTACCAATTTATTTTATTCTCATTTATTATAGCATATACCGGAATCAATTAAAACATATTTTTCTTTCTCAGTATCAAATAGGCAATCCCCATACAGACCAGGGAAAGCGATACCGGGAACCAGAAATTCGTCAGCGGAATCCCGCTCACATTCATGCCGTAAACACCCGAAATAACGGTCGGGATGGAAATCAGGAGGGTGAGGGAAGCCAGAACCTTCATGACGATGTTCAGATTGTTGGAAATCACGGAAGCAAAGGCGTCCATGGTACCCGACAGAATGTTGAGGTGGATATTCGACATTTCGATTGCCTGTTTGACTTCTATCAGCACATCCTCGACCAGATCCTGATCGTCGTCGTAAAGCTTGACGACGCGGCCGCGCATGATTTTTTCAATGGTAATTTCATTCGCTTTGAGCGAAGAAGAAAAGTACACCAGGGATTTTTCAATATCCAGAAGCTGAATCAGCTCGGAATTCTTCATGGATTTGCGGAGCTCCCGTTCCACAAAGTTGCTGATCTTATCAATCTGTTTTAAGTATTGCAGATACCGCGACGCGACGCGTAGCATAAAAAGAAGGACAAAGCGGGTTTTCATGTTGGTCTGAACGCCCTTGACAACGTCCTCCGAAAATTCATTGATAATCGGATTTTCCTTGGTGGAAACGGTGATCACATTTTTTTCCGTCAGAATAATACCGACCGGCGTGGTAGTGTACGTAATATTTTTACCGGCCTTTTCAATCACCGGGATATCGATGATGATCAGCGTGCTCTCGTCTTCCTTGTCGATATGGGAGGATTCCTCTTCGTCCATGGCCGCGCGGAAGAAATCCGGTTCAATCTGAAAGTCGGCAATCAGGCTGTTGATTTCCTCGTCGTCCGGCGCCACACAGTTGATCCAGCACCCGGGTTCACAGGAAGGAATCGGCGAGATGTGACCGTTGATCGTCTTGTAATAGGATAGCATTGCGCTCATCTCCTTTATGAAATTGAATGAAATGTCGACTTAAAGGGTCAGGTTTCACAATGCCACCCCCAGTATGTTCAAATTTGGATGTCTTTATTCCAAAAGCTATTATAACACAATATCAGGAGATTACAAGAGCAATCGGGGTATTTTGAGCAATATTTGTTCAAATCTGTTCTAAAATGCTCTACATGGCTCATTTTGAATGAATTAGGGCAATTCCTACCGGATTTTATCGTGTATTTTGGATAGAAAGCAAAAAACGGCGGATACGAAAACGTATCCGCCGGAAGACCGCTATGTACTGTTTCACTTATTTGCGGTTGAAAATCGACATGATGTCGGTGAAGTCCTCGTCGTCGATCGGGTTGGGCTTGCTGACCGGCTTTGCGGGCTCGTCCCGTTTGGCGTCCTGCTCCGGCTTGTCCGAAGGGAAAACCGTTCCGTTGGTGGTGGCAAAGCCCGTGGCGATGACCGTAACGCTCATTTCGTCGTCCATGTTTTCGTCGAACGCCGCGCCCCAGATAATATTGGCATCCTGATGCGCCTGTTCGGCAATCATGGAGGAGGCAGTCTCAATTTCATCCAGACCGATGTCCGGCGAAGAGGTAATATTGATAATGACGCCCTTGGCGCCGTTGATAGCGGTTTCGAGAAGCGGGCTGGAAATCGCCATATTGGCGGCGGTTGCCGCTTTATCCTTGCCGGAAGCCCTGCCCACGCCCATGTGCGCGTAGCCGGCGTCCTTCATGACCGCGGTGACGTCCGCAAAGTCCAGGTTGACAAGGCCGGGCAGCTTAATCAGATCCGAAATGCTCTGTACGCCCTGACGGAGAACATCGTCGGCAATGGAGAATGCATTGATAAGGGTGATGCGCTGTTCGCTGACCAGCTTCAGTCTTTCATTCGGGATGACAACAAGGGAGTCCACATGCTCACGCAGGGCGGTAATTCCGTTTTCGGCCTGCTCCATACGGCGCCGGCCCTCAAAATCAAAGGGCTTGGTCACAATTCCAACGGTCAGCACGCCCATGTCGCGCGCAATCTCCGCGACAATCGGTGCGGCGCCGGTGCCTGTCCCGCCGCCCATACCGGCGGTGATGAAAACCATATCGCTGCCCCTGATGGCGGCTGCGATGGCTTCGCGGCTTTCATCCGCGGCCTTCTGCCCCATTTCCGGCTTGGAACCCGCGCCCTTTCCGTGCGTGACTTTTTCCCCGATCTGTATTTTCTGTGTGGCCTTGGAACGGTAAAGCGCCTGTTTGTCGGTATTTACACTGATAAACTCAACGCCCTGAACGCCCATAGTGACCATGCGGTCAATCGCGTTTCCGCCGCCGCCGCCCACACCGATTACTTTAATCTGCACAATGTTGTCAAAGTCATTGTCAATCTCGAAAGACATGTGCTGCATCCCCCTTAATATACGTCTATATTCGCGCCCGGCGGGCTGCCGCGGCTGCAAACATTATTATTTTTCTATAATATTAATTTAACACTTATCGGTCACAATTTCAATAAAATTCTATCTTATTCAGTATAGTATAATTCATGAATATTAATATTCATTATAAGAATTATCCACTGCTATTTTGTGAAGGCTGACTCGCTGTGGAGGAGGACGCGGGAGAGGAAGCCGAATAGCTGGGATCAAAGAAGGCGTTGTTGTCTTCCACCGCTACGGAAAGATTCAGCGTGCCCCGTTCGTTGTCCTTGATTTTTCCCGCATCGAAAATACTTTTTGCAAAACGGAGTTTATAATCCAGATCGGACGACAGGCCTAGGTTCATAATGATGCGTCCATCGTAGACAACCTGGATTTTGTATGGATTGCTGAAATCCATCTCTGTAATTTTTTCAAACTTGTTGCCGCTGATCGCGGCGCTGAGGCTCTGAAAGGTCTCTTTCTGGGAAGCGTCCGCGTAAACGACGGCTTTCCCGACCTCGGCTTTGGAAAGCGAAAGCCCCTTGATGGCGGTGCAGCTTTCCGGCATCTTTTGCGCCAGCTCAAGCACCTTGCCGTTTGCGCTGACCACCGCGTATTTTCCCTTATACTCGATTGCGCCGGAAACGGCTTCCTCCGTTACCTCGATCACAATTTTGGCGGGAAGGCGCCGGGAAACCTTCGCCTTGCCGATATACGGCAGCTTTTGCTGGATAGCGGCCGCCGCGCTTCTGGTATGGGCAAGGAAAAGATTTTCCCCTTTTTGGATTCCTCCCGCCTGCACAATCGCCTGTGCCGGATAGCGGGAGGTCCCGGCAACCTCTATGGTCTCTATTTTAAACAGGACGGTCAGAGAAACAACAACCGCCCCCACAATCACCGTAAGAAACAGGAAAATGTAAAACAGCAGAAGGAACCGTCGCCTGCGCCTTTTCCGGTTATCCGCCCTGCGTTTCGGCGAAGCGTATTTTGCGCCGCCTCGCCCGCCCGCACCCTGTTCTTCCCATTCGGAGACAGGACGGTATTCCCCGCTTTTCTTGTCGTAGACGCGCGGGATGGCATCCTTCCTGTTTTTTCGGTTCCTGTCCATTTGTAATTCCTCCGGTAGTGGGATTAAATTCTTTTAATGTCCGCTCCCAGCATAGCCAGGCTCTTTTCAATGCTCTCGTAGCCGCGGTCCAGATGCTTCAAACCGGAAATCAGCGTGGTGCCCTGCGCCGCAAGCCCCGCTACAACCAGGGCGGCTCCGCCGCGCAGGTCCGCGGCCTCCACCGGTGCGCCCGACAGCCGGCTGACTCCCTCGACGATCGCGACGCGCCCTTCCACCTTGATGTTGGCTCCCAGGCGCATCAGCTCTCCGACATGCTTATAGCGGCTTTCAAAAATATTTTCAACAAAAATACTGGTGCCGTCTGCCAGCGTGGTCATTGCCATCACCGGCGCCTGTGCGTCGGTCGGGAACCCGGGGTACGGCATCGTCCGGATGCTTTTGACTCTTCCCAGCCTTTTCGGCGCCGTTATTTTAATGTTGCGATCCAGAATATCGATCTGGCACCCGCACTCTTCAAAAACGGGGATAACGGGGGAAATATGTTGGGGGATCACACTGGCAACCGTGAGCGTGCTGCCGGTAATCGCAGCCGCCGTTAAATAGGTTGCCGCCGCGATGCGGTCGGGAATCACGTTGTGTTCACACCCGGTCAGGCCTGTGACTCCTTCGATCACGACGGTGCTTTCTCCGGCTCCCTGGACTTTAGCGCCACAGGAATTCAGAAAATCGGCCAGATCCCAGATTTCGGGTTCACGCGCCGCGTTGGTGATGACCGTAGTCCCCTTTGCGCGGCTGGCCGCGATGATAATATTCTCCGTCGCCCCCACGCTTGGGAACGACAGATTGATACAGGCACCCTGAATCCCGTTCGGCGCGCTGCATTTCAGGCAGCCGTGGTCTTCGTTGATAATGACTCCCATTTTCCGCAGTGCCAGAAGATGCAGGTCAATGGGTCTGGGGCCAAGCTCACAGCCGCCGGGGAAGGAAAGCTCCGCTTTGCCCATCCGGCTGACGATCGCCCCCAAAAAAACAATGGAAGAGCGCATTTCACGCATCAGAAGGTCCGGAATCTCATATTCATTCGCACTGCTCGGGTCAATGGTCACGTCGCTGCCGGAGCGTTCCACATGGCAGCCAAGGTATCGCAGAATTTTTAAGGATGTGTCCACATCCGACAAAATAGGACAATTATGTAGTATGCACTGGCCACTACAGAGTAAAGAAGCCGCCATAAGAGGCAATGTGCTGTTTTTTGCGCCGTGGATATGGATTTCACCCTGTAATTTATTCGGTCCCTGTATTAAAAGCTCTGACATAACAACACCCCCACATAGTCTAATCACATACTATGCGGTCTTTTGTTCTGCTGTGAATTGCTTTCTCAGGTGCCTGCCAATACCTCTTTCATGATTTTGTAAATTCGTTCATTGGTATCAAGAATCGCCATACTGTGCGCGTTTTCCCCCAGCGACCGGATGGTTTCCGGCTGCTGGAAAAGGTCGTCCACCATTTTGCACAGGGCCGGGCCGGAAAGATCTTTTTCCTCTAAAATGGCGGCCGCTTTGCGGCTGACCATGGCCATTGCGTTGTGATACTGATGATTTTCCGCCACATTGGGCGACGGAATCAGAATAGCCGCTTTCCCCTGCGCCTGCAGCTCGCTGAGAGAAATTGCTCCCGCGCGGCAGATCACAAGGTCCGCGGCGGCAAGGCATTCGGGCATATTATTGATATATTCCCGGACATCGATACGGGGATGCTCCGACAGATTCAGCCCCTTTTCTTTCAGCAGGTCGGGGAACCATCCGCCCCACTGGCCGTAGCCGTGGATATGCTGGAAACGGTCCGTCCGGGCGCTTTTGACAAGCAGGTCGGCAACGGCCTCGTTGATTTTACGGGCGCCAAGGCTTCCGCCAAACGAAAGGATCATCGGACGCTCGTCCAGGTGCAGCACTTTGCGGGATCCCTCCCGGTTCGCGCGGATGACGGCCTGTCTTACCGGGTTGCCGGTAAGCACGCATCTGGCCGTCGGGTCAAGATATTTCTGAGCGTCCAATACCGCGAGCATCGTTCTGTCCGCGTGTTTGGAAAGCATTTTATTGGTCACGCCCGGAAACGCGTTCTGTTCGTGGATGACCGCCGGAATTTTCATTTTCATCGCTTCGCGCAGGACCGGCCCGGCCACATAGCCGCCGGTACCCACACAGAGATCGGGCTGAAACTCCCGAATGATTTTGCGGGCTTCCCGGCTCGAAGTGAAAACATGGACCACGGTCTTTACGTTCTTTTTGATGTTTTTCCAGCTAAGCTTGCGCTGAAAGCCGGAAATGGTGATACTCTCAAAGTCGAAACCCGCGGCGGGAACCAGCCGTTCCTCCATACCGCCTTTCGCGCCGACGTAAAGAATCTGTGCGTCCGGCTCCTTTTCACGAAGATACCCGGCAATGGCAAGCGCCGGGTTGATATGCCCCGCGGTGCCGCCGCCGGCAAATAGAACTTTCATGGCAATACCCCTTTTATATTGACCGCCAATGGCGGGTGCTAAGTTTTTTCAATCGCCGACGTTCGCGAGATGGAAAGCACGATTCCCATCTCCGCCAGCAGGATAACCAGCGACGTGCCCCCGTAGCTGAAGAACGGCAGACTGATACCGGTGTTCGGAATGGTGTTGGTCACAACGGCGATATTCAGGACCACCTGAAGTCCGACCTGAACGACCAGTCCGATCCCGAGCAGCATGCCGAATTTGTCCTTGGCCTTGAGCGAAATGGTGATGCCGCGCCAGACCAGCATGGCAAACAGGATGATGATGATCAGCGCACCGATAAAGCCCAGCTCCTCACAGACGATCGCAAATATGAAGTCGTTCTGCGGTTCGGGCAGATACAGATATTTCTGTCTTGACTGGCCGAGCCCCAGTCCGAGCAGGCCGCCGGAGCCGATTGCGTAAAGCGACTGCCGCGTCTGCCAGGTGTCCTCCATAATCGCCTTGCTCGCCGTGGAAAAAGGGTCCAGCCAGGCGACGATACGGTCGTTGGCGTAGCTGAATTTCTGTGTGAACAGAACCAGATAAGCGACCGCCGCGCCGGCGCCGCCGAACGCAAGCCCGAACCAGCGCAGGCGAACCCCGCCGATAAACAGCATTACCCCGGCCAGAAGCACCATGATGACCGTCGCGGAAATATGGGGTTCCAGCACCAGCAGGCCGACTGTGGCGCCAAGAATCAAAATATACGGCAGAACGCCGTACCGAAAGGTATCCATCCGCTTAAAATTGAGGGAAATCAGGTGGGAAAACACCAGTATCACCGCGAATTTGGCGAGCTCTGACGGCTGGAACTGCCCTAACGGGCCCAGATCGATCCAGCGGTGAACGCCGTTGATTCGCGGCATAAAAAGCACAAGGGCCAGCATCATAAAGGACAGAAGCAGAAAGGGAATGGCGAACTTGTGCAGATGATGATAGTCGAAATACGAGATAAAAATCATTGCGGTAACACCCAGAACCGCAAAAACAGCCTGACGGCTGATAAAGAAGTAGCTGCTTCCATGGCGGTAGTACGCGTTGGCATAGCTCGCCGAAAAGAGCATCACCAAACCGATGACAAGCAGGGTGAGAATCAAAAACAAAAAGGGCATATCCATGCCTGAACGTACGGAAAAGATCCGGAACTTTTTCCGGATTCCGTTTGGTACCGACTCCCTGGTATCCTCTTCTTTTTTCCGGGCACCGCGGGGGGCGGTATGGTCTTTTTCTTTTGTTCTCGTCATGGTATCCCCCTTTTTCCATCTCAGGGTGTGCATTCCAGTCTATTTAAGCATATGCGAAACAAAATATTTGTCATAATTAAATACTGCTCACGCGCAGCGAAAATATTCGGTCAAAATCCATAATATACGAGAAGGGCGGAGCCGATGCCGAACAGCACCGTCACAAGGCCGAACACACGGCAGATTTTCAGTTCTCCCCATCCGCACATTTCAAAGTGATGATGAATCGGGCTCATTTTAAAGAGCCGCTTTCCGTGCGTTGCCTTAAAGTAAGACACCTGAAGCACAACGGAAAGAATTTCGCAGATATAAATAATACCGAGCGGCAAAATCAAAATCGGGAGATTCAGCCCGAAGCCCAGAGCGCACACGATTCCGCCCAGGAAAAGCGAGCCGGTGTCCCCCATAAAGACCTTCGCCGGGTTCATATTCCAGATCAGGAAGCCGAGGCACCCTCCCGCGGCGGCGGCGGCAAAAATACTCATGCCGTGAATGCCGATCATGCCGGAGATCAGCATGAAAAAGATACTTACGAAAAAAGTAACCGTGGCGTTCAGCCCGTCGATGCCGTCCGTGAAATTGACGGCGTTCACCATACCGACAATGCCGAGCAGCGCGATGACCCAGTACCAGACCCCCAGATCAACGCTGCCCACAAACGGAATCAGCGTAGCGGAGGTGCTTCCGGCCAGGCGCAGCGAATAGAGATAGGAGGCCGCGATGATAAACTGCAGAACGAGCTTCTGCCGCACGTTCAGTCCCAGGTTGCGCTTCTTGACAACCTTGATATAATCGTCGAAAAATCCGACCGCCCCAAAGCCGATCGCCATCAGCAGGCCGCCGAAAACCTTCGTCCTCATCATCATTTCCAGGGAATTCTTTTCGGTCACGCTGTAATAAAGCGGCACACAGACCAGAACGGCAGCGACAATCCCGATCATAAACATAAAGCCGCCCATCGTCGGGGTACCGTTCTTCTTCTGGTGCCACTTGGGGCCGACCTCACGGATCGTCTGGCCGAAATTGATCCTGTGCAGAAAAGGTACCATCCATCTGCCCAGCAGAGCGGTGATTCCAAAGGAAAGAATAACCGCGGAAATGATCCAAACCGAGTTCATATGTTCTGACTCCACCTTTTTATCGTTGTCGCCCGCACACAGAGCACGGGCATTATATTATACCATAATTCTTCTGTTTTTTTAATCCCCGATTTTAAGGCTGTTCAGCGCGTCGAGCACCTCGGCAAACGAAATCCCGCAGGCAATCGCCGCCGCGGCGGCGGCCAGCGCGGGACCGACCCAGTCCAGACTGTCGGCCGCGAGCCTGACCCGGCCGATCACGCCGACCCCGATCATTTCAAAGGCGGCAAACCCTTCCGGAAGCTTCCGGATATTTCTCGCCGTAAAGTCTGCGCTGTCGCTGACCGTGGAATAAGTAAGCGGCTTCAGGGCGGCGATTTCAGGCATGGCGGAAAAGGCGTAGTCCGCCACGCAGACCGCAAATCCGTCGGCGGCCGGGCTCTGGGCGTCGCAGAGAAGCAGAACCGTGGGCTGCACATCTTTCGGAACACTTTCCCCCACCGGCGCGAGCAAATAATTTTCGTGGCCGCAGAAAGCCAGAATATCGTTCAGCACCGAAATAGTATGCCCCTTTTTATCGCTTACAGCAATCAGCTTTTTCCCTGAATGAAAGTTTGCCAAATTTGTCATCCCCCTGCTCTAAATGATTACTTACTCCACCTGATTCGGCTCTATAAATCCGACGGTTACCACTGTTCCGGGCGCCACCTTGGTGCCCTCGGCAATACTCTGAGAATTGGATACCGGGTTGGTCCCGTTGGTCAGCGCCGCACCGGAGATACTGATATTGATTCCCGCGTCCGCGGCCTTCTTGTTGGCGGCGGAAAGGGAAAGCCCGGTCAGCTTCGGCACCGTGACCGTTTTGCTGGAACCCGAATCGTCCGTAAACAGCACCACCGTACCGTTCTGCGGAATGGTTTTGCCCGGTTCCGGAACCTGAGAAACAATTTTGTCCCCGCTTCCGTAAACCTTCGGCGTCAGCTTCATCTTGGCCAGCTCCGCTTTGGCTTCTGTAATGGTCTTTCCCACAACGTCCGGAGCGTTTACGTCAAGCTTAGCCAGCTCCGAATCGGTATATTTGCGTTCCACGCCGAGGTACGGCAGGATTTCCTCCATCGTTCTGGAGAAAACAGGGCCGGCTACGGCGGCGCCGTAGTAGCTGTCGCCGTGCGGTTCGTCAAAGAACACCAGCATGGCTACCTGCGGATCGTCCGCGGGGGCAAAGCCCAGATAGGACGCGATGTACTGCATGGTTCCGGTCTTCTGGAACACATCCATCTTCTGGGACGTACCGGTCTTTCCGCCGACGCGGTAGCCGGGCAGATAACCGTTTTTCGCCGTGCCGATGGTGGCGTTGGTCTGCAGAATTTTGCACATGCGCTGGGAAATGTCGGTGGAAATCACCTGACGCTTCGGCGTTGTATCGGCGGATTTCACGATATTGCCGTCGGCGTCGATAATCTGACTGACCACATGGGGCTGCACCATGTAACCGCCGTTGGCGACCGCGGCGGCCGCGGTAATCATCTGAATAGGCGTAATACTGAAGTTCTGACCGAAGGATTCCGTGGCAAGCTCCACGGGGTTCAGCTGCGCGGCGGTATAATAAATGCTGCGCGACTCGCCGGGCAGATCGATGCCCGTCTTGGCAGTCAGGCCGAACGCGGTAAAGTACTTAAAGAATTTGTCGGGGCCCAGCCTTTCGCCGAGCTGTACGAAAACCGGGTTGCAGGAATTGCAGAGTCCCTGCACAAAGGTTTCGCTGCCGTGGCCGTACGACCTCCAGCAGTGAATCGTTCTGTCGGATACCTTGATGGAACCGCTGCAGAAGAAGGTCGAGTTTTCATTGACCACGCCCTCTTCCATTGCGGAGGAGCCCGTCACCATCTTGAAAACGGAGCCCGGATAATAAGTGTCGCTGACCGACTTGTTTCTCCACTGCTTTTCCTGCGCGGCTTTCAGCGCGGCGGTTTTCTCTTTTCCCTCTGGCATCGCGGCAATCTGGGCGGCCTCTGTCTGGTCGGCCACGACAAACGGATTGTTCGGGTCAAAGTCCCCTTTGACCGCCATCCCTAAAATCGCGCCGGTCTTCACATTCATGACGATCGCGCAGGCGCGGTTGCCGACCTTGTTGGTGATAACGCCTTCCTCCAGATTTTTTTCAAGGAAGTGCTGCACCACCTCGTCGATAGTCAGCACAAGGCTGGAACCGTTCTGCGCTTCCACCTTCTGCTCATACTGAAAGGGCATATCCGTGCCGATGGCGTTTTTCGCGGTGACCAGCTTTCCCGGCACGCCGGTCAGATAGCTGTCGTACTGCTTTTCAATGCCGTAAAGGCCCTGGCTGTCCGTACCGGTAAAGCCCAGAACGGAAGCCGCGAACGCTCCGTACGGGTAATATCTTTTATAGTCCTCGATCAGCCGGATTCCGCTGCCGATGTCATTGTCCGCCTTGAACTTAAGGACCTCATCCTTTACATCCGTTTCCACCTTGCGCTTGAGCTCGTCGTAATATGTTTTTTTCTTGCTGCGCTCGATGATTTCATTTTTGTCCATGCTCAGAATCTTCGCCAGGCCGTCCGCGATTTTTTCCCGGTTCTTATCCGTAATGAACGCGGGCTCCAGCACTACCTTCCACACGGTAGCGCTCTGGGCGAGCGGCTTCATATTGCAGTCATAGATCGTACCGCGCTGGGCGCTGATGGAGGTATCCTTCAGCTGCTGATCGACCGCGCGGGTCTGAAGGCTTTCCCCTTCCACCAGCTGCAGTCTGGCAAGACTGAAAATAATCGCGCCGAAACCGACGGCGATCAGCACGACCAACACAAAGATCGTACGGCGCCACATTCTGATTGTCGTCCCTTTTGCCATTGCTGTTCCTCCAAAAAGACTATGTTACAAAAATGAGAGTCAAGATTTGCTCTCAACTCTCCTTTTTCGCATACCAAACCAAACGTCTCAACAAATTTGGGTAGTAATACTTATTTATCAATTATTTTTTTTATGACAATAATTGCAGGATAGAGTTCCAAAGCGAAGTAAGCCAGTTTTCATCCCCGCTCTTCTGGACAACCTGCGTTTTATCCCCCTTGGAAAGGGAGATCGGCTCCACCTGATTCTGTTCAATTTTTTTCAGGCCGAGCTGATTGGTCGCATAGTTTTCCACCGTCTGCAGGGAAAGCTGGGAGTCGGATTTCATTTGAAGCTGCGTATAGACGCTTTCGCTTTCGTTGAGCGTTTTTGTCGCGGCGTTCAGGTCCTCGGTCAGCTCGGTCAGCTGTACCTGCCCGTAAACCATGGTTCCCACAATGCCGACCATAATGGCAAAGGTCAGGAAAGTGGATACGGCGCGGAAGAAGTTGGTCTTTGTCCTTCTGTTTTGCTCCAGTTTTTCCTTGGGAAGTTCTATAATATTGCTTTTTCTGGCGGGTTCCTGCTGCTGTCGTTTTGGTTCAAACAGTGCAAAATCATACGCTTCGTTGCTGTTTGGAGAAGCCATATTTTCACTTCCTGTCCTGAAATTTATTTTGAATGGATTTTTTACAATTTAATGCAGACGCGGAGCCTTGCGCTGCGGCTGCGGGGATTCTCTTTCAGCTCCGCCTCACCCGGGGCAAGCCCTTTTTTGTAGAGCAGCTCCGCCTTCGGCTTTTTGCCGCACACACAGACCGGAAAATCCGGCGGGCAGGTACAGCCCGTACACCAGGAAGCCATGCGCTGCTTGACGATTCTGTCCTCCAGTGAGTGGAACGTAATGACCGCGAGCCTTCCGCCGGGCTTCAAGATGGAAAACGCGGCGTCCAGTCCCTCGGACAGCCTGTCCAGCTCCCCGTTGACCGCGATTCTGAGCGCCTGAAAGGTTTTTCGTGCGGGATGCCCCTGTTCACGGCGGACCGCTGCGGGGACGGATTCTTTAATGATCTCCGCAAGCTCAAGGGTCGTCTGAATCGGTTTCTGCTCCCGGGCCTTTACGATCCCCTTTGCAATGCCGCGCGCATTCCTGTCTTCGCCGTAACGGCTGATGATCTGCGCAAGCTCCTGCCACGAGAGGCCGTTGACCAGATCCGCGGCGGAAACGCCCGTCTGGCTCATGCGCATGTCGAGGGGTGCGTCTGAATGGTAGGAGAACCCGCGCTCCGGGTTGTCCAGCTGATAGGAGGACACCCCTATATCGAGTAAAACGCCGTCGGCGGGAACAAGCTTCAGGCTTGCCGCCACTTCGGCCATTTCGGAGAAATTCGCCTGATAAACAGTGGAACAGCGGTAGGATTTCAGCCTTTCGGTCACGGCTTTGACCGCGTCGGGGTCCTGGTCGATGGAAAGGAGTCTGCCCGTAGTCAGCCGGTCCGCAATGGCCTGCGAATGCCCTCCGCCGCCCGCGGTCCCGTCAATATAGACGCCGTCCGGATGAATATTGAGACTTTCAATGGTTTCATCAAATAAAACCGGCTTATGAAGAAATTCCATACTGATACCGCCCGCTTAAAGCTCAAGCATATCCATTGCTTCGGCTATGCTTTCCTCTGTCAAATTGGAATTGAAGTCGTTCCAACGTTTGCTGTCCCAAATTTCCGCCCGGCTTGACGTACCGATGAAGGTCACGTCCTTTGTAAGCTGCGCGTGGTCGCGCAGGACCTGCGGAATGAGGATACGCCCCTGCTTGTCCGGTTCGACTTCCGCCGCGCCGGAAAAGAAAAAGCGCTGAAGGCCTCTCGCTTTGGAAATCGGCATTGCCTTTACCTTCTCCTGAAGCCTTGTCCACTCCTCTGGTGAAAGCACAAACAGACAGCCGTCCAGCCCTTTTGTGATGTAAAAATGCTCGCCCAGATCCTCACGGAATCTGGCCGGAACAATCACACGGCCTTTCGCGTCTATATTATGTTGGTACTCGCCGATCAACATTGCAAGCCACTTTTCGGGTAAAAGCACGTCTTGAAAACCACTTTGTGCTACTTACCCCCACCTTTCACCACTTGTGTTTTGATTATAGCGTATTTATTTTTAAAATGCAACTGTTATTTTTTTAATTATGTCAACCAAATTCCCTTGTTTTCGCAAATAAAATCCTATATTGGTGCATCAAAAAAACCGCGGTACAACATCTTGTACCGCGGTTTATGAGTAATTGGAAAAATTTGTTTAATTTTGACCGGAACGCTGGGACGCTTTAATATTCTGCCTGGTCTGGCGAAGCTCCGCAAGGTTGGCGGCAAGACCGTCGTCCGTTCGTTTCATCAGATCGTCTATGTAATCGTTGGAAGCCTTGCGCATTTCCCGGAATTTCGCCTGCGCCTGACTAAGCAGGTCGTTGGCCTTCTGCTGTGCCTGCTTGACGATTTCATCCTGATTTACCATGGCCTTGGCGCGTTCCTCCGCCACACGGACGACGGTCTCGGCCTCGCGCTTTGCGTCGCTGATGATCTGCGCGCGGTCCGCACAGATTGCCTTTGCCTGCCGGATTTCCTGCGGAAGGCTTTCGCGGATTTCATCAAGGATTTGTTTTACCTCATCGCCGTCCAGCACCGCGCGTCCGCGGCTGAGAGGGAGGCTCCATGCCTTCTCTACCATACTGTACAGTTCGTCGATTAAATCTTCGGTGTTTAACTCACTCATAATGCGATTCCTCCCCTGCATTTAATCTTTCTTTGATGTCACTCAAAATACACTCCGGCACAAAATTGGAAATGTCCCCGCCGAAACGGGCGATCTGTTTGACAATGCTGGAGCTTAAAAACATATTTTCGGCGCTTGTGGTCAGGAACATGGTTTCCAGATTGGGATTCAGCTTTTTATTGGTAAGCGCCTGCTGAAATTCATATTCAAAGTCCGACAGAGCCCGCAGTCCCTTGACAATTGCCGTCACGTTCCGCTCGCGGGCATATTCGGCAAGCAACCCGTCGAAACCGACCACTTCCACGTCACCCATCTTACAGGTGCAGCGTTTCAGAAGCTCTATTCTTTCCTCCACCGTGAACAGTGTGTGCTTTTCCGGATTTACCAGAACGGCGACAATGGTCTTGTCAAAAACCTTGCGTGACCGGTTGATAATGTCCAGATGGCCTAAGGTAACCGGGTCGAAGCTGCCCGGGCAAATTGCAATTTTCATGATTCGGTCACGTCCTTATGTCTGTATAGGGTAAGCTGGATTTTGCCGTGGCGGTAGCTGCGGGCGCGGATAAAATCGCCCGCTGTTTCCGGCATTTCCTCGTCGCGGGGATGCTCGCAGATAATCGTCCCGCCCGTGTTCATCACCTGTGCGGTCATCGGCAGCGCCCGCTGAAGCAGCCCGGTACGGTAGGGCGGGTCCAGAAACGCAAGGTCAAAGTGCTCGCGGTTCTGCAGCAGAAAAGCGGCGAAATCCATGGTTTTGATCACCGCGTTTTCGGCAAGGCCGGTATGTTCCAGATTTTTCTCCACAACAGCAATGGAATTCCTGCTCGCATCGACAAAAACCGTCTGCTTTGCGCCCCGGCTCAGCGCTTCAATCCCAAGCTGGCCGGAACCGGCAAAAAGGTCCAGCACCCGCCTGCCCTCAATCTGAAACTGAATGACACTGAACAACGCTTCCTTGACTCTCTCCGGCGTAGGACGGACGCTTTCGCCCTCCAGTGTGGTCAACCGCGAACCGCGGGCAGACCCGGTGATTACTCTCATATATGGATCTCCTTAAAAATTACAAAATAATCCTATAACCGTTATTATCCCATTATAAAGGCGCTGTGTCAACTTTTTTCCTCTTCGGGATGGAAATAACGGAACAGACTCTGCGCGGACGGTTTCGTCATCCCCGGCGCGGCAGACAGTTCCGCCAGATCCGCATTCCGGATCGCCCGGATGGTCTTGAAGTGCTTTAACAGCGCTTTGGCGCGGGCCTGTCCCACACCCTCGATGGAGGTCAATTCAGAGGAAATTGTTGTCTTTTTACGCGCCTGTCTGTGGTATCCAATGGCGAAGCGGTGCACTTCGTCCTGAATGGAAGAAACCAGCGTAAAAGCCTTGCGGTTGGAATTGATGGCGATTTCTCCCCCGTCGGACGCAATGGCCCGGGTGCGGTGCTTATCGTCCTTGACCATACCGAAAAGCGGGATTTTCAGTCCCGCGGCTTCCAGCACGGGCCGGACCGCGCCGACATGCCCCTTGCCGCCGTCCAGCAGGATCAGGTCCGGCAGGCGTCCGAAGCCGTCGGTAATATTTTTTCCCTGTGCGTCGAAATATTCATGAAAGCGGCGTTCAATTACTTCCTGCATGGAAGCGTAGTCATCCTGCCCCTCCACCGATTTGATTTTGAATTTCCGGTAGGCGGATTTCAGCGGCCTTCCGTTCTCAAACACAATCATGCCCGCCACGTTCTCGCTGCCGGCGAGGTTCGAGATATCGTAGGATTCAATATAGAAAGGCGGCTGTTCCAGCCCCAGAAGCCGGCCGAGCTCGTCCAGGGCGGAGGCTTCCCGCACGGTCCGGCCAGTGGCCTGAGCCACCTGCTCCGCCGCGTTGTTGCGGCACATTTCCACAAGCCGGGCCTGCTCGCCCTTCTGCGGAACGGTGACCGTCACTTTTCTTCCCGCCTTCTGCGTCAGCCATTCCCCCAGAAGCTCCATGTTTTCCGCGGGGCCGTCCAGACAGACGCGCGGCGGAATCCGGTCGCGCATGGTGTAATAACGTTCTATAAATTCCCCGCGGGCGGTCTTGGGATTACCGGTTTCCCCCATTAAAAAGGTTTCGCGATCGCAGAGGCGGCCGTTGAGAAAACGGAAAACTTCAAAGCAGCTTGTTTCGGCGCCCTGCGCCAGCGCGATCACATCCTGCTCCGGCACGCGCGCGGCCACCACCTTCTGCCGGTCGCTCATGCGCCTGATGGCCGTCAGGCGGTCACGGATGCGCGCGGCGCGTTCAAACTCCAGCGCCTCGGCGGCGTCGCTCATCTTTTTTTCCAGCTGGTGCATGCTTTTGGCACTGCCGCCGCGCAGAAAATCGATGGCTTCCTCCACGTACTCGTTGTACTCCTCCTCGCTGATCCTCCCGCGGCACGGCGCGCAGCACTGCTTGATATAATAATTCAGGCACGGCCTCGCTTTGCCGATATCCTGCGGAAACCTGCGCGAGCAGGACGGCAGACGGAAAATTTTCAGCGCCTCGTCGATGGCTTCCTTGGTCGCCCACGAGCTGACGTAAGGGCCGATGTAATTCGCGCCGTCGTCAAGGATCTGCTTTGCCTGTGAAATCCTGGGCCACGGCCCGGAGGTAATCTTGATATAATGATAGCCCTTGTCATCCTTCAACAGGATGTTGTATTTCGGGGTGTGCTGCTTGATCAGGCTGCACTCCAGCACCAGGGCCTCGAATTCGCTGTCCGTCAGAATATACTCAAAATACTCCACGTTGGCGACCATGCGGCGCACCTTCTCGTCGTGGTTCTTTTCGGAGCCGAAATACTGGCTGACGCGGTTTTTCAGCGCCTTGGCCTTACCGATATAGATGATCTTGCCCGACTTGTCGTGCATGATGTAAACGCCGGGGCTGAGCGGAAGGCGCATGGCGCGGCTTCGAAGCTCCTTGATATGTTTTTCATGATCTGTCATGATACCCTCCTCTGCTGCGCAACCCGGAACAATCGGCACGGGTTGTAAATACAAAAAAGCACCGCCGGTTAAGCGGTGCTGTTTGGCAGAATAAATTACTCGGTAAAACCGGACTGAACCAATTCCACAAGGCTGTTTACCGCCTCTTCTTCATCCGTACCGTCTGCAATAATGCGGATGGTGGTCCCGCCGACAATACCAAGGGACAAAACGCCCAGAAGGCTTTTCGCGTTCACGCGTCTTTCTTCTTTTTCCACCCAGATAGAAGATTTGTATTCATTTGCCTTTTGAATAAAAAAGGTAGCGGGGCGCGCGTGAAGGCCCACTTGATTCTGAACCAGTACTTCTTTAACACACATTACTTCATTCACTCCTAAACAGAAAAGTCATTTCCGCAAAACCAATCATTAATAAATAAAAAATATCAGTTTCATTGTTATTTTTCTATGATTCACAGTTATTATATCACAATTCAGCATACCGTCAACTAAATAAAAAAACTTTGGATTGATGACTGAATCGGGTGGATTATGTTCGGCATTGCTTTGTGCAATGTGCTATAATTGTTGAAAACTTTTGTTTTCTCTGCTGTACTGTTCCCATTTTTCTTTTGGTTCATGCTTCGTTTCCGTTTTCCATTTCGGTTTTTTTCGTCTCGGAAAGCAGTTCGGCTAAAAACTCCGTGTCCTCTTTTGTCAAATCGGCCTTTTCCAGCAGTTCCGGCCTTTTCTGCAAAGTACGCAGAATCGACTGCTGCCGACGCCATTTCCTCACATTTTCATGATGGCCCGTCATCAGTTCGTCCGGGACCTTGACCCCGCGCCACAGTGCCGGGCGGGTGTACTGCGGATACTCCAGAAGGGAATGAAAATGACTCTCCTCCTGAAAGCATTCCTCGCTGGAAAGGACCCCGTCGACCATCCGGCAGACCGAATCCGCCAGCACCAGCGCCGGAAGCTCGCCGCCGGTGAGGACATAGTCCCCGATGGAGATTTCCTCATCCACGTACCGGTCGATAATGCGCTCGTCGATTCCCTCGTAGTGGCCGCAAAGCAGCGCCAGCTCGGGGAGCTGCGCCAGTTCCTTTACACGCTGCTGGGTCAGGGTTTTCCCCTGCGGGGACAGGTACACCAAATGGGGCTTTTTCCCCAGCTTCTCAATTAAACCGTCAATACACAGGGCAATCGGCTCCGCCATGAGCAGCATGCCCATGCCGCCCCCAAACGGGCAGTCGTCGACCCTGTTATGTTTATCATATGCAAAATCACGGATTTGGTGGCAGTACACCTCGATCGCGCCTTTTTTGCGCGCCCGCCCGATGATGCTCTCGGACATGACTGCCTCGCACATGTCGGGGAAAAGGGTAAGAAAATCAATCCGCATCATCAAAAATCCCCCTAAGCGGCCGTATCTGCATTTTACCATTTGTAATATTGATATCTATAATTACTTCCGGTATTGCCGGAATCAAATAATTCTTCTTATTTTCCGACGTAATCTGATAAACGTCGTTTGCGCCGGTGCGCATAATTTCCGTCAGGGTCCCGTAGTAGATGCAGGTATCGGCGTCAAAAACCTCCAGCCCGATCAGGTCCTGCATAAAATACCGGCCCTTGTCCAGCTTTACGTCGTCGCGGCTGATATAGAGAATCCTGCCGCGCAGCGAGTCCCCCTGCTCAATGGTAGAAATCCCATTCAGCTTTAAAAGCAGCTGCGTTTTGTGGACGCGCGAAGAAGCGACTTCCAGCTTTTGAGCGCCTTTGTCCCAATAGAGCGTTTTGAACTGAGCCAGGAACTCGGCCGAGTCGCACCAGGGGTCCACGCGCAGTTCCCCCTGAAGGCCGTGCGTCCCCACAATTTTGCCTGCCTCCAAAAACTGATTGACCATAATATCCTCCATGAATCAATAGGATTCCCCGCAGCGGCGTTTCCACACCCGCCGATTCAGTCTGTGACTGTCCGAGAGCATCGCCGCAGGCGCTCAGGAAAGCGGGAACTCCCCGGTTGACCGGACTCCCTCAGTCAGGCTTTGCCTGCCGGCTGCCCGGAACGCCTAGTGCGTTTTCCGCAGGCGCAGGACGGGGATTTTCTGAACGAATTTCAGCAGCGTATAAAGCATGACCACATTTACCGGGAGTAAAAGCAGATTTGTCACGACGCGTACGGAGAGAACCGCAAGAAAGGCCTTGCCATACATGATGGAAAGCCACAGGGAATTCAGAAGGAAGTTCACCAGAACCATTACAATGGTATTGGCGGCCAGAACCCTCCATACCGTCACCGGTTTTTTGTAAAGAATGAGTCCGTAGACGAACCCGGAAAGAAAGGCGTTCAGAGTAAAGCCGGGAAAAAACGGACCCGCCGGGCGAAGCACGTAATTGACTACGTCCCCGATGGCCCCCACAATACCGCCGACAACCGGGCCGTACAAAAAGCCCGACGTTGCGATGGTCAGAAAGGAAAACCGTATCTGCAAAATGTCGGAAACGGGTACGGTAAAAATGCCCAGAACGGCATTTAAGGCGATCAACAGCCCGCACATTGCAATGGTTGTTACGTTCCGCAGCTCCTGAACGGATGATTTAACAGACTGAAAAGAAAAGCTCAAAGAAAATTCCTCCTTTATGTTGTGTATTCATCTGCTACATAAAAGAGGGATTCCTCAGAGTATGCAGCAGCGGGATGCGAATTTTGTACCGCAAGTTTCCTTTTCGTCCGCCTGACAACTCCCCGTTCAGGCGGCACTTAACGCACAAAATTCTACTCTGCTATAATTGTTTTCTGTTTGCCCCGTTACCCGGGGCGGCGCGTTTCTACAAAGCAGGGCCGCAACAGCACTGTTGCAGCCCTGCGCTTAGTCAATTTCAACGGATACTTTCCCGTTGGTACGGGTAGCGGCGGCACGCATGACAATGCGAATCGCTTTGGCAATGCGGCCCTGCTTGCCGATCACCCTGCCCATGTCGTCTTCGGCAACGTGCAGGTGATAAACAACGGTTCCTTCCTCGTTGGGCTCGTCAACGTCCACGCGAACGGCGGACGGGTCTTCGACAAGTCCCTGTGCAATCGCAATCAGCAGTTCTTTCATTGTTTTATCCTCCGCGATTACAGTACGCCGTGTTTCTTGAACAGAGATTTCACGGTGTCTGTCGGCTGTGCGCCGTTAGCGATCCATTTCTTGGCCTTCTCAGCATCCACCTTTACGACGGACGGCTCCTCGAGCGGATTGTAATAGCCGATTTCTTCAATGAAACGGCCGTCGCGCGGGAAACGGGAATCTGCAACAACTATACGATAGAAAGGAGCTTTTTTGGCACCCATTCTGCGTAATCTAATCTTTACTGACATGATGTTTCACCTCCACAAATTGATCAATATCTTCACCAAAAGGGAAATCCTTCTTGGATGAATTCAATTAAAACGGCATCCCCATGCCGGAAAAACGCCGCTTTCCGCGGCCCTTCATCTGCTTTACCAGCTTCTGCATCTGCTCCAGCTGCTTGATCAGACGGTTGACGTCCTCCACCTTCATTCCGCTGCCCGCGGCCATGCGCCGCTTGCGCGAAGGGTTGATGACGGACGGCTTGCTCCGCTCCTCGGGGGTCATGGAAAGAATAATCGCCGCTACACGGTCCATCTGACGGTCGTCGATGTCCACGTCCTTGAGCTGTTTATCCATTCCAGGCATTTTGGAAAGCACATTCTTGAGCGGCCCCATTTTTCTTACCTGCACCAGCTGGTCGAGCAGGTCGTTGAAATCCAGCCTGTTCTGCATCAGCTTCTGAGCGGTCTTTTCCGCGGCATTGCGGTCAAGCCTGCTCTGCGCGTCCTCAATGAGGGTGAGCACGTCGCCCATGCCGAGGATGCGGGAGGCCATGCGGTCCGGGTGAAAAACTTCAAGGTCCTGCAGCTTTTCGCCGGTACCGGCGAATTTGATTGGCTTGCCCGTCACCGCGCGCACGGAAAGCGCCGCGCCGCCGCGGGTGTCGCCATCCAGCTTTGTCAGAATCACGCCGGTGATATTCAGCAGCTCGTCAAAGGTTTTCGCAACGTTGACGGCTTCCTGACCGGTCATGGAGTCCACCACAAGCAGAATCTCGTGCGGGCCGATCTCGTTTTTGATATTTTTCAGCTCGTTCATCAGGACTTCGTCGATCTGAAGACGTCCGGCGGTATCGATCAGGACCATGTCGTTGCCGTAGTCCCTGGCGTGCCTGACGGCGGCTTTGCAGATTTTCACGGGGTCTTCCCGGCCCATTTCAAAAACGGGAACACCGGCGTTTTCGCCGACGACCTGCAGCTGTTTGATGGCGGCGGGGCGATAAATATCGCACGCGACCAGAAGGGGCCTGTGGCCCTTGTTTTTCAGCATCAGCCCCAGCTTTCCGGCGTGGGTGGTTTTACCGGCGCCCTGCAGGCCGCAGAGCATGATAATGGTCGGGGGGGACGCAGGGCTGGCGAGCTTCGCGTCGCTTCCGCCCATCAGAGCGGTCAGTTCCTCGTTTACAATCTTAATCACCATCTGCGCCGGAGTCAGGCTTTCCATCACCTCGGTGCCGACGGCACGCGCGCTCACGGTATTGGTAAAGTCTTTGGCGACCTTATAGTTTACGTCGGCTTCCAAAAGGGCAAGGCGGACTTCGCGCATTGCTTCCTTTACGTCGGCCTCATTCAGTTTTCCTTTTGATTTCAGCCGTTTAAATGCGGCTGACAGCTTATCGGCAAGACCTTCAAATGCCAACAGGGGCCCTCCTTCCTATTCGCAGAGCTTTTGGGAAATATCAAGAATCAGCTTCGCGTTGTTTTCAAGCTCATTGGAATATATGTAATGATCGTTGTATTCTTTAATCTGTTCGGCAGCGGAGCTGATGCGCTCCAGACCGCTTCTCATCTCACGGAAACGGCGGGCCAGGCCCAGACGCTCCTCCATGTCCAGCAGCTGAAATTCGGCACGTTTAATGGAATCGCGCACCCCCTGGCGGGTAATGCCCTGGTTGTCCGCAATTTCGGAAAGCGATAAATCCTCGTTGTAGTAATATTCGATTACCTCGCGCTGTTTGTCGGTCAGCATATCCCCGTAAAAATCAAGCAATAACGATATTTCCAGATTTTTCGACATCCGATACCCCTCCATTCAGCCTGTAAAGCAATTAACTTTACAGTTACGAATTATACAATAAAACGCGGCGCTTGTCAATAGGAAAAAAGGCCGAAGCGCCGCGCTTTTTATTTTTTATTGGGATGGATTCAGAAAGGATTTCAGCTTTTCCTGCAGATACTTCTCCAGTTCCGGCATGTTGGCTGAAAAATTCAGCAGGAATTTTCCGTCGCGGACCTCCAGCCCGCCGATATTGCCCGGAGCGTCGTTCGGCATTTCGTAGGTGCCGAACACCGGCGGCGGCAGGTACAGAACATTGCCCTCCCGCTCGGTGCCGTCCGGAAGGGAATCCATGGCACGGGAAAGCGCCCACGCGGGATCGACCGGCAAACGGCCGATTTTCAGGGAGTTGACCGCGGCGCGGATATTGTTTTTCGCGCTGTCCCAGCCGACCGTCAGGTTGGCGCTGACGCCCAGCTTCATCCCTTTGTAGGAAACGGGCAGATAGGCGGCGACGGTGTTGTCGCTGTTGACGGTAAGCCGCACCCCGGAAACGGTGTTCTGACCGTTCTGCGCAAGCTTCCGGGTCATCAGCGAGCTGACCTCTTCCCCGGTCAGCTCAGCCGGCTTTCCGGTACCGGCCGCAACAAGGAGCTTCACAGTCACCGCGGCAGAATCCGTTTCCCCGCTTGGCACAAGGGGTGCATTGGGGTCGTTCAGCGCCAGCGCAAACAGGATTCCGATGACCGCGAGCAACAGAACAAGAACGGACACAAGAATGATCAGAGGCCCTTTTTTTCGGGTTTGCGTCGTTTTCAGGACAATCTCCCCCTCTTTACAGAATCAGGACGAACGTACCGGCAGTAATCAGAACTCCCCCGAGAATGGTCTTCATGTCTATCTTTTCATGCAGGAATGCAAACGCAAGGAAAATCGTGATGACCACGCTGAATTTATCGATCGGAGCGACCTTGGAAACCGGACCGATCTGGATCGCCTTGTAATAAAAAAGCCAGGAAAGGCCCGTTGTGATTCCGGACAGGACCAAAAACAGCAGGCTTCTCTGTGTAATGTTTTTGATTCCGGTATTCGCTCCGGTAAAAAAGACGATGCCCCACGCAAGGATCAGCACCACAACGGTTCTGACCGCTGTGGCAAGATTGGAGTTGACATTCTCGATACCGACTTTTGCCAGAATCGACGTCAAAGCCGCAAACAGCGCGGACCCAACTGCGTAAACAACCCACATCACGCCGCCTCATCTCCGATCATTATTTTAATTCCACAATGGTAACGCCGGCTTCTCCCTCTCCGAACACGCCCAGCCGGTAGCTGCGCACGCTCGGGTGCCTTTTCAGGTGCTGCTGCACCGCTGCGCGCAGGGCCCCCGTTCCTTTGCCGTGGATAACGGTGAGCTGTTCAATGCCGCTGAGCAGCGCCGAATCGATAAACCGGTCGACATTCATAATGGCCTCTTCCGTCGTCTGCCCGCGCAGGTCAAGCTCGGTCGTCACCTTTGCCTGCGCCCTGCCCGTCACGTTTCTGGTAACGGTCCTGCGCTTTTCCTTTCCTTTTTTCTCCTGCACCAGCCGCAGATTGGAAAGCGGCACCCTCGTCTGGATGATGCCCGCCTGCACCAGAACGTTTTGGCTATTCCCTTCCGGCAGCTGCAGCACCGTTCCCTGCTTGTCAATATCGTAAAGCAGGACGGTATCCCCCACCTGCAGCGGACGCGGCAGCACATACGGGCCCTCGTCCTTTCTGCCGTGAATGGGATCGGCGGTTTCCTCCAGAACGCGCAACCCGGCTTTCAGCCTTGCCTTCTGCTCGGCGGAGAGCGTTTTGTTCTGCTGTTTTTTCAGTTCTTCCATTTCGTTCAGAAGGGCGTCGATCTGCCCGCGGGTGCGGGAAACCAATTCGGAAGCCTGCTGGCGCGCCTTCTCGATCTCTTTGTCCGCCTCGGCCTGGATGCTGCTGCGGATTTCCTGCGCCTCCTTCTGCGCCCGAACGGCTTCCAGATGCGCCTGCTCCGCTTTGGCGCGTTCGCCCTCCAGCTTCTGGCGGCTGGTTTCCAGGCTTTGGACCACATCCTCAAACCGCGTATTTTCACTGGATACCAGCTCTTTTGCGCGCTCCACAATTTCCTCTTCCATACCAAGGCGCAAAGAGATGGCAAACGCGTTGGAGCGGCCCGGCACGCCGATCAGCAGCCGGTAGGTCGGCCGCAGCGTCTGTACGTCGAACTCGCAGCACGCGTTTTCCACGCCGTCTGTCTGCAGCGCATAGGCTTTCAGCTCCGCGTAGTGGGTCGTAGCGGCCACCCGCGCGCCCTTTTTGCGCAGGGCCTCCAGAATCGCCATCGCGAGCGCCGCACCCTCGACCGGGTCGGTTCCCGCTCCCAGCTCATCCAGCAGAATCAGGCTGTTCCCGTCCGCCTGACCGATGATCCGGATAATATTCGTCATATGCGCCGAAAAAGTGGACAGCGACTGTTCGATGCTCTGCTCGTCGCCGATGTCGGCCAGCACCTGATGAAAAACGGAAATCTCGCTGTTTTCCGCCACCGGCAGCATCAGCCCGCACATGGCCATCAGCGTAAGCAGCCCCACCGTTTTCAGCGACACCGTTTTTCCTCCCGTGTTGGGGCCGGTAATCACCAGGGTATCAAAATGAATGCCGAGTTCAATGTCCGTGGGGACGACCCGGTTCTTGTCAATCAGCGGATGGCGAGCCTTTTTCAGCAGGATTTTCCCCTTGTCGTTCACCGCCGGAAGGCTGGCCTTCATCTTATAGCCCAGATTCGCCTTGCCGAAAATCAGGTTCAGCTCCACCGCGGCGCGGTACCCGCTGATAATCCCGCTGGAAAAGTTTCCGGTCTCCGCCGAAAGCTCGGCGAGAATCCGCTCTATTTCCGCCTGCTCCTGCGACTGCAGCACCCGCACCTCATTGTTGGCCTCGACGACTCCCATCGGCTCTACAAACACGGTCGCACCGCTTGAGGAGGTATCGTGCACCAGTCCGGCGATTTCCCCGCGGAACTCCGCCTTGACCGGCACGACGAACCGGCCGCCGCGCATGGTGACGATCGGGTCCTGCAGATATTTCTGATAGAGCGTGGAACGGATCATTTTGTCGAGCTGTTCCCGGACGCGGGAGGACGCGGAACGGATTTTGCGGCGGATGGACGCGAGCTGAACGGACGCGTTGTCCGACATTTCCTCCTCGGAAAGGATCGCGCCGTAAATCCGGTCCTCCAGATATTTGTTGGGCATCAGGGAATCGAACCGCCAGTCCAGGCAGCTTTTTACCCCCGCGCTTTTCGAGCGCCAGTCCACGATCCCGCGCAGCGTGCGCAGAACGCCCGCGACGCGCAGCAGCTCGGCCATGTTGAGCGTGCCGCCCGCCTCCGCGCGGCGCAGGGAATTGGTCATGTTGTACAGCCCGCCGAAGGACGGCGCGCCGAAGCGAGCCATCAGCGTAAAGGCCTCGTCCGTGTCGGCCAGAAGGCGCTGTACCTCGGAAAGGGAAACGGACGGGGTAAGCTGCAAAGCGAGCTCCGCCGCGTCCTCGCACGCCGTTTCGGCCGCCAGCAGCTTTCGTATTTTATCGAGCTCCAAAGCTCTGTAATGTCTTTGCATCGTATCTTCCATAAGTTACCTCTACCTATTTCTATGAAAATGAAGTCTTCTTTATCAATTATATAAAAATAAACTGAGTGAAAAACATGTAAAGGAGCGTTCCTCCCCCAATGCTCAAAAGCGTATTGTGCTTCCATTTGTGCAGAAGGACTACCGCCGCCACGGAAATTAGCTCCGGTGCGCCGAACGGCGCCGAGAAAACGGAAATCCCCTTCAGACAGTAGACGATCAGCATCCCCATCACCGCGCAGGGGAGCACCCTGCCCAGATAGCGGACAAACGCCGGCGTCTCCTTCCCCTGCGGGAACAGGAGAAACGGCAGGGCGCGGGTAAACAGCGTTATCAGCGCCATTACGAAAATCAGGATCACGGCCTGACCGGACGTCAGCGTCATACGGTTTCCTCCCTTTCAGAAGCTTTCCCGAAAAGGCTGAGGACGGCAGCGATCAGCACCATGGAGGGCAGGATAAAATTCCCCGGCCCGAACACGGCAAGGCACAAAACGGAACCGCCCAGCCCCACAAGGGCAGGAAAATGGTTCCTGTTATTTTCCCACTGATCCACAAAGATAACCGTAAAAAGCGCCGTCATTACAAAATCGATGCCCTTTGTATTGAAGGAGACCAGAGAGCCGATCAGGCCGCCCGCCGCCGCACCGATGACCCAGTAAAGCTGGTCAAGGAGGGAAACCCAGAACAGAAACCGGTCCTCATCGACGCCTTGCGGCGCGCGGGCGCTGCACAGCAGGGAAAAGGTTTCATCCGTCAGCGAAAAAATCATGTAAGGCTTTTTCTTTCCCATGCTCTTGAACCTCTCCAGCATGGAAATTCCGTAAAAGGTATGTCGGGCGTTGACCATCAGGGTCATCAGCGCCGCCTGCAGCGGCAGAAACGGGCCGGACAAAAGTCCGATTGCCACAAACTGCATGGAGCCCGCGTAGATAAACACGCTCATCAGCACCGCCCAGCCCCAGCCGTACCCTTTGCTGTTCAGCAGGATTCCGAAGGCGGCGCCTAAAAAAAGATAACCGAGCATCACCGGAATGGTGTGCGGGAAAGCCGCGCGCAGCGCGTTTTTATGCTTCAAAAGGTTTCCCCCAATCATTCTAACCGTTCGTTGATTCGTCCTCTGTTTTCATCTGTCTGTAAAATTCCAGCGTATTGAAGCTGCGCTCCAAGGTGGATAAAACATACTGCTCGCTCGCCGCGGAAAGCTCTTTCAGCCCCTGTTGTGACAGGCTGAAGGAAAAAAGCTTCTCAAAATCGGCGTAAATAATATGCCGCAGACCGGTCAGCGCGCCGCGGCTCAGCCGGACGGCGGGTTCCGCGGAGTCCACGAAGCAGTCCCCGCAATAAATCAACCCTTTGCGGGGAAGGAAGAACATCTCCTCCGCTTCATAGCACGAACAGCCGGAACAGCAGATCAGATTGGGCATATACCCCGCGAGCGAGAGCATTTTCATTTCCACGATCGCCTTGATCTGTGCGTTCGGCCTTAATCCCCTACACAGAAAGTGGAAGGAATTGAGCATTAAACGCAAAAAATCCCCGGCCTCGGCTTCCTGCGGCGCCAGCGCACCCGCCAGCTCACAAAAATATTGGGCAAGGGAAAGACGCTCAATATCCCTGCGAAGGTCAAAAAAAACTTCAATGGGCTGTGCGTCGTCAATTATGTATTTATCCCGCCCCTTGAAAATTGTGAGGCGGGAATAACTGAAAAGCTGCGTGGCGGAAAGTTTGCTGTTTTTTAATTTTTTGGCCTGCTGCGCAAAAGCGCGTACAACCCCTTCCCCGCTTGTAAGTACGGTGACAAGGCGGTCGCTTTCACCCACGGAATTCTCCCTGATGATCAGGCCTTTGGTCTCTATCTGCATCCGCGCCCTCCCGCATTTGCCTTTCTTCATTACTGTGTTTGCATTGGCTGTAGATCAGATAATCGCTGATATTTCCGGTATGTTCAAAACAATTCCATGCTGTTTGTTCATCCATATTTCCCGCTCCCTTTTCATTTTCTGATTTAAGTATTTGCCTTAATTCAGCTTATATGAGCGGTAAATAAATGAATTAAACCCATAATCAGACAAATTTCACTGCAAAAATGTGCTTTGTCTAACCGTTGAAGGAATTGCTGTCAAACCCAAGGCTGCGCAAAACCGCGGTGCGGTTGCGCCAGTCCTCTTTTACCTTTACCCAGAGTTTCAGATTGATTTTACAGTCAAAAAAACGTTCCATATCGGTGCGGGCCAGCGTGCCGACTTTTTTCAGCATCGCGCCGTCCTTGCCGATGATAATTCCCTTATGGCTTTCCTTTTCGCAGAAAACCGTAGCCTCCATATCGGTGATGCCGCTTTTGTCCCCGCGCTCGTGCATGCTTTCCACCAGAACGGCAATGCCGTGCGGGACCTCTTTGCTGCACAGGCGCAGCAGCTTTTCCCGGATGATTTCCGCGGCCAGAACGCGCTCGGGCTGGTCGGTCAGCGTATCCTCCTCAAAAAAATGCCCGCCCGGCATCGCAAGCTTTTCCAGCTCGCCGGTAAGGTCCCTGACTCCGTTGCCGTCCATCGCCGAAATAGGCACCACGGCCTCAAAGTCGTAAAGTGCTGACAGTTCGGATATCTGCGCCATCAAAACGCTCTTGTCCTGCAGCAGGTCGATCTTGTTGATCGCCAGCACCGCCGGGATTTCGATCGACTTGAACCGTTCGATCAGCGCCTGGTCCGCCGGAGAGATTTTTTTGCCCGCTTCCACTACCAGAAGGCAGGCGTCCACCCCGGAAACGGACTCCGTAACGGAGCGCACCATGTACTCCCCAAGCTGATTATGCGGTTTCAAAAGACCGGGCGTATCAATAAAGACCAACTGGTATTCTCCCCTGGTCAGAACGCCCATAATACGGGTACGCGTCGTCTGCGGTTTATTGGAAACGATAGCGACCTTCTGTCCGATCATCGCGTTCAAAAGGGACGATTTCCCCACATTCGGGCGGCCTACTATCGCAATAAAAGCGGATTTATCCTGTTTCTGATCCACCATGGGCTCTTCTCCTTATTTCTCTCGTTTTTTTCTGATATAATCGCGGATACCGGTCGGTCCCATAACGATATAAACAATGTTTGCCGCAGTCACCGCGGCAAACAGCAAAAGCATGGGCGGGCTGGAGGCAAAATAACGGAGGATCCTTCCGAGCGCCTCGGGCTGCCAGAAAACGCACACACCGACCGCAGCCGCGAAAACGGCACAGACCAGAACCGCGCCCGCCGCCATATCCTTGATAATGCGCACCACGGGGTGAAAGCTCGCCGCCGTCAGGTCGCAGAGCTCCTCCGCAACGGTGTTGAACAGTTCGGCGGTCATCACCATGGCGGTAACAATCATCACAGCGGCATAGCTTGTCCGTGACATTTCAAAAAAGAACGAAAAGACAAATACATACAGTGCAGCCACCGTATGTATCCGCATATTCCGTTCATTATTGATGCAGTAGATGATTCCGCGAAAAGCATACCGAAAGCTTTTAAAAAACCGCAAGCTTATTCCTCATCCTCGTCCAATACATAGCTGCTTGTGCTGGGAAGGCCCAGCTGGGTCATGACCAGTTCTTCCTTCTCGCGCATATGGACCCGCTGGATTCCGCCGTTTTCATGGTCGTATCCAAGCAGGTGCAGCATGGAATGCACGGAAAGGTAGCCCACCTCGCGCTCAAGGCTGTGGCCGTAGCGTTCCGCCTGTTCCACCGCCTTTTCCATGGAAATGACGATGTCGCCCAGAATTTTCGCACCGGTGGAATGGTTGATGTCGTACACACCGTTTTCCCCCATAGGGAAGGAAAGCACATCGGTCGGGACGTCCTTTCCGCGGTACTGCCTGTTCAATTCATGAATCTGCTCATTATTTACAAAGGTGACGCTGATTTCTGCGGGCGATCCGAATTTTTCCATACGCAGCACAGCATTGCAGCAGCGCCGCACCAGCATGCGCAAACCCGTAGGAATTTTGACCTCTTTCTGCTTATTTTCAATGATAACTCTCACTTTTTCCATGGTCTTTAATGCCCGGCCTCCTCATTTTTCTCATATGCTTTGATAATGTCCTGCACCAGTTTATGGCGAACGACATCTTTTTCGTTGAATCGTACCTGTGCGATATCGTCAATGTCGCGCAGGATTTTCACGACGTCCTTCAAGCCGGACCTGCGCCCGTCCGGAAGGTCTATCTGGGTAATATCCCCTGTAATCACCATTTTGGAATTGAATCCCAAACGGGTGAGAAACATCTTCATCTGCTCCGGCGTCGTGTTCTGCGCCTCGTCCAGAATAATAAAGCTGTCGTCAAGCGTTCTTCCGCGCATATACGCCAGCGGAGCCACTTCAATATTGCCGCGCTCCACATACTTCTGATACGTTTCCGCACCCAGCATATCGAACAGCGCGTCGTACAGCGGGCGCAGGTACGGGTCCACCTTCTGCTGCAGGTCACCCGGAAGAAAACCCAGCTTTTCCCCCGCTTCCACAGCGGGACGGGTCAGGATAATGCGGTTGACCTCCTGCGCGCGGAACGCCGTAACGGCAAGGGCCACAGCCAGATAGGTCTTTCCGGTTCCCGCGGGGCCGACCCCGATGGTGATCGTGTGGTTTTTAATCGACGTACAGTACTTTTTCTGCCCGAGTGTTTTTGCCTTGACCGGCTTTCCTTTGGACGTTATACAAATGCAGTCCCCTGCAAGTGTCTCAATTTTATCTTCACTGCCTTCATTCACAAGGGAAATACAGTAACGGACATTCTGTTCGCTTAAGGCCTCTCCCCGGTTGACGAGGGACAGCAGGCTGTCAATTGCGCGGACGGCCAGCGCGACATCTTCCGGATCGCCGGAAACCTTGATTTCACTTCCGCGTCCGACAATGCCCACATGGTACTCTTTTTCGATCAGCCTGATATTTTCATCAAAGTTGCCGAAAAGAGCGACCGCCTGTTCCATGCGGTCAATATTGATCCTTTGTTCAAACATTCTATCTCCTTTTGAAGATTTGCCCAGCGGTGGAAAACCTTCCCTCAGATAAATTAGGTTCATTATAACACAGTAAGCCTATTAAGTCACCATGATTAATGACAAAAATATCGTTATTTTATTAATATTTCCGATTCTTGGGCAATATTTTCCTCACATTTTGCTTTGATTGTGTAAATCAGCCTGGAATCGGTAAATTCGGCGTCCTCGCTGGCGGAAATGATCTTCGCGTCCTTCAGTTCCTCCTTCTTTTTCTGTTCCATTTGCTTCCTTGCCTCGGCAAGCGCCTGCTCTTTTGTCAGCGTGATATTTTCCATTCTTTCCTCCGTCCACTTTTCCTCGTAAAAGCCCAGGGGCAAAACGGAGTTCATCAGCTTCAGGTCGGTGTGGACGCCTTCCGTCCGGTAGTTTCCCTGCGGCTTTCCCGCAAAGGTGAGCGGCACGCGCGCGCCGAACAGGAACAGGCATCTGCGCGTGAGCGTTTTCCCCGTTGGCTTCACCTCGCTGCGCTTCAAATCGACTTCGGTAGAAAGGGTGCGGGAGGTTTCGGCAATGATTTTCCCGGCCGCGTGCCTGAGCGTGGAGTAGCCGAGGTTATCCTCGACAACACAGCTGATCAGCAGCTGCCCCTCCACAACGGCGTCGCCCTTGCTGACCTGCGCGGTGCCGGTGTAAACGTCCATGGAAAGGATCTGGCCCGTACGGGCCGCCTTGATATTGCAGATCGTTTCGTGCTTGTCGCCGACAATCAGCGGCCGGTCGACCTTTTCCTCCAGATGGACCTCCGCGGAGCATCCTCTGGTGTTGACCGAGAGCCACCCGATCTGGGGAAATTTCAGCATGAGCTTCTGCTGCAGCAGCTGGGGCTGTACGCTTGATTTCAGCGCGCCGGGCGTGACGCCCAGACGCACCAGCTCCGCCTCGATCTGTTCGGTCGGGATCGAGGTATTCCCTTTTACCTCGATGCTCCAGACGTGGAGCGACAGCAGATGGACGATCACCATAAACAGAACGGCGCCCGCCAGAATCCCCCTGCGCCTGCGGATTCCCTTCGTAGCAAACGGAAAGCCGTGCCGCTCGCGGACTTTCAGCTTTGCGTTCGCTCTTCGCGCGCACGGACGCAGCGCACGATAGTTTTTTACGGCAACACAGGCTCCGCCCTCTTTTCCCGCCGCAATATCCCAAAGATAGATCCCGGCACGGGCACAGTTGTTCAGAAAGCGTTCATTGCTGCCGCCGACAACGGAAAACCGGGCGTAGCCGAGGAGCCAGCGCGTCAAATGTAAAGAAATCATCCCGCCACCTCACACAAGAAACTCAATTCCCGTCAGGAATCCAGTTACCACCAGGGAATCCGCCGTCAGGCATTTGATGACCAGTCCGCGCCCCGTGAAGCGCACAATCAGTTTTCCCGTCTTGATTCTGACCGCTTCGGTGTCGTATTCCAGCACGCCGCTGCAGCCGTCGACAATCACTTCCTGATTTCCGTTTATCTCCATATGAGTGGGCATCTGCATTGTTGACGTCAGCTTGCGGATATTGATTTTTTTCTCCAATTGAATCCCCGCCCTACATCGAATTTATCCTATAAAGCCTATGCGGCGGACGGCGTAAATATCCGCGCGGCGACATATATATAAGGTTATGAAAGGGTGGATCGTCATGAGAATAAAACAGGGCCTGCTGCTGACTGCAACATTTCTGGCCGCCTGCGCGCTGCTGATTTTTCCTGCGGCGGCGACGGCGGGGGCTAAAAACGGAATCGGATACTGCCTGCAGATTCTCGTCCCCTCGCTGTATCCGTTTATGGTGCTTTCCGTTTTCGTGGTCAAAAGCGGGCTGTCGGAAAAAATAGGACGGGTGTTTGAGGTTCCGTGCCGCAGTGTTCTGAAGCTGCCGGGCAGTTGTGCCGCGACCATTTTAATGAGCGCGATCGGCGGATACCCGACCGGGGCGCGCGGTATCGCGGCGCTTTATGAAAATGGTTCCGTCAGCGAAAAGCAGGCTTCCCGCATGCTCTGCTTCTGTGTCAATTCCGGCCCCGCGTTCGTGATTACCGCCGTTGGGGTCGGATTCCTGCACGACGAGCGCTCAGGGGTTATCCTGCTGATTTCACAGCTTGTCGCGTCCCTGGTTCTGGCCCTTGTGTGCAGCATCGGCGAGGAAAATGAAGCTCCCGCTCCCCGGGCGGGGAAAAAGCGCGTCAGGAACCGGGCCGCGGACGCCCTGATTCTGTCCGCTGCGGATGCGGCGCGCGCCATGATCAACATGTGCTGCTTTGTCATTCTGTTCGCGGCTTTCCTGAATTTGCTGCGCCAGTGGGCGACGGGACCGCGCGCCGCCGCGGCGCTTTCGGCTCTGCTGGAGGTAACGGGCGGCTGCTCCGACCTTGCGAAGCTCGGGGTGCCGCTGTGGGCGGTTTCGCTCGCGATCGGCTGGGGCGGCATCTGCGTCCATTTCCAGGTTTTGTCCGCCGTTTCCAATATCCGTGTGAACCTGCCCCGTTTTATGCTGTTCCGTCTGCTCCACGGCATTACCGCCGCGGCGCTCACCTGGGCTCTGCTGTGTATCTTTCCGGAGGATGTGGAGGTGTTCAGCACAACGTCCCGGCAGCTCGCGGGGAGCTTCTCCGGCTCCGTCCCCGCAGCCGCCGCGCTGATTGCGCTGTGCGCGGCGCTGATTTTCAGCCTGCCGCGCGAAAAGCTGGAAATGAAGGAAGAATAATGTTATAATAATATTGTCAAATTTCGGATGGAAAATACAGGAATTTTAAAAATCGCCCGCTTACGGCGGACGGGAAACCCTATAGGAGAATCAACATGTTTGGAAAAAAGAAAGCAAAGCTTTTTGGCAATCATATAGAAACAGACTGCAGGCACTGCGAAAACAGCTCCGACTTCGACGGCGCAAGCGTGTGCAGGCTGGGAAGATACCTGGACCCCGACGGCGGCTGCAGCCGTTTTGTCTACGACCCCTTAAAGCGCACCCCCGTGAGCATGCCTGCGCTCAAACCGCACAGCGCGGAGGAATTCAAGCTATAGAAAAAAGCCCGATACATACGGAAAGCCGACGCGTAAAATCGCGCCGGTTTTCTTTTACCCTTTTGGGAACTGATTGGAACAGATCAGGCTTGTTCTGTGAATCCATCGCCGCCATCCTCATTTGCAAGCGCCTGCACTTTGGAGTCTTCTTTGTTAAGGAAATACATTCCCACGGAGCCTGCCAGCGCAACCGCCGCCACAAGTAGCCAGGAGAAACGGTAGCCGGAAAAGGGCAGGACCCTTCCCATCACCAGAGGACCCAGCGCGTTGGCAGTTCCCTGCAGAAACAAGCGGACCGCGTTCATCCGGCCAAGGTAGGCGTCGGGGGAATGTTCCGCGATAAACGCCCCGAGATTGATCACGATCAATATTTCTCCAAAGGTGTACAGCGTGCCGGCAATCAAAAAGACGGGAATATTCTTTGCAAAGGCAAACAGGACATAAGACGCAAAGTAGCAGATTCCCCCGCTGGTCACAACCGCAAGCGGATGGTATTTCGCGGTCAGCTTCGTCAGCAGCGGAGTAAAGACGGTGCAGATGACGGGGTTGACAATGCTGATAAAGCTGTAAAAACGGGCTCCGTTCGATCCGTACAACTCATGGAACTGCAGCGGCAGCATAAAGCTCCATTGAATATAGGTAAAATCAAAGACAAACAGAAATAAAAGGAAAAAGAGCAGTACCGGCGTATTTTTCAATACTACGATTGAGAAAGCGTCCCTGCCGGTCTTCGCAGGGGCGGCAGGATCGGCGTCCTCCCCCCGGCTTTCTTTCGGAAGCCGGATGTACAGGGCGATCAGGCCGGTCGACAGCAGGGTCGTTACCGCGTCCAGAATAAATAAAAGCGGCAGGTGCTTTTCAAACAGCAGTCCGCCGATCAGCGGGCTGACTGCCATGCCGATATTGATTCCGAGATAAAGAAGGGAGTAGGAAGCTTTTCTGTTGTCTGGTACGGTAAGCCTCGCCACCATGGTCTGGTACGCGGGAGAGGCGGCCACAAACAAATCGGCCGCAATCATGATAAACACCAGAAGCGTGGTATGGTCTTTGATGAATCCGCACATAAAATAGAAAAGCGCACCCAGCGTCTGACAGAAAACCAGCATTTTTTTCTGGCCGATGGCGTCGATCAGCTTTCCTCCCAGAAGCAGGCACGGCCCCTGAGAGAGAATTAAAAGAGCGGCAAAATTTCCTGTCTCCGTTTCCGACATGCCCAGCTTCTGGGAAAGAATCAGTGTAAGAAGCGGGAGCACGAAGGAGCCGATGCTGGTGATGATGCGGGCGGTAAACAGCAGGTATATTTCCTTTGGCAAGCCGTTGTAAGCTGAAAAGCTGTCTTTAATTTTTAATTTCATAGCTGCTCCTGTTCTGAAAGTGAGATTGTTATTCTTCATCCCCGGTGCGGGCATAGAACAATGTGAATTCATAGGGCGCGGTTCCCTCCGTCGGCTGCGCGTGCGCGTCGCAGAAGGCGCGGAGCTTGTTCAGGACAGCCATGTCCTGTTTGCTCAGATAGAGCGTACCTGAAAGAAGTTCTCCGATCTCAGGAGAAGACGGCACGCCGGATTTGTCAGAGGAATCCATCGTGTCGGCCCAGCGGTTAAAATTCTCGCTGACATGGTTCTGCAGCACCGCGCGCCGGACGCCCGCCGCCTCCGCGGGCAGCTTTCCCAGACTGATACTCACATTCGTCGCCCGGTAAAACTTCGCCGTAAAGCCGTGAATCTTCTCGGTGCGCGCAAGCTCCGCAAGACCGGCGGCCTCCAGCTCGGCAAGATGATGCCCCGCGCTGGACGGAGCAACTCCCAGCGCGTCCGCCAGCTGCTTTGCCGTCATTCCGTCTTTATTACGCCCCAAAAGAAACAAGATTTTTTGGCGCAGAGGATGCATATAAGTTCTCAGTTCCTTTTCCGTGGTAAGATAAAGAGTTTTCCGTTCCATATCGGCCTCCAACATAACAATAGTTGTTATGTTTAGGATTATATCATAACATTTATTGTTATGTCAAGATAAAAATGAAGGAACTGCCACAAAATTTGCGTTTTGTGGCAGTCCCTGTTTTTTCCCCTTCCGGGGCCGGTGGAAACAGATTAAGCGACAGTAGCAACCGTAACAGGCGTTTTGTCGGAATTGATATAGAATCCCGCCGACTGTCCGGCTTTTCCTACCGCTGTTACCTGATAGAAATAATCCTTTCCGGATTGCTTTACAAATTTTACCTGAAACACCTGAGAATTTCCCGAAACAAAGGCCGGTTTTTCATCAGCTGTCAGTTTGAAAACATACGTTTTTCCTTGGGAAACCCTGATCGGCTTTGTGGTATCGCTCTTCACGGAGGAAGCCGCGGTTCCCACAGTAGCGACCAGCAGCTTTACACCATTGACATAAATTCCGGTCTGTTCGCCGGGCTTGCCGACAGCTGTCAGCTGAAAGTAATAATCGCTGCCGGATGTGCTGACAAGCTGTGTTTCAAAGACTCCCGGCGTACCGGCGACAAGCGACGGAGCCGCGCCGTTCGTGCTGGTAATTTTGAACTGATAGGCACCGTTCACGCTGAAATCCATCGTTGTGTCGCTGATAAAACTCGGAGTGGATGGAGTCGCGGAAGAGGTGGAACCGGAGCTGGAATGATGATGGTTCGAATCAGGGTCCGAGCCTGAATTTTTGGGAGCTGAAACTAAAGTGAAGGTCGAGAAAGAAGACGTCGTAAAGGAAGCGTATCTGCCGTTAAAGGTCAGGTTCAACAACTCATTGATATCTTCTTCCTCATTTATGTGCTGGATTTGATAGGTTCTGGAAGAATTATAGGTGAAAGAATCCGGAAGCTTAAACGTAACGGTCACCGGGATAGCAAGATCGTGCGTTTCCTCTCCGTCAACGGAAAGGTTCAGTTCAAACGCGAGAAGCGCGTTCTCCGCCGTGGGAACAATCTGCTTCATCTCCAATTCGACCGGGGTTTCCTCCCTCTCGTCTCCCGTAATTCCGGAAGCGAGAAACAGCCCGGATACGGACGGCTGCTCTGTTATTTTTTTGCCGCTGTCTTTAATGCTTTCACTGTCCACAGATACCGTCTTTGTGACAACGCCGTCCGTCAGCTTCGCAAGCAGGGACTCCAGGTTTTCAACTGCGGCGGCATCCAGTTTTTTCGTAACGTCCTCGCCGTAATGCTGAACGTTGGACACCGCGTCTTTGATGGCATCCGCCGTATCCGAATCGTTAACATCCGCGTCGGAGGCTTTCGGAAGCGCTTCAACCGATTTTTGAGCGTCCTCTACTTCCTTGTCATAATCTTCCTGACTCTGGACGGTTACCTCGCAGGAAGCAGTGTACCCGCCGTCCTCAGTGGTGACGGTGATTGTCGTCTGCCCATATGCAACATAGGTCATCAAGCCGTTTTGGTCAATCGTGGCAACCGTGGGGTCGGAACTTTCCCATGTCACTTTTTTGTTTGTGGCATCGGAAGGCTTAAACGTCGCTTTCCACTGGCGTGTAGCGCCCAGTGCGCCGACGTAAAGACTCCGGGTAGGCAGCAGTATTCCTGTTACCGGTTTGATTCCCTCTGGATAAACGGACACCGTGACCTCCGGAGCAGTAACATCTTCGCCCAGCTGATAGCCTTCCGGCAGATCGATTGTCGGGACAAAGGTATACTCCCCTGCGGTATTACCGTCGTAGGTTTCGCATGTCCATGTGACGGGAACTGTTACATCTTTCGCCGTATCACCGTCCTGATAGTGTCCGGTCAGTGTTTCCGGAAGGCTAAGCTTCGCTTTCTCGGTGCCATACGGAACCTCTATAGGGTCAACCTCGTCGAAGGAAGTGATGGTTTTCTCTTCTACAGGAGTAGCAGCGGTAATGGTATAGCAATACGCCTTGGTTTTCTCTGGGAACGAAACATAATTGTTATTGCCCCACGTCGCTTCATCACCGGCGCATACCGTGGTAAGGAACTCGATCTTGTTCTCATCCAGCTTTGTGGTGTCGAGCTTGATCGTCCATGTTCCTGTGTCACTTTCTTCATCATATTCATAAGAAATGTTTTCCCCGAGCGCTTCGACAGAGGTAACGGTCCCCTGATCGTCAAACTCAGCGCCCGCGGCTTTCAGAAGCTTGATTGTGTTTTCTTTCTCTTCTTCCTTGTCCTCAGGAATCTGTCCGAGCAGCGCATTTAAACTATCCTTAGTAAAATCTGCGGGTACCGACGTATCCGCCAAAAGATTCAGCTGCACCGCTTCATTGTATGCTTTCCCTTCAGCATCGCGCCCTTCGCCTGCCTTGTCGCCCAGATAAATATCGAGCTGCAGTTCAGAAAGGCTGGTACCACCCGTTGTTTTGAACGGAAAAACAAAAGATTGTTCCGTTTTAGCGGTCAGCGGCTGCGCGGGGTCCCCCGCCGGACCTTCCCAGTCTTCCTCAGCTGGGAACACCGTGCTCTCCGACGCGGAAGAAATGGAAAACCAAACTTGTCCATTGTCGCCTTTCTCTGAATCATAGACGGATGCCCAATTTTCCGGAAGCACAACAAAGTTTCTCGCAGCCGCTAAAGCTTCGTCACCCGTCGCCGGCTTATTCGGGCAATCCACCCAGATAGGCGGTGTATCTTTGTCCGACGGCGACTCGAAGTCGATTGTGGCGTCATTTTCAACGGTTAACTTAATTTTGTCCTGATCGCCGTCTTTGGGGTCTACATTAATTCCGCCCCACTCATTGTTTTTCAGTTCCAAATTGCCGTCGACCGTTACGGAAGCCTCATTGTCAACAAGCACACCAATTTTGCAGTTTAAAACTGAGACATCTTCAAGGCATATTCCCTGCGTTTTGTAAGCGATAATACCTCCTTGGGCGGCCTCAGATCCGTTAATTCTCAAGTCAAGTATCGAAACGTCCTGCGTGTCTACAAGAGCTAAAACATGATTTTTCCCGCTCAGATTACTTGCCTTAATGTCCTCGGTCGCCGTAATGGTGTGGCCCTGTCCGTCAATCGTAACGGGCTTTGTGACGTCTACGGTCGTCGCTACGGTAATATTGCTGTCCAAGTAAACTGTTCCCTCGTCCGCAACATTCTCCAGAGCCTCGGACAAAGTGTCAAAATGATTTTCCCCCGTCCCGCCCACATAGACGTCGGAAGTTTCCGCAAACGCCGCGGTACCGGAAAAAGCCGTGACGACCATGCTGAGCGCTAAAACCAGAGAAAGCGCCCTTTTCTGAATCTTCATTTTTACTCCTTCTTTCTTTTTTTCTGCGTATTTATGGAAACAGCCATCTCCCTCCTTTCTGCCTGACGTACGCACGTCCCATTTTTTGGGTTTTTTCTAATCACAAATTTTATTATAATACTGCAATATGCAGTATTCAAGTATAAAAAACAACATTTCGCATAATCTAATAAGAGTGTTTCCCATTTACTTTTATACTATTTGATATCACAAATATTATTTAGGATGGTGTAAAAATTGAAGGAGGCATCTTTTGGAGAAAAATTGAAAGCATTGCGGACGGATTTGGATCTAAAGCAGTCGGATGTGGCTCAAAAACTAGGGATTTCCGCATCTGTTTACGGAAATTATGAGCAGGATAAACGCAGCCCGGATTATAAAACACTGGCCAAAATTTGTATTTTTTATCATGTTTCGGCAGACTATCTTTTGGGCGTACCAACGGAAAGCGGCTGTTTTAGTGCGTTATCCAATACGTTACGGTCTATGCATCCCGCAGACCGGCAGCAAGTGAACGAGTATGCTGAGATGCTGTATTTTTACCGAAAGCACAAAAAATAAAAGGAGGCAGGAAAAATCCTGCCTCCGGCCCGGAAATTTCGGGCCGTTTTTCGGAGTTGAAGCCGAAGCGGACAAGCATTATCCCTTACGGGGATACGTTTTCTTCCATTTCGGTTTCTCCGTATATTTTTTAGCGGGCGGCTTGCCTTTCGAACTTTCGGCAAAGCCGCTTTTTCCGGCTGTCTCTTTTTTGGCGGAGACCTTTTTTCTCGGTTCGGCGCCGGGCGCCATGGTACGGCGGCGGCGGAGCTCCGACTTCGGAGTTGGGGTGGTGATCAGCATGGGATAAGGATTGTCCTGCACCACCGGAATGGTTTTCCCGATCAGCTTCTGAATATTGCGCAGGTCCGGCTTTTCGTCGATGCAGCAGAAGGAAACCGCTGTACCGCTCAATCCCGCCCGGCCGGTCCGGCCGATGCGGTGCACATAGGTCTCGGGGACCTCGGGGAGGTCGTAGTTGAACACGCAGGATAATTCCTCGATATCGATCCCCCTCGCGGCGATATCCGTGGCCACAAGCACGCGGATGCTGCCGTTTTTAAAGCTGTTCAGCGCCGTCTGGCGGGCATTCTGCGATTTGTTCCCGTGAATGGCCTGCGCGTTGATGTTGGCCTTTTCCAGCTCTCTTACCACCCTGTCTGCGCCGTGCTTCGTCCGGGTAAATACCAGCGCGGAACGGATGGACGAATCGTCCAGAAGGGAGACCAGCAGCTTCCGTTTATTATCCTTGTCCACAAAATACAGGGACTGATCGATCCTGTCGACCGTTGTTGCCGGGGGCGTAATTTCCACCTTTGCCGGGTCGACCAACAGGGTGTCGACCATTTCTTCGATCTCTTTGGGCATGGTCGCCGAAAACAGAAGCGTCTGCCGCTTCTGCGGGATTTTGGCAATGATTTTTTTTACGTCTGCGATAAAGCCCATATCCAGCATGCGGTCGGCTTCATCCAGAACGAGGATTTCGATATTTTTAAGCTGAATATACCCCTGATTCATCAGGTCGTTCAGCCTGCCGGGAGTCGCAACCAGAATGTCCACTCCGCGGCGGAGCTTTTCCACCTGCATTTTCTGGGATACGCCGCCGAACACCACACAGGTATGCAGGCGCGTGTAGCGGCCGTAGGAATGAAAGCTTTCATAAATCTGAAGGGCGAGCTCCCTTGTGGGAGTCAGAACCAGGGAACGAATTTTCCTCGGCTCTTTTGGGTCTGTCGGGCGGCCGCTTAAAAGCTGTAAAATCGGCACCGCAAAAGCCGCTGTTTTGCCGGTGCCGGTCTGTGCGCACCCAAGAAGGTCCCTGCCGGCGAGCACAAGCGGAATTGCCTGCTCCTGAATGGGCGTCGGTACGGCATAGTTTTCTTTCTCAAGTGCATCTAAAATTCTGCGACTGAGGTTAAGGTCTTTAAAATCCATATTTACTCCTAATTTATTATTTATAGATAACCTGGCGCTTTTTGTTTTCAACCATGTTCTATATTTTCAATTTTTTAAAATTATAGCACAATTTTGTCCAATAGTCTAATGATCCCCGGAATGCATTCCCTTCATGCGGTCCGATGCCGGACGGAGCGCATACTCTCCGCCCCGAAAACACATACTAACCGCGAAGGGAAGTGCTTTCATGAGCAAAGACATCAAAAAGGCGGTAATCAACGAACTCGACCGCCGGATTGCATTGCTGAAGGAACACCAGTCCGAGCGGATTATTACCACCGGCGATCAGTACGAAGAGCTGAACCAGGCCCTGTCAAAGGTGATCGGCGTACCGCTGACGGGGGAACTGGAAAGCATCAGGGAATTCGTTCAAACGCTGTAAAACACCGATAACTTGCGGAGGTAAATTATGTCTGATAATGAATTTGCGAAAAATCTGGAAAACAATCAGTATTTTCTCTCGCTGCCGAAATTTGTGCAGGAAAGCATCAAGCAGACCAGCCCCGACTTGCGTTCGGAAGCGGATTTACGCAAAATCGCCGAAAATCTGATTCGGGAAGCCGAGCCGGGTAAAGTGGGCGGCACGCCCCGGTTCTGAGAAAATCACACAGGCAGACGATAAAAACAGCCCATACCGGAGGCCTTCCGAAATTCATCGGATACCTCCGGTATTTTCATAGCCGGGCATTCCCTAACTTCATATTGACAAGCTGTTTCCTGTTTTCATAGTATATGACAGAGCCGTCGAAAGGAGCTGAGGGTTAAAAATGTGTTGCAACTCTTGCTGGCGATGGCGTCGGCACAGATGGCGCTGGCGCCGCTGCCGTGGCTGTTTCTGATTCCGTAATTTCTGCCTCCTTAAAGTAACCGCGAACGTGTGGCGCCTGCTGTGACAGCGGGCGCCATTGCTTTTGCGCCCTTCCCTTCTCCCGCCGTTTGGAGTATAATCGCAGATGAGGTGATATCGTTGAAAAAAGGTGTGTCTGTAGCGGGCTTCATTTTGGGCATTGTCATCACCGCCTGCGGTGCGGCCGTGACCGTTTTATGCTCTCTGGGATTTGCGAAAAAAGACTGATTTTCTCTCTTTTCAACTCTGATAACCGGCGGAAACCCGAACCGTTTTGCCGAGTCTCTAATATACTTTTATCAGGAAGGTCTGAATTTTTAGAGAGTCGGTGAAAAAAGATGTCATTTGGGCTTGCACTTTCAGGAGGAGGAACAAAAGGGGCTGCTCACGTAGGAGTCCTGCTTGCGCTGGAAGAAGCCGGGATGCGTCCCTCCTCCATTGCCGGAACCAGCGCCGGGGCTATCGTGGCCGGGCTTTACGCCACAGGGACGAATGCGCCGGCACTGAAACAAATGGTGATGGGTCTGTCCAAAACAGGGATGTCCCTGTGTGATGCGGATTTTGTAAACCTTTTAAAGGCGGTGCCGCAGCTTTTATTCCGCCATAAGATCGACATTACCGGACTGTTCAAGGGAAACCGTCTGGAAAAGTTTCTTTGTGCGCAGACGGATAACAAAAATATTATGGATGCCGATATCAAAACCATTATTCCGGCGGTGGATATCAATTCGGGTGAAACCATTGTTTACACAAGCTCCCTGCGGAATGTCGCCGCCGTGGAGGGGGTAACGTGGAAAACGGATATCCCCATCTGCCAGGCGATCCGCGCAAGCATGGCGGTGCCCGCCGTTTTCCGGCCGAAGCTGATCGGCGATCTGTGCCTGGTCGACGGAGGTGTAACCAACACCCTTCCGGTGGATCTTCTGACCGCGGCGGGCGAATCCAACGTTTTGGCCGTTGACGTCACCAAAGAGTACGAGGTACCCGCCAGAATGAATATTATTGACATTACAACGCATTCCCTGTCCATTATGAGCACCCGCTTAAAGGAGCTGAGCTCCCACGGGGAAAAATTGCTGCTGAAACCGCAGCTGCCAAAGGAATCCGGACTGCTGACGTTTGAGCAGATGGAGCAGTGCATGGACGCGGGATACGAAGCGGCACAGATGAGTATGGGCGCAATCAAGGCAATATTCAAATAGTCCCCGGACAAAGACTGTCCTATGCAAAAGAAACGGTGTTCTCCGAAAAGAGAGCACCGTTTCTTATACTCCTAACTCTTCTTTTAAATCATCTTTTCTTCTTCCAGATAGTTTTTCCACGCGCACAGCGCATCCTGATATCTTCGGCGCGCAACCGGAATCACGCTGCCGTCCTCGAGCACGAATTCATTTCTGCGCAAACGTCTCACGCAGGAAAAATTGACGACATAGCAGCGGTGGCAGGCATAGAAACGACCTGCCGGAAGACGTCTAAAAAAATCGGTCAGCGGCCCGGCGGCGGTCAGAGTGCCGCCGTCTCTGCAATGCACCAGAATCATTTTGTTAAATACCTCAAGGTAAAAGATATCGCAAGCCGCCAGTACGGTGATCTCCCTTCCGGTGGTCTCTATGATACAGACGGAGCCGTCTTCATACTGCCGGAACGCCCGGCAGAGCGCCGTATGCAGCCCCTGCTTCCGCACGGGCCTGAGCAAATAATGAACGGGCGCAACGGCATAGGCGGCCAGAGCGGACTTTTCGTCGGAGGAGATAAAAACGATCGGGGAACGCAGACCGGAATCCCGCAATTTTCCGGCAAACGCCACGCCGTCCTTTCCATCCAGCACGGTATCCAGAAAAAGGATGTGATACTGCGTCCCGGGGCTCATGACCGCCGCCTCCAGCTGTTCACAGGCAGTGTATCTGTCACAGGAAAAGGCCGTACGCCGGCCGGCCAGGATTTCTTCCATCATTTTCTGCAGCTGCACGGCGCAGTCCGGGTCGTTTTCACAGACGGCAATATGGTAAACCATCCTCTTTCCCCCTGATTCGCACAGCCGGATTTCTTTCCGGCAAAATACAATTTTTTCTTTCTTAGCATATCACCGTGTCAGATTGACGTCTATAGGAAAAATAGCCGAAAATATTTTGTAAAAATCTACCATTTACGCTTTTTAATCAACCATTCGCGCAAAATATTTGTTATTTCAAAAATTTTCCATTATGATTGATTTAAATTAAGTTAAGGAATTATACTGTCAGAAAAACTGTTCTTTGGAATATTGTTGTTTTAATATCCTCGGCTGGTTCGACCGGTTCCAGCCCTCAAAACGGACACTGATGCAGGGATGCAATCGGGCAGGTGGCCAAAGGATGGAGGAAATCAAATGTCGGTGGAAGTATTTACTTTGGGAGGCTGGGACTTGCAGAAGGACGGCAGGTCTCTTTTTACCGGGAGCAGGCGGTCCCACAAAAGTCTGGAACTGCTGAAATATTTTATGGCCAACAGAGGAAAGCGCCTTTCTCCCGACAGTATCGTGGAGAATCTATGGGACGACGCGGATCTTGTCGATTCCAAAAACACTCTTCGGACTCAGATTTTCCGTCTGCGCCAGATGCTGCAGGAGGAAGAACTGCTCGGAAAAAGCGGAAATGACGCTTCGCCATTCAAACTCATCTGTGACGGCGGCTTTTACATTTTCACCCTTGGAAAGGACTGTACGGTAGATACGGACCTTTTTGAGAAGGAAATCCGCGAGGCCGACGCAAAGCAGCACAGTGACCCAAATCTGGCGATCGGCCACTATGAGCGGGCAGTCCGGCTGTATCAGGGTGCTTATCTGGCGGAAATTTCCAACTGTGAATGGACCTTTCCCCTTCACACCCATTATTCCCGGCTTTATGTACAGTCTCTGCTCCGGCTTTTTACCCTTCTGAAAGGACAGGGCCGTCACTCCGAAATCGTGGAGTATTTCGAGCAGGCCGTCTGCCATGAACCGCTGGAAGAATCTTTGCATCTTTGCTTTCTGGAGGCCCTTCTGGCCCTGAACCAATACAGCGTGGCGCTGAGTCACTACAATTATATTACCGAGCGGATGTCCCGGGAGCTCGCCGTAAAACCTTCCTCAGCCATGAAGAGCATCTACCGGCGAATCACCGCGGGGGAACAAAACGTCCACCGGGCCGATCTGTCGGACCTGAGCAGGAATTTCTCCCAGTGCGACGATCCGGACGGCGCGCTGTACTGCGATCTGGAGTATTTCCGTATTATCTATAACCTTGAAGAACGCCGCCGGATGCGCGGGAGCAGAAATACCTTTCTTGGCCTTGCGACTATTTCCGGCGCGGGAAACGATCTTTTCCCCGCCCGGATGGAAATGGCCTGCAAAGGACTGAAGCGCATTCTGGAAGACTCCCTGCGCAGGGGAGACGTCTTTACCCAGTGGAACCAGTACCAGATGATCCTGCTGCTGACGGACACAAAGCAGGAAGGGCTGATTCTGGTCGGCTCGAGAATCCAGAAGCGGTTTGAAAAACAGGTCGGCAAAGGCTTCCTGACAGTCATGATGGAATTCACACCGTTCAGCGATGTACCGTCTCATTATCTGGAGCAAATCAACCGATAAAATACAGTTTTATTCGACAAAGAGGAACACCCTGTGAGGATTTTATCCTTTTACAGGGTGTTTTTTTATTGCTGTAATCGAACTGTGCCTGAAAGATAATTGGAAATAAATTCCTGTGTGCGGAAAATGAAATCCATATAACCCCATAATGAAATTGGCGCCTGCTATAATGGGGACAAATCACAAAAGCAGAGAGAATACGGAGGACAATATCATGAAAGCTTATTCAGGGAAGAGTGTGGTGCGAACGGCTTCCGACACTTCCCCCACTTTTTTAATCAAGGTGGTGCGTTCCGACCATTACAGCATACAGGGCTATATCCGCTGGCTGGAGGAAGATAAATATGTTCCGTTTCGGAGCAGCCTGGAGCTTTTTCATCTGCTTGAAACCGGCATCTGTCAAAGCCGCGGGGAGCTGGCGCAGTTAAGATCATGGGATTCCTGGGGCGAGAGCCGGGAAGAGGACTATCCCAGCAAGAAGATTATCGGGTGAAATGACAAAACAGTGAGAGGAGGAAGCGCGAATGCGCAGAGCAGGACATTCATGGAGCAATCGGCAAAAAACACAGAAGCCGGATAATACGGTTGCCGGCAGAATAGGAAAAGCCCTTTTGCTGGTTCTCGTCTGCGCGGGCTTCCTGTTTTATACAGTCCCCCGGATGCACACAGGCGCCTATTTCACCGCCACGGCAAGCTCATCGATTGATTTCGAAATGACCGTAGGAGGATTATTCGCCAATGATGCGGCCGTACCGGACGCTCAGCTTAAGGGAGGAACTTCGGTGATTACCGAATCCGGCGCACCGGAAAGCAAAACCGAAAGTGCTGCTGCCCAAAGCTCAGCCGCAAGCACAGCGGAGAGTGCCGTGGAAAGTACGGCTCCGCAGTCCAAAACAGAGTCTTCCGAAACACAGAGCACCCCGCCGCAGGACGGGGATGCGGAAAAACCGGATGCGGAGAATACAAACTCACACGTCCCCGGCAGCACTCAGGAAACCGGGGATTCCGTTCAGAACGGAACAGAATCTTAAAAACAGGCATATGCCCGGGAGGTAATTATGGAGACGGAAACAGTATCGATCGAAATATCGGAGCCCCAAAAGGACCCCCGTAAAATAGTACGGAAAATACTCAAAACAGTCGGAAATGTATTTTTTGCCTTACTGATGGTCCTGATCGCTTTTATGCTGTTTTTCATGGTGCGCAGCAAAATGACCGGCGGCGCGCCGAAGATTGCGGGTCATTATATGCTGGTTGTGCTCAGCGGCAGTATGTCCCCTCAGTTTGACACCGGCAGTGTTGCCTTTGTCAAACCGGTGGATGCCGCAGAGATCAAAAAGGGCGATATTATTACCTTCAAGGGTTTCGCAGGAAGCGATCAAATGACAACGCACAGGGTAGTTGGAATCAACCAAAAGTCAAACGGCTTGGAATTTCTGACCAAAGGCGACGCAAACCACGCCAACGACCCCGACCCCATACCGGGAGAAAACCTGATTGGCAAAGTCAGTTTCACCCTCCCCTATCTGGGTTATTTCATGAATTTCGCCCAGACCGGAAACGGGTTACTGCTGCTGATTATCGTTCCCGGAGCGCTGCTGCTTTTCTTCGAGTGCCGCAGTTTATATCAAACTTATTTGAATTCTAAAAAGCAGGCAAAGGAAGAAATCAACTCGCAGGAAATTCTCGCGCAAACCGTTGGAAAGGAGGAACGATGATCAGAAAATCTGTTTTTATCAGCGTTCTCCTTGTCATTCTGACGGTCGGACTGTTGGGCGGGGCCACCTCCTCCTACTTCACCGACACACAGGCTCCCCAGGCTGAAATCACCACCGGCAACGCGGCGATTAAAATTGTCAAGACAGAATCCGGCAGCACAAAAAAAGGCGGCTGCTACAAAGACGCTATGGACGCCGGACTGTCCGATTATCAGACGGAGTGCCTGCCCGACTGTTGGGGCGGGGACAACGAGTATTACGCCACCTGGACCATTCGGAACACGGGCAGCACGCCGGTCACTCTGCAGGCGAAGCTTTCCCAGGAGTGGGACAAAGAAAAACCTTATTTCCCTATCCCCATTCCGGGCCCGCCGCCAAAAATAGATCCCGAATCGGTCGACGGATGGTCGCTTGAAAAATCGGTTTACTCTTACGTAACCACGGGCAAGAAACCGGTTAATCTTATTTTGGAACCCAACGACAAAGCCGTTTTCAAACTGAAATTTCAGGTAACGGGCGGCGGACTTCTGCCGCAAAATTATAAACTGAGACTGAATCTGGACGTCACGGCCACTCAGACGACGGAGCACGCGGTCTACTCCAGGATGGACACAGACGAAGCCTCAGATGAATAATGAGGAAAAACAAATTCCACAAAGTTAGACAAAATACTAGAGGGGTGGATTATTGAATGACAAAATCAAGAATGAAACTTCTGACGGGAATCGTCGGGGTCGTAACGGCCGTCGCCCTGGTGGGCGGCGGGACCATGGCTTGGTTTACCGACAAAAAGGAAGTAGCAGCCTCCAAATTTACCGCGGGCACAGTGGAAATCCAGGCGGGCCAGTCCGTAGTGGAGGATACCGGCAGTTCGGGCAAGGTGTACTACAAAACGATCGAGCTTGACCCAGACAGCATCACAGCAAAACAGGGAAAAAAGATCAATGGCGGCACAATCGGCGCTGACCGCAGGGATCCGAAAAAGGTGCTTGTCTCCGACAAAGAGATGTTTTCTCTGGGTTACGGGGACCAGTCGACCACCGGGGTGCTTACCGCCGGCTTCTCCGAGCCGCTTGGTAAGGGGGACGTTCTCGTAATTGAGAATACCTGGGGAACAAAACCAGATCCCAAATATGTGGAAACAGCCAAGGTTTATGTAAGCGCCGACAATCATGAATGGACCTACGCGGGAACCGTGACCAACCAGGTATCCGGCGGCGACCAACGCCCGAATCTGGTTCCCAGCCCTATTCCGGACGCCCTGTATATTAAAATTGTAGACACTACGCCCAAAATATTGTCTGACGGAAAGACAGCGAACAGTAGCGAAGACGGATTTGACATTGACTATATTGCCGGAAGAAGCATCCTAGACGAAACCAACTGGAACCCGGGCGACATCAACAAGCTTGCGTTCTACGTTACCAATTCGGGAACCAAGGACATTGATGTGCGGGTAAAACTGGAAGGCCACTGGGAGACACTGCAAGGCGGCGAGTGGAAGGAAAATGATGATCTCGCCGATCCTGATATAATTTCCATCAATGAACCAAAAGGCTGGACAAAAGACGGCGATTTTTACTATTGTTCCAGCAACAGCAAAGGTGGACTGAAAGGTGTCAACGGCGGCGAATCTCCAAACGCAACCGATACGATCGCCGTACTCGATTTGACCGTTCAACTCAGCGGAGATGCCGGAAACGAGTATCAAAACGCAAAGTATGTCATTACCCCCACCTTCCAGGCGATTCAGCACTCTCACAGCGACGGCTGGAGCTGGGACAGCTTTGATACGTACAACGGTACCTCTGAAGATTAAATACATTTCATAACGTCTGTTGCCTCACCGAAAAAATCAGGCGCAGACGCGGAAACAGATTTCTGCGGATAATACGGTAATGTTAATAAAAATAATTTATATGTATGGAGGAAAGAAAAATGAATTTCAAGACAAAAGTTTTAACGAGTGTTCTCGCAGTCGGGCTGACCGTGGCGTTGGTCGGCGGCTCCACCATGGCGTGGTTTACGGATTCTAAGGTAGTCGAGGGCGCAACGTTTCAGGCGGGTACGGTAAGGCTCAGCAACACTTCCGGCGACCTTACCATTAGAGGATTCGCCCAGCAAAACATCAATCCCGGCGACGAGTTCAACGGAAGCCTGACCATCGTCAACGAGGGAACAAAACCGGTAAAGCTCAGAATCAAGATTCCGGAAATCTCTTGGCTGAACGGCGAAGAGCCGACCGGCCTGTCCACCGATAATGTAAAAGTTACACTCCCCGAAAATTGGGAAAAGCACAACGACGGCTATCTCTATTATACCGGAACGATCGGTAACTACCCGCAGGGCGTTATCCCCGGAACGCAGGATGACGGCACCGAATTCCCCACCGGCACTCCAGAGCAAAGAACCATTTCCTTCGCGTTTACCGGCCAATTCGACGGTGACCTTACGACAAACGACTATCAGGGTATGACCTTAAATATGGGCTCCTCTTCCGTCGAAGTCATTCAGGCAACCAACGGCGCGGCCTGGACAACGACTCCCGTCCCCGCGGCAACCTCCTCAACCACACCGGTTGCGTAACCATTTAACGTTAACGGATTGAGAACTAAGCAAACTCCAACGAACGTCACTTTAAAAAATCGTACCGGCAAGGTATGGGAAAAGGAGGGAAACCGACCATGCTGAAAGCTTCAAAAACAATAAAATTCTTCACGGCGCTTCTGGTTGCCGCCCTCCTTGTCCCCGGGACGGTTCACGCGCAGGCGCAGAGTCTTGCCACGGGGTACCAGAACGACGGCCAGAGCAGCGGTCTGAGCATTACCGCCCCGGACCCCGCGGCCGACGTCGGCAACCTGAACCCCGGCGACACAAAGTCCTCCCGCCTGCAATTGAAAAACACCGGCCGGTATACGCTGACGGTATACATGAAAATGCTGATCGAAGCGGAATCCGCGCCGAACGGCGGTTCTTTGGCGGACGGAATGACGCTGACCGTCAAAGACGGCGGCACTTACCTGACACAGGGAAAGCTTTTCCGTACGGCAGACGACGATTCCGTTCTGGTGGGCGAAATGAGTCCGGGTGCAAGCAAGACGCTGGATTTTAACGTCGACCTGCCCGGTCAGGGAATCGGAAACCAGTATCAGGGCGCTTCCATGCAGGTAAAATGGGTCTTCACCACCACCTATACAACCGCAAGCAGCGGTGGAGGCGGAGGTGGTGGAGGCGGCGGTGGAGGAGCGGCGGCCAACGTCACTACGCCTACGGAGATCATCGGCGCGGAAAGTGTCCCAACGGCCGGAGCAACCTCTGAAGAAACGGTCACCGTGGCACAGGAAACCGTTCCAAAAGCCAGCCCCGCTACCGGAGAACGATCCGTCAGACCGGTAGCCATTGTTGGGGCGGTGGCGGGGATGATCGCAATCTGCGCAATCCTTTCCCTGAGAAAACGGTGGCAAAGCCAAAATGTCCCATCCGACCATCACAAACACTCTTAATGACAGCATTTCCAGATGATTATGCAAATGTGTTTGTATCCCTTCTCCCGCCTTCGGCTGGGAAGGGATACATCTTATTTTGCAAATAAAAATCGATTTACTATAGAACAGGAACTGCCCGTTAAAACGGTACAGTTCCTGTTTTTTCATTCTGCAGTCCGCTCCCTGTTACAGTGGCTGGGAGTTTTTCACAAAATCGATTTTATAAAACCCGCAATTTTGCGGTTGTGCGACTTTATCGACAGCCTGAAAGAGGATTGTCTTATAAATTTTCTTTCAACACTTTCCCCAGCGCGGCGATTGCCGCGTCTTCGTCCGGCCCTTCCGCCGTAACCTTGACTTCCGTCCCCTGCTCGATTCCCATTCCGATCACCTGGAACAGTCTGGTCAGGTCCGCGCTTTTTCCTCCCGCGTGGATCATACAGGCGGACTGAAAGCTTTTTGCCTGCTTGACCAACATGCCGGCCGGTCTGGCGTGTACGCCGATCTCGTCACGAATGACATAAGTAATACTTTTCATGGTTGATTCCTTTCCTTACGGCCGCAGGAACAGACATTTTTTCCGGCGGTCTTTCCTGAAATAATTCCGCTATCCTTCCGGGTCGACGACAAATCGGATTCCCATACCGTTTCTGAGATAAGGCAGATACGGCAGCGCTTCCTCTTTCAGACGCCCGATCACATTGATTCTGGGATCGGACGGCAGCGAAACGCGCGCAATTTCCAGCTCTCCCTCGTAACGCAGAAAACCGGTGTTGGACAGCAGAATATCTCCCGCTCCGTACGCGGTCTCTTTTGCAGGCTCCAGCAGCGAGCGGTCCGGAACAGGAATTCTGCGTGACTCTACCGACCGGAAAACACATTCGCTGGAATCCCGCCTGTCGTGATGAATCGTTTCCGCAAGATAATGATAGCGGCGGTCCAGTTCCGCCGGCAGGCTGACAAACCCCCGGCTGAGATCCGCCCAGGCGGCCCAGGAGCTTTCCGAAAGGCTCACGTCCCCAACCAGCACCGTATCGCACGCCGCGTCAACAAAAAGCTCCAGCGCGTTCCGGACAATATCCGCACGGCGGCGGTGCGCCTCAACAGTCGGCAGTCCCTCGTACAGCGGCCCACGCAGCATTCCGTCGCCCGGAACGAAAGCCATCGTCTGGAACCCGTATGTTTTGAGTTGCCGGTTAACCTGCGCGACCTCCGCCAGCGACAGCCCCGTCCAGGGCTTTGGGTAATAATTGTGGCAGGCGGTAAAGCGGGTCAAATCCGCTCCCGCTTTCTGCCAGCCGGTGATCTCCGCAAAAGAAACCGTAGAAGCGTTGAGCACAATCTGAAAGGTATGGGAAAGCTCCGCCGCCTGCTGCGGGGAATAGCCGTCGTCCAAACGGATCTGGGTGACGCCCCAGTTCTGAAGGTCGTACAGGGAACGGCAGCCGAGACGCTCCGCCGTGTCCGGCCCCACATCCATCACCAGGTCCATCCCGTATTTTTTACAGGCGGAAAGCAGATTTTGCGCGGAGGACCGAAGGCCGTTCCGGCTTTCTTCCGGAATCTGCAGGGAGGTAAACGCGCATCGGATTCCCGCATCCGCCGCGCGTGCAATAATCTCTGCGTTTTTTTCCTCCGCAGTGCCGCAATAGAAACAAACTCCCGTATTCATTGCAATTTTCCGGCAAGTGCTTCGCGGACCCTGCCGTGCGCACGGTCCAGCACCTGCTCTCCCCTCTCCGCGGAAACGTTCAGCAGCAGCATTACGATCGCGGTTTTGACCCTGCCGCCCGCTTCGTGCAGCGCGGTTTCGGCGTTTTCCCTGTCGCATGCGGTCGCCGCCATCACCATGTTCTGTGCGCGTACGTTCAGCTTTTCATTGCTGGCCTGCATATTTACCATGAGATTCTCATACGCGTGCCCGATTTTCACCATACTGGCGGTGGAAATCATGTTCAGAACCATCTTCTGCGCCGTGCCCGACTTGAGCCGTGTCGACCCAGTCAGAACTTCCGGACCGACATTCGGCTCTATGGCTACATCCGCCTCTTTTCCGATGTCGGAGTCCCGGTTGCAGGCGATTGCCGCTGTACGGCACCCCAGCTGTCTCGCGTAGCGCAGGCCGTACAGTACATAGGGAGTACGGCCGCTGGCGGCCAGCCCGATCACGGTGTCGCACGGCTTCAGCCCGATCCGCTCCAGGTCCTCCCTGCCCAATGTACAGCTGTCTTCCGCGCCTTCAACGGCCTCAATCAGAGCGCCCTTCCCGCCGGCAATCAGTCCAACGACAGTGTCCGCGGAAACGCCGAACGTCGGCGGACACTCGGAAGCGTCCAGAACGCCAAGCCTTCCGGAGGTTCCCGCGCCGATGTAAATGATTCTTCCGCCGGACTGCAGGCTGGCCACGGTATACTCGACCGTCTTTGCGATCTGCGGCAGAACGGCACGCACGCCCGCAACCACCTTTTCATCCTCGCGGTTCATCACGGAGACAATTTCCATGGCGGACATGCAGTCCAGATTCATCGTTTCCGGGTTTCTTGCTTCGGTAGTAAAGTGGGAAAGATCCGTCATCATAAAACTCCTTTGTCATTCATGGCCTGATACAGCGCCAGAAATTCTTCCGCCAGAATGCCAAAAGCCTCCGCGCTCATCAATTGGTCTTCCGCGTGCGCCAAAAGCATGATCCGTTCGTCCTTCTGAAAAACGGGAACATGATCTTCCCCGGACACTTCCCGAATCAGGTCCGCGTGAATATGGTGCCCCTTGTTAAAGGCGCCCTGTCCCTCGCGGATCAGCTCCTTTGCCTTATCAATATCCTTTTCGCGCGCCGCCTGTATCGCCTCAATATATAAGCTCCGGGCGCTTCCCACTTCCGTTATGATCTCAAAAAGGACAGATTCTATATCCATTTCCTGCATATTTTCAACACTCCATAATTTTTCTGGCTTGCATAAGGGCCTGTTTGCCGTCCACCATTCCGTAGATCCGCATATCAACGGCTTCGATTTTTTTGTCCGGATATTCTTTTTTTAATTTTGACAGCATATAACGCACCTGAGGCCCCAGTAAAACAACATCCGCACCGGGGATCACATTCGGGGCCTCCGCTACGCCGTAAGCCTGAATCTCGCAGGGAAAATCGGTTTCCTTCGCGGCATTCTGCATTCTGGAAACCAGCAGGCTGGTAGACATACCCGCCACACACAGTAAAACAATCTTTTTCATCGTCATCCCTCGTTTCCGAAAATAGATAAATTATTCGCTATCGGTCAGCGCGCCGTGCATATACGCCTTGGCAAAGCCGTGTTCCCCGACCTCCACTGACCGGATCATGGCCATGGAATGATAGTATTCAAAATACGGCATATCGTTGACCTCACCGTTAAAGATACGATATTGTCTGAGTCCTGTAAACCATTGATCCAGTTCCTCCCGTGTCATGGAAAGATAGACCGTCGGGGTAAAGCCCGCCAGGTCTTCGCAGTTTTCGCCATGGAACAGCTGAATCTTCTGCCCTTCCCGCCGCAGCAGGCGCACGGCCTCCGTCACGGCCTCGTACGTGTAATAATGCCTGGGATGCAGGGTACCGCGGGCATGAGTGATCACACAGTCCGCTTTCTGCTCCCGCAGATAGTCCGCAAGGAGGGAAATAAACTTTCCCGTCTCCGGCAGCTCGCCGGAAAGATAGTCCATCGCATAACAGTCGCAGTCCAGTGCGGCCGCGGCCGCGGCGATCTCGCGGTGAAGCGCGAGATCGTATTCCTGCTTCTGTTCCTCCGTTGCCTTCGGGTCGGTCAGCCTTCCCTTTGTCACATGGACCAGCGTGCAGTGCGCATGGCGCGCCGCGTAGCGTATCAGCATCGGTCCCCCCATGATCTCCGCGTCCAGGGGATGCGCCCCGATACAGATTACCCGCTTATAATCTCCCATATTCCATCATCTCCGAATTAAATTTTTTTGCGGTACAGCTGATAGGTACGGTATACCTTCAGGCCGTGGCGCTCATAAAAGCGCATGGCGGCCCCGTGGGTCCAGAGAAAATAAAGATAATAGATACCGCGTTTTCTCATTTCCATCATCTGAAGGTCGATCAGAACGCCGCCGAGCCCCTCCGACCGCAGGGCTTCCGCCACACCGATCGGGCCGAACCGCGCGTCATGCCCGTCAATCTTACGCATACAGTAGCCGATGACATTGTCTTCCCGGTCTGTCACAAGCAGAATCGTATCCTCAGCCTCCCGATTGCGCAGGGCCAGCAGAATGTTGCGGACCCAGCCGGCGTCGAATTCCCGGTCTACAAAATTCAGAAGTTTTTCCATATACGGCATGGAAAAGGAATGAAAGGTAATCCCCTTTTCCGCCAGCTCTTCGATATGCTTTGCCGTTTTTTCGGGGAGAGTATAAGTAAAGAGGTCCCGCTGCATACTGACGGCGTCCGTCCCCCGCGCGTACCCGTTTTGATCGAAGAAGGGCACGCCGCCGGGATATTGCAGGTCAACACCGGGAGCAAAATAATTGGGGCTGTATGCGCACAGGGTGATTTCCTGTGTTCCCGCGGCTTTCAGCCTGGCTTCCTCCTCTTCCAGAAGCCTTTGCCCGATTCCCCGGCGCCGGTATTCCGGAAGGACAAAGAGGCTGCTGATCCAGCCCCGCCGCTCCTCCAGCCCCCGCGTCAGATAGGGATATTTTCTTCTGATCCCCAGGCTGAAGCCGGCCACATGTCCGTCAACGACGGCAACCAAAGCCAGTTCGGGGTCGAAGTTCTCGTCAAGAAGAACCTCCTGAATAAAACGCTCCCGGGTAATCGTATCATAGAACAGGGAAGCGTTCCAGCCGGAAACAATCTCATCAATGTATTCCTGCCGATAAGGGTGTATTTCTATTTCAGACATTCTTACTATCTTCCTTTTGTTTTTTGTATTCTTTTTCCGCCGCGAGTTCCTGTTTTTCCATGACTTTGAAGAACGGCAGGAACATAAAGAAAATAATGACCATATTGACAAGGGTAATCACCATGGACTGCAGCTTAAAGCCGCTGCCGATAAAGGACGCAAGCGGAGCAGGCATTGTCCATACAACCATGGACACCATGGGCGGTGTGATTCCCAGAACGCCCAGAATGGCGTTAAGGATAAACAGCACGCTGAAGCCCAATACCCACGGCACGAACATCAGCGGATTGAGCACGACCGGAAGGCCGTACATTACCGGCTCGGCAATGTTGAAAATCGTGCCGGGCAGGGAAAGCTTGCCCAGGACCTTGAAGCGCTCGGCCTTGCTCATGGTGCAGAGCAGCGCAAGCGGGAAAACGGAGCAGCGCACGTAGAAATTGATCCACTGTTCCGTAAACATATACGGAATTGCCTGATGCGCCGCAAAAGCATTGATGTTGTCCGTAATCATGGTCGTCCAGATCGGCTGCATGACGGAAGAGACGATGTTGGAACCGTGCAGACCGACAAACCACAGGATACGGTCGAGGAAGAAGCCTGCAAACTGCGCAACCGGTCCGCTGCCGCCAACCACAAGGTAAGCGCAGAGCTTGTTGAGCAGAGCCAGAAAATCAAAGCCTGCAAAGCCCTGACCGAGGATGGCGCAAATAACAACGACCACGGACACCGGAATCATGCTGGTGAAGGCCGCCGCAATCATCGGCGGAACGGCTTCCGGCATCTTGATGGTGATTTTTTTGCCGATCAGGAAACGATATACCTCTATGGCAAGAATGCTGATCAGGATGCCGCCGAAAAGGCTGGGAGAGCCGAGGATATAGGCAGGCCAGTCAAAATTTTCACTGAGCTTGGTAAAGTTGATAAAGCACAGGAACGCCACAAAGGATACGACCGCCGCCGCGATCGGGCTGACATTTCCGTCCTTCTTGTGATAATAATCTCCGAGGAAATATCCGTTCAGCACTGCTGTAATCAGAGCGAGCAGATTGATGGTCACAAAAACCACCTGCAGCAGCCACGGCCGGCAGGGTTCCACAACCGCGCTGATCGCGTTTGCGACACCGGGAAGGTTCAAGCCGCCGTCTTTTCCGAATAAGCCGCTCAGATTCAGAATCAAGGTCGCCGTCGCTCCCAGAATCATATACGGCATCAGCGTGACGAACGTACGCTGAAGAGCCTCCAGATACCGGACCTGTGAAAGTCTCAGCAGCGGCGGCGCCACCTTTTCTTCAATAAGATTTGTCACACGGTCGAGAAGCCCGCTTTTTTTTGTCTGTTCCCCCATAACTGATCTCCTCCTTAAGCGTTTGTTTTTTTCATGTATGTACCTCACGAGAAAAACCGGCCGGTTTTCTAACCATAGTATAGCGGAACCGAAAGGCAAAATCAATACATTTACCAAAAGTTTTGGGAAATTTCTTAAAATTCTGCGAGGTTTCCCAAATCTGGCATATTAACGACCGAATTCTCTCAAAACTTTTTCCTTTTGTGCATGTTTTATGATATAATACGAAAAAGAGGAGAATGAAAATGAATCCAATTGAACAAATCAAGCTCTGCGAACCGCAGTTTACGCGTTCCGATCAGAAAATCTCGCAATACGTCCTGGAGCATCTGGATGTGATTGCTTCCTATCCCATTATTGAAATTGCTAATAAAGCCGACGTTTCAAAATCGGCCCTGCTTCGCTTTTGCCAGAAGCTGGGCTATACCGGTTTTTCGGAATTTAAATACGAGGTGTCGAAGCATCTGCTCTCCGGTTCCTTCAAGGACCCGAACGCCGTCAACGGCAGCAACGATATCGTCAATATTTATCTTTCCTGTATCAGTCATATCCCATCCCATATTTCAGACGGAAAAATTAAGGAACTCTGCAGCCTGATCGTTCATGCCGATAAAATCAAAATATACGGCGTTCATGAAAGCGGGCTTTCGGCCAGCTATTTTGCCTTCCGCCTTGCCTCCCTTGGGATTGACGCGGAAACGATCACGCTGCCGGGAGTTTTTAATGAAAAAGCCAGCTTTTCCGGCGCGCGGGATCTGAATATCTTTATCTCTGTTTCCGGTATGACGGATTGCGTTATCGAGGCGGCGGGAGCTTCGTTCCTCCGAAAGGCAAAAACCGCTATGATAACGCAGAACAGCAAAGCAAAATATGCCAACCGGTATGACAGCCTTTTGATTATTCCTTCTCTGGAAACGGATAAAAACAAACTGTTTCTGGACTCTCAGGCCATCTTGTACATTTGCATCGACCTGATTATCAACAAGCTTGCCGAGCATCTATAAAGGGGAACGCGCCTTTTACAGTGCCTTCAAAACAAGAGCAGCCCGGTCAAAAGGCCGGGCTGTTTTTTTATCAGATGCGGCCCTGATAACGGAGCAGGCATCTTAATTCTCCTTTTCAACAATTGACCTTCATTAAAGGTCATATTTCTGCTTGTTTTAGCATATGCTTTTCTCAATGACAAGCGCTGAATGTCAAAGCGTTAGGAGAAGCGTTATGTTTAAAAATAAAAATACAGACGGAACATTCAATTTGTGCGGCGGCAAAATTACAGAACTACGCAAAGAAAAAAATTTATCTCAGCGTGCTTTAGCGGACCGAATGCAATTGAGAGGTTTGGATTTAAACAAAAATGCAATCCAGCAAATTGAAAGCGGTCAGCGTTTTGTCACGGATATTGAGCTAAAAGCTTTTGCAAATTTCTTTGGCATCACTACGGATGAATTGGTTAGCAAATGATATTAATCACACAAATTCGGCCGCAGGCGACTTTACCCTTTGGGAAAGTCACAGCATCTTTTAGGAGAAATCGTCTCTTCTGCTGCCGCAGACTGCCTTTTCTTTCTCCATACCTGCCGGGATTCTCTTCCGCCATCCGCAAAAAAACAGTCCAGCCTTCTGGCTGGACTGTTTTTTTCCGTCTAAGTAAGCGGATCTTCAATAAACCCGATTCCTGCCGCACCGGGGCCGGAATGCGCCCCCACAACGGCCCCAAGTACACTGTGATAGATGGGACCCGAAAAATTTGTTATTTTTCTGAAATAATGAACGGCATAATCAATATCTTCCTGAAATTCTGCATTTTGAAAAGTAATAATCATTTTATTGATATTGGTAATTCGTGAAACCGCGACGTCTACCATGGTTTTCAAAGAATGCTTTCTTCCTATTACGACCTTCACCGGGTGCACCACGCCGCTGATGAATTCACACACCGGTTTGATCTGGACGAGTTTACCGACAAAAACGGCGGCTCCGCCGATTCTTCCGCCTGATTGCATATATTTTAAAGTGTTCACTACAAAAAGCGTATTTGTTTTCTCGACGATCTTATGAATCAGGTCAATCATTTCCTGGAAACTGCGACCGCTTTTAATCATTTTAGCAATTGCAATTTCTAACGCAGCTTGTCCACAGGCGCAAGTATTGGAATCAATTACTTCGATTTGGACGTCTCTGTTTTTTTCTATAAAAAAGTTTTTTGCCATAATAGCGTCCTGAAAGCTGGAGGACAACTTAGAAGAGATTGTTGTGACAACATAGTTTGTAAACCCCTTGGCATGTTCTTCTTCAAATACTGCCAGCCAATCGTTCATATTGGGGGCCGAAGTTTTGGGAAGATCGTCCGGGTATTCGTCCATATGCCGATAGAAATCAGCCAAGCTATAATCAAGGTTTTCCCTGCGGTAATCGGTGTCTTCAAACTTCAAATAAAAGGGTACTTCTCTAATCTGATTTTGCTCAATGAAATCCCGCGCTAGTCCCCCTGAAGAGTCTGTAACCTGACATATCAATTCATTCATTCATCTGCACCCTTATAAATTAGTTTGTAAAACCCATAAACTCGTCCTGCTTACTTACTTTTTGTATTCTGTAATGGGAAGGGTCCCGTTATTAATAATTCCAATTATATTCTTTGCTTTTATGCTTTTCAAGTTTATACTGGATTTTTCTGTATAAAAAATAAAAAGCACACCGGCAGGCCGTCACTGTTTCGCTTCTGACGCATCTTCTATCATGCTGATTTCCATAAGAGGGCGCAGACGATTTATTTTACAAAAATACTGGTAAAACGCAAGTGCCGATTCCTTCTGCTCCGTGTTTTCAAGCAGCTGTGTCATTTCGGACAGTATGTGATTCATTACCGTGCCGGAACAATACTTAAATGCCGTGTTTCCCCAACGCGGCGTTGCATTCTGATCGAAATAATTCCAAAACAGCAGGACATTCTCAGGCGGGACGCGCATTTGGTACTTGTGGTGTCCTTCGATCAGCCCGTCATGTACATCCTTGCCAAAGAAATCCTCTCTGACCATGAACGCACCTATCATTCGCCGTTCCTGCTCCGGCTGCCTGCTCTGGCGTTCAGTCAGCAGGCACACCGAATTCGGCTTCAGCCTCTCTGCGATTCGCGGCTGTCCTTTTGAATACCCACTTAGGTATCGTCCCGTCGAAACCATACAGGTCTTACAGGTCTGTTCCGCATGTTCCGGTATAATGTCAAAAGCGGCGTGTGAGTTGGCTGTTATGGAGAAATTGAGCAATTTTTGCCTGCGCTCCTGTTCTGCCTGCTCCGCCTGACGCTGCCGATTTAATTCAGCATCTTTTTTAGCAATTTGTGCTGTGATATGCCGCTGGATATTCTTATCTTTCAAGACCAAATACTCTCTGAATGCATCCGGATAGATAAATTTTTTTTCGCCTTCAGAGAAGCAGACCGTTATTGTGTTGGCAGTTAAAGCCGTGACGACACCGCAGCCGAATGTCTTATGCCTAATTGCCTGACCGTTAATATCCATTTTTCTCCTTTCTAATGTGAAAAAGAACTTCTCATCCCGACCTGACAACCAGAGATGGAAGCTCTTTTCAAAAATGCGATGGATAAAAGATTATTGCTCCGTTCTCACATCGGCTCGTTTTTTTTCGCTGATGCGCAGAACAATATTACCCGCATCGGCCTGTAACTCTATTTTATCGCTTTGAAATTCCGGGATATCACCGATTGTAATCGTTGTCCCGATCGGCATATTTTCAAGATTGACTGTAACGGTATCGAGCAGATATTCCGGTTCGGCGGCGTGAGGAACCTGCATCTGCATCTGCTCCAGAACTCCTGTCACTTTTTCTTTGTTGATAAGCACAATATCAGCAACGCTGTTGAACTTTTTTCCTTCAGCCAATACCTGGAAGCTGACATGGACTATTTCGTCGTTCATACTGTCATATCCCAAATCCTTAATTAGCGTCGGATAGGTCTTTCCATCTACCTGAATATTCACCTTGCTTCCGTTGCGCTTGGTTCGCTGGAGTTGTCTGGCCGCCCTCTGATCGATCTGGACGGAGAGCGATTCCTTCAATCCCGCGCCATAGATAACGCACGGCACAATTCCTGAACGCCTCAGTTGTTTGGCCTTTGCGGCCGGGTCGCGCTTCTGCGCCAAAATGGTATTCATCTTAGCTCCTCCTACTAAAAAATTTTTTGGTGTCTTTTAAAAAAAAGAAGGGCTTTTTATAGTACGCCAATCGGCGCAATACCAAAAGCCCTTCTTAAAGACGGTTCTTTTATATTTAATTTTTATTAGTATAACACAGATTTAAGAAAAAAGCAAATCTGTAAGACTTGTCTTACACCTAACGTGTGGGTTTTAGCGATCAGTTGGTTTTCTTATTGTTGGTACGCCCTAAAATATAGTCTACACTAACACCGTAGAAATCCGCCAAAGCACAAAGAACGTGCGGCGGAACCATCCGCTGACCGCTTTCATAGTAGGCATAGCTGCGCTGGGGTACATTGATTGCCCTTCCGACTTTTTCCTGCGTTAAATCTGCATCCTCGCGCAGAGAACGAATACGCTTATATTTTTCCATTCCTATCACCAATACCAGTATAGATAAGAACAATTTGTTCATTTACAGTTTGAACATATTGTTCTAAAATATACTTTTGGTGAATATAATGCCAGATTATAAAGAAATGTATTTGAAGATGTTACAGGCATCCGAACAGGCTGTCAATATCCTGATTGAGGCAGGCCACCCTTCTTTTTCGGGAGAGGGGAATCGGGTGGTCGTACATTCGCCCGCGTTCCGCGAGTCCCTGTTTTTTTCCCGGCGCGCAGGCCACCCCTTTTTTTCTCCGCACTTGCGCCGGGGTTCGATTCCACCATCTTTCGCAAAAAAAGAAACCCGGCCTATCGGCCGGGTTTCTTTTTTGGAGCGGGAGAGGGGAATCGAACCCCCGTCATCAGCTTGGGAAGCTGATGTTCTACCATTGAACCACTTCCGCATGTGCATTATTTTATCATAAAAATTTTAAAGAATCAAGTGAAAAATTCATTCCACAATTTCAGTGAACAATTTTTCATTCATGGAAGCCTTATTACCGACAGTAACAAGAACATATCTTCCCTGCTGCACAATTACAAAATTTTTCAGCAGATTGTACTGTTCGGGATTCAGGCTTTTAAAACCCGCTGCCTTGGAATTGATATGGTTGGCGGCGGCGGCTTTCAATTCGGGAAACTTTGATTTATCCGTCAGCAAAAAGCAGGCGATTTCCGAAGCGCTGTCGGACGATTTGCTCATGTACAGCGAACTGTCGGTAATAATCCCGTCGGGAATACTGTAATGCTTGGACAGCTGATTCTGGCTGACCTCAATCATATCGGAATAATTCATTTCACTGATAATTTCGGCGGTAATACTGGCGGGAGAAGGCCCCACCGAATTTTCTTTCACATTTTTGGCCCAAAAAAAGGAACCCCCAAAAATAGCAAAAGCAATCAGCAGCGCGGCTATGGAGAATATTTTCCATCCCTTCCGGCTCAAAACTATTCTGCTCAATTTCTCGCCCCCGCCCCACTGCTATTATTGTGTATTTTAACGCATGACGGAAACGACTTAATTTCATATGGGAATATTTTCAAAATATAACAGCATTTTATGGAAATTTCAAAATGTTTTTGTATTGGCGGAAGAAGCTGTTCCGCAATCCTCTAACTTTACATAAATCTTAACATAATATTTCTAAAATATCATAATAAACGATTTCTTCCACACTTTCAACCGAGTTTTCAACATATTCCCCTTACAGGAACCGGAATTTTCCCCATTTTTCAACTTATCAAATGAACGGTGGAAAGAAAACGGTGGAATAATAGAAAGTTCCACAGGTTGACATAAAAACCGATTGTGTTGGCCGGACCGCAAAAGGAAAGGGCCGGATGTATGATACATCCGGCCCCGAACAAAAAGGAAATCAGTCTTTTGATTTTTCAGCAACCTGAGCGACCGCTTTTGCAACAAATGCAGCAACATCCATAGATCCAATATCGCCATCCTTGCGGCTGCGCACGGAAACGGTACCCTCCTGCGCCTCTTTATCCCCGATAATGAGCATATAGGGAATTTTCTGAAGCTGCGCTTCGCGGATCTTATATCCGATTTTTTCGCTTCTGGTGTCGCAGGTTGCCCTCAGGCCGGATGCCTTCAGCTTTGCGACTACCTTGTCGGCTTCCGGCTGCAGACGGTCGCTGATCGGCAGCACCCTGACCTGCTCGGGCATCAGCCACATGGGCAGCGCGCCTGCATATTTTTCAATCAGCAGGGCCAGCGTGCGCTCGTAGCAGCCGATGGAGGTGCGATGGATAATGTAGGGATTCTTCTGCTTCCCGTCCGCGTCCGTGTATTCCATGCCGAACTTTTCGGCCAGCATCTGGTCGATCTGGATGGTGATGAGCGTATCTTCTTTGCCGAATACGTTTTTAAGTTGAATATCAAGTTTCGGACCATAGAAAGCGGCTTCGCCGACGCCCTCCACATAGGGAATCTCAAGATGGTCCAGAATCTTGCGCATGACGCCCTGCGCTTCGTCCCACTGCTCCGGCGTCCCGATATATTTTGCGCGGTCGTTGGGGTCCCACATGGAGAACCGGTAGGAAACGTCCTCGTAAAGACCGAGCGTCTTCAGCATGAATATGGCAAGCTCCAGGCAGTCCTTGAATTCGTCTTCCAGCTGGGCAGGCGTACACATCAGATGCCCTTCGGAAATCGTAAACTGCCGCACCCGGATCAGGCCGTGCATTTCTCCGGAAGCCTCGTTGCGGAACAGCGTCGATGTCTCATTGTAACGCAGCGGCAGGTCACGGTAGGAACGCTTCTTGTTCAGGTAAGCCTGGTACTGGAACGGACAGGTCATCGGACGCAGGGCAAAAACCTCGTCGTCCTTTTCCTCGTCGCCGAGGACAAACATGCCGTCCTTATAGTGATCCCAGTGCCCGGAAAGCTTATAAAGGTCGCTTTTCGCCATAAAAGGCGTCTTTGTCAGCAGCCAGCCGCGGCTTTGCTCCTCGTCTTCCACAAAGCGCTGCAGAAGCTGAATCACGCGCGCGCCGTTCGGAAGCAAGATCGGCAGGCCCTGCCCGATCAGGTCGCTGGTGGTAAAGTAGCCGAGCTGACGGCCCAGAATATTATGGTCGCGCTTTTTCGCCTCTTCCACCTTCGCCAGATATTCCTCAAGCTCGCTGCTCTTCGGGAAGGAAATGCCGTAAATGCGCTGCAGCATCTTATTTTTGGAATCGCCGCGCCAATAAGCCGCCGTATTCGCGGTCAGCTTAACGGCTTTTACGCAGCCGGTGCTCATCAGATGGGGGCCGGCACAAAGGTCGGTGTAGTCTCCCTGACGGTAAAAGCTGATCTTTTCCCCTTTGCCGGAATGCTCCTCGATCAGTTCGACCTTGTATTTCTGGTTTTCCTTCTTCATCAGTTCAACCGCTTCAGCGGGGTCAAGCTCAAAGCGCTCGATCGGGATATTCTCCTTGATGATCTTTTTCATTTCCGCTTCAATTTTCGGAAGATCTTCCGGGGTCAGGGAGCGCTCCAGATCAATATCATAATAGAAGCCGCTGTCCACCGCCGGGCCGATGGCGAAGCCGGCGCCGGGGAACAGCCTTTTTACCGCCTGCGCCATAATGTGCGAGGTGGTATGCCAGTAAGCTTTCTTGCCCTCTTCGCTGTCAAAGGTCAGGATTTCCAGCTCACAGTCGCCGGTTACGGGCGTTCGCAGGTCCACTGCCTTTCCATCTATTTTACCGACACAGGCAGCCTTGTACAGGCCCATGCCGATCGACTTTGCGATTTCGGCCACCGTGATGCCGTTTTCAAACTCCCTGACATCCTCTTTCAGTTTTACTTTTACCATATCTTTCACTCCTTCAAATAAAAAAAGCCCTACCCCAAAAAGGGGCAAGGCTATCGCTCGCGGTTCCACCCAATTTCAGCGGACGAATCATCCGCTCTCATTGCAGCAGGTAACGGTGCTGCCCGGCATGCCTTTGGCAATCTGCGTTCGGCACGCACTCAGAGGCGGTGTCCTTTCTGCCAAACTGCGCGCACGCTTTCAGCTGCTGCATGCGCTCTCTGTTGCAATTGCACGGTGGAAAGGCTTCCTCGTCAACATTTTTTACATATTCTTATATATTGTTCATATTAGCACCGTCTGAGGAACTTGTCAACGGACGGCTGGGCGATTTGTTACTATTATACAGATTTTTTTCGTATCATGTGACTGAAACAACGATCGTCCTTAAATAATATGAACAGTTTGTATCGATTGCAAGCGATATTTCTTGACATTAGGGTACCAGAAGTAATACAATTATGAATAAGATGCACATATATGCATTCATGGGCTTAACGCACCCATCTTAATTAATTTTAAACTAAAATATTGAAAAAGTAAGAAAGACAAGGAGGTGCCAACAAATTGACCACAGCCACTGTTAGTTTGCTAACATGTATTATCATCGCGCTTGTCTGCGCGGTGGTTGCAGGTGTTATTGCTTTCTTAGGCGGAATCGCCCACCGGAAAAAGCAGGCCGAGTTTACCATCGGTTCCGCTGAGCTGGAAGCCAAAAGAATTATCAGCGACGCGATTAAATCATCCGAAGCCAAAAAGAAAGAAGCTGTTTTAGAGGGCAAGGACGAAATCCACCGTTTGAGAAACGAGTCGGAACGCGAGCTAAACGAACGCAGAAAAGAAGTACAGCGTCAGGAACGCCGCATCCAGCAGAAGGAAGAAACCCTGGATAAAAAAATGGAAAGTCTGGAAGCGAAAGACGAAATCCTGACCAATAAAAACAAACAGGCGGATGAAAGGCTTGCCGAAGCGGAAGCCGTAAAGAAAAGCCAGTTTGATATGCTGGAGCGGATTTCCGGATTCACCGTGGATCAGGCGAAGGATTATTTGCTGAAGAATCTGGAAGACGAACTCACCCATGAAAAGGCCGTCAAGCTGATGGAATTTGAACAGCAGACCAAGGAAGACGCCGACAAATCCGCGCGGGAAATCATTTCCATGGCAATTCAGCGCTGTGCGGCGGATCATGTGGCAGAAGCCACCATTTCCGTTGTTCCGCTGCCAAACGATGAGATGAAGGGCCGTATTATTGGACGTGAGGGAAGAAATATCCGGGCGATTGAAACTCTGACCGGTGTCGATCTGATTATTGACGATACTCCGGAAGCGATTACCCTTTCCAGTTTTGAGCCTGTTCGCCGCGAGGTAGCCCGCATTGCGCTGGAGCGTCTGATTGCGGACGGCAGAATTCATCCCGCAAGAATAGAGGAAATGATAGAGAAGGCGCGCCGCGAGGTGGATGCCACCATCAAACAGGAAGGCGAGCGTGCTGTGATCGAGGCCGGAGTGAATGGAATCCACCCCGAGCTGATCAAACTGCTGGGACGGTTGCGTTACCGCACCAGTTACGGACAAAATGTTTTGAATCATTCGCTGGAAGTTGCTTTTTTATCCGGTGTGATGGCTTCCGAACTTGGTTTGGATCCTACAATCGCACGCAGAGCCGGTTTGCTGCATGATATCGGCAAATCGCTCGACCATGAAATTGAAGGTTCCCATGTCGACATCGGCGTCGACGTGGCTCGCAAATACAAGGAAAGCGAAACCGTTATCCACGCAATTCACGCTCATCACAACGATGTGGAGCCTAAAACAGTCATCGCCTGCATTGTACAGGCGGCAGACGCAATTTCAGCCGCCAGGCCGGGCGCAAGGCGTGAAAACCTTGAAAATTATATCAAACGGCTTGAAAAGCTGGAGGAGGTCGCCTCTTCCTTTGACGGTGTGGAACGCTGCTTCGCGATTCAGGCCGGCAGAGAGATTCGGGTCATTGTAAAGCCCGAAATGATCAGCGACGACAAAATGGTGCTTCTGGCCCGCGACATCTGCAACAAGATTGAAAACGAGCTGGAATATCCGGGACAGATTAAGGTAAACATAATCCGTGAAAGCCGCGCGATCGAGTACGCGAAGTAATAGAACGGGACGTACCGGATGGCGCATAAGCGGCGGAGCGTAATATAGGGCGTTTCGGCGCATTGGGGAGAAGTTTTTTGGGGGACAGCGAAAGCTGTTCCCCATATTCATTTCTTACACGCCTTTCTGTTGTTGGGAATTCTCTGCTGTTTCTGACGGAAACAGGACCGGCGTAAATGCGTATTTAGGGATTTACTTGATAAAAATAAACTGTTACAATAAATTTATTACAAAAGAGCCCGCAGAAACACTGGGGGCATCCACATAGAAGGTAGGCTTTCAAATGAATATTCTTGCAATCGGCGACGTTGTCGGCAGCATCGGCTGCCGCTTTCTTCGCCAGCGTCTTCCGGTATTCAAAAAAATGAAAGGGATCGATCTGGTCATTGCAAACGGTGAAAATTCCGCCGACGGAAACGGACTGACCCCCGTTTCCGTTCAGTTCCTGTATGACAGCGGCGTGGACGTGATCACCGCCGGCAACCACAGCTTCCGCCGCAAAGAAAGCTACGAGCTGTTTGATTCCAGCGAATATCTGATTCGTCCCGCGAATTTTCCGTCCTCGGTTCCCGGCAGGGGCTCCTGTATTGTAGACATGGGGCGGGTGCAGGTAGGCGTCATCAATCTGATGGGGACGATTTACATGGAGAGCCTGGACTCCCCGTTCGACACGGCCGACCGCCTGCTTGCGGACATGCCTAAAATCACGCTGATAGACTTTCACGCGGAGGCGACCGGGGAAAAACGTTCCTTCGGCTATTATCTGGACGGGCGCGTCTCGGCGGTTTTCGGTACGCACACCCACGTTCAGACCGCGGACGAGTGCGTGCTTCCTCAGGGAGCCGGGTATATCACAGACCTGGGCATGACGGGACCCATCCAATCCGTGCTCGGCGTAAAGCCCGAACTGGTCATAGAGAAAATGAGGACCAAAATGCCGGTCCGTTTTGCGCTGGCTGAGGGCGACTGTAAAATGGAATGCGCCCTGTTTCAGATCGATGAAAAAAGCGGAAAAACCGTCTCTGTGGAGCGAATTCAGATTCAATAACAGCAATTCGTTGGTTTTTACAGTTTTTTTTTCATAATTTACGTGTTTTTGGTAAATACTACTTGCAAAACTTTGTGTTTCGTTTTATGATGATACTATGATTTTGCATAGTCTGGAGGATGGCCTATGGAAATATTGAAAGTATCGTCAAAGTCAGCGCCAAATTCCGTTGCGGGCGCAGTCGCAGGAGTGATTCGCGAAACAGGGTCTGTCGAGCTGCAGGCTGTCGGCGCAGGCGCCGCCAATCAGGCAATTAAGGCCATTGCAATCGCACGCGGATACCTTGCCCCATCCGGAATCGACGTTGTATGCATCCCAGCCTTTGCCAGTGTAGTGATCGACAATGAAGAACGCACGGCGATCAAGTTGATTGTTGAACCCAGATAGTTCCGACCCGTATCGATATCCTCACATGATGTGAGGATATTTTTTATGGCGCCTTATGCCCTTTTCCCACCGCGCCGGAAGGCCGCGAGAAATTAAGATTGAATCTGCCTGTGCACTATGATATAATATTAAGATGAAAAATAAGGTAATGCAATAAGTGAAATTTAGGGAGTGCTGAATGGTGATAAATGGAATTGACCTGAGAAACGCTATAATATCAGGCGCTAATAATATCGTAAAGCATAAAACATCGGTCGATGAGTTGAACATCTTCCCTGTTCCCGACGGAGATACGGGAACCAACATGTCCATGACGATGAGCTCCGCTTCCCGCGAGCTCTCAAAAAATACCAACAGCAGCGCAGGCGAAGTCGCGCGCACCGCAGCTTCCGCCATGCTCCACGGCGCAAGGGGCAACTCCGGGGTCATCCTCTCCATTCTGTTCCGCGGGTTCTCCAAGGGGATTGAGGGAATGGAAGAAGTCAGCGGCACCGATCTGGCCAACGCTTTGGGTGTTGGCGTAGAGGCCGCATATAAGGCCGTGATGAAGCCGACGGAGGGAACCATCCTGACCGTTTCCCGCGTTGCCAGCGAAAAGGGTAAGGCGGCGGCGGCCATCGACGACGACGTCGTTTATGTGTGGAGCGCGATTTGCAAGGGCGCTGCCGAAGCACTGGAAAAAACACCGGAGCTGCTGCCCGTACTGAAAAAGGCGGGAGTAATCGATGCCGGAGGAAAAGGACTCTGTTATATTTTGGACGGAATGCTGAGCGTATTTAAGGACGGTACCATCATTTTGAACGAGGCGGACTCCCCCGAGGAGCAGGCGGCTGAAACCGACTTTTTCAGAAACGCCGCCGCGGAATTTGATCAGGTCATCAACTTTACCTATTGCACCGAATTTATCGTGGGACGCGACCTTGAATGCAAGAAAGACCCGCAGGAGCTTCGCGGCTATCTGGAAAGCATCGGCGACAGCGTGGTTCTGGTGGACGACGACGACATTATCAAGGTGCATGTGCATACGGAAGAACCGGGCAACGCGCTGCAGTCGGCTCTGGTATTCGGCCAGCTGCTGACCGTAAAAATAGAAAATATGAAGGAACAGCACCGGAAGGCCGCGGAGGCAAACGAAGAGGCCAAAGCAAAGGCCGTGGCTTCCCTGGAACCTGCAGAGCCCGCCGACGAGGTCGGGTTTGTTTCAGTCGCCGCCGGAGAAGGCCTGAAAACCCTTTTCACCGACCTGGGCTGTACGCACGTCGTCAGCGGCGGGCAAACCATGAATCCCAGTACAAACGACCTTCTCGCCGCGATTCTGGCGACTCCCGCAAAAACCGTTCTGGTCCTGCCGAACAACAAGAACATCATTATGGCGGCCGAACAGACCATCCCGCTTGTGAACGACCGCAAGGTAATCGTCCTGCCCACCCGCACGATCCCGCAGGGCCTTTCCGCCATGCTCGCCTACGATCCGGACGCAAGCACGGAAGGAAATACCGTCGCGATGATGGAGGCCGCATCCAACGTCTCGACCGCTTCCGTCACCTTCGCCGCGCGCGACTCCGAATTCGGCGGCCACAAAATCAAGGCGGGCGACATTCTGGGCCTGAACAACGGCAAGCTGGAACTGATCGAAAAGGATATTGTCCATACCTGCAGCAAACTGACGCGCTCCATGATTACCCGCGGCACTTCGTTCATTACTATTATTTACGGGGCGGACGTTACGGAGGAACAGGCAAACGAAGCTTATAGCCGGATTAAGGCCAGGGTAGGCAATGAAACCGAGGTTACGCTCGTCAACGGCGGCCAGCCGGTATATTATTTTATTGTTTCCATTGAATGATGCGTTCTTTATTTGAAAGAAATATCCGCGACCTGAAGGGCGTCGGCGAAAAGCGTGCCAAGCTGTTTGAAAAGCTCGGCGCGCCGACTGTCGGCGCTTTACTGCGTCTGTACCCCCGTACCTATGAGGACCTGAGCCACCCTTATCCGATCCGCCTGGCGCCGCTGAACGAGCCCTGCGCCGTGCGGGCGACCGTTTTGGAACGGCCGAAGGAAACGAGAATCCGCTCCGGAATGATGATCTGCAAGGTAACGGTCACCGACGGCGAAAGCGATATGGAGCTTACCTATTTCAACAATCCCTATATCTCTTCCATGCTGAATGCGGACGAGGAATACGTATTTTACGGAAAGGTAACCGCCAATTTTCTAAAACGGGAAATGACCACGCCGGAATTTGTGCGCGCGGCGGTCAGTCCCCCTATCCGGTCCGTTTATCATCAGACGCTGGGGCTGACCAGCCGGATGATCGAAAACGCGGTCAGAAGCGCCCTTGATCTGCTGCCGGACAGGATTCGTGATCCGATTCCGGAAACGATCCGGGAGAAGTACGGGCTCTGCCCGCTGCGGTTTGCGCTGGAAAGCATCCATCTGCCGCAGAATATGGAGGCGGTGGAAACCGCCCGGAAACGCCTGATTTTTGAAGAACTGCTCATTCTGCAGCTGGGCCTTCTCCGACTGAAGGGCCACAGCCGCTCTGTAAGCCCCCTGAGGCTTGAGTACGACTGTTCTGAATGTTTTTACGGCTTGCTCCCCTTCGAGCCCACACAGGCCCAGCGAAGGGCCGTAAAAGAAGCCGTAACGGATATGATGAGCGGATTCCCGATGAACCGGCTGATTCAGGGAGACGTCGGCTCCGGAAAAACCGCGGTCGCAGCGGCGCTTTGCTACTGCGCCGTTGGAAACGGGATGCAGGCGGCGCTGATGGCGCCCACGGAAATCCTGGCGCAGCAGCACTACGCTTCCCTGTCCTCCCTGCTGCGGGATACGCGCGTCGCGCTGCTGACCGGCTCGATGCCGGCTGCGAAAAAGCGGGAGATTCTGCAGGAACTGCTGGACGGAGAGATCCAGCTTGTTATCGGCACGCACGCCCTTCTTTCCGAAAACGTCGCGTTTCGGCGCCTCGGCCTGGTGATCACGGACGAACAGCACCGTTTTGGCGTGGCGCAGCGCGCGGCTCTTGCCTCCAAGGGCGACCACCCGCATATGCTTGTCATGAGCGCCACCCCCATCCCGCGCACACTCGCGCTGATGATCTACGGCGACCTCGATATTTCGATTCTGGACGAGCTTCCGCCCGGCCGGCAGAAAATAGACACCTACGCGATTACGAGCGATAAACGCCTGAGGGCGTTCCGTTTTATCCGGAGGCATATCGACGAAGGCCGACAGTGCTACATCATCTGCCCGATGATCGACGAAGGCCAGAACGATATGGCGAGCGTGAACGAATACGCGGAAAAAGTAAGGAACCAGTGGCTTCCCGATTATACGGTCGGCGTGCTTCACGGAAAAATGAAGCCCAGGGAAAAAGAAGCCGTTATGACGGATTTTGCACAGGGAAAAATTGCGGTGCTGATTTCCACCACCGTTGTGGAGGTCGGCGTGGACGTTCCCAACGCGGTTGTGATGCTGATCGAAAACGCGGAACGGTACGGCCTTTCCCAGCTGCACCAGCTGCGCGGGCGCGTAGGGCGCGGAAAATACAAATCCACCTGTATTTTAATATCGGACGCACAGAACGAAGAAACCGTCGCGCGGCTGAAAACCATGTGCGCGACCAACGACGGCTTCCAGATTGCGGAACAGGACCTGAAGCTGCGCGGCCCCGGCGATTTCTTCGGCCACAGACAGCACGGACTGCCGGAGCTGAAGATCGCCGACATGGTCCATGATATGGACCTGCTGAAAGAGGCCCAGTCCGTCGCGCGGGAAATTCTGAGCATGGACGCCGAGCTGGAGTCCCCTCAGCACCGGGGCCTGCGTGCGGAGGTAAAACAGCTGTTTGAAAACAGAGCGGATTAATCGTCCATCAGTTCCGATGGTACCCCAGGAAATTGCTTTAGACAGAGAAATGCGCCTTGATCGGTGAATCCGTTTCAAGGCGCATTTTGTTGAGATCATTTCTTTAGTATACCATTTGCCGTCGCAAATCCATTTTGCAACAGCCGCTATTATCGGAATCTTTTAGACTGCGGGGGCTCCACCGGGATCATGTCATTAAACACCGCATAATTTTTGGCGGTGATTTTCCGGTCGACATGGATGGAGCCGAAAAACCATTTCTCGAATTTGACCTGCTTGACCAGCTGCTCGAAATATGCCTCCAGCTGATTGGTGCTTTCCTTGGGATTCACCGTATGGGACATCACTCTCGGTGCCGGTTCATGGGTCAGAATATAGTCAACCGCCATATCAGCCGCGGAAAGGTTTCTGACACCCTCGCGCATCTCTTCCATGCTTGGCATTTCGCGTTCCCACCATTTCCCCGCGGCGATGCGCATTTGCTTTTCCGTGCTTTCCCCGCCGCCGAACACAAACAGCTTCTTCCCTTCTATGGTATAGATCTGTCCGCGCATAAGGTGGTACAGGTTCCCGCTGATGTTCTGCACACGGCCGCCGTTCCACTCCGTCACGGGATACTGCTCCAGCAAATCGAAATTTTCATGGGTTCCGTCAAGGAAAAGAATGTTGTATTTTTTCTTGCCCAGCCTTTTCAGATTCTTTTCCTCTTTCGGGCCGCCATCCCAGAGAAAGCCGAAATCACCGCATACGATCAGCGTATCCCCCCTCTTCAGCTTTTTGGCCTGACCCGAGTCAAAACGACAAATTTCGCCGTGAGTATCCCCTGTTATGTAAATCACTGTGATTCCCCCATCAAATCTTACAATTTAATTACATTTCCAAACTGCCCTTTATCTTTTGCAGAAATGCTGTTATACTAATCTACAGGTCTGTACATCCCTGATTATCTATCAAACTTTACACATATAATATCACATCGGAGGAAAAAGTTCCATGAAAAAAATGCGCCAATTCCTGTCTGTTTCCATCCTTTTGATTCTGGTTCTGTTTTCGCCCGTCAGGGCGGGCGCAGCTACCTTTAATATTGATTTTGAACCGAATTGTGCCGCCATTGAGCTGGTCAATCTGGACACGGACACCGTCGTTTATCAGAAAAACGCGAATGAGCGCCGGGAGCCCGCTTCCACCACCAAAATTATGACCTTTATCGTTGCCAGTGAACAGATCAAGGACCTGGAAGGGACTAAAATAACGATTACCAAAGAAGTCATGGACACGCTTCTCGGAACGGGCAGTTCCATGTCCAATATCAAGGTCGGCGACGAGCTGACCGCCCTTCAGCTGATGAACTGCATGCTGGTGCCGAGCGGAAACGATGCGGCGCTGTTTCTGGCGGACTATGTGGGAAAGGGAGATATTGACGCCTTTGTCGATATGATGAACGCGAAGGCAAAGGAGTTGGGCTGTACCGGTACGCACTTCACCAACCCGCACGGCCTTCACGACGAGAATCACTACACAACGGCGCACGATCTTTACCTGATGACGAAATACGCGATGACCTTGCCGCATTTTACCGAGATCACCTCACAGGCGCGCGCTTCCTACAAACCGGTGGGCGGTCCGGAGACGGGGACCCTGCGTACTCTTTCCACCACCAACCTGCTGATCGACAAAAACACGGGAAGCCAGTATTACTACCAGTATGCGCGCGGCATTAAAACGGGCCATACAGACGAATCTGGCTACTGTCTGGTTTCTTCCGCCACCGCGGAGGGTTATAGCTATCTCTGCATCGCGCTCGGCGCGCCGTCCGTAGACGCGAACGGCAAACAGATCAAAACGCGCGGCGAGCTGGTCGATACGAAGAAGCTTTACCAGTGGGCGTTTAAAAATCTGGAACTGAAAAATATACTGAACAGCGAGGAGTCCATCGGCGAAGTCAAGCTGAAGGACGCCTGGAACAAGGATAAGCTGCTGCTTGTGGCCGAAAAGGATTATTCCGCGATGCTGCCGATGAACGTGTCGGCAAGCAGCGTGATCGTTACCAAGAACGTCCCCGACGCCGTCACCGCGCCCGTCAAAAAGGGACAGGTCATCGGAACGGCGACTCTCAGTTATGCCAACCAGAAGCTGACGACCGTTAATCTGGTGGCCGCGGAAAGCGTTGAGCGCAGCGAACTGCTGCATTCCGCCAATACCGTCAAGGCCATTTTCACTTCCGTCTGGTTCATCGTCATCGCGGCGGTGATCGTTCTGCTGGTCATCATTTACATTATCCTTGCGCTGATCTACAACCGCAAAAAGAAGAACCTGCGCAGAGTAAAGAAATATAGGAAAATGTGATCCGACAGTAAAGCGGAGCCTCAGCGATGACGGGGGCTCCTTTATGGAATTACAAAAAAACGCCCTGCTGTTAAACAGCAGGGCGTTTTGTATGAAAAGTAAAATTATTTAACTTCGACTTCTGCGCCAGTCTCGGCAAGCTTTGCTTTGATCGCTTCTGCATCGTCCTTGGAAGCGCCCTCTTTAACAGCCTTCGGTGCGCCGTCAACGAGCTCTTTTGCTTCTTTCAGGCCAAGACCTGTGATCTCACGGACAACCTTGATGACCTGGATCTTGTTGGGGCCGACAGCCTTCAGAACGACGTCGAACTCCGTCTTCTCTTCAGCAGCAGCGGCAGCCGGAGCAGCGGCGGCAGCAACAGCAACCGGAGCAGCAGCGGATACACCGAACTCTTCTTCCAGAGCCTTTACGAGCTCGGAAAGCTCAAGAACGGTAAGGGATTTTACATCTTCAATTAATTTTACAACTTTATCAGACATTGTGAATTACCTCCAAAATTTTTATTTTAGGAAACCTTATGCGTTGGCAGACTGCTTTTCCGCGATTGCGTTCAAAGCGACGACCAAGCCCTTCATTGTGCCGCTCAGCACAGTAACGAAGCCCGTAATAGGAGCGTTCAAGCCGCCCAGAGCTTTTGCAACCAAAACCTCTTTGGCAGGCAGGGAAGCCAGTTCTTTGACTCCGTCGGCATCAATGGCACCGCCATCGACAAATCCGGCCTTGAGTTCAAATGTTTTGCTGGTATCGGCAAATTTAGCGAGGATCTTTGCGCTGGAAACATAATCGTCCTTGCTGATTGCAAGTGCGGTCGTGCCTTCAAGAACATGGTCGAGGCCATCGATCCCGGCGTCCTTCAATGCAAGACGCAACAGGGTATTCTTGACGACCATGTAGTCACTGCCCGCTTCACGCAGCTCTTTGCGGAGCTTTGTGTCCTGAGCGACCGTGATGCCCTTATAGTCGACAATGACACCGGTACATGCACCCTTCAGGCTCTCGGTCAAAGCGGCAACCGCCTGCTTTTTTTGCTCTAAAATCTTCTCACTTGGCAAATGTATTCACCTCCGTCAGTTGGAATGCGGCGCGCAGGAAAATGAAAAAGCCCTTCCCGCATGACCGCGGAAAGGGCATAAATACATCATCATAACAATGCGTATCGGCCTCTATCCTCGGCAGGCTGGGCCAAAACCCATTAAGCAAATGCGCCTGCTGTCTTTGGAATAAAGAACAGCGAATATTATACTATCACAGACCGTGCGGTCTGTCAAGCCTTTCGGAATCAGACGCCAACCTTATTCGGGTTGATTCTGACGCCGGGGCCCATGGTGGAAGCTACGACGCAGCTCTTGATATACTGGCCCTTGGAAGCGGCCGGCTTCGCCTTTACGATTGCGCCGAGCAGAGCGTCAAAGTTTTCCTGCAGCTTCTGTCCGCCAAAGGAAACTTTGCCGATTGTGCAGTGGATAATGTTGGTCTTGTCAAGACGGTACTCGATCTTACCGGCCTTGGCGTCGGTAATCGCCTTGCCGATTTCGCGGGTAACCGTACCGGCTTTCGGGTTCGGCATCAGACCGCGGGGGCCCAGAACCTTACCTAAACGGCCGACAAGGCCCATCATGTCCGGAGTCGTGATCAAAATATCGAAATCCATCCAGTTTTCGGACTGGATTTTCTGTACCATTTCTTCGGCACCGACGAACTCGGCACCGGCAGCCTCAGCCTCTTTGACGGCGTCGCCTTTGCAGATGGCCAGTACCCGGACCTTTTTACCGGTTCCGTTCGGCAGTACGATCGCGCCGCGGACCTGCTGGTCAGCGTGACGGCTGTCTACGCCCAGTTTGACATGGACCTCAACGGTCTCGTCAAACTTGGATGTTCCGGTCTTGACACAGAGGTCAAGAGCCTCGTTTGCATCATAAAGCTTTGTACGGTCGACAAGCTTTACGTTCTCAACGTATTTTTTACCGTGTTTCATTGGTTTTCCTCCCTATTGAGTGGTAAAATCGGAGTAGAAAAGTTCCTCCCACCCGGGTGTCAATCTACGACTTCGATCCCCATGCTGCGCGCTGTACCGGCAACCATGCTCATGGCTGTCTCAACGGAAGCCGCATTTAAATCGGGCATCTTTGTCTCAGCTATCTTTCTGACCTGCTCGCGTGTGATCTTTGCTACCTTCTTCTTGTTCGGTTCACCGGAACCGCTCTCAATACCGCAGGCCTTTTTAATCAGGACGGCAGCAGGCGGGGTCTTGGTGATAAAGGTAAACGAACGATCCGCATAAACGGTGATGACAACAGGAATAATCAGTCCTACGTCATTTTTCGTGCGCTCGTTGAATTCCTTTGTAAACGCCATGATGTTGACGCCGTGCTGACCGAGAGCCGGTCCTACAGGCGGCGCCGGGGTAGCCTTGCCAGCAGGTATCTGGAGCTTAATCAAGCCCGTAACCTTTTGAGCCATTTGTTTGCACCTCCAAAATTCGTGGTAGATGGCGGAGCGGATGCTTTGAGTTTATCCGTTCCTCCCACAGGGGCAGTGCCCCTCATAATCAGCGGTCTCCCGCAAATTATCGTGAAATGTTATTCCATCGCTTCAGCCTGATCCAACTCAAGCTCAACCGGTGTTTCGCGCCCGAACATGGATACTGTTACGCGGACGCGGTTTTTGTCGACGTCAACTTCTTCAACAGTACCGACAAAGCCCTCCAACGGGCCGTCGATAATGTGTACGGAATCGCCGACGCTGTAAGAAACCTCGATTTCCTTCTGTTCAACGCCCAGCTTCGCCACTTCTTCATCCGTGAGCGGAATGGGCTTGGACGACGGGCCGACAAAACCCGTACAGCCCCTGATGTTGCGGACAACATACCATGACTCATCGGTTAGGAGCATCTTCACCAAAACATAACCGGGAAAAATCTTGCGCTCGACATCGCGCCTTTTGTTATCTTTGATTTCCGTAACAGTTTCCGTCGGCACACGGATTTCCTGAATTAAATCATGGAGCTGACGGTTTTCCACAGTCTTTTCAAGATTAGAGGCTACCTTGTTCTCATACCCGGAATAGGTATGAACAACATACCATTTTGCGTCTTCAGGCATCGTAATTTCCTCCGCTTATCCTACTTTGCAACATTCATAATCAACCCAAGCAGGTTCATGAGCAACGTGTCGAGTCCAAAGATAAACAGGCCAATCAGAAATATTGTTGCCAAAACGACGCCGGTATTCCTGAATACCGCCTGCGGTGTGGGCCATACAATCTTTTTTACCTCATTTTTGCAGTCGCGGAAAAACTTGGAAGCGCTCTTGCCCGTTCTCGCAAAAAAGTTTTCCTTTTTTGATGTATCTGCCATTCTTCGTCCCTCCGTCCGGCTTACTTCGTCTCTCTGTGAAGAGTGTGCTTCTTACAGAATCTGCAGTACTTGTTCATCTCAAGCCTGTCCGGATCATTCTTCTTGTTTTTCATCGTGTTGTAGTTGCGCTGTTTGCACTCAGTGCAGGCTAATGTGATTTTAACTCTCATGACGGCACCTCCCGTTATACGGAAAAATATTTAGGCCTTTTTTAAGGCCTCAGCCTCCCTCTTAAAAGGGCGCAAAAAAATAACCCCTTTATGAGGTATAAACATCATAGCATCTCACGTGGAATCTGTCAAGTTTTTTTTACGAAACGGAGCGGATTTTGCCCGCCCCGATTTCCCGTCTTTATTTCATGTCGTTCAGATTGGCCGCGACAAATCTCTTTTCCTTCTTTTTCTTTTCGGGCTTTACCACTTTCCCCTTGAATTTCAGCCCCGCGGTGTAGCCTTTTTTCAGATCGTCGCTGAACATCGGCTTGATATTCTCCGCCGCCCGGTCGCTCACGCCGTTCAGCACCACGATCGTAATAATGGAACGCACGTCCATGTCGCCGTTGGCGTACATGTCGTTCAGAAGGTCGCAGCAGCGCTTGATGCTGTCCGCTTTTGTGCCCTGCGCACAGAGCGCGTCAATTTTCGGCACCAGATGCTCCTTTGCGAAATGGATCGCGCGCACTTCCTCGTACTGATTTCTTTCGCCGTTGAGCTCCTCTTTCAGCTCCGGGAAAATACCGACGAAGCGGTTGAAGAAAAACACCGGGTCGGCATTGTTTTCATCGTCTTTCTTGCGCTTCTTTTTCGTTTTGGCCGCCGCCACGCGCTTCGGCCCTTCAATGGTCTCTATAAAGTCGTTCACAATGCTGTCGGCCTCGGTCAGGCTGTCCGTCTCGGGGTCAAAAAGCCAGATGGAAATGGACTTCCACTTTAAGTCCGGCTCCCCGTCCTCGGCATCGCAGGTTCGAAGCTCAAAGCGCTTTTTGTCCTGATGATAGAGAATACTGTAGGCGGTATTCTCCCCTTTAAACAGCACCGAACGGCCGCTGCCTTCCTTTTCCTCACCGGCCTTTACGAATCCCTGTCCGTTCAAAACCGCGCCGACTTTTTCAGCAATCAGGTCAAATGCCTTCTGCTCCAAACAAATCACTCCTGAATCTGTATTTACGCACACCGCTTGTCCGCACTGGCGGGACCCCGGTATGCACCTGTATTTTCCTTCTATATTTAACCAAAGATAGTATGGCTCACGATATTTATAAATTATACTACATAAACATTTTTTTGTCACCATACAATTTAATAAAATTCCGATTGCACCGCTAAAAGCCTTGTGGTATGATATGTATTTGTAGGATTATGTATATTATATAATAAGAAAAAGAGCAGAGCTTTGGAGGATAAGATTATGAATAAAAAGAGGATTGCCGTCATTTTCGGCGGCAGCTCATCCGAACACGAAGTATCTTGCGTTTCTGCGGCATCGGTCATCAACAACCTGCCGAAAGACAAATATGAAATCGTCTGCCTGGGCATTACGAAGGACGGACGCTGGTATCTATTCAGCGGCTCCCCGGAGGAAATCGCCGACGGGCGCTGGGAGCGCGACCCGCTCAACCAGCCTGCGTTTATCGCGCCCGACAGAAACATCCGGGGAATCGTGGTAGACGGAAAAATGGGGTTTGACGTAATCAAGGTAGACTGCGTGTTCCCCGTCCTGCACGGTAAAAACGGAGAGGACGGCACCATACAGGGGCTTCTGCAGTTAAGCGGGATTCCGTTCGTCGGCTGCCGCGCGCTTGCTTCCGCCGTGTGCATGGATAAGGCGGTCACCCACACACTGCTGACCGCGGCGGGCATCCATCAGGCAAACTATCTTTGGTTTTATACGGAAAAATATAAAACCGGCGCCGAGAAAATCAAGCGGAAGATCGACGCAAGGCTTGGATATCCCATCTTTGTGAAACCGGCAAACGCGGGGTCCTCCGTGGGAGTCAGCAAGGTAAGCAGCGAGGCGGAGCTTGACGAAGCGGTGGCCAAGGCGGCACTCGAGGATGACAAAATCGTTGTGGAAGAGGCCATTGTGGGCCAGGAGGTCGAGTGTGCGGTACTGGGCAATGCGGAACCGGAGGCTTCCGTTGTCGGTGAAATCGCGGCTTCCGCTGAATTTTACGACTACGACGACAAATATAAATCCGGAACATCCCAGCTCTATATCCCCGCGCATCTCGACGAGGCGGTGATGGAAGAAATCCGTTCCACCGCCCGCAGGGCTTACTATATGCTGGGCTGCACCGGCCTTTCCCGCGTGGACTTTTTCGTACGCGACGGCAAAGAGGTCATTCTGAACGAGCTGAACACCCTGCCGGGCTTCACTTCCATCAGCATGTACCCGAAGCTGTGGGAGGCTTCCGGCATCCCTTACGGCGAGCTGCTCGACAGGCTGGTGTCTCTTTCCTTTGAAATCCGGACACAATACTAATAAATCATTTTGGAGCGATGGAATAGAATGGACAACAGACCGATCGGCGTCTTTGACTCCGGGCTGGGCGGGCTGACCGCCGTAAAAGAGCTATTGCACATCATGCCGCACGAAAATATCATCTATTTCGGCGACACCGGCCGCGTTCCCTACGGATCGCGAAGCCGCGAAACGATTATGAAATACGCCGGACAGGATATGGCGTTTCTGGAATCCAAAAATGTGAAAATGATTATCGCCGCGTGCGGTACCGTCAGTTCGGTTGCGCCCGGAATCGGCGAAAAGCTGACCCTTCCCTACACCGGCGTGCTGAAACCAGCCGCGGCCGCGGCCGGGAAAGCCACCAGAAACGGGAAAGTCGGCATCATCGCCACCACGGCGACCATCCGCAGCGGTTCCTACCGCCGCGAGCTTGCGGCCATCGATCCCGAAATCGAGGTTTTCGACCGCGACTGCCCGCTGTTTGTCCCGCTGGTGGAAAACGGGTGGATCGCCGAAGACGAGCAGGTTACGCGCCTGGTCGCGCAGCGCTACCTGACCCCGCTGAGGGAAGCCGGAATCGACACCCTGATTATGGGCTGCACGCATTATCCGATTATCAGGCACATCATTTCCGAAATAATGGGCGACGGCGTGACCCTGATAGACAGCGGACGGGAAACCGCCGCTTACTGTTCCGCCCTGCTGAGAAAACAGGGGCTTCTCTGCGACAGAAGCGCGGACGGCGACTGCTCGTTCTACGTCAGCGACCGGATGGAAGGCTTTTCTCAGATTGCGGGTATCTTTCTCGGGAAAGATATCAAACGCGAGGTCAGCCATGTGGATATTGATCTCTATTAATTTTGAAATGAACCGAATAAATTGCAAGGAGTAAACAAATGCTGGAAAATTACCTGATTTCCATTAAAGGCCGGCAGAAAATAGACAACGAAACCGGCGAAGTCGAACTGACCACCCTCGGTTCGTATGTAAAAAAAGGCAACAGCCAATATATCGTGTATAAGGAATACGATGCGGACAACAACAACGCGGCGCAGACCTCCGTCCTGAAGGTGGACGGCAGTTCCAAAGTAACCCTGATGCGCGGCGGAGCCGACAGCACCCGCCTGATTCTGGAAAGCGGGAAGCGGCATCTCTGCCAGTACGACACGGGCTTCGGAAATATGATGGTGGGTGTTTTCACCAGCAGGGTAAAATCCAGTTTGGGAGAAATGGGCGGAAATTTGGAAATCAACTATACGCTGGATATCAATTCCAATTTATCGAGTTTGAACGAACTCTTCATTACGGTCAAGGAGGCAAATAACAAAGATGTCAAAAATAGTGTTGCAGGCGACCAGTGAACTGAAAAACGCAATTCTCCGCGCGGTGGAAAAGGCACAGGCCGCCGGCGGTCTGCCCCAGGGGGAAATGCCCCCTTTTTCCATTGAGGTGCCCGCCGACCGCAGTCACGGAGACTGGGCGACCAACGCGGCCATGGTGTCCGCCAAGGCGTTCCGCCTTGCCCCGAGGAAAATCGCGCAGCTGATCACGGAGTATATCGCGCTGGACGGCACATTTTTTGACCGTTTTGAAATCGCGGGTCCCGGATTTATCAACTTCTTTCTGAATCAGCGTTTCTATTCGGAGGTTCTGAAGGATATTACGCAGAGCGGCGCTTCTTACGGCCGCAGCGATTTTGGCAAAAAGGAAAAAATCATGGTCGAGTTCGTTTCCGCGAATCCAACCGGACCCATGCACATGGGCAACGCGCGCGGCGGCGCGCTGGGCGACTGCCTCGCGGCGGTCCTCGACGCCGCGGGCTACGACGTATGGCGTGAATTCTACGTAAACGACGCGGGAAACCAGATCGAAAAATTCGGCACCTCCCTTGCCGCGCGCTACCTGCAGCTTTTTCAGGGCGAGGACGCCGTCGAATTTCCTGAGGACGGATACCACGGAGACGACATCCGCGAAAGGGCCGCCGAGTTTGCGAAAGAGCACGGCGACAGCTATGTTGGCGCCGACCCCGAGGAGCTGAAAAATGCTTTGGTGGATTTTGCGCTTCCGAAAAATATCGCCAAGATGCAGACAGACCTGAAAAAATACGGCATCGTTTACGACGAGTGGTTTCTGGAAAGCCGCCTGCACAACGACGGCGAGCTGGAAGAAACGATTCAGATTCTGAGGGAAAAAGGCATGACCTATGAGAAGGACGGCGCCCTCTGGTACCGCGCGACCGATTTCGGCGCGGAAAAAGACGAAGTCCTTGTCCGCCAGAACGGAAATCCAACCTATTTCGCGGCGGATATCGCGTACCATAGAAACAAATTTGCAAAGCGCGGCTTTGACCGCTGCATCGACGTCTGGGGCGCCGACCACCACGGCCATGTGGCGAGAATGAAGGGCGCCATGGACGCGGTCGGGCTGGACGGCAGCAAGCTGAACGTCGTGCTGATTCAGCTGGTAAGGCTCGTGAAGGGCGGAGAAGTCGTGCGAATGAGCAAGCGTACCGGCAAAGCGATTCAGCTGGCCGACCTGCTCGACGAGGTGCCGGTGGACGCCGCAAGGTTCTATTTCAACATGAGGGAAGCCAATTCCCAAATGGACTTCGACCTTGATCTGGCCGTTCAGCAGGACGCGCAGAACCCGGTTTATTACGTGCAGTATGCCCGGGCGAGAATCTGCAGTATTTTCAAGGCGCTCGCCCCCGAGGGAATCCTCCCGCGCGGCTGCACCGACGAGGAACTCGCGCTTTTGACCGAGCCCGAAGAAATTGAGCTGATCCGGCATCTTTCTTCCTTCACCGGGGAAATTGTGGCGGCGGCGCAGGACTACGATCCCGCCAGAATTACCCGCTACGTCATTACGCTGGCTACGCTCTTCCATAAATTCTATAACGCATGCCGTGTTAAAGGCGAAAACGAAGGTCTGACCGCCGCCAGGATGTACCTGTGCGGCGCGGTTTCCACTGTGATCTGCAACGTGCTTTCCATGTTTAAGATTTCCGCGCCGGAAAGCATGTAAGCAGGCTGAACATGTTAGGAGCAATGAAGAACAAATGAGTTTCCCATTTCATCTTCCCCTGCTGCTGGATGGCGCTACGGCCACGAATCTGGCCGCCGCCGGAATGCCGGGCGGCGTTTGTGTGGAAAAATGGATTCTGGAAAATCCCGAAAAGCTCACAAAGCTGCAAAGCGACTTTATTGAAGCGGGCGCGCAGGCAGTCTATGCGCCGACCTTTGGTGCAAACCGGGCCTGCCTGAGCAGCTACGGTCTGGAAGCGGAGGTCGCGGACATCAATCAGAAGCTGGTGGCGCTTTCCAAAAGTGTGGCGAAACCCGCCGGGGTATTGGTGGGCGGGAACGTCTGCCCCACCGGCCTGTTCGTACCGCCGTTCGGCGAATCGGATTTTGATGACATCTATGACATTTACCGCGAACAGATCCGCGCGCTGGACGACGCGGGGGTCGACTTTATCGCGATCGAAACGCAGACCTCGCTCGCCGACATGCGCGCGGCGGTGCTTGCCGCAAGGACGACCAATCTGCCGGTTTTTGTGACCGTCACCGTGGATGAAAGCGGACACACCCTCACGGGAGGAAGCCTTCTGCCCGCGGTGATCACCCTGCAGGCCATGGGAGCGGACGCGATCGGCCTGAACTGCTCCTTTGGACCGGAGCACATGCTGGAGCATGTGGAACAGGTCGCTCCGCATATCAGCGTTCCGATCATCGCCAAACCGAGCGCCGGGGTACCCATGTGGAATTCTCCGGAGCACAGCGGAATCCTTTCCCCCGACGAATTCGCCGCCCGGATGCGCGGGCTGATGGAAGCGGGAGCGAGGATCGTCGGGGGCTGCTGCGGCTCCACCGTGGAGCATCTGAAAGCATTAGCACAGGTGGCGAAGGAATTCGGCCCGCCGGTAATTCCGGAAGAGCCGGACTGCTATGCCGCCGCAAATGAACGGGAAGCGTTTTTCCTGGGGGACGACATCGTATTCAGCGAACCGATTACCTGTACCAGCTCGCTTGGCGAAGACCTGATCGACCTGGACGACGAGCAGGTTACCGCGGCGTTAGTGGAGGTCAACAGTCTGGACGACGCGATGCTGCTGAGCGAAAACAGCACAATGACGCGCCTGCCCATTGCCGTGTACTGTGACAGCCTGCCGGTGCTCGACGCGGCGCTCCGGTATTTTCAGGGCCGGCTCATCGTCGATTCCGCCTGTCCGATCGAAACCGACCTGATCGAACCGCTCGCGGCGAAATACGGCGCGATTGTTTATTAACGATATTAGGCCATGTTTGTAAATTAAGAGTCTTGTCTTATTCGGCTAAAATTGCGTCTGACCGCGTCAAAAATGCTCGGCATACGGCAGGCTGAGCCTGCATGCACGTTTCGCACAGGTCCTTTTGAAGCGTATTCAAAGCGAGAAATACAGAAACCCGTATGAAATAAGCTGTCATCGTGGACGCCGTAGGCGGGTAAGACGCTTTGTGTCCGAAAATCCGTCGATTTTTAATTTACAAACATGGCCTAGAAAGCCGGAAGCGTTGCATTGCGCTTCCGGCTTTTTATCTTTGCATCTTATTTTTCATGCGCCTCTGTGTCGTGGGACTCCTCCGGCGGCTTTTCGTCTTCCTCGTCGGGCTCGTTCCAGCTGCAGAAAGCAAGATACATCCCCGCCAGCGCGACAAAGCAGGCCACGGAAGCGGTGGCGAGAGCCCATCCGGTAATCTCAAACGGACCGAGCACCATGGAAATCAGCGTCAGTACGATGCCGGCTTCAAAAAACAGAACTGCAAGTTTTCCGTCGCTCATAAAAAGCCCTCCCTTGTGATGATAATCCCGCGATTTTTTACAACCGCTTCCATTACAGAAATACTTCGTTGGACAGCGCCGCGAGCTGCTCCATGGAAAGCTGTTCCGCGCGCGCGTTCGGGGCGATTCCCGCCCTTTCCAGCGCCGCCGCTACCACTGTCCTGTCCAGCGATAGCCCGGCGGCGACGGAGTTGAGCACCGTTTTGCGCCGCTGGCCGAAAGCCGCCTTGACAAGGGCGAAAAAGTCCTTTTCCCTGTTGATTTTCACCGGCGGCTCTTTGCGGATTTTCAGATGGATGACCGCCGAATCGACGTTTGGCGGCGGAAAAAAGTTGTCCCGATTTACTTCAAAAAGGACCTCCGGTTCGGCAAAGTAACGCACCGCCGCGCTCACCGCACCGCAGGCGCGGGTGCCCGGCAGGGCGCAGAGGCGTTCCGCCGCTTCCTTCTGCACCATGACCGTCACGGAGCGGATCGGCAGCCGCTCTTCCAGAAGCCGCATAATGACCGGCGAAGTGATATAATAAGGCAGATTGGCGCAAACGGCCACTTCTCCGCCGGAAAACTCGGTTCCGATCAGCTTCCTGAGATCGGCCTTTAAGATATCTTCATTCACGATTTTGACATTACGGTACCCGGAAAGCGTGTCGTCCAGAACCGGCAGCAGCTTTTTGTCCAGCTCTACGGAAACCACCTTGTCCGCCCGCTTGGCGAGCTCCGCGGTCAGCACCCCCACGCCCGGCCCGATTTCCAGCACGCCGACTCCCTTTTGCGCGCCGCACTCTTCCGCCATGCGCGGGCAGATGTCCGGGTTGATCAGAAAATTCTGCCCCAGTGATTTGGAAAAGTGGAAACCGTGACGCGCCAGTATATTCTTAATGACTCTGATATCCGATAAATCCATTTTCTGTCCCCATATCTTTTTTGCTTACTCTTTTATTTCCTGATTATATCATACAAATTGCCACATTTCCATTGATTATCTGTCGAAAATACAATATGATAGGATTACTACAGCATCTCCAGTTGATTCCGCAACAAGGTTGCGTTCCTCCCCCGCCTTCGGCGGGGGAGGAACGTGTTTTGGTTTGCAAACTGAAATGGAATTGCTATCATAAAGGATTGGGAGGCATCAAAATGAACCGTACGGACAAAGAGAATTATTACCTTGATATTGCTGAAACCGTGTCGGAGCGAGGTACCTGTCTGCGCCGGAACTTCGGCGCGATCATCGTTCAGCATGACGAGATCGTATCGTCCGGATACACGGGGGCGCCCCGCGGCCGCCGCAACTGTATCGATACCGGCGTCTGTGTGCGCGAAACGCTGGGGGTTCCGCGCGGGGAACGCTACGAGCTCTGCCGCTCCGTCCATGCGGAGGCCAACGCCATTATCAGCGCCTCCCGCCGCGATATGATCGGCAGCACGCTGTATCTGGTGGGAAGGGACGCCAAGGCGGGCGGATATGTGGAAAACGCTTCCTCCTGTTCCATGTGCAAAAGAATGATTATCAATGCCGGCATCACACGCGTGGTTGCGCGGAACACAAAAAACACCTTTTCCTCCGTTTATGTACAGGAATGGGTGGAGAACGACGAATCCATGAGCGGGAAATTCGGATACTGATTACATAAAAAATGCGTCTTGAAACGGGCTTGAAAAGCTCGATCAAGGCGCATTTTCTGACTATAAAAGCTGTTGTTTTCCGTAAATGTCTATTGCACATTTCTTTTGCAGCAACGGCATTTTTATGAAAAAAAGCCCATGACCTGTTCCACGACAAAAACGACGGCGGTGGAGCCGAGCGCAACGGTAAGAAGGCCTTTGTCCCGATATGCAAGGAGAAGGGCCGCGGCAAGGCCGAACACCGCGGAATACGGATTTCCCGTGGAGTACAGAATTTCGGGAAAGGTCATGGCCGCAAGCACGGCGTAAGGCACATAAGCCAGGAACGACCGGATAAAGCGGTTGTGAATCTTCTTCCTGAAAATCGCCAACGGAAGCATACGGATGATATAGGTGACCAGCGCCATCAGGAAGGTACAGATCAAAATTCTCGGGTAATTCATTCCTGCACCTCCGGGTCGTCCACAGGGTAGCGCAGCGCGGCGTAGGCCGACGCGACCACCGCGCAGATGATGATGACCCATCCACCGGAAATCCGGTTCAGGAAGGGCATCCACCGGAAAAGACAGCTTAAAACCACCGCAATGGCGATGGCCAGCGCAACGGGGCGCGTATGCTTTGCGGGCGGAACGATAATGGCGATGAACATCCCGTAGATCGCAATGCCCAGCGCGGTGCGGACACTGACAGGCAGCAGGCAGGTGGCGGTTCCGCCGAGCAGGGTCCCCAGCGTCCAGCCGGTGTAAGGAGTCAGAATCAGCCCCAGAAGATACCGCGCGCCGATGCTTCCGTCCTGCTTCATGGCGACGGCGAAAATTTCATCGGTCACGCCGAAGGAAAGAACCAGCCGCTGGAGAGAGGTCATGGCACCGTCCACTTTTTGGGAAAGAGAGAGGGACATCAGCATATAGCGGATATTGATGACAAAAGTGGTTACGACAAGCTCTATGTAATGCCCGCCCGACAAAATCAGCTCGGTCCCGGCAAACTGCCCCGCGCTGGTCATGTTGCTCATGGTAATCAGCATCACCGCCCAAAGCGGCAGCCCGCCCTGCGTCGCCATCATTCCAAACGTGAAAGAAACGCTGATATACCCCAGGCAGATCGGCAGCCCGTCCTTCAGCCCCTTTTTAAATGTCAAAGCCTCTGTTCCGTGCATTTCCATGCTCCCATACTATAGCAATTTTGAGAAAAACCAAGGAATTCTCCCCGTCGTTGGGGAGAATCTTTTATTTTTTACTATTATATAATACCATTTGTATAATTAATTAATAATATTACAAATCATTACAAATCGTAACAGGATTTACAGCAGTCCGCAGACCAGATCGCCCATTTCCTCACAGGTGACCTGCCGCATCCCCTCCATATAGATGTCCGGCGTACGGGCTGTTTTCAGGACTTCGGATACGGCGTCTTCGATTGCCTGTGCCGCCTGCGGTTCGTCCAGCGAATAGCGAAGCATCATTGCGGCGGAAAGAATGGTCGCCAGCGGGTTGGCCTTTCCCGTTCCGGCAATATCGGGCGCGGAGCCGTGGATAGGCTCGTACAGGCCGGATTTGCCTTCGCTCAGGCTGGCGGAGGCCAGCATCCCGATGGAGCCGCTGATCATGGATGCTTCGTCGGAAAGAATATCGCCGAAGATGTTGGAGGTGACGATCACATCGAACTGCTTCGGGTTGCGCACCAGCTGCATGGCGCAGTTGTCCACATACAGATTGGACAGCTCTATATCAGGATACTCTTCTTTTCCGATTCTTTCAACCGTTGCGCGCCACAATCTGGAGGATTCCAGCACGTTGGCCTTGTCTACACTGCAAAGCCTGCCGCCGCGCTTTTGCGCCATGCGGAAGGCCACGCGCGCAATGCGCTCAATTTCCGGCACGGAGTACATTTCGGTGTCGTACGCGGCCTCAAAGCCGTTCACCGTCTTGCGGCCCCGCTCGCCGAAATAAATTCCCCCGGTCAGCTCCCGCACCACCATGATATCCAGATCGTCGCCGATGATCTCCGCTTTCAGGGGAGAAGCCTCGCGCAGCTGCTCAAAAATTCTGGCGGGGCGCAGATTGGCGAAAAGCCCAAGCGCGCCGCGGATGCCCAGAAGCCCCGCCTCCGGCCTCAGATTTCCGGGCACCGTGTCCCATTTGGGGCCGCCGACCGCGCCGAGCAGCGTGGAATCGGCGGCTTTGCATTTTTCAATTGTTTCCGGCGGAAGCGGCACCTCGGTCGCGTCAATCGCACAGCCGCCCAGAAGCGCTTCGTCATAGGAAACGGTAAATCCGAACCGGTCAGCGGCGCGGTTCAATACCTTCACGGCCTGGGTTACGATCTCGGGACCGATCCCGTCGCCTTTCAGCAGGACAATTTGATAGCTTTTCATTGTGGTTCCCCCTTTAAGATTCTTTCATGGCGGCATTCTTCGTACGGTTGATCGCGCAGATGATGCCTTTGATGGAAGCAAGACTGATATTATTGTCGATCCCCACGCCGAACGCCGGGCTGCCGTCCGGCGCGGTCAGCTGGATATAGGAAACCGCCTTGCTGTCCGCGCCGCTGGAAACGGCGTGCTCACGGTAGGAAACAAACTGGTAGTCAGTGATGCCGACGGATTTCAGCGCGTTAAAGAATGCGCTGACAGGCCCGTTCCCGCTGGCGCTGATGGCATGGTCCTCGTGCCGGAAGCGAATCACTCCGTCGAAATGGACCAGTGTGTCCCCGCTGATATCGTTTTCCTCATAAAGCTTATACTGCTTGAGATTGTATGGGGCGTTGACTTCAAGGAATTCCCTGCGGAAAATGCCAAAAATCTCATCGGGCTGAAGCTCGCGGCCCGCTTCGTCGCAGGCGGCCTTGACCATCGTACCGAATTCGGGATGCATTGCCTTGGGCAGCTCATAGCCGAAGCTCTGCTGCATCACAAACGCGGCGCCGCCCTTACCGGACTGGCTGTTGATGCGGATGATCGGCTCATACTCGCGGCCGACGTCGGCGGGATCGATCGGCAGATACGGCACTTCCCAATAGCCGCCGCCGTTTTTCGCCATATACTCGACGCCCTTTTTGATCGCGTCCTGATGGGAGCCGGAAAACGCTGTGAACACCAGATCGCCCACATAGGGATGACGTTCGTGAATCTTCATCTTGGTGCATTTCTCAAAGACCTCCTGAACGGCGCGCATGTTGGAGAAATCGAGTCCGGGGTCCACTCCCTGGGAGTACATGTTCATGGCGACCACCATCACATCCGCGTTCCCGGTACGTTCTCCGTTGCCGAAAAGGGTCCCCTCCACCCTTTCCGCGCCCGCCATCAGGCCCAGCTCGGTCGCCGCCGTGGCGGTGCCGCGGTCATTGTGGGGGTGCAGGCTGATAATGGCGCTTTTGCGGTTTTTCAGATGGCGGCAGAAATACTCGATCTGGTCGGCGTAGCAGTTCGGGGTGCTCATCTCGACCGTATTGGGCAGGTTCAGAATCAGCTTGTTCTCCGGCGTGGAGCCGAGCGCCTCCATCACCTTTTCGCAAATCAGCACGGAATTGTCGATTTCGGTCCCCGAGAAGCTTTCCGGGGAATATTCATAGCGGATATTCGCGCCGCTCTTTCCGATTTCCTCGTCGGTGAGTTCTTTAATCAGCTTTGCGCCCTCCACGGCAATATCGATAACGCCCTGCATGTCGGTGCGGAAAACCACCTTGCGCTGCAAAGTGGAGGTGGAATTATAAAAATGGACGATGACGTTCTTCGCACCTTTGATCGCTTCAAAGGTCTTATAAATCAAATGCGGCCTTGCCTGAACCAGCACCTGGATGGTCACGTCGTCCGGAATCCGCTTTTGCTCAATCAGCGCGCGGAGGATTTCGTACTCCGTCTCAGAGGCGGCCGGAAAACCGATTTCAATCTCCTTGAACCCGACATCCACAAGGGTCTGGAAATACAGCAGCTTTTCCTCAAGGTTCATCGGGTCAATCAGGGCCTGATTGCCGTCCCGCATATCCACGCTGCACCAGACCGGCGCTTTCGTAATGACTTTGTCGGGCCATTGACGGTCCGGCAGGCTGATCGGCTGAAACGGAATATACTTTTTGCAGCCTTCAAACATCATCCAACACTCCTTTATCAATTGATCAGTTGATCGGTGAAATAAAAAAAGCCCCGAACACAGAATTCTGTGTTCGGGGCGAATAAACAAATCCGCGGTACCACCCAAATTCGGCTCCGCAAAGCGGAAACCCTCGGCAAACCTCTAACAAGGCTCCGGCCTTTAACGCTGCCACTGCGTCCGTTTCTCCGTTTTCACATCGAAGACGGCGGCTCCGGGATGAGCTATACACATGGGCTTCCGCGCCGGCTTGCACCAACCGCCGGTTCTCTGCAATGCTTCTGCCAATGTCTTTTTCCCTTCATCGCTTTTGCATATTAAATTATTTACTATTATATTTTATGCGGGTACCTTTGTCAAGGATTAAATTTTATTCCTGCTCCTTTTTTCCAAACGCGCGGTCGGCAGCCTCACGCGCAAGGTCGATGACCAGCCGTTCGCTGTTCTGCTCGGAATTTTTCCGCGGGGGAATCGTTTCGTATACCTCGGCTACCATGGAACGCATCCATAGGCCCGGCGTAATCCGCAGGGAATACCCGCAGCCGTTGCTGGTCATCCAGTCGTAAAAATTGGCGCGCGGCAAGCCGTAGGCCGAAAGGATGCACATGATGCTGCCCCCGTGGGCAACCAACGCGGCGCTGCTTGTTCCGGAGCGCATCATTTCCTGTACGATCGACTCAAACGCGGAGCAGACCCGCTGCATGAACACGCCGCCGGATTCCCCGTTCGGAGGGGTAACGATTTCTCCGCTGCCCACCCAGTCGGTAAAGCTTTCATCCTCCGCCGCAATTTCCTTTGCGGTTTTCCCCTCCCAGTCGCCAAAGTCGCATTCGCGCAGGCCGTCGACCACCGTCGGCTGTGCGCCGGGATAGAGAAGCTGCAGGGTCTGCAGGCAGCGCTGAAGGGGGCTGCAGTAAAACACCTGAGCGGACGGATAGGAGTTGTGCCGTTTCAGGTCCTCAAGCTGCGCGATCCCCTCCGGAGCAAGGGGCAAATCGGTACGCCCCACATACTGGCCCAGAAGATTTCCCGTCGTAATTCCGTGACGGATTAAATGGATAGTGTAAGATTTCATTTTTCGGCTCCTTAAAAATTTTTCTGACTCAAGCCTTGACAAACACAAAATTCCTAGATACATGTAGGCGCAGAGCGAAAAGACACGATATCTAGCGGCTTTACAAAGCGTTATATTTGTTATATACTTTACAAGGCGTTAATTTTTCCATATTTCGACACAGGGGATAGTTCAATGAATAGCAGTTTCCCGAGAATTATTACTTTGCTGCGTAAAGAACGCGCATTAAGCCAGAAAAAGGCGGCCGAGGAACTGGAGGTTTCTCAGGCCCTGCTTTCGCATTACGAAAAGGGAATCCGTGAATGCGGGCTGGACTTTGTGGTAAAGGCCGCTGAATTTTATGACGTTTCCTGCGATTATCTCCTCGGAAGGACTCCGCACCGCAGCGGGGCCACCATTAAGGTGGAAGATATTCCGGAGCCGGACGCCATCGGCAAGGAGAATATTCTGAAAGGCAGCCTGCTGCCCGTTTTGAACAAAAAGCTGCTTGCGAATTCGATGAATATTATTTTCAGTACGCTGCAAAAGTGCCAGAACAAGTCGCTGACCTCGGAAGTGTCGGCGTACCTCAATATTTCCGTTTACAGGAGCTTCCGGCTTCTGTATTCCGCCAACCCGAAAAATCCGCAGGGTCTTTTTTCCGTTCCGCAGAAGCTGAGCGACGGGCGTTCCGGCGCGGCGATGGAAATTGCGTATTCCAACGCGGCCTGTCTGGCGAGCGGGGAAAACGCCGACGGGATGGAAGGGCTGGGAAAAACCAATCTGCCCGTGCTTTCACCGGAAAAAATCTCCGAAGAGTACCCGCTGTTTTCCAGTTCGCTGTTTAATCTGATTCAAAATGCTGAAGCGCTGATGGGCGCGAAAAAGCCTGTTAAATAAATTATATCATATCCGACTTAAATTGCAACCGGCCCGCCAGGCATTGGCGGGCCGGTTTTGTATTTCTACTTCTTCCGGACTTCTCTTATTCCTTTAAGGGTGAGAGTAGCGTAGCCCTTTCTCATATACGGCAGGTTAAAGACCGCGCCGGGCTGCTTTGCGCTTTCCATGACGGTACGGCACAGGAGCTCATAGATTTTGCTCTTGTAGTAAACGTCATAATCGCCTGAAACCCATACGCGCACCGTGTAGTCGATAAAAACGAGGCCTTTTTCCATCAGGCTTTTCAGCGCGGCGGAACGCGCCTTGACCGTCTCCATGGAATCCTCTGCGTCGGTAATCCTCACGTAATTGAGCGCAATGGAAATCAATTCCTCATTTTCGGAATTGTGCAGCTCCAAACGCACAATCGGATATCTTTGTGATTCCCTGATCTCCGTCAGGATATTTTTTTCTTCTTCCGTTAAGTTCAATTGATCAGATCCTTCCTAGTATTCTCTTTATATTATACCCATTTTATATTTCCATGCAAGGATGCGAAGCACACTTTCGTCAAGCCGCTGTTCGCTGACGGTCCCGTCCTGCACCGCGGCGTACAGCGCGTTGAAATCCCGCGCCATGTCGGAGGACAGCACAATATCATTTCCCGCTGTAAAGGCGGCGACGGAAGGGCTTTTCCCCGCTGTAAAATCAGTGATGGCGCCCATGGAGAGGTCGTCGGTCATAATGACGCCCGTAAAGCCCAGCTCGCCGCGCAGAATCTCATGTACCTTCGGCGAAAGGGAGGACGGACGGGACGGGTCCATGCAGTTCACGATATTATGCGAAACCATTACACACTGCGCGCCCGCGTCGATTCCCGCCTGAAACGGAACAAAATCCTGCTTCTGGAACACGCTGTAATCACGCTTGTCGTAGGCGATCCCGGTGTGAGTGTCCCGGTTGTTTCCGTAACCGGGGAAATGCTTGAGCGTACAGGACAGGTTCTGGCTGTTGTACGCACTGACCGATACCCTGACAAAGTCCGCCGTTTTGGAAGCGTCTTTGCCAAACGTCCTGCCGTAAATAAAATCGGAAGGATTGGTGGAAACATCGCATACGGGCGCGAGATTCAGATTCAGTCCAAGCTTTTTCAGAAGCTGGGCCTTCTGCACGGTGTCGTCATAAATCCCATTCGGGCCGGAAAGCCGGAACACCTGCTGCGGGGACCGGAACGCGGTTTTCCTGAGCGCCGGATATTTGCTGATGCGGACGACCGTGCCGCCCTCCTCGTCCGTGCAGAGAATCATTCCGATCTTGCTTGCGTCCTGATAGGATTTGAGCGCGGCCTGCACCTGCGTTGTGGTTTTGCCGCTGAAATCCGAAGCCATCAGGCAGTACCCGCCCGGCTGATAGTCGGCGGCGGCTTTGGCCGCTCCCGTCTGGGGGCAGCGGAAAACAAACACCTGCCCCACCTTTTCCCTCAGACTCATGGACATGAGCTTCTTTTGGGCAGGTACGCCGTAATCGGCAAAAATCCCGTCAAGCGGCGAAACGGCCGGGCCGTTTGACGCCGGAGCGGCCGAGCTGCCCGTGACCGGGTTTGACGGACCGGAGGGTTTCCCCGCCGCAGAACCGGCCGCAGAGGAGGTCTTTTCCCCGGACGAAGCTCCCGGCAGAAAGGGGCTCCCGGAAGGATTTCCCCGGGTAAAAATCCAAAACGCGGCAGCGAGAGCCAGAACGACTCCCGCTGCCGTAAAAAGGATTTTCCTGTTCTTTTGATATCCTGTCTGTTTCATCTTTGTTCCCCATCAATCCGCCCCACTGACACCGGCGGCTGGCGGAGCGGTCAGGATTGATTTTCTTTCATCAGTTCCCGGTACAGGCGAATGTATTCGTTTGCGGAACGTCCCCAGCTGAAATCACATTTCATGGCGCGATCCACCAGAATGCTCCACCCCTCCGGATTGGAGTAGCCCTCCAGCGCGCGGTTGATTGCGTACAGCATATCGCCGGAATCATAGGACTGGAAGGTAAAACCGTTGCCTTCCCCGTCGCCGCTGTCCTTGATGGAATCCTTCAGCCCGCCCGTTTCGCGGACGACCGGGACGGAACCGTAGCGCAGGGCGATCATCTGGGCAAGCCCGCAGGGCTCGCTCTTGCTCGGCATCAGGAAAATGTCGGAACCGGCGTAAATTTTTCGGGAAAGCTCGGGTATAAAACCGAAACAGGCACAGAGCCTGCCGGGGTACCGCTCCTGCATTTCACGGAAGAAATTCTCGTACTCCCAGTCGCCGGAGCCCAGAATCACAAACTGCGTGTTCGTTTCCCGCATCAGCCGGTCGAGCACTTCCTTGACAAGGTCCAGCCCTTTGTGGGAAACCATTCTCGTCACCATGCCGATGAGCGGCGTATTGGACTCCTGGTTCAGGCTGAGCCTTTCCTGCAGCTTTCTCTTGTTCTCCGCCTTGCCGGAAAGGTCTTCCGCCGAATAGGGAGCGTAGATCTCGGAATCGTTGGCGGGGTCGTAGCTGACCGTGTCGATCCCGTTCAGGATACCGGAAAGCTTCCATTCGCGCGCCTGTAAGATGCTGTCCAGGCCGTGGGAAAACCACGGGTCAAGGATTTCCTGCGCATAGGTCGGGCTGACCGTGGTAACGCGGTTGGCGCTTTCGATCGCGCCCTTGAGCAGATTGATGCAGTCGTCGTACTCCAGAACCGGCATATCCGACTGGGGAATTCCCAGCACGTCCTCCACCAACTCCTTGCCGTACTTGCCCTGATACTGAATATTGTGGATCGTCAGAATCGTTTTTATGCCCTTGTACCAATCATTATTTGCATAAAAGATGCTGAAATAAATCGGTACCAGCGCCGACTGCCAGTCGTTGCAGTGAATAATGTCGGGCCTGAAATCAATATACGGAAGCATTTCAAGAGCCGCGCGCGACAGGAACGCAAACCGCTCCGCGTCGTCGTAATGGCCGTACAGGCCGTGGCGCTTGAAATAGTACTGGTTGTCGATCAGATAGTAGATCACCCCGCCGACCTTTGCCTCAAACACGCCGCAGTACTGGCGGCGCCAGGCGACCGGCACGGAAAGGCTTGTGATAAATTTCATGTTTTCCCGCAGCTCCTGCGGAATATCCTCGTAAAGCGGCATGACCACGCGGCAGCCGATCAGCCGGAGCCGGAGCGCCTGCGGCAGGGAACCCGCCACCTCCGCCAGACCGCCGGTGGCCGCAAAGGGCCTTGCTTCACTGGTGCAGTATAATACTTTCATTTTTAAGCCTCCCTAACTGAAATGTCGGTTCCGATCACATCAGACCACGCTGCCCTTGCTGATAAAAACGGGATAGGACTGGAAGCCGAGAAGCGAACGGTCGTTTTTAATGACGACGTCTTTATCCATGACGACATAGTTGAGCCTGCAGTTCGGGCCGATGACGCTGTCCTGCATGACCACGCAGTTTTCGAGCTTTGTCCCCTTGCCGACGCGGACGCCGCGGAACAGCACGCAGTTTTCCACCGTACCGTCGATCACGCAGCCGTCGGCGATCAGGGAATTGGTGACAATGGAGCCCAGCCCGTAGCGCGCGGGCATATCGTCGCGCACCTTTGTGAAAATCGGCCTGTCGGCGTTGAACAGCTCCGCCCGTACCTTTGGCAGCATCAGGGACATGTTGGCTTCAAAATAGGAATTCATGGAACAGATCGTCTGGGTAAAGCCCTTGAATTCATAGGCGAAAATCCTGTAATTGGAAATATTGCGCTGGAGAAAGTCGCGCTTGAAATTATACAGGTTGCGGCTGACGCAGTCCGCGACGATCTTCATCAGGGTCTCGCGCTTCATCAGCAGCATGCTCAAGCCGTAGTTGCACTCGCCGTCTGCGCGCGGGTTGATGAGCATGTCGCGTACGCGGTTGTCCGGGTCGATGGTGTAGACCGTGGGGTCACAGATTTTTTCCGGCAGCTTCCCGGAACGGCAAATGACCGTAATATCCGCGTTATGCTTGAGATGGGAGGACATCACGTCGGTAAATTCGATATTGCAGACCACGTCGCTGTCGGAGACGATGACAAACTCTTCCCTCGAATTGGAAAGGAAAGTACCGATGGAGGAAAGGGATTCTATCCGGCTGTTGGACATGCTGCACTCCCCGCTGAAGGGGGGCAGAATAAACAGCCCTTCCCTTTTTCGGGACAAGTCCCACGCCTTTCCGGAACCGAGATGATCCATTAAGGACTGGTAGTTGCTTTTGGTAATTACGCCGACCTTGTTGATCCCCGAATTCACCATATTGGAAAGCGGGAAATCAATCAGGCGGTATCTGCCGCCGAACGGCACCGAACCCATGGTCCGCTTTTCGGTCAGCTCCCGGACCCGTTCCTCATGCACATTTGAAAAAATCAGTCCAAGCACATTGTTCCCGCGCATTATTTTTCCGCCTCCTCTGCCAGTGTTTCGGCGTCGATCATCGCTTTTGGCGGCACGGTCGTGCCGGGGGCGATGACACACCCGTCGCCCACGACGGCGACGCCCCACTCGTCCTTGTTTTCAATGTCCTCCGGCCGCGCGCCCACAACGGCGCCCTTGCCGATCACGGCGTTCTCGGATACGATCGCGTACTGGACGATGGCGTTTTCCTCCACCCTGGAACCCGGCATGATGATGGAGTCCTTCACCACCGCGCCCGGAGCGATGTAGACGCCCGCAAACAGCACGGCAAAGTCAATTTCCCCGTACACGTTGCAGCCCTCCGCGACAAGCGAATTCTGCACCGTCGCCCCGCCGGCGACATAGTGCGGGGGCATGACCGGGTTGCGGGAATAGATTTTCCAGTTTTCCTCGCTCAGGTCGAGAGGAATTTTCGGGTTCAACAGATCCATGTTGGATTCCCACAGGCTGTCGATCGTCCCGACGTCCTTCCAGTAGCCCTCGAAGCGGTACGCGAACATCCGCTCGCCGGCGTTCAGCATGGCGGGCAGAACGTCTTTTCCGAAATCGTTGGAGGATTTCGGGTTTGCCTCGTCCGCTTCCAGATATTTGCGCAGCTTGCTCCAGGTAAACACATAAATGCCCATGGAGGCCTGATTGCTCTTCGGCACCTTCGGCTTTTCGTCGAACTGATAGATCGAAGCGTCCTCATGCGTGTTGAGGATGCCGAACCGGGACGCCTCTTCCAGCGGGACCTCAATGACGGCAATGGTGCAGTCGGCTTCCTTTTCCTTGTGGTAGGCGACCATTTTGGAATAATCCATCTTATAAATATGATCGCCGGAAAGCACGACGACGTATTCGGGATTGTAACGCTCTATGTACGGGATATTCTGATAGATCGCGTTCGCCGTACCCTTGTACCAGTCCGATTTTCTGCCGCGCTGGTAAGGCGGAAGCACGCGCACCCCGGCGTTGATGCTGTCCAGATCCCACGGCTGGCCGCTTCCGATGTATTCGTTCAGCACAAGCGGCTGGTACTGCGTCAGCACGCCCACCGTTTCGATTCCGGAGTTTACGCAGTTGGAAAGTGGGAAATCAATAATGCGGTATTTGCCCCCGTAGGGCACCGCGGGTTTTGCAAGATATTTTGTCAGTACGCCCAGCCTGCTGCCCTGACCGCCGGCCAGCAGCATGGCGACTACCTCTTGTTTTGGCAACATTTTATGATCCTCCCCAATAATATTTACTTTTTTGCTGCTTTGCGCGCCGTCTTTATTTTTTGCGTAAGCGCCGCGGGTTGTTCAATTTTTTTCGCTTTGCGGCGGCATTTCAGAAAGATAACCGAAAGCGGGGGAAGCGTCAGCTCAACGGACTGCTCGAACCCGTGCATCGGTTTTGCGCCGGAATGGATGCTGCTGCCGTTCGTAATCCCGCTCCCGCCGAATTCAGCCCGGTCAGAAGAGAAAATTTCCGTATAGATTCCCTCAAACGGCACCCCGATGGAATAAGCGGTGCGCTCTACGGGCAGGAAATTACAGACGGCCAGAACCTCATTCCCCGACTTGTCGATGCGGCGGAAGGCAATAACACTCTGCGTATAATCGTCGTTGGAAATCCACGAAAAGCCTTCCCAGGAAAAATCGACCTCCCACAGGGCCGCGGTTTCCAGATAGAAATGGTTCAGGCTTTTGAAGAAATCGTTCAGCACCTGATGCTCAGGCTTATTCAGCAGAAGCCAGTCGAGTCCCTGCTCGTAATTCCATTCGTTGCGCTGACCGAACTCGGTCCCCATAAAAATCAGCTTTTTCCCGGGATGCGCCATCATGTAACACATAAACGCCCGCACGCCCGCAAATTTCTGCGCTTCGTCGCCGGGCATTTTTTCGACCAGGGACCGCTTTCCGTAAACGACCTCATCATGGGAAATCGGCAGAATAAAGTTTTCGGAAAACGCATAAAAGAACGAAAAGGTAATATTGTCGTGATTGAATTTGCGGTAGACAGGGTCAAGCGACATATAATGGAGCATGTCGTTCATCCAGCCCATATTCCATTTGTAATTGAAGCCCAGCCCCCCGCAGTACGTCGGCTTAGATACCATCGGCCAGGAGGTGGATTCCTCCGCGATCATCATCGCGTCCGGGAAAAGGCCGAATACGGACTCGTTCAGCTTCTGAAGAAAGGCGACCGCCTCCAGATTTTCCTTGCCGCCGTTCTTGTTCGGAATCCATTCCCCGTCCTTACGGCTGTAATCAAGATACAGCATGGACGCGACAGCGTCAACGCGGATTCCGTCGATGTGATACTTTTCGAGCCAGAACACCGCGCTGGAAATCAGGAAGCTGATTACCTCGCTGCGCCCGTAATCGAAAACCAGCGTCCCCCACTCCTTGTGCTCACCCTTGCGAGGGTCGCCGTACTCGTAGCAGGGCGTGCCGTCGAACCGGGCAAGCCCGCACTCGTCCTTGGGAAAATGGGCCGGCACCCAGTCCATGATCACGCCGATCCCCGCCCTGTGGCACTTTTCCACAAAGCTCATAAATTCCTTCGGCTCCCCGTACCGAGAGGTCGGGGCGAAATATCCCGTGACCTGGTACCCCCAGGAACCGTCGAACGGATGCTCCGTAACCGGCATCAGCTCGATATGCGTATAGCCCATGCTTTTTACATAGGGAACCAGCTCATCGGCAAGCTTATCGTAAGAAAACGTGTTGCCGTCCGGATATCTTCTCCACGAGCCGATGTGAAGCTCATAGATATTCACCGGCTGGCCGTAATGCTTTTTCACCGCCTTATGTTTCATCCACGCGGTATCGTTCCAGTTATAGCCCTCAATATCATAGTATTTGGAGGCGTTGCCCGGACGCGTTTCAAAATGATAGGCATAGGGGTCACTTTTGAAGGTCTGTTTTCCGTCGGCGCCGACCACACAGAATTTGTAAGACTGATACTGCCGCATGACAAACGGCAGGAAACACTCCCAGACGCCGTCGCTGATCTTTTCCATGGGATAATCCCCAGGCTGCCAGTCGTTGAAGTCCCCGGCTACGGAAACCTCTTCGGCATTCGGCGCCCAAACACGGCAGACCATGCCTTCTTTTCCGTCTTTTTCTGCTTTATGTACTCCCAGAAATTCATAGGCTTTTATGTTGGTTCCCTGATGGAACAAATAAAGCGGCAGATTCCCGTTATTTGATGCAGTTTCCTTTTGCATTTTAAACAACTCCCTTCTGGGTTTCATCGTTCCTTTTATGCTTGAATTTATCATATCACAATTTCCCAAAATATCAATACTTTAGTAGATTATTGGTAATAAACATGATATCTATTTGATAATTTTAGCTATTTTGTTATAAAACCAGCCTGTTTTCAACTGTAACGACGAAATAAGCCGCCGGAACTCCGGCTTCTATTTTCCGAAAGGTTTTTTCGGTTAATGATTGTGCATAAGAATTAAAAATTACGTAAAAAAGTAGTCAAATTCAACAATGAATATGGGATTGAAAATAAAATTTATGTATTTAATTTAAATTTTATATTGACAAATCTTTTGCGACCGGTATAATAGAAGTTGTTAAAAGAATATTAAGAGTGTGTAACTGATTCGATCAGGCATAAGCTTTCATGGAATTTTAATTTTCATGGTAGTTTATGCCTTTTATTTTTGTGTGAGAATTCTGACGAAACCCGGCCCGCGGCTCCTCTTCCCGTTCGGCGTATACAGGCAGACATGCGGTCGTCTGTCCGTAGCGGACCGCTATTTCAATCAAAATTCAAGTTGAGGGGATGTAAATGAATTACAGGGTAGCTAAGGTTCTGAACAGCAACGCGGTCCTGGCTCAGGACGAAGAGGAAAATCAGGTTGTCCTCATGAGCAAAGGAATCGGCTTCGGCAAAAGGGTAGGAGAAAAAATCCAGGACAGCGCGGAAGACCGGAAAATATTTTATATCCATGAGGACAGCGTCAACTCCGCAAAATTGAAACAGATCGACTCCCAGGTCCAGCAGGTGGAGGAGGTCACCAGAGAAATTGTAGAGGTGGCGCGCGAAAGGCTTCACATTGACAACAGCAAGCTTTACGGCGCTTTACTGGATCATATCACCTTCGCGGTAGAATGCTTACATATGGGCTTGCCGATCGACAATCCGTTCTGCGGTGAAATCGCAATCCTTTACAGCAGGGAATACGAAACCGCACAGATCGCAGCCGAGATCATCAAAGAGCGTATCGGCGTGGAAATCGGGGACGGTGAGACAGGCTTTATTGCGCTCCACCTCTACTCCGCCAGAAAAAACCGGCATATCCGTTCCGCCATGAAGAGCACCCGCGTCTACAGCGAAATACTCAGCATGGTGGGAATTGCCATCGACAAAAGGCTTGACAACACCCACGCGCCCGCAAAAAGCTTTCTGCTTTCCCTGCACTGTCTGGTTACGCTGACCGTCAACCGTAATCCGATCGTCATGAAGCTGAACCAGCAAGTCAAGCTGAGCATGCTCGATTCCTACCGGACGGCGCTGCAGGTCGCTAAAATGATTTATGATGAGATGGACGTCCAGCTCAGCGAGGACGCGATCGCTTTTATTGCGGTCGATATTGAAAAGCTGAAACAGTTGTGACCTATTCGAGGGAACTCGATTCAAAATATTTTTAGGAGGAAAAACAATGCAAAAAGTTTTAGCGGCACTACAAAAACTTGGCAAGGCATTGATGCTGCCTATTGCATCGCTGCCGATCGCGGGTCTTCTTCTCAGACTGGGGCAGAGCGACATGCTCAATATTCCCCTTCTGGCGGATTCCGGCAACGCCCTGTTCAGCAATCTTCCCCTCTTATTTGCAATCGGTATTGCGGTAGGTCTTGCAAAAGACAATAACGGCGCTGCGGGTCTGGCCGGAGCGGTCGCCTATTTCGTACTCAATGCGGCCGGCCAGGCCGTCAACCATGCCCTGCAGATCGGCAGCATTTTCATGCCGGCGGCGGGCCTTCCCGAAGGAATCACCGAAATCAACATGGCGCATTTCGGCGGAATCATCGCCGGTGTCATCGCCGGTCTGTGCTACAATAGGTTCCACAGCGCCAAGCTGCCCGACTGGCTCGCGTTCTTCGGCGGCAGACGTTTCGTTCCAATCGTCACGGGCGGTTTCTCCCTTGTGATCGGCGGCCTGCTCGGTACCGTATGGCCGACCTTCCAAAAGGGTCTGGACGCGGCTGCAAACTGGATGACCGGCAGCGGCGGACTCGGCGAATTCATCTACGGCACACTGAACAGACTGCTCCTGCCCTTCGGCCTGCATCACGTTGTGAACACGGCCGTATGGTTTAACTTCGGCACCTACACGGGCGCGGACGGTAAAACCGTTTCCGGCGACCTGTGGAGATTCTTTGCCGGCGATCCCCACGGCGGCGTATTTACCGCCGGTTTCTTCCCGATCATGATGTTTGCGCTTCCTGCGGCTGCCCTGGCCATGTATGTATGCGCCAAGAAAGAAAATAAAGCAATTGTCGGCGGCGCTCTTTTCTCCGTTGCGCTGACCGCGTTCCTGACCGGCGTAACAGAGCCGATCGAATTCATGTTCATGTTCCTCGCGCCTGTCCTCTTTGTTCTGCACGCCGCTCTGACAGGTCTTTCCCTGGTGGTTTGCAACATGCTCGGCATCCGCGACAGCTTCACCTTCTCGGCGGGACTTTTCGATTACCTCATCAACTGGACCAAGGCGGCAAACGGCTGGATGATTATCCCGGTCGGCCTTGTATTCGCTGTTGTTTACTTCTTCCTGTTCGTCTTCTTCATCAAGAAATTCAACCTGAAAACACCGGGCCGTGAAGACGACGAGGAAACCAGCAGCTTCTCCGCGCTGGTTGAAGATCAGGGCTTCGATAATATTGCGAAGAAATACATAGCGGCGCTCGGCGGTGCAGAGAATATTAAGGAGATCGATTCCTGTATCACCCGCATCCGCCTGACCCTTGTCAGCAACAAGGAGCTGAATGAAAAAGATTTCAAGGCCCTCGGCGCTTCCGGCGTCATGAAAGCAGGCACCCAGGTTACCCAAGTCATCGTCGGCACAAAGGCAGAGCTTTTGGTTGACGCAATGAAAAAATACCTCCCCGGCCACGACCACGCGACGGCCTGATCCATCTCTCCTTTTTGTTTCCCTCCCCCGAAATGGGGGAGGGAAACGATCTTTATTATTATCATTCGTTGAAATCAACATCGGAGGTCTATCATGCAATTATTCGGCAGAAATAAGAAACAAACCATTTTAGCTCAACAAACCGGAAAAGCCATTTTAATAACCGAAGTACCCGATCCTGTATTTGCCGATAAAATATTAGGCGACGGAATTGCGATCCTTCCTTCGGAAAACGGGGTTTATTCGCCCGTATCCGGAACAATCGTACAAATCGCGCATACGCTCCACGCAATCGGAATAGAAAGCGACGATGGGATCGAAGTGTTGGTTCACCTTGGAATCGACACCGTAAAACTGAACGGCGAAGGCTTTACCTGCCATGTAGAGGTCGGCCAGCATATCGCCGCAGGGGAAAAAGTAATGGATATGGATATTCAGGCGATCGCGGAAAAGGGCTACAGCACGATTTCTCCCTGTATCATTACCAATCTTGACGCGGTCAAAAACCTCGAATACGAGCAAGGCAATGTATCCGGCGGTAAATCGGTCGTCATGAGCTTCAGCAAGCAGTGAAGCCGGCCGCCTGTTAATCTGGAAAATAAAAGGGATGTTGCGCAGTCAGCGGACATTCCTTTTTTGTTTGCAGCAAATTCCGGGCAAAGCTGAAAATCCCTGTGCGGGCAACAGCCGAACGATTGCCGGACTGTCAGAAGAGAAATGCGACAAATAAAGCACCCCACAGCGGGCAACTGCGCGCTGTGGGGTGCTGAGCATTTAAAAGAATTCAACCATAAGATAAATTATTTATGGTCAACAACATTCATGTGTTTGATCAGGTCCAGAACCTTGTTGCTATAGCCCCACTCATTGTCGTACCAGGATACGAGCTTGACGAAGTGGTCGTTCAGCATGATACCGGCATTCTTATCAAAGATGGAAGTGCGGGGATCGCCGAGGAAGTCGGAAGAAACGACCGCGTCCTCAGTGTAGCCTAGGATGCCCTTCATTTCGTTCTCGGAAGCCTCTTTAACGGCTGCGCAGATTTCTTCATAGGTGGTCGGTTTTGCAAGGCTGACGGTCAGGTCGACAACGGAAACGTCCAGTGTGGGAACACGCATGGACATACCGGTCAGTTTGCCCTTGACTGCAGGAATAACAAGCGCACATGCTTTTGCAGCACCGGTGGAGGAAGGAATGATGTTGCCGGATGCGGCGCGGCCGCCTCTCCAGTCTTTGCTAGAAGGACCGTCAACAGTCTTCTGGGTGGCGGTGGTGGAATGAACAGTCGTCATAAGTCCTTCCACAAGGCCAAACTTGTCGTTGATTACTTTTGTCAAAGGAGCAAGGCAGTTCGTGGTGCAGGATGCGTTGGAAACGACCTTCATGTCCTTTGTGTAGGTGTCGAGGTTAACGCCGCAGACAAAAGTCGGGGTCTCCTTATCCTTTGCAGGAGCGGAAATAATAACCTTCTTTGCACCGGCTGTAATATGGGCGGAAGCCTTCTCGGTTGTGCAGAACACACCGGTGGACTCTACAACATACTCGGCTTCTACTTTGCCCCACGGAATCTGGGTAGGATCCTTTTCGGCAAAGACACCGATCTTTTTGCCGTTTACAACCAGCTTGCCGTCTTCGGCAGAGATATCACCCTGGAAGCGGCCGTGCATGGTGTCGTATTTCACCATGTAAACCATGTAGTCAACGTCAATAAACGGATCATTGATACCAACAATTTCAAATGTTTCCGGCTGAGCGACAGCTGCACGGAAGACCAGGCGGCCGATACGGCCAAACCCGTTGATGCCAATCTTAACAGACATAAAAATATACCTCCTGAAATTTAATCTTTCTTATCCTATTTTATAGCATTTTAAGATGTTTTACAAGCCATCTGACATAATTTTAACTAACTTTTTTCATCTTAATTCCGAAGGAAAGGACTTTTCATCCTTTCACAGAACTGCTCCTGACTGTGATACGCTTTTGCCAGAAATTCCAGGCAGCTCTCCTCTTTCAGAACGCCGTCGGAGAGTTCGTCCCCCGCATTGTCCGCCGTTTCGCTTACAGCCGCGCTGACCCGGGGTTCCTCCGCCGGAAGCTCTTCGTCGGGCTGGGGCTTGTCCTCCCCGATCTTCGCATACCGGATCAGGAACAGCACCACGTACAGCGCCAGCAAAACATTCACCGGGTACAGCCCGACCGGGAAAGTACCGGCACTGTGAAGGTTGAAAAGGACCATTAACGTGCCCGGAATTCCGGTAGCCAGCAAAAGCAGCGCCGCCGGAAGGCCAAACATATAAACCATTTTTCCACTTTTTTCATCTTCTATGCGCGCGAACATTTTCGCCTGGGCGAACAGGAATAACAGCAGAAAGATCACCGCAAACGTGTCGTAAATATTTTCCGAGACATTGACCACCGCCACATAGGTGATAAACAGCGAAACAAGGCTGGCACAGCCCCATACGGACGGAAGCAGCGCCAGAAGCGGGTGATGTTCAAAGGTGTTGCCGCCCGTCGCGAACTGATAGGAGGTCAGGATGATCACTCCGCCCGCGCAAATGCCGATCAGCGCGAGAAGAACGGAAGGAACGGGATTTTCTGATTCAGCCGAGGTGAAAATGCCGACAGCGTACTGCAGGATGATCCCCAGTCCGGCCAGGGTGCCGAACACCGCCGCGGGAAGGCTTCTGATCGGGCTGTACTTCGGCTTTTTTCCCTTATCCAGAAAGCACATCAGGACCAGCAGAAGGACCCCCGCCGCAAGACCGGCGGAAACAAACGCGGTCGTTTTCATGCCGTCGATATAAAAGCCGGTATCCTGATCCATCAGAAACAGTATCTGATAAATTCTGGTCGGCAGCGTAATCAGCAGGGCAACTGCGAATACAATCCAGGCATTCTTAATATTCATGATGTTCTGTCCTTCCAATCTTACTTTGCGTTTCGTTTGTCAAGAGATATGTACGGTTTGCTCTTCGACAGGGAACGATACGCCGGACGCATAATCCTGCCGCAGGTCTCCATTTCCTCTATGCGGTGGGCGCACCAGCCCGCAATACGGGAAATCGCAAAAAGCGGCGTAAACAGGTCGCTCGGAATCCCAAGCATCTCATAGACCAGCCCGGAGTAAAAATCGACATTGGCGGAAATGACCTTCATCTCCCCCTTGACCTTTGAAAAAGCCGCCGGCGCAAGCTTTTCCACGCGCTCGAACAGCTCGAATTTCTGAAGCATATCTCTTTCTTCGGCCATTTTGCGGGCTTTTGTCTTCAGGATGACCGCACGCGGGTCGGAAAGCGTATAAACCGCGTGTCCCATGCCGTAAATCAGGCCGGAACGGTCGCAGGCTTCCCCGCGGACGATTTTTTCAAGGTAATTCCCAAGCTCCGTCTCGTCTTCCCAGTTATGCACATTCTCCATGATCTCGTTCATCATCATCATGACCCTGTGATTGGCGCCGCCGTGCTTGGGGCCCTTCAGGGAGCCGATCGCGGCCGCGATGGAGGAATAAATATCCGTGCCCGTAGAAGAAAGCACGCGCGCGGTAAAGGTGGAGTTGTTGCCGCCGCCGTGCTCCGCATGGAGAATCAGGCAGAGGTCGAGCAGCTTTGCCTCCTCATCGGTAAACATGCGGTCGGGACGGATCGCGTTTAAAATAGCCTGCGCTGTGGAATGGGAAGGGTCAATGGGGTGGAAATACATGCTCTGCTTGTCAAAATGACGGCGCTTCACCTGATAGGCATATGTCATGATGGTGGGCATCCGCGCAATCAGCTGGATGGCCTGACGCATGTTATTCTGGAGGGAGGTGTCGTCCGGATTGTCGTCGTAGGAATACAGGGCCAGCACGGAACGCGCCAGCTTATTCATAATATTCTTGGACGGCGCCTTGATAATCATATCCTCCGCAAAATATTCCGGAAGCTCGCGGTAGCTGTTCAGGGTTTTACAGAAGGTCTGCAGCTGCTGCGCGTTCGGCAGCTCGCCGAAAAGCAGAAGCCACGCGACTTCCTCATATCCGAAACGCTTTTCCGCAAGGCATCCTTCCACGATCTCCCGAAGGTCGATCCCGCGGTAGGTAAGCTTGCCTTCGTCCGGGATACGCTCACCGTCTGCAATTAAGTAGCCGTGTACGTTACAGATCGTGGTAAGGCCCGCCATGACGCCCGTGCCGTCCGGGTTGCGCAGGCCGCGCTTGACCTGATATAATTCAAATTTGTCCTGCGGAATTTTATTGTTCGCCCTGAATTCAGCACACAGGCTCTTCAGGCCCGGATTGTCCTGCTCAAGTACAATTTCTGCCATATCAGTACACCATTTCCCCACGCAAATTCAATAAAAAAAGCCGTCCCGCTCCGCGTGGAAGAACCGACGGCGACGCCAATATCTCCTATAAACACTTTAGTATATAATATATATCACCGCGAAATCAAAGTCAAGTAACCTTGCATTGCAGAATCACTGATTTTGCAGCAAAAAGATTCAAAAATTTCATTTTTATGTCAAATTCCGCCTGTGATGAAATATATTTATAATTTTATGAATAATCTTTAATATGCTCATGTAAAATGTAATACGGTAGCTTTCCTGTTCAGAAAACGGACCAGCCAAACCGTGGATAAGCCGCTGAGATTTCCGTGCAAAATTCAGCCGCTTATCAGCCGATTCTATACTGCACGGAGGAATGGTGGTTGAAAATGAAAGGCAAAACCTTACTGGGACTTCTGCTTTTTCTGATAATGTTCCTGACCCCGTTTTTATCCATGGGTGCGAAAATTCCGGACAAGACAGACAAGCTGAGCTCCAAAAGTTCTTCGTCCGCCGTACAGTCCGGCCAGCAGTCGCAGGCAAAACCGCAGTCCCAGCCCGTATCCCAGACACCGCAAAGCAGCGCGCCCGCGGCCCAGAATACGGCCCAATTCAAGATACTCGATACCAAGAGCAATCAGATTCTGACGGTAAATGACCGGGATTTTCTCTACGGCGCAATCGTCACCGAAATGTCTCCCGAATCCCAGCCGGAAGCGCTGAAAGCGCAGGGCGTCGCCGCGTATACCTATTACAGCCGTCTGCGTACACAGGAAAAGACCAATCCCACGGCTGCGCTCAAGGGCGCGGATTTCTCCGCGGACACACAGGGATGGCAGATTTACGTCACCAAAGCACAGATGCAGGAGCGCTGGGGAACTAAGTTTGACGAATACTACAACAAACTTACGCAGGTGGTAAACGCCGTATACGGGCAGGTGCTCAAAAGCGGAAATGATCTTGCCGACGCGACCTACTACGCCATTTCCTCCGGCAAAACGGAAACCTCCGAAGACATCTGGGGCGGAAAGCGCAGCTATCTGGTCTCCGTCGCAAGCCCCGGAGACATATTCGCCGGCGGGTATCAGACCACGGTCACACTCAGCGCCGACCAGTTCAAAGCGGCTGCCCTGAAAGCCGCTCCGAAGGCAAGCCTTGGAACGGACGCGGCCAAATGGGTCGGAGCCGTCAGCCGCACCACCGCGGGCTCCGTGAAAACCATAGAGATCGGAGGGGTCTCCGTAACGGGCAACGACGCGCGCAGCGCGTTCGGGCTGCGTTCGGCAAACTTCACCCTTACCTGTAAGGACAATGTTTTTACCTTTGTGGTAAAGGGATACGGACACGGCGTCGGCATGAGCCAGGTGGGCGCGGATTACATGGCTTCGCAGGGGTCGACCTACAAACAGATTCTGGCGTGGTATTATCCCACCACTTCGCTGACAGCGATTGCTACATAAAAAAGGCGGAAGCAAAGCTTCCGCCTTTTCACATCAGCCGCCCAGATAAGCCTTGCGGACCTTCTCGTCATTTGCAAGCTCATCCGCATCGCCTTCCATGGCGATCGTTCCTGTTTCCAGAACGTAGGCGCGGTTGGCGATTTCCAGCGCCTTCTTTGCGTTTTGCTCAACCAGCAGGACGGTAACGCCCGACTGGTTTACATCCCGGATAATGCTGAATATCTCGTTCACCAGAAGCGGGGAAAGGCCCATGGACGGTTCGTCCAGCAGAAGCATTTTCGGATTGCACATCAGCGCGCGTCCGATTGCGAGCATCTGCTGCTCCCCGCCGCTGAGCGTACCGGCAATCTGTTTGCGGCGCTCTTTCAGCCGGGGCAGGCGCTCAAACAGCTTTTCAAAGTCGTCTTCGATTTTATCGCCGTCATTGCGGATATACGCGCCCATCTCCAGGTTTTCGAGCACGGTCATTTTGGAAAAAATACGCCTTCCCTCCGGGACCTGAGCCAGCCCGAGCTTGATAATCCTGTGGGGCTCCGTCGTACGCAGATCGTTGTCCATAAAGGTGATCTCGCCGTTTTTCGGCTTGATAAGTCCGGAAATGGAATGAAGCGTTGTGGTCTTTCCGGCGCCGTTCGCACCGATCAGGGTAACGATTTCCCCCTCCTGCACTTCAAAGGAAACGTTTTTAATGGCATGGATGGACCCGTAGAAAACGTCCAGGTTTTTTACCGACAGCATAACTCCCATATCACTCACCTCCAAGATACGCGGCGATCACTTTCGGATCGTTGCGCACCGTTTCCGCGGAACCTTCCGCGATGATCCTGCCGTAATCCAGAACCACAATATGTTCGCAGATCCCCATGACGAAGTTCATATCGTGCTCAATCAGCAGGATCGCAACATTGAATTTATCACGGATCAGCATGATGGTTTCCATCAGCTCCATGGTCTCGGTCGGGTTCATACCGGCCGCGGGCTCGTCAAGCAGCAGGACCTTCGGATTGGTCGCGAGCGCACGGGCAATTTCCAGCTTGCGCTGCTTGCCGTAGGGAAGGTTTTTCGCCAGATCGTGCGCATGCTCGTCAAGGCTGAAAACCTGTAAAAGCTCGTGCGCTCGTTTGGATACCGCCTTCTCCTCCTTACGGTAGGAAGGGAGGCGGAACATCCCCGCCAGAACGGAATACTTCATCTGGCTGTTCATCGCGATCTTTACGTTGTCAATGACGGTGGCGTCCTTAAACAGACGGATATTCTGAAAGGTTCTCGCAATCCCGTTTTGGGTGATCTGATAGGTCTTTTTGCCGACAATGTTATTTCCGTCGAGCTCAATCACGCCCTTGGTCGGCGTGTAAACGTCGGTCAGCAGGTTGAAAACGGTGGTTTTTCCCGCTCCGTTCGGCCCGATCAGGCCGATGATTTCCCCTTCGTTGATGGAGAAATGCACATCCTCAAGGGCCTGAAGGCCGCCGAAAGCAATTCCAAGATTTTTGGTTTCCAGTACAGACATCGGTTAGCCCTCCTTATTCGAAGCCGGGTCCTGCTTTTTCCCTTTTACAGCACCTTTGATTTTATCCACTGTTTTCATCAGCGAAAATTCGCTGCGGCCCAGCAGCCCGGTAGGACGGAAGAGCATCACGCAGATCAGCACGATGGAATAAAGCAGCATGCGGTAGCTGGAAAACCCGCGCAGCGCTTCCGGCAAAACGGTAAGCACGCCCGCGGAAATAATGGAGCCCGTAATCGAGCCCATGCCGCCCAGCACGACCATTACAAGGATTTCCACCGAACGGTTGAAGTCGAACTTCGACGGGTCGATAAGGCCGATCTGGTGCGCGTAAAGTCCGCCCGCCACACCGGCAAAGAATGCCGCCAGAATAAACGCAAGCAGCTTGTAATAGGTGGTGTTGATGCCCGAGGCTTCCGCGGCGATTTCATCCTCGCGGATGGAGATAACGGCGCGGCCGTGGCGGGAAGTCCCAAAGGTAAAGCTGATAAAGATCGCCAGAACAGCGATAAAGAACATATAGGTAAACATCGCCGTCAGGTTATGACGGGAGTTCAGGGAGTCGATGCCGTAAAGGCCCTTCGCCCCGTTGGTAATGGTCAAATTGTTGGCGATTACGCGTATGATTTCCCCAAAGCCCAGGGTGATAATCGCCAGATAGTCGCCTTTCAGGCGCAGGGCCGGCACGCCGATGATAACGCCGAAAAGCGCCGCAACCAGGCCGCCCAGCACCAGCGCAATGGGGAACGCGACCGGAAGCGGAAGCCCGGAGTGAAGGGTGAACAGACCCGCGGCGTACGCGCCCACCAGCATGAATCCCGCGTGGCCCAGAACCAGCTGGCCCAGCAGGCCGGTCACAAGGTTCAGGCTGACGGCCATAATGATGTTGATGCACATCATGTTGATAATATCGGAATAATAGCTATTCACAACGCCCTGGCGGATCAGCATGGTAAAGACCACATACAGAAGGATAACGATCACCAGATTCACAATGTAAGAAATCTTTTTTCTTCTTGAAATACCCAACATTCGTTACACCTTCTCCCTTGTATTTTTGCCAAGCAGACCCGCGGGCTTTACCAGCAGAACGATAATCAGGATTCCGAATACCACGGCGTCCGTCAGGTTGCTGCTGATATAGGCGTTCGTCAGGCTTTCGGCAACGCCCAGCAGGTAGCCGCCCAGCATGGCGCCGGGGATGCTGCCGATTCCGCCCAGCACGGCGGCGACAAATGCTTTCAGGCCCAGCAGACCGCCCATAATCGGCTTGATCTGCGGATATGTGTTGCAGTAAAGCACCGCGCCCGCGGAAGCCAGGGCCGAACCGATGCCGAATGTAAAGGCAATGGTAGTGTTTGTGTTGATGCCCATCAGCTTAGCGGCACCCGCATCCTCAGAGGTCGCACGCATCGCCTTTCCGATCTTCATCTTGCTGACCATGAGCTGCAGCCCGGCCATCATGACGACGGATACCAGAATGTTCAGAACCGTGGACGAAGTAATCTGCAGTTCACCGATCTGCAGCGGGCTGAAAGAGAACATTTTCGGCATTGATTTCGCATCCGACCCAAACAGCAGCTGGAAAAGGTTCTGCAAAAAGATGCTGACGCCGATTGCCGTAATCAGCAGGGAAATTCTGGGTGCGTCCCGGACCAGAAGCCTGTGGTATGCTACGCGCTCAATCACAACGCCGGCAAGCCCGCAGAAAATAATCGAACCCAGCACTGCAAGCCACAGGGGAAGATTCATCATAACCAAGATAACAAATACGACATAAGCGCCTACCATAATGATATCGCCGTGCGCAAAGTTAATCAGCTGAACGATACCATAAACCATACTGTAGCCCAGAGCGACCAGCGCGTAAATGCTGCCGATACCCAGGCCGTTGATGATTTGCGAAAAGAAATCCATAAACCGCACCCTCCTGCATTTAATTGAAACAGTGATATTGTTCGCAGAAAACCCGAAAAGAGGGCGAATTTCTTCACCCTCTTTTCCCATTTTAATTCCTAAACAGAATGGGTAAACTTACTTTTTAAAGTTCTCTACAAATTTGTATTTTCCATCCGCAATGGTCGTAATGACAGCCTCTCTGACCGGGTTGCGGTTTTCGTCAAAGGTGGTGTTGCCGGTAAGGCCCTTGTATTCAATGCCTTTGAGCGCTTCGACAATCTTGTCGGAATCCGTGGAACCGGCCTTCTCGATTGCGGCGACCATCATGCCCATGGCGTCATAGCCCAGAACAGCAAACATGTTTGCATCCGTGTTGTAGGTTTCCTTGTAGGTTTTCAGGAAAGCCTGCAGATCGGGATCGGAGCTTTCAGCGGAGTACTGGCTGCAGAAATAGCAATCCTTCACGGCGTCGAGGTTGCTTTTGTCAATCTTTTCAAGAACGCCGTCCCAGCCGTCCGCACCGAGAAGCTTCGCGCTCAGGCCGACGTCCTTCGCCTGTACAGCAATCAGCGCTACATCGGAATAATAAACCGGAACCATAACGACGTCGGGGTTACCGGCCTTAATCTTTGTAAGCTGTGATTTGAAATCAACGCTTCCGCTCTGATAGGCTTCTTTGTTGGTAATGGTCATGCCGGCTTCTTTTGCGGCAGCTTCAAAAGCATCTGCAACGCCGGTGGAATAGTCGTCACCGTTGTCATAGATAATGGCAGCGGTTTTTGCGCCGAGCTTCTGAGCCGCATAGGCAGCCATCAATTCGCCCTGGAACGGGTCGATAAAGCAGGCGCGGAAGATATTGTCGCCGGCCTTTGTAATGTCCGCCGCGGTGCCGGTAGCCGTAATCATCGGCAGGCCGTCTTTTACCGCCTTCTGCGCAACGGCAATGGTCGGTTTAGAGGTAACGTCGCCAACCAGCGCGACTACCTTATCGTCCTGTACAAGCTTGTTGTAAGCATTGACAGCCTCGATTGCATCGCCCTTTTCATCGTAGGAGATGTATTCAATCTGCTTTCCAAGGACGCCGCCGGCTTTATTGATCTTATCTACGGCCAGCTTAACGCCGTTGTTTGTAGCAATACCATAAACGGATACGTTTCCGGTCAGCGGCGCAAGTCCGCCGATTTTAATTGTTTCACCAGCCGCACCGGCACTGCCCGCAGCCGCAGAGTCCGTGTTCCCGCCTCCCTGAGCGCAGCCTGTTGCAGAAGCAGAAAGCATTACAGCCGCCAAAACAGCTGCCAATAAACGCTTTTTCATCATGTTTTACCTCCCAAGTAAAATAGTCTCTTCGCATTTTTATTCTACAGCCGAGTTGCCGAAACAACCCGGCTTCATGCCCTGATCCTAATATTCTAATGTTTTTGATTATACTACTGATGAAGTATATTTGCAACTGCATATTTACAATTATTCGTTTTATTTCATAAAATCGTAAAAATTAACAGTTTTTATTTGCTTTTTAATCTTCGGTCGTATATAAATGAAATATTGTGCTCCGCATATTGCAAATTTATCGCTTAACTATTGCTTTAAACCAGTAAAATTTTGTTCTGGTGCAGTATAACCTATCCAAATCATTCAAATAGAGATAAAATTGTGCAAAAAAGCGTCCCCGTAAAACGGGAACGCTTAAAAGCTCTTTAACGAATCAGCCTTCTACAGAAGCATACATAAAGTAGTCGAAGCCCATCGGGGATTGATAGTATCCCTTCACCTTCGGGTTCAACAAAACAATACGGGTACGATAGGTCGTCGGTGCAACCACCATATCACGCATCAGAATATCCTCAGCCTGGTGCAGAAGCGGCATTCTGACTTTGTTGTCGTCCGTTGCTTTGATCTGCTCAATCAGTTTATCATATTCCGGATTGGAATATTTACCGCTGTTGTTGCCGCCGTTGGTCACAAACAGATCAAGCATGGAAACTGCATCGTTGAAATCAACGCCGAATCCGCCGCGGGCGATCTGGAAGTTGGCCTTGTTGCGCGTATCAAGGAACACGGACCACTCCTGCTGGGAAATCGTAACGTTAATGCCCAGCTCGGTCTTCCACATATTCTGCAGTGCTTCGGCAAGCGCATTATTCATGGAAGCGGGATTGGTGACATACTCAACGGACGGGAAGCCCTTGCCGTCCGGATAACCGGCTTCCGCGAGAAGCTTTTTCGCTTCGGCTACATTTTTCTCATAATCTTCCGACTTAATGGAAATATAATCTCCTCCGACATCGCGGAACCCCTTCGAGGAGTCCTCGTCCTGAAGACCGGTCGGTACAAAAGCGCCGGCGGGAGCCTGGGCTTTCTTCGTTACCTTTTCAGCAATATAATTGCGGTCGATCGCAAGGGAGAAAGCTTTTCTGACTCTTATGTCGTCAAAAGGTTTCTTCTCGCAGTTAAAAATGCAATAGTTTGTGCTTAAATCCGGCAGAATTTTGAAATCGGGCTTATCCTGCCAGGTAGCGATTTCTTCAACCGGAATGGTATAACAGAAACTGATTTCGTCATTCTGGTAAGCGGCGAGTCTTGGCGAATCGTCTTCCAACAGAACAAATTTCAAGGTATCCAGTTTGATTTTATCTTTGTCGTAGTAATTCGGGTTCTTCTCTACCGTAATGCTCTCTTTATGACTCCAGTCCTTCAGCTTGAAAGCACCGTTGGAAATATAGGTTTTGGGGTCCTGCGTCCAGGTATCGTTCCCCTCAACAATATCCTTACGGACCGGGAAATAAGCCGTAAAGGAAAGGAGCTCATCAAAATACGCGCACGGAGCTCTCAAGGTCACGACCAGCGTCTTATCGTCCGTAGCCTTGACACCCAGCTTATCTTTATCCATTTTTCCCGCGGCAATTTCGTTCGCGTTGAGAACCGGATCAAAAATATAAACATACTGGGAAGCTGTTTTCGGATCGACCACTCTCTTCCAGGCGTATTCAAAATCACCTGCGGTCACCGGCTTGCCGTCAGACCATTTAATGTCGTCACGGAGCGTAATCGTATACGTTTTATGGTCGTCGCTCTTTTTGATTTCTTTCGCCTGCGCATTGATAATCTTATGATCAGATGAATAGCGGGTAAGTCCTTCGAACAGATGGTTCATAACGGTGGTAACATCCGCCGCCTGGTTCAAGGCCGGATCCATAGTGGCCGGTTCCGCGCCAAGGCTGACGCTCAGCGATTGACTGGCCGGCGCCTTGCTGCCTGTTCCTTCTGCGGCAGAGGAGACGGCTGCACCGTTTCCACAGCCTGCAAAGGCGGAAACCATCATCGCCGACGCAAGAACGAGGGCGACAATTTTCTTTTTCATTAAAAATCCCTCCAATTTCTTTCTTATTTTTCTCTTCAGATTATTTCAATTTGCAATGCAAATTAAAACCTGTTAAAACTCCCCGATACGATGACAGGCCGCAAAATGACCCGTTTCATATTCCTTGAATTCCGGCACCTCAGCCGCGCACTGTTCCGTCGCGTACGGGCAGCGGGTTCTGAAGCGGCAGCCGGAAGGCGGATTCAGCGGGCTGGGCACGTCGCCCTCAAGCACAATTCTCTTTTTTGCACGGCTCATCTTCGGGTCCGGAATCGGAATCGCGGAAAGAAGGCTTTGCGTGTAGGGATGGATCGGGTGGTCATAAAGCGAATCGCTGTCCGCAAGCTCGACGAGCTTTCCCAGATACATTACCCCGATCCGGTTGCTGATATGCTTTACAATCGCAAGATCGTGGGCAATAAACAGATAGGTCAGGTCCATCTCCTGCTGCAAATCTTCAAACATATTGACAACCTGCGCCTGTATGGAAACATCCAGTGCGGAAATCGGTTCGTCGCACACAATAAATTCGGGATTCACCGCCAGCGCGCGCGCAATGCCGATTCTCTGGCGCTGTCCGCCGGAAAATTCATGGGGATAGCGGTTTGCGTGCTCGGAATTCAGCCCTACTCTCTCCAGCAGGGAAAGGATTCTGTCGTTACGCTCCTTGCGGCCGGAAGCCAGATTATGGATGTCGATCGGTTCGCCGACAATGTCGCCGACCGTCATGCGGGCGTCCAGGGATGCGTAAGGGTCCTGGAAAACAATCTGCATTTTTTTACGGTAAGGGGCAAAGTCCACATTTGTGACATCTTCCCCGTTATAGATAATTTTTCCTCCGGTCGGCTCATACAGCCGCAGGATGGTTCTTCCGGTCGTTGTCTTTCCGCAGCCGCTTTCTCCAACCAGCCCCAGGGTCTCTCCCTTATTGATATAAAAGCTGACATCATCAACAGCCTGCACATAATTTGTCTTGAATATACCTCCGCTTACCGGAAAATATTGTTGAAGATGCTGAACTTCCAACAGCTTTTCGCTCATTTTGTGTTTCCCTCCCCGGCATTCTCCAACTGCTCTTTCTGTAAGAGCCAGCAGGCACTTTTATGACCCGGAGAAATCTCGGTAAACTCCGGCATCTGCCTCAGGCAGATTTTCATGCACCTGTCGCAGCGGGAAGCAAACGGACAGCCCGCCGGAGGATACAGCAAATCAACAGTGGTCCCTTCAATCGGAATCAGTCTCTCGTGCCCCTGCTCATGGATTTTCGGGACGGAGTTCAAAAGACCGACCGTATAACAGTGCTTAGGATTATAAAAAATATCGTCCGTACTGCCGATTTCAACGATCTTGCCGGCATACATGACCGCAATGCGGTCACAAACGTCGGAGACAACGCCCAAATCATGCGTGATGATGATAATCGACATATTAATTTTCTTTTTCAGCTCCACCATCAGTTCCAAAATCTGCGCCTGAATGGTAACGTCAAGCGCCGTGGTGGGTTCGTCGGCAATCAGCAGCTTTGGCTCGCAGGCCAGCGCCATGGCGATCATCACCCTCTGGCGCATACCGCCCGAAAATTCGTGCGGATACTGCTTCATGCGTTTTTCCGGTTCGTTCATACCAACCAGAGCCAAAAGCTCGGTGGCTCTCGCCTTGCACTGCGCCCTGCTCTTGTCCGTGTGCAGACGTATCATTTCGGTAAGCTGGTTCCCAATGGTATAGACCGGGTTCAGGGAGGTCATCGGGTCCTGGAAAATGATGCTGACTTCGCTGCCGCGCATTTTCCGGAACTCTTTTTCTTTCATTTTTTCAATATGGTGTCCGTTAAACTCAACGGTACCGCCCACCACTTTACCGGGGTCGGCAATAATTCCCATCAAAGTGTAAGCGGATACGCTTTTTCCGCTTCCGGATTCTCCAACGATTCCAAGCACCTCGCCGTGGTCAAGCGTATAGGATACGCCGCTGACGGCCTTTACCTCTCCGGCGGGGGTAAAAAAGGAAACTTGAAGGTTTTCTATGTCAAGCAAACAATTTGAACTCATTTTCAAATCTCCTATTTCTTAAGCTTCGGATCGAACGCATCTCTCAGGCCGTCACCGAAAAGATTAAATGACAGAATAATCAGGCTGATGGCAATGGAAGGAATAATCAAACGGTAAGGAAACGCGTTGATTCCGCCCAGTGCGTCGGAAGCAAGCGAACCAAGACTGGCCATGGGAATCGCAACGCCCAGTCCAAGGTAGCTCAGAAAGGCTTCCGTAAAGATTGCAGAAGGAATCTGCAGGGTTGTTGTAACAATCAGCGTCCCGATGCAGTTCGGAAGCAGATGCTTGGCAATAATCTGACGGTTTGAAGCGCCCAGCGCCCTTGCCGCCGTAACAAATTCCTGTTCCTTCAGCGTCATGATCTGGCCGCGTACGATTCTCGCCATACCGACCCAGTACAGCAGACTGAAGGTAATAAAAATACTGATCAGCCCGACTCCGATCTTCTGCAATCCCTCAAAGGCGGGATTGCTGTCAAACAGCTGAGTCAGCGGTGTTTTCAAAGTTACCTGCAAAAGAATAATAATCAGCATATCCGGCACAGAGTAAATAATATCCACGATACGCATCATGATCATATCGACCTTGCCGCCGAAGTAGCCGGCAATCGCGCCGTAGATGCTGCCGATCAAAAGGACCAGCGCGCTGGCAATCAAGCCGACCAGAAGGGAAATTCTGGCGCCGATCATCACGCGGATACCAAGGTCGCGCCCGAAGCTGTCCGTACCGAAAATATGCGGAAAAACGCTCTCCCCCTGGGAAATGCTTTTCAACTCCATCTCCGAGTACTGCATCGGCGTCAAATCTTCGCTTCCGCGGATCTGCTGGTCATACTGATACGGGTAAAAATTAGGAACAATAAACGCAAAGACCAAAACGAACACAATGACAACCATTGCGGCCATGGCCACTTTATTTTTAGCAAAACGCTGCATTGCGTCTTTCCAGTAGGTTGTGCTTTCGCGCATCACCACCAAAGATTCTTTTTCATCCGAGCTGGCAGGCAAAAAGTCATCTGCGTTCAACTGGAGGCTAAAGGGATTCTTTTTGAGCTTTATATCGTCCAACATCTTTTCCTGCCTTCCTCACTTCAGTTTAATTCTTGGATCAACCAGTTTGTAACAAATGTCCACAATCACATTCATAAAGACCAATAAAATGGCAAGGAAAAGAGTGGTACTCATCACCATCGGATAATCGCGGCCGGTAATACAATTGATAAATTCACGGCCCAGACCCGGAATCGTAAATATTTTCTCAACCACGAAGCTTCCGGTCATCGTGTAGGCAAGCAGCGGGCCGACATAAGTGATTACCGGAATGATCGCGTTTTTCAGCGCATGCTTGAACAGCATGGAAAATTTACTTACGCCTTTCGCCTTTGCCGTACGTATGTAGTCCTGATTGAGCGCGTCCAGCATGCTGGAACGCATCAGGCGCGTAATATACGCCGTTGGATAAAATGACAGCGCCGCAACCGGCATGATATAATGCAGCGGCGTTTTCAGGCCGAGTGTCGGCAACACGTGCAGATTTACGCCAAACGTAATCAGCAGAAAAGACGCGACAACAAAGCCCGGCACGGCAATTCCCATGGTGGAAATGACCATCAGCAAGCTGTCGGCCCATTTCCCTCTGTTCAACGCCGCCACGGAACCCATCGTCACGCCCATAATCAGCGCCAGTAAAATTGAGATACCGGCAAGCCTTGCCGAAACGGGAAACGTTGAAAAAATAATATCATTGGCGGTCCTGCCCTTTTGCTTGATGGACAGACCGAAATCACCATGCAGCAAATTGTTCATATAATTCCCGTACTGCACATACAGTGGTTTATCAAGTCCGTATTTTACTTTTAAAGCCTGTGTCGTCTCCGGCGAAACCGCTTTCTCGCTTAAAAACGGGCCTCCGGGTATCATGTTCATCAGCGCAAAGGTGATGACGGAAATCAGAAAAATCGTCAAAAGCGCATAGGCGATACGCTTTATCACATAGTTTGTCACTACAGCCACTCCTTAAAATTCCTGTTTGCAGAAGGCAATATCATATTTCACGCATCAAATGAATATGACCGGGTATCCTAAAAGGAATACAATACGAAATTATATCACAAATATGTCCTTAATTCAACACAGTCTATCATTTACCTTCATACGCCTATGTAGGACACACCCTTGTCCGGATGTGTCCTACATACCTTACCTTATTTTGTTATTATATCAATTTTCAATTCAGAATACAAGCTAATTATGTGGAATACTCTTAAATATTCTGATTTTTTGCATATTTTTTTTTCTAATATTCAAAAAAGCGAATCGGCGGAAACGTATGCCCATTGAGGCACAGCTTTTGTTCCCCCATAATTTGGAATCCTGTTTTGATAGGCCCTTGTCCCTGAAATCAACCGCGTACCGCGCCAATTCCTGCGATGCGGCAGATTGTGCCTGCACGCGCGTTTTGTACATAGTTTTCCCTGGTGTTTAGAATGATCAGAGAATCCGACGGCTATTTTCAAATTTTATTATTTTTAAAAATTCATTGCATAAACCGTTGAATCGGAATATAATGGAACAAACAAATGAATATATGTTCATATGAACAGGAGTGATTATAATGGAAGAAATAACCGACTTATGCGAAGAAAAATGCATTCACCCCAATCTTGTTGAAAATACACTCCACAGCATGCCCGATCTGGATACACTGTTCGCCCTTGCGGAATTATTCAAGGTCTTTGGCGATACCACCAGAGTCCGCATCATCTGCGCGCTGTTTGAAAACGAGCTGTGTGTCTGCGATATCGCGGAAGTGCTGGACATGGGCCAGTCCGCCATTTCCCATCAGCTCCGTCTTTTGCGCAATGCCCACCTTGTACGGGTAAGACGCGAAGGAAAATCCTCTTTTTACTCCCTTGACGACGATCATGTTCGGCTGCTGTTTGAACAGGGCTTAAACCACGTAAAGGAGGAAAACCCGCATGCATGAATACGAGAATGAACAATGCGAACCTCGCTGCTCCTGCTGCGCGCATGACCACGAGCACCATGAACACGAAGAGTGTCACGAGCAGAAACACGGCCATGACAGCCACGGAGATGAAAAAGTCCAGCCTGCTTTAGCCTCCTCCTGCGGCTGCGGATGCAGCCACTGTGAGGGAGAAGAAAACGAAGAAGAGGAAAACTCGAACCGATTTAAAATAGAAATCATATCCTCCCTGCTGTTCTTTGCGGCAGGCTTTCTTTCGGAACATATTTTCCAGGCGCCGCCGCTGATCCAGGGAATCCTGTTCGGCCTGTCGGTTGTTTTATCCGGCTGGCGCGTATTCAGAAGCGGCTGGCGTTCCCTTCTGAAGCTCAGAATGGATGAAACCACGCTGATGGCGGTCGCGGTGATCGCTGCCTTCTGCTTAGGGCAGTACCTGGAAGCGGCAATGGTCGCCATCCTGTATCAGCTGGGAGAAATGATTGAAGACAAGGCGATCGATAATTCCCGCGAAAGCATCGGCAAGCTCGCGGAAATCCGTGCGGATACTGCGCGGAGAATCCGGGACGGAAACGAAGCGATTGTTCCCGCGCAGGAGGTGCAGGTCGGTGACACCATCGCGGTCTATCCCTTTGAGCGGGTCCCGCTGGACGGCACCGTCCTTTCGGGGACCTCCACACTGAACGCTTCCGCGCTGACGGGAGAGAGCGTTCCTATCGACGCCTCCGCCGGTTGCGAGGTCCTGTCGGGCATGATGAACGAACAGGGTCCCCTGACGGTTGAAGTAACGCACGACCTTCAGAATTCCGCCGCCTCCCGGATCATTGCCATGGTGGAATCCGCTGCCGCACGAAAGGGCAGGGCGGAAAAGCTCATCACCCGCTTTGCGGAAATCTACACCCCGCTGGTAATGGTGCTTGCCGTCCTGCTGATGATCCTTCCCCCTCTGTTTGGATTGGGCGAATTCCGTGTCTGGCTTTACCGCGCGCTGGTCTTTCTGGTAGCCTCCTGCCCATGCGCGCTGGTCATCTCGGTTCCGCTCGGGTTCTACGCCGGGATCGGCGCCGAAAGCAAAAACGGCGTCTTAATCAAAGGCGGCAGGTTTTTAGAAGCTCTTGCGCTGGCCGACGCGGTTGTATTCGATAAAACAGGAACTTTGACCAGCGGCGAACTGAAGCTGAGCAAAGTGAACGTTCTGGGCAGTCTGGACGAAGCCGAACTTCTGCGGATCGCGGCCTCTGCCGAGCAGTACAGCTCCCACCCCGCCGCGAAAGCGGTGATAAAGGCCGCTGCCGGTGCGGAGCTTCTGCCCGCCGAGCAGGCTGAAGAAATTCCCGGCAACGGCGTTATCGCGATGATGGACGGTAAAAAAGTCATCTGCGGCCGCAGAAATCTTTTTGAAGAAAACGGACTGAATATGGAGAACTTTTCCCCCGCCTCCATTTTTATCGCGGTTGACGGCGTCGTAGAAGGCAGCATAGAGCTGAGCGACACCGTGAAGTCCGATTCCGCAGAGGGAATCGGACTGCTGAAAAAAATCGGCTTGAAGCGGATTGTCATGCTGACCGGAGACAACGAAAGCTCCGCGGCCGCAGCCGCAGAGGATTGCGGAATTACGGAGTACCACGCCGGACTTCTTCCGGAAAATAAAGTATCCATTATGGAAAGCATCCGCAGAGAGACCGGAAAAACCATCTTCGTCGGTGACGGCATCAACGACGCCCCGGTACTGGCCGCGTCCGACTGTGGGGTCGCCATGGGGCTTGGCACCGACGCTGCGATCGAAGCCTCCGACGTTGTACTTACGCTGGATAAACCGTCCAAACTGGCGCCCGCCATCCGTATCGCGCACCGCGCGATGGGGATCATCCGTTTCAACATTGCCTTTGCGCTTACCTGCAAAGCATTGGTGCTTGTCCTTGCGGCGCTCGGCTACTCTTCCATGTGGATGGCCGTATTCGCGGATATGGGCGTCTGCATCATTTCCGTGATCAACGCGACAAGGATTTTGAAATTCCGTTAATTGTACAACTTCCTATTGTTAAAATAAACAGCCTTCCGTTCAGCTTGAACGGAAGGCTGTTTTTATGTGATCTTATAATTCGACTTGCTGGACCGCCTTGCGCAGCTCAAGCACCGCGGACGGAGTGACCGAAAGCTCGCTGATTCCGATTTTAACGTAGAATTCCGTCAGCGTGGTATCCGCAGCGGATTCCCCGCAGATGCCCACCCAGATGCCGGCATTCTTTGCGCTCTCCGCCGTCTTCTCAATCATGCGCAGCACTGCGGGATGGCGCGAATCGAACATCTTGGAAATGGTGTGGTTCATGCGGTCGACAGCCAGCGTGTACTGCGTCAGGTCGTTGGTGCCGATGCTGAAGAAATCGACTTCCTTCGCAAGCAGATCGCTCAGCATGACCGAAGCAGGCGTTTCAATCATAATCCCTATCTCAATATCCGGAGCGAACACGATCTTCTCAGCGGTCAGATCCTTTTTGACCTTCTCCACAATTTCCTTAATCTGTTTTACCTCGTCAACCGAAATAATCATCGGGAACATAATGGCCAGCTTTCCAAAAGCGGAAGCCCGGATCAGTGCTCTGAGCTGGGTAACGAAAAGCTCCTGACGATCCAGACAAATGCGAATCGCACGGTAGCCCATCGCGGGGTTTTCCTCGTGCGGGATGTCAAGATAAGGCACCTGTTTATCCGCGCCCAAATCCAGCGTACGGATAATCACGCGCTTTCCGCCCATTTTTTCCAGCACCCTTTTATAGGCCTTGAACTGATCTTCCTCACTGGGAAAGTTTTTGCTTTCCATATACAGGAATTCACTGCGGAAAAGGCCGATGCCGTCCGCATCGTTTTCCAGCACCATGGAGACATCTTCCGGATGGCCGATATTCGCGTTGATTTCAATGACCGTTCCGTTCTTTGTAACAGCCTTGGTCCCTTTCAGCAGATTTAATTCATGCTGATAGTTTTCAAATTCCTGCTGCTTTTTCCGATACTCTTCAAGCGTCTGCTCGTCCGGCTCGAGGATAACGTCTCCCGCGGCGCCGTCTACAATAAGGGAAGCCCCGTCTGTCAGCTCGCCGTATCCGCCGGCAAGCCCAACCACGGCGGGAATGCCCATCGTTCTGGCCAGGATGGCCGAATGGGAGCTTTTAGAGCCTTCGCGCGTTACAAAGGCAAGAACAAGGTTCTTATCCATCTGTACGGTTTCACTGGGCATCAGATCAACCGCGCCGACAATCGACCGGTCGGTCAGGCAGTCCAGTCCGTTGGCAAGGGTTTCGTCAAGATTGCGGATCAGCCTCTTGGAGATATCGACAACGTCCGCCGCGCGGCCGCGCATATACTCGTCGTCCATCTGCGCGAACATCTCGGAAAATTGCCTGCCCGCCTGCCATACGGCGTATTCAGCGTTCACTTTGTCATTTTTGATTGCGTCCTGAATCGTGTTGTAATAGTCCTCGTCCTGAAGCATCATGATATGTATCTGAAATATCATGGAATTTGCTTCGCCAACACGCTTAAGCGCTTTCCTGTAAATTTCGTTGAGTGCCTCTACCGCCGCGTCTTTGGCGGAGTTAAGCCGGGACAGTTCCGCAGGAACGTCCGTAATGCTCTTTTTTTGAATATGATCGTCAATATTGACACAAAGGGTCAGTTTTCCAATTGCATAACCCTTTGATGCAGCGACTCCGTGTATTTTTTTCATCTTACCACCAACCTTACAGATTTTGTTCACAGAATTCTTTGATTTTCAGGCAGTCCGCCTCCTCATTTTCACCCTCAACCGTAATGGTAATTTCATCATCCTTTTTCGCACCAAGGCCCATAACGGCAAATAATTTCTTAGCGCTTACTTTCTTGGAATGAAACGTAATGCTGATGTCCGATGAACAGGAAGACGCCAATTTTACAAGGAGCCCCGCCGGCCTTGCATGAAGCCCCACTTCATCCTTTACAATATGTTGGAACGCCTGCACACTAACCAAACCTTTCTTAAAATTTATAGTTTAATATTCCTAATAATCAAATTTTCTATTTTGTAAATATGACTAAAAATATTGTATCAATTTTTCATGATTTGTCAATCACTGTTTTTACCGTACACTCAACTTATTTGCCACTAATACATCACAAAGCTGCTTAATACTGTAGACCGCAGCCGTATCTGTGATTGCATTTTGTTGAATATAGTCATAAATATCCTGATTGTAATATCTTGGGTCGATAATATGAATTTCCTGAAAATTTGTCGCCAAAAAGGGCACCATGCTGTTCGCATACGAATCCTTGATAATCAGCAGCTTCCTGCCGTTGCTCACTGCGGAGTTCTTTACGACGTCAACACTATGATTTCCGCCGAGAAATACGGAGTATTTATCTTTCTTTTCCAGGTATTCTTTCCAGTAAAGGCTGTCCCTTTGCTGCTTGCCGGTCTGTTGTGTCAGTACAGCCGTCTTTTTATATACCGGCAGATACAGCACGTCGGGCTCCTGTGTGGTCAAAATCGCTTTGGAATACAGCGTTCCCAGAAAGGAATCCGAAACCGCTTCAAAATCAAAATCCTCCTGCGGAGTCGGCTGTATATTCATGGCCTTTACAAGCGCCTCGTAGCCCTTATAGGCGCCGAAAGTGTTCCAATGATGATCTGTCTTATAGTAATAATCGTTTCCTGTCCGGTCACTCAGCGTATCAAAGAGATCGATTACCTTTGTATTCTCCCCCGCACCGGCCTGAATAGTGTTCAATTCCTCACGCTGGTCATGACTTGGCGCGGAAAAAGGAAGCCTGTCCTGCTGCTCCTGCGCGCCGGAGGGCACGGGCATAAAATAGAACGGAAGATCCGTGTTCTTCGCGAAGAGCTGGATTGCAGCCACATTGCGTGCAAAAGTATCGGTATGGTTTGGCAAAAGCACTTCATAAAGATGGCCGTCTTTTCCGAAATATACGCCGCCTTCCGCAGGGGTCTGTCCGTAGTTGGAACTGAGATCCCGTTTCCCCATCATCAGCTGGATGCGGGTATTGAGCGCAATCGATGCCTTGCGAAACATAAAATGGTCGCCGACATAGCTCTCTATGGAATCCATAAAGGAACCGTTCGCGAGGGAGGCCAGCGTCACTTTTGGGGCTGACTCCAGCACACGGTTTTCATCTTCTGAAAAATCCTGTTTCGGAGCAAAGATCAGGTACATGGCACCGGTCAGGATCGTCACCAGCAGAACCGTAGTGACAACGACGGCTTCGATCTCACACTTCTTACTATTTTCTTTTATATTCAGAAATAATTTCATGTTATCCCCTTAAAAATACAGATGCAATTCTTATCATGTATGGGAATCGACTTTCTGTCCGGCTGACGGAATAGAAAATGGAATCCTCATTAAAAGCGGAAATAGAGGAACGGACTGTAAGAATTATCGATCAAAAAGGTCATTGACATCACAAAAAGACAGATAAACCCAAGGCTCCAGACGATTTTCCCCGGTGTTCCGCTCTTGCGAAGCCTTTCCGTCCAATTAGCGATCAATGTTGAACTGCAGAGCGCCGCAATGATCAGCAGAGGCGCACAGGTCACCAAAGAATAGACGCCAAGCTTGTCCGCGCCGGGTGCGAACCCAAACATCGCTCCAAGCACCCCAAATGCTTTTCCAATGTCCAGATAGGAGAAGAATACCCATCCGATCACCGCGGCTAAAAAGCTGTATAACCACTGAAAGAACGCCGGAATCCTGTCAAGCCATTTTTGGAGAAACAGCTTCTCACAGATGATCAGAACCGCGTAATAAGCGCCCCACATGGCAAAGTTCCAACTGGCGCCATGCCAGATTCCGGTGAGCACCCAGACGATCGCAAGGTTGCGGACATTCTTAATCGTAGAGCAGCGGTTGCCGCCGAGGGGGATGTAAACATATTGGCGGAACCAGGTTCCCAGTGTAATATGCCAGCGGCGCCAAAATTCTGAAACACTGCGGGAAATATACGGATACCGGAAGTTTTCGGGAATCTGAAAGCCAAACATACCGGCAAGGCCAATCGCCATATCCGAATAACCGGAAAAATCAAGATAAATCTGGAAAGTGAAAGCCAGCGCGCCGAGCCACGCGGTCAGCGTACTGGGGTTCCCCAGATACTGCACTTTGTCGGCAAGGATTGCGAGGTTGTTTGCCAGCAACACCTTTTTAAAGAGGCCAACCAAAAACCGTCTGCCGCCGGAGGTGAATTTCTCCAACGTTTCCTGCCGGTTCTGCAGCTGCTCCGCCAAATCTTCATAGCGTACGATCGGGCCGGCGACCAGATGCGGAAAAAAAGAAATATACGCACCGAAATCAATGATGTTGCGCTGTGCCGGCGCTTCCCCTCGGTAAATATCAATGGAGTAGGAAAGCGATTCAAACGTATAAAAGGAAATACCGATCGGTAAGGCCACCGCAGGCAGCGGGACGGAAAAACCGGAAATCGAGTTAAAGGTTTCCACCAATAACCCGGAATATTTAAAAAAGCCAAGCAATCCCAGATTGACACAAATACTGATAATTAAAAAAACGCGGGCCTTTCCCTTTTCATCACGGTATTTGCTGATAAAATACCCGGCAATATAATCAAAGATCGTGGTAAAGAGCATCAGGAAGACGTAGACGGGTTCCCCCCACGCGTAAAAAACCAGGCTGAAAAGAAACAGACACAAGTTTTTGAACTTGCGTGGTACAACAAAATAAACAATCAAAACCATCGGTAAGAAAACAAAAATAAAAAATAAACTGCTGAATATCATTTTACCGTTCCCCTGCGTTTTTATAATACTTCTATTTTACGTTATCCCGGCTGTTTTTTCAAGTGACAGTAAGAAACAATCCTTACAAAGTATCATATAATTATGTCGTTAACCCCCAATTGATATTCAGTTTTTAAAAAACAGCACAAAGCGGCGGCCTGGGCTTTCGCCCAAACCGCCGCTACGCAAATACAACTATACTTATTTTGTTGAGATAGTAATAATTTGATTAAAAGAGTCTGTGCAATAGGTTACTTAGCCAACAGTAGCAACGAAAGTCTTAACGCCATTTACATAGACGCCAGTCTTCGCGCCGACTGCGCCGACAGAAGTGATCTTGTAGAGATAATCGTTACCAGTCTTGGAAACGAACTCTGCTTTGAAAACGCCTGCGGTACCGAGAGCAAAGGTCGGTGTTGCAGCAGCAGTAACTTTCAGCGTGTAGGCACCCTTAACGGTAACGTCCTTCGTTGTGTCAGTTGTGAAAGCAGGAGCTTTTACAGTAGCAACAAGAAGCTTCGTGCCGTTGAGGTAGATACCAGTTGCAGCGCCAACATTGCCGATTGCAGTAATCTTGTAGAAGTAGTCATTGCCGTTTTTGGAAGCAAGAGCTACAGAGAAGACACCAGCAGTACCGGTTGTGAAGGTCGGAGCAGTTGTGGAAGTAATCTTGAACTGATAGGTGGAACCCTTTGCAACAGAGAAGTCCTTCGTTGTGTCGGAAGTAGCTTCCGGAACAGCAGTTGCAGTAATGTCACATTTTGCTGCATCATAATCATCCAACTCATAACCATCTTCATCGTACAGAGTAGCAGTCAAAGTTGTGTGATTCTCAGAAGCAAAAGTGGAATCAATGCTTGTGACTTCAACCTTTGCTGTGTTGCCGCTAGTTGTAAGTGTAAAGACATCTTCGCTGCCGCCATCAAGTTCCCATTTCACTGTGTAACCAGCGGGGAGTGATGTTCCGTTCGGATAAGCGACTGCGGTAAATGTCTCGGAGTAGTCCTTTGCGATGCTGGAAAAAGTCTTGTTAATAGCAACACCAGCAAAAGAAGTAGAAGCAACCTTAAAAGTATCTACACCGCTCGCCGTTGTTTTATCAACCGTAAAGCCATAAGTGTCAAGATCATCAACATCTACGTTGCCCGCATCAGCTTTAAAGGCAACCAGACCATTGGTGAGAGGATCGGAAATCTTCATCCGAGCACCGGAAGCGCTCTCGGAAATATAGAGTTTGCCAGCGCCTACAGTAAACGTACCATCGCCGTCAATTGTACCAACTGTAACAGCATCCTTGAAAGTGATAGCTGCATCAGTATCAAAGGACAGAGTATCTACATTTACCGTTCCAGTTACTGTAACATCTGTGTCATCATTCTGGGTAGCAATCTTACCATTTACTGCATTGATAGGAGCGGCAATTGTACCTACAAAAGCATCATCTTCATCGTCTTCATTGCCCAGATTCAAAGTAGTATCATAGTAATCAAAATCAATTGTACCAACTGAGATGCCAGAGCCATCAGTACCATAAAGGGTAAAGTCACTGTCATCATCATTCGCTGTAATACCGCCAATTGATACCTTTGCCTCATCAGCATAAGCGGAAACTTTCAGCGCAGTGATTTTGCCAGTTGTAATCGGCTCATCATCGTCAGTTGACTGAATCTCGACGGTACCATCTGTCTTAATTGTTCCGACGGAACCTCCGTTAATTGTAACTTTATCAGCGTTGTCATCTGCATCGCTTGTATCAATGTTTCCCGCCTTGCCGCTTGTAATTGTAACTTCACCCGAAGCACCATCAGTAGAAATATCGCCAACCTTGCCATCGGTAAGATTAACTTCACCATTGTCAAGGTCAACAGAACCAACATTACCATCGCCTATATCAAGCTGAGTAACAGTACCAGAAATTTTTCTTACATTGGTGTCTTCATCGACGGAAACTTTGCCAGTAAGCGTACCGAACACAACTTCCTTGTCGGTAAGGACTGCCTCTTTGCCATCAAATTGTTTAACCCCATCAAGAACAGTTTTACCACTTGTCTTCTTAATAGTAAAGCCTGAATCTTTATAGTTGTCGTTAGAATCATATGACAGCAACGTATCAACATCTACTTTTTTCTCGATCTTTGCCTTCAACGTGTACTTATCATCGGAATTGCTGGACACCTTGCCATCTTTGATTTTCTTAGCGGTTATCGTGACATTGCCCGTACCGGCATCCCCTGTAACTGTACCGTCTTTCATTTTTCCGATTGTTGCAACAACACCATTTACAGGATCGGAAGAAGCACCGTCAGATGTTATAATACCTGTGATACCTAACAAGTGAAAATCATTGCTGCCGCTGGAAACATCAATCTGGTATCCGTCCTTTGCATAACCGGTTTTCGCATCAGACTGGTACAAATTTGTCGCAGGTACAAAGTTAGCAAACGCATCGTTTTCACCTGGTTCTACAGTAAAGATACCTACATTTACTGTGGCACCAGCTGTCATCGGGAATGCATCCAGTTCATCAATGCCTTCACCAGAATCTTTTACCTTAGTTTTACCAAATACAAGTTCGCCCTTGTCATAAACATGAACAGTAAGTTCCTGACTGCCTTTTACAGTGTACTCATCACCATCATCATTGGTGTAGTCACCAGAAAACAGAACTTTAATCACTTCTGTTCCGTTGTCACTGCTGCTCTTTAATTTGAGTGTAGCAGTGTCATCATCGTCGCCGCTAAGTTTCAGCGAAACGAGCCTGTCTCCCGAAACATGCGAAATAGCGGTAACTTTAGGATCGCTGACTTCTTCATGGTTTTTGGTCTCAAGTTTAAAATCGCCCGTTGCCAAAAAAGCATTCAGGTCAACTTCCTTGCTATCTCCACCATTTGCAAGATAAATATCATCCTGCTGTGTCTTGTGGACTGTTCCGCTTGTCGACTTGTTAGCCGCGAAAGCGAAGTTTGCCGAAAAGCTGGTAACTACAAGTGCTAAAGCAAGCACAAGAGAAACAACTTTTCCTGTGATTTTTTTCATCCTTTTTGTCCTCCTTAAAATAGTTCGTTTTGCGTATTTGCGTGTGCTATGAGAATTTAACATACATGTTCGCCATGGGTGTTAAGATTTTCTCCCCTGACTCGCAGCAATTTTGCGGTACACTCTGCCAATGATGCGTTTGACATAGCCGCAGCCGCAACTACCGCTCATATGTTTAATTGGATTATAAGATATTTGGTAATCAATGTCAAGTAGATAATGGACATATTTTTCAATAAAATTTGCACATTCCCTTAAGATTTTCCAGTATTCAAGCCATCTTTCCCCAAAACGATGGAAAACATTGGAACAACAGGAAAATGATGCACCGGAATTTTCCGGATTGTTCACAATCAGTTAATATTTGCCGGTTTTCCGTCGCATAGACACGAAGGCGCGCGGGTGGGAGAAATCACCAGAATTCCGCAGGGCGCGACAGCTTGCGGGTCCCGGCAGCAGGGGCATTTGATCGTCAGTCCGGGGGGAGACAGCTCGTAGCAGCAGCTCAACCGGTTACAGGAGCACCCGCTGCCCTGCATCCACGGGCAGCCGGTACAGTCCGTACAGTGACGGATGGCGGGCAGATCGATATATTCACTTGCAATGGATTCATTTTCCATAGGATTCCCATGGGTCATTAAAATATGCGAAGCGCTGATTTCCCCGAAAATATGGCTCCACGCGCGGGAAACACCATGCTGGGGCGCTTTTAAGATATAATAACCGTCGTAAAGACGGCCGGACACCGCGTCCATGCTCTCGGGCTCCGCCGCGCCGGTCATCAGAATGTCGTCGGTGCTGGCCTCGCTGCTGCGCCGGTTATGGAAGATCACGCCCGACGCGCGGCATTCAAACCCGTATGCGGTCCGTGTGGTCGGGCGCCCGAGAATTTCCGCGATATCCTGCGCGGCGGGCAGCTCCCGCAGCTGCTCAGCGAGCTTTTCTATCCTGTCGTACAGTTCCGCCATGCGGTCGATGTTTGCCTGTTCCACCGGCGAAGTGCGGCAGCAGGCCGCGTACGCGGCGCAAAACTGCTCCTTCAGGCGCAGAAATTCCTGCGCCGCCGCGGGCAGAAACGGCGAGGACAGACAGACGTTCATACTTTCAACCGCCGATGAAAAAAGGTCTGTAAACGGGAATGCCTGTACAGCAGGCCACAGCACGTCATAGTCCACTTTGTCGAAGCGAAAACTCCGGTCCGCCTGTAAAGGGAAAATACGGTCCGCCCCTGTTTTCGCCGCGAGAACCGGAAAAAGCCTCAGCACGGCGGTGCTCAGGTCAAAAATTTCTTCCTCCTGTTTTTGGAACACATGCGCAAACAGCGCAAATTCCAGCATCAGAGGTTTCCCCTTTTTATCGCAGGGAGAGACCGGCAGATAAATCCTGTGAAAATAGTTCGGATTGACCCGGAGAATCCGGTCCAGCGCCCGCAGCCCGTCGTTATGATAGTGGGTCAGCAGGAAGCTGCGGGACGTCATGCCCGCGTACCGCTTCATAAGGCCGGAAACACCGCCAAAAGCCGTTTCCCCACAGTCCGCCATCAGAATGTTTTTGTCCGCCCCGCGCAGCACTATGCATTCGCCGCGGTTCATTTGATGCAATTCCACACTCCGCATTTCCACACCCTCAGTCCAAGCAATCAATCCTAAATATGCTTATATCCCGAATAATACCGGTCTTCACGGAATTCACCCGTAAAGACGATTTCCCCATCCTGATTGTATTCCGTACCGTGCCCGTGGCGCAGGCCGTCTTTCCATTCCCCGGTGTAGATCAGCCGTCCCTGTGCGTCGAAAGCCGCTCCGCTGCCGGTGGGGGTGTTGTCTTTCCACCGGCCTACGAAAATAGAACCGTCCCTGGAGCTGTAGGATACCCCTACCCCGTCGCGCTTATTGGCTTTCCAGCCGCCCACATAACAGATTTTGCCGGACTTATAATAATACGCGCCGAAGCCGTCGCGCTTATCATTCAGGTAATTCCCCTCATAGGCGGTATAGCCGTCGTGCATCTGGGTACGCCCCCGCCCCTGCCGAAGCCCGTCGATCACCTTGCCGAAATAGGTATAGCTTTCTTCCGCGCTGATGACGATGCGTTTCGTACCGCGCTCCACGCGCAGGGGAAGATCATCGCTGACCTGCGGTCCCCCGTTCAGCCCTTTTCCGGCGACCGTATAGCGGGTCGGCGGCACAGGCGGCTCTGGCGGCGCGGGCAGCGCGGGCAGCTCCTCCGTGCTGTAGAGTTCATGGTCCGCGGCATAATCCGGTTCGACCGGAACCGACTCAGCCGGGACCGACTCAGCCGCAGCAAGCGGTTTTTCCGATAACCGCCCGGGTTGAGGAGCAGCAGGTTGGTCGTTTTCAATATAGACAAAAGGAACCGCTTCTTCTTTCTTATCCTGATCGGGATCGGGCCATTGGGGGGTCGCGCTTTCTTTTCCCGCGCTCAGGTCCTTCATCACCGCCATGCGGCGCTCCGTTTCCTTTAACGGGCAGTAGAAAAAGCCTCCCCTGTCGGTTTCCGCGTAAATCTCCGGTTCTCCGGCTATGGCATTCACCAGGCTTTGCCGGGCGGTTACGCCGCAGCTTTCGCTTGGAAAAAGCTCTACGCGCGCGTATCTTCCCGTCTCCGGAATCAGGCGAAGCAAAACGAGGCCGTCATTTCCCTCCTTCGGCTTTAAAACCGCCTCCGGGCTGGACGTATTTCCCGAGTAATAGGCAGTCTGCAGCCAGGTGTGGCCTCTGTCGAACCGGGCTTTGCTGACGGTTTCCCCCGCGCCGCTGCGCGTCAATATGTAATAGCCGTATTTCTGACGATATGCCTTCTGGAGAACCGTCTTTCCGCTTGTCATCCTCCACGAAAACTTTCCGGAGCTGATTTTATAGCGGACGGTGAACTCCATTCCGGCCAAACAGCCGCCGGTTTTGCCCGATTTGCTTTTGCGGGTCGTCAGATAGCCGCGCCGTACTTCCGTAAGAACCGCACTGTTTTGGGCACTGCCGTCATACCGTCTGTAACAGACCGTATAAAACATCCGAAAGCCTCCCTCTCATGCAGTTGTTTCTATTATATATGATAATGCACGGCGCATGCAATAGGTACCGGGCAATTGGCCATGGTTGTTTTTCACTCCCTGCCGCCGGCATATTTCAGCTCGTAGAGATTGCGGAAATAGCCGGTCCCGGGCATGGCCCAGTCATAAAAAGTAATCCTTTTCAGGTCGCTGGTTCCCCCGCTCTGAACAATGAGTTCGTCCGAGCACTCAGAAGTGCAGGCGCTGGTTGTCATAGGGGTAAAGAGCTTTACCTGAATCCCCCATTTTTTCTTTGTCTTCTCGTCAAGGGCAAATTCATGCTCCAAAAATTTGCAGGGATAAAACAGAGAAAAGCTGTAATTGCAGGAAATATTTTCAATAAACGGCGTAATAAAGCAGTATTCATAAGAAATGTTCACGGTTTCCCCCGCCACGCCCGGATAGAGACGGAACCGAAAATCCATTTCGGTACTGGTGGTCCCGCCGATATGATCGTGCACCTGCCTGACGGTCAAAAACTGTTCCGCGCTCGTATAATGCGCGTTTTCACGCATATTGAGATATTTCACAATCGGAATGTGGTTAATGGTACAGGTAAACTTCCGGAAGGTACTTCTGATGATTTCTTCATCGGGCATATCCACATAATGATTGAGCGACTGGCGCAGGACAATCTCCTGCGGCCTGAGCGTCTGAAGCACGATCTGCTGGCGTCCTTTGATCGTGCGTACCATTTGCGCGGCATCCTCAGAGATGGAAATCACTTCCGAACGGTGAACATAATTGTAAAACGGTTCGCCCGCCTGATTCTGCACAAACCTGTCAACAAGGTCCACCACGGACCTTCTGTCGGCAACGGTATTGATCTGGCGGCGGATATTCGCCGCGTACACCACATTTAAAAGCTGCCTGAGCTTCGCGTCATCGAAGGTGTCGCGGTTAATGACATCGCATATTTTCTGATAAAGGATGTCGGTCTGCGCCGAGCACCGGGAGACCATGCTGCCGGAAAAATCCATTTCCGAATTGGCGTAGGCCTCTTCATAACAGCAGCGGATAAACTGAGGGACCTCAGCCAGGCACAGCTTTTTCGCGGCATCGTCGTCTACAGATACCGCTGCGGCCAGGGTTAACGCCGCGTTTTCCAGCTTTTCGGAAATCAGATAGCTGTCGCAGATCATCCGCGCATACGCCGAAAAGCGCCTGACGGTGCTGCCGGAGGGTGCGAACGACTGTACCACTCCCTGAGCAAAACCGGCGCCGATGACATCGGGGTGCATTGCGGACGGCATCTTGTTCAGCTTTGCATGCCTCAGCTTGGAAACGGTGGATTCCGAAACGTGAAAAATGCGTGCCAGATGCTTATACTTTATTTCAAGCGGTTCCCCTGAAAGAGATGTTAGAAAATCATTAAACAGCAATGCCTTTTTCATGCTTTTCGCGTTCATATTTCTGCTCCCAACCTACGATGATACTATGAATTTCCTTTTAAATCATCATTTTTTGGTATTATTTACCATATTATAGCATATTCACCCTGGGAGGGAAATAGAAATTCTTTGATAATTTACCGAAATTGCGAAAGTTCCGGAATCAGTCCGAGGACGTCGGAGCGGTGAGATCCATAAAAAGGCATTCTTCCCTGTTTCCGGTCAGGTCAGCCGCGTCACCGCCGGTACAATTATTCAGGACCGTTCCGCCCGCCAGCCGATAGGTCCCGTCCTGCGATACAATCGTATAGGAAAGAAGAGTCCCTTCCACCTGAAATTCCACGCGTCCGATTCCGTCAATGGAGGCAAGCTCCCCCGAAGACGCGCCGTCAGCCGCCTGCTTCGTGACGCGCAGCACATTGTCGGAAAGCGTAAACACAACGCCCGCGTCCGAACCCTTTGACGAAGAAATCTCAAAAGCGGTGGACGCGTACCGCTGAATATAGGTTTCCGCGAGGGCCGCCCTCTGCTGGTTGGAGGCGCTTACCGTACCGCTCTTAAAAAAGTCGCCGCCGAGGAACAGCACGGCGCACGCGGCCGCGATTACGATCGCCGTAAAAGCCACCGCGATAATCAGCTCCACCAGCGTCATGCCCTTTCTGCCGCGCAGCTTCCTCATGACGCGCCACCGTCCTTTGCTGAAAACGCGGTCATCTGCACGCATTTTCTGCCGCTGCCGTCCGTAAAATAGACGGCGGCTTTGATTCGATAGCCCTCAATGCCGTCCGCGTCCTTTTCCACGGAAACAAAGGTGAACTGCTTATCGTTTGGAGATGATGGGTCCGGGAAATCCGCGTTTTCCACATATTTCGCCCCGAGAACCTCGGCGGTTTTCAGCGAATCCGCGTCCGCGCCGTGCAGCTTCGTAATGAGCGCATCCGCGATTTCCTGCGCCTGGGCCGCCGCGCCGCTTTCCGTGCTTTTGGAAAGGATCGTCCGCTGGGAAAAGCCGATCGTCGAAAGCACCGCCGTAACAACCAGCGCCAGGATCACGACCGCGGCGAGGACCTCCACCATGGTCGTCCCTTTTCTGCTCCTGAAATTCAAAAACATCCTATTCCCCATCGGTATAAACACCTCCGGTAATTTCCGTTCCTCCTCCGCCAGAGCCGCCGGATTCTCCTACATCGGCAATTTTCTCGAGTTCTAAATTTTTATCGAACAAATCGATCTTAAAAGGATTCACAGTTCCTCCTACCCGATTATCGTCACCGATTCGGTACACCCCGGCATCGATTGTAGTCGTACCCTTTGATGTTTTAATAGTGGTATCGGTAACAAAAATAATAATCGGTGATTCGTCCGCCGTTTTCTGGATATAAATATGCGAATTCGTATTTCTTTGCTCAAAGGACGGGTGTCCATAGCTGTTCTCCAGATTTATCGATATTTGCTGCACCTGAAACGTAATGACCATAGGCACGTTTTGTGATTCCGTCATATTGTTTCTGCTATTCCATTGAAAAACAACATTTGGCGCTTGATACCGCGGACTCTGATTTTGAATAATCCATTCACTCGCGCACATAAATACGGTAGCGTTTTCCGTTGTAATTGGCGTCGGATTGGTATTTTCCATTTTTCCATCGCTCGTCCACCGCACCGAACTGATTACCTCACTTGATAGTACCGTAGAGATGTCGGCATTTGTATACCGTGCAGTCTGATACTGCCGTAATACTTCCTTGACTTCATCCTCTGTTAATTTTGTAGCCTTGCGTTTTATATTTTCCAAATCAAACAGATCCGTACCATTCGGGAAGCGGTAATATCCGGCCTCAAATTCTACAGGAACCGCCCTGGTGTAGTCGGTCAAGAGTTTGTTGCTCGGATCAACAAATTCAATCATAAGCTTTCTGGAAAAACGCACAATGACACTGGATGAATTTGTTTTGGATTTTATATAAAGTTTTGGAGCTTCCGGCAGACTTGTTTTAGGCCAGTCTGATTGCACACGCGCTTTTCCAACAATATCTCCGTCAAAACCAATAAAATCTGCTTTTAATGTTGTTGCCTTACCCCAGTTATTAGAAAAGAGGCAGTTATTGGTATCCATCTCTTTTTTGGTTCCTATAAAATTAATCTCCGGTGCATCCATTGTCTGATCTCCTGGAAAAATCACTGCTTTGGTGGCAACAATGGGAAATGCAGTTGGTCCAAGGTTAGCATATTCACCGTTGTCATTAAATAATTGTATAGTCCCATTTTGGGAACCGTACCGAATTCCCGACACCATAAAGGAATACGGTAAGTCAGTGCCTATACTCCCCCCATTCTCCTCCGTCGTAAACTGGTAGCCCAACTTCCTGACGTGGTCGGAGGAACGGTACTTTGCGCTGGCCTTAATCAGCTTACGGGTGCTGTCGTACTCGGCTACCGCGTTTTCCCCGGAACCGATGGTGAAGCCTGAATTTTCGGAGGTTTTCAGGATGGTGAAGCTGCCGGCGTCGGGATTCTGCAGTACATACGCGCGGCCGTACTCTATGGCGGACTTTGCGTCGAGGTAGGCCTGACGGCCTTCCAGGCTGTTCGTGGCGGAATCCAGATTGAATTTGGCGCTGAAAACCAAAGCGGACGCCAAAATCATCAGCGCCGCCGAAACCACGATGACATATGCCAGGGCAGCGCCCCGTTTGGAACCTGTTTTCATCCGTCCGCACCTCACTTTCAGAATCATCTTGATTATAGCCTGATTGGGGGAAGAGCGCAAGATTTTTCAGCGAATGGCGAATTTTGATATTTTATGAAAAAAATGGCTGCGGAAAAAAACATTTTTTTGTAATTGAACAGAGTTTATTGACAGAAAAAACATTCGGCTTTATAATCAGGATATAAAAGATAGAAGCGGTTCTTATTTTTCCTTTTTCACTGAAAATTAAACAAAAAAGAGGTAGAACGAACATGGTAAAAACCCTGAGAAAAACAAATAAAAAAGGCTTTACCCTTGTGGAGCTCGTCATTGTCATCGCCATTCTCGCTATTTTGGCGGCCATCGCCATCCCTACTGTCAACAATGTGATTTCAACCGCAAATAAAAATGTGGACATCGCAAATGCACAGACTGTCGAGTTGACTTTAAAAACGGCCGATGCGGAGTTGGCATCGGGAACACGAACTGATATTAGTAGCTCCACTAAAATTAACGCAATTCTTACCAAATACGGTGTGACTAACATCGATGTTACAAAAGCTGGTAAATCCGGAGCGGCATACAAGTATGTTGCAACTACTGGCAGAGTGTTCATCGCCGGTGATCCATCTATCCCTACCGGAGCTACATTGAAAGATTTTGACGACAATACTGCTTTAAGTGATGTTATTCCTCATTAACCAATCGCTATAAACATACTTTTCTTACAAGCCCCGGGAAACCGGGGCTTGTTCTGTACACATGAAAAACCGATTGCCGCAAATAATAGGATATTGTATAATAGAAACGTATCGGAAATTGAAATAGTAAAGTGTGGTGTCAGCCGCTTTGAACGTGATTCTGCTGCAAACGACCCGCAGGGCGCTTTACCTGACGTGGGTAAAATATACGAGAAAACCGGTTTTTGGGCTGCCGCAGTGTTTTGAGCTGCCCGAAAGTATGCGCGACGGCAAAACAGGCGACGATCTTTCCGCTTTCGCGAAATATGTGCGGGAGTGCGCGAACTCCGCAAACATGGGAACCAACAAAATTGTTTTCTGTCTGGAAGACGATTCTATCGTCAGCAAAGAGTACCAGCACCTTCCGTGCAAAAAGAAGGACCTGCTTTCCCTGGCCGGGCTGGAAGCCGAAACGGTGCTTCAGGACGGCGTGGACAGCTATATGATCCAGAACTACGAGTACAACCGTGTGAACCCGCTCACCGGCAAGCTGACAAGCTCCCTTTTCGCGGTAAAAACCAGGCTGCTCGGGGACATTCGGAAAGCCTTTTCCAAATACGGCCTTCACGTCATGAAGATCGTTCCGCCCATCAGCGGATTATTACACGCGGGCAAATCGATTCCGGCCGAACGGGATCAAACGATCGCCCTGCTTGATTTTGACTACGCAAAAACACGCCTTGTCCTTTTTCAAAACGGGATGCCCGTTTTTCAGAGAACCTTTGAAACGGTTTTCGACGACATTGTCGAAATCATCATGCGAAACCGCTCGGTGTCCTTTGCCGACGCGGTCAGAAGCGTGACCACCTACGGATTCACCGTGGAAAACGACGAAGCCGCGGCGCGGCATATTTCCGATCTGCTGGACGCCAGCGTCAGCGAGGCCATCCGCAATATCCGCATGGTTCTTTCCAGCGAGCGTCTGGAACTGAACCGGCTGATTCTGTGCGGGGGCCTTTCCATTGTGCCCAAATTTGACGAATTCTGCGCAAGATTGGAACTGGATATTCCGATTGAAAATATCGCTTCCCTTTCCGTTCCCCTGCCCGCCGTCAACGCAGCTGCAAAAAGGGCCGGGTTTCAGCCCGCCGCCTTCTTTACCGCCGCGGGGATTCTGGCCGCCAAAAAGGCCGAAGATATCGATTTCCTGCTTCTGGTGAAATCCATATCGGGCACGCGCGCGGCAAACGTGGCCGTGCTTGCCGTCATCACGCTGCTCGCCGTCGGGATCATGGCGCTGGAACCGATTATTTACCTGTCCGCGCTGAAACAGCAGGCACAGGACAAGCTCTCCCTGAGCGACCTGAAATATCGGCCGGTAAAAGCCCTTTTACAGGAACAGAGCGAACTGGAGCAGCAGCTTTCCAAACTGAAAAGCGACCAGAAGCTGCTTCCCTCCGGCAAAAGCAACGCGAAAGAAATCACGGACCGTCTGATCAGCCAGATCACCTCAAAAGCAAAATCGGTGGACAGCTGTGAGCTGGACAATATGACCGGCACCGTCTCTCTTACCTTTACGACCGCAAATTACAGCGACTATCTGACCGTCAAGCGTCAGGTGGAGTCCGGCGGTTATTTTGCAATTGCCGTTCCGTTCCGGGCCGAAGTCGGCTCCGACGGCCTGTGCACCTGCAGCGTTTCCCTCAGCATAAAGGACTTCACTCCCGTAACATCGGGCAGTAAGGACGGTGGACAGCAATGAAAAGTATAAAAGTATCCGGCGTCCTGCTTTATCTGTTCGGTTTTTCCCTGGTGCTTCTGCTTTATGTAAACTATATCTTTCTCCCCCTGAACCAGAAGGTTTCCGATCTGAACGGAGAGCACCTCGGCAATCTGGAACAGCTGCAGACCTATGAGCTGCAGTCGGCCCGGTTCAGCGATCTGCAGCAGAAAATAGACGGCCTGAAAACGCAGCTGAATGAAGAGAAAGCCGATACGGCGGTAACGGGAAAAAATGTCGCCGAGGATATCGGGAAAATGGTGGGCTCCTCCGGAGTCACGCTGAAAACCATCGATGTCGGCCCGGAACAGGCCGAAAAGGGCAAAACAGCCGCAAGCGGACAACAGCTTTACACGGCGTCCGTTGAATTGAACGTCCTGTGTACCCAGACGCAGCTGCCCGCACTGGTCGGTTATTTTGAAAACGAATCCAAAGGGGTCTACCTCGTCAATCGCGTCAAATACGCGGGGCCGGACAGTACCGGAAAAGTGGACGCGGTGCTCACCATGACCCTGTATTATTTTTCCGGGGGCGCCAAGCAATGATCTCACTGAATTCAGCGGAAGCCGGGCTCGTTTACGACGCCGTTGTGTGTCTGTTCTGCATCCCTGCCGCGGCCGTGCTGGCAAACCTCAGCGTAGGGCTGTTCAACGCGCTGCCCGCGAGATGGTTCTGCGACTACGACGAGCAGCCGGGAGAGGACCTTTCCCGCAAAAGGCTCTTTTTCAAGCCGCACGGCATCTGGATGACGATCGCCCTTTCCCTGTCGTTCATCCTGATTTATTTACAATATAAAGGCGATCTTTTTTTCTTTCTCGCCTTCTGCGCCGCGGCGGTCGTCCTGCCGATGATTGCGGCGGCGGACAGTAAATATTTCATTATTCCCGATCAGTTTACGCTGGTGCTGTTTGTGATCTTTACCGCCGTGTCCGGCTACGATCTTCTGAGCGGGACCCGCCTGTTCCACACGGGCTGGCTTTCCCCCCTTTATGGAGCGGCCGCCGGGCTGATCCTGATGCTTCTGTTTGCCGTCGTGGGGAGAATCGCCTACAGAAAAGAGGCGATGGGCTTCGGCGACGTCAAGCTTTTCGCCGCAGCGGGAATACTGACGGGGTTCCCTTCTTTCTTCCTCGTATTTTTGATGACCGTTTTCCTTGCGTTTTTCTACATTCTTTCTCTGCTGCTGCGCAGGCGGCCGATACGGAACCTCTATCTTCCGCTCGGGCCGTATCTGTGCCTCAGCCTGCTTTTGTTTATGGCGTTTCACCGCCAGATCGAGTCCTTCGCCGTCTGGTACATGTCTTTGCTGAATATGTAAAGGAGCCTATCATGAAAATTACGAATTTGAAGCTTGGACAGATTTTGATCAATTCCGGGGTGCTCACCGAGGAACAGCTCCAGCAGGCTTTGGAGCGGCAGAAGGGCACCAATGTGCGTCTGGGAAGGATTCTGATCGACAACCGCTTTCTGACGGAAATGCAGATCATCCGTTCGCTGGAACAGCAGCTCTCCATTCCCTACCTGGACCTTTCCTCCGTCAGTGTGGACCCTTCTCTTTCGTCGCTGGTGCCGGAGGAGCTGGCGCGCTCCAATCTGATCGTTCCCATCAGCCGTTCGGGCAGCATTCTGACCGTGGCGGTCGCCGACCCGCTGGATTACAACGGGATCAACGATATCGGGATCTATACCAAATTAAAGGTGAATCCCGTCATCGCGGAGCGCGAGAAGCTGGAAACGAAAATCCGCGAGCTGTACACCACCCAGAAAGCGTTTGCCGCCGCGCGGGAGCTTTCCACCGCCCAGCCGGACATCCCGCTGGACCAGCTTGAGGGCCAGACCGGAACGGACCAGCCGATCATCCGCTTTGTCAACAATATGATCGAGCAGGCCGTCCTGCTCAAGGCGAGCGATATCCACATCGAGCCGGAGGAGAAATCCATGCGCATCCGCTTCCGGGTGGACGGGCGGCTCAGCCTTTATATGGAAACCAGCGCCGAGCTGATTCCTTCGGTGGTTTCCCGCATCAAGTTTATCGGCGGCATGAACATTGCCGAAAAACGCATCCCGCAGGACGGCCGTATCAATTACCGGATCGGCGGCAAGGATATTGACATGAGAATTTCCGTCCTGCCCTGTGTATTCGGCGAAAAAGTGGTCATCCGTATCACGACCGCGCTCAGCTTCTCCCTTGTGAAGGAGGAGATCGGCTTTCTGCCGGAGAATCTTGAAAAATTCAACTCCCTGCTGAAAAACAATCACGGCATCCTCCTGCTGACCGGCCCCACCGGAAGCGGGAAATCCACCACCCTTTACACCGCGCTGAAAGAAATCATGCGCGAGGACATCAACATTGTCACCGTCGAAAACCCTGTTGAAATGATTATCCCGAACATCACGCAGGTGGATATCAACGCAAAGGCGGGCCTGACCTTTTCCGCCGTGCTGCGCTCGATTCTGCGCCAGGACCCCGACGTCGTCATGATCGGCGAAATCCGCGACACGGAGACCGCGGAAATCGCCAGCAGTGTCGCCATCACCGGGCATCTGGTTCTCTCCACGCTGCACACCTACGACGCCCCGAGTTCCATTATCCGCCTGATCGACATGGGCGTGGAGCCTTACATGGTGTCGTCCTCCGTACTGGGCGTCATCGCACAGCGGCTGGTGCGCACCCTCTGCCCCCACTGCAAAGAGGAATATCCTGCGGAGGAAAACGAGCTGGAGCTTTTGGGGCTGCCCAAAGATACCCGGCAGAAGCTGTACCGGGCAAAGGGCTGCAGCTTCTGCAGCGGCAAGGGTTACCGGGGCAGAACCGCCATTCATGAGATCATGCCGGTTTCCACCGGAATCAAAGCCTGCATCAACAACGGAAAAAGCACGGACCAGATCCGGGAAACCGCCGTTCATGAGGGCATGATCACGCTCGACGAAAATATCAGGAGAATTGTAATAGAGGGAAAAACCTCCGTACGGGAAATGCTGGAAGTTTACTCCCTGCAAATGTGAGGCTTGCCAGTATGGATTTTTTACAAATCGTTTCGGACGGCGTTGCAAGACACGCCTCGGACATTCACCTGTCCGCCAATAACCGTCCCGCTTACCGCATCAACGGCAGAATGCATTTTCTCGACGTTCCCGCGCTGACGCCCGAAGAGGTGGACGGCATGATCCGCCAGTGCCTTTCCCACGAAAAATACGAAGAATTCCTGAAAACCGGCGATATGGACGCTTCCGTGGAAATCGGCGGGTGCGGGCGGTTCCGTATCAACGCGTTTCATCAGATCCGCGGCGAAACGCTGGTCATGCGCATTATCAACGCCGCGACACCAGAGATTTCCGAGCTGCGCCTTCCGGCCTCCATCAGTCGGATTCTGGAGCTGCAGGACGGCCTGGTGCTGGTGACCGGCCCGACCGGAAGCGGAAAATCGACCACGCTGGCGGCCATCATCAACGAATTCAACAAAAACCGGCACTGCCATATCATTACGATCGAGGACCCGATCGAATATATGCATACTCCGAAAAACAGCATTATCAACCAGAGGGAAATCGGGGCGGACAGCGTCTCGTACGCGCGGGCGCTGAAGGCCGCTCTGCGCGAGGACCCGGATATCATTCTGGTCGGTGAGATGCGCGACCTGGAATCGATCTCGATTGCCGTGACCGCGGCGGAAACCGGACATCTGGTGCTCTCTACGCTGCACACGATCGGGGCCGCCAAGACCATCGACCGTCTGATCGACGTGTTTCCTCCCCAGCAGCAGCAGCAAATCCGCACGCAGCTTTCCCTGGTGCTGAAAAGCGTCATTTCCCAGCGCCTGCTGCCCACCGCCGACGGCAAAGGCCGCGTCGGCGCCTTTGAAATGATGTTTATCAACACCGCGATCAGCAACCTGATCCGCGAGGGCAGAACGGCCAACATCTCCCAGTCCATCCAGACCGGGATCAGCCAGGGAATGATTACGCTGGAACGCAGCGTCGACGACCTGCTGCGGCGGGGAATCATCACGAGCGGCACCGCCGGGGAATTCGGCTTTGATGCCGCCACGCGAAATTCATGACATAAGAGGGGATTTTATTGCGGTATCAATATACGGCGGTTGACCATAGAAATAAAAAATCCCGCGGCTTTCTCAACGCCGACAGCAAGGCCGACGCGATTGCCCGGCTGCAGAGCGAAGGCCTGACCGCGCTTTCTCTGACGGGCGGCGAGGGCAAGACGGAGGCGGAGCCCGCCTCTATCTGGGAGATGGAAATCACCGGTTCCGACATTCATAAGGCGAAAATCAAAAAGAAAAAGCTTCTCACCATCATGAACCAGATGGGGATTATGATGAAGGCCGGCGTATCCCTTTCCATGGCCATGGAGGTGCTGATCAGCGGGGAAAAGGACAAAAAGGTCAAGCGGATTCTGGAGGAAATGAACCGGGACCTGTACACCGGCATCCCGATTTCCGAGGCCATGTCGAAATTCAGGGCCTTCCCGAAAATCATCACCAACATCATCCAGTCCGGCGAAACGGACGGGCGGCTGGACACCGCGTTTGAACGCTGCGCAAAAATTCTGGACAAGGAAATCGTACTGACCGCCAAGCTGAAGGGCGCGACCGGATACCCGATTTTCCTTCTGTGTCTCACCCTGCTGCTGATGATTGTGATGAACGTGTTCGTGCTTCCGAATTTCGCGAATATCTTTCAGGAATTCAATACCGATCTGCCGGCCATTACGAGATTCGTCATGTCCTTTTCCTCGTTTATCATGGCTCGATGGTATCTGATCCTGCTGGTGGTCTTTGTCCTCGTATTTTCCTTTATGATATTGAAAAAGAAATCCGCTCCGTTTTCCACCGCGGTGGACAGGCTGATCCTGCGGATTCCGGCGGTCGGGCCGCTGCTGCGCCAGTCGTATATCGCCCGGCTGTGCCGCATCATGTCTTCCCTGGTGGAATCCGGGGTGGATATCGTAAAGTCGCTTGAAATTTCGCGCGACGTGATTCCGAACCGCTTTATGAAGGAGCAGCTGACACAGATCATTTCCGAGGTAAAATTCGGCTCCGCCATCAACGCCTCCATGGCGAAATTCCCGATTTTCGACGCGCTTCTCGTCTCCATGATCAAGGTAGGCGAGGAATCCGGGATGCTGTTTGAAACGCTGGACAAGATGGCGTCCATGTACGAAGAGGAGACGGACGAAGCCACCAAACGGCTGACCAGCGCTCTGGAACCGGCGATGACGATCATTATCGCCGTCATTGTCGGCACCGTGGTGATTTCCATCGTTATTCCCATGTTCAGTATGTACAGCGTCATCTCCGGCGGATAAAGCCGGTCAAACAACTGTCGGCGGGGTATTCCCCGCCGATGTCTTTGGAAATTTGCTGTTTTGTAAAAATACCGCCGTTTACTGTTTAAACATGCCCTGTACGTCGTCAAACATGCCGTTTACCGCGTGCATGGCTTTATTGGCGTTGCGTCTGAGCTTACGGTTGTTTTTCATCATTTTGCTGCCCATAGAGGCAACTGCGATGCCGGCTACCATACCGGTGCCGACTCCCCTTACAAATCCCATCGTCTCTTTGTACATAACGTAAAACCTCCCGACTGAAAATATAGAACCTGGGCCTTTCAATATCATCCCCTCTTTCTTTCCGTTTATATTTGAAAATTAATGCCAAATTTTTTGAATAAAGGAGTCTCCCATGCCAACACTGAACATTGTTATGGTCGAACCGGAAATCCCGCAAAACACCGGCAACGTTGCCCGCACCTGCGCCGCAACCGGAGCAAGACTGCATCTTGTCGGGCCGATGGGCTTTCAGCTTGACGACAGAAAGCTGAAACGCGCCGGGCTGGATTACTGGCACCTGCTGGATATTACCTGTTACAATAGCCTTTCCGATTTTTTCAGTAAAAATTCGGGTAATTTCTACTTCTTTTCAACAAAGGCCCGGCAAATCCATTCGGACATCCGGTACCCCGACAACAGTTACCTCTTTTTCGGCAAAGAAACGGCAGGGCTGCCCGAAAAGCTGCTGTATGAAAACCCCGGCCGCTGCGTCCGCATCCCGATGATCGACAATGCCGACGCGCGCAGTCTGAACCTGTCCAATTCCGTGGCGGTGGGCGTTTACGAGGTGCTGCGGCAATGGGGGTATCCGGAACTTTTGTGCAAAGGGCAATTAAGGGAATATAAATGGTGATACTTTTTTAACAAAGTTTCCGGAAAAGGCCGATTCGGCCCGCAATATGCTTGAATTTATCGACGGATTATTGTATAATAGCGGAGGTAAATCGTATTTTCTGTTATCATAATATAAAGGAGTGCTATGCATGAATTATCTCGACAAGAAAACCGTGGAGGACATTGATGTTGCCGGAAAACGGGTGCTGGTCCGCTGCGACTTCAATGTCCCGTTCGATGCGGAAGGCAATATCACCGATCCGAAGCGTATTGATGAGGCGCTGAAGACCATTCGGTATTTAATCGGTCACAAGGCAAAGGTAATCCTCTGCTCCCACCTGGGCCGCCCGAAGGGCGAATTCAACATGAAATACTCCCTCGCACCTGTTGCCAAATATCTTTCCAAGGCCCTTGGGCAGGAAGTAAAGATGGCTTCCGACGTCATCGGCGACAGCGCAAAAAGCATAGCCGCCTCCTTGAAAGACGGAGAAGTGGAACTGATCGAAAACGTCCGCTTCCATAAAGAAGAAGAAAAGAACGATCCTGAATTTTCAAAGCAGCTTGCCTCTCTGGCGGAAATCTACGTCAACGACGCGTTCGGCACCGCGCACAGGGCCCACGCTTCCACAGCGGGCGTAGCGGCGTACCTTCCCGCGGTCTGCGGCTACCTGATCCAGAAGGAAATCACCATCATGGGCGGCGCGCTCAGCAACCCGAAGCGTCCGTTCGTCGCCATTCTGGGCGGCGCGAAGGTTTCCGACAAAATCGGCGTAATCACAAACCTGCTTGAAAAGGTCGACACCCTCATCATCGGCGGAGGCATGGCCTACACCTTTATGAACGCGCTGGGCTACGCCATCGGCACTTCCATCTGCGAGAACGACAAGGTCGAACTGGCGAAGGACATGATGGCGAAGGCAAAAGAAAAGGGCGTTAAATTCCTGATTCCGATCGACAACGTGGTCGCCACGGAATACAAACCCGACGCCGAGCATAAGATCGTCGATTCCGACCAGATTCCGGAAGGCTGGATGGGCCTTGACATCGGGCCGAAAACCTCCGCTCTGTTCTCCGAGGCCATTCAGGGCTCCGGCACAGTCGTGTGGAACGGACCGATGGGCGTTTCTGAATGGGACAACTTCGCCGCCGGCACGGTCGCGGTTGCGAAGGCGGTCGCAAACAGCGGTGCGATTTCCATCATCGGCGGCGGCGATTCCGCTGCTGCGGTTGAAAAGCTCGGCTTTGCCGATAAGATGACCCATATTTCCACTGGCGGCGGCGCTTCCCTTGAGTTCCTGGAAGGCCTTGAGCTGCCCGGCATCGCCTGCCTGAACGACAAATAAATAAAAAACAAGCGTTTGCTTGTACGTGAAAATGCGGCAGCCTGTCTGCCGCATTTATAACAAAATAGGAAAGAATTTTAAAGGAGATATGCTTTATGAACAAAAAGCTGAGAAAAGCAGTCATCGCCGGCAACTGGAAAATGAATAAGACTCCTGCCGAGGCAACCGAACTGATCAATGCGATCAAGCCCCTGGTAAAAGACGCGGACTGCGGCGTGATCGCGTGCGTGCCCTATATCGATCTTTCCGCCGCGCTGGAGGCCGCGAAGGGCTCCAACATCGGCATCGGCGCGCAGAACTGCCATTGGGAAAAGAGCGGCGCCTTCACCGGGGAAATTTCCGCGGACATGCTGGTTTCCACGGGAGTGCAGTACGTCATTATCGGCCACAGCGAGCGCAGGACCTATTTCGGTGAAACAGACGTCACCGTAAGCAAGCGTGTCCGCGCGGCGCTGGACAGCGGCCTTTCCGTCATCCTGTGCGTGGGCGAATATCTGGAGCAGCGCGAACAGGGCATCACCGACGAGCTGGTCGCCATGCAGACCAAGATCGCTCTCGGCGGCGTCAGCAAGGACGAGCTGAAAAAGATCATTATCGCGTATGAGCCGATCTGGGCCATCGGCACCGGCAAAACGGCGACCGCAGCGCAGGCCAACGAAGTCTGCGCCGTCATCCGCGCAACCGTCGCGAAGCTGTACGGCACAGCGAGCGCCGACGCGATCACCATTCAGTACGGCGGTTCCATGAACGCCAAAAACGCTGCGGAGCTGCTCGACCAGCCCGATGTGGACGGCGGCCTGATCGGCGGCGCTTCCTTAAAGCCGGCCGACTTTGCGGAGATCGTAAAGGCTGCAAGCAGGTAAAAATACTCCGAAAGGCAGGTTGGTCAAAAACATGAAAAAACCTTTAATACTGATGATACTCGACGGTTTTGGAATTGCCGGAGAGAGCGGCAACGCGATCAAGGCGGCGCACACCCCCAACATAGACCGTCTCTTTGCAAATAACCCAATTACGCAGATCGGTGCCTCCGGCCTTGACGTCGGTCTTCCGGACGGCCAGATGGGAAACTCCGAAGTCGGCCATACCAACATCGGAGCGGGCCGCATTGTTTATCAGGAGCTGACAAGGATTACAAAATCCATTCAGGACGGCGATTTTTTTGAAAATCCCGCCTTTCTTGCCGCAGCGGACAACGCAGCGAAAAACGGCGGCGCCCTGCACCTGATCGGCCTGCTTTCCGCGGGCGGCGTGCACAGCCACAACCGGCACCTTTACGCGCTGGTCGAGCTGGCCAAAAAACGCGGCTGCAAAAAGGTCTACGTTCATGCCCTGCTGGACGGCCGCGACGTTCCCCCGGATTCCGGAAAGGGCTATGTCGCCGAATGTGCTGAAAAGCTGAAGGAAATCGGCGTGGGTGAAATCGCCACCGTGATGGGCCGCTACTACGCGATGGACCGTGACAACCGCTGGGAGCGCGTGGAAAAAGCATACGCCGCCATGGTTTACGGCGAGGGAGTCCAGTGTGACGACCCGGTTCAGGCTGTTGAGGATTCCTATCAGAAAAAAGTAACCGACGAATTCGTCGTTCCCACCGTCTGCGCAAAGGACGCCGCTGTCAAAGCGAACGATTCCGTTATTTTCTTCAATTTCCGGCCCGACCGTGCCCGCGAAATCACGCGCACCTTCGTTGATCCGGACTTTCAGGGCTTTGAGCGCAAAAACGGGTTCTTCCCCCTCACCTACGTCTGCATGACGCAGTATGACGCTACCATGCCCAACGTTCTGGTCGCCTTTAAGCCCCAGTCGCTGAAAAACACCTTCGGAGAATATATTTCCGACAAGGGCATGACCCAGCTGCGGATCGCCGAAACGGAAAAATACGCCCACGTCACCTTCTTTTTCAACGGCGGCGTGGAAAAGCAGTACCCGGGTGAAGACCGTGTCCTGATCCACTCCCCCAAGGTTGCGACCTACGACCTGCAGCCCGAAATGAGCGCGTATGAGGTCACGGACGCTTTGGTGGAACGCATCAAAAGCGGAAAATACGATGTCATTATTCTGAATTTTGCCAACTGCGACATGGTGGGGCACACCGGCATTTTCAGTGCCGCCAAAGCCGCCGTGGAAGCGGTCGATACCTGCGTAGGCAGAGTAGTCCACGCCATTTCCGAAATGGGCGGCGTCGCTCTGATTACGGCCGACCATGGCAACGCCGACAAAATGTACGAAGAAGACGGTTCGCCCTTCACCGCGCATACGACAAATCCTGTCCCGTTCTGTGTGGTCGGCTATCCGTGCAAGCTTCGCTCCGGCGGAAGGCTGGCGGACATTTCCCCGACCATGCTCAAAATTCTAGATCTTCCCCAGCCGCCGGAAATGGACGGCGTCAGCATCATCGAATAATTTTAAAATGACAAAAGCTCTTTCCCTTATGGGAAGGAGCTTTTTTGTGCTTATTCGACCGTAGGAATCCCCTCCGTGCAGAAAAAGATAACAATTATGTTAACCTCGTTGCAATAGCACGGAAAAGATGATAAAATAATGGAATCCCGTAAACCAAGGGGTGACTGAACGATTGCTGAAAAGAATGACGGCAGCTTTGCTCTGCCTGACAATATTATTTTCTTTTTCCGGATGCGGAAAAAACGAACCGAAAAACGCAAATAAAAAAATCAACTATTATCTCGACTCCGAACCGAAAACGCTGGACCCTCAGATCGCATCGGACAGTGCCGCCACAGTGGCGGTCGAAGCACTGTTTGAGGGATTGGTGCGCCTTGGCGCGGACAATCGCCCTTACCCGGGCGTTGCGGAAAAATGGGTCAGCAGCGAGAACGATACGGTATTTACCTTCACCCTGCGCAGCAGCGCCAAATGGTCGGACAAGGAAAAGACACCCGTCACCGCGAACGATTTTGTCTATGCGTTCCGGCGCGCGCTTTCTCCGCAGACCGGATCGCCGACCTGTTCCCGCATGTTCTGCATTCAAAACGCCAGAGAAGTAAACGCCGGAACGGTTCCCGCCGACCAGCTCGGGGTGACCGCCCCGGATGCCCATACGCTGGTGGTGCGCCTCAACTATTCCTATCCGGACTTTCCCTCCATCACCGCGGCGCCTGTCTTTATGCCCTGTAACCAGAAATTTTTTGAAAGCACTTCGGGACGTTACGGCCTGGAAATAAAATATCTGATCGGAAACGGCCCCTTTGAAATAGACGGCAAGTACGGATGGTCCCACGGCCAGTACCTTAACCTTGTCCGTTCCGACACCTATGCCGGAAAGCAAAAGCCGCTGCCGTCCAATCTGAAACTCACCGTACAAAACAAGGATAACGCCATTACCGACCCGGTCGACGCGCTGAAGAGCGGCACAGTGGACGCGATCGCCATTTCCGGCAGTCAGGCCGCCGCCGCGCAGGCGCAGGGCTGCACCATCACTTCCTTTGAGGACACAACCTGGGGCCTCTGCTTTAACACGCAGTCCGAACTGATGAAAAGCAAAAATATCCGGCGGGCTTTCATCCAGGCTTTTGACCGGGCAAAGGTGCTGCAGCACCTGCCGAAAAACATGTCCGCCGCAAACGATATCATTCCCCCGTCCACCGCCCTGCTGGGCAAGCCTTACCGCAGCCTTGCCGGCGGCGGCTCCTACTTTTTAAAGCAGGACAAAAACGCCGCGTCTCTTCTGGCCGCGGGGCTGAGCGAGCTTTCCCTTTCAGAGCTGAAAAGCGTGACCGTCATTTGTCCCGACGACGCCAACGTCAAGCTGATGCTCAACGAAATGATTGCTTCCTGGAACGTTCAGTTCCACAATTACTTCAATATGGAGCCGCTTTCCGAAGACCAGCTCGCTTCCCGTATTCAATCGGGAGACTATCAGGTTGCACTGTGCCCTGTCCAGCCGGCCAGCGACGGCCCGCTTTCCGTTCTGTCCCTGTTTAAAAGCAGCGAAAAGAACAATCCCGCCAAATGGAAGGACTCCTCTTTCGACGCCATGCTGGACAGCGCGGAGAAAAGCGGAGGAGCGGATTCCGCCGCGATTTTCGCAAATGCCGAAAAGTATTTGAATGAACAGGGCGTGTTCTATCCCCTGTACTACGAAAAGCACTACTACGCCTCCTCAAAGGGCGTGACCGGGGTGGTCTTCCACCCTTACGGCGCGGGTGTGGATTTTATCCAGGCCGGAAAAGAATAATATCCCATACAGCAAGAAAGGCTTCCGCCCATGAGCGGAAGCCTTTTTATGAAGCTGTTATCCGAAAGCAGCAAGAAACACGGAGCCAATAATCACCGCCGCACAAAGGATGGCCACCGCGCGAATCAGCAGTTTGCGCATGTCGATACGGTGCCCCGGCGCTTTATGGGTCTGCATTCCGATCTCCTCCTTTTCCTGCCAGCTTATCAATTTATTATAACAAAATCACAAAAAGAGCCGTGAACATTCTGTGAATTTTCATAGCGAGCCTCATATCGTTCATTTCATTTAAGCGGTATCAGATGACCGGCCCGGGAAAGTCTCTCCTTTTGATCCCTCTCTGATACTCCACTTTGGCCATTCCCATGACATTTTCCCGTCCCCGCTGGTCCATGCCCCGGTAATACTCCAGCAGCAGTTTTTCCTCACTCCCGAGCGGCCCGGTCAAATCCGGCCGATCGGACCGCCCAAACAGATAATCCAGTGTCACATGATAATAATCGGCAAGAATACAAAGGGATTCGTAGTTTAATTGTCTTTTCTGATTTTCGTACATACAATATGCTTCTCGTGATATATTTAAAAGGGCTGCTATGTCATTCTGAGTGAGTTTATGTTCCGTGCGAAGCTCCTTTAATCTTCGAGCAACCACTTTATCATCCCCTTACGGAAATTATACAGTTTAGGAAATTTACAAGCAATTTATGTAACAAACAGTTACTAAATTTGCCGAAACTTGTGTAAATATGTTGACTAAGTAACAAAACGTTACTATAATGATATATGGTAATTCTATTACAGGATTTTTGTTACCGGCTTGTAAGTTAGGAAAGGCGGTGAGTGAATGAGTGAGAAGATGGTAGAGTATGTTGCTGAATCATGCAATCTGTATATTTCCAATATCCGGCTGTCGGAAAACAGCGCCGTCATTTTGCCCGTGGTAGAAAACATGGACCCCAGCCTTTTTTCCGCCGAGGATTGGAGCACCAGTCTTTCTTACATTTTCATGAAACCCCTGAGTTTTCAAACACCGGCCGCTGCCAAGGACTATTATTTAAAAGAGCTCCGACAGAAATTCTCCGACGGCGGCCTTACGTAATCTGCCTGCTCTTTGACAACACCCTTTTCCACCTGAAAACAGCGTACTGAAAGCAGAACTTCCGCTTTCTTTTTTTAGTTTACATAACTATTGACATGCAAGCGGAATTGCAATAGAATAAGACTGCTTTGTGTATTACGTTTTTTGAGGTGAAATATGAACAGACAAAACCGCGACAGCCGGTCGCAGCGCAACGGTGTTGGTTCCGGGCCGCGAAACGCGGGTAGAAGAACAAATTTTGACACCGGTGAAATCGACCGGTACCATTATGTCGACCGCGATATTTACAGCAGCAGCCAGCCCGCACGGCGGGGGGGCAAAAAACACGGCAGGAAAAAAAGCGGCCTGAAGAAATTTCTCACGGGCCTCCTTTGCCTGATTCTGATTGTATGCGCAGGCGTCTTCGTATATGGAAAATATTTGATGTCCAAGCTGGACCGATCGGAAGAAATCAACACTTCCAAATATATTGAACAGCCCAGCGCCGCACCCGCATGGGGAGTTATTTCGGACAACCAGATCACCAACATTCTGCTGATTGGCGCCGACAAGGGAGACGACGGAAACAGCAGCCGAAGCGATACCACCATGCTGATTTCCATCGACACAAAAAACAAGACGCTTCGTCTGGTTTCCTTTCTGCGGGATTTGTATGTTGAAATTCCCACAATGAAAAAGCAGAAGCTGAACGCGGCCTACACAAAAGGCGGCGCGGCGCTTACCATGCAGACCCTGGAGAACAATTTCAGAATTAATATAGACAAGTATATTTCCGTTGACTTTGAGAATTTTGCCACCATTATCGATAAAATGGGCGGCCTTGACATTCAGATGGATCAAAAGCTCTGCGACGCGGAAAACCGGAATATGGGCAGCAACCTGAAGCCGGGGGTCAATCATCTGGACGGCCGGCTGGCCGTGTATTACGCCCGGATCCGCGAGACGGACAGCGACTTTGGCCGTACCGGCAGGCAGCGCGAGGTCATGGAGCTGATGATCAAAAAGCTGGAGGGCATGAGCCCGATCAAAATCAACAGCATGATGAACGAATTTCTGCCGCTGGTCAAGACGAACCTCACCGATTCGGAGCTGATGTATCTTGCTTCCATCGGAGGCTCCGTCTCCAACTATCCCATGAAAACCATGCATATTCCAAACCTGAACACCTATACCGAGCCCACCATTAAGGGAATCGGCGAAGTGCTTGACCCCGATCTGCCGGAGAACTGTAAGCTTCTCAGGACTTTTCTCTACGGTGAAGACGCCGGAACCGGCGAATCCGGCACTGCTCCAAATTAATCATATCATAATTCTGTCGTCTCATTGTACCGCTTCGGGATTGATTTCAATTCCGGAGCGGTATTTTTCGACAAAAATTATAATTCCGGCGGGTAAGTCCGCCATGTTTCTTTATTTTATATTCACTATTGATGAAAATAATGGTATAATATTAGAATTAATCACTTTATTTGAGAATACTATTCTCTTGGAGGCTGAAAAATGGACAAAAAAACTTTTTACATCACAACGCCTATCTATTATCCCTCGGGTAAGGCGCACATCGGGCACAGCTACTGTACCGTTGCCAGCGACGCAATCGCGCGCTACAAGCGAATGCAGGGCTACGACGTGATGTTTCTGACCGGTACGGACGAGCACGGCCAGAAAATTGAGATCAACGCCGAAAAAGAGGGTGTAACCCCCAAGGAATATGTCGATAAAATTGTCGCGGGCTTTCAGGATTTGTGGAAGCTTCTGAATATTTCCAACGACCGGTTCATCCGCACCACCGACGATTATCATGTCAGGGCGGTACAGAAAATCTTCAAAGTTCTCCATGACAAAGGGGAAATTTACAAAGGAAAATACGAGGGCTGGTACTGCACCCCGTGTGAATCCTTCTGGACGGAAACCCAACTGAAGGACGGCAAATGCCCCGACTGCGGCAGAGAAGTAAAAAGGGCCAATGAGGAAGCCTATTTTTTCCGTCTGTCCAAATACGCGGACAGGCTGTTAAAGCTCTATGAGGACCAGCCGAATTTCATTCAGCCGGAGAGCCGCAAAAACGAAATGATCAATTTTATCAAGCAGGGACTGGAGGACCTCTGTGTCTCCCGCACCAGCTTTACGTGGGGAATCCCCGTCGATTTCGACCCGAAGCATGTTGTATATGTGTGGCTGGACGCGCTGACCAACTATATCACCGCGATGGGCTACGGTTCGGACGATGATTCCGATTACCGAAAATACTGGCCCGCCGACGTGCATTTCGTCGGCAAGGAGATCGTACGTTTCCACACCATCATCTGGCCCGCCATGCTGATGGCGCTCGACCTTCCCCTGCCCAAGCAGGTCTACGGCCACGGCTGGCTTCTGTTCGGCGACGGCAGCAAGATGAGCAAATCGAAGGGCAACGTGGTCGACCCTGTCGTCCTGTGCGACCGCTACGGCGTGGACGCCATCCGTTACTTCCTCCTGCGGGAAATCCCGTTCGGCGCGGACGGCGTATTTACCAACGAAGCGCTGATCGGCCGCATCAATTCCGACCTTGCGAACGATCTGGGCAACCTTCTCTCCCGCTCTACCGCCATGGCGGAGAAATACTTCGGCGGCAAAATCCCCGCTGAACGGGAAAGCGCCCCCATTGACGACGAGCTGATTCAAATGGCGCTCGGCCTGCGCAAGAGATGCGACGACGCGATTGCCGGCTACCAGTTCAGCAACGCGCTGACCGAAATCTGGAAGCTGATCGCCCGCACCAACAAATATATCGATGAAACCATGCCCTGGGCTTTGGGAAGGGACGAAACAAAACGTGCGCGTCTGGCCGCGGTTATTTACAATCTCTGCGAGAGCCTGCGTATCGTATCGATTCTGATTACGCCCTTCATTCCGGAAACGGCGCCGAAAATCCAGGCGCAGCTCGGCGCGAAAGCGGACGTGCTGACCTATGACGCGGCGGCGAAGTGGGGGCTTCTGCCCTCCGATACCGTGATCTCCAAAGGGGAAACCTTGTTCCCGCGCATCGACGTGGACAAGGAAATCGAGGAGCTGAACAAGCTGATCCCGAACCCCGGCGAGGAAAAGAAGGAAGCCCCCGCGGAAAAGAAAATCGAGGGCATTGCCCAGATCGGCATTGACGACTTCGGAAAGGTCGAGCTGCGCGTCGGCAAAATCATCGCGTGCGAGCCGATCAAGCGCGCAAAGAAGCTGCTGAAGCTGACGATCGACGACGGAGAAGGCCAGAGGACGGTCGCTTCGGGCATTGCAAAATGGTATCAGCCGGAGGACCTGACGGGACACAGCATCATTCTGGTCGCAAACCTGAAGCCCGCCGTGCTGTGCGGCGTGGAAAGCCAGGGCATGATTCTGGCGGCGGATGCCGGAGAAGATGTAAAAGTAATTTTTGTGGACGGAATTCCCGCCGGGAGCAAAGTCCGCTGATGGATATGCTGAAGCCTATTTTCGATTCCCATGCGCATTACGACGACGCGGCTTTTGACGACGACCGCAGCGCGGTTCTGGCCGGGCTGCCCGGCCGCGGAATCTGCAACGTGATCAACTGCGGGGCGGATCTGGACTCTTCCCGCACTTCCATCCAACTGGCGGCGGACTATCCGTATATTTACGCCGCGGTGGGCATCCACCCGGAGTGTGTCAAGGATGCGCCGGGAAACTATCCGGAGCAGCTGGAAGAGCTGCTCCATCGGGACAAGGTCGTCGCGGTCGGAGAAATCGGGCTGGACTATCATTTTGAGGACAACGCGCCGAGAGACGTACAGAAGGCGGCATTTGAAACCCAGATTCTGCTGGCGAAAAAACACCGTCTGCCAATCATCGTGCATGACCGCGACGCGCACGGCGACACGATGGAGATTCTTCGCAAGCACAAGCCGTCCGGTGTGGTGCACTGCTTTTCCGGCAGTGTGGAAATGGCGATGGAGTGCGTCCGGCTCGGCATGTATATCGGTCTGGGCGGCGCGGTCACATTCAAGAATGCGCGCGTACCCGTGGAGGTGGCGGCCGCCGTTCCGCTGGAACGGATGCTGATGGAAACGGACTGCCCGTATATGGCTCCGGTCCCTTTCCGCGGAAAGCGCAACGACTCCACCCTGATCGCCTATACCGCCGCGCGGATCGCTGAAATCCGGGGAATCACCGCAGAAGAGCTTCTAACGGTTACACGCGGAAACGCGGAAAACCTCTTTTCCATTCAGAAATAGGAGTTCTCCCGACGAAAGCAGGCAGGAAATAAAAACGGATACTCTTCGGGGTATCCGTTTTTGTCTTTTCCCCCGGAGTTCATGAACCCTCTTATCAACGCCCGGATTCTTAATAAAACATGCAAAAAATGCCGATAAAGTCTTCATTCTACCGTCAGTCGGTTGCCTGAAATCCCGGCAGAGAGTACAATGCTGTCAAGGAGGCTTCGGATATGTACGAAATTGACAATCAAAAATTTGGAGTTTTTTTAACGCAGTTAAGGAAAGAAAAGAATCTTACACAAAAGGAACTGGCGCAAAAACTGTTTGTTTCCGATAAAGCCGTCAGTAAATGGGAACGCGGGCTGAGCATGCCGGATATCGCTCTGCTTTTTCCATTGTCCGACCTGTTGGGAGTAACCGTAACAGAGCTGCTCAGCGGACAGTTTATCCGGGAGCCGGAGCATCTGAACGTACGGGAAGTGGAAAAGCTGGTGACCGGAACCATCGGACTTTCCACAAAAGAGCGGCGCGAGCGCAAGGAACGGCGGAAGCGGCACATTGCCTGTTACCTCGCCTGCCTGGCGGTCGTGGCGGTGGAAACCATCATCCTGCTGGCGCTGGGATTTACCTACAGGGAACTGCTGGAAGACCTTGCGGTTACCGAACTCCTCTGTCTGCTGTTCGGAGCATGGTTCTGCCTGTTTGTTAAGGAAACGCTGCCCACGTATTACGACGAAAATAAAATCAGCAGCTACAGCGACGGCATCTTTCGGATGAATCTGGCGGGAGTCCGTTTTAACAACAGCAACTGGCCGCATATCCTCCGGGCGGGCCGTGTGTGGACCCTTTCAGTCGCCGTACTGTTCCCCCTGCTGTATTTTCTGATCGCGCAGCTTTTCCCTGTCTATGTCTGGGAATCAGGCAGGCTGTATTTCAGCCTGACCGCCTGTCTCGGTCTCTTTGTTCCGATCATCGTCGCGGGAAAGCGTTACGAATAGCCTGACGGGGTATCCGCAGAGCCATCGCGCAAAATCCGTATTCTCGCACGTCACAGGCAGCGCACACCGAAAGCTTTGTTAAGAAAACACCTTCTCCTCAAAAACTGGGGAGAAGGTGTTTTGATCTGTATTCAGTTCATCCCACAAGGGCGAAGAGCCGTCAGGATGCTTTGCACCCTTTATTACCACTGGCGACCGGGATCGTCGGCCATCATGTTGACCGTACCGGCAGGATAAAACACAGAGTAATGATCGAGCACGGCGTTCGCGCCGTTCGCCTTGGAATCCGGGAACACCATCAGCATTTTATAGTCCTTGCTGACAACGTATCCGATGATCCTGTCGCTGCCCGAGGTCACATCGTAATCCGGCTTGCCGAAAACCTCTTCCGTTTTGGAAAGGGTGATTTCTTTCAGCTGGCTGTCAAACGACCTGACTTCAAAAAGCTGAGAGCCCTTGTTGAAGCCGAACACGAAGCCCTTCTTGGAATAGGTCGCGTAGGTTCCCTTGGCGGCGGCAATGTATTCGGATTTGTCTTCCTTGCCCCACTTTTCCTCTACATCCTCAATTACATTGGATTGAACCGCAAAGTCGCAGTTCATCACTTTTCCTTTTACCGCTGTCTCTTTCATCAGCTTGAGAAGATCCGCCTGAGCATCAACCGGCTGGGAAGATTCCTGCGCCGAGCTTACCTCGGAGGCGACGGAGGAGGAAACAGCTTCCGAAGAGACCGGTGCGGAAGAGGCGATCTGTGAGCTGCCGGAGTTGAAATTGGAGCAGCCTGTCATTACCGCGAGCGTACACGCCGCACAGACGCAGGCCGCCAGTGTTCTTTTTACATTCAATGTCATAATCGTACTCCTTAATTTTCATAGTATGGTTACGCTGTGCCGACGGACTTTTACAAGCTCCGCCATGAACAACATACTACATCTCCACAGAAAAAATATCAAGTACTATGTGGAAGTATGTAGAAGGCTATTTTGTAAATTTTTTCTAAAATTACTTGTCACCTTTATTTTTTACCCCGATTTGCATTTTACAAATGTTTCGTGCAAAGGAACCGCCCCACTATAGAATTTATTTTATAACATAAATTATAACATATATTCAATGAAATTTAAAACATATAATATGTTTGAAAGCAGGTGAACGCATGGAAAACCGGAAAATAATTATAAAGGCCAAGGCGCCGAAGGGCGAGGACGGGTACAAAACCTTTTCCATACGCATCAGGGAGGAAACGGCTGCGGCCATTGACGAACTCTCTTCAAAAAGCGGAAGAAGCCGGAATGAACTGATCGGCATTTTTCTGGAATATGCTGTTGAGAACTGCGAAATTGTACCGGAAGAGAAGTAAAATCAGGGCGGGAGGCAATGCCTCCCGCCCTCTTCCGGTCACCGTCCTTATTCGTTTTCTCTTACTTTTATTACCAAAGCAGTGATATCGTCGTCGTGGCCGTCGGTGCGGCGGGCAATCGCCTGTGTTACGATTTCCTCCGCAAGCTCCTGCGGGATCTGGCCGTTCCATTTCTCCACCGCTTCACAGATCCAGTCGTCCCCCGCGGCGAGCGCCCCGTCGGAAAGCATAATCAGCAGATCGTCTTTTCCCAGGCTGTCCGAGGACTTGGCAAAATTGATTTCGTTCAGGATGCCGATCGGCAGGCTGGGGGCGTCGATCACCACGGCCCGCCCCGATTTGCGCAGCAAGCTGACGGGCGCGCCGGCCTTCATAAATTCAAGGCTCCCGTTGAAAAGGTCGATCGCGGCCAAATCAACGGTCGCGAGCGATTCGTCGCCCGATTTCACCATCAGTGCCGAATTCACGATCTTGAGCGAGGCGTCGAACCCGATACCGGCTTTGACCAGACGGGACAGAATCCCGCAGGCCATCGCGCCGTCCACCGCCGCGCGGCCGCCCGTCCCCATTCCGTCGCTGATGATTGTGATCTGGCGGCCGTTGCCGTCGGGGAAGGTGTCCCAGCTGTCGCCGCAGAGCTGCCTGTTTCCGCAGGAGTGCTGGGCGCATCCGGTCTGCACGCGGTAAAGGGGACGCTCCGAAATCTGAAGCCTGCACTTCCCTTTTACCATGCTGATGCAGGGCTGCTGGAAGCTCCGGCCGCACGCGCGCGAAATTTCGTCCGTAAGCTCGGCTTTGTTCAGGCGGACGCCGTCCAGCTGGGCGGTGATGATTTCGATCGACATGCGGTCGAAACGGTCCGTACGGCAGCTGATGTCAATGGGCAGGATGCCCGCCCCGCGCAGGACTTCCCCGACCTTCTGCGCCGCGGCGAAATCAAACTGCTCGTAAAGCTCAAGCTCCGCCGCCATATCCTCCAGCATGTTGCTGGTGGTGGTAAACTGGTCGGAAACCATGCTCCGCACCTGCTGCGCGCGGCTGTCCGCCGCGTCCCGGATCATGAATTCATTATAATTAGTGTTGACGCTGTCCATAACCACCGGCAGCCTGCTGCAGTGTGTGGCAAACTGCGTGTTAAAGTCGGCGCGTTCGATCTTCCCTTTCGCCCTGAGCTTGTCCGTCAGGTCGTTGAACGCGTTCATGCTTTCGCTGTAGTTGCGCTCCCAGCAGTAGACCTTTAACCCGCAGCTGCAGCAAACGTCGTCCATCGTTTTCTTGTACACGCCGTTGATGTCCGGGGCACACGCGGTATAAAGCTTTTTGGAAACTTCCTCCACCGACTCGGAGACGCTGCCGAGGGCCTTCGCGGCGTAATCAAGCTTCATGATAACGGAACGGCGAAGGCCGTCGGAACGGGAGGTATCGTCGGCGTGGGAAAACATGCCGATCAGCGGCGCTCCGACCTTCTGCGGCAGCAGCATATAAAAGACAGTCGCCGTCATCACTTCGTAAAGCCCCCCGATGACGGCTTCCTGATTGCCCACCTGAAGCGAGGCAACCGCGTTGGAAAAAATAAAGGCGACTACGGACGCGAGCTGCCCGACCGGGGAAAACACGCCCGCCATCATGCCGCCGAGCGCGTAGGCGCCGGAAAGATAGTTCAGGCCCGAGGTGGAAAGGCTGAACACAATGCCAGCCGAAATGCCCGCCACGCTGCCGCCGGCAACACCGCCGTAGCGCGCGGCAAACAGGATCGCCACCACCGCCAGCACGCGCCCGAGCGAGACCGGGCCGATGCTCAGGTTGGAAAGCGACAGCAGAACTACGCCCGCCGACAGCGCCGCACAGGCGATTTCCTGCGGGTTCATGGTGCCGATGCTCCTGCCGGAAGCGATCACCTTGGACGTGCGCGCAAAGAAGTATGCCATCCCGCCGGCAAGGAGCGCTTCCGCCACATACATTGCCACGGTCGTCGAAGCGGAGCCGTTGACAAAGACGATGGCCATGCCCGTACAGAACACCGGAAGAAACGCCGTCGCGGGAGCAAAGCCCGGATGCATTTTTAGCTTGATCAGGTCATTCAGCGTCCAGCGGATTGCCGCGGCAGCCAGAACCGCCGCTATATAATGTACCGGCACAGCCGCCGGAGAAGGCAGCAGATACCCCGCTGTGCTCCCCAGCACAACGCTCCAGATTCCCGCGTACGGGAATGCCGCGACCGCCGCAACGCCGAACGGCGCGTATTTGCCGAATACCAGTCCCCGTGAACAGAGCAGCGCCACCGTGAAATAAACTACCTGCTTTGCAACAGCCTTTGTAGGGTCCAAAGCAGCCGTCGTAAAGCTGACGCGCCCCGCCTTCGCTTTTAACATTCCTATCACCGCCATACATTATTTGGTAACTTGTCCATTTTTTGCTAAAAATAATTATACTATATGTATATGGTTGCTATTGTCATAACGCGCCGTAAAAATTTGGCGTTTCCAATCGCATTATAAGTATTTTTATAAATTGCACGGTTTTTTATAGTCTTTCCCCGGTTTCTGTGGTAAAATAATCGCAAGCGATGATTTTACCCGCTTCGCCAATTTGTAAATATACCACAACGCGCGGTGCGCCTGTGGTATCATAAAAATCAATCGTAATGAGAGGGTGACAATATGGAATACCAATTTTCCGACCGCGTTTTATCGCTGAAGCCGTCGGCAATCAGGGAGATCTTTAAGTATGCCTCCGATCCAAGCGTGATATCACTCTCTGCGGGCAATCCCGCACCCGAGGCCTTCCCGGTAAAGGAAGTAAGTGAAATCTCCGCGCGGATTCTGTCGGAGCGGCCCATTGACGCGCTGCAGTACAGCATCACCGAAGGCTACGCGCCCCTGCGCGACTACCTCTCCTCCTATATGAAAAGCATACACGGTGTAGGCCGTGATTTTGACAATATTCTGATTACCAGCGGAGCCCAGCAGGTCATGGATCTGGCGACGAAGTCGCTCTGCAACGAGGGCGACGTGGTGATCTGCGAAGCGCCCAGCTTTATCGGCTCGCTGAACACCTTCCGTTCCTACAACTGCCGCCTGCGCGGAATCCCGATGGAAAGCGACGGCATGGACCTGGCCGAGCTGGAGAAGGCATTGCAGGAAGAAACAAACGTCAGGTTCATTTACACCATCCCCAATTTCCAGAATCCGTCCGGCATTACCATGAGCTGGGAAAAGCGGCGGCGCCTGTACGCCCTGGCCAAAAAATACGGCGTCCTGATTCTGGAGGACAACCCTTACGGCGACCTGCGTTTCTACGGGGAACATATCGAAGCGGTCAAGTCGCTGGACGAAGAGGGGCTCGTCATTTACGCCGGTACCTTTTCAAAGGTGATTTCCCCCGGCATGCGCGTGGGCTATGCGATCGCGCCGCGGGAAATTTTACAGAAAATGATCGTCTGCAAGCAGGGCGAGGACGTACACACCAACATCTGGTCCCAGATCGTCTGCCATGAGCTGATGACGAAATACGACTTTGACGCACAGCTGAAAAGGCTGCGCGAGGTTTACCTGAAAAAATCCGCCATCGCGACGGCCGCGCTCGACAAATACCTCGCGCCGGAAGTGACCTACAATCCGATCGAGGGCGGTTTGTTCCTGTGGTGTACGCTGCCGGACGGCATCGATATGATCGACTTCTGCAGCCAGGCGGTCGGGCGCAAGGTCTGCGTCGTGCCGGGCAACGCGTTTCTGACGAATGAAAACGAACCCTGCCAGTCTTTCCGCATCAATTTTTCCACTCCCACCGACATTCAGCTGTTGAAGGGAATTCAAATTCTGGGCGGGCTTGCCCGCGATATCATCAGGAATTAATTTTGGAGGCATTCAAAAATGGAAACAGCCAATACCGAGCGCAAAAAGGTCATCTTCAGCGCAATTCAGCCGAGCGGCACGATTACCCTCGGCAACTACCTGGGCGCGCTCAAAAACTGGATCAGCCTGCAGGATGAATACAGCTGTATTTTTGCTCTGGCCGATCTGCACACCATCACCGTCCGCCAGGAGCCGGCGAAATTCCGCCGCAATGTGCTGGAAGCGTACGCTCTGCTGCTGGCCTGCGGTATCGATCCGAAAAAAAGCCCGTTCTTCATTCAAAGCCACGTCTGCACCCATTCCGAGCTTGCTTGGGTCCTTAACTGCTACACGCAGTTCGGTGAGCTGCAGCGGATGACGCAGTTCAAGGACAAATCGGCAAAACATGCCGACAATGTCAACGCGGGCCTGTTCACATATCCCAGCCTGATGGCGGCGGACATCCTGCTGTATCAGGCGGACCTTGTCCCCGTGGGAGCCGACCAGAAACAGCATCTGGAGCTCACCCGCAATATTGCGGAGCGCTTTAACGGTATTTACGGCCAGACCTTCACCGTACCGGATGCCTATATTCCCAAGCAGGGCGCGCGCATCATGTCCCTGCAGGAGCCGACCAGAAAAATGAGCAAGTCCGATGAAAACGCCAACGCCTATGTCGCCGTTCTGGATAAGCCGGAGGACATCATGCGCAAATGCAAGCGTGCGATTACGGACAGCGAAGCCTGCGTCCGCTTCGGGGAAGGCAAGGACGGCATCAACAACCTGATGGGGATTTACTCCTGCGTGACCGGGCTTTCCAACGAGCAGATCGAAAAAGAGTTCGAGAATAAAGGCTACGGCGATTTCAAGACTGCCGTGGGCGAAGCCGTGGTGGAGCATCTGCGCCCCATTCAGGAACGGTATGCCGACCTGATCAAAAATAAGGATTATCTGGAACAGTGCTATACCGAAAGCGCGCAGAAAGCGCTTTCCCTTTCCGTACGCACCCTGAACAAGGTCATGAAAAAGGTCGGTTTTATTCCAAGAGCCTTCTGAGACTGACACGGTAATCAAGCAAAACAGGGACAGTCCCTTTCAGCGGGGCGTCCCTGTTTTATTGCGCTGTTTTCTTTTTTGGCAGGAATATAAAAATTTCTTTGCTGCTGCGGAATTTGTCTGACATATACTGTTAACGTCACGTCAAAAATAAATTCATAAATAAATGATAGGATAGAATATCCGGCGGAATTCATTTTGAACAGAAAGGCTGTGAACCATGCGCAGTAAGAACTCGATCAAGAATATTATTGTCAATGTCGGCAGCCAGCTGTTCAGCATTCTGCTGAGTTTCCTGTGCAGGACCATTTTCATCAGGACCCTCGGGGAAGCCTATCTGGGGATCAGCGGGCTGTTCAGCAATATCCTGACGCTGCTTTCCCTGGCCGAGCTGGGCGTGGGCACCGCGATCATTTTCAGCATGTACAAGCCGCTGGCGCAGAACGACCGCAAAAAAATCGGGGCGCTGATGGCCCTGTACAAAAAGGCCTATCACACCATCGGCTTGATCGTTGGCGTCGTGGGCCTTGCCTTCACCCCGTTTTATCCGCTGTTTATAAAAGAAGACCCCGGAATTCCGAATCTGACCGTCATTTATCTGCTGTATATTTTCAATACGGTCATCACTTATTTTTTCGCCTACAAGCAGTCCATTATTGTGGCTGACCAGAAAAATTATGTCTGCACTTTATATCAGTACGGCTTCTGCATTTTGCAGAATATCCTTCAGATTGTCATTCTGTTTCAGACCCACAACTTTATTCTGTACCTCTGCGTTCAGATTCTGTTCAGCTTTTTCACGAACTTCTTCCTTGCTCGCAAGGCGGATCAGATGTACCCATACCTCAGACAGTACGAAAAAGAAAAACTCAGTAAAAGCGACCGGTCTTCCATCCTCAAAAACATTCGCGCAATGTTTATGCACCGAATCGGAAGCACCGTGGTCAACGGAACCGACATTCTGCTGATTTCCCGCTTTGTGGGCATCGTCAGCGTAGGCATCTATTCCAACTACTTCCTGATTACCAGCACCCTGCGCCAGCTGACCGCGCAGATTTTCAGCGGAATCACGGCCAGCGTAGGGAATCTGGGCGCGCTGGAGGACGGAAAGAAGTCGTACGATATTTACCTTTCCATCAATTTTGCGTGCTTCTGGATTTTCAGCTTCTGCTCGATCAGCCTTCTCTGTCTTTTCAATCCATTTATCACCCTGTGGACAAGGCGGCAGGACCTTCTGTTTGCCCTTCCCATTGTCTTCGTCATTGCCCTCAATTTCTTCGTCACCGGCATGCGGCAGGCAACGCTGACCTTCCGCGACGCGTTCGGCCTGTTCTGGTATGACCGGTACAAGGCGGTTCTGGAAGCCGCGGTAAACCTGATCTTTTCCATTATCCTGGTACAGCGGTACGGAATCATCGGCGTTTTTGCCGGGACCTTCATCAGCACTATGACGATCGATTTCTGGGTGGAGCCGCTGGTCCTGTTCCGGCACGGCTTCCACCGCCCGGTCAGAACTTATTTTGCGCGGTACGTTTATTACGCCGTGCTGACAGGCCTGACGGGGTATTTCACCTATCTGTGCTGTTCCTTCCTGCCCGGCGCCGGGTTCTGGGCTTTTGCCGTGAAATGCGTGATCTGCCTTCTTGTGCCCAACACGGTTTATCTGGTTCTGTTCTGGAACACCCGCGAATTTCAGTATTTGAAGGGCTTTGTAAAATGGCCCGGATTCCGCAAAAGTGAACGGAAAGCGTAAAAATACCGTAAGCCTGAATTGGGCTTACGGTATTTCTTTTATATCATCAAACTGTAAAAGCTTATAGGGCGGAAGATGCCTTATTTACAGATATAATTCAGCTCGCCGACTTCTTTTCCGTCCTTGTAGTAGATGCGCGGCACGCGCTTTGAGATCATGCAGACAAGCTCATAGTTGATGGTGCTGTTGTACCCGGCAAGCTCCTCCAGCGTAACACAGGCGTCCCCGTCGCGGCCGAACACGGTCACAACGTCCCCCTCTTTTACGTCGGGAATAGAGGTGACGTTCAGCATCAGCTGATCCATGCACACCCGGCCGATGATCTTTGCCTTATGCCCGCGCACAAGCATGCTTGCCTTGATATAGAGATGCCGGGGATAGCCGTCCGCATAGCCGATCGGGACGGTCGCGATTTTCACCTGTTTCTTTGCAATATATTTTCTGCCGTAGCTGACGCTGGTCTGCGGTTCAACGGTTTTCACCAGCGACACAACGCTTTTCAGCTCCATCGCGGGCATCAGCTCCACGGCATTTTTCATCATATCCGACGGCATCAGGCCGTACAGAATCACGCCGGGACGCACCATGTCAAGCTGCATATCCGGGTAATCGAAGATCGCGGCGGAATTTGCGCAGTGGCGGATTTTGAAGGTGATGCCGCGCTGTCCCAGCAGGGCAATCGCTTTCATCAGGTTGTCAAACTGCATGATGGTATAAGCGCGGCCGCCGTTGCCCTCGTCGGCGACGGCGAAATGAGTAAAAATGCCTTCCGGGTCAAGCGACGGCAGCTTGCAGACTGTTTCGATCTCATCGATCACGTCCCCGTCCCTGACGGGGTACTGGTACATAAACCCGATGCGGCTCATGCCCGTATCCAGCTTGATATGAACGCGCACCGTAACGCCCGCTTTGACCGCTTCGGCGGAAAGCGCCTCGCCGTACCCGGCGGAGAACACGGTCTGCGCAATGTTCAGTTCGCACAGCTGCGCGGCCATACAGGGCGGTGTGTAGCCCAAAATCAGAATTGGCAGGCGGATTCCGGCGCTGCGGATCTGCATTGCCTCTTCCAGATTGGAAACGGCGAACCAGTCCGCGCCCAGTTTTTCATATTCCTTCGCAAGGGCCTCCGCCCCGTGACCGTAAGCGTCCGCCTTGATGACACAGCAGACCAGTGTTTCCGGCCTGAGCTGTTCACGGATCGTTTTAAAATTATGGTCAATTGCGTCAAGGCTGACCTCGGCCCAGGTTCTTCTGAAAAATTCACTCATTCTATTCTTTCACCCGTATTACTTGAAGTATTTGACACCTGATTCAAAAATCATCTGGTCCTTCGCTCCGGGAACATTTGCGTACAGGTCTTTTCCTTTGCGCTCGGAATGGGCCATCTTGCCGAGAATGCGTCCGTCCGGGCTGGTGATGCCCTCCACCGCGCAGACCGAGCCGTTCGGGTTCCATTCGATACTGCCGCTGGGGACCCCGTCCGGGGTCACGTACTGGGTCGCGATCTGGCCCCCGGCAATCAGGCGGTCCATGACCGCGCCGCTTGCGACAAAGCGCCCTTCCCCGTGCGAAACCGGCACCGCGAACACATCGCCCGCGCTTACGCCCGCGAACCACGGGGATTTGACGGAGGTCACGCGGGTATACACCATGCGGGAAACGTGGCGGCCAAGGGTGTTGAACGTCAATGTAGGAGCATCCTCACTCGGCTTCGTAATCTCGCCGTACGGCACAAGGCCCAGCTTAATCAGCGCCTGGAACCCGTTGCAGATACCCAGCATCAGACCGTCGCGGTTTTTCAGCAGGTCGCCCACCGCTTCGGCAATCTTTGGATTGCGGAAGGTGGTGGCGATAAACTTTCCGGAGCCGTCCGGCTCGTCGCCGCCGGAAAATCCGCCCGGAAGCATGATGATCTGAGACTGACGGATCGCTTTTTCCATCCGTTCAATTGTAGCTTCAATATCGGAAGAAGTCAAATTCCGCACTACCAGAATTTCCGGTTGCGCTCCCGCGCGCTCAAAAGCGCGGGCGGTGTCGTACTCGCAGTTGGTTCCCGGGAACACCGGGATAAAGACCCGGGGCTTCGCGGCCCTGATCGCAGGCGCCTTTGCAAAGCGCTCCGTAAAGAGCGGAACCTCCTTCGTAAGCGGCTGCTCCTGCGCTTCATTCGGAAAAATCTTTTCCAGCGTGCCGCACCATGCGGCAACGAGCGCTTCGATTGCAAGCGTTTCGCCGCCCAGAACAATCCGCGGCTCTTCGCTGACGGTTCCCAGAAGAACCGGATGGAATTTCTCGTCGACACAGCAATCTTTTGCAAGCTCCACAACCAGTGCGCCGGAAACGGGAGCAAACAGCGTTTTTTCATCGACCGCCTCTTCGCGGAACACAAAGCCCAGCCGATTGCCGAAGCACATTTTCGCTACCGCCGCGGCTGTGCCGCCTTCCTTGACAACGGAAGCGGATACCACGGCACCGTGATGAATCATACTGTAAATTTCCGCGTAGTATTCCTTCAGCTTTTCCCAGTCGGGAAGCAAAGTATTCTGATTTTCGGGAACCGGAAGCAGGACAGCGGACGCGCCCGGGTTTTGAAACGCGGCGGAAACGGTTCCGCTCGCCTTAGTCATGGCGACGGCAAAGCTGACCAGCGTGGGCGGAACGTCCAGCTGCTCAAAGCTGCCGCTCATGCTGTCCTTGCCGCCGATCGCGGGCAGTCCCATGCCGAGCTGCGCGCTCAGCGCGCCGAGCAGCGCGGCTGCCGGTTTTCCCCAGCGCTTCGGGTCGGTGTTCAGCCTTTCAAAATATTCCTGAAAGGTCAGCCGGGCTTTCAGCGGATCCGCGCCGACGGCGGCAAGCTTCGACAGGCTCTCCGTGACCGCCCAGGCCGCGCCGTGGAACGGGCTGAACCGCGCGATGCCTGGAAGGTACCCGTAGGACATCGCGGTGGCGTCATCCGTTTCTCCGTGCATGACCGGGATTTTCGCCAGCATTGCTTCTTCCGGGGTCAGCTGATATTTCCCGGCAAAAGGCATCAGAACAGTCGCCGCGCCGATGCTCGCGTCGAAGCGCTCGGCAAGGCCCTTCTGGCTGCAGACCTCAAGCCGGGAAAGGTTCTCTTCGAACGCTTCGGCAAGCGGCTTGTTTTTCAGGCATTCCGGCACCAGGCTTCTGTAATACCGCGCCGGGTCTACCGCTTCAATGGTCACGCCGTTTTTCTGGGTCACGCCGTTGGTGTCCAGGAACGCGCGGCTGATGTCCACGATCGTGTCGCCGCGCCACGTCATGCGCAGACGGGGCTCCTTCGTAACAACGGCGACCACCTGCGCGTTGAGGTTTTCTTCGTTTGCCGCCGCTATAAACGCTTCCACGTCCTGCGGGGCGAGCACGACCGCCATTCTTTCCTGCGATTCGGAAATAGCCAGTTCGGTCCCGTCAAGGCCCTCGTATTTTTTAGGAACCTTATTCAAATCGATTCTGAGGCCGTCCGCAAGCTCACCGATGGCGACGCAAACACCGCCCGCGCCGAAGTCGTTGCAGCGTTTGATTTTCTGCGCGACCTCCGCATTGCGGAAAAGACGCTGGATTTTACGCTCGGTCGGCGGATTGCCCTTCTGCACCTCCGCGCCGCAGACCTCAATGGACTGTTCGGTGTGCGCCTTGCTGGAACCAGTGGCGCCGCCGCAGCCATCGCGCCCCGTACTGCCGCCCAGCAGCACAATGATATCGCCCTCGTCCGGCACGAACCGCACCACGTTCTCTTTCGGCGACGCGCCGATGACCGCGCCGATTTCCATCCGCTTCGCGACATAGCCGGCGTCGTACAGCTCGGTGACCTGACCGGTCGCAAGGCCGATCTGGTTGCCGTAGGAGCTGTAGCCCTGCGCCGCGCCCGTCGTAATTTTCCGGGTCGGCAGCTTGCCTGCCAGCGTGTCCTCAAAGGGGATGCGCGGGTCGCCGGAGCCGGTCACGCGCATCGCCTGATAGACATACGCCCTGCCGGAAAGCGGGTCGCGGATCGCGCCGCCGAGGCAGGTGGCCGCCCCGCCGAACGGCTCGATTTCGGTAGGATGGTTATGGGTTTCATTTTTAAACTGCACCAGCCATTTTTCTTCTTTCCCGTCAATGGTGACCGGCACCTCAATGGAGCAGGCATTGATTTCCTCGCTCAGGTCAAGGTCGGGAATCTGCCCCCGCTTGCGCAGAAGCTTCATGCCGATGACCGCCATATCCATCAGGGAAACGGGGCGGTCCGTTTCACCGTACACCTCGGAACGCGCCTCGTAATACGCTTTCAGCGCATCCTCAATCGCGCCGCTGACCGCCGACTGCTCAATCGTGATATTTTCCAGCCTTGTGGAAAAAGTGGTGTGGCGGCAGTGGTCGCTCCAGTAGGTATCGATGACGCGCAGCTCGGTCACGCTGGGGTCGCGGTTTTCCTTCCGGAAGTAATCGCGGCAGAACGCCAGGTCTTCAAAGCTCATGGCGAAGCCCATGGATTCATAATAGGCCTTCAGTTCGTTTTCATTCCAACTGATAAAGCCCGTCACACGAGCGACGTCCGGCGGAACATCCGCTTTCACGTCGAGGGTTTCGGGCTTTGCTAACGAGGCAAGACGGCTTTCCACCGGGTTTACCAGATAGCTCTTGATTTGATTCAGTTCCTCTTCGCTTAAATTGCCCTTTACGGCAATCACGCGGGCGGTAGCCACCTGCGGGCGCTCCCCCTGCGTCAGAAGCTGGATACACTGCGCGGCGGAATCGGCGCGCTGGTCGTATTGCCCGGGAAGATATTCCATGGCGAACACAGTAAAATCCTCCGGAACCGGAACCGTCTCGTCATAAACGTCGTCCACATTGGGTTCGGAAAAAATAGTCCCCCTTGCGGCGGCAAATTCTTCTTTGGTAAGTCCGGATACGTCGTACCGGTTCATCAGCCTGAGTTTCTCAATGGAAGTCATGCCGAGATTGTCTACAAGGTCGGTTTTGATGTGCTGTGCTTCAACATCGAAGCCGGGTTTCTTTTCCACAAATACTCTGATTACGCCAGACATATTTCCCCCGTTCCGCCGCCTGAAAGCGGCCGATTCAACATACTTTATCCTCAATAGTATCACATTTGTTTTCCATTATAAAGAGAAGATGAAAACATTGACATTTTCCATAAAAAATCATGTTCTGAAAGCAAAAAAACCGGCGGAGAATCGTCCCCGCCGGCACTTTCAATTCACTTGATTCTGCGGCACTCCATATAGAAGCGCTTGTCGCAGGCATGCCCCATGGAAAAGGTTTTCCGCGGAAGGGCCCCGTCGACGGCGACCGTTTCAAACAGGCTGCTTTTCTCCATATTGGGCAAAAAGAAAGCCATTGCACTGCTGTCCCCGGCACAGAGCTTTTCCGCTACTTCTACGCCGTGTATGTAGTCCATTTTTCCGCCCACGTGCGCAAGGCGTGCGTCCAGAAATTTCTGCAGTGTACCGACTTCCAGATTGGACGGCGGATTCTTTACCCAGATATCCTTTTTCCGTCCGTCCACCAGGCAGGTGATCCGGTGCCCCTCGCAGGGAACGTCGGAAACGTCATAGAAACGGTACAGCTCCCGCATCAGCTCCGCGGGATTTGTCTGGAACACCACCCGCTGGATCGGTTCAAACTGCAGGGAATCGTCGTACAGGTTCACGACCTCCACAAGCGCCCAGCGCGCGGGATGAACTGCCGCTTCCTGCGGGGACAGCGTCTTTTTCAGTTCCTCGTAACAGGCCTTTGCGGTCGCGAGGGAATGGTTGCCGTCGCCCACGGCAAACAGCAGATTATCGCGGACCGGCAGACGGTCCAGCGCGTCTTCCAGCTGTTTGGCGGCCGCGGAATTCAGGCTGAAGCCTCGGATGCTCCCGCTTCTTTGCATCAGCTTTCCCTCGTACTCCGGAGTCAGCCCGGAAGGATCGATTTTCTCAATCACGCTGCACTCGGGATCGTCGATTAAAATCATGATATGCGGCAGCTCCAGCGGCGCGCCGCGGCGGATTTTCACGCGGGGCGGAATCCGTTCCAGCACCGTTCCCTCCGTCGCGCGGATAGGCGTCTTGCTGCCCGCCTCGTACCGGTACTGTTCCAGGTCGAGCGCCATCATGACCCCGCGGCGGAGCTTTCCGTCCGCCAGGGTGCGCTCCACGTAGAGGTAGCTGTTCTTTATTTCACGAAAAACACCGTCCGAGAGGTAGCGTTCCATGGCGGCGTTGATTCCAGCGGCGTACTGCTCCGCGTCGGTCGTTTCCAGATAACATTCGGGGTACACCATATGATAAGTGGAGGGATAATCCCCCGCCGCCTTTTTCGCTTCCTGCCAGTACTCCGGCTGAGAAGTATATTGGTCACAGGCAACCACACACCAGTTTTCTGTCGGTACGTCCTTCGGCAGCAGGATATCCGCGGGTTTAAAATAAGGGTGCAACATTCAGAAATCTCCTGTTCTCTTACGAAATTCGGGACATCGCCCATTCAGTAATCAAATAGTAACACATTTCCGACAGTGTTCGCAACCTGTTTCAGGCTTTCTCCCGTGTCCGATTGAGAAAATAGCTGAAAAAGAAGATCGCCGCCGCGATCAGCACGATGGTGCCGCCCGCCGCCGTACCCGTATAGTAGGAGACGATCAGCCCGCTCACGCCGGAAAACAGCGAGATAAAGACGGCGATCAGGTGGTAGGAACGCATCCCCTTCGCAAGATTGCGGGCCGAGGCAGCCGGAAGCACCAGCAGGGAATTGATAATCAGCACGCCCACCCATTTGATCGACACGGTTACGATGGCGGCCACAATGATTACAAACAGCTTTTCAACAAAGTGCGTATTGATACCCTTGCTCGCGGCCAGATCGGCATTGATGCTGGTCAGCAGCAGTTTATTGAAGAACAGGTCCCATATCACAAGCACCGCCAGCAGAATAAAAGCCAGCATGACGATTTCTGCGGGCTGCACCGTTAAAATATCGCCGATGAGATACCCGGAATATTTCGCGAAGCCGCCGGAAGCCGACAGCAGCACGATGCCGAGCGCCAGCCCGGTAGAGGAAAACACCCCGATAATGGTATCCGCGGAGGAAGTGCCGGAATCCATCACGGCCGAGATGCACAGCGCGAACAAAAGCGCGAAGCCCATCATGGAAATCAGATAATTGTCAATGCCCATCAGCACGCCGATGGCGATTCCGGTCAGTGCGGAGTGCCCCAGCGCATCTGAAAAAAAGGACATCTTGTTGTTTACGATCATCGTCCCGACCAGCCCGAACAGCGGGGTAATCAGCAAAACGGCGAGCAGCGCGTTTTTCATGTAGTTGAATTCCGTCCACTCAAACGGCAGAAGCAGATCGATCAAGGAATATACCGCGTTCATGATTTCACACCTCCGGTCAGCTTCAGGCCAAAGGCTTCCTGCACCTCGGGCGTTCTCATCACTTCCCGGACGCTGCCGCTGACCAAGACGGTGCGGTCCAGCAGTACGGCGCGCGTCGCGTATTTCTCCACATGGGAAAGATCGTGGGACACCAGAATGATCGGCATCTGGTGTTCCGCGCGCATCGAGGTGACCAGGTCGTAAAAGACCTCTATCCCCTTGCGGTCCACCGCGGATACCGGTTCATCCAAAAGCAGAAGGTCCGGCTTCGGGTCCAGGGCAAACGCGAGCAGCACACGCTGCATTTCCCCGCCGGAAAGGCTGCCGATCCGTTTGTTTAAGAGCGCGGGGCTGCCCCCGACCGCGGCAAGCGTCTGCCGGACCTGGTTCAGCCTTTCTTTGTTATGGCCCAGCCAGACCGGGAACCCGCTCATGTTGGCACAGAGCATGTCGCCGACCGTAACGGGCATGGAGCGGTCAAATACCAGATTCTGCGGAACATAGCCGATGCGGGGGTTGGAAATCTTTTCCCCCTTGGAATTGTGGAACACAACGGTCCCCGTATAGGGAATACGCCCCAGCAGCGCTTTGAGCAGCGTGGTTTTGCCCGCGCCGTTGCGTCCGATCAGCGCCAGAATTTCTCCATGATGCACATCGAAGGAGACGTCGTGAAGAATCACCCCGTCGTGCTTTCTCACCGTAAGACTGCGTATCTGTATGCTGCATTTGCAAGTATCCATGTCATTCCCCTTTATTTCAGCGCCTCTTCGAGTGTTTTCAGGTTGCCTTCCATCGCGTCAAGATAGGCGTCTTTGCTGTTTTCCCCGGTCACCGCCGGGTCAAGCGAATATACCTTCACGCCGCTTTCGTTCGCTACAATGTTGGCGGCGGATTTCGGATACTGAGGCTCCGCAAAAACGGCCTTCACACCGCTGCCCCGTATCATCCGGATGGTTTCCGCCAATTCACGCGCGCTCGGCTGGCTGTCGGGCTCACGGTTGACCACGCTCACGATATTCAGGTCGAATTCTTCGGCGAAATACGGAAAAGCTTCATGGAAGGTAATGATATCCCTGTTCGTGATATGACTCAATTCGGTGTGCATTTTATCGCGCAGTACGCTCAGCTTCGCCGTGTAAGCCTGCGCATTTGTCCGGTAAGCTTCGGCGTTCTGCGGGTCGGCCTGTGCCAAGCCTTTTTCGATGTTGGAAACCTGCCGGATACAGTTGGAAATAGAAACCCAGATGTGCGGGTTTTCCTCCCCGCTCTCATCCGCCAAAAGGGAAATCCCCTCGCTCGAATCGACCACCCGCAGATCGGGAAGCTGAGAAGTCACTTTATTCATAAAGCTTTCCATTCCCGCGCCGTTCATCACGAACACATTCGCCTGCTCTATATTTTTCATGTCCTTCGACTGCAGCTGATAATCGTGCAGGCAGCCCGCCCGCTGTCCCGCCATATTGTCCACCTGTACGCCGGGCACCCCGTCGGTGATGTTCAGGGCCATAATATATAAAGGATAAAAGGATGTCACTACCCGAAAACGGACATTCTGCGTTGTCCTTCTGGCACACCCCGCGGAAAAAAGCAGAATCACAGCCGCCAAAATAACGGCGGCAGCTCGTTTCAGCATTTTGTACGGCCTCCTTAAATGCAAATCATTAGCAATGTATAATATAGACCGATCGCCGCTTATTGTCAAGTAAAGGGACGGATAACATCCGTCCCTTCATCTTTATTTATGCGCGCGCCATCATAGCACGGATTTCCGGAAGTTTTCTTTCGCAGTCGCTCATTCCCATTTCGTAAATCCCTTTCAGCACCTCCGGGTTCTTCTCATACCGGCCTGTTACGATCGGCCTGCTGGGACGGACGATGACTGCTTTTTCCTCCGCCTCCTGTCTGCGGCAGACCTCAAGCTCATTGTTGTAAACCTCCGCGCGGACCTGCATGGAATTTACAAAATTCGGATACTCCCCATATTTTACACGAAGCACCGAACGCGGGAATTCCGGGCGCGGGCTTTTCCGGTAGGTGCTGTCACGGGTAAGCACGACCACATTCAGATTGTTTCCGTCAAAAATAGAGCGTTCGATCGGAATCGGAGTCGCGCAGCCGCCGTCCAGCAGTTCACGTCCCCGGTAGGAAACGGTGTTGGAAATGAAGGGCAGCGAGCTGGAGGCTTTGACAGCGGTGAAATCCTCATCCAGATTCGCCTTGTCGAAAAAGACCGTCTGACCGGTTTTCAGGTCGGTAGCGCCGACCTTGAGGTCAGCCGGAGAGTTGAAAAAGGATTCGTAGTCGAACGGAAGAAGCGTATGGAAAAGTTCTCCGAAAATAAAGTCAAAGCCAAACAAAGAACCCGTTCGGTTTAAATTTTCCACGCTGATATATCGCTTATCCCCGATATACTGATAAAAAATATCGTAATTTCTGTTCTTCTGTCCGGAAATATAGCTGAGCGCGTTGCAGGCGCCGGCCGAAATGCCGTAGACATTCGGGAACTCGATCCCATGATTCAAGAAAACTTCCAGCACACCGCTCGTGTATGCCCCACGCATACCGCCGCCCTCCAGTACAAGGCCTATCGGCATAGCAAACACCTCACATCACAAATATTATGTTCTATTATAGGCTAATCCCCGGTCGAAAACAAGCGAAGGAAATAAAAATGAGGTTTTTTGAAAATTTATATTGATTTTTAGAGCTATTTAAGTTATAATAATCGAGCACTCAAAAAAATGGACGTTTAGCTCAGCTGGTAGAGCATTCGCTTGACGTGCGAAAGGTCATAGATTCGAGTTCTATAACGTCCACCATAACCATAAAAGGCAAGCAGTTTTTCTGCTTGCCTTTTTTATTTCCTCATTGCATTCTGTTTATGTTTCTCCCTCCCCGGACTCTTCTGATTCGGTTTCTTCCTCCACTGTTTCATCTCATCCTCCAATTCAAAATAAACCTCAGTTGTCATCTACTCAGTCTTATTATAAAAAAGAGGTTGATGAAAATATCACAGAATGTATGACTGAGGCCGAGATGATTAAGGCTTGGACTGAAAGTGTTGTTAGGATTTCACTTGTAAGAGCCGAAAAAGCGCAATTTTATAAAGATGGTTCAAAGCGGAAAATATCTAAGAATAAAGATTTTTATGAGATAAGTTCTGATGTCTTATTTGCAGAAGATTCCGGAAATAAAACTTTTTGCCCTTTTACTTTGCAAGCAGTTAAAAGTGGCCCGGATATAAATATTCTATATTATAAATTAGGTGACAAAGTAGTTGAAGATAATCGAGAGAAAAAGCGACAGCCGCTATAGACATAATAATGGCAATTGTATTTGGCATAAGTTTTCCTCCTTAAGAAGGATATAAGAAAAGCACCTCCGAAGAGGTGCTTAACAAATCTTAATTGCGAGACGATCAATTGCCCACGCGCCTTGAGGAGCAGGCAGTGGAACAGGGCTTCGCCCGCATTTGAAGGACTCCCGGCTATGCTGGGAGATGACTATTTTATCTAATTACGCTTTGGAATATTGAATAAATAGAAATCATACATTATAATTGTTTATGAATCTCTTTATAAGGAGTGTACCCTCTATGCTTTCTAGGGAAAATTACATAACGATGTCGATAAGCAGTAATTTGTTCTGGCTCAGGATCATGAAGGAGCATGCCATTTTTATTGAGAGCTCCATTCCACCGATTCACAGCGACCTGGCCAAACAGGCTGATGGCTTTAAACAGGAATACGGCCGTCTTTTGCTGCAAACGATCCGGATGGCCAATGGAGTCCTGACAAAAGAAACGCTGCAGACGGGACAGTATTTTACCCAATTCACCGAGGTGTCGGAGCAGGCCGTCCAAAAATTTACCGGCATTCCAACAGAAAGCAGCTTAACACAGTCAGAGTATCAAATAGAACCATATTTAACAGGAATCGGTTCAACGAATGAACAAGAGATTTCGAGTTTAAACGAAAGTATTTTAAAGCAGACCGCCTCTTTTGCCAAATTCAAATCGGAGTTGCTTAACAATCAAGTGTCTTGTAAGCTTTTCACATTTTTGTATTCAGCAGATATTGATCATATACTGCGGGAGGCGCTGCGGTACATCGATACCCTGAACCGACTGCAAAACAGAAATGACGATATTCATTCGGACTTCCGACAGTTCTGGAACAATAATATGTCTGATCATGCTAAATCTATGCGCGGATTATTTGATCCAACAGAAACTTCTTTTTTCAATACAGCCAATCAATTTGTTTATTTATATGAAGGTCTTATTCGCCATGATCGCTTACATCATGAAGAAGACCTAATTGATGCAAAACAAATAAGAGATTTTAAATCGGGAACAACACAAGGATTAATTGAATGTAAAGTCAAGGCTATTATGTCACCGCTTTATACAGATCACTTGCTGCGTGAAGCCAACCATTATATTTACCTTTTACAATCTTAAACAATTCAATAAAAAATTTAAATGCCATTGTATGGGAAACTCGATTGTACGATCTTCTTCGGAATAGAACTAAAGCAAATCAAGAACTCCACCCTTAATAGGATGGAGTTTTTTCTTCTTAAAAATGATATAAGAAAAGCACCTTCATGGAGGTGCTTTAAGAACGTATTTAATTTATCTGTCCTTGCTGATAACGATATAATCGCCGGTACTTAGCTGAACCACATTTGCTCTCAAAGCGCGCGCCAATTCAAGGATCAGCTTTTTTTGCTCGCCGACGTCCTTTATCAGCAGTGTCAGCGGGTCCCCGCCCAGAACTCTTTTTTCATCCGCGGTGATATAAACTAATATTTCAACTGAGTTACTCATGATGAGAGCCTCCCGTGTTTTTCATGATCCGGCCGATTTTTCTGCTGTTTTCCAAAATCGGGGTATTGCTGACGGCCTTCACCAGCCTGTCCATGTCCTTCATAATCGGGACAAACGCAATGATGATTTTCCCGGAAGCGTAGTCTTTTCTGGAAAACTGATATTTCCGCATACCCAATATCCTGACTGCCTCAAATAAAACAGCCTGTTTCTGACCGGAGTTCTCCAGAACAATACTGCTTCGTTCGCCTTTTGGAGTCAGAACGATTGCGATTCCATCCCTTTGAACGATTTCCCTGCTGCGGTCGGTGCCAAGGTAATTGGTGACATACATGCCGTCAACGTACAGTTCGGATCCTCTGACTTCGATTTTCCCGGGGGCGATCTCGCAGATATCACCGATTGTTTTCCCTTTGGTAAACCGGTAGATCAGCAGCATGGCAATCGTGCCCGCGGCGGCACCGCACAGGATTTGCAGGAAGATGTTGTTCCTTTTCAAAATCTCCATTACAAGAACCGTGATCATGGACGTGATTAGGGAGATATAATTCCTGGACTCAAACGTTTTTGCAATCCCGTCTATATACGCTTCGCCCCTTTGTGCAAATTCCGTGTGCTCCAGTTTTCCAAGGCTTTCCCGCTCCGCCGCCCGTACTTCGCGGAATTCCTGAACCGCGATTGTCAAAAAGGTGACGGCGACAAAGTCCTGTGTCAAAAGCGCCGGTATCGCTACCGAGCCGAGCGTAGCCGCTACAAACCCCAAAAAGATATTGTTGAAATAGGCGGTCGGATAGGACGGGACTTGTCTGAAATCAACCTTAAGGGTAACAAGCCGTGCGATTGTCCCCATAATGATTCCGGTGGCGAGGATATACATGTCCTCGCTGCTTAAGGCTTTTATAGTCTCCAAGGAGGCACCTCCATCATATCATACATCTTGCGTACCGCTTTTCGGATTTCCTGATAGCTGGTGCATCGGCAAAGGTTGGACTGAAGCCATTCCTCCACCACATATTCTTCCGGTAAAACCGGATGCTGCATTTTCAGAGCATGGCATACCATTAAAAACCCGGAGGTGCAGTAACCGCATTGAAAGGCGTTCGCTTCCACAAAAGCTCTTTGAACCAAAGCCGTCCCGTTCAGGCCCTCCACCGTCCAAATCAGATGCCCTTCCGCTTCCACAGCAAGCACCAGGCAGGATTTTACGGGCCACCCGTCCATGATCACCGTGCAGGCGCCGCAGTCCCCGTTTTTGCATCCGGGCTTCGCGCCGGTCAGCCCGAGCTGTTCCCTCAGCACGTCTAGCAGCAGGTCGGAAGGACGGACGGCCACTTCCTGATTTTCGCCATTTACGTTTAATGAGATTGGCGTTTTTCCTTCATATCTGATCATTTTCCCAATCCTCCAGAAGCTTGCGCAAGGTATTCTTCAGTACGAAAATCCTGTACGCGCCGGTGCCTTCCACGTCGCCGTATGCCGGTTCGGGCAACAGCTTCACCGCTTTGTCCGCGCGTACCTCATAGGGCAGTGACCGGTCATTTAAAACGGCTTCCATTTCTTTACTGCGGAAGGGATGGGAGCAGACCCCGCTGAATGCCGTGCGCAGAAAATTATCCTTCCGGATTGCCGCCACATCAACCAGGGGATAGTCGATTTTTTCATTCGCCGTTATTTTCACATGCGCGTGGTGTGCCTGAAGCGCCCAGCCGGGAATACGCACCTGTACCGCCAATTCGCCGGAATCGAGCTGCATCCGGCCCCGAAAAACGCTGTGAAACAGGACGGTGCGTTTGCCTTTTTCCCCGTAAAGGACAAGATCCGCATCCGAAAGCAGCAGCGGAAGGCTGGTTTCCCGGTAGATGATCGTCCCGCACAGGTTTCCTCCCAGCGTGATCCGGCATTGGTTCGTATGGTCGGCGATCCGTCCGCAGGCAAGCCCGAGCAGCGGAAACAGCTTTGATTCTTTAATCTGGTTGAGGGTGCAGGCCGTCCCGATGGTAAGGACCTGTCCGTCCATAGCAAGAGCCGTGCATTCGGGGATGTTTTTGATGTCGATGACGGCGTCCGGACGGATGCTGCCGGAGCGGCACATGGTAATGATCTCGCTGCCGCCGGCGTAATAGACGGGAGCTTTGCCTTCCGTGCGCAGCTGCCGATAGATGTCCGCGGCTTCTTTCAGTGAGTCCGGGCGGCAGTAGATAAATGAAAATGGAATCATGAACCAGCCTCCCCCGACATTTGCCAAATCCTCTCCGGAGTCAGCGGCAGAGATAAAAATTCCTTTCCAAAGGCTGTGGACAGCGCGTTTCCAAGTGCAGCCGGAATACCGATAATCCCGTGTTCGGAGTAGCTGCGCACGCCATAGGGCGACTCGGTTTCCGGTGTTTCCACGAAACCGACCCGGTAATCCGGCTCCTGACCGATATGCAGCAGCTTGTAGGTGCGGAGATTGGGTGCCCGCGGAATTCCCACCGCGTCATAGGAAAAAGCCTCCCGGCTGGCCAGGCTGATTCCCATAGCCATGCCCCCGGCTATCATAGAGCGCATGGCTTCCGGATTGATGACTTTGCCGACATCGATGACGGTAGAAGCGGCGATGATGCGATAGGTGCAGGACGCGGTATCCGCCTCCACCTCGACTACCTGGGCGCCGAGCGTCCACGCGGGGCCGGTCTTGCCCCGCCCGTTCTGCGGGTCCAGCTGGCTGAGCCCCTTGAGCATGAACCCGCCCCTGCCGATTACCGGTTCCCCGATGGATGACCCGTCCTTGGCCTGATATCCCTGTACGATGTCCTTGAAAGGGATAAAATTTCCGGGATTTTTCCGGGAATATACCCGTCCGTGGGAAACCTCGATCTCGGCGGGGGAACATCCCAAAGCCTGCGCACCATTGCCGCGCAGCTGTTCCAGCAAATCGTCGGCAGCGCACACGACCGCGTGTCCCGCCATATACTCCGTAAGGCTGGCCACCGTTTTCCAGTGCTCAGGCGCGGTGCGCGTGTCTACATCCATGACGACATGCACCTGATCGTCATCTATCTGCAGCTTTTCGGCCAAAATCTGTGCAAGATGGGTTTGCCCGCCGGACCCCATCTCAACCACTCCGGTGTTCAGATTGACGCTGCCGTCGGGATTAAAGGTGATGACGGCGCCAGAGATGGCGTCTGTGGGAGGATTTTCGGTTTTCCAAAAGCATGCCGCTCCCTTGGCGCGTACGATCCCCCGCTTGATGAGAACGGCTTTTCCGCCGTCCCATTCCGATAACGGCTTGATCTTGTCCAGACACTGTGTCAGGTCTCCCATCAGGCTGCGGGAGTCCATTACCTGGGAAGGGGTCAGATTGCCCGGAAGGATCGCGTTGTGCAGCCGGAATTCCAGCGGGTCCAGCGAACACTTGCGCGCCAGAATATCCATTGAGCGCTCCACACAGAAGGTATAGGAATCATGAGCAAAGCCCCGGAAAGACGTGGTGTAGGTATGATTGGTGTAAACACACAGGACATCGCAGCTCAGGTTTTCTATCTGATACGGGCCGGTACAGTCGACGGCGATCGCTTTGGCCATGTAGGGTGAAATGTCGGTGTAAGCGCCGCAGTCCACCCAATACGTCATTTCCGCCGCCTGAATACTTCCGTCCTTTTTCGCGCCGATTTTTATTTCCGCTTCCAGACCGATGCGGCACGGGGCGGAGGCCATATCCTGCTCCCGCGGAATGGTGAGCCGAACAGCTTTGCCGCCCACTTTACGCGACGCCAGAAACGCCAATATTTCAAGCATAACCGGTGCCTTCCCGCCAAATCCTCCGCCCACAAACGGAACCCGTACCTGAATTTTTCCGGCGGGAATCGTAAACGCCTCGGAAAGCTGCTTGCGGACAGTATAAGGGGATTGGGACGAAGTGGTGATACTGACCATGCCGTCCGATGAAATTTCCGCACGGGCGGTACGCACTTCCATGGCAAGATGATCCGATGGCGGTAAAAAAAAGCGACGCTTCACGATCACGTCACAGCCGTTAAAGGCTTTGTCCGGGTTCCCTTTCCACATACGGTAGCGGCTGGCAATATTGGTGCCCGCTTCGGGGTAAATATCCGTCGTGACCTTTTTGTACCCGTTTGTTTGGCTGTGTATCAGGGGCGCGTCTTTGGCTATTGCCTCAGAAGGGGTCAGGACGACGGGAAGCTGCCCGTACGAAACGCCGATCATCCGTACCGCCGCTTCGGCGGAAGGCTCGTCCTGTGCCACCACCATGGCCACAGGCTCTCCCGCGTAACGCACGACATCCTTTGCGAGCGCCGGCCGGTCCAGAACCAGAGGACCGAACAGTTCCGGGCAATCCGCGCCGGTCAGAACCGCCTTTACACCGGGAATCCGCAGGGCTTCAGAGGTATCGATTTTTAAAATACGCGCATGCGCGTAGGTGCTGGTAAGCAATCGGACGGAGAGAACCCCCGTTATGGGGAAGTCATCCGTGTACCGCGCTTTTCCCGTTACCTTGTCCCAGGCTTCCTTACGCTGGACGCTTTTCCCAATCGCCGTGCTCACTCCGTATTCACTCCCTTTCTTCTTTGAAAGCTTTTCCAATTGATATCCAATTATTCGATTTATTTGTTTGAAAGGAATTTGGAATTAAATTCGGGCGCAGAGATAACAATAGGAGGTGAAAGAAGGGGAGAATATCATGAATCCATTTGAACAAAAGGCGGCCAAAGTAGAAGAAGGGATTATAGACTGGGATACCGTTTATCCTACTCCATATAACAAACAGACCGTGAACCCGTACACGAGGATCAGGATCATCCTCATGAACGGAATTGAGGTGGAATCCGCGCTGTTCAAGCATCAATTTCACCGCAACTGCCAGAACAACGACCTTCGCAGGGAGCTGGCTTTGTCCCGCCGGATTGAACAGCAGCAGCAAAAACACATCAATTGGCTGAAGCCGATTGATGAAACACAATTGGAGACCACCATCGGATACGAACACGTCGCGGTGGACCTCACCGCCTGGCTTGCACAAAATGAGCCGAACGACTATGTGAAGCAGGCGCTGGATTTCGCCCTGCTGGAAGACTTCGACCATCTTTACCGGTATTCCAACCTTATGGACCTGGACGCGCAAATTCCGGCGCAGCAGATGGTGAAAAGCTACGTGGACATTACGCCGGGGCGCCCCACCATTGCGGAGCACCGCTTTCCGTTTGAGTCCGTAAAAAATCCCGTGGATTTCAAGACGGCGGATATCCGGACAAAACTGAACACGCTGATCATCACCTCCGGTGAGCAGCAGACCATGAATTTTTATATGAATCTGGGCAACACGTATTACAATGATCTGGGGCGCCGCTTGTATCTGGAGATCGCCATGATCGAGGAACAGCATGTCAGCCATTACGGCTCCCTGCTGGACCCCAGCGCCACATGGCTTGAAAATCTGCTGCTGCATGAATATATGGAGTGCTATCTTTATTATTCTTTCTATCAGGACGAGTTGGACGCGAATGTGAAATCGATCTGGGAGATGCATCTTGAGCAGGAGATTTCCCATCTTCACAAGGCTGTGGAATTGCTCCGGCAATATGAGGGCAAGGACTGGCAGCAGGTGATTCCCGGCGGGGAATTCCCGAAGCTGCTTCAATTCCACGATACCCGAGATTATGTCCGCCAGGTTCTTGCGCAGCAGATACAGCTTACGGCCAACCGGGAACAGTATACGCCCGTTTCCGAGCTTCCAAAGGATCATGAATTTTTTGCTTATCAGCAAAAGGTGAATCACGATGTGAATTCCGTTGCCAGCCACAATGTGATCGTTCAGCATCAGCAGAAGTTCAATATTGATTACCGTGCGGAAGCGGTGCCGAATCCTGTACAGGGTTTATCCGACAGGACTACGGACAATACGCAGATTGCCCGCACTTAACAAAAACTCCACCCGTGATATGGGTGGAGTTTTTCACGACATCGCCTGCTATAATGAAAACTGTAAAGCAATATTGATGCAGATCAGGATCGCCTCGGTAGCTGCTTTCAGCGCCGGAACGGAATGAGTCGGTATTTTTGAACCAGTCTTTCCCATTTTTCGTTCCACGGCTTCGATCGGCCTAAAGATATCATGCTTAAACTGATAGCCGATAAACAAAATCAGGCTGGTGATCAGATTTTGGGCAACAAAAAAGGAAATGAACTTATCCATGCTGCTTATGACTGATACTTCCCGTATCCAGTCGGGTACAAGGAAAAGCAAATAAAAAATATACAGCAGGCGCCAGCCGGTATTCATGGTCAAAGCAGCAAGCGCTTTTACAAATGGATTCCGGTGCTTTTCCTCTGACAATTTGTTCACTGTGAAGAGGACTGCCGCCATGGCCATAGCCTCAAAAACAATGGAAACCGCCGGATTCAAAACCTTGTCGATCCTTCCAGGCAAGAAAAGATTCAGCATCTTGATAGACGCGCAGAGGGCCCCAACCATCAAAATAGCGGACACACTGCCGGTTTTTCGGTAAACATTTCCCATAAAGAAACAGGCGACCGGATACCAGAGTAACCAGCTGATATTGACCGGCAGCATATGCAAAAGGTATCCGACGGTAGCTTCAAAGATTCCCCATGTAGTACCCCATACGATCACATTGAATAAAACTGAAAACCCTTTCGTTTTTTCTTGACCGTTCATTGTTCATCCCTCCCTTAATTAAAATATGTCTCTGAAAAGACAAGTATGCCCAAACTGAGAATTATTAAATGCCAGCATTTTTATGTTAATTACTTGTTCTTAAACCATCATTCCAATCCTTTCGGACAGACTTCAAAATATTCACTTCATAAGGCCGCCGCAGCTGCTCCCGTATCAGGATACTGATGCCTTCTCATTATTATCAAATCATCCTGGGCAATTGCTTGCTGAAACGCTTCCACATATCCCAATACTCCAATAATGGAACAAGCTTGTTTGGGGAAAGGATGTCTTGCAGCTTCATAAGGCTCTTATATGAAGAATTATTCAAGTGAACTTGTAGGGTTTCTTCCGCTTTTGTCCGAATCAGATCAGCCTGAGCCATATAGTTGTTATCCGATTACGGAGGAACCGGCAATGCATATTCTTCACAGAGCTTTTGAATATCAATCTTGTATGAAATGATATGATTCCTCGTCAAATTCATTCCGCTCCCATCAGGCCAAAATAGATCCTGTCCTCCAATCTGATAAAGGTGGTCCCAATGCCCAGGTTCCTTTTTGATACACTGTGCATATTCAGCTATCTGAGATTCAGGCGTTTGTTTTTTCAAGTTAAATCCCCCTTTCAATTATTATCCCCAACGTTAATTTTGTATAATTAGCCACCGCTCTGATCATCTATAAAAGTCAACCCCGAAAAACGGCCAATTTTTCAAATTAGCTGATTTTCGGGGTCTAAAAAGGTGGTTGATAAACCACAATATGTAGTGCTTCTACTGAGAAAGTACAATCTCCTGAATTCTAACGTTTTCATCTGTTTTCAATAGGGGAAATTAACACAACATTGACATGATGTTCATGTTGTATTAATAGAAGATAGATACAATAAAACCATCAAAAAAACACTGTCATACTTATGGGTATGGACGGAATACCGAACCATAGAAAAGGTGGCAGACAAAATATTACGCCTCTTCCGAGGCTTGATTTATATCTTCTTACCCTCCTCTCATCAGCCGCTCCATTTGGAGCGGCTGTTTGATTTACTGAACAATGGCATCTAAAACCGACTCTTATTGACCTTTTGTCTTACGGGAAAGAGATTTCTGGGGAGAATATCCTTTTTCGTGGAAAAAGCCTTGTTTAAAATCCGAAAAATTAAAAGGCGCTACAGGAGCGGAAAATGCAACACCAAAGCTGTTTGTAGAAATGATATTCGTTAAAATCAGGCATAATCCCATCGTAAAGCCGATCAGGCCAAAAATGGAAGAGAGCAGCATCATAATGAACTTTAAAATCCGGAAGGGAGTCATAATCGTATAGTCAGGGGCGATAAAAGATTCAAGCAATGAAGTGGATGCGATAATTAATAAAAGCGGGCTGAATATGCCAGAAGCGATAGCTGCCTGCCCAATGATGATAGTGCCGGCAATACCGATTGCAGGCCCGATCTGTTTAGGAATCCGCAGTAAAGCTTCCCGCAATATTTCCAAAATTATTTCAAGAATAAACACTCCTGTAATTGGATTGAAAGGAACATTTGACCTCAGCATGGCGAGCTTCAGTACATATTCCGACGGAAGCGTATCGTTGTGAAAAGAAACAATCGCAATGTAGAGCGACCCCAGTGTGAAAGAACTAAAGAAGGCAATGTTTCTGATAATTTTCAGGAATGCTGCAAGATATTTGTTATCATATAAATCATCGCTGGAAGTAAAAAACTCAGAAAAAGTTTTAGGTGCGACTAAAGCCAGGCAGCTTCCCTCGGCGATTATGAGAATTTTACCACGAAGCATCGCGCTGCAGGCCATATCGGACCGCTCCACCAGACCCATCTGGGGAAAAAGACTATGCTTATTATTTAAAATCAGGGCTTGCAGCTCTCCTGAATCTATTAACCCTTCAATCTCCAAATTACCAATTCTTCTAAGGATCTCATCCACTATTTTTTCATCAGCAAGATCTTTGATATACGAAACAGAAATTCTTGCTTTTGTGCGAAGGCCTATTTCAAGCATTTTTATCTTTAGATTTGGATCCTTTATTCTGTACCTGATCAGCGATAAATTGGTGTCCAGATTCTCCGTAAAGGAATCTCTCGGGCCACGCAGGGTATATGTTAATTCAGGGTCTTCAACGCTTTTTGATTCTACCTTTTTAATATTAGCGACCAAATACGATTCGTCCCATGACAGCAGGATCACAGTGAGTCCATTCAGCAGATATTCCGTTACTTTACAGGAGTCCTCTTCTGTTTTACAATCATCAATATAAATAACCTGGTCCGAGAGCTCTTCTGCCGACAGAGTGTGTCTCGATGACGAATATTCGATAAGTGGTTTGATTATAAACTCCGACAGCATCATTCTGTCCGTCAATTGTTTAATAAATAAAATACAAACTTTTCCATGTCTGCTTGCAATCGTTCTTTTTGAAATATCGCTGAGATGTTTCATAATCATTTCTACCGTCTGATCTAACTTTTCTGTATTATTAAGCATAATGCACCCTTCATTTTTAGTTTTGAGGGAGGTTACTGTTTGTAATTTCAACTTCTGTTTGCACAATATTGTCGGCCTGGGTATATATTTGTTCCCAATTCAGCATCTTAAAGTCACTGTTGTAATTTCCCCTGAAGTACCGGTAAATTCCTAAATAATCAGATTTAAACCGATTTTGAGAGACTTCCAACGCTTGAACAATATCTTTTTTTATCGTTTCTGAAAGAGTAATCTGTATCCGGCTGATCTCATTGTTGTCAGGAATATAGGCCTTATCCGCGTAGTTTAATTCCGCTGTAAAATTCATATTTATATTAAGGCTCAGTTGGCTGTTTGTATAAATCGGTTTGATCGTTTTCTTTTTTAAATGAACTGTTGCATTATATTTTCTATTATCAATGTAAGCATCGTATACAAAGCTGGCGTTTGGATTCAAAAAGCAAACCATTCCTTTGCTGTCTTCCGCTGAAAATTTGCCGATACTTTTCGAATTTTTAAAAACCGTGTACCCTGTAAGTGTCACATAAGAATCTGTAATATTAAAGTCTGGAATCAAAAATCCGACTTTCTTAACGGCAAGTGCTTCTAAAATATTGCCTATATTCACACTCGCGGCGGACCCGTCACTTGTCAGTTTGTTAATAATATTGTCGATGGTAAGTCCGGTGGAGAGAGAATTATCCGGTTTGGCTTTCAGCAATTCCTCCGGCTCTAACGAGGTTGTAACCAATCTGAGTGATTTTCTTGTTTCATTTTGTGTTCTTGTCCGGTTAAAATACTCCTCCAACCCGAAATCAGCAATTCTATCCGTAAAAACAAGAAGTCTGCATGCGCCAAGGTATACTGTTTTTCCGCTTTTTCGCTCTAAAGCATCTCTTGCCTGTACAAGTGTTCTTCCTTTGGCAGAAATGATATTAAATGCCTGATTGTTATTACCCTCTTTATTATTGCTCTGAGAATTTCCGGACAGATTGGCAACCTCTCCATAATAAATGAAATTCTTGTCTTTATAATCGATCGCCTCAGTAATATGGATGTCTTTTTGTTCAATATCTTTCGAATCCCAACAGCCGGAAAAAGAAAATAAAATAATAGTTGCGGATAACCCTACTGCCAAATATTTGATTTGTTTTATTTTAATTCCCGCTCTCTTCTGAATTTTTTACGACCGATCTTTTGCTTGTTGCCAGGCTTTTAAAAATATGAATCATAAATAAGATAAAGGGGATGATAAATACCGGAATCAGGCTTAAATAAGTGACAAACCAGATGAAATATTGCTGTACTTTTTCGGCACTGGGAATCAGAAGCCCAATGAAACAGGCCAATATACTAATGGTTATCAATAATATTTTCAGATTAGCTTTTGGGATCAGCTTTTTTGTATATCCCGCCGCCGTAAAAATAAGCATGGATATAGAGCAGTACGCAGAGGAAAGCCATATGATGATGAAAAACAAATCCAGCCTTTTTGCAAACTGTAAAATATCAATATCCAGCCTTCTGATTGCTATAATCAGCGGATAATCATAATTTAAAATATCATCGGTACCTAGAACTGTATAACAGGATTCTACAACAAAAATGGAAAAAAAACATAAAACCAATATTGCAATGATGGCAGTCCATATTGTCTTAACCCCATTGGATTTTGTAAAAGGGATATTCGTAATAACCTCAAACCCTACAAATCCGAAAATAGTTGATGGCAATGCACGGAAGTAAATACTCATATCAGAATCCAATAGAGGCAAAACATTTAAGAGGTTGCCCTGATTAAAAGTTATAAAATTTAAGATGAAACCAATCGCTAATATAATGAATCCCAGAAACTCAATAACCCTTCCGATAATAGTTAAACCCTTTGAAGCAGTATACAGCGATACTGCTGTAATCAATAACATAGTCGCGATTATGGGCGTTTATACAGTATCTCCGCTTTAATAATATCTGCTGACGACCTTATAACAAATGCCAGCATAACAATAAAATAAGGAATATATATCGCTGTAAAACAATAGGAAACAAATTTTCCTGTCAATAATCTACTGTATTCAAAAAGAGTTTTCCCCCTATAAGCGTTGCCAAGATAAGCAATCATAAAAATATCGAAAGAGAAGAAGAGGGCTGCAAGTAATAGAGTAAACAATGCTCCCGTTCCTGCAGCTTCACCCATAATTTTGGGGAGTTGAATAATACTAAAACCGATTGTGGATATTATGATAACAAAAAATAGCTGTCTGTTTGTAACACCATTCTCCAAAATATCATCTCAATTTATCATTTTTGTGGTATTGATTATTCTCCTTGTATTTTCTGTAAGTAAAAATTAATTATGCATTTTATATGAAATTGTCTACTGTAAACTGAAAAGGGCTGCATCAAGTGAAAACCGATTCGTCCCCTTGATTTCGCGGCAGGTTGGCATCGATGCACCCTTATGGGCGTTTCTAGCTAAAACTTCTTCCGATCCGGCAGCATACCTGATAGAGGGTCTTCCAACGGAATTCCCAGTAGATGTGCGATATCTCCAATTGCCTTGGATCCTGGGCGTTTAATATACCCACTTTCAATATTATGAATAGTAAAAACGGCATGTCCGCATTTTCGAGCAAGCTCGGATTACGACATGCCGCTTTTAATTCTTATTTCACAAATCTTGTCGCTAAATATCTTTATTCTCCTCTGGATATATGATAAAATTATAAACAAATTACTTGGGAGATGGGACAAAATGGACACGTCAAAAATAATAGATGTCTTGTGTCAAATTGTTGGTGGTGGAGTAGTTGGGATAATAACATATTGGATATCATCAAAACTCTGGCCAGCATCGGTAAAAAAAGATGCGATGGAACATACATTAGAATATGCATTAACGCCTATACAGAAAATACTAAAACCAATCAGATTACTTTCTATTGAAGCCGGACTATCCGGATTGATTTCATCATCGGCGCTCAAAGTAACCGAAGTGATAACGTAATGATGGAATGAAGCTGCGGTTTCGATGTGGAACCAGAATAGTCCGGGAATCCTAAGTCTGAATGGTCGAGGAATAAAGAAAGCGGTAAGTTTTGATGTGTCAAAGAAACCATCTCTTACCGCAACTTACCGCTTAGTTTTTGGTCATATAGTGCCGCTTCCGTGATCGTCAAGTCCGTCAAGGAAAGCCGCAACCATTCCAATCGGTTTGGCTGCGGCTTTCTTGATAGGATATAATGCTGAATTTTCAAATGCTCCGGATAGTATGTAAGCGCAGGAAAATGAAGCTACAGATAGTATTCGATCGACAGGGAAGAATCCTCGAAAAAATGGGTGTAAATTTCTTTGCGGATTTCGATGAAGCGGGCGCTGCTGCGGTCCCTGGGGCGGTTCAGGCCGACGGAGATCACTTTTTTGACCTCTCCCGGACGATTTGACAGCAGCACAATCCGGTCGCTTAAAAAAATCGCCTCGTCCACGTCATGGGTGACTAAAACCATCGTTGATTTTTCTTTGTCCCATATCCGCAGAATCTCATTCTGCATGTGGATTCTGGTGAGAGCGTCCAGCGCGCCGAACGGCTCATCCAGCAGAAGCACGTTGGGCTGGTTGATCAGCGCACGGGCGATGCTCACCCGTTGCTGCATTCCGCCGGAAAGCTGCTTTGGCAGCGCCTTTTCAAAGCCTTTCAGCCCCACCAGTTCAATATGCTCCGCGATGGACCGTGCCCTTTGCTCTTTATCGATTTTTTGATGGATACCGAACGCGATATTTTGCTCTACGTTCAGCCATGGGAACAGTCTGGATTCCTGAAAGATCACACCCGTAAGCACGCTGGGCCGCTCCACTCTGCGCTCGCCGATTCTCACCTCGCCCGTGGTGGCTGTTTCCAGCCCGGAAAGAATCCGTAAAAGGGTGCTTTTTCCGCACCCGCTGGCACCCACCACACTGATAAACTCACCGCTTTCGATCTGCAGATCGATGCTGTTGAGCACCGGGAGGTCCCCGGACGAAAGCTTGAAGGTCTTTGAGACGCCTGCTATATTTATGTTTTTATTTTCAGCCATTTCGATATCTACTTTCCATCAGTCTCGTTCCAGCGTAAAACGTGCTTTTCGATCCGCTGCAAAATTGTATCCAGAAGCAATCCCACCAAGCCGATGGTGATTACGCCGGAGAACATTACAGGCGGCTGTGAAAGCTCGCGCGCATACATGATCAGGTAGCCGATGCCCGAGGCGGCCGCGATGGCTTCCGCCGTTACGACACAGGTCCACGCGCTGCTCACTCCCAGACGCAGGCCGGTAAAAATAAAGGGAAACGCGCCGGGCAGAACCACCTTGGTAAGCATCTGGAATCGGGTTTTCTCCAGAATGGTGCCCACCTCCAGCAGCTTTTTATCGCTGTTGAGTATCCCGCGGCTGGTGTTTATCACCACCGGCCAAAAGGTACCGATTGAAATGAGCGTCACCTTGGAAGCTTCGTCGATCCCCATCCACAAAATGAGCAGAGGAACCCACGCAATCATAGGGATCGGGCGCAGAAGCCCGATGATGGAGGCCGAAAGGCTGTTTGCCGTTTTGGAAAGGCCGATGACAACGCCGATACCCAGCCCGAGCGAGGAACCGATACAAAAGCCCTTGATGACCCGCCCCGCACTTACGGTTAGATCCTTTTGTATGCTGCCCTTCCGCACCATATCCAGATAGGTTTCAAAAATACGTGTGGGATAGGGGAAGATGGAGCGGTTGATGATTCCCTGCCGCCCCAGAATTTCCCAGGTGAGGATCAGCACCGCCGGCAGAACGCACCCCAGGCCGATCTTGACGAACCGGTTTTTCAGGTTTGAAGTCATACAAAAGCGTCCCTTCCGGTTAATTTTTGCTGATTCCTGCTTCCTCCAGATAAGAGGTGTCGATAATCTGATTTAGGTCCACGTCTTTTATGGTACCCTGTTCCTGCAGGAACTCCTTTGTGTCCTGTAGAGTGCCAAGCCGTTCTTTGTCCAGATATAATGAAAAATCGGTGGAAGCAAAGGACGCTTTATAAGAATTTTCCGCCACGCCGTTTCTCTTGGAAAGAATCTTGATCGCCTCGTCCTCGTGCTCCTTGCAATAAGTGACCGTTTTGTCCAGCGTTTTCAGGATGCGGGGAATCAGCTCGGGATATTTTTTGGTAAATTCCTCCGAAACGATAATGACGCTCGATGTTCTTGGAAATTTAGAGCCGTCCACCTCCAGCAGGGTGGCGGTCCCGTTGTCGATTACAGTCTGCAGCTGCGGAAGCTGGCTGACGCCGGCGTCAATATTGCCGGCTTCCAGCGCGGTGTTGATGTCTGTGAAAGAAAGGTTTACCAGTTGGATATCTTTTTCGGTCAGGTTGACCGACTCCAGAATCCGCAGCAGGAGCATGTGGGAATTGGAGCCGATCTGCACGCCGACTTTCTTCCCGCGGATATCTGCGAGGGCATTGATGCCGGAACCCTTTCGGGCAAGCAGGCCGTCGCCCTTGCCGTTGCCGGTCATATAAGCGGCGATGATTTTAAGCGGAATATCGTTGGCGGCCGCCTGAACAGCCGGCTGTGCGCCCACCTGGCCGATATCGATATCGCCGGCGGCAAAGGCCTCGATGATCGGGGGACCGGAAGCAAAGGTTCGCACATCGAAATTGATGTTGTTCCTGCCGAATTCCTCCTTAAAATAGCCAAGCTCCTCCGCCAGGGCGGGCTGGGTTTGGCTGGGCTGGGTGGCAATATGGATGGTCAGCCCGCCGTAATCTTTTTCGGACTCCTGCGCCGAAGCGGGAGCGGAGGACGCAGGAGCGGAGCCACCCGCCTGCGAGGTACCGGAGGACGGAGCCGCGGACGAGCACCCGGATACCGACAGAAGGGTCGCCAGGATCAGCACCGGAATGAAAAGCTTACTCCTTTTTAAATGGTTTTTCATTATGAAATTTCTCCTCAAATTTTAAAAATAGTTATTGACCGGTTACGGTCAGGCGGTCCAAATGCTGCAGCAGGGGATGTGCCGCCTCTTCTTCCAGCCTGCGTTTGTCAAAGCTCTGTTCACATGCCGCGACCGGTTCGATCACCCATACAGCGGCCAGATCGATATCTCCCCGTTCTTCCCGGGCCGCTGTGTAATGCGTACGGAATTCCCTTCCCGCTATCAGCACCCGAAGGGGACGCCCCACGATGTTGTAGCTGCGCCGGTCCGGGGTAACCAGGCTGATGGAAACGGTTTTCCCGAACCAGATGGAATACACAAGATTTTTATTGGTTTGGGATGTTTCGATCCCTTCGTCGTACTCGAGGTTTCCATCCCCGCGCAGCCTGAGAGACTGTTTGAATGCGATATGCGGATCGCCGTCCTTCCCCACGGTGGCCACGGCCCGGACCGTTCCGGGATCGGCAAGCGCCCGCCTGATTTCCTCGCTGAGTATCACGCTCATTCTGATTTCCCCCTAAATTCTGGAAAGATCCGTATCGGGATGGTTGCCGCACCGCCGGTAATTGTCCATATCGATACTAAGGTTGTATTTCCGGCGTATCCGGTCAAGCCCCATGGCAAGACGCACGTAATATTCCAGGCTGGGAGACGTCTGCTTACGAAAGATAGAACCGGGATGCACCTTCCACACGCAGCCGACCACGCCCACACCGTGGGAGGATATTTCATCCGCTTCGGAGAGGGTGGATTCCAGCGCCTCTTCCTCGGTTTGAAAGCCGTTTGGCTGCGCAAGCTCCACACCCGCCACGATTCCGGTGTCCACATTGCCGCGCCCGAATATCTCCACAGCCTCATACAAACGGTTTTTCCATTCCTCATAACCGATCGTCGCCGCCTTGCCCGGGCAGATCCATTCAAACAGGCTTTTATTGAGCACCTCGAGGTCCGCCGTATAGGAAGCAAGGCCCGTGCTGTCGTGCAGGCGCCGGAGCTGCTCCCGTGAGAAGGCCGTGCTGATCAGCTGGCTCGGGAAACGCTTTCCTCCAAACAGCCCGGTGATTCCTGCCAGAATGTCAATATAACAGTCGAGCTCCTCGTCCAGGAAATTTTCCCCGCCTCTGAGCGTTCCGCCCGTCAGGAAGATATTGACATTGCGCCCCGGCTCCTTCAGCGCCTCGGCGACGGTCTCCACAATATCCTGCGTGTTCAGCAGCTCCGGCTTGTTGCCCGCGTGGTAAACGGCGGACATGGTACAGAATTTGCAGCCATAGCCGGGCGTTTTCCAAAAGTCGCATTGCTGGTGAGGATGGATGCACAGCCGCTGCGGGCGGGGAGAAACCACATGCCACATGGGAGTACCCCGTGAGGTTACTTTTTCATAATAATCCGGCTTTTCCCAGTAAGAAACTTCTTCAATGACGTTTCCTTCATCCACCAAGACGATTTTTCCGTCCACCACATCCACCTGATAGGGGTCTCTGTCGCCATGTGCCTCCCCGCTGCCCTCGTCCCCTACGTTAATGGAGGTGCCGTCCCGCATCGTAAGAGAAACAGGCGTCAAATCCTCCTTGTTGCTGTAATCGCTGCGCAATTTGGTAAGATGGACATCGGGATCGACGGCGGCGAGGGCTTTTTCGGTATAGAAAACTCCTCTGCGCTGCACATCGGTTTTTATAATGACAAATGGGGAAACGTCGGGATATTTTCGAATCACTTCCGAAAGGCTGAGCTCTTTTTCCCGCCAATTGCGATCATTACTCAAGCTGTATCCGCCTACTTTCTTTTTCATTGAATAATCAATCATTTTTTTGAATACGGCCGAACCGGGGCCGTTCCCATCTGCAGGAGCCGCAACAGTACTCCCGAACCCCCCTTGGGATTATAAAATGATAAAGCATGCGCATTTCCCCCTTGTTTCTGCCTTGTCAATCAGTTCCTGATCCGGGCGCATCATAGCAGAAACAGGAGTATAAAAAACTTCTGTTTCCGAGCGTTTTACAGATAACCGGGGCTACCGATAAAACCACCGGAGCAGGTCTTTCCAGTCTGTAATTCTGACAGCAAGGTTTATAATCTACTAAACATATATAAATTATATAACTTGGAAATCTTTTCTACAACATGACGAACTTTTGCATGATAGCAGAAATTGTTTGGATAGAACTTTACAATGCTGTGAACCGCATAAAAAACACCCCGATTATCGTTCCGTATATGGAACAACAATCGGGGTGCGGTTTGCGCATTGGATCGACAGATACGATCATACGGCAAAGGTGCGCTCCCATACTCTGGAAACGCACCTTTTCATATTTACATACATAGAAGTTCATGAGCTATAAAAACTTCGTCCCGCTTTGACCAAAGGATGGGGAATTTCACGGATGCTTTCAGGCATCCCGCTTTCCCGTCCGATCTGCGGTGCAGAAAACCGCCGTCTATTTTTCACACGGATAAGCCTTATGAATGATCTCAACAATCCTACGGGTAAATTCGGCGAACATGCGGTCGCCCTTTTCCTTTGTGGCCAGCGTCGGATCGCCGTACACGCCGCTCTTGCTGATTTCCCCGATCGACGAGTCGTCCATGCCGTAGAAATCCGGGCGCGGAGGATACTCCTTACAGGCCAGCTGCATATTGACCTTCGATTCATCCGCGGAAAGCATCAGCGAGGTTTCAAATTCGCAGGCGTGGAACATTCCTCCCCAAGTCGGGGATTCCATATATTTTTCATAGACCTCGCCCAGTCCGGGATAGAACATTCCAAGGACTTTCATGGAGGTATCGTCGGATACGTCCCGGATCGCGTATTTCATCGAAGAGCCGTTTGCCTCGTGGCCATTCAGGAAGATCAAAAGCTGAATCCCATAGCGTTCCATGCTTTTCACGATATCTGTCAGAACGATCTGAAAATGCTCCCGCTTCAGAGATACCGTGCCGGCAATGTCTCGCCAGCCCCAGGAATAGCCGAAATTCAGTGAGGGGAACACCAGCGCTCCCGTTTCATCCGAAACGAGCTCCGCCAGCTTTTCCGCCAGAAAAACGTCGGTGCCCAAAGGGAGGTGCGGCCCGTGCTGCTCGGTGGAACCGATCGGCACGATGGCGACCGGATACTGCCGGATGCGCTCCGCAACCTGCAGCCGTGTCATGTCCTGTACGCGATATATCATTCCTTCGCCTGCTTTCCCAGTGCGCCGACGAACGCTCTGGCGTTCTCCGCGATAGCGGGCAGGTCCGCGTCGGTGGCCCTGCGCGGCACCAGCCCGCCGCCAATGGCGGCTCCGTGGAAGCCGTGCTTCAGAAAGTCGGTAAAATTGTCCCTGGTAACCCCGCCGACCGCGACAAATTCAGCCTGCGGAAACGGACCTTTCAGGTTGGAAACATAGTTCATCGGAAGAGAATCCGCGGGGAACAGCTTCAGGAGAGTGACTCCCCTGTTCAGTGCCTTCTGGACTTCTCCCGGCGTAAACACGCCGGGCAGAATCTCCATTCCCTTTTCCTGTGCGTATCCGACCAGCTCGTCGTCATAGCCGGGGGTAAGGATGAAATCGGCGCCCAGCTCCGACACCCGGTCCACCTCGCTCCTGCGAACAACGGTCCCGACTCCCAGATGAAGCTGATCCTTTGAAAAAGCGCGCTGTAAAGCCTCAATGCAGGCATATCCCCTTTCGGGGTTGCTGAGGGAGACCTCTACCGTATCGATGCCTTCCCGGAGCAGTACCTGCACAATGCCGGTCACGTACTGCGCGTCCACATCCCGGATAATCGCGACGAGTTTACTTTCCGTCAGCATTCCGGACCCTCGAAGACCGCGAGCCAGCGCTGCGGATTTTTGATAAAGATCTTCTCGATCTCGGCCTGCGTCACTCCTTCATCCAGAAGGCGCGGAATAAACTTTGTTTTGATATAGCGGAAGCCGGGGCCGCCGCCGTAGGCTTCCAGATAGGAGGCCCTTCCCATGTCGCCGGAAATCAGAAGCTGGTCAATATGACCGTGGGCGATCAGGGATTTGATCAGGGCGACGCGGACACTGTCCGGATAATACTTTACTTTGCCGGGGCCGTCAAACTGGATGTAGATGCCGCGGTCGGCAAGCTTCAGCAGGTAATACTCGTCCGCGTTTCTGTCAAGGTGGCCCAACGCCGTGGTGGTCAGGTCTACCCCGTTGCCCTCCAGAAGATCGAGCACTTCCATGCCCATCGTTCCGGCCTCGGTGTGTCCCCAGATAGGCGCTCCGCATTTTTTCTGGGCAATCGCCGTGGCGGTAATGGTCTTTTTCTCCAGCGGATGGATCAGGTTGTAGTAGGTACCGATTTTCATGAAACCGGCCCTTGAGCTGCCCCCGTCCCCGCCGACCAGAACGTCGTTGCTGAGGAGGTCCGCAATTTCTTCCACGGATTTTTCTTCGACCCATTCCGGATAATAAATATGCTTATTGAATCCGGAAGTGGCAATGACATGTACCCCGGTTTCTTCGGACATTTTCCGAAGCACGTTGAGGTCCCTGCCGTAATCCAGAGTGGAGGCCTCCACCAGCGTGCAGCCGCCCACTTCCTTAAAATTCAGCAATTCGGCAGTACTCTTTTCATAGCTGCTGAGTTCCAGGTCCCTGTCCTTCTGGCACGGAGGCGGAACCGCGTGAAGATGCTCATGCGTATATGTAAAGCCCATCTCCTCCGCTTTGATATCGCCAAGAACCGTTCTTGCATATTTCATTTGAATACCGACCTTTCCGGCTCACAGACATAGGAATGCACAGCTTAACGTGAGCCCGATTAAGATGCACATAAAACGGAATGAGGAATCAATGCGCGATGCCGAACAGCATGCCCAGCAGCTTCATGACTGCGGAAACAATGATCGCGTCGGAGGATGCGAACCACAGTCCCTTTACGCCATAGCGCGCCACATCGATCAGCGGGTAAGCCACCGCGACCAGCATGGTGAACACAAAGCCGAGGAACAGGCCCGACACGACGGCGCCGCGCTTGCCGCCCAGCTTGTCGCCGAACACACCGGCCGCCGCGCCCATAAAGTACAGCCCGATGACACCGGGCAAAACCACGACGGACATCTGTGAGGTAATGGTCGTTGCAATGAATCCGCCGACCATCGCGGCGATAAATCCAACGGTCGTAGCAACCGGGCCGCTGGCATAGAAAATCGGGATATCCAGTGCGGGCCGCGCACCGGGAACCAGCTTCTCACTGATGCCCTTGAACGCGGGAATGATTTCGCCAAGGAACATGCGCACGCCCTGTAAAAGGACGATAACGCCGGCAACGAAGGTCAGGCCCTGCAGGAGTGCGTAGATAATGTAGTTTGACCCGCCGCTCAGTTCATTGACCACTGTGGGTCCGGCAGCAATCGCCGTGACAACATAGACAACAGCCATGACGATCGCCATCAGGACGGACATATCCTTTAAAAAGCTCAGCTTCTCCGGAACATTGACCGATTCCCAGGTGTCCTTTTCAGGGTCTCTGTCCTTCTTCGCCGTCAGCCCGCCGACCCAGCCGCTCAGGCAGACAAGGGAGCTTCCCCAGAAGCCGAAGGCCACGTCGTCCGTTTTCAGAATCTTACGGACAAAGGGCTGGGCAATGGCCGGGAACAGGACCATGGAAACGCCCTCTACCACAGAGCCGATCGCGACGGCAGTCCAGCCGCGTATGCCGAGCTGGTCGAGAACAATAGCCATGGTTCCCGCAAAGGAGAACATCATATGCCCTGTCAGGAAGATGTATTTCAACGGTGTGATTCTCGCGAGAATCAGGTTAATAACAAAGGAGAACAGCATAATCAGCGGCGTTTCAAAGCCGAGGACCGTCTGTACCGCCGCCACAAGGGAATTATCCTCCGGGACGATTCCGGCCAGGCCGAACGCCTGGGTGAACATTGTGCTGAACGGGACTAAAGCACCGCAGATGATCGTGGAGCCTGCGCTCAGAACCATAAAGCCCAGAATGGTTTTTACCGTTCCGGTAACGACGGTCGAGGGTTTGTTTTTCATCGCAATCAGGCCGACACATGCCACAAGACCCAGTACGATAGCCGGTTCGCTAAGAAGTTTGACTAAAAAAGATACCATGGTGGTCCCTCCCTTTCGCTCGTTATTTCGTTAATAACGGCATTATTTTTTCCTCAATTTCACTTTTGCTCAAAAGATTGTCAATGGAAACAACCGGGACATTTTCCCCTTGAATCTGCTTTGCGATTTCCGAGGACGCCGCAATGAAATCGCATCTTTTTCCCTTGTATGAGCCCAGGTCAACCGCTTCGCCGCTGATTTCCATGCCGTGCTTTTTTCCAATATCCTTGATCGACATCAGCAGCATCAGGCTGGTTCCGAAACCCATACCGCATACTGTAACAACGTGTATCGTGCTCACCTCCTTTGAGGGATTTCCCCTCTGCTGATCATCTGCCGTTCCCCGTTTACCGGACGCTCTGAATGAGCTTTTCCAGTTCCTCGTAACTTTTTAAGGAAAGCAGCTGCTCTATGTTCTTCTCGTCGCCCAGCAAGCCGCTCAGGGCCTCCAGAACTTCAAGATGTCCATTATGTTGAACTCCGCCCAGCGCAAACACCAGTTTGACGGGGTCGTTTCCCGGATGATGGAATGCAACCGGATTTTTCAGTCTGACGAAAGAGATACAGGGCTCCAGAACATCCCCCGAGGGTCTGGCGTGCGGAAGCGCGATCCCGGGCGTCATAACCATGTACGGCCCGATCGTTTCATACGCCTCCACCATTTTTGCAACGTATTCCTCTTTCACTTTTCCCGCTTTCACCAAAAGGAACCCGCTATAACGAATCACTTCCTGCGGAGAATGCAGGCCGTCCACATCCAGCGCGACCAGTTCTTTCGTAAGAATTTCCGACAACATTCCATTAGCCTCCGTTAAATTTTTAAATTTTCCAGGAATTCATTGTAATTGGTACTTGATATTAAATTTGCGGTCCTGCGCGGGTCCGAAACAATGGCAAACAGCTGGGACAGCAGCTTTTTGATCTGAACGTCCCCCTCGTGGAAACAGCCGAAAATCAAAAGGCTGATTTTTGCCTTGCCCCACATGACCGGCGTGCGAAGGATATAAAAGGAGATAAAGCTCGGGCCCTGAATGATGCAGTGCGGCATAGCGATATTTTCAGCAATCTCCGTCGACACCAGCGCTTCGCGGTCAAAAACCGCCTGCTTCTCTTCGGCGGTAAGCAGTCCCCGCCGCACAAAATCGTCGGTCAGCATTTCGAGCAGCTCCGTCTTTTTACAGGGCTTTTCAATAATGGAAAACCGTTCGGGGGAACAGATGTCCTGAATGGTTTCCGTCTGGGAAAGCTTTGCAAGCATATCTGCCAGCGCTTTTTTGTCGTCCTCTTTCAGGAACGGGGACAGCAGCAGGACGGGCTTGCCGTTCAGGGACATCTGCTTCACGGGGACCGTGGTAATATAGAAATCGACATCGGAGCGGATTCGCTTCGCGTCGTTGATCGCGCACACATCGACGACATTGATTTCCTCATACTGGGTGGAAATCCGGCTGTTCAGAAGCGCGGCCGTACCAAACGCCGTATTGCAGAGGATAATCACACGGTACTTGTCGTGCTTTTCATTTCGCTCAATGGACGACGCGAAATACAGCGAAATATAACCCAGCTCATTGTTGGAAATCCGTATTCCCGTCTGCTCCCAGATGCACTCGGACAGCTCAATGGAATAGTAATACGCGCTGGGATAGTTCTTTCTCGCTTCCGCAAGAAACGAATTGTCCGTTTCCAGATCCAGAAGATATTTGCCGAAGCAGGACGAGATATGATCCACAAGTCCGCTGAAAAGGTTCGTGTCCTTCGTAAGATCGACTCCGTATTTTTCCTCAATGTTCTCCAGAGAATTTTGCACGAGCGTACGGAAAAAAGGCGCAGAGGACGGATTGTTTTCCTTTCCGGGGCTGCGGGTAAAAAAGGACTGCTCCCAGATCAAAGTAAGATAGGTGATTTCCTCTTTTGCCGAATGGGCCGATTCAAAATTGGGGATAAAAAGGGACAATAAGCTGAAAAGAAACCCTCGGTTCTCAGAAGACTGCGAAGACAGGGCAGCCTTGACCAGGGAAACCGCCTGTCTGTCAAAGCGGATTCCATGACCGCCCCTGATCCGGTAAACCGTCACAAACAGATATTTCAGAAACTGTTCGCAGCTCTGTGCGGTACAGCGAAGGCTGTTTTGTTCCACAAATCCGTCAATGCTCTGTCTGGCACCGGAAATCTGCTCTTCGGAAAGCTGCATATTCGATGCCGCTTCCTCAAGCCCGGCGCCGGAAAAGAACACATGGCACATGCAGTTGCGCACGGCTGTTTCCTTACCCTGCACGGTCAGGCCCGCGTGGGCCCTGCTTCCCAGACGGACGCCGTAGCTTTTGAACAGCTTTGCGACGGAAGCGGTCATGCGGGACATGCTCGAGCGGCTGTAATGGAACTCTTCCGCCAGATCATCCAGTCTGATATTGTCATAAGTAAGAATAAGCGCGGCAACCTTCATCAGAATTTTCTCCGAGGACGGCAGAGGAAGGCTGTCGCCGCCGCCCTCGCCGATAAACCGCCCGAACTTTTCCTGATCCGTAACCGTCAGCGTATATCCGCGCCCTTTGTGGGCCCGGATTTCAAAGCCGTTTTCGGCGCTGACCCGCTGCGCTTCCTGAACGTACCGGAGCGCCGAACGGCTGCTTACGTTCAGAAGGGCGCTCAGCTGCACGGACGTTGTATATTCTGTTTTCGCATTGGCCAAACATTTGACAACCGACATTCCTTTTGCACACATTTGGCTGCCCCCGCTTCTCATTTTGCTTACTCCTTTTCATCATTATATTTTTTTTGATTTGGAAAGTCGACATCAACAAATGACGGCTTGTAAGTGACATTTTCCATCTGTTTTTAGCTGGGAAAATGTCGTCCGGCAACCGAAGAATCCTTGCGTTGACACTCTTTTCAGAATGGGATTATAATTTTTTTATTGATAATCAGGCGTGACAACACCTTAGAGACGCCGTTATTTTGGAAATGAGGAAGAAATATGAAGAAATTTAAATGGACGGTACGGGACGAATACGGGCTGCACGCAAGGCCGGTCGGCCTTCTGGTGAAAATCGCGGGCAAATTCCCCTGTAAAATCACCATCGCAAAAGACGCAAAAAGCGCGGACGGAAAGAAGCTGTTCTCCGTAATGGGTCTGGCCGTCACAAAGGGTGAGACCGTAGAATTCTCTTTCGACGGGGAAAACGAGGACCAGGCCTGTCAGGAAATCAAAGCCTTCTGTGAAGGAAACCTGTAACCGGCAATATACGATGGGCAGATCCCGGAATCCGGAAATTGGGTATTTCTATTTTACAGCAGACACAGGGTATCGGTATTTCCGCAGATGATTTGCTCCCGCTTTTTACAGAGCGTTATCGAAAGCTTAGCTTTATATTCCCCCTAAACGGAAAAAAATAAGCCCTCCCGGCGTTTACAGCTGAGAGGGCTCTTGTTTTGATGGAAAGGAAGCTTTCACACACCCCGGAATTTTCACATATATTGTGAAAAAAGAAGGTGACGTTTTATGTTTATTCATGTAGTCATGCCGGGCGAAACGCTTTGGCAGATTGCAAATCGATATGGTGTTTCCGTGGCGGAAACAGTGGCGGTGAATGGGCTGCAAAATCCCAATCGGCTTGTTATCGGTCAAGCCCTGGTGATTCCCAGTGAGGATTTTTATACCGTACAGCCCGGAAACACCCTGTGGAAGATCGCTCAGACATACGGAACCACCGTACGGGAGATCGTACAGGCCAACCAGATCACGGACCCGGACAGTATCCGTCCGGGAATGATCCTGTATGTCCCCGCCCCCCGGCACCGTGTACAGCCCGGGGAAACCCTGGGAGGGATCGCGCAGATGTACGGCGTATCGCTGCAGTCCCTCATCACAGTCAACAGAATTACCGATCCGGACAGGATCCTTCCCGGGACCGTACTGGTTATTCCGCGCAGGGCAAGGCCCCCTCTCAATGTAAACGGTTATCTTTATACGCTGGGGGAGGACGCCGTTCCGATCGTCAGGGAGGACGGCAGATTTCTGACCTACCTGAGTCCGTTTGCTTATCTGATCAAAGAGGACGGAACGCTGCAGCCGATCGATGACGAGCCCGCCGTACAGGCCGCTCTGACGGAAAGAGTGGTCCCCATGATGTCCATCACCAATTTTACTTCGACATCCCAGGGAGCGAATCTTGCGTCCGTCGTGCTGAACAGCCCGCAGCTCGTGGAACGTCTGCTGACCGAGATCATTTCCCTGATGAAAGAAAAAGGATACCGGGGGCTAAACATCGATCTGGAGAACGTGCTCCCGGCCGACCGCGAAGCTTACAACCGCTTTCTCCAGCGCGCGGTGGACCGTCTGCATGCGGAAGGCTTCTTTGTATCCACGGCGCTCGCACCGAAAACGTCCGAGGGGCAGGCCGGTTTGCTCTATGAAGCGCACGATTATGCGGCACACGGCAGGATTGTCGATTTCGTGATTCTGATGACTTATGAATGGGGCTATCGGAAGGGGCCGCCTCAGCCGATTTCTCCTTTGAATCAGATCGAGCAGGTTCTGGACTACGCCGTCACGGTCATTCCCCGGGAGAAAATCTACTTCGGCTTCCAGATTTACGCCAGAGACTGGTTATTGCCCCATACCGAGGGGCAGGAAGCGGAAACGTTCAGCTCCCAAGAGGCCATCGCGAGGGCCGTCAGATACGGTGCGGAGATTCAGTACGACCCGGTCGCCCAGGCTCCTTTCTTCCGGTATTGGGACGAACAGAGCAGGGAGCACGAAGTGTGGTTTGAGGACGCGCGTAGCGCCCAGGCGAAATTCGATATGGTGAAAAGCTATAACCTGCCGGGGATAAGCTATTGGGCCCTGGGCTATCCATTCCCGCAGAACTGGACCTTGCTTGAGGATAATTTTACGATCAGAAAATGGAATTTTTCCTCATAATCCCTCCCGCAATGCTTGCTGCGAAAGTATTCTCCTCCGAAGCATCGTCCGGCCGCACTCCCATATCCCCAAGGAAATTCCACATACCCCGCATTCAAATGCAAAAGCCCGAAAAAACGCGGAAAAGCGTTTTCGGGCTTTTTTGTGTGCTGCTGTTTTACGGGGCTATTTTGCAGCAGCTTTCCATGACCACCGGGCAATTTTTGAGCTGCAGGTTCCGGTACTCCGCCGGGCTTTTGCCAATGTAGCTCTTAAAGAGTCTGGAAAAGTAATTGATATCATGATACCCTAGCTGATAGCAGATTTCATAGGTTTTCAAATCCGTATTTTTAAAAAGGTATTCCGCGCGCGCCATCTTTACCATCGTGACGAAGCTGTTGTAGTGCATTCCGGTTTTGACGGCAAAGGTATTGCTCAGATAAGTATTGTTGATATAAAATTTTTCCGCGAGCACCTTCAGCTTGATATCGTCCTCCGAATGGCTCAGTATGTAAGAGCAGATTTCGCTGATGGTGCCGTCTTCCACCTCCGGCTGATACCTGCGGATGAAGTTCAGCAGAAAAGTTATTTTCCCGCAGTAATATTCTTTGTAGGTATCCGGTCCGCTTTCCTGCAGATATTCCGTGGCGTCAAAGAAGCGGATATCGATGAAATCGCCCAGCCAGGGAATTTTTGAATAAACCTCTTCGATGATATGGTGGTACAGCTTCCGGACAAGGATGTCGGCCTTGATCATATTGTCCCCCATCATGGTGTACACGCTTTTCACGGCGCTTTCAAAAATCTGCACCGTATCGGCGCCCTGCTTCAGAAACCCGTCGACAACCCTTTTTTCCTCCGCAGAGGGGTACGCCCAGCCAAAGTCGGCCTCCAGCGGGTTTCCATAGCCGTTTTCCCCTTTTTTGCGGGTTTCCAGAAATCGGTGCGCCCGCTGGAACAGCTCCAAAAGCTTTTCCCGGCTGGGGGGCTTGACAAGATAATCGAAAGCGCCCAGCACAATTCCCTGACGGGCGTAATTGAATTCACTGTACTCACTCAGGAGCACCACGCAGGAGCACAGGTTCTCCTGATTGATGACCCGCAGGAGCTGCAGGCCGTCGACCACCGGCATGCGGATATCCGTAAGGACCAGGTCATAGGAAGAGGATTTCAGCATTTCCATTGCCTGTCTTCCGTTACTGGCCTTTCCCGCTACCTCGAACCCGGAAACATTCCCCCATACCTTCAGCCTTTTCAGCTCCATTAGAAAAATATCCCGGTCATCCACCAATAAAACCCGATACATCTGCCGACACCTCCTAACAGAACAAGCGAACCATACGGCTCTATTTTAAAATATTGCCCGGGGGAAGGGTAAAATACACACAGGCCCCCTTTCCGACCTCGCCGGTTATCCAGACTCTGCCGCCCATTGCCTGAATGAGCTTTTTCACGATGGAAAGGCCTACGCCGCTTCCCTCGAATTCATCATCGGAATGCATGCGCTGGAACATGCCGAACAGATTCTGGGAATATTCCATATCGAACCCCACGCCGTTGTCGCGGATATAAAATACATCCTCTCCGTTTTCGGGATGGAAGCCCGCGGTAATGACGGCGGTCTGTTCTTCGCGGGTAAATTTCAGCGCGTTTGAGACCAGATTCACGACCACCTGATGCATCAGGGTCCCGTCGCACAGGACGAACGGAATCTCTTCCTGAAATTTCAGCACGGTAGCTTTTTTGCTTGTATAGCCCGCCGCAAGTTTGTCACACACGTCCTGGATCATCTGCTGCAGATTGACCGTTTCCTTGACGGGCTCCACGCCGGAAAGCCGGGTGTATTCCAGAAGCCTGTCAATCATGGAAAGCGTTTCCCTGCATATCGCGCGGATATTGGAGATCAGCAGCAGGCCGTCCTCATCGATTTTATCGCGGTAATCCTCAATGAAAATCCGCGCGTAGCCGTCAATGGCGCGTACCGGCGCTTTGATCTCATGGGAGATCGTAGAACTGAGCACCTGCAGGTCATGGCTGCCGCCGCGCGTGGATTTCTGCTCCTGTTCCTGAATTCCTGCAAAAGCCTCGTGTTCACGGGGGTCCATGACAAACTCACTCCAAACTTTTTATTTCTTCTTTCTCCACGGATTGATTCCGTATCAGAAAACTGTTCAGCACCGGCTCCCGACTGTTCGCAAGGGAAAGGATCAAGTAGCTCAGCGACGGGTCAAAGGCCAGCCGGATGTCCTCCCGGGATGGGCGGGACGGCGTCTGCGGATGGCTGTGAAAATTGCCGATCAGCTTCCAGCCGTTTTTTCGCATATCCGCGACCGCCGCAAACTGCTCCCGCACGTCCATGGAAAAATGCTCCGGGCTTTCGTCGATGTTCCTCAGCAGATATACCCTTTCAATCGTTTTACAATCGTTTTCGACAGTTCCCGCAATCAGCCCGCAGCTTTCGTTGGGAAGCCCAGCAATGCTGTGGCGTATCATTTCCCCTATCTGCTGTTTTTTTAATATTATCACAATAAACCTCCCGTATCTTCTAAAAAAGATATTAACTTAATTTAACATATATGTTTTATATGTTATAAAAATGTTGAAGAAAAGGGTGTACACTTCAGAGCATCTCCCTGAAATGCGATGCTTCAAAGTATATAATATACATATGTTTACTATATTCACCATGAAAACAGTTTAACATGCCGTCGGGCAAAGTCAATCGTCCGGTTTTGACAGCCAAAGATATTCCCCCCTTTTGCTAAATTTATTCGCCTTGTCAGAGCGGGGACCGTATTCTATAATTAAATGTACATTTTAGAAGTACGGTAAGGAGGGATGCTCAGATGGATGAGTCGATATATAAAGAGCTTAAAAAAGGCGGATTTATGAGGCAGATTCAAAATAATAAATTTTCGCTGAGAATCCGGGTGGTCGGCGGTCAGCTGCAGGGAAATCAGATCAAAAAAGTCAGCGAGATAGCCGATCGGTACGGAAAGGGCTATATCCATATGACGTCGAGGCAGGGAATTGAAATCCCGTTTATCGACTTTGCAGACGTGGAGGCGGTAAAGGGCGAGCTGGCCGAAGTAGGGCTTCAGCCGGGGGCATGCGGCCCGCGCGTGCGCACGGTCACCGCGTGCCAGGGCAGCGCCATCTGCGGAAGCGGTCTGATCGAGACCAGTGGGCTCGCCAGGGAGCTGGACGCCAAATATTTCGGCAGGGACCTGCCCCACAAATTTAAAATCGGTATTACCGGGTGCAAAAACAACTGCCTGAAAGCGGAAGAAAACGACCTCGGTATTAAAGGGGGGCTTCGCCCCGAGTGGCACAGCGGAGACTGCACCTACTGCGGCGTATGCGCGGCCGCATGCCCCGTGAAGGCGATCAGCGTCAGCCGCGGGCCAAATTCGCTTGCGTTTGACGAAAGCCGCTGCATTTACTGCGGGAAATGCGTTAAATCCTGCCCAACGGATGCCTGGTCGGGGAAAAGCGGCTACATTACCTCCTTCGGCGGCACCTTTGGGAACGATATGGTCTTTGGGAAGCCGCTGCTTCCGCTGATTACAGAGAAGGAACAGCTGTTCCGCGTGGTAGACGCCGCCATCGCCTTCTTTCAGGAACACGGAAAGCCGGGCGAACGTTTCCGCCGGACGATCGACCGCATCGGCGAGGATCAATTAAAGGAAAAACTGGAGGAGGCAATCCGATGAGCAAGCAAAGCTATGACGCTTTTGTCGATATTACGGATGTGGTGTGCCCGATCACCTTCGTAAAGACAAAAGTCGCACTGGAGGAACTGGAAAACGGACAGACCCTGCAAATCCGGCTGAATGACGGAGAACCGATTCAGAATGTTCCCCGCAGCCTGAAAAATGAAAAACACAAGGTGATCGAGGTGGTTCAGAACAACGACGGAACCTACCTGCTCGGCGTGATAAAGGGCGGATTGGAATGAGGTTCAACACTGCTCTGCTTCACAAAAACAACGGCCCGGAAAGGGCGACGGGAGCCACCCATACGCCCATTTACCAGTCCAGCGCCTTTGAACACAAAACCGCGGAGGAGCTGGAGGCGATCTTCAACAACCGCGCGCCGGGCTTCTCCTACACCAGAATCAACAACCCCACCGTCGAGGCTTTTGAGCGCCGCGTCGCCGCGCTGGAAGGCGGTATCGGGGCGGTGGCCTGCGCTTCCGGCATGGCCGCCATCTCCCTGTCCGTTTTGAATCTTTTAAGCGCGGGGGACGAAATCCTTTCCGCCGCAGGAATCTTCGGCGGAACGATCGGCCTGTTCCGCGATCTGGAAAGCTACGGGATCACCACCCGTTATGTCGCGGACAGCACGCCCGAAAGCTTTGAAAATCAGATCACCGGGCGTACGAAGCTGATATTTGTTGAAACCATCGGAAACCCAAAGCTGGACGTTCCCGACATCTCCGCCCTGTCGGAAATGGCGCACAGACACAAAATCCCGGTAATCGTCGACAATACCGCCGCCACCCCTTTCCTTGTGCGCCCCATTGAGCTTGGCGCGGACATCATCGTGCATTCCGTATCCAAGTATATCAACGGCAGCGGAAATTCCATCGGCGGAATCATTGTCGACAGCGGAAACTTTGACTGGGACCCGGAGCGATATCCCGCGATAGCAAAATTTGTCAGGTTCGGGGAATTTGCCTACCTTTCCAAGCTGAGAGGCGGTCTGTTCCGCAACACCGGCTCCTGTTTTTCCCCGTTCAACGCCTTCCTGTGCAGTCTGGGGCTGGAAACGCTGGGCATCCGGATGGAGCGCCTCTGCGGCAATGCCCAGAAGCTCGCGCAACAGCTTTCGGACAATCCCAAGTTAGCGTACGTCAACTATCCGGGGCTGGAAACCAGCCCGTGGCACCAAACGGCCCGGCGGCAGTTTTCCGGCGGTTACGGGGCGATATTGACCCTGCGGGCCGGTACGAAGGAAAACGCTTTTTTCATCATCAATCATTTGAAATACGCGTGCAATATTGCAAATATAGGCGACCTTAGGACGCTGGTCATCCATCCCGCTTCCACGATCTATGCAAACAGCAGTACGATGGAAAAGGAAAACGCAGGCGTTTACGAAGATCTGATCCGTGTCAGCGTCGGTCTGGAAGATATTGAGGACCTGACCGAAGATTTTGAAAACGCTGTCGGCGGACTATAAAACGATACGGAGGATTGCCGAATGCAAACCATCAACGTCCTCATTGTGGAGGAATTCCGGTATATTGCCGATCTGAATGTCCTGGAACTGAAGCGGGGAGGCTACAGCGTCTGCAGCCGGTACGTTTCCAGCGAGCTGGCCATGTGCCAGGCACTGCTGCAGGAAAAATGGGATATTATTCTTTCCGACGATTCCACGCCGCACTTTAACGCCATTCAGGCGCTGTCCGTGCGCAACCGCCTGACACCGAAAACGCCGTTTATCATCGTTTCCGAAGACGTTGCGCCGGAAAGCATCCGCTATGCGATGAAGAACCGCTGCTGTGCCTATCTTCTGAAAGAGAATTTGCATCAGCTTGCCATTCTTGTGCGTAAAATACTGGAAAGCCAGTCCACCGGCCAAATTCAAAAGGAGACTTCCCTATGAAATTCACGAACGAACAACTTGAGCGGTATTCACGGCACATTATTTTGAGCGATGTCGGCGTAAGCGGACAGAAAAAGCTTCTGAACGGGAAAGTGCTGATCATCGGCACCGGGGGGCTGGGCGCGCCCGCCGCCATGTATCTGGGCGCCGCAGGCGTGGGCACCATCGGCCTGGTCGACGCGGACTGCGTGGACCTTTCCAACCTGCAGCGCCAGATTATCCACGGCACGCAGGACGTCGGCAAGCCGAAGGTACTCTCCGGCAAAGAGACGATCAACCAGATGAACCCCGACGTAGACGTCGTTACGTACCATGAGTATGCGACTTCGGCAAACATTCTGGATATTATCAGGGACCGGGATTACGACTTCATCATTGACGGCACGGACAATTTCCCCGTGAAATTCCTGATCAACGACGCCTGCGTCATGCTGAAAAAGCCCTTTTCACACGCGGGAATCATCCGTTTTCAGGGGCAGACCATGACGTTCCTTCCCGGGGAAGGCCCCTGCTACCGCTGCGTATTTAAAAATCCCCCGCCGCCGGACGCCGTTCCGACCTGCCAGCAGGCCGGGGTGCTGGGGGTCATGGGCGGCGTCATCGGAACGATTCAGGCGGCCGAGGCGATAAAGTATCTGCTGGGAGTCGGCGATCTGCTGAACGGGAGCCTGCTTACTTACGACGCGGCGAAAATGGAGTTCCGTAAAATTAAAATCACCCGTGACCCTGAATGCGCGGTTTGCGGAGACCACCCGACCATCACTCATCTGATCGACTATGAACTGAAGGCGTGCAGTTTTTCACCTGCCGGCCGGCACGAAGAAAGTAAGGAGATTTAGCTATGATAATTACGATCAACGGCAAGCAAAACAGTTTTGAAGCGGAAATGTCCGTTCAGGAGCTCCTGGAAAAGACCGAGGTCGATATGCAGGAATATGTAACGGTGCAGCTGAATGATGAGATCATCAGCCGGAAGGATTTCAGCTCTATCCCCGTCCGGGACGGGGACCGTGTGGAGTTCCTTTATTACATGGGCGGTGGGCAGTACAAAAAAATCGCATGATGAAAGCGTTGAAAAGACAGCCGTTCCGGCAAATGCCGGAACGGCTGTCTTTGGTTTCTCTGGATTCTCAGATATAGTAATCCGGCGTGATTTCGGATTCCTCCAGAAATTCGCGGTATACCTGCTGGCGCATGACGGCAAAGTTTTCACTCGTCCGGCTGCGGGGGCGGGAAAGCTCCACAGGGATGATCTTTTTGATGGCCCCGGGGCGCTTGGACATGACCACCACCCGGTCCCCCAAGTAAATCGCTTCGTCAATATCGTGGGTGACAAGCACCATCGTTGTTTTCTCCGCCTCCCAGATGCGCAGGATCTCCTGTTGCATATTGATGCGGGTCAGGGCGTCGAGGGCTCCGAAGGGCTCGTCGAGCAGCAGCAGTTCGGGCTGTCCGACAAGCGCCCTGGCGATGCTGACCCTTTGCTGCATTCCGCCCGAAAGCTGGTTCGGCCTGGCCTTTGTAAACTCGGTGAGCCCCACCAGCGCGATATGCTCGTCAATCCGTTTTTTCCGCTCCGCCGCGCCGACGCTTTTCGGAATGCCGAAGTCAATATTCTGCTCCACGTTGAACCAGGGAAACAGCCTCGATTCCTGAAAGACCATGCCGCACAGCTCCGAAGGCTCCACAAGGGGCTTGCCGTCCAGAGTAATCTGTCCGTCCGTCGCGCTTTCCAGCCCGATGATCAGCTTCAGCAGCGTGCTTTTTCCGCATCCGCTCGAACCGATGATACTGATGAATTCCCCCTTGTTTACATCCAGGCTGATATCTGAAAGGACTTCCACCTGTTTTTTATCGATGATAAAATTCTTCTTGATGTGATTGATAGACAGTAATCCGCTCATAGCTACCCCCTCAGTCCTTCGTTTCCGTTTCATTCCAGCGCAGCAGGCGCTTTTCGAGGTGAACGAGCAGAAAATCGATCAGCAGGCCGAACAGTCCGATCATCAGGATGCCGACCAGCATGACGTCCGGCTGAGACACCTCTCTGGCAAACATCACAAGGTAGCCGATTCCCGACGAGGCGGCGATCATTTCCGCCGCCACCACGCAGGCCCACGCGTTGCTGGCCCCTAGCCGGATCCCCGCAAAAATGGAGGGGAGGGCGGCGGGCAGCACGATCTTCAGAAGCGTCTCCATGCGGCTTTTCTTTAAAATAAAGGCGACCTCCACCAGCTTTTTGTCGACGCTTTTGATTCCATAAATCGTATTGATCAGAACGGACCAGAAAGAACCGACCGTAATCACCGCGATTTTTGAGGTTTCATCGATTCCCATCCAGAGGATAAACAGAGGAATCAGCGCAATCATCGGAATCGGCCGGAGAACGCCGATAATCAGCGTCAGGGCGCGGTCGATTTTATGGAACAGCCCAATCAGAATCCCCAGCACCAGCCCGCCGGCACTGCCCAGCAGAAACCCAGAGCACACGCGAAAAGCGCTCATCCGCATATGCCTTGCGATTTCGCCGCTGGTAAGCATGGACCAGCAGGTAGAAAAGATGCTCGACGGCGCGGGCAAAATGGCAGGGTTGATGATGCGCCGTGCGCTCAGTGTCTCCCACACGAAAAGCAGCAGCAGGGGAAAAAGCACGGGCAGCACCAATTCCGTAAAAACGCCGCTGTTTCCCACCTTCTTTTTTTGATTGATCATAAGAATGTTTCCTTCTTTGCAGGTTTGTCAGAATCGGTCAAGGTGCCCGATCAGCGGGTAAGCTTCCCGCTCCCGCGAGGCCTGCACGCTGAACGTTTCCTCTCTGATTTCTTCGGGATCAATGATCCATACGGTCGAAAGGTCCGCATCCTTACCGAAACGTTCCCTTACGGCAATATAATTCTCTTCAAATAATTCTCCGCAGATCACGGCCCGTACCGGAGTGCCCTTGATCTGATAGCTTCTGGAATCCTGTGTAAGGATACCGACGGCGACCTGACGCCGGAACCAGATGCTGTGCACCAGATTCCTGTTTGTCTGAGAGGTCTCGATGATTTCAAGATACTGCAGCTTCCCGTCCGCATTGACGGAGACGGAGCCTTTAAAGACCACATGGGGAACCCCGTTTTGATCGGCGCTGGCCAGTACCTTCAGTGTTTTGGGATCGTTGATCAGTGCGATCACCTGATCGTTCAATTGTATGCTCATTTTTTCCGCTCCTTATATCCGCGCCAGATCGGTGTTGGGATGGTTTCCGCAGGTACGGTAGTCGTCGAAGTACGCTTCCAGACGGTACTTGCGCTGAAGCGTGTCAAGCCCCTTTGCAAAAGCGGTCAGGTAATCCAGGGACGCCGCCTTCTGCTTCTGGAAGTACGAGCCTTCCGCCACACGGTAAACCGTCTGGGCGACGCCGACGCCGTGCCGCGCGAGCTCCTCGGCTTCCGCCAACCCTTTTTCCAGCGCTTCCTCTTCGGAGCGGAAGCCGTTTGGTTTCACCAGCTCCACACCGGAAACGATCCCGGTATTGACGGCTCCCGGACCGAAAATTTCAGCCGCCTGATACAGGCGCCTTTTCCATTCCTGATAGCCGATGTACTTTGCTTTGCCGGGGCATATCCAGTTGAAAATTTCTTCGTCCAGAACTTCGATGTCGGCGGTATACCCCGTCAGGATCGTTTCCTTGTGCAGGCGGCGCAGCTGCCGTTCGTTATGCGCGGTGGAAATAAGCTGGGTCATCACCTTTTTATGGCTGAAATTCTTTTCCAGCAGCTTCAGCATGGTGATATACTGGTCAATTTCATCGTCCAGCAGCTCCTCCCCGCCCAGCAGGCTGCCCGAACAGAGCTGGATCATCCGGAACCGCCCCGGCTGCTTGAGCGCCTCGACGACCGCCTCCGCGACGTCCTGATAATCCAGATGCTCGCACTTTACTTTTTTGGTTTTGCTGTATGTTGCCGCGATCGGACAGAATTTACAGCCCATGCCGGTGTCCTTCCAAAAATCGCAGTTCTGGTAAAGGTTGATATCCATGCGCTGCGGTCTGGCGACCAGCACCTGCCACATGGGCTTGCCGCTGCCGGTCACCTTGTCAAAGTAATCGGGCTTCGGCCAGTATCCGACCTCTTCAATCACTTTGCCTTCATCGGTCAGCACGGCTTTTCCGTCCACGATATCAATGAGATAGGGGTCACGGCCGCCGTTAAACCCGGAGGAGGAAACGACACGGTCGGCCAGAATCGTTGTTCCGTCCCGAAGAATCAGCCCGTTGGGGATACGGTCGTTTTTTTCGCTGTAAATCCCGCGATAAACAACCGCGTCCCGGTCGGGGTCCACCGCGTCGATCGCGCGCTGTGTGAAGTCGACGCCTCTTCGCTGAACATCTGTTTTCAAAATCACGAAAGGAGACACGTCCGGATATTTCTGTATGACCTCCTGCAGGCTGAGCTCATCCTCACGCCAGCTGTGTTTGTTCTCTGCCACGCTGTCGGCCCCCCTTACTGAATGCCTGCTTTTACGGCGTACTCGTCGTTAAAAATCTGTTCGACCGTCAGGTCCCTGCGGATAATATTGTTGTTCTTCAGATACTGGGCGGTTTCCAGAATCGCCTGTTTATGGCTGTCCTTCAGCGCCAGAAGCGGCGGCATGGAGGAAGCGCTGGCACGCAGGGCTTCCTTGTCGACGCCGGTACGCTTTGCAAGGATACCCAGAGATTCTTCAAAATTGGAATCGCGCCACTCCGCCGTCTTCTTGATGACCTTCAGAAAACGCACCGCCAGATCGGGATGCTCCTTCGTAAATTCCGTCCTGCCGACAATGACGTTGATAATTTCCTTGTAGCCCTCGGCGTCGCTTATTTTCTTGATTCCGCCGCCCGCCACGGCCTTGGTCAGGCTTGGCTCAAAGGTAACGGCGGCCTGAATGTTTCCGGTCTGCAGCGAGGTGACGATATCGCCCGCCGCCAAATTGACAAGCTGGATATCCGAGGTTTTCAGGTTGTTCTTTTCGAGCATTTTGATCAACAGCTGATGGGCCGTAGTCCCGACGGGCACGCCCACCTTTTTCCCTTTCAGATCGGCTATCTGACTGATTCCGGCGTCTTCACGGGCAATCAGGCCGTTTCCGTGCGTGCCGTCCAGCAGACCGGAAACCACCTGAATACCGATTTCATTCGCGACACCCTGTACCGCCGGCTGGTCACCCATCAGAGCAAAATCAAGGTCTTTCGCCGTCAGCGCTTCCAGCTCCGGCGGGCCGGACTGAAAGCTTTTGATTTCAACGGTAACGTCGTCCTTTGAAAATTCTTCTTTAAAAAATCCTTTTTCATCGGCGTCCTTGATCAGCTCATAGCTGGCAAGATCGCCTACACGGATCGTAACGCCCTTATCGCTGGAAGAAGCCGCATCGCTTTGGCTGCCGGACGCTGCCGGCGCCGCGGATGCCGACGTATCGGAACCGGTATTTGCGCAGCCGGCACCGGTAAGGGCAAGGGCCGCAATCAATAACGAGATCAGTAATTTTTTCATAAGGTTACCTCTTTCATATGTTTTTTGCATCAATCGCTGTATGGTTCATTTTTCATCCGTTTGTCATTTCATGGGAACATCGGCGGCGGCAGCCGAAAGAATCGTATTGTTTGATTTTCATATGAACGTTCAGTAACCTCCCATCCATTAGTCTGCTGGAAAAACTTGATTGGCATAACGGCCATATCCCAAATTACAAATATTTTTTGATTTCATCAACCTTGTCTAGTGCCTCCCACGGCAGGTCGATATCAATTCTCCCGAAATGTCCGTATGCGGCCGTTTGTCTGAAAATGGGCCTTCTCAAATCAAGCGCGTCTATAATGGCGGCCGGTCTGAGGTCAAACACGTTTTGGATGATCTCGATGATTTTGCCGTGTTCGATCTTTCCCGTCCCGAAGGTATCCACCGATACGGATACGGGAGTCGCTACGCCGATTGCATAAGCGATTTCAATTTCCAGCTTATCGGCTACGCCGGCCGCCACCAGATTTTTCGCTACCCATCTGGACGCATACGCCGCGGAACGGTCCACCTTGGTCGGGTCCTTCCCCGAAAAAGCTCCGCCGCCGTGCCGTCCGGTCCCACCGTACGTATCTACGATGATCTTTCTTCCGGTCAGTCCGGCGTCACCCTGCGGACCGCCGATGACGAAGCGCCCTGTCGGATTAATAAAATATTTTGTATTTTCATCCAGCAGGTCGGAAGGGATCACCGTCCGAACGACATGCTTGATGACATCCTCTCTGATCTGCTCTAAGGGTACCTCTTCACTGTGCTGGGTGGAAACAACAATGGTATCCACTCTGGCCAGCTTTCCGGCGTCGTCAAATTCCACCGTGACCTGTGATTTCCCATCCGGCCTTAAATAGCCCAGTGTCCCGTTCTTGCGCACCTCCGCCAATTTTCTGGCCAGCCTGTGGGCGAAGGAAATGGCGGGCGGCAAATATTCCGGCGTCTCATTCGTCGCATACCCGAAGATGATTCCCTGGTCTCCGGCTCCGGTCCCGTAATCCTTCTCCGTATTCCCCTCTTTGTTCTCATATGCCTGATCAACGCCAAGCGCAATATCCGGCGACTGCTCGTCAAGGGAAACAAGAACAGAGCAGGTATTTCCGTCAAATCCGCCGCCAAGGCCGTCGTACCCGATTTCACGGATGGTCTGGCGGGCTATTTTGGAAATATCGACATACGCTTTCGTTGTCACTTCTCCAATAATCAGCACCAATCCGGTTGAAACGGCCGTTTCCACCGCTACGCGTGAAGACGGGTCCTGAGAGATCAGCGCGTCCAATACGGCGTCGGATATCTGATCGCAAATTTTATCCGGATGTCCTTCGGTTACTGATTCAGATGTAAATAATTTTCCCACAACATTTTCCTCATTTCTTTTCTTGGTTTACAGACAGTGCAAGAACCACAAATCTTTCTGAATGAAATCTGTTCTGCTGGCCGGAGCTATAGCGGCCCGAATATTCATAGTATTCATATCTGTTTTAATAAAAACATTATATGTTTTATGCGGCGAATGTCAATCACAGGATGACAATGCATAAACTTTTTCTTGGTAACACATAAAGAATATCTACAGCGAGCCGCAGCCTGTTTTTAAACCATTCCAAATCGGAATAAAAAAAGCCGGAAGCTTTCCGGCCTCCGGTTTTGCAGCGTATGAAGATAAAGCATAGGAAAGAAGGTGCTTTCGGGGTATAAAAAGCGGTTAGAAACCCACAATATGCAAGATGGCTTGAGTAACCTTTGAACCGGATTTTCTTGGCATGAAATCAAATTCCCTCATCGCATTTAGAGTAAATTACCCTATTCTTGAGAATAATAGCAATGATTATTGACGATTACAAAATATTTTTGTTCACGCGAGGAAGCAGACAGAATGACAAATTACAAAATAACGGGAAAACAGATGACAAGCCTCTTTTATATGTTCTGGTTTGGGACTCTTGTCCTTTTCGGCTCCGATAAAGATGTAAAGCAGGACTTCTGGGTATCGATTTTACTTGCGGCCATTTTCATGATACCGATGGCAGCACTGTACATCAGATTAGCAAAGCTTTATCCGGAAAAGGATCTGTACGAAATGCTGTTTGCCATCTTCGGGCGTTTCTTCGGAACCGTAATGTCGCTTATCAGCGTGTTTTTTTCCCTGTTTATCGGTTACAGGGTACTGGGCTCCTTCAGTCTTTACATCAAAACTACCGCTTTAGACACTACCCCAAGAAACGTTACCTCCATATTTTTCATTATGATAACCATAGCGGCTGTTACGTGCGGAGCCGAAACGATCGCCCGCACTTCGAATCTTCTGATAAAATTTGTGATCGGCTTTGTGGTCATTGCAACTCTCATTTGCCTCGGCAGTATGGAATTGGGAAATTTAAAGCCGATGATGGATTCCGATCTGAAAATGATTTTGAATTCGTCCTATAAAATATTTATCATTCCATGGTCGGAAGCGTTCGTCTGCCTTTCTTTCTTTTCCAAAATGGAGCAAAAAGCAAACATTAGAAAAATTCTTGTAAACTCTATGCTGCTGATTACATTAACACACTTAGTGATAGGATTGCGGAATGTGTTGGTTTTAGGACCGTCGGCATCCGTCTATTATTTTTCATCCGACGCGGCGATCAGTACGGCTTCACTGGGAGATTTTTTCGAAAGGTTTGAAATATTGGTCGGCATAAATCTGGTGCTTGCCGGGACTATAAAGCTTTGTGTCTTGATTTACTCCGCCTCTTTAGGGCTCTCTCATATTCTCCGCAATACGGAGCAAAAATTTCTGGTCGTTCCCTGTACTCTTATCATATTGACAACCAGCTTGTTGGATCTACAAAAGCTAAGCGATGTTTTTGACCGGATTCCCTCTCTGGTAATTTCTATGACCCCTTTTGAAGTGATTTTTCCTATAATCATATTGATTTCCGCTGAAATCCGAAACCGCAAAAAAACAAAGCCGACCGCCGATCTTCCCGGCGATCTTCCCGGCATCGTTCAGTAATACTGCGGTCCGATAATCGTACAGCCGGTACGGGTGCTAAAAACACCTGTACCGGCTGTACGGCTTACATTCGCTTTGTACTGAGACTTTCAAACTGAGGGCCGCCGGAGCTCCGGAAATCGTCGAAAGCCCGAGACGGGCTGCCGCTCCTATAAATTGTTGGTAACCAGTGCCTTCATCGCGGAGATGGCGGCTTCCTCGTCCTTACCGTCAGCCTGTACGGTGATGACGTCGCCGTGCTTGATACCCATCGCCATCAGGTTCAGAATTTTGGAAACGTCCGAGCTCTTTCCGTTTTTGCCGCGGATGGTAATCGCACTGCCGAACTTTTTTGCTTCCTTTACCAGCATCCCGGCGGGCCTTGCATGAATGCCCAATTGGTCTTTGATTGTATAAGTAAATTCTTTCATATCTTCTTATCCTAATTCTAAATTTATACGATTTCTTTTACGACCGACAGCAAATTCTTTACTGCGTCAATCTTTGTGTTTCCGCTCTCTTTGTCAATAATGGAGCTGTAAACATGCGGAATGATTTTTTCCACACCTGCCTGTAAGATAATTTCCATGATCTCACGAAAATTATCCGGGCTGATCCCGCCGGTCGGCTCCAGAATGAAATGGTTTCCGGCACAGGCCTGCGCTACCGCTCTCAGCTCTTCCCTGCTTTTCAGGCCGCCCATCGGGAAAAACTTGATGGAGTTCCCTCCCATTTCCCGAATCATGGCAATGGCCGTATCCACCGGAATGATCGCAGGCTGTTCGCAGTCCTTGGACAGCGGCCCGGTGGAAATCTTCACCATTCCGGCCGTTCCGGAGGGGGACACGAGGGCATTGATATGGCTGGACTCATTCCCCACGTTTGCCCTTGTATAGCCGACCGCGGAAAACACCTGATTAAAGTGATTGGCCTTGACTTCCTTTGCAATTTCCGCGACTGCTTTCCACTGAGCGGGATTTCCGCCGCCCAGCCCGACAGAGAGATTTCCCTCAAGCACATCCATGTATTTTTTCATATCCTCTACCGCGCTCGGAACATCCGGATAGCTGGCGGAGAGCACGCCGACCTCCACATGTTTTTCCGCCGCCCGATAGATTTCTTCCGCGTTTTTCAGGCTTCCGGCCAGCACGTTCAGGCATACACGATGATGATAGTAATTGATTCCCATGATTTCATCCCTTCATAATTTCTTTCAGTCTGCTTACAATCAGCTCCTTGTCGCCCTCGCACATCGGTCTCGGGTCAAGGTCCAGCTTGCCCAGATTCAGAAATTCGATCCGGCAGTAAATGATGGGGTCCCCGGCGCGCAGCTCCCTGTTGATGTCTTCGATCTTTTTATCGCTGACCGCCGTGTCCACCGTCACTCTGGCCCGATAAATCGCCCGGCCCGCTTCATCCTGTATCTGAACCGTCTTCAGGCCGGGAATCCCGTTGATCTCCTCGCACAGATACCGTACCTTTTCCAGATTCTCCTTGACCTCCTTTTCGCGGTCCTTGTTTTCATAGCGGTCCAAAGCCTTCAAAAGGCCCATAATGCCTTCTTTGCCAATCTTCATGGGGCGTCCGATTCCGTGGTACTGCTTTTTGGCATACTCGATATATTCCTTTTTCCCGGTCACAAATCCGGAGGTCGTCGCTTCCAGAGCCTTCGCCCCGCTGTACACCACCAGATCGGCTCCCATGGCAAGGTATTTCCGGAAATCCTCTTCCGCCGCCGCGTCGATGATCAGGGGAAGCTGGTGACGGTGCGCGATATTCCGCATTGTTTCGATATCCAGCATTCCCTTCTGCACGCAGTGATGGCTCTTGACATACAGCAAAGCAACCGTTCTTTCGTTGATGGCCTCTTCCACGTCCTCGGGGACGACTTCATTCACGGTGCCCGCTTCCACCGGCACCCCGCCTCCAAGCCGGAGCATCGTCGCCATCGGCGCCCCGAATTCGATGCTGTGCCCCTTCTGAAGAACAATTTCATTCGGAAGCCCTGCGGAGTCCGGAAGGCGGTCCATGATCGACTTTTTCCCTTTTGAGATCAACCCGGCCACTGTCAGGCAGATCGCGGCGGAAGCGCAGGACGCCACGCAGCTGTCCTCACCCCCTGTATACCGGGAAATAATCTCGCCTGCGCGGTTGATCAAATCCTCGATTACCACATAAGACTGTCCCCCGGCGACCGCTGCATGGGCAACTTCATCGCTCAGGGTGGAAACACCCAGCAGGGTTACGCGCCCGCAGCAGTTAACCACCCTTTTTAATCCGATATCCTGATATACACTCATTTTTATTTCTCTTTAATCCCTTTCACTGTTCATTACAGAAAAATTGCACCCAGAATCATGGCGCCCAAAATTGCGCCGCCGGTCATTTCCTTTCCCCACTTGTAGAAAATTGCTGCTCCGACGACCGCGCCGATCCCCGCATAGACATTGTACTGTGTCGCCGCAACGATAATCAGGGGAGCAAGGTAACGGCCCACCGCGTTTCCGGCGCCCATCATAACGCTGGTGCCCCCGACCGCCATGCCTTCCGGCACAACTTTACGGATAATAATGATTGCAAGGCCAATGACAATTCCAATAACTGCACCGACGAGAAGTGCCGAAAAGAAATTGGAGAACGGGAACTTCCAGCCCATAGACAGAAATACCGCTGGAATCCCGATGCCTACACCGGTCATCAGGCTGCCGCCAATATCCATCAAGCCGACCAGCGGACCTTCCAGAACTCGGGCAATCAGGAAGCCGGCGGCAAATCCGGCGGCAGCCGCGTAATCCCCGCTGCTCATCCCGTCGGTCAGCATGGCAACGATTGAAATGTCGTTGAAGGCACCCGTACCGAACTTAATAAACATAAAGGTTCCTGAGAAGATCGCCGCGGCCGCTCCCATAACCAGAAGGATGAAGGTGCTGTCCTTCATCATAAAATCATCAAATTTCTGCATAAAGGTTTTGTTTTCCATCTTCTGTCTCCTCCTAAATAAATTTCTCGAAGAATCCTCTGAAGTAAGCAATGGCAATGAACATGACAGTAACAATGGCAATCAAAATCTGAACCATCTTGTTCTTGTAGCCACTTTCCTCTGCCGACTTTCCAATCAGGATCCCAAGTACGATTCCGGGTACCGCGTTTCCGGATACCAGTGCAGAAATACCGCCCAGTACCGTTGCCCACATACCGACAACCTTGCCGGCGTCAATGGCGGCCAGCCAGAAGATGGCGGGCATGACCGGGTTGATCAGCCATGTTGTAGCTGGAGTCAACACGTTTTTCGCAATCATGGAGAGCTTTTCCGGAATCAGCTGGGACATGGTATTCAGAAAAACAACCACGACCGCGCCGATTGCGGAACCGGCTATAAACATCTTTCCGGGATTGCGGACTGTTTCATCAACATTTTTATTTTTAATTAAGAGTGATGCTGCGCTCCAGTTTGGAACAACTCTATGTAACACTTCTCCAGACAGCGCTCCGGCGGCAACAGTCGAAGCCGCTGCTGAAAAGAAAAAGCCCAGGCCAAACGAAAAATGCGCAATCGGATCTCCGTTACAGGCATTCATTTCGCCCAACGTACGGAAAGCGCCCATCGCCTGTATTTCCGGTGCGTGAAACATGCGGTAGAAGTCGAGGTAATTTTCTTTTACCTCACGGATAACAATATAGTTCTCCTCTTTTTTCTCCTTCGCGTTGAGGAACAGGAATAACGAGCTTTTCAAGTGCCCGTATAAATCATCGAAAAGAGAGGTCATATCAAACTTGTAGTTGCCTTTTTCTTCCTGCGTTTTTAAAAACTCCAGAATCTTCTGCAGGCTGGAATTGACCTTCTGCTCCTCTATCTCCTGAATATTGACAATGATTTCGTTTTCCATCAGAACGGTTTTCAGATAGCCCAGTTCCGTTTTGTCGATCTTTTTGTTCAGCCTTTTTAAAAGAGTTTCGGCATACCCCTGCGAATCGTCCGCAGAATCTCCGGGACTGCAGAAATATTTCCGTATATCGCCTGCAATGCAATAAGACAGCAGATTTAAAAATCCGCTGTTGGAAATCCAGACATTATACTGTTCATTTACTCTTTTGATCTCATTGCTGATCGTAATGATCCTTTGAAGGTTGATGTATTTTTTCAACGGATCGGGCAAAAGCAGATACCAGTCTTCCGCCGTATAGCTTCCCTTGAAATACTGAGCCAGCCGTTCCGCCAGAATATGGCGGATGGTAAATTCGTCCCCCTGAAGCTCATAGCCTCCTGTTTTCAGGGAGGACAGATGAATCCGGCTGTCGAAATATTCGTCAAACCGCGGTACAATTCTCATCAGAGTGGATCGGGAGATATAAAATTCTCTGGCGAGCAGCTCCGCCGTAACGTCTCTTTTCTTCACATAGAAATAGAAAAAAAGGTTCAAAATGCGCTCATCTTCAATACTCTTCAGAAATCCCGCGTCCTTTTCAGGCCGCCCGGCAATAATGATTTCCGAACACCTGGGTTTCTGTTCGACCGGTATGTAGAACCCCCACTTTGAACGGTGGCGTATTTCCACGTTTTTTTCCGCACAGATTTTTTTCAGCTCATTGATGTCATACCATACGGTCCGTTCGCTTTTTTTAAGCTCGTCGCGAAAAAACGTGATGTCCAGCGGGGCGGAAGAAGTAACTAAAATTTTCAGTATTTCATACTGCCTTGGTTTCAATTTTCCGTTCATTCTGTCGCCATCCTTCCCAAAAGTTTTCCCCGATCAATCTGTTTCCGTCATTCTGTTCAGCTGTACCGCCGCATATTTTTTGACTGGCTGGACGGATTAACAGAGTTATCCGCCATTCGTGTAAAATTTATGTTAAAATTATGTTATCATAATTTCCCTTTCGCGTTACCTTATTCTTTTGCAAACTAAAAATTTTTTCTGCAATTTTGAGACTCAGCAAATTTCCTTATTTTGAAAAAGTTGCGTCATTTTTTCTGTCAAGATATAAAAAGCCAGCCAATTTCACATTGGCTGGCTTTAGTCTTTATGATTTATTCTTTGGTAATCTTCTTTCTCAGTACCACTACGGTTAAAATCGCCATTCCCATGACGGTCCCTAGGGCCGGCAGAGAAAGCGGAGCTTCGCCTGTCTTGGGAGAAGGCCCGGATTTGCCGACATCATCGTCACGAACGGTTTCATTTGGGTTTGAAGCGGAAGAGCTTCCGGGGCCGGCCTGCGCTATCGAGTTTTCATCGATGATTTCCGTGGAGTTGACGGAGGAAGAATCAGCGGAAGATGCGCTGCTGGACGATGCATCCGAATTGGATCCGCCTCCACCACCGCCACCGCCGGAATGGCCGTGGCTACTGCTGCTGGAACTGCTCGGCGTAGAGGAAGCGGAGGATTCCGAACTGCTTGAGCTTTCCGAACTGGACGATGAGGACGATTCGGAACTTCCCGGGTCGGGCGTAGAATTATTCTTTGTGTTGCCCACCGTCAGATTGATATTTTTGGAAGCAGAAGAAACCTGAATATCGCTTTTATAATACGTACTCGTTTTATATCCATCCGGTGTTTTTGTCTCACGCAAAGAATAGGTTCCGTAGCTCAGCCTGCTGAAAACGATCCGGCCTGTCGAGTCCGTAGTAAGGATCTGCACCGGATTGCCGTACGAATCGTAAAGGGTAAACTCGGCGCCGGAAAGCGGAGTGTTGTCTTTGTCATCCTGCTTTAGCACCGTAATACTGCCCAGCGGAAGGGAACCCCATCCGTCGCCGCCCGCCGACTGGTAAACAATACTGACATTTCCGCTTGTTGAGCTCTGGTCCTTGATGACACCCTGAAAGTTCACCGTGTTTTTGAAAGGGCTCTTGGACTGATCTGTTACAAAGGTCCGGAATTCCAGCCGGTATGCCTTGGACAAATCCGTATCTTTCGGGAACGTGAATACAAACTCCCTGGTGGCAGCGTGATAGCTGATATTGTCCCTCGTCAGTGTCACAGGGGCTCCATTGGTAAAAGTCTGTCCGTTATTGGTAGTCACCGGGTAAAACGCCACGGAACCGGTGTCCAGAGACAGGCCTTCCGGCAGATTGTCTGTAATCTTGACCTCCGTTCCTTCTTTTCCAATCGGTACCTGATTGCGGTTAATCAGTACCTTCCAGTCAATATAGAGATTTCCGTTTGTATATTGAAACCCCTTTTCAACAACGGAATGGGTTACGGTCTGAGTGGCCGTGGAAGATTCTCCGGAGGTGGTTCCATTGTCGAAATGGAGGTTCGCCGTATTTTTGTAGGAAAGGGTTTGATTGCTGTTCTGGAACTGACCGATATCGACCGCCGTATCATACTTGACAGTGCCGGCTGCCGTCAGGTTGCCCAGATGAATCGTCAATTTGGAGCCTTCCAAAGTATAGTAAGGGGCTATGCCGCCCGCCGCTGACTGTGTCTTCACGGCAGTACCGTTAAAGGTAATGGTGCTCTCTTGAAGGGTAAGCCCAGCCGGGATGGTGTCGGTAATAACGGCATTCGTCATGGTCATGTTATTTTGGTTGACAACGATCTGCCAATTCACCAAATGGTTGTCATCATAACGGTAGCCGAGAGCAGTTTTTTCAATGACCTTGCTTGTGACATCCTGTTGGGCCGTCACGGACTGGCTGATGCTGCCAGCGCTGTTGCTTCCGGTAAGGACCGCTGTGTTGTACACCGTGTTTGTACCATTGACTGCATAATAGGACGCATCCGTCACTTCGGAAACAACCGTAAGGACAACAGGTTTGTCTCCAGACTGGAAGTCTTGTAAATGAACAGTCAGTGTTCTAGCATCGGAACTGATATAGTAAAACGGAACCGTTCCGGTATCGACGGCTGTACCCAGGCTGAGAGGAATCGAAATACTGTCCCGCGCGGCGGTAACGCCGATGATTTTCTGGTGATTGTCTATCTGTCCGTTCGACCGCTTGTCGATCGAATCCGTGACGACGGGATTGGTAATGGCCATTTGATTGCTGTTTACCGTGATTTTCCAGCTCAGCTGGTGAGTGGATGGGTTGTAGGAACCGGATTTCCCTTTTGTAATGACGGACGAAGACGGGCCGACGGTTCCGGTCGCCGCAGGACGGGATTTCCCAATGCCGTCATGGTTTGGAGTATCCAAAGTGGCTGTATTCTTAAAACCGCCGGAATTGGTGTTGTAGTATTTACCGTCGATCTTCGTGGTAAAAGTAATGGTCTGCTGGGTGGTCGTTGCCTCGGTAAAATAAAACGTTACTTTCGTTTGACCGTTACTGTCCGGGGCGGTTTTATAATAAATTTTTTCCGTGATTTCTCCGGTCGCGCCGGTTTTGTCCGGGATATCCGACCCGTTCACCTGAACCGTATTCTTATCCAGATTGAGAAATTTGGCCAGCGTATCCGTCACGGTCGCCCCCGCGGGCAAAGGCCGGTTGTCGGGATTGACATCGATGGTCCACGTGATTGTATCGTTTGAAGAATGGTAGGTTCCGCCCTTGAAAATCCAGTCAACCGGCACATCGACCGTACCGTCAGTGGAAGGATTTTTCGTAATGTTTGCGGCCCCCAGTTTTACATGGTTGGTAAGTGTTACTTTATCCTGATTTAACTGGTAAATTTTATCAGTGACTTTGGAAGTATAAACGATTGTCGCGTCCGTATTTGCGGGGATGTCGCCAAGATGGAACACGATGCCGCTGTCCTTCACCTCATAATACGGCGTTGTTGGGCCACCTTCGTTGATCGGCTGGGAAACATCGCCCCCGATCTGCAGGGAAGCATTCCCCGTAAAATCCTGATAGTCTCCGGGCGTATCGGTAACGATCGCATCCGTCAGGCCCGCGTTATCACGGTCATTTCCGGAATGAATCGTCACCGTCCAGGTAACGCCGGAATCCTTGGTATAACTGCCCTTCTTTTCGATAGAGGGGTCCTTCACGGAATAAACCGTTTCCACGGGAACCGTAACGGTATTTCCCTGGACGTTGAACACGACATCCTGCACGGGGAACCCGCTGTCCGATACCCCGCTGAACGAAGTTTCCACGTAAAAATTGCCGCCGCGGGACTCGTTCGTCGCCGCAAAATCGTTAAATGTAAGGGTTACCGTTTGGTCGTCGTTTATCTGATAAGTACCCAGCTTTCCAATATTCCCCGTTTTACCCTTAAAGCTGTTGGCAACAGGTAAATTTTCAGGAAGGGAGATCGTATATTTGTCCCCATTGTGGATCACCATGTCATCCGGAAGGGCGAACTCATATTTCAGGCCCACGGTGGTGCCCGCCTGTATTTCGATGGTGTCCGGGCTGCCGGAATCTCTGATTTGTACCGTGTGCTGGCCAGAATCATTGGTATAAGTAATATCCACGCCGGTAATGCAGGAATCCATGGGATTGGAATCCTTGACCTCCGCGCTTGCGGCCGGGGTCATGATAATGATGGAGCACAGCATTGAAAAAGCAAGTAATAATGCGGTTGCCGAATTTTTAACTTTAATCATTTTCTCTCCTCCTGCAATAATAATCCTTTGAAAAACAATAATGATTTCTATTTTTGTAATCAATTATACGTTCCGCAGGAGGAAAAAGATATTCGCGTTTTACCAGAGAATTTACGTGTTTTGAGCAAAATATCCCAACATTTTGCGGTGCCGCTGAATACTAAAGGTGCAAAGTGATTTTGGGATGTCATTTTTGTGACCGGATTACACGAGACGAATGGAAATTCTGTCAAAAAAGCAAGCCCAATGCCTTGCAAATGCTGGCATCGGGCTTGCTTTTTCATTCACCGGTCGCTTGTCAATCAGCACTGTTCCTTAAACTGGCGGATCATCGAAATAAGCGCCGGTTTATCGTCGTGCAGCTTTAAAATAGTGCTGCCGACAAACGCGGCATCCGCTCCGGCCGCTTTTACCATTGAGGCATTCTGTGGGGTATGCACCCCAACGCCGCAGTAAATCGGGTTTTTAAGTCCTCTGCCGCGCAGGTACCGAATACAGTCCTTCAGCTCCGGATACGCGGGGTTGACTTGATTTGGAGCCGGTACGGCCTGCAAATATACGAATCCGTTGGATTTCAGCGCGTATTCCACTTCCCGCTCCATCAGTTGGAACTGAACATAGCAGCTCACGCGCAGATTATTTTCAATCATTCTGTTCTTGAGGGTTTCGTCTTTCAATCCTACCAGGATAATGTCGCGGTAATCGTTTTTCAGACAGAAATCAATGAACTTCTTTTCTCCGATTTCCTCGACGGTGTTCTCGTATACCATCAGGATAAATTTTGTATTTGGAAGCAGTTTTTTGACCTGCACCATGCCTTCCATATATTTGTCAAAGTCGTCGCATGCTTTGAGCGCTTCAGCCATTCGGTTCGAAATGTATTCGCTCTCCAGAAAAGGGTTGCGCGAGGGGAAGTCGATTTCGATAATGTCGCAGCCGGCCTCCACATATGTTTTCGCCATTTCAATGCTGTCCGCAATGGTTGGATAACCGTTGGAAAGATAGCAGATTAAATTCATAAATATTTTCTCCGTTCGTCCTGATAAGATTTTATGCGGAGTACACTTTTTTAAAGAGCTCCACGAATTGCTCGACCGTTGGAATAATCGGGTTTGTCTTAGTGCAGCCATCCGCCAGGGCAACAGGAGCCATCTCGCTGACTTTTGCCATATAAGCCGCTTCGTCCGGCACAACCTCTTTGACGCAGGCCGGAATTCCTACTTTGCGATTCAAGTCCCGGATGATTTCGCAAAGGTCGCCGCCCCCCAGATCCCTTGCCATATTGTCATATACCGCCTTGGCCGTCGGGTCGGCGCTGTTGAATTCAATAATGTAAGGCAGAAGGATCGCATCCGCAAGGCCGTGAGCTACGTGGAAATAGCCGCCCAGCGTATGCGCCATGGAATGCACGATTCCCAGCGAAACATTCGTAAAGGCGAGGCCGGCCGTCATGGAAGCATTCAGCATTTTTTCGCGTGCATCCATGTCATTTCCGTTCTGATATGCTTTGGGCAGATTATTCACAATGTCAATCACCGCCGCATGGGCGAGAATGTCGGAAAGGTAGTTCGCCCGTTTGGAAGCAAGGGCTTCCACAGCGTGGGTAAGGGCGTCCATTCCGGTTTCGGCAGTAATGTGCGGGGGCATGGTAGCCGTGACCTCCGGGTCGCAGACAGCAATATCCGGCATCATTTCCATATTGCCAAGCCCGTGCTTCATTCCGGTTTCGTCATCGGAAATGACGACGGAACGGGAAACCTCGCTGGCGGTTCCGCTGGTGGACGGAATACACATAAAGCGCGCCTTCCCCCTCAGCTTCGGAAAAGGCTTCGCGGTCAGCACTTCGTCCAGAGTGGTGAGCTCGGGATGCTCATAGTACACCCACATTGTCTTTGCGGCGTCCATGACCGAACCGCCGCCCAGCGCGACGATCATATCCGGCTCAAACGCTTTCATCATTTCGGCCCCTCTTTTTACCGTCGCAAAACAGGGGTCCGGCTCCACTCCGCTGAAAACCTTCGTTTGGGCACCTGCCTGTGAAAAATAGCTCTCCACCTTTTGCAGGATGCCGCTGCGTTCCATGCTTTTTCCGCCGATCACGATCAGGGCTTTTTTTGCCGGGACGGATTTTATGTACTCAAGGCAGCCTTTCCCGAACACAAGCTCGCTGCCTGCCAATTTCATAGGTCTCATCATAATTACATTTCTTCCTTTCACTATGACCATCTATTCCGGTCAATCCATTATTTTCGCAGTCCGCCAAGCACCTCACGCACAAGCTCATAGGAGATGGGGTTTGTGATGACGCCGTCTTTTTTCAGGCTGCTTCCGATGATGGCGCCGTCTGCGATATTGAGCTGCTCGTTGATATTATGAGCGTTAACGCCGCTGCCGGCGATCACCGGAATACGGGAAATCTTTTTCACTTTCTCGATCATTTCAATCGGTGTTTCCATTCCGATCGCAGAGCCGGTAATGATCAGGCCGTCGGCGCCGCAGCCGATTGCCGCTTTGGCGGAAGCCTCAATAGTCACCTGGGGCAGAACCATATTGGTATGCTTGACCTGAATATCGGCCAGAACCATAATGTTTTCGGCGTCCAGATTTCTTCTGGTCTGCATGCAGAGCCTTGCGCAGGGCTGGATAATCCCTCCGTAAAACTCAACGGTGTCCACAAAAACAGGCACGCGGATAAAATCGCATCCATTGATTTTCGCAATGGAAAGGGCAGCCACGCAGTCGTTAAACGCCGCGTCCACGCCGACCGGGATTTTCACCGCCTGCTTTACAAGCGCCGTGGCCGCGGAGAGCGCCGCCACCTGAGGAGTATCCAGCAGAGCGGCAAACGGATCGTCTCCCATATTTTCAACAATGATGGCGTCTACCCCGGCTTTTTCAAGCGTAAGGGCGTCCTGAACGGCCTGACTCAATATTTTATCGCAGTCCCCGCCGAAACCTGCCGTCCCCGGCAGCGCCAGACAGTGCACCATACCGATCACAAATTTCTGATTGCACGCAATCACTTTCCTGATATCCATATCAATACCTTCCTTTCAACAAGATCCTATATTTTCCTGATTTTCACCCTGTGTATGGCAACGGTAGATTCCTTCCAATACGACACGGCAGAGCAGGTCTTCGGCGTCCGTCCGATCCTGCCCCTTGAGCGTATCCTTCAGATTCTCCAGCACTGTCGCCATGGTCACCACACAGGTTTTTACCCCCATCAGACGGCCGAGCGTCAGCATGCACGCGGATTCCATATCCACGCCCGTAACATGCAGCTTCTTCAGCTCTTCAAAGGTCCTGAGCATATCGATTCCACATTCTTTGGAGAATCTGGAATCGTGCATCTTGCTGTAAAACCCGTCCATGGTACAGTTGATTCCATTGAGATAGCGCCTGCCGAAATCGGTCACTGTCCGGTTCATAATGTTGACCAGACCAATGTCGGCCACGGCGGGGTAACTTTCTTCCACATAAGTTTTGCTTGTGCTTTCCCGGCGCATTGCCGCAATGGGGATAATAAAATGGCCCAGCATATCGTCCTGCAGGGACATGACCGTGCCCATACGCACCGCCACCTTCATCCCTGCCTCGTACATTTCCTCCATGGCTATGGCCGCCGACGGCGCGCCGATCCCGGTGGACGTAACGGTTATTTTCACTCCCTTGTACAGGCCCGTGTAAGTATTGAACTCACGCAGAAACGCGACGTGCTGCGGATTGTCCAGATATTTTTTCAGCACCTCGACACGCCACGGATCGCCGGAAAAAATGACGTAAGGGGCTACCGTGGAGGCGTCCGCTCCCAGATATAATGTTGGCATGACTACCCTCTCCTTAACAAATACATTTTTTGAAATTCTCAAACCGCTTCATCAATGCGTCCTGGGAAGGCGCGTTGGTGCAGCAGCCTTCCTTTTCGATGATAAAGGAGGAGAGCGTGCTGCCCATTCTGCAGCAGTCCGCCATCGGCATGCCCTTCAGGTACGCATACAGGAAGCCCGCCATATATCCGTCCCCGGAACCGGTCGTGTCGACCACACGGATGCAGTCGCAGATGGGGATACAGGCGGTATCCACCGAACCGTCCTCCGTGCGCCGGTAATACTTGCTGCCTTCCTTGCCGTAAGTCGTTACGATGATCTCCGCGCTGCTGAGGCGAAACAGCTCGGTAATATCATTCAGCTGGAAAAGCTTTTCGATGGTTTCGCGCTCCGCCTCGTTGGTAAAGATGATTTTGCTGTTCAGCAGAAGCTCTCTGAGAAACGGCTCCGGAAACGCGTCAAAATCGGACTTCATGCCAAACACAACCGGTACGTCGTGCTTCCTGCACTTCTGAAAAAATTCCTGATTGTCCGGACGGGACGCAACGGTAATAACGCCCATACCGGCTTCTTCAAAGATCGCGTCGTCCAGAGGTCTTGAATACCGGCCGTCCATGGCGCCCGGGTAAAAGATCGTGATGTGCTGTCCCATATTGTCCTGGATCAGATAGCACACCGACGTTGTTTCGCCCTCCACCATGGAAATCCCCTCCGTCGGGACGCCGCCGTCCTGAAGAAACGCTTCAAATCCAATTTTTCGGTAGTCCTCGCCTACACGCAGAACCGGCATCGCTTTCATTCCAAGCCGGCACAGCGCGTATGCGATGTTGACGGAACAGCCCCCATAATAAATTTCCGAATTGGTTTTATTTTCAATCAAAGAAGTAAAACCGACGGCCGCGGGTGTTTTTATTTTCAGCATGTGGTCCATACTGACATATCCGCTCGTAATCAAGTCGTACTTTTTCATTACCATTCTCCGTTATCCAGTTTTTCAAAAAATGTATTCATATCCGTAACCGTCCCCAGATATTTTTGGATATCCGTAAGATGCACTTCATTGACCGTTTCCGAATTCGTCGCCACGCATTCACGGATCACGATCGGATGATAATTCAGGTAAAAGGCGTCGGTCACGGTGGCACGGATACAGCAGTTGGTCTTGGTCCCCACGATCACGGTGTTTTTTATATGGTTCTCACGAAGCACAAGGTCGAGGTCCGTACCGAAAAACCCGCTGTAGCGGCGTTTGCGGATCACATAATCCTTTTCCTCATCCACTTTGAGCATCGGGTCGATTTCAATTCCGCTGGTGCCCTCCAGACAGTTCGGGCGCATGGACGCGGCTTTTTCGTCCGGCTTCCCCACCCGGTTGCAGTGCTGCAGAAAGATAATCAGCTTGCCCTTTTCTCGGCATTTTTCCAGAACCTGCGCAATCTTCGGAAGGATTACGCGGTTCTGCGGATAATACACAAGTCCGTCGGGGTCCGTGAAATCCTTTACCATATCCACGATAATCAGAGCGGTTTCATTCATTCTTAAAACCTCTTATCTTATTGTTCTTGCGTTTGACGATGGAAACCGCCGTCAGCACGCAGACCATAATGACATACGGAACCACGTCGAACAGCCCCGCAGCCGGACCGGCATAAATGCTGAGGTTCACGGACAGCGCACGCGCCAGACCAAACAGGATGGCGTAAAGCGACGACATGGTCGGGGACCCCTGTCCGCAGTAGATAGCTGCGATTGCGATGAACCCGCGGCCCGCAGTCATGTCATTGGTAAACAGTCCCAGCCGTTCCGTGGAAAGATTCGCGCCCGCAAGGCCACAGCACAATGCCCCGATCAGAACCGCGGCATATTTGTAGAAGTCGGTTTTCAAACCGATGCTTTTTGCGGCGTCCTCGTTTTCGCCCACCACGCGGACATAAATGCCGAACCGCGTCTTATACATCAGAAGCCACATAACAAAAATACCGATAAAGCTGATATAGGTGATCAGCGGGTGGCCGCTGAGAATCCTGCCGAGCAGGGGAATGTTCTCAATCACGGGAATATGGATCTGGAAATCCGCTACATTGAGAAAGCTCAGCGTAATATTGGAGGTATCCATCGTCACCAGAACAAACCGGGCGATCGCGGAGGTCAGCAGGTTGATCGCCAGACCGACGATAATAACATTGCCCTTGAAGGTAACGCCCATCAGGGAAAAAATCAGCCCGAAAATCAGCGCCGATACCATGGAAAGAAGGATGCCCAGCGCGACGTTATGCGTAAGAAACGCGCAGAGAGTCGAAGTAAACGCTCCGATCAGCATCATTCCTTCCAACGCAATGTTCAGCACATTAGCCTTGTAGGCAAATATGCCGCCCAGGACACACAGGACAATCGGGGCACTGTGATAAACGGTATCGTATAAAATGTTGCCTAAAATATCCATCCTTATGCCTCCTTGGCGGCGGCTGTCTCAGCCTTGCCGGTTTTCTTGCCAAACAATTTTTTCCGGATGTCGGTATGCTCGTCCACAAACTTGACCGCAAGGAAAAGGATAATCAGGCCCTGAATAACCGAAACGATTTCCTTTGGAACAGTGGAATACAGATTGATATGATCCGCACCGGTTTTCAGTGCGGCGTAGAAAACGGCCGCAATCAGGATTCCCACCGGGGAATGACCGCCCAGCAGCGCGATCAGCATCCCGTCCCAACCAAGGCCGGGATTTCCCGAAAAGCTCAGGGTGTACTTGAACTGCTCGCTCATCATATAGCCCGAACCGGCCAGCCCGGAAAGCGCGCCGCTGATGATCATCAGGATCATGATTTTCCGGTGGACCTTCATTCCGGCCGCCTCCGCGAACTCCGGATTTTTCCCGATCGCCGTCACTTCATACCCCAGTCTGGATTTGTTCATAACAAAATACATGACCAGAAACGCAGCGACCGCAATAAAGAAAAACAGGGTGATTCTCGAGTTTCCGATGCGCGAAAACATAGCATTGTCGTGAATGGTCGGCGTACAGACGTAGCCGGAGCTGTAATCGCGGAACACACCCGTGGAAAGGAACTCCAGTACCTTGATCATCGCGTAGTTCAGCATCAGGGTGACCACCATTTCATTTACATGGAAGTATGCCTTCAGGACCGCCGGAACCAGAGCGAACAAAATACCGCAGAGAACACCGACCGCCAGACAAATCAGCTTTGCCGCAGCCGGGTTCAGGGAAGCAGGCAGATAGGCACCCGCCACACCGGAAAAAAACGCGCCGAGCAGCATCTGCCCTTCCACGCCCATGTTGAAGATATTGGCCTTAAACGTAATGGCAATCGCCAGACCGGTTAAAATCAGCGGCGAAGCATAGTGCAGCGTATTCAGAAGGCCCTTTGCCGTAAACAGCGATTTCCCCAGCAGAATCCCGTATGTATCAACCGGATTTTCACCAATGAGCAGAATGATGATTCCGCCGATTACAAACGCCAACAAAACAGGCAGTATGGAGTTGAGGAGGCGTTTTCCAAAATTAATCATTTTCATTATCAATGCCCCCTTGTTAATTTTTAATCCCGGCCATCAGCAGGCCGATCGCCGAACTGCTGATTTCCCTGGGTGAAATTTCTCCGATAATACCGCCCTTGTACATCACGATAATCCGGTCAGACAGGCTCATCACTTCGGAAAGCTCGCTGGAAATCAGCAGCACCGCGTTGCCTGCATTGCGGAAGTTCAAAATCTGGTTGTGGATAAACTCAATGGACCCGATATCGACCCCGCGTGTCGGCTGACAGGCTATCAGCAGCCTCGGCGAGCTTGAAAACTCCCTTGCGACAATGATCTTCTGCGCATTACCGCCGGACAACTGACCCACATTGCCGTTGATATCGCCCACGCGAATGTCAAAATCCTTAATGAAGCGGTCGCGTTTTGCGGACACGCTTCTTTTGTTGTAAAAGCCCAGACGGCATACATCCGAAGCGCCGTGATAACCGGCGATACAGTTTTCCGCAATGCTCATCGTACTGCAGAGCCCCTGCGCATAACGGTCCTCGGGGATAATCCCAACGCCGTTGTGCCGCAGCTCGTCCGGCCATTTATTGGTAATGTCCTTATCATATATGGAAACCCTTCCGCAGGTTGTTTTCATCATGCCGGTCAGAACCTTTACCAGCTCCGACTGACCGTTCCCCTCAACCCCGGCCACGCCGAGAATTTCTCCCTTATGAACGGAAAAGGAAATATTGTGCAGCACCTCTTTGCCGTAATCATTGATCGTACAGACATCCTCCACGCAGTAGGCCACCTCGTTTGCCGCTTTGGTCTCCGCCGTGTTCTGTACGGTCAGTACGACATCTCTGCCGACCATCATCTGGGCCAGTTCCTCTTCCGAGGTATCCTTGGTAAGCAGGTTCCCTACAACCTTGCCTTGCTTGATGACCGTCACGCTGTCGCTCAGCTCCATGACCTCGCGCAGCTTGTGGGTAATAACAATAATGGTTTTCCCCTGTGCGCGCAGTTCCTTCAGGTTGACAAAAAGCTCGTCCACTTCCTGAGGGGTAAGCACCGCGGTCGGCTCGTCAAGGATCAGGATATCCACGTTGCGGTACAGCATTTTGAGGATTTCGACCCGCTGCCGCCCGCCGACTGAGATATCCTCGATTTTATCGGTAGGATTCAATTCAAATTTATATTTCTCTATCAGCTTCCGGACCTCTTCGATTTCCGTTTTGTTATCGACAAACGGTGATTTGGCCGATTTTTTCAATTCCGTGCCGAGAAGAATATTTTCATAAACAGTGAGACTGGGCACCAGCTTAAAATGCTGGTGCACCATTCCCAATCCGAGCGCGATGGCATCCACAGGGCTGCCGATCGCGACCTCTTTGCCGTGAAGTAAAATCTTACCTTCTGTGGGACGCAGCAATCCATACAGCATATTCATCAAAGTGGATTTACCCGCACCGTTTTCGCCCACGATACACTTGATTTCCTGCTTTTCCACCGAAATGCTGATCTTATCATTTGCAGTGAAATCGCCAAACTTTTTGGTTAGATCAATCGTTTGAATCATGCTCATTTCAGTTTACGCCCCCAGCGTTTTATTATTTAATGGTTACGTTCGGGTAGGCAGAAGCGTCAAATTTATCGCCGGCCTGTGCATTTACGACCTTAATGTCCGAACCGACTTTTTCTTTGATTTCGCTCAGCTTGGTCTGGATTTCCTTCCACTTTGCCTGTGCCTCGGAGGTTGTGGCAATGTGTTTGCTGATTTCAGCCAGATCCGTAATGCCGGTAGCGCCGGAAGCCAGAGAATAGGACTGCAGATTTCCCATGCCGGCAAGCTTGCTGGTTGCCAGGGCGTCGCAGATGGTCATGACCGGGACATCGGTGTTTTTCAGCACGCTGGTAAGGACATAGCCCGGCTGCTGAGCGTCTTTGTTGGCGTCAACCTGGATCGCCAGCCTTCCGACTTCCTTCGCTTTGGAGGTAATGCCTTCGCCTACGCCGCCCGCGACGCCGTAAACAATGTTGGCACCCTTGTCGTAATAAGTACCGGCTACCGTGCTTCCCAGTGCGGAATCGGTAAAGCCTGCGTCGTATTTTGCATAGTAGTCATACTTTACGCCCAGTTCCTTCGCCATGTAGTTCACACCGGCGATGTAGCCGTAAGAAAATACGGTGATGCCGTTTGAATTGGTTCCGCCGATGAATCCGAGTGCGCGGCCGCCCTGAGCCGGGTCCTTGAATTTGTAGCCATCCGCAAAGAGGACTTTGGCGTTTTCATTTACCAGGACACTCAGTGCACCGGCAAGGAAAGAGCCTTCATGTACGTCGAACAGCACGGAAATAACGTTTTTATACTTAACGGAACCATCCTCGTTTACATTCGGGTTGTCATTGAATACGACAAAGGTCGTATCGGGATACATTTCGGCAAGAGGCTTGGAACCGCCGACGCCTTTAATCAAAGCGTCGAAGTCATATTCCAGACTGAAGATCACGTTGTATCCGTCTTCCGCAAGGGCTTCCAGAGCGGAGGGAACGCCGTTGGTCGGTTCAACGACCTTGTATTCCATACCGTACTTTTCCGCGGCCTGCTTGGCGCCGCTGACGGCGGCCTGATTGTACCCATTGTCATTCTGTCCCGCAGAATCACACACAATGGCAATTTTCTTGTCGCTCTTTACAGCGGAAGAGGCCGACGCAGCCTGACTGCCCTGATCCGTACTGTCCTTGCTGCCGCATCCAGCCAAGGCGGATGCGCCGATCATCGTGGCCATTACGAGGCAAAGGATTTTTTTCAATGTTTTTTTCATTGTCATTCTCCCCTTAATAATGAAGTTTCAATTTAATAAGCGCCAAAATAAAAACTCACTTGACCTGATTAATGTAGAACTTAAATCTGTCGCTGCGGTAGCAGCACTTGAAATTTTCTATGGGAACTTCCTTGCCGTTGACGACGCCATAGGTAACGCAGCCGAAAAGCAGGATCGGGATTCCGGGGTTCACATTCAGATAATCGGCGATTTCATCCGTTGCCAATATCGCCTCTACAGATCGCTTGGCCTTCGTTATTTTCGTGTGATACTGCTCTTCCAGAACCTTGTACAGGGAATCGCTTGAGAAGTCGAATTTCTCAATTCCGGGAAATAATTTATAAGGAAGATATGTCTCCGTGTGGTTGATCGGCTCATTATCCGCGTAATAAATCCTTTCCAGCCGGAACACCTTGTCGTTTTCCCCGATTTCCAGGGTATGGCACCTTTTCCGGTCCGCCTGAATCACGGAAGCCGATATCACCTTTCTTCCGGGCGTCATTCCCAAATTGATAACATCCTGTGTACAGCTGGTAATGGAAATAAGGTCCTGACTGTAATCGTCAGATTTTACGTATGTCCCCTTGCCCTGCACCTTATACAGATACCCTTCATTTACCAGTTCTTCGATGGCCTTGCGCACGGTAATCCGGCTGACATCATACATCTCGATCAGTTCCCGTTCGCTCGGAATCATTTCATTTGCCTTGAATTCTTCCTGATTGATTTTTTCAATGAGACTGCGTTTCAGAATAAAATACTTTGGCAGCATTGACTGTTCCGTAGAACCCCCTCCCAATCCTAATCATATCGTCATGTCGTCATGACCAGTTGAACTATGTTCTAATTATACCTGAGGAGTTTATAAAGTCAATATTTATAAAATGCCGAATTTTTTAACTTTGTTTTGTATAATTTAACATTTCTTTCGGCAAAACTCATCAAAATTTTCAGGATAAATCCAGCCAGGAATATTCTGAAGCTATGTTTCCCCGCATAGGCTTCTGTTTTGAGAGTGACTGTTTATATAACATTTCAGACGCAAAGAACGCCGCTTGACAGCGGCGTTCTTTGCTGAATTCTAATATTGGAAGTCGTTCGTCATGAGCAAGTACGTATAAACAATTGAGAAGATTAAGCCTGATGTCCCTTTTCTCCGTAGTAGACCTCCAGGATCAACGCTTTCAGCTCTTCCGTGGTAGGCTTTACGGGAGTAAAGGGCGTACAGACGTCGGACATGGCCTTTTCCACAAGCATGTCGATTTTGCCGAGCACATCCTGCTCGTCGGGCACAACATCCTTCATGCGGGGAGGCACGTCGATGCGTTTGCGCAGTGCCAGGACCCCGTCCAGCAGGGAGGTTTCCCCCACGAAGGAAGCCAGCTCGTCATAACGGGCCTGCGTTCGGCTGTCGCGGGAGTTGAACCGCAGGCCGTACGGAAGCACAATGGCGTTCGCCAGGCCGTGCGGCACGCCGTACTCCGCCCCGAAGGTGTGGGCAATGCTGTGTACGATGCCCAGCGCGCAGTTGGAAAACGCAATACCGGCCATGCAGGAAGCCTCCAGCATCTTTGCTCTGGCTTCCGCATTTTTTCCGTCCTCATAGCAGATGGGCAGATTTTTATATCCGTAAATAAACGCGGCCATTGCCATCCCGTCCGAAAACGGATTGTCGATCGGGGTGACATAGGATTCGATGGCATGGGTCAGCGCGTCCATCCCGGAAGCGGCCGTCAGGCTTTTCGGCATCGTCATGGAAAACGCCGGATCGAGGATGGCGACATCCGGCACCATGCGGCCTTTCAGGCAGCGGATCGAGTATTTCTTCTTCTTTACGGTATCTTTGATCAGAGCCGCGCGGGTCGCCTCGCTGCCGGTTCCCGCCGAGGTAGGGATACAGGCCACGCGCGCCTTTACCTTGAGGTTTTTGATCTCGTTGGGGGGCATCACGTCATCCAGCTCCCGGTACTCCGGATTTTCGTAGAAAACCCACATGGCTTTCGCGGCGTCCATGGCGGAGCCGCCGCCAAACCCGATCACCCAGTCGGGTTCGAATTCCCTCATGTCCGCGGTTCCGCGTTTGACGGTTTCAAAGCTGGGCTCAGGCTCCACATCGGTATAGGCCTTCCATGTAAAGCCAGCCTCTTCCAGAACGTCCGTGACAATTTTGAGCTGACCCAGTTCCTGAAGGATGGTGCCGCTCATGACAATGTAGGCACGCTTGCGGACGGCGGGCAGTTCCTTCAGGTACTGCACCGCGTTTTCCCCGCAGTAAATATGTTCACAGCCGAGCTTGATTGAATACATTGTTGCTTTCCCACTCCTTTTAGTCGTATATGATACAGTTCTTGATGACGCTGCCGGAAGCGTGTTCGCGGATCGCCTTTTCCAGATCCGGCAGCCTGTACTCGTTCTGAATATAATCCTCGCTTAAAATCACACCCATTTTCAGCAACTCCAGCGCCGTCATGACATGACGCGGAGTGGTGTGGAACACGCCTTTGATGGTAATCTGCGAGTAATGCAGCAGGGTGGCGTCCACCGTCAGCTCGCTGCCGGATTTTGTGCCGCCGAACAGAAGCACGAATCCCCCTTTGCGCACCATCTGCACGCTGGTTTTCCACACGTCGATCAGGCCCGTGGCCTCGATGACGATGTCCGCGCCGCGCTTCTCATCCGTCAGTTCACGGATGGCCTCCACCGGACTTTCCACACCGGTCAGGTTGCAGGTTTTCCAGACCCCCATTTTTTCCGCCAGTTTCAGACGGTTCTCCATCATATCCGTTACAATGACCTTGGCGCCCTTCAGCACCGCCAGACGCGCAAACATCAGGCCGATGGGTCCCGCGCCGTTCACGACCACGGTGTCGCCCAGATGGACGGGGCAGTTCTCAATGCCGTAAACCGCGCAGGAAAACGGCTCCATCAGGGAAGCGGTCTTGTGGGAAACGGAGCTGTCCAACACAAACATGTTCTGGCGCACGATGGACTCGGGTACCTTTACGTATTCCGCGTAGCTGCCGCGGTTAAACGTCATATTGGAGCACATGGAGTAAAGGCCTTTCTTGCAGTAATAGCACTCATTGCAGGGGGCCGTGTTGTGGACCGCTACGCGGTCGCCCTCGTGAAAGCCCTTAACGTCTTTTCCCACTGCGGCGATCACGCCGGAAAATTCATGTCCGTAAGGATGCGGCGGCTTTAAAAGAGGATATCCTCTTTTAAAGTTTTTCACATCGGTGCCGCAGGTTGTTGAAATCTTATTTTGAATCAGTACCTCGCCCGGTCCGATTTCCGGGACCGGCACTTCCATGATGCGGATATCCTCCACACCGTACAGCATGGCAGCCAGCATTTTTCCATTCTCCCGTCCTTCAGATTAATAGCCCATTCCGTCCTTTTTCTCATCCGTTTTTTTCGGCTGGCCGTAGCTCTTGAAGCTTTCCATCACCGTATCCATCTCCGCGTCGCTCAGCACAACGGGGGTTCCCATACAGGAAGCTCTCCACTGCATTTCGGCTACGAATTCCAGATTGACGGCCAGGCCGAAGGCTTTGGCAAGGCTTGGGCCGCTGGTGACAAGGCCGTGGTTCGCCAGCAGAACGGCTTTGCTTTTACCGATCGCCCTGGCGACGTTTTCCGCCAGCTCCGGTGTTCCGAAGGTTGCGTATTCCGCACAGGGGACCGTTGCCGCACCCGCGCCGCCGATGACGTAGTGCACCGCTTTCAGCGGGGTGTTGAGGCAGGCCAGCGTAGTGCAGAAGGTGGAATGGGTATGTACCACCGCGCGGGCGTCCGGTTTGTTCAGATACATCACGGTGTGAAGGCCGTGCTCACTGGAGGGCTTGCGGCTGCCGTCGATAATATTGCCCTTCAGGTCCATGACGACCACGTCTTCCGGCTCGGTGTCAAAATATCCGAGACCGGAAGGGCTGATCGCCATATAGCCGGTTTCCGGGTCATAAATGCTGATATTGCCGCTGGTACCCTTGCTCAGACCGGAAGAGCTCATTTTACGGCCGTATTCTGCGATTTCTTTTCTTTCCTTTTCCATCAACATAAGTCATTTCTCCTTTTCATACGCGGGGAACAGCCCCGCCAATCGGTTCAGCGTTTGATATTTCTGAGGTTCACCACCATATCGCTCTTTCCGGTTTCCCAGAAGGCTTTGATGGTACGCGCGAGCAGCAGGGGCGATTTGGGAAGGGCGTCCACCACGTTGCCCGCGTTGTGCGGCGTCATGGTCAGATTGTCCAGCTCCAGAAGCGGGTCGTCCTTCGGGATGGGCTCTTCCCAGTACACGTCCAGCGCCGCGCCGCCGATGGTCCTATTCTGCAGCGCTTTCACGAGAGCGTCCTTATCCAGCACACCGGCGCGGGAGGTGTTGATGAGATAGGCGGTGGGCTTCATCAGGCCGATCAGCTTCCCGTCCACGCTGTTTTTTGTTTCGGGAGTCAGGCGCAGGTGCAGCGTGACGATATCCGCTGTTCTGAACAACTCCTCCTGCTCCACCAGCCGGACCGGCAGCCCCGTTTCATCCAGGGACCCCTGCGTTACGTACGGGTCGTAGGCGATGACCTTCATGCCCACTCCTGCGGCCTTTTTGGCGACCAGCTTGCCGATATGTCCAAGGCCGACCACACCCAGCGTCATTTCGCACATGGAGGTGGTATAGCCGTTATTTACGTATTCCTTACGCCATTCGCCCTGTTTGAGCGCGGCGTGTGCCCGGGCGATATTGCGTGTTTCCGCGAACATCAGGCCGATTGCAAAGTCCGAGGTTGCTTCCGCGTTGCGGATGCAGTGGATAACGGGGATGTTGTATTTGGTCGCCGCCGCGACATCTACATGCTCCATGCCGCCGCGGCAGGTCCCGATGAGTCTGAGCTTCTTTCCCTGTGCGATGAGCTCCTCCGGAACCGGGCAGAAATGCGTGAGCAGGATGTCCGCGTCCGCGATTTCACGGTAGACCTCTTCGGGGACCTTTTCCGCCGTCGGGCCGTTCTTTTCTATGTTCTGTGCTTTCTTTTGAAATTTCTGGCGCGTTTCGGCCGGCCACACAATCGGAACGACCGTGTTCTGACCGGGTTCGCCCAGGGACTCCGCCGCCTCTGTCAGCAGTTCACAGGGAACGACGATATCACCGATTACTACAATTTTCATAGAAATTCCTTTCTTCTTAAACAAGCATCCATTCTGCCGTTTCAAAACGGCAAAATGAATGCTTATCCGTCAGTTTCTCATAACTAGTTTCCGGGTCAGGCGTTTACAGCCGGCTGGGGAGCGACATACGCTTCGCCCAGAGCATTCTTTTCCAGATATTCCTGTACGGCGCCCTTATTCTTCTTATACAGGACAAACAGTACCAGATACACGGCGACGGTCGCGGCGATAATGATCGGGTTCATGGTCAGGAAGGCCATGGTGATGATACCGGCCGTGCAATTGGACATGATAAAGCCGATGATGAGGGTGCCCCCGGCCAGAGCGGTAGTGGCCGCCTCAAATCCGGCGCCAGCCGCGACCTGGGTAAAGACGGTCGCCCAGTAGGAAGCCATCATGATCTTGGCAGCGAACACGATACAGCCCATCAGCCAGGACTTCACAATATTGCCGTTGCTCAGGCATACGGGAATTTCCACCATATATGGCAAAGAGGGAAGAACCATAACCGGAATTACCACGTTGCCCGGGAGCAGGAATGCAAGCAGAACGGCGAAGGGGATGACCAGCAGTCCGGTGGTCAGGGTGGCCGGCTCGCCGTAGCCGAGCGCGTCGTTGACGGCGATAATGAACTCACGGTCTTTCCCGTACTTGCTGTTCTTCAGCGTTTTGCGGGAATAATCGGTCAGAGTGGTAAATCCGGAGGCAAACAGCCCGGCAACCTTCGGGAAGATCGCCATAACGGCGGAGCAGGTCACGGATACGTTGACAACCTGTCCCCAGGCCGCCATATTGTTCAGCGCGGTAATATTGCCGACTACACCCAGAATAATACCGACAATCAGTCCTATGTACATCGGTTCGCCCATGAAGCCGATCTTTTTGCGGATCGTAACGGGGTCCGCCTTGATTTTATCCATGCCCAGCTTGCTGAACAGAATGTTCAGGACAAGATACATCGGGGCGTCGCCGTTGTGGTGCGGCGCGGTCATTGCGCAGGAAGGATAGTGATAATAAGTGGACCATCTCTTCTGCAGGACCTCCGCAATCAGCAGGGTGACCAGGTTGACAAAGAGCATCAAAGCGAACGCCATCGCCAGGTTTTGCGTCAGCTGGTACAGCATGGAGCCCCAGACGATGATGGAATAGTTGTTCCACAGGTCGGACGGCATAAAGATGTCGGTCCACTTGATCAGCCAGAGGATAATCTGGAAAACCAGACCGACGCCGATGAACATCATGCCGATGTTCGTGGAATAGGCAACGGAGGCGACCGCCTGCCAGCCGATGTCCAGTGCAGGCAGATTCAGCCCGCTCGCTTTTACGATCTGCTGTACCAGCGGGGACAGGACGGCGCCGAATTCAGTGGTGATGAAAGCCATGCCCTTGAGTCCCACGCCGATCAGTACGGCGGAAGAAAACGCTTTTTTGGTGGGGGCCTTAAACAGCTTGCAGATCACAAAAATAATGAGGGGCACTGTGATATAGTTTCCAAAGGTGTCAAATACACTTTTCAATACTGTAAAAAACATAATTCCTTACCTTCCTCTTTTACGGTAATTTCTGTCTGAAAAAGGGGATCTTCCACGTATGCCGCTTTAACCCAGATCCAGCTTGCTCAGTACAGCAAGGAGCTCCTCTACAAACTCGTCTTCATTGATTCCAACCAGAAACCCCGTCGCATTCAGTACCGGGATTCCGTAGATATCGTCTACCGGGCTTGTGTAGGCGATTAAATCATAGCCTCCGTTCGCCACTGCAAGTTCCACGCCGCCCGGCGCGACCTCCGTAGATTCCATTTTGTAGCCGTGCTCCGCCAGCACGTCCTCCAGTTTGGACGACAGCATGGCAGAACTGACCGTACCGGAACCGCATACCGATAAAACTTTCACTGCACGCATCAAGATTCTCCTCCCTTAGTTTTTATTATGATTCGTCTTCCAGAGAGCTCAGGCAGTCCATAATCTCCGCCTTGCTCCCGGAATTTTTCAGCTTCTCCAACAGCTCACTGTTTTGAATGATCTTCATGATTTTTTTCAGCATCCCTATCTGCTGCTTGGAATCCTTGACCACCAGCGGCAGAATCACTTCGCAGTCCAGCGAGGTTTCCCGGTCCCCCATCATATGAAACGCAACCGGCTTCTTCGGGATAATGACCCCGACCGCCGGTTTGTTCACCAGCTTGTTGTTCGTATGAGGGATCGCCAGGTTGATCTTTTTTCCCGGAAGCCCGGTGGGAAGGGTCTTTTCCCGTTCAATCACCGCGTCTCCGTATCCGGGGCTGACATATCCGGCTTCTTCAAACCGGGTAGCCATCAGCCGGATACATTCTTCGTCGCTGTTTACATCCGCATCCAAAACGATCAGCCGTTCATCCAGTAATGCTCCTATTCCAGACGCCTCCTTTTTCATTTCTCTTTCAACTAGTTGATGTGAATATCTCGCTGTTTACAACATACCATATTCCATCCGTTCAAAAAAGACCAAGTTTTTTCACAGATTGTACAGTTAATTTTGCAATTAGCTGAACTGTTTTGTGCAAACCGGCACACTTAGTAACAAATAATCAGCAGCAGCGCAAATGCAGAAACCGCCGCCGACACAACGCGGATGATCTTCCGCGTCTTCTCGATCCCGAATTTCTGGTAGCGTTCATACCGGGTAAAAACCAGCGGGCATACAAAAGCGGCAATCCCCATGCCGAATAAAGGCAGGTAAGTCCACCGGGTCGCGGGCTGAAACGAGAACAGCAGAAGATTTGCGATGACGAAAACCAGCAGCACCATATAAAACGGCGTGCGGAAACGGGTATCGTAATCCACAAACTGCCCGGTCTTATAAAAGCATTCCTCGCTGCAGCAGGGCAGCTCATGCTCCGCCTCCGGATTGATGATATATTTCCTGCAAAGCGTCAGCTTTCCACAGTACAGGCAGGGTTCCTCCCCTACCTTTCCGGCGGCGCGTTCTTTTTGCTTTTGCTTTCTCGCCTCCTGCGCTTTTGCCGCTTCCCGGCTTTCCGCGCGCTTTTTGGCTTCCGATTTCATCCGGCACCCCTTCCTATTCCGCGGAATATTCCGCCAGCAGTTGTTTCACTTCCTCAATGGTATCGCTGTCGAGCACCCGCTCTTTCAGCCCGGCAAGCTTACCCAGATCACACCGGCGAATCAGATATTTGATTCTGCCCACCTGTTTGGGAACGACGCTGAACTCATCCAGCCCCATTGCCAGCAGCAGGGGCGTCAGCCGTGCGTCCGAGGCGACCTCCCCGCACATGCCGACGGGAATCCCCGCGCTGTGCGCGCTGCGGATCACCGTATCAACGGAGCGCAGAACCGAAAGGTTGCAGGGGTCGTAAAGGTGCTGGACGCGCTCGTTCATCCGGTCGGTCGCCGTGGTGTACTGGATCAGGTCGTTTGTCCCGATCGAGAAAAACGCGGCTTCCCTTGCCAGCTTGTCGCTGATGAGGACCGAGGCCGGCGTTTCAATCATGATGCCGACGGGAATGGTTTCCGTAAAAACAGTCCCTTCGGCACGGAGCTGATCCTTTGCTTTTTTCACCATCCCTTTTGCCTGACGCAGTTCTTCCAGTGTCACGATCATCGGGAACATGATTTTGACATTTCCATATGCCGAGGCACGCAGAATAGCGCGCAGCTGCGTCAAAAAAACCTCTTCGCGGTCCAGACAGATCCGGATCGCGCGGTAGCCCAGAAACGGATTGCTTTCCTTCGGGATGTCCATGTAATCCAGCTGCTTGTCACCGCCGATATCCAGCGTGCGGATAATCACTTCTTTTCCCTTCGCGTTCTCCGAAATGCTTCTGTAGGTCTGGAACTGCAGCTCTTCATCCGGGTAATCGTGCTGATTCATAAAAAGGAATTCGGTGCGGAACAGGCCCACGCCGTCGCACTGCTCTGCGCGGAAATTTTTCAGGCTTTCGGCATCGCCGGAATTCATACACACCGCCACCGGATGGCCGTCCGCCGTGACGGCGGGCTCCGCCGCCATAGCGGCGTAAAGCTTTTTCTGCCCGTCAAGGCAGGCTTTGTCCTTCCTGAAAGAGCAGACGAAAGCCTCGTCGGGTTCCAGAATCCCGTAGCCGCAGTCGCCGTCCACAAAAATGGACTGGCCGGAACGGGCCTCCCGCATAATGCCGGCTGCTCCCACCACAGCCGGGATACCCAGCGTTTTGGCCAGAATCACCACGTGGGAGGTGATTCCGCCCTTCTCGGTGATAAAGCCCCGCAGAAAACGCTTGTCGACGCGGATGGTGTCCTCCGGGGAAAGGTCCTCCGCCACCAGAATAAAGGGCTCCCGCATATTCTGCATTTCCTGCCCGCCGTCGGCAACGCCGTTCAGGCGGCGGATGATCTCATCGCAGACGTTGCGGATATCGTTCGCGCGCTCCTGCAGATACGCGTCGGGCATGGCGGCAAATTTTTTGCTGATTTTCTCCTTTTCCCGCTCAATCGCGCAGTCAATTCCCATATGCTCCTCCCGGACGGCCTGAATCGGATTTTTAAACAGAAAATCGTCCTCAACGATCGTGCGGTAAGCCTTAAAAATACCGGCTGTTTTTTCCCCGTCTTCAGCCAGGGTGGTGCGGTACAGTCTTTCCAGCTCTTCGGCGTACTCACGCTGCACCTCTCTGAAGCGCTCTATTTCCCGTTCACAGTCCTCCACCGCCTTTTTCTCCAGTGTCAGCTTCTTCCTGTGCAGAACCACGGTCTGCGACAGGTCGCGTCCTCCCGCTCCCGCAAGGCCGGTAAATTTTTTCATTTCCGCAATGCTCCTTGTCATTTTGATAGATTTGTTTAATGCCGTTGATATGATTGGGGTCGCTGAAATAGCGGTAAATGCCTTCCAGTACCGCCCAATGGGAATAAGAATCCTTCGTCGCAAGCCCGACCAGAATCCCGGCGGTTCTTCCGTCGTGGCATTCCAGCCCTTTTGGGGCAAGCGCGATACAGACGTCTATTTTCGGATTTGCATCTCCCTGTAAAGGAAAGTGGACCAGTACCACGTCCCCCTGAATACGGTAGGTCTGCAGCTTTTTGTTCTGCATCAGGTTGTACATTCTCTGTGCAAGACGCTGACCGGCCGCCCCCTGCCGCAGCACTTTGCTGCAGCTGTGGAGCGTCTGTTCCAGATCCGCCGTTTCCGGGAGCAGCAAAAACCGGTTCTGCTCAATTTTTTCATAAAAAATATCGCTCTTGGCGCGCGGCCGTTTACCGCGTTCTTTTTCCTCAAAATAACGGAAAAGGTCAAGGTACAGCTTGTCATCCTGCACCTTTCCGTCCACGCTGCCCTTGACCCGGTTGATTATTTCGCAGATCATATCGTCGTAACGGGCGACGGAACGGTCCCCGCGAAGGATTTCCATGATCCGGCGCTGCGTATTTTCCGTGATGATGGGGCCGGTTTCCACGATTTTACTGTAGGAAAAATTTTTGCCCAGGGGCACCAGAGAAACCACCAGCGCGTAGTCCCCCAGCATCCATTCGCGCAGCTTGCTCTGACTGATGACGCGGTAATCCAGCGAAAGGCCGAACACGTCCTGCAGCTGTTCCCGCAGCAGGACCGCCACGGCCATGTTTTCGGCACCGACGATCAGCACGCCCTTGCTGTCCGCATTTTCCTTGACCAGATATTTTTCGCTGAGGTTGCTGACAAAATAGACGCACAGATACGCCAGCTCATCCTCCGAAATCCCCCCCTCCGGAAGATCCATCTTGGCCTCCTGCACGGCTTTTCGGGTAAAGTCAAACACAAACGGGTACATGGCCTGGATATCCTTAACCAGCGGGTTTTTATCGGGGATTCCGTATTTGATGCGGTAGTACATGGGGCGGATGTGATGGCTGAGCTGCCTCTGCAGCCGCTCGCGGTTCGGGAAGGAAAGGCAGGCGATGCGCTCAAAGCTTAACACCAGCTCCTCCGCAAATTCCGCGATAAAGGTATCCTCCTGCTCCTGGGACAGAAAGTCCGTCGTCTGGATACCGAGAAACAAAGTGGTTATGTAATAGGTTTCCTGCATGGCGACTTCCACTCCGTGAACGCGCAGCTTCTGAAGGCTGAACTCCACGGAACGGAAGGAAAGGCTCTTCATCAGGGCAAGCTGTTCGTCGCTGCTCAGCTGGATGATATTTCCCTTGCGGCTGCGTATCCAGGAAACCTGAATCATCATTCTGATTAATTCGATATTTGCCAGAATATAATCGCCGTGAATATCCGTCTCGTACTGTTTGATCAGGCAGCGGCACAGCTCGCCGAAGTCGATTTCATTGTGGTAGAGGCACACAAGGTTTTTCTGCAGGAACTGATGGATATACGTCTGGCAGCCCGGGCTGGACAGCATTTGGAACTGTTCCCCCAGCATTTTCCGGATGGTCATTTCCTCTCCCGAAATCAGATAACCGGATTTAATGGTACTGTTCAGGGTCAGGCCCCAGCCTTCCAGCACGGCGCGCACTTCCCTGATATCGCTGAGAACGGTGTTTTTGCTGACCCCAAACAGCTCCATCAGGCAGTTGATGGTAATGTTGGTGCTGGAAAGCGAAATATGTACCACTTCCATTGCGCGCCGCTCTTCCACCGAAAAGAAATAGGTCGTGCTTTCCCGCAGCCGCTGGTCCAGAGCCGACGCGTCCGGCACTTCCGCAAGGATGGTCTGTCCGGAGATGACCACCTTTCCCAATCCGTAGTACTTTAACCAATCATTGATTTTTTCCAGATCGTAATACATGGTGCGTTTGCCAACGCCCAGCTTTTCCAGAAATTCTTCGGGTGCAACACCTTTTTCCGTCGTCAGCAGGACGCGTAAAATATAAATCTGCCTGCTCTTAAGTTCCATTTGTGCCTCCCGTCTTCCGGCCTTAGTCGGAAAGATTTTGTAGAAAACGAATGACCTGAGGACCCGCTGTCTGCTCATCCGCACCATTTACTTGTACCATAAGTTTTGTTCCCTGATACACTCCTCCGCTCAAAATACTTAAAATACTTTTTGCATTGATTTCTTCGGTGCCCTTTTTCAGAATGATGTCGCTTTTGATATTTTTGCAGAATTCCACCAATTCCGACGCCGGACGCGCATGAAGCCCCGTTTTATTATTGATGACGATTTCTTTCTGATACATTTTTTTCTCCTTCCAAGGCTCTGCCTTTTTGTAAGTTTATTAGTTTAAACATTTTATTGCATGTATCTTAACATATATTGTTTATATTGACTATTACCAAAAGCATTCATGGCGAAAAGGGCAATCTGTGCAAAGAATTGTTTCGGTTACTGTTTCCCGTACAGTTTTTTGCGCAGCCATGTTGTTCCGTGTCCCGCAGAACAGCAGAAAAGCTTTTTCCCAATCAAAAAAGCTATCGCCCGAAAGCGACAGCTTTTTATAACAACGGATAAATTTCTGAAGGGATTTCAATGAAAAAGAACGTCAGACCACAATCAGTTCATTTTCCTTAGCCATATATCGGGTCAGGACAAACAGCGCGCACAGCAGACCGCCGTCCGTTATGGAGCTGCTCTCAAGCGCATATCCCTGAAAGGGACGGTACCCCGACAGAGTCCCCACCGTCTGATTCTGCTGGTCGTAAATCCGGCAGGAACCGTCCCGTTCCATACGGATTGTCATGCCGGACTGCCCGGGATCGTTTATCTGAATATTCAGTCGCTCCGCCCGCGGCAGCTTATCGGGAAAATGCCGCACGTCTTTCCTGCCTGAGGACACTTCATAGCCTATGGCGGCTGTTAACACCGGTTCCGTTTCTCTGGAGCCGCGGCAGACGATATACCGGCGGGAAGCAGGTTCGTCAGCGGATGCGGAAGAAGCTTCCGACCCGATAATGTCGGTGTAGTACAAAATCCCGTGATGATTGGCCGCGATTACTTTTTGAGGGCTGAAAGGGCGGCTCCTGATCTGATAGAGCGGTTGACCGGAAGGATCACAGGCCACCATTTTAAACAAGCGGTTTTTCAGGATTAATTTCACCACAATACCCTCTTTCACCATGTATCCACAAAGAAATGCGCGCACAGGCAGACAATTGTAAAATAATATTATGCTATAAACTTTATATCATAAATCCAATGATTGCAAGGGCAAGGGAAGATATGATCCCGAAAAGATGGAAAGATCGTTCCGGCAGTCAGCCGGAAAAAAGCGCTGCCAAAGCCGCAGGAAGGCTGTGCCGTCTGAATTCCTCCGCCCCGGGACACGAAAAAACCGCCGGAGTTCTGACCCCGGCAGTTTTTTATAAGGACGGCAGACGGATTCTGTTTCGTTATTTCTTCACGGACGCAATCAGACTGTCGGCAAGGGCGTCCATTTCCGGCAGGTTATCCTCGTTCATGGCGGAATTCAGCGTCAGTTTCTCATCCAGCACGTTGATATCCTTCATTTCATTTTCGAGGAATTCGCGCATCAGGGTCCCGGACTTGCACGCCCAGGAGCCGTTTTCCACAATCGCGACAGTGCGTTTCTGAAGATTGAGCGCCTTCATATCCATCAGGAAATTGTGCATCGGCGGGTAAATCCCCAGATTATAGGTAACAGAGGCCAGCACAATATGGCTGAGGCGGAAGGCTTCTGAAATCAGGTAGGACACATGGGTTTTAGACACGTCGTACATCACGACATTGGTCATGCCTTTTTCCGCCAGCCTGGTCGCGAGTGCCCCCGCAGCGCTTTCGGTATTTCCGTACATGGTGGCGTATACAATCATGATGCCCTGCTCTTCCGGCTCATAGCTGCTCCAGTGAGCGTATTTATCCAGAAAATATCCCAGATCGGTGCGCCAGACCGGCCCGTGCAGCGGACAGATGATCTTGATGTCGATCCCGCCCGCTTTTTTCAGAAGCGCCTGCACATGCGGCCCGTACTTTCCGACAATGTTGGTATAGTATCTGCGGGCGTCGTCGATCCAGTCGCGGTCGAAATTCACCTCGTCGTTAAAGAGCTTTCCGTCCAGAGCGCCGAAGGAACCAAAGGCGTCCGCGGAGAAAAGCACTCCGTTGGTCGTGTCGAAGGTCACCATCGCTTCCGGCCAGTGCACCATCGGAGCGGACACGAAGGTCACCACATGTTTCCCGAAGGATTTTGTGTCGCCCTCCTTCACTTCCTCTATGCGGCCGTCGATATGGAAACCGAACTGACGCATGAGCATGAAAGCTTTTTCCGTGCTGATAATTTTTGCCTTGGGGTAGCGCAGCAAAATTTCCTCTATGGACGCGCCGTGGTCGGGCTCCATATGGTTGATCACCAGATAATCGAGCGGCCTTCCGTCCAGAAGATACTCCACGTTCTCCAAAAACTGGCGGCAGGCCGACCAGTCCACCGTATCGAACAGAACCGCCTGCTTATCCAGAAGCAGGTACGAGTTGTAGGAAACGCCGCGCGGAATCGGATGAATATTCTCAAAAAGGGCAAGCCGGCGGTCGTTGCCTCCGACCCAATAAAGATTTTCCGTTACTTTTCTGACACAATGCATGGTTCAATCCTCCTTGATACGAAATCATTGTTTTCCGGCTTCCATACCGGGTCAGACCTCAATAAACTGGTCTTTTTCCTCGCCGCACTCCGGGCAGATCCATTCTTCCGGGAGCGCGTCGAACAGGGTGCCGGGACGGATATCGTTTTCCGGATCGCCCACCGCGGGATTGTATTCGTAACCGCAGCCATTGCAGACATAGGTGTGCCAGGAGGGCTTTGCTTTCTTGACAACGGCCCGTTTCATTTTCTTCATGGGAGGCGCTGGCTTCTTGGCTTCCCCGTTATCCAGCGCGGCGGTGAGCAGCGGGAGGATTTCCAGCACGTCGCCCACAATGCCGTAGTCGCAGTTTTTGAAAATGGGTGCGTTGGGATTGTTGTTGATGGCAACAATGGTCGTGGCATCCTTGATGCCTTTCAGATGCTGGCCCGCTCCGGAAATACCGCAGGCTATGTACAGATTTCCGTTGAATTTCTGGCCGGACATTCCCACATAGCGGTTCAGCGGCACATATTTCAGCGTTTCCGCCACCGGACGGGAGGAGCCGAGCGCCGCGCCCGCCTGAACGGCAAGGGCCCTGACCAGCGCCATATTTTCCTTCTCTCCGATGCCCTTTCCGGCGCTGACCACCCGCTCCGCCTGGGTGATGGGAGTATCGATGTCGATGCCGACGGTAAAGTCGTAGCCGTCCGCTTTCAGGGCTTCCACCAGCGTATTTACCCGCTCCCCGGCGGCGCCTTCCTTGAGGATCATCTTCTTGCGCACGCCGGTGACCGGCCCGTGCTGACCGCCGGACGGAACCGCGTCCTTCGGCATCTTTCCAATAATATGGGAGGCGATGACCACTCTCTGAATCTCGTTCGTGCCTTCATAAATGGTGCAGATTTTGGCGTCGCGGTAGGCGCGCTCGACCTCCATGCCCTTGAGGTATCCGTTGCCGCCGAAAATCTGAAGGGCGTCGTTGACGATTTCCAGACAGACATCGGAAGCGTACTGTTTTGCCATGGCGGACTCCATGCCGTAGGGCTCGTGATTTTCCTTCAGCTCGGCGGCGCTGTAGACCAGAAAACGGGCCGCGCGAAGCTTGGTCGCCATATCCGCCAGCTTAAAGGAGATGATCTGCTGCTGACAGATGGGCCTGCCGAACTGGACGCGCTCCTTGGAATACTCCAGCGCGCTTTCATAGGCACCCTGCGCAATCCCCAGCGCCTGCGCGGCGATTCCGATGCGGCCGCCGTCCAGCGTGGACATGGCGATTTTAAATCCGTCTCCCTCTTTTCCGAGAAGATTTCCACAGGGAACCTTCACATCGTTGAAAATCAGTTCCGCGGTGGAGGAGGAACGGATGCCCATTTTGTCGTAGTGGTCGCCGAAGGTAAAGCCTTCCCAGCCCTTTTCCACAATGAACGCGCTGATCCCGTGCGTGCCGATGTCCGGAGTGGTGACGGCAAACACCACATAAGTGTCCGCCTTGTCGGCGTTGGTAATAAAAATCTTGCCGCCGTTTAAGACATAATGGTCACCGTCCAGCACGGCGGTGGTTTCCGTTCCGCTCGCGTCGCTGCCCGCGTTCTGCTCGGTCAGGCCGAAAGCGCCCAGCGTTTCGCCTTTGGCCAGCGGAACCAGGTATTTCTTTTTCTGTTCTTCCGTGCCGTAGGCGAAGATCGGCCAGGACCCGAGCGAGGTGTGCGCGGAAAGGATGACGCCGGTGCCGCCGTCCACCCGGGCCAGTTCCTCCACGGCAACGGCATAGCTGACCATGTCCAGCCCCGCGCCGCCGTACTCCTTGGGATAGGGGATTCCCATCAGCCCCATTTGCCCCATTTTTGTTACAATGTCCGCGGGAAATTCATTCTCCTTGTCCAGCAGGAACGCCAGCGGCTTCACCTCCGCCTCGGCAAACTCCCGGACCTTCGCACGGAGAGCTTCGTGGTCTTCCGTTGTTTTAAAAGACATATTGATTCCTCCCTTTTCGTAACCAATTATATTTCATTTTATGAATTCCATAGGAAATTTATAAAACAGAATCGTAAGGAAATGCGGCAGACCGGGAAAACCGGCCTCCGCTCAGGTAATCATATACTTGATAAATCTTATCCAGTTTCACCGCAAAAAAATACCGGCCAGGCCGAAGTATTTTAATCCGCCTGAAACAGCATCTGATGAAGGCTGACCGCACGCAGCTCCGCGTCCAGAACACCCTGAATCCGGGAAAGCTGCCGATGAACCGTACAGGGAGTACTGCATTTCTGCTGCCACGCGCACTGAAACCCGGGCCGCATACAGGCGCTGATGAGCTTTTCCGCGTCCATTACTTCCGTCAGGTCGTAGAGACTCACCTTTTTCAGATCCGCCGCCAACCGGCAGCCGCCGCCCGCACCGCGGGTGATTTGAACCAGGCCGGCCCGTTCCAGCTTTTTGAGGATTTTATATACAAACTGCTGCGGCAGCAGTTCCCGCCGGCAGATATCCCCGGCCGTAAGCTGTTCCCCGTGGGACACCGCGCGCAGGATGCGCAGCGCGTAGTCCGTTTCCCTTGTAATCAGCAGATAAAACCCCTCCGCTCCATAAAATGGAAGTTTTTATTCATTGACACCAGTGTATCATTCTGGATAAAGTTTGTCAAGTTTATAACCAATATTTTCTGTAATTCTTCAATAAAATTGTGCCTTCCTTCCAAAAGCCGTCCGTATCGGTTTTGTACCGCCCGAAAATAAAATATCGATTTTCATCGCGGGAATATTGCATCTCTCCCTTCATCATACTATCATAGAGACAGCACAGACCGATTTTATTTTAGGAGGAATCTTTTTTGAAAAAATGCCTGATTGTTTACGACTCCTATCATCACGGCAACACGGCAAAGATCGCCTCCGCTATGGCGGAGACTGCCGGTGCAGAGCTCTGCAAAGCGGACGGAATCAAAAATAAAAATCTTTCGGATTATGACATGATCGGATTCGGCGCGGGTATCGCCTACGGAAAACATTACAGCGGGCTGATGGAGGCCGTGGAGGGGCTCAGCCTGAACGGCAAACCGGTCTTCGTGTTTTCTACGAGCGGAATGGGAAGCACCGCAAGCCACAGCGCTCTGAGTGATCTGCTGAAAAAGAAGGGCGCCGCCATCGCCGGGGATTTTGCCTGCAAGGGATTTGACACCTACGGGCCGTTCAAGCTCGTCGGGGGCATTTCCAAAGGGCATCCCAGCGACGCCGACCTGGAAGCCGCCAATCAATTCATTCTGGAAATGGTAAAATAAAACCGCCTGCCGCTTCGGATTGCCGAAGAACGGCAAACGGGCCGGGGCAATCTTACCGATTGCCCCGGCCCGCTGCTCTGTGTGGGGATATTATTCAGAAAAAAGCGGGGTGGATAAATACCTTTCCCCGGTATCCGGCAAAAGCGCCACGATCGTTTTTCCGGCGTTCTCCGGCCGCTTTGCCAGCTCGGCGGCCGCCCACAGCGCCGCCCCGGAGGAGATGCCCGCGAGCAGGCCCTCCGTTTTGGAAAGCTCCCTGCCGGTCCGGAAAGCGTCTTCGTTTTTCACCTTGATAATTTCGTCATACACCGCCGTGTTGAGTACCTTCGGCACAAAGCCCGCGCCGATTCCCTGAATTTTATGCGGTCCGGCCTTGCCCTCGGAAAGGACCGGCGAATCGAACGGCTCCACCGCAATGACCTTGACGCCGGGATTTTTGGATTTCAGATATTCCCCGACGCCTGTGATCGTTCCGCCGGTGCCGATCCCCGCGACAAAGAAATCGACCTTGCCCTCGGTGTCCTCCCAGATTTCCGGACCGGTTGTCTCCCTGTGTATCTGCGGATTGGCGGGATTGACAAACTGGCCGGCAATAAAGGAATTCGGAATCTCTTTGGCAAGCTCATCCGCTTTATCAATTGCGCCCCTCATACCCTTGCTGCCGTCCGTCAGCACAAGCTCCGCCCCGTAAGCCTTCAAAAGGTTCCGGCGCTCCATGCTCATGGTTTCCGGCATGGTGAGAATTACCCGGTATCCTCTGGCGGCCGCGACGGAAGCAAGGCCAATACCGGTATTGCCGCTGGTCGGTTCAATAATGACGGAATCCGCCTTCAAAAGGCCTTTTTCTTCCGCGTCGTCGATCATGGCTTTGGCAATTCTGTCCTTAACGCTCCCCGCGGGATTAAAATACTCCAGCTTTGCAACGACCGCGGCTTTCAGGTCATGCTTCTTTTCAAAGTTCGACAGCTCCAGCAAAGGTGTTTTTCCGATCAAATCGGTCAGACTATGATAAATCTTCGACATTTACAGGAAACCTCCGTTCAAATTTAATGATTTACAGCATTTTCAGCTAATTTTGCAACAGATTACGTTTTTCCCCGCCCTCGGCGGGGGAAAAACGTGCTTTGTCTCACAAACCGAAATGAAATTGCTGTAGATATGCAAATTTTCATATATGTTTAATATATAAAAATATTTTAACCGGAACAAATCCGCTTGTCAAGGCCGGCAAAGAGATTGCAGGCGGATTTCCCGGCGCGGGCTATTGACAGGGCCCTTGTTTTCGATTATTATTTAATACATATAATATTACTATGATTTGGAGAATGTGATGAAAATTTTTTCAAGGGCGCACTGTTCGCCCATTCTCATCACCGGCCCCGGACGAAGGGGAGGAATTGCACGAATGCGCGGGCAGATAGCCGCACCCGGTTATCTGCTTAGGATACGCATTTCTCTCTAATATGATTCAGACAGGAGACGGGAATATGGATTTTACCACACTTTGTATACACGGAAGCTCTGACCGGTACGACTGTACCGGCGCCGTGAGCGTGCCTATTTTTCAGTCGGCCACCTTTGCACACCCCATGGTCGGCCAAAGTACGGGCTACGACTACTCGCGGCTGCAGAATCCCACAAGGGAGCATCTTGAAAAAACGGTCGCTGCGCTGGAGGGCGGCGCGGGCGCCAAGGCTTTTTCCAGCGGAATGGCCGCCATCGCGACCCTCATGGAGCTTTTTTCGCCCGGCGACCACATCATCGCGTCCGACGACCTCTACGGCGGCTCCCACCGTTACTTTCACAAGATATCCATTAAGAACGGCCTTACCTTCGACTTTGTAAACACTTCCGACCCCGCTTTGATCGAGTCCCGCATCAGGCCCGAAACCAAAGCCGTGTTTATCGAAACGCCCACCAACCCGATGATGCAGGTGACTGACATTGAAGCCGTTTCAAAAATCACCAAAAAGCGGAACCTGCTGCTCATTGTGGACAACACGTTTCTGACCCCGTATTTCCAGCAGCCGCTGAAGCTGGGTGCCGATATCGTCGTCCACAGCGGGACAAAGTATCTTTGCGGGCACAACGACACCCTTGCCGGCTTCGTCGTCACCGCCGACCCGCAGCTCTTTGACCGGCTGCAGGTGCTGAGCACGACCACGGGCGCGTGTCTTCCCCCGTTTGACAGCTGGCTTCTAATCCGCGGCATCAAGACGCTCGCCGTACGCATGGAAAAGCAGCAGGAAAACGCGATGCGACTCGCCAAGTGGCTGTGCGCACAGAAAAAGATCAAAGCGGTGCACTATGTCGGTCTGCCAGAAGACCCGGGATATGCCATTTCAAAAAGGCAGTCTTCCGGGTTCGGGGCAATGATCTCCTTTGAGGTGGACTGTGAGCAGACGGCAAAACAGCTTTTGGAGCGCGTCAAGCTGATCCAGTACGCGGAAAGCCTCGGCGGGGTGGAAACGCTGATTACCTATCCGATGCTGCAGACGCACGCCGACGTTCCCAAAGAGGAACGGGAAGCAAAGGGAATCAACGAGTGCCTGCTGCGTCTTTCCGTCGGACTGGAAAGTGCGGAGGACCTGACCGGCGACCTGGAACAGGCATTGCGGTAACCTGAAAAATCCGCGCCCCTCTTGACGAAATCCTTCTTTCAAGATATGATAAATAGGTATTATAAAAAATATGATCTTTATAAAGGAGAAACCCATGAGAATTTCTTCAAAAGGAAGGTACGGACTGGCCGCCATGATTACCATGGCGCAGAATTATACCGCCAACGAATGTATTACGATTGTGAGCATATCGGAAAAGCTGGGGATTTCCAAAATTTATTTGGAGCAGGTGTTTTCCCTTTTAAAAAGGGCCGAACTGGTAATTGCCGTCAAAGGAGCACAGGGCGGGTACAAGCTTGCGATGCCCCCTCAAAAAATAAATGCATACGTAATCCTGCGGTCGCTGGAACAGTCCCTGTTCGAGAAAACGGAAGAGTCGGTGGAAAAGAAAGCCCCCGCAATGGAACAGGCCATGCAGCACTCCGTTTTTTCCGTCATCGACAACGCAATTGAAGCGGAGCTGAAAAGGATATCTCTTTATGATATTGCGGATGATGTGGAAAAGAGGACGCAGGAAGGCGGATTCATGTTCTATATCTAAAAGCAAGCCGGACCCGGAGGGATGTTTACAAACATCCCTCCGGGTCTTTTCTGAAAAAGAAGGAAATAGCCCTCACCTCTGAAAAAATGAAAAGATTTCTCGAAATTTTCAAATCAACTTCACCATAAATACACATAATATGCCTATACTATAAACATCGCAAATACATTTGTATCCCCGGTCTTTGTTTGTAACGCGATGTCGGCGCAAGGGCCGGAAAATTAATTACAAGCACCTCAGGTGAGGGTTTCAATATCTTTTTCATATTTCTCTTCTTTCTTAGAATACCGCCCGTAAAACGGCGGTATTTTTCTGTATATAAAAAGCCGCGCGTAAAACGCACGGCTTTGTCTCGGAATTTCGGTCTGTAAACCCGCTTCTAAAGAAGCAGGCTTTATAAAAATGCAGGTCAGGACTGAGCCTGTACCGCCGTCATGGCGACGACGCCGACGATATCCTGTGCCGAACAGCCTCTGGACAGGTCGTTGACCGGCTTTGCGATTCCCTGCAGTACCGGGCCGAACGCTTTCGCTTTCCCCAGTCTTTGTACCAGCTTATACGAAATATTGCCGCAGTTCAGGTCCGGGAAAACCAGAACGTTTGCCTGACCGGCTACGTTGCTTCCCTTTGCCTTGGACTGGCCGATGCTCGGCACCAGCGCCGCGTCCGCCTGCAGTTCCCCGTCGAGCGTAAGCTCCGGTGCTTTTTCCTTCGCCAGCTTCGTCGCTTCCGCCACTTTGTCTACCAGCTCGTCTTTGCCGCTTCCGTAAGAGGAAAAGGACAGCATGGCGACCTTCGGCTCCGCTCCGACCATATTTTTGAATGACTTTGCCGATGCGATCGCGATTTCGGAAAGCTCGTCCGCGTTGGGGTTAATATTCAGCGCGCAGTCTGCGAAAACGAAGTTGCCCTCGTAGCCGTATTCGCAGTCGGGAACGGAAAGAACGAAAAAGCTGGAAACGAGCTTTACGCCCGGAGCGGTCTTAATGATCTGCAGAGCCGGACGGATCGTATCCGCCGTGGAGTGCGCCGCGCCGGAAACCATTCCGTCCGCATCGCCTTTTTTCACCATCATCACGGCCCAGAAAACGTTGTCCGCCATGATTTGCTCCGCCTTTTCCGGCGTGATGCCCTTTGCTTTTCTCAGCTCGTAAAATGTATGAATATAGTCCTCGCGGCTGGATGAAGTCAGAGGATTTACAAACTTTGCTTTTGAAAGATCCAGCCCCCCGGCCTGTTCTTTGATCTTCGCTTCGTCGCCCACAAGAATCAAATTGGCGATTCCCTTTTCCAAAACCTCCGCAGCAGCCTGCAGGGTTCTCATATCGCCGCTCTCCGGCAGGACAATGGTTTTTTTCGTCTGTTTTGCTCTCTCAATGATACTCTCAATAAATTCCATGCTTATCACCTTTCTGCTGTTTTAATGATATCAACGTTTTCACTATAACACTCACGTTTCAAGATTACAATCCCTTAACGCGCTGTTTTCATAAAACGCGTCGGCATTCTGTTACCAAGTCACAGAGAAAACAAAAGAATCCGGTTATATTAATAGAAAAGAAAGGTGATGAAAGATGTTCAAGACATTACTCAGAACAAAAACATATGAGACCGTTTCCCCGAAAGAGGCTAAAAAAAGGCTGGAGGAAAATCCCGATCTTCTTCTGCTTGACGTCAGGACCCCGGAGGAATACAGGGAAATCCATATTCCGGGAAGCAAGCTGATCCCTCTTAACGAGCTTGAGCAGGGAATCAAGAGGGCTGTTCCGGATAAAAACCGGGAGATTCTGGTTTACTGCCTGAGTGGCGCGCGGGCCGCAGCCGCCTGCAGCCGGCTGTCCGCAATGGGATATACCCGCGTCGGCAACATGGGAGGAATCCGTTCCTGGCCGTATCAGAAGATAAACGGCCGGTAAAAAAGCAAAAGGCGTTTCCCCCATTACTGGGGCGGAAACGCCTTCACTGTTTTTATAAAAAGCTCCACGATGTACGGGTCGAACTGCGTGCCGGAATTCTGTTCCAGCTCCGTGAGAGCCTCTTCCCGCCTCATTGCCTTACGGTATACCCTGTCGTTCGTCATGGCGTCATACGCATCCGCCACGGCGAGGATACGGCACTGGACGGGAATGTTTTGACCGCTGAGCCCTCTCGGGTAACCCTTTCCGTCCCACCGCTCATGATGGGAAAGAATGTATTCGGCCACCACCAGCAGCTCCGGCGTGTTCTGCGCAATGCGGTACCCGATTTCGGGATGGCGCCTCATTTCCTCCCACTCTTCTGGCGTAAGCGGGCCGGGCTTCTGCAGGATGCTTTGGTGGACGCCCACTTTGCCGATGTCGTGCAGGATTGCGAGAAGCGACAGCTCGCTCATTTCCTCTTCGGAAAATTTCAGCAGGGAGCCGATGGCGCGGCAGGTATCCCCCAGTCTTTCCGCGTGCTCCTCCGTTTCCATGCTTTTTTCATACAGAGTGGCCAGCAGTGTGTTGATGATGCTGTTCCGGTAGCTTTTGCCCTCCAGAAGCTTCTGGTGGTACATGCTTTCCTCCGCTTCCTGAAGAACGCGCCTCAGATTCTCCTCCGGCTCCGTTTTCACCGCACAGCCAAGGGAAACGCTCAGGTGCAGATCGCCTTCGCTTGCCGGAATAAAATCGTTTTTCATTTCCTGAATGGTCCTCTGCGCCGCTTCCATCGTGGTATGCGGCTGTAAAATCAGGAATTCGTCCCCGCCCCACCGGGCTATGATATCCTCTGCCCCGCAGTGATTCTGCAGAATTTTCGCGGCCTTCTGCAAAAGCCGGTCCCCCGCCTCGTGGCTGAAAACGTCGTTGGTGATTTTCAGACCGTTCACATCCCCCATGATGACCGCCAATGGGAGCTGGCCGGGGTCGTCCAGCCGGTACATTTCCTTTTCCAGGAACCGGCGGTTATAAAGGCCCGTCAGCAGGTCGTGGTAGCTCAGGAAAAGAATCTGTTTCTGCTGTTCCTTGTCCTTGCTCACGTCGCGGAAGACCATAACGACCCCGAAGATCTGCCCTTTGTCGTTTTTGATGGGCGCGGCGCTGTCGGCAATGGGGATGGGAACCCCCTGCTTATTGATCAGCACGGTATGGTTTGCAAGGCCGATGACCTTCCCTGTCTGCAAAACCCGAGAAACGGGGTTCTCCACTTCTTTTCCCGTTTCCTCGCTTCTCAGCCTGAAGATTTCTGCAAACGGGCGGTTTTTCACTTCCGTGTTCTTCCAGCCCAGAATGTCTTCGGCCGCTTTATTGATGGAAGTGATTCTGCCGTCGATATCCGTTGTGACCGTCCCGTCCCCGATGGATTCAAGGGTCGTGCTCAACAGCTCTTTTTCGAGGGACAGCTCTTTTCTGTATTTTTCCCTGTCGGTGACATCAAAAATAATGGAAAAAAGCTGCGTTTTCCCGCTGTATTGAATCGGCGAGGAATAAACGTCCACCAGTCGGATTTCTCCGTCTTTCAGCCGGTGCGGAAACAGGAAATACCCCGTACGGCGGTCCAGCGCCGAAAAGCGGCGGCGCTCCACGTCTTCCTGTGGCAGCATATTGATCTCCTGTATGGACATCCGCAGAAGCTCCTCGCGGGAGTAACCGTAAAAGGCGCAGGCGGACGGATTGACGTCCAGAATTTTACCCTCTTTCGGTTCAATAATCATCATAACCGCCGTATGTTCGTTGAACATGGATGCGAAACGCAGCAAAAGCTCGTTTCTGTCCTTCTCCACGGTTTTCAATTCCGTAATGTCTTTTCTGGAACCGATCAGGTATTTGGGGCTGCCGTTTTCGTACACCGGCGTCAGGCTGGTCAGAAAATATTTTTCGCCCTGGCTCAGGTCCAGTTTTTCTTCATAAGTGGCGTCTTTTCCCGACAGCATACTGTCGAGGTAGCGTTTCTGAATTCCCGGGCCGACCTCCGGTCCCCACACCTCGGCGGGCGTCTTTCCGTGTATATCCTGCGGACGGAATCCGGAGAGCTCCTGATGGGCGGTGTTCAGCCTGACATAATTTAACGTCTTTTCCCGGTATTCGGCAAGGAACATGGCGTCGTGCGTGCTGTTGAAAAAAACATCCAGGTCGCGGTACGCGTCCTCGATCTGTTTTTTCTGCCGACTGAGCTGTTCCGTATTCTGCATCTCCGCAGTAACGTCCTCAACGAGGGCGACAAAGCACCCCGGCTGCAGCAGGAAGGCCGTGGTTTTCATCCATTTTTTCAGGGCACCGATATACTGTGTGGTTTCCCGGGTCTCCCCCGTAAAAACAACATCCCCATAAAACGCAGCCCAGTTAAAGCTGTCCGCCTTTACACCAGCAGCCACTTCCGCCGCCTTTTTCCCGACGACAGACTCCTTTTTCAGTCCCGTCATCTTTTCAAAAGCGCCGTTTACATCAAGAAACAGCCAATCCTCCGCCTCGCCCCGGCTGTTTAAAACCAGCCGGCAATAGGCATAGCCAAGCGGAAGCTGCCCGAGTAAATCCTGCACAAACCGATCCGTCATCTTCAACTGTCCTTTCGCGTAGCGTTTGGCACAAAGGGATGCGAATAAGGATGAAAATGCTATTGGAAAAATTATACCATTTAATGATTCTATTGAAAAGATGAGTCGAAAAATAAATACATATAGTATTATATGGCCTGCGTCTGTTCCCCGGACTGCGGCAGGATGACTGTAAAGGTTGTTCCCCTGTCAACCTCGCTCACCACCTCAATGGTTCCCCGGTGGGCTTCCACAATGGCCTTCGTGATCGTAAGCCCAAGGCCCAGGCCGCCGGTCAGCCTGTTGCGCGACCGGTCCGCCCTGTAAAACCGTTCAAAGATGTACGGAAGGTCCTCCGGCGGAATCCCCTTCCCGCTGTCGCTGACGATCAGCTCGGCACCGTGTTCCGCCGCACTCACGCGCACCTGTACCTGTCCGCCTTCCGGGGTATATTTGAGCGCGTTGGAAACAAGGTTGGTGACGACCTGGCTGATTTTATCCCGGTCGGCGCGAAGGATTTCCGGTTCCCCCTCAAAGGAGAGCGCGACGCCTTTTTTGTGGAACTCCGATTCAAAATTATGCAGAATGTGCCGGATCAGATCGGATACGTCGAATTCGGAAAGCGAAAGGGATGCGTTTTCCGCCTCATACCGTTCCAGCTTTTCCAGATCGCCGACCAGACGGTTCAGCCGGATAATTTCTTCATGGCAGCTTTCCAGCCGGGCCTCATCCGGTTCCCAGATTCCGTCGAGCATTGCCTCCATGGAGCTTTGCAGGTTCGCAAGAGGCGTCCTCAGCTCATGCGCGACGTCGGCGGTCATCCGCTTTCTTAAATCCTGCTGCTTCTCCAGAGAATCTGCCAGATAGTTGATGGTATCCGTCAGGCGAGCCATTTCCCTTGTTCCAGAGCTTTCCGTGATTCTCTGCCGGAAATTCCCCTTTGCGATCTGCCCCGCGGCACGGATAGATTTGGAAATCGGCCCGCTCACCCGCTTTGCCATAAAGGTTCCCAAAATCAGCGCCATGACGAGCGACAAAATACCCACCGCAACCAGGATGGTGTTGACGCTGTTCAGGAAGGCGATGTCGTTATCCGTAAAATAATAAGGGCCGTAATACCCCAGTTCGACGTGCCCGACTTCCTTTGCGCCGGCTTTGACCGAATACGTCTTCTGCTCATACCCGCCCTTGAAGCCGGGATAGCGGCTGTTCATATTTTCGGACATATGGGTCAGCATCTGTACACAGAGGCCGTTGTTGTGGACCGTGGCGTCCCACACCGTTTTCCCTTCCGCATTTTTCAGCCTGACAATGACTCCCTGTTCCAGGGCATTCACGCCGATGTTTTCAATGACGTTCGTATTCCAGCCGCCGTTCAGCCCGTTATACTGCTTTTCGATCATGCTGACGATTTCGCTGTTCCTCTGCTCCCGCTGGTTGATGACATAGTCCTGAAAACGGTTCTGCAGCAAAACGTTGATGCAGAAGCTGATGAGGGCGACCATCAGAAGCGACATCACCGCATAGGAAAACGACAATTTTGATTTTAAACTGTATTTCAGCTCAATCGCCTCCGAACTTGTATCCGACTCCGTGAACCGTCAGAATATACTCCGGATTTCTGGTGTCCGTTTCGATCTTCTGGCGGATATTTTTAATATGGGTATCGATGACCCTGTCAAATCCGTTAAAATCGTCTCCGCTGACAATGGCAATCAGCTCTTCGCGGGTAAACACCTTGTTCGGATGTCTTGCCAGCGCGCCGACGATTTTGAATTCATTGGGGGTCAGACCGGCCGGGCGGCCGCTCAGCATGACGTCGTAACCGTCCATATCCACGATCAGTTCTCCCCGGCGAAAAGAAAGGACCGGGGACGAGTCGCCTTCCGTCCTGCGCAGAACCGCCTCCACCCGCGCCACAAGCTGGCGGGGGCTGAACGGCTTGGTCACGTAATCGTCCGCGCCGATCTGCAGCCCGTGCAGGATGTCCTCCTCCTCCACTTTGGCAGTCAGCATGATGATGGGGACGTCGGACTTCTGCCGCAGCATCCGGCAGATTTCCTCCCCCGTAGTATCCGGGAGCATCCAGTCCAGGATCACAAGGGACGGCTTCTCCCTTTCAAAGCTTTCATAAGCTTCTTTTCCGCTGAAAACGCCGCGCACGGCGTATCCGCTTTTTTCAAGATAGGACGTCACGACCTCCACAATCTTCGGCTCGTCGTCCACAACCAAAATCCGCTTTCTGTTCCGGTTCAATCCGTTTCCGCCTCCAATGACAAAAGCCCCTTTCTCAAAAGGAGCCTGCCGTTTTGATTATTATACCATATTTTCCTGCCGATTCTGAAAGCGGCGTATTATTTTCGTGGCCGGTCGTTGGTCTGACGGTTCATTTTACAGCAGTCGGGCACCCCGCCGCCGAACTGCTTCTGGTTTTCCTTTGCCATGCGGTCCAAAGAGCGTTTGACGGAAGCTTTCATTCGTCTAAAAATTTTCAGCATTCAAATTTCCTCTTTCACAATTATCCGCAGCAGCCGGAGCCGCCGCCCGCGGGAACATAGTTCTGCACCTCGGCTTTGATCGCGTTCAGGTCCGCCTTGCCGAGGTCGTCGACCACCTTTACGTAGCCATGGAGCATTCCCATCCCGCACTGGAAAGTAAAATCCTCCTCGGGCGTAATCGGCGGCGTTTCCTTATCCGTGCTCAGATTCAGCTGACCGCCGTATTCCGGAAAAACCATGATGCTGTTACAGGAATTCAGGCTGCCGGTATCGAATTTGATCTTCGCCGGAATCCCCTTCTGAAGAACGACCACCGCGGGCGTGTAGCCCTGATCGTCCACCTTAACCGTTACTTCCTGCTCCTTGCCGCTGATTTTCGCAACGCCGATGCTGTCCGTGGGGACCCCGCCGTCCGCGAATCTAGCCGGGGTGTTGCCGCAGCACCCGCCCGCCGCAGCCGCGCCGCCCGCGGAAAGGTCGGACTCCTGCGAAACCTCCTGCCCGGTAATATTACCGAGATCGTCGACGACCGTAATATTGCTCCGGATCATCCCCATCCAGCAGGTATAGGTGATTTTCCCGGTTTCCTGCGGGGTAAAATCGATCTCGTTATCGCCCGGCTCCAGCGTTCTGGTAATATTGTACTGCGGAATCGTGATGGTCCGGTTGCAGCCGTTCAGCGAGTCCGCTTCGGCCTTGATCGTCCATTTTACCGGGACGCCCTTTTGTACGACAAGCGGGCTGTAGCTGCCGGGCTGCAGCGTTGTCGATACGGTCTGCACATTGTTTTCGATTCGGGCAATATTGTCGCCCCCGGCCGCCGCCGCGGAAACGCCGGGAAAACCGATTCCCGACAGGGCAAAGCCCCGGTTGAGCATCACGACGCCCAGAAGCATCACCAGAACGGCGCTGGCCTTCATCATTTTATGGGTGAATTTACTGCTCAGGAAAGAGCTGAGCGCGCCGAAGCTGAACATCAGCGGCACGGTGCCGAGGCTGAAAACGAACATGGAGGCCGCTCCGGCCAGAACGCTCCCCGTACCCAGCGCGTAAATCTGCATCGCCTGCAAAGGGCCGCAGGGCATCAGCCCGTTCAGAAGCCCCACATAGAACGGCCCGTGCTTCCCCTGATTGCGGTAAATTTTGCTGCCGAAAAACTTGGGCATCCGAGGGACAAATTTACGCAGCCACGGAAACAGGTCGAGCATATTCAGGCCCATAATCACCATAAAAATTCCGGAAAGAATCGCGACGATCCCCTTTGCCGTCCCCGAAAAGCTGACGACGGAGCCCAAACCGCCGACGATGCCGCCCACAATCGTGTAGGAAAGGACCCGGCCCGCGTTGTACATCAGGCTTGGCTTCAGCTTTGACCATTTGCCCGTATCGTTTTCCCCGTACCGGTAGGACACGCACTGCGAAAGATTGATTCCGCCGCACATCGCCACACAGTGCAGGGAGGTAATCAGTCCGACCACAAACAGAATTCCGTATCCCATATTCTGGGAGACCTCGGGAATAAAATTCAGGCCGACCGTATTTTGAACAATCAGATAGCCCGCGAAAAGAATCAGGCCGACACCGATGAGCTGACTGACGAATTTTTTGTCCGCCGTCCCGCCCGCCTGTTCCTTCGCGACGCTTTCTTTTTTTGCGCTCCGAAGGTTTTTATCGTCTGTTACATGATAATCCAGCTCTTCAATCGCGGCAATAATTTTCTCAAGGCGAATGATTTCCGGGTCGTAAACGACGGTCGCCGTCCCGCTGCCGTAGCTTGCGGACACCTTTTCCACCCCGGAAAGCCCGCTGAGTGTGCTTTCAATTTTCAGGGCACAGTTCGCGCAGGTCATGCCCTCTATTTTCAGTGTTTTCTGTGCCAGCTTGCGTTCCATACCATTTCTCCCGTCCGAAGATGATTGTAGCTGCATCCTACCAGCCCGCTGTGAAGATTTTATGAAGATCGAAGAAGAAATTCTCCGCAGGGTTCCAGCCCTGACCCAAAAAGCAGTACCGCCGGCCGGCGGTACTGCTTTTTATCATCTTTTCCAGTTTTCAAACAAGGTTTTGCTTTGCTGCAGGAAATCTTTTGAAATGGTGATCGTCGTTCCGTCGTCCGTTTTACTGTCCTCCAGAATCGGCACGGGGTTGCAGCCGTTTTTCTGCTTTTCCACCTGGCTGATCTGGAACCGGTTCCCGCAGTTCTGGCAGACCAGTTCGTCGCCCTCCTGCACATAGTACCCCCTGCCGGAGTCATAGCAGACCTGACAGGTGTTCAGCGCCGTCCTGATCGTGCCGTCCGGCGCTTTTACGGCGATCAGTTCCATATTGGTACCCCCGGCGTTATAGGGAATAAACTTCGCCGTCTCGGTAATCTCGCTTTTGGCAATGGAAACGTCCGCGCCCGTCTCTGCAACGCTGGTCAGCGACGCGCCGGACGGAGCAGCCGTTTTGGGGGCGGTCAGCCCTTTCACAAGAAAGAAAGCCGCGGCCAGAAGGACCAGAAAACCCGCGCTCAAATAAATCGTGCGATTGCTCTTTTTCTTCGCGTCCGCCTTTCGGCCGGAGTTTGGTTTTTGGGATTTTGCCATTTCATGCACTCCTCTGATCTGTTTTGGCATCATCTTACCAACAGATTGTGGAGAATTTATGAAGATGGAAGCGAATGCAGAAGCAAATTACCGCCCTACGGCGGCATTCACCGCACTGCAGATATCGTCCAGCTCGGCGAGCGCGCCTTTTCCCAGAGTTCCGCACGCAAGCAGGCTTTCCTTCGGTTCTATAAATTGGTAGCCATATTTTTTTAATTTAGAAATATTTTCCTGCACAATCGGATTTTCCCACATATTCGTATTCATCGCCGGAGCGATCAGCACCGGTTTGTTCCTGATGGCCAGAATCGTGGTGGATAGCATGTCGTCCCCAATGCCGGAGGCGATCTTCCCGATGATGTTGGCGGTGGCGGGAGCGATCAGCACGACGTCCGCTTTCGTGGCGAGGGAAATATGCTTGATCTCATGCGGAAAATCGTCCTGAAACACATCCGTGTACACGCGGTTCTGCGTCAGGCTGCGGAACGTGAGCGGCGTTACAAATTTGGTCGCGCCGTTTGTCAGGATCACCTCTACCTGATATCCCTGTTTATAAAAGCGGTGGGCTAGATCGGCGGCCTTATACGCCGCGATGCTTCCGGTCACTCCCAGTATCATATTTTTCATTCTTGATCCTCCATCAGTTTTTTCAGCACGCTGTCCGCGACGCCCTTCGCAATCTGTTCCTTTCCGGAAAACGCCGTATAGCTTCCGCTCCCGTCCACTAAGAATCCCTCGTGGTTTCCCTGTACGACGGAATCCATATCGTTGGCAAGGACGTAAGTACAGCGGTTCTTTTTCAGCTGGCCGTACGCCGTATCGATCAGCACTTTCCGGCTGACCCCGCTGAGCAGCTTGAAACCGACCAAAAGGGTCTTCGGGCTGGCGTCTTTGATCAGGCCGATAATCTTCGGTGTTTTTTCCAGCACCAGCACCGGATGCTCCAGATCGGAGCTGATTTTGTTCTGCGTGCCCAGCGGCCGGGCAAAAACCGCCTGCGCGACCGCCTGTTCCCACTCCGCTTCGGAAAGCGGAAGCGGAGCGACGCGGAATTTTTCCGCCAGCGCCTGCGCAATGTGCTCCGGCGTCGTCACGCTGCTTACCTTATAATCGCTCACCGCCATGGAATGGATGACCGCGTCGATCTCCTGCTCTTTCAGCAGGCCGATCAGCGTATCCTGCAGCTGGTCGGTCCCTTCGATATGCAGGACGCGTATATTCCCACGCTCTGTCTTCGGAAGGCACGAGCCCGTTCCGCAGAGAAAATAGACGGTGTGTTCTTTCCCCGGAAGCCTTTCGGCCAGTTCTTCCGCAATCAGGCTGCCGAGTTTCCCGGTGGCCTCGTTCGCAATGGTTCGGACCGCGTCGATTCTTTCCCGTGTGCCGCCCGCGGTAACAATGAAATTCAAGCGCTCACATCCTTGCTTATCCATATAAATTTACTATGATTTTAATGTATATGATTTCGCGAAATTTGTCAACTCGCCGCGTTCCGGTTCAGCGTATGTCCTGTATTAGAATTCTTCCTTTTTTCCCGTTTACTCCGTCAATTACAGAAACCAAAAACGCTCTTTCAAAATATTATGGAAGGAAGGCCCTTCTGGGACTATTTCATAATGGAAAGAAGCGCGATTAGGATGAATTCGGGCTACAACGGTCCCATCGGTTATCTGGACCGTATCAGACGCACGCGGGGAGCGAACTTCTGCAGAAACGCCTTCCTGAGAACGGAAAGGGGAAACAGGCAAAACGCCGTCAGGCTCATCAACGACGACAGGCTCCTCTTTGCCACCCTGTTTGTCCTGCAGCCGGAGATCTGGGAGCGGAACCTGTATCAGGAGCTCAGTGAACGCAACCGCACTGCGCTGAACATATGTCAAAAAATCAGGAGTGCAAAAAATCCGCAGGACGGTACGGGCGGGGAAATTTCTTTAAAAAGCGAGGACGTCCACTCCGTAATGCTCTGGATGTTCAACACCGGCGCGGGCGAAGACGGGCTGAGCGCCGAATTCGACCAGATTCTGGATATCACCGCGTCCGTGCTGGTGAAAACGCACCATGAAAAAACGGTTCTGCCGGTCATAGCGGACCTGATTTTCCGGCGCAACCGCAGGGGCGTATACAACCATGACCTGATCTGGGCTTTCTTCCAGGCCCGCGACCCGCAGTCGCTCACGCACATTGCAGGGAAGCTGCGTTCTTCCTACAAAAAGGACGTCGAGCTGGCCTGTCAGCTTCTGCACATTCCGGAGGATACGCCGCTGAACACAGGCAGGGACAAACAGAAGCAGTACGACGCCTACCTGTCGTGGCTGAAGGAAAACAGCCCCTATGTCTATTTCACGGGGGAAAGCCTCCAACTGACCAACGCCCCCTCCGTCTGCGGGGTCAATCTGGAAGCAAAATACCTTTGCAAGGATGTTTCCCCGCACAACAACAGGCCTCTCACCCCCCTGACCGACGAGGAAATCGCCAATCTGGAGCATTTCCACGAAGTGGAAGATGAGGAAAAGGCGGCACTCGCGACATTTTCCCACAATCTTCATACCAAAAATGAGTCCTCGTGGAACGAATGGATGCAGTATCCTGTCAGCAAACAGGTCGACATTGCCAAATATGGCCGGAGGGAACTGGCATGATTGTGATAGCAGGAAATACGGTTCAGCCCGACAGCATAGGGGAATACGCCCCCGGCAGCATAGAGAGGACCATCCTCGACATGCTCGCTTCCAGCAGCGCGAAAAGCGTCTACGACTCCGTCGATCAGCTGAAATTCGAGCTGGCGCTGCGCAAAGAAATCATAGCAGCCTCCCTGCAGCTTTACCGGAGCGGGCTGGGGTTCGAAATTTTCCGTGAAACCCGGTGCAATCCGGATTACTGGAAAAGGACGCAGGAGGGGGGCTTCCTGCTGAAAGACGGCGTAAAGCCGTCCAAAGCGATCATGGATATCTACGAAAACGGCTCCAAATACGGCACGGAATGCGCCACCGCCATGATGATCGTCTACTATAAGGCTCTTCTGTCCGTCTACGGGGAAGCCCTGTTCGACAAGACCTTCCCGAAAATCGAACTGATGAACTGGCACCATATCGACCCGCTTCTCCGCGAAGTCGGCTATATCAGCAAAAGAGACGTCTATCTGCCGGGGGACCGGAGGTATTTCGCAAATCCCGACGTCGACCCGCTGGTCCCGCAGTGGCAGGGCGAAAATGTCATCGACCTGGGCGACGGCAAATACTACGGGCACGGCATCGGCATCCGCAACGCGGACCAGATCATCCGCGCGCTCAACCAGAACCGGAGCGAGGACGCGGATGAATCCGCCCATCTGCTCGATTCGGCCGGGCGCCCGAACTTTAACCGGCTTTACGATATCTCCCGCCGCAGCGCCGCCTGACGTGTTGCTTTTCTCCGGCGCCGCCCCTGTAAAAACAGGAGCGGCGCTTTATTTTGCTTGTATTTGACAGATAAGTATTTTATAATAGAAGGCAATCCGTAAGCACCGGATGAATAACGAAGATTTGAGTGATGACAGTGGTCTTAATCGATATCCTGAAAGCGCTTGTGCTGGGAATCATAGAAGGGCTGACCGAATGGCTGCCCATCAGCAGCACCGGACATATGATCCTTGCCGATGAATTCATCAGGCTGAACGTAAGCCCCGCCTTTAAGGAAATGTTTTTGGTGGTCATTCAGCTCGGCGCCATTATGGCGGTCGTCGTGCTGTATTTCCATAAGCTGAATCCCTTCTCCCCCAAAAAGACGGCCGGTCAGAAACGCGAAACCGTCGACCTCTGGCTGAAAGTTCTTGCCGCCTGCATTCCGGCGGGCATCATCGGCATCCTGTTCAACGATCAGATCGACAAGATTTTTTACAATTACCAGACTGTGGCGGTCACTCTGATTCTGTACGGCGTACTGTTTATCCTGATTGAAAACCGCAACCGGAACAAGCGGCCCGCTGTTCGCAATTTTTCGCAGCTGACCTACAAAACAGCCCTTTTTATCGGCATCTTTCAGGTGCTGGCGCTGATTCCCGGGACCTCCCGTTCCGGGGCCACCATCGTCGGCGCTATGCTGATCGGGACCTCCAGAAGCATCGCGGCGGAATTCACCTTCTTCCTTGCGATTCCCGTAATGTTTGGCGCCAGCCTGATCAAGATGCTGAAATTCGGATTCGCCTTTACCCCCGCGGAAGGGATGATTTTAGCGACCGGAATGATCACGGCGTTCATCGTTTCCGTCTTTGCCATCAAGTTCCTGATGGGATATATCAAAAAGCACGATTTCAAGGCGTTCGGTTATTATCGGATTGTCCTGGGCGTTGTGGTTGTCCTGTATTTCCTTCTGGCTGGAAAATAATCTTCATAAAAAAATGCCCGCTCCGAAAAGGAACGGGCATTTTTATTTCTGTCGGTTTTGCCTCGACAAGCATTTACCGGATAAAATTCGTGATCTGCGGCTCTTCCGCCTCCGGAATGGAAATGCCCGCCTGTTTTCCGGCCTCAATGGACTTTAAAAGCCAGGCCATGTTCCTGCCCAGAGTCCTCATGGTCTGCATCCCTTCCAGGTCCTGATGCACTTCCTCGGGCGTATTCCCGTGCACCATGTTCCAGTACTGGGAGGAAACCACCGGCATGCTCGAAATAGTAAAGTATTTGTTCAGCTGGTCAAACGCTGCCGCCGCCCCGCCGCGGCGGCAGCTTACAACGCACGCGCCCGGCTTGTACTTCAGGACGGTACCCGCATAGAAAAACCGGTCCAGAAAAGACGTCAGCATTCCGGATGCCGCCGCGTAGTGGACGGGAGAGCCAAAAATGAAGCCGTCCGTTTCTCTGGCCTTTTCCAGCGCGTGGTTCACGGGGTCGTTGCCAAACACGCATTTGTTGCCCTTGTTCTTCTTGCAGAAGCCGCAGCCGATACAGCCGCGGATCGGCTGCTGGCCAACCTGAAAAATCTCGGCTTCCATTCCGGCCTTTTCAAGCTCCCCGGCAACCTCGCACAAGGCCGTATACGTGCAGCCTTTTTCATGAGGACCTCCGTTGATCAGCATGACTTTCATTTTGAACCCTCCATACTTTATAATATTTCAACAGCTCCGCAGACGGCGGAGCATATCTCTTCAAGGTTTCCGGGAACAGCGATCCGGCCCATAAGGTGATCAGACCGGGCCGGTTACAGCAACCGGCCCATAAGGTGATCAGACCGGGCCGGTTACAGCAACCGGCCCGGTCTGATCTGCACACAGGAAATACAGACTGAATTTTCAAAACGCAATACGTCAACGATCTATTCCGATTAAATTATGACTCCTGATCGCCGTAATGTCAATAATAATATGAGGGATTTTGAAATATTTTCCATCCGTTTTCAGAAATGCCGCGCCGTTCCTCAATTGACAAAAGTTCTGCACTGTGGTAAAATGACGTCAATGTAAGCCATGAAGGCCGCAGTCAAACATTTCTTTTGAATTTGATGAACCCAAAAAGCAGCTACTGAAGTAGTTCTTTTTGGGCTATTTTTTTGTGATTGGAGAGGTTATAACATGCATATTCCCGACAATTATCTGAGCCCCGCCACCTGCGCTGCTTTGGGTGCGGCCGTCGTTCCGGTCTGGGCGGTTTCCGTAAAAAAGGTGAAAAAGGAAATCACCAGGGCCAAAATGCCCCTGCTGGGGATCGGCGCTTCCTTTTCCTTTTTGATGATGATGTTCAACGTTCCGCTTCCGGGCGGCACAACCGGCCACGCGGTGGGCGGGACCCTTCTGGCGATCCTTTTGGGGCCGTTTTCGGCCTGTATTTCCGTTTCGGTGGCCCTGCTGATACAGGCCCTGTTTTTCGGCGACGGCGGAATCCTTTCCTTCGGCGCAAACTGCTTCAACATGGCGTTCGTGTTACCGTTCGTGGGATATTTCATTTATAAGTTCATCAAGGACCGGGTTCGTTCCGAAAAAGGCGAATATCTCGGAATTGTCATCGGCTCGTACATAGGCATCAACGCCGCCGCGCTGTGCGCCGCGATTGAATTCGGCATTCAGCCGCTTCTGTTCCGGGACGCCGCCGGTCAGGCGCTTTACAGCCCTTATCCCCTGTCCGTCGCCATCCCGGCTATGCTGATTCCCCACCTTCTGGTTGCCGGCGTTGTGGAAGCGGCCTTTACCGCCGCCATTTTCGCATTCATTAAAAAGGTTTCCCCGGGCACGATATACGAAGGCGCAAAGGCAAAAAGCAAAGCCGTATACGGGCTGCTTGCCGCTTTGATTCTGCTGACGCCGCTCGGCCTGCTCGCCACCGGCACCGCTTGGGGCGAATGGGGCGCCGACGAAATCGGGGAGGTCGTCTCCAACGGCAAAGCGCTCGGCTTTATTCCGCAGGGAATGCAAAACGGCTTCAGCTTTGAAGCGATGATGCCCGACTATTCGGTCGGCGGCATCCCCGAAGTCGCGGGATACATCCTTTCGGCAGTCGCCGGCGTTGCCGTTTTGCTGATCGTATTTAAAATCGTATCTTCCCTGAAAAAGAACGCCCACGGCGTTCACGAATAAATTTGGAAGGAAACCGTAAGATATGCCCGAATGGCTGCTGAAGGATGAAAATTACCAACCGCTTCCCGACAGGGACACCTTTATCGATAAAAGTATTCTCTCCCTGCTGCGCATCCTGTCGCGCATCCGGGCGCAAAGCGGCTACTCCGGCGGAAAGTACAGCGTACACGCGCCCTGGAAGGTTGCGGGCACGTTCCTGCTGATCGTGCTGCTTTCCCTTTCCCGAAACCTTTGGTTCCTTGCCGCCGTCGGGGCGTATCTGCTGGCGGCTTTAAGCATGATGCCCGCCGAAAGGATTCTCCGCATTTTAAAAACGGGGCTGGTCATTGCCTTCTTTTCGTTTCTGGTCCTCCTTCCGTCGTTTTTTATGGGGAACCGGTACAGCCTGGTGATGATCCCCCTGAAAACGCTCGCGACCGTCACGGCGGTCGGCATCCTTTCCCACACCACGGGCTGGCACTGTGTCACCGGCGCGCTGAAAAGCTTCTTTATTCCGGATATTTTTATTTTTGTTCTGGATATTACCATTAAGTACATCGTCCTGCTGGGTGAGTTGTCTCTGGACCTGTTTTATTCGCTGAAGCTGAGATCGGTGGGAAAAAACACGGGAAAATACTCCTCCCTTTCGGGAATCGCCGGGACCCTGTTCCTTCGGTCGAAGGAAATGGCGGAGGACATGTACTCCGCCATGGAATGCAGGGGCTTTACCGGCAGCTACCGCGTCCGCCGGCGTTTCCGCTTTACGGCGGCGGATTTTCTGTATGTCATGGTCCATGCCGCGTTCATCGCCATTTTTGTTTATTTAGGATGAAGAAATCAATGATTGAATTAAACGACGTATCGTATTCCTACGAGGGAATTCCCGCGCTGAAGCATATCGGCCTGCGTATCGAAAAAGGCGAGTCCGTCGCGCTGATGGGCGTGAACGGAAGCGGAAAGTCCACCCTCTTAAAGCTTTTGAACGGCATTATCTTCCCCGACGGCGGAGAATACCGGTTCGCTGGGGAAAGCATTACACGGAAAAAAATGCAGGACCCCGTGTTTTCCAAACGCTTTCATCAGCGGATCGGCTTCGTGTTTCAGAATTCGGACACACAGCTGTTCTGCTCCGACGTGTATGACGAAATCGCCTTCGGTCCGCGTCAGATGGGCATGGACGAAAGCGAAGTCGAAAAAAGAGTGGAGGACTGCCTTGCGCTCCTGAACATCCGGGATTTCCGCCACCGCCAGCCGTATCATCTGAGCGGCGGCGAGAAAAAGAAAGTGGCCATTGCCTGCGTGCTGGCGCTGAACCCCGAGGTCCTTGTTTTCGACGAGCCGCTGAACGGGCTTGACCCGCGGACACAGCGGTGGTTCGTGTCTTTCCTGATTCAGCTGCACGAGTCCGGAAAAACGCTGATCTCCTCCACGCATGACCTGGAGATGGTACAGGAGATCGCGGGCAGAGCGGTCCTGTTTGACGAAAACCACACCATTGCCGCCGACAAACCGGCGCAGGAGCTGCTGGAGGACACAGAGCTTCTGAAAAAAGCAAATCTGATCGACGAATACTACCACAGGCACCCGGGAAGCGGTCATCAGCATTTCCATATTCATCCTTTTTAATTTTTTGTTTTGAAAGTTCAAACTCTTTCCAATGATATTTTGCATTTTGATGGACAAAATAGCTGTTGGAAAGGAGGTCTTTTAAAATGATGAACAATGGAAAAAAAGCCAATGAAAGTATAAAATGTTCTGTTGACCAGTGTGAATATCACTGCCAGAGCCAGGACTACTGTAGTCTGGACTGCATTCAGGTCGGTACCCACGAGGCTAACCCGACTATGGAAGAGTGCACGGACTGTGAGTCCTTTCAGCGCAAACAGTAATTAAAACGAAATCATTACGAACCGAACGGGCAAAAACAATTTTGCTTTTTCGGTTCTTTCTATTTTGTGATCATATTCTTCCCAAACCACCAAAAATTTCCTGTGGATAACATGTGAAATGGTGAACGTGCTGAATTTGAAAATACCAGTATTTACCACAAATTTTTTGGTGAATGGAGCCGATAAAAGGAGTACAGGATTTCCGGTTTTCCATGATTTCCCTGTAAAAAGATAAGGAGTGTGATCTAGGAATGAAACCAAAAAAGAGCTTATTATCCAAAATGTTCCTCTTTGTAGGCCTGCCGGCTGCAGTCGTATTTTGCGTCACGGCGGCTATTGTTTTATCCTCTGTGAAACAGACTGTCACCCGGCTGACAAACAGCCAGCTCACCGCAGAATCCCAAGCCGCTTCCTACCAGATTGCAGCGTACTTTTCCAAATATACCGAAGTTGCTACGCAGATGTCGGCGAATTCACAATTCGAGGATCTGTTTTTAAAGGCTGCTCCCGGCACGAAGATCACTTCCGCGGAAGGATTCGCCGCCGTAAAACAATCCCTGGTGAATGTGAAGCAAAGCGACCCGGACAATATTGTGGTGGCATGGATCGCCGATATCGATTCCAGCCAGCTGACCCAGGCGGACGGATATTTATCCGGAGCGGACTGGAATGTTCTGGAACGCCCGTGGTATAAAGAGCTTATAAAAAAGCAGACGGTCATTCTGACGGAGCCTTACCAGGACACCCAGACGAAGGAGTGGATCGTCAGCGTCGTCGCGCCGGTCTATCAGCCAGGGACCAAAACCCTGCTGGGCGTGACCGGGATCGATTTCAGCATCGGGACCCTTCAGACCATGGTATCGGGCTATAAGCTGGGCAATACCGGCTTCTATATGCTGGCCACGGAGGCGGGAAAGCTCATTTACCATCCCGATCAGGACATGAACGACAAAAATATTTCCGAAACCGGCATGTCCCAGAATGTCATTGCCGCCATCCAGAACAAAACCGCGGGTTCCATTACATACACAGCAAGAAGCCAGACGAATTACGGCTATGTGGCCCCGGTGGGAGCCACGGGATGGACCGTTACCACCGGCCTTCCCCAGAAGGAATTCAACGCTGAATTCAGCGCGGTCCAGACCTCCGTTTTTACCGTTTTCATACTGGCCCTGCTGCTTCTGCTGGCACTCATCGTGTTTATGTCAAGAGGTATCATCCATCCCCTGAAAAATCTGACGGCCGCCGCCGGCAAAATAGCGGACGGGGACCTGGACGTTGAGCTGAACATTACCTCCAAAGATGAAACCGGCCAGGTTGCACAGGCGTTTTCCCGCACCGTGGACAGGCTCAGGCAATATGTCCACTACATTGAGGAAATCTCCTCCGTGCTGGACCAGATCGCCGTGGGAAATCTGTCCTTCGAGCTGCAGTACGACTATGTCGGAGAATTCTCAAAGATCAAAAACTCTCTCGAGAATATCAAAACGACCCTGACGAAGCTCTTTATGGGGATCTATGAATCCGCGGAGCAGGTCGCGAGCGGCTCGCATCAGGTCGCCGGCGCTTCCCAGGCCCTCGCGCAGGGCGCGGCGGAGCAGGCGAGCTCCATTGAGGAGCTGTCCGCATCCATCATGGAAATTTCCGGTCAGGTCAATCTGACCGCCGCCAACTCGGCGACCGCAAGCCAGCTTGCGGGCCGGGCCTCCACAGAAATTCAGCACGGCAACGAATCCATGCAGCAGCTGATCGCGGCGATGGACGAGATGAGCCGGTCCTCTGATGAAATCGGCAAAATCATCAAAACAATCCAGGATATCGCGTTCCAGACCAATATTCTTGCTTTAAACGCCGCCGTGGAGGCCGCACGGGCGGGTTCCGCGGGCAAGGGCTTCGCCGTTGTGGCGGACGAAGTGAGAAATCTGGCGAGCAAGAGCGCCGAGGCCGCGGCAAACACCACAACGCTGATCGAAAATTCCATCAGCTCCGTGGCCAACGGCACCAAAATCGTGCAGGAAACGGCGCAGTCGCTGAATCTTGTGATGGAAAGCGCACAGAAGACGACCAATCTGGTCGACGAGATTTCCAAGGCTTCCAGGGAACAGGCCCTTTCCATTGAACAGGTGACGACCGGAGTGGACCAGATTTCCGCCGTCGTCCAGACCAATTCCGCCACTTCCGAGGAAAGCGCGGCGTCCAGTGAAGAGCTGAACAGCCAGGCGCAGACACTGAAAGCACTGGTGGAACGGTTCAACACGGCAGCTTCTGCCAATGGAACGGAATAATCAGGAATAGAAAAGCACGATAGCCGGCCGCATCCGCGGCTGGCTATCGTATTTCTCAGAAGATTTCTATTTTCTGCTTGTGCGGAGCAGAATATTCAGCCCTGCGGCGTCCAGATAATTCAGTTCTCTGACAGAACGCACAATCTGGTCAGCCGCCAGCGTATCGTATCCGTTGCTGAAATACACGCCGGCCAAAGCAGTCAACGCCGCGGGACTGTTTATGTCGTTTAAAACATACAGCAGCTTCTGAAACAGATCAAACTCCCTTGCGCGGATCAATCTGTCAAAAAGGAGCGTCACTGCATTTAAAACTCTCTTCCAGTCTTCATCCTTCCGGAAAGCAAGCTCGCCGTTCCCCCGGTATACGTTCCAGATCTGCCGGAAGGTACGGACGGTTGTTTCGTCGCAGCCGCCTTTTGCCAGACGGATACACTCTCCTGTTTTTTCATTGCCCAGAATCAGGGATAAAAGATACAGGTACTCCGCGCTCTCCCCGCCGATCTGCCGAAAAACGGCGCCCGCAGGGCGCGTGGCCGCCAGCGGTTCAAACAGTTTCCATGCCTTTTCATACTCCTGCGTATAAAAATACAGCTTCGCCCGCAGAAAAGTTTTGTCCGGTTCGTATCCGGGCTGTTTCGCAAGAATATCCCAGTAAACCACGCCGTAAGCGTAAAGCTTTTCCTCGATCAGAATATCCGTGAGCACGATGAGGTTGGGCGGGTCCTCCAGATTGGAAAAGAACGCCGTCAGCTTTGCGACGGCCGTTCGTTTATCCTCATACATCTGGTTGAGGACATGCCCGACGGAATAAAGCGTCTGGTAGTGGAAAGGTTCCTGCACGACCGCCTGCTTGTAGCATTGGAAAGCTCTTTCGTAATCGCAAAGCCGGACGTACAGATCCGCAAGAAGCAAAAGCGGCCCGGCCGGATTGTCCCCGGCCAGCCTCAGTTCGGGCGGAGGATCGCCCATCTGCATACATCGCTGAAAGCTGTCAATCGCCAGCGTATATCTTCCCCACTCCGAATAAACCGCGCCCCGGAGCTGCTCCAGATCCGTACACTGGGGATAAACGGCAAGCGCCTCTTCAATCGCTTTCAGGGAGCGTTCATACTGCTTCAAGTGATCATACGCGATTGCGCGCCGGTAAACCAGATGGGGCGCGTAGGGCTGTGTCTCATCCATATTGGCGTATGCCCTGTCATAAAAGCAGACCGCGTTCTTATAATCGGAATCCGACAGATATTCATTGCCCAGGTGGAACTGCAGAAATGGATTCTCCGGGTCTTCTTCGAGCTCTTTCAGAAGGGCCGCGCAATTCTCTTTTCTCTTTTGGCGTTCCTTTGCGGCTTCCTCAAAGTGGCTGAAGCGGTAAATTCTGAAATCCCTTCGCTCAAACAATCCCTTAGCGACTTTTTTGCCGTCCTTTCTGCAAAGCTGCTCCCGCACCTTCCCCCGAAAACAGTAAAGTCCGTCGTTGCGCAGCAGGCGCAGGGTATTGGGCATTGTACAGCACAGTCCGCCTTCAGGATTTTCCGCGGGACTGAGGACGGTAAAATGGCATCCATGGTTTCTGGAGTGCTGAACATAGTCCGCAAGGGCTTCGCGTCCGCTCTTTTCAAATACCTCGCAGTCGTCCATCAACAGGACCCATTTTCCTCCCGCCTTGCTGATGGAATAATTTCTGACGTCGCTGATGCTGCCGTTCCACGGAAAGGAATAAACCTTTGCTCCGAATTTTTCTGCGGTTTCCGCGATTTTTCCGGCTGAACCGATATCGACAAGAATAATTTCGTCAGCGGCATCCCCCACGCTCTCAAGACATTCTTCTACAGCGCTTTCCTCCTCTTGCACAATTACACACAGGCTGAGAGTTCTTTTACGACCCATATCTGCATCACTCCCTGTGGATTACTGAAAATGACTAAAAACGGGATTTGCGTACAGCTTTCGTCCTGAGACGGGCTCTGATCCGCAAAAATACGGGCCTGTTTTCTTTCAGGCTTTCAATATATTCACTATCATTCTATGAATTTGGAATATATCTGGTTCGATATATTTTTCCTGTCAACCAGTATTTTTCACGGGCACTTTTAAATGCAGGCTGCCGGTTCGCTCGCAGGAACGAACCGGCAGCCTGTTAAAAATAAAGGACAGTACATAAATTCTGAGAAAGATAAAAAATCAGGATGAAAGGTGCAAAATTTACGGCTGTCTGAGAAAACGCAAAAATTAAATACCGTGCGTCAGCGCCCAGGCGACACCGCGGTCGCGCTCTTCCGTTGGAACCACGAGCGCGCCGACGGGCAGCTGCGGAATTGCGGAACCCCGGCGAACAAACACCGCCGTCCCCGCAAAATCGAGCATGGGCAAATCCGTTTCGCCGTCCCCGACCGCCATGACCTCCTCCGGAGAAAGCCCCAGCCGCCCGCACACAATGGAAAGTGCTCTGCCCTTGTTAGCCGTCGGTGTGTTGACTTCTCCCAGATAGGGATAGGAGCGCCCCGTTGCCAGATGCCCGATCTTCTCCGGCCATGTGGCCAGCGCCTGTGCGACCGACTGAGGGTCGCCCAGAAGCATGACCTTGTTCACCCGCTCAAGCGGCAGGTCGGCCGGCGCAGGGACGTCGAACCGCTTATCAAGCCGGAACGAGTCCAGAATATCCGACAGCCAGTTTTTGTCCATATCCTGCGGGAACCAGTAGGGGATGATCTCGGGCTGGAAGGCCAGCACGGAGATGCCGCCGACCGTAATTCCATGTTCGTAAACGGCGCGCAAATCCTCCGGGTTAAAAAAATCCTGATACCACACTTCGTCCCCCGACAGGACCAAAGCCCCGTTTCCCAGAATCAGCGGTCCGTTCATTCCCAGCTCCCGGCAGATGGGCTCCACTCCCTGAAGCGGCCTGCCCGTAGCCAGGATCACCTGGATTCCGGATTCCATGGCCGCTTTGACCGCGGAAGCATTTTCCGCGCTGATTCTGCCCTCTTCATCGGTCAGGGTACCGTCCACGTCCAGCGCAATCAGCCTGATGGACATTCCTCCGCCCCCTTTTTCAGTGATGTATGGCAAGGATGGATTTTACAGATAGGGAATGATTTGCTTAACAGAATCAAAGATCAAATGGGGTTTGACATCCGAATCCGGAAGGTCCTTCAACTGTGCCTCGCCGCTGAGGACAAAGATTCCCGTGAGTCCGTTGTTCACCCCGGCCGCGATGTCCGTATACAGGCGGTCCCCCACCATAGCGGTCTCTTCTTCCGTACAGTGGGTCATTTTCAGCGTATACGCCACAATCTCACGGTTCGGTTTTCCGATCACCTTGTCGGGGCGGCGTTTGGTGGATGCTTCTATAAAGGCGTGGATGGAGCCGGCGTCCGGAATAAACCCGGTTTCCGTCGGGCAGTTGAAGTCCGGATGCGTCGCTATGTACGGAAGCCCCTCCCGGACGAAATCACAGACCTTGCACATTTTTTTGTAATCCAGAGAAGTATCGAATGCGGTGATGACAAGGTCCGGATGCTCGTCATCCAGCGGGATTCCCATTTTTTCAAATTCCGCGGTCAGCATGGGGTTCCCCAGCAGGAAAACCTTTTTACCCGCAAAATTCTTTTTCAGGTAATCAACGGTCGCGTGGCCGGAGGTAATCAGCTGCTCGGGACGGATTTTCAGCCCCATCCGCTCCAGTTTTTCATAGTATACATCCGCGCTCTTGGAAGAGTTGTTGGTCATAAAAACATATTTTCGCCCGGTCTCTTCCACGCATTTCAAAAAGTCCCTTGCCCCGTCAATCCACTGTTCACCCAGATAGATCGTCCCATCCATATCCAGCGCAAAACATCTGATTCGATCCAGAAGATGATCCGGATCCGCGTTTACCTTAATACGATTGTCGCTCATGGTTAACCTCCAAAGACTCCCTCTTTCCCCCGCATCAAGAAGTCTGATTTTATCAGTGAGCCGCTGATGAATTCTCAGCGCGCACGGTTCTCACTATTTCATAATATCGGCTGATAATGTCATTTTCCCAATCCATATTATACCATCCCAGGAAATAGGTCAAATCGGCGGAAGTAAACCGCTTGCGCATCAGGTTGGCGCTACGCATGGCCCAGCGGAAACGATCTTCCGTGACAGGCGCGTCCAGTTCGCCGAACAGCAGCGGATGCTTCGCTTTATTTAACGCCCGCGCGCAGGCAAGCGCCGTGTGTGGAAGAAGCTCTTTAAGGACCGCGTAGTGTTTGGGCCATTCCTTCAGGAACGCTTCGAATTTCGGGCGGTTATCGTTCCATTTTTTCAGCTTCTGACTGTAATCGTTCCAGCATTCGCGGCCCATTTTCCCCGTGGGATCGATCTGCTGGAAAGTTTCCAGGACCTTTTTCTGCATTTCTTCCTCCGAAGGATAGCAACTGCCGATATTGATTCCGCCGTCCGCCAATTCTTTGTCAAGGCGGGTGACGAGTTTTTCCATATTGATCAGAGAGAGGATATCTGCTTCGCCCACCTGCTGGCCGTGAACCCCTGTCTTTCTTTTGTCATAGTCCGCAGTCATGTCCAGCAGATGGCTGATGACATGCTCATAGCCGGAAACCGGTACGGAGTCCTGTGCAAACGTCATGGTGAGCCCGGTCACGAGCAGGCATTTCCCCAGCACTTCCATTCCGACGGAAGTCCGGTTGGCCACTTCTTCCATATACGGGATCAAAAGCTCCTTGATGTCGTCCACAATGCGCCAGCAGGCGTCCAGTACCGTTGCGGTGCCCATGCAGTCAGCCAGATACCAGTCCGCGAAAGCACTGAACACCGGGAAAAGATCGCCTACTCCCCCCACCGTATAGTGCAGCGGGCAGTCCATCAGGGTCTGCACGTCCATCACGACAATGTTCGGCGTACGGGAAGGCCATGTCCGCTTGACGCCGTCCTTGGAAATAATGGAAGAACGGGACGTATAGGCCGGTACCGTATTGGCCGTCATAAAGGAAATCAGCGGGATGCGTTCGCAATGGTTTTCATTCTGATAGAGGAAACACGCGTGCTTTGCAATATCCGTAACGGTTCCCGATCCGACGGAAATGACCGCGCAGGTTTTGTCCAGACGGGACTGAACCGTTTCCACCTGCTTTGCGTCCGCGTGAACGACCCCGTATTCATCTCCCTTGAGGACGAGCTTTTCCACCGCGTAACCCGCCCGGGTGAGCAGCGCCTGTACCTGTTCCTTCAGCTTTTCGCCTTTGCGGAGAATGGCCGTCTCGTCCATGACCGCAATCACCCTGCGCCCGGCCCGGACGCCCAGGGACTGCAGCGCGTCAGGAAGCCGCTCGATGGCGTCCCTGCCGACGATCACGTCCTCCAGTTCTATTTTTGGAATCTGATCGTAATCCGACCAGCGTTTAATCCGCTCATTCAAATCCTTCATATTGCCAACATCGTACTTGAATACGGGAGGCATTAACCGGTTTAACATGATGAACTCCTTCCTTTTTGCGGGGCTGCGAAAGCCGTTCTCAGGCTTTCGCAGCCGGGAATGCTTTAATTATTTTCCGTAAAATTATTGAGTTTTTGGTAGAAATCTCCCTGCGCAAGCGAGCTGTAGGCGGTCTTGAACAAATCGTACAGTTCGTTATACTGCGGTACCGTCTTCGGATTTGGCTCGTAGGTGCTTACCCTCTTGACCATCGTGTCCACGCCTTCCTGCACACTCTTGAACACGCCGGCGCCCACGCCGCCCAAAATAGCCGCGCCCATAACCGTGCATTCGCCTTCCCTGAGCATCGTTGCGGGACGGTTGTAAACGTCCGCCTGAATCTGGCACCACAGCTTGGAGTTGGTCGCGCCGCCGCTCAGAATGATCTCGTCGATATCGATAAAGGAATAGAACGCCTCCAGAACGCTTCTGGCTTCCAGAGTCACGCCTTCCAGCACTGAACGCGCCAGGGACGCGAAATCGCTCTTGAAGCTGAGTCCGAGGAAAGCGCCGCGGGCCGTGCCGTCGTAGTTCGGGCAGTTGGACCCGGCCAGATACGGCTGAAAGATAACGCCGTTGCTGCCGACAGGCGCCTTTTCCGCGTGCCTGTCGAGAATCTGGTAAGGGCTGGTCTGCGTAATCGGTTCGATCATCTTGCATACCTGCCCCACGGTATCGCGGAACCAGCGGTAGCTGCTGGCCGCCGCCATCTGCAGCCCTTCGGACTCCCACGCCTTTTCCGGGAAAGCGGCGGCAGAAAGGGAAACCTTCTTATTGGGATCGTGCTTGGGTGTGTCGAGAGCGGCCAGACTGACTCCGGAGGTCCCGAAGGTCACCTCGCACAGGCCTTCGCGTATGACGCCAGCACCGATTCCGGCACACTGCTGGTCGCCGCCGCCGGTACAGACCGGCATGCCGACCGGAAGTCCGGTGCGTTCGCTCGCGTATTTGTCGATCGTTCCTACCTGCCAGCCGGAACCGACCAGGCTGGGCAGCTTTTCCTTGCTGATGCCGAACCGTTTCAGAAGAGGATCGCTGAATTCCATCGTCTGCACATCGAGCAGACCGAAATAGGAGGCGTTCGACCAGTCCTGGAACCAGCCGTCCCTCGCGCCGAGCTTATACAGGAAATATTCCTGTGTGGTCAGAATTTTGGAAGCCCGCTCATAGGTCTCCCGCTCATTATTCAAAACCCATTTTACTTTACCGCTTCCCCAGGCGGTACCTACGGGAAGACCCGTGATCTGGGTGTATTCGTCGCCGAATTCACTCATCCATTTTGCTTCGGCCTCGCAGCGGGAATCCTGCCAGGAAATCCCCATGCCGTTGCGCATGACGTTGCCGTCCTGATCGACGTACATATGTAGAATACGCTGGGTGGATAAGCCGATGGATGCAATTTCATTGGGATCCACACCGGCCTTTTTCCCTTTTGCCACAACCTCCGCCAGCGAGTCGTACATCGCCTCGACCATCATGTTGATGTCCTGGTCGATCCATCCGGGTTTGTAGTAAACGCAGTCATACTCGCGGTATCCCTGCGCGATTACGTTCCCGCTCAAATCATAAATCTTGCTCCTGAGTCCCGTTGTTCCGCTGTCCAGACCAATCAAATATTTCGCCATTGTTTTTCCTCCCTTTATAAGCCTTTTCAATACTTTTTCTGCGGCCACAATGACCGCCGCCTTTGATGGTTCGCCTTAAAAAACACACAGCTTTCCAAGTCCTGACCCAACTGAAAAGCTCCGCTGTAACCGATTCCAACCCATATAGAACCTGCTGTCAGGCTCATTCCCCCGAGTGGAACATTTCATATCCCTTTGTACAACGATCTTTGGGTCCGATATAAAATCTGTAATAAGGCTGAGGAAAAATCACACGATGCACGGCCCCGCCGCGCAGTGGGAAAAAGCGGGAGATAACTGGATTTTTTCAGAGGGTGCTGGGGGATTTCACATTTTTTGTCGCCACAAAAGGAATCCCCGTTCCCGCCGCGTCCTTTAAGATGATATCTCCGATTCTGACCGGAGCGGCCACCTTGACGGTTTTCAGAGCATTTGCACAGTCAAATATTTTTTCTTTGGGAACCGCTTCCCTTGTTTTCACGGACAGTACGCGGATGTCCCCACCGGAGACCCTTACCGAAGAGGTTACGATCCTTGTGGGACATGTCACTTCTTTTACAGCGTACTTTTCTCCACGCGTGCAGGTATTCCCGGTCACCTTCACCACTTTACCGTCCTGCATATCTACGGTAATCATGCAGCCGAGCGGGCAGCCGATGCAGATCAGTTCTCTCTTCTCCATGATGCTCCTTACTCCCTTTCGATCTTAACGGTAATTTTCTTTAAGTCGGGATATCCCAGCAGCTTTTTCCTGTCAAGGGTAATATCCTCCATTTCCCCCGGGGCCATAATAATTTTTTTGCGGTGCAGCACCCGCTCATCGTCATAATAAACGCTGACATAGCTGTCCTTAAAGACGTTTCCGACACGGAAACGCACCTTGACCGTGTCCTCCATCCGGCCGACATTCACGGTTTTCGGCACGGTGTAGCGGACCCCGTCAACCGCTTCCAGCGTGACGGTATGGGCGGAATTTTCCTGACCGCCGAATTTTCCGAGCACGTATTTCGCGGCGTTCTTTCCCGCCAGAGCGGCTTCTTCGGAAACATAATCCACCAGATCATGCACATGAAGGACATTTCCGCAGGCGAATACCCCTTCGACATTGGTTTCAAGGCTTTCATTAACGACCGGCCCGCTGGTAACGGCGTTCATCTGAACGTTTATCTTGTTCGACAGCTCGTTTTCAGGGATCAGGCCAACGGAAAGCAGGATGGTATCGCAGTCGTAATCCTCCTCGGTCCCCGGAACAGGCTTCATGTGCTCATCCACCTGCGCGATGGTGACCCCTTCCACACGGTCAACGCCCCGGATATCCACAATGGTATGGCTTAAACGGAGAGGAATCCCGAAATCGTCTAGACACTGCACGATGTTCCGTTTGAGTCCGCCCGAATACGGCATAATCTCGGCGACCACCTTGACGTGGGCGCCCTCCAGCGTCATTCTCCGCGCCATAATCAGGCCGATGTCTCCGGAGCCCAGAATGACGACTTCCCTGCCGGGCATATAGCCTTCCATATTGACAAGCCGCTGAGCGGTCCCTGCGGAGAAAATACCGGCCGGCCGGAAGCCGGGGATATTCAGCGCCCCCCTGGGTCTTTCCCGGCAGCCCATCGCCAATATGATCGATTTTGCCTGAATATGTACCATACCCTCCGCCCTGTTCATATAGGTGACGATTTTGGATTGCGTAATATCCATTACCATGGTATTGAGTTGATACTCTATCTTCTGTTCAAGGACTTTCTCAATAAATCGATCAGCATATTCCGGTCCGGTCAGTTCCTCCTTGAAGGTATGCAGTCCGAAGCCGTTGTGGATGCACTGGTTCAGAATCCCGCCGAGTTCCCTGTCCCTTTCCAGGATCAGGATGCTGTCGACCCCCGATTCTTTCGCCGCCAAAGCCGCCGCAAGCCCGGCGGGTCCCCCGCCGATGATAACAATTTCATATGACTTCATCATTCATCATGCCTTTCTTCCATGTAAACCTTTTACAGTTCTTTGGTTTTACCGACAACGAGCCGGGAGCCGCCGCCCTTTTTGGTGATTTCGGTCATGCCGATCTTCAGCTCCCTGGAAAGGATCTCCATCGTTCTGGGCGTACAGAAGCCGGCCTGACACCGTCCCATGCCCGCGCGGGTTCTTCTTTTGATACTGTCCATGGATTTTGCCCCCAAAGGCCGGTGAATCGCGTCTACAATTTCCCCTTCGGTAATCATTTCACAACGGCAGATGATATTGCCGTACGCCGGACTTTTCTTAATCAGTTCGTTTCTTTCCTCATCCGTGAGTTTTTCCGGCTTTAAAACCCCTTTTCTGGCAGAAACAAAACCGCTTTTTTCTTTCAGGCCCAGTTTCTCCGAAACCATCTTCGCCATCATTACCCCGATTGCGGGCGAACTGGTCAGTCCGGGGGATTCGATTCCCGCGGCGTCGAAGAAGCACTCGGCGTCCGGAACCTCCTGCACAATGAAATCATGTTTGTCCTGATGCGCACGCAGGCCCGCGAAGGAGGTAATCACCTTATTCATGGGAATCGTCCGCTTGGACAAATGATTGGCCTTTGCCTTTTCCGTCAGAAGCTGCAGGATATCCTGTGTGGTATTGATCGATTCCTTATCCTCCACGTCGTTGGCGGTGGGGCCGACGTACAAATTTCCATGAACGGTGGGCGCAATCAGGATACCCTTCCCCATTTTTCCCGGAACCGGAAAAACAGAAGCGGTGAAAAGATCCCCAACCGTTTTGTCAAACAGCAGATATTCTCCTTTGCGCGCGGTAATATGTATTTTTTCTGCGCTCACCATGTTGTGGAATTTATCCGCATAAACACCGGCTGCATTGACGACACATTTCGTCTCAATGGTTCCGTGATTGGTTTCCAGCTCGTATTTTTCGCCCTTTTTATGGATCTGCAGAACCTCCGTCTCAAACCGGAATTCCACCCCGTTCACATTGGCATTTTCCCCCATGGCAATGGCAAGGTTGAACGGGTCGATCACTCCGCCCGTAGGCGCGTAAAGAGCAGCCACCGTTTTGTCCGTAAGGTTTGGCTCCATTTTCATGACTTCCTCGCGGGAAAGGATCCGTACGCCCGGAACGCCGTTTTGACGGGCCTGATCGAGCAGAAGTTCCAGATGCTTGACTTCCTCCTCGTCGGTGGCAACCACCAGAGCGCCGTTCTTCTTCACCGGAAAATCCAGCTCTTCCGCCAGCTTCCAGAGAAGAGCGTTGCCTTCCACATTGAGTCTCGCCATCAGCGACCCCGGCTTCGCGTCAAACCCCGAATGAATGACTCCGCTGTTCGCCTTTGAAGTGCCGGACGCAACATCATCGCCCTTTTCCACCACACACGCGTTCAGCTGATACCGTGATAATTCCCTTGCAATACAGCACCCGGTGACCCCGGCGCCGATGATTACAACATCATACATTATGATTACTCCTCCGTCCTTTTCGTCTCATAAGCAGGCCAGGAAAGCTTATGAATCAAAGCCAACACAGCAATTTGGGTAAACGGGGCCCCTATTGCCCCAAGATAAAAGGAATACATAATTCTCCATTGGTAAAACATCTCTTTAAATCTGACAGTTGAATGTGCACATCGGCACATTCAACTGTCCTGTAACATCACTATTTTAAGGCTGGCAGAAAAACAATCAGCCCTTCAGATCAAAGATACCGGTCTTGCCTTCCTGGTAGTAGCCCCAGGCGTCAAACGCCGCCTGCAGCTCCTTATGCTGTTTTGCCGCTTCCAGCATGTTCTGCCCGGAAACAGCGGCGTCAATGGCCTGACGGAAAGCAACCGCTCCGGCCCTCGGCCCCATCGGATGGCCGTGGATGCCCGCGCCGCTCGCGATCATCACGTCGTTGCCGAACTTCCTGACGACGTCTTCCACATGGCCCTGCGTCGTACCGCCGCCCGGCATCGGGAACACCGGCTTGATGTTGCCCAGAGGAGACAGCATCCGGTATCCGCCGTCCACAAACGTGTCCATCATCATCGGGAACTTGCCGTAAGGCGTCAGAGCGATGATCATATCCACACCGGCCAGTCTCGGCAGCTTCGCACCGATCAGGGCGGCGCTCACACCCGACCACGGAGACTCGTACAGCGCGCCCGTATAGTCGGAGTGCCCCAGAATCGGAACGTTGATATTCTTGTCCTCCGCGAGCATTCTCGTCGCGTCCAGACCGATCGTGTTGTAGTTCACCATCAGGCAGTTGGCCCCCGCTTCCAGCGCTTTGTAAGCGTTGTCCTTCAGGTTTTCCGTTCTGTCCGTAATATTGAAGGCATAGAGCGTCTTTTCGCCCTTCTCCTCATCCGCGCGTTTCAGAGCGGCCATGACTGCCTTGACTCTTTTCACCAGCGGACAGTGGACCGGGTTGGAGATCAGCTCGTCGTCCTTGATGACGTCCACGCCGCCGACGGCGGACTCAAAAGCCAGCGCTGCCGTCGCTTCCGGCGAAAGACCCGTGCAGGGCTTGATCATGTTGTTCAGCAGCGGGCGGTCGTAAACGCCGAGGAGGTCGCGGATGCCCTTGACGCCGAATTTCGGCCCCTGGAACTGGTTCAGGAAGGAATCCGGGAACTCCAGATCGATCAGCTTGACCTTGCCGGAGCTGGAGATATTGCCGATCACGGCACTCAGCATCATCGCGAACTGCGCCTCGCCGAAGTTGGCCCACGGATAAGCGATACGGACGATGAAGTTTCTTTCCTCAACTTCCTTCGGAAGCTCGATCTGGTAAGAGGGCGCTTCATAAACGCCGACGACTCTGCCAATGCATTTTTCACGCACCTCGGCGGTTTCCTGGGGTACCTGGATCCAGGTTCCGCAGGTCTGCTCGCACGCCAGAGCGGCGGCGAACTTCATCATATTCGTGTTCCGTTTCGTTCCGCAGTAATAGGTCGCGATGACAAAACGGTCTTTTTCCAGCCCTTCCGGGTATTGAATGATAATAGGATCGATATACATGATGTTCACTCCTTCTTTGTTTTCTTCGGCTAAGTTATTTCCTATGTCCCTATTATAACTGCCTAAAAATCATAAGAAAATATTGAAAAATATTTCAATATTAACTAAAAATAAAGGCTTGTCCCATCCTGTTTTCCACCTGCGCCTCAGGTGCGGAAGCTGCTGGAAACGACCTGCGTCAGCCCGGGAAATCCCCGGTAACGAATTGCGGGCTTTCTGATTTCGTTTCAGAAAACCCGCAATATCGCAAGGATGTTTCAAAGGAGGTCTTACGTTTCATGGGAAGGTGTTTCAAACCAATATTTCAAAACATCATCTATATCAACAGCCGCGGGTACCAATTGAGAAGGGCGGTACCCGCACCCGTTTCCGACGTCTTTCAAAGCGCGTACAGGGCACTTGCAAGATAATAGTCAATAACAAGGACGTCGACCAGATTCCCTTTCAGCAGGGCACGGATGGCATGCGCCTTTTTGCTGCCGGAGGCCACCACGATTTTGCAGGGAATCTGCCTGTATGTATCAAGTCCGATGGAAAGGGTCCGGTCCTTCAGGCTGCTTTCGCATTCCTGACCGTCCCTGTTGATGAAACGGAGAGCAAAGTCGCAGCAAACCTTCTGCTCAATCAGTTCCTTCATTTCATGGGGCTTCAGATAGCCGGAGGAAGCCAGCAGGGAATCCACGCTGGGATAAAACACCCCGACCCCGCTTACGGAGATATTGATGTATTTCAGCAGGGAAAATATTTTCTGGAATTTTGCGTCATCCTGAATCTGGCGGCAATGTTCTCTGCTGTCGGCAAGGCCGTTCGCGCAGATCGATACATTTTTTCCGCCGAAAGCCATGGCGGCACGCCGTACAAGGTTGTTGACCGCCAGCTTTTCGTCGCAGTCGGCAATGCTGCCGTGCATCGTGATAACTTTGGCGTTCACCTTCCGGCAGGGGTTCAGGTACTGGATCAGATGATACATCGTACCTCCCCAGCTCATGCCGAGAATATCGTCGTCCGTAACGATCCGCTGTACATAGCGGGCCCCTTCCAGAGCGACCCTTTTCTTTGTCTCCTCTGGATTCAGAAGCTTTTCCGGTTCCAATACCGGGACGACGATCACCGATTTCAGACCGTAGCGGCTCATGATCTTCTTTTCCAGATCAATGCAGTCCGCAAACGGCTTGGAAATTTTGAATTCAACGACGCCCTCGTCTACCGCTCTCTTCAGAAGCCGTGAGACGGTAGGCTTGGAAATGCCCAAATCCTGCGAAATTTCTGCAAGAGTCCTTTTTTCAATGTAGTACAGATACGCAACGGAATCCATAATGCAAACAGACTGATTGTACACTTCGCTTTTCATTACTCTTTCCTCCCATAGTGATGTCCGGCACATAAAAAATCCACCATTATGTATTGAACAGCGTCCACTTTCATTATATCTATCAATCATTGTATAATGACAACCATGTCTGAATTTTGGGAAAAATCTTATTTCCTGAATCACACTCTATTTTATCCTGCCGCCCCGCCGGCAACGGCCGGAGAGGCGGTAAGAAAAGCTGATCGGCTTACATTTCCGCTCAGGCGGGGAAGACAGTGAATATAACGAGACTTAAAGTGGCGATGGTGGACGCGGGAGCGTCAATATGGGAGTCCACATTGGAGTTGATGATATTCTGATACAGTTCAAACACAATGCAGGCAAGCACCCCAAACAAGACTCCTGTCAGCACGCTGCCGGAGCGAAGGGTCGCGTAGCCCGCGATCAGGGTAACATGGTGGGTAACGGGAAAATCGCCGTCCCTGAGGAAAAAGATAAGAGAAAGGGCACTGATGTAAAACCCGGTCGTCGCAATGCCCGTCAGATGAACGGCATAAGCCGCTATCGTCGCAACCACCAGACCAACCAGTATTTTAAAGGCCCAGTGAGAGATGCCTTCCTTATGAAAAAGAAGGTTTTCATTTAATTTGGGATTTACAATCGTACGGTTGCCGAACAGCAGCCTGACGATAAATCCGGAAAGCATCACCGTCAAAGCGCCCGCGTCCAGCGGCAGCTTGAAATAGACGGCCAGGTTCAGGCACAGAAAACCAAACAGGCCGAAAATCCCCCCGACCAAAACCGTCATCGGGTCCTTTGTAAAACCCAGCGCTTTATTGAGGTTCAAGCCGTTAATATCGTATTTCCTTTTGTTGGCGGCAAAGGCCAGCGCCGCCACGCCGCCCGCAAAACAGATACATGGGGTGAACAGCGTGTATTCCACAGTCTGCTGCAGAACTGCTGCCGCCGGCACGTTTCCCATGGAAAGAAAAGTGACCCCGACAATACCCGCGATGACAAAAGCCGGATTTCCTCCAACCAGCGCTCCGATACATCCTCCTGCAAATGCTCCTATCACACTAACAGCGTTTACCATTTTCATTCCTCCTGTAATATAGATTGATAAAATCCGTATAAGGAAGCTTCCGCCCGATCCTTACAAACTGCGGGAAACTCCCGTCGGTTCTTACGGATCGCTCAGCGGTATTTTTCCTGGAACGCCGTAACGGCACAATAGGCTTCCCCGTTGAGCGCCTGATACACTTTTTTCCAGGTCTGGTAAGCATCTTCATAAATTGGAACATTTTTTGGATTCGGTTCGTAACGTTTTGTGACCTTGACCATGTGCTCGGCGGCTTCCTCAAAATCCTGATAAATTCCGACACCGACAGCCGCGACCATGGCGCACCCAAGTCCCGTAGCCTCTTCCACCGCCACGGTCTCACAGGGTCTGTTGTAAATATCGGCCTGCATCTGGCACCAGAAACCGGACCGGGCGACTCCCCCGGTCAGCCGGACAACATCAAAATTGGGAACATTTCCTTTGACCATGGCTTCCAGCATATCGCGGATATCGAAGCAGATCCCCTCCATCGTTGCACGGACAAGATCGTTCCTCGTATGGGCGAAGGTCATCCCTATGTAAGTGCCGCGCGCATCCGCGTTGTAATTGGGCGTGTTCGCCCCCTGCAGGTAGGGAAGGAAGAAGCATCCGTTCGCACCCGGCCCGGACTTCTGGGCCGCTTTCGTCAGAAAGTCATATGCCTCCAGCCCCAGGTACTTCGCGGTCATGCTTTCCACATCACAGAATTCGCCCTTGAACCACTTGAAAGCGCTGCCCGCGGCATTCGCCTGCCCCTCCATGACCCATGCCCCGTCGGGTGTTCCCAGTATATAGCATTTCTTCGCCGGGTCCCTCAGCAGCCTAGTGGATTTTCCGGCCGTAATGCCCGCCGTACCGCCGCAGGCATAGCCTGTGCCTTCCCTGACGCAGCCGCAGCCGAGGCATCCCGCCTGCTGGTCGCCTGTACCCATGACCAGCGGAGTCCCGACCGCAAGTCCGGTCTTTTCCGCGATTTCGGGAGATACCTTTCCGATGATCGTTCCCGTCGTTTTCAGAGGAGCCAGCTTGTCGATATCCACCCCGAACACCTTGCACAGCTTTTCGCTGTACTTGAAATCCGGCCCGTTCAGCTGAAGCCACGGCGTGTCGTTGATATCGTCGTAGTAGTCGTCGGCACCGTAGGCTTTCGTCAAAAGTCCCATCATGGTGTGGATTCTGACGGCATTCTGATATGCCTCAGGCTTCTTTTCCTTTACCCATTGCAATTTTCCGGACGGATTGACGCCGCCCAGCGGCATTCCGCACGTGTCGTACAGGTCGTCCGGCGTCATTCCCGCCGCCGCAAGCTGCGCCCTCATTTGCGGGAGCATTTCGGCGCTGCGCAGATCCTGCCAGATAATAATCGGCGTGGTAAAGCCACCGTCCCGATCGCGCGTAACCATGGTGCAGCGGAACATGTCGAAGCTTACCCCGGCAATTTCCTCCGGGTCCACCCCGCTGTTCTTAATTGCCAGGCGGGTCGTCTCATGCAGGAGCTTAATCAGTTCCTCCCCGTCGCACTCCACCCGTCCAACTGCCGGATACGTCAGCGGATTCATGATCTGTCCCGAACCGAGGCAATTCCCTTCCAGGTCAAAGACAAACGACTTGCTGCTCGTTGTTCCACAGTCCACTCCAACCACATACTTTTTCTGTTTCAATACAATTCCTCCCGTAATTTGTTTTACTGCACTCCCTGGTTCTGACCCGGCCAGGAAGATTTTTTCAACCAACTCCAACCCTTTCAAAAAACTTTCCTCCGAATCTATTGATCCGTCTGCAGCCCCCCAATCGGCTGCGGACGGTTTCGGAACCAGACAATCACACTGGAAAAAAGATCGGACAGTTTCATAAACAAATATAAGGAAAAGGCACTCCCCCTATTGGCGTCCTTTTACGCAATACGGGAAGAAACCTATTTTTCAATTCAAGATTCTGAATATTTTATTAGTTTGTATTAGAAAATAAAGTTCTTAAATGGAGCAGTTGAATGTACGCAAGCGTACATTCAACTGCTTTCAACATCTCAATTCTTTTAAAATCCCTGAAAAACAATCAGCCCTTCAGATCAAAGATGCCGGTTTTGCCTTCCTGGTAGTAGCCCCAGGCGTCAAACGCCGCCTGCAGCTCCTTATGCTGCTTTGCCGCTTCCAGCATGTTCTGTCCGGAAACAACGGCGTCAATGGCCTGGCGGAAAGCAACCGCTCCGGCCCTCGGCCCCATCGGATGGCCATGGATGCCCGCGCCGCTCGCGATCATCACATCGTTGCCGAACTTCCTGACGACGTCTTCCACGTGGCCCTGTGTCGTACCGCCGCCCGGCATCGGGAACACCGGCTTGATGTTGCCCAGAGGAGACAGCATCCGGTATCCGCCGTCCACAAACGTGTCCATCATCATCGGGAACTTGCCGTAAGGCGTCAGGGCGATGATCATATCCACACCGGCCAGTCTCGGCAGCTTCGCACCGATCAGGGCGGCGCTCACGCCCGACCACGGAGACTCGTACAGCGCGCCCGTATAGTCGGAATGTCCCAGAATCGGAACGTTGATATTTTTGTCCTCCGCGAGCATTCTCGTCGCGTCCAGACCGATCGTGTTGTAGTTCACCATCAGGCAGTTGGCCCCTGCTTCCAGCGCTTTGTAAGCGTTGTCCTTCAGGTTTTCCGTTCTGTCCGTGATATTGAAGGCATAGAGCGTTTTTTCGCCCTTCTCCTCATCCGCGCGTTTCAGAGCCGCCATGACCGCCTTGACTCTTTTTACCAGCGGACAATGGACCGGGTTGGAAATCAGCTCGTCGTCCTTGATGACGTCCACGCCGCCGACGGCGGACTCAAAAGCCAGCGCGGCCGTCGCTTCCGGCGAAAGGCCCGTGCAGGGCTTGATCATGTTGTTCAGCAGCGGACGGTCGTAAACGCCGAGGAGGTCGCGGATACCCTTGACGCCGAATTTCGGTCCCTGGAACTGGTTCAGGAAGGAATCCGGGAACTCCAGATCGATCAGCTTGACCTTGCCGGAGCTGGAGATATTGCCGATCACGGCACTCAGCATCATCGCGAACTGCGCTTCGCCGAAGTTGGCCCACGGGTAAGCGATACGGACGATGAAGTTTCTTTCCTCAACTTCCTTCGGAAGCTCGATCTGGTAAGAGGGCGCTTCATAAACGCCGACGACTCTGCCGATGCATTTTTCACGCACCTCGGCGGTTTCCTGGGGTACCTGAATCCAGGTTCCGCAGGTTTGCTCGCACGCCAGAGCGGCGGCGAACTTCATCATATTCGTGTTCCGTTTCGTTCCGCAGTAATAGGTTGCGATGACAAAACGGTCTTTTTCCAGCCCTTCCGGGTATTGAATGATAATAGGATCGATATACACGATGTCCACTCCTTCTTTGTTTTCTTTGGCTAAGTTATTTCCTATGTCTCTATTATAACTGCCTAAAAATCATAAGAAAATATTGAAAAATATTTCAATATTAACTAAAAATAAACGGCCATATTTCACGGACAGCTCCTGCAAAGCGACAGGGAAAAAACAAAGGAACCGTTCTCTTCCCAGCAGGGAAAGAGAACGGTTCCTTTGTCAGAATATTATGTTTACGGCTCGTTCGCTATGGATTGGGCGTTCAGTTCGGCGGTCAGATAATAGGTATCGCCGCGGTAATACGCCTGCAGATATTCTCCCGGTTCATCGTTCTGGTCGTAGGAAACGCGCTCAATATAAATGAGAGGGTCTCCGTTCAGGATATCCAGATTGCCCGCCAGCTTCGCGTTTGCGTTAATGGAAAAAATCTTCTGGTGGGCCCGTATCCACACGATACCGTACTGACTCGCCAAAAATTCGCGCAGAGAGTTTTTCGCAAAATCCTGCTCCAGTACTTTGGGGCATTTGTCGTGAATAAGATAGGCCGACTCCATACACATCGGCACCCCATCCGCAAAACGAAGACGGATGACGCGGATTAACTGGTCGCCCTCCGAAACGTGTAGCTCATCCGCAATCGTCTTGCTTGCGCAGACGACTTCGTTCGCCAAAACGGAAGTGGAGGACTTGTACCCGCGCTTTTCCATTTCATTGGAGAAATGGAGCACCTTGTTCAAAGTCTGTTCCACCTTATGCTTCTGCACAAAGGTCCCGTAGCCGCGCCGCTTGGCAATCAGGCCGTCATTCATCAGCAGGTCCATCGCTTTGCGCACAGTCACCCTGCTGATATGATACTGATCGATCAGTTCATTTTCAGTGGGCAATAATTCACCGGGCTTATAAACGCCGTCAATAATGTTTTTATACAATATATCGTACAACTGAAAGTACAACTGTGTCCGTCCGCTAAAATCCAGCTGTGCACTCATGAACACACCTACTTTATTATAATATTATTATAAAGATTATTATATTTCACATAAGGACTTTTGTCAACAAAATCCTCGCTTCGGCAGCCATAAAACCTTATCCCAGCAGCTGCTGAGCATGGATGGCCGCGCCGATCACACCGGCCTCGGGATCACCGGAGGCAACCGTGATCTGCAGCGATTCCCTCGGGTTCGGGATGCGCAGATTCTGTCGGATGCTCTGTTCCAGATACGCAAAGGGAAAGCCCTTCATTTCCGTAACGCCGCCGCCGAGAATCAGGCGCGCCGGGTCCAAAATGGTAACAGCCGTCGCAATGGCAGCCGCACAGTAATACACAACGGATTGCACGTCGGGTTCGTCGCCGTGCTCGAGAAAAATCCGTGAAATGTCGCATTTGTATTTTTCCACCGCGAGGCGGTACAGCACATCCCCGCAGGCGAGCAGCTCGATGCAGCCCCTTTTCCCGCAGCCGCACTCCGCTTCCAGCCCGGGTACGGGAATATGGCCCAGCTCGCAGGCGGTCCCGCTGCTTCCTTTGTATACCCGTCCGTCAATGCACATGGCACTGCCCAGCCCGGTTCCGATAAAGACGCCCAGCGTAATCCCGCCCGGGTCCATTTTTGCCTTGTTGATTTCATAGAGCAGAAGAATATTGACATCCTTCTCGATGATGACCGGGATGGAAAAACGGCTCTGCAGTTTTTCCACAATGGGGATGTTGTCAAAATCTTTGATCATCGGGGCGGAGTAGAGCACCGTGCGGTCCCTGTCCATCAGGGATGCCAGAGCCATCGTAATGGCCCGGACATTTTCCTTCCCCGCCTGCTGAATCATTTCGCCCAAGAGAGTACAGAGGTACTCTATTTTTTCGGGAGCGTCCGACAAGGTACGGGTGGGGATTTTATGGAAGGCAAGCACCTTCCCGTCTTTTCCGACAATCCCGTACCGCAGATTGGTACCGCCTATTTCCAGACAAACGTAGTATTCTTTCAAAGGATTTCTTCCTTTCAGACCGAACAGCCAAATTCCTTATGCCTTATTTTCGCTGCCCATCACATCTATTTTGTGCTCGTAAAGAGCGGCCAGCTCCGGCCGCACCTTCAGCGTGAAAACACGGCTGTCGATAGCGGCGGGCGACTCCGCCAGAATCTTTCTGGTCAAGGCCAGCGCGGCGATCCAGCCGTCGGAGGCGATATTCACCTTGCAGACCGCCATTTTGGCGGCCTTTGAAATCTGGTCCTCCGGAATGCCGACCGCCTGTTCCAGCTTTCCGCCGTAGGTATTGATCATTGTAACATATTTCGGAAGGATGGTGGATGCGCCGTGCAGAACAATGGGGAATCCGGGCAAGCGGCGCTGAATGTCCTCCAGCAGATCGTAGCGGAGCTCGGGCAGGCTTCCGTCCGGGTTGGGCTTCAGCTTGACAAGGCCGTGGCAGGTGCCGACGGAAACGGCAAGACTGTCTACGCCGGAACGCCTGACGAATTCTTCCACCATGGCGGGATCGGTGTAATATCCGGCGATTTTCTTTTCGTCGCCCTCTTCCTCCTGACCGGAGAGCACCCCAAGTTCCCCTTCCACCGTAACGTCAAACCGGTGGGCGTACTCCACAACCTTTTTGGTAAGCGCGATATTCTCTTCAAACGGCAGGGCGCTTCCGTCGATCATGACCGAGGAAAATCCGCCTTCGATCGCACTGACACACTGCTCATAGGTCATTCCGTGGTCGAGGTGCAGCGCCACAGGGACACCGCGTTCCTCGTTTTTAAGACGATCCACACCCGCCTGAGCGACACGCGCAATCATTTCGTAGCCAAGCTGATTGCGCAGGTTTGGGGAAACGATGAAGATGACCGGCGACTGTTTTTTTCCACAGGCGTCCATAATCGCGTTGAGCTGCTCAATGGAAATAAAATTAAAAGCCGGCACCGCGTACCCGCCGTCATAGGCTTTACGGAACATTTCCTTAGTATTGACAAATCCCAGTTCATTGTATTGATACATGATATACCTCTTTTCAAAAATACCGGCCGGACGTTACGCCAGATTCATTTTCAGGTTGGCATATTTCGGCAGTTCGCCGACCAGCGGTTCAATGTAATCCAAAAAGGATTCCCTGATATAATTCTTGTCATCTGTTATGTATTCCAGCGGCATGGAAGCGTCCAGATCACAGATTTCTTCCACATCCGCCAAAGCTTCTTTTACAAGATACGGGCTTGAGCTGACCCGCTGCAGCGTGACCATTTTCCCGCTGACACCGTTGAGCGCGGCAGTGACCGCCGCGCCGCCCAGCTGCGCCGCTTCACGCAGATCCACCGGCGCCGCAGTGTGCATACCGCAGCGCTGCATCAGCCCCAGGTCGATCCCGCGGACCTTACAGGGAAACTCGCCGCGGAGCAGCATGGTCAGGTAGGGCGTTACGCCGCCCATGCTGATTTCGGGATTTTCCACCGCGTTTTCCCTGCCGTACTCAAACAGATATTTCCCGCCGGAGTCTCTCACGCCCTCCGCGACAACGGCAAGGCATTTCCCTTTTTGCTCATATACCCCGCGGATATCTTTGAGAAAGCGTTCCGTTTCAAAGGGCACCTCCGGCGTATAGATCAGGTCCGGCCCGTTTCCGTCCCTGCTGCTCAGCAGGGTTGCGGCGGCAAGCCACCCGGTGTTGCGCCCCATCACCTCTACGACCGTTATCAGCCCCGTATCGTAGACCCGGATGTCGTGGGCAAGCTCCGAAACGGTAATGGCCACATGACGCGCCGCGGAGGGAAAACCCGGAGAATGGTCGATGCCGCCGATGTCGTTATCCACCGTTTTGGGCACTACAACGACATTACAGTCATAGTTCCGGCTGTCAAGATAGCGGATCAGGTCCCTGCAGGCGCGCAGCGTGCCGTTTCCGCCGTTGTAAAAAAGATAACCGATATCATGCTGCTGTAAAGTAGTCAGAATTTTGCGGTAATCGCTTTCATCCGTCACATGGTACCGGCAGGAACCGAAAATGGAGGAGGGCGTCTGCTGTAACAGTTCCAGCTGGGTGCTGTCTTCCGAGTAGACATCAATTAACCGGTTGTTGAGCAGTCCGACCATGCCGTATTCGGCGCAGTACAGCCTGCCGATTTTATCTGAATTTTCCCTGCACGCGGTAATCACCCCGTACGCCGAGGTGTTGATCACCGTGGTAGGCCCTCCCGATTGGATATATAGCGCATTTCTCATTTAATAATTGCCCTCCAGACGTAGTATTGCTTTGAATCGTAATCGCCGGACAACCGGTTCCGGCTTTTGCCGCGGGGACGGATCAGCTTCTCCTGGCTTCCCTTCTGGTCCGTACGGCTTCCAAAAATACGACGACCAGAACCAGCGCGCCCTGAATGAACTGCTGATAATAGGCGGAAACCCCCATCAGGTCCAGCGCGTTGCTGATCAGGCCGACAATGACAACACCGAGGAAGGTTCCCATCATTTTGCCCTTGCCGCCGAAGGTGACGCTGGTTCCGCCGATTACGGCGCCCATGATGGCTTTCATTTCCAGATTGTTCGCGACCGTCGCGGGCGCGGAGTCCATTCTTGCAATGAAGATCAGTCCGGCGATTGCCGCCAGAACGGAACAGGCGATATAGCAGAAGAAAATCACATGATTGTTTTTAATACCGGCTACACGCGCGGCCTCGGGATTTCCGCCGATCGCGTAGATATTCCGGCCGGTGACCGTTTTGTTCATGAACCACGCGGCGACTATGTACAGAAGCACAATCAGGATCGCGGGAATGGGAACCGCGCCGAAGACCATTCCCTGCCCGATATACTGGAACTGCTCGGGCAGACCGTTCAGGGTGGAGCCGTGGGAAATAACGGTCTGCAGCCCGCGGGTCATATACATCATGGCCAGAGTCGCGATCATGGGAGGAATTTTCATGATTCCCACAGAGAACGCGTTCACCATGCCGCAGAACGCAGCGATCAGAATGGCCACGACAACCGCCAGCACCCATGAAACGCCGCTTTTCATCATCAGGGCCGCAACCCAGACGGAAAGCGCCAGCACGCCGCCGACCGAAATGTCGATGCCGCCGCTGCCCGTGATAATTACCATCGTCATTCCGATGGCCGTAATGCCCTGCAGGGAAATGTTCTGCAGGATATTCATGATGTTCTTAGTTTTCAGAAAATACGGGGACACAAAAGGCATTACAATCAAAAACACTGCGATGATGCCCAGACGCACAGCGTCCTCAGAAAAATACTTCCGTATTTTTTTCAATTCGTTTTGCATCGTGTTGACCTCCCTTAGCCGATCAGGCCCATTAAATCATTTTTTGTCATTTCTGCCGCATTGACAATGCCGGAAACGCTGCCCTTTTTCAAAATAATGATTTTACTGCAGTTTTCCAGAAGCTCCTCCAGCTCTGAGGAAAAAATAAGAATCGCGGTCCCGGCTTCCGCCGCATTTCTTAAAATCTTATAAATTTCCGATTTTGCGTAAACGTCCACACCGCGGGTAGGTTCGTCCAGCAAAAAGAGCCGGGGTTCACTGGAAAGGCACTTTGCAATAACGACCTTCTGCTGATTTCCTCCGCTGAGCGACACGACGGACTGCTCAATGCCGGACATTTTCACCTTCATCTGTTCGGCAAACCGCTGGGAATGCTCCTGCTGTTTTTTCCGGTCGATCGCCCGGCCCTTTCCGCGCATTCTCTCTATAATGGATAGTGTTATGTTCTCCCGGATGGAAAGCAAAGGCACGAAGCCTTCGAGCTTTCTTTCCTCGGTGAGCAAAGCCACTTTGTTTTCGATCATTTTATCGGGCCGCGGTTTTGCCATTCTTTTTCCGAAAAGCAGAATGTCCCCCGAATCGTAGGAGTCCAGACCGAAAACCGCCCGTGCGATTTCCGTTTTTCCCGCTCCCAGCAGTCCGCACACCCCAACGATATCGCCTTCCTGAATCTGCAGATTGATATTCTGGAATTTTTTTGCGCTGGTGAAATCTTTAAGCTCAAGTACTACCGGGGCATCCTCTTTGACCTGAATCACCTCATAGTCGCTGTTTTCCAGCTTGCGCCCCATCATCGCGGTTATCAAATCATCTTTGGTAAAGCTGCCGGCGGTAAACGCTCCGTTGTTTACGCCGTCCTTCAAAACGGTTACCCTGTCGGAAATCTGTATGACGTCCTCAAGAAAATGGGAGATAAAGATAATGCTGACTCCCCGCTGCTTCATTTTGTCGACGATCAGGAAGAAGTTTTCTTTCTCTTTTTCATTTAAAGAGGAAGTGGGCTCGTCCAGCACCACCACTTTTGCGTCTTTGGTAAGGGTTTTCAGAATTTCGATTACCTGTTTTTCCGCTGTGCGCAGCGACCGAACCTTGGCGTCCGGGTCGATACTGACCCCCATCATGTCAAGCAGTTCTTTCGCTTTCGCGCAGGTCGCCTTTCTGTCGTACAGGCCGCGCTTGTCCGTGATCCAGTTGCCGAGATACATGTTTTCCGCGACCGTCATGTCGATGCAGACGTTCAGTTCCTGATGCACAAAAGCCAGGCCGTACTGTTCGGTATCCCCGGGGCTTTTGATATTCACAGGCGTTCCGTCGATTTCGATCGTACCGGATACCGGGTGGTAAATCCCGTTTAGAATTTTGACCAGCGTGCTTTTTCCCGCGCCGTTTGCACCCATCAGCGAGTGGACCTCGCCCCGGCGCAGCTGAAAGTTAACGGATTTCAGCACTTTGTTTCCCGAAAAGGACATGGTAATGTCTTTCATATTGACAATGATGTTTTGATCCAATTCGTTAGCACCACCATTCTTATTACATTAAAAAGAGGGCTTTCTTCAGACTTCAAACGGAAAGCCCCCTCAAATGAAAGTTGATTATTTCTTCATGGAATCCGCGCCCCAGAGGACTCCGTCGGCCTTCAGCTTCTCAAAATTATCCTTTGTAACGATGCGGCCGGAAATCAGGATGGATTTTTCAACGGTTTTTCCGTCAAAAGAATCTTTCAGCGCCTTGACGGCGGAAGCGGCCCACTCATAGGGATCAAGACCGTATGTAGCGTCGATGCTGCCGTTGACGACCTGAGTCAGTCCGTAGCCGTCGCCGTCCACGGAATAAACAAAGACATGTCCCTTTTCCCCGACGGGAGCAAGCTTGTGGCCTTCTTCCAGAGCGGTCATGATGGAGGGCAGCAGGGAGTCGGTGCAGGAGAAGATGCAGTTGATGTCCGGATTGGCCTGCAGGTAATTGGAAACGGCGGCCAGAGCGACTTCATTGTCAAATTCAGTAGCGGACTCGCCGACGATCTCGATATTGTCGTGGCCCTTGATGGCAAGCTTAAAGCCTTCGGTTCTGTTGACCGTCGCGGAGCTGGACAGCGGGCCGCCGACAATCAGGACCTTCCCCTTTTCGTTTCCAAGGCTCTTGATGAACATTTCGCCCATTTCCTTACCGATCTTGGAGTTATCGGCTTCAACCGTTGCAAGCGACGTTCCCTGCACCTGACGGTCGATGGCAACAACCGGGATTTTTGAAGATTCCAGTTCGGACATCAGCGGAGCGACCGCCTGACCGTCGATCGGCGTAATGACAAGGCCGTCGATGCCGGTGGACATTGCGTTCTGCACCATGGAAATCTGATTTTCCAGATTATCGTTCGGGTCGATAATGGTTGCTTCCCAGCCGAATTCTTCAGCCTGCTTCTTGAAGCCTTCGCCCGCGGCGTTCCAGATCGGACCGGTCAGTCCCGGAATCGCGTACGCGATCTTCTTGCTGCCGGAGCCAGCGCCGGAAGCCGCCGGAGCGGCGGAAGCGTCAGAGCCGGAGGATGCATCCGAATTGGATGCTCCGCAGGCCGTCATACCGAAAGCCATTGTTACACATAAGAGTAATGCCAGTATCCTTTTCATTTTTGTTCCCCTTTTCGTTTTTTACTGATTAAGTAATATTGTTATAACATTACTTTATTATAATATTATCATCTGGATTTTGGAAAGTCAATTGTATACTTGTTCCAAACTTGGCCGAGAAATTCTGTATAACTGTCTTTAAAAACACGCTTTTACCAACCGAAAGGATGGTCCTGCAAACTTATTATTCCACATAAATTCGGAAAACAGATGAAAATGTTTCTCCTTTTCCTTCAACAGCTTCCGGGATACCAATCCTATTTTCTCTACTTTTCCCGAACAGCAGAAAAGCCCGGCTTTCGCCGGACTCTTTTCCTTTATTGACTTTTACATTTTTCCTATATACAATTGAAATACAGAAAATCTGCATCTCGGAAAGGAATTGATCAATTTGGAAATTTCCGTATCCGTAAAAGGTGTATTAAATAGAAACGGCAAATATCTTCTAAGAAAAAACAGAAGAGAGGAATATGAGCTATTAGGCGGAAAGCTGGAACGAACCGACCGGTCAACCGTTGAAAGACTGATACAGGAATACAAGGAAGAGTCCGGTATCGGGATAACGGTACAGGAGTTAAGGCATCCATGGCTCTACAAAATCGGCAGGGAGCAGACGCTCATCGTCCCCTATGTCTGCATGGCTGATCATATCCCCGAAGCCCTGTTTGATGAAGACGGAGGCCAATTGGATTGGATAGAGGAAGCGGACATAGTGAACTTGAACATGCCGGTCGGATACAAAGACACGATCGGGAACCGCCTGCCGCAAATCAGCATATCCCATGTCCCAGAGCAGCAGAAGCTTTACCATGACGACCGTTTTCAGGTGGTTTTTATTTTTATGAAAAACGGCTGTATCTTTTTAAAAGAAACTCTTAAGAAAGACCATGCTCCTTACAATCTGTTCTGTCAAAACTTTACCGCGCAGGAAGTCGGGCGATTAAGCCCCCAAAAAGCAATTTCTTCCCCGGATAAGATTGAAATCTATTATGAATATCAAGAAGGCCATAAAAAGATTGAGATCGCAAAACAAAGCAGAAAGTCCGCATACATAAATATCCCTTCGGAAAGCTGAGCGCTTTCCGAAGGGATATTTTTATAGGACGTGATTTTCTTCAAGATATTGGGAAAGCTCCTCCGCCCCACGAAAAAGGTGCCCGTGAAATCCCGCTTGTTCAGCTCCGTCAATGTTCTGCTGCAGGTCGTCGATGAAAAGGCATTCTCCGCTGAGAAGGCCGTACCGCCCGCAGAGGCATTCAAAGATGGCGACATCCGGTTTTACCAGCTTTTCTTTTGCGGAGACGATAAAGCCGTCAAAACTGCGGAACATTTCCACCTTATCGCGATATTGAAAGAAACGCAGGCTCGTGTTGGAGAGGAGATAAATTTTATAGCCTTTTTCCTTGAGCCGGATCACTATTTCCGGCATACCCGGCATGGGCGTCAAGTCGGAGTGCCAGTTGTCCATTGCTTTTTTCACTTCCGCGGCATATTGGGGAATCCTTGCGCAGACCTGGGGGACCGCAGCCTCCTCCGTAATGGTGCCGGCATCCAGCTGCCGCCATTCCTCGGATTGAAACAGCTCTTTCAGCACGGCGGCCGCCGCGGCCTCATCCTGTGTGATCGTCTGGATGTATTCCTCCGGAGTATATGCCAGCAGAACGTTTCCCATATCAAATACAATGTTCTTTATCATCGGTTATCATGCCTTTCTAACGATTGATAGCAATTCCCTTTCAGTTTGCGAGACAAAACACGTTCCTTCCCGTCCTCGGCTGGGGAGAAACGCAGCCTTGTTGCAGAATCAATTGGAAATGTCGTAGGGCTTATTCCAGTCTTTCACGAAATTCTTTTGGAGTGACTCCCACCAGTTTTTTAAAGATCATGCTGAAATAACGCTGATCCTTGTAGCCGATCAGATTGGCGACCTCATAGATTTTCCCGTTCGGTTTTTTCAGCAGCTCACAGGCTTTTTTGATGCGGTAATAGGTCAGATAATCCCCGAAGGTCTGCCCTACCGTATTTTTAAAAAGGCGGCTCAGGTAGCTTTCGCTGATAAAAAGGCCGTCCGCGACGCTCTTCACGCTGATGTCCTTCTGATAGTTGGCACTGATATGCTTGACGGCCAGAGCAACATAGTCGTTATCCTTTTTTTCATCCAACAGATATTCCTTAAACAGCATGACGCGGCTGTCCGAAATATCGTTCATTTTATCCTGTATTTTGTGGATACGCTGCTTATCGTGCACCGCTTCACAGGTACTTTTCAGCGCGGCATCCAGATCGTCGTCGTCAATCGGCTTGATCAGAAAATCGCGGACGCCAAGCTTTACCGCCTGCCGGGCATACTCAAATTCGCTGTAGCCGGAAATGATAACAAACTCCGGCTTGATGCCGCCTGCCTTGATCTGTTCAATCATGCTGATTCCGTCAAGGCCGGGCATCCGGACATCCGTGATCACGATATCGGGCCGGATACGGGTGATCTCACGGATTCCCTCCATTCCGTTGGAGGCCTCCCCCACGACTTCACAGCCGTACTTCTGCCAGTCCGTGGTCAGGATCAGGCCCTTCTTGACCAGAACTTCATCTTCAACAACGACTACTTTAATCATTACCGGAACCCCCCACATTCTCGTTTCCAAGCGGTAAAGTTGAAAAAGGCATCGTGATCCGCGTGACCGTACCGATATTTTCTTCGCTTTGGATTTCCAGCCCAAAATCTTCGCCGTAGTACAGTTTGATCCGTTTATCTACATTTGCAATTCCAATGCTGTCGCTGTCGAGCGCTTTTGCGCGGGCGGACCGCCGGATGCTGCTCAGCTTTTCTTCACTGATTCCCACGCCGTCGTCTTCCACCTCAAAAATGATTTTGTCATCCTGTCTCCAGCCGCGGATGACTAAATGCGCTTTCCCGATTTTATCCTCGATTCCATGTATAATCGCATTTTCGACGATCGGCTGAATGATGAATTTTGGCACGTAGCAGTCCATAATGTCGTCGTCCACCTGTACGGCGGCGTCGAACTTATCCTCATACCGTATTTTCTGGATGGACAGATAGCTCCCGACCAGCCCGATTTCCTCTGAAATCTGAACGGATTCCTTTTCGTTGCGGATGCTGTTTTTCAGAAGCTTTCCAAGCTGGGAAACAATCAACACGATATCGTCCACCCCGTTCAGCTTGGCGAGCCATTTGATGGAATCCAGAGTGTTGTACAGAAAATGGGGATTGATCTGCGAATACAGAGATTTCAGCTCCGCCAGGCGCAGCCGGTTCTGCTTTTCCAGATTGGTGGCAAACAGTTCATTCAAGCGGTCCAGCATGGAGTTCAGGCTCCGCCCGATATAACCGAATTCGTCGTCGTTGCGTACGTCGACGCGCGCGCTGGTGTCACCGTTCTGGACCTTGTTCATGGTGCGGACAATGGCGTTCAGCGGTTTGGTCAGGCTGCGCACCAGCATGGGTGAAATCAGCACGCACAGGAAAATGGAGCCCAGCGCGACCGCGATGGCGGTATCCATGATATAGTTGCTGTTAATGACGACCAGCTCGACCGGAACCGAGGAAATCACCCGAAGGGGATATCCGCCCGGGGTTGTTTCCCACGTAATGATGCGTTTCGGCTTTTCCAGATAGAACCTTTTGTTTTCTCCGGCCTGAAGCATCTGATTCCGGAAGTCCGTATCCATAAAAATCCGGTTCTGTCCGCTGAAGATTTCATCATACAGGATATAGTTATTTTTATCCACAACGGCGTACCGGACCGGAAGCGATACGTTGACCGAATCGAGCGCCGTCTGAAAGACGTCCGACGGAATATCGATCACCGCATAGGCAATAATCTGTCCGTCCTTCCGGATACTGTCGCCCACCGCGATACAGTAGTTTTTCCCTTCCTGCGAAACATAATGGTTGGAGTACAGGACGGTGCCGTAGGATGCATTCATTTCGCGGAAAATCCCCCAGTCGCCGTGGTTTCGGACATGATAGGCTTCCGGGATCACGGAGGTGGAAATTCCGAACGACCCGTCCGCCTTGATCAAGTGCATTGCCACGTTGGTCGATTTTCCCGCCAGTAAAATATACATCTTCTGGTAGAGGCTTGTGCTGTCCGACTGGGTAATCGCGGGAGCGCCGATTTTCTGGACCGTGTCGTCGTCCTCGCAGAAATAGGACAGGGCGGACCGGTACTCGCCGATGGTCTGCTCCAGGCTCACCGCCGCGTTGTTCACCGTTTTGGAGGACTGGTATTCCACATTTCCCATAGAGATATTGGAAGAGATGGTGTAGGTAAGCGTTCCCAGGATCGCAACGGGAACGATGCTGATAACGGCAAAGCAAATAAACAGCCGTGCAAAAAAACTGATCTTTCCCTTTTTTTCAGAACTCATATGATCACCATCCACTATCCATTATACAATGGTTGCCGGAATCCGAAAAGCCCATTACGAAAACAGGGGAGCCGACAGTTTCTGTCCGCTCCCTTTTCGTTTCATCAGACCACGGAAACCCTGCCCTTGCTGACCCAGTTGAACAGCAGCAGGGACAAAATGGTGGCAACCGTCAGAATGGACGCCAGCGCCGCGGCGGTTCCAAAGCTGGAACGGACCACCTCGGTATAGATCGCTACCGAGATCGTCGCGGTTTTCCCGCTGTACAGCATAATACTGGAGCTCAGTTCGTTGATGGTGGTAATCCAGCTCAGGATCGCGCCGGACAAAACACCGGGCGCCATCATTCTCGCCGTTATTTTGAAGAAGGTGCGCATTGGGGATACGCCGAGGTTGATGGAGGCCTCCTCAATGCTGGGGTCGATCTGGTACAGCAGCGCGCTGCTGGAACGGATGGTATAAGGCATTTTCCGGATGACATAGGCGATAATCATAATGACAGCGGTGCCGGACAGCATGAGCGGGGGCTTGTTGAACGCAACGAGCATGCTGATGCCGAGCACGGCGCCGGGGATCACATAGGGGAACATCAGCAGCAAATCCAGCGTGCTGCTGATTTTGCTCTTCTTTTTCACGACAAGGTAGGAAAGAAGCATTCCAAAGATAATAATGATGATGATGGCGATGAAGGAGAACATAAACGTATTCGTGATATTCTTGGACAGCTTGTAGAAGATTTTTTCATAGCTTTCCAGACTGAAGCCCTGCACAAAGATCGGCCCGTTCGTCTTGATAAAGGACGTAAAGATCACAACGATCTGCGGTAAAAACGCGACGGACGCGACGAACATGCAAAGCGCGGTCAGAAGGATTCTTTTCCCCCGGGAAAGCTCTTCCACGATCGGGGGGCGGAGCGCGGTCATGACGTAATTCTTGCGCGCCACCACATATTTCTGAATCAGGAGCACCGCGGTGGAACAGCAGATGATCACGACGCTGAGCGCTCCGGCCATGTTGGCGTTGCCGCCCATTTCGCTCATGTACTCCTCATATACGAGGACGGGAAGAACCTTGTAGCCTTCGCCGATCAGCATGGGCGTGCCGAAGTCCGCCAGCGACGACATAAACGCCATGATCGCGCCTGCCGCAAGCGTCGGCATGATCACCGGCATGGTAATCGTCATCACTCTTCTCAGCTTGCTGGAACCGAGGTTTTCGGCCGCCTCCTCCAGAGAGCGGTCGATGCTCGACATGGCACCTGAAACGTATAAATAAACATAGGGAAAAAATTTCAGGGTAAACACCAGAACGATTCCGCCAAAGCCGTAAATCGGCGGAGTAATAATGCCGATTTTCGCAAGCGCGTTCGTAAACAGGCCGTTTCTGCCGAGCAGCATGATCCAGGAATACGCGCCGATAAACGGAGGCGACATCAGGGACATAATGATCAGCATATTGATGCATTTTTTCCAGTACACGTTGAAGCGGCTGGTTATGTAAGCGAGCGGAACGCCGATGATAATCGCAAAAACGGTAGAGATTCCGGAAGTCGCGAGGCTGTTCCACAGGGTGCGATAATAATACTGCTTGGTAAAGAAAATCTTATAGAATTCGAAAGTGAATTTTCCGTCGCTGCTGAGAAAGCTGTGGAAGATAACGGAGAAAAACGGATAGACCAGAAACACCAGCAGCAGCAGCATGGAGCCGTACTTTACCAGATTCCAGAAATTGAAGTATTTCGCAAAATTTCTGTGGGAAGTCCTTTCAGCGTTCATGAAAACACCTCGGTTCCGTCTTCGCTGAACACGCTGATTTTTTCCGGACGGAAGCTCAGGCGCACCTTATGGCCGATATCCCGGACAAAATCAATATCTTTTGTGTATTCGTTCGCCTGTACGACCTGACCGTTTTCCAGCTTGACCTCATAGCTGGCGAAGTCGCCGAGGAAGGTGTACATCTGGATTTCGCCTGAAATTCCGGCTTCATTCCCGTCGTCCATAAGGAACTGCTCCGGGCGGACCGAAGCCCTGATCCTTCCCTCAAGGCCCTTTTTCAGCTTTACGGAAAATTCAAAGCCGGCGTCCAGCCTCACACGCGCGATTTTGTCGGGGTCAAGCTGCTCGATCTGCCCCTCCATAAAGTTGGAGGTCCCGATAAATCCCGCGACAAAAGAATTCTGCGGCTGTTTATAAATGGTGGACGGCGTGTCGATCTGCATGATCCGGCCCGCGTTGATAATGGCGATCCGGTCCGAAATGGCAAGCGCCTCTTCCTGATCGTGCGTGACATAAATCGTTGTGATGTTCAGATCCTTTTGCAGCTTGCGGATAATGGTGCGCATCTGAACCCTGAGCTTTGCGTCCAGGTTGGAAAGCGGTTCGTCCATCAGAAGAACGCCCGGTTTGATTACGATCGCCCGGGCAAGGGCGACGCGCTGCTGCTGGCCGCCGGACAGCTCGGAGGGTTTTCTGTCTTTCAGATTCTTGATCTGTACGAGCTCAAGCGCCTCCATTACCCTCGGCTCAATCTCACTTTTGGGCAGCTTGCGCGCCTTCAGCCCGTAAGCGACGTTGTCAAAAACCGTCATATGAGGAAAAATGGCATAATTCTGAAACACCATGCCGATATCGCGCTGATAAGCTTCTATATCGTTAATTACTTTGTCGTCAAAATAAATTTTTCCACCGTCAATCGTATTAAACCCCGCGATCATCCGAAGCAATGTGGTCTTTCCGCAGCCGGAAGGCCCCAGCAGCGTAAAAAACTCCCCTTGCCGGATATCGCATGAAATATCGTTTACCGCGGTAAAATCGTCATACCGCTTCACCACATTACAAATTTTTACTCCATGGCTCAATCTGTTCAACCCCTTTAAACTCACACTGTTGCTTACGCGTTCCAAAAGCAGGAACAGGCGCCCGCCAACCGCCTTATGATAGAAAGCGTGCAGGCGCTCATCTGCTTTTAACGCCTGCACGCAAAGACTCCTGATTTGCGTGGAATCTGTCAGAACCGCTTTGACGCCCTGCGGTTAACCGACAATGACCTCTTTCCACTTTTCCATGACCTGTGTTTTCTGGGAAGACGCCCAATCAAAGTCGTAGTTTACCAGCTTTACGTCCTTCATTTCCGGAAGGTCCTTCGGAACCTGAGTGTCCAGCCTGACGCCTCTTCTGGCAAAATCGGTCGCCATCATGGTCTGGCATTCCTTGCTCAGAACAAAGTTCATAAAGGTTTCGGCATTTTCCTTGTTTTTGCAGCCCTTGACCAGCGCAATGCCGTCCGGAACCGCGGAGGTGCCTTCCGACGGATAAATGATGCCGACGTCCGCACCGGCCTGAACATATTTAATGGCCTCTTTTTCGAGCGTCAAGCCGACGCTGTATTCGCCGTCGGACACCTTTTTATAGACGTCGCCGGAGGAACCGAGAATTTTTCCGTCCAGATTGGCGACAAACTTCTGAATGAAATCCCAGCCCTTGCCGTCGTCCTTACCGAACGCGGTCAGCATCGTGCACAGGATGGTGTAGGAGGAACCGGATTTCGCCGGGTCCGCGTACGCAATTTTCCCCTTGAACTTCGCGTCGATCAGATCGCCCCAGCCCTTCGGGACGTCGCTTTCCCCGACCAGCTTTTTATTGTACATAATGACCATCGGCAGCGGGGATTCTCCGGTCCAGAGTCCGTCCTTGCTGACATACTCCTTATCGATGCTGTCAATATCGGCGGGCGTAAACTTGTCGAAATATTTGCTGTAGGCCGCAAGGGAATCCGCTCCGCCGCCCCAGAACACATCGCATTGCGGGCTGTCGCTTTCGGCCTCGATACGCTTGAGCAGTTCGCCGGTTCCCGCGGCGACAAGGTCCACCGTAATTCCGGTCTTCTCCTGGAACTCCTTGATTCCCGCGTTCAGCGGGTCCGCCGGGTGCGGCGAATAAACCGTGACGTGCTTGGAATTCGGCGTCTGCTCCGCAGCCTGGCTGGCGTCCGTATTGGCCTGTGACGATGCGCTTTGCGTGCTCCCGCATCCGGCTAACACGCCGGCGAGCATGGTGACAGCCAAAAGTGCGCTGACAAACTTTTTCATAACTCTTCCCCTCAGTTCGTTAAAATTTGAATTCCGGGGGCCTTGCCCCGCGTTGTCGTGATCTCATTATTGCATCTTGGCCGTGTAAATACAATGTGACGATCCTGTACTTTTGTAGAGGATTCTAACATATTCACGAAATCCGTCATATTTTTACTTCAAAACTGTGCAATTCGCAGTCATCCAAGCTTGAAAATGCAAATCCGGAATGCTAGAATAGCCCCAGATTCTACGGGAGGGATTACATATGATCAAATTTGGTACCGGCGGATTCCGCGCAATTATCGGAGAGGATTTTACGCGGGGCAATCTGGAGCTGCTCTCCGCCGCATTGGCGAAAATGATAAAAGAGGACCATGCCGAACACCTTCCGGTCGTCATTGGATACGACCGCCGGTTTCTGTCCGATTTCGGGGCAAAGTGGATAGCGTGCACCCTTGCGGCCGAGGGCGTCAGGGTACACCTCATCAATCACGACGCGCCGACGCCCCTGATCATGTTTCAGGTGCTGAAGGAAGCCGCCGCATACGGGATGGCAGTTACGGCGAGCCATAACCCGGCTGAATACAACGGGGTCAAGCTTTTTACGTCCGGCGGAAGGGACGCGACGGAAGAAGTAACCGACCGTCTGGAAAAAGAAATCGCCCTGATGAGTCCGGCGGAAATCCGCACGATGGAATATGAGGACGCTGCCGCGGGCGGGCTGATTCTGGAGATCGACCCACAGAACCATTATATCGACAGTATTCTGAATGTAATTGATACCGAAGCCATTAAGAGAAAAAATCTGAAAATCCTTCTTGACCCCATGTTTGGAGTCAGCAAAACGACCCTGCAGACGATTCTGCTCACCTGCCGCTGCAGCGTGGAGGTCATCCACGACCGGCACGACACCCTGTTCGGCGGAAGGCTTCCCGCCCCGAACAGCTCGACGCTGTCCCATCTGGCCCAGATGGTCGTCCAGAACGGCTACGATCTTGGCATCGCCACGGACGGCGACGCCGACCGCATCGGCCTGATCGATTCCAGCGGAAGCTTTATCCACCCAAACGATATTCTTGTGCTGCTTTACTATTACCTGCATGAATATAAAGGCTGGAAGGGCGCTGTGGTGCGTAATATTGCCACAACCCACTGTCTCGACCTGATGGCGGAAAGCTTTGGGGAAGCCTGTTATGAGGTCCCGGTCGGCTTCAAGTATATTTCCGCCAAAATGGAGGAAACCGACGCCCTGATTGGCGGCGAGTCCTCCGGCGGGCTGACCGTGCGCGGCCATATTCACGGCAAGGACGGCGTTTATGCCGGTTCCCTGCTGGTGGAGATGATCAGCGTGATCGGCAAATCTTTGCGGGACATTCTCGACGAAATCCACCGAAAGTTCGGAAATTTCGCCATGGACGAGTTCGACTGCCGCATGACCGGCGAACGCAAGGAAGAATTGCAGCATCTTCTTTTTGAGGAGAAAAAGACGCCGCGGTTCGACCTGGAAATCGAAAAGATCTCCTACATGGACGGGTGCAAGGTATATTTTAAGAACGGAGGATGGATTATCTGCCGTTTTTCAGGAACGGAACCGGTGCTCCGCATTTTCAGCGAAATGGAAAATGCGACGGAAGCCGCGCACATCAGCCGGGTATTCCGCAATTTTCTGGGACTGTAAATCAGCCTTCAAAAAGACATCAACAATATGGGCGGCCGGAAATTCCGGCCGCCCATATTGTTGATGATTCTGCCTGGCTGTAGAATTCTGTTGAAATAATTCTGAAACGCCTTCTCTTTGTCACTGGAACGATAGGAATGAGCGGCGCCAGGTCCGGCCTTTCAGTCAGCCGTAACGATAGCAATTCCATTTCAGTTTGCGAGAACACAACCTTGTTGCAAAATCAACTGGAAATGCTGTATGTACTCAGTAGCTGTAATGAATGTTGTCCTTATACTCCTCATAGACCCTGCGGTTCCGTTCATCGCCGCCGTCCACATTGGCGCTGTAAAAAATCGGCAGGATTTCCAGCCCTGTATCCGCCAGCGCCTGCGCGGCAGCCGCAACAACGGCATTAAGGACAGACGCTCCGATCACCGTGGACGTTGGGCTTACCTTCTGCTCTATTCCTTTAATTTTTACGCACGCGTCTCCCTTTTCCCCATGGTTGTCAATTACAATATCGCTGACCTCATACAGCTTTTTTCCGGAAGGATGCCGCGACGTGACGGATTGGGAATAGCTGAGATTCGTGATGCAGATCACACAGGCACCCCTTTTCTTCGCTTCCATGGCCACCTCGATGGTGACGGGGTTCCTGCCGGAAACGGAATGAACGATCAGCACATCTCCGTTCCCGATACATGTCTTTTGAGCAAGAAGCGTACCGTATCCCGGCAGCCGCTCCATTTTACTGGTGTGAGTAATGGGAGAAGTATCCAGCATTACTTCTCTGCCGAAGATCGGGTTGATGACCACCAGTCCGCCGGCCCGGTAGAACATTTCCTGCGTCAGAATCCCCGCATGGCTCGCCCCGAACACATAGATCGCGCGTTTGTCCAGAATAGCTTTTACCAACGCACCGACAGCGGCTTCCATGGATTCCGACTCCGTTTTTTCAACCTGATCAAGCAGCCTGCGGATTTCTGAAAAATATAGAAACTCCATGCTCAGACCACCGCCAGAAGCTTATCGATCAGATTTGCGATAATCCCGAAGAGTGAAAGATCGTTGCCGCCGAATATCAGCATCCAATTCTGGATGGTTCCGGAATACATGACCGCGGAAACGCCTACCAGAGCAACCATGACGACCGCCGCCACCGCAGTTCCAATCACGCAGCCGCGCAGGCCGCCCTGCCCCTCGCCGATGACAGCCGCCGCACCGCACTCAAAGAAGGAGGTAATGACCAGCGGGATCAGCATCAAATGGAAGACATTCGCCGAATTGCAGATCAGCACGATAATCGTAGAAGTAACCATTGCGGTTACAAAACCAATCAGCACGGCATTCGGCTTATAATTGAAAATGATCGGGCAGTCAAAGGCCGGCAGCGCATTTGGAACCAGCTTTTCAGAAATGCCCTTGAACGCCGGAACGATCTGGTTGATCAGCATACGTACACCCTGCAGCATGATGATGAGCCCCGCACCGAAATTCAGCCCCTGATTGACGGAAACCATAAACAGGTTCTGGTCTTTCGCAACCGAGGAGGGTACTGCAATCCCGACGGCAATGAACATAATGAAAATGACGACTGCGCCGGTAATGGAAATTTCACGGAAGAAAGAAAGTCCTTTTGGCAGGGTAAGACTTTCCGTGGATTTGTCCTTGTTTCCCACTTTGCCCGCGACAAAACCGGAAATCAAACTCAAAACGCCGGTCGGATGGCCAAGCGTAAAGGATTCGTCACCGGTGACGGCAAAGACATATTTGCGAAGCAGCCACGGCATAACGGACCAGTAGAGAGCGGAAAAAACCGCACTGACGGCAATCAGCATGGGGCCTTTCAGGCCTGCTTCCACACCCGCCGCTACAAAGATGAACGGGAACCACCACAGCATGTGACCGGTAAGGAAGATGGTCTTGATCGGCGTGAACCTTGCAATCAGCAGATGCAGGATCAGGCCGACGAACATGGACAAGCCGACATCTCCGCCATAGGTACCGGTGAAAGTAACGTCATTGAGCCCTTCCGCCGCACCGGAGCCGGAAAGCGACTGAAACGCCGCATTGATCGGTGAAATGGAGCTGACCAGCATGGAAACACCCGCGTTCAGAATCAGCATGCCGAACGCCGCAAGCAGGGTCCCCTTTACCACCTCCGTGAATTCCTTTTTCTGAAGGATCAGTCCCAGCATGGCGATCAGCCCCAGCAGGACGGGAGGGTTGCGCAGAATGTTTGTTGTAATAAAATCCATCATCATAATACCCCCTTAGTATCACTCAAAAACTTCTCAAGCACTTCTTTGACTTCCGTTAAATCCATATACTTTTTCACACTGTATATGGGCACGGTGCAGGAGCTTTTCAGTTCTCCCGCCAGCTCCGCACTGGTAAAAATCGCATCGCATTGGGCGCCGCGGGCCGAATTGATATCGGCTGTTTCCACTTCGCAGGCAATCCCCAACTGTTTACATACTTTATCCAGGCTCATTTTCAATATCATGGATGATCCGCAGCCAAATCCGCAAACCGCTAAAATCTTCATATTATCACCTCCTCACTTTGGACTCCCTGTATAACCGTCGATTGAACGGGTACAAACAATGGAAATGCCCCGCAGGATTTTCAATATCTCCGGAGAAGATCCAGAATCTCCTCCTGATCTCCCAAACGAAACACCTGCAGATTTTTTCGTTCGCTGAGGATATCGGATAGGTTCGCCAGCGCGTCCAGATGGGACGAAGAATCCACCGTCGCCAGCACCAAAAACACATTCACCGGCTGGCCGAGCACATCCACCTCGTCCCTGACAACAAGCAGGGACATGGAAAGACGGTTTACACCGCCTTTCAATTTCGCATGGGGAAGTGCAAAGTACTCGTCCAGTACAATGTACGGCCCAAACCGGTTTACGCTTTCGATCATGGCTTCCACATAGGACGGTTCAATGGAATGGTCCTCCACCAACGGCTGGGCCGCCAGTGTAATCGCTTCCTGCCAATTCTTTACATGTTGTACAATATGAATTCTGTTTCCATAGATGAGGTCTTTCAGCACAGGATTTTTTTCCTCCTTGTTTTCTTGTGTCTTCTGGTACATCAGCGTGCCCAGATCCCGGCGGAGCTGGTCTTCCTCGAAAATATCCGCGCTTTTGCGAATCACATGAATGAGCAGCTCAATGTCAAACGTATAGGCAAAGCCTGAAAAATCCAGCAATTTGTTCATAATAAGCTGAATATCCATTTTGGTAAGAATCGGATTGACGACCATCACGTTTGAATAGTCCGGAAGTTCGATGGTGGAAATAATGTAATCGTAATCGCCGGTATAGCCGGGCAAACTGCTCATGGCGATGGTATCTACCACCTCCACCGCGGGAATATACTTATAAAGCTGTATTTTCAGCGTCTTTGACACCATCAGGCCGTTGGGGCAAACCAGCAGCACCCTGTTTCTGCGCACCCCGCTGCTCCGGCTTCCGGAAAGATATCCGCCAAAATAGGCCGTGAGAAATCCGATTTCCTCATCACTCATGCTGCTCAGTTCCGGAAATTCTTCCCCGCCCTCCGTTACAACGGAGCGAATAATCTTATAAAGCGCACCGTGCCGCAGGCTGATTTCCTCCAGGCAGGGATTGTTGACTGGAAAATGAAACCGGATACGATAATAAGACGAAAGCAGATGGCGCTTGATATTGCTTTTAAACTCCTCCTTGGATTCCAGCGTAATCGCGGTTTTGGATTCAAATTTTTCAATCAGCCGGTCGACATATCGTTCGATCCTGCTGTCGTCCACCTGATGGTTCCTGCTGGGAAGAGAAGCAACATAGGCCGCAAGATACTGCCGCTCCTGCGGATCGTCGGTCCCGAGCAGCCCGGAAAGGGCCTCGCAGTACGGAAATTGCTCCGCTTCGGAGAAATCGTCCCCCGTCTGCACAAACCGCCCCTGAGCGATCCTCTGTTTCACAAATGCGAGGAATGCGGAAAGGTTGCCCAAGGAATAATCCGTCAGCTGCAGGTTTTGCTCCCGGTCAAAGTTCACAACCGGCTGTGAAATCTGGTGAATCAGGTCTACATTTTCCTGCATGAGCGACAGGTAAAGCTCCCGTATCTTTATTTCATTACCCAAAATTGAAAAGCGCGGCTTTGTATGAAACAAAAGCCCCTTTTCCTTCAACAGCAGCTTTACGGCCTCCATATCGCTGATACAGGTGTTTTTGCTGATGCCCATTTCTTCAGCCAGCTTTTCAAGGGTAAAGGGCTGGTCGTCCAGAATTCTTCCCAGAATATAGTTTCTTCTGCTGTAGACCGCGTAGGGGTCCAGAGAACCGGCCCCGCTGATAAACCTGCGCAGCATGTTGTAGTTGCCGATACAGTTGAATTTCTGTCCGATTCTCCGTATTTTCCCCCAGCTTTTGATCTGCTCATTGATATTTTCAATATCATAGTACAGCGTGCGTTTGGAAATCCCGAACCGGTCCAGAAGCTCCTGCAGGCCCGCTCCGCCATTGTAAAAAATAAAGCTCAGAATGCTGTTCTCTCTGTTTTTCATAATTTTTCTTTCCATAACACAAGTTGCAATTGTGTACCCTTTTTTTCATTATAATTTACTGACAACAAACTACAATACCAAACTATTGCACATCTTTTGCACAAACGCTGTATGAACAGGCAAAGCAAATGTTCTGTTTCCCATATCATTTTATGAAACAGCCGCCAGCCCTCATACCGTTTATAAACCGCCTGAAGAAATCGGCGGATTTGCGCAGAGTGCCCTTGGCCGGGGCGCCTCATCCCACTCCCGTGATAAAACAAAAACCGCCTTTACGGCGGTTTCCACTAAAGGTTCTGCTCAAAAAATTTCCTGATCTGTTCCGCGGCCTGCTCCTCGTCCGGACCCTCTACCACAACGGTAACGGTCTCTCCCTGCTTGGCGGCTAAGCCCATAACCGAGAAAATCTTCCCGGCATCCGCCAGATTGTTTCCCTTGCCGATTTTCACCGAAGAAGTGTACTGCGCGGCCTGTTTAACCAACAGCCCCGCGGGCCGTGCGTGGATTCCCTCCGGGTCCTTTATTGTGTAGCTGAATTTTTTCATTGATATCCTCCTGTCTATGACGGCGATCTCTTTATTCTTCCGTTTTTTTATCATAGCATAAATCGGAGCCTTTGCAACAACCATTTCTCTGCACACCTTTTGCACAAGTCGACCGAACCCGCTCTGGCCGGCGAGCGATTTCCCTTCCTGCACAAAGGACCTCCTGCCGCATTCATCCTGCGTCAGGAGGTCCTTTTATCAATGATTCAGGGAATGGATGATCCCGGCTGTGAGCCGGATTCCTGTCCGGCCGGGAACAGCTTACTTCCTTCTTAAATGGATGGCAAAGCCGCCGATCGTCCGTTTAAAGTAAATCGCGATCAGCCCGCCGTTTTCGTCACGCACCGCCGAACCTTTGTCCAGCTCTGCTCCCATGCACTCAAAATGATGGACCGCGCGCTCGATATCGTTGGTCTGAATGGCAATATGCCCGTTTTCGCCCAGGAACGGACCCTTCACAATTTCAAACATGCTCCCGGCAAAATAAGCGCCCGGGAACTCCATGACCGGAATGGAAAGAAGGCCGGCAAAGCTGTTCGCCACGTTGGACGCGTCCTGAGCATCCTTGGTGTTGACGCCGACATGCAGCAGTTCAAACCCGAAGGCCCTGCGCACGGCTTCCTTGCACAGGCTGACGATCCGGCTGAAATCTCCCGCTTCTACCAAATCTTTCGGCACCATCCAGGAACCGCCGCATGCGGCTACGTTGGAAAGGGAAAGATATTCCTGCACATTGTTTTCATTGATTCCGCCTGTGGGGATAAACCGGAGCCCTCTGTAAGGACCCGCGAATGATTTCAGCGCCTTGATCCCGCCGCTGGCCTCTGCCGGGAAAAACTTAACGGTATCCAGGCCAAAGCGGAGAGCCGCTTCCAGATCGGTCGCACTGGAGCAGCCGGGGATAACCGGAATATCGTTTTCCAGGCACCACTCCACAACGGCGGGGATAAAACCCGGCGTCACGATAAATTTTGCCCCGGCGTCCACGGCGCTCCTCGCCTGCTCTACCGTATGGATGGTACCGGCTCCGACGGTGATTTCCGGCACCTTTTCAGCCATTTCCCGCACTGCCTGCCGTGCGGAATCGGTGCGGAAGGTAATCTCGGCCACGGGAATTCCCCCCGCGCACAGCGCCTTTCCCAAATCTGCGGATTTGGTATGGTCGTCAATAACAACCACCGGCACCAGGGCGGCGCCCGTGATAATATCCATCAGGTTCTTCATGATCGGTCCCTCTCTTTATTGTTAATATTTTATTTTGCCTGCATAAAATGCTGCAGCTGCTCCCTGGTCGGCAGTCCTTCATTGTCGCCGCGGGACATGACCTGAATGGCGCCGATCGCGTTTCCGCGGCGCACCGCTTCCTTTAACGGCAGGTTTTCCATTAACGCGCTGATGATTCCCACGGCAAATCCGTCGCCCGCGCCGACCGTGTCGACCACCTTCTCTACAGGGAATCCGGGAACAAAGAAGCGTTCCTGTGCACACGCGGCATAGGCGCCCTTCGCCCCCTGCTTGACCACCACGGTTTTCGCTCCCCGCTTCAGGTAAAATTCGGCGATGGCCTCCGGGTCCCTGCTTCCGGTAAGGATCAGGCCCTCCGAATCACCGGGAAGAACCATGTCGCTTTTTGCCGCTATTTCATTCAGGACCCGTACCATTTCCTGCTGACTGGCCCAAAGCTGAGGCCGCAGATTCGGATCGAAGGAAACGGTCAGCCCGTTTTCGCGGGCCTTTTCCAGCAAAAACATTGTCGCTTCTCTGGTGGACTGGGAAAGCGCCGGCAGGATTCCGGTAACATGCACCCACTGATAGGCTGAAAAGTCAACCTGAGCAATATCTTCGGCGCTTAAAGTAGACGCCGCGGAATTTTTACGGAAATAAAAGATATCAGGATCACCGGAGGAAACCATGGATTTCATCATGAAACCGGTGCTGTGCTCCTCGCTCCAGGAAACCAGATCGGTGTTGATCCCGTTGCGTTCCATCGCCTTTACGATCTGTTTCCCGAAAGGGTCCCGTCCCAGTTTTGTAAGATAGCTTGCGGAAAGCTCCAGCCTGGTCATTCCCACCGCAACATTAAACTCGGCCCCCGCAACGGCGCAGGAAAAGCCGGGAATATCCTCCAGACGGCCCTCGGACTGCGCGATAAACAGTCCCATTGGTTCCCCGATCAGCATAATACCTTTTGACATCTTAAAATAAAGTCCTTTCTGAAATTCAATGAAATATTGAACATGATTTGCCCAAACCGCAGCCGGCAGGACATGCAGAATCAAAATGTGGATACATTGGTATCTTCTTTTGTATAAGCCGGTAAAAAAGTCTCATAAAGCTTCATCGTGTTTTCCAGATGAGTGCGGATCAGGAGCTCCAGCTTTTTGCCCTCTCCCTCTTCCAGACATTCATACATCAGCTTGTGCTCCTGATGGGCGGCTTCGTGCCGTTCCATAGGATGCCTGGAGGAAGCATAGACAAGGAAAGAGAAGCTTACGCCCATCAGCATATTGTAGAGCTCCGTCAGCTTCCGGTTTTCCGTCAGGCGGATAATGCTTCCGTGATAAATTTGTTCATACTGGTTGGCCGTAACATAGTCGTTTGCCTGAACATCCGCCATTCTCCTTAATACCTCACGCATTTTCACCTGAATTTCAGGGTGAGCGTGAAAATTTTCCGCCGCCGGTATCGCTGCAAAGGTTTCCATCATAATACGGCAGTCCATGATATTGCGGATTTCGTCCATGCTTAACTGTTTTACAACAAAGCCCCGCCGGGGCAGCATGTCCATCAGCCCCTCCGCCACCAAACGGTTCATCGCTTCTTTGACGGGGGTGGGGCTGATCGAAAGACTTTCGGCAACTTGATTGACGACGACTTTTTTGCCCGGCTCCATTTCGCCGGACATAATTTGGTCCCTGATGTGGGCATAAGCCCATTCCAATAAAGAAAGGGGTTGCTTTTCCATACTTGACCTCCTATGGACGACAGCGCAGAAGCCATCCAATTTTTTTCGCATTCCTTTTAGACTGAAACGGCTGTCGGCAGCCTGTCTGAAAACAATAACGATGATTAACAACTTGTTTATTTTATCACAAACAAAACAGAATGTCATCAAAAAATATGGACATTTTATAAATAGTTGTTAAGTAATCCATCAAATATAAAATATTATATTCAATTTCAAAATCTATTATATAAATAATTTCTATAAAAATCAAGTATTTATTTGCTATATTTCCAGCAAAATGTTTAATATAAATAAAAAGACAGTTTTTGATTATATTATATAAATTAACGAATTATAAAGTCATTTCAAGGGTGTATTAATCGATTTTTTAGTTAAAATGCCTATTATATATAAAATTTATTCATTAATTTTCACTATTGCGTAATTATCGACACGCTTATATAATATAGGTCGAAATCAAATTTTAGATTTAAAATTCAAAAAGGAGTGTAGCGAATGCTCAATCGGAATCTTGTGGCGATTACAGACTGCGACCACGACAGCATTACGGTGGAAGCCGGAGTGCTGAAAGCGGCCGGATTGGAAGCGCCCTGGCTCCAATGCAAGACGGAAGACGACCTGATTCGTGAATGCGTAGGATTCAAGTCAGTGATTAACCAGTATGCCCCTTTCACAGAAAAGGTGTTTGACAACCTGCCGGACCTCAAGGTGATTGTGCGTTACGGCGTGGGAGTGGATAATATTGATCTGACGGCCGCCACAAAGCACGGCGTTAAAGTCTGCAATGTGCCGGACTACGGGATGTACGAAGTGGCGGATCATGCAATGGCGCTTGCTTTGGCCCTTGCCAGAAAAATTGTTCTGAATAACGACAATGTAAAAAGCGGCGTCTGGGAATACCAGAAAGCGATCCCCATTTACAGGTTATCCACCCAGACGGTCGGCGTGATCGGCGTAGGAAGGATCGGCACCGCTTTCGCGGAAAGAGCCAAAGCCTTTGGAATGAAGGTTCTTGCCTATGATGAATACGCGCAAAAAGCCGGACGCACAAAGGACTATATGGAAATGGTCAGCCTGGACGAGCTGCTGGAGCGTTCCGACATTATTTCCGTACATTGCCCGCTGGACGGGAACCGCGATCTGATTGCGGCCCCGCAGTTAAAGAAAATGAAAGAAAGCGCCTATCTCATCAACGTGTCCCGCGGCGGCATCATCAATGAGCAGGACCTGTTCCATTCCCTTTCCAGCGGGGAAATCGCCGGCGCGGCATGCGATGTCTTCAGTCCGGAACCGATTGCGAAGGACAATCCCCTTCTGAGCCTTCCGAACTTCCTTGCCACTCCGCATATCGCCTGGTACTCGGAAGAGTCCGCAATCGAGCTGGAGCGCAAGGTGGCGGAAGAAGCCGCCAGGGGCGCTCTGGATCAGCCCCTGGTCAATGTTGTCAACACAGCAGCCGGAAAGTAATTTCAAGGAAGGAAAAAGTATGAATTTATTCGATTTAACGGGAAAAAAAGCGATCGTAACGGGCGCCGCTTCGGGTCTGGCCCACGGAATAGCCGAAGGCCTGATGGAATCGGGCGCCGAAGTGGCGATCATCGACATTTCAGCCGGCACGGAAGCGGCCGCGAAGGAATTCTGCGAGCGGGGATTCAAAGCCCACGCCGTCCGCGCCAACCTCGGCGACCGTGACGAACTGAACCGTGCGTTCCATGAAGCACTGGAAAAGCTTGGCGGGAGAATCGACATCCTTGTCCCGGCTGCGGGCATTCAGCGCCGCAGCAAGTCGGAAGATTTTTCGATGGAAGACTGGGATTTGGTCCTGAACATCAACCTGTCCGCCGTTTTCATGCTCTGCCAGCTTGCGGGACGCGAAATGATCAAACAGAAGAGCGGAAAAATCATCAATATCGCTTCCATGCTCAGCTTCTTCGGCGGCTATACCGTTCCGGCCTATGCCGCAAGCAAAGGCGGCGTTGCCCAGATCACCAAAGCGCTCTCCAACGAATGGGCCCGCGAGGGAATTAATGTAAACGCGATTGCGCCGGGTTATATGGCTACACAGATGAATACAAAAATCATCGAGGATGAAACCCGCAACGCTGAAATCACAAACCGTATACCGGCACGACGCTGGGGCACGCCGGACGATGTCAAGGGCGTGACGATCTTTCTGGCTTCTCATGCATCCGACTATCTTAGTGGCGCAATTATTCCGGTAGACGGCGGTTACCTTGGCTGCTGATTTATGATTGACCGTCCTACCGGTTATAATGATAATTTGCAAGGAGGAGAAACTAAAAATGAAAAGGAGCTTCAAAATGAAAAAATTAGGTGCAATTATTCTGGTCATGGCTATGGTTTTGTCTTTGGCGGCCTGCGGAAACAGCAGCACGGCCTCTTCACAGGCCAGTGAGGCGGCCAGCGCAGCCGGAAGTACGGCGGCATCGGGCACAGCTACCGGCAAACCGCTCAAACTCGGTATTTCCGTCCCGAACCTCACAAACGTATTTTTCGTACAGATCAAAGAAGGTATGCAGAAGGCGCTCAAGAGCCCGGACGACAGCCTTGTGGTTATGGACTCCCAGGGAGACCAGAACAAGCAGATGAACGACGTAATCGATCTGATCAACCAGGGCTGTAACGTAATCGGCCTGTCCCCCATCAATTCGGACGGTGTCCGCGCAACCCTGGAAACCTGCCAGAAGGCCGGCGTTCCGGTTATCGCTTTCAACGTAGGCGTTAAAAACCCCGAGCTGGTCGCCAGCACGATCGTTTCCGACAACGAGGCATCCGGACATATGTGCGCACAGGCCCTGGCAAAAGCGCTGAACAACAAGGGCAATGTCGTTGAAATCACTTTCAGCACAACAACAACCTGCCACGCACGTCAAAAGGGTTTCGAAGACGAAATCAAAGCAAACTACCCCGACATCAAGATCCTTCAGAGCAAGGACGTGGAAAAAGCAACCGCTGACTACTCACAGCCGATCATGGTCGACTTTATCAATGCTTATCCGGATCTTGACGGTGTTTTCACCATTAACGATCCTACCGCCCGCGGCGCTATCTCGGCACTGAAGGAAGCGGGAAAAATCAAGGATGTCAAGGTTGTGTCCGTCGACGGTTCCGATGAAGGAAAAGGCTTTATCCGTGCGGGCGAAATGGTCGCTTCCGCCGCCCAGGACCCGACCGGTATCGGCAGCACCACAGTGGGAACCGCATACAAACTGATCGCCGGCCAGAAAGTGGAAGCAAACGTCATTATGCCGATGTCCATTATCGACGCCAGCAACGTAGACAAATAAAAACAATTTTTCGATGAGAGTCTGAGTGTGATCGGTCACCTTTTCGCGGATTGGTGACCGGTTACGCAACTAATTTGTGAAATTCATTTGCCTGTTTCCAAAGTAAATGCCGTCTTTCAGGCGGCAAGCAGTAAAAGGAAGTGATTCAATGCCAAGTGAGTATACCCTTGAGATGAATAACATTTTTAAGTCATTTGGCTCCAACAAAGTTCTGGATGACGTATCGATCTCCATTAAACCGGGGGAAGTACGTGCTTTGATGGGGGAAAACGGTGCCGGAAAATCCACTTTGATGAAGATTCTCGGCGGTATTTACCATGCCGATCAAGGCGATATCAAAATAGGCGGAGAAACGGTGCAGATCAATACTGTGGATGACGCCCGCCGTTACGGCATCAGCTTTATCCATCAGGAAATCAGCAATGTTCCCAGTATGACAATCGCTGAAAACTTTTTCCTTGGCAAGGAACCCAAGACAAAAGCGGGGCTGATCGACCAGCGCAGAATGCACCGCGAAACCCGAGCCGCGCTGGACCTGATGGGAATCGATCTGCCGACAAACCGTCTGGTCACGGGCCTGTCGATCGCAAAACAGCAGATGCTGGAAATCGCGCGCGCCATCAATGAAAACGCAAAAGTGATTATTATGGACGAGCCTACCGCTTCGCTGGCCAACGCCGAGGTAGAGGACCTTTTCCGGCAGGTAAAAATGCTGAAGGAAAAGAACGTAGCCATCATATACATTTCACACCGTATGGAAGAAACCTTCCTTGTCTGCGACACGGTCACCGTGCTGCGTGACGGTAAATTTATCGGTACGAAAAACACGGCGGAAGCAACCGAAAAAGAGCTGATCAGCATGATGGTCGGCCGCAAGTTCGACGAGATCTACGGACAGGAGCGCGCTGTGGGCGGCGAGACGCTGATGCAGGTAAAAGGGCTGTGCAGCAGAGCCGTGAAGGATGTCAGCTTCGACCTGAAAAAAGGCGAGGTCCTGGGCTTTGCCGGACTCGTGGGCGCGGGTCGGACGGAAACGGCTCTCGCACTGTTCGGAATCGATAAAATCCACTCCGGCGAAGTATGGATCGAAGGAAAAAAAGTATCGATCTCCAATCCGACGGAAGCAATTCGCGCGGGCATCGCGCTGGTTCCCGAAGACCGTAAAGGACAGGGACTCTTTTTGGGCCACAGCATCGCGGTGAACCTTACTTTTCAGGTTTTGAAAGAATTTATCCATAATCTCAGAATCAATCGTAAAAAAGAAGCGAATTTGATCTCCACATATCAGAATAAACTTTCGATACGCATGGCATCCGTCAATCAGCTGGTGGGCGAGCTGTCCGGCGGTAACCAGCAGAAGGTTGTCATTTCAAAATGGCTGGCGTCTAAGCCAAAGGTTCTGATCCTGGATGAACCTACCCGCGGCATCGACGTTGGCGCAAAGGCGGAAATCTACAAGCTGATGAGCGACCTGAGCAAAGAAGGGGTATCTATTATCATGATCTCGTCCGAATTGCCTGAGATCATTAATAACTCCAGTCGTATTGCGGTTATGAGCGAAGGCAGACTTGTTAAAATATTAGACCCTGATGTAGACGAAATCTCTCAGGAGATTATCATGTCCTACGCAGTGGAAGGAGGAAACAAATAAAATGGGTAATACTAACCATTCGGAATCCGCGGCATTGAAAGGCAGCGCGGCGGGAAACGTAGCAGTAAACTGGCTGAGACGCAATCTGGCTGCTATTGCTGCGGTGCTGGGGCTGTGCATCGCGCTTTCCATCACTACAAATACTTTCCTTGTTTCTACAAATCTGCTGAGCTTGCTGCGGCAGTCCTGTGTAAACGTTTTAATCGCATTCGGAATTACCTGTGTCCTGATCTGCGGCGGAATTGATTTGTCCGTCGGTTCGTGTGCCGCCGCTTCCGGCGTTATCACGGTACGTCTGGCAAACGCCGGTCTGCCGCTGCCGGTATGTATTGTGAGCGCGCTCGCTTTCGGTGCGCTGCTCGGACTCTTCAACGGATATGTCATTTCACACACCACGATCCCGGCCTTTATCGTAACTCTTTCCACACAGATTATTGTGCGCGGCGTCGGCTACGTCGTGACCGGCGGCCAGCCTACCCAATGCACCAACGAAACCTTTAACCTGATCGGCACCGGCGATCTGTTCGGAATTCCGACCCCGGTATTTGTGGTCGCTTTTGTTTTCATCATCCTGTTCTTTATTATGAACCGCACAGGCTTCGGACGCCACGTTTACGCCACGGGCGGAAACGCGGAAGCCGCGAAATACGCCGGCGTCAACACCAAATCGGTTCAGATGCGCGTTTTCATGATGAGCGGTATTTTAGCCGCTCTTGCCGGTGTGGTTCTTGCAGCCCGCCTCTATTCCGGCCAGCCGTCCGTCGGCGAGGGCTTTGAGCGCGATGCGATTGCCGCGTCGGTTCTGGGCGGCACAAGCTTTAACGGCGGTATCGGTACTCTTGGCGGCACGGTTGTCGGCGCTTTGATTATCGGCGTGTTAAACAACGGCATGAATCTTCTCCGCATCAACAGCTACTGGCAGTTCGTTGTAAGAGGATGCGTCATTTTGGGAGCGGTCTATATCGATTTCCTGAAAAAGGCCCGTACCCTGAAAAAATAAGAAACGGAACAAGGTATTTAGATGAAAAGACTGGACAATCAACAACTTGTTTCCCTATGCACGCAGCTGCGCCGCGACATTATTGAAATGGTCGCCGGCGCGGCCAGCGGACATCCGGGCGGCTCGCTTTCCATGGTGGAGCTGCTCGCCGCGACATACTGCACACAGATGAGAGTAGACCCCAAAAATCCGGACGACCCGGCGCGGGACCGGTTTGTGCTCAGCAAAGGGCACGCTTCTCCGTGTTATTATGCGGTTCTGGGCGAAATGGGATTTTTCGACAAGGCGGAATTCAAAAATTTCCGCCAGCTTCACAGTATTCTTCAGGGCCATCCGGACGCCAAAAAAGTCCCCGGCGTGGACGCTTCGACCGGCTCGCTCGGTCAAGGCGTTTCCATCGCCGTAGGGATGGCGCTGGGAGCCAAAGCGGCGAAAGGCCCACAAAAGGTCTATACGATCCTCGGCGACGGCGAACTGCAGGAAGGACAGGTCTGGGAAGCATGCACCGCTGCCGCCCACTACAAGCTGGACAATCTGACGGTGATGGTCGATAACAACGGGCTGCAGATCGACGGCACCAACGATCAGGTCATGGCTCTGGGCAATCTGCGGGACCGCTTCGAAGCGTTTGGGTTCGACGTGATCGAGCTGGCCGACGGCAACGAGATCGGCCAGGTGATCAACGCGCTGGAAATCCCCGCAAGGCCGGGAAAACCGAAATGCATTCTGGCGCATACGGTCAAAGGAAAAGGTGTTTCCTTTATGGAAAATCAAGTGGGCTGGCACGGGAAAGCACCCTCTCCCGCCGAGCGGGATGCCGCGCTCGAAGAAATGAAGGGCTGATAGAATGAGTGAATTAAAAGCAATACGAGCCGCTTACGGGGAAGCGCTGGTCGACCTTGGCGCAAAAAACGACAAGGTCGTCGTTCTGGACGCCGATCTGGCGCACGCAACCATGACCAACGGCTTCGCCGAAAAATATCCGGAACGTTTCTTTAACGGCGGAATCGCGGAAGCAAACATGATCTCCATGGCCGCGGGACTTTCCACGATGGGATTCATCCCGTTCTGCAGCACGTTTGCCATCTTTGGTGCGGGGCGCGCATACGAGCAGGTGCGCAACAGCGTTGCGTACCCGAATTTCAACGTGAAGCTGGGTATGACGCACGCGGGAATCACGCTTGGCGAGGACGGCGGCAGCCATCAGGCCATTGAGGACCTTGCTCTGATGCGCGTGATTCCGGGCATGACGGTGATTGTGCCGTGCGACGCAAACGAAGCGAAGCGCGCCGTCAACGCGGTGGCCGCTATAAAAGGCCCCGCCTATCTGCGTCTTGCAAGGCCCGCGTCTCCGGTATTCGAGCAGGAAATGCCGTTTGAAATCGGCAAAGCCAATGTTTTGCGGGAAGGCGGCGACGTTGTCCTGTTCGCCTGCGGCATTATGGTGGCTACCGCGCTGGAGTGCGCGGCGAGACTGTCGGAACGCGGAGTATCCGCTTCTGTAGTCAACATCCATACCATCAAGCCGATCGACGAGGACTGCGTGCTGCGTTATGCCTCCCGGTGCAAAAAGGCAGTCACCATCGAAGAGCACAGCGTAATCGGCGGCTTAGGCGACGCAGTATCCGCCGTGCTGATCGGCAGAGGCGATTTCCGGTTCAAAAAAATCGGGGTGCAGGACCGTTTCGGCCAATCCGGAAAACCGGATGAGCTTCTGCGTGAATACGGTCTGGACACGGATTCCGTATTGAAGCAGATAAAAACCATTTTATAAAAAATCCCCCGGACGGCGTCATGTGGCCCGAGGAAATAAAGGAGAGATACCATGAAAATAGCACTGATAAACGAAAACAGCCAGGCTTCCAAAAATGAATTGATCTGCAGCGTACTGAAAAAGGTAGTCGAACCAATGGGTCATACGGTATACAATTACGGCATGTATACGGCAACGGATAAGGAATGGCTGACTTATGTACAGAACGGCATTCTGGCCGCCGTATTATTGAACAGCGGCGCGGCCGATTATATCATTACCGGCTGCGGCACCGGCGAAGGAGCCATGCTCGCGCTCAACAGCTTCCCCGGCGTGATCTGCGGCCATGTGGTCGACCCGAGCGACGCCTTCATGTTTGCCCAGATCAACGACGGCAACTCGATTTCCCTTCCCTTTGCAAAGGGCTTCGGCTGGGGCGCGGAGTGCAACCTGGAATATATCTTTGAAAAACTGTTCGGCTGCGAGAGCGGCGGCGGCTATCCGAAGGAAAAGCAGCAGGTCGAGCGCAGCAACAAGAAGATTCTTGACGCCGTAAGGGCAAACAATTTCCACGATATCATTACCTGCCTGAAGGGCATCGATCAGGAACTGCTGAAGGGCGCTCTCGGCGGCGCGCACTTTAAAGAGCTTTTCTACGCGAACAGCAAGGACGAGGCTCTTACCGCATTTGTAAAATCAGTCGTAGGCGAATAAGCAAGCGATAATCCAACTGCACAGTGATCTTTCGATATTTCAGCTAAAAGCGGCCATCACTTTTTGTGATGGCCGCTTTTTTATCTTGCACTGCTCCATGCCATCGCTGCGGCGACGGCGCGTTTCCAGCCTTTATAGTATGCATCGCGACTTTCCTCGCTCATGGATGGCTTGAATACTCTGTCTATCTTTCGGGTAGAGGCGACGTCATCGAGATCTTTCCAGAAGCCCACCGCAAGTCCGGCAAGATATCCGGCGCCTGTGGCGGTGGTCTCAACGTTCTTTGGACGTTCGACATCACAATTCAGGATGTCGGCCGTGAACTGCGCCATCAGGTTGTTTCGGCAGGCTCCCCCGTCCACCTTCAGCATTGAGATTTTCTGGTCCAGACCGGCCAGTGCACAATCATACAGATCTTTCGTCTGATAGGACAGGGAAGCAAGGGTAGCACGTATAATATGATTTTTGTCGGAGCCTCTGGCAAGACCCACGATTGTGCCGCGGGCATAAGGATCCCAGTAGGGAGCGCCCAAACCCGTAAAAGCGGGTACCACATACACCCCTTTGCTGTCCGCAATCTTGTTGGCAAAAAATTCGGAATCGGGGGTTGCCTCAATAAATTTCATGTCGTCACGCAGCCATTGCACAGCCGCACCTGAGCAGTACACAGTAGCCTCTGCCAAATATGTAGGTTGGCCATTCAGGACCCAGCCTAAAGTTGTAGTCATGCCGTTGTCGAACGAAGGGACTGTGTCGCCACAGTTTACATCAATAACTCCGGCGGTACCGTAGGTAAATTTGGACATGCCCTTTTTGAAAGCACACTGGCCGAATGTTCCGGCCTGCTGGTCGCCTGCAACACCGGTAATCGGAATCGGTTCCTTAAAGATTGCGGTAGCTTTGCAGAATAATCCGCTGTTTTCTTTAACCTCTGGCAGCATGTTACTCGGAACTTCCAGAATATCAAGAAGCTCCTGATCCCACTTCAGCTCGCGAATATTGAACATCATGGTCCGGCTTGCATTGCTGTAGTCTTCTATATGCTCTTTGCCTCCGGTCAGATTGTACATAATCCAACTGTCGACGTTGCCGAAAAACAGTTCTCCATTTTTAGCTTTTTGCCGTGCTCCGGGCACATTTTCGAGTATCCAGTGGACTTTTGTTCCGGAAAAATAAGGGTCCACAATCAAACCGGTTTTTTTCTGGAAGGTGGAGCCGTATCCCTTTTCCTTTAATTCGTCACAATACTCGGCGGTTCTTCTGTCTTGCCAGACAATCGCGTTATAGACCGGTATTCCCGTATTCTTATCCCATACAACGGCTGTTTCCCGCTGGTTTGTAAGACCGATCGCTTCGATCTGATCTTCCGTAATGCCCGCATCATCAATCGCACCTTTAATAACCTCAATCGTTGACTTCCACATTTCAACAGGATTGTGCTCCACCCAGCCGGGTTTCGGATATATCTGGGTCAGTTCTTTCTGCGCGATGCCAATCCAGTCGCCGTCATGATTCAAAATAATCGCCCTGGTGCTCGTCGTACCTTCATCGATGCAAAGAATATAATCTTTCATTTGAACTCCTCCTAATAAAAAATAATATTGATAAACGGACCGCTCCGTTTTTTCACTAAATAATTAAGAAGGCTTCCAGATTGCTGCATGAACAGCACTTACAATCAGAAATACGAATCCGGACAGACGTAGTTTGCGAATTGCCAGCCTACGGAACCACGCAGTATTTCAAGTTTTCAAGTCTAGTCTTCTGTTCGTACGGCTTTCACAATATCATAGAACCTTGTGAAGATGTCATCCTCCCATTGCTTATCAAACCAGCCGAGATAATAAACCAGGTCGTCGGAAGTAAAGCGCTTCCGCATAAGATTGGCATTGCGCACAGCCCAGCGGACCCGCTCCTCAGTAATGGGGGCGTCAAGCTCGCTGAACAGCAGCGGATGCTTTGACCGGTTAAGCGCTCGGGCACATTCCAGCGCGGTATAGGGTAACAGGCCGGAAAAAACGGCGCTGTATGTGTCCCAACTCTTCAGAAATGCCTCAAATTTCGGACGGGCATCCGTCCAATTTTTAAGCTTGACCGCATAGTCGCTCCAGCATTCGCGGCCCATTTTTCCGGAAGGGTCCAGCGGCTCAAAAACACGAAGCACGATTTTTTCCATTTTGTCGGCAGCTGGATAGCAGCTGTCGATGTTGATCCCGCCGGAGGCAAGTTCCCTGTCCAGACGGCTGAAAAGCTTTTCTATGTTGATCAGTGACAGTATCATTGCCTCACCAACCTGCTGGCCGTGCAGCCCCGTCTTACGCTTGTCATAGGCGGCGCTCATATCTAACATGTGGCTTACGACATGTTCATAGCCTGACATTGGCACGGAATCTCTGGCAAACATCATAGTTAGGCCGGTCAGATGCAGACAGCTGCCCAATACTTCCATCCCCTCGTATGTACGGTTCGCGATCTCCTCCATATAAGGGACCAGAAGTTCCTTGACATCATCCATAATCCGCCAGGAACCGTCGACAAAATTTGATATGCCCATACAGTCGGCCAGATACCAGTCGGCAAATGCGCAAAATACCGGGAAGAGGTCGCCTACTCCGCCTACGGTGTAATGTAACGGGCAGTCCATCAGCGTCTGAATGTCCATAACAATAATGTCCGGAGTGCGCGAAGGCCACGTACGTTTGACATGATCCTTCATAATGATGGATGAAGGCGATGTGTAGGCAGGCACACTGTTGGCCGTCATTAAGGAAACCAGCGGGAGCGGCCTGATCCCTTTTTCATCACAGTAACAGTAGCAGGAGTGCTTGGTTATGTCGGTAACTACGCCGGAACCGATGGACAGCACGGCACAGCGCTCATCCAAGCGGGCCATAACCTTTTCCACCTGGCTGAATTCCGCATGGACCACTCCATAGGAATCACCCTCTAGAACAAGCCGCTCGATCTTATAACCAGCGTTTGCAAGCAGGCCGAGCACCATTTCTTTCAGCTTTTCGCCCCTGCGCAGCATGACCGTTTCATCCATTACGGCGAGCACGCGGCACCCTGCCTGCACTCCCAAAGACTGCAGTATCTGCGGAAGCTGGAATATTGCATCCTGTCCCTCAATAACGCCTTTCATTTCGATTTCGGGAATCTGCTCATAATCGGACCAACGCGCAATGCGCCGGTTTAAATCTTTCATGTTGCCAACATCGTATTTGTATACGAGCGGGGGCAGACGGTTTAACATAATCGCCCTTCTTTCAGATGTTATCGGCTCTAAAGGTGGATTCCAAACACTGTGAAAATATAGTACTAAATGTACATTTTATCCACCTGTTATCCGGACTATATTATTCATAATAACCTATTGCAATCCAAATAGACACATTGAAAAAAATTGCAAGGACCAATTATAGAAAATAATTTCAATATTAAACTCAGTTTTAAAAAATAATTTCAAGTGGGTCCAAAACCACCTCTTTACGGACCTGACAGATGCAAATCCTGTGTGCAATTCCATTTTGCGGTTAACAGACGGAATCGGAAAATGGGATTGGTACAACTTGCAATATCCGTAAATTCCGGAAACGGCGGCAAGTCCACATTGGCGTTTGACGGATAAGGCGACGGAGGCATGTGAAAATATTTTCTATGTTGTTGAAAAGTGAAGGTTCCCATATAATACGCATAGAATCACCAAATAAAAAAAACGGAGGTATTTTTAGTATGAACAGATTTTACAGTTCGGTTCTCAACCCGATGTACGAAGGAGTCAATCTTGATGAGTTATGTGTTGCAACATATCTGATTGCCTGCAGGAAGAATGAAGATCCTATCATTAAGGCGACTGCAATCGGAATCGAACAGACCACAGGCTCATGGGTCGATGTTCCCGAAGAGACAGAGGAAGTAAGGATCAACTACGCAGCCAAAATTCTTGCCATTTACGAAGTACCTGACTATGAAAATCAGTCGAATGTCAACGACGACATTGCCGAGGACGGCAAACGGTGGTATATCGTCAGGATGGGGTATCCGACCGTCAATATCGAAGACAACATCCCTCTGCTGTTTGCCACTATCCTGGGTAATGTCACCGCTATGCCCTATCTGAGAATCCTTGACATTGATTTTCCAAAAAGTTATGTTTCAAAGTTCAAAGGTCCCAAATTCGGTATCGAAGGCATCAGGAAGATCCTCGGCGCATACGGCAGGCCGTTGCTGAACAACATGATCAAGCCCTGCACCGGTTATACTCCGGATGTCGGCGCAAAGCTTTTCTATGAAGCCGCGGTCGGCGGTGTGGATCTCATCAAAGATGATGAATTGATCGGCGGCGACAGGTCATTCAACTCTCTTGAAGAACGTGTGAAAAAGAACATGGATGCCGCACACAGAGCCGACAAGGTCAAGGGGGAAGTCACCATGTATGCCGTCAACATTACGGACGAAATCTCTCGTCTTAAAGACAACGCATACAAAGCCATCAAGGCCGGTGCGAACTGCCTCATGGTAGATACTTTTGGTATCGGTTTGTCAGCACTGAGGGATCTTGCCGAAGATCCTAAGATCACGGTTCCGATTCTTTCTCATTGCTGCTTTGGTGCCTCTTGGACGGTTTCGCAGTATCAGGGCGTCAGCTCACTTGTGCTGACCAAACTGACAAGGATGTGCGGTGCAGATACGATGCTGCTGGAGCCGCCTTACGGCAAATTTGATATTACCAAGGCAAAATATATCAAGAACTGTATCGCCTCGGCTGCAAAATTCTATGATTTGAAGCCCACTCTGCCGATGGTTGGCGGAGGAGTCATTCCCGGACTTGTTCCACAGCTTGTAGACGACATCGGCCCCGATGTTCTGCTTGGCGTTGGCGCCGGTATACATGCCCATCCGATGGGCCCAGCCGCCGGTGCAAAAGCTATGAGAGTCGCTATGGATGCAACCATGAAGGGCGTCAACCTCAGAGAAGCCGCGAAATCCTGCGAAGAGTTGGCTTGTGCCATCAAAATATGGGGCATCTACGGCGAAACCAACGTGAAAGACAATTACGCTCTTTGATACATACGTTTCCGGTCCGTTGCCCCCATCACTCCACTTTTCTTACGGCGCGGACCTGTCCCCAAAGAGGACAGCGAATAAAACTGTCCTGATACAGAATTCCTTCCGTCAAAAGCAAACTGGCGTCGCTTGAAAGCGACGCCAGTTTGCTTTATGGAGGCCCATAAGCACCTCCCAGTGTTCTTGTAAAGGGTATGGAGTCTTGAAAATATCAGTGTGAAAATATTTTCCCTCTTGTTAATAATTGAAAGTAGCAATATAATTTACACAACATACAAAATTAATAGAAATTAAATAAATATTATATGCAATTATTATATAACAAACAGTTACTCGTATGCTTTCGATGCTTTCAAATCAAGAAGATTTGTTGTTTCAATATGCTGCTTGAAATTAAGACGGAGGTAGAATATGGAATCTGAAGTTTACAATCAATCGACTTTTATTATTCTCAAAGCCGCTTATCTCTACTACATAAAAGACATTCCCCAAAATGAGATTGCCGAAATGCTGAATATATCCATCACGACTGTTTCGCGACTTATTAAAAAGGCGAAAGAAGAAAAGATTGTGGAATTTGTGATTCGTGATCCTTATATAGACTGCATTCGTCTGGAAGAGGAGCTGCAAAAAACATTCGGGCTAAAAGATGTCATCATCGCACCCACCCCAATGGCGAATTCAGTTGAAAATAATATCTCCAGCTGCAATAACGTCAAAAAGTTGGTCGCTTTGGAAGGAGCCAGATATCTTCAGAGAATTATCAGAGAAAATGATACCCTTGGGATTACATGGGGAAGCCATATGTATTATTTGATTAACTATTTGAATCCCTGTCAAAAGGTTGATGCATCGTTTGTTACGCTTCACGGAAGTATTGCATGCTGCGACAACGAACTTGATGTGCGTACGCTTGTTTCAAGGATGGCAAAAGCTTTTTCAGGGAGAAAGTACTATTTGTTGACAGAAGGTCTTATGAGCAACAAAAACGTTGCGAATTCAATCAAAAATGAAAAAAATATTCAAACCGTATTTGAGATGTTTGATAATATTGATATTTCAATTAACGGAATTGGTTCCTATTATCCGACCTTGAGTTCGGTGTTGGCCAAAAAAGAGTATTTGAATCAGTTTGAGGTAGAAGATCTGCAAAGTAAAAATGTTGTGGGCGATGTTGCCCTTCGTTTTTTTGACATGCACGGAAAGGAATGTAACACCGATCTGATTGACAGGACAATTTCCATTGATTTTGAAAAATTTAAAAAAATCAAAACAAAAATCACCATTTCTTCCGGGGAAGGGAAAGCTTTTTCAGTTTGGTCCGCTTTAAAGGGACATCTCATTGATGTATTGATTACGGATTACATGCTTGGAAACTCCATTTTAAAGCTAAACAGAAAAATGACATCCCACACGCAAAAGCAAGTTCAAGCAATTTAGCCATCGGTTCGAGCAATCTGCGAAGGGCGGCTTTATCAGTGCTTTTTGCATAAGGAAAATATTTTCCATGTTGATAGAATTTCAGGGCAGCAATATAATACTGGCAGAATATTACTTTATCCCATTGAAAAGAGGAGTAAATGATGAAAACGGATATTATCATTATTGGGGGCGGAGTCATTGGCTCAGCAATCGCTCATCAACTAGCGCGATATAATCTGGATATCGTGCTGGTCGAAAAAGAAAGTGATATTTGCATGGGGTCAAGCAAGGCTAATTCCTCCATGGTTCATGACGGTTACAATGTGGACAGTCAGAAATTAAAGGGTAAACTGGTTTTGAAAGCAAATCCATATTTTGAAAAACTGTGCAAAGATTTATATATTCCATATGTAAAAAACATCGGATCCATTGTCATTGGCTTTGAAGATGACGATATGAAAGTCATGAAAGAACAAATGGCCAATGGCCAAAAAAACGGGGTAAAGGGATTAAGAATCGTCGGAAAGGAAGAACTCCGTCAAATGGAGCCGAATATCAATCCGGAAGCAATGTTCGGGCTTTACAATCCAAACACCGGCACCATAAACCCCTTTGAATTGACGAGGGCTTTGGCAGAAAATGCGGTCTTAAACGGCGTCAAAGTATTGCTAAACACAGAGGTTCAGGGAGTCCTTGTAAAAAATCAGAAGGTCGAAGCGGTACGGACCAATAAAGGAGTTATTGAAGCTAAGGTGGTAATCAATGCGGCCGGGCTTTTCGCCGATAAGGTTGCGGCAATGGTGGAAAATATCGATTTTGAAATCAAGCCGAGAAAAGGCCAGTATTTCCTGTATGATAAAAAGTGGGGTGATTACGTAAAGCATACCATTTACTCCTCACCGACAAAAATTTCAAAAGGTATGATTATCGTTCCCACTACAGAGGGGAACATTCTGGCAGGTTCCAACGCCCAGTTGCTGGACGACAAGGAAGATGTTTCCACAACATATGAGGGGCTGGAAGAAATCTACGGAAAGATCATTTCCCGTATTTTTCCGAAACTTCCCCGCATGGGCGACGTCATTACCACATTTACAGGGCTGAGAGCCGCCGCCACAGGAGAAGATTTTATAATCGGATACGCAAAGACAGTAAAGGGATTCATCAATGTAGCAGGAATTCAGTCACCCGGATTGTCCTCCTGCCCCGCAATTGCTATGATGGTTGAGGATTTGGTCAGAGGCCTTCATTATGACCTAAACTTTACGGAAAAAGGAAATTATCGAATCGACCGTCCGAAACCAATTGTACTTAGGGATCTTTCCTACGAGGAGCGGGATGAGTTGATCAAAAAGAATCCCGATTACGGAACCATCATTTGCAGGTGCGAAACAGTGAGCAAGGGGGAAATTATTGATGCAATTCACCGCCCGATTCCCGCAACAAATATCGACGCTGTCAAACGCAGGACACGCGCCGGAATGGGGCGTTGCCAAGGCGGATTCTGCGGACCCAGAGTATTGGATATTTTAAAACATGAGATGAACATTTCTCCTCTTGAAGTCACAAAAAAAGGAAAAGGTTCCTTTGTGCTGGCATTTAATAACAAAGACTTGTCTTTACAGGAAGCGAGGAGAGATCATGAAAAGATTGTATTATGATATCGTTGTTATCGGCGGCGGGCCGGCGGGCCTGTCGGCAGCTCTGGAGGCAAAGAAAAACGGTGTTGAAAAAATTCTTATCTGCGAAAGAGGATCCAGCCTGGGTGGGATTTTAGAGCAGTGCATTCACAACGGTTTCGGTCTTCAGTACTTTAAAGAAGAGCTGACCGGTCCCGAGTATGCCGACAGATTCATCAAAAAGGTAAAAGAAACCGACATTGACGTTAAATTGAACACTATGGTAATCGACGTTCTTGATAATAGAAAAATTATCGCCGTTAACCACATTGACGGATTGTTTGAGATCGATACAAAAGCAGTCATCTTAGCAATGGGCTGCCGTGAACGAACCCGCGAAGCATTGACGATTCCCGGAGAACGGCCATCAGGCGTGATGACCGCCGGAACCGCACAGAGATACGTCAACGTGGAAGGATATCTGCCCGGTAAAGAAATTGTCATTCTGGGATCGGGTGACATCGGGTTGATCATGGCAAGAAGGCTGACTTTGGAAGGAGCAAATGTAAAAGGTGTTTTGGAGGTCATGCCTTATTCTACCGGCTTAGTCCGTAACAAAGTTCAATGTCTGGACGATTATAACATTCCGCTTTACTTAAATCACACGGTTATCGACATCCATGGAAGAGAGCGGCTTGAAGGAGTCACGATTGCCGAAGTGGATAAACAGCTAAAAGCAATTCCGGGATCGGAAAAACGAATAAAATGCGATACATTATTATTATCCGTCGGTTTAATACCGGAAAACGAACTGTCTAAAAAGATCAATGTTCAGTTGGATCCGGTTACCAAGGGGCCGATTGTCGATGAAAAGCGCCGGACCAGTGTACCCTGGATCTTTGCCAGCGGGAACGTCCTGCATGTTCACGATATTGTGGACAATGTGACTGTGGAAAGTGAAATCGCAGGAAAAGCCGCTGCCGAGTACATAAACAGCCAACTCAATGCAAGAAAGAAAAGAATATCGGTCACTCACGGAGACAACATCGGCTATGTTGTTCCACAGTTCATAGATTTTGATGACGCAGCAGAGAAATCCGTCAGGCTTTATATGCGTGTAAAACATCCGGACAGGGACGTAAGCATTGTGGTAAAGGACAATGGCGGAAAGGTTATCGCAAATTTTTCAAAAGAAGCTGTAACGCCGGGCTCGATGCTGGCGCTTCCTGTCCCTGCAAACCTTTTACGAAGTGACCTCGATAATATTGATATTTCAATCATGAAATAGGAGATGAGAAAGGTGATTGAGAAAAAAACAATCATTTGCATCGGTTGTCCAAAGGGATGCAGCATCAAAATCAACCATGACGGCGGGAGTATTCAAGATATCAGCGGATATACCTGTAAAAAAGGATTGGAATATGCTCAAAATGAATTGATTTCGCCAAAACGGATTTTGACTTCCACAATAAAAATAGAAAACGGCGATCCCCCACTTCTACCTGTCAAAACAAAAGACGCGATCAGCAAAGGGAAAATATTCGACTGCATGAAAGAAATATGTAAAATCGAATTGCAGGCCCCAGTAGCATTGGGAACGATTGTCAAGTCCAATATTGGAGGAACCGGCATTGATTTGGTGGCCACAAACAACATCAGCGTCAAATGTGCACAACTCGTATAAGTTTTGATTTTACTATTCCATAAGAGAGGAAATTTGATTATGAAATATTATGAGCGCCTTAAAGATATTCCAGCCGGCAAAGCAGAACCGTACATTACACATTACATGCTGAAAGAGGAAAACGGATGCGTAGCGGGATGCTCTGCAGGAATTAGTATTCACACAAAAACAGAATATCCGGCTCCTGGAAATCATGCAGATCAGGAAGGCTTTCTAGTGCTGGAAGGAACCGGCTGGGCCAAGGTTGGAAGTCAAGAATTCAAAATTGAGCCTGAAACATCTTTCATTGTTCCTGCAAATATGCCTCATACCATTAAAAAAGATATTGATTCTATTCCCGTCAAGGTTTTTTGGTTTCATGCCGCAATATAAAAAATGAGACTGCTATCCCTAACCGCAACGCAGTATGGGTTCCTTCCTTTCTCAAAGTGCCCATAACTGTTCTTTATATATTGTGAGGTTTCGGACTTCTGTATCTAAAATAACACCTTCCCTTTATAGCAGACGCCTTTGGTAATACCCTAAGTAATTGCGGCCTTTCTGAAAAATATCAGAAAGGCCGCAATTCTTTTCCAAAATAATATTTCAGCCGGCAATCGGACCTTGAAAACCAACCGCAGAGGCACCCGAAAGGGTTTACGCACCGAATTTTTATTTTTTCTTTTCCAGTCCGAGTTCCTTCAGCAGAGGAGAGAAATCATCGCGCATTTTGTCCAGATCGGTTTTCAGTTCATCGCCGGTTTCATACTTCAGATAATTGTAATCGCCGGTCTTCTGTACGATTTTAATAAATTCGGGGTCTTCCATGGTCTGTTTAAAAGCGTCATGAATTTTCTGAACAATGTCGTCCGGCAAACCAGCCGGTCCGCTGATTCCTTTGTTGACCTGTACGACCACATCGTAGCCGCATTCCTTGGCGGTTGGGACATCCGGGTAATCAACAAGCTTTTCATCGCTGAAAATTGCCAGCATGCGCAGCTTGCCGCCTTTGAGCTGCTCGCTGATTTCCGTGGGATGAAGCACGCTGGCGTCGATGTGATTGCCAAGCAGTGAAGTGGTCGCTTCGGAAGTACCGCCGCCGAACGGGATTTCATTGGTTTTGATTCCCGCCGTTTTGGTAAATCTCTGCCATGCCATATGATTGGTTCCGCCGGGCACGCCCGCCCCGGCTTTCAGCTTTCCGGGATTTTCCTTGCAGTAATTCACCAGGTCCTCAAGGGTCTTCCACTGAGAATCCGCATTCACAACTATTGCCATAGGAAGAGATTCAATGCCGATAATATGTTTTACATCCTTGACCGGATCATAAGGGGCTCCCTGCACGATGGGAGTCGTGGTAAAGTTTCCGGAAGAGGTGATCAGCAAAGTATATCCGTCCGGCTTGGATTTCAGAACATAATCCGTCCCGATCGTGCCGCTTCCGCCCGGTCTGTTTTCCACCATAACGGTCGCACCGATATACTTGTTCACCACAGAGGCAAGCGCGCGGCCGAGAACGTCCGACGAGCCGCCCGCCGCGAACTGGTTGATAAGGGTAATCGTCTTTTTCGGGTAATCGCTGTTTTCTGTCGTTTTGGAATCCGCCGCGGTGCTGTTTGCCCCGCCGCCGGACTGTGACTTAGGCTGGCTCTGGCAGCCGCCTAAAAGCGGAGTCGCCATCAGAGCAACCGCAAGCAAACCACAGACTGCCTTTTTAATAGATAACATTTTTCAATTCCTCCCTAATCTTCTACTATGAAATCCGGCCGTAAGGCGGCCTTTCCGCCTCATACGCCCGAATACATCGCCTTATGAAACGACGGGCCGGATCAGTCCTCAGAAATAGAAACCTTATATTTCTTCTTCACCTGTCCGACTATGACCCAAATAAGCACAGCCAGGCAAACCAGATACATGGAGCCGGCGATCGGCCGCATAAAGAGAGTAGCAAAATCGCCGCCCGCAACCAGCAGCGACTGGCGCAGACCCTTTTCAAATACGTTGCCAAGAACAAATCCGACAATAATGGGAGCCGGTGAGATATTCACAATCTTCAGAATGTAGCCGATCACACCGAAAATCATCAGAATCAGGAGATCAAAGGTACTGTTGTTTACGCTGTATGTACCAATCATCATAACGGCGACAACAATCGGCATCAAAATCTCCGGTCTGACCTTGGTGAGAGACGCGAACACTCCGACCAGAGGAAGGTTCAGAATCAGAAGCATAACATTGCCGATATACATGCTGGCTACAATCAGCCAGAACAGGTCGGCATGCCCGCTGATGAACGTAGGTCCGGGCGCCACACCCTGCAGCATAAAGCCGCTGAGCAGAACAGCCGTAGCGGGCGCGAACGGAATTCCGAGCGCCAGCAGGGGAATCATCGTGCCGGAAGCGGCGGCGTTGTTGGCGGATTCGGGACCTGCTACGCCTTCGATCGCGCCGTGTCCGAACTCTTCTTTGTGCTTGGAGAAATTTTTCTCCATTTTATAAGAAACCAGCGAGGAAACAACCGCGGCGGGGCCGGGTATCAGACCGATCGGGAAACCGATCGCGGTGCCGCGCAGAATGGGAGCGACCGACCGTTTCAGTTCTTCTTTTGTGGGGTACAGATCCCTGAATTTTACCTTGATGAGTTCCCCGACCTTGTAGGGCTCTACCGCGACGGAGAACACTTCCGCCATACCGAAAAGGCCCATAATGACCGGAAGCATCTCAATTCCTTTGGACAGATCCAGGATATCGAAGGACAGACGGTTGATTCCGGATATCGGGTCGATTCCGATCGTCGTGATAATCATGCCCAGAATAAACATTCCGAGGGAAACCAGAAACGACCCCCCGGTCAAATTGCTGAGCAGGAGCATTCCGAGTACGGCAATCGAGAGATATTCCTGAGGTCCGAAGGAAAGGGCAAAATTTCCAAGCGGCGGAGCAAAGATCATCAGCAGGACAACCCCCACCGTGCCCGCAATGAACGAACCGATGGCCGAAACGGCAAGGGCGGCTCCCGCGCGTCCTTTCTTTGCCATTTCGTGTCCGTCAATCGCCGTGACCATTGAGGCGGATTCCCCCGGTACGTTCAGCAGAATAGAAGTGGTGGAGCCGCCGTACATAGAGCCGTAAAAGATTCCCGAAAGCAGAATCAGGCTCGTACTGGTATCCAGCCCGAAGCTAAACGGCAGCAAAAGCGCCGTCGCTCCAACAGGGCCGATTCCCGGCAATACCCCGACGACGGTTCCCACAAACACGCCGGCAAAACAGGCGATCAGATTCTGAATCGTAAGCGCCGACATAAATCCGGTACCTAATTGGTTCAATATATCCATATTTATCAACTCTTCTCCATAAAAGCTCTTGAGCCATTATTTAAATGAAACTAATTAACCCCTGCGGCAGCGGCACCTGCAGTACCATTGCAAACAGACAGTAAAAGAAAGCGGATGTAGCCAGACCCAAAACAGTGAATTTCCACCACTTTTTAAGTCCTGATATTTTGGACAACAGCAGAACCAGAATAAAAACGGAAATCAGTGAACCGAGAAAATCGAACATGGGCAGGAACGCAAAGCAGACAAGCACATAGAGTCCCAGCCGGATCAGGCTGGTCTTATCCTCGTCGTTCCCTTCCTTCTTTTCCAGCTTCTGCCGGAAGGCCTGTACGGTCAGACAGGACGACAGAACCGTACCGACCACCCCCAGAAAAACGGGAACGAAGCCCGGGCCAGGAGTGGAGAAATCGCCCACCTCAAGCTGCATGCACAGGAGCGTATAAACAATGCAGAAAACATTAAAAGCAACAAAGAATATGCGTTTTGACAGGGTCATCATATTCACCTCTTTTACAGAAGACTTCGGATTTCTTTCTCAGGCATTTTGCCATTTCGGATGCCGGTAGACCTCGGGGTTGCATACGTTTGGCCACTTCTCCCCTCTCAGAACAGCAAGCGTCCCTTCCACGGCCATCAAAACCGTTTTTTCCGTCGTTTCCTGCGTCTGGGCCGCCATATGCGGTGTAAGAATCACGTTGGGCAGCTTCATGAGTGGATGGTCGGGCTTCATCGGTTCGTCCGCCAGCACATCCAGTCCTGCGCCGGCTATCTCATGATTCGTCAGGGCTTCGATCATATCCGGCTCGTTGACGATGTCGCCTCGCGCACAGTTCAGGAAAAATGCGGTCTTTTTCATCGCTGCAAACTGTTTCTGAGCGAACATTCCGCGTGTAGCGGGCAGGGACGGCATATGGATGGATACGAAATCACCCTGTCCGACCGCCTCGAGCATATCGTAAGAGTAAGAATAATTCAGCGCGGCCACATCTTCCTTTTTGATGTACGGATCATAGACGCAGACCTTCATCCCTACAGCGCTGCACAGCCGGGCTGCTTCCCTGCCGATGTTTCCGAAGCCCAAAACCGTTATGGTCTTTCCGGCCAGCTCTACCGCGGCGTATTTACTGCGTATTGAGAAATTTCCTTTCCGTGTTTCTTCCACGCTTTCAAGCAGATTTTTGCTGAGGGCAAAAATGAGAGCCAGAGTGTGCTCTGCTACCGCATGGAAATTCGCGGCAGGGCAAATCACAACGGGAATCCCTCGTTCGGTGGCCGCGGCAACATCCACGGAATCCACCCCCACTCCCGGGCGGGTAATCACCTTCAGCTTCGGGCAGGCTTCGATCGCTTTCCGATCGATCTTCCCGATCCTTAAAATATAACCGTCCGCCTGTTTCAGCTGTTCAATGATTTCGTCGCTGTTTCCATTGTCGGGAACAATCAGGTTTGCTTTTCCGGCAAGGGCATCCATGCCGGGCTGGTAGAGTGCGTGCGACAATACTACGGTATCCAAAGCCTTAACACCCCTTTCCGGAACGGTTACAGATTTTTCTTGAATTCTTCGTATTTCCGATTGATTTCTTTTGTCTTATCGATAATCTTCTGTTCCTCTTGCGGAAGGATGGAATCCTGCGGCAAGATTACCCGCTTATCGGTAAATCCAAGCTGCGACAGCGCGAATTTATTGGCGGAGGTGGCATTCTTCGTCATGCCGAGGATTTCAGAGGTTTCGCGCAGCAATTCATCATATTTCATCGTCAGATCGATATTTTTGGAACGGCCCGCCTCGTATGCCTTCACAAACAGTTCGGTAAACAGCGGCGCGATGGAGGGGACGAATCCGTCCGCACCCAGCAGCATACTCGGCATCGCGTAAGCGGTCGTACCCTGAAGCACGGCAAAATCCTTGTCCTTAAAATAATCCAGACATTTCATGAATTCTTTAAAATCGCCCGAGCTGTCCTTCAGGCCGACCACATGGTCGATTTGGGAGATACGGATAATGGTGTCAGCCGACAGCTTTAATCCCGTAAACATTGGAATGTTATAGATCATCAAATCGATCGATGTTTCCTTCGCTATCTTTTCAAAATGGCGCACCGTTTCATCCTGAGAAGTATGGCGGGCATAAAAAATCGAAGTGACCACCGCGCATGTTCCGCCCATTTGTTCAAGGCTCTTGATGTTATCGATCACGCGACGGGTGCTGGTATCCATCACGCCCGCCATGACCGGGACTCTCCCGTTCGTCCGTTTCAGCACAACATCGATGGCATGGTCTCTTTCCTTCTGTGTAAGGGCCATTGTTTCCCCGTTGCTTCCGGCCACAAACAGCCCATGCAGGCCGCCGTCAATACAGTGGTCAATCAGTCTGCCGAAGCCTTCCTCATCAACGTTTTCTTTTTCATCCACCGGCGTAATGATCGGCGGAATGACACCGTAATACTTCTTATTCATCGATTTACTCCTCCATTGTTTTGAATCTCTGTTTTATGACAGACGTTTACAAGGCCGGCCCTTCCCCAGTCAGCCGTACGGCGTATTCGATTGCGTTGATCAGGCTCGACTCGCTCGCGGTCCCCTTGCCCGCCTGATCGAAAGCCGTTCCGTGGTCCACAGAGGTCCGGATGATCGGCAGTCCAAGGGTGATATTCACCCCTCTGACGGATTTCCATTTCCCGGCGTCCCGGTCGTAAACAAAGCCCAGAACCTTCAGAGGGATATGCCCCTGGTCATGGTACATCACCACCACCATGTCGTACCATCCGCCCCGTGCCTTCGAAAACACCGTGTCCGGCGGAAGGGGCCCGTCGGCATTGATCCCTTCTGAAACGGCCTGACGGATCGCCGGCAGAATTTCTTCTGTTTCCTCGCTGCCAAACATCCCGTTTTCCCCGGCGTGGGGATTCAGACCGGCTACGGCGATCCGCGGCTTTTCGATCCCGAATTTCCGGCAGGCGCTGTCAGCCAGCCGGATCACATGGTAAACCCGGTCCTTTTTCACCCGGTCGCAGGCGGTGCGCAGCGACACATGAGTGGACACGTGTGCGACGCGCAAATCGCCGTCCGCCAGCATCATGGCGTAATCCCGGGTACCCGTAAGCTCCGCGTAAATTTCCGTATGCCCGGAATAGTGGAAGCCCGCAAGGTTCATGGCTTCCTTGTTCAGAGGGTTTGTAACGGTCGCGTCCACCTCATGGGACAAGGCGAGCTCAATGGCCTTTTTAACGCACTCGAACGCCGCCCCGCCCGACATGGCCGAAACCTTGCCGTATTCCAGCTTTTCTGTTTGCACATTATGTAAATCGTAAACGTCCATTGTACCGAATTGAAAACGGGAATCCGCCACCCTCGAAACAGGATGGACGGCGATTTGTCCGGTACCGACGATCCCGACCGCTTTTTTCATCACTTCGGCGTCCCCGATGACAACGGGGCGGCAGATGCCGTATACTTTTTCATTCATAAGGGTTTTTACCGTAATTTCCGGCCCGATTCCGGACGGGTCGCCCATGGTAATTCCCAAAATCGGAAGGCTGCTCATTTTTCTCCGTCCTTTCGCACTACAGCACCTGCCGATAGATGTTTCTGATATCGTCAAGACTGAGTTTTTTCCGGTTATTGTTCAGTAAGCGGGTAACCTGGCTGCCCGCTGCTACCAAAAACTCAAGGTCCTCTGCCGGAACCCCAAAGCTGCCGAGTGTTTTCGGGATTTCCGTAAACCTGCAGATCTCTTCGATCAGATCAATGAGATGCCTTGCCTTCCGGGTTTCCGTTTCTCCCGGGAAGTCCGGCTCCACGGCCTCACAGATATCCGCCAGCCGGTCTGCGCAGTCCAGAAGGTTACAGTTCATGACCGGTGCAAGCAGGATGGCGTTGGACACGCCGTGTGCGATATGATATGTTCCTCCCAGCGGATAGGACAGTGCGTGAACCGCCGTTGTACCGGAGGAGGTGATCGCCACTCCCCCATAGAACGCCCCGACCAGCATATTGGCTTTTGCTTCGCTGTCGTCCGGGTCCGAATAGGCTCTGCGGATACTGCCGAAAATCAGCCTCGCGCCTTCCAAAGCAAATGCGTCGCTGAACCGGTTCGCCTTGTTGGAGGTGTAGCATTCCACACAATGCGCCAAGGCATCGATGCCGCTGGACGCAATGATTTTTCGGGGCAGCTTCGCGATCAGATCGGGATCGAGAATTACATAGTCGGGAATCATCCCGTCATTTACAATGCCGACCTTCAGTTTTTCCTCGGGTACCGCTACGATGGCATTGCAGGTCGCTTCCGAACCCGTCCCGCAGGTCGTCGGCACCATGACCGTCCGGATTTTTTTTACTGCGAGCGATGGGTCCTTTACCAGATCGCCGACCCGATATTCAGAGCCTTTCAGCATGGACACCAGCTTTGCCGCGTCCATTGTGCTTCCGCCGCCCACCGCGATAATCAGGTCGCAGTGCATATCCTGTGTCTCATCAATCACCTTCTGCACGTCATCTACGCTCGGTTCCGGGACCAGATCATCGATGACCCGGTATTTTACCCCGCACTGATCCAAAACCTTCAGGGCAAAATCCGTTACTCCGGAATCGCGGACTCCTTTGTCAGTAAAAACCAGAACCTCCTTCGCGTTTTCCGCAGCGACCATCTCCGAAAGCTTATGTACGCTGCCCACCCCTCCATATACGCAGGACGGCATTTTCATTTTGTAATTAACCACCATAAAGTCTCCTTTCATTTTCATTCCGGTTATCGTCAAGGTAATTAACAACCTGGATCAGGGCATCTCCGTTGCCAAACCCGCCGGATTTCGTGATAATTATCATTCCGTCGGCTTCCCCTCCTACCATCCGTCCAACCGGAATTCCCGCCGCAATCTCATCGCACAGCTCGATCCCTTTTGAACGAAAAGCCCTGCATATCTGCAAGGAGGTATCTCCCCCTGTCGACACTACCGCACAAAGCCGAATCTTCCGGTATATTTTTTCCACCGTTTCCCCCAGCGCCGCGGCAATATTGACCGCCTCAGGATCTTTGTTTTCCGGTTTTGGCTTTTCCTGTGTTTCAGAAAACAGGCTGCTTACCGCCAGAAGAATCAGTTTATGACCTTCCTGCACCGTCTGCAAAATTTGATCCGTACATCTTGTAATTTCCTCGCTGTATGACCGGCCTCCGTTTTCAACCTTGGAGACATCAATTTTGACGATCGGTGTCAAAAAAGCTTCTGAAATCTGCTGAAGCTGAACAGCGGTCTCTTTCCTTCTGGAACCGGCAACTACAAGAACCGCATTTTCGGATTTTTCACTCGTAACAAGTTCTTTCTGGAATCTTTTTTCGTTGCTGAGCTGTTTTGCGAAGCCGGCACTTCCGCAAAAAATCATTTTTCCATCGATCGGTTTGGCAGCGTTTTTGATCGTTTCCAATTCCGAATCGGAAGTAGCGTCCGCAATAAAAATCTGAAAGCCTTCCTTTTGTTTCCGTTTCATCAGCTGTTTTAAGCTTTCCGGGCCTTTCCCGATTTCCTCCAAGGAAAGCTTAAAAGTGGAACGTTTCGAACCTTCCCTGAAAATCTTTTCCACATTGATCCGGTCATCCTGCGTTACCATGATTCCATTGACAAGCTGCCTGCCGTTTTCAGGAAAGCTCGGCACAACAAGCGCCGTTTCGGCCCCCAGCGCGTCCATCACTGCGTCCAGTTCCGCCGCGGGGTTCCCCCGAAGCAGGGAATCGATTTTTTTATAGACGTATTCCGTGGGGATTTCGCTGATCTGTCTGGCAAGATTATAAACGCGTCTGTACGCTTCCTCCGAAGCCAATTGCCGGCTGTTTACATTAATGGAAAGGGCATCATAGCAATTGCAGCATTGCAGATATTCGCTCTGCACATCGCTGTATTCCGTTTGAACCATTGTGGAAAATCCGTTTTTCTGAAACTGTACACCGGTATCATTGGCGCCGGTTAAATCATCCGCAATAATGATAATCATATTTCATCAATCCTTTTTGCTTTCAGTACCCTATTGACTTCTGAATTTCGTAAAAAGTCGAATTTCAATTTGTTGCTGACCCGTATATTCCTCCCATCATCAACCATTCTATTTTGAAACAAATCATTCTATGCCATTCACTTTCTGTTTCAAATTATAGTATAATATATTTAAAATTGCAATAGGATTTCATAAATAATGATAAAAAATCCAGACGCAAGTTTCAAATTGCATCTGGATTTTTTGTAAAGGTAGGAACGCTAACTTAAATTTGTTTCATTTTTACTAGTCTCTTCGCTTCATTCATTTTTCATACGTCTCCAGATCGTAGTGCGGCTGACCCCAAGCCGGTTGGACACGCGTGTTAAATTCCCATTCTCTTCATTCATCACATTCCGGATGATATCCTGTATCTGTTCATCCAAAGTTTTATCTGACACATTCTTGTGTACGGGCTGCAGATCGGTTTCCGCTTTCAACACTTCGGAGACGCTTTCCGCACTGATATAAGGCTCTTCGGCTTCCATGACCAGCTTGAAAACAATACGCTGCAGTTGGTCAAGGTTGGTTACCCAATGGAAATCCGTCAGAAGCTTCAATCCCCCATCGTCAACGGCAACAATTTGTTTTCCATACTGGGAATTGGCAAGATTAATATAATTGCTCGTCAGGTCCCTCATATCCCCGCTCCTTTCCCGCAAGCTGGGAAGATGGATCCGATATTCGCCGACACGCTTGCCAAGCTCTTCCAACAAAGTACCGGCTACCATCATCGTCTCCGGGGATTCACATACAGACGTTAAAAGCAAATGCGTACGGGTAAAATCCGGAGCAGCCAGCATTTCCAGCAAAATCCGCTGGTTCTGAAGGCTCAGCGCCTGAAGCTGCTTCAGATAAAGTGTTGAGGAAGGGTCCGAATCAATGAGGGCGCGGCTGTTTTTCAGGCTGTCGCTGTCCGCGATTTCACCGTCGATGGTAACAAAGGGATGCTGACGGTTAACGCTCATGGAATGAATCATTTTTGCAAGAGCATCTTTCCCCGTTCCGATTTCTCCGGTAATAAGGATCGGAACGCAGAGCTTGCTGAATTTTTGTACCTCTTCATAGGTTTCCCTGAGATAAGTACTGCTTCTGCCAAATACCGTGATGGAAAAATCCGCGGTATTCTGAACGCTTTCGGCAGTGATCCCTTTCAACACCGATTTCTGATCGATACATTTTGAAAGGTAAAACACAGCATACGGATGATTGCCGCCGGCATAGATCCTCGTCCCGGTTTCATTCCAGTAATGGCCGCCCAAATCCAGCAGCGCCTGCTGTTCTCCGGAGCTCAGCACGATTTTTGAGTATTCAGCCAATTCAGCCGCCACTTTTCCGGTATCTTCTTCCGGCAGCTTCTGATACACTATATTGCCCGTACAATCGAAGACAGCGCAGTACTGGGGAATTTGGCGGAGCGTTTCCATAAGAAGCTCTGTTTTCAGGCTGTATTTTTGGATATACTCATAGATCTTCAAAGCATCGTTGAAAGCTTTTTTAACGCTTTCCTCACCGGATGTCAATAAAATTGCGTTAAAGCTCATTTCCTTGGCTTTTTCCACCGTAATGGTGTCGCCCACAATAACCAGGTAATCTCTCCGCCGCAGTTCGGACAGCAATCCCGGCAGTTCTCTGGAATTTTCAATTGTAAAGATATCGATTTCGCTTCTCAGAAGGGTTTTGATCGCCTGAGCGCCTTCCGTAATGCTGTGGTATCCCACTATGGCCGCTTTGCCGGAAAAGTTATGTGTAAGCGCTATTACACGCATATAATCGTAACCTGAAATATCAATACTGATAACCGGAATGGAAACCGCTTCCTGTATCATTTCAGCCGTACCGCCTCTGGAGATAATCATTTGATATCCGTCCTGCTGCGCACGCGCAGCAGCCTCTACGCCCTGATCAAGGTTGCCGACCTCCGTCCTGATATCAAACATCGGATACTGTCTGGCTATATTGAAAGTCAATTCACCGAGTCCTTCATAAGGAACTACAATGAATACTTTTATTTTCGGCATTCACCTTCATCCTTTCCTATTGCTGTATTCCAATTGCGCAAGCCATCGTTTTGTAGTTACATTATAACACAGGCTTATGCGTTATCAAGTAATATTGATTAAAATTGTAACAGTTCTTGAAGGCCTTTTCGATCTGAAAGCCGAGTGCTTTCTATTATGTACAGTTTTCGTGCCGTTCTCAGGGTGAAACAGTGATCGGTAAATATGGCGTCCGATTCATGACGGAAGACATGGCGCGCCGCGCAGCCCGGACAAAACGGAATTTGTGAGAAATGTGAGCTTTCATCTTTTCCCATGCTTGAAAATGTTTCGAACCCGGATTACAATGGAATTAATAGTATTGAGAACAGCTTTGACAAATTTGTCAAAGCAATCGGCAGCTCGAAAAAACAGGAGTGATCAGTTTTTAATGGATAATCCGCAGACGCTGCTGAAACGTTATTTCGGCTATGATGCGTTCCGCCCCGGGCAACGGAAAATCATCGACAAAATACTGCGCGGAGAGGATGTAATGGCGGTTATGCCGACAGGCGCGGGAAAATCGGTGTGCTACCAGATTCCGTCGCTGCTTTTTCGCGGCATTACGATTGTAATATCTCCGCTTATCTCTCTCATGAAGGATCAGGTTGACGCTTTGTCGCAGTCGGGAATCCCCGCGGCATACATCAACAGCGCGCTTTCGTCCGGCCAGCAGTATGCGGTGTTTGAGAACGCAGAAAACGGAAGATACAAAATCGTCTATGTTGCTCCTGAAAGACTGGAAAACGAGAACTTTCGCGAACTGATTGGAAAGCTTAACGTTTCCATGATCGCCGTCGACGAAGCCCACTGCGTCTCGCAGTGGGGACATGATTTCAGGCCAAGTTATACAAAAATAGCGGAAATGATTGCCTTGCTGCCGTCCCGCCCGATTGTTGCAGCCTTTACCGCGACGGCAACTCCGCAGGTTCGGGCGGACATCGTCCGATTTTTACAGCTGCGGCAGCCCTTTACGCTGACGGCCGGATTTGACCGGGCAAACCTTTATTTTGAAGTGGAAAAGCCCCGGAACAAAACCGCCGCGCTTCTTGAGTTCCTTGACAAACACAAAAATAAATCCGGGATCATCTATGCTTCCACAAGAAAAACGGTGGATTCCCTGTGTCAAAGGCTCAAAATCAGCGGGCATCCGGCCGTGAAATATCACGCCGGGATGCCGGAAGCGGAACGAACCGGAAATCAGGACGATTTCATCTACGACCGCATAAATCTGATGGTTGCAACCAATGCGTTCGGCATGGGAATTGACAAATCGAACATTTCCTTTGTTATTCACTACAATATGCCGCAAAGCGTCGAAAACTATTATCAGGAAGCAGGAAGAGCAGGACGCGACGGCGAAAGAGCCGAATGTATTCTCTATTATTCCGTATCCGACATTGTCACGGTTAAATTTCTGATTGAAAACGGCGCAAATGACAGCGATAAGGCGATCCGTTTCCAAAAGCTGAATGATATGGTTGATTACTGCAACACCGATAAATGCCTGCGTTCTTACATACTGAAGTATTTTGGAGAGCTGGACGCAGAAAACAAATGTGAAAATTGCGGCAATTGCAACAGCCGGGTTGAGAGCACGGATATCACGGTGGAATCACAGAAAATCATGTCGTGCATTATCCGCATGGGCGAGCGGTTCGGGAGCGGGATGGTCACCGGCGTGCTGCGTGGCAGCAACACGCGAAAAATAAAGGAAATGGGCTTTGACCGGCTCAGTACCTTCGGTATCATGAAGGAATATTCCCCGGAAACGATAAAGGAACTCCTGTCGTTTCTGGTTTCAGAAAGATATATCGGGCTTTGCGGGGATCAATATCCAATACTGAAGCTAACGCCCTCAGCCCGGGATGTCCTATGCGGCAGAACTGCCGTTTCTATAAGACGCGCCATCCTGAAGCAGGATTCCGCCCAAAGAAGCGCAGTTCATCCGGACGAGAAGCTTTTCGAAATTCTTCGCGGGATACGTGCCCGCCTTGCGCAGAAGGAGAGCGTTCCGCCTTTTGTCATTTTTTCGGACGCCACCTTAAGTGAAATGTGCGGAGCCTATCCTGTCGATCAGGAAAGCCTGCTTAGGATTTCCGGCGTGGGCAGCGTGAAACTGAAAAAATTCGGGCGCTGCTTTACGGAAGCCATTCAGACGTATGTCGAAGAAAACCATATTCAGGTTCCCCGGAATATTCCCGCGGACACCCCCCAAAAGCAAGAGCGGAAAGCGTCGGAAACTGTCAGCGATACAAAGGAAGAAAGCTACCGGCTTTATAAAGACGGACTTGATATTGACGAAATTGCAAAGGAACGCGGGCTTACCACGGATACTGTGGAAAAGCATCTGCTGAACTGCCTTCAAAATGGGCAGGAAATTGACGCACGCCTGTTTGTAACCAAAGAAGAAGAACTGTTGATTACGGAAGCCGTAAAACGCTTCGGACGCGACAGGCTAAAGCCCATCAAGGAAGCTCTGCCTGAAAAGATAAGCTATGGGGCTATCCGATACGTTCTATACAAAAGCAGGCTGGATTGAACCCCCCGGGCACACAAAAAGGGATTGCGCTTTCACGATTTCCAGCTTTTTTCTTTCTTCTAAATTCAGTATTTTTGCAACACTGTCCTTTTTATTTTCCAATCCAACCGTTTTTAAAGCTGACATCACAATTTGTTCGGCATCTTTATAGTCGGAATGTTTGCAAAACCCGCCGACCATAATTATGAAGCGTCGTCATATTGCCGAAGGGCTGCACGATCTGGTAGCTCCGGGCAATACCCGCTTTTGCAATCTGGTGGGGCTTATTACCCGAAATCATGCTGGCCCTGAAAAACTATTTTGCCGTACTGATCGGAATAGAGCCCGTAATACATCCAACCATCGTGCTTTTCCCCGAGCCGTTCGGCCCTAAGTCATGCACGCATTGAATACGCTGTATTTCTTAATTTTATTTATGAATAATGTTTAACGTTTGCTCAGTTTGTGATATACTAAAACTTTAGAAAATGTTATTAGGAAGTGGCAGAATGGCGGATCTGGAGCAAAATAGCGAATATGTTAAAGTAGCCTATTATTATTATAAAACCGGTTTGACGCAGGATGAAATTGCAAAGAAAATGTTCATGTCTCGCCAACGGGTAAATCGTATCCTTAAAAAATGTCTGGAATTAGGAATTGTTAAAATATCCATACAAGAATGTGAGCAGCGCGACGTAGAACTGGAAACCCAGCTCGAAATGATGCTCGGCATAAACGAAATGCTTGTTGTGGAAATTGCGCCCAACGACGATCCTTACGCTCCGGTAGGCAGCGTTGCCGCGAGCTTTTTGAACAGGGTCATCCAAAATGACTTTATTATTGGGTTTTCCCGCGGACGGGCCCTTTCTGCAGTGGTGGATCATCTTATTGCTACGGATAAAACCGATCTTACAGTAACACAATTAGTGGGCGGCCTGAACGCCGAAGAAACCGTAATTAATTCCGATTCGATTGTCCACCGTGCGGCCGAAACCTTGAATGCCAAGCCCCGCTTTATGTACGCCCCCATTGTTTTGGAAAATAAAAAGCTCCGGGATGCCTTGATAAAAGAAGATATTTATCAGCAGGCTTATCAATCGATGAAGGCGTGCACCATTGCTTTGGTCGGTATAGGCGACCGTTCACAGGCTTTCAATTCCCGCCACCCAAATTTTATATCCGGCGCCGAACTGGATTACTTAGACCGAAATCACGCGGTTGGAGAAGTTTGTACGCATTACTTTGATATCGACGGCAAACTGATTCAAAGCGGAATCGAGGACCGGGTTTTGGCGATTGACCACGAAAGCCTCTTAAAGGTCCCTTTCCGCATTGGCGTAGCCTGCGGTGTTGAAAAAGTACAAGCCATAATCGGCGCGGTCCGGGGGCGCTTTATCAATGTTCTAATAACGGATAAAGAAACCGCGCAGCAACTAAAGACAGCCCTTACTTCGAAATAAAAAAGCTTCACTGAAGCCGCCCTGTCGTTCTCAATGCTGAGGATGATGGGGCGGCTTTTCTATGTTGCACAAAAAACTGAACATACTAAAAAAAGTCTTGACAAAAGAAGACAGAGATGTTATAACGTATGCAGTTACATATGTAATATATATTGAGCATATGTAACATTTAGCAATTGTCACTGCGTTGTGCGCGCAAACCAGTGGCAGCAGCGGAGCCATTCTACTGGATGGACAAATAAGGAGGAACCATAATTGAACAACACTGTACAACGTATCAATCACATCTTTCAGCCGGATCACAAAACTTTTATTCTGGCAATGGACCACGGCAGCAATTTTAACATTCTGCCGGCACTGAAAGACGCTGGAAAAACAATCAGTGAAACGGCCCTTGCCGGAGCGGATGCCTTTTTATCCACGGCGGGAATGGCGGATAAGCTCGCCGACAGTTTCCATGGAAAAGGCCTTATTCTTCGAATTGACGGCGGCGTGTCCTTTTTAGGAGACCATTCCAAGCCTATGCAAACGGTTATTACTGCTGAGGACGCCCTCCGGCTGGGCGCCGACTCTGTAATCACCATGGGCTTCCCCGGATCAAAATTTGAGAATGAGATTCTCAGCTCTTTAACCCGCAATGTTATGGCCGCTCATAAATGGGGACTGCCGGTTACGGCAGAAATGCTCCCCAGAGGATTTGAAGGCGGAGAGGATGCCAGAACCCCCGACAATATCACTTTTGCCTGCCGTCAGGGCGTGGAGCTCGGAGCGGACATCATCAAGACCGAGTATACGGGCGACCAGGAGAGCTTTCACAAACTGGTAGAGAGCGTTTATGCTCCTGTCGTCATTCTGGGCGGTTCCAAGAAAGTGCCGGAAAAACAGCTTCTGCAGGAAATCAAGGACGCCATGGAGGCCGGCGGCGCCGGTGTTGCGATGGGGCGCAATATCTGGGGACACGAGAATCCGGCAAGATATGCCGCGGTCATCGCCAAACTCATCCATGAAAATTGCAGCATTGAAAGCGCCCTCAAAGAGCTTAACCCAATTTACTGATGAAATAAGGTGTTATTATGAGTAATTACAAAGTATGTGTTTTAACAAAGGAAAAGGCTTTTGAATTCGCTGAAAAAGAAATTCGGAAGCCGCAGGGCAAACAGGTCCTTGTAAAAGTAGAATATTGCGCAATCTGCACACTGGAGCAAAGAGTGTATCAAGGCATAATGAAAATGTACCCCTTTGCGGGCGGACACGAGGTGTCCGGAATCGTGGAAGCAGTCGGAGAGGGCGTAAAAAGCGTAAAGGCGGGCGACAAGGTCGCCATTCGGATGCTCACAAGCTGCAGCGAATGCTATTACTGCCGTAACGGCCACGAAAATCAGTGCGTCATCTCCTTTAAAGCATCCGCGCACGAAGGATTGATGGGCCCGGGCGGATTCTCCGAATACATGATGGTCGACTCGAAAAGCGTTTATCCGTTCCCGGAAGATACCAATCTCCAATACGCGGCTCTTTCCGAACCGCTGGCCTGCTGTGTACATAGTGTGAACAACGCGCAGATCGAATTGGGAAACGACGTAGTGGTAATCGGTGCGGGCATTATGGGAGCCATGCATATTCAGCTTGCCAAGCTGCGTGGCGCTCGCGTGATTGTGTGCGAGGTTGACGAAAAAAGGCTTCAGATCGCACGTGAGCTGGGTGCGGATATCACCATTAATTCAAGGGAAACCGATGCAATCCAAAGAGTAAAAGACCTGACGGACGGCCGCGGAGCGGACGTTGTATTTTGTACCGCCGCAATTTCCAAGCTTGCCGCCGACAGTATTGCAATGACCGGGAAGAACGGCAGGGTCATCATGTACTCCTCTTTCCATCCGGACAATCCGATCGACCTGAGCGCAAACAGGGTTCATTCCACGGAAATGGTCATTACCGGCTCGGTTAACCCGAAGACAAGCGACTTTCTTGCGGCTACCCGTTTGCTGTCTTTCCATTTGATCGACGTTTCGAAGCTGATCTCGGATGTAATCCCCCTCGAAAAAATCGGAGATGCCTTTGAGAAAGCAATCGATCCTTCCACCTACCGGATTTTACTGAAATGTCATTGACCGGAATACAGCCGAAGGACGGAAACGGCTTTGGGAACAAAGTCATTCTCTATTGTATTTTTACACGCGCGATGAAGAAACGGAATTCTTTTTTAGCTTAAATAGGAGTTGGTGGAGCTTCGAGCTCCGTAGCGGTAAGCTATCATTATATTGAAAAGGGGAAACGTTATGTCCAATAACGATAACAGAAAAATCGGCTTATTTGATAGTGCAATGATTCTTATTGGCGGTATGATTGGCAGCGCAATTTTTTCTCTTTCGGGCGTGACCATTCTGAACGCAGGTCCGGCGTCCATCATTTCGTGGATTATCGCCGCAGTTGTTTTGTTTTTTTACGCTCTTCAAACAGCCGAGCTGTCCACAATTTATCCGCATTCAGGCGGCGTCTTTGTATTCCCTGAAAAAACGCTGGGAAAAAACGCAAAGCAGGGACGCCTTTGGGGTTGGATTTCCGCTTGGGCCTATCTGTTTGGAAACATTTCGGCTGTTACATTCTCCGCAATGTACATCGGTATTTATTTGGGAGTGGGATTCCCGGCTTTGAACAACTACCAGCTAATCATCGGCGTTGCCGCCGTTATCCTTACGGGCGTTCTGAACATGATCAAGGTGTCCTCCATGAGTAAGGTCAACAACACCATTACCATCATCCACGTGGTTACCATGGGAATCTTTGTAGTTGTCGCCTTTTTCAGCGGAAAATGGGAAGCAAGCAACTTCGTGCCTTTCTTCTCACAGGGAACCGGCGGCTCATGGGGCTTTTTGAGCGCAGTTCCTGTTGCGATGCTGGCATATGGCGGAATTGTGGCGATTGCTTTCATGGTGGGCGAAATTAAAAACCCAAAGAAAACGGTTCCGCTGGCAATGACCATCGCCATGGTGATCGTCGTCGCGACTTACCTTCTGATGATGATTTCCACCATGGGTCTAATCACCGCACAGTATCTGGTAAAGAACCCGGATATGACCTACATTCCCGTATTCGCCGCGGCGTTCGCCAAGCTGGCTTACATTCCGTGGCTGGTGAAGCTGATCGCTATCACGGCCGTGCTCGGTCTGTTTACAACGACAATGGTTTGCATGACCTTGACGGCCCGTACCTTTCAGGCATGTGCCGGCAGCGGACTGTTCCCTAAGGGCCTCGCAAAAATCAGCGAAAAATCCGGCGTACCGGTAAACGCCCAGATCCTCACGATTCTGATCTGCTGTATTCTTGCGGCTTTCCCGTCCCTGATCAACGTCATGGTAAATATGGGCGCTCTTTGTACGGTAATCGTAATCGCCATTGTCTGCCTGTCCGCTATTGCAGCCCGGAAGAAAAATCCGGATATGACGGATAAATTTGCGGCGCCGGGTGGAAACGCGGTTTCCGTTCTTGTCCTGATTGTATTGGTAGCCTGCTACATACCGAGCATCATTGAAGGCGGCTGGCAGTTGTGGGCATGGACCGGGATTTATTATTTATTCGGAATGATCATTTACTGCTTTGCAACAAAAAAGGCGGATGAAGCAGGAGATCATTAACTAGAATTCATTCTGTTCTGCGGCAATCGGTCGCAGAACAGAATGACGAACATGAAACGGAGAGGATTTATTGTGATATATATTGACAAGGCTGATTTCCAAATCGACAGCGCCTGTGTGGCTTTCGGCAGCTTTGAAGGGGTACATACCGGTCACCGTGCAGTCATCAACAGACTGCTGGAAATATCAAAAAGCGGGCTGACTTCCGTGGTTCTCTGCTTTGACGGTCATAGCGACGAAGAACAAATTCTTACCACAAGCGAAGAAAAGCGGGAACTGCTCAGTGAAAACGGGCCGGAGGTTTTGATTTTCTATGAAATTGACAAGCAGAGCTTTTCTTTGGATCAATTTATAAAGGAAGTTTTAGCGGACAAGCTGGGGGCCAAAGTCATTGTGACCGGTAAAAATGATCCTCATCTCCCCGCACTGCGTGAACACTCCAAAAAATACGGCTTTTCCATTGAGGAAATCGAAACGGTGAACATCGGCGGAGAAGCGGTGACCTCCCAGCGCATTGCAACTGAAATTACGCAGGGTTCGCTGGAAAAAGCGACCGAAATGCTGGGGCACCCTTACCTGATGATGGGGGAAGTAATGCACGGTAAGGCGCTTGGACGAACGGTAGGAATGCCTACGGCTAACCTCGGCGTCGGTGAAAACAAACTGATTCCAAAGCACGGCGTATACGCTACCCTGTCCATCATTGAAGGGGAAAGCTACAAGGGCCTGACAAATATCGGCCTCAGGCCGTCCGTCGACAGTTACCGGTACGTGACCATTGAAACCTATCTGCTCAACTTTGCAAAAGATATTTATGGAAAGAAAATCCAGTTGGAAGTTCAGGGATTTATCCGGGAGGTTCAGAAATTCGACAATCTGGAACAAGTCAAAAACCAGGTGGAAAAGGATCTGGAATATGTTAAGAACAATGTAAAGCAATAAATAAAACCGTATCTGTTCAAACGCAGATACGGTTTTATTTCCAATCTTTAAAAACAATTCAGATATTTTTCCGCAACCCGTTCCATTGCGGCTTGGGCATATTCCGTCGCCTTATCAATCCTGGAGATTTCGCCCTGCGCGTCCAGAAACGTTTTTACCGATTTTGCCGCTTCCACCACCATATCCGTATTGACGTTTATTTTCCGTATTCCACATCGAACCGCTTTTCGAATATCGTCGAATGGGATTCCAGAGCATCCGTGCAATACCAACGGCAGATGCGCCGCATCCCTGATTTCAAGAATCCGTTCAAAATCAATGTGCGGCTGGCCCGAATAAACACCATGCGCGTTCCCGACGGAAACAGCCAGAGCATCAACCCCGGTTTTGGCAGCGAACAGGGCCGCCTGACCGGGATTTGTATAATAATCGCTTTGAATTCGGGGACCGGTTCCGTCTTCCGGATTCATATTTCGGGCCCAAAAAATGTGTTAACGGCAGCTCCGCAAAGTAACGAAAACCGTATTTGTCTCCGATGACGCTCTCAAATCAGGAAATCATTGTAGCGGATTACGGTGACGGAATGGAAGTAAGATCGATCAATCGAGCAGTTGTGGGTAAATAAAAGAAGCCAGGGATTCCGTCTCTCTTTATCAGAGAGACGAAATCCCTGGCTTTTCTTTTTCTATTATTTTACAGTATGCCACCCGTCAGAGCTATAGCAATTCCAGTTACGTTTGCGAGACAAAACATATTCCTCCCCCCGCCTTCGGCGGGGGGAGGAACGCAACCTTGTTGCAGAATCAACTGGAAATGCTGTAAAAAGTTGTTTCAATCGGGGAAAATATTCTTCAGGAGCAAAGGTCAATGATTGCCTGTGTAAAGATTTTCGCTCCCATGAGCAGTTCCTCAATGACTGCATATTCGTCCGCGCCATGCATACGGTTATCCGTTTCCGGCATGGAGCACCCAAAGCCGACGCCGTTTTTCAAGCGATGTGCGTAAGTTCCCCCGCCAATCGCTACGCATTCTCCCTTTCTGCCCGAATACTGCTCGTAGCACTTCAGCAGCGTCTGAATAAAAGGCGTATCCTTTGGAACATGGTGGGCCGGCGAAACACCCTTATCGTCCGGAGTCAAACCGTGAGCCCTTGCTTTCTCACAAAAGATATCTTTCAAATTTTCATTGGTGGCGCAGACCGGAGTACGGCCGTCGAAATAGCCTTTCAGTCCTGTAAGTTCATATTCAAACAAGTTCAGACTCATCGTCAGAGGGCCGGAAATCTCATCTTCCATGGCTACTCCGGGAGCTTTTCCAAGCCTGTCACCATGCGGGAAAAGCTGATTTACGGCACAAAGCTTCTCAAATCCTTCCGATTTTGCAAATGGAATTCCGACTAATAAATCGATGAGCCCGGTAATGGCGTTATTTCCGTCGCCCGGCGAAGAAGCATGCGCACAGGCTCCATGTGCTTCCACGACAATCTTTCCGTTATTCTCCTTCCATTCAAACGAAATGCCGGTTCTGGCGGTGGCCGCGGCGGTGCAGGCGGAAAGCTCCTGCGCAGAAAGCCCTTCCACCACAGCCTCGGCAGTGTCAGGAACCACATTGCTCTTCACGCCGCCGTGAACGGAAAGGATGCGCGGCAACGCAAGGTCTTCTTTCCAACCCGCCTTCACCCAGATGCTGTAACGCCCCTTTTCAATATTAACCACAGGGAACGCGGCATCCGGCGAAAAAGTCATAGGTGCTTCCGGTTCCTGTTCATAATAATGGGTAATGTCCGCGCTGCCGCATTCCTCGTCGGTGCCGAGAACCAGACGGGCGTTCTTCTTCAGCGGAACATCCAGGTCACGAACCGCTTTTAATGCGTACAGCGCAGCGATCGCCGGGCCTTTGTCATCCGCGGAACCTCTGCCGTATAATCTGCCGTCTTTTACAAGCGGCTCAAACGGCTGCGTCACCGTCCAGCCGTTTCCTGCGGGAACAACATCCAGGTGGGCCAGAATATCAAGCTGCCTTGGAAGGTCATTCAAATCGACAGCCGCCGCATAGTTATCATAATTATTTACTGAAAATCCCATATCTTTCGCAATTTGCACGGCTGCGGCAAGCGCCTTTGCCGGATACTCCCCAAAAGGCATTCCTTCTTTGGGCTCCCCTTTTTCGCTCGGGATTCGAATCAGCGTACTCATATCGCGAAGCATCTCTTCCCGATGCGCCTCAAAATACTGTTCTATTGTTTTCTGATCCGTCATGATATGGCCTCCTATGTAATTTCAGCTCTGTGCTACAAATTTTTAAAAGAAACAGTGTCAGAAGGATTTTATAATATTTTCCTCCAGCGATTCGATCACCGCGCTTGCCAGCTTTACGGCGTTCTGTAAATCGGACAAAGCCGCAATGCCGTAATGCGTATGGATATAACGTACCGGAAGCCCCATCACGATTACCGGAACTCCTGCGTTGGACAAATGAATCGGTGCTCCGTTGGTGGAACCGCCTGTGCGGACCGATTCCTGCACCGGAATCCCAAGTTTTCTGCCCAAATCCAGAACATAACGCTGATAGCGGGGGTTAGTGATCATACGGGCATCAATATGACGCAGCATAGGCCCTTTTTTGATCGCCGTCTGAGTCATGTACTCCTCAGTAAACGTATCGTCCGCCGGGCATCCTTCAAAAACGATGGCAATGTCGGGGCGGATGGTGTTGCTGGTTACATAAGCACCGCGCGTACCGACTTCTTCCTGAACGGCAAAGCCCGCGGTTACGTCCACATTCAGGTTTTTCCCCTGCAGCGTACGCATGGTCTCCAAAATGGCCGCACAGCCCAGACGGCAGTCAAAGGCCTTCCCAATCAGCAGGTCTTTCTGTTTCCTATATTCAAAATCAACATCCGGAACTACCGGTTCCCCAATGCGGATCTTAAAGTCATTGACAGCTTCTTCCCGGGAAGTCGCACCAATGTCAATCACCATATTGGACACGTTAGCCGGTGCATTGCGCTCCGCTTCACTCATAAAATGCGGGGGCTTGCTTGCAATAATACCGGGAATATAGTTTCCCTCCGCGTTGCGCACACGCACCTTATGCGCCGGAATGTTATTCGCGACCCAACCGCCGAGAGTAATAAACACCAGCGTTCCGTTCGGCTTAACCGCCTGAACCATAAACGACACTTCATCCGTATGGGCATCCAGTTGAACGACCGGACGACCGCCCCGGTTACCCGCGCGTTTCAGGTACAGGTTCCGCAGGGAATCTTCTGAAAAATCCCCCAGGCCTTCCCCTTGTTTACGCAGAACCTTTAATACATCGTCTTCAAATCCGGAAGCACCATTCGCATTGGAAACCTCCCGGATCAATTGGAGTAATCTTTCCTCATTCAAAATAAATCCTCTTTTCTTCCTATAAAAATGATAATACAGCATTTCCGGTTGATTCTGCAACAAGGAATTGCTGCAGTGTTTCTATTTTTCAAAAATTCCTTTTTTGATCAGACTGCCGCTTCTCATCATAATAGCACCGCCCGCCATAACGGTATCAATATTCAGCTGGTCGTCGAGCAAAATCAGGTCGGCATCGTACCCTTGTGCAAGACGGCCCTTTCGATCGGCAAGCCCAAGCGCCTTCGCAACGGTAGCCGTGCCGGGCAGTATCGCCTGAGAAAGCGGAACCCCGCAATCCTGTACAAGCGACTTCACGGTACGGTGGAGAGTTGTAATCTGCCCCACACCCATCCCGACGATTTCTTTATTCTCATTCCACTTCGGCATACTGCCGTTCGAATCCGTACTGAGCGTAATGCGTTCGGCAGGGGCCTGCTCAAAAGCTTTTACGATCATTTGAGCCGATTTCCTGCTTTCTTCCTCGGCGGTAAAATCGATGTATCCGCCTAAATTGGCAAACCGCACCGCGTCGTCAAATACTCTTCCCACGTGAGTCGGGCGGAATATCTGAATCGGGATGTCTTCGGTTTCCAAAATATCAAATAATAAACCAAGTTTACGCTTCCCGGTGCCCACATGAATGTGAACCAGACCCGGCTTTCTGGAAAGAAGCCCGCCAAGCCTTGCTTCCGACGCAAGCCGAATCAAATCCTGCTTACACAGATTTGACGAACGGTGATCAGAAATCGCAATTTTAACGCCGATTACTTCCTCAATATACGCAATATCCTTTTTCACGGAACCGGTCAAAGTCGGGGAAGGATATTCATACGCTCCGGTCAGACAGTAGGCGGTTAACCCCTCGCTGCGCAGTGCCTTTGTTTTCGCCACCACATTTTCGACGCTGCGGGTGATCGAATCGGTTCCCAGCAAGCCGACCAGCGTGGTAACGCCGCCGCGAATACAGTCAGAAAGCTGAATTTCCGGTACGCGGCTGGAAAAACCATCTTCTCCCCCGCCCCCCGTGATATGGACATGCTGATCAATATACCCCGGTATCGCTGTCTTGCCGTCCCCGTCAAGGACTTCAAGATTCGCCAGCGCAGGTTCCAGTTTGCGGCCTATCGCCTGTATTTTGCCGCCCGCGATGAACACGTCTGCAACTTCGTTCGGATGATTCAAATTAATTCTTACATTTTTTATAAGCAGCATTGATACTCCAGTCTTCCACGCCGGATGGGGTGTGGCTGCCACATTTTACGTGTGTGGCCCACAATGATTATGAAAATGCCGGTTTTCGGCAGCTTATTCCAGATTATTCTTTTCATTAAAACAAGTTTAAGGTATAATCATTCATATGAACAAGTATGAAATGGGGGGCAGACAATGCCGGACGATTCTTTCCAGAAAATCAATAAAAATTATCATAACCTGACTAGAAAACAAAGGGAAATTCTGGACATACTTCTGTCCAACCCGGAGGATGTCTGCTATATCTCCCTGAAAGACCTCAGCCAGCGCAGCAGCGTTTCCGAAGTGACCATCCTCCGCATGTGTAAGAGGCTCGGATTTGAAAACTTTATTGAACTGAAAAAAGCGTTTCGTTCGCATACGGAACGTCTGGTGAAAAATTTTATGGAAACCAGTTATTTTTCATTGGATCTTCCCGTGGTGGAACGCGGAAATCAAGAAATGGTCATACAGCAGATTATCAATAACGCCCGCACGCAAAGCGCCGAATTTTACGACACAGTGCCGACAGAGCATATTTTAAAAACCGCACGGCTGATTCTTCAGGCCAAAACGGTACTGATTTGCGGGCAGGGCGTCTCCAGCGTCGTCTCCGAGTATTTTTACCGCCGAATTTCTCCGCTGATCCCCAACGCGATTCTGGTTCATCCAGAGGACCTGGACAATGTTCAGGCAAACCTGGTCAAGCTTCATCCCGGCGACCATGTGATCGCCATCTCGTTTCCCCGCTATTACGACGCGATGCGGAACATTGTGCAGTATGCGGAATATCGGGGTGCAGGCGTTACTTCGATTACAGACAATCTGGAGTCCCCTGTGGTAACCCAGAACAGCATTAATTATTTGTGCGATACCGCTACTAGGGTTTTTTATAACTCCTATTCACTGCCGATTGAACTGGTTAATTTAATTGCTTCCGGAATTGTGCTGGAAATGGGCGAAGCTTACGACAAGCTGGTTTCCGACGCGCATGAAGTCATTCACTTTATCAACGAATCCAGTTCTGAGAAAAATTCTTAAGGGCACACAAGGCCTGGGTATCTGACCAAAAAGCTCGTAAAACTGCGGGTGGTTCTTCGCTTCGGAATTTCCGAAGCCCAAGGAACCTACCCGCTTTTTGTTTGATACGAATCCGAGTTATTCGGTCTCACCGTCATATCGATAACATGCAACCCAATGGTCTTTTTCCACTTCCCGGAATACAGGACTCGACTGTTTACAAATATCCATCGCATATTTGCAGCGCGAACAAAATTTGCATCCATTCGGAATATTGACCGGGTTCGGCACAGTCCCTTCCAGTACAACACCGCTGCGATTTCTTTCCGCCTTTGGATCAGGCAGAGGAATTGCTGAAAGAAGCGCCTGCGTATAGGGATGCATCGGTTTATCAAACATCGTTTCGCTTGCGGTCAATTCCACCAGACTGCCAAGGTACATGACACCGATTCGGTTGCTGATATATTTTACCATTGAAATATCATGCGCTATAAACAGGTAGGTCAGACCCAGTTCATTCTGCAATTTCTTCAGCAGGTTGACAACCTGTGCCTGAATGGAAACATCCAGCGCGGAAATCGGTTCGTCGGCCACAACGAATTCAGGATGGATGGCGAGAGCCCTGGCAATGCCGATACGCTGCCGCTGGCCGCCTGAAAACTCGTGCGGAAAACGGCCGATATGTTCTTTCTGAAGTCCTACCATCTCCATCAGCTGTATGACCGTTTTTTCACGCTCTTCCCTGCTCAGCGGGGTTTCCTGTGAATCCAGTCCTTCCGCAACAATGTCAACAACTTTCATGCGCTGGTCCAGAGAAGCATATGGGTCCTGAAAAATCATCTGCATTTTACCGCAGCATTCTTTTGCTTCCTCATTGGAAAGCGGTCCGCTGATTTTCTTTCCGTCATACAATATTTCACCGTCCGTTGGGTGATATAACCGCATAATGGTTCTGCCCAGCGTGGATTTCCCGCAGCCGGATTCCCCAACCAGGCCGAGTGTTTCTCCTTTATAAATCTGAAAGGAAACATTATCCACCGCTTTTAAAGTCTGTTTATTTCCAACCTGAAAGTATTTTTTAAGATTCTTCACTTCCAGCAATACTTCACTCATCACGGGTCTCCTTTCCGTTCGTATTCTCTGCCTGTTTTTTCACAAGGGGATGTTGCAGCCAGCAGGCAGAGCGGTGCGTAGAGGAAATCTGCGTGTATTCCGGCTGATACTGCTGACAGACCTTCCGCGCTTTTTCACAGCGCGGCGCAAACGGGCAGCCTTTCGGAGGGTCAATCAAGTCCGGCGGGGTACCGGGGATTGTTTTCAGTTCACTGGCTGTTTCATGAATTTTGGGGATGGAAGCAATCAAGCCAAGCGTATAAGGATGCTGCGCATGGTAGAATATTTCATCTACCAAGCCGCTCTCCACAATTTTGCCGCCGTACATAACCGCGACTTTATTCGCAATACTGGCAACCACGCCAAGATTGTGCGTAATCAGGATAATCGAGGTGTTTACCCTGCTTTGCAGCGACTTCATCAGATCAAGAATTTGAGCCTGAATCGTAACATCCAGCGCAGTTGTGGGTTCGTCTGCGACCAAAACTTTCGGGTTGCAGGCAAGTGCGATCGCAATCACCACACGCTGACGCATTCCGCCGGAAAGCTGATGCGGATACTGGCTGAATCGCTTTTCCGGGAAAGAAATGCCGACCAATCCCAGAAGCTCCAGCGCTCTTTCCCTCATCTGCTGGGAACTCATTTTCTTATGTTCACTTAATATTTCAATAATCTGTTTTCCGATTGTCATGGTTGGGTTCAGGGAAGTCATCGGATCCTGAAAAATCATCGAAATTTCTGAACCGTTCAGCTTTCTCATCTGGCGATCGTTTAAATTGGTAATATCTTTCCCGTCAAATGTTACCTGGCCTGCAACTCTGCCGGTTTTGGGCAGCAGCTTCATGATCCCCTTCACCATCATGCTTTTTCCGGAGCCGGATTCCCCAACGATAGCCAACGTATCCTTTGGCTCCAGAGAAAGACTGACACCACGAACAGCTTTCACGGTTCCGTTTTGCGTTAATAAGTTTATTTCTAAATTCTCAACTTCTAATAAACTACTCATTTTTCAGCCTCTTTTCTGCACTAAACACGCATTCTCGGATCGAATGCATCACGGAGACCATCCCCCAGGATGCTGAAACACACCATAATCAAAACAATGATGACGGCGGGAATCAGCAGCAGGTATAACTGGCTGTTGATGACCTGAAAACCGCTGTTAATCAAAACACCCAGAGACGCTTTCGGTTCCTGAAGACCAATTCCGATAAAGCTGAGGAAAGCTTCCGTAAAAATAGCGGAGGGAATCGTAAACATCGTATTGATTACGATAACCCCAATCGTGTTGGGGATCAGATGCTTCAGAATAATCCGTTTATTGGAGGTACCGAGGATTCGGGCGGCAAGAATAAATTCCTGATCTTTCAGTTTCAGAATTTCCGCACGGACTAATCGGGCCATGTTCACCCAGCCGGAAATAGACATGGCAATAATCAGAGTTCCAATACCCGCAGGCATAACCATCATCAATAAGATAACAATGATTAAATTCGGAATTCCGATCAACACTTCAATGATACGCTGCATAACAGAGTCCACTTTTCCGCCGAGCAAAGCGGAAATCGAACCGTAAGTTACGCCAACCACCAAATCGAGCGTTGCGGCAACAAACGCAATCAAAAGGGAAACGCGGGTACCGTACCACACGCGCGCCCATTGATCGCGGCCGAATTTATCCGTACCAAACCAGTGCTCCGCATTCGGCGCCTGAAGGATTGCACTATAATTCGTATCATAGTAATTATTTTTCGTAAGTACCTGCCCTAAAAAGGCAAGAGCGACCAAAACAAGAAGGATCACCAGGGCGATCACCGACCCCCTGTTCTGCTTCAGACGAATCCAGCCGTCCTGAAAGGCCGACCTCGTTGGCCGTGATATTTTTTCCCGGTCACCCTCGTCCATTTCAGCAGGAGCCATCAAGTCTTCCGTAAGTTCTATGTTCTGCAATTGTATCACTCCTTTGACGGCGCGAGCCGGATTCTTGGGTCAATGACGCAGTATAGGATATCAACCAGAAGGATAACAACCACGTAAAATGCACTGTAGAAAAGTGTGAGCCCCAGTATTGTGGAATAATCGTTTGCTTTAATGGTATCCACAAACAGACTGCCAATACCCGGAACACTGTAAATACTTTCCACAGCAAGAGAGCCGGTCAGGATATTGACGGTTATGGAACCAAGAATTGTAATGACAGGCAGCAGGGAATTCCGAAGTGCGTGGCGCAGAAGAATCTTTACCGGGCTGAGCCCCTTTGCTTTCGCCATTAAAATATAATCCTGCTGTAAAACCGTGAGCATTTCCGTACGTATAAAACGGGCGATCTGCGCAATGACGCCGAAGGACAGCGCAAGGGAAGGCAGGATGGAGCAGGCATAGCTCTCCCAGTAGGCAACCGGAAGCAGTCCCCATTTCAGTCCGAAAAAATATTGAAGCAAAGCCGCTACAACAAAGTTCGGGACGGAAATCCCCAGCACAGAGATGACCATCGTCAAATAGTCCATAGAAGTATTATGCCGGTAAGCAGCCACAATGCCAAGAATCAGTCCGATTACAAGGCCGACAAGGACAGCCTGAATTCCAACCAGAGCAGACGGCACAATGCGGGCTGCAAGGATCCCTTGCACCGACTGTCCGGAATACAGGGTGGATGTACCCAGATCCCCCTGAAAGACGTTTCCAAGGTATTTAAAATACTGAACATAAACCGGCTGATCCAAACCATAGCTGGCATAAACCTGCCGCTGCTGCTCCGCGCTCAGCTTGCTTATTTTATCTTCGTCAAACGGCGTACCGGGAAGACTGTGCATCAGAAAAAATGTTGCGGTGGTAATTACCAAAAGAGTGATCAAAAGGTAAACAAGCCGTTTGATAATATATTTTTGCAATTTACTTCCTCCCTTGGAGTTCGGATTGTGATTTTATAACAGGTAAGGCTGTTGCATGGCAACAGCCTTATCGGAATGCCTAAGCCGATTTTATTGTACAGTAACGTATTTCAATTCCAGAATACCACTGTTGGGTTCAATCAGATTGGAAACGTTGGATTTAATAAGATAGGCGGAACCCATGTAATACAGAGGAGCAACGACCGCATTGTCTGTAATCAGGCTCTTTTCCGCCTGTACCAACAGATCGGCACGTTTTGCGTTATCCTTTTCGCCATGCGCACTCTGAATCAATTTCGCGTAATCGTTGGCCGCATCGGTATCTTTAAAGTTTCCGCGGAACGCGTTCTTGTTTTCTGTCCAAATCTGCAGGTAGGTCATCGGGTCATTGTAGTCGGCGCCCCAGGCGTTGAGGCCCATTTGATAGGTGCCGGCCTTCATCAGATCTCTTCTGGCTTCCTTCGTTTTGGAATCCAGTTTTACATCGATGCCGAGTACGGATCTAAACTGGCTCTGCAGATAGGTGCCGACATCTTTGTTTTCGGTGTTATCATCCAGAACAAGAGTAAGCTGCGGAGCCTTTCCACCCAATTCGGCAACGCCCTTTGCCCAGTACTCTTTCGCCTTGGCTGCGTCATAAGACTTCAGAGTTCCCTGCATGGAGCCGAAGGTCTTTCCGGCCACGCCGCTGCTCATTGCCTTCGGCACAACACCGTTTGCCGCTTCGGAACCGTTGTTCAGGATGGTGGACATAAGCGTGTCATTATCGATCGCAAGGCTGAGTGCTTTGCGGATGTTGAGATTTTTAGTTCCCTCAGCCGTAGTATTAAACTGTATGAAGTTGGTACGGAAGATTGAGTGCGTCTTAAATTCCTGGTTGTCCTTGTAAGCCGGAACATCGGTTGAGGCAAGCTGTACACGGCTCAGCTGACCGGCTTTGTAAAGATTGAGCGCCGTGCTTTGTTCTTTGATGATTTTAATACTGACCGTATCAACTTTAACATTTGCAGCATCCCAGTAGTTCGGATTTTTTACCAGTTCCACACCTGCAGCGGCGTCATACTGAGAAATCATGTAAGGGCCGGAATAAACCAAATTATCTTTTCCAACCGCATAATCTTTGCCCTGTTCGTCGAAGAAACTCATGTCGACTGCATAGTAAGGAACGAAGGTTGTAAGAGAGAGGAAGTAAGGCGTCGGCGCCTTCAGCTTTACAACCAGAGTCTTGTCGTCCGGGGTCTGGATTCCGATCTGGTCAGCTGTAGCCTTCTTTTCGGAATACTCCTGAGCATTTACAATATAGTCAGTCATAATAAATGCATAGTTGTTCGGAGTATCGGCAGCCATTTGCTTAATCCATGTGTCCTTAAAAGTTTTAGAGGTAATAGCGTCACCGTTGCTGAACTTTAAGCCATCGCGAAGCGTAAAGGTATAGGTAAGCTTATCGTCCGAGATTTTGCAGTCCTTTGCCATAGCCGGCTGCGGCTCATTGTTCATATCAAGCCGGTAAAGGCCTTCCGAAATATTATTCAAGACATTAAACGCAATATTATCGGAAGCGGCAAACTGGTTCAGGGTCGGGATCTCATTTTCCAGATAAATATTGACTGATGTTGACTTTGTCTCTCCGGAATTTGTTTGACTGGCTGTTGTACCGCCTGACTTGCCGGTAAACGAGCCGCAGCCCGCTGCCGCAGACAGGATGAGCGCAGCGGATAGGAGTGCTGCAATTAACTTTTTCATACTAATCACCTCATAAAAATTGATGCTGGACAAATATTTTCATAAACCAGCCGCCCCGTAACTGCACAATCGGGCAAACTGACTTAGTGAAGATGAAAAGTTGTAAAAATCTTTGATGCAATCAAATATTTTAAAAACTTTCATTTTATAATATTTGAATAATAAATTAGCAAAAACGTCAAAATGGCTTTATGCCGATTTGACATCTTTGCCAAACTCAAATGAATTATTATAATTTAGATGTTACCACTTCAAAGCAGTAAAGTCAATAAAAGCTTTACAAAATTAAAATATTTCTCTAATTTATTACAAATCCACTATACAATTTACAAAAAATGAATCAAAATTTAAAATCACAGATAGAAGTCAAATTTCATTCCTTCTTTTTCGGTTCTTCTTTCTTTTCTGTGGAATTTTGAATAATTTTTATATTAAATTGCACAAAAGATGAGCTTCATCAATATATTTCTTAATATAAATCGGGTTTGATTATAAAAGTTCAGTCTTCTAAATATGCAAAAATCAGGCTACTGCAAGACGGATAAATATGCGCGCGAGCCAAAAGTCGCGACTTTGCTTGTAACTTAAATGAATGGTTTTCGATCGTGGTTAAAGTCCCGTCACAAACGTCTGAACAGCACACAAAGAAAAAGCCAGGGATTCCTATGCTCTCCGATAGACGAGAGCTGGAATCCCTGGCTTTTAATGATTAACCTTCATAAACGACCCTGCCGTCAAAAATCGTTTTCACCACCGACATTTTACTGATTTCACGCGGTGTTTTCTCTGTGATCCTGCCGTCCAGGACAACCATATCGGCCAGTTTCCCCGCTTCAAGGCTTCCTTTGATATCTTCGTCAAACCCAGCGTACGCCGCGGAATAGGTATAGCAGCAAATCGCTTCCATCAGGGAAATCGCCTGGTTTTCCGCTACCTTTTCTCCGTTTGCATAGACCGTCCTGTCCATCGCGGATGCAATTCCCTGAATGGGCCGGATATCCGGGATGCACTCCCAGTCGGACGCCGCCGTGCAGACAATCCCTCTGTCGATCGCACTGCGTATGGGAATCAGGTATTCCTGACGGCTTCCCTGATAATACTTATTGAAGGAAACGCCCCAGAGATTGATGAATGCGGGATTGAACGTTGGGATGACCTCCAATTGCCTGATGCGTTCCAACAGATCCGGTTCTGCAATCATGCAATGTTCGATTCTGTGTCTGCAGTTTTCACGCGGAAATTCTTTCTGCGCTTTTTCATAAGCATCCAGAATCATCTCGACGCCTTTATCGCCGATACAGTGCGCAGCGATCTGAAAGCCCGCCCGATGCGCCCTTACGACGATGTCGTCCACTTCCTCCTGCGTCATGGAAGGCGGCATCGTCTTGCCGTTATGGCTCAGTGGCTGCCGTGTCGCACAGGTCCCGGACGCCCCCGATCCGTCGACCATGATCTTGACCGGCCCGATTTTCATATACTCGTCGCCAAAGCCGGTAAGAAACCCGGACTGAATCTGGGCGTTTACAAAATCGATGTTTAAATCCTTTCCCATCAGGGTAAACAGCATGGGGTACATCCTGACGGTAAGCTTTCCCGATTTCACCGCTTTCTGCATGGCCCGGATTGTCGTAGTCCCCGTTGCGCCCGCATCGTGAGCCGTTGTGATACCGACGCTGTTCATAAGCTTTGACGATTCCGCCAGAGTTTGAACGAGCTTTTCTTCCGTGACGGGAATAAATTGATCGATAACATCCAGGATCTTGAAATGACCTACTTCTTTCATGACTCCGTTCGGGATGTTGTTTTCATCCTTTATTACATGTTCGTCCGGATAGCCGATTTGGCCGTCCAGGACATGGCAAAGCTCAAAAGCCTTCGTATTATACAGGCCGGTGTGCCCGCTGGAATGAGTGATCGCTACCGGATTGTCCGGAGAAACGCGGTCGATTTCCCATCTGGTCGGCCAACGCTGTTCCTCCAGATTTTCAAAAGTCAGGCCGTGGCACAGCAGCCATTCCCCCTTTTCCAGGGCGGCCACGTTTTCTTTGATACGGCTCAGAAGATCCTCAATATTCAGGATACCGGACTTTCGGGACAAATCAATTCCCTTGGTCAGAACGACTCTGGAAGCCGTATGGATATGTGTTTCGATAAATCCCGGCAGAACGGTATTTCCTTTCACATCGATTTTTTGTGTCGATTCATCGCATCGCTTGAACGCTTCTTCATCGGACCCAACGAATTGAATTTTGTTTCCTTCGATCAGGACCGCTTGGGCGATTTCATCTTTCGCATTTACGGTAATGACTTCACCGTTATACAATAAAATTTTACTCATGATACTGCCTCCTTCATCTCCGTTATCGGGAACCTCCTAAAGCCCTTAATACAGTTCCTTATAAATTTTGTAAACCCTTTCCTGATTGAGCGCCACAAAGTTATTTGCCATCAAACGGCCTTGGTTTCGCATGACCGAGTCGGTAAACTCTTCCAGGTTTTGTTCCGTCACCCCATATTCATGAAGGGCCTTTTTCGGAATCAGGATATCCAGCAGCTTTTCCAGCTCCTCAAAGACATGACCGGCACCGCAGCCTAAAATATCCGCAAGGAACTGATTGAGCACCGCGATTTCCCCGTCGCTTTTCAGTTCCATGTAATTTTTCAGCACACCGGTGAACATGGCGTAATTGGCCTCGCCGTGAGGAACGTGATAGATTGCGCCCAACGGGTAGCTTAACGCGTGCACCGCCGCACAGCCCGCATTACCAAACGCGATACCGGCGTAATTGCTTGCCGTCAGAAAATCATCGAGCAGCGGGGTCCTTGCATCGGGTCCCTTATCCCGGATTTCCCTGTAACCTCTTAAAATCATATCAATGGCTTTATAGCTGAACATTTTTGTCGCGTCCGTCGCTTTCGGTGAGAGGGCGGATTCAACCGCATGAACCAGCGCGTCGATCGAACTGGTTGAAAAATACCGAAAGGGAAGACTGTTCAGCAATTCCGGAATCAGTACGGCGCTGTCCGCGTACAATTCGTCCGCGGCCAGGCCCTTTTTGGTACCCCGGCTGTTGAGTGCAAGAATAGAGATATTGGTAACTTCGCTTCCGGTACCACAGGTCGCCGGTACGATCACCAGTTCCTTGTCTTTTACAAGGGGCAGCTTCCCGTCGAAAAGGTCCAGAACGGGCGATACGTCCCTGAGCGCAAACAGTTTGGAAAGATCAATAACGGAACCGCCCCCAACCGCAATAATACACTTATAGCCGCTCCCGATATCCCTGTATATGGCTTCGGCCATCTCATCGGACGGCTCGCCCGCGCCATATTTCTCTTTCAGGAGCACGTCGCACTGCAAGTTCAGCGCCGCCAGAAAGGGCTTGTAGATATATCCGTTCGTAATGAGCAGATCGCCCCGCCCGATTTTGAACTCCTCTATAAACTCTGCGCAGGTAGAATATTTGTAGATGGTTGGCCTGATAAAAAGCTGCTTCATGACTGTATACCCTGCTCTTTCCCGGTATCGAGCTTAATTTTAATATAGTCCTTAATCAGCTCCACACATTTTTTCCGCCCTATTCTGGCGCTGTTTAAGGTCATGTCGTAATTGATCGGATTGGTCCAATTACCGCCGCCGGTGTAATATTTATAATACTCCGCGCGATATTTGTCGGTCCTGTGTATCATCTGGTTTGCCTCGTCCTCATCGACCCGGAGCTTGCTCACAATGGACTTGACGCAGTCCTCTCTTGGAGCTTCCACATACACGCTGATGACATTTTCGTAATTCCTCAAAAGGTAATCGGCGCATTTTCCGATAATCACGCAGGATTCCGTATTTGCAAGATTGCGGATAATTTCCGCCTGAATGTTGAACAGATTGACGTCCGAAATAAAATCCTTCTCGCTTGGTTCGGCCACAGTGGAAAAGGGGACTTTTTTCAGCATATTGGTGAGATAGCTGCCCTTTAATTTTTCGTCGACATCGTAAAACAAGCCTTCCGCAATCCCGCTCACCTCAGAGGCCATCTGAAGGATCTGCTTCTCATAAACCGGAATGCCCAGATCCTGAGAAAGCATGGTTGCAATATCTTTTCCGCCGCTGCCGAAGCCTCTCGCTATTGTAATCACATAATTTCTCATAGTATTAACCCCTTTTCATACGGTTTCGTCACATACACTTTTGTATCGCGTCTTCCAGAATCGTAAGTCCCGCATCCAGCTGTGCATCCGTTATTACGAGCGGAGCCAAAAAGCGGACGACATTTCCATAGGTACCCGCGTTTTCAATCAGCAGGCCGTGAGCCGCACATTCCTTGATCAGGGCTGAAACAAGCGGAGCGTTGGGCTCCTTTGTTTTCCTGTCCTTGACAAACTCAATTCCGACCATGCCGCCAAGCCCTCTGATGTCCCCGACCACCGCGTATTTTTCCTTCCAGTTGTTGAACGCCGTCCGGATCTTATCGCCGATTTCCACAGAACGTTCGCACAGATGATCCCTTTCCATGACTTCGATCACCTTCAGGGCCGCGGCACAGGCAAGCGCGTTCCCGCCGAAGGTTCCGCCGATCACACCGGCCGGAACCGCGTCCAGAATTTCCGTACGGGCGATGATCGCGCTCAGCGGCACGCCGCCGGCAATTGATTTCGCGGAGGTAATGATGTCCGGCTCGCAGCCCGCTTCTTTCCAGTAGCAGCTTGCAAACATTTTACCCGTACGCCCAAAGCCCGACTGAACCTCGTCCGCGACCAGAAGGATGCCTTTTTCATCGCAGATTTTGCGGAGCGCTTTCACCCATTCGATCGGCGCGGGAATAAAACCGCCTTCTCCCTGCAGGGGTTCGACCACAACAGCGGCGACCTGATCGGCGGGCGAAGCCTCTTCAAACACTCTGTAGATTTTTCCGATATAGTAATCAATTGCTTCGGCTTCCGTCATATTGCCCGGGCATCTGTACAGATAGGGGAAGTCGGCGCGATAAACACCGTCCGGGAAAGGGCCCATTCCCAGCGCGTATGATTTCTTTGATGTCATGGCCATCGTCAGCATCGTCCTGCCGTGGAATGCACCCGAAAAAACGATGATATTGGGCCTCTTCGTATAGGCTTTCGCAATTTTTACCGCATTTTCATCCGCTTCGGCGCCGCTGTTGGCAAAGAAGGTCTTTTTGACCGCGCCCCTTACGGGAACGATTTCATTCATCTTCTCCGCCAAAGCGACATAGCCTTCATGCGTTACAATATTAAACATTCCATGAAAATATTTTCCGGCCTGTTCCCTGACGGCCTCGACCACTTCCGGATGGCAGTGGCCGATATTCAGCACGCCCACGCCGCCGATCCAGTCTAGAAAAAAGTTTCCGTCCATGTCCTCTATGATGGCGCCCTGTGCCCGTTTCATTGCGCAGGGGTAAACACATCGGATCGCTCCGGGCGTCGCTTTTTCCCGCCTTGCGATCAAAGCTTCGGATTTTTCACCCGGCACGGTTTTTGTAATAATCTTTGGCAGCTCATCTTTCAGCATTTCGATTCCTCCATAAAATAGATATCATTTATTCCAGGCGTTTTGTAAAACGTCGAAACCTGCGGTAATCTTTTGGCAGCGGTCGTCACTTTGTTCCGACCGCTTTGCCGGATTTTCTATTGAATCGTTTTTTCAGCTTATTGGTGCCGCTGGTAAATTCCGATTTGCTGTTTAAAACTCCGCCTGGTAGAAAGATCATTACCAGAATTAAAATACCGGCGTAAATAAACAGCTTATAATTGGCAAGGGATTTTAAGGATTCCATTAAAATGGTAATAAAGAAAGCGCCGAAAATGGGGCCGCTGATAATCCCTGTGCCGCCGAATAGGCTCATCGCGATAAATTCCGTCATCAGATTCTGACCGAACATGGCGTCCGGGGTCAGGATTTTCATATAGTGCGCATAAAAAGCGCCAACTACGCCAGCCATGAACGCGCTGACAACAAAAACCTTGATTTTGGTCCTGGCGATATTTACTCCGATTGCCTCCGCCGCTTCCTGCGATTCGCGAATGGCTTCCATGGCCAGACCCGTCGGAGATTTTACGATGTAAGCGCAGGCGCCTACAATTACCGCGAAAATAAGGAGGATCAAATAATAATAAGGGATTTTATCCATGCCGCTGAAGTCGACTCCGGAGATATTTTCATACGAACGGATCTGCCAAAAGCCGCTGGAGCCTCTGGTCCAGGTCTTAAGGTTCGTAAAGACAAGCCTGACGATTTCCGCCAAAACCATGGTGGCTATGATAATATAAGGCGCTTTTTTCAGCCGAAGGCAAGGAACGGCAATAATGACACTGACTAACGCCGCGCAAACGCCGCCGATCAGAAAACCCAGCCAGGGGGATGTCCCGGCGTACAGGCCGAACATTGCCGTGGCATACGCGCCGATCCCGAAAAAAACCTGATGGGCCATGCTGAAAATTCCAAGATAGCCCGCCACCAGGTTCCAGGAGGAAGTAAGCGCCGCCCAATAAAAGCACATGATAAAAATGTTCAGGAAATAGTTCTGCTGGCTGTTGTCACAAACCAGACGGATCAAGACCGGCAAAATGAGCAGCACCAGAAAAAACGCGACGGAAACATTCCTTTTGGACTTTTTATGATCAAATAGTTTCATGATTGTTTCTCTCATATTTAATGTCCCTTCTTTTCAAAAAGTCCATTCGGCTTAAACCAGAACATGAGAATCAGCAGGCTGTAGGCCAGAACATTCTGCCAGTCCGTTCCGATATACTGTACCGCAAAGCTTTCAATCAATCCCAGCAGGAGTCCGGCTACGATGGAACCGCCGATATTTCCGAACCCCCCAATGACGCAGACCACAAAGGATTTCAGCTGAATGCTGGCGCCCATCCAGGGGTTGATCCCGTAAATCGGAGCGAGCAGGCCGCCGGACAGCGCCGTCATCCCGGCAGCTAATCCAAACGTATACATATAAATCTTTTTTGTGTCGATTCCCATCAGGGTCGCGGCGAAGGTGTTCTGGGAGGTCGCCGAAATCGCCCAGCCAAATCTTGTTTTCCGGATGAAAAGCATGGCGGCGAACATAGCAAGAAACGCGACGATCACAACGATAATCCGCTGTGCCGCCAGGGTAACGCCCAGAAATTTGATAATGGCGTCGTTAAAATAGGGAACGCTTTTATATCTTTCGCCGTAAATCAGCTGTACGAAATTCTGCAGCAGAATGGACATCCCGAGCGTAATGACAAAGGGGGAATTTCCCATGCTGTCCCGTGTCAAAGCCGGCGTAAGGATTGCGCGCTCCAGAATCATTGCCAGAACGGCGGCGACGAGAACGGCAATCATGACGGCGGGGATTACGGGAACTCCAACCATGGTTAAAAAGGTATATAACATATAAGCGCCCAGCATATAGAAATCGCCGTGGGCCACATTGATAATCTTTAAAACGCCCCAAATGATGGTCAGCCCCATCCCCAGAACCGCGTAATAGGAACCTGCGACCAGTCCGTTGATTAAATTCTGTAAAAAATTTGTCATAATGTCACCCCTTACAGCCCGAGATACAGTTTTTGTATTTCGGGGGACTCCAGCATCTCATGGGCGTTCCCCGACATCTTGATTTCGCCGGTTTCCATAACATATGCCCGATCGGCCGACTGCAGAGCCATATTGGCATTTTGTTCCACGATAAGAACTGTGATGTTTTTTTCCTTATTGATTTTACCGATGATGTCGAAAACAAGGTCGACAATATTGGGGGCCAAGCCTAAGGACGGCTCATCCAGCATAAGAAACTTCGGGTCGGAAATCAGCGCTCGCGCAATGGCGCACATTTGCTGTTCCCCGCCCGACATGGTGCCCGCGAGCTGATTCAAACGCTCTTTCAGCCGCGGAAACATATCCATAATCTGCGTGAAGGATTCGCTTTCGGCAACTTTTCCCTTCTTTGTGTACGCCCCGAGCAGTATGTTTTCTTTTACGGTCAGCTCCGGGAAAAGATGCCTGCCTTCCGGTATCAGCGCGATTCCTTTGGAAACAAGCCGGTAGGCCGGAACCGCCATGATATTCTCGCCGTTCAGCTCGATGCTTCCGGAGCGATTTTTGATGACGCCGCAGATTGTTTTCATCAATGTCGTTTTGCCTGCCCCGTTAGAGCCCAAAATGGTGACGATTTCGCCATCCCGCACTTCCAGACTGATATCGTACAACACCTGTACATCGTCGTAAAAAGCGTTTAAATGGTCGATCTTAAGCATGCTTGACCTCCCTCTTATTCCCCAGATAAGCGCTGATCACATCGGGATTTTTTATGATCTCCGCCGGTTCGCCTTCCGCGAGCTTTTCTCCGTGGTTCAGGACCAGAATCCTGTGGGAAACGCCCATGACCGCTTTCATAACATGCTCGATCATCAAAATGCTGACTCCGGATCGATTGATGCTTTTGATGATCTCCATCATATCGACGACCTCCGTCGGATTCAATCCGCCGACGACTTCATCCAGCAGCAGCAGCTCGGGCTCCGTGCTTAACGCCCTGGCCAGCTCCAGCTTTTTTCTCTGGGATACGTTGAGGCTGCCGGCCGGATCATTGATTTTATCCGAAAGCCCGACCTTTTCTATCAGATCATAAGCTTCTTTTTCACAGTCCTTGATAGAGCTTTTCTTTTTCAGGCTTTTGCCATAATAAGCGCCCACCATGACGTTTCCAAGAATAGAAATATTTTCAAACGGTTTTGTAATCTGGAAAGTTCTGGCGATCCCCATGCAGCACCGTTTGTCCGGGCGCATGCCCCGCACCGATGTTCCATTGAAAAGAATCTTTCCGGAATAAGTCTGGTAATATCCCGTGATGGTGTTGAACAGCGTCGTTTTTCCCGCGCCGTTCGGACCGATAATTCCTAAGATACTGCCTTTCTCCAAATCAAATGAAATGTCATTGAGGGCCATAAAACTGTCAAATTTCATTGTTATATTGCGAACGCTTAATATCATATTTTCTGCCATTTTGTCCTCTCTTCCCATATCATGTGTCAGCATTGGGCGCCGTCCCACAACACTTTAAAGCCGCATCACACAAGTCCCATACAGGCTGAACAAGTTCGCTGTCAAGCCCTTCCGCCGCCGAAAGAGCATATCTTCCTTGGAAAACATGCTCTTTTCAAGCAGCGCCGGTCAAAATATTCTATTAATAAATTATCCCTGTGAGGGCCACACGACTTTATTGCTTCCGCTTTCGATCTTGCAGATTTTGATCGGAATGAAGTCCGCGCCGTCTTTGCCCGTGTGGGTCTCAGGATCGAACGAGTAGGTTCCCGAGTATCCTTTGTAATCAAGGCTCAGCAATGCCTGCGACAATTGCTCCCCTTTTGTGGTTCCGGCCTTTTCCATTGCCTTCAGCACTTTCATCATCATATCGTAGCCCTGAATATTGTCGAGATTCACCTTGTCTCCGTTATGCGCCTTGAGTTTTTCCGCAAATTCCTGAATTCCTTTATCCTCTTCATTGATCAAAAACGGAGTCCAATACAAACCGTTCGCCAGGTCACCGACCTGACTGACAAATTCCTTCTGAGACGGATAATAAATCGCGAAGTGAGTAGACTCGATGCCGTTTTCCTGATATTGCTTTACAAGCGCGGCCCCTGCGGCGGTGGAAGTAAAGCAGGAGACCAGAAGATCGCTTTTCTTATTTTTAATATTGCTCAATACCGAGTAGAAATCAGTTGTATCCATGGGCACATAATCTTCAGAGTCGATCGTATAGCCCGCCTGTGTCAGCAATTCTTTGCAGGCGCCCAGATTGGACCGGCCGTAATCGGAATCTTCTCCGAGCAAAGCTACTTTTTTATCGCCGGCATTCAGTTTTCCAGATTTGGCCATGTCTATGATCGAATTTGCGATCGCGTTGCCATACGCTTCGCTGTTAAACTCAAATTTGAAGAAATTTTTGTAGCTGTTCGGATCGGAAACATATTTTTTTGAGATTTCGGTACTTACGCATTCCAGAGTCGCAACACAGATATCGGTGGTTTTGGCGACTTCCATCGCCGCAATGCCAACGGAGCTGTTGATCGTATCGGCCCACAGAAAATCGACATTATCCACGGAAACCAGTTTCTGACAGTTGGAAAGTCCCGTCGCTGTATTCGTCTGGCTGTCGTAGAAAATCGCTTTCACCTGCTTCTTGGCACCGTCAACCTGAATGCCGCCCGCTTTATTCACGTCATCAATCGCCATCTGAATGCCGGTATTAATTGCAACGCCTGATTCGGCACTTGTTCCCGACGTAGGGCCGGATACACCAATTTTAATCGTATCACCGCTTGAACCGTTGCCGGCCGCATTGTTCGCCGACGAGGAAGTCGTACCATTTGTTTGACCGCACGCACCTAAGCTTACGGACAGTGTCACTGCCAACAAAATAGATATGAGTTTTCTTTTCACTGTTCTTTCCCCCTTAGAGATGGTTGAGTTTTTGAAGTTCTGTGTATGATAAAAGCAAAGAATTCTCTGCTTCTATTTCAAGCTGAAAATGTGCTGACAGAAAAATCAAAAAAGCAAAAGGGGCTTTATCCGGATGAATAAAGCCCCTTTGCTTTTAACCGTGCTCGACAGTTCCCAATATTATAATTTCTGTTTTCTGTTGCTTACAGAATTTCCAGTTGATTCTGCAACAAGTTTGTCTTGCAAACTGAAATGGAATTGCTGTAAATTCTTTCTAAATTGAATAAATATGCAGACTTTAATGAATAAAAAAAAGGCAAGGAAACTCCCGTTAAGGAATAGCTTCTTTGCCCTCAATTTGTAAATTTAGTGTATGTGTCTTATGTTAGGACGATTATAGCAGATCATATCCGGATTGTCAACGAACACAATTGCGAATTATTTTGTGCACATGCACAATTCATAAAAGATCATCCATAAAAATACTCAGATGAATTTTTAGCCTGTCCTCCCAGTTTTCCAAATTTATATTACATATTTTTTCAATTTTTCTCAATTGGTAATTAATTGTGTTTCTATGGACAAAGTTTAAGTCGGCCAGTTTCTGAATACTTCCATTCATTTTAAAATACTGCTTTAACAGTTCGCAGCAATTTGTATGGTTCGCTTTGTCATATTCGGCAAGCCGGCCATAGGTATTTTTGTGAAAGTCTTTGATTTCATTCTGTGAACCGACTGCCAGAATCAGTTTGTAAATAACTTCCTCGTCATATTCCGTCATTTCCCGGTTCTTGCCGACGGCCAGCTTCAGCATTGCGTTCAGCCGTTTATAGTAATCGCTCAGAGATTCAACGGGTAAATTTCTCGGGGAAAAAACCGCATTCAGCTGAAATTGTTTCGAATACGTCTTTTGAAGCTTCTGAAGACTCTGTTTGATTAAGTCAATTTCTCCTTCACTATAATTTGCAGAGACCATATAGATATGTTTATCCCTTGTAAAAAGGATAAAGGAAGCATTGACCCTATTTAAATTCTCGATGAGCTTACCGGTCACCAGATTGATATAATATTCTATTTTCTCTTTCATGCCAGCCTGCAGGGCCAAAGCGATCAGACAATATCTGGTTTCCTCTCCAAAGCCGTTTCTGGCCAGTATTTTTTTGTATACGTCCTGTTCCTTCGGTGAAAAAATAGCATTCTGAACTGCTTCGGACAGGTTGTCTTCAATCTGCTCTCTCTTCAAAATGGAGCGGCCCATATCATGCATGATATCAACAAGACGGACTTCCCATGGTAAGACGAAAAGCGGAAACCCTACTTTATTGCAGTATTGAATGATTCTGGGAGATATATTTTTTATATAAGGTCCAATATTAATAATCAACCCGCTTATGTTCCTATCATATAGCTGTTTGCAAAAAGATATCAAACCTTCTTCGTCATGGTTCGCAACGCCGGTTGAAATAACCAGCTCATTCTGTCTCTGGAAAGGAATCAGGTTGCTGTTTTCAACAATCTGGACCCAATCCACTAAATTAAAGATTCCTTCTTTTCCCGCAATCAGTTTGAGCTGATACTTCGGGCCGATTTCGGAATATAATTTTCCCAGTAAAACGGCCATAATGCGCCTCCTTTAAACCATGAAGAGCGGAGGAGCTTCTCACCTTAACCACACCCGGCAATCGGCAGATTTTCATTCCGCTAAGGCTTGGACATAATAGATTAGTATATCACAATTTTACCTTAGAAAGATAAAAGATAACGAAAAAGGACATCGCTTTTTCAGTAAATCTTATCGGCATTTCTGCATCCAATAAGGTAAAGGATCGCTTTGTCGAAGAAACGGTAAACATCCTAAGCAAAAAAACGTCTTAAATGGGCTGTCAAAAGCCACTTTAAGACGTTTTTTGTACTTTCTAAGTCCGTCGCATTATGCAATACGTTATTGCATGTTCAATTTTCAGATTGATCCATAAATTAAAGATCTGCGGCAGACCTGCCGATGATAAAGATTACCTCAGAGTCGGTGTTCGGCCGGGCCACCGGCGTTAGTGTGGCTATAGAAAACAATATCCCGTCAGCATTTTCCGCTCCACAAATTCCAGTGTTGACAGCCTAGACGCTTTTCTCTAGAAAAACCTTCAGGGAAGCGGCGTTTGCCTCCTCGCTGCCACCGGATACCGATATGGTGATAACGTTGTCCTGTTTGACGCACAGGCCCATGATTGCAAAAATTTTCCTCGCGTCAGCCTTTCTGCCATCCAGCGAAACGGTTACGTCGGAATTGAGGCTCTGCGCAAATTTGACAAGCTGGCCCGCCGGGCGGGCATGGAATCCTTCGGGATCCGTGACTTTATAGGTGAATTCCTTCATGGTATGTTACATGACCGAAAAGATGGGACACATGCCGATCATGCGCTCCTTTCAAAATATTGACACGAGAAGTACGGTTACCACTCTGCGAAAGTACCGTCGTAGTTCTTCCATTTCGGGTTCGTCCAGACCAGTTCGTCCATGGAAACCTTCTTAATTTTTTCTTCGTCCAACTCGATGCCAAGGCCCGGCTTCGTTGGCAGCCCGACATATCCATCCCTGTATTGAAAGATTTTCTTGTTCTTCACAAAGTCAAGCAGATCATAATCCTGGTTGTAGTGGATACCGAGGGATTGCTCCTGGATGAACACGTTCGGGGTGCAGGCATCTACCTGCAGAGTCGCGGCCAGTGCGATCGGGCCGTAAGGCGCATGCGGTGCGGCGGCCATGTCAAAGCCTTCGGCCATCGCCGCGATCTTTTTCGTTTCCAGAATTCCACCGACCAGCGCGACATCCGGCTGCACAATGTCGATGACGCCTTCGCGAAACAGGTTTTTGAATGCCCAACGGGAATTCAGGCGCTCGCCGGTTGCCAATGGTGTGGAGGTATGCAGCGCCACTTCCCGGAAGGCTTCTTCGTTTTCCGGCAGCACGACCTCTTCCAGGAACATCAACCGGTAGGGCTCCAGCTCTTTTGCAAGCACCTTGGCCATTGGCTTGTGGACTCTACCGTGAAAATCGATGCCGATCCCGAGATCATATCCGAATTTGTCACGCAGCGAACCGACGCGGTCGAGAACCTCCTGAATTTTTTTGAAGGAATCGATATAATGCAGTTCCGAAGTCGCATTCATCTTGACCGAGTCGAATCCGGCGTCAATACGCTCCTGCGCGTTTGCTACCACGTCATGCGGATGATCTCCTCCTATCCAAGAGTAGACCTTGATCTTATCCCTTGCCGCGCCGCCCAGAAGCTCATAAACGGGCACATTCAGCGCCTTGCCCTTGATGTCCCACAAAGCCATTTCGATGCCGGACACAATGGTGGAATTGATCGGACCGCCCCGGAAGAACGACTTGTACAGTTCCTCCCAGATACCTTCGATAGCGAACGGGTTGCGGCCGATCAGCGTATTGCCGATTTCATAGGCTCCGGCAACAACGGTCTTCGTCTTGGTACCGGAGATCATTTCGCCCCAGCCTTCAATGCCCTCGTCCGTCGAAATTTTGATAAAGATCCATCTTGGTTTAACAGTATAAACTTTGACCGCACTGATTTTCATGAAGCTTCCTCCATAATTCCTTTTAACTTCCTGACATGCCCGAAGTAGTACCAACAGGCTGCAAGCACCACGATCAGGATCGGCAGAGTAATCATTACGTTGGAGACGAACACTTCATAGACAAGATAGCTTACCGACAGGCTGGTCGCGGCAAAACAGGAAATTTGCGATCCGTTCGCAAGATTGAGGCCCGTGGATTTTGCAAGCGCGGTCAGAACCGGAGAGGTGGCAGTACCGGCAAGCAGGATGGCGCCCGTGGTAAAAATGCCCATGATGATGCTCTTGAACAGATTCCCGTTGCACAATGCGACAATCATCGCTACGCGGAACGTGATGACGGCGAGATCCGCGAACGGCAGCACCCTGTTCCCGGGCAGGACCGCAGCCATCAGGATGGTGATAGGCGTGACGATCAGCGCGGTGGTGATGACGGACTGGTCGCCGACAATAACGGCGGCGTCAAGCCCAATCAGGAACTTTCTGCCCTTGAAGCGTTCCTGGGTGAATTTGGTCGCCGCTTCGGAAATCGGCATCAAGCCTTCCACGAACAGCGCGGTCATCTTCGGGATCAGCACCAGAACCGCGGCCATGTAAACGGCCAGCGACAGCACCTTGTCGACGGGATAGCGCGCCAGCAAACCGATAACGGCACCGAGGATAAAGCCCAGCATGATCGGTTCACCGAAAATGCCGAATTTTTTCTGCGCATCCTTGATGGAAAAGTTAATCTTGTTGACGCCGGGGATTTTGTCCAGCAGCCAATTCATCGGGACCGCAATCAGCAGAGAGGACAACGCAGACATTGTCGGAAGCGAAATGCTGGGCAGTCCGAAATACTTTTCAACCAGCGGCGCAGACCAGTCCGACAGCTTGAAGGTTATGATCGCCATAAACAGGGCGGCTAACGAGGCGTAAATCAGGTTGTTTGTCACAAAATAGACCATGACACCGACGATCGCCATGTGGTGGTAATTCCAGATATCAACGTCCAGAGTATCGGATGCCTTCAGCACCAACAGCAAGATATTCGTCAGAAAGATCACGCCGATCAGGATCGGAATGATTGGCGACGACCACGTCACCGCCGCGATGGCACCCCAGCCGACATCCAGAATATCCAGCTTGATTCCGAAATTCTGGACCATTGCTTTGGCTGCCGGGCCCAGGTTGGTAGACAACAGGTTGATTACCAGATTGATACCGGCGAAGCCGATGCCGACCGTCAGGCCAGCTTTCAAAGCCTTTGAAAATTTCAGTCGGACAATCAGGCCGACAATGGTGATAATAATCGGTAGAATGACAACTGCGCCCGCGCCCATCAAAGCGCGGAAAGCAACGTAGGTTGCCTGAAGAACTTGATTCATAATTTTTCCTCCTGCCAAATTGGAAGCCATACTGTATGTAAATCCCGATGGCTCCTGTAATGGAATCCCGCGGAAGGGCGGCCGCGTCGGCCGTCCACGCCCGGAATCCGCCGCCGGGTCCTAATGCCGGCGGACTTTGCTTTATTTGCTCAGAAAATCCGTGATCTTCTCAATGCTCTCTTTCGCACCGATTCCGGTCAGCAGGGAAATCGCGCTGAAAATCGGAATTTTAATGGATGGGTCCTGAAATTTCCCCGTGGTGACGATCAGATCATAATCCTCCGCCTTGGAGGGGACCTCCAGAATTTTGCACTGTGTAATCGCAACAGGAATTTTCTTCTCCTCGCACGCCTCTTTGATTTTGACGGCGGCGATGGTAGAGGTCGCGATTCCGTTGCCGCAGGCAACCAAAACTTTTTTCATTCTCGACATTCCTTTCGTTTGGCCGGCGTTTACGGCGTCGGCCGTAATTATTTCACCGCAAAGATGCGGTCAGAAATATTTGCTGATAATACCGTAAATATCTTTGCGGTAGGCGGCTTCCGTGATTTTCTTCAGGGCGCCCTGTTCCTGTATCAGGTCCGTGACCCGTTTCAGAACATCGGTGTGCCCGTGGGGATCCTTCAGGGCCAGCAGAATCACTACAGAAACCGCCACCTCCGCGTCGGGGTCACTCATCTGGCGGAACGTCACCGGCGCATCCAGAACGCCGATAATAATAGCGGACTCATTGACCAGCCTGTAGTCAGCGTGCGGCATGGCCACGCTGATGTCTCCGGTGTAAAGGCCCGTCGGATACTGGCGCTCTCGGTCCAGAATCGCCTGCACATATTCCTTTTGCACCCGTTTATCTTCAACGAGCCGACCAGTGAGGAAGCTCAGCACCTCCTCCCTAGTCTTGCATTTCAGATGGATATAGACATCCTCTGGGGTTATCACAATTTTCTCCAAGTCAGACCACTCCAATTGCTTGTTTGTATTTTTCAATTCTCTGCGCCAGATTGGCGACATTCCCCGCAATGATATCCTCTTTCCCAAACATCTTGCTGCCGATTCCAAGGTAGTCGATCCCATTTTTCAGCAGTGACGCAGCGTTGGAAAACCCTACGCCACCGACTCCCATCAGCAGGATGTTGCCGAGCGGGGCCTTGACGGCTTTACTGTATCCAAGTTCCAGCGTGCTGACCGGGAAAATCTTGACGATATCGGCGCCGGACAAATACATTTGGTAAATTTCGCTCGGACTGAAGGCTCCGGGAATCGCAAGCACATTGTTTTCATGGGCATATTCAATCATTTCCCGCTCCATGATGACGGGGGACAGGAGGAATTTGGCCTTCGTGCGGACAGCGCCGACAGCGTCTGTCATGTTGCGCACAGTACCGGCGCCCACCAGAAGGTCTCCGTCGAATTCCTCCGAAATCTTTTTGATGATCTCCAGCGCGTCCGAAGAGGTCATGGAAATCTCAACGGAGCGCGTGCCGGTCTTTTTCATGGCCTCAGCCACGCAGCGAACCTGGTCATACGGGCTTCCCCGCATGATAATAGTTATTTTCGGAAAATCTTTTAAAATAGACATATCTTCTCCTTTCGTCAGGTCAGGTTGTATTCATAGCCTGCAATCACTTCCGAAGCTTCTTCCGCCGTCTCCGCATGCAGCAAGTCCTGCTTGAACCGGCTGACGGCGAGCAGATTGACGAGATGGAACAACGCATTCAGGTGAGTCGTATTGTTGATTGCACAAAGGCAGCAGACAAGCTGGACAGGGTCCAGAATACCCACGTCGAAGCAAACGGGCTGTTTTAAGCGGATCAGACTCATGCCTACCTTCCTGACCCCGTCGTCCTTGCCGCTGTGAGGTAGTGCAAAGCCCGGCGAAATGACAATATAGGGGCCGTTTCTCTCTACATTTTGGATCATGCTCTCAATGTAGTTGGCGGTAATGTATTCATGCTCCAGCAGAATGCCGCCCGCCTGCCGCACAGCATCCCGCCAGTCCGTGCAGTCCACGTCAAGCCGAATAAAATCCTGCGTCAGGAAGTCGGACAGCATGCATTCCCGGTGAAAACCCGACGGGATCTTTCTGAAATACTCCTGTACGGTATCCGCGACTGCCCGCTCCAGTTCTTTGTTGCTACTCAGATACGGGGAAATCTTCTCCATAATTTCCTTTGGACTGCTGAACGATATGCTGCGGCCGCTCCGGTCCACCGGCGTGCCCCGGTTCTTGATTTGTTCTATTTTCCGGCCGATCTTCATATAATCCTCGTCGTTCAGGAGCGGCGTTACAGTCACGCTGTCCACGGGGCTGTTCCGGACGGGCACTGTGGAGATAATCAGGTCCACCTCGCCGCGCCGGACCTTGCCCAGTTCGTAGGAGGTGATGACTCCCACGATGTTAAAGGTAAACAGCTTTTTGATGCGCACCTTCAGCAGCTGGGAGGTTCCGATCCCGCTATTACAGATCAGCACGACGTTGATGCCCGTGATATTGTGCATTTTTTCGATGGCTGCGCACAAATAGACCGCGATATATTCCTTTTCGGTATTCGACAGGTTCCGATTGATATATTTTTGAATGATATGCGCATGCTCGTCGATCACATCCCGAACCTGCGGATATTCCTCCGAAATATCATGTCCCTCGGGAAAATCCGGTAAATTCTGGTCCCGTTCAAAGGCCGAGCCCAAATGGTTGGAAAGACCTTCGAACAGACTGTAATCCGTGTTGAGATTAACTGCCAGTGAGCCCGAAACAGCTTCGATGAATTTTCTGGTGATGGTCTGCACTTCCACGATATTGGAATTGTCCGCCTGTCTTTCAATGTAATGCAGACGCGCCATCTGTTCATTGAGCAACCGCAGCTCGCCAGGGCTGTAATTCAACTGAAAATACTGGATGATGTTTTTATATAAATGAATCGCGACCCGCCTCCGGTCTTTCTGTTCCGGCAGAGAGTCCGGTCCGCTCAGAAAATTACCGTTTTTCGTCCTGAGCACGGAGAAAAGAAGGATATACTGGATCTGTGTGAAGGAATCCTCTGAAAGAAAAACGGTGTGCAGATTTTCGGATTCCGTAATCAGCTTGCGGATGACCAGCATCGTGTCGTCCAGACTTTTTCCGAGGGCAGGCAGGAACTGCTCCACACTGCCCTGATTGAAAAAAATTCTGACAAGCAACGGATCCTCCCGCATTAGCCGGAAAAACAAAAGCCGGACTTTCTTCTCATCCCCGATGACCCGGACGCCCCTGTTCGGGTGCGAAGACAGCACCAGCCCACTGACATCGAGGCTCTCATGCAGCGCCTCCAGATCATTCGCGACCGTCGAACGCGAAACATTCATAAAAACGGCCACCTGCTGCAGTGTAATGAAATCGGCATGACAGATCAGCAAAAGAGAAGAGATCCGGAGCCGTTCTTTACGGGAAATCGCATAATCGTAAAAATCGATATGGGAAATCAGTTCCTGAACCGAAAACAGCTCCGCCTTCAGATCGAACAGACCGTCCTTCTGAACCGTGATTTCCGGAAAACTGCTGCGCACAAGGTAGTCGTTGATAACGCCGAGGTCCGTACGAACGGTACGCTCCGTCCTGTTTTCCTTCTCCGACAGAGTAGACAAATTGTAATGCTTCTTTTTCAATGCAATATCTGTCAGGATGTCAATCGCTCTTCGATTAATGAAAATCACCCGCCTTTCTTTCCGTAGGCGTTTCCGGCATGGATAGATCACCCTATTGGCTTTCGCATTCCGCCCTCTTTACTACATTTTTAGTATAAACCCTAAAAAACGAAAGAAAAGTTGAGAATTCTTCTATTCATTTGAAAGAAATTGTTCGATTAGCGCAGCAAAATCGGAATGCTGCTCACAATTTATTCTTTTAAATAGGATAAAATTCAAACAACATGATAAGAAAACTTTGCCTGTCCTAGTGTGGAATTATACGCCAAAAAGTTCCTCATGAAATGCATTTTACAGTGCAGCAGAATCAAAAAAGCTCTCCCGAATGGTGATGACTATAAACCGATGTGATCGTAGGAAGTAATCGAAGGCAAAGGATAAAAGCCACGTTTTATCGGCTGTGGTCAGACAAAGAAAAAGCCAGAATTTCTGCACTCTCTGATAAATGAGAGCCAGAATTCCTGGCTTTTAATCATGAATTTTGTAATGATACTTCGATTGAAGAAATTTCTTTTCCTTTCAACGTTGAATTAAAAGCCGTCCCAGCTTTCAGGCACAAATCAACGCATCACTTGATTAATTATGCAAGATGGATCATCAATAATATGCTGTGCGGCAATAGCCCCCGCCCCCAACAGGGCGGGGCTTTCGGAAAGCGGATTGATTTCTACAGTTAAGTCTTTCTGTACCAAAAGCTGAGTACACTGCTGTATTTTATCATTGACAATGGACAGCAGTAAATCAGGCTCTATTTGTGTTAACTCATCTCCAAGCACAATGATCTCGGGGTTAAATTGGTTGACTAGATTTACAATTCCAATTGACAGCAGGGAACATACTTTTCTGTATTCCTCACAGGCTACAGGATCTCCGTTCTTCACGGCCTCAGAAATTGTCTCTGTAGTGATATCGTCAATGGAGAGGCAGGACGGTTCTTTTGTTCTCAGACGGTTTCTAATATTTTCATACAAAACCAACAGGGAACAGTATTTTTCAATACATCCATGATTTCCGCACGGGCACTTTGGTCCATTAAAATTAATCGTTGTATGGCCGAATTCGCCACCAAGGCCAGTACTGCCGCGTGCAAGCCTTCCGTCAACCACCAGTCCGCTTCCAATCCCCTGACCGGCCAAAACGTATAATAGATATCTCTTATTCCGGTACCAGTATTGCGAAAAAGCGCTTGCGTCCGCATCGTTGACAAGGTACAGGGGGATTTCCAAATCCTTTGTCAGAGCTTCTTTGATAGGATAGTTCTGCCATCCCGGCAATTCCGTGACGAAAAGCAGACGATCTATGTCTTCCCGGTAAGGTCCTGGAATCGCCATTGCGGCAGAAAGAATCGTGCAATCCCTGTTTTCATCCAGTGTCATTTGAATCGCAGAGCGAATCCGGGCAATGGTGACTTCAACATTTTCCCCATGGGAAACAGCATATTTTTTCTTACGATATATCTGACCGGACAAACCGAAAAGACCAACATAAAAAACGGATCTGGTCATCCGTACGCCAACAACTTTATATTTGTCATCGTTCAGCTTCAGGCCGATGGATCTTCTTCCCCTACTGCCACTCATCAAACCCGTTTCTACTACCAGTCCGCAATCCATCAGTTCATTGATTATGTTTGTAATCGTTGTCTGTTTTAATCCGGACAGGCAGGCAAGAGTGGATCTGGAACATATTTTTTGTTGCCGAATGAAGTCAATAACCAGACAACGGTTGACAATTTGTATTTTTTCCTGATTAAAACTTTTTTTTCGTTCCATATTATCGCCCATTTCTCTTATTATAGTTTGAATAATACACGCGGCCAATACTATTATTATATCACAGAAGTATAATAAAGAAATTTGTAGATATTGAGTAGAAATTTTATATATAATACAACCATATTTTATTGACATTTATAATAAATTTTGTTTTAATTATCGTAATGATAAATTGAATGAAATTATAAATTGAATGGATTATCGAAAATGATTCAACTGTTTGTTCTAAGATGTATTCGACCGTGAAAGCATCTTTAAGAATAAAACCCAATAAGGAGGTGTAAACACAGCGGTTCAGTATTGGAGGAAAATATAATTGCGAAAGAGGTAGAGAGTATGAAAAGGGTTTCAAAATCCGCATGTGCGCTTCTGCTTGTGTTGACGCTGGTAATGGGGATGTGTATCGGTGTAAATGCGGCAAGTACGTCGAACGAAGTGTCGGACCGGGAAAAGACGAACGCAGAGCTGTCTAGGCAGGCAGCTGCACAGGGAATGGTTCTACTGGAAAACAAAGACAACGTTTTACCGATCGCTTCCAAAACTAGGAAAATAGCTCTATTCGGAAGTGGTGCCCGCCACACCGTCAAGGGGGGGACCGGCTCCGGCGATGTAAATCAAAGGTATGTAATTTCAATTGATAAGGGATTTAAAAATGCTGGTTATGAAATTACTTCCAACGCATGGCTAGATGCTTATGATGCCGCTCTTGGAAAGGCGACCTCCTTACCGGATATAGCTATTACAGATGAACAACTTAATTTATCTAAAACAACAGATACGGCTATTTATGTGATATCAAGGATTTCCGGGGAGGGAGGAGACCGAACAAATACTAATGGCGATTATCAGATAAGCGAAAACGAAACAGCAAATATAACCAAATTAGGTAGCAATTTTAAAAATGTAATTATTTTGTTAAATGTTGGCGGAATCATTGATACAAAGTTCTTTACTGAAATTTCCGGATTGGATGCTATGGTGTTAATTTCTCAGCCCGGAATGGAAGGTGGAAATGCTGTCGCGGATATTCTGACCGGGAGTATAACACCATCGGGTAAATTATCTGATACCTGGGCAAAAAATTACAGTGATTACCCATCTGCGGAAAGTTTCAGCACAAATGATGCCGATACCGACTATGAATATTATGACGACGGCATCTATGTCGGCTATCGCTATTTTGATACTTTCAATGTTGCCCCAGCTTATGAATTCGGCTATGGCAAGTCTTATACCACATTCAATATTAATACAGACTCTGTTACAGCAGATGAAAAGAAAGTTACAGTTAAAGCTACGGTTACAAATACGGGCACTACATATTCAGGCAAAGAAGTTGTTCAGGTTTATTTCTCAGCACCGAATGGGTCCCTTGAGAAGCCATACCAAGAACTTGCCGGTTACGCAAAAACTGATTTATTAGCTCCTGGACAAAAACAGACTTTGACAATTACTTACGAAACAACAGATATGTCCTCTTATGATGAAGATTCTGCGTCTTATATCATGGAAAAAGGTGACTATATCATCCGCATCGGTAATTCGTCAAGAAATACGCATGCGAAAGCAATCCTTCGTCTGGACGATAATGCAACAACGGAGCAACTAAGCAATCAGTTAATGGTTAAAGACTCCGCATTAGAAGAAATCACCTCCAATGGGATTGAACCTTATTCCTATTTGACAGAAAATGCAGAAATAGCTTCCGCGAAAGTTCTTTTATTAAAAGCAGAAGATATTGTAACCATCGACAATTCCGAAACAGAACAATCCGTTACAAGCTATCTGCCGACCGGACAGGTTAAGGATTCCAGCGAACATTCCTGCGAAGATTATGAAGTAACTAAAACGGTCCCCAAAAACAATAGTTTGACTTTAAAAGATGTATACGACGGAAAAGTTAACATGCAGGAATTTGTTGCTCAGCTATCTCTGGAGAATCTTGTAGCAATAACGACCGGAAGTAACAGCAAATCACTTTCCGGTGACAATATCGGCGCCCAGGCAAACAGCGTGAAAGGCGGAGCAGGTGAAACTACCTCCGTTCTATTTGGTAAATATAAAGTCCCCAATATTGTTCTTACCGATGGACCTGCGGGGATAAGAATCACTCAGTCATATACCGACAGCGGCGTCAATTATTATCAGTATTGTACCGCTTGGCCTGTAGGTACTCTTTTGGCTATGACTTGGGATGTTGATCTACTAAAAAATATAGGAAAAGCTATCGGTACGGAGATGCTGGAATATGGTTCCACGCTGTGGCTGGCTCCAGCACTGAATATTCACAGAAACCCTTTGGGCGGACGCAATTTCGAATATTATTCGGAAGATCCGCTAATATCGGGTTTGTGTGGCGCTTGGGAGACGCTTGGCGTTCAGTCGCACCCGGGCATTGGTGTTACTATAAAGCACTTTGCTTTAAATAACCAAGAGGTCAATCGCCTCAACCAAGACAGTGTTGCATCTGAAAGAGCAATCCGTGAAATCTACCTCAAAGCATTTGAAATTTCAGTAAAATCTGCGCAGCCGATGGCAATTATGACATCGTTAAACCAGATTAATGGTGAATATGCTGCGCAAAGCAGAGACCTACTGACCAACATCTTACGGGATGAATGGAAATACAAAGGTCTTGTTATGACCGACTGGGGTTCTCCGATGGATCGGGGAAAAGCCATGCATGCCGGAGTGGATGTCTTAATGCCTGGTAGCGCTGCAGACAGATTAGAAATACAAAAGTCCGTAAATCCAGCCCCGTTTGATTATACTCCTCCAAAGTTTAATGCTGATGGTACAATTAATATTACGAAGGGCTCAAACTGGAGTGCTACCAGAGAAAATTGGAATGACTTTGTCCCGACCTTACAAGAAGGCCACACCATAAATGAGCCTTTTTCAGCTGACAAGTATGTTTGGCATAGAAATATGGCAACTGGGAAGATAGAATATGAAGGTCATCCAAGAATTTCATCCATTTATCTGGGCGATGTCCAGAATAGAGCGATCAACGACCTCAGAATTATCATGCAATCTATTCAATTCAAAAAGATGTTCCCAAATATAAAAATCACTTCTTATTCCGCTCAGTTTAAACTCGAAAACTTTGTCCAAATACAGAAATCCACTATTTCATCCTCGAATGGAAGTGATAATAGTTCTGGACATCATTCAAGCGGAACCAAAACTTCCGGAACGGGTTCAGCTCCCTCTACCGGTTCAGCAATAACCGGATCTTTAATAACAACCAGTATGGGTACCTTCATCACCGATACGACAACCGATGTTCGTGTGAAGGGCAGCTACACCGTTAAGCTTACCAGCGAGAATGGTCAGCCGCCAAAGGTCGTCGTGGGGACTCCGGGCGTTTTCGAGGCTCAGCTGACGACAACCAATGGAAAGGATTATTTTGTTAAGCTGATTCCGATTGGTCAGCCTGGTACGCAGGCCGGTATCTATTTGGACGGCATTAAACTCTTCGTCGCAACTGTTGAGACTCCGGTTTCCACAATAAAAAGCGACACAACTCTTCCGTTTAAAATAAAATCCGGCGCTTCCTATGTCATAAAGCTTACGGCCGGTTCCCGTCCAACCCTAACTCCCGGAACGGCGGGCGTATTCAGCGTGGAATTTATTAAGTCTTCTGGGAACGATTATTTCTTCAGGATTATCCCGGCCGGCAGAGTGGGGGGATCTTCTGGATTCTATATTAATTCCGAGAAGAAACCCGTTACAGTCGTAACAATAGCGTAAAATATTAAAAGCTTATTTAAACTAATACTCACCCCTCCGATGATACTAACATCGGAGGGGTGAGTATTATCTGCGGCGCTGAAGGTCCGGCCGTTTTATTTCTGATCTTGTCATCCACAGCGACGAAATGGCTGATACAAATGGGACGGCCAGAATGACCCCGATGGAACCGGATATACCGCTTAAAATTTCTATTCCGATTTCATACCCGTTCATATATTGCAGGTAGGACATGCTGTAGGAGTATAGAACAATCAGCGTATTGATGGAACTGCCGGCATACGCCAGAATCAGCGTGGTGGACATGGTCCCCATCATATCCTTTCCGACACGGATTCCGGATTGGAAAAGCTGCTTTGCGGTAAACGAAGGATTGGTTGCATGAATTTCCTCTATCGTGGAAGCGACGGACATGCTGACGTCAATAACCGCTCCCAGCGAGGAAATCAAAATACCGGAATACAAAATCCCGCTGACATCCAGCCGGCTGTTCTGGCTGATATAGGCCAGAGTCTCAATCTCCTCGACATTCAGTCCGGAAATGTGGCCGAAGTACCCGAAAATTTGTGCCGTAAGCCCTGCCGTCAAAATACCGGCCGCAGTTCCCAAAATAGAGCAAAGCGACTTGACCGACCAGCCCCCGATCAACAGCATGCTCACAAATGTTACCAATACCGCCGTGAGCGACGCAGCGAAAAAGGGTGAGATCCCGATATACATCATCGGTATGTACAAAAACATAATACATACAAAAGTAAAGATCAGGGCGGCGGAGGATGTTACTCCTTTTCTGCCGCCGATCGCACACAGGATCAGGAAGAACAGACCGATCAGCACCCACAGTACCAATCCCCTGTCATAATTATAAACGCTCGCCACCAGAGTTCCCCCGGCTGACAAATTAACCAGTGCAATCACCTTCAGTCCCGGGACGCAGTACGCGCCGGCATGATTGGCGTGCGGGCTCTGCGCCTCGCACACCTGCCCTTTATGCAGGCCGGAAGTGATTTTCAGCTGAACGACCTGGTTCCCCTGCATTTCCCCATTCTCATCTTCACCAATATTACTGCTGATTACCTTTACGACCGTCGCCTTGGCAAATTGTGTGCTTCCGTTGGGCCTGAGGGGAACACGTTCAATCTGTGCATTGAAAACAATCAGCGCTCCGATGAAAACGACCAGAAATAAAGACAGACCCATTGCCGTACGCTGATGTGGAGTCAACTTTGCCTTCAAAGATCAATACCCTCTTTCTTTTTGTTTATACAAAAGTGTCCGCCGTGAAGAATCTTTCCCCACAGCAGACACTCTTCCTCAAATCTTGTTTGTTTTAACCGACTTCTACTGTGAAAAGCCGATACGTATTGCCTTTAACCTTTGCATAAACCCCGTAAGAGCCTTTTTTCTTAGCCGTGACTTTACACAGCAAGCTGCCGTCCTGCGCCGGATAACTCCCTCGCACTTGGGAAGTCTGAAGCGATTCACCGTCGGCGGTTTGGAACGTATAATCCGCGCCTTGCAGGTTCGAGATTTTAAAAACATAGCTGCTGCCTATTTTCAGGGATACATTCTTTGTTGTATCGCTCTTAAACGGCGGACCCGGATTCACCTGAACGGTTCCAACCTTAGTAACAACGCCGTCTATGGTAACATAGATTCCCGCTTCACCTCCCGCCAGCTGAGAAGAAGCCGTACAGGACAGAGAGTAGGTAATCGTTTTTGTCACCGGATCCCATTCCGTCACAGGTGCGTTCACACTGACAAGCAGGCCGTTTCCGCTGACAACCGCATCCGGTTTCTTGTCGCAGGCGATGGTGAACAGCAGACTGGACCCGGATTGTACCGGGGTCTTCTCCTTCGGACTCAAGCCGGAGGACGCAGCGGGATGGGGTGGCGCGGGAGTTGTTGTTGTGGGGACTGTTTCATTCTTATTATGATTCTTGCTCTCCCCACCGCCGTTTTGTTTCGTGGTAAACGTCAATACCGGGGTATATAAAATTTCACCACTCGCTTTCGCTACCTTTGCATACCAGCTATAGGATGTACCGGCGCTCAGCCCCGTCCAGCTCTGCCGGACCGTCCCGGATACTCCCTGTTGGTTTCCGATGGACTTGGATGTCCTTACATTAACCTCACAGCTTTCTGTCTGCAACGTCTTCGCCTCTGTATTGAAAGCAACGTCCAGCTCCGCGATGTCAATATCCACCGCTTTTGTACCTGGTCCATACGAATCCAGGCGCGGTGTATCAAAATAATTGTAATCCTGGCGGTAAGGGGAGTAAGAGTTAACATAAATCTTATTGCTTTTCAAATCAAAATACAGAAATTTGATGTATTCGGATCCGCCCTCCGGATCTGACTGATAATCGGTACAGATCTGATAGACCGTACGGTCCGGTGTCCCGTCTTTATTATCGTCAAAAGAATCCGTCTGAATGGAAGCGCCGTGGTAATGACCATTTAATACTGCGATGACATTTTTATTTTTTGCCACGACCTCTTCCTGTAGCAGCTTACCGGTATAATCCAGCAGATTATCGGCCGCTTTTACATTGGTGTAGCGATGCAGGGCAATGATTGCCTTGCGGTCCGGATACTGGGCAAGCACCTGATTCATCCATTCGATTTCATCGGTATAAATATCCCAGCTCATATAAAGGACGATAAAATCCTGACCGTTTTCCGTCAGCAGATCGTAATGTCCTAAATTATTTTTATAGGAGTCTCCATAATACGGTTTGTTTTTAAATCTTTCCTCACCGAAGTACTTCCAATAGTTTCCGTATCCTTCCGCTCCCGCGAAAACATCGTGATTGCCGCCCAGCACGCCGTACGGCATACCGGCATCGTCGAAAATTTTCATAGAATGGTCCGCGTTGACCCATTCTCCGGTCATATCGACATCATCCACAAGATCTCCCGTATGAAGCACATACCGGATATCCAGTTTTTCGCGGTTATCAACAATCCACTGGTTCATCTGGTCGTAATGATAAGGGAAGCTTTCTGAATAATACTGCGTATCCGTTTCCCATGCAAAGGAAAAATCATAATTCTCCGGGACACCGGTACCGTCCCATTCGGAGGTATCCGATGAAGCGTCTTTTTCCGGGATGAGACTGGAGACGACCGACGGCTCCGTGCCGTTTGTACGGCACTGTACCAGCAGCACCGCTTTCCCGTTTGCCGTGTGGTTTTCCGCCGGGAAGGATGCTTTTATTCCGCCGTCCTTTTCCGATCCAACTTTTTCCCACTCACCGGTTGACATATTTCTGACATACAGAGATGTAGCATGACTGGAATCGGCGTTGCTTGCGCTTCCTTTCCAGTTGACCGCGACAACGTCTCCGTCCTCAACCGCCCCGGCGCTGACGGTAAACAGCTCATAGGGAAAGTCTCCCTCGGGTGCGCTGACACTTATCGACTGACCGTCTCCCAGATTCAGAGTGGAGGATCCCCCGCTTTCGCTGCTTTTGACCGTGATGCCGCCATTTTTCAGCGTCAGAGATCTCCCCTGCAGAAATTCGACATCCGACTGCTCATTTCCCACCTGAACGGAAAGATTTGCAGAATTTGCGGTAATCGCGCTCTGACCGGCCGTCACGCTTTCCTCATCTGTGGAGCCTGCTATAAACTTTACTTTCTTTGTCGCAATATTGTTTGCCTCATCCATCGCAACAATTTGAATCGCGTGCTCTCCGGGAGTCAAGTCCGCGGGAACAATATCAGCCGGCATTTTGATTTCCTGACCGTCAAGCGTTGCCATTTGCTGGATGATTTTACTGTTGTCCTTTACTTCTGGCGAAAGGGTAAACGGCTGATATTGAACGGAGTTTTCCTCGATTCCAGCCTCAATAACCGGAGCTGTATTGTCTACCTTTACCTCCGCGGTGACGGTTTTTCCATTCGCGGCGGCCTTAATGGTATGAGCGCCGTCGGATAGCTGGGTGGTATCCACCGTCGCGCCGACGGCATTGATATCTGTATCCGGTATTTCAAAATATATGTCCATATATGGAATCATGCCGGAACTGTCCCCAATAGTATGCACTGCTTCTAAAGCCGTACTGGTGTTGGTCTTGGAATTATCCGGTTCAATTTTTACGGGCAGATAGTCCTTCCCGTTTGCAAGCCGGAGCTGTATATTGGACGCTGTGTAATCCTCGTGATTTTCATCGGCAACCTCCGGATAGATTTCCTCGAAGGGGGTGCCGCTGTCACCGGCCCACATGGTCAGCTTCAACTTGTATTTGCCGTCTTCGTGGGTAGAATATTTGTTGTCGATTCTTACCACGCGCGAAGCCGGTGATTCGCACCAGGGCGAAAAAATGGTAATGATATCACGGTCACTACTTTTGTAAGCCGCGGTCAGGGCGTTTTTAAAGTAATTGTTCAATCCGTTGCACTGAACGGAAAAATAAGCCCCGTTTTCCAGCATTGGCACAGTGGATACCGCATTCCCATCTACAAGGATTTTTGTGTCCTTATTATCGGAACCGTCGTTCGCGGTAATGGTCGTCTCGCCCGAAAGGACGGACCCGTCAGTCACGTTCAGGCGAACACCGTCAACCTGATTCAGACGGCTGATTTTTACTTCCTTTGGTTCTGTCTGATTTACTCCGTAAAGGGTATAAGCCTGCACATAAAACTTGACGGAATCGTGACCGAACAAAATGTCGGACGGAATCTGAGCGACGAATTTTCCCAGCCTCCACTGTGTCTTTTGATTGATCTGGTACCAGACTCCTTCTCCGTCTAGCTGATAATTGATTGTTGTAGCAATCAGATATGGACGCATAGGCTTCCCCTGGTCTCTTTCAATGGCCGCGATCCGTTCGGCGGAACTCGCCCCCACAAGGTAATCCACATCGTACATCACATAAATCTGGTCGCCTTCATTGATGGACTTCGGGACGAACCAGCCTTCCGAAAGCTGAAGGGTCGGTGGGTTTCCGTCGTCGGCGGGATAATCCCGGTATCCCGCAAAAGGGATCAGGTCCGAAGGGACCTGCCATGCCTCAACGGTTCCGGGCGTACTGCTGCTGACTGTAACAGGAATTGCGATATTTTCTTCTGTTCTGGGATAAGAGTATTGCAGAGAGTTCTTTGTGCACAGCTGACTGGAATCCTCATTAAATCCCGCGACAGTGAACGCGTCTTCCTCCGTGGTGCCAAACCGGATCCAGCGCGGCAGGGTAGCGTGCAGTCCCGCGTAATTGATGTTGACGATATCCTGATTTTCCACCAGGCTGGTTCCATAATTCTGATTGAATTGGTCTACCGTCGTGCCATTGCTGCTGAGCCACAGTACCATGGTTTTACCGGGCTTGACAAACACCCGGGGATTGTCAACTGTAAAGGTTTTTCCCGACTGTGCCGCCGTTTTGTTTGGGTAATCGTAATAGTAGAAAAATTTATAATAGGATAAATTGATATCCTTATTGGTACGGTTATAAATTTCGACATAGGAAAACTGTCCTGTGGTAGGGTTTGGACTGACCTCCGTAACAATCAGCGGCGCGGCCTTATCTTCCGAAATATTATCCGGTTCTTCGATTGCGGCAATCTTGTGTTCACTCTCGGAAGTACCGCCGTACTCGTAGCTTGCTTCCACATACCATTCAGCCTCGCTGCCCCAAAACTTACTGCGGTCGACCGTGGCATTGAATGAGCTGTCTGCAGTTTCCTGCATTGGAACCTTCGTGTAACCGGCAGGATAGTCGATCGCATTATTTTTCTGGCGGTAAAACAAATTGACCTGCAGGCCTTCGGTTGTACCCCCGTCTGGAATCGAAAGGTCCGCACGAACCGCCAGCCCCTCATTTTTCAGACTGTCCTGAGCCGTCGCGCTCTGCACCTCCGGAGTAATTCCCGCGTTCGGAATATGTACTTTCTGGGCCGGGACCTGTGAAGGGTCCACGCTGCCCGGTGTCGCTGTGGAAACGGAAGTTTTCTCGGACAGGCGCCCTTCAGTGTAAGTATACTGGATACCCAGTTTGTCGGGATTATAAGTAGGGATATCTGCTACGTTATCCGCATTGCACCAAGCCTCGGCTACAATGGAATCCGCATCCTTGCCGAACAGGAACCCACGATTCTGCGTCGCGTGGATCCCGCTGTAGTCAATACGAAAAATATCCTGATCCTCTATAAGAGTTACACCGTAGTACTCATTAAACTCAGCTACCGAGTTTCCTCCGGCGGTCGCGTTTCCGTCGCTTTGCCAAAGCACCAGCGTCTTCCCGGATTCAATATAAACATCTTTTCCTCCGGTCGTCCAATCTTTTCCCGTTCCACTGGGATACCGGTAAAAGAAATGGTAATCTTTGAAATTGAGGGTAATGTCTGTGTTGTTGTAAATTTCAGTATAGGTATAGCGTGAACCCTTGGGGCCCGTGGAAACGACTTCCGTCACAATCAACGGCGCATCGGTCGAAGCATTCCCACTGTCGGTATATGTATACCCGCTGTCCTGATTGGAATCCTCTCCTGTTTGGCCTGTCTGCTCCGCAAAAGCAGAGAGCGGCGACACCGCCAAAGTAACGGTCAATACAAACGCCAATACTGATTTGCTGATTCGCTTCATGTTTTTCCTCTCTTTCTCATCAATCATATTTTTTCCAATGTTTACTAGTCTACCTCTATCCTCTCTTCCATTGGTTAGAACCGCCTTGGTTTTTTGTAAACCAGTATTAAAAGAATGTTAACTTCTTGAAAATTTTATCTGTTTTAAGTTGTGTCGATGCACGTACGCCAAAATGCCGAGGCTATATTTTCAGCAACGAAAAAATTTATTGATAGAGGCATTGACATCGGCATAACAATACCCTATAATAATAGTTGAAAAACGATTCAACTATTCAACAATTGGAGGTTATGATTATGTGCGCGTATGCAGCTGATATTGACCGTTGCGATTGTAATACGATCCACGAAGAAGTCGTAAACGATGTCCGCAAACATATGCCGGATGACGATACCCTCCTGGATCTGGCTGATATATTTAAAGTCTTCAGCGATTCAACGCGGGTGAAAATTCTTTGTGCCTTATTCCGTGCTGAGATGTGTGTCTGTGATATTTCCGTTCTTTTAGGCATGACCAAATCCTCTATTTCTCACCAGCTTCGGATTTTAAAACAAGCGAAACTAGTAAAATACCGCAAAGACGGACGCGTGGTCTATTACTCGCTTGACGATGAACATGTCAAGTCCATTTTTGATCAGGGATTGATTCATGTTTGCGAAAAATAACTTTTGCAAACATACCTGGTTCTCCTGAGTATCTTTCATTAGCTTTTCCCCGGCCTGTGGCCACAGGCTTTGGGACTTTTTGCATTTATAGTTGAATATTTAAACAACTATTCAATCAAATAATATTTTAATTTGAAAAGGAGAAATTAACTATGGCAATCAGCAAAAAGCAATATCTTCTGGAAGGACTTTGCTGCGGCAACTGTACCGCAAAAATTCAAAACGATATCCGGCTTTTGAATGGTATTAAAAGCGCAGAAGTAAATGCTGACACCGGAATCCTTTCGCTTGAATTGGATACAGATATTGAAACACTGGTTAACGATATTACCAATATAGCCGTTTCCCATGATAAGGACATCGTTGTGAAAGAAATATAAAGGAAAGGGATGGAGATCAGAAAATGAACGCAGCTATTAGAAAAGAGTTTACATTAGAAGGGCTCTGCTGTGGAAACTGCGCCGCCAAGATCGAACGGGACATTGGAAAACTCAACGGTGTGTCTTTCTCTGCCGTCGATTTTGTAGCTAAGACCCTCACCATGGAAATAGAGAACAGTTCTGCGGAAAACAATTTGATTTCCCAGGCGGAGGCAATCGTAAAGCAGCACGATTCCCAGGTGATTATGAGCGAAAAACCAATTTCCCAGCCGGGTCAGAAAACACTCTATTTACTTGGGCTGTGCTGTGGAGAATGCGCACAGAAAATAGAATCTCAGGTCAAGCGCATTGAAGGCGTCAAGACAGCTTCGCTGGACTTTGTTTCACAGAAGCTGAGCATTGAGGCAGTCGACCGGAAAGACCTGCCCGCTATCGTACGCCAGGCGTCCAAAATCGCACTGGACATCGAACCCTCAATCCAGATTTCCTTTACCGATCAAAAACCGGCTGAAAGCGACGGCTCCGCGAATCTGAGGAAATGGGCGTATCGCTTCAGTCTCGGTATAGGAGCAGTTCTTTTTGTGGTAGGCATCGCATTTGACTTTCCGCAGCCGGTCGGGTTTCTTGTATTTCTTGTAAGCTACCTTCTGGTGGGCGGCGAAGTTGTTCTTCAGGCTCTGAAAAACATCGCAAAAGGGCAGGTGTTCGATGAAAACTTTCTGATGAGTATCGCTACCATCGGCGCTTTCGCGATCGGCGAGTATCCGGAGGGCGTGGCGGTCATGCTCTTTTATCAGGTAGGAGAAGCTTTTCAGAGGATGGCTGTCAACCGTTCCCGAAAATCCATTTCCGCACTTATGGATATCCGGCCTGATTTTGCGAACCTGAAGGTGGGCAATGAAGTCCGTAAGGTTTCCCCGGAGGAAGTGGGAATCGGCGACATTATCGTTGTTAAGCCCGGAGAAAAAGTTCCGCTGGACGGCCGCATTACAGAGGGTGTCTCCGCTCTGGACACCTCTGCGCTCACCGGAGAGTCCCTGCCTCGCGACGTGGAACCCGGCAGCGAAGTACTGTCCGGTTCGATCAACAAAAACGGAGTATTGACCATAGAGGTCTCAAAGGAATTCGGTGAATCCACAATATCCAAAATTTTGGATCTGGTACAGAACGCCAGCAGCAAAAAGGCTCCTACCGAAAATCTGATTACAAAATTTGCCAGATATTACACACCGGCCGTAACCTTTGCCGCACTCGCTTTGGCGGTGATTCCGCCGCTCGTAATTCCGGGAGCCTCTTTCAGCTCATGGATTTATCGCGCGCTTGCGTTTTTGGTGGTATCGTGTCCCTGTGCCTTGGTAATCTCCATTCCCCTCAGCTTTTTCGGCGGTATCGGCGGGGCATCCAAAAACGGAATCCTTGTTAAGGGAAGCAACTATCTGGAGGCACTGAACAATATTGACACGATTGTCTTTGATAAGACCGGGACCCTGACTAAGGGCACTTTTAAAGTGACGTCTGTTGTGGGCGCAAACGGCTGGTCAGAGCAGGAATTGCTCTCCTATGCCGCCCATGCGGAAAGCTTCTCAAATCATCCCATTGCTCTTTCCATACAGAAAGAGTATGGCAAGGATGTTGAAACCCAACGGCTCACAGAGCAGGAAGAGATTCCCGGACAGGGAATCCGTGTAAAGATTGATGGAAAATCCGTGCTGGCCGGTAACGGCAAGCTGATGGAATCCGGGCATATTGACTGGAAACCTGTAGATGCGTTGGGCAGTGTGGTGTATCTCGCGGTCAACGGCGATTTTGCCGGCTATATCGTAATTTCCGATGAATTGAAGCCGGACAGCAAAAAAGCGATCTACGACCTGAAAAAGATCGGCGTGAAGCATACGGCGATGCTGACCGGAGACAGTAAAGCCGTCGGAGAAGCCATTGCCCGCGAAATAGGGCTGGATACCGTCTACACAGAACTTCTTCCTCACCAAAAGGTCGAACAGCTGGAGAAGCTCGACAAAAGCAGAAAAGGAAAGGGCAAGCTGGTCTTTGTAGGCGACGGAATCAATGATGCGCCCGTATTGGCAAGAGCAGATATCGGGATCGCCATGGGTGCGCTGGGGTCTGACGCCGCTATCGAGGCGGCCGATGTCGTACTAATGACCGATGAGCCCTCCAAAATCGTCTCCGCCATCCGTGTGGCACGGAAAACGCGCTCTATTGTCTGGCAGAATATTCTGTTCGCAATGGGTGTAAAGGTTGCTGTCCTGATTCTCGCCGCAGTGGGTATTGCAACAATGTGGGAAGCCGTGTTTGGCGACGTCGGCGTTACGGTGATTGCCATCTTAAACGCTATGCGGGCGATGAAAACAATACGATAAAGGAAGCCGGTAAAGGCACGGGACCCCATTCCCAATTTTTGGGCCGGATAAAGACGGATAGACAAAGAGCAGGCACATTTGCTGTACAAATGTGCCTGCTCTCATTTTTTGTCTTTTCCGTCTGCGTTTTTAAACCGATGACTCCCACGGACGGACGATACCCAAGTGGAAGCGGATATACTAGAAATTTTCCGACATTAATTTTCGTATCCTCTGTACCGCATCGTCCTCGTCGGGTCCTTCCACCGTAACAGTGACTTCGTCGCCGAATTGTATATTCAGGCCCAGCAGGGAAAACAGCTTTTTCAGGGATGCGGTCCCCTGCTTTCCGCTAATCTGGATTTCCGACTGAAATTCTTTGCAGAATTTCACAAGGGTACCCGCCGGGCGGGCGTGTATCCCGTTTTTATCCTTCACCGTGTAAGAAAATTGTTTCATATCAAATTCCTCCTAAATGATGCTGAACGATCAGATTGAATCGGCGGATGCCTTCAGCTCTTTTGAGATCTCCGCTCCAAGCAGGCTGCAAAAAACAAAGTTCGAAGTGCTTGTCTCTACACATATGGGATAATGCAAAGTGCTCCACGTAGGCAGGCAAACCGCTTCATCCACCGCCCCGAAGAGCGGATGCTTGGGGGACTGCGTAATCAGAAGCGTACGCGGGCGCCGCGATGAGGACACCTCCGCCGCCATAGCCAGGAAGTCCTTGTGTGTGGCATTTTGGGCGGAAAAAAGAATCACCAGATCGTCCTTCCGCATGATGTGCAGGGCCTCCACCTCCAGTCCGGGTTCTATAAAATAGGTAGGCAGGCAAAACTGAACCAGCTGACTGGCCAGCAGCTGCGCGGAAATACTGCTTCTGCCCGTTCCCGCGACATATATATAATTTGCCTGTGTAATCAGTTTCGCCCAGGAAATCAAAAGCGCTTTGGGAACGGTCTTCTCCGTGGAACGCGTCAAATCGCACAGATAGTCCGTTAACCCTCTTTCCTCCTTTTCCTCCTCTGCGGAGAAGGAATGGGAGGAAAGGGACAGAGTCAATGCCATTCGAAAATCTGCAAAGCTGTTAAACCCGATTTTCTGGCAAAAACGGCTGATGGCGCTCTGCGCAATTCCGTAACGCGCGGCGATTGCCACCGTTGTATTCTGTGCAATGACATCGGGTTCATTTTTCAGAATCCGGTAAAATTGCTTTTCACGGGGAGTGAAATCATTTTTGCGCAGCTCCATTTGATCGAAAATATCCAATTGATCTCCCCTCTTTATCATGATTTTAGATGGATAATCCATTTAAAAAACAGTTAAGCATCTGATTGTAGTGTAGCATAAAGTTGATCTATTTACAAATATTTTTTATAAAAAATATATTATATGTAAATTATATACAATAACAAAAGATTTGTTTTGTTGCATATTTCATTCAAAATTTATTGAATGGATTATCCATTTGTGCTATGATGATCACAGATAAGAATTCACCTCCACGTTGTGAGGTATATCCTTTGAAAGTAATCTTAGTAAAGGCGGCGACTTTTAGAAATGGTTCGTTTTACAAGGGAGCAAGTCACACCCAGGATAAGCCGAATCCGGGGCGCGGGAGATGTATGCATGTATTTTGTCGAGGGAAGCAAGCGTGCCGCCCTGATCGACACCGGCTATGGACTGGGAAATTTAAAGGCGTATCTGGACAGCCAGACGGACAAGCCCTATGACGTCATCCTGACGCACGGACATGTGGACCACGCGTCCGGGGCGGGGCAGTTTAACCGGGTTTATCTGAATGAGGCCGATTTGGAAACGCTCCGCAGGCATTGCGGCATCGAAAAAAGAAAGGAAGCGCTGAAAACGCTTTGTCTGGAGGTTTTCAGGACATTGACGGAGGAAGACTTTATTCCGCCGAAGGAAGATGGGTTTCTTCCTCTGGAAGACGGACAGCTCTTCGATCTCGGCGGAGTCACCCTGGAGGCAATCCATGTACCGGGGCATACGAGGGGAACGATGGTTATCCTAATCAGGGAAGAGCGCGCCGTGATGTTCGGCGACGCGTGCGGTGTAGGCGTCCTGCTGTTCCTGCCGGAATCGACCAATATTCTGGAATATCACAGGAGCCTTTTAAAGCTGAAGCGTTTTGAACCGCAATACGACAAGGTGCTGCGGGAGCATGGGGCCTGTGAATCCACAAAGCATGTGCTGGAGGACTGTATCGAAATCTGCGAGCGGATCCTGAACGGAACGGATGACGCCGTACCGGCTGATTTTATGGGAGAAACGGCTTACCGGGCCGTAAAAACCGATCCCCGGACGGGAAAACGCATGGACGGCAGAGAAGGCAACATCCTGTACTCAAAAGCCAAAATCCGATAGAGCAGGCTTCGCAGCCTGTACGATTCGGATCTATTACGCTGAAACTGGAGGTATTTTTATGAAAAACGGAATTATTCATGTTCGTGTGGACGACCGCATGCTGCATGGAATCGTGGCGACGGACTGGATTCCGAAATCGGGAGCCACCCGCGCGATGGTAGTCGACGAGGCGGCCTCAAAAAATGATATTGTACGCTCCTCGCTGAAAATGGCGTGCCCGGCCGGCGTGGCTCTCTCGGTTTTGGATCCGCAGAAAGCGGCGGCGAATATTTTAAGCGGGAAATACAATTCCCAGAAGGTCTTTGTAATCTGCCGTTATATTAAATGGGCCTATACGCTTTTCCAGGCCGGGGTGTCTCTGGAGCAGATAAACCTGGGAAACGTTACGCAAAATAAGGAGAACGTGACCGTGCTGGACAAGACGGTGCGGGTTTCTCCCGAAGAAAAGGAGATGTTAAAGGAAATGCGGGACGCGGGCGTAAAAATCACTGTGCGCTTTCGCCCCGACAACCCGGAGGTAGGAGTAGGAGATCAGTTAGGCTGATTTTTTAAAAGGGAGGAAAAAACATGTTCAGTCCACTGCAAATTATCTTTATGACCCTGTTCATCGCATTTTTAACCTGGCAAAAGTACAATATCCAGATGTTTATGTACGCCGGGGTGGTTTTTGTGGGTCTCGTTTCGGGAATCGTCATGGGAGACGTTCAGACCGGCCTGCTTATTGGCGGCGAAATGTGTCTGATGAGTCTGGGGATCGGCGCCTACGGCGGTTCCTCTGTTCCAGACTATATGTTTGGCGCGGCCGCCGGTACGGTATTTGCCATTGGGATGGGCCAGAGCGGTGAAACCGCGCTGGCAACCGCACTGGCGATCGGCGTTCCGGTCGCGGCCCTGAGCGTTCAGTTGGACGTTGTGGGAAAAATGTCCGGCTCTTATTTCATTCATAAGGCAATGGCCTGCTCTGACCGGCAGGACTGGAAGGGAATGGGCAGATGGATCTGGCTGTCCCAGATTCCGTTCGTCGGTCTGTGCGCGCTGCCGATGCTGCTGCTCATGACGGTCGGCTCCAGCTATGTACAAGCCCTGGTCAACAATTTCCCGGCATGGCTGTCAAGCGGGCTGAGCGTCGCCAGCGGGATGCTCCCCGCACTGGGGTTTGCCATTCTGCTGAAATACATGCCCATGAAAAAATACGGATACTTTATGCTTCTGGGCTTTGTTCTGGCCGCCTACCTGAAGCTGAGCATTCTGGCGATTGCGATGCTGGGTACGGTATTCTGCATTTTCATTTTCCAGCTGAAGGAAGAAAGCGCAAAGCGTGAAATGGCGGCGGCGACCGCGGGAGGAGACGACGAAGATGAGTGAGACAAATTCGGTGCTGACCAAAAAAGATCTGACAAAAACTTTGACGCGTTATGTTCTTGCTCGGCAAATCTGCTTTAATTACGAAACCATGCAGTCCGGGGGCTGGGTATGGTCCATGCATCCGGCAATGAAAAAGATTTACGGCGACGATCAGGTCCTCAGTGAAAAGTATAAGTCTTACTTCAAATTTTTCAATACCAACCCTTGGTTCGGCAACCTGATCCTGATGGCCTGCCTTGCGGTCGAATCCACCAAGGATGAAATGGCGACAGAAACCGCCGTGGACATCCGCACCGGTCTGATGGGACCGCTCGCCGGTCTGGGAGACGCGATCGTATGGGTGCTTCTGCCGACGGTCATGGGTGCCATAGCCGGGTATCAGGCGATGCAGGGAAGCGCGATTGGCTGGCTTCTGGCCGAAGCGGTCGGAATCGCGCTGTGGATCGCGTTCTGGAAAATGTCCTATGTGGTTTATCATCAGGGAATTTCCTTCATCACCTCAAAGAGCAGCTCCCTGAAAAACCTGACCGACGTCTGCTCCATCATGGGCCTGATCGTTATCGGCGCAATGGTCGCCTCCACGGTCAACGTCAACATCGCGCTCTCCTGGACGGTCGGGGACCTGACCCAAAAGCTGGGAGACCTGCTGGATTCGATTATTCCCCATTTCGGAAACGTCTTCTTCACGGTACTGATCTATCTGGGCCTTGGAATCAAGAAGATGACTTCCGGAAAAATGGTGTGGATTGTTCTGATTCTCTCTATTCTTCTGGGGGCTTTCGGAATCTGCGCTTAAAAAAGCAAAACTACCGGGAAAAGGCCGTCAGAAATACGACGGCCTTTTCCCGACATGGAGGTAACTATGAAGGTAAGCACTTACCGAACGAAGATCACGCCGAAAGGCAAATTCTTTCCGTGCTATCTGATGGGACACGCTATCCGTACGAAGCCGGCCACCGGCATTCTGGATGATTTGTGGGCAACCGCCCTGGTGCTGGAGGTGGACGGAGAACAGCTTGTCTGGGTAACGGTAGAACTGATCGGCCTGACACGGGAATTTACGGATCGGATCCGCTCCGCGATTTCACAAAAGTACGTAGCCTCTGCGGAAGCGGTAACCGTTTCGTTTACACACACGCATTCCGCGCCAGAATACGAGGAACGCCGCAATTCCATGATCTTTGGAGAAGGGGCCGTCCCCGGTTACATGGACTGGGTGGAACAGCAGATTCTGAGCGCGGTCGGCGGCTGCTTTGAGACCGGATTCACGGAAGCAGAGCTTTTTGCGAACAAAGTGACGATCGACGGCTGCTACGGAAACCGGAACGGCAAAGAAAAGCCAGGCGATCCTTCGTTTGTCACGCTGGAATTCCGCTCCGGGGACAGTGTCGTTGCCGGCGCTTTCAGCTTCGCGTGCCATTCCACGGTGCTGGGTCCGCAGAATCTCTGCGTCAGCGGCGATCTGGCGGGATATGCCGCGCGTTCCCTGAAAGAAAAATGGGGCGTTTATCCGGTCGCGATGATCGGCGCCGCGGGCGATATGAGCAACCGGCTGTACCGCCGGGGAAACGATGAGGCGGAACTCAGGCGCGTGGGGGATCAGATGATGCATCAGGTGTTTGCGGCCGGGGGCGGCGGAGAACCCCTTGCGCTTCACAGGCCGGAAATCAGGACCTTCCGTTACAGGGAGACGTTTTACCCGGACCCTGCCGAAAAACGGAGGCAGTACGATTCCATCCGGGACAAAGTCGAGCATGCAAAAACCTTTGATGAGCGGAAGGTATATTCCTCCGCCCTGCGTATTGCCGAAATCGGCCTGAAAAGCAGCGGACCTTTTGATTTTGACCTCGAGTGCCGCTACGTCAATCTCGGTGATCTCCGGCTGTTCCTGATGCCGGCGGAACTGTTTGCACGTTTCGGCCTGCAAATAAAAGACGCCATGGGCGGCAGATGCCCTGTCTGCTGGTGTTACAGCAATTACAGCGCGGGATATCTGGCCGATCGGGAGGACTACGGGAAAAGCTTTGAAACCTCCGCCTCGGACATTCCCGCGGGGACAACGGAAAAAATCGTTGAGAAGGCAATTGCCTTCATCCAAAACGAGCATCAGCAATCAGGAGGAGTACTGCAATGAAAATTCTTTTGGTCAGTCATGGAAAATTTGCCGAAGGACTCTGCGATACCATGAAAAATTTCTTTGACGACGATCATTTTTATTTTGCCTCGGTCACACAGGAATACGGCTCCGACGGTCTGAAGCAGGCGGCGGAACAATACCTGAGCCAATGGGAAGGCGAACAGGTGGTCATCTGTTCGGATATGATGGGCGGCAGCGCAAATCAAACGGTCTTTCCTTTTCTCAGCAGGCCGAACACGTTCCTTGTCGCCGGTATGAACCTGCCCCTTTTAATGCAGCTGCATTTGGAGGAAGGAGATATTACGGCGGACTCTCTGCGGGAAATGATCCAAGAGGCGCAAGCGGAAATTGTGCTGGTCAATGATCAGGATTTCAGCCGGATGGACGAAGACGACGAATAAGATGGAACGAAACACTGTACTTTGGCAGGCGGCAAAAAACATCCGCCTGATCGCCATGGATCTGGACGGAAGCTGCCTGAATTCATCGAAGGCTGTTTCCGAGCGTACCGCAAAAGTGATCCGAAAACTGATCCAAAAGGGTGTGGAGGTCGTACCGGCCACGGGCCGCGGTTTCTATCGCCTGAGGGAAGACGTAATAGGGGTCGGCGGCATCCGCTACGTAATCTCCGGTAACGGGGCGATTGTAACGGACGGCAATACCGGACTGCATCTGTCGGAGCATTTGATTCCGTGCCGTACGGCGGCTTCTCTGGCCGACGAACTGCTGGCGCTGCGGGCCTGTGTGTATATCCATCAAAACGATGGGAAAAGCACCCACGTTGTCGCGTGCCGCGACGCGGAAGTTCTGGATCACTGCCGCCGGGAACGGGAAAAAGGCAGGTCGGAAGCGGGCCCTGTGCTGAGAGACGGATTGGGCGATTTCATTTTAAGGGCCGGGCAGGATGTGGTAAAGCTCGGAGCGGCCTTCTGGAAGTTTGACGGTTTTTCCGCCCTCTCGGAGCGATTAAAAACCGATTATCCGGATGTCAGAGGGTTCCGGGTAGATTCTTCCTCAATGGAATTCGTTTCCCGCCGGGCAGGCAAGGAAAAGGCCCTGCTTGATTTATGCCGGCATCTACGCATTGCTCCGGAGCAGGTCTGCGCCTTTGGAGACTACGAAAATGATATCGGAATGCTACGCATGGCAGGAATTGGGGTTGCCATGGGCAACGCCGCGGAAACGGTAAAGCAGGCAGCCGACACTGTTACAAAAAGCAACGACGACGAGGGAGTCGCTGAATTTTGCGAAACCTATATTCTGACGGAGCAGGAGGACGAAGAATGCGGCAGGATGTAGAAAAGCTATTGCATAAGGATAAGGTGTTTCTGTGGGGAGCCCGTAAGAAACGGCTGGAAGCCCTTTGCGCCCTGCTGGACGGAAATGAAACAGCAGAAATCATTCTTCTGGGACAGCTGGACGTGTATCATGGGACAATCAGCGCGCCGGAGCGCATGGAGGCGGCCATCTGCGTGACCGACCGCGGGATCGCACTCTACGGAAGTGTCTGGAAATACTCCGCTTCCTTCCGTCAGACATGGCGGCAGCTGAAAAAACTGGACACAGAGAATGGGCTGGCCGCGGGGGCCCGTATCGGGCTTGCGGATCAAGACACCGGATATCTCTTTCGGGAAAACTATCGGGGAAAACTATCGGAGCAGCACAAAAAGGAGCTTGAGCGTATGAAGCAAATCTATTTCTATCAAAAGCCAACGCGGGACGGAGACAGCCTATGAGCTGCTTTAAGGACCGCGTTGAACAGTTCTATGCCCGGTTTTCCCGGGAGGAGCCGGAGCTGCGTACCCTTATGGACAACGGGGAAATGGAACCGGCCTCCCATCGGATGCGGGAGCTGCTGCAGCCGGTGCTGGGCGACCTGACGTTTCAGCTTTATAAGAAACCGGGATGCTACATTCTGGAATGCAGCACCATGCTGGATTCCGGCAAAAAAATCCCCTGCTTCTATTTTTGCGACTGCCTTCCGGAAAAGCTGAGGAAACACTGGGCTTTTTACTATTACCATCCTGCGTTCCGGGGAAGCCTGACCATCGGGGATACGATGTTCTCTCCCCAGGATTTCCGCATCATTCCGTCGGTTAACGAGAAATTGCATAAAATCGACCTGAAGATTTCCCTGACGGAGAAATTCACAAAAGTCGGCGACGAGGACCGGTTTGCCGTCACTTATATGATGCTGATGGATTATCTGGGGGAAATCGCAGCAGAGGCCTATGCGGGCCAGATTTCCTTCAGCAAAAAAAACAAAGCTTTCCAGGAGGCCCTTTCCATGGAGGAACTGCGGACCTTTTTGCAGCATACCATTCAGTCAAAGGGCTGGGTAAAGCCAGGCGATATCCGTCTGATTGCCGACAGCTTCCAGCTGAAAAACCGGAACCGGGAACTCCGCCGGGATATTTTGCACGGGATCTCCTACAGCCTTGATTTACTGAACGAGGAAGAGAAGCCCACAGGGGACCGCCCCGGAACACAATATATTCTGTCCTGCGGCATCCGGTACGGCTCTTTGGTTCTTCTGCGCGGTAAGAATACCGAAGAGGCGGTTCGCCGTGAGCAGGAAAAATGGGAAAAAAGACTTTCCGAAATTTTTTCTGAATCCCGTTCCGGTACGATTGTCACCTCATCGGTCGGAAATACCTATTGCTATCTGGACTTCTTTGCTTACGACGACGAAACCTACCGGCTCGTGGGCAGAGAGGCATCCGGCGCGGAGGGTGCTGTGTCCGTTCTGGATTTGGGAACGTTTCAGGCGCCATCCTGAATTTGACGCCGTGACCGTTACAGCAACATTCCGCCTGTTTGTCTGGTGCGCTCCGACAGTGTGAATTTACCGACCAGCGCCTTCATTGCCTGCGCTTGCCCGGAGAGTTCTTCGCTGGCGGCGGCACTTTCTTCGGCTGCTGCGGAATTTGCCTGTACAACATTTGAAATCTGCTCTATTCCCGAGGTTATCTGACCAATAGAATTTTCCTGCTGAATCGATGCCTGTGAAATCTGATCGACAGTATCCGATACGGTTTTTATACTGCTTACAACTTGAAAGAGGGATTTGGCAGTTTTATCCGCGATTTCAGTTCCCTTTTCCACCTGATTTACGCAATTCTGAATTAAAGCGGCGGTAACTTTTGCTGCCGCCGCGCTTTTACTGGCCAGATTTCTTACTTCATCCGCTACGACAGAGAAGCCTTTGCCCGCCTCCCCCGCTCTTGCCGCTTCAACGGCCGCATTCAGCGCCAGTATATTTGTCTGAAAGGCAATATCTTCAATCGTCTGAATGATTTTTCCGATTTGACCGGATGATTCGTGAATCTGAGATATTGCTAAAACCATATCGCTCATATCCCGGCTGCTGATTTCTATTTCTGAACTCACCTGATTTACATTTTTACCGGCTTCCGCCGCATGCCGCCCGTTCTCCCTGACCTGTACCGATATCTCCATAATAGAAGCGGACAGCTCTTCAATAGAGCCCGCCTGTTCGGTTGAACCCTTTGAAAGTGCCGTTGCACTGATGGAAATCTGCTCTGAACGTAAGGAAACCGATTCGGCCGCAGTGCTGATATCGTAGAATGCGGTATTCATGGAATCAATGATATTTTTCAGGGCGTTTTTTATTTCAACAAAATCGCCGAAATATTGCCTGTGCGTTTCTACCGTCAAGTCCCCTTTTGAAATTCCGCTCAGCACGCTGGAAATTTCGCCTATGTACATTTGCAGGCTGCGGACGGTGTTTCCGAGAGCGTAAGCGACCTGCCCAACCTCGTCACCAAAATATGCGTCGTGCACAGCTGTGTCTCTGACTGTAAAACTGATTTCACCGTGTTCCATGCTGTTGGCAAGGGTCACGACCTCATTCAGCGGTATTTTGATCCTTTTCTTGATAAACCGCCTCAATATTATGGTAGAAACAAAAATCATCAGTACCGCGATTCCGTTGGAAAAAAGCACGGTAACGTTCAATGTTTTTTCCATTTTGGTGATATCTTTTCCAGCCATCAGCGCACCGGCCGTTTTTCCATCGGGACCTAAAACCGGAGCGTAGGACACCATCAGACTGCTGCCTGATACATTCATTTTTTCCTCATAATTCTGTTTGCCGGCAATCACTGTCTTTGTGGCCGCGCTGCCCATTTTTGCGCCGGTCTGGCGTTTTCCGTCTTTTCCGAAGGTCGTGTTGATTTGTTCATCACCGAGAAAAACGGAAAAATCGCATCCGGTATTTTCTTTGAGTTTGTCAAGGAAGTTTGGGGTATTCAAAGAACGTACGGCAGAAACCGTTCCAATAATTTCATTGTCCTTTTTTATCGGTACACCGTAACAAATACAAAGGGTCTTCCCGGCGATGACCTCGCTGGTAAGACTTTTTTTATTTTTGAGGGCCGACTGGACATGGCTCAGCTTTGAAAAATCAGGGAAATCAAGGTCCTTGGCTGTTGAAACAACCACTCTGCCGCCGGAATCAGTCAGAAAAGCATAGCTCAGACTGTAGGCGCTTACCTGGCTGTTCAGTATACTTGACAGCGTGTAATGATTATTTTCAGCCGCGGCATCAGCCAGGTTCCGGTCTTCCGCCATCTGGTCGCCAGCCTGCTTCACATTGATCTGATAGCCTTTTATGGTGCCGGTCAGATTCTGTAAAGCAACCTTGCTTTCCTCTTCAAAAGAGCTTTCAAACGCCCTGCCGGTAAATATGGAATTAATCGATACAACAACTATCAGAATCGCTGTCAGAAATGCAACAAAAAATATAGACAAAATTGAGCTAAGACTTTTGCAACTCTTTTTCAAAAAGCTCACCCCTTTGTTTGCATCGCCAAATCATCATTTTTACAAGTATCGTCCACTTTGATCTATATGCAATTTACGTCATGCGCCGGTTACGTATAATCAGGATGGATTCTCATCATGTTACAGCCCATCAGGAAACAAAACAACAAGGTCTACAGCGAAGAGAAGAAGCTATAGATCTTGTTGTTTTCCTTACAGCGGGGGATTTTATCAAATAAATTAAGCGGCCTTTTTATTCTTACGGGTTGTGATATCGAAAACAACGGCCAGAACCAGAATAGCGCCTTTAATAATGTATTGGAACGAAATATCCACGCCCATCAGATTCATGCCGTTCGTCAGAGAAGACATTACAAAGGCTCCTACGATCGTACCCGTAACCTTGCCGATGCCGCCGTCCGCGGATACGCCGCCAACATAAGCCGCCGCGATCGCGTCCATCTCAAAGGCGGTACCCGCGGTTGTTGTGGCTGATTTGGATCTTGCCGTAAACAGGATACCGGCGAGTGCCGCAAGAACACCCATGGACGAGAACACCATAAAGGTAATCTTCTTTACATTTACGCCGGAAAGCTGTGCTGCCTGGGCATTGCCCCCCACCCCGTAAACATGACGCCCGAACGGTGTTTTGTTCAGCGCAAAATTATAAATCGCAACCACCGCCGCTACAATGACGAGCGTCCAAGAGATACCCTTGAAGCCCGCAAGAATGTAAACCACGTAACCGATGATGGCGGAAATAAAAGCGAGCTTGATGATAAACATCGGCATGGATAAAACCTCAAAGTGATATCTGATCTGATTGTTTCTGTTTTTCACCTGAGAGAAAACCAGGCCGATAATCGCCAGCACGCCGACCAGCAGGGTCAAAAAGTTATAGCCGCTGATTTTGGTGATTTCCGGAATAAACCCGTTTCCGATCGCATTATAGGCATCATCGGGAACGATAATCGTACCGGTCCCCTGTGTTACAAGCATCAACAACCCTCTGAACACCAGCATTCCCGCCAGAGTCACGACGAAGGAGGGAACCCCTACCTGTGCCACCAAAAAGCCTTCGAACATACCAATACAAAGGCCGAGGGCCAGCGAGGCAAGGATTGTCAGCCAAGCCGGAAAATGCGCCTGCGTCATTAAAATGGCCGAAAATGCGCCGATGAATCCGCATAAGTAGCCAACCGAGATATCAATGTGCCGGATAATCAGAATCAGTGTCATACCAACTGCCAGAACAGCGATATATCCCGTTTGATTAATCCAATTGCTGATATTTCTGGAGGAAATAAAATTTCCGTCGGTACCCAATGTAAAAATGATAATAATGACTCCAAGCGCTATGTACATTCCGTAGTCACGGATATTTTTCTTCACCAAAGATTTTGCTTCAGCAAAAAGGTTCATAATTCTATCACTCCTAACCAACTGTTGCCATTCCCATAATAATTTCTTCTGTTGCGTTCTCTGTTTTGATTTCTCCGGTGATTTTGCCTTCGGACATGACATAAACGCGGTCGCTCATACCCAAAATCTCCAGCAATTCCGAAGAGATCATAATGATGCTCATGCCAGCCTCTACAAGCTGATTCATGATCGTATAAATTTCATATTTCGCGCCAACATCGATTCCCCGTGTCGGTTCATCCAGAATCAGGGTGTGAGGGCCGATAAACAACGATTTCGCGATGGAAACCTTTTGCTGATTGCCTCCGCTTAGATTCCCCACGATCTGATCCACCGACGGCGCCTTGATATTGATGGATTTCAAATATCCATTTGCGACACGCACTTCTTCGTTCTGATTGATAATCCCGTTGCTGCAGATCGCCTTCAGGTTTGCCATCGTGATATTTTCTTTAATATCCTTAATCAGGACAAGCCCGTTGCCCTTTCTGTCTTCCGTTACATAGGCAAGGCCGTCCCGGATCGCTTTCTCAGGATGCCTGTAATTTTTTTCTTTTCCATTGACCAGAAGCCTGCCTTCAATTTTGTAATTCTGCGGATTTCCGAACACACTCAGCGCAAACTCTGTGCGTCCGGCACCCATCAATCCCGCGATCCCTACAATTTCCCCTTTGCGGACATTGAGGCTCACGTTGTGCAGGATCTCTCTGCCGGCGGCCGGGTCAAATACGGTCCAGTCCTTTACTTCAAAGCTCACATCTCCGTACTCGTGCTTTTCCCTCGGCGGGTAAACGTTATCGATTTCGCGGCCCACCATATACTTAATGATCTCGCTTTCGGAGATCCTGCGTTCTTTCGTATCCATAGAGCAGATCGTTTTTCCGTCACGCAAAGTTGTGATGGTGTCGGCGATTGAAATGATCTCTTTCAATTTGTGGGAAATCATAATGCAGGAAACGCCCTGTTTTTTAAGCTCCCTTAATAAGTTCAGCAGATTTTCGCTGTCTGCTTCTGTCAAAGCTGCCGTGGGTTCGTCCAGAATCAGCAGCTTGACATTTTTACTGAGCGCTTTTGCGATTTCGATCAGCTGCTGCGTCCCCACGCCGTATTCCTTCACCTTGGCGACCGGATTGGCGGAGGAACCCACCTGTTTCAGAACTTTCTGCGCGTTAATAATGGTTTGGTTCCAATTAATTGTTTTGCCGCTCATAATTTCGTGGCCAAAATAAATATTCTCATACACGGTCAGCTCCGGAATCAACGCAAGCTCCTGATAGATAATTGCGATCCCGGCTTTTTCACTGTCCGCAATGTTGGAAAAATGCTGTTCCACTCCGTTTAAGACAATGCTTCCGCTATATGTTCCGTGCGGATATACACCGGACAGCACCTTCATCAAAGTTGATTTTCCCGCTCCGTTTTCTCCCACCAGACAGTGAATTTCTCCCCGTTTCACTTTGAAATTCACCGTATCCAGGGCTTTTACTCCCGGGAATTCCTTTGTGATATCATTCATTTCGAGTATGTAGTCTTCCATATCCATAGTTCCCCTTTTGAACACTTTAAGAAAACAGATGAGATGCTCGGTTTTTTTCACCAATATCCCATCTGCTTTTCTTATTGCGGTATGTATCAGCTATTGAAAAACATTCGCTTTTTTACTTCAGGTTTGTAAAATCGGAAGCCGGATAGTAGCCGGATTCTATAATCGCACTTTTCACATTCTTCGCGTCGACAACCTGAACCGCCGTCTGCTTGGCTTTTACGTCGATCTTATTATTGTTATAAGAACCGGTTGTTTCGGGAGTCTTTCCTTCCAGCACGGAAACAGCCATTGCGATGGAATCCTTCACAAGAATACGGACGTCCTTAAATACGGTCATGGTCTGCTTGCCGTCGATGATATACTGGATCGACGCCTTTTCGGCATCCTGTCCGGTAATCACATAGGACTTGATGTCTTTATCAGCCTTGAATTCGTCCGCGATGGAACGTGCGGTACCATCGTTCGGGGCAAGAATGCACACATCCCCTTTGTCGGCTTTGGCAGCGGAGGTCAAATGTGCCTGCGCCTTGTTTTTTGCCTCGTTGAAATCCCAGTTTGTGGTAACCTGTGCAATGATTTTGCTTTCTTCATCACGGGTGAGCTCCGCTTTGTCCTTTAAGCCTTCCGCCGCACTGGAATTCTTGATCACAAACGTTCCGTCTGCAATCTTCGGCTGCAAAGTCTCCCACGCGCCCTGGAAGAACAGGAAAGCGTTGTTGTCAGTCGCAGCACCTGCGTAAATGTAAAGCGGAACATTTTTCTTGCCGGCGGCGTTGTCGATTAAGTACTGGCCCTGCGCTTTTCCAACGGAAACGCTGTCAAACGTAACATAATAGTCAACCGAGCCGGTATCCGTAATCAGTCTGTCGTAGGAAATAACGGTGATTCCTTCTTCTTTGGCCTCGTCAACCGCCGCTGCGGCCGCGGCGCCGTCCTGCGGGCAAATAATCAGAACTTTGATTCCCTTGGCGATCAAAGCTTCCACATTTTCTTTTTCTTTTGCGGACGAGCCTTGGCTGAACAGTACCTCTGAAGAATAGTTTGTCGATTTCAGCGCTTCGGTAAACCTCGTCTCATCCTGTACCCATCTCGGCTCATCCTTGGTAGGAAGAACAATGCCGACGTCCACAGTGCCTTTTTTTGCTTCGCTGACCGCAGCTTCGCTTGCCGTATCCGCCGTACCGGAAGCTCCCGTCGTGCTTCCGCAAGCGGCCGCACTTATGAACATCATAACGGAAAGGACTATTGCGAAAAACTTTTTCAATTCATTTCCACCTTTCAATATCACGTCCAGAGGCAAATGCACCACATTTATTCGCATCATTCGCCGTCTTTTGTTGTATTTATGATACTATGGCGGCAATTCCTTTACAATGGAACCAATTGCTGTCTGTTATGACTATATTGTTTAAAATGCTTACGCGATCACAGCGAGGTAAAATATTGTCCTGAATCAGGAAAGGAAAGCCTGACCGGACTGCCCTTGACACAAAAAGCCCCCCTTTTTGTCGGTCCGGTTTCAATGAAACTGACCAACAAAAGGAGGGGCTCCTATTATCCTGCGCCCGCCGCTGTAAATAAGCGGCGGCACAACCTATTTTGATGTTCTGTAAACATCCTCCTTTAACTGAAAGCCGTCTTTAATCACGGTAGCGTCAATATTATCGATGGTCACCGGAATTACATCGCACATCAGATAGGGGACATCGTAAGCGCCGTTGTTGATTGTTTGCTCATAGGAAATCTTTTTCTTCTGCGCTAAAGTTCTACATATTTCCACCGTTTTCTCCACCAGTTTATCAATCGGCTTATAAATGGTAAGATCCTGCGTACCGTCTACAATGCGCTGGCAGGCGGCCAAATCGGCATCGTGACCCACCACAATCACCTTCTTGGTGAGCTTTGCCTCGGAAAGAGCGTCGATGGCGCCCCAGGCAAGCGAGTCGTTGGCGGCCAGAATCGCATTGATTTGGCCGGCATTGTGTGTAAGCTGTTCGGAAACAAAGCTGTACGCGTTTTCTCTGAGCCAATCCTGCACCCATGTTTCCGCGATAATTTTAATTTTCCCATCCAGAACAGACGGCTGCAGTTTATCGAAATACCCCTGATGGTACATCGTACTGTTGTTGTCGGATTTTGCACCGTTTAAAATAAGATACCCGCCCGTGGGTACCTTTTTCAAAAGCTCTTCCGCCTGTAGCTGCCCCACTTTCACGTTGTCGAAAGAAACGTAAGCGTCCACTTTGCAATTGCGAACCAGACGGTCATAAGAGATGACCGGTATGCCCGCATTGTTGGCAAGCTGTACACAGTACGCCGAACGCTCACAGTCCTGCGGGACCATGACCAGCAGATCGATCCCCTTGTCTATCATGCTTTTTACTTGCCGGTACTGCTCGTTGATGTCATTGTTGGCATTGGTGACAATGACGTCAATGTTCTCCTGTTTGGCCTTGGCAGAAAAAATATCCCGGTCGCGGAGCCAACGGTCTTCTTTGAGCGTGGCCATAGAAAAGCCGATGGTCATTTTTTTCGTTCCGGAAGAAACCGGGGCAAAATCATTTTTACTGGTGCAGCCCGCGATGGTTCCACACAGCAAGCTGCAAATCAAAAGACAGCAAAGGCATCCAATCGAACGTTTTGGGGTAAATTTTTCTGACACTGTACTCATCTCCCATATTGTTCTTTATATTCAGTTGCTGTTATCCCGGCAATTTTTTTAAAAAGCTTGGAAAAATAATTTGGTTCCATATAACCAACCTGTTTTGAAACTTCCTTGATCGACGCATCTGTTTCGGATAAATATTCTTTTGCCTTCTCAATGCGGATCGTCATCAGACGATCGATGAAATTAACGCCTGTCTGCGCTTTATAAAAGCGGCTGAAATAGTAGGGACTGAGATTGACCTCTTTGGCAATTGAATCCAGCGTGATCTCGTCGCTGAAATGTTCCTCCATGTAGCGATTCGCCTTTTCAATAATACTGTTTATTTTTTTCTTCTTTCCCGAAACGGTCCGGTTTACTGCCGACGCGATACAGCAGCAGCATGCCCTGCGAAGCTCGTCCGGTTTCTGAGCCTGTAAGATCTGACCGAGCATCACAGAATGATTGCTTCCCAGGTTCACCCACAGCTTGCTGAAGCCCAGGATGAGAGAAATGCTTTTATTCTTCAGCTCGTCAAAATCAGGCATTATCTCCGAGCACATACGTGAAAATATGCTTTCAAACGCAAGCTGGGCTACCAAAGCGTCCTCCGTATCCACACTAAGGTAATAGCTTCGCATAAACTGCTTTTCATAGCAGGTTTCCACTCCCCCCTCTTCCGCCAGAACATCATCAAAGTGTAAAATATTGCAGTCGATTTTCGAGATGGAAAGCATAAGCAGCGCGCGCAGAGCCTGCTGGTAGGACTCGTGCGCATTGTCGACGCTCTTACAGTGTCCTCCTATTCCCACAGAGATTTCGATATCCAGCTTTTCTGCGCGTTTATAGAAATTCTGTACTGTTTTTTCAGCGGAAAATTTTTGCTCAAATCCATTTTCCTGCTCGTCCAGGATATAAACAATCAGCCGGTTTAACATCATTGGTCCCACAACACAGACACAAATCGACTTTAAAATGCTGTAGTAATGCTGGTACAGCTTTTGGCTTTGTACCCCTGCGCCGATTTTATTTTTTACCTCACCGCCCTCCTTTTCACCAAACTGGATCGCAATGACATACCCGCTGGTACTTTTGAAATCAAAGATACGGCAATAATTATGAAGGTCCGTACCGGCGTCGTCGAAAATGCAAATGGCGTTGATAAAACCTGTTTCCAAAATCGGCATGACCATCTCGAATTTCTCTTTCAGCTCCATCTCCCGCCGTGTTCTGTCGCGCCGGGCATCAATCTGTTTCATTACCTTTTCGAGCGTTTCCACCAGCGTTGCCTCTTTGACAGGCTTTAAAAGATAATCATCTACATTGAGAGCGACCGCCTCCACCGCATAATTAAAGTAATCGAAGGCAGAAACTACGATAAAACGGACATTCGGATTTCCTTTTCGAATCTGGCGCATCGCCTCCAATCCATTGATTCCCGGCATATTGATGTCCATAATTATAATATCGGGGTAGGTACTCTCCGCTTTTTCAATGGCCGCTCTGCCCGAGCGCTCTGTACCTTCCACTTTCAAAGACGTAAACTTTTTATTGATAATGTACTCTATAAATTTCAGCTCAATCGGTTCGTCATCCACAATCAGCACACGATACATGCTCCTCCCCCTTCTCTATTTCTGTCGGCAGTATAAAAGTAAATCTTGTTTCTCCGTCCGTACACTCAATTTTCATCACATCCTGTTTCCCAAAGAAAAGGCGCAGCCGTTTCATCACATTGTCAATGCCGATGCCCGTAGTGTGGCCCCTCTGCCTCGGTTTCTCCTCCGCCGATTCTTCCGGTTCTCCGTTTATAATGGCAGCGATCTTTTCCTCCCCAATTCCCTTCCCGTTATCGCTGACGGTCAGATAAACGTATTGAGCATCCCGCCGGGCAATGAGCCGGATGGTTCCCCCTTCTTCGATTTCTCCTATCCCGTGAATATACGCATTTTCAACAATCGGCTGCAGGATCATACGGGGCACCACAAAACCGAGCAGTTTAGAATCGGACTCATCAAGATCAAGAGAAAACTGAATTCTGTCGCTGAACCGTGTTTTAAGAAGATACATATAGGAAACCACATTATCAATTTCTTCTCTTAACGTTGCGTTGGAATCCAGCCCGTTCAGATTGTAGCGGAAAATATCGGCGGCGTTTTCAAGGTAGGTACAAGTGGCCGCGTCTCCCTGCAGCATTGCGATCTTTGCACCGATATTAATGGTGTTAAATATAAAATGCGGGTTGACCTGCGACTGCAATGCTAAAAGCTCCGATTCATGCAGCGCATTCCTCATCTTCAAGTTGTTCACTTTCTGTTCGCTGATCGTTCTTTCCAGTCTCCTCTTTTCTTGCAGCTCGTTCACATATTCTTTCACATTGACCGCCATGGAAGAAAAAACGCTGTAAAGCATATTTACTTCCCTGCTGGACTTGACGGGGGTAATTTTAATTTCAAAGTTCCCTTTTGATATTTCAGCGGCATAGGAAGCTAGCTTTGTAATCGGCTTGGTAATTTCAAAGCTGAAAACAAAAATCATTACGATAACGTAGATCATAACAAACAGAATAAAGATATTGTTGAACACCGTTGCCTGCAGCTGCCGTTCGCTGATTGCCTTATATTTTTCGGCACTGTCCACAATATCCTGACTCATGATTTCTTCCATATATACCGTTATATAGTTACATTCCTTCACCGTGATTTCATAAGCGGTCACATAAGCGTCTATATTCCTGCCGCGCTTCGCGTTGATTGCGTTTTCCGCTTTTATCATATAATCCGTAATCATGTTGGCGACATTTTTGATTTTCACGCCCCGCGGCGTATAGGTTACTTCATCCATCAGCTTGTTCACGTTATCAGTAATGGCGTTGCCATCGTCGTAAAATGCCAGCAGGCTGTCCGAGCTGCCGGTGGAAAGATACAGTTCTATGTCATTTTGAATCTTTCTCAGCCGGCTGTATGCTCCGGTAAGCTCTAAATTTTTCCGGAACATTTCCGATGTATCCTGCATTAAAATCTGGGAGGATATGTAAGTGTACACGCTTGCCAGCATTATAATGACGGCAGAAGACAGGAAAAAGGTGATCAGCAGTGTACGGAATTTCATATCACGGGATTTGACCGCATTATATTTCATCTTATCTTTCATTCGTTTTTACCATAAATTGATCAACATTGGTCTTATTAATCGGAAACAGCTCGGTGTTGAGACTTTCGCTCACCTGGTTGCCGTTTAAAATGGCGTAAAGCTGAGAAACCGTATCGTAACCGATATTGTACGCATCCGGGCATACCGTGCCGTAGATCACCCCACGCCCCCCAATGTACTTCAGAGTCTGCGGCATGGCGCCGTACCCGACAATGGATACATCGCCCACCCGGTCGGCGTCAACAATGATCTGCGCGATACTCGGCGTGTTGCGCTCGTCGGTGCAGACGATCAAATCGATTTTCGGATTCTGGGCCAAAATTTTACTCATTAGTTTTTCTGTTTCAAACATACCGGCACTCAGCGTATAAACCGCCTGTACGGAGATTCCGGCATGCTTTGAAAATACATCCATAATCCCCTGTAGCTTGAGGCTTTTAAACTGACTGCTTTGGCTCCCTGCTCCGTTTACAATCAGGACGGCGTTTCCCTTTCCCTTGCAGGCCTGTACCCCCAGTTCTCCTTCTTTCTGACCGATATCATACAGGTTTGAGCCAACCGTCGGCACATCGGGAATATAACTCAGCTCATTTTCAAAAGTGATCGCAGCGATGTTTTTTGATTTTGCAATTTCCAGCACGGCAGATGTCTTCGTAATGTCCTGTCCCTGCAAGGCAATGCCATCCACGCTGGAGTAAATCGCTTTTTCAACTGCCTGTACGGATGAATCCACATCTTTTTGAGTAACATCGACAAATTCTACATAGGTGTTCAATTTGGCTCCTGCGGCGCTTGCACCTTTTTTAAACATCGTCCAGAAATGCTCATCCGAATTCTGCGTAATAACCTGTATGTGATATTTCGGCTGTTTTCCCGCCTCATTTTCCACTGTCCCATCATTGACGGTTCCATACAGATCATAAAATAAAGCGGCAATAATCACCAGCGCAACAACCAAAGATGCAAAGATCCTCTTCATTATGACCCTTCTCTTCTAAATAATTGTAGTAGAAATATTGATGAATAAATGGCCGACGCTCCTGTGCACGGCGTAAATTATAAATTTGAGCGGTCTGATAATCATTGAATTTCAACTCTATAATTTTGAAAATTAGGTAAAAATAATTATATATAACTTCCATTTTTATTTAATCTATTTGACAGAACTTATGCAGCATTTAACAAAATGGATGAACAAAGAGGTACCCAAACCACCGATTTCCGTGATTCAAGTACCTCTCCGTCTGGAATTTTCCGAGAGGTCTTTTTGCCTCTCCGCGCTGCCGTATTATGCTACTTGACTACTGAGATATAGCACAGGATTACCGGCTGCTGTCCTGGCAAAGTGCTGTAGACCGCAGTCATCGTACCAACTGACCCAACCGCTTTTACGGTGAAATAGTACTTGTTTCCCTGACGCTTTACCATACTCGTAAATGCCTGGCCGTTCCCCACGCCGAATGACGGAGTTGAATTTTCGCCGGCTGTCATCATAAAGGTATAGCTTTCTCCATACTTCACCCCGACGGGATAAGTGGTGTCTGATTTTACAGGATACGGATTTACCGCGGCTTTCGGCAGCAGTACATAATCGGAACAGTGGATAATATCAATTTCCACATACCCGTTTGCATCCACCGTGTACTCGCTCCTCGGCAATTGCTCCAGAACCTTTGTTGTTCTGTTTAGATAATAGAGAAACACCTGTGAATTCGGAGCACATCCCTGCTGATTTCCCACATACACCCTGACTTTTGCGAGTCCGGGGAGAAGTCCGTGATTGCTGAATTGAATCAAAGTACCTAAAGAATTTTGATCCGCAGCATTTTTTGCCACTACTTCGGCAGCTGATGTGTCATTTCTCACTGCGACAACGTTCAGCGCAAGATTCACGTTTGTAACGGGAGCAACGGAACTGCTCAAGTCTGCACCGGAGAAGGTCCATGAATAAGCTTCACTGCCCATGTCCGAATCGGTCACTGTAAGGGTAATGTCCTTCTTCGCATCCTTAGCCGCCTGCAAAGCCGCTTGTGATGCCGTTATGGATATATTTGCATTTGCATTGGTATTGTTTGCCACAGAGGAAGGGACCTGCATGTTCACAGTAACGGTTTGAACCGTACTGCTGCTCAATTGTTCCAGTATCGTTTCGGTCGGCAGGGCGATCGTTACCTGGGCGGGTTTTTCCGCCGTTGCATTGGAGATCACGGACGTGATCTCTGTCGGGATCGAAACGGTAACGCTTGACTTGCTTCCCGACACAGCCGGTGCTGTATCCGGTTTTGTTGTTACCTCTGCCGCCGTGCCTCCGCCTGTGGTTGTTGTGGTAGACATCGTACTTTGCGTTTTTGGAGTATTGCCGGTACTGCTTGAAGAAGAGCTGCCGCTTGAGTGATTGCTCTTTTTCGGTTTAACGGTTACTGAAATGCTGGGAAGTCCGGCGTTATCTTCCAGTACATAGCCGCTGTCTAAAACCGGAGCAAAGCGGTATGTTTTGGAAGCCAGCGGGTTGTAAGTGATGTCGCTGACCCATTTGGTTATGCTGACCCAGGTATCCTTTATTCCGTCAACTTCCGCCTTGAGCTTCTGAGGCAGATTCAGGGAAGAGAACGGCGTTCCATAGGCAACTGTTTGATTTTTCACCGACGGATTCAGCGGATTAAATGAATTGATGATTTTATCCGTGCCGGGGGAGGAACTGTCCTCTACCGTAATCTGAATGGACGCCTGTATATTGTTTGTATTGGTTATGCCATCTTCCAGAATCAGCGAGCCCTTTAAGGTGTAGGTACCCGCGCGATTGCCGTTGTAGCCGCCCTCTATCCAGCTGACGGAAAGGCTGATATCGGTATCGTCGCTGAGAGTCACATCCACAGTTTCGGGCAGCTCTAAGCTGTCATAATCGGTACCGTACTCAACAGTCAACGGATCAGACTGCTGAACGCTGCGGATATTCTGTGTATCGGGAGTTACATCCTGCAGTTCCACATCGACGGTAACAGACGACGCGGGCATGACAAACGTATATTTTTTGCCGACCGTTACCTCCGCAGTATCGACGGGCTCGCCGTCCGCATCGGTCACAGAGATCGATTTGAAAGCTTTTCCCTGCACGATATCTTTAATGGTAACGCTCACGACTTCATCCGCCTGTGCCTGCGATTTGTCTGCAGTAACTGTCGCACCGCTGACCGGAGTCACCGTTATGCTGTTCGCGGAGGAGGCCTGAAGATCAAATCTGATGGAATCCAGATTAAAGTTTCCGGAATTTTCGCTGCCTTCGGAACGAATCTTGAAGGTATGGATGCCCTCTTCAATGGGGATACCCTCAATGACATGTTCAAACCATTCGCCCCATGTTTCGTGTACTTCGAGGCCAAAATCCGCGGCCTTTACGCCGTCGATGTAAAGTACACCCGTACGAGGAGTATCATCATACTGCGAAGCATTCTTCTTTCCGTTGGCGACGTTCAGAGTAACATCATAGTTCCCCGTCTGTGCAACGTCCGCCTGGAATTCCACATAATGCCCCACGGACTTCCAGCCCGCGACGTAACCGGTACCGGTATATCCCGGCCACTGATTGTCGACCCGTACGGTCCCGCTGCCGTCACCGGCCGCGCTGGTTGTATCGCCTTGTGCATCTTCCGCCTCAAAGGTATCGCCGGCATCAATTCTTGGAATGAAGCGGAACCAATCCATGTCGCAATCCAAAACTGATGCAGAGTTTGCGACGAATTCGAAGAAAATATTGCTTGTATCCGCGTCTGTGTCCTTGGACTTTTCCGTAAGAGTCGTCCACTGCCCGTCCTCCGGCAGGTCAAAGGTGGCAAGCACCTTATCGCCCACACCGTTTTCATAAGCTATGATACGGCCGCCAGTCGTACTCTTTACCCGAAGCTGGAGTCCGCCTTTGTTGGAACCTCTCACTTCATTAAACTGCGCCCACGCTCCGTTTGTGGATGTGATCAGGACATTGGTGCCGTCTCCCAGAGCCGCCTTCGACACATTGGTGAGTGTGCCGGCCGACTCCGCTTCAATCCGGCTAAAGGCGTTTACCGTGGTATCCAATCGGTTGAAGGTAAGCGAGTCCAGATTGTAGTTGCCGGGGTTGGAACCTTCCGCCTGGATTTTGAAGGTATTGACGCCGGCGTCCAGCTTGATGCCCGGAATGGTATAATCGACCCAGACTCCCTGTTTTACATTATTTACGGTATTTCCCCAGACATCCGTCACCGCAAAGGACAGATCGGCCGCTTTTGTTCCGTTGAGGTATAATCCGCCTGTACGGGGTGAGGAATCATATTGGGGATCGTTTTTCTTTCCGCAGTTTACGCGTATTTTCAGGTTGTAGGTGCCCGCCTTTACAATATCGGCGTCGAACTGAACCGCATCCCCGGCCACCTTAAACCCTTTTGCAAAGCCCGTTCCCGTATAGCCTTTCCACTCCGTGTCGGCGATTACCTGACCGCCGGACTGCGGGAGGAATTTTCCCGTTTCCAGTTCAAACGTGTCTCCATCGTTTACCTGCTTGGCGGGAATCCCTTCGTTTTCATTGCCGAGCGCCGGTTCAACAATTCCGCCGGAAGCGAGTTCCACATTGATTTCCTCTCCGGTGTCGGGAGTTTTGACATAGACAATGTTATTTGTTGAATCAAGCCAGTAAGCCTCCTGCGAAGCATTGTACTGCTCCAGTGTCGATACGCCGGAAATGTTGTCTCCGTTTACGGTCACGCCGTTTATCTGAGCGATATGGTTGAACTTCAGATTGTAGGAACGGTCGGCCGGTTTGTAAACAGCCGCGTTGTGATCTTCCCTTGCAAAGATTTTAAAGGAAATATCATTCCCGTTCTGTACACTTTCGTATTTTGTCGTGCTGTATGCATTTTCAGTTATGTATTTACGGCTTACCCCGTCGTCTTCATAAAGGGTAAAGTCCGTGGTTCCCTTCGGATAAATATCCAGTGTAAGAGGATCCAAAGGTTTTTCATCCGCATAATCCATATCCGGACCCATGGGAACAATGGCCCCCGCTTTTACAAACACGGGTATATCCGTCAGGGCTGCCGCGACGTTGATCGTTTTTCCGCTTGCGCCTCCCTCATAGCGTTTCCCTGTGTAATAATTGTACCAGGTAGTCTGCGGGGGAAGCCAGACCGAAACCACGGTATCGCTGGTATCCTGTGCCGGGGCCACCAGGAACCAATCTCCAAAATAATACTGTTTGTTCAGATTCCATGCCGCCGGGTTATTTTGGCTGCCGTCTTCCAGCAGCATGGCGCGCATGATCGGTGTCCCCTGGCTGTAGCCCTGCCATGAAAGAGAATAAATATACGGATACAGCTCATAACGGGTCTTCAGATTCTTTTTCAGCGTATCCTGAGCCGTCTGGTTAAATGTCCAAGGCTCGCGGCCATCGTGACCATGGGTTCTCATAATGCCGTTCCATGCGCCGAACTCCGAGACCCACCGGGTATACAGAGCATCGGTAGGCCGCGACATAAATCCGCCGAGGTCATGCGAGGTCGCCCAATAACCGATCAGGCCGGTATCAATGCTGAAACCGATCTGGTTGCCGATTTCCGCAGAGGTGGGATTAATATCGCCCGACCACGCGGTCGCAAAGTGCTGTCCCGCGTAACCTCCTCTGGCCATAAACATCGGCCGCGATTCATCGGTGTATGCCTGCCAGGCTTCATAAGCGCCTTTGGAGGAAAGCGTAGGCGCCGTGTTGGAGCCAAGTACGTCAAATTCATCGGGCCAGAAAAAATCCCCGAGCCCGGTGGTAATGACGCTGTCCATATAGGATTTTACCCATTTCTGTTCGTTTTCAGGCAGGTAAAGCGTCTTGCCGCCCGAGGCTTCCGGCGTACCCGCGTTGTTGTGAAGTCCTACATGGAACCCCAACTGCCGCGCTTCGTCAAACATTGCCGGAATATCCGGGAACTTCGCGGTGTCGTTGCTCCACATCTGTTTGCCGAATTTCTGGCCTGCTCCGGTTTGGTTGCCGCCGTTGTCCGCAACATCGCCGCGCCAGCCGTAGTCAAAAACATAGGCATCGCTGGGATAGCCTTCATCTCTCAATTTGTGGAGCCATTCCAGAAACTCTGCCTGTGTTGCATTGTCATTGCCGTATTTCGACAGCATGAAGCCGTTTGCCCATTTGCCGTAAAGCTCCATCCTTCCGGTAATTTCCGCGTATTCATTCAGAATTGTTTTGAAATCAGGGCCATACATGAAATAATAATCCAAATAGCCCTGTGTCTGAAAGCCGCCGCCCTGTTTAAAAAACTTCGTGTTTGTCTCGATGGTGTTCAGGAAAATCCCATAGCCAACGGTACTCATGAAAAAAGGAGCGACCACTCTGCCGTGTGACATAGTGAATTCACTGAAATCCGTGCTGTATCGGTTCAAATCCGCTCTGCGGCCATGATCTCCGGAGCCAAAGCCGAAAATGCCTCCCGCATTTTTTGTACCCTCTGTTTTCTTGACGCCGCGGATTCCCGTATCATCCCAATACATACCCTGGTCGTCGGCATCCTTGCTCAGCAGGTTGCCGTCGAGATCATACATTGCAATACGCAATGGACTTTTCTGTATATGAATATCCATCTTGCTTGTCAGAATCCTGATGTATCCGCCTTCGTCCGTAACGGTTCTGCTTACAGGATCCCAGATATTTTTCTGCACCATGTAGTATTGAGGATCGCTGGGACGGTATCCGTCCGCGCCGTCCAGTGACAGCTCAATATGCGCCGTCTGTGGAGTACACAGTTCGACCTTAACTTCCTGCTCCCCGCACGTAAAGGTCAGAATGTTTCCATCCTCCGCCACCGACGTGTTATCCCCGATTTTTACTATTTCCGCCGCCTGTACTTCCGTCTGGAGAGTATCCGGCAGAATCAGTAATGAAAACACGATGGAAATGGAAAGCACCATACATAAAATTTTCTTAATCATTCTTCTTCCTCCCGAAATCTCAAAGCCCCGTATCATCCGCCGATTCTCATTTTCAGTTCTATGGCGAACCTCCTTTTTTAGATTAAATGTTTCGTTTTTTTTAAGTGTTTCTAGTATATTGATGTTTTTAATCATTATCAATAGAATATATTGCTGACCATTACATCTTTTTTGCCATTTTTTATATAACGCACCCGTATTGAAACTTCTTGCTTCCTCACTGTCTTTATAAGCAAAAAAACTCAACACCAGACTCGATGAGCCTGGTGTTGAGTTTTTTTGCTTATACTTCTTCTGCGGCGAAATTTTTTCTGGTGCAAAGGCAAATCCCGCTGCAATCCGATCGTTTGTCTTTCTGGACAGCGAACCTTCCGGTCAGTCTGTGCTCAGAGGTCAGGCATGGTTATTGGAACCTAACAGCAATATTTTATCCCGGACAACCTTCTTCATCGCCTCAACCGGTTCCTTATTTGCGGTGCAGGGCCAAATGGACATGTTTTCCGTTTCGTTTAACTCTTTCTTCATGGCCGAATAGAAAGCAGCCAGCATCTCTGAAAAGATATTCAGCTTGCAGATGCCGAGCTGAACGGATTTTCGGATCAGATCGTCAGGCGTACCGGAACCGCCGTGCATGACCATCGGGACCGTGGAGAGGCTGTTCAGTTCTTCCAGGCGGTCAAAATGGATTTTGGGCTTATTAACATAAACGCCATGAGCTGTCCCGACAGCAACAGCGAGAGCATCCACCTTTGTTTCCTCAATAAAGCGGGTCATCTCCCCGGGATTCGTGAGATAATCGTCGGGATTATCGAATGCCGCGTTTTTGTCTTTTTTTACTCCGGTTTCCGAATTTCCAACGATGCCGTCGCCCACATGACCGAGTTCCGCCTCAACCGATACATGGTGGCGGTGCGCGTACTCGACGACTTCTTTGGTGTTCTTGATATTTTCTTCCAGGGGAAGGGTGGACCCGTCATACATAACGGAAGAGAAACCGCTGTCCACGCAGTTCCGGATAAAGTCCGGATCGGTCGCATGATCCAGGTGGATGCATACGGGAACCTTTGCTTTTTTCGCCATCGACTTGAGTCCCTCGATCCAATACTCAAGCTTATCGCCCTGCAGGTCCACCGTCAGGCCCATCAGGATTACGGGGGATTTCTGTTCCTCCGCAACATCCAGCACGGCCAGCGCCATATCGTGATTGCTTACGTCAAATGCTCCGACCGCATATTTGTTTTTGCGTGCATCCTGAAGCATTGTGTTTAAATTTACCAGTGACATGAAAGGATACCTCCAAATCAATCATTTTTTCGTTGTTTTCTTTATCGCATCAGCATTCCGCCTGAAACGTCAATGGTTGCGCCGGTGATATAATCCGCTTTATCGGAAGCCAGAAACAGCACCGTGTAGGCGACTTCGTTCGGTTCTGCAATCCGTTTGAGGGGAATCCGGTCTTTGTAATATTCTTCTCCATTCTCCGAAGACAGCGCTCCGGACATCATTTGGGTCCGCATGATCCCGGGGGCTACGCAGTTGCAGTTGATCCCGTACTGGGCGACTTCCCGCGCAAGGGAAACGGTGAAAATGACCAGGCCGCCTTTAGCCGCGGCGTAATGCGCGTGGCCGGTCGTGGAACCATGGAAAGCCGCCTGCGACACAATATTGATGATTTTCCCCCTGCTTTTTTGCTCAAGCAAATGATTTACCATTTTTTTACTGAGCAGAAACGGCGCTTCCAGATCCACCGCGAATGTCTTTTCAAAATCTTCTTCCGGCATGTCTTTGACGTAAGAGGAGAGCCAGACTCCCGCATTATTGATCAGGATATCCAGTTTTCCGAACGTTTCGCAAGCCGTATCAAAAAGAGAATTCAGATCCTGCTTGTTCGAAATGTCCGCTTTCACGGCAATGCTTCTTGTGCCGTACCGGCTGTTGAGTTCCTCCAGAAACACTTTGGTTTCCTTTTCTTTTGAGCGGTAGCTCACCGTAACATTGACGCCCTCCCGGGCAAATTCCTCGGTGATCGCTCTCCCCAGGCCGCTGCCGCCGCCGGTGACAAGAGCCGTTTTGCCTTTCAGGTTTAAATCCAAAGTCTGTCACACCATTTCTCTGTTAAAATTACATTTATTACTTCTTTTGAAACTGCTGACGATAAACATCGGGGTTCAGCACAAAGCGCGAATCCGCTCCCTCGAGGAGCTTGATCATTTCCGCGGCCAGCAGCTTGGGGGAGCTGGTAAAAGCGTCCCGCGTTCCGCCGGCAAGGTGCGGAGTAACCGTTATGTTTTCCAGCTCAATGAGCGGGTAGCCCTTGCGGGGAGGTTCTTCGTCAAATACATCGATCGCAGCCCCCATTATCTTTTTCTCTTTCAAGGCTTCGCAGAGGGCATTTTCATCGACCAGACCCGACCGTGCCGTGTTGATGAGGTAAGCGGTCGGCTTCATCAAATCCAGCATCTCTGCGCTGACCAGATGCTCCGTTTCCTCGGTAAGTCGGGCGTGGACGGTGACAAAATCAGAGACCTGCATCAGTTTTTCCAGCGGCAGCATTTTCACGCCGTCCGGGGCCTGCTGTACAAAAGGATCATATGCAACGATTTTCATATTAAACCCGGCAAGTCTTTTCGCCACCCTTCTGCCGATTTCGCCGAATCCGACAATCCCGGCGACTTTGTCCGCTAAATCCGGTACGCTGTCCTTATTATTATAATCCCGAACCCATTGCCCATTTTTCAAATTTAGATGACTTTTGGCAATATTTCGGCATTCGGCAAGGATCATACCCACTGTGAAATCGGCAACCGCGTTGGCATTGCGGCCCGGCGTATGAAAAACCGCAACTCCCCTTTCGCTTGCATAAGGCAGATTCACATTTTCAATACCGCCCCTTAATACTCCGACCGCTTTCAACCGGCTGCACGCATCCAGCACCCTCCGGTTGATCGGGCAGAACTGCGTAATGATGATGTCTGCGTCCCGTACGGCTTCCAGAATATCGTCCGGAACCTCGTACGCTTCGCTTCCTCTGGTCTCAATCAGCAGGTTGATGTTTTGCAGCTCTTCATAATCCCCAAGTTTCCAACTGACGGTTTTCAGGGAAGCTCCTGCCTGTTCGAAATTGCGGAAACCTTCCCGAATGAAATTTTCGGGGATCAGCAGATCTCCAATGCCAACAATGTTCAATGTGCTAACTTCCTTTCCCTAGTTACTTGTGTTTTGATTGCTATGTATTTTATAAAAACAGGCCCGCATATTTTAGAACGGGTCAATGGAACAGCTTTCCCAGCTCAATAAGAATCCAAGCAAAGGGAGCATTATAAGGCGATACCAGGTTGCCGATCTGGGTCCCCTGCGCGCTTGCGGGAAGTTCAACCCCGGACAGCACCGCTGCCTGCGTGTAGAGAGGGGCGAGGAATGTGCCGCCGTACAGCGCGATGGTCACCACAAAAAGGCCCGTGATGAAAATACGGAACATATTCTTTTTGCAGAACGGGGCGACCATGGAAATCAGAAAAACAATGGAAGCCAGGTCGGTAAAGGGCAGCATTTTATTCCCGGGCAGAATGACGGCCAGAAGCAGCGTGCAGGGAATCAGCAAAAGGCCGGTCGCCAGAATGGTCGGTTCGCCGATCAGCAGCGCGGTATCCATGCCGATGTAGAACTCGCGGTCCGGGAATATCTTTTTCAGCCGGATTTCCGCGGCCTCACGCACGATGGTCACGCCTTCCACAACAACCCCGACCATATAGGGCAGCAGCTTCATGACCGCTGCCATCTCCACGGCCAGCAAAACGATCTGACCGGCATTCCAGCCCGCCAAAAGGCCCAGTACGGCGCCCAAAACCGAAGAAAGTACCAGCGAATCCCCCAGGATACCGAGCTTTTTGCTGATTTTATCCGGGTTCAAATCGATTTTATTCAGTCCCGGCGTTTTTTCAATCAAAAAATTGATGAGAATGCCGATCGGAACATACGCCGTACAGGTAGCATGCGGGAAGGACACCCCCTTCATATCGTAGCTCTCCTGGATGATTGGAGCCGTCTTATCGCCGACGATCAGCGCGACGGCGTAAAGGATCAGGGAGGTAGCGACCGCTGCGACCAAATTCTGGTTGACGGAATACACCATGCACCCCGGGAGCAGCAGCAGCCAGAAATTGAAAATATCCAGATTCACCGTTTTGGTCAGTTTCAGCACCAGCAGCAGAAGATCCACAGCAAACGCGCCTACGACCACAAACGGCACCAGTACGGATGACCAGGCAATTTGCGACGCAGTGGGCCACCCAACGTCCAGCACGGTGAATTTGAGGCCGAACCTTGTGACCATGTCCTGCGCGGCGGGTCCTACGCTGTTGAGAAGGAGACTGACAATCAGATTAATGCCCTCAAATCCTACGCCCACCAGAACCGCACATTTAAACGATTTCCCAATTTTCACGCCGAAGATCAATGCCAGAATGAAGAATATGATGGGCATCATTCCCGGAGCACCCAGTTTGATAATTTGATTGAACCATTCCATAACAAGCATCCTCCTAAAATTATTTAAGCTTTCTCCTCAAACTTAAGAACGGTGTTTCCGTATCGCTCCCTTCCAGAATAAAATAAAAAACGACTAAAAGCTGTCGATAAACAGCTTTTAGTCGAATTCTTTACTACCATTCAACCTTTTATTTTGTTTTATAGCTCCAAAGTTTGTTGTTGCTGAGGGTTACTGCCTTAAACTGGAGCAGCCGCGCTTCGTCTATGATTTTCTGAGTATTGATAAAACCGGCGAGAAAATACGGAATATCCGCCCGGGTCTGACGCAGCCGGCTGATATATTTGATCCCGTAAACAGAGGGCCGTAATTCCACCGCGTCGCAGGAAGTTTCAGAAACAATCCGCAAAGAATTTTCAAGGGCAAGAGAATCCATCAGCATAATCCGCTGAATCACAAAAAGGTTCAATCCCTTCAGGTAATTCGTCCACATGGGATTGGAAACGATGACGACATCCACATGGAAAATCTGCTTTAAAAAACGGGCACCGTCCCTGTCGAGATTAAATCCGCCGATCAGTTCCACATTCACAACCGTTTTCTTTCCCGCCTGATGCACCGCATCGACCATCGGTTTTAAATTCCCGATATGCGTATTGCTCAGATGAATATACGGTGCTTCTGTAGTCAGCGCATAAGACAGGTGCTTGATCTCCCGTACAGAAGGAATTATGTAAAACTCATTTTGAAAGTCTATGTCTTCACTTCCCTGTTTTGGCCTTGGGTAATTTCTGTAGTTTTTATCTTAATCGACCTGGAAACGTTTTGTCAAGGATTAAACATACAAAAAAATATATACTTTTTTGTATTTATTGTTCATTGACAATGGAATTGTATTGCCATATAATGCAGATTGTAACTTGCAGCGGCTGCTTGAAAAACAAAATAGAGTACCGAATAGTAGTATTTTTGAATTCGGCTGACGGCTATGAAAAATCATAGCTGTCAGCCGAATTTTTGTTTTCAGCGCTTCCCGGTCGGCTGAACGGAAAGGGAAGCAATATGAAGGAGGCTACGTATTGAAAAAGTATTTACTTGGTATTGACGCGGGTTCTTCCTCTGTAAAATCCGTCTTGTTTGACACAAAAGGCAATGCACTTGCATCCGCTTCCGAGCAGAACCGACGTGTAGAGGTCACCGAGGAAAGCCGGCGGCTCGGGTTTGAAGAAGTGGACGCCGACGGAATCTGGGATTCCACGAAAAACTGCATTCACGAAGTAATCCGGAAATCCGGGATCGACGCGTCTGAAATTGCGGCGGTAGGAATCTGCTCCTTTGGCAACGGGGTCCTCATCGTCGACGAAAACGGGAGGCCGAATGCAAAGGGCGCGCTGTCACAGGATTACAGGGCCGCGAAAATTCTGGAGAAATACCAGCAGGAAGGCTCCTTGGAGAAAATCAACAAAATTATAGCGGGAACCCTGTTTGCGGGCGAACCGGGTCCCATACTGCGCTGGTACAAGGAGAACCGGCCCGATATTTACAGTCATATCGGGAGTATCTTATTGTGCAAGGACTATCTGATCTACAAGCTGACCGGCGAACTTTCCGCCGACATCAATTGCTTCGGCGGGTCCGCCCTGCTGGATTTGAGCACCTTCCAGTATTCGCGCGAACTGATGGACCTGTTTGGAATTCCGGAAATGTATGACAAACTTCCGAAGCTGAGGGAAAGTGCCAGCATCGCCGGGACGGTCACCGAAAAAGCCGCCGGATACACCGGGCTTTCGGTCGGCACCCCGGTAGCCGCGGGCATGATGGATATTTTGGCCTGCCTGGTTGGAGCAGGCGCGGCGGATGAGGGTGTTGTGACGATTGTCGCGGGCACCTGGTGCATCAATGAGACCCAGTCCACCAAAATCATTCCGGGCGCTTCTGCAAACCAGCCTTCGCTTGGAAAGGGGCTGTATTTAAACTGTTCCTATACCGGCGCGTCTGCCATTAATTTCGACTGGTTCGGCAAGGCGCTGGGCGGAACCGCACGGATGGAAGCAGTGAAACGTTCGGTATCCCACTACGACGTGCTGGATGAGATGATCGGACAGATGTCGCCGGACCAGACCGAGGTCCTGTTCCATCCCTTTGTCGCCCAGCCGAGCGTTCATCCCAATGCGAAGGCGAACTTTTTTAATATTGACCAGAACACTTCCTACCGCGAGGTGGTTTACGCAGTGGCGGAAGGCATCGTATTTTTACATAAATGGCATATTGATTTCCTGAGAAACGCCGGCTGCAGGATCACTTCTGCGCGGCTTACCGGAGGAATCGCAAAAAGCCCTGTATGGGCACAGCTTTTTGCGGATATTCTGCAAATTCCTGTTGAGGTGGTCGACTGCGACGAAGTCGGAGCTTTGGGTGCCGCGATCACTGCGGGCGTCGGCGCAAAGACCTATCAGGATTATCAGGATGGATTCCGTCAGGCGGTAAGAATTCGGGAAAGATTCAACCCCTCCAGCCGATATCTTCCGGACTTTGAGGTCCGCTACCGTGAGTGGGAACATCTTATGCGCTGTCTGAAACCGTATTGGGACGCAAAATAGAAATTTGTCTTTCTATCCTGTTGCGGTTATCTTCTTATTTGATTATTTTTGAAAGGGACTAAAAAATGAAAAAAACAAAGGTGCTGCTTGTATCAGATGGCGGAGTGACCAAGGATCTGATGCAGAAAATGTTTGAACTGGAGGCCTACGGGGCGGAAATTACTCTTATAGAAGACAAAGAAATGTCCGCAATGGGGCCGATCACGGACCGCATGGGCCTGATTGAACGGGATGGCATCGACGCGGCGCCCACCTGCGGCGCTCTGCTGGAAAACTGTGCCGATAAGGAAATTATTGCCGTACACGTAGCCTCCATCAACCGGGAGGTAATCAATGCAAGCAAAAATCTGAAGGTCGTCGCCGTTCTTCGGGGCGGCATTGAAAACGCCGACGTTCCCGCGCTGACCGAGAAGGGAATCAAGGTGATCAACGCCCCGTGGCGAAGCGCGGACGCCGTAGCCGACTTTACAGTCGGAATGATGATTGCAGAAAACAAGAATATCGCGCGCAGCCACAGGCTTCTGTTTGAAGGCAAATGGTGTAAGAATTATGGCAACCAGTCTTACATTCACAACATGAATCACTGTACGGTCGGAATTATCGGGTTCGGCTATATCGGACGCCGCGTTGCCGAACGCCTGAAGGGCTTCGGCTCCAGGATTGTGGCGTATGACCCGTTCCAAAACGCGGATGCCATTGAGAGTGCGGGCTATACTGCCGTTACGCTGAATGAATTGCTGAGGCAATCCGATTTTGTGACCGTGCATCTGAGGCTTTCCCCAAAAACAGAAAAATTTATGAGTGATCGCGAATTTTCTCTGATGAAGACGACCGCCTATTTCGTCAATACGGCGCGTTCCGGACTTGTTGATACCGACGCTCTGCTGAAGGCGCTGCAGACGAAAACAATTGGGGGAGCCGCCATTGATGTTTATGACAGCGAGCCACTTTCTCAGGACAGTCCTTTCCTGAAACTGGATAATGTGACCCTTACCCCTCATCTTGCGGGCACTTCGAGCGACACCATGCGTAATTCGGTGGATATCTGCTTTGAGGATTTAAAAAATTACCTGCAGGGAAAATCCATGCACAATCTCTGCAACTGAACAACCGTTGCGGCTTGTCTGTATGCTGTTCTGCATACCGCAGGCAATTTCAATATCTCTTCGTACAATTGGACGCAGATATGATACTTTCAGATTTGGTATCAGTCTGATGCGATGTATACAACTCCAGGACGCTTACCCAAAATCGGGAAATGATGAGCTGTCATAATTCTTGTGCGCCACTACATATATGGTTATAACTCAAGTGAATGTTTTTGATTTTGGTAAAATAGTACGATAAGACGCACGGATACTACGGCAGGAAGAAAAAATCTTCCTGCCACTATTTTTTACTGCTGTTCACTGGTGTATTAGAATATATTTTGCTTTCCCTTTGCCCACTGACCGGATCACGGAACATGGGAAAAAGAATATCCGAATTTCTTGCCAGCAAATAGCGGGGGTAAAGGGAAAAGGTTTTTCTTATTTTAAATTCATGCCCTCAATATAAAAAGTGTATGACCAAATCAAACTGCTGCATGAGCTAGGCAACGAGACTTCAATACGGTTGATTCCTAATTCATACATATCGAAGAAACAGCTTTTCTCGACGAATTATCAAAACTAAATAAAAATATTTTCTCCGCAACTGCAATTGTAATAAAATGATATATTATGTCGAATCCGTGCATATGGTTGTAACTTAAAAGAATGGTTTTCTATTGTGGCTTTTTACATTTCCCATTTTGCATTATCGCCTTTTCCTACCCTCAAATTATGGAAACAAGTACTTAAGCAACGGTATCTTTCGTACCGCATAAACGATTACGAGACAAAACAGATAGCAAATAAGCGGCCAGAAAAAGTACCATTGAAGAGAATATATGGCAAAAAATGCAATTCCAGCTATTTTATTTAAAACAATATTATGAATCAGATAAACTCCTAAACTGCATCCCGAAATAGCAGCCAGGAATTTTGCAGTTTTCTCTTTGCAAACAATTCTCTCTGCAAATAAGTACCGGATAAAAACAAAAACCCCCAGAGCCAGAAACAAGGACGGGAAACTCAGATAATCGAAATACAGTTGATTTGTAGACCCATCGCGTTTACACAGGTATACTAATCCTGTATAACGCAAAATCGCACATAGGATTGCCGCTGTATAGCAAATACCGCGTTCAACAGTAGAAAAATTATGTGTGGACGCCCAGTAACCCAAAACAGGGTAAATCAAATAACTGCCTAGTATGGGTAGCTGTAGTGCTGAATTCCAGCCACTTCCATCGAGATAGCAGTAAGTCTGAAGCATTCGATAACAAAACGGCAGGATAGATACAGTAAGGGCTCCCACTGCTACAGTGTAGTCTAAAACAGTGCGATTTTCCGATTTGGTAAGCAGAGTGAGTATCGGCATTGATAAATATATTCCAAATAGAACTAAGAAAAACCAGTAGATAGATTCCATCCTATTATTGACGAAAATATCAAGGATTATAAACAGCATTTTGCGGATGTCCCCATCCAGTGGAATATGTATATTACCGCGTTTGATCTGAAGTGCAAGCATAAATGTACCCCAAATTAGATAGGGAATTATACCACGTAACATTCTTCTTTTAAAAAAAGTCATTGTGTCATATTTCGCTTGGTAATTCATCAAAGTAGCACCAGTCAGCATAAAGAAAACCGGTACTGCCCAGTACGCGAGTACTTGAATGCTAGCACACCACATCCATACACGGGAACCATCGTACCAGTGCACTTCATTTCCGAAATGAATCCAGACAACATTGATGGCTGCGAGTATATTCAATACATCATAATAAATCACTCTTTTTCCAGGATTCACATTTGATATCTTCGCCTGTTCCACCATGTCTTACTATCCTCCTGCTTACTCTATTTGCAAGGTTACCTTTTATTTTATTACTATTAAATTTCATTTTTTCCAGAACCAGCGCCAACGTTGTTCTAATATATCCATTCTTTCATGCAATTCATTTATTTTAGCATCTATGCCATCTAAACGGCGGCGGTGATCTTCAATCTGTACCCACTGGGATGCGTCCGTTTCAGTTCCTTCCTTCTGTAACTTTTCCAGTGCTGTTAAACGCTGGTTATGACCCTCAAGCTGTGTCCACTGAGATGCATCCGTTTCAGCTCCTTCCCGCTGCAATTTTTCTAGCCCAGCTAATCTATTTTTATGATCCTCAAGATGCGTCCATTGGAGCGCATCCGTCTCGGCCCCCTGTCTTTGAAACTCTTCTAACTCTGCAAGACATTTTTCTGTTTTCTGATTTACCTTTGCTATACATGGTGCCAAAAGATCATAATCACTGAGTTCCTTCGGTGGAAGTGCGGTAGAAAGTGCGTTTTGCAGCCATTGTAGACTTTCTTGGCTGGCTGCAGCCAATTTCTTGTTCACCTGTGCATAATCAATCATTTGATCAAGTAAGCTCAGCTTTTCCGGTAGTTCCTTTTCTGTCAAAAGCAAACGATCCTGCAGCCCTAGCAACGACAAAATAGCAGTGAATCGTGCAGCACCACGAGTCGTATTGCAAATAGCCAAAAAAGGTCGCTGATAAAGGATTGCCATACACATACCATGGAAAGAATCTGTAATCATATAATCACAGCTACGGATATAGGCAAGCCATTGCTCCAGCTTAATGTCATAGGCGGTTTCAATATTCCAACTGTTTTCCAACCTGTGCATTTCCGGTGCGGCATCACTGACAGAAAGCACCTGCATTCCCAGCTTTGTGCCGCAGGTATGCAATACATCTGCCTTTTCCTGTTTCGGATCCAAAATGTAGGCAAACAGATATTTGTCTTTTGGTAGACAGTCTCTACCCACATCTGCCAAAGAGTCCCGCATTTTAGCCGGCATCAGAAAAACAGGATCCAAAACACTTTGTGCGTTCACGCCATAGTATTGTTTTAGTAGTGTTTTTCCACTTGGTTCCCGTACAGAGATGGAATCAAACTGCTGCAGAAAATGTGCCAGTTCTGCCCGGTCGTCATCGCTTCCCCAAATGTAATCTGTTCCAAAAGAAACCGCATAGGCGATTTTTCGTTTGTTGCTTCTTACCCAATCCATCTGGGCAAATTTATCAAAGCAGTTATAGAGATTATTATTCAGCAACTGGTCAGATCCCAGCACAAATGTATCGCAGCGGTCATTATAACAAAACAGCGCATCCCGGCTTGAAGGGAGGGGCGCGATGTCCCACAGAGGATACGGATTTTGTAAAAAGAGCTGTGGTACAGGATAGGGTTTCCATGTAGAATTCTGTGGCCAACTGAGCATAACTGTCTCATAACCCAATGTATTCAGAACAGTATACAGGGCATAATATGTCAGTTCCGAGCCATAATTTGGATAGGACCAGTTTCCCACAATGCCGATGTCATGCTTGTTCTGTTGAGCATACAATACTGCCTGATTGAAATTCAATTTCGGATAAAGATGCAGAAAAAAATCTCTACCCGGATCTTTCGCCGTATCAGGTGTGATCCGATTCTGCTCCAGATATTTCATCGGTACCGGTTGCAGCATTTTAAACATATTCTGAGTCTGAGCAAGCAATTCTCCGCCCTTTTGGCTGTTAACCAGAATAGCACTAGTTCCCTTTCCATCCGTCAGGTCGGAATCATAATCCATTACATTCCAAAAATCACCGATCGTAAGATCACCCTGCCTAGGAAAATCACAGAAAAGACAATAATAGCAACTTTCTCTCAGGGTCATGCCCGGATGAAATCCCTGCTCATAACGGCTCTCATTATACGACAAGCGTCGCCGTGTACCATTCGCAAGGATTACCGTCATCGCCAAACTCTCCCAGCCATAATCCTTATCGCGGAAATCAACACCCACAGCCGGGATTTGTTCTGTTAGTGCTTGAATAGATTCTCTAAGCATCTTTTGTGAAGGCACACCGTGGCACAAGATATCCACAGTATACAAATTAGCGTACTTTCTTTCCCCAAGATAGGATTTCAAGCTGGCTATCTGACAGGGGCAACCTGAAAACAGCACCTTCTGCCCTTTTACCAGAGCAGTTTTTACCTCCCGATAGATTAAGCCGACCTCGCTTTGCACATATTTGGATTTTCGTAGGGTGGTCAACTCCTCCTGTGTCTGTACTCCGATATGCCGTACCGACAGGTCCGATCCAATGGCAGCACCGAACACCACTCCGCCCTCCATCAAGATGACATCGGCCAACGCAGTAAAAGCACCACCGGAAGAACTCTGATGTCGTACGTTGTCCGGCATAACTGCGGCATAGCATTCTGGTTCTACATAATTTGTATTTCTCTGTGGGGTTAGAACAGGACAAGTTTGCAAGCATTTTCCACAATTGATGCAGAGATTATCCTGCACTATAGGCTGCAAAAATCCATATGCATCCGGTTCCATTATAATGGCATTTATCGGGCATATATTATAACAGGCTCCACATCCGGTACAGTTCAGATTCCTTTTATGCAACTCTTCCAACATTATTTACCCTGCCCCCTCTCTTAGATCCATTTATAGTTCCATGTCCGCCCATTCATGAATATTACATTCACTTGTCCGCCACGGGTGCCCATATGAAGTGCTATCCACTTTGCAATAACGGCAAAAAGCTGTTGGCCGAGCTAACTGCTCGTAGATCTCGTTCTTATCTTTCGCCTTGTATATGTCAATAAAATCATTATCAGTAACTTTCAAATCTGTATGAAAGCAGCGATTAAACAAATCAATATGTGGAATTCTGGAACAAGTATAGATCCTCCCATTTTGCACGCGAATGCATTTGTTTGCTTCCCAGCAGTTAAAGAAATTTAAACGCTCATCTTCCTTATCGAGAGACTCTTCCATAATTTTATAAATTCCTAGCGGGAAACGCATCATCGTCTTATCTTTTGTTCCAGAGTCTCCCATATACAAATACGAAACTCTATTTTCCTCCGCTTTCTTTTGGATTTCGTCAAAATTAAGCTCAATAGGATATTTGGTCTGCTCAATCGTAAAACGGTATTTCCTGCAAGATTTCCAAAATGCCTCCTGCATTTCCAACAAAGCCACTCCATTAGTAACAACTCTCAGATTCGTATGAGGAAAATAACAACGAAGAAGCCTCATCAAATCTTCCAGTTCCGGGTGTAAGAGTGGCTCTCCACCAGAAAGTTAAATCACCTGAAGTTCGCTTTCACTAAACAGTTCGGCCATTCTCTTGATGTCTGCCTCAAAAGCAGACATTGGCATCACATATCCCGGCACTTTTCTTGCGCAGGGTACGAACGTTAGGCACCCGATGCAGTTTAAATTACACTCTTCCACAATGTCAATCGCAAACCGCAAGATTTTATGGGGTTGGTACGAATCAATCCATCACGCACACGCAACAGTTCCCAATACAACCCATCTGTCGTGCTTTTGGATTGTACAAGGATTTTCTGATTTTTATGCATACCCTGCATAATAGCTTTTCTCGTTGTTTCAATTTGTGTATTTACCATAGGCAACACAGTCTCTTGAAATTGCAAACAATCCCATTCCATTTTTTACGGATCGATTTTAACCACGTCCAACCCATATTATATTCCTTCCTCATTAATTTTCTAGCCATTCACCTCAGAACCTACAGTAAATACGACAGAAAAGCCAAGCCATTATGTGCTTTGGCTTTTTCAAATCACCCAAGCGCAAACGCTTGCATACCTTAAGCAGGCATTTCTTAGTGCGTTTATAACGGGACATATCCTTTTTTCGCCAGGAATGCATATTCCTCAAATCTATGAAGCAGAAGCGAAAATACTTTCCAAGACCAGACCGACAGGCCCTTCGGTCAATGGATTCTAGATAGTCACAAATCTTATCATAGGCCAGATAGGCGTTGAACTGGCGGCGATACCAAGCTTCATCGCTGTTAGTCAGGCTAGAGGGCACCAACCGATAATCATAATAAACTTCTGGTAACAAAACTACTTGTTTTAGGCCGTGCAGAAGCTGTATAATCCAGTATTTATCCTCGTAGGCAAACAATTCCATATCAAACTGGGGAATTTCGCCGCCGTTTACCGCGCGAATTGCATCTGCATCCCACACTTTATTCCAGGGATACCCGCCACCGCAGGCATCGTTATCGCCCGCAATCTGCGCCATTGCTTCCAACGCCGTCAATACTGTCGGGCGCTCTGCCACTTTCCGGTTAACCGGACAACCTGTCTCATTGTTGATCCACCCGAAAACAACACATTCTACCTCATACTCCTTCATGGCACATATGGCATATTTCCAAGCCGATGGGGACAACGTATCATCGGAATCCACAAAAGTAAGATAATGCCCTCGCGCATGTTGCAAACCTTTATTCCGTGCTGCACTTGGACCGCCATTTTCCTGATGCAAGACTTTAATGCGTGGGTCTGCTTGTGCATATTCGTCACAAATTTTCCCGCAATCATCCGGGCTACCATCATCAACAAGCAAAATTTGCGTATCCTGAACAGTCTGTTTTTGTATACTCTCAATACAGGCGCGCAAAAAAGGTTCCGGAGTTTTGTATACTGGGATAATAGCAGTGATTAAAGGCCCTTCCGTCATACTACTGTTCCTCCCCTGTCCCTTTTAAAATACAAGACGACCGTCCTTCGTAAAGCGATTATCCTTCCCTTTCTTATAACGGGCAGCCACAGAATAGCCAAGAAAATGTGTTTGACGCAGTTTATTGATCACACCGATACCAATCTTATCATAATATTGCGGCGCACGGGCGCGAATCATTTCATCAAATGCCATCAAATCCTTTTTATGCCGGCTGGTAGGCTTGATGTACAGCATGACGAGGTACTGCCAACAGCAAGTACCACACAACAGGTTATCATATATACGTCTTACTGCAGGGTCCTTAACCTTTTCCTTCATGTAACTCAGCAGAACGTCGATGACCTTTGTCTGTTCTGTGTAATGCTTTTCCATTCCAGAAAGACTCATGCTCTGACCGACCGCCGCGCAACGGTAGCAATATATCTCCATATCCAGAAATTCCACCGTCCTGACTTGATTACAAGCCTTTAACACAAACTCTGTATCAGTATAAAAACAATGTTCTGTAATAGTTACGGTGTTGCGTATACGTTCTGTTTTAACAGTGACGCTATGCATAAATGGCGTGAAAGATTGCACTTCACTCAGCAAATAGGTTTTTTCGATTTCACAGCCCGGATTACAGTTCTCATGCGAAATTACATTGCCATTCGTTGCATCATACGTCAGATACGGGGTGATAATCATATCGGCATCGCTTTTTTGCAAAGCCTTGATATAGTTTGGCATATTCTCTGGCTTATAATAATCATCGCCGTCCATCTGGCGAAAATACCTTCCCTTTGCATTTTGAATACCGGTATTTACCGTGGAACCCCAGCCCCCATTTTTTTGCTGGATCAGGCGAATACTTTCTGGATATTTCTCCACATATTCCTGTGCAATTTTTGCTGTATTATCTTTAGAGCCATCATCCACAATCATAATATCAAGTACGTCAAGTACTCTGCTGCTCAGGAATGGGTCCAATGCCTCGCACAGGGTAGATGCCACGTTATAAGCTGCAATTGAGATAGAAAGTATCTTTTCCATAAATCCACATCCTTAAAGTATTTCAATTTACTCTATCAACTCATCTGCGTTCATTTTTTATTCTCATTACGGGGCTGCTATTGTCCTTATTCATGATACTCTGCTTTCAATGCCATGCGGTATGCATTACATACCGCATGGCATTCGCCATCCATCTGCATTTTACCATGATTTATCCAGATTGCCCGTTTGCACAGCTGCTCAACCTGCTTTTCGTTATGAGATACCAAAAGCAATGTCGTGCCGTCGGCCAATAGTTGTTCCATGCGCCTATGACACTTTTCCTGAAACATGAAATCACCTACAGCTAGGATCTCGTCAACGATTAAAATGTCCGCTTTTACTGCAGTGGCAACAGCAAAACCAAGTCGCGCCACCATACCGCTGGAGAAATTTTTGACCGGAACATCCACAAAATCCCACAATTCCGCAAAGTCCATGATTTCCTGGAAGTAGCCTTGCATTATTTTGCGGTCATAGCCGAGCACTGCCCCATTTAGAAATATATTTTCGCGTGCCGTCAACTCCATATCAAAGCCAGCACCCAATTCAATCATTGGCGCAATACCTCCCTTGATTGAAAGATAACCTTTGCTGGGATACATAACTCCTGCAATTAATTTCAGCATTGTACTTTTTCCGCTTCCATTCGCCCCCACCAACGCTAAAGACTCCCCACGCTTAACCTGAAAACTCATATTGCGCAGCGCATAGAATTCATGAAAATGAAGCTGGTGCTTAGCTACTTTCACAAAATATTCCTTGATGCTGTCTGTCCTTTCCCGTGCCAAGTTAAAGCGCATCGAAATGTTGTTAACTTCTATTACATTATCCATAATTTCAACTTTCCTTGTTTAAATATAAAGAATGAAGTTCCGCTGTAGCTTGCGGAAAACAGCAAGTCCGATGACTAATATTAAAAAGCTGGATGCAATACAGGCAAACCAGGTATTTGGCCCAGGAATCATACCATACAACACCAATTCACGGAAAAAATTAATATAATGGTATATTGGATTCAGTTTGATGACAATTTGGACGGCTGTGGGCACTTTATCTACAGGATAAAAAATCGGCGTACCATACATCCATGCCATTGTAATCACACTATACAGATGCATTATATCACGAAACTGGACTGCAATCGCGGAAAGTATTAACGCCGCACCACAGCTAAATAAAAACATAAGAATCAGCGGAATCCAAAAAAGTAACACCTCCCAGTGGAATACCGTTCCAGTACAGATCATGACAACGAGAATTGCCGCCAAACTGAATAACATCGTTACAAAGCTAGACAGTACGCGCGATATTGGAAAAATAAATTTAGGTATATATACTTTTTTTATTAGGCTTCCATTCTGAATTACAGATGTCATAGCCATATTCGTTGCTTCATTAAAGCAGTTCCACAATGTCTGCCCACAAATAAGGTACAACGGATAATTCGGAATATCAAAACGAAACATATATGAAAAAATCACTGTCATAATTGCCATCATCAACAGTGGATTCAGTAAACTCCATAAATAACCTAGAAAACTGCGTCGATATTTCACTTTTAAATCGCGCACTACCAGTTCGCGCAGAAGAGGCTTGTACCTTATTAAATGCTGTAGAGCTGTACCAATTGCATTTCTTCCCGTCATACGTTCAATATTCTCCTTTATTTGTCGATATGCTCAACCGGCGGATTAAAGGACAGCCCACCGATACTGCAGGAAATGAGTACCCAGCTGCGCAGAAACCTGTGATCTTTGGCATCCTTCCAAATCCGCAATAGGTCTCGCGCACAGCGTGCAACATAATAGCAGAAGCCTTTCAAACCTTCATGTCGATATATATTACTTTCATTACGATAAGCATATTTATATCTCTCAATGCGTTCTACAGAGTCGGTAGCAAGATTACTGCCGCTGTTCTGTTTCATCGCATGGATTACTTGACTTCGGCCGACCAAGTAAGATGAAAGTCCCTTTCGCACTGCAATTCGTCTTGTATACTCAATGTCATCCCCCCAGATAAAATATTCCTTAATAGGCAGTCCAGCCTTTCTGATCGTTTTTGCCGGGAAAAGCAAAGAGACAAAGCTTGCCTGTTCAATTTGAATAAGACCATCTCTCAGAAATTCTATATGCTCATAAAAGCTCTTTTTAATTTTCTGCCGGTTCATTTTGCACTCATGGCCGTCTGTCCACAGCACAACGCTGGACAGAAAACCATAATTGCCCTCCAACCTCGCATCTGCTTCCAGCAATTCTGCCAACGTATCCGATTCAGGCAAGGTGTCGTCATCCATAATCCAGACTCGGTCATATCTGGCCTCAACCGCCCACCGAATGCCGTATTGAAAGCCGCCAGCACCACCCAAATTACTGCCCGTATTTCGGTACTGCAGTCTGTTATCAGTTATAGATTGTATTATTTTGCCTGTTCCGTCTGAACTGGCATTATCAACGATCAAAATATCACATTCTGCATTCTGTTGGGTGCGAATTTTTTTAATACACTGCAGAAGCAGTTCTCTGCGGTTATAGGTAACAACGACCGCAGCGACTTGTATCGGTTGTTCTACTTTTCTTTCAGAATCGAAGGACATCGTCGTTTCCTTTCAAAAAATGAATTCCATGAAAAAATCCGCTCCAAATGATCCTGAGCTTTTTCCATTTGCAGCCATGGCTTTTCGTAACCACCTGTGCACTGTGCCAGCAGTCCTTGGCAAGCAGCCAAAGCCAGCCTTTTAATCCTTCACGCCGGTAAAGATAAACATCATTTCGATAAAAATATCGGTATCGTGGCAGCCGTTCCGGAATATCTGTAGCAATGTTGGCTACCGTCTGATCTTTCATGGCATGTACCACTCGACTGGCCGTCACTGCATAGCAAGGAAGTTTGCGGGAAATGCGGCGCGTATATTCCCAATCATCCGACCAGATAAAAAATTCTTTAATCGGCAGCCCAAATTGGAAAATCGTATCCGCACGTAGAAACAATGATACGAAGCTTGCCATTACAACGGGTATCAGTGGACGGCCAAATCCATCAATATCGCGGTAAGGAGTTTTGCGCTGTAGGTTCATCTGGCAGTCGCCGCCATCGGTCCACAGTGCACGACTTGACAAGAAGCCGTAACTGCCAGCCAGTTTTTCATCTGCCGCCAGCAACTGTGCCAACGCATCCGGTTCTGGCATCGTGTCATCATCCATAATCCAAATATAATCATAGCCTGCTTCTACTGCTCTGCGCATACCAAAATTGAATCCGCCGGCACCACCCAGATTTTTGCCGGTGTTACAATAGAGCAAACGCGGATCGCTTTTTTGTTGTATGTCTTCCGCTGTACCGTCGGTACTGGCATTGTCAATCACCATCACATCACACGCGAATTTTTGCTGCGTCAGCAATTTTTCAATACACTGCAGCAGCAATTCTCTGCGATTATATGTAACGACTACTACCACAACTTTTTTTATTTGCCGCACCAAAATCGGGTCAGCTCCTTCTTTGCCACATCAAGGGCCTCTTCAATCACTTGATCCATATCATAATATTTATACTCACCCAAACGGCCACCAAAGATCACGTTCGGTTCCGCATTGACCAGTGCCTTATACTTCTGATACAGTGCACCGTTCTTTTCATCATTGACCGGATAATACGGTTCGTCACCGGGCTTCCACTCGGCGCTGTATTCACGGCTGATGACGGTTTTCGGCTGTGTACCGAAGGTGAAATGCTTATGTTCAATAATACGTGTATATGGGGTTTCAGCGTCCGTATAGTTTACAACCGCATCGCCCTGATAGTTTTCCATATCCAGCGTTTCCGTTTCGAAGCGAACGCTGCGGTACTGTAGCGCACCCAACTGATAGCCGAAATAGGCATCAATGGGGCCGGTATAGACTATTTTATCCGCCAGTTTGTCAAATTCTGTCTTCTGCTTTAGGTAGTCCACGTTCAAACGTACTTCCGTATCACCCAACAGGTTTTCCACCATTTTTGTGTAGCCTTCTACCGGAATGCCCTGATACAGTGCATTGAAATAGTTGTTATCATAGATAAGGCGTACAGGGAGACGTTTAATGATAAACGCCGGCAGTTCCGAGCATGGACGTCCCCACTGCTTTTGTGTGTAGCCTTTGATCAGTTTTTCATAAATATCTGTACCTGCCAGACTGATTGCCTGCTCTTCCAGATTCTTCGGATTCGTGATGCAGGCAGCCTTACGTTGCTCATCAATCCTGGCTTGGGCCTGCTCAGGCGTAATCACGCCCCACATTTTGTTAAATGTATTCATATTAAAGGGCAGATTGTAAATTTCGCCTCTGTAATTAGCTACCGGGCTGTTAGTGTATCGGTTGAACTCTGTAAATCGATTGACATAGCTCCACACTTTCTGGTCGTTCGTATGAAAAATGTGAGCACCATAGCAGTGCACATCAATGCCCTCTACCTTTTCAGTATAGATATTGCCTGCAATATGGTCCCGCTTATCAATCACCAGACACTTTTGTCCGGCTTCTTTTGCCTGCTGAGCAAACACTGCACCGTAAAGCCCAGCTCCAACGATCAAATAATCATATGGTTTTTCCATAACTACTCCCCATTTTCATTATAAGCTTGTGATTTTCCCACGAAAACGACGCATCAGAAAAGCGGCGCCCTTTTTCAGCCAATGCTGGTTCTCTAGATTCACGACTGGCATTTCCGTGTAGGTAATATGGTTTGTTTCGATCCAGCAGTCTAACAGTCGCTCCGCCACAAAGCCGAATACTCTCCGATCATTTGTGCTGTAATGAGAGATGTCCAGGCTCTTTTCCAACTCGAATAGAATTTCAAACAACCATGTGCAGTAAGCGTCTAAAAGGTCGTGCCGCATCACAAACATATTGAACCGGTGGCCGCTGGTGCGCTTCATGCTGGCATCATAGGACAGCATGTATTCCGGACATTTCATGGACAGGATCACCCGCGTTTGGGCCAGATCCTCTGCATGATGCGCATGAACATATTGGCCGTAGTTAGTATCAATCCAGTAATGGCGCTTACATGGCAAGATCACCGGTGCCCTTTTTAGCATACGCATTACGGATTCGTCGTCTGCAATGCGGCTACGTTTTTCTCCAGTCAGACGCTGGGCGAAATAACGGCGATAATGTACCAATCCGAGATATTCAGCGTCCAGATTCTTCCATGCCCAATACAGTGCCGTCAACTCACAAAAAGAAGAATTTCTGTCGCTGATGTTGTCGCCAATATCATCCCTCTGGAATCCGTGAGTCACTGTATCTGGTAGTCGGCATACACCGCACCTGACAGGTAGGTACATTTTGTCTCTTGGCATCCAGTAATCTTTATGAGTGGCCACCAGAATCTTGATTTCCATTGCCATCCTCTATTCTTCTATTTCCTAAAAAAGTTTCTAGTTGCATAAAGAATAAAAAATATTTATTAATATTATAACATTATATTTAGTCTACCTGCAACCTTAATATTGACAAAATATCACTATCTCATCGTTTTGATCTTAGAAAACGATGTCAATACTTTTGATTATCTACTAGTATAATGTACCAATCCTGTTCTTGTTTTTATAGATGAATAAAATTAATTATAAGCGGTTTTAGTTTCAAGTCTTAATACAAAATATAATTATAAATTCAAACTTTGTAAACTTCTATACAGCGTCGCCTTCTTTACCCCAGTCAACTCTTCAATTTTCATAACGGAATATTGCCGTGTTGTTGTAAAGCTTCACCGCCTGTTTCACCCTCGCCTCATCAGTCTTTGGCTTTCCACCATACGACCACGAACCCTAGCTGACTTCAGTTCCTCCTTTGTCTGTTCAGCGATGACATCCCACTCAAACTGAGCCAGCGCACTTATGACTGTGAAGAGCATCTTCCCGGTTGACGTGCTGGTGTTGATGGATTCTTTTAAGGAAATCAGATACACCTTTTTCTTTTCAAACAGCTCCACCAGTTCAATCAAATCTTTTGTGCTCCTGCCAAGCCGTGACAGTAATTCGATCAGAATGGTATCACCCTCCTTGATCCGATCTGGCATTTTCATCACTCCGGCCGCTCGGAATGCGTGCATATTGCCTCCTCAAGGGTGCATGAAAACTTTTTTACTATCAAAACCGCAATGATTCTCTTTCTAAGGCAATTGACATGAACGAATTTTAAAAAACCTCAAGCCTCGTTGATGCAATTGCCGTAAATTTACTCTATAGAAGATTTGCGCTTGCTCAAAGTGATCAATATATCCTTGGAGATTACGATGGGATGATTTGTGATTCCACAATCTGTTTTGATCCAAAAAAATTGAAAAACATATTGGGAAATGCGCTTGGCATTTCGCAGATAAGCACTCAATCAATTACGAAACAATTGTTGGGATACGGTCTATTAGACACAGATGCTCCGCCAGCAACACCAAGAGACGGATGATTGTGATCAACGAATCTGATGCGGTAAATCTGTCATTTTCATTCATATATCATTTTTTTAGAGAGGAATGAAAATCCATGTAACACACATCGTTTCCGACCTAATGCAAGCGTATTGCCAACTGTTCTGCACTGGGGGCAGGACAGGATGATACCAAATCCTCTTATTATTATCTTTTATTAATAATGAAGGAGAAAATGGCTTTGAAAAGGAAAAAGTCTTCCTTCCTGTTCTTTTTTGCCGTTGTGTCGAAACGGTTTCTGCCAGCTCATCTATTTGCAGATCTCATCGAATTGGGGAATTTCCTGCCGCCCATTCTCATAAAATTGAATATGTTCCTCTTTTTCTCCCGGCGACGTCCTCCATAAAGAAATATCCTTTCATTAAGTTTCTTTTCATTCCCCCTCTTTGTACTAATTCTTCTTCTCAGAGCATAATTATTTACCAATCGGAATCGTTTGGAGGGTGGAACAGTGAAAGGTATTGTTGAGGAGCGCGCCGTAGAGCTCGGCGAGTACATAATCAAGAACAGAACCACCGTGCGCGGCGCAGCAAAAAAATTTGGTGTCAGCAAAAGTACCGTACATAAGGATGTGGCGCAGCGTTTGAAATATGTCGATCCCCAGTTATACAGGCAGGTCAAGCAAATCCTTGAGATCAACAAAGCGCAGCGCCACATCCGCGGCGGAATGGCTACAAGGTTGAAATACAAGAAGACATAATAAAAACCCGCGTGCATGGAATTGAATTCCGTGCACGCGGGTTTTTATTTAAAAATCGGAGGAATCGCATAAATTTCCCATTATTACAAATAGTACGAATATATTGTTTTAGCCGGAAAGGTGAAAAAATGGAAAAGAAAAACACGGACCAAAAGGAAGAAAAAATTGCCTTTACCGGCAGGATCAGCGTCAACAAGAAACTACTGCAGAACATCTTTAGAAATGATGAAACGCTGATTTTCAGGCCGGTCGAAAACCCTGCGTTCCCGTCCATAGAATTCTGTCTTGTTTATATTGACGGAATGGTCAACAACAAGCTGATAAACGAGGACGTTATCAAGCCACTGGTGGAGTACAGGCCAAGGCAGAAGGATGTTCTGTCACTGGATATCATCGCGAGGCAGGTAATGCTGTCCGACAGTGTGGAGCGCACGTCGGACACGGACGAAATTCTTCAGGCGATCGTCTACGGGGACTGTGTCCTGATGATGGACGGCTTTTCCGATTTCCTGATTCTGAATACAAAAGGCTGGGGCAGCCGATCTGTTTCAGAGCCTGAAAATGAAAAGGTGATCAGAGGGCCGCGAGAAGGATTCAACGAGGCGCTGATGATGAATCTTTCCATGCTTCGCAGGAAGTTGAGAACTCCGGATCTGAAAATGGAGTTCCAGCGCTTTGGAACGAGATCAAATACCAAAGCCTGCATCTGCTATCTAGACAAGGTCGTCAACAAGGACGTCCTTGCGGAACTAAAGAAAAGGCTTCAGACTTTTACGATTGACGGTACTTTAGACTCAAATTATATAAACGAGTTTATCAAAGACTCCCCGTACTCTCCCTTTAAAACGATCGGAAGCACCGAAAAGCCGGATATTGTCGCGGCAAAGCTTCTGGAGGGAAGAGTCGCTCTATTTTTGGACGGTACCCCAGTTGTTTTAACCGTTCCGTTCCTTTTCATAGAGAATTTCCAAAGCGACGAAGACTACTATCTGAACTATTTTTTTGCATCCATCGGGCGTATGCTGCGATTAATCGCCTTCTTTGTCGCCACCAGTATTCCGGCAATTTATGTTGCCCTGACTACCTTTCACGACGAAATGCTTCCACTCGCAATGACAATGAGCATTTCGGAAGCGAGGCAGGGCGTTCCTTTTCCCACCGTGCTGGAAGCGGTCCTAATGCTGATAGTATTTGAAATGCTCCGGGAATCCGGGGCCAGAATGCCCGGAATGATGGGACAGGCGCTCAGCATTGTCGGCGCGCTGGTCATTGGGCAGGCCGCCGTGGAAGCAAAGATCGTGAGTGCCCCCATGATTATTATCGTAGGAGTCACGGGAATCTCCGGCCTGATGATTCCCCGTGTAAAAGGAGCGACCATTATTCTGCGCTTTACCCTGCTTGCCATGGCGTCCATTCTTGGACTGTACGGTTATATGTTTGGCACACTGGGACTGTTGATCCATCTTTTCAATCTCAATTCTTTTGGCATTCCCATTATGAACAGCGCTTACGCAAATACTCTACAGGATAAAAAGGATATTGCAGTCAGAGCCCCGTGGTGGTTTATGAAAAAAAGGCCCAAATACCTTTCCCCAAACGAAACGAGGGAAGCTTCGAGGAGCGAGAAATGAAAACCGGTAAAAGACTTTGCGTCCTTCTATTAATCGTGAGCATGCTCCTTTTAAACGGTTGTTGGAATTATCAGGAAATAGAAAAATTTTCCATGGTCTCCGGCTTCGCGATCGACAGAGGAACAGAGGGGCATAAATATCATTTTACCTTTGAATTTCTGGACCTGTCCGGAAGCAATCCGGGTTCCAAGCTGCTGGAAACCGAAGGAGACACCGTGTTTGACGGAATCAGGAACGCAATCAGCAAAAGCCAGAAAAAGCTGACGTTCAGCGAGTGTAAAGTGGTTGTAATCAGTAAAGATCTCGCTTCGGAGGGAATCACCCCGCTCTTGGATTTTGTTTCCCGTGACGCCGAGCCGAGGCTGACATTGGTCCCCATGATTTCAGAGGAAAAAACAGCAGGAGAAATCCTTCAACAAAAACCGGTAACCGATCACCTGATCTGTCTGGAAATCGATCAAATGCTGGCACAAAACGTAGCCAGCCTCTCGAAAACGCCCAGAGTCAAACTGTACCAGGCCAACAATATGCTTGCCGGAGAGGGTACTTCGCTGGTCCTGCCTTCCATTAAAGTTGCAGAACAGCAGACGGCAACCACTGTAGAACTGGCCGGTACTGCTATTTTTAAAAAGGACAAGCTGATTGGTTTTCTGGATGCCGATCAGTCCCAGCTTTTCCTGTTCATCAAAAACCAGATAAAAGGGGGATTGCTGCTGACAAGCCCTGATTCCGACGGCAGGAACATTACCCTTGAGATAGAGGAAAGCGGAACAAAAATCACTCCCATCCTTACCCAAAATCCTCCGGCAGTCAAAATAGACATCAAAACCGTATGTGCGCTCGGCGAAAATCAGACTGCCAAGAAGCACATCCCAACCGAAAGAATAAAGGATGTTGAAAAAAGTGCGAAAAGCGGTCTGGAGACCAGCGTGTCCAATCTGATAAAAACGGCCCAAAAACAATACAAATGCGATATTTTTGGATTTGGGAATCTGATTTATCAAAACGACCCCCAGCTATGGGAGCAGGACAAAGCAAAATGGGACGAAATTTTCACTGCGATGGATATCGCCGTAACAGCAGATATTAAAATCAATAACACAGCAAGAGTTGGTGACTGATATGAGTTCTATGATTGTTTTTCTTGTTCTTTATGCTATCCTGATTGTCTTCGACCTGATTCCTGTTTTTAAAAAGAAAGACAAAAAGGCTCTTTGGTTTTCCGTTCCCGTCTACCTGATTACTCTGACGGTCAATATCATGACGAGCTTCGGCGTTGATATGATGAGCCCTAACAAAATCATCAGCCAGATCATTTCGTCTATTTTTCATTAGAGGTAAAAGATGAATCCTAAGATAACGGAAAAACAGATTCAGGCCACGATCATTATGTTCTGGCTGGGCAGCCTGGTGGTCATTGGTATCGACCCGCAGTCCAAACAGGATTCGTGGGTCGCCGGCCTGTTGGCAGGGATTATGATACTCCCCCTCCTTTTTCTTTATATCCGCCTGACGTCCCTGTACCCCGGAAAAAATTTATTCGAAATCCTGATACAGATTTTCGGCAAGGTTTTCGGCCGGATTCTGATCTTTATTTATGTGGTTTTTTCCATCCATCTCGGCGGTATCATATTAAAGGTGTTTTCCACCTTCGTCCATATCCTGAATATGCCGGAAACACCCGAACCGGCAATTCTGTTTTTTATTATCCTTTTATCTGTCTGGACCGTAAAAAGCGGGCCGGAAAATATTGGCAGAATGTCAAAGTACACCTTTCCGATTATCGTAGTATCCGTTGCCGCCACTTTCATAGTCGGCACCAAAGATATGGATATCGGCAATCTGAAGCCAATCATGAATACCGATCTGAAGACGCTGCTCGGCAGTGCTTTTTCCCTCTGCGTTCTGCCCCTGGGCGAGGCCTTTCTCTGCCTCTCCTTTTTCTCTTCGCTCGATCCGCAGGCGAAACCCTACCGTTTTTTTTTCAAAGCCCTGATATGGACACTGGTAATCGTGATCGTCGTCAATCTCAGAAATATTCTGATCCTGGGTTTTCCCTCTGCGACCATGTTTTATTTCCCTTCCTACGAAACCGTCGGCATCATTTCCATAGGCGACTTTTTTTCCCGTGCCGAGGTTCTGATCGGCATCAATCTGATGCTGGCGGGATTTATTAAGGTCGCCGTCTGCCTGTATTCCTCTTCTCTGGGTCTCGCCAAGCTGCTGAACGCAGCCGACCAAAAGCTCTATGTCGTTCCCTGCGCTCTGATTATGGTCACCCTGGCCGGCATACTTTACGAAAACACAGTGGAATGGGTGGAATGGATCCCGGTATACGAAATCTACGCGATTCCCTTCCAAATCATCTTCCCCATTATTATTCTGATCGGCGCGGAAATAAAGGCAAGAACACACCCGGAGACAAAAAATCCCCCCGCTGCAGACAAAGAAGCGGGAGGATCTTAAAAATATTTATTTTACGGCAGCTTCCCTTTTCAGTACCGTCTTTGCGCTGACCGGAATGTTGATCACATGGCTCAGCGGCTTCCACACAAACAGGGCGATCCCAAAATCGACCATGCTGTGAACAATGGTGCCGACCCCAACCAGCAGAATCACGGACATAAAGTATCCGTTGGCATAATAATTTTTCGGCATATTGTTTCCAAAATAAAACAGCGTAACGACGGTCACTTCACTGACCGCGTGAATCAGCGCCAGAAGAAGCCCAAACATCGTGGATTTTCCAACGGAAGCGAGCATATTCTCTTTTCTTTTTAGAATGAACGCGCCTGTCAGCGCAAAAAACAGATGGCTGAATGCGCGCAGCACAATCACGATCGGAAATCCGGCAAATAAAAAGCCAAACGAAGTTCCGATGGAAACCGCAACGGCCACCGGCGGGGAAATAAACAGGGCGATAAAAATCGGGACATGGCTGGCAAGGGTAAAGGACGCCGGTTCCAAAATAATTTTAGGGGCGAACATCGGAATGACGATCCCAATGGCGCAAAGCAGCGCCGCGATGACCATACTGATTAATTTTGTTTCACGATTCCTCATAATATCCCTCTCTGACAATCCTCATATTTATCTTTACATATGTCTTGACACCTGTAATTAGTATTGTAAAGAAAATTTTCGGATTTGTCAAGAGGATTTACCGGGAAAACAAAATTCCCTTTTCCTCCAAAGCGGCGAGAACCCTTTGATACGCGTCCTCCGACCGGCAGGAAATCGTGTGCAGATGCACTCCGCCTGTCAGGTCGCACAAGGGCGACGCGTGGTCCTTCGACAGCTTTTCCAGAAAACAGTCGGCGTCGTAGCGGGAAAAAATATGCAGCTGGCCGGAAATCTGGCCGTAAACCGCATGCTCCACGATCACGTCGATCAGGCCGCAGCCGTTATCCACAATCGTATACAGCTCTTCCGCAAGGTTTTCCCTGCTGTGCCTGCAGGCGATTGTCCGGATGATCTGGTTCTTGTCACAGGCGCCGTCCGTCAGGATATATCCCCGCGGTGTGGCGGAAATAGCGACGTTCGCCGCCCGCAGGAGCGCGATGTCTCCTACAATGACCTGCCGGCTCACCTGGAATTGTCTGGCAATGGTACTGGCGCTGACAGGCTGTGCGCTTTTTTTCAGAATTTCAAGAATCTCCCGGCGCCTCTGCGCTGCATCCATCAGTATCCCCCTTCCTTCCGTTTTTCAGTATGGTATCATTTTATCCGACGGTTTTCCACCGTTTCTTTATTTTGTCCGGAGCGTTTCCCTCTTACGCTTCTTGCCAGAATCCTGTTTTTCAGTTTTACATAGACAAACAGCCCGCCCGCCAAAAACAGACACGCCAGTATTTTCTGCTGGGTGAAAATTTCGCCGTCGGAGAATATTCCCGGCATCAGCAGAGGCAGGACCTGCAGCAGAGCCAAAAACAGCAAAATATGGTTCAGGTGGGAAGAATCCCGTCTGTCCAGAAGGTCGCGCTGGGTATCGAACACGCGCTGGAGCTGATTCTGGTTTCGCTCCAGACGCTGCAGCTGCTCGTTGATGCGGAACGCGTCGCGCAGCATGGCCAACGATTTTTTGGAGGATGGGTAATTGACCTGAATATCCCAGAATTCTATCGTCCGGGAGTATTCATCGAAAATCTGATGTGTTCTGAAAAGGACCTCGTTCGGCGTAGGATCGCCGCCGGGCGAAAGGAATTTCACAATTTTTTCATTGGTCGAAACGATGGCGGATTCCTCAAACATCAGAAGCTCGATATAGAACTGGGTAATGGATTCAAACTCGATGCGGTCCGTAATTTCAAACGGAAACGTGTCCGATATCTGAACGAAAATATTGGAATAAGCGTACCCGTGGGCGTATTCATACTGCGCCATTCCATGCTCGTTCTCTACGATTTCCACAACGTCCCGGTCTATGACCCCTGCCCATGTTTTCTCCCTGCTGATAAATGGTCTCCATAAACAGCAGGGAAGCAAGCTCGTTATTTTTGATCTGACCGCGCCGATTTGGGATGGTGACAAACGCCTTCGGCGTTCCCCTTTTGAGGACCTGATACCCGCGCTCAAGATATGCGTAAAAATTCTCGGTATTCTCGTTGTCCGTCTTAACCGTAAACTGGTTCCGGACAACGCTGTCCAGAAAATGGCTGAGCAGGAAAGGACAGGAGAGGGACACCACCGACACAACGCCGCAGCTACTCTGGCGGTCGACGGAAAGAATCAGGTCCACATAAGCGGGGCAGCCGATTTCGCCGCCCCCGGTCAGGTAGGTGTCCGGCGTCGTCTCACAGGTGACGACGATCTTGATTTTCCCGAGGTAGTACCGCCGAATACGCTCCTTAAAACTGCCGCTGTTTTTAGGGGAATCGTTCTGCTTCGGAACTCCCGACTCGAAATGCGTGCGGAAATCGAGCAGATCCAAAAGCTGCGCCATGGTTTTATCGTATTTCCCCTGCCCCGCGTTTTCCAAAACGGAGAGATCACGGTACTCAATCGGAAAGCTCACATACACATCCGGAACGATGCTCCACTCCGACTGCCTGGCAGGGAGCATTTCCTTGAGCAGGCCGTTATACAGGACCGGGCCGTCATAGGGATGGGTTCTGTAATAAATAAAATAGTCCGTATCGCCTTCAGTGCGGGATTCCTCCGTATTGTTGGCAAGGCAGATATATTTCTGATAGGAAAACAGCTGCTCCCGGGTCACCTGCGCGATGACCGCCCGGCAGCGCTCCGACGGCTTTTTGATAAAGCTGTAAACGGCGCTGTTTTTCTCTATCCGAAAGCCCTGTATTTCCGCCGCACGGTGCGGAATCTGCTTTTCACCGAACACAGTTGAAAGCGTTTCTTCATTGGGAACCGCCAGATAAAGCTTTTCCGCATTTCCCGAGCCGAAGCTTTCCGTCAGCGGACTTCCCTTGACCAGATAATAATCCCCGCTGATCCTGTCAATGCGAAACCCCAGCTTTTTGTAAATGCCGAGGGATTCCGGATTGGAGATATCGCTCAGCAGGGAATGGTTCGGGGAGCTTTCGCGCACAAACTGAACCAGGCGGGTAGCCAGACCCGCACGCCTGTGTGCTTCGTCGACGCCCAGCGAAAGAAGATAGGTAGTGCGGACGCCGCATTCCTCCGCCTTCAGCTGAATAAATTTGCGGTCCGACATGGTGGACGGATGGGTCAGCTGGAAACGGGACCTTCCGCTCGCCTCATACCCGAAAAACCGGGACATCTGCCGCGGATTGGACTTGTTCAGCCGGTCGTAGTCGAAAAAAAGGACAAAAGCGATCAGGCATCCGTTTTCGCGGATGCCGTACGCCCCATCCTCCGCGCCGCAGTAAGAAACGGCGTCCAGAAAATTTTTCTTCAGCTCCGATTTTCTTTCCTGTTCCTCCGGGATCATCTTTTGAAAATATAAATCATTGATAAAACAGGAAACCGCCAGATCGGCGGCCTGTTCCCAGTCAAATTCGGAAATTTCGGCTATTTCCATGCGGATTCCTCCACTGTCACGAAATACTTTTCCAGTATGTGAACGGGGTGATAGGACAGCTTGGAGGTTCTGAGCCCCAGGTCGCCGATATCCTCCTCGCGGTTAATATAGATCACTCTCTCATCCGCCTCATGTACGGCAAATTCCTTTACCATTACCTGATAGGAGCCTTCATATTCCTTCAGCGCTTTTTCAATATGGACAAACAGGGTATCCCCCACGATTTCCCCCACGGAGAAGGCAACGATTTTCCCCTCCACCTCGACAAAACCGCCGCACAGCCCAAACTGCTCAAAATACGGGAGAATTTCCTTTGCCCGGAAGGATTCTTCTTTGGCGATGGGGTTGTCCTTGACGTGCTCTTCCGCATAGCTGCCGAAAAATTCGACCACTCTGTCTATATTTCCGTTTTCAATGGGAACATAGCGGTAATCGGGATAAAGCTTTTTAAACTTATTGATATGGTTGCGCTGGCCGCTGAACCTTCTTCCGGCAAACGTCTGCATGTCGGAACACAGGTACAGATAGTCGAACCAGTCGCGGTTTTCCGTGTGGGTAATTCTGCCGCCGTACCTTTTTTCCAGTACGTCAAGCGCGTTCAGCGGCACCGTACAAAAATAAAGGGGGATGTCCTTTTCCCTTGCGTAATTTTCCAGCTGCGTCAGCGCACCGTCAACGGAGCCGGGGCCGACCGGGAAAGTAAACGCGACCGCCCCGTTCAGATATGTAACTTTGAAAAGCAACATATTTTCATAGATATCATACTCGCTGTAAAAAAATTTCCTCCACATAAAGATTCCTGCGATAGAATAGTCGCAGGTCCTGTACTGCTGGTACTCGAAATACTTGGATAAAGCCAAAATATTATCGGCTTCGATTGGTTTGAATGAAAGCATACATTCTCCTTAAATTATCTCTTACTTTTGAGGATCATTCCTATTATACCACAAAACTCAAAATTTCAGCCCAGAGGCAGCAAATTTTTTGCAGGGCAGAAATTCCGCTTCGGCAAACAAAAAGAAAACGGAAAGAGCATATGCGGAAACCGCCCGTTTCGCGGGCTTTTCCGGATATGCTCCCTGATTTTGAAATCGGCCTTTCTATGCCGCCGCGACTTTGATACGGCTACGCCGCCGCAATCAGTCTGGCGCTCACGCCGTGCGGCTTGGCGCCGTTTTCCACAGTGATCTGTGCCTGTACCGACTGGCCGCCGACAATTTCAAAAATAACGGCTCCGACCCCGGTCTGCCTGCCGGTCACCACATACAGGTCCAGCCCGCTTTTATTTTTTCCGGCGTAATCGACCGAGGTGCAGGCGTTCTGGGAATGGACATTGAGATTCTTGCGGTCGATCCCACCGATTTTAACGCCGATATAGTATTTTCCGCCCGGGTTCAGAGTGTAAGAGGAGGTATCCACCACAATGCTGCCCGCGGCGATGGCCGTAATCATTTTTTGCCCGCCGATATCGATAGTCACACCGCCCTTTGCCACGCCGGTAACAGGATACACCCAGCCGGTTTTTCCGTTTTTATTATACGCGGCGGCCGCTCCCACTTTTGCCACGGAGGAATTGTAGGACATGGCGACCGGCGGCGTTTTGGAATCCGTAACGGCCAGAACCCAGTAGGTGTCGCCCGCCCCGATGGTGACGGCATAGGTATCCAGCGTCAGCCCGGAGTCGGAGGGCTGCGACGACTGCGTACCGTAGGTCAGGATACAGGAGTCGGACCGGTAATCCGCCAGCCTGTCACCCCTTTGATCTACAAGGTAAGCCACCAGCGTCGCCTTATAGGACTCGGACGACGCGCCCTTTGCGGACACCTGGCAGGAAAGCCCGCTTTGGCTGATCGTGAAGCCGCTGGTTTCCCCGTGCAGCTCCCAGACGACCTTGGTTCCATCCGCAAACTTCGAGAAGGAAGGCTTGACGCTCGCCACGACCGTGACCGGATTTTTGCCGTCCAGCGCAACGGAGGATTTGCTCAGGGTAATTCCTTCTTTCAGGTTGCTGTCCAATACAAATTCATCCATATCGCCGTCGTCCGACGTTTCTCTTTCCAAAGCAAAGTCATATAGGACGACTTCGTCTTCGCCCACTCTGCCTCTGTCGGCTTTAAAGGCTGTCTGGCCGTCTCTGGCGGAATTGTTGAAATTCAGTAACGGCTTGCCCGATATCCCGTCGTGAATCGTCAGCTTTCCTGTATTGAAGGAAAGTGTCCCGGGTCCCGTCAGCGTATCCAGTTCCAGCCACGAGGTGGTGACAAATTCCCCCTTCTGGGCGATCGTCAAATTGCCCGCGTACACACTGCCGTTTGCCGTCACCGTGCTGCTGGCGTCCACCACAATGGAGTCCATATCCGTAATGTAGGGCAGCTTTCCGCTGTAGCTCTTCAGATTGAGCGTCGCGGTATCCTGTCCGTCCAGTTCTTTGATCTTCAGTCCGTTTCCGGTCAAAGTAATGGTGCCGTCGGCCTGAACGGAGCCCGAAACCGTGCTGCCCGTGCTGCCGGAGGCCACCACTTCATTGCCGATGACGGATCCGCCGACGGTAACTTTCCCGCTGATCGTCACCTTCTGGTAAGACCGGACATCGCGCTTAACGGTGCCGCTCCTGAGCGTGATATCCCCGTTTGCTTCCAAAGAGCCGACGGTTCCGTCCGAAAGCTGCACCGATCCATCACAGTCGACGTCATCCACGGTGCCGCCGGAAATGGTCACCTTACTGCTGCTGCCGGACACCGTGACGTCCTTGACTTCTCCCGCCTTGATGGTCAGGTTGCCGCTGGCGGTCACGTTGGAATTGGTCACTTCCGTAAAATTGTCCTCATTCCATGTAGTACCCCACGCGGAAGTAGTTCCCTGGTAGGTTTTTGCACCGTGTTTATCGATAATTTCGTCACTGGACGCCGCCTGTACGGCTACCGGGGCCGACAAAACGATCACCGCCAGCGACAATAAAACGGAAAGTATCTTTTTCAATCAAATTCCTCCTTCTGTGAGCAAAGAAAAACCCGTTTCGGCTTCTGTCTTTCCTTATTATAGAATATATCGTCCCTTTTCCCGATTAATGAAGAGCGTTTCCGCTGACCCCGGGCAATGTGGGGATATTTTCCATATTCCCTATTATAATGAATCAATGCAAAAACCGCAAGCTTAAAACAAACTTATAATAAGCTTTCGTTTTTACGCCGAATATCCCGCAGCCGGGCAAAGCACGCTTTCCGGAACGCCGGGCTAAGCCAGCAGATGCCGGGCGGCGGCCCAGAGCAGCGGCACCGCTTTTTCAAAAGAGTACGAAAGGTACAGCCTCTCCGTAAATTGATGCGCGTCCCTGCCGTGGGGCCCGATGTTCAGAAACGGGATGTTGAGCTGTGCGATCGTTTCCAAAGGGATTTGGTACCCGGAACCCCATACGGGAAAATCCTTCGCCAAGCCGGAAATGTCAATCCGGGCGGACAATCCCAGATAGCTCATGTCGGACAGGCCGGAAAAAAACGGTTCCGTCAGCAAGGTTTCCCCGTACTGCATCCGAGCCGTCTCCACAAGATATCCCGCCGTTTCCACCGCTCTGCTGTCCGTAGAAGGAAGGTCGGAATGCGGATAGAACGGAGGCGCATAGAAGACGATCACCATCGGCCCTCGGTACGGGTAAAAGGTATGGGCTTCCCTGACAGCCGCGACCGACAGCTTCCTCAGGTCCTCGCCGGGATTTTCCGCCTGCAGTTTACGGATATATTCCTTCATATGCCGGTCAAATTCCTGGCCGTGCGCTTTCAGGCAGCAATCGTACAGCTCCTGAAAGGAAACTACTTTTGGTTCCACGGAAGGCAGCAGGGCGGGGTTCCCGGTGATCCGCGCGTATTTTCCGGTGTTATTCCGAATATCTTCCAGAGCCGCGGAAAAAGCGTCCTCCGCCGCGTGAATCATGCGCTCCATCACCTGTTCGGGCGTCTGCGTCAGGGTCATGTAGTTGAAATACGCATACGCTGCAGTCGGCGTCTGTACGGAATAGGCCGTTTTGACATCCGCCTGCTTTAAACAAACCGGCGGCGGAACATGTGTCCCCCCGGCAAAATCGCACAGCTCCGGGTTCGAGTCCACCCTTTCGATGATTTTGGAGGTCAGAAGGTTGGGGTTCAAGCCCGCGAACGGCTCACAGGCGTGCGTTTCCCTTCCGACGCAGTAGAATGCCGGAAGCAGCTTTCCCACCGTCCCGGTATAAAGATACTTTCCCTCATCCCCCGGATATTTGGGGAAATGGGGCTCGGATACGAGGCAGCAGCGGTAATCCAGCCGTTTTTCCTTTTTCATGGACAGCAGCAGCTCCACCGCGGCCAGCATACCGGCAGAATTTGCCTCTTCATCCGGGACGGAAAGGAACAGCAGGTTTCCCTCAAAATCAGGCAGATGCTCCCCGGCCCTTCTCAGCATTTCCAGATCGGCCGCAATGCCGAACTTCATGTCCATGGTTCCCCTGCCAAATAGATAATCGCCGGATTCCAGATCCCTTTTCGCTTCTTCGGGCAGCCGCACCTCGGGATGGGTCCTTAAATAATGCGTATAAGCTACCGGGTCAAAGGCAAGTTCCTTCAGTACCCCGAACTCTTCAACGCCCACCACATCAAAATGGCTGAGCAGGAGCACCGTTTTTTCGCACTTTATCCCACCTTCCAGAAGCGCGCACACAAAGCTTCTGCGGCAGGGGTCGCCCGGCACCGGGCAAAGCCGCACCTGGTGCGGACGGGAATGAAAATACGGAATTTCTTTCAGCATCGCGGCGATTTTTTCGGCCATCTTCCATTCGCCGTCGGTTTCCGAAACGCTCGGCACCCCGCATAATCCCAAAAAATTTTGGTAAATTGTCTCATTCAGCATGAAATATCCCCATGGTCTTTCTTCCATTTTATTTTGACTGTACTTTCCATTATATTCTCGGCCGCCGCTGTTTTCAACGGCGGAATGGATGGATTTCGGAAGATATCCGGAACAAAACCGCCCCGCCGGAAGCTCTGCCGGCGGGGCGGTTTTCTATGTAAACTAGAGATTAACAGGAAAATAATGGAAGTCAATGAATCAATCTCATAAATTTGTTTCATGTTTTATATCGTCACATTTCATGAATTAATTAATCTAATCCGACAAAAATCGACTTAAAATTGTACCAAAGAGTAAAGCTCGTCCTTCTGGTCCTGGCTGACCCCGATATAACGCAGCGTTACATTCTGAGAGCTGTGATTGAACATTTCCATAATCAATCCAATATTGTATTTGGAAGCCTTATAGGTCCAGTATCCCCATGTCTTTCTCATACTGTGCGTCCCGAAATTTTCAACATTGCAGACGGTCGCCGCCTCCTTCAGCACTTTGTAGGCCTGCACGCGCTGAATATGACCGCCGCTCTTTTTGCTGTAAAAGAGGTAAGAATTACCGGAAAGCCTGTATTCCCTCACATATTCGTAAAGCATTTTGCGGATTGCGTTATTCAGTTTAATCTTTTTTACCTTGCTGGTTTTTTTCTCCCTGATGACAAGATACTCTCTGAACTTTCCGCTTTCATTAAAAATATCATCTACTTTCAGCGGCAGGATATCGCTGATTCTCAGCCCCGTATTAAGACCGTATTTAAACAGAAGTCCATATTTTCGATCTCTCCCGTTCAAATAATAAAACATCTTCTTGATATTCTCTTTGTCCCGGATCGGTTCCACCGTCATTTTTTTCACCCTGTTCCTAAAATTTTCATTCAAGCAATCAAATATAGAATTTATGAAGAAAAAGTTTCCTCTGTATTATGGCATTTTTCAAAATGAAATAAAGGAATGAAAAGAAATATCCCGATATAAAGCCAAATTTTATCAGCCTAAGATGAAACAAATTTATGAGATTGATTCATTGGTTTTCTATCGAAACTGAAATCGAATAACGAAAATGATCAATGAAAAAAGCAAACCCGCCAAAAGACGGGGACGCAAAGCTTCGGGTCTAAGGCTTTTGCTAAGACAGCCGGGTTGCCATGCTGAATTGCCGTGGTACATTGTGCCACGGCTTTTTATAGCGCCCAAAACTTGCAGAAAGGAGAAAGATGGATGAAGGAAACGCTCACAAAGATCATACAGGAGGAACAGGATACACAGCACGGAAAATTCCTCACCTTTGCACTCGATGAGGAATTGTACGGAATTGAGATCTGTTATGTCACGGAAATCGTCGGAGTGCAAAAAATCAGCGTTCTTCCCGGAGCGCCGCCCTATATCAAAGGGGTGATCAATCTGAGAGGAAGAATCATACCGGTCGCGGACATGCGGCTGCGGTTCAGAAAGGAGGTCGTCCCCTACACCTCCCGAACCTGCATCATTGTTGTGGAAATCGGGGACTGCACGGTGGGCCTGATCGTCGACGAGGTCCGGGAAGTCGCCATGATTCCGGACGAGTGCGTCGCCCCGCCCCCCGACATGAAAATCGGCTATCGGAACCGGTTTATCAAAGGGATCGGGAAAGCGGGAGACACGGTTCAGCTTTTGCTGGACTGCGAACAGCTTTTTAAAGAGGACGAGGTCCGGGTGTTGGACCAAATTGAAGCATAAGGAGTTAGAAAGATGGAAAAAAACAGCGAAAACAGCCATACACAAAGATGGAAAAAAGCCGTCATGAGATTGAACGTTTCCTCCAATCTCGTAATCGCCGCCGCAGCGTGCATCCTGCTTGGTATTTCCACACGGGAAAGCACGGGAGGATTCTCCGGCATTTTTTACTTATCCGTCACCGCCATGATTGTTTTGGTTCTGGTGTGCGCGGGGTATGCATCCCAGAAAATCACCGCGCTTTCCCACAGTGTCGGCAATCCGATCAGCGCGCTCACCCGGACAGTCGCCGCCCTTGCCGAAGGGAACTTCAGCGCCGAAGCTCCCGAAATCCCCGATGAGACAATGAACGGCCTGACCCAAGCGCTTCAGGAGCTGACGATTTCCCTGCGCCGGCTGAAAAAAGACACCGCCCTGTATACGGATTCCGTGTCGGCGGGGCAGTTTGATGCCAGGGCGGATTTGAGCCTGTATCAGGGCGACTGGCGGGAAATTCTTGCGGGGATCGACCGTCTGTCGGACTCCGTCAGAGAGCCCGTCGATCTCTCCTGCGCTTTTGCGGCCCGGCTGGCAAACGGCGAGCATCAGGAGGATATGCAGAACCATTATCAGGGCAGATACTCCGTACTCATCGACAACCTGAACAGCGTGCGCCGTTCGGTGGCTTCTCTTGCCGGTGAGACCCGGCGGGTGGCCGCTTCGGTTGCCGAAGGAAACCTTTCCGAACGCGGAAGCCACGGCGATATGGAAGGGCTGTTTGCCGACGTGATTGGCCAGTTCAACAATATGCTCGATTCCATTGCCGTTCCGCTGAATGTTGCTTCCGCATACATCGACAAAATGTCGCGGGGAGAAGAACTGGAAATACTGGACAATTCCTATAAGGGATATTTCGCCCAGCTGATCGACCACCTGAGCGCTGTGAGGACCTCACTGTACGCTCTGCTCGGCGAAGCCGGAAAACTGGTGGAAGCGGGAACCAACGGCGATCTGACCGTAAGAGGAGACGTAAACAAAGTCCAGGGCGGCTACGCAGAAATTATCGAAGGATTCAACCGGACGCTGGAGACCATTACCGTCCCGCTGAACGAAGCGGGTCTGATGCTGGGAAAAATGGCGGTAAACGATTATTCGCTGAAAATGTCCGACGATTACAAGGGCATGATGAGCGATTTCGCCAAATCCGTCAACCGGGTGCGGGAAAGCCTGCTAAATGTTCAGGATACCTTTATTCTGCTTGCAAAAGGCGATATCAGCCCGCTTGAAACCTACCGGAAAATCGGCAAACGGTCGGAAAACGACCAGCTTCTGCCGTCTGCGCTGGCCATGATGCAGGCCCTCCACGACTTGATCGGGGAATCCAATACCCTCGCCGAAGCAGCGCTCGCAGGGAATCTGGACGCGCGCGGCGATGAATCGGAGTTTGAAGGCGGCTACCGCGAGATCATTTCCGGCATGAACAAGACGATGGAGGCCTTCTCCGTTCCGATCGGGGAATCCGTGGACGTCCTGTCCCAGCTGGCGCAGGGCAACCTGACGGTGGAGGTGACCCGGGAGTATCAGGGAAAATACAACGAAATCAAGAGCTCCCTCAACCACACGATCCAGTCGTTCAACGAGCTGCTCAGCGAGATCAACAACGCCGCCGACCAGGTCTCGGTAGGCTCCAAGCAGGTCTCCGACGCGAGCCAGTCGCTGGCGCAGGGCGCCACGGAGCAGGCAAGCTCAGTGGAGGAGCTGACCTCCTCCATCATGGAAATTGCCGCCCAGACAAAAGAAAACGCCGCTAACGCGACGCAGGCGAACACTCTTTGCTCCCAGGTGAAGGAACAGGCCGCGGAGGGCAACCATCAGATGTCCCAGATGCTGGACTCCATGCAGCAGATCAACGAGTCCTCGGCCAACATCTCCAAGATCATCAAGGTTATTGACGACATTGCTTTCCAGACGAATATTCTCGCCCTGAACGCCGCGGTGGAAGCCGCAAGGGCGGGCCAGTACGGCAAGGGTTTCGCCGTGGTCGCGGACGAAGTGCGCAACCTTGCCGCAAAGAGCGCCAACGCGGCAAAGGAGACGACTGCGCTGATCGAGGGCTCCACAAGCAAGGTCGAGCTGGGTACAAAGTTTGCGAACCAGACGGCCGAAAAGCTCGAAGTCATCGCGCAGAATGTAGAGAAATCCGCGGCTATCGTCAGCGAAATCGCAGCCGCTTCCGAAGCGCAGGCCGCGGCGATTGCACAGATCGACCAGGGGCTGGAGCAGGTTTCCTGTGTGGTACAGACAAACTCCGCCACAGCGGAGGAAAGCGCCGCATCCAGCGAAGAGCTTTCCGGACAGGCGGATATGCTTACGCAGATGGTGGGCAAGTTCCTCCTCAGGGACAGCCAGGGACTTACCTCCCAGACACTCACCTCCCAGAGACCCGCTGCCAAGACGGGCAAAGCGGCCCAGCCAAAAACGGCCGTGGCTGCCGAAACGGGAAAATACTGATTTTTTCCTCCCAGCACAAAAAAGGATTCACGGCAATCTGCCGCGAATCCTTTTTACTATGTACGTGTACGTTTTTTATTTCTTTTCCAGTGAGAGGTAGATGCCGAGTAAAAATCCTCCCGCCAGCATTTCAAGGCAGGCGGCCTGTTTCAGGCTCGTATCCGCCGTAAAATCGCCGTGTATCAGCGTCGGTGTGGAGATGTCGGCGCGGATTCCCTTCTCGGACAGATCTGTACAGGCCGTCGCGGCGAGCATATTGCTGAGCTCGGACACCGCGCTCTGCACCATTTCATCGAACTGGGAAATCTCCATCCCGCCCATCATGGCGGATGCGATCGAATTCGCGCAGTCCTCCTGCATGGTAAAATACACGTTTCCGTGGAGGTCGCCCGTGATGCCAACTACCACTACAACACCGGGCGAACGGATCAAACGGCCGCATTCCGTTTCCCCTTTGTACTGAACATCCGGTATCCCGAGCTGTGGCATTACATTTAGAAAAGCAGTGGAAAACGATTCTATATAATCTTTATTCATCAGTTCACGCCCCTGTTAAACCCTACATTGAAATAGACTTCCCCGAAATCGGTCGCCGCCTTTGCGGAAGAAACCGTATCCAGCACCGATTTGGATATTTTAATACATTCGCCGTATACAATCGTCGGGGGCGCTACGCGCAGCCCGAAAAGCGAATTGTTTTGATTCATCAGCGAACAGGCGTTGCCGGCTATAATATTGGAAAGCTCTCCCATCACATTGATGATCTGCTCCTTGGTCGGCTCCTCTTTTTTCAGCAGAAATTTCGCTATGTTCCCGGCGGTTAACTCGGACATATCCAGAATCATCCTGCCGCCGTACTTGCCGATAATCCCCATGACGACCGACATGCCCCTTGAAACCTGTTCTTCTCTGGTGGTTTGCTTTTCCTGAAAGTCGGGAACGGATTTGAAAAACTTATTGAACGTATCGGACAGCGCTTCCTGAAACACATTGTAATACAGGCCGTCAAGCTGTACGAACAGTTCGTCGTCGGACACCGCCCTCTGAACCGCCAGACAAAGCTCCTCTTCATCCACGGGCTTCTGCACATAACCGGATATTTTCGCCTTTTGCGCCCGGCGCACAATTTCGTCGTCCATCATGGAGCTTACAATGATTACTTTTACATCGGGGTCGACCGCGCGGATCGCCTGCGTACATTCAATCCCATCCGCGCCCGGCATCGTCATGTCCATTGTAACAAGGTCCGGTTTCAGCCTGGAAACCGCCTCTACGGCTTCCTCCAGGGTATTGGCGCTTCCTTCGACAAGAAATCCCCTGGAAGTAAGGGTGTTGGTCAGCATAGCAACCGAGAAGGGAGAGTCGTCAACCACTACAATTCTGATTTTTTTCACATTCATCCCAGCTTTTTATATGATTTAGTTGATGGGGGCTTTCAGAAATTGGAAATCATCTGTCACAAATTTTGTCATATAAATGAGTATAAGGTATTTTTTTGCAATTATCAATCTGGAATTTAACCATTCTTTTTCCTGTTCCCACCACAAATTCTAAAACAAAAGCACAGAGACCGATGCCCCTTGTTGGCCGTGTCTCTCTGCGAGCCTGCTTGCCGGTCAATGCTCCGTCCCGGAAAAGTATCCGCATTGTGTGCTTTTCCGTAAAGTCTTACAGCAATTCCATTTCCCGTTTGCGAAAAAAACACGTTCCTCCCCCGCCAAAGGCGGGGGAGGAACGCAACCTTGTTGCAGAATCAGCTGGAAATGCTGTAAAAAAATGATTATTTTTTTGCTTCAGGTACTTGCAATCGGAAGAAAAAGGGTGTATATTAATAGCAGTAAAACAATAACAGTTATTATTATTAAATTATAATTATTGGGAGGACAATCAAATGCCAGCTTTTGCAAATCCCTTTCAGGGGAATGTCGAACGGAAATTGACAAAGGAGGAACTGATTCAGGCAATCCGGCTGGATATCGCCGGTGAACTGGAGGCGATCTACCTTTACGACGCACATGTTCAGGCCACGGACAATGTAATGGCCAAGGAAGTGATCGGCGATATACGCGACGAGGAAAAAGCGCACGTCGGGGAATTGATGACGCTGCTGCGGAACCTGGACCCGAAAGAGGCCGAATGGTTCGCTTCCGGGGAATCGGAGGTAAAAGAAATGCTGGAGGGACTCGGCCTTTCCGGTCCGCCCACACAACAGAACGCCGAAACACACGCAGAGCTTACCGTAGGCGGCCTGCTTAACCAATAGAATATAGGAGGTATCATCATGAGTTACTTATCCAGAGAAAATGCTCCGATCGGATCGGACCTATGGAAAAAAATCGACTCCGAGGTAATCAGTGCGGCACGCTCCGCGCTGACGGGAAGAAAATTTCTGCATATCTACGGCCCGCTGGGAATCGGAGCGGAAAGCATCCGGGTGGACGATTCCAAATCGGCTGACGAAGCCGAGGCGGACGGCCTGATTACCACGAAGGGCAGAAGCTACGTTCAAATCCCCACGCTGTACGAGGACTTTACCCTTTTAGCGAAGGATTTGGAAAGCGACGGCAAAACCGGTTACCCGACCGACCTTTCCGGCGCGGCTTATGCCGCGGAAACCTGCGCAAGGAAGGAAGACCGCCTGATCTTTTTCGGCAGCGAAGCGAACGGATACGAAGGGCTGCTGACGGCGTCCGGGATCCACAGGATTAAACGGTCGGACTGGGCTGCTGATGAAAACGCGTTTTCCGACCTTGCAGCCGGCCTGGAATGGTTCACGGCAAACGGTATTTACGGCGCCTATGCGCTGATCGTCAGCCCCGACCTCTATCTGAAGCTGCAGCGGATTCAGCCGGGAACCGGTCTGCTGGAAATTGAGCGGATCAGCAGGCTGCTAAAGGGCAATGTGTTCACCTCGCCGGTGCTCGGCGCTGAAAGAGCGGTTCTCGTCTGCTCCGAACCCAGATACATGGACCTGGTCATCGGACAGGATCTGGCGACCGCCTATCTGGAGCAAAAGGACCTGAATCATCGTTTCCGCATTCTTGAGACGGTGCTGCCGCGCATCAGGCGCAAAGAAGCCGTTGTGGCTTTTGAATAAATCCACTGTGAAATCTGTGCAGGTCGGACCTGTATGATCAATAACATTATAAATGGATGAATGAAGGAGAAATGTAAAATGTCTGAAGTTGCTTTCTATCGTTGTGAATTGTGCGGAAATATGGTGGCCCTGATCAAGAAAGGCGGCGGAACGCTTACCTGCTGCGGTCAGGAAATGACCAAGCTGGAAGCCAACACCACAGACGCCGCACAGGAAAAGCATGTGCCGGCCGTCACGCGCGAGGGCGGAAAAATCAAGGTATCCGTCGGTTCGGTGCTGCACCCGATGCTCCCCGAGCACCACATTGAGTGGATTGCCCTTGTCACGGACGACAGGGTGGAAATCGCCTATCTGAAGCCCGGCATGGAGCCAAAAGCGGAATTCAACGAGGTCGCCTCCGGCACCGTCTACGAATACTGCAACCTGCACGGCCTGTGGAAAGCGGATTTTTAACACTTTCCGGGCTTTCACATACAACCTCAATCGGAAAAGAACCTTGCGGTTTCGCAAGGTTCTTTTCCTTTTCGCACGAAGCAGACGCTGTTACAAGGTCCCGCGTCATCCGGTTGCAAAGAGTAAGAAGCGGTGATACAATGAAAGCATCCAGTTAGCAACGCCTAACCACCAAACGGAAAGAGGGAGCCAGCCATGGAATACGTTATATTGACAGCTGCTTTATTAACGCTTGCAGGAAGCGGCTATTATTGGCATCAAGACAAAGACGACAGCGAAAGTGTGCGGATCTATCGCACAATTTTCATTATTTCTCTTATCATAGCCGTGTTCAGCGGCATTTCAATCGTCCCTGAAGATTTTATGGAATCCCACGCAAAATGGTTTCATGTCATCGCGGATACCGTAATGGCATGCGGTATTGCGGGCATGCTGATAAAAGTGTTCCGGCAAAAAAAGCCCGGTAAGAAAGCTACTGTCGCCTTTTCCGCTGTGGTTTTGGCAATGGCGTTATCTCTGACCGTATTCTCTTTTTACAGACATATCACAGCCGATCAACCGTCCTCGGAAGGGATGCAGGAAGCCACCAACCGGGCCAGCGCCGCACTGCAGTACGCGGAACAGCGTTTGGTTCAGGAGCACGGGATCGCACGGGACTCCGTAAACGGCCGCTTCTACGGATTCGTTACCGCCGACCCGGTTTATTATATCGTCGGATTCACATACACCGTGCCCGGAACCGATACCGAAAAATCCTATGGCTATCATATTTCAGTGGACGACAATTACCATTTTGAAATTCTGGAACAGAGCGAAGAGATTGGGAAACAGATGATTTCAACAGAGGAAAGCAAATAATTTGAATTTTCCCTCTCCGTGGGAAAATCCGGACGTTGACCGCGCCCCCAAAAAGGTGATGGACTGCCGAGTGTAAGGCAGTCCATCACCTTTTTTCTTCAGATTTGGAATTTTTACAGATGCAGTATCCCTGCACAGCAAGTCAAAGTCAGGCGTATTTGTAGAATATATACAAATTATTCTTAAATTATTACTGCAATTTTTCTCAGGAAACACTTGCAATGTTGAGTAATAAAGAGTATATTATAAACAATAAAATAATAACAATTACTATTATTAATTTATTGGAGGTTTTTCAAATGACAGACAATTTCAGTATCACCAATATGAACGGTATCTCGAACAAGGACGAAGTTCGTTTCGGCATCACCAACATAAACGCACTTACGGACAGGGATGATATTTCCTTCCGCTACGACAATCAAAACGGCGTATCCGAGCTGGACTCCGTCATCTACCACATCAACAACATGAACGGCATCTCGTTCACATCCGCGCATTCTTCCCCGGCGCTGACCCTGTTCAGAATTTTAAGCTCCGTGGCAAAGGGAGATTCTTACCGCCGTCGCCTGCAGCCCGCAGAGGCCAAGTAACGAACCGGATATTTTAAGAATTATCAAAATTAAGGAGGAATAAAGCAATGCCTGTAAAAAATGCAATGACTTTCGATTTTCTTCATTCCGCGTACGGCGGGGAAAGCATGGCTCACATGAGATATCTGATCTGGGCGGAGGTGGCCCGCAAAGAGGGCTTTCCAAACATTGGAAAGCTGTTTGAGGCAATCGCCTATGCCGAAAGAGTACACGCGGGCAACCATTTCCGCGAAATCGGCGGCAGCACCGCGGACGCCACAGTGACCGCCGGAGCAGTTTTCGGAACCGGCAAAACAGTGGAGAACCTTCAGGGCGCGATCAACGGCGAGCTTCACGAAGTGAAGCAGATGTATCCCGTTTACCTGAACGCCGCAGAATTTCAGAAGGAACCCGGCGCGCAGCGTTCCTTCCACTTTGCGCTTGAGGCGGAGAAGATTCACGCCGCACTGTTCCAGAAAGCACAGAACGCCGCAAAGGAAGGGAAAGATGTCGAACTGAAATCCGTTTACGTCTGCCCGGTCTGCGGCCACACGATTCTGGACGGCGCACCCGACAGCTGCCCAATCTGCGGAGCAAAAAAAGAACTGTACGTAAAGTTCTGACTGTAAATACCACACCGAAAATTTGATCCGTATCAAAAACAAAACAGCCGCTCCGATGAAAGGAGGATGCCTTATTGTAAGACATCCTCCTTTTTTCGTCAATGTGCGGTTCCGCCCCGCTGCGGGAAATACTGACGGAAAAACGGAAGTATGGTATAATAGCCACAAAGTAGCTATGATACCGGCAGGTTGCAGCCAAACTGCCGGATTGCGACAAATCGTGCAAGTCAAGGCGGCAAACGCCTCAACGGCTCCGTGCGCCTGTGGTATAACAGCTTCCCCGCCGGTGGGAACGGCCGGCGGGAAAAAGGGGTATATTATATAAATGAAAAACAATTTGACCGCAGCCATCTGCGTTTTAAACTCCAAATATATTCATTCCTCCCTCGCTCCGTGGTGCCTTTCGGCGGGTGTAGACGCCTACTGTGGGCCGGAAATTTCCGCTGAGGTTGTGGAGGGCACGATCAACGAACGGCTGGAGGACGTCGCACAGCGCATCCTGGCGCTGAACCCGCGGGTGATCGGCTTCAGCTGCTACATCTGGAATATCTCCGCTACAAAGGAGCTGATACGGCTTGTGAAGAGCCGCCTGCCCGGTGCCGTCGTCGTGCTGGGCGGCCCGGAGGTAAGCTACTGCGCGGAAAAGCTGCTGTGCGGGGAACCGGAGGTGCAGTACGTTCTCTCAGGGGAAGGCGAAAAGCCTTTTGCCCTTCTGCTGAACGCAATCAGCCGCGGGGAAACACCCGAAAACATTCCCGGAGTCTGTTACCGCCGCGGCGGACAGGCGGTGACCGTTCCTCCCTACACCCCGGAGGAAGACCCGCCTTCGCCGTACACCTCAAAATATCTGAACGCGCTGAAGGGGCGCATCGCGTACCTGGAAACCAGCCGCGGATGCCCCTATTCCTGCGCTTTCTGTCTTTCCGGGCGGTGTGGCAGCGCGCGCTTCTTTCACTTGGACAGGGCCAAAAAGGAATTGCTGCTGCTGGCCCGCAGCGGCGCAAAAACGGTAAAGCTGGTAGACCGCACTTTTAACGCGAACCGCAGACGGGCCATCGAGCTGTTCCGCTTCATTATCGAGAACTACGGAACCGAAATTCCCGCCGGAGTGTGCTTTCATTTTGAAATCGCGGGCGATCTTCTGGATGAGGAAACACTGAATCTTCTGGCGCAGGCACCCGTCGGCGCCATGCAGCTGGAAATCGGGCTGCAGAGCTTCAACCCCAAAACGCTTGCCGCCATCAACCGGAAAACGGACGTGGAGCGGCTGAAGGAAAACATCCGCCGGCTGATTGCCAACGCGAATATGCATATTCACATCGACCTGATCGCGGGCCTGCCCTACGAGGATTTCGCCAGCTTCGCCGAAAGCTTCAATACCGCGTATTCTCTGGGACCCAACATGCTGCAGCTGGGCTTTCTAAAGCTGCTGTACGGCGCGCCCATGCGGGAAAATCCGGAGGAATTTCCCTGCCGGTATGACAATCAGCCGCCGTATGAGATAACACGGACTCCCTGGCTTTCCGAAGAAGAGCTGCTGCGGCTGCATCATACGGAAGACGCTCTGGAGCGCCTGTACAACAGCGGCCGCTTTCGCAGGACCCTCCCCTATCTTCTGGAAAAGAGCGGAACGACGCCGTTCGGGCTGTTTGACCGGTTCGGCGAATTCGCCGTCCGAAAGGGAACGGATAAAATTTCGCTGGACGACTATACCGCCCTACTCTTTGCCTTTTTCAGCGGGCAGAGCGGCATTGACAGGGAGGCTCTGCGCGACAGGATGGTCTGCGACCGGCTGTCCACCAACGCTTCGGGCAGGCTCCCGCCCGTCCTGCGCGTCCGCGATCCCGCGCTGGGAAGGGCAATCCGCGAGCTTGAGGATACAAACCGTCCCTCAAAAGGGATAAAGAGAGGCTACGCCCTGCTGTACACCGGACACCGCCTGGTTTATGCGGATTATCAAAACCGAAATCCTGTCAGCGGGGAATATCCTCTCTTTGAATTCCGGCCCGAATTCTGGAAAGATTCCACTCGGTCCGCCGAACGTTAACACCGTCCGGCGGACCGTTTTTTATTCGTTATATACAATTGAATTTCCTTCTATTTTTAAAATAATTCTTATAACAGCCTTATAGTAACAAAATTGCTCTTTCAATTTTTCCATAATCTGTACTTTTTAAAATTTACATAAAATCCATTCCAAAATCCGAAGAAAAAGGGTAAATATTAACCTTGCACATCCGAGAAATTTTGATTATCATAGGAATGCTTCTGTTATAAATGCAACATTTATTTGCCACACAGGGGAAAAGTGTTGTGGAATTGGTGTAGTGGACAGAAAAGTTAACATGGAGAAATGGTGGTTTTATTGCAATGATAGTTACTCTCATAATCTTTCCTTTTATTGCAGCTCTGATTCTATCCATGGTCAAACCAGGAAAACTGCGGGATATGATTGTATTTTCAAGCTGTGCCGTCCTCGTCGTGATGGTGGTCGCTTTTTCCGTAAGTTCCCTGCTTGGCGGGGCGAACCAGTCTTACCTTGCGGAAACCCAGCTGCTCGACAAGGCGATGCTTTTGGCGGAATTCGGGCTGATGGGTCTTGTGTTTTACTATTCCTTCCGGTATAAGCAGTATTACTGTGCCCTGCTTTCGGCGGCGCAGACCCTGCCCGTTGCATGGATGGAGCTTACCGGTCATTCTGCGGAAGGCGGAAACCATATTATTGTAGACGACCTCACGATTATCATGTGCATGGTGGTCGGTATCGTGGGGTGCCTGATCTGCGTATACGCGGTGGGATACATCAGGGAATACCACAAACATCACACCGGGTACAAAGACAGGTCGCCCTTTTTCTTCGCCATGCTTTTCGTGTTTCTGGGCGCGATGTTCGGACTGGTCTTTTCCAGCAATCTCACCTGGATTTATTTCTTCTGGGAAATCACCAGCATTTGTTCGTTCCTGCTGATCGGCTATAATCAGACTCCGGAGGCTATTCGGAACTCTTTCCGCGCGCTCTGGATGAACCTTTTGGGCGGCCTCGGCTTTGCGGGGGCCATCCTGTACTGTTCCCTCCGGCTGGATATCGCCAATCTTCAGGATCTGGTCACTTTGGGCACAGGGAACCAGGCAGCACTCATCCCGGTCATTCTGCTGGCTTTCGCGGCGCTGACCAAAAGCGCGCAGATGCCGTTTTCCCGCTGGCTGCTGGGGGCTATGGTCGCGCCGACGCCTACCTCCGCCCTGCTGCATTCCGCAACGATGGTCAAGGCCGGCGTTTACCTTTTGATCCGCCTTTCCCCCGCGCTCAGCGGCAACCTGGCGGGAATCATGGTCACCACCATCGGCGGATTCACCTTCTTTGCCGCTTCCCTGCTCGCTATTTCGCAGAGCGACGGCAAAAAAGTGCTTGCGTATTCCACCATTTCCAATCTGGGCCTGATTACCGCGTGCGCGGGCGTCGGCCTGCATGAAGCGGTGTGGGCGGGCATCCTGCTTCTGGTGTTCCACGCGGTTTCCAAATCGCTGCTGTTCCTTTCGGTCGGCGCGGTGGAAAACAGCACCGGCAGCCGCAATATCGAAGATATGCACGGCCTGATCATCAAGCTGCCGAAGCTGGCTTTCGTGATGATCGTGGGAATTTGCGGGATGTTCCTCGCGCCCTTCGGCATGCTGATTTCCAAATGGGCGGCGCTCAAGGCGTTTGTGGATTCCAAAAGCGTCTGGCTGGTGCTTTTTCTGGTGTTCGGAAGCGCCAGCACCCTGTTCTACTGGGGAAAATGGCTGGGCAAGCTTGTCGCGGTGATCCACCGCTCCGAACGGCTTCCCGACAAGCTGGAAAAAAGCGATTGGTTTTCCATTTACACGCTGGCGATCCTGGTCATTGCCCTGTGCGTCTCCTTCCCGCTGCTGTCCACCTATCTGGTGCAGCCCTTCCTGATTCAGACGTTCCATGAGCCTTTAATGACGCTCATCAGCAGCAGCGACCTCAAAATCATGCTTTTGATGTTCTGCACCATTCTGGTTCTGCCCGTTATGGTGCGCCTGCTGACCTTCGGCAAAAGGAATAAAATCGTCATCTCCTATATGAGCGGCGCCAACAGCGGCGACGACCGTCATTTTACGGATTCCTTCGGGCACGAATCGTCCATGTATCTTGCGAACTGGTATATGGAGGATCTTTTCGGGGAAAAGAAGATATTGAAGCCCTCGCTGGTTCTCGCCTCCGCCGGCTTGATCGTCCTGATGGTCGTTGCAATCGGAGGTGTGATTTAAGATGCAGATTTTACTGAAAATTATATTGTTCCTGATTCTGGCTCCCTTCCTGGGCGGTCTGCTCTCCGGGATCGATCGAAAAATCGGCGCCCGGTTTCAGGGCCGTCAGGGTCCGCCGCTGTTACAGCCCTTTTACGACCTGCACAAACTTTTTTCCAAACAGTCCGTCGTGGTAAACGGCGTACAGGATTTTCTGGTCGGCGGTTTCTTTGTATTCGTCGTATTTACGGGATGCATTTTCTTCGCGGGCGGCGATCTTCTGCTCGTCTTCTTCGCGCTGACGCTGGCAGAGGTGTTTTTGATCCTGTCCGCGACCTCGGCGAATTCCCCCTACAGCGCTATGGGCGCACAGAGGGAACTGGTACAGATGATGGCCTATGAGCCGATGATGCTTCTGGCGGCGATCGGGTTTTATATTGCCGACGGCAGCTTTAACGTAAGCGATATCGTACATACGGGATCCTCCGCCATTGCCGTTCTTCCGGGTATGTTTTTAGGATTTCTGTATATTCTGACGATCAAGCTGCGCAAGTCGCCGTTCGACATCAGCACCTCGCACCACGCCCATCAGGAGATGGTAAAGGGCCTTACGACGGAGCTGTCCGGCAACGTTCTGGGGCTGGTGGAGCTTGCGGGCTGGTATGAAGACGTGCTTCTTCTCGGTTTCATCGGACTGTTCATCATCAACCTGCAGTGGTGGAGCATCCTTGCCGCGGTGCTGGTATGTGCTCTGTCCTTTGTCCTTGAAACTTTTATCGACAATCTTTTTCCCCGTGTCAAATGGGATAAAATGCTCGGTTCCACCTGGCTGGTCACACTGGTCGCAGGCGGCATTAACCTGCTGATCCTGACGCTCATTCATTAAGGAAGGTGCTTTAGCGAATGATGAAGATATCAAAATCCCCCTGGCTTCTGCATTACGACGGCTCCAGCTGCAACGGCTGCGACATTGAGGTTCTGGCCTGCCTGACGCCCGTTTACGATATTGAACGCTTCGGCGTCGTTAACACCGGCAACCCCAAACACGCCGATATCCTTCTGATTACCGGCGGCATCAACCACCAGAACGAGCTGGTGGTAAAACAGATTTACTCCCAGATGCCGGAAATCAAGGTGGTCGTCGCGGTCGGCATCTGCGCCTGTGACGGCGGGATTTTCAAGGAGTGCTACAATATCCTGGGCGGCGTGGACAAGGTGATCCCCGTGGACATTTACGTTCCCGGCTGCGCCGCAAGGCCGGAAGCGATTATTGACGGCGTGGTCAAGGCAGTCGCGCTTCTGGACAGAAAACGCGAGCTGAAAAAATTCGGCGCGGCGGCGCTGCACAAGGAGGCTTAATCATGCCGGAAAATATTATCATCCCCATTTCTTCCGAGGTCCTGCTGGAAGAGGTCCTGAAAATGAAAGGCAGCAGCTGCCGCCTGGTGCAGATCTGCGCCACAAGAATCCCCGACGGCTACGAGCTTTCCTATTCGTTCGGAAAGGATTTCGATCTGTACACCCTGCGCTTCAATATCGGCGAAGAGGTCGAAATTCCCAGCATCAGCGGTATTTATCCCGCGTCCTTCTTATATGAAAACGAAATCCACGATCTTTTCGGCGTACCGATCAAGATGATTTCTCTCGACTATAAAGGTACCCTGTACCGCACCGAGAAGAAAACGCCTTTTAAATAAATCTAGGAGTGATACCAGATGTCTAAACGCAGCATTGTACCGTTCGGTCCTCAGCATCCGGTCCTTCCGGAACCGATTCATCTTGACTTGGTGCTGGAAGACGAAAAGGTGGTAGAGGCGATCCCTTCCATCGGCTTTGTGCACAGGGGTCTTGAAAAGCTGGTGGAGAAAAAAGACTTTAACGAATATGTTTATGTTGCAGAGCGAATCTGTGGAATCTGCAGCTTTATGCACGGAATGGGCTACTGTGAATCGGTGGAAAATATCATGGAAGTGGAAATTCCGCCCCGCGCCAAATACCTGCGCACCATCTGGTGTGAGATGTCGCGGATTCACAGCCATCTTTTATGGCTCGGCCTGCTGGCCGACGCGTTCGGCTTTGAAAGCCTGTTCATGGAAACCTGGAGAATGCGTGAAAAGGTGCTGGATATGTTTGAGTATTCCACCGGCGGCCGCGTGATTTTCTCGGTCAATAAGATCGGCGGCCAGCGCAAGGATATGGACAACGACATGATCCGGGAGTTTCTGGGTGTCTTCGCCGACATGGAACGCGATCTGAAGGAGCTTGTCAAAACCTTTCTGAATAATTCCGCGGTCAACAGCCGCCTGCGTGACGTCGGTTTCCTATCGAAGCAGCAGGCGTTCGACCTCGGCGCCGTGGGACCGTTTATGCGTTCCAGCGGCATCAGCCGCGACACCCGCAAGCTCGGCTACGCCGCGTACCCCTTCCTCGATTTTGAGCCGATCACGAGCGACGTGGGCGACTGCTACGCGCGGACCGACGTGCGTATCCGGGAAATCTTCCAGTCCATCGACATCATCCGCCAGGCGGCGGCAAAAATTCCGAACGGCGAGGTTTCCGTCCCGGTCAAGGGCTTCCCGCAGGGGGAATATTTCATGCGGGTGGAGCAGCCGCGCGGCGAAGCGATTTACTATGTGAAGGCAAACGGAACCAAGTTTTTGGACCGGATGCGGGTGCGCACCCCTACGTTTGCCAATCTGCCGGGAATGCTGGAAACCATGAAGGGCTGTCAGCTTGCCGACGTCCCCATTTTAATATTGACGATCGATCCCTGCATCAGCTGTACCGAAAGGTGATGAAATAATGAGTTTACTGACTTTTGCAAAAATCGAACTGCATAATTTATTTTCAAAACCGGCCACCCGGCCTTATCCGGAGCAGCCGAGAGAATATCCTCAGCGCACAAGGGGCCATATTGAAAACGACGTGGACGCCTGTGTTTTCTGCGGACTTTGTTCCAAAAAATGCCCGACCGGCGCCATTCAGGTGAACCGGGGAGAAAAAAGCTGGTCTATTCAGCGCTTCAGCTGCATCCAGTGCGGCTACTGTGTGGAAAGCTGCCCCAAGAAATGCCTTTCCATGCATCAGAGCTACACCGAGCCCGCTCAGCGCAAGACCATCGATACCGTTTGCCAGACCCCCGTGGAGAATCAGAACGCGTCCTAAAAACCATTAAGAACAAAAAGGAGCCGTTATCATGCACGATTATCATAAAGCCGCCGATTTTTTGAAGGAAGCCACCGAAAAAGCGGAAGCGGCGGGAAAAAAGAAGGTCACAGTTATCAACATTGCGGTAGGGGAGGATTCCGGGTACTCAGGAGAAAGCATCCAGATGTACTTCGAGGATTTATCCAAGGGCACCGTCTGCGAAGGTGCCCAGATGAATGTCCGTTCCGTCAAATCGAAGCTGCGCTGCCCCAAATGCAACGAGCTGTTTGAACGCAAGCGCTTTGATTTTTCCTGCCCCACGTGCGGCACTCAGGGAGAGCCGAGCGAAGTGGGCAGAGAAGTAAAGATAGAGAGCATTGAAATGGAATGAATGTTTTCATTACCGTTTCCGGCATCGTACAGGGTGTGGGATACCGTCCCTTTGTAGCCGGGCTGGCGCACAGGCTGGATATTTCCGGCAACGTACGCAACAGCGGCGGGATTGTTGAAATCGCCGCCTCCGGGGAAAAACAGCGGGTGGAGGAATTTCTGCATTCCCTTCGCACCGAAACACCCAACGGCGCGCTGGTGACGGAAATCAGGACAGAGCCGATGCCGGAACAGCGCTTTGACGGCTTTTCCATTCTGAAAAGCGGCAAGGCCGCGCAAAACGAGGCCGGCACGCCGATGATTCCGCCGGATCTGCCGATGTGCGACGAATGCAAAAAAGAGCTGTATTCGCCTGAAAACCGGCGCCGGGGATATCCGTTTATCAGCTGCGCTTCCTGCGGGCCGAGGTTCAGCATTATGAACGCCCTGCCTTACGACCGTGAAACCACCACCATGAAGGACTTTGCCATGTGCCCCGACTGCGAGCGCGAGTATTTATCCGGGCGCAGACGCCACGCGCAGACGATCTCCTGTCACCGCTGCGGGCCTCAGCTGCAGCTGCTTACCGGCGGAATCACGCTGGAAAAGCAGGAAGCCCTGGAGCGGGCGGTTACCCTACTGAAAAACGGGGCTGTGCTCGCCGTAAAAGGCGTAGGCGGATATCAGTTTGTCTGTTCCCCCTGCCTTGAAGACGCGGTGGAGCGCCTTCGTCTTTTAAAGGGACGGGAAAAGAAGCCTTTCGCCGTTCTATTTCCCGATCTGGAAAGCATCCGCAAAATGTGCGGTGTGAATCAGGAAGAAGAAGCCATGCTGCTGTCCGCGGCCCGCCCCATTGTCTTGCTGAACAACCCGTCGGACGGGTTTTGTTCCGATGTCTGCGGGGAAAGCCGTTTCCTCGGCGCGTTTCTGCCCTGTACCGGCCTGCACCAGCTTTTGACGGACGCCTGCGGCCCCTTGATTGTCACGAGCGGGAATTTTACCTCCGAGCCGATGATTTATAAGGACGACGAACTGCTTCGGTCAGACATTCCCTACCTTTCGGGAATCCTGTACAATACCCGCCGGATCGTGACCCCGCTGGACGACTCCGTCGGGCGGGTCGCGTGCTCGGTACCCCAGATTCTCCGCCGCAGCCGGGGGTATGTTCCCCTGCCCGTTCTGTTGGAGCAGCGGACGGAGCATCCGGTTCTGGCCATGGGCGGGGACCTGAAAAGCTGTTTTTGCCTGCTCAGCGGCGACCGCGCCTATCTGAGCCAGTATTTCGGGGACATCGAAAATTACAAGGTCTATGAGAATTACAAAATCGGCCTGAAGCGGATGGAACAGCTCCTGCGGATTTCCCCGCAGAGGATTGCGTGCGACCTGCATCCCGGCTATCAGTCCCACGCGCTCGCGCAGAGGATCGCGCGGGACTTCGGTCTGGAAAGCCCCATCCTCATTCAGCACCATCACGCTCACGCCGCCTCCGTCATGGCGGAGCATCGTCTGGACGGCTGTATCGGCGTGGTTTTCGACGGCACCGGCTACGGCACGGACAAAACGGTCTGGGGCGGGGAATTTTTGCTTTGCCGCGGCGCGGACTTTGCGCGCCGGGCGCATTTGAGCCCTGTTCGGCTCTGCGGCGGCGACGCGGCGGCGAAAAACGCCGTGCTGACCTCCGACTGCTACCGATTCGCCGCGGGCGAGGAATCCGGCAGCGAGCGTTTCCCGTTTGTCAAGGCCGCCCTCCGGCATCAGGTCAATACACAGGAAAGCTCCAGCGCGGGGCGGCTGTTCGACGCGGTATGCGCCATACTGGGCATTAAAGAAGAGAATTCCTACGAAGGGGAATGCGCCATCGCGCTGGAAAACGCGGCTTCTGCGGCAAAAGAAGCCGGAGAAGAGCCGGTGCCGTTCCACTTCGCCCTCAACCGGAATCCCGCCGGGGAACTGGAAGCAGATCAGGCCGATTTTATCCGCCAGCTTCTGCAAGCGGCTGCAAAAGGGGAAAACAGGAACCGCATTGCGCTTGGGTTTCACCGGGCGCTTGCCGAAATGATTCTGACGGTCTGCCGGAGCATCCGGGAAGAAAGCGGCGAAAACCGCGTAGCCCTGAGCGGGGGCGTTTTCGCAAACCTTCTGCTTCTTGGGGACTGCCATGACCGGCTGACCGCGGACGGTTTTCAGGTCTATCTCAATTCCGCCGTACCGTCCAATGACGGCGGAATCTGTCTGGGGCAGGCGTGGCTCTGCGCGCAGGCAGAGGGCGTTCGCAAATAAGCCACCGACGATTCGGAAGATTCCAACCAAAAGGAGATTGCCATGTGTGTTGCACTGCCCGGCAGGGTTGTTAAAGTAAACGGTAGAAAAGCGACGGTGGATTTCAGCGGAAATACGCTGGAAGCAGAGGCCGGCCTGGTGAAAATCAAACCGGGCGACAGCGTTCTGGTTCACGCCGGATGCATCCTGCAGGTGCTGACGGAACAGGACCGCGACGCGCTGGAGGAGCTTCTGAAGGAAATGGAAGAGCTATGACGGACATCCAATCGTATCTGAAAGCCTACGACGGACCGCCCCTGCGGCTGATGGAGGTCTGCGGGACCCACACGGCGCAGATTTCGCGCTGCGGCATTACCGGAATGCTCTCCCCCGCCGTCCGGATGATCTCCGGACCCGGATGCCCCGTCTGCGTTACGGTCACCGCCTATATCGACAAGCTTGTCGCACTTAGTATGGAACCGGAAAACGTGGTCGTCACGTTCGGCGACATGCTGCGCGTACCGGGCGGCAGCCGGAACCTGAACGACGCGAAAGCCGCGGGCGGCCATGTGCGGATGGTCTATTCCCCGCTGGATACGCTGAAGCTGGCGGCGGACGACCCCGCCCGCACCTACATTTTCGCGGCGGTCGGATTTGAAACCACCGCCCCGGTGTACACCATGCTGCTTGAGGAAGCGATTTCAAACGGCATCTCCAATGTAAAGATTCTGACCTCCCTGAAAACCATGCCCCCGGTGATCGACTGGATCTGCAAAAACCAGGGCGGCGTGGACGGCTTTCTCGCGCCCGGCCACGTCAGCGTGATTACCGGCAGCCGTATTTTTGAGCCTTTGTCCGAAAAATACGGCATTCCGTTCGCGGTCGCGGGCTTTGAAGGGCCGCAGATTCTGGCGGCGATCTACGCGCTCGTCCGAAAAAGCGGCAAAGCCGGGGTCATGAACCTGTACCCCGGCGCGGTAACGGAGGAAGGCAACCGGACCGCGCAGAAAATGGTGGACAAGTATTTTGCACCCTGTGACGCCGCATGGCGCGGGATGGGCGGCATCCCGGATTCCGGCCTGCTTCTGCGGGAAGAATACGCCCGCTTCGACGCGGGCAGCGCGGGCCTGAACGACGACCGCGGCGCCAACGCCCACTGCCGCTGTGCACAGGTGCTGACCGGGGCGGTCTCCCCGAACGAATGCCCCCTGTTCGGTTCCGCCTGTACCCCGCAGACGCCGCAGGGAGCTTGTATGGTGTCGATGGAGGGCAGCTGCTACAATTATTTTACAAATATGAGGAAACGGTAATGAAAATAACCATGGCGCACGGCAGCGGCGGAAAAGCCACCGCCGAGCTGATCGAAGATATTTTTGAAAAAAGCTTTCACAATCCCGTTCTAGCCAAAATGGAGGATTCCGCCGTTGTTCCCGGCGCGGAAAAAATCGCCGTGACGACGGACAGCTTCGTGGTAACGCCCCTGTTTTTCCCGGGCGGCGATATTGGCAGGCTGTCCGTCTGCGGGACGGTGAACGACCTTCTGATGAGCGGGGCAAAGCCCCGCTACCTTACCTGCGGATTCATTCTGGAGGAAGGCGCCGACACAGAGGAGCTTAAAAAAATAGCGGCCTCCATGGCGGAAACCGCCTCGGAAGCCGGAGTCAGTATTGTGGCTGGCGACACCAAGGTCGTGGAAGGCAAGGGCGGCATCTACATCAACACCGCCGGTGTGGGCTTTGTACCGCCGGACGCTTCGCTCAGCGCGGCCTCCTGCGAAGAGGGCGACGTGATCCTGCTTTCGGGCAATCTGGGCGACCATCACGCGGCCATTCTGAGCGAACGGATGAATATTCAGAACACCATTCAAAGCGACTGTGCACCCTTGAACGAAATGGTGAACGCACTTCTGGAAAGCGGTGTAAAGGTAAAAGCCATGCGTGACGTTACCCGCGGCGGCCTGGGAACGGTGCTGAACGAATTTGCCGGTGCCTCTTCCTGCTGCATGGAGCTTGAGGAAACAGCGATTCCCGTTTCCGCACAGGTACGCGGCTTCTGTGAAATATTGGGCCTTGACCCCCTTTATATGGGCAACGAGGGTAAAATGACCGCCGTCGTAGCCGCCGGGGACGCACAGAAAGCCCTTGCCTGCATGAAAAAAAGCCGGTACGGGGAAAACGCGGCCATTATTGGAAAGGTCGTTTCCGGCGAGCCCGGCACCGTCCTGCTGCGCACTCCCATCGGGGGCACCCGTATTGTCACTGTTCTTTACGGCGAGGGATTGCCGAGAATCTGTTAATGGGCTTTATAAATGATAGGAAAGGCAGCCGCTGAGCGGCTGCCTTTTTGATTTACGGTGATTCTTCTGCGTTTTGCTCCGCGATCCGGTCGGCCAGCTCGTTGAGGTATACCCAGCGTTCGGTTTTGGCGTCAAGCTCGGCTTCCAGCGCTTCCTTTTCCGCAATCAGTTCGGAAAGCAGGACGTAGTTGCTGGTCTGCTGTGCAATTTCCCGTTGTGCGGCGGCGATTTTTTCCTCCAGCCCGGCGATGACCGAATCGATTTCCCCGTATTCCCGCTCCTCCTTAAAGGAAAATTTCAGCTTGGCCGGTTTTTCCCGGTAAGCGGCTTTCGGCCTGCTTTCCTTTGCCTTCGGCGTTTCCTCCTCCTCGGGCTTTTTCTGTTCCAGATAGTCGGAATAGCCACCGGTATAATCGTGGATTTCCCCGTCTTCAAACACGAAAATATGCTCCGCGACCTTATCCAGAAAATAACGGTCGTGGGACACGACGACAACGGCACCCGAAAAATTCTGGAGATAATCTTCCAGAATAGTCAACGTCTGGATGTCAAGGTCGTTTGTGGGCTCGTCGAAAAGCAAAACGTTCGGCGCCTGCATCAGAATGCCGAGCAGGTAAAGCCTGCGGCGTTCCCCTCCCGACAGCCTGCCGATCACCGAATACTGCAGATCGGACGTGAACAGAAACTTTTCCATCAGCTGGGAAGCGGTCAGCATCCCTTCCGGGGTCATGACCTCTGCAGAGATATTCTTAATATAGTCGATTGCGCGCAGACCGGGGTCCATATCCTCGCATTCCTGCAAAAAACAGCCGATCCGTACGGTTTCCCCCACGGTGACCGTACCGCTGTCCGGCGCAACCTGTCCGGTAATGATTTTCAGCAGCGTTGATTTTCCGCAGCCGTTTGCGCCGATAATGCCGATACGGTCCCCGCGCAGCAGGTTGTAGGAAAAATTCCGGATGAGCCGCCTGTCGCCGTAGCGCTTTTCAATCCCGTCGATTTCAATAATTTTTCTTCCGAGCCGCGTGCTCACGGAGCTCATTGCCAGCTTTTCCTGCTCCGTTTTGACCTCCTGCGCGCTCAGCTGCGCAAACCGTTCCACCCGGAAGCGCTGCTTTGTGCTGCGCGCCCGCGCGCCGCGCTGAATCCACTCCAGCTCCTTTCGGAGCAGGCTCTGGCGCTTGCGCTCACTCGCGGCCTCCATGTTTTCCCGCTCCGCTTTCAGTTCCAGATATTTCGTGTAATTGGCCTGATAGCTGTATAGATTCCCGTCCTGCAGCTCAACGATCCGGTTGGTAACGCGGTCAAGGAAATAACGGTCGTGCGTCACCATGAGCAGCGCGCCCGGATAACGGGCAAGGTAATTTTCCAGCCAGTCGACCATGTCGTTGTCCATATGGTTGGTGGGCTCGTCCAGCACCAGCACCTCCACAGGGGTTACCAGCGCGCTGGCAAGCGATACGCGCTTTTTCTGTCCGCCGGAAAGCCGGCTGACCGGTTCGTCAAAATCCGTAATCCCAAGACGGGTCAAAATCGCTTTGCATTCATACTCCTTCGATTCCCGCTGCTGCTGTGCGATCCCCTGTTTGACCTGTTCCAGCACCGTAACCCCTTCCGGAAAAACCGGGTTCTGCGGCAGATACCCCACACGCACGCTCCCGAATTTGGTGACCGCGCCGCTGTCCGGGCTTTCCTGTCCCGCGACGATTTTCAAAAGCGTGCTTTTCCCGGTTCCGTTCACCCCGATCATCCCGATTTTATCTCCCTCCTGAATCCCCAGGGAGACATCCTTCAGCAGTATTTTCTCACTGTAGCTTTTCCTGATTTTTTCCGCAGATAACAACAGCACAATTCTATCCTCTGTTTCCATATCGTCAATATTGGAACGGTATCCGCCCATAGAGCAGGCCGTTTATTTAGATATTTTTTCTATGGATTCCATCATAACATAGAAACAGCCGGATGAAAACCGCGAAACCGTATTCTGTCAAATTATTTGAGGGATCCCATATATTGTCAGATAAATTGTGCTAAAATATAAAAAAGGCTTTTGAAAGCAATCATTTTCTATCGGTACGCATTATGGTATAATGGTCGCAAGCGATGGCGATACCCGCTTCGCCAATTGATAAGATATCATAACGGCGCGCTGCGCCTGCGGGTTCACGCAGTGAAATGGGACAACCTGCGAGGTTTCAAAGGCCGCCGGCAACAGGTTGGAAAGGAACGGAAAATGGAACTTAATAAAAGCAACATGAAGAAGATCGCCCTGCTCATTGCTTTCAGCATTGTGCTTTACCTTGGGCTGAAAAATTTATACCGGTTTTCGGAGCTGACCGGGATCATTGCGGGGATTTTTGAGCCGATTCTGCTCGGCCTTGCCATCTCCTTCATTCTCAATGTCCTGATGCGGCATGTAGAAAGCCGCATGCTTGCGCCGATCAACCGCCGCTATACGAAAAACTGGCCGAAAGTGAGGCGCGCGGTCAGCATTCTGATCACCTTTCTGATTGTCATCGGGATTATCGCCCTGATTATGCTGATCCTGATTCCGGAGCTTGTCCGCACGATTACCAGCCTGACCAACAATATTCCGGGCTTTTTCACCGAGCTTCAAAACAACCTGATCGCAGTCGGAAACAAGTATCCCGCGGTCAGGGAATACGTCAGCAATCTGCAGATCGACTGGACAAACCTCAGCCAGATGCTGGCCCAGTACGGGCAGAAGCTGGCCAACACGCTGGTGGGTTCCACCGTTACGGTGGCTGCGAATCTGTTCCACGCGGTCATTACCATGGTGCTCGGCCTTGTCTTCGCCATCAACATTCTCGCGCAAAAAGAAAAGCTGGAAGCACAGACAAAACGTTTCCTGTACGCTTATTTCCCCAAAAAGCCTGCCGATACCATCGTACGGGTGTGCAGCCTGACCGACCATGCCTTTTCCAATTTTATTGCCGGACAGTGCACCGAGGCCTGTATTCTCGGTTCGCTCTGCTTTATCGGCATGCAGATTTTCAGTTTCCCCTATGCGCTGCTCGTCTCTGTGATTGTGGCGTTTATGGCGCTGATTCCGATTTTCGGCGCGTTTTTAAGCACCTGTATCGGCGCCCTGCTGATTTTGGTCGTCAACCCCATTCAGGCGGTCTGGTTCGTCGTATTTTTTGTCGTCCTCCAGCAGCTGGAGGGCAACCTGATCTTCCCGCGCGTGGTCGGCTCGAAGGTCGGCCTGCCGGCGCTGTGGGTGCTTGCCGCCGTCACCATCGGCGGCAACACGTTCGGTCTGGTCGGGATGCTGGTCAATATTCCTCTCTGCGCCGTGATGTACACGCTCCTGCGGGAAAACATCAACAAGCGTCTGGAAGAGAAAAAATTGAACAGTCAGCCGCCAAAGGAGGAAGAAAACGGAATGTAAAAGGGAGGTTAATTCCGTCTTAAAATTATTGGTAAATTCTGTATGGCGCCATAAATAATGATATACTGAAACCGTTGGAAAAAGATCCGATTAAACAACGGGAAGGGTATCTTCATTGTGCGTAACAGACAGAAAACGATCAAGAATAAGCTTGTTCAATTTACAGCAATTATTATTCTCTGCACAGTCAGTGTTCTTTGCATTTTTTCCGCTTTTTTTATTGTCCGCTCTACGGAGCAGTCCCTGCAGAAAACGCTGAGCAAAACGGCAGGCATCGTCTCTTCCGAAATCAGCGCCCAGCTCAGGCAGTACGAAATTATGGCCCAGTCGGTCTCAATGATCAAAAACACCGTCGGGGCTGACTACGGAGCCACCAGACAGTACATCAACAGCCTCGTCAAGGAAAACGGGCTGGTGAAGGTAGACATCGTCAAGGAGGACGGAATTTCGGCCCTAAACGGCGATAATTATCAGGAAAATCAGGCCTTTGTACAGGCAAAGCAGGGGACTCCCTACCTGAGCGACCCTGTCACGGAAAACGGAGAAGTGCATTTCGACTACGCCTATCCCTCCGCACCGCATATCATTCTGATCAGCATTCCGTACCGTTCACTGGGCGACATTGCCGCCAAAGTGAAAGTAGGCAATCAAGGCAACACCTATCTTCTCAACCATTCCGGCACCAAGGTGGTACAAAGCGATTCCACCGCTGCCGCAAAGGAAAAGAACGGCAAATCCGATCCCGTCGTCGCCAGAATGGAAGCCAACATGGTTCAGGGAAAAACGGGATTTTCCCTTTACAAGTGGAACGGCCGGCAGTATTTCGGCGCATACGCTCCCATTTCGGGAACGGACGGATGGTCCGTCAATGTTTCCGAAGCCCATTCAGAATTTATGTCCAGTGTACCGGCCGCCATCGCGCTGATGATCGGCGTCGGAATCCTCTCCTTCCACATTGCCCTTTTCTTTGCTTTCCGGATCGCCGGGAACATTACCAGACCGGTTTTGCAGGTAACGGAGGGTATTGAACGGATTTCCGGCGGAGACCTGGATATCCGTCTCGAAGTAAAATCTCAGGATGAGACGGGCAGAATTGCAAATGCCCTCAACACAACGTCGGAAAATCTGCGCCGGATGATCACAGACCTCTGCATGATCTTGAAAGCGATTTCCTCCGGCGACCTGTCCCTGCAGAGCGGCGCCGCCTATCCGGGAGATTTTCATGAAATTCTGACCGCGATCGACGGAATCCTTTCCGGCCTGAACCAGACGCTTTCCCAAGTCCGTCTGGTCGCCGTTCAGGTAGACGGTTCGGCGGGTCAAATGTCCGACGTGGCGCAGGCGCTGGCTATGAACGCCTCGGAGGAAGTGAGCTCCATTGAAAAGCTTTCCTCCTCCGTTCACGAAATCTCCGGCCACGCACAGACGAGCGCGGAAAACGCCCAGCAGGCAAACGTCATGCTGTCCGGAATCGTGCGGGATATTCAGGACGGAAACCAGAAAATGGATCAGCTGATTACCGCCATGAAGGATATCTCCCAGACCTCACAGGAAATAGAACGGATTGTCAAGACGATCGACGACATCGCGTTCCAGACAAACATCCTGGCTCTGAACGCCGCGGTAGAGGCCGCGCGGGCCGGAGCCTACGGCAAAGGCTTTGCGGTCGTGGCAAACGAGGTGCGCAATCTGGCCGGCAAAAGCACCCGCGCCGTGGGGGATACCTCCGCTCTGATCGCCAATACCGTTCATGCGATTGCAACCGGCGCAAAAGCAGTGGACGAGGTGGAGAGGTCCCTGCAGGTGATCGTACAAAAGTCGGAATCGCTTTTCCGGCTTGTCGGTGAAATCACTCAGGCCTCCGACGCACAGGCCGCTTTTGTAACGCAGACAACGGGGAACATCACGCAGATTTCCGACGCGATCCAGAACATTTCCCTCATGGCCGAAAAGAGCGCCGCGGCGGGCGAAGAGCTCTCCTCCCAGTCCAAGGTGCTGACCGACCTTTTATCCCGGTTCCAGCTGAAAGAAGAAGCAGAGGCCGTGGAAGAATGATGTGCAAAAAACATACCGGCGGCCGAAAACGGCCAAACCGGTATGTTTTTTGTTGGGAACCTGAGGGGGAGTCGTGCTGCAGTTGCCTTACGGCAAAAGCCAAATTTATCATAAAAATTATTCTAAATTTGCGTGGTTATTTTTTACTTCCTCTTCATCGAATTTCTTTTTATCCATAATGGTATAAGCAATCACATCACCCAGAATATAGAGCACCTGCTCAAACAGGGTGGACATCGGCTGGAAGGACGGAAATTCGCCGGGCAGTCCCAGCTTCGTTTTACAGGGGATTTTCATTGCAAAGTCCGATAACAGGCCCGCTGTACTTTGGGGATTGCAGCCGATGTAGACGATTTTTACTCCGTGTTTTTTCGCAATCTTCGCAATCTGGACCGGAACCGCGCTTTCCCCGGAGGACGAAGCTACGATGAGCAGATCCTTCTCATGGACCGCACCCTCGGTCTCGCTGCCGACAAAATTGATATCCACGCCGATATGGCGCAGGCGCTTCACCCACGCCTTGAGGGAAATCAGCACGCGGCCGACGCCTACCACCAGCACGCGGTTTGCTTCCAGAATCATGTCGCCGACCCGGTCGATGTCTTCCTCCCGGATCAGGGAGCAGACCCCGTTCATTTCCTTGATGACTTCTTTTCCGTAATCCATGGCCGCTCCTTACTCCGCGCTGTAAATAGCCTTGCAGATGGTAATTTCATGCGTATAAATCTGGTCGAAGAGCTTCTTTAGGTTCTGAAGATCGGATTTGTGGGTAATCAGGTCCGAGACCTTCAGTTTTCCGGAATCGATATTCTCAACGGTAAACTTCCATTCGTTGACCGGGACGTTCAGATAATAGGAATTCCAGACGCCGGAAACGGTGATTTCTTTTCTCAGGATATTGCTGTGGTTCGCAAGCTTGATCGTCGTATCCTGATGCGGGTTTCCCAGCATGGCGATACGCCCGAACGCGCGCACACACTCCACCGCGGTATTCATGCCGCCGGAGCTTCCTGTCCCTTCAATCACCACGTCGGCGCCGCGTCCTTCCGTCATATCCTTAATGATCTGAGGGCAGTCCTCTTTGACGGAATTGATGACTGTAAAGCCTCTCTGCTTTGCAAACTCCACCTTAATATCCGCTATGTCCACGAGAATCACCTGTTTTGCTCCGAAAATCCCGGCCCATCTTGCGGCCATAATGCCGATGGGGCCCGCTCCCAGAATCACGACCGTATCCCCGGCGGCTACGCCCCCTCTGCGAAGGGCGTGCTGTGCGACGGTCGCCGGCTCCACCAGCGCCAGGTCCTCTTTGGAAGTGGACGGGTTATTGGAGAATACAAGGTGCCACTTGCTGGGAACAAGGCAATATTCGGCGAATCCGCCGTCGCTGCGGGAACCCAGATAATTATAGTTGCTGCACTGGGCATAGTTGCCGGTCTGACAGCTGTCGCATTTCCGGCACGGAATCAGAGGGAACACGGCGGCGGTCTTTCCGATCAGATCCCGGTTGCTTTCGTCCCCCACTTCGCAGATGGTTCCGGAAAACTCATGGCCGATCGTCACGGGAAACACGCGGGTGCCCAGTTCGTACACCCGGGGGATGTCCGACCCGCAGATTCCGCAGGCCGCTAACTTTACAAGGACCTCGTCTCCTTTTGGCACCGGCTTCGGTACTTCGTCCAGTGTAAATTCATTGATTGCGTGTAATCTCATTGCTTTCATATTCATTCTATTTCTTTCCTTTCGTTGACGGCGCTTTCCCTTTTGATTCCCGTGGCTTTGCCGGTCACCGCCATGACCGGCAAGAGTCCCTACAGAATATTTTTCAGATCGATCACCTTTTCGGCCGGGATGATCTGTATTTTTACATCAATGCCTCTTTGAATAAAATCCTTTAGAATTTGCCGTTCCTCTTCTGTGACGGCTATATTTTTATAGAGGGTTTTCCGCCCTTCCTTCATGCCGATCCCGCCGATATTGATCGCCTTGAGTTCTATTCCACCGTCGATCAGCGCTTTCAGCGTAAGGGGCGTTTTTGCCAGCATGATCGTCGGCACGGAAAGGCCCTGATTCAAAATCCCGATTGCCTGCTCCACGGAACAGATATTCATTTTCACCCCGGCGGGCGCCGCCATTTCCAGAACTTCCTTCATAAAATCATCCGCGGCGACCTTATCGTCTACAATAATGATTTTTTTGGCGGGCATCACCTTCATCCAAGCCGTCATCACCTGTCCGTGAATCAGTCTGTCGTCTATTCTGGTTAAAATCAAATTTTCCATTTCTAACTCCCTTTTCCCAGCTGTGTTTCCTTTTTTCTGAGCAGCTTTACTCCTTGCTGTGCGGATTCAAAGGCCATGTCGGCCAGCTGCGTCAGCGTAGAATCCTCTTCCCGATTCAGCGCCAGGCTCATCAGCATCGGCATGTTCATGCCGGTCACTATCTGGACGGGGAGGTCGCGCGCAAGCGAACCGATCTGGTTGTACGGGGTGCCCCCCAGCATATCGACAAGCGCAAGCACCCCCATGCCGGTATCGAGCTCCAGAATCGCTTTTCTGATTCTTTCGCCGTAAAGATCCGGGTTCTCTCCCGCGCGCAGCGCAACGGAACCGGCCTGTTCCATCGGCCCGGCGATCATGGCATTGCTCTCCAGCAGCTGCTCGCAGAGTTTTCCGTGGCTGATTAAAAGTACGCCTACCATTCGTTTGTCTCCCTTTCCAAATTGAATACCGTGAAGCCGGTCATTGCTTCAAATGCTGATAATAGCGGCTGTAATCCTCTTCAAACGTGTCGAGTGATTTGATGATGCTTGAAGTGCCCACGACGAACCCGTTCGCACCGGCGTCCCGCATTTTGATGCTGTTTTCGGGCGTCGTATTTCCATCAACAAACACATCGATCTGTTTTCCGTGCTGCCGGAGCAGGTTGACGATTCTGGTGATTTTGTCCGGCGCAGTAGGGACCATCTTCTGCCCTGCAAAGCCCGGATTCACCGTCATCACCATGATATAGTCCACCAGCTCGACGCACTCTTCAATATAAGAAACGGGGGTGCCGGGATTCAACACCAGGCCCGCCGAACAGCCCCGGTCCTTAACGGACTGAAGCAGACGGTACGGCTGGGCCGTGGTTTCGGGATGAAAGCAGACCCTGTCCCCCTTCTGAACCTGATAATACTCGATGAATTCCTCCGGCCGATAGGACATGAAGTGCAGGTCCACCGGAAGATCGGTGAGCCGCTTGATATCCTGATAATCCGTGGTACCGAGCATGACATTTTTTACATAGTGTCCATCCATTACGTCAAAGTGGATGGAGTCAAGCTTTACCTTCTCAAAAAGCCTGATATAAGGCTTGAACTCTTCCACCCTGCAGCACATGATGGACGGGGATATTTTTATTTGCATGATAAATCCTTTCTTTATGAACCGGAAACAGCCAGTGCGCCGATCAGCGAGGTAACAATACCGACGGCAAACAGGATCAGAATGATATAGGTCGGCTTTACTTTCTTCGACACCAGCTTCCAGACCAGCAGCGTCGCCACAAGCGGAAGCAGCCCCGGCAGCAGGGAATCCAGAACGCTCTGGATATTCACGGCGACCTGTCCCACGTTGAAGGCGATCGGCGTAACGATGTTGACCCGGCTGGCGGCCATGTTTCCTACGACCATTAATCCGATAATGCTGAATACATCCGTAATTTTGTTGAGGGTACCGGCTTTGAGAAATTTCAGGATCGCACTTTTCCCCTGCTTATACCCCATCATATACATGCTGTAGCCCATGGTGAGCATGATAAGCTTATAGGCTATTTCAAAAATCACCGGGCCCATAATATTGCCCGCCAGCGCAAGGCTGCACGCGAGGCCGGCCAGAATCGGATAGACGATGCCCTGGGATACGGTATCTCCGATACCGGCCATCGGCCCCATCAGGCCGGTCCTGACGGAATTGATCTCCTCCGCCGATATATCCTCGCCGTTCGCGGCCTGTTCCTCCATGGACGCCGCGACACCGTGGATCACCGTGCCGATATAGGAGGGCTCCGTGTTGAAGAAAACCATGTATTTTTTCAGTGCCTTGGCCTGCTCTTCCTTTGTCTTGTAAAGTCTTCTCACAATCGGGACCATGGCGTTTGCGGTACCAAGCGCCTGGAGTCTTTCATAGTTATAGCAGGTCTCGCTGGAATAACCCAAAAGCCAATGCTTGACAAGGTCCGATTTTCTCAGCTTCACCGTCTGTTTCTGAACCGCCGTCTCTTCCATTCCTTTTACTTCTTCCGACATAGCCTTAAACCCCCTCTTCCAATTCTTCTTTGCTCTTAGAGAACAGATAAATGATCACACCGATTGCCGCGGCAAAAATCGTAATCGCCATCGTGTCCAGCTTCAGGTAAACAGTGGCAAAATATCCGATAAAGAAGAAGGCGATCAGCTTCTTTTTGCCAAGATAGCTGAGCAGCATGGCAATTCCCAGCGCCGGCATCAGTGCGCCGACAACCTTGAGCGCCTGAATCATGGGATTCGGGATCGCGGCCAGCGCCGTTGTTGCAAAGCCGCCGCCGAACTGCACAAGAGCAAAGGCGGGGATTCCATACAGGATCAGGCTCAAAATACCGGACGGGACATAGTTCATCAGCCGTAAGCCCGTGATATTTCCTTCCTCCAGATACTTGTCCGCCCTATGGATCCATAAGCTGTTGATCGTCATGTACGCCTGATTAATCAGGATTCCCAGCAGGCTGAAGGGAACCGCGAAGGTCGGAGCCAGACTCGGGTCCGCGCCCGAAACAAGCGTCAGCGCCGTACCGAACACACCGGCGACCATCAGGTTTCCCGGCATCGTGCCGCCCGCCGTGATCCAACCCAAATAGGTAAGCTGGATGTAAGCCGCCGCTTTCATTCCCTCGATTGGCTGCCCCATGGCCAGAGCCACCAGAAAGCCCGCCCAGATCGGATACAACCAGGTCCTTGTGACTGTGTGGCTGACCCACCATTGGCTCAGCGTAGAAATAATCCCCACAAAAATTGCCGAAATTAGCATACCTTTCCACCCCTTATAAAATATTGATTATCTTAAATTAATTGCCTGCAATTAATTCAATTCCCTTGTTCAATACCAGTTTTTATACTCCTGAGAAACCGTGTCTTTCACCAGAGCGAGCACCTGCTGCGGCGTTTCCGCCTCGACCGCTTGTTCCGCAAGAAACGCAAGCCTGCTTTGGTCCGACAACCCGATCAGGTTTTTCATCAATAAAACGGACGGCGGGTTCACGCTGATATTTTTCAGTCCCATCCCGATCAAAATCGGAAGCGCGGCGGGATCGGCCGCCATTTCCCCACAGACGCTGCAGGTCTTTCCGTTTCTGTTGGCCGTTTCAACCGTATTCCGGATCAGCCGGAGCACCGCAGGATTCAAGTGGCTGTATAAATGGGAGACTCTCCCGTTCAGCCTGTCCGCGGCAAGCGTGTACTGAGTCAGGTCATTGCTGCCGATACTGAAAAAATCGGCTTTCCCGACCAGCTTATCCGCCAGAACGGCGGCGGACGGAACCTCGATCATAATCCCGACCGGAACATTTTTGTCAAACGGAATCTCTTTCTTTTCCAGCTCTGCCTTTACATCGTTCAGAATTTCGAGAGCGCGGTCCAGCTCCTCCGTTCCGGATATCATCGGAAACATGATTTTGATTTTCCCAAACACACTGGCCCTGAGCGCCGCCGCAAGCTGAACCTTCAGGATTTCCGGCCTGTCCAGACAAATCCGGATCGCCCGGTATCCCAGAGATGGGTTCTCTTCCTTTTCCATCTTCAGGCAGCTCGCCGTCTTGTCGGCCCCGATATCCATTGTGCGGATGGTGAGCGGTCTGCCCTTCAGCTTTTTCGCCACATTCTGATAAATGACGAACTGCTCGTCCTCATTGGGCATGGTCTCCCGGTTCATATAAAGAAATTCCGTCCGGAAAAGCCCGACGCCGTCCGCACCATTCTCCATTAACTGGTCGGTGACGGATGCGTCCATAATATTGGCGAGCACATGAATTCTTTTCCCGTCCTTTGTAACGGACTTCCGGTTTTTCCATACGCTGAGCCGGTCCAGTTTACTCCGGTATTGTACATCCTCGCCGCGCGCCCACCGGATTTTTTCATCGGACAAGCCGCTGTAAACCGTCCCGGAAACCGCGTCCAGAAACACGAATTCACCATCGTGAAAATTTTCGATGCTTGCGCAGCCCAGCACCGCCGGAATCCCCATGTTGGCGGCAAGGATGGCAACGTGCGAGGTTTTGGAGCCTTTTGCCATAATCAGTCCCTTCACCTTCCCGTTCGCGCTGGTCAGCATGGACGGAAGAAGGTTGTCGGAGACAATGATCGCTTCCCTGCGCAGATCGGACAGGTCGGGATAGGTCTGCCCGGTCAGCCTGCAGATCAGCCTTTTGCTGACGTCCTTGACGTCCTGCGCGCGTTCCTTCATTAAGGTGTCGTTCAGGGACAGCAGCAGCTTCTGCTGCCGGTAAGCGGCGCGCGCGACGGCGGCCGGCGGGCTGTAGCCCCTGTTGATTTCCTTTTCTATCTCTGTCCGAAGAATCTTGTCCGTAAGCATTGCAGCATGCATTTGGACCATCGCTGCTTTCATATCGTCGCCCGCCGCGGAAAGCCTTTTGCTGAGCGACTCCATTTCACAGTTTAATTCATCAATTGCCTCATCCACCCGGCGGATGGATTCCTGCGCCGCCGCTGTGGATTTCTCCTCACGGTCGTATTCGGGAATATCCTGTATGACAAGAATATTGCCCGCTGCTTTCCCGGGAGAAGCCGCAACGCCTTTGAGCACCATAATCGCTATTCCTCCAATGCATCGATATACTCACATATTTCTTTTACCGCCAGTTCCTCATCCTCCCCTTCCGCCCTTACTTCCACCCGGGTGCCCGGTCTGAGCTCCCCGGACAGCAGGCTCAGGATACTTTTGGGGTCCACTACCACATTGTCATGAACGATCTCAATCGTGCTTTTATATTTCTTTGTCAGGATCACCAGCCTGGTGGCGGGGCGGGCATGAAGCCCCGATGGATTTTTGATCAATATTGTTTGAGAATACATGGTCTTCCCTCTTCCTTAAAGTAAGTGTAATGTTATGACTCCATCGAAAATTCGGCAATCGTTCTGTAGAGGTCCTCTTCTTTTGTACACCGGAGCATTTTTTCCACTTTGTTTTCATCCGTACAGATTTTGACCGCTTCCTTTAAAACCGTGAAATGCTCGTTTTTGTCGGTGGACGCCACCACCAGAAGGATTCGGACCTTGTAATTAACTCCAAAATTGACTCCTTTTTTAATCGTAAGTACAGCGACACCCGATCTTTTGACATTTCCCCGGCTTTGCGTATGGGCAAGATAAACGCCGTTTCCCAGATAGGTGCTGCAGCCGTACATCTCGTTATCGGTAATCATGCAGTCCACATAGCTTGTTTCAATGTTTCCGTTTTCCAGAAGCGGAAGCGCGGCCTGTGCAAGCGCGTCGCGCCAGTTTGAAATTTTGTCGATGCACTGGACGTTCCCCTTCTCCAGAAGCTGAAGAAGGTTCGGTACGGGGGCCAGAAAATACCGGTTGATTTCCATACGGACTTTGCCCTGGTTTTCTTTCGGAATATATTTTTTGATATTTTCAAACAGGTTTTCCCCAATATTTTCATTTTTGAGCATTCGATATCTCAGGTAGACTTCCAGTACCTTTTTCTTGTCTTCCGCTTCCAGCCTGTCGGAAATATAGGCGTAGAAGCCGTCATACTTCAAAAGCTGCGTGGAAATGACGATTTGATATTCCCCCTGAAAGGCGCTTAACTCTGCGGGAGTGACGGTTCGTACCACATGGAACATCGGGAACTCATCGTCCACTTTTTTCTCAAGTTCGCCGTTCGGGTCAGCTTCCTTTACAACCAGAAGCACTTTGATCTTACCGATCGCCACATTGTTTTTTCTCATGTGGGCCCCAAAGTGAATCGTCAGAAACGCAACTTCGGAATCGTTAATGGGGTACCCGATATCGCGGGAGAATTCTTTTGCCGCCAGCTTCACAAGCTCGAAAAGCTCCTTCGGGTTCGCCTGAATTTCTTCTTCCACCCCGCAGGAATCGATCAGTCCGTATTGATAACGGTAAATCGAACGATTGAGATGTCTGGCAAGGTTAAAAATCAGCAGTTCCTTATTCTCGATTTCGATTCCAACCAATCGCTGAAAATAGGCGACCAGTTTTCCCGCCATATTCTTAAAATTGCCAATGCTGCCATCCGGAGTGTTGGCTTCGTCCCTCAGCCTTGCGCCCAGAAGCTGAATGCTTACATAGATACGGTCGTTTTCGCTGAGGGACGGATAATAGCGGCTCACAATCCGGTAAACCGGGTTCTCCCGGATATTCGCCTCCTGGCGCTCCCAATTAAGGGGGATTTCTCTTTTGGTGAGCATCAGCATGATCGCTATTTTATCAATCGTTTCCGCCGGATAATTCACATCCAGCTCCTGTTCGATTTTATGCAGCCTGCTCTGGTGCTCGCGCACCTGCGGATCGGAGAGAAAATTGATGATTCCGTCACTGATCAGCGGATAGATGGCTGAAATAAAATACATCAGAACCGAACGGATTTTCAGACCGTCCCCCGATACCGTATAGCCGGATTTGGAAACATATTCGAACCGGATTCCGTAGTCGTTCAGTTTTTCCTTCACGATCTTCATGTCCAGAAAGACGGTATTTCTGCTTACCTTCAGTTCCTCGGACATTTCTTCAATGGTATTGATTTCATTGGAGAGGAGACTTTCGCAGATAATCAGCGCAACGCGTTCATCCTGGGTGAAAATGTAATTAAATTTCCTCCCGCCTTCCAAAGAAAGGTTCTCCCACCAGGTTTTCTGCTCATCCAGCAGCTTGATTCCTCTGTTTCTTCTGCTGCTGATCGTGGAAATCCCCGCCAGCTTAAATGTATCGTTGATTTTGCAAAGATCGTACTGTGTGTTTCGCCTTGTCTGTCCTAATTGCGCGGAAAGGGAATCAATCGTAACATAATCATCATATTTCGCAAGTGCGTCCAGTACATGCCCGCATCGCCTGTCCAAACTAAAAAACAACCGTTACACCACCTATCCAAGTTTACAATCCGCTGGCTGTTTCTGTTTCGCAGTTTATGAAATTAATGACCGGCTTCTTAACAGCTTGGGTCAATCATATCATTCCGGTTTATCTTCGAGAAGTCCTATTTTTGTGCTAATTGCAGCAAAAACAGACACAATCCAGCAATTGTTTTTATCTTTCTTCCAACAACAGCATTTTTAGTACTCGCCGTTTTGCAACCCTCCGGGTTTTATTGTATTGTAAATATCCGTCCCCGAGGTGGAAGGAACGGAAGAATATCAAGGGACGGGCAGCACAAAATGAACAGAAAAAGGGAGAGTCCCGGGATTCAGTAAATCCCGGGACTCTCCCTTTCGATATCAATAAGCTTTTTCTTATCAGACCTCGTCTGTGGATAAGCAGGCCAAGGCTCCTGCCGAAATTACCGAAAACAGACGTTTGGCATCCACACAAAACCCTTTATGCCTGCAGCTCTTCCGGTTCGGAGCACCCGTCCTCACTGAGCCCCTCTTTAGGTCCCGGTTCCTGCCACAGCAGCCTCTCATCGGCAAATCCGGCTGTCCGTTCCGCTTCGTTTTCCTCTCTTAACCGGAACCTTTTTACAAGCGCATTGAGCGTCTGAGCCTGACCGGAAAGCTCTTCGTTCGACGCGGCGCTTTCCTCCGCCGTTGCGGAATTGGTCTGCACCACATTGGAAATCTGGTCGACTCCCGTGGTGATCTGAGCGATCGCGTCGGATTGGCGTCGGGATGCCTGTGATATCTTTTCCACCGCGCTTGAAACCGTTTCCGCTCCTTCCACAACCCTTTGCAGAGATTTTGCAGTTTCATCCGCAATTTTGCTGCCGTTTTTGACCTGCTTTATAGACTCTTCGATCAGGGAAGTGGTATTCTGGGCTGCCTGTGCGCTTTTGCTGGCCAGACTTCGCACCTCACCGGCCACAACGGCAAAGCCCTTCCCCGCGGCTCCCGCTCTGGCTGCCTCCACTGCGGCGTTCAGTGCAAGAATATTGGTCTGGAAGGCGATGTCCTCGATCGTCTTGATGATTTTCCCGATCCGGCCCGACGAATCGTCGATCCTTGCCATGGCATTCATCATCTCCTGCATATGTCCGTTGCTGATCTCGATTTCCCTGCTGACATCCCTGACCGTCAAAATGGCGTTGGCCGCGTGCTCCGCGTTGTCCCGGATATGCGCGGATACCTCCATAATGGAAGCGGAGAGCTCCTCGACGGAGCTTGCCTGCTCCGTTGCGCCCTGCGCCAGCGCCTGGGCCCCGTTGGATATCTGCTCCGCGCCGCCCGTAACCTGTTCGGAAGCCCGACTGATCTGAAGCAGGACGTCATTGAGTGAAGCAGCAATGCCGCCGATGGATTCCTGCAGCTCCACAAAATCCCCCTTATACTCCATTTCATTTACAATACACAAATCTCCTTTTGCCATTTGCGCAAGCTTGACCGATATGTCCGCAATGCATTGCTTGATATATTCGACGGTTTCCGAAAATGCGGCGCCCAGCTGCCCGATTTCATCATGGGAATCGACCTGAATCTGCACATTGAGATCGCCCTCCGCCATTCTCCGGGCCGCCGCCGCCATTTCCGTTACCGGTCTGCTGATTCCGCGGGAAATCCGCAGCGCAACGATGCACGAGACAACCATCGTAAGAAGGATCACCGAGAAAATAAACACCGTGGCCCCTGTTCCCTGAGCGGACAGGCTTGACGACACCTGGTTCCCGGTTTTGATTTTCCCGCTGATCAATGCATTGGCTGAAGCTTCTATTTTATCCGCAATGGGCTCGACCTGATCCGACAGCATCGTTCTTGCCTGTGCGTCCTTATTTTCTATGGCCAGGGTGACCACCTGATCGGCCAGGGTCTTATATTCATCGATGTTTTCCTGAATGGTCTTAAAATCCTGCAGCTCCTGTTCCGTGGTCATTCTGCCGTTGAGAGTCGCAAGGTATTGATTGAGCTTCTCGTTGGATTGGGAGAGCAGATCGGAATCGGTCATCATTTTCTGAACATCCGGATCGATGACAATATTCCTTACAATCACGCCGTTGTGGTTAAACTCTGAATTGAACAGGCCGATATCTCCCTGAGAAAAGCCGTAATCGACCAAAGCTTTTTTGTAATTGGTGTTCATATTCGTCATGACGCTGAGCCCCACGATCCCCGCAATACTGGAAATAACCGCCACGCAAAGAAAAGACAGAATCAGCTTTTTACCGATCTTCCTATTTTTCAACATTTTCATCCTCCCCAAATTTATTCCGGCCGGCGCGTCGGGTGCCGGACCGGGAACACTGAACTGCGGCTTGCAATGGATACGCCGATTCATGCCGCTTTCTGCTTGACCGGAAACACAGCAAAGCCGCGGTACTGTCTTGTGCCGCGGCTTTCTGGAATGGCAACCCGGCTGTCATAGATAACTTTAGACCCGTGGCTTTGCGTCCCCGCCTTTTGACGGGTTTGCTATTTTCATCGTTTTATTCAGACGTATGCTCCTCAGCTCTGCGGAAGCTTCCTGATTTCCCTGACCAAGCTGCTTACCGCTGTGCCGACATTTTTCGCGGAGGTCGCAAGGTTCATGCGCATATGGGTGTCCGCCCTGTTTTCATAGAACCACTCCCCGTAATCCAGGGCAAGACCGCAACGGTTCTGTATAAAATCGTGCAGCTGTTCACAGGGAACGTAAGCGCCCAGATCGATCCACACCAGATAGGTTCCTTCCAGCGGAGAGACCGTAATTTCCGGAAACTCGCGCATCAGCGTGTCACGCAGATAGCGGTAGTTTTCCGCGATGATATTGAGGATCCGCTCCAGCCACGGTTCCCCGTTGCGGTAAGCGGCCTCCACCGCGGCATATCCGAACACGGAGCCTCTGGTAACGCGGATGGACTTGGCGTATCTGTCAAACCGTTCCCTGATTTCCCTGTCGGGAATGACTGCGAAGGAGTTTTTGCACCCGGCGAGATTAAAGGTTTTGGAGGCCGAAGTCAGCGTCGCCAGCATGTCGTCGTAATCCCCGGCGGCTGCCGCGGGGATATGGCGATGGCCGCCGAAGGTAATGTCCTGATGGATTTCGTCGCTGACCACGAACACGCCTCTGTGTTTGCAGATATCCAAAATCCCGTTCAGCTCCGTCCTGCTCCAAACCCGTCCGACCGGGTTGTGGGGAGAGCAAAGAAGAAATAATTTTACATGATTAACCCGGATAGTATCCTCAAATTTTTTCAGATCAACGGTATAATGCCCGCCGGTGTTCACCAGGTCGCAGCAGATGAGCTTTCGTCCCGTGTCCCTGACCGCGTCCATAAACGGATAATAGCACGGAGTCAGAATCATGCAGGCTTCTCCCGGCAGCGTCATTGCGTTGATGAACCAGTACAGACCGGAAACGACCCCGGGCGTATAACGAAGCCACTCTTTTTTGACCTCATAGCCGTGTTTCTTCTTTTCCCAATCGATAAAGGACTGATAATATCCGTCGCCCACAAAAGAATACCCGTAAACCCCAAAATCAATGATCTTCTTCAGCGCCTCATGGACGCAGCCGGGCGCCGGAAAGTCCATATCCGCTATCCACATCGGCAGTAAATCATCCGCACCGAATTTGGCCGAGGCACCGTCCCACTTAGTGCTGTTCGTCCCCCGCCGTTCTGCGGCATCAACCCTATCAATATCCATTTTTCTCCTTCTTTTATAAAGCGGCCGCCGTTTCTGCCTGCACATTTTTCGGAAAGTGGCGGCACAGGACGCGGGTTTAATCCATATTGAGCTCAGAAAGTCTCTTTAGATGCTCGTAATTCTGTTTGGAATATTCTTCGGCCCTTGTAAAGAGCTCCTCGGCGCGCTGCGGGAAGGCACGTGTCAGCGAATTGTAGCGGACCTCTCCCATAATAAAGTCGCGGTAGCTTGCCGTGGGGGCCTTACTGTCGAGGCGCAGCGGATTTTTTCCTACCTCCGCCAAACGCGGGTCATAGCGGAAAAGATTCCAGTAGCCGGCTTCGACCGCCCTTTTCTCCTCCGTCTGGGCAAGGCTCATCCCGCCCTTGATCCCGTGGTTGATACAGGGGGCGTAAGCAATGACGATGGACGGACCGCGGTAGGACTCGGCCTCGTTGATCGCCTTAATGCACTGATTTCTGTCTGCGCCCATAGCCACATGAGCAACGTACACAAAACCGTAGCTCATAGCGATTGCGGGCAGGTCTTTTTTCTTCATCTTCTTCCCGGTCGCCGCAAACTGCGCAACGGCGCCGGCCGGAGTGGCTTTGGAAGCCTGACCGCCGGTATTGGAGTAGACCTCCGTATCAAACACCAGAATATTGACGTCTTCCCCGGAGGCGAGGACATGATCCAGGCCGCCGAAGCCGATATCGTAGGCCCAGCCGTCCCCGCCGAAAATCCACATGGATTTTTTGGCCAGATAATCCCTGTCCTCCAGCGTCTTTCCGGACAGCTCGCAGCCCTGCGCGGCGGCCTTCTTCAGTTCCGGAATCAAAGCGTCGGCTGCGGCGCGGTTTTCCCTGCTGTCTTCTTTTGTGGTCAGATACTGTCTGCAGGCAGCCTTCATTTCTTCGGATGTCTGATCGGAAGCTTTCAGTTTTTCTATGTACCCTGCAAGTCGGCTGCGGATCGCTTTCTGGGCAAGGGTCATGCCCAAGCCGAACTCGGCGTTATCCTCAAAAAGGGAATTTGCCCAGGCGGGTCCAAACCCCCGTTGATTGGTGGTGTAGGGAGTAGCGGGCGCGGAAGCGCCCCAAATAGAGGAGCATCCGGTGGCGTTGGCAATATACATGCGATCCCCGAAAAGCTGCGTGACCAGCTTCGCATACGGAGTTTCCCCGCAGCCCGCGCACGCACCGGAGAATTCGAGCAGCGGCTGTTTGAACTGGCTGCCCTTCACGGTCTCCGCTTTAAACTTCTCAATGACTTCCGGTTTTTCTCCCAGGGCGACTGCATAGTCGAACCCTTCCTGAGAAGCCATCTGTGTGTCTATGGGCTTCATTGTCAGCGCCTTCTGCCCTTTCAGGCCGGGGCAGACCGTTGCGCAGGAACCGCAGCCGGAGCAGTCCAGGGTGGAAACGGCAATGGCAAACTTCATTCCCGGCATTCCCGTCATATCCCTGCTCTTCTGGCTTTGCGGAGCGGCGGCGGCTTCGTCCGGCGTCATAGCGGCCGGGCGGATCACCGCATGCGGGCAGACATAGGAGCAGAAATTGCACTGGATGCAGTGATCCGGATTCCATTCCGGCACGTCGATGGCGATCCCGCGTTTTTCATAGGCGGAGGAGCCGTTCGGGACGGTACCGTCCTCCATGCCGAGCTTTGTAAACGCGGAAACCGGCAGTTTATTTCCTTTATATTCGTTGGAGGGAATCAGGAACTCATTGACATAATCGGTAAGAGCCTGATTTTTCCCGGTAACTTTTCTCACCGGACCGGCATCCGGCACATTTTTCCAGCTGTCCGGAACCTCGACCTGGTGGAACTCCGCGGCACCGCGCTCAATGGCCGCATAGTTCATATCCACTACCTTCTGGCCTTTCTTCGCGTAGCTGTGCAAAGCGGCGTCCTTCATATACTGAATGGCCTGCTCTTTCGGGATCACGCCCGCAATGGCAAAGAAAGCGGATTGGAGGATCGTGTTGATCCGGCCGCCAAGGCCGATTTCCTTCCCCAGTTTTACTCCGTCGATGGTATAAAAACGGATATGATTGTCCGCGATATATTTTTTCATTCTGTCCGGCAGCTTTTCGCCCAGCTCCCCGTCGCTCCACTGGCAGTTTAACAGGAAGCTTCCGTTGGGCTTAATATCCTGTACCATGTCATATTTCTCAACATAGGACGCTTTGTGGCAGGCGACGAAATCGGCCTTATTAATGTAATAGGTAGATTTGATCGGCTGATCGCCAAAGCGCAGATGGGACACTGTAAGCCCGCCCGACTTTTTGGAGTCATAGGCAAAGTAGCCCTGCGCGTACATGTCGGTGTGATCGCCGATGATTTTAATGGAGTTCTTATTCGCGCCGACGGTGCCGTCGGCACCCAGTCCCCAGAATTTGCAGGAATGAATGCCCTTCGGCGTCGTATCCGGATTTTCCTTCACCTCAAGGGACAGATGGGTGACGTCGTCCTCTATGCCCACAGTAAAATGCTTTTTGGGGGAATCGCTTCCCATATTGCGGAATACCGCGATGATCTGGCCGGGAGTGGTGTCGTTGCCGCCCAGACCGTAACGCCCCACCAACACCTGTACGGAACTGAATTCCGTACCGTTGATCGCGGCCAGCACGTCCAGGTACAGCGGCTCTCCGATAGAGCCGGCTTCGCTGGTGCGGTCCAGCACGGTAATTTTCCGGACCGTCTTCGGCAGTACCCGGAACAGGTACTTTGCGGAAAACGGACGGTACAGGTGGCATTTGATCAGGCCGACCTTTTCACCGGCCGCGTTCAGGTAATCGACGACCTCTTCGATGGTCTCGCAGGAAGAGCCCATGGCCACAATGATCTCCTCGGCGTCGGCTGCACCGTAGTAATTGAACGGCCTGTAATCGGTGCCGATTTTCGCGTTGACCTTTTCCATGTAGCTGTTCACAATATCCGGATAGGCCTCATAATAATGGTTACCCGCCTCAATCTCCTGAAAATAGGTATCGTCGTTTGAGCAGGTACCGCGCGTGACGGGATGTTCCGGATTGAGGCTGCGGCGGCGGTAAGCGCTCACCGCGTCCCAGTCCAGCATGTCCCCCAAAGCCTGATCGTCCCATATATGGATTTTCTGTACTTCATGGGAAGTACGGAAGCCATCAAAGAAATGCAGCATGGGAACACGGCCCCTGATTGCGGAAAGATGCGCCACGGCGCCCAGGTCCATGACCTCCTGCGGGCTGTTGGAGCAGAGCATTCCAAATCCGGTCTGGCGGCACGCGTAAACGTCGGAATGATCGCCGAAAATACAGAGCGTGCTTTTGCCGAGGGTCCGGGCGGCGCAGTGTATGACGCCGGGCAGAAATTCCCCCGCAATTTTGTACATGTTCGGGATCATAAGCAAAAGGCCCTGAGAAGCGGTGTAGGTCGTGGTGAGGGCACCCGCGGTGAGCGCCCCGTGTACGGCGCCCGCTGCTCCGGCTTCGGACTGCATCTCGGTGATCCTGACCTCCTGGCCAAACAGATTTTTGCGATTAGCCGCGGCGTATTTATCCGTTTCGTCCGCCATATTGGACGACGGAGTGATGGGATAAATGGCGGCGACATCGGTGAACGCATAAGAGACATACGCGGCCGCCGCGTTGCCATCCATTGTTTTCATTCTTCTGGAATCCATACTTTTATTCTCCTTCTCTGGGTAGGTTAATCAAAAGGGCCGCCCGAAGCCGTACCGCCGCGGGCGGGCCCGCGGCTTCTGCGCCCGATACGCCGCCGTGCCACTCCTTCCGGTAAAGCAGCGGAAATAGGACCGGCTTATTGCCTCCGTTTCCAAAAAGGCAGCATGGCGTCTTTCAGAAAACAGAATTCCATATAGAGCTTTTTATACTGTTCATGCTTTTCCATATCCGGAAAAAAAGAGTCCCGCTCCGCCGCACCGGACAGGACAGGGAAACCGCACGCTTTCTGCAGCAGGCGGACCACGCCGAGAATTCCCAGCTCTTTTTCCCGACAGCGTACGGTTTTTTCTCCCATACAATCACACACCATCTGACAGACCAGATCGCTTTTCGCCGCTCCGCCTGCTACGGCAAAGACATCTTCCCCGGACGGCAGGCTCCGGTAACAATCGTAAAGGGACAGGGCGACCCCTTCAAAGGCGGCCCTGGCCATGTGATATCTGGTATGGCAGGCCTGCAGGCCGAAAAATCCGCTGCTGGCGGTTCCCAGCCGGAAGGGGGCCCGCTCCCCGTACAGATACGGATGGAAGAAAACCCCCTCGCTGCCGACCGGCAGCTTGTCAATTTCCTGCTCCAGCTGAGGATAGGGTTCGTCGGCAAGAATTTCACGCCGTACCCAATCCAGGGCGGAAGCGCCCGACAGCGCCGCCATCAGCCGGATATAAGTCCCCGGCTGTGTGTGGCAGAGAACGCTGCCGATTTCCCCCGCGTTCACGCGCGCCCCGTCCTCATCCAGAACCACATAGTTGCAGAGCGTGGTGCCGATAACGGTTCCCTTCTGCGCGGGTGCGGTCACACCGCAACCGGTCGCCGCGGCCAGAACATCGATGGCCCCCGCGATCACCGGCGTACCGGTTGGGATTCCGAGCAGTTCCGTCACCTGCCCCGTCACGGTGCCGACCACCTCGTCGGAAGCCGCAACGCGCGGGAAACACTCCTGGCAGGAGCCGATTCCCAGCATTTCCAGCAGGGAAAATTTATATTTTTTTGTATAGATATTCATTAGAGAGGTGGAAGCGTCCGACTGGTCGGTAGCCAACTGCCCGGTCAGACGGTAATTCAGCCAGTCCTTGCAGTGAAGCACCGCGGCAATGCGCCGGTAATTTTCAGGCTCGTACTCCTTCAGCCAGCGCAGAATCACGGGGCATGCGCCCGGAAAGAGCGGGGAAGCTTCCAGCGCGACACAGGTCTTATTGATCGCGTCGTAATCGATCAGACCCTCCGCGCGGGTATCGTTCCACAGAACGGCGTTGCGCACCGGTTTCCCGCCGGCGTCCACCGGCCACATGCCGTCACCCTGCGCGCAGATGCCGACCGCACAGATATTTCCCCATACCGTGCCGTTCTTCTCCCGAAGCGTACCCACCGCTCCGCATACCGCCTGCCAGACGGTCTCCATATCCATCTCGCACCAGCCCTGCCGGGGCATCAGGATCTGAAGCTTCGCAGCGGCGGTATCGACAAATCCGCCGTCGGCGCGGGTAAGCACAGCCTTTATCATGGTCGTACCCGCGTCGATGGCAAGAAAGAACCTTTCGTCAGGCATTGAGGCCCTGTTCAAGGTCCGCGATAATGTCCCTTGCGTCCTCGGCGCCGATTGACAGCCGGACCATGCCGTCGTCAATACCCATGGACATCCTTTCCTCCCGGGACATCTTGCCGTGGGTCTGGGTGGCGGGCTGCTGCACCATCGTATCCAGATCGCCCAGGCTGACCGCATATTTTGCAAGCTTTAAATGATTGATAAGATTCTGGGCGCCCTCCAGTCCGCCCTCTACCACAAAGGAAACCATGGCCCCGTAGCCTCTTCCGCCGAAAATCCCGGTTGCCAGCTCGTGCTGAGGATGCGACTCCAGGCCCGGATAAATCACTTTTTCTATTTTGGAATGGCCCTCCAGCCATTGCGCGACCGCCATCGCGTTCTCACACTGGGCCTTCATGCGCAGATGGAGTGTTTTCAGGCCGCGCAGGATCAGCCAGCAGCTGAAAGGACTGGGAACCGGTCCGAGCTCCTGATAAATGGAGCCGCGGACATTGTCCACAAACGCAAAGGGTCCGCAGATGGAACCGGCGATCAGGTCGCCGTGTCCGTTGATATATTTCGTATCGCTTTCCACTACGACGTCAATGCCGAAATCAAACGGATTGAGCAGGTAGGGGCTGCAGAAGGTATTGTCAATCATGGATTTGATGCCCTTGGCTTTCGCCCAGCCCGCAATCAGCCTGAGGTCGGCGATTTCCAGCGTAGGGTTGTACATGCTTTCCCCGTAAATCAGCTTCGTGTTGGGACGCAGTGCCTTGTTAAGGCTTTCCTCCGACAGATTCTGAAGGAACGTCACCTCGATTTTCATTTCTTTAAAGATTTTGGAAAACAACCCGAAGGTGCCGCCGTAAATGGTTTTACAGCTGATGATGTGGTCGCCGGGATGGACAAAGCTTAAAATGGCAAGGGAAATAGCGGCCATACCGGAGGCGGTAACCAGGCAGGCGGGCGCATCGTACAGCGCGGCGATCTTATCCTGCAGCTCATTCTGGGTTGGATTGCGGGAACGGCCGTAGGTGAAGATCCCCTCTTTGTCCCCGTTCTGATAGCGCTCCATTTTCTCCGGTGTCCATACGTACGTGCTGGTCATAAACATCGGGGAAAGCAGCGCCCCGGTAACGGGGTCTCCGTGCTGTCCGGCGTGAACGGCCTTGGTTGCGAACTGTGCATTCTTGTGATCCATTTTCATATCCTCCATCTCTATTTCATTCAACCGATTTTGATTGCAATTTTAATATGTTTGGATGGATTCCTCAGCAATTCCTCAAATCCGTCCTCTACCAGGGTGTCCAGCGTGACCTCCCGGGTAATGAGCTCGTCGGCGTTGATTCTGCCGTTGGACATATATTCGAGAGCCACACCGATTTCGTCCAGATGCGCCTGGGAGGTCAGGAGCATGCGCTCCCCTTCCTGCAGCAGGTTCATATCTATCACCGGCTGCTTTTCATAAACGCCCATCACCATAATTTTGCCGCCGGGGCGGACAATATGAAGCGCGTTGTCCAGCGTAGGCTGAATGCCGACGCATTCATACACCACGTCGGCCAGCTGTCCGTCCAGCAGTTCCTTCACATATTCGTCGATGGGCTTGCTGCCGGTGTCCAGATACTCCCCGCCGTAGCTTTCGACCAGTTTCTTCCGCTCGGTACCGAGCCCCGCGACCAGCACTCTGCCGGCGCCCGCGAGCTTAGCCGCGAGAAAACAGGCCAGGCCGATGATGCCGGGACCGATGACCACAACCGACTTTCCCGCAACGTCCCCGACCAGCCGAGTGGCGTGAATGCCGCACGCAAGCGGTTCCGCCAGAAGCGCCTGTCTCTGGGTAACATTACCCGGAATTTTGAACAGGCGCTCCGCTTCAAACGTGACGTATTCGGCAAAGGTGCCGTCGTCGCCCACGCCCTTGAAGCCAAGCTTCTCACAGACATTGTAGCGCCCCGATTTACAGGCCGCGCACTCTTTGCAGCAGAGAGTCCCGTTTGCCGTGACCCGGTCGCCCGCCTGATAACCGGTGACTCCTTCCCCAACCTCCGTAATCACGCCGGAAAATTCATGCCCGATAATCAGGGGGGCCATCCGTCCCGTCAGGCGGTGCGGCTTTTTGATGGGGATGAAATTCGGTCCCACATATTCGTGCCTGTCGGTGCCGCAGATGCCCGCATAGTCCACCCTGATTTTCACGGAACCGGGGGGAGTTTCGGGCTGTTTGACTTCTTCGATCCGAACATCCTTGTAACCATGCCACACGGCAGCTTTCATGAAATCCCCTCCTGTTCGAAAATCTTTTCAAATAAGCCTTCCAGTATTTTGGACGGCGCATCGGACTGCGCCGTCTCAAACGAATAATCGCCGAGCTTGCGGTCGATCAGGCTTTCCACTCCCCGGATAAAGGTTACGGAAGCTCTGGTCGCCTCGTCGGCGTCATCGCGGTACGGGTACATATCCAGAGAGTACCAGCCCTGATATCCCATCTTTTTCAACCAGTAAAACAGTTCCACAAAATGCAGGAAATGGACGCTGCCGATCGGCATGTCGTCGTCCGCAATGCGGTAGTTGTCGTTCAGATGCAGATGGAACAGGCGGTTCTGCGAAAACAGAATCGCTGCGATTTCCGCCGGGTTTTCCCCCGCGTTGATCGCGTGGCCGATATCCATCGTCACGCCCACGTTGTCCATGCCGGTACACTGGGCAACCGCCAGCGCCATTCCGCCCGAATTCACCATGCATTTCAGGCGCGGCTCGGAGACCTTGTATTCCATCCCAAGTTTAATCGCGGGATTATGCGCGGCGCATTCGCGGAGGCCCTGAATCAGGAACTCCCACTGCTGCCGGTAATCCGACTGCATCAGATAATCAAAGCCGTCCTGTCCCATCCAAAGGCTGACCACCTCCACGCCGATTTGTGCGGCGAAGTCCATGGCCTTTTTTACAAGCGCAACGGTTTTTTCACGGACTTCCCTGTGCGGAGAGGTAAAGGAACCCGTTTTCCACTCTTTGTCACAAACGATCTCAACACCCATGGAAGAAATCCGCAGACCATATTTTTGAAGCAAAGGCGCATATTCCGGATAGTTTTCCTCGTTGATATCCACGGGATAAGTAATTTCAATTCCGTCGACTCCGCCGAGTTTTCCAATATGTTCGATCCTTTGAGCCAGAGGAAGCCTGGATTTGTAGCCGTCACCCACGTAACGGTCGCTGCAGGCTCCGTAAGCCCAAACGCCCACGCTGATATTATTCATAGTCATTCTCCTTCTTGATCATCCGAGGTAGGCCTGGGTCAGGGTCTTGTCCGCCAGCAACTCCTCGGAGCTTCCCTGTTTGACGATACTTCCCACCGACATTACGTACGCGCTGTCGCTGATAGACAGCGCTTTGAAAGCGTTCTGTTCCACCAGTAAAATGGAGGTGCCGTTGTTGCGAAGTTCCTTGATAATATCAAAAATCTGCGTTACAATGATAGGAGCCAGCCCCAGAGAGGGCTCGTCGAGCATAATCAGGCTCGGTTTTGCCATCAGTGCCCGGCTGATTGCCAGCATCTGCTGTTCGCCGCCGCTCAGGTGGCCGCCGAACTGCTTTTGACGGTCCTTCAGACGGGGAAACAGCGTATATACGTACTCCAGATCCTGTTTGACACCGGCGGAATCCTTGCGCAGATAGGCCCCGGCCATCAGATTTTCCAGCACGGTCAGGTTTGCAAGGATCTGCCGTCCTTCCGGCGCGTGGCTCAGCCCGGCCTTGACCACTTCGTGAGGCTTGGACGGCATCGGCTTCCCCTGAAAGGTAATACAGCCGCACGTCGGTTTCATTGCCGCACAGATACATTTCAGAAGCGTTGTTTTCCCTGCTCCGTTGGAACCAAGCACGGAAACGATCCTTCCCCTGCTGATTTCAATGGATACATTGTTCAGTGCCTTAATCCCGCCGTAAGCCGCGGATATATTTTCCACCTTCAACAAACTCTGCTCCATACTATTTCTCCTCTCCCAGGTACGCTTCCACAACCAGCTTGTTGCATTTTACATCGTCGAGCGTGCCTTCCGCGATGGTCTTGCCGAAATTGAGCACGGTAACATGGTCGCACAATCCGGCGACGACATCCATATGGTGTTCGATCATCAGCACCGTTAGATGGAAACGGGTCTTGATCTCCTTGATGAATCCGACCAGCTCAACCGACTCTTCTCCGTTCATGCCCGCCGCGGGCTCGTCCAGCAGAAGCAGAGCCGGGTTAAGGGCCACGGCCCTGGCGATTTCCAGCTTACGCTGATGCCCGTAGGGGAGCGAGTTCGCCCTAGCGTCCGCCAAATCCTGCAGCCCCACGATTTCGAGCAGGTTCATTGCCTTTTCGCAGAGCTGCTTTTCCTCGCGCTTATATTTGGGAAGGCGCAGGAACGACTGCATCATATTGTAGGTGATATCCATGTTGCTGGCGATCAGAACATTCTGCAGCACGCTCAGGTTGGAAAACAGGCGGATATTCTGGAAAGTTCTCCCGATTCCCATCTGCGCGATCTGAAACGGTTTGCTGTTTGTAATCTTTTTATCCCTGAACAGGATATCTCCGGAGTCCGGCTGATAGATGCCGGTGACGGTATTGAAAATCGTGGTTTTTCCGGCGCCGTTCGGACCGATCAGGCCATGAATCTTTCCCTCCTCCAGCTGAAGATGGAACGAGTCGATCGCCCTGACGCCGCCGAAGTTTTTATTCAATCCGCAGATCTTCAGAATTTCACTCATTCCGCGACATCCCCTCTCCGCTTTGCGTCTCCGGCTTTTTTGCCCAGTCTTTTGAACCACTTCCCAATCCGGGTAATGGAAAACTCCTTATAGCCGTAAAGGCCGCTGGGCCTGACAATAATGATAACGACCACCGCGATGCCGTACAGCAGCATCCGGTAAGAGGAAAGGCTGCGGAAAATCTCGGGAAGCAGCGTAACCACACAGGTTCCCAGGAACGAGCCCGTCAGGCTGCCCAATCCGCCGATGACCGTCGTAATGGTCAGCTCGGAGGATTTTGCCAGATTGAAGATTTTCGGCTCCAGAAAGGTCAGGCTGTTCGCATACAGAGCGCCCGCCCATCCGGCGTACACCGCGCTGACGACAAAAGCCATCAGCTTGTTTTTCGCGGTATCCACGCCCACCGCCTGCGCGGCGACTTCCTGCTCGCGGATAGCGGTCAGGTTGCGGCCGTATTTGGAGTGCGTCAGGGTCCACGCAAAAATAAACGCGAGAATAACGCTGATCAGGACGATCCAGATATTGGTATAGTGAGGGATTCCGCTGAAGCCCTTCGCACCGCCCGTAACCGGTGTAATATACTCAAACAGAACTCTCACGCATTCGCCGAAGCCCAGCGTGGTAATCAGGAAATAGTCGCCCTGAAGCCCCAGCGTCAGCGACCCCAGCCCATAGCCCACCAGACCGGCAAACGCGGCCCCGGCAATAATCGCCACGATAAACGGCACGTTGTACCTGGTTGTCAGAATCGCACAGGTATACGCGCCGATCGACATAAACCCCGCGTTGCCAAAGGAAAAAAGCTTTGTAAAGCCAGTTAAAATGGAAACGCCCAAAACGGCGATAAGATTAATTCCGACCAGAATAATGATTCCCTGTAAATAACCAGACATCCGCTTTCCCCTCCCTATGCTTTGTCTTCAATCGTCACACCCATCAGCCCGGAGGGTTTGACAAGCAGAATTACGATCAGAAGGCCGAAAGTAACCAGATCGCGCAGTCCGGAGCTTAAATATCCGGAAACCATCGTTTCCAGAATCCCGATGATCAAAGCTCCGACAATCGCGCCGCGCACGCTGCCCAGACCGCCGAGCACGGAGGCGATAAACGCCTTCAGAGAAACGTTGCCCATGGTCGGATAAACGCTGTATTTCAGGCCGAGCAGCACACCGGCGCTGCCGGCCAGCATGCCCGCCAGCAGAAACACAAGGGCAAAATAACGGTCGATATTGATTCCCATCAGACTGGCTGTGTAGGAATTGGAAGCAACGGTCCGGATTCCAAGACCCATCTTGGATTTGTTGATGAGTAAGTCCAGGACCACCAGCGCGACAATGGTGGTAAGTAAAGAGATTACGTCCAGTATTCCGATGGAAATGCTCCCGAGCTGAATCGTGGACGTTTCAAACATAGACGGGAACATCTGGAATTTAGGCCCGAAGGCAAGCATGGCCCCGTTCTGATAGGTAGTTGAAATTCCCATGGCCGCGATCATCAGGAACATGGTCGGCGAGCCGTGATCGCGTATACGCTTATAGGCGACCTTTTCATTAAAAATACTCAGCAGCCCCGCGCCCAAAATACCGAATACCAGCGCGCCCAGAAAAGGGGAATTCGTTCTTGTGACCAGTGTCAGCGCCATATAGGCCCCGAACATCGCCACTTCGCCGTGAGCCCAGTTGGAAAATCCCAGCAGACTGTAAATCAAAGCATAGCCTGTTGCAATCAGGGCATAGATTCCGCCTACGGATATTCCGTTGACCAATTGCTGTAGAAACACCTGTATCCACCTCCTAAAAATGCAGGGAACCCATGATATCCGGATGTGTCGTTTCCGCCGTTAACATGGATTCCCTGCAGTCAGATCATTCTTTAATTAACGGAATAGTTTTCAATATACTTGATTGCGCCGTCTTTGATCTGGAAAATAGCTGCGTCGCGGGTAGGATCGTGTGTTGCCGGATCGACCGACATTGTCCCCAAATACCCCTTAAAGTCCTTCGTATTTTCAAGTCCGTCCCGGATTGCTTCAGGGTCGGCTGAATTTTTTTCTTTCATAACCTGTACCAGCCACATGACGCCGTCGTACCCGAACAGGCACTCCGCCTCGGGAACGATATTATAGACTTTTTTGTAGCGTTCACCGTATTCAATTGCTTCCCTGGTGTTAAAGCCAGGACGTGAGCAGTAGTAGCTGTTGTCGATCGCAGTGCCCGCCAGCTTCGGAAGGTCCTGGGAATCCCAGCCGTCCGCGCCGACAAACTGACAGGTGATGCCAAGCTCTCTCGCCTGTTTGGTAATCAGCGCGACGTCCTTGTAAATCCAGGGAATAAACAGGACATCCGGGTTTGCGCTCTTGATTTTGGAAAGCTGAGCGCGGAAATCGTTGTCGCCCGATCTGGCCTCTTCCTTTGCGACAATGGTGCCGCCCTTTGCGGTGAATTCCTTCGTCAGATACTGGGTGATGCCGGTGGAGTAGTTGTCGCCGATGTCGGTGATGATCGCGGCCTTTTTGAAGCCGAGCTTTTCATAAACATAGGAACCCAGCACACGGCCCTGGAACGGATCGGTAAAGCCGATACGGAAAGAGTAGGGATGAAGCTTGCCCTGCTCGTCCACTGTAACCGACGGGCTGGATGCCGCGGTCGCGACCAGAGGAATCTTCTTGGAATCGGCCACCGGCGCCATCGCGATATTGCAGCTGGAGAAATTCGTCCCCACAACGGCAACCACTTTACTTTCATCGATCAGCTTGTTCAATGCGTTTACGGAATCCAGAGGCTGCCCCTGTCCGTCATAGCCGACCACTTCAATCGGTCTGCCCAAAACTCCCCCCGCCGCGTTGACATCCTCTACGGCGAGCTTCATCCCGTTGAGTCCCGCCTGTCCCCAAAGGGCGGAATCGCCGGAAAGTGCGCTGACATAGCCGATGCGGATCGGTTCTCCGCTGGGACCGGACGCGCCGCCGGCTGCCGACCCTGCGTCAGACGCGGCGGTGCTTGCCGCAGCGCCTGCGGCACTGCCGGTTTCCCCACCGGAACATCCTGCCAGACTTGCCACCAGGGACAATGCCAGCAATGCGCTTAAGACTTTCTTTAACATACAACTTTCCTCCTGCTTGATAAATTTTAACCGAACAGCATACTGTTTCGATTATTTTCTAAAGACAGCCGCTTTCCCTTGTGAAAAACGGCTCCCGTTAGTGCGTGTACTCGAATTCGAGCGGCTCCCCATCGATAAAATGCTTTACATCCTTTACCAGCGCAATGGTATGATTGATTATGGCATCGTAAGTGGCACCCGCCAGATGCGGTGTGACAACGATATTGTCGCACTGGGTAAGAAAAGGATGGTCTTTTGCAATCGGTTCACTTTCAAATACATCTACCGCCGCTCCGGCGATTTCATGGTTAAGCAGAGCCGAGATCAGCGCCTGCTCCTCGACAAGTGCTCCCCTGGACGTGTTGATAAAATAGGCCGTTTTCTTCATTTTGCCGAACGCTTCCGCGTTGACGATTCCTCGCGTTTCCGGCGTATCCTTGCAATGCACCGTTACAACATCGGACTGGGCCAGCAATTCGTCTAGGCTGACAGAACGCGTATCCTCTTCCAGAGTGTCCGGGTCGACAAAGGGATCATAGATGAGAATATGCATTCCAAATCCCCGGCAGAGCTTAGCGACCGCGCGCCCGATGCTGCCGTAGCCGATGATGCCGAGGTTGCGCCCGGAAAGCTGACGGCCTTTATACAGCACATACGGGGAATTGGAGTCCAGCGCCCAGGTCACATCGGCGCGGAGCCCGTCCCTTACCGTATTGCTCCGCTTTTTCTCGGACACATGCTGTCCGCTGTGAAGGGCGGAATACGCGATCGGGATTTTACGCATGATGGAAAGCATAAGAGCAACCGTAAATTCAGCGGTACAGGTGGTGTTTCTTCCGGGGGAATAGCTTACTTTGATCCCCTTTTGCCGTGCATAGCCGGTATCCACATTCACCGGGTTCGCGCGCGTGCATACGATCAATTTCAAATCGGGCGCCGCATCGATCACTCTCTTCGTAATCGGATCATAGCTGGTAATCAGAATCTCTTTATCTTTCACCAGTTCGACCATCTGATCTTCACTGAGAATCTTTTTTGTTTCGACCCAGCCCGCATACTGCAGCTCCAAGAGCTGCTCGAGTTCTTCAATATGCGGTCTGCTGATTTCTGCTGTTAATAATGTTTTCATTCTCTACATGTCTTCCTCTCAACGCATTTCACAATCTCAGAAACCTATATTTCTTCATGCTCCTCAATCCGTTTTCCGTAATTTTGAAAGCGCACGATCATTCGCTTCATTTCGTCTTCCGGAAGAATGACCGGTTCGCCGATACTCTTGGTTCTGTACATCAGTTCGCAGCAAAATTCAATTTCCTCTGTGACGGCAAACGCCTCCGCCAGATTCGCGCCTCCCGCCAGCAGCCCGTGATTGGCCAGCAGAACTGCTTTTCTGTCCTTCATTGCCTCAAAAGCATTTTTTGCCAGACGGACAGTACCGTAAGTCGCGTATTCCGCGCATCTGACGTCGGTACCGGCATATGCGACCAGATAATGTACCGCCGGAAGCGGTTGGCGAAGGCAGGAGAGAGTGGCGGCAAAAGTGGTATGGGTATGTATCATCGCCTGAATATCGGTGCGGTACTTGTAAAAAATGCGGTGCATGTCGCATTCGCTGGAAGGAACGGCATCGCCGTCGACTATTTTTCCGGTCTGCACATCGATCAGGACGATTTGCTCCGGCTTGATCTCAAAATAATCGATCCCGCTCGGTGTAATCGCCATAAGGCCTGACTCGCGGTCGCAAACGCTGAGGTTTCCTCCCGTTCCCTTTGTCAATCTGGATTCAACCGCTTTTTTTCCGTAACAGATAATTTCGTTTCTGATTTCCTGTAGAAGCATCCCCTTAATCACCTTTCATTTCATAAATTTAATTTGACTGGGGCTGGCCAAGGCTGATCGGTTCAGGTAGTTTCCTCAAGCATGTCCCCAACATCCAACGATAATTTTTTTGCGATGGAAGCCGCGATCGACTGGTCGATAATCAGCACATCGACACACCCGGTGTTGATCGCCCCCAGAACGGCGTCTGTCTTGTTGTCGCCGCAGGCCATCACCGCCACGCAGGGAATCTGGGCAAGCGTTTCCGGCGACACGCCGATGACATTATTTTCCTGTTCCCACGTACCGTCCATTTTGAACGGCTGCATGACCAGATCGCCCACATATCCCCCGTCCACCAGACGTTCCATCCTTTCCTGTGTCAGGAAGCCCTGCTGGTAGATGGTGGAGGACTGGCTCAGCTCGCCGACGCCCAGTACCGCGATATTGCATCTGTGGATAAGGTCAAACGTTTCTTCAAAAGCATTGTCCTGCAAAATCACCTCTCTGGCCTGTGCGTTGTCCACCATGGCCGGCGCGTATAAAAGATGATAGTCACAGGAAAGCTTTTTTGCCAGCGTCCGGGCTATTTCGTCGGGTTTCGCCATTTCACTGTTTGAATTCAGCCCGCCGACCATCTGCACCACCGTGCATCTGCTCAGGCTTTTCTGCTGCATTTTCATGACCGCGGCCCCCAGGGTAACGCCCCAGGAAACCCCTATGATCTGTCCGTCACGGATTAAATACCCCAACGCCTCAGCAGCTTCCTGCCCAAACAAATCCAACGGATCATCGCTTTCGTTGACATTAAAAATGAATACCCGGTTTAATGAAAAATACTGTTCAAATACGCTCTCGAGTCTTACATTATCTTCGTGAAGACCGTTGATTTTGATTTCCACAATGCCATCTTCCACTAATTTGCCAATAATCTGATTTACCCGCTGTCTGGTCAAATTCAGCCGCTGGGCGATTTCAGCCTGTGTCATGTTCAGTTTGTAATACCAATAAGCGATTTTTAAAATATAGTTGCTCTCTTCAGGCTGTGATCCCCTCATTTCAATTTGTGCCCCTTTCTATATGACATTTGTAAAGTAAAATTACAAATGTAAGATTTGTCCCTATTATAGCGTGCCCTATTCGATAAGTCAAGACAATTTATAACAAAATTTGTGATACTTGGACACATTTCTGGCACTAATCACCTTATCCGTGTCTAAATTGATTCTCTTTTCCACTCCCGGCGGCTATTCGGCCCGAAGCGGCAGCCGGCCACGGATAAAAAAGGCGACAAAAAACCGTCCCCCACCATTGAGTGAGAGACGGTTTCTTCTTTTCTTAAAGGGGAGGAAACGCTATTCTGCGCTGCTTTCCCGGTACCCACCGATCGTCTGTCCGGTAAACTTTTTGAATACGCGGCAAAAATAGGTGGGGTTGGAATATCCGGTGCGCTCCGCTATTTCTTTGATGGAAAGGCGGGTCACGCCCGCCAGCTTGATGGCCTCCTGCATTCTTACCTGCGTGAGATAGCCGATAAAGGTCTGACCCAGCTCCTGTTTCAGCAAACGGCTGAGATAAAACGGGCTGATGCCGATCTGGTCGGCCACCGCCTCGAGGGAAAGGTCTTTTTTATAGTTTTCCTCTATGAATTTGCGCGCCTTTACGACATAGGGATTGGAGTCGCTCTTCCCGCCGGTACGTAAAAGCCCGGATAAAAGCTTTAGGTTCTCTCCGATCCGGCGGATCCGGTAATCGGGATTTGTGCCGGATTCCAGCTGGCGGGAGGTCATGGCGAAAAAACGCTGCAGTTCGGCGGTATTGGCTTTGGGCAGTTTTAAAGCGATGTCCTGACAGGAACGCCAGAGGTACATCGGAATCGACGCGTCGGACTTCAAAGCGGGCATTTCCGCCATCAGCACGGCGTCCAGGTTCTGAAAATTCCCGGACTGCGTGGACTTTACAAGGTCCGAGGCCAGCTGCGTCAAATAATCGGCATCCACATTCGAGGAAGCGGAGCGGTAAAAGCTGATGGGAACATCCGTTATGCCGCGCAGGGCGGCAATGCTCTCGCGGTAAGAATCCGGCATCTTTTCAAAGGCCGGATAGCACCGCCCGACCCCGGCCCGCAGCAGAAGGTTGGAATGGCTTTTGAGCTTGTCAAACAGGACCTGTAATACATCCGTAAGCCACGATTCCCAATGATCCCCATCCTTGGACGGAATAAAGAACAGAATGCTGATACTGAAATCGTTGATGGTTGCAAGCAGGGTGCACACGTCCTGAAGCGCGCTGTGCAGATAATTGCGCAGCTTCTTTTTGTCGCAGCACGCCAAAATGCCGTCCGCGCTGTCCACGGGAATCAGCGAAACCATCAGGCCGCCCGAAAACTGTACGGCGTTGATCTCACACCACATAGAAAAGCTGGAGACGGCCGGTTCGCCCATAAAAATGGAATAGATGATCTCACTTTCGATGACCGGTTGAATATTGCTGAAGAGCTCGTCAACCTGAATACGGCTTTTCCGGCTCGCCCGCACCTTATCGATGTCATCGCAGAGCTTTCGGATCACCGCCACGGTATCGGTACGCTTCTGCGGCTTCAGAATATAGTAATCCACCTTCAATGATAACGCCCTCTGCGCATATTCAAAATCGCTGTAGGCGGTATTGATGATAAAACGGGTCGGTACGTTTAAACTGCTGACCAGCTGAATGGCGTCGATCCCGTTGATTCCGGGCATATTGATGTCCACAATCGCAATGTCCGGCTTGTACTGGTCAATGAAAGAGACCATCTCCGCACCGTTGCGCGCAAGGCCGACAATCCGGATATCCGTAAATTCCTTTTTGATTAACAGCGACAGGGATTTCAGCTCGATCTCCTCATCGTCGGCGATCACCATTGTATGCATTTTTTCACCACCTTCTGCATAAATTCCCGCAATTTTTATCTGTCCCAGGGAATTCCGATATGGACCAGCGTGCGGTGCGGCGTACTGTCGATCAGGAAATCAATATCCCCTCCGAAAAACAGCTTTAAGCGCAGATAAACATTTTGCAGCCCGATATGCTGGTCCGACAGTTCGCCGTCGCTTTCATAAACGGACGAGCGCAGTTCCTTCAAGGCTTCGGCGGGGATGCCTACCCCGTTGTCTTCCACCTCCAGGCAGTTCCACCGGTCCCTGTGGAACGCGCGTATGGTGACCCGGCCCCCGTCGATCAGAGAGCCAAGTCCGTGCGTAATCGCATTCTCCACCAGGGGCTGCAAAATCATACAGGGAAGCTGCTGCTGCTCACAGGTGGGATTCACGTCGAAATGGAACCGGATACGGTCGCCAAAACGGCACTGCTGGATATAGACATACTCCTGCAGATTCGCAAGCTCGTCTCCCACGGTGACGGGCTGGGTGGATTTTCCGAGATTATACCGCAGATAATTGGCCGTACATTCTATCAGATGTGAGGTTTCTTCGGCATTTTCCATATAGGCCGTCTGAGAAATCATATTGAGCGTATTGAATAAGAAATGCGGATTGATGCGCGCCTGCAGTAGGCTGAGCTGGCTGCTCTGCAAAGCGCTGGTCATGCGGATGTTTTTCATTTCAATTTCCTGGAGCTGTTCCCGTATTCTGGCTCCTTTTTCGATTTGAGAAATCTGGTTCTGTATGGTGTCGAGCATCTTATTGAAGGCGGCGGCGAACAGCTCCAGTTCATCATTCGTCTGAATCCCGATATGCGTCTGCTTTGTCGGATTTTCCGTCACCTGAGCCGCAAATTCGGTCAGCTTTGCGACGGAGCGGGTAATCCCCGTGACCACCTTCCTGTAAAAGACCAGGAAGACACAGAATGCGGACCCCAGCAGAATCAGCTGCAAAAGGGTAAAAACAATGTTCAGCCGCTGCATCTGCAGCCGTTTCGCCTGTGCCGACACCAGCTTGACCGAATAAATATCCTTAAAGCTGACGTTGATGTAGGAAACGATATCCTGTGTCTCGGAATAGAGGCGGTTGATTTCGGAATCGCTGCCGAACCCCGGCGAAGAATGATTTTTCTGAAGCTGCTGCGTAAGCTCCCCGCTTTTGTCAAGATAGGTCTGCACCATATTGCACAGGTCGGCGACCTCCCTCGACCAGCTGCCCCGGAGCCCCTGTTCCAGCAAATCCGCACAGGCCTTCGTTTCAGCAGAGGACTTGAGATAATCGTCAAAGCTGGAAGCCCTCAAATAGGTGTAAATATCGAACAGATGCGTATTGGTGGTCTCCACTCCGGCAAACAGCCGGTTCAGGCTCAAAAGGGAGTCCATCTCCCTTTCGTACTGCCGGTTACTATATTGGTTGCACACAAAAGACACCGCAAAAAGCAGAAACATGACCAACAGGATCATAATATAGCCGCAGCTGTACTTCCGGCTGATGGTCCCGGCAGAAAAACGGCGTAGAATGGAAAAACGTTTTTTGGATTTTCTACTTGTCATACCGGTAATATCCTTCCTGGTCCAGATCAGCAGAGGTGATAAATACGGCCTGCGTATTGATAATATTGCTGCTGTATTTTCCCATCCTCACGAAACGGTCGATTTCCTGAACACAAAGGTAGCCCATCGTATGGATCTGCTGCAGGATCAGGCCGTCGACAATTCCTCGGGACAGACCCTTGATGGATTCGTTGGAATAGTCAAAACCAAGAATACACTGAATTCTCTTATCCTTTTCCGAAAGCATATTGCCGAAGGTCAGAGCTCCCGTTCCCTCGATACATACGACAGCGTCAATGTTCTGAGGCGACGAACAGATCTCCTTATATTTCTGCAGGACGGTGATGGAGTCGTAATTTCCGTAGTCCACGCGGAGGATTTTTACCTCCGGATACGCGGCGGCGGCGTCCCGCAGGCCGGAAAGGCGCAGCTCCAGATTAGGGTATCCCTCCGCCCCGCTGATTACGGCGACTCTCGCCCTTCCTTTGGTGAGCTGCACCAGCTTTTCTCCCATCAGACGCCCGGCGGCGTAGTTGTCCGTCCCGACATAGAGCCTTTTTCCGAACTGAGGAAGGTCGGTGTCGATAAAAACGACCTGTACTCCGGCACTGCGGGCATCCTCCAGCGCCTTTATGTAGTCCTGATTATCGATTCCCTGAACGATGACGGCATCCACCCGCGCGGCGGTGGCGGCTTTAATCAATTCGGTCATCTGAGGGATATTATAATTCAGCTGCGGCGTACAGATTTTGATATCCACGGGAAAATCGTCCTTCGCCGATAAAATGCCGTCCGAAATATCCGTCCAGTACCCGTAATCCCTGTGGGGAAGAACCGCCGTGATGCGCAGAGGTGCCGAAGCGGAGGAGCTTACGCCCGAAAAGCCGGCCCGGCACCCGAAACAGAAAATCAGCAGAAGCAGAGCCGCCAACGATAGAGAGAACCTTCTTTTCATTTCTCCATTCTCCTTTATTGCCTAAAAACAAACTCGTTTTGACAAGTATTATTATACATTATGAATAACGATTGTGAAGGCATAAAGAGAATAAACAGTTCAATCTTTCCTGGCATATTTGCGGACGTCCAGCGCCACGGCCCCGATAATGATCAGCCCTTTTACAACGTTCTGCCAGTAGGGGCTGATTCCGATAAAGGTCAGGCCGTAGCTGATGACATTGAAAATAATGACGCCGGCAAATACCCCGCCGACTGTTCCTACGCCGCCTGTAATCGAACATCCGCCGACGATGCAGGAAGCAATGGCGTCCAGCTCATAGGCGTTTCCGTACGCGCTTGTCGCGGAACCGGTCCGCGCGGCTTCCATACTGCCGGACAGGCCGTAAAGCAGCCCCGCAAGCGTAAAGGTAATCATCTGCATTTTGAAAAGGCTGATGCCGGACACCCGGGCCGCTTCCGGGTTGCCGCCCACCGCAAAGATATCTTTTCCCATGCAGGTTTTTGTCAGCAGCAGCCACACGGCCACAAGGCAGACAGCGGCGACGATAATCAGATAGGGCACCTCCAGAACGGACCCGCTTCCGAAGCTGCTGAACCCCTCGGTAAAGCTGCCCAGCGGCTGCGAGTTGTTCGGCGCCTTATTGAAATAAAGGCTGGAAACACCGAAAAGGATCATCTGACTGCCCAGGGTGGCCAGAAACGCGGGCACGCGGAGTTTGGAAACCGCCCACCCGTTAAAAGCACCGAACGCAACGCCGACCAGCATGGAGGCAAGGACAGGGACCACCACCGGCATTTCCGGCAGCCGCGGCCAGAATTTAGCCGTATAGGAGGCCTGCTGCGCCAGAGAGCCGGCGACGAGCGCCGCGAGTCCCAGCATCCTGCCGCCCGAAAGGTCCGCCGAACCGGAGATAATGATGAACATACAGCCAAGCGCCATCACGATGCGCACAGAGCTCTGCATAAAAATGTCACGGAATACGTCAAGGGAAAAGAAATTGGGGGAAATGACTCCAATGATAATGATAAGCGCGAGTAAGATAAAATAAATTGCGTTATTAATGATCAGTTCTTTGGGGTGAAATTTTGTTTTTTCGTTCATACGGCTGCTCCTCCTTCAAGATTGCTGTGGTAAGTGCTGGCAAGCAGCATAATCTGCTCGTCTGTGGCGGTTTTCCCGTCCAGAAGCCCGGACAGCCGTCCCTCGCACATGACCATGATGCGGTCCGACATCCCCATCAGTTCCGGCATTTCCGAACTGATCATGATGACGCATTTCCCTTCCGCGGCCATTTTCGTCATAAGGGTATAAATTTCATATTTCGCACCGACGTCGATCCCCCGCGTGGGTTCGTCCAGAATCAGAATGTCCGGATCGGTAAGCATCCATCTTCCAAGCAGCACCTTCTGCTGGTTTCCGCCGGAAAGATACTGGATCTGCGTTTTCATCGTCGGCGTCTTGATAGACAGCGATTCGATAAACCGCCCCGTGTCGTCGCGCCGCTTCTTTTCATTGAGAAACAGCCGGCCGCCGGTATACATTCTGCGGTGTGACGTTTGATTTGCCAGAACAAGATTTTCCTCCACCGAGAGCATCGGGATGATACCGGTCGCCCGGCGCTCCTCCGTAAGGAGGGCAACCCCTTTTTTGATGGCGTCCTGCGGGCGGCGGATTTTGACCTCTTCGCCGTTGATGGACACTTTGCCCGAAGCAACGGACCTCAACCCGAAAATCGATTCCATCAGTTCGGTGCGCTGCGCCCCCATAAGTCCCCCGAGGCCGAGGATTTCGCCCTTTCTCAGTGTAAAGCTGATGTCCTTGAAGGAGTGGGCGGACGGGGAGGTGAGGTGCTCGACCACCAGATATTCCTCGCCGGGCTTGTGTTCGCGCGCGGGGAAACGGTCGGTCATCTGTCTGCCGACCATCCTGCTGACGATCAGGTCCTGCGTCAGTTCCGAAGAGGGCCAGTTTCCCACCAGCTCGCCGTCTCGCATAATGGTTACTTCATCGGATATCTGGAGAATTTCTTCGATTTTATGCGAAATATAAATGATTGCGACGCCCTGCCCGGTCAGTGTTTTGATGATCTTAAAAAGAAGCTCCACCTCCGAATCCGAAAGGGAGGAGGTCGGCTCGTCCATAATGATCACCTTGGCGTTGTATGATACGGCACGCACGATTTCAATCAGCTGGCAGTGGGCCGCCGCGAGTTCCCCGACCGATTGCCGCGGGTCCAGCCTGATGCCCAGCCTGTCGAAAAGAGATTTGGTGTCGCTGTACATCTTTTTCTGATCGACCCATTTAACGGCCAGGCGCTTCTGATAGGGAGTACGCCCGACCCACAGATTTTCCATTACATTTTGGGTGCGTATCGGGTGCAGCTCCTGATGGATCATCGCGATCCCGTTCGTCATGGCGTCGCTGATGCTTTTGAACTGAACGGGGTTTCCTTCCACAAGGATTTCCCCTTCATCCGGGTGATACAGCCCAAATGCGCACTTCATCAGAGTGGATTTTCCGGCGCCGTTTTCCCCCATCAGGGCGTGGACCGTGCCCTTCCGCACCTTCAAAGAAACCCGGTCCAGCGCCTTTACCCCGGGAAACGACTTGCTGATCTCCCGCATTTCAAGGACAATGTCCGAAGATTCCACAAAATTTCCTCCTTTCTGAAAAAGCAGCCGGATTCTCTCCGGCTGCTTTGAGACATTGCCTTAATAAGATGCATCCTGTGTGTTTTCGGCCGTAATGCCGACATAGTTGATGTAAATATGATGGTCCTTGACGGTGACGCCGTCGATGCCTATGTTCTCCTGCGTAACCTCTTTACCTTCCTCCAGCAGAGACATCAGCTTATAGATGGACTTTCCGAGCGTAACAGGGTTATTCAGGGCGGTCCCCAAAAGGGTCCCGTTCTTGAGGGCCTCCACTCCGACTTTAGTCGCGTCAACGCCGACCACCGGGATGTAGCTGTCTTTATCTTTGAAGAAATTACTGGCTTTCAGCGCCTCGATTGCCCCCAGTGCCATATCGTCGTTGCACGCGATGACCGCCTCGACGTCCTTCTTACGCGCCTGAAGGATGGAGGCCATCTGGTTCTGTGCCTCCCCGCGCTGGTAGTTGCAGATTGCTTCCTGTATCAGATTCGTCTGGATTCCGGCGTCCTGCAGCGCCTGCACGGAATACTTTGCGCGGACCTGGGTATCGTAGTGCTGCTGAAGTCCGAGCAGCATGATATAATCCAGTTTCCCATTTTTATTGCGGTCTGCTTCCGGGTGCTCCTTCCAGTACTTGGCAAGCTGCTCACCGATGATTTTACCGGACTGATCGGCCAGGCTGGAAACATGGTAAACCTTGTCGTAAAGTTGGAACTCCTCGTCGCTCGGGCTGTCCGTGTTTGCAAAGATCAGCGTTGTGTTCTTTGCCTTCGCCTGTTTGATAATGTCCGCTTTGGCGTTGGTATTGATGTTGTTCAGTACCAGATATTTTACGTTCTGAGTATAGAAATTGTTGACGTTGTTCGTCTGGGTCGCAATGTCGTTCTGGCTGTCGGCATCGATCACCTTGATCTTCCCATCCTGTGCGGCGGCCTCGTTCAACGTTGTGCGGGCATTGGCGATAAACGTATCGCCGAAGTTGTACCACGCGACACCGGCAACCGGCTGCTTCCCGGTATTTTCCGCCTGTTGGGACGCGGCCGAACCCGTATCCCCGGAGCCGGAACTTGCAGGGACTGCGGAATTGCCGCCGGAGCTGCCGCATGCCGTAACGCCAAGCATCATGGAGAATGCAACAAGGACTGCCATTACTCTTTTCATCATACTTACCTCCTGTATTTTTGAGAATTTCTCTCTTGCTGTACTGATTATATCGGACAAATCGGAGGTAAGAAATGATAAATTTTTATAATGACTGCACAATCATGCTGTATCACTGCAATATTTTGCTGCCGATTGCACTTTCTTGCTATTTGGAAGAATAGGAATCCAGCGCACGCATGTCTTTCGCGATTTCACGCAGGATATCCTCCACCTGAGGAGCATAGCCGAGCCGGTCGAAGGTCCCGTGAAAAATACCACCGTAGCGGATTGCCCGGAAATCCACACCCGCCGTTTTCAGCATTCCGAGGTATGCGTCGCACTCCGCCCGCAGGAAATCATATTCCGCCGTAACAAGCAGGGTCTTTGGAAGGCCCTCGCATTTTGCAGCAATCGGGCAGTAATGGGAAGTATAGCGGTCCGTTCCCTCCGGCAGGTACCAGTTGTTCACTTCTCCGCTCATTTTTCCTGTCAGCCCTATCTGTTCCCGGATCATGGGATCGTTGTCCGGATTGTCATATAATTCCTCTTTCCAATAATAATAGGGTTCCTCAGAAGACAGCGCGCTGCTCAGCTTCGGATAGATCAGGCACTGGTAGCCGATCCTTCCCCTCCCCTCGTCGCGGTCCGCAACGGAAAGGGCCGCCGACAGATTGCCGCCCGCCGAATCGCCGGCGACGCCAATCCTTTTCCGGTCGATTCCAAACGTATCGGCACCGGAATAGACCCATTCCAGCACAGCCTTGCAGTCGTCGAAAGCAACCGGATAAGGATGCTCGGGCGCAAGCGGGTAATCCACCGAAAAGACCACACCGTCCATCAGCTGCGCCAGCAGCTTGCACTGATTCTCCACCGTCTCGATATCTCCCGCCACAAAAGCGCCGCCGTGAATGAAGAGGATGCAAGGACGGGACTTCCCCGTACCCGGTATTTCGTAGCGCCAGACGGAAAACGGCCCGTGCTCCGACAGCAGGACATGCCTTTCCGAAACGACATGGGAACTAAGGTCTCTGCTCCGCCAGCCGAACGTGTACCGGATCTGTGACAGCACGCTGTAATTTTCCGGCTGCGGCGGACCGAACAGCCGGTCCGCATTCGCCAATAATTCGTCATCGTAACGCTCGGGATGGCGGATAAAATCTTCCCGCACGGCATGGCTGGCCAACGCGGTCCGCGGGTCCATCTTCCCCCCCACGCGATCATAGCAGCTGCGAATTTCAACCGCCGCCCCATTCTTTAATATTTCTGTTTTGACATCTTTCTCCAAACTGACCAATAACTGCCGATACCTTTCCTTTTCCATCAGAACTGCCTCCTTTAATGATCCGGCCCTGTGCCCCGGACTGATTCTATAGAATGATCATAACATCCAAAACGAGAACCGTCGATTATATATTTCTGCACTGATTCTCTTATCTTGCAATCCCGGTCGGGAGAAGTCATCTACGCAATTCCATTTCAGTTTGCGAGACAAAGCGCGTTCCTCCCCCGCCGAAGGCGGGGGAGGAACGCAACCTTGTTGCAGAATCAACCGGAAATGCTATAAGAGGGAAAAAAGAGTTATAATTAAATTGATGATATAACAACTTTTTGGAAACCCAAAAACGTCTAATCAGTGTTCTTAAGAATAAGCACACAGGCAGGAGGTAAAAAAGTGGCAGATGACGAGCAGATTTTCCGGAAAATCATCGATCAGCGCGACCGGTTTTACCGGGTTGCATATAGCTATGTAGGCAACGAACAGGATGCGATGGACGTTGTACAGGACGTAGCATATAAAGCCGTTAAAAACCTCAGAAGATTAAGGGAGCCCGAATACGCGGAAACCTGGCTTTTTCGGGTTACCATCAACACTTCTTTGGATTTCTTACGAAAACGGAGCCATGAACAGGTAGGACTTCCTACAGAAGAAAAAGGCGCAAATGACGATTACGAATCCCTTACGGTTTTCGATATGCTCCGCCAGCTTGATCACACCAGCCGGGCGGTCATCATCCTGCATTTCATGGAAGGAAAAACCTTTCAGCAAATATCGGCTATCATTGAGAAAAATGTCAATACCGTAAAAACCCTCTATTACAAATCATTGAAAACGTTGAAGATTCAACTTTCTGAGGAGGCTATAAATCATGTCAATGAGTCAAAAAGATTGGAATGATTTCATCGTTCAGTACGAACAATTTCATGCACCCCGGGAGTTGGAAGAAAGGCTGAGACAAATGGAAAACGAATATCAGAAAAAGAAACACCCCAGCCCCCTTTTCCTTTGGAGCCGGAGAGCAGCCGCCTGCTTGTGCTGTGCAGTGATCGGGCTTTCAGTCGCCGCCAACACCAGTGCGGCGGCTGCGGAAACACTGCAAAATATCCCGATCATTGGCCCTATTACAAAAGTGGTCACCTTCCGCCATTATCAATCCGGGGATGCGGACATCAGGACACCGCATGTCACAGGGCTGGGTGATAAAAAGGTGGAAGAAAAACTGAATCAGGAATTCGACCAATACGCCGATGTTCTCATCGCGCAGTACGAGTCCGATATAAAAGGAATGGGAAGCAGCGCAAAGGAAGCGGTAACATCTTCCTATAACGTGCTGGTAGAAAACGACTCCCAACTCACAATTGCCATACGCACTGTTTTAGTCAGCGGAGATTCCATGGAAATTGACCGGTATTACAATATTGAAAAGAGCTCAGGGAAAATTCTAAAGCTTTCCGATCTTTTCAAGAGCAGTTCCGATTATGCTGCTCCGATTAACACTTACATCTCAGAAAAAATTCAAAAATCCTCCGAGGATTATTTTACCGATACGGATGCTTTTCAAACAATTGCAAAGGACCAAAATTTCTATATCAACAAAAGCGGAAAACTGATCATTGTTTTTGACGAGGGCAGCATTGCTCCAGCCTACAGGGGCATAACAGAATTTACCATTCCCACAGACCTGATTGCCAGCATTCTAGCAGACGGCAGCATGATTCATTGAGCAGGAATTGCAGTACAAAATGTTAGACGATAAAACAGCGCTCCATACATGTTAGGTATGGAGCGCTGTTTTATTCGGAAGAATTCCAGGAGCCGCGCAACGGTTGCTGAATACAAACCGGCTTGCTGTCATCAAACCGCTCCTGGCAGTTCTAACTGCCGATCTTAAGCGCGTCTCCGGATGACGAAAATAAAGCGTTATAACTCCTCGCTTTGGTTGATGGATCCCTTAAAAACTGTCAGAAGTAAAATTTTGATATCGAGCAGGAATGTCCAATTTTCAATATAATAAATATCACATTTTACCCGTTCTTCAATGGAAGTGTCCCCCCGCCATCCGTTAACCTGCGCCCAGCCGGTAATCCCGGGCCGGACAAGGTGTTTCAGCATATAGAGCGGAATCTCTTCCCTGAACTTGTCCACAAAGAAAGGACGCTCCGGGCGTGGCCCGACAAGGCTCATATCTCCTTTCAGCACATTGATGAGCTGAGGCAGTTCGTCTATGCTGCATTTACGAATCAATGTCCCAAATTTGGTGCGGCGGCTGTCGTTTTTGGTCCCCCACGTGACCATGTCGGAAGACCCGCCATCCACCCTCATCGAACGAAATTTGTACATTTTAAAAGATTTCTTATTTCTCCCAACCCGCTCCTGACGATAAATGACCGGTCCGGGAGAAGTCATTTTCACTCCGATCGCGGTGATTAACAGCAGCGGAGAAAACATAATCAGCGCAATCGCTGAAACAACGATATCAAAAAGCCGTTTGCTAAAACTGTTCAGCATATTGTCAAGAGGGACCTTGCGAATATTGATCAGCGGCATACCTTCTACTTCATCAATATAGGGTTTCGTAGGGAGATATTTTGTATAGAACGGCAGTAAATTCGATTTGACGCCTGCCTTTTCGCACGCTTCAATAATCCCGCCCAATTCGGAAAATTCGTTATAGTCCAAGGAAATAATCACTTCGTCGATGCCCTTCTCTTCAAGCAGGGAGGACAGCGTCCCGAAGCCTCCGGCATATTTGATTTTCCTGTCAGCAACATTTACCCTGCTGTGGCTGAGATATCCTATGAAATCATACCCCAAACCGCGATTAATCGTCACCCGGTCATAGAATTCAGCAGAAATCTCATTCCATCCAACCAGAAGAAGATGCTTGATATTGTACCCTTTTGCCCTCATCCGGCGGAGCAGTTTCCTCAGCGCCAATCTGCTGAAAAAAGACAGCACCGTATTGATGCCCCCAAAGAAAAGAATGACCATTCGGGAAACATGAACTTCCTTGAGGAAAAAAACCAATACAAAGATAAAAATGACTCCCACAAAATTCGCCTGAATGATTTTACCTGTTTCAGAAATAATGGACTTATGACGAAAAGAATCATGTAAACTCAGATAATGATAGAAAACAAAATAGGCCGGAACAACATACAGCATGATTTGGAGATAGTAATTCAGTCCAATGTAGAAGGAACCCTGATAATTAAAAAAGTGCAGGATAAAGGCAAGCACCATGGATAATACACAAAGAGCCGCGTCGCTGACAGCAAGTATGGCATTGAGAATTTTCTGATTTTCTTTTATCATTTTTATTCCTCTTAATTTTTTATGTAATTCTATTCTCATATTCTATAGGATTCTGATTAATGATACAAGACTAATTTACATAATTCTCCAAAAAAACGCTGCTGAGTGTTGTATGTCCCCTCAGCGAATGCTATAATAATAAAATCCAGTTGTTAATTTAAAAGGAAAGCAGGTCTGTCATGTTAGCCTACAACTTACTTTTGCTGTTGATTTTGATTTTAGGGATTTGCTTTTGTGAGATAAAAAAAAGCAAACAAAACAATATGGTCTTTCTGTTTCTTGCTTCCGCAGCAATGATTATTCTATCCTATCTTAGAGCCGACACCGTCGGGATCGATTATAAGCAATATGCAACCTATTTTTCACAGGTAAGAAATGGCGGATGGTCGTTCCTGATCAGCAGTGCGAACGGATATCGCATTGAACCGGGATACAGCCTTTTGAATTACCTCGTATCTCTATTCACCGGCGACGTACATATCTATATGCTGGTTGTCGCCATTATTACCGTAAGTCTGACCGCGGTTCTTTTCTATCGCTATTCGCCCATTCCCTGGATCGGGATGTTTGTATACATCAGCTTCGGATTCTATGGAAATTCCCTGAGCTTTATCCGGCAGTCCATTGCGATCTCTATCTTTTTGTTTTCCATCCATTTCCTGAAAAACAAGAAATTCCTTCCCTATCTTCTGATCGTACTGCTGGCAGCCTCTTTCCACAAATCGATAATCATTATGGTTCCGGTATATTTCATCGCACACATTAAGGTAAACTGGAAATCACTCACGGCATACGCCGGATTGACTGCTCTTGTGATGGGACTGTCCTGGCCGTTGTTTAATTTTGTAACGAAATACGTATACCAGTATTACGCCACCCAGGAAGGCCTCTATTACATGATGGGACGTGACTGGCAGACAGCGGCCATACCGGTGATTACAACTGTAACCGTATTGATTTTGAAAGATTTTATATTGAAGCGCGATTCCAAAAACGTTGTGCTGATTAATCTTTCCGTTTATTCGGGTCTGCTTTACATCATGACCTGCCAGCACTTCCTGTTCCAGCGCTTCGGCATGATGTTCTTTACCTCTGTGATTCTTCTCATACCGGAACTGCTTTCCAGCGTCGGCACGGAAAGCGTACAGGCAGACGTACTGAATCACGCAGAGGCATTAAAAGCCAAAAGCAAAGAGCAAAAGAAAAAGGTCCTGCAAGAGCGCCGTCAGGCAAAGAGCCAATTGAATATGCACAAATATATTTACTACTATGCCACTGCGGCAGTGGTGTTTGTCGGATTTCTCTATCATGTTTGGATCTTACTGCAAAACCGTATCAATTTGACACCCTATATAACATTTTTCACTCAAAAATGATTTCAGAAAATTTTTATATTCTTACTTTACAGCAGAACCTTCTGACTTGGAACTTTTTGTTTTTGAGCGGCGATCGCTGACAAAAACAATAATCCATAATAATCATACGTAACCGAGAGCATCAGGAAACAGTCCTGATGCTCTCGGTCTTACTGCACAAAGAAACCCGTCCTCATTTATCGTGAAGGACGGGTTCCATAATGAACCGAAACTGCAGCCTCTACAGTTCTTCTATACGCTTAAGGTCCGACGAGCACCCCAATATTTGCAGCATTTCAGCATGGGAACAGCTTTGCCTTGCTTTGACCGACAGCAGGACGGAGGTTGCTTTTTTTTCAGTTGTTTTATTTTTAATCACCTGAATATCCGATATTTCCATGTCCTTTTCTTTTGCCAGATTAATGAAAGCGCCCAAACCTACAGGGGCGTCAAACTCCAGATATAAATCAAGCTGTTTCGAATGATATCTCAATCGTTCATCCAATTTATGCAAAACCGTCATAACGCAGAAAATTGCGATTCCGCCGACGATCGCCCCCTGGTAGAATCCTATTCCAATAGCGAGACCTACGCAGGCGGATGCCCAGAGCCCCGCCGCCGTGGTGAGTCCTCTCACCTGATTTCTGCCGGTAATGATGATTGTTCCCGCACCAAGGAAGCCGATTCCGCTGATTACCTGAGCCCCTAACCGGCTAACGTCGCCTGTGTGAAAAGTAGTAAACACATACTGGTTTGTCATCATTACCAGAGTCGAGCCGAGGCACACCAATATATAGGTCCTGAACCCCGCGGGATGCCTCTTTCTTCCACGCTCAAATCCCAGCGCTCCACCAATAATCACCGACAGGAATATTCGCACGGTGATTGAAAAAAAATTTATGTCCTGAAGCAATTCAAATTCCTTTATGATAAATCTCCTCCCCCTGCTGTAGAATTTGTGCCGAAAAGAAGGCATCTTGAACTGCAGGGCCGTACAGCGCGTGCCGGGAATTAACTATCCCGCAGCCTGAGAGCAACATCCGGCTTGTTGGTAATAATTCCGTCTGCGCCCTTTGCATATACGAGACGCATATCGTCCGGTTCATCTACGGTCCAGACGTTAACCTTCAGTCCGGCCTCATGAGCTTTATCGACCTGGCCCTCCATGAGACCGAAGCGAAAATAAGGATGCAGGCAGTTCGCCCCGATTGACCTGGCATAGGCCCACGGATTTACCAGCCCTCCGTGATATAAAAGGCCGATGCATGCTCTTGGCATTACCCTGCGCAGAGCCAGCAGGCTGTAATGATTAAACGAGCAATACATGATTCTGTCTGCAAGCCCAAAGTCTTGAATCAGCTTTGCGAGCTGTTTGGCCAATATCGGATTTGGCTTTCGTTCCTCCTTGATCTCGATGTTTAAGCGAAGAGAATTGCTCCGCATAAAATCAAGGACTTCCGGTAAAGCCGGAATTTTCGCCCCTTTATATTCAGGATGAAGAATGCCTGCGTCCAGCATTTTCAGCTGGGCCATAGTGCAGCCTTCAACCGGTCCCGTCCCGTTTGTCGTCCGTTCCAGTGTCTCATCGTGAAAAACCGCCAGCTGTTCATCGCTGGTAAGGTGAATATCCAGTTCGATTCCGTCCGCGTTTTGTTTTGCCGCAAGAGCGAAAGACTCCAGGGTGTTTTCCGGCGCCATAAAGGAGCTGCCCCGATGCGCCCAGACTACTGTTTTCATTATTAGACCATTCTCCTCTCAATCAGTTGATTAATTTCTCTGATTTTTTTCGGATCATATTTAAACTCATGCATTTTGTTCAACAGGCCGTTGGTTTCCTGCTGGACATCAGCTAATTGTGTGTAACAAAAGCCGCAGAGAATTTCAGAATCATTCAGGACAGTAATCAGGCGTCGGTATACTTCCAGAAATTCCTTTTCACTGTGGGCACAGGTATAACCCCAGCCCTCTTCCCCCTCAGCCCCGGATATTCCTCCGAATTCCGTCAGGATTACAGGCTGACCCTGATAATGATAGCCTTTTACAAAAGGCAGGTGACTGACAATTTTTCCGCTTTCGATTCCCGGCCAGGTTTTTACACACTCTGCAAACACCAGTTGCTGCCGGCGGTCGTCTTCCGTGCCGTGGCTGTAGCTATGTATGGCGCAAACATCGGTTTCCGTCATTTCCCACCCATCATTTGATATGACCAGGCGGGTACTGTCCAAGCTGTGGGCCAAATGATAAAGCGAGGCGGCATAATGCTGCTGCATAAGATTGTCGTAGATCTGAGGTACGCCCCAGCTTTCATTGAGCATCCCCCAGACAATAATAGAGGGGTGGTTATAATCCCTGTGAATGACCTCTTCCCATTCCTTTATAAATTGCGCGGCGGCCGAAGGAGTATAGCTTATGAAACTCGCCATTCCCTCCCAAACCAAAAATCCCAGCTTGTCGGCCCAGTAGAGGAACCTGGGGTCTTCCAGCTTCTCATGCTTCCGGCAGCCGTTAAAGCCCATTGCCTTTGCACGCAGAATATCCTGTCGAAAAGCTTCGTCATCGGGAGCCGTCAGAAGACTTTCTTCCCAGTACCCCTGATCCAGCAATAATTTTTGATAGCACGGATGATTGTTGAGGTAGAGCATTCCGTTTTCTACCGAGATTTTACGCATTCCAAAATAACTGCTTACGGTATCCGCAGCCTTCCCGTCTTCCAGCAGCTGAGCAGTTACATCAAACAATGTGGGGCTGTCCGGGCTCCAGCACAAACCATCGGAATGGAAAGGACCGGAAAGCACATGGTTTCCAAAAACCGTAACCGTGAAGCTGTCTTCATATTCACGGCATAACAGTTCTCCGCTGAAAAAGGTTTCGCCCTGTAAAGTGATCTCCCATTTGGAAGAGCATGGCAGCGGGGTGCCGTCCCCTAAACGATAGGAAATTTTCACCTGTCCGTTATCAATATCCGGTGTAAAGTGAATCCATTCAAAGCAGGCCTTTGTTCTGGGCTCTATCCATACGCTCTGCCAGATACCGGTCGAACCGGTATACCAGATATACTCGGGTTTCTCCCGCCAGAACTGTTTACCGCGAGCAATGGTTTCATCGGTGGGAAAATCCTCGACTATAACAAAAATTTCTTCCTCTTTCCAATTGACATCATCCGTGATGTCCAGTTCGAACGGAGTATGGCCTCCCACATGACCGCCAACGTATCTGCCGTTGACGCAGACCTTGCACCGGTAGTCTGCTGCGCCGAAATGCAGTACAATATCCTTCCCCCGCCATCCGGTCGGGACGGTTAATTTTCGCTTATAAGTAACGGTGCGACATGTCTTCTGATCGTTTATACCGCTTTTTTTACACTGATACACAAAAGGCACCTGTATTTTACATGCCGGACCGTATTCAAAAGAAAAGTCCCACTCCCCATTCAGTGAAAGCCAGTCTTTACGAACAAAATCGGCGCGTGGATATTCGTTTCTCAATTCTTTCTCCCCCTATTTGATTCCCGACTGAGTAAAGCCGCGTACAATATATTTATTCAGGAACATGAAAATCAAAATAGTGGGAATAACCGCTACAACGGTCGCCGCCATCATCAGACCGGGGTTCACGTAGTTTTCGCCGAGGACAAGAGATGCGATCCCGAGCGTGATCGTGTTCATTTCGGTGCGGCTGACCACCAGTGACGGCCACAGATAGGTATTATACAATCCCAAAAACACAATAAATCCCTGAGTAATCAAAATAGGTTTAACGGAAGGAAGCACAATACGCAGCAAAATTTTCACAAGGGAAGCGCCGTCCACAAAAGCGGCTTCCTCCAGTTCTCTTGGAAATCCCAGCATAAACTGATAGATCAGATACACTGTCATCGCTCCGGCACCCGAGGGAAGGATCAGCGGAAGATAAGTATTAAGCATTCCTATATTTTTAAAAATATAAAAAAGCGGAAAACAGGTTACAATTTCAGGAATTGCCATTGCCCAGATCAGTCCGATAAGAATCCCCTTCTTAAATGGAACATTCAGCCTTGCTAAGGAATATGCCGCAAGAGTGCTGGTGATGAGTCTCAGCATCGTTCCCAGGACAGTGACCACAAGCGTGTTGAAAGCCCATTTCAAAATCGGGGCGCTTGAAGTCTGATTAAACAAATCGACATAGTTTTTGAAAGTTACCTGCTGCGGCAAGAGCGAGCTGGAGCCCAAAGCATCCGAGAGTCCCTTAAAACTGGTGGATACCATAAACAGCAGCGGAAGTAAAAACGCATAAGCAACAATGCAGGCAATGATTGTCAGTATGATGTTCGGTATTTTTTTTGTTATCACTTTGCGATCTCCTTTTTTCCCGATTTCCTTTACCCGCTGGGCAGAATACCCATCAAATCGATGGATGTGCGGTTATGCTCATTTTATCCTGATCTTTTCTTTTTCTTTTGTCATAAAATATTGCCCTAAAGAGACCGCCATAATGATCAGCCCCATTAAGATCGCCATGGCGTTGCCTATCCCCATGTTATTTTGGTCCATAATGGCGGAATTGATGACCATAATAAGAGGCTTGGTTGTTTGTCCGGGTCCCCCTGCGGTCATTAGCCGAGGTTGCCCATATACATTAAAAGAGGCAATGATTGTCGTCATTAACACAAAGAAAAAAATATTTTTGATATTAGGCATCGTGATCGACACGAATTTCGTCCAGAAGCCCGCGCCGTCAATGGCGGAAGCTTCGTAGATACTGACGTCAATTTCATTGAGCCCGTTGATAAACAGCATCATATTATAACCGATGGTCCACCACACCGTCGCTATGGTAAGGGAAATCCAGACAAAGGGCTGTGACTCCAGCCAAGGGACGGGAGCCGCTGTTATTTTCAGGTTCATCAGAAGATTGTTCAGATAGCCTCCGTTCCCTTTGAGCATCCAGATAAAAATAGACGCAACCGCCGTGACGGACACGGAATATGAAATAAAATATATTGTGCGGAACAGCCCTTTCACTTTGTTTGGAAGATTGTCTACCAGCAAAGCGAGCGCAAGGCTGAGCAATACCAAAGGCGGGACACTGAGAGCGACAAAAATCAGCGTATTTTTCAGGCCCAGGAAGAACGAGCTATGGTACATGGAAGAAGAAAACAAAATTTTTATGTAATTGTCAACTCCAATAAATCCCCGATCGCCATTGATCAGTGAAAAATTGTGCAGACTCATATAAAAGCCATAAAAAAACGGAACCAGCCAGAACAATATAAAAAACAGAACAAACGGTAAAATGAAACAGACGGAAACCTTTTTGCCCGCTTTCATGTTTAACTCCCCTCTCAGGATATCTAAAACTTTTTCAATTACAGGCGGGGGATAAATCCGCCCGCCTGTCTGTCTTTTATTGCTGAGCCAACTCGGCTGCGGACTCGGTTGCCTTCTTCAGTTCAGGCATCAACTGTTCCTTTGTCAGATTCGGCGTTTTAATAACCATATTGTAAACCGTCTCATTTGCGTATTTAATTTGCTCGCGCACGTTGTAAAGCGGGGGTAAAATCTCACATTTGTCGAGGATGTCGAAGGTTACCATGGATACGGGATACTGATCGGGATTCTGTTTAATATACTCAATTGTTTTAAGATGAACGGGGGTTTGTCCGGCATCCGCCCAGATCTTCATGACCTCCGGCTGATAGGCGTATTTGAAGAATGCGGCAATACCGTCCAGTTTTCCCTGATCCGTCACTTTGGAGGAAACGGCAAAGTTGTGGCCGCCGGCGGGAACCTTCAGCTCTTTTCCCAACACAGGGATTGCCGCTATGCCTAAATCGTCGCCATACTTTTCCTTTGCCGCGGTGTAGTTCCACGGGCCCATCAGCGCGACTGCCGCCTGCATATTGGTCTTGCCCTTCACATTTTTCATAAAAGCGTTCAGATGATCATTCGCGCCCAGATTTGCCGGGCTAAGCCGGTCATTATAAATTAATTTGTTCAAAGCAAGGAAAGCGTTGCAGGCTTCCTCGGTATCAAAGTTCAGATGCCCGTCTTTTACGAAATTAACGCCGTACTGAGTCAGGAATGTCATATACAGCCACTGATGGTCACCGGTAAGCGGTACGGCCATCGGATAAATGCCGCTTTTTTCAGAATCCAGCTGATCGCGCAGCGAAACGAGGTCCGAATAGGTTTTAGGCGCGGTTTTCACCAGCTTTTTGTTGTAAAACATGGTATTGGCATATAGCCCCAGCGGCACAGCGTAAATACCGTCGTCATATTTTGTGTAAGAGGTAGTGATGCTGTGGAAATCATCGAGCGAAATACCGGCCGCCTTGTAGACATCGGACAATTCGCGAAGCAGTCCGTCCCCATGATAAGTAGATATCCAGTCCGAGTGAATAACCAGCATATCGAAGTCGTCCGATTTAAACTTTACATATTCGTCTGCCGTCGTCAGCTCATCGATTTCGTATTTGTCCTGCGACGCATTAAATCCATCGATGATTTTCTTCATGTAAGCGCCGTCGCCGCCGGTAAAGCCGTCGATAAAAGAAATTTTTACTTTTTCCCCGTTACCTGCCGCGGACCCTGCGGAATCCGCTGAAGAACCGGACATGCTTTGACCAGATGAGCCGCTCTGACATCCCGTCAGGAGAGAACCTATTAATGCGAGTGCCGTGACCATAGAAATTAGCTTTTTCATTAACATCCTCCCATTCTCATTGTGCACGGCTTGCATTTTTCGGGCTGTTATATTACAATAATTATGAAACTAAATGCACTCCGCGCATCTTTTCTGAATTTGTTACATATTTTATGTAACTTTCACTATTTATATAGTACTTTTATATTTCAAAAATGTCAAGTTATATTCTAAAATATTCTTGATATCCTGAATAATTTTATTAGTATTGATAAATTACAATTCTTTTTAGAGTATATAATTACATAATTTAAAAAACAATCATAAAACAGGAGGCGAACCGCCGTGTCCAATAAAACAAAAAAGGCGATCAAAATTATTGGCGAGCGCGATATTTCTTTAAACCTGGACAACCATCAGCATCAGGAACAAATCATCAAGATTGCCAAAGCGCTGTCTATTCCAGCCCGCCTGCAAATTTTAAATCTGCTTAAGTTTAAAGCGCTCTCCATACAGGAAATTGCAGGCACACTGGATTTACCCGTTTCCTCTGTCGCCCTGCACATCCGTTTCTTAGAGGATGCCAAAATGGTGATAACAGAGTCCCAGCCCGGGCTGCGCGGTTCTATGAGGGTCTGTGTTTCCAGCGTGCAGTCTATCCACATTGATACTGCGGAAGAGGAGTTTGACCCCTCAAAAAAAGCGGTTTCCGTAGACATGCCCATCGGGAACTACTATCATTGTTACGTGGAACCCACTTGCGGACTTGCGGACGCGAACGGAGAAATGATGGATAACTACGACAGTCCCAAGGCGTTTTTTACACCGCGGCGGGGCCAGGCGCAGTTGATCTGGTTTCAGCAAGGTTATGTGGAATATCGCTTTCCGAATTACGCGGAGCCTCAGCTCTCCATTAAGGAGCTTTCCTTTTCCCTGGAGCTTTGCTCCGAAGCGCCGGGTTATATGGAAAACTGGCCTTCGGACATTACTATTTCCATAAACGATCTGGAGCTCACCACCTATCGCTGTCCCGGTGACTTTGGAGCACGGCACGGGAACTATACCCCCGCCGGCTGGCAGAACGGAAAAACCCAGTACGGCATACTGAAAACTTTTTCTGTTCGTCAAAACGGCGGTTTTTTAGACGGGGATCTGGTAAATCCTCACATTTCTCTCACGCAGCTGAACATTCAGGACCGGCCTTATATTTCTATTAAAATAGAAATTAAGGAAACGGCACAATATGTTGGCGGAATCAACATTTTCGGTGAAAAATTCGGGGATTACCCACAGGGAATTCTCATGAGAATTATTTACTGAGCCGGTACCGCTGCTGAAAACCCCGGATTTAAAAAAACGCAGGAGTCTGCGATCAAACTGGAAATCCGCATCGACGAAATTACGGCAAAAAGGCTGCAAAGGCTTTATAGCGCCTGAAGCTCTTGACAAAACCAAAACCGGGATGCATAATAATTGAAAACGCAGCGGGGCGTATCAGGGAAATTCCCTGATACGCCCCGCTTTTCGGAAATCTTATTGACAGACAGAACCCGGCGGCACCGTTTGAGCAAAGGAAAGCAAGGGTGTTTTTCACGGCTTAAACTGTGGTAAACGCCCTTTCTGTACATTGATCCGCCAGCAAACGACACGATTTCCAACTTCGTATTTTAGGAGCACTCAACATGATCGTCCACAAAACTTCATTTTTCAAGAAAGGATTTTTTTAGAATGCTGAATTTTAAATACTCTATCCCGACAGAAATATTTTTTGGAAAGGGCCAGATTTCCGCTCTTCCCGGCGAACTGCTCCGCTATGGGAGTAGCGTGCTGCTTGTTTACGGCGGCGGCAGCATCAAGCGGGCGGGACTTTACGACACTGTTGTACGGCTGCTTTCCGGTGCCAAAATCGCTTACTGGGAGCTTGGCGGCGTTGAGCCGAACCCCAGGATCGACACAGTGCGCGCCGGTGCAAAGCTGTGCAAAGAGAATGGAATCGATACCGTCCTTGCGATCGGCGGCGGCAGCAGCATCGATTGCGCGAAGGTCGTGGCGGCCGCGGCAAATTATGACGGCGACGCATGGGATTTAGTGCTGCATCCTGATAAGATCGGCAAGGTTCTGCCCATTGCCGCCGTGCTCACCATTGCGGCGACCGGCTCGGAAATGGACCGGATTGCCGTGATATCCAACATGGCTACGAATGAGAAGCTTGCGACGAGCCATGACGGCCTGCGCCCGCGCTTCGCCGTCATGGACCCGGAATACACCTACACGGTTCCGAAATACCAGACCGCTTCCGGAACGGCGGATATTTTCAGCCACGTACTTGAAAGCTATTTTGTAAAAACCCCCGGCGTTTATCTTCAAAGACGGTTTTGTGAGGCCCTGCTGAAAACGTGTCTGCATTACGGACCGAAAGCGATGACCGATCCGGAGGATTATGAAGCGCGCGCCAACCTCATGTGGGCTTCCTCCCTCGCGATCAACGACCTGATCACCTACGGGACGGAACGCCGGTGGACGGTGCATCCCATTGAGCACGTACTCAGCGCGCATTACGATATCACGCACGGCGTCGGCCTCGCCGTATTGACGCCGAACTGGATGCGCTTTGTGTGCGGATTTTCGGAAAACCTCCCGTATTTCGCGGAATACGGGGTCAATGTATGGAACCTTCCTTCCAGCCTTCCGCAGGAAGTGCTGGCACAGCAGGCCATTGAAAAAACGGAGGGCTTCTTCGAAGCGCTGGGCCTGCCGAAACATCTGAGTGAGCTGGGGATTCCCATTGACCTTCTGGAGCCAATGGCGGAACAGGCGGCCGGCAGCGGCCGGGTAGGAGGATTCCATCCCCTTTCAAAAGAGGATGTATATTCTATTTTAAAAATGTCGTACTAATTTACACCGCAGTGAATACTATAAAGTTAAATGAATTTTTTCCGTACTGATCTTTCATTTACAAAAAGCGTTTTGTTATCTTGCATCATTTTCAAAAACAGACATCCTACTTATTTGTAAGCATTACCACCGGAAACGCTATTGACATAATCCCGTGTACCCGCTATAATAATCACATATAAAACACAGTGATGAATAAAAACCAAGAACAAAGGCGTTCTGACTTTAACTGTCAGAACGCCTTCGCTTATATGCAGGAAATTATCAATTATTATTCAAATCGACCCTAAGCGACTGCATATCGATCCGGGAATTTTTCAGCGGCCTAATAAAATCGGAGGGAAATGAGAAGCAATGAAACTGAGTGAGTATGGTAAAACGGCGGAAGATGTGAAGGCTCTGGTCAAAAAGTATATGATCGACACCTACGAGCGCTATAACTTCGTTTGTGAGCGCGCGAAAGACATGTACCTTTACAATGAGAAGGGCGAAGCGTACCTTGATTTTTACGGCGGAATCGCGGTGAACAGCGCGGGCAACTGCAACGAAAAGGTCGTGGCGGCCGTTCGGGACCAGGTCGGCGACGTGATCCACACCTTCAACTATCCGTACACCCTGCCGCAGGCGCTGCTTGCCGAAAAGATATGCACCACACTGGGTTTTGACAAGATTTTTTATCAGAGCACCGGAACCGAAGCAAACGAAGCGATGATCAAGATGGCAAGAAAATACGGGGTCGAAAAATACGGAAAGAACAAATATCACATCATCACCGCGAAAAAGGGCTTCCACGGCAGGACCTACGGCTCCATGTCGGCAACCGGCCAGCCGGACAACGCCTGCCAGATCGGGTTCAAGCCGATGCTTCCAGGCTTTACCTACGCGGATTACAACGATCTGGAATCGTTCCGGTCCCAGGTAACCGAGGACACCATCGCGATTATGGTCGAGCCGATTCAGGGGGAGGGCGGCGTCATTCCAGCAACCCCGGAGTTTTTGAAGGGGCTGCGTTCCCTCTGTGATGAAAAAGGGCTGCTTCTGCTGTTTGACGAGGTGCAGACCGGCTGGTGCAGAACGGGAGACGTTATGGCTTTTATGGGATACGGGATAAAACCGGATATTCTCTCCATGGCCAAGGCGATGGGCGGCGGGATGCCGATTTCCGCCATCGTGACCAGTTCCGAAATCGCAACGGCATTCACCGCAGGCTCCCACGGAACCACCTACGGCGGAAACGCCGTCTGCTGCGCGGCCTCGCTCGCACAGGTAACCGAGCTGATCGGCCGCGACCTGGCCGGCAATGCAAAGAAAATGGGCAATTACCTTGCGGAAAAGCTCCGCACGCTTCCCCATGTGAAAGAGGTCCGGGGCAAGGGCCTCTTGATCGGCATCGAGTACGACGGACCGGTCGGGCTGGAAATCAAACACGGCTGCTTTGACCGCAAGATGCTGGTCACGCTGATCGGCGACCGCGTTATCCGACTGATTCCGCCGCTGATTCTGACGGAAAAGGACTGCGACGCAGCCTTTGAAATTCTGAAAGAGGTCTCGGAAACAATCTGAATTTATTTGAATCATCTATGAGTTGGCAAGGGCGCTTATGAACAAACCGTTCATCTGCGCCCTTTTTCTATCTCCGCGGCGGCCCGGCGGGCCGGATTTAGAACTGCAATATTTGATACGTCAGGAGGTATCGGACAGATGGGTGCCAATATCAGAATGGAAAACATCGATAAACGCTATAAGCTGGCAAATGTCATCAGGGACGTCAATATCGAAATTCAGGACGGGGAATTTCTGACGATTCTGGGACCGAGCGGCGCCGGAAAAACCACGCTGCTGAAAATGATCGCCGGATTTGAGGACCCCTCCAAAGGAAAAATCCTCATCAACGGGAACGACATATCCAGAACGCCGATTCATAAGCGCAACATCGGGATGCTGTTCCAGAACTACGCGCTGTTTCCGCATATGACGGTCTATAAAAATGTGGAATACCCGCTGAGTGTGCGGAAAATGTCAAAGAAGGAACGCAAAGAAAAAATCGACGCCGTTCTCAAGCGGGTACGCCTGTCGGAATACGCGTCGCGTTACCCCCGGGAGCTCAGCGGCGGCCAGCAGCAGCGCGTCGCGCTGGCCAGGGCGCTGGTGTTCGACCCGCTGATCCTTCTGCTGGACGAACCGATGGCCGCGCTTGACAAACAGCTGAGAAAACAGATGCAGCTGGAAATCAAGGAAATCCACCGGGAGCTTGGCATCACCACGGTTTCCGTCACGCACGACCAGGAGGAAGCCCTGACCATGGCGTCCAAGGTCTGCATTATGAAGGACGGCATGATCGAGCAGGTCGCAACGCCAGTGGAAATATACGAAAAACCGGCGTCCGTATTCTGTGCCAAATTTATCGGAGAAGCAAACGTAATCCCCTGCCCGGTGGTTTCCGTCGATGCCGCCGGAAAAGGAAAGATCAGCGTTCACGGGCTGGTGATTCCGGCCCCGGACCAAACGCGCAGCTACGCGGCGGACGATACGGTCAACATTGTAATCCGGCCAGAAAAAATCAATCTGGTCGACGATTCCTACGGTGGACTGAAATTCAGTGGGACTGTGGAACAGTGTGTTTATATCGGAGACTGTCTGAAGCTGAAGGTCCGCCTGACGAACGGGCACCATTTGAAAGTCAAAGTATTTACTAGCTATGCGCTGTCCTTAGACGTGGGTGACGAAGTGCTGCTCGGCATTTCGGAAGAGGATATTGTTCAGGTAAAGCCCTGAAACAGGTCTTTTGCGCTTAACTGTCTATGTTCTATATAAAGGAGAACCACATTCTGTCGAAACAAGAGGAGGCTACAACGATGAAAAAGAGTGCAAATGCGAAAAAAGGAATCCGGGTCCTTTCCGCTGTGATGATCGGAACCATCTTCCTTTCCCTGACCGCCTGCGGCGGCAGCCAGACCGCCACATCCTCCGCAGCGGGTTCCGCATCCGCCGCCGGAGCGTCCAGCGGGAAAAAATGGGCCGGAAAAACCCTGACGGTCTGCAGCTGGGGCGGCGCGATTCAGGCGGCACAGAAAAAAACGATCTTCGATAAATTTGCCGAAGAGACCGGCTGCACCATCGTGGAAGATACCGATCCCAGCCCCGCAAAGGTAAAAGCAGCCGTCCAGGCGGGAAAAATGGAGGTCGACGTATGGGACGTTGACACGGACTTTGCTTTCCGCGGTGAAAAAGAGGGCTTATTTGAAAAGCTCGACTTTAACGTCATCAAAAAAGACGGTCTGGTTGAAAACTTTATCACGGAATATTCCGTGCCGTCGGAAATGTCCGCAATCTGTATTTCGTGGAATACGAATCAATTCTCCGAATCGAACCGGCCGAAAAACTGGACGGAATTCTTTGACACCGCGAAATTCCCCGGCAGCCGCACGCTGTACTCCAACCCGATGTCCATGCTGGAAGCGGTGCTGATGGCGGACGGCGTTTCGATCGACAAAATGTATCCGCTCGACGTGGACCGTGCCTTCAAATATCTGGACGCGCATAAAAAAGACATCCAGACCTTCTGGGATTCCGGTTCCCAGTCCGTCCAGCTGGTTTCCAGCGGCGACAACCCGCTCGGCGAGGTCTGGGCAGGCCGTATCATCAAGGCGAAGGAAGAGGGCCAGCCGGTGGAATACGACTGGAATCAGGCGATCATCACCAGCGATTCCTGGGTGATCGGAAAAGGCTCGAAAAACGTTGAGATGGCAAACGACTTCATCGCATTCGCAACCTCCGCGCAGGTTGTGGCAGACTACGCAATCGAGTATCCCGGCAACGCGCCCTGCAACACGGACGCCTACAAGCTCATGACGCAGGAACAGATCGACAAGCTGGCGTCCTCACCGGAAAAAGTAAAGAATCAGGTTTACTACGATGTAAAATGGTGGGTCGACAACTATGACGCCGTTTACCAGCGCTTCCAGGAGTGGAAATTAAGCTGATTGACGATGGTCTTTACGGTAAACCGCCGCAGTACAGCACTGCGGCGGGCTGCCGTTTCCGTACGAAGAAACACAAACCGACTTTTACAGCTTAGCAGGGAGGCTTTCTAATGGTAAAAGATTTTGAAGTCGCGATGGACGGAATCCGATATAAAAACACAGCGAAGACGGTGAAAGACGAGAAAGCGGAGCGGAAGGGTCTGCTCGGAAGAAATTTATTCAGGCCGTGGATGCTGATTATCCCTCCCGCGCTGTTTTTTGCGGTTTTCCTGATTTTTCCGCTGCTGCAGATTCTTGCGCTCAGCTTTACGGGCGCCCAAAGCGCCCTGACCGCGGACTCCTATGTCAAATTTTTCAGCAGCGACGTCTACCTGAAGGTGATTGCGACCACCTTCCGCATCAGCATTGTCGTAACCCTGGCCTGTCTGGTTCTGGGCTATCCCGTGGCATACGCTATGACGGTCTGTTCCAAAAGGATCAGCTGTCTGATAATGATCGGCGTGATGATTCCCTTCTGGACCAGCCTGCTGGTGCGCACCTACGCGTGGATGATTTTGCTGCAGACCAACGGCGTGATCAACGACATTCTGAAAACGCTCGGCCTGATCCGGCAGCCGCTGGAACTGATGCACAATGAGCTCGGCATTTATGTCGGCATGACGCATATCCTTCTTCCCTATATGATTCTTTCGCTTTACCCCGTGATGCAGGGAATCGACCGCAATCTGATTCTGGCTTCCCGCACGCTGGGTGCAAAAAAGGGCTATACCTTCTTCCGGGTTTTCGTGCCGCTCAGCATGCCCGGCGTTTCCTGCGGCTCGATCATCGTTTTCGTCAGCAGCATCGGCTACTACATCACCCCTTCCCTGCTGGGCGGAACCAAAAACGTGATGATTTCACAGACCATACAGGCACAGATCAACAAGCTGATGAACTGGCCGTTCGCTTCCTCTATCTCCGTCGTGCTTCTGGTTCTGACGTATATCATTCTGTTCCTGTCCAAAAAAATTATGCATGTGGAAAAACTGTGGTAGAAAGGAGGAGCATCGATGATGTTATGGATTGTCGCCGCTCTGATTATGCTTTTTCTGGTCCTGCCGGTACTGATTATCGTACCGATGTCATTCAGCTCGTCCCGGTATCTGGAATTTCCGCCCCCGGGCTTTTCCCCGCAGTGGTACCAGGCATTCTTCGGCAACGCCCAATGGGTGAATTCCCTGAAAATCAGCTTTGAGCTGGCGATCCTTACAACGGTTCTTTCGCTGATTCTGGGAATCCTCGCCGCGGAGGGGCTTTCCAAATCGGAATTCAGAGGCAAAAACGCCATTATCGAAACCTTCATGATGCCCATGCTGGTACCCGGCATTATCGTCGGCATCGCGGTCTACCGGTTCGAAGCGGGAATCAACCTTTCCGGCACCTTCAGCGGGCTGCTGATCGCCCACGTCCTGATGGCGGTTCCGTTTGTAATCCGCACGGCGCTCGCCAGCCTGTCCGGCCTGAACCCGAACTATGAGCTGGCGTCCCGCAGCCTGGGAGCGAACAGCTTCCTCACCTTTCTGCGCGTGACCGTGCCGATGATCAAATCCGCGCTGTTTTCCGGCGCGATGTTCGCTTTCGCTACGTCGTTCGACGAGATCATCGTGACGCAGTTCCTCTGCGGCGTGCAGATCACGACCCTTCCGAAGAGAATCTGGGACGGTCTGAATCAGCAGCTCGACCCCACCATTACCGCCATAGCGGCGATCGTGATCGTTTTCATCACGGCAGTTATGCTCCTTTCCAACGCGAAGACCCTGTTCGGCCGCGAGCCGAAATACCAGATTCAGGAAGAAATCGTACTGGACGACGACTGACCGATAAAAATTTGCAGCAAGGGCGGAAAAACAATGACAGATTATAAAGCGGAAATTTTACAGAAGAGCAGAGAGTACTGGAACCCCAGCAAGGTGGAGGATTTCCATAAAAAGGGGATCGACCTTGTAATGGGAAAACGGGAGGGCTACCGCTTCTGGGATATGGACGGCACGGAATTTCTCGACATCCATCTGAACGGCGGCACCTACAATCTGGGACACCGCAACCCCGAGGTGATCGGGGCGATGATTCAGGCGACGGAGGAATTCGACGTCGGGAACCATCACTTCCCGTCCATTGCAAGGGCGGAGCTGGCGGAACAGCTGGCAAAGCTCTGCCCCGGGGATCTGAATTATTCCGTTTTCTCCACCTGCGGAGGCGAAGCGGTGGACGTCGCCATTAAGAGCGCCCGTTACGCGACCGGACGGAAAAAGGTGATTTCCATCAAGGGCTGCTACCACGGACACACGGGGCTTTCCGTCTCCGCGGGAGACGACATGTTCAAGCTGCCATTTCACTGCGAGGGCGAGCCGAACGCCTTTGTGCAGGTTCCGCTCAACGATATCGGCGCCATGGAAGCGGAACTGAAAAAGGAGGACACCGCCTGCGTTCTGGTGGAAACCATTCTGGCCACCTACGGCTTTCCCCTGCCGGAGACGGGCTATCTAAAAGCGGTAAAAAAGCTTTGCGAACGGTACGGCGCGCTGTATGTCGCTGACGAGGTGCAGACCGGCCTGATGCGTACCGGCAAGCTGTGGGGCTTTGAGCACGAGGGGTTCGTACCCGATATGCTGGTGACCGCAAAGGGCTTCGGCGGCGGAATTTATCCAATTTCGGCGACGGTCATGAACCGGACAGCGGGAAAATGGCTATTTGAGATCGGGCGCCTGCACGGCTCCACCTGCGGCGGCTCCGAAATCGGCTGCAGGGTGGCCGCCAAGGTGCTGGAGATGACAACGCGCCCCTCTACGGTCCAAAATGTCGTTCAAAATCAGGCGGTCCTGAAACACGGCGTTGATGATCTGATGAAAAAATATCCCGGCTTCCTGACCGGGTACTCCCAGCGCGGGGTCATTCTGGGATTGGATTTTGACTGCGAGGACGCCAGCGTATCCGTCTCAAAGCCGCTTTACGACCACGGCGTATGGGCGCACAACGCCCGACTGCACCCCGGGACTCTGCAGATGAAGGTGGGGCTGCTGTGCGACCGGGCATTTATCGACGAGCTTTTTGCCAGAATGGACAAAGGGCTAAAAGAAGCTTACCAAAATTACAGAGGAAGGTGACTGCAATCTTGAAACGGATAGACACACCGGAGGTGCTTTTGGAAACCGTACGCCGGGAATTTGAACGGATGTTTCTTTTCCCGGACCATGCGGAAATCGAACTTCTTAAGAATTCGGAAAATCTGACCTTTACAGTCTCTTCTCCCGTACGCAAAGCCGTTCTGCGCGTGAACCGGCCCGGATATCATACAAAAGAGGAACTGCTCGCGGAGCTGCAGTGGATGGAACAGATACGCCGCGGCGGAAAGCTCATCGTGCCGCAGGCGTTCCCCGGCAGGAACGGCAGCCTTCTGCAGTCCTTTCGCTCCCCGGAAAGCGGAGTGGAATACGACTGCTCCCTGTTCTCCTTTCTGCCCGGAAAAGCGGTCTGCGAGCTGCACGGTCAGCAATTGCTCGACAGGGTAAGCCAGGTTGGAGCGGCGGCGGCCATCCTTCACACACAGGTGCAAAAGGAGGCGGACACCGCCCGCTTTCGGCGGTTTACCTGGGACTTTGAAAGCCTGCTGGGCGAAAACGCCCGCTGGGGCTCCTGGAGCAATTATCCGGGTTTAACACAGAAGGACAGGATCCTTTTCCGACAGGCTTCTACGATCATTGAAGGACGGCTCTCCAACTACGGCAAGGAGCCCGACCGCTACGGCCTGATTCATTCGGACCTGCATCTGTCCAACGTGATTATGGACGGCGAAAAGCTCCAGATCATCGATTTCGACGACTGCGGCTTCGGATGGTTCCTATATGATCTGGGATGCAGCCTGGTGCAGTACAGCGACGGTCTGGAGGAGCTTTGCAAGGCGTGGCTGCAGGGATACCAGACGGTGCGCTGCCTCTCTTTACAGGATTTCGCGGAAATACCCACCTTCGTTCTCATGCGCCGCATTGTCAGGCTGGCGTGGCTGGGCAGCCACGGAGAAAGCGACACGGCGAAAACAGTCGGCACGGAATATCTGGAAAAAACGCGCCGGATGGCCTATGAATTTGTCCGCCGGAACGTGCAAAAGGCGGCGGCGGTGTGCTGAACGGAAAAGTGGCGCTTGTAACCGGCGCGGGGTCCGGAATCGGCCTCGGCATTGCGCGTGAACTGGCCGCGAAGGGGGCTTTCGTTCTTCTGGCCGGCCGTTCCGGGCAGGCGGAAGCCGCGGCGGCGGAACTGAACCGGCAAAATTCCCATACAGCCGCGGTCAAAATGGATATTGCGGACCGGGAAAGCGTAAGTGCCGGGGTGGAAAGTGCACTGATACAGTACGGGCACATCGATATTCTGGTCAATAACGCGGGAATCGCAAAGCTGTCCCGGTTTGAGGCCTTTCCGGATGAACTGCGCGACCGGCATATCGACATCAACCTGAAGGGCACGTGGAATGTGACAAAGGCGGTCCTTCCCTGTATGCTGAAGAACCGGTGGGGACGCATTATCAACATCGCTTCCGTGACGGGCCCTTATGTCAGCGACCCGGGATACACCGCTTACGCCATGACCAAGGCGGGGCTGATCGGGTTTACCAAATCGCTGGCGGTAGAGTTGGCGAAGGACGGAATTACGGTCAACGCCATCTGCCCCGGCTTTATTCTGACGCCGAATGTCCGCAGGAGTGCGGCGGCAACCAATCCTCAGAATCCCGGCCTCGTGCTGGAAGGCATCGCGGCCGGAGTCCCGATGGGCCGTCTGGGCGCGCCGGAAGAGGTAGGAAAGCTGGCGGCCTTTCTCGCCGGCGAGGAGTCCTCGTATATTACCGGCACGGAAAACGTGATCGACGGAGGCAATCTGCTGCCGGAGACAAACGTGATGGGGATAAAGGAATCCTGATGAAAAAAGTGTTTCCTGTGTCAGGCCCTCTGTGAACGGTCTGCGCTAAAAGCGCCCATAGAGCCGAATTTCGGTTCTATGGGCGTTTTATTGTAAAGGGCGCTGCTTTAACACTTAACGTTCAATTCGGATTTCCCTTATTTTTTTCCGCAGCGGTAACACACAGGGCGCCGATACCGAAAGTTCGTCGATTCCCATTCTTAAAAAAGTTTCCGTCAGGGAAAGATCCGCACCGAGTTCACCGCAAATCCCTACAAAAATTCCGTTTTTACGGGCATTTTCAGCTGTAATCCGGATGAGGGTCAGCACCGCTTTATGATGTGCGTCATAAAAATGCTCCAGGCCCGGATTCTGCCTGTCGATTGCCAGCGTGTATTGAGTCAGATCATTGGTACCGATACTGAAGAAATCCACTTCCTTCGCAAGCTCATCGCTAATAAGGGCGGCCGCAGGAGTTTCGACCATGATTCCCAGCTTTGTTCCCGAATTGTAGCCTTTCCCTTCTCCGGAAAGCTCCAGCTGAACAGCCTGCGCAATTTGCTTGATCGCCCTGACCTCTCCCACGGAAATGATCATGGGAAACATGATCGCGATGTTTCCAAACGCAGTAGCCCGGTACAATGCTCTCAACTGTGTTTTAAAGATATCCTGCCTGGTTAAGCAAATGCGTATGGCACGGCAGCCCATAGCGGGGTTTTCTTCCTTTGGCATTTCAAAATAGTCCGCCTGCTTGTCCGCGCCGATATCCAGAGTCCGGATAATGACCTGTTTTCCCTTCATTTTTTCCGCAACCGACCGATACGCCTGAAACTGTTCTTCCTCGGTCGGATACGTTTCTCTGCCAAGATAAAGAAACTCGCTGCGGAACAGTCCAATGCCTTCCGCGTCATTGTCCAGGACTGCCTCCACGTCCTGCGGCCCGCCGATATTTGCAAAAACCTTGATTTTCCTTCCATCTATCGTAACGCTGTTTTTCCCTTTCAGGCAATGCAGCTGTTCCTGTTCCGCCTCTTTCGCTTCTTTCCTTTCAGAAAATAATTTCAGCGTCGCAGTGTCCGGCTCAATATAAATCCTTCCGGAAGCGCCATCCACAATTGCGTTATTCCCGTTATATTTCAGGCCCAATTGCTCTCCGACAGCGACCACGGCGGGAATATTCATGCTCCTCGCAAGAATCGCAGTGTGAGAATTAACCGAACCGTTTATGGTAATAAAGGCAAGTATTTTTGATTTATCCAGCTGCACTGTTTCACTTGGCGTGAGGTCGTCTGCGACGATAATAACAGGCTCATCCGATGTAAAAGCATCCGACTCGGCATTGGCAAGGATTTCAATCAGCTTTTGGGATATATCTTTGATATCGGCGGAGCGTTCTTTCAGATAAGGATCGTCAATAGCGGAAATTGTCTGAATGTATGTATCGCATGCCTTTTTCACGGCATATTCCGCATTGACCCGCTCCGATTGGATCGTATCCGTTATGGCATCGCAAAAATCGATATCCTCCAAAATCATCTGATGGATTTCAAATATCTTGGCGCTTTTCTCTCCCGCTTCATGAAACGCCTTTTCATACAGCTTTTTCAGTTCCTCTGCTTCCCGCTGTTTTGCGTCCTGATAACGACGGAGTTCTTCCTGCGTGTTTTCCGCATGACGTTTAACCGCTTCCCTGCCCTTGCGCTGATAGAACACAATTTTTCCGATTGCGATCCCATCCAATACACCTTTTCCATTTAGAACCGTCATCCTGTTTCCTCCTTAGAATTGATATATGAAAACAAACGGGCAGGGCTGTATGAACCCTGCCCGTTGTATGAAAGCTCTGTTATTCTCCGAGGCCCGATTGAATCGCATCGACCAATTCACGCAATGCTTTCTGCTCATCTGTTCCATTGCAGATCAATTCGACCTCTGTGCCGCATTTTACTCCTGCGGCAATCACGCCCATGATTGATTTTATATTGAATATTTTTTCATTCGATTGCATTTTTATATCGCTTTGATACTGCTGTGCCAATTTCGCCAGCGTACCGGCCGGCCGGGCATGCAGTCCGTATTTCAATTGAATTCTTACTTTTTGACTTACCATATTGATTCCTCTCATTGTTTAAATAAACAGCCCATATGGGTCTCTTCACGTCAGCCGTATGAGATAGGCATTATGAACTTCGTACTTTCCTCATCCAATTACTTTAAATCATTTAAAAACTCTTTCAATGAATCTAAATAGCGATCCGCAAGTACTTGAAGCATCTGCTTTTCGTCCTCAGCCGTTTCATCATAGACTGCGTATACTGTAAACCCGTCTGCCTTTGCAGTGCGGACCGCCTGAATATTATCCTCTACAACGACGGTATTATCGCGTGTCGTATGAAGAATGGCAAGGCCCTCCCGCCAAATGTTGGGATGCGTCTTATTATATCCGACTTCTTGGCAGGTCAATATGCCGGCGAACATCTCGTAGATTCCTAATCGTATAAGCGGCTTCTCTATTAATCCACGGTCCGTAGCAGTGGCTGCGCAAAATCCAACGCCCATATCAGTGAGCCGCTGCAGCACTTCCAGCACTCCGGGCTTTAGACGGATACAGTTTTCATACCGATAGGTCATTTCCCGATCAAATTCATTTTTTATCTCCTCCGCCGACTCCACAAGATTGAATTTCATGCGGAGATATTCCGCGGATTCCATAGAACCCATTTTAACCAAGATATGTTCCAGTCCCGGTGGAAAATCGATTTTCTTCCTTTTTAAATATTCCACGCGTAAATTATTCCAATAACCCATCGAATCAAGAAGTGTTCCGTCCAGATCAAATATTACGCCTTTTATTTTCATACCCTACTACCTCTTGAAACATACTCTGTTTTTGGGGTCTGCGTACTTTTATGTACTCGGTTCACACGTCCGTGTATTTTTTGAAACAGCTTTCCATCGGCTTCTCAGGCGTACCGCCAGGAAAACGCCTTCCGGAATCTTTCCTGGCGGCATTGCCGGGCATACCTGCCTTTCAGCAGTCTTTATTTATACTTTGCTTACAGATCCTTTGGGTTAATAAAGTCCGAAGCTAAGAAGGAACGCCACCAGTACCGCTATGGGACCCGTGATAAGCCGGGAGAAAAGCATTGCCGGGACACCGGTTTCCACTGTCTCCGGCTCCGCTTCTGCCAATGTCAGCGCGACCGGCAGGAAATCGCAGCCTACCTGAGAATTGATCGCGAACAGCGCGGGCAAGGCATAGGATGGCGGAATCGTGCCTTTTCCGATCTGAACGCCCAACAACACTCCGATAACCTGCGCGATGACCGCACCCGGTCCCAATACGGGGGACAAAAACGGAATCGCACAAAAAACGGACAGCCCCAACAGCCCCGGCAAGCTTCCGGCCAGCGGCTTAATAGCGTTGGCAAGCACATTGCCAACCCCTGTGTAGTTGATGATGCCGACCATGATGCTGACAAATACCATAAACGGAAGGATGCTCTTCAATACGATTTCAACGGAATCACGGCCGGCCTGATAGAAGATGTTCACAACGCTTCCGATTGCCCGTCCGGAATTTGTTATAAATCCGACCATTCCCTTTGAGGAGGCAGCCGGCGTTTCCGCCGCCGCTTTTGTTACAGGAGCAGCTTTCGGAACATCCTCTGCAGCGGTATCGGTTTCCGCGCTCTCCACGAGGGTAATGTTATCCTCGACGACCCCCGATACAAAATTGCCTTCGTTGATGTAGCGGCTCAACGGGCCCGACGGTGAGATCGGATGAGTGTCGATCGTTTTGACCCCGAGCTTTGGGTATACGCCGCACCGCAGTGTTCCACCGCAGTCTACGATAGCAATAATCATGGTATCAGGCTCGACCTTTTCTTTAAAACCGTCTACGGCCGGAACATGCAGCATATCCGCTATTTTCTGCGCCAGCGGATGAATGCCTCCGCCTGTGATTGACGCCACGACTTTGCGGGTCTCGGTCTCCTGCACGGTAAACGGACCGCCCCAGCCGCCGGGTCCTCTCGTTACTTTTACTGTCGCCTTCATTTCGCCGCCCCTTTTCTCTTCATCATCAGAGTCGTAATAAGCTCAGTCACGTTGCCGCGGATAAATATGACGATAACACCCACAATAAAATACCGTACCGCCAGAGGCATAGCCGATTGCCCCAGCGCGGTAATACCCGCGGAGATCCCTGCCCACACAAACAGTTCTCCTGGGTTAGCGTGCGGAAAAATTCCGAGTATCGGATGCGCAAACGAGAAACAAGCGTCAATAAAGGCCGGCTTCTCCTTCTCCTCGACAAACCGCCCCATTGTATAGCACATTGGATTTGTCAGGAAAAACAGCGACATGATTGGCAAAAGCGTATAGCGCAGCAGACGGAACCGCGTCAGCTTTTTCGCGAAATTATTGACGCGTTCTTCTCCGATCAGCTTAATCAGCGCGTTGATCGTCGTCAGAAGCACCAGCAACGTGGGCAGGATCCCCGTGATTAGCCCCGTCAGGTTTTCGCCTCCGGCCTGAAACACACCGGTAAATACTTCTGCAAATTTTACTAAGAAATCCATAAAACGCCCTCCTAAATCCTAATCAATTCAATTCCCTGTTACAACGTGACAGCCTGCCTGCTACGCTGCTCGTCAATCAGCTGGACCGCCTTTTTCAAGGCCCGCACTCTCATTTTCTCAGCCACCCGGCTGACTGCCGTCTCCATTGTCAAGCCGGTCAGTTCCGCCCGCCGTTTGAATTTGGCAAATACGGTTCTGCCCTGCATCTCACGGTATTCCACAACAACTCCTGTTTCATCCACCACGATAATAACAGCTACGCCCTTGCGGAAAGGAATCTTTGATTTTGCACTCCCCATTGCCAGATATCCCGATCCGGCATGCTCACGCTTCATCTGCCCCAGCGTACCGTACACGGCCTTTAACTGCATGTATGAAAAAAATGCCTGCAGCGCCATAGCCAGAAACAGCCCGCCTAATACTATCGTCATAGAATCACCCCCTTTATCACTCGCTTTCTCCTTTCTCACATTTGTCAGGTCATGTAACGACTTACTCATCTTGCTCATTGATGTTATATTATTGCACATTAAATGTCAACATAATATTAAAAATTTGCACATATTCTACAGTTCAATTCCGCAACATGGCGGATACGCAAAATAGTCATCACATATGTTCCAATGTATCGCAAATAATTGACAATACAGATAAACTGTCGTTATTATATTAGTGTCATCAGGCACTCACAACCATTCCACCAAAGGAATCGAAATATATCTTATATGGAGGTACATACATGAAAACAAAAGCAATCAGGCTTCATGGAACAAAAGATCTGCTTGTAGAGGAATTGGAACTACCTGAAATCGGGGAGGATGAGATTCTTGCAAAAATGATGACGGACAGCGTCTGCATGTCTACATACAAGCTGGTTCAACAGGGCAGCGCGCATAAGCGCGCACCGGACGACCTGTCCAAAAAGCCGGTAATCATCGGCCATGAAATGGCGGGTGTCATTATATCGGTGGGCGCCAAGTGGAAGGACAATTATCGGGCGGGGCAGCGGTTCACAATCCAGCCTTCCCTGAATTATAACGGAACATTCGACACCCCGGGTTATTCGTATTCTTATTTCGGCGGAGACTGCACCTATTGTGTGATTCCAAACGAAGTGATGGAGCTCAATTGCCTGATTCCAATCAAAGGGGAGTCCTTTTTCCAATCTTCGCTGGCTGAACCGATTGCGTGTGTAATCGCGGGATACAACCGGATGTATCACACCTCGGATGTCAATCACGAGCACACGATGGGAGTAAAACCCCAGGGAAACCTCATTATTTTCGGAGCCTGCGGCCCAATGGGGCTCGCCGCCATCGATTATGCTCTGCAGTTGGAAAACGGTCCGGCGCTCATCGTTGCCGTCGATGTCTCCGAGGAACGAATCGCGCGCGCCCAAACCGTTTTGACTGTGCCGGACAATAAGCAGCTTGTGTTTTTCAATGCGGCGTCAAGCAGCGATGTCGTGCAGGATCTTAGAAATCTCAGCAATGGAGCCGGATACGACGATGTCTTTGTATATGCGCCCGTACAGCAATTAATTGAACAGGCCGACAAGGTGCTGGCAACCGATGGCTGCCTGAATTTCTTCGCCGGTCCCGTGGACAGGGGCCTGTCCGCAATGATCAATATGTATAACATACACTATGCGAAAACCCATTATGTCGGTTTCACCGGAAGCACCAACGCCGACCTGCTTGACGCAATCCGTCTGTCGGATGAGGGACGCATAAATCCCACCGTCATGCTGACACATATTGGCGGATTAAACAGTGTAATCGAAACCACCTTAAACCTGCCAAAGATTCCGGGCGGCAAGAAGCTGATTTACACGCAGATCGATCTGCCATTGACCGCAATTGAGGATTTTCGCAAATTGAGCGCGGAGAATCCGCTGTTCGGCGAGCTTGCGGACGCCTGCGACCGTGCAAACGGCTGCTGGAGCGCAGAGGCGGAACGTATTCTGCTCGCACATTACAACGTCGATACAACAAAGTAGGAGGGTAAAATCATGCTGGCCAATCTAAAAGATGTTTTAGCCGACGCCAAAGCGCGTCAATACGCAGTAGGTGCATTCAACGGTACAACATTAGAAAGCGTGCGCGCGATTATTGCAGCCGCTGAGGAACTGGGATGTCCCGTTATCCTGCAGCATGCTCAGAGCCATGACGGTATTGTCGACATGCACGAGATCGCACCATTGATGCTGCACTATGCCGGACGCGCGTCCGTACCGGTTGCGGTGCACCTGGATCACGGGAGTTCATTTGAACGCTGCGTGCAGGCCATCCGGCTCGGTTTCACGTCCGTAATGTACGACGCATCCGGAAAAGACTTTGACACAAACGTCGCTCAGACTGCGGAGATCGTTAAGATCGCACACGCTGCGGGAGTTTCCGTGGAAGCAGAGCTCGGCCACGTTTTCACATCAAAGGTGGTCGTCGGTGAGGGTACAAACGCTGACAGCGCCGACGACTACAGCAATCTGGATGATATATACACCGATCCGGATATGGCAAAGCGTTTCGTGGATGCCACCGGAGTCGACTGTCTGGCCGTTGCTTTTGGAACTGTGCACGGCGTGTATCTCACCGAGCCCCGCCTGGATCTTGACCGTGTCAGTAGAATCCGCGACGCGGCAGCCGTTCCGCTTGTTATGCACGGAGGATCCGGTGTTTCCGATGAAGATTACAGGACCGCCATCCAGAACGGTATCTGCAAGATCAATTACTACACCTATATGAACAAGGCCGGCGGTGAGGCCGTCAGGCAGTATCTGGCCACAGATCATGACGCGCTGTTTTTCGATGCTGTCTCACTTTACGCTACGAGCGCCATGAAAGCGGATGTTCTGCACGCAATGCGTGTCTTTTCCGGCAAGTAAATTCACGCTGAGTTATGGAACGCTTTCTTTTTTCGAAGCATTGCGCTATAATGTACAAAAAGGAGCATGATGCAAATGTTCAAGACAACCGTGACTGCAATTGGCAGCGATGCCATATTTGACGAAAGTCCGATGCTGGTTCTTTTCGGCAAAGATTGTCCTGAAGAATTACAGGATGCCTGTATTATTCACGAATTCAAGGGTGAACAGAGTGATGAAATGCTGCGCCCGGGCGGGCGTATGCTGTTTGACGGCAAGGAGTACACTGTAGAAAAGGTCGGCGAGGTGGCGAATGAGAATTTCAGCCGCCTGGGACACATGACATTAATATTTGATCCGTCTGAAGACGTACTGCCGGGGGCGGTCGTGCTGTCGCCTGCCGGTGTTCCGGAGGTCAGAATTGGGAGCTCAATTGTATTTATGTAAGCTGTGAGGGATTAGAGAATGGGTACTTCCGATGATACGCAATTGCTGGTAGAAATCGCACATCTGTATTATGACGACTACCTTACACAGGATCAGATTGCGAAGAAATACAATATGAGCCGCTCGCTGGTCTCGAAACTGCTCACAAAGGCGCGCACCGTCGGTATTGTGCAGATTATCATCCACGATGCCGGTATGCGGCCTTACCATGTGCTGGAGAACCAGCTAAAATCCACCTTCAAGCTGCACGATGTCATCTGTGTCAATGTGGACGAAAGCAACCAGCCCAAGAAAAGGCTGGGGCATTTGGCGGCGAAATACCTGTTCCGGCGCATGTACTCGGCCAAGCTGGTCGCAGTTTCTTCCGGCACGACCAATTTTGCGCTGGCCAACAGCTTTTCCTCCCCTGTCCCATTTCCGGATGTTACCTTTGTGCCGCTGTCCGGCGGATTGCTGCGTAACGACCGGGACACTCAGGCGAATGTTATCGCCGAGATTTTTGCGCGTCAGTGCGGCGGCGACAGCTTGCAGCTCCATGCCCCTGTAGTTGTCGATTCACCGGAGGCAAAACGGATCCTTATGAAACAGCATTTCATCAAGGATGTGCTGGACAACGCCAGAAAAGCGGACCTTGCCATCGTCGGTCTCGGCAGTTCCCCCATCTATTTTGAAATGACAGAGGCCTATCTGCACGGCATTGATAAGTATACCGACAATGTCAGCGATCTGATAAAGGGTGATATTTCATTTAATTTTTTCAATGAACACGGTGAGCTGGTGGATTGCAAATGGAACCAGCAATTGATGTCGCTGAGTCTGGATGAAATTAAGAAAATACCGGAAGTGATCGGGGTCGCCGGCGGGGACGAAAAAGTTGAGAGCATTTATATCGCCATCCGCTATCGGCTGATCGACACGTTGATCACCGACACGACCACTGCAAAGAAGCTGCTTCATGTCAGCGCCCAGCAATTTACGAAAGATCATGTTGACAGGATATGAAAAATGCAGCTTTCCCTTTCTCCCGGTCTGTATCGGAGATTTCCGTATCCCTTAGAAGAAATCACCCATTCAATCCATGAACCACAAACGCCTACAGAACGGAAATTTCGTTCTGTAGGCGTTTTCTCATGGAATCCCTCAGGCGCGATTCCCCCTAAAATCTGGTATTTCCCTGTTACCGTCCTTCTATTGAAATCCGTGTCATTGTAGAATATAATGAAGCATAGATTTAGTAATGTGCTGTTGACGGTCGAAATACGAAAAATATTCCGTTTTTCCCCGGCTTTTTGGCACGGCGTCCGCATCCCCCCGGGAAGCGGGTGCTTCACAATCCATGAAATAGGTAAAGGAGAAATGGGAATGGGCTTTATTCTGATTCCGCTGTATATTCTGGTTGCTGTCGCAGTGCTCTATCTTTTGATTTTTAAGATTCTGGGCCTGCGGATTATTGGCTCCAACGAGGTCGCTGTGATTGAAAAATGGTGGAGCAGAAAGGGCTCTTTGCAGGACTCCATCATCGCCCTGCACGGCGAGGCCGGCTATTCGCCCGACCTTCTGCGCGGCGGCATGCACTTCAAATCCGCTCTGATGTATAAAATCCACAAATACCCCCTCATTACGGTTCCGCAGGGCCAGATCGCCTATCTGTTCGCACGGGACGGCCTTCCGCTTGCTCCGACGCAGACGCTGGGAGAAGTGGTGCCTCAGGCCAACAATTTTCAGGACGTGCGCGGGTTTCTGCAGAACGGCGGCCAGCGCGGCCCGCAGCGCGGGATTCTGAGAGAAGGTACATACGCGATCAATCTGGCGCAGTTCATTGTAATTACTCCGAGCGACATTAAAACGATCGGCAATTCCCGCAGCGAACGCGCGGAGATCGCCAGTATGCAGCAGACGCTGCTGGAACGCGACGCGTTCCGCCCGGTGGTCATCATGGCCAATGCAAGCGATACCAGCGATATCATGGGTATCGTCACCGTGCACGACGGCATGCCGCTGGAGCAGGGCGAAATCATTGCGCCGAGCGTGGGCGAAGGGCACTCCAGCTTTCAGGACCCGGAGCAGTTTCTGGAACTGGGCGGCCGCCGCGGCAAGCAGCTGCAGGTGCTGACGGACGGCACCTATTACATCAACCGCCTGTTCGCCACGGTGGAGTTCCGCCCGAAAACGGTGGTCCCCATTGGATTTGTCGGGGTCGTGGTTTCCTTCTTCGGAAAAGAAGGCGTCGATACGACGGGCGAGGATTACAAGCACGGCGAGCTGGTGGAGGCTGGCTGCAAGGGTGTGCTGGAGAAACCGCTCATGCCCGGAAAGTATGCGTTTAACACCGACGCCGGACGCGTGGTGCTGGTTCCCACTACCAACATTATTTTAAAATGGAATAAATCAGAAGTCGGCGACCATAAATACGACGAGAACCTGACCGAGGTCGATATCATCACCAAGGATGCGTTCGAGCCTTCGCTCCCCCTTTCCGTCGTCATGCATATCGACTACAAGCAGGCGCCGTGGGTCATTCAGCGTTTCGGCGATATCAACATGCTGGTCAACCAGTCCCTTGACCCGCTTGTAAGCGCGTACTTTAAGGATGTAGCGCAGACCAAGACCCTGATCGAACTGATTCAGGAGCGCAGTGCCATCCGTGAACGCGCCGTAACCGAAATGCGCAATAAATTTCAAAAATACAACCTGCAGCTGGAGGAAGTGCTCATCGGTACGCCGAGATCTTCCCATGCGGATGTGCAGATTGAAAACATCCTGACGCAGCTGCGTGAACGCCAGATTGCGGAGGAAAAGAAAATCACCTATCAAAAGCAGCAGTCGGCAGCGGAAAGTGAAAAATCCCTGCGGGAGGCCCAAGCGGTCGCCGAACAGCAGAATTTCCTGACCAAGTCGAAAATCCAGATTGAAATTGAAGGAAACAACGGTGCCGCCATGGCGAGCAAGGCGGAACAGGAAGCCAATCAGATCATCGCACTGGCAAAAGCCAACGCATCGAAAGTACGGCTGGAAGGCGAAGCCGAGGCTTCCAAAGAGTCCAACGTCGGCCTTGCCAAGGCGCAGGCCATTGACGCGCAGGTACGGGCTTACGGCGGCGCGGAATACCGGGTCATTCAGGAAATCGCCGACAAGCTGACCGACGCGATCAAAAACTCCAAAGTGGACATTGTACCGAAAACAGTCGTCAACATGGGCGGAAACGACGGGCAGTCTTCGGGCGCCAGCAACGGCAGCGGCAGCAACACGGTCATGGACACTCTGCTGAAGTTTCTGACGCTTGACAAACTGGGCGTGTCGCTCCAGCATATCTCAGAACCGTCCACCACGGCGCAGGCTATCCAGGCGGCGATGGAATCGGCTAAAGCCGGGCAGACAGCCCCTTCTGCGGAACAGCCGGTCCCGGGGGACGGCGGGCAGCCGAATCAGCCCGTACAGCCTGCTCCGCAGGAAACCGCGCAGCCGACTGCACAGGAGAAAAAGCAGCCGGTGCCTCCAAAAGAGAAAATTTAGGGATTCTCACCCCAACTGCAAAAATAAAAGAGCACCCTTGCGGGTGCTCTTTTATTTTTGGTGAACATCGGGGATTCAAGTGTCGGCACACTCTACCCGCGCTCCGCGGACACACCGTATTGGTGCTGTGAGAAGGCCAATGCAGCCGCCCCCAGCAGAGGGGCGTCATTCCCCAATGCCGAGCGCACCAGCTTGATTTTCTTTAAATGCGCGCTGCTTTGTCTGTCGTATTCTTTAACAAACTCATCCCACCAAAGCGCAGAGGTATCAAGAATGCCGCCTCCGAATAACAGCGCCTGCGGATCGTAAAGATTGGCGCAGGTCACTGCGCACAGCGCGAGATTTTCAATAAATTCACGCAAAACGCTCAGCGCAGCAGGATCGCCTTGCCGTGCGCGGCTGAAAAATTCATAGCCCGAATCAATGGCTTCCCGCCCGCTCATCTCATTGTAACGCTGCCAGAGCGCCGTGCCGGAAACGTATTTTTCCACACAGCCGTGCTGACCGCACAGGCACTGTTTCCCGTTCGGGTGCAGAACAGCATGTCCGATCTCCCCAAAACCTCCCGCCTGGCCGCTGATGCTGACGCCGTCCAGCAACAATCCGCCGCCGACCCCTGTTCCGATGATGATGCCGAACACGCTTTTGAAGCCGCGGATCGCCCCCATCCAGTTCTCGCCGATAAGGGCCATCTTGCAATCATTGTCCACTGCCGTGGGCTTTTGATACTTTTCCTGCAGCCTGCTTTTGATTGGGGTTCCAATATATCCGCTGTAGATATCCACCGCGTACAGCACCTCGCCTGTACGCGGGTCAATACGCCCGCCCGCGCCGACGCCGATTGCATCAATGGCATATTTCTTCTCAATCGTATCGATGATTCTGAAATAGGAATCCAGAATAAACGCGCCGGTTCTTCCCGTATTGTCAACATGGATCTTCTCCAGTATGTCGCCACGCTCATTTACGGCCGCACCCATGATTTTGGTGCCCCCGGTATCAATTGCCGCCGCAATCATAAGACCTCACGCCTCTTTCCCATTATTTAAGTAAGGCTTCAAATTGCCTACGATTTTTCTGGTTATAATCTGCGGACGCGTAATTCCGGCTCCTATGACCACATTGTGCGCACCGGCCTGAAACGCTTTGGCCGCCAGCTGATCGTCCCAGTAACGGCCTTCCGCTACCACCGGAACCTTGAGCTTTTCCGCCAAAGACGCCACCAGGCTGATATCGGGCGCCTGCAGCTCCATGATCTTGTCGTCATCATTGTGGCGCGTATATTCCGTGTAGCCGGCCAGCGTTGTCGAAACCAGGTCGGCGCCTGCATCCACAGCCCTTAATCCCTCTTCACATGTCGATACATCCGCCATCAAAAGAATGTCGGGAAACTCTTTTTTTATTGAGCTGAGCAGCTCGGCCGCCGACACGTTTCCGGGCTTTGACAGCTTGCACGCATCAACCGCAACAATTTCAGATCCCGTCGCATATACTGCCTCCACGTCGCGGAGAGTAGGCGTAATGTAACACCAATATCCGGGGTATGTATGTTTAATAAGACCGACCGTAGGGATTGCGATCAGCTGGCGTGCCGCGAGAATATCGGCCACGCCGTTCATACGCACGCCAACCGCGCCGCCTATCTGTGCCGCCAGTGCGAACCTACCCATGATCGCGCTGTCGCGCATCGGCTCCTCTGCCGTCGCCTGGCAGGATACGATCAAACCTTTTTTTAACTCTGTAATTTTCATAAATCGGCCATCTCCCTATTCAGTAAATATATTGTAATATTGATTGCTTTATATTTTTTTGCTCAGTCGTTTCTGGCTCATCATATCGGCGCTGATCGCAAGCAACAGTACGGCGCCTTTCACCACGCGCTGGTAATAATCCGGTATGTTCATAAGAATCATGCCGTTGAGCAGCACTCCCATCACCAAAAGGCCCGCAATGACCCGCGTGATTTTGCCTTCTCCGCCGGTCGTGCTTACGCCGCCCAAAACAACAGCCGTAATGATATCCATTTCATACATTTCGCCCGCTTTCGGCTGACCGCTGTTTACGCGGCTCAGCAGCACCATGCCCGCAAGCGCCGCAAGCATGCCGCACAAACCATACACGCTGTACATAACTTTTCTTACGCTTACGCCGCTTAGCCGGGACGCTTCACGGTTGCTGCCTATTCCGTAAACGTATCGTCCGAAGGATGTTTTCTCAAGTGTTATGTAACCGACAGCAAAGCAGATCGCCATAATAATCACAGGGATGGGGATCGGTCCCAAATACCCCTGCCCAAGAGCGGTGAAGCTTGCCGGAAAACCATAGACAGGGAGACCGCCCGATATGATGTACGCCAGTCCACGCAGGATGCTCATTGCCGCCAAGGTCACAATCATCGGAGGAATCCCTACTTCATAAGTAAAGAAACCGTTCAGCAGCCCTACGATCAGCCCCACAATCAGTACGATCAGCATCGCCAGTATGGGATTCAGACCCGCCACCATCAGAGAAGCGCACCCCACGGAAGCCGCGCCCATCATGGAGCCAACGGAGATATCAATCCCCCCGGTGATGATCACCATCGTCATCCCCACCGCAGGAATGCCATAAACGGCAACCTGCCGCAAAATATTAAAGAAATTTGTTGTCGTGAAAAAACCTTCCGCAACGATTGAGAAAAAAGCGGTCAGCGCCAAGAGCACAATGTAAATTGCATACTTCGATATGCTTTTCTGTTTTTTCACCTGTATGGCAGTGTCCATATGCAGAATCTCCTTCTTTCGAATCCAATTATTCGGTGGCCAATTCCAAAATGCTCTCCTGCTTTACATCTTCGGACGAAAGCATCCCTGTTATGGCACCCTTGCGCATGACGAGAATCCTATCGCTCATTCCGATCAGCTCCGGCATTTCCGAAGAGATCATGAGAATCGATTTTCCTTCGGAAACCAGATCGCGCATCAGCTGGTATATTTCTCTCTTTGCGCCTACGTCAATCCCGCGCGTCGGCTCGTCAAAGATCAGGATATCGCATTGCGTGGCAAGCCATTTGGCTAAAACCACTTTCTGCTGGTTTCCCCCCGAAAGCGTCTTTGCCAACTGGGCGGAGGAATGCGCTTTGATATGCATCGCTTCAGAAAACCTGCTTACTGTCGCGGCTTCCTTCTTTTTTTGTACAAACCCATCCCTGCTGACACTCTTCAGGCTGGCATAGACAACATTGAAATCGATTCCTTTATTGATCAGCAGTCCCTGTGACTTTCTGTCTTCCGTTATCAGACCGATGCGGTGGCGGATGGCATCCTTGGGTGTCCGTATTTCAACAATCTCCCCATTGAGCCGCATGGTCCCCTTGCTGATCGGATCCGCGCCGAAAATCCCCCGGGCAAATTCCGTGCGTCCGGCTCCCACCAGTCCCGCAAGGCCCAATATTTCCCCTTTATGCAGCGTTAAGCTGCAGTCGTGTATCGCAGCATTGGTATATCCCTCGACCTCAAGCACCGGCGGGCCAATGGGTGTGGTCCGTTTTGGGTACTCCTGTCCTATCTCCCTGCCCACCATATGTTTGATCAGCATCGGCCGGTCCGTATCCGCTGTATTCATCGTAATGACATGACGGCCGTCCCGCAGCACTGTCACCCTGTCGCTGATCCTGGAGATTTCTTCCAGTCTGTGGGATATGTATAAGATCGTAATTCCTTTGGCGCGAAGCTTTTCAACAACGGAAAACAGCTTATCGATTTCTGTGTTGGTCAGCGGCGCTGTCGGTTCATCCATAATCAGAAACTTGATGTCTTCCGAAATGGCTTTTACAATTTCCACGACCTGTTGTTCAGCGATCGACAGGTCGCGCACCAAAGCGTTCGGATCAACAGAAACCCCCAGATCGTCTATCATTTTGAGGCAGTCCCGATACATCTTTTTCTCATCGAGAAAAATACCCTTTTTAATCTCTTTGCCATAAAAGATGTTCTCCCTGACGGTCAGTTGCGGCATCAGGTTTAACTCCTGATAAATCACACCGATACCGGCAGCTTTGGAAATCGCAGGAGAATTGTTCGTCATTTCTTTATCATCAAACGTCCACTCTCCGAAGGTCGGCAAATGGGCTCCCGTAATCACTTTGATCAGCGTTGATTTGCCCGCTCCGTTTTCTCCGACAAGCGCATGAATCTCTCCCCGGCGCAGCTCAAGTGACACATCGTCCAGAGCCAATACACCCGAGAACCGTTTTGTAATATGCTTTAAGGCAAGAATATTGTCGTTTGTGGTCATCGCTGCACCTCACCATAAAATCTGCATCTGTACCGGTCCTCTGCAAAAAGAGGACCGGCACAAAACAACGTCGCTCTAGTTTTTAAAGTAATCTGCAATATTGCCTGCATCCACAACCTTCATCGGAATCTCAATCGTATCTGCGATCGAACCGCTTTTCAGGACTTTCAGCGCGGTATCGACAAAAAGCTTACCCGTCTCATAGGGCTGAATATCAACCGTGGCGCGGTAGATGCCGCCCTCTTTGATTTTATCCAGCGCTTCCTTTGTGGCATCCAGGCCGCCAATGTAAAATTTGTCGCTGGCTTTGCCGGCAGCCATGACCGCTTCATATCCACCCAGAGCACCGGCATCGTTCACGCATACAAGCACATCCACATCGGGGTTCGATTGTAAAATGTTCTCCATGTTGGTCATCCCTTTTTCCGGGTTGTTCGCACTCTGGCGCGCCACGATCTCCGCGTTCGGCGCTTTGCTCAGTATCCCCTCTTGAATGCCGTTGCCGCGGGCAATAATCGATTTGAGCTCAGGATAATCAAAAATCGCTACCTTCGCCTTACCGCCCATCTTGTCCGCAATCCACTGCCCGGCATTCTCGCCGATTGCAAAGCCGTACTCGTACTCAGGGACTGTAATGAACGCATCGCTGCCCTCTACGTTCTGATTTCCAGCGATCACGGGAATCTTTGCCGCATGCGCCGCTTTCACGGAGGGAACCAGACCCTGCTCGTCGATAGGGCTGACGATTACCGCGTCTACTCCCTGCGAAATAAAGTTTTCAAATGCGCTGACCTGATTTGCAAGGTCGGCTTTCCCGTCATTGATTGTGACTTTAATCCCCAATTCATCACACCGGTCCTGTACGCCCTTCGCCACTTCAACGAAATAGGTATTTGTTAAATCCGGACATGTAAAGGCAAGCTTGACATCGGACGCTCCCTGCTGTGACGCGGTTTCGGAAGAGGTATCCGCAGTTTTTTGACCGGTTGATTCTGACGGTCCCGACGGGGAACAGCCCCCAAAGCCGATCACCGTCATTGCCAGAACGAGAACAAACGCTAACATCCTTTTCATTTCAATTTCCTCCCTGTGTTATTTATACCTTTCACGAAGGCGCACTGAATAAAGCCCCCGCGCCTTCGATAAAGCCGGCAGACGAAACGAGCTTATTTGAGCTCAATGGAATAGGTGTAACAATCGTTCTTATAATACCTATAATTGTATTCCACAGCTTCTTTGCCGTGAAACGCATTTCTGGTTACTTTTAGGGCTGCTTCGCCCTCCTTCATACTCAGCAGCTCCGCCTCCTCTTTCGATAAAGACGCGGCCATAAAAGACTCGACTGCACGGTCGGGTCTAAATCCGTTTCTTTCCAGGATTTTATAAAGCGAATTTTCTAAAAGATCCTCTTTGTCAATTTCCCCATAGAACTTTTCCGGAATAAACGAATGGTCAAGCGCGATCACCCTGTTATTCGCCAGACGTTGGCGCCTTATGTATATTACGTACTCATCATTCAGGTTCAGGAGCTTATTCAATTCCTTACCGGGTTTTATCCTTTCCAGATTCAATATATGAGCGGACGGAATCATATTCAGCCTTTTTACTTCTTCGGTAAAAGAGTAAAACTGCGACAGGGCATGTTCAATGTGGGTATGGCACACGAAGCTCCCCCGGCCGGGGATTCTCTCAATATACCCTTCGTGAACCATTTCATCCAACGTGCGCTTGGCCGTAATACGACTGACTTGAAAGGTATTGCAAAGTTCTGTTTCAGACGGCACTTTATCTCCTAATGCAAATTCTCCATCTCTTATCTTTGAAACAAGTATTTCTTTCAATTGATAATAAATAGGAATCATCTCATTATTAACAGCCATAAAATCCTCCTAATAATTTCTTAATTGGTATATTGATATATCAGCTTGATTGATATATCAATATATTAACTCTATTTCTCTCAACTGTCAATCCCAAAATTTGTCTTTTTAAGAGCTGCCGTTTTTTAGGAGTTCTTGATGTATCCCGTAATTCAGCCTCCGTTCTTTCCCGACGTATCCGCCAAAAGGAGCCGGATTCCTCCGCTTCCGATCAATATAACCCGCTGTACCGGGATTATCTGAGATTTTACGAATACGCCGTTCTATCAGGGGCAGTAAAAAGAAGCCGCTCCGGTTAAGGAGCGGCAGAGAAACCAAAGGCAAATATTTATATTCTAAGGAGTAGACAATGACTATATTTATTTCTTGCGGCTGCAAACCAGGCGCTCAATGATATCATCCAATATTCGCAAGTCCTGACTGTTCAAATCATCCAGTAAGGAAAGGATTCGTTTCAATGCTTTCGCGCTTCCGCTGTCACAGCTGTCGTTACAGTTGCCGCGATCCGATGCTGATTCGACGGCATCAAAATCGTCATTGACATAACGATTCAGACTCAATGCAATACCTCCTTCATGAAAGATTAATACATAATATTCAAATCACTAATGGCTTGTCAATATGGCTATTAGGAATCCCAGACAGACAGAAAGCTCATACAAAAGATTTGGCTTCCGCCATAAAGCAGAAGCCAAGAAGTACTGAGCTCAAATTTCCACCGAAGCCCCGTCGTTCAGGGTGTTTTTCAGGATATGAATGAACGCTTTCGTCGCATTAGTCAAATAACGGTTCTTTTTAAAGGAAACGGCTATTTCCCTGCTGGGGGCAAGTCCCTCCAGCGTGTAATAATCCGGATGAAGCCTGGAATGGAGGAAGATATAAGGATTATAAGGCAGAAGGGATACTCCCAGTCCTTCGATCACCATTGCACGGACGGCTTCAATATTTCTGCAGTATAGGATGATATTGGGGGTAAACCCGGCTTGTTCACAGAGATTCAGCATAATATCGTGCAAACGGTAGTCCCTCGTCAATCCAATAAAAGGGGCCGTTTGAAACTGCCGCAGATCAATGGGTGCCAAAGGGTTTCCGCGTGTTTGCACGGGAACAAAGCGCTCGAATCCCTTTTTCGGCACGGCCAGAACGATCTTTTCATCAAAAAGCGCCTGATGCACCAACTGATCGTTGCGCAGCGGCAACACCGTAACAGCAAAGTCCACATCACCGGAAAGAAGCAATTCTTCCAGCTCCTGATTCCTTTTTTCGTTCAGCTCAATTTCAATATCCGGATACCTTCTGCGAAATTCATGCAGTGCAGGCGGCAGCAGATAAGTGGTTCTGTACGCAGAAATTCCGATGGAAATGCGGCCGCGCTTGGAGTTGGCAACGTCTTTGATCTGTGCGACAAGCTGATCTTCCAGAGAGAGAAATTCCTTTGCCGTGTTACAGTAAAGGCTTCCGGCATAGGTCAGCTTGAGCGGAATTGACGAACGGTCGAACAGCTCCGTTTCCAGCTCTTCCTCCAGCCTTTGAACGTATTGGCTCAGGGACGGCTGGGAAACGTGGAGCTTTTCGGCAGCTTTGGAAAAGCTCTTTTCCTCTGCGATTGCCAGGACATACTGCAGCTGACGTGTATTCATAAAATCCCTCTAAACCTTAAAAATTCAAAAACTTATAATATTTTTATTATACTATATATAGATTTTCGTATTTGAAGTTATAATATTAAGTATTATATAATAAAATTACAAAAAGTTCAAATGTTTTATAAAACATGAATAATTTTAAAGAAAGGATTGTAAAAAATGGATTTCAGAGAATGTTGTATGAATCATTGGGTTTTTCTTTCAGGAACAGAAACAACGACAAACTAAGAAAGCGAGTAACAGAAGGATGAATGTGAATCACAAAAAACCGGTTATCGGCGTAGCACTGGGGGATGCAGCGGGCATCGGAGCAGAAATCGTAGCAAAAACGGCAGCAAGCGGAGTCCTGGAAGAGTTCGGACATGCTGTTATCATCGCAGACGAAAGGGAGCTGAAAAGAGGTATGGAAATTGCCGGTGTACAGTTTCCATACATAAAAGCCGCAAACGTGGAAGAAGCCGCCGCTATGGACGGGATTGCTCTTCTGGACACAAAAGCTTTGGATGCATATGCCGTCACCATGGGACAAGATTCTCTGGATTGCGGAAAGAATTCGGCACTCAATGTCAAGCAGGCAGTGGACCATTGTATACAGGACCATTTTGATGGCGTATGCTTTGCTCCGAACAACAAGAAAATGATGAAAAAATCGGGATTCAAGCTCAACGGGGCAATTGATCTGGTTGCCGGGTTCATGGGCTATGAAGGAAAAAAAGGTGAACTGAGTGTTCTGGGCAACGTCTGGACCGCCAGAGTCACCAGCCACATCCCCCTTTCCGACGTCAGCGCAGCGCTGACCGTTGACAGGATCATGGACACTATCAATCTGCTGAACAACGCGCAGAAATCCGCTGGATTTAAGAATCCGCACATTGCGGTCGCGGCATTCAATCCGCACGCCGGCGAGGGCGGAACCTGCGGTATGGAAGAAATCAATGTGATTGCCCCCGCCGTAGAAAAAGCCCGTCAAGCCGGAATCAACGTGGAAGGCCCTTATCCGGCGGACACTCTGTTTTACAATCTGTTCAACGGCGTTTACAACTCCGCGGTGACTCTGTTCCACGATCAGGGACAGATTGCTATGAAGCTGAAGGGCTTTGACAAGGGAACCACCGTCATGGGCGGTCTTCCCTATCCCGTAACGACCTGCAGCCACGGCACCGCCTACAACATTGCAGGCCAGGGCATTGCCAATCACGGAGCATGGGAGAGCGCGTACAAGCTGGTATGCGCCATGGCGAAATAAGCATTTCAGACCCAGCCCTCCCAGCGTTTTTGCATATGGCACCGATTACGCATCCAGAACCCTCCGCACAGGTCCCGGATGCCGAATGCGGGCTAAAATATCAAATAAGAAAACAGGTGAAAAAAATGAACCTTGCCTATCCTGTCGCGGCCCCTGACAGCAGTGTGCCGCTTATGGGCTTTACAGGATCTTTTGAAACAAATCTGGATTTTATCCGGCAGGCCGGATATACCGGGGTGGAGCTGCTGGTGAGGGACGCCGACGATCTGGATATTTCCCGCCTGGAAAGTTCGCTCTTTAAAAGTGGTCTGACCGTGGTTTCCTTTGGTACAAGCCCGATGCTTGCGCAGGACAAACTCGATCTGCTTTCCGAAGATGAAGAAATTCGGGAACGAAGTTTTCATCGCACCCTTCGGATGATCAAGCTGGCGTCCCTCTTTCAGGCCCCCGTGGGCATTGGAAAGCTCAGGGGAAATCTGCAGGAAGGAACGGGGCGCACAGTCAAACGGCGAGACAAAATTTTTCTGAAGCTTTGTGAGTACTGTGAGAAAACCGGGGGTTCCATCGTCATGGAGGCTCAAAAATATGACAACGTAAATAATTTGAATACTATTGACGAATCTCTTGAATGGTTAAAGCAAATAAACAGCAAGCGTCTGAAATTGCTGGTAGATACCTTTCATATGGACCTGACCGAAAAAAATCAATTCGGCAGCATCCGCAGGGCAGCCGGACAAATCGGGTTTGTGCACCTGTCTGACACCGACAGAAAAGCGCCCGGGTGCGGAAAAATCGACTTTGGTTCCGTTCTGAAGGCTTTCAGTGACATTCATTACGGCGGTTTTTTTTCTATGGAGATCAAGCAAAGCCCGAGCAGCAAAGAAGCCGCTGAATTATCCATTAAAAATCTGACGAGCCTCGCAGAGCTGATTTAGGCCAAGACACGCCGGGGCAGCCGAACACGAAATTAAAAAAAGAGGTTACGCAAATGAAAAGAATTGCACTGGTCAGTGTCACGCTGAACGCGGTGAATCCGATTGTGGACTATATGGTCAAGACGAATCCCGATGTTCATGTCGTCAATTATCTGGACAGTTACCTGCTGGAAAAGGTGGGCAAAGACAACGGAGTAATTACGGACGAATCCATGGGGCGCATGTTTGACATGCTGGTAAAAGCCTGCGCGGACGGTGCTCAGTGCATCATCATGACCTGCACAATTTTTTCACCGTACGCGGAAAAATTTTCGGAACTGCTCTCCGTTCCCATCATCTGCCCGGACGGCGCCATGCTGGACGGAGTCGCCAAGGGCGGCGGAAAAACGGCGATTATCTGTACGTTCACCGGTACGGTCGATACGACCAGATCTGTGTTTCTCAAATACCAGCGTTTAAACGGAAAGGCGGAATCGGTCGACATGTATGTGGTACCGGAGGCGTTTAAGGCCGCCCAGGTTTCCGACACGGAGACGCACGACAGGGTTATCCATGAAAAAATTGCGGAACTCGACGCTTCCTACGACCATGTTGTGCTGGCACAGATCAGCATGGCAAGAGCGGCACAGGGGGTCGTCATGAAGCACGCAAAGCTCTGGACCAGCCCCAAAAGTGCGGTAGAAGCAGCCGTAAACCTTTTAAAATAAATCTCTGAAGCCTAACTATGTGGAGGAAAACTATGCTACAAAAATTAACGTTCGGCTGTATTGCGGACGATTTTACGGGAGCCAGCGACGCCGCCTCCTTTCTGGTAAAGGGAGGCATGAAAACAGTTCTTTACAGCGGTGTGCCGGACAGCGACCAGCCGATACCGGAAGGCGTGACCGCGGCGGTCATTGCGCTGAAAACCCGCACCGAGCAAGTCGGCATTGCGGTTTCACAGTCCCTAGAGGCGGCCGAATGGCTGAAAAGCAAAGGGGCTGAGCAGCTGTATGTGAAATATTGCTCCACATTTGATTCCACGCCAACCGGCAATATCGGGCCGATCTGCGACGCGGTTCTGGAACGATACGATATTCCCGGCACCGTGCTGTGCCCTTCCCTGCCGGTCAACAAAAGAACAGTAAAAAACGGTACGCTGTTTGTGGACGGAACGCCGCTTTCTGAAAGCAGTATGAAAAACCATCCTCTAACCCCTATGTGGGACAGCTACCTTCCCAATCTGATGCGCGGGCAGAGCAAATACCCCTGTCTGGTCCTCGGCAGCGAAGACATGGCTGGGACGGACGAAGAAATCCGCCGTAAAGTAGCCGATTTCGCGGAAAATCATCCGCGTTTTTACCTGGTACCGGACTTTGTAAACGATTCGGACGCCGATCGAATCGTATCCCTTTTTGGTGATCTGCGTCTTTTGACCGGCGGTTCCGGACTGATGCAGCCCATTGCGGAAAAATACAGCCGCGGCTCGGCGGAACAGTCGGCAAGGCTGGGCGGAAGCAAGGGCCCCGCGATCATTGTGGCGGGAAGCTGCTCGGTAGCTACACAGGGGCAGGTTCGGCACTATCTGGAAAACGGCGGCTTCGGCATTATGGTCCGTGCTGGAATGCTGCTTTCCGGCGATCAGACGGTGGACAGCATCTGGAATCAGGTACAGGAGTCCCCGCGTGCCAGCGTCCTGATTTACAGTGCCGGAAGCACCGGACAGGCAGAAAAGGAAACGGACGGCGCCAATGAGGCCGCTTTTCTTGAAAATACCATGTCCGAGCTTGTGCGCAGAGCCGTAGAAGCGGGCTACACCCGGCTGATCTGCGCGGGCGGAGAAACCTCCGGCGCAGTTACCAAAGCGCTGGGGTATTACGCTTATCGAATTGGGGAAAGCATTGCGCCGGGCGTTCCGGTCATGATCCCGCTGCAGCACCCTCAGATTCGTCTGGTTTTGAAATCCGGTAATTTTGGTCAGCGGGACTTCTTCTTGAGAGCTTTAAAAATAACCGTGGAGGAATAAAGATGACGGGCATACTGCTAGATAAAATAGAGGATGCGATTTGGATTGCAAACAGCCTTTTTGAGCGTGGAAAGACGTCTGGATCCACAGCAAATCTGAGCTTTCTGCATGAAGGAAAGGTATATATCAGTGGAACGGGAACTTGCTTCGGCACTCTTTCGCAGGAAATGTTCTCTGTCATTGACCTTGACGGGAACCATCTTGACGGAGTCAAGCCCAGCAAAGAGTACCCTCTGCACACCCTGTTTTACAAAAAAAATCCCGACGTAAAAGCAGTGATTCACACCCATAGCTTTTACGCTACCCTATGGTCCTGTTACTGCCGGTCGGACGCACGCAATGCCATCCCACACTACACGCCGTATCTTCGCATGAAGGTGGGAGACATTGGATCGGTTGCTTATGCCCCTCCGGGTTCTAAGGAACTCTTTCTGGCATTTTCCGAAGTATTGGACGACCGCTGCGGCTACCTGCTGCAAAATCACGGCCCCGTGGTGGGTGCTGCGGATTTGTTTTCCGCTTTTTATGGGCTGGAGGAGCTGGAGGAAAACGCTCACATCGCGTGGGAGCTGCGCCATTCAGGATTAGCCCATATAGAGGACAGAAGTAATCTGGACTTCTGAGCAAAGCTTTGTAACCCTTGCACAAAAGGCTGTCCGGAGTGGGAATAGAATTCCGAGCGGTGGAATTTCTAGAGTTGTATGAAAAAGCAGGAAAAGGGGGATAAGGGTTCAGGGAGGAGTCAACCGGCTTTCCATCCTGCTCGGTACCGGGAATCAAAACAGTCTTTTGATGTCTTAAAATAAAGCACAGAAATTAGGGGGAGAAAAATGCTTACTGTTTTAGCGTGGTTAATGATTATTATCTTCATGATTATGATCATGAAAAAAAAGATGCATCCATTTACCGCAATCGTGCTGATTCCTTTGGTTTTTACCTTCGTAGGAACATTTACGGGTCTTTACAATGAAATAGCGGCCAAAACCTATGAAATGGCCATTGGCGAAGTAACCTATATGGATCAGCTTAAACTTCTGGGCACCTGGGTGCAGCAGGGTCTGACGAAAACTTCGACCACCATTTTCATGATGTTCTTCGCAATTCTGTTCTTTTCCCTTATGCTGGACACCGGCCTGTTTGACCCGATTTCCAAAACTGTTATCAAGATTGCCAAGGGAGATCCCCTCAAGGTAATCGTAGGAACCGGCGTTATTACGGCAATCGTTTCCCTGAGCGGCGACGGCACAACCACCACCCTGATCTGCTGCTCGGCTCTGGTCCCGATTTATAAGAGACTGAATCTGAAATGCCTGTATCTGGGCGTGATTCTGGTCCTGATGAATACCATCCTCAATATTCTTCCCTGGAGCAGCCCGACGGCTCGCGTTATGTCCGTTCTGGATGGCATTAACCCGCAGGAAATGCTGTACGCACTGGCACCGGGCATGGCGGTGGCCATTGTATACATGATGTTCGTATGCTATTACCTGGGACTCAAGGAAAGAAAGCGTCTGGGAATCCAGAAGCTGACCGACGCTGATGTTGAAGAACTAACCTCCTCTTCTTCGGAGGAAAAGGACGAAATCAAGCGTCCTAAGATGATGCTTTTCAACGCACTGCTCACACTGCTTGTTCTGGTTCTTCTGATTGCCGGCGTATTCCAGCCTGTCTTTATCTTCCTGGTGGGCAGCGTGATCGCACTTGTTGTTAACTACCCGTCGATTGAACAGCAGAAGGCCAGACTGCACGACAATGCACCGGAAATGGTTCTCACGGTTATCGTCGTTATGGGTGCGGGCGTTTTCGCCGGGCTGTTCACCGGCTCCGGCATGGCAGACGCACTGGCGGCCAGCCTGATCAAGGTGATTCCTTCTTCGTTTGGACCGCACTGGGCATTTATCTCTGCGTTTGTCTCTATCCCCGGCGGTTTCTTCCTCTCAAACGACGCATTCTTCTACGGGGTTGTTCCGGTACTGGCCCGCGCCGGCGTACAGTACGGCTTCAACAACTTCCAGATGGGTGTCGCTTCCCTGATGGGACAAGCCTTCCATCTCTTAAGCCCTTTTACCCCGTGGATTTATCTGCTCCTCGGTATGACGGAACTGGAAATCGGCGATTGGCAGAAAGAGGGCGCCAAATGGGCAATCGGTATCTTCATCAGTTTCATTGTTCTGACGGTTTTGACCGGATATCTGCCCGTGACCCTGCATCCGTGATCCGGACGCTATCAACCGCTTACACCTTTTCATGACAATACATAGATAGACTGTTTACCCGGAATGGATTATCGGCGGAAGGCTTCTTTCCCCCCGTTTTCCGTCCGGGTAACTGCCTTTCCCCGTTCCCGAATATATTTTCCTGTGCTGTGCTGCTTCCTTTTTCATGCTCTCGCCTGATTTCTGTTCGATTTTTTAACAGCATTTCTCTTTTCCAGACATACAAAAACCTCCAATCGTAGCTCTATCCTACGGCTGGAGGCTTTTCCTTTCAATTTGCTAAAATCTCCCCGGCGCGCAGGCAGCGTGCCGGGGAGATTTTTTTAAACGGAGATCTTAACCGTGAAGGACTCCGCCGCATTCCGGGGATTCGCGATATACAGATTCCTGTGATGTGTGTTTTCCATGACGTATCCGGAAGAAATTCCACTCAGTACCACCGGGTCCTTACCGGTTCTGTCGGCCTTGATATCGAAGACGATATCGGCCGCTTCCCGCTGTGTCGCCTCATCGTAATCGTAGTACACACGTACGGTGAGCCTTGCGTCCTCATGAAAATCCGCAAGGGTAAAGTTGTTGCTCGACCTTTCCTTCTGGCCGCTCTGCGACTGCTTTTCACTGACGATAATAACTGCCTGATTCATAAAGAACACCCTTTCTTTTATGGCTGTTTTCAGCCTGAATTCATCGGTTCGGCGGACGAATGCGTTCCGTGCGGACAGGCATTTCAAAAAACGCTGGTCTGCCGGGTGGAATCGCCTTGCGGCTGGAGTTCGTTTCCAACGTCGACGCGAACAGAGACGTGCGATAGCAGGTTGTTTTTGGGGTCGTATACGTCGAACTGAATCCACGCCGTACCCTCGCCTTTGCCCGTGACCAGATAATTTCCGTTCGCAAGCTTTGCGGCTGCTGCGATTTTGTCGTCGGTGGAGGAAACCTTTACCGACGCCGCCTTGGTTCCGGTCAGCTTCAGGCCGATCTGGTATTTGCCGTTTGCGGGCATCCGGTAGCTGGTCGTATCCAGCGTAAAGGAATCTCCGACTCCCGCGATCACATAGTAGCTGAAATGGGTCGTGCTGAAAACGAGGAATCCGTCGGCCACGGCCGCGCCCATGTCGGTAAAGGTTCCGTCGTTTTCATAGCGAAACACGTGAGGCGTACCGGGCAGCCCCGCCGGAAGCGGAATTCTGACCGTGACGCTGCCGGTGAAGGAAGAAATCGGATTGCCGCTCTGGTCCAGCAGATCCAGGTTGTAAAGAAGCGGCGTGCCGATCATGTTCAGCCCGGGGGCTGCCGCTGCCGCGCTGTAAACCGCCGCTGCCTGCGGGTCCGGGTTCGCGGCCCCCGGTGTTCCGTTCTGAGCGGCGGGAAGTCCGGCCGGGGTCAGCTGCGTGGCGGCAAGGACCGCCTGGGTCACGCCCGCCGGCAGCGACGCGCCGGTAAGGTTCACGGCCGGCTCCGTGGGAACGCTTGGAGCCGCGGAAGAAGGTGTGTCTTTCTTCGGACGGTCGGGCTTGGGAGAAGGGGAGGCACTCCGCGTGATGATTACGGAATAAGTTCTGGTCATATCCGTCACAATTTGATACGTTACCTTGAGATAAAACGGATTGCGCCCTACCGCGAGGGAAAGCGTGTGGTCGGCGATTTCCTGCGTGCAGGCCTCGTCGCGGTAAAGCTTCCAACCGGAACCGCTCGGAACGGTCGCCGAAAAAGTGAACGAGCTTGTATCCGCAGGAGTCGTCCCGGAAACGGTTCCGTTGACGAGGTCGATGACCGGGGAGGGCAGGTTAACGCTCAGCACGTCGGTCAGGAGGGATTGGATGAAGAGCGTGGCGGGGACATGGGCCAGCGTGTAGTTAGCGTTTCCTCTCGCGTTCAGTACCGCTTCCGGTGCGTAATCGATTGGATAGTCTCCCACCCGGCTGCTGTCGGCGACATTCAGATGTAACGCCGCCCGGGTTTCAAGGCAGTTATCCCCATTATCTGTTCCTAGGAAGCCCACGTAGTATATAAAATCATTCATCTCTTCGAGGAGGGAGAGCGAGTACCCGCGTGTGATATAGATATCCGGCGCCATTACGGAAACCGGTTTTTTTGCAATGGAAAAATCAGCGGAGTCCGACCCGGTGTAACCCGTCTTGTTCACCGATACGGTCACCGTATAATCCCCGGCGTTAACCGGCGGGTCGGCGCTGTCGGGGTACACGGTCCCGTTCCGTCCCGTATAGCGGTAGGCAAGTTCGTTCGGCTGCAGTCCGGGGGCAACCGGCTCCGTATCGTAGCCCTTCTGTCCGTTTCCAGTGTAAACCGCGTCCGCTCCCGTTATGGAAATCGGAATTTCCAGCGTGTCTCTGGCGGTTACCGTCAGCGTAAAGGAGCTGTCTTCATAGAAGCCTTTTCCGTCAATGCTCAGAGTAATGTCCTCGGAGGTGTTGACCGCCTGGCTGGTGGTGCTGAATTCCAAGTACCAGTCACCTGTGTTCGTGTCACAGCGCACAGAAGGGAGGGAGGCAATCAGCCCACTGCCGTAGTTTTCGGTTACTGCATATTCCATACCGCCCATGGGGAGATCGGGCAGAGGGTACGATATATGATCCGTAGCCTGATTGGAAAATACGGAGTATGCTCCCTGCCTTTCCCCATCATAGTCCATTTTGTCGACCGTGAGTGTTGCGCGTTCACTGGTTACGGAATCGCAACCTTCCGCCGTGAGCTTACAGTATATTTCATAACTTCCGGGGTTCAGACCTGTTATGGTAAAGGATGGAGTATCATTCGTGGAATCCCCTACATCTCCTCCACTGAATGCCCAGTGCCACTCATAGTGCACCGCCGCTCCGTTTGTCGCAGATGCTTCAACGGTAAACGTAACCGTATGGCCGAACGCGAACGTGACGCTCTGATCCTCCGGCGGCTGCGTAACGGTAATGGTTCCAGAGCCGGTCGGGGCGCCCGCGGTCCGCGCCATTCCGGCTTCCCCGCCGTCGGGTACGGGAACCTCCCCGGAATCCGGAGCCTCCCCCGTCTTTGGGCTTTCGGGCTGTTCGGTATCCGCAGCCCCGGAACCGGGCGTACCTTCCCCGGAATCACGCACATCCCCCGTCCCGGAGCCGGACGCGCCTTCCCCGGCAGATACCGGGGCGGGAATCTCTCCGGCATCCTGTGTGCCGTCGGCGGCGTATACCGTACAAGACAGCAGGTTCACCACCATGCAGGCGGTGAACAGAACACTCAAAAATTTCCTCATCGTCAATTTCATGTTGATTGCTTCCTCCTCAGTCAAGGTAATCCTGCCGATTCAGCAGGTCCATAATTGTTTCAAGCGAAAGCCGGGGGCCTCCGCGCCAGAAAACGCCTTGCCCGTCGGTGTCCGGGCGGGGAAGAACCTCAAGATTCCGCAAAGAGCCGTAGGAGCGGTCGGTTTCCATCAGACGCCGCATATCGAACAGAATCAGATGTCCGTTGCTCAGCTCAATGTCCAGCATCTGACCGTCCAAAATGTCCACCCGGATGATTTGCGCCACAGAGTATCACCTCATTTCCACCGGGCTTTCCGTCATACTCCGGTACAGTTTAAGCGTAGCAGAAAAATTTTCCTCTGTGCGAAAGGTTAAGAAATCTTATCCGTTTTCCGAAAAAAAGTCTGCGGTATTTCTTTTTTACATAAAATATGGTAAACTCGTGATGACTTCAGGGGGTGGAACAATGAAAAGAGCAAAGCTTTTGCTGATAGAGGACGAAGCCGACGTTCTGGAAATCAACCGGGAATATTTTGAGGGAAAGGGCTATGAGGTCGTCTGCGCCCCCACGCTTGCCAAGGCGCGCTTTTTTCTGGAGGAGCACGCCCCCGACCTGATTTTGCTGGATGTGATGATGCCGGACGGCTCCGGTTTCGACTTCTGCGCCGAGCTGCGGCAAAAAACAAACGCCCCCATCATCTTCCTGACGTGCAGGAATGAAAATGAGAGCGTGGTGAAAGGGCTTTTACAGGGCGGGGACGATTACATCACCAAGCCTTATGATTTGAATGTACTGAGTGCCCACGTGGCGGCGCAGCTTCGCAGAAACGGCGTGCTGTCGGCCGGTAAAATCGAGCTGCCGCCGCTGACGGTTGATTTTCTGGCGGGGGAAGCCGTGCTGGACGGGGAGCATATTCCCCTTACGCTGAAGGAACTGCAGCTTCTGGGCTGCTTTGCCCTTTTTGCCGGGCAACGGCTGAGCTTTGAAGAGATTTACCGCCGGGCATGGGGGGAAATGTCGCTCGGCGCTGCCGGAACCATCAAAACCCATGTGGCGAATCTCAGAAAAAAGCTGAGGCTGGACGATAACGGCTGGTTTGAGCTGGTCAGCACGGGAAAAAGCGAATATATTTTCAACAAGGTACGGTATTAGCCGTTAAATACGGCAGGGTGAAGAAAACAGAGGTACCTCTGCCTTCTTCGCTCTCCAGCCAAATGGTTCCGCCGTGCTGATCCACAATATGCTTACAGATATATAATCCAAGTCCGGTGCCGGTATCCTGACCGCCGCCGGATTTTTGTTTTCCGCCGTAGCGCTCAAACAGGCGGGGAAGCCGCTCCGGAGCGACGCCGACGCCGGTATCTGAAACACAGACAACAAGCTGATTTTCTTTTTGTTCCGCAGATATGGTAATGACGCCTTCCGTGGTAAAGCGGACCGCGTTGGAAATCAGGTTGACGATCACCTGTGAAATTCGCGCGGGATCGGCGCAAATGTCGGGAAGTCCCGGTTCAATCCGGATTTCCAGGCGATTCTGATTCTTGTTGAGCATGGGATAATGGGTTTTCACTGCGGCATGAATGATTTCATCCAGATGGCAGCGCACCGGCTCCATGACCATACGGCCTTCCTCCATCCGGGTCACGTCCAGAATCTGCCCCACCATCAGCGAGAGCCGCTCCGCTTCGGAGGAAATCAGGGTCATCCGGCGGGATACCTCGTCTGCCTGTGGTACAGACATCTGCTCAGTAAGCTGCTTAGAGGTCTGCGCATAGCCGGACATGACGGTGAGGGGCGTTTTCAACTCGTGGGAAACATTGCCCAAGAACTCCGTCTTCATCCGGTCAAGGCTCTCCAGCGCGGTCTTTTCCGCAGCCAGCTTCCGCTCCGATTCTCTGGATTCCGCCAGCACCCGGCTGTTCATCAGAAACAGGGATACCGTCTGAGCCACCACAAAAACCAGCATGGCCGTTTCCGAAACGGTGACGCCGTGCCCGCTGCCCAACAGGTGGTTTGACATGAGGATATCGGCCAGCGCCGCAAGATAAAACACGGCGGTGCCGTACAGCATGGCGGACTGCTCCCTGTCCGGCTTTCGTATCGTCCGGAACAGGCCGGCGATGCCGGGAACGATCACTGCGATGAGCAGAAGCTGGTAGACAATCAGCAGGCGCGTGTAGACGACGGAATCGGCCAGCAGGAGCAGCAGGCCGTATGCCAGCGAACCGGCGACCGCCGCGTAACATATCGCCCGCAAGGGGCGGGTGGATGCGTATTGCCGCAGATAGAGACACAGAAAGACAGTCAGCAGCACCACGCTCATATATTCGAGCATAAAAACAAGATTGCCGTTTACGGGAAAATAGATCCAAGCCTGGCTCTGGACGAACTCCCGCAGCGCCATGACCAGACACGCGGCGGCGAAATAAAAGGTCGCCTTTGTGCGTGAGAGAAACAGGTACACGCTCAGCAGCAGCACCGCCGCGCACACGAGTGCTCCTCCCACAAAAAATCCGGCTTCGGAATCGGTAAAGCGCGGTTTGTCAAGGCTGCTGCTTTGTACAGTGAGCGCCGCCAGACCGGCGCCGCCGCGGGCATGATAAAACTGGGCGCTGTGAAGGATGATATCCATCCTGCCGTTCACGGCGGAAGCATGAACGGTGATGTTGTTTTCCCAGACCTCGGTATTCTGTTTCGCGGTTCCGAGTGTGCCTGTCTGTCCGGCCGGCCAGCCATTGACGTAGACGCGCATGGCATGGCGGCCGGACAGCGTGAAGGTAAGCGTGTAAGTATCGCTGGTATCCGGCATCAACAGGACGAAGCGCTGGGAAAGATAGTCGGCCCTGTCCTGCTCATATCCGGCAATGCTTTTGGGAACGGCGGTGTCCGCGCTGTCCGGAGAAAGGTAGAGGCCCGGATAGTATTTGGAGGGCGCCGGAAGGCGCACGGAGGAGCTTTTCAGCGCGGAAAGCTCCCTTAAGTCGTACACACCGTTCTTTTCCGGCACGGTCACGACGGAAGCGGTTCGGGGAATCCGGATCAGCGCCATCATGGCAAGAACGGTGAGCAGGGCTGCCAGCACGATGAAAGATCGCTTGTATCTATGTATGATACCCCAAACGTGATGAAAGGTCTTTTCGTTGTTTGGCATGGCACGCCCTCCTTTGCATCATTTTCCGCTATCAGTATACCATAGAGGACGGCAAAAAGAAATTTCGATTATTTTTGTTTTTCGATACGATTTTCAGTGGATTGTGCCGATTTGCTTTCACTGGAAGAAATCCATTTAATGCATAAAGTCTTACCGCTACATATAAATTTTTCCTTTTAACTGCCTTTGTTCAGGACAGTTCCCACCCGATTGCTTCCGACCGCATTTTCAGGAATTTCCGGTAGGTGCCTTGCTGCGCCATCAGTTCGGTATGCGTTCCGCGCTGGGTAATCCGGCCGTCTTCCACCACCAGAATCTGATCCGCATCCCGCACGGTAGTCAGCCGGTGAGCAATGGAAATCAAAGTTTTCCCTTTCGTGAGCTCCCGGATCGCGGCCAGCAGTTGGAATTCGTTTTCCGGGTCCACGCTGGAGGTGGCCTCATCCAGAATAATAATGGGAGCATCCTTCAGAATTGCACGCGCTATGGAGATTCTCTGCTTTTCTCCGCCGGACAAAGTGGAGCCGCCTTCCCCGACCATTGTATCATAGCCCTGCGGTAGGGCGGAAATAAACTCATGACACCGGGCGCGTCCGGCCGCTTCCACTACTTGCTCGTGGGTAGCGTCCGGATTGCCGAAGCGGATGTTGTTCTCGATAGTATCGTGGAATAAATACACGTTCTGGAACACCATGCTGATGTACCGTATCAAGCTGTCAACCGTATAGCCTTTTGCGTTCTGACCGCCGACCAACACCTGTCCTTCCTGCACATCCCAGAATCTCGCAATCAGATTGCAGAGGGTAGTCTTGCCGGAGCCGGACGGCCCGACGATGGCACAGGTGGTTCCCTGAGGAACCTTCAAAGAGACATCGTTTATGATCCGGCGGTCGTCGTAGCCGAAGGAGATATTCCGAAGCTCGATATCAAAGTTTCGCGGTTGCAAAACTTGTATACTGGTATCCATCTCCGGCATATCCGTCACAGCCTCCAGACGGTTCAATTCGGTTGTGATTTTCCGGGCAAGAAACGCACCGTCGCCCATCTGTTCCATTTCGGAGTAGACCAGGAAGGCGCTGACAATAAACATCAGGCAGTAGGTCAGTGTGATGCTGCCTGCCAGATATAAGGCGGCTGCCGTGAACATCAGCGCACAGCCGGTCACTTTGTAGACCGCCTGATAAATCTTCAGAAGAGGAAGGGACGCGTATTCCTGGTCCAAGTCGGCCTGACGTTTGCGGTCAAAGGATTCATATACCGCGCCCTCGCTTCCGTCCGCCTGGGAAAAGGCGCGCAGCACCGATATGCCGCGCACATATTCCAGCGCCTGTGTGGTCATGTTTTCCTGTGCCGCCAGGACTCTGGGCGTCTGTTTGCCGGCTACGGACTGAATGATGTGCAGTACCAGCATGCCGACGCAGAGCCCTGCCAGCGTTACCAGCGCAAAGATCGGGTTGTAAAACAGGAAGAATATCATCATCACCAGCGTCATGAGAACCCCGCCGGTCAGGTCGGTGATGGCCAGCATGGAATACTGCTCCAGCTCTGTTACCGTGGAAGTCAGCACCGTCTGGATGCTGCCGAGGCGCTGCTCGGAGAAATAACCCAAGGGGGCCTTGCGCATCCGTTCCCCAATCGCCAGACGGTAATCCCGGAACATGTCAAAGCCTTTGGCGCTCATGCAGATATCCATCAGCCACTGAAACAGGAACCGTCCGGCAACGCTCCCCAGCAGAATCCCCACCGCGGTCCAGATTACCCGTGGGGTCAATGCGTTCAGATGATCCACGACCACGTAAACGGCAAACAGCATCATGGCCATGGAGATGCTTTTTAAAAAGTTCAGGAAGATACCCAGTAGAATTTTTGACTGATGGCGGCCGGAAATTTTAAGAATCCGTCTGATCATGTTCAGCATAACGCCTCACTCCTCTCCTGCTTGAAATCCGCAGCGCCGATATGTTCTTCCCACATGGTTTTGTACAGCGGGCAATTCTGGAGGAGCTCGGACTGCGTCCCCCGTCCGACAATCTTTCCCCGGTCCACAACCAGGATCTGATGGGCGTTTCGGATGGTGGACAGCCGGTGCGCTACCACGATCAGCGTTTTCCCCCGTACCAGCCGCCCCACCGCCTGCTGGATCTGAGCTTCGCTTTCCGGATCGGCATAGGCGGTGGCTTCGTCCAGAATGACCACGGAGGATTTTTTCAGCATCGCCCGCGCAATGGTAATACGCTGGCGTTCCCCGCCGGAGAGGCGGTCCCCCGCATCCCCGGCCCGCGTATCGTAACCATGAGGAAGCTGCAAAATAAAACTGTGGCAGTTGGCCGCCTTTGCCGCGGCCTCCACTTCCGCATCGGAAGCCTTCGGATTGCCGATGCGGATATTTTCCCGGATGGATTTATCAAACAGAAAATTATCCTGTGCCACATAGCCGATTTCCTCCATCATTTGGTCAAACGGTATTTCCTGAATGTCCTTGCCGCCGTAGTGCACCGTACCGCCCGTAGCGTCCCAGAATCCGGCCATCAGCTTGGCAATGGTGGATTTTCCCGAACCGGAGGGCCCTACGATCGCTGTCATCGTTCCGGGCTGTGTCCGGAACGAGACGCCGTGCAGCACTTCCTTGGAAGCGTCATAGGAAAAAGAGACATTTTCAAACGAATAGGAGTTGTCGCAAAGCGTCACGCGTTCTTCGGGGCGCACCTGCTCCGACGCGGCAAAAAACTCCCGGATCGGCTTCAGGTTCGCCGCGATGGTGGTCAGCTGTTCACTGCCGAAGGCCAGCTTCATGAACGGCGCGATAAAGCCGATGGGGATTACGATACAGGCGATGAAAACCGGCAACGTAATCTTACCGTGCATATACAGCAGAGCGCCAACCGGCAGGCATCCCAGCAGCGTAGAAGGGAGAATCGCCTTGACCACCGCCATCCAGAACCAGCACTGACGCCACCAGTCCAGCGTGCTGTCGTGGAAAAAGTCCACCGCATCGGAAAATTTGCCAAACGAAGTCCCGGTTCTTCCAAAAGCCTTGATTACCTGAATGCCGCCCACATATTCCACCAGCGCCGCATTCATCTCGTTGCCGGAGCGCAGGTATGTTTTCATCTTTTCACCATATCCGCGCATCATCCCGAAAATGGAAGGGACGGAAAGCGGCAGGGTGATAAGGGACGCAAGCCCCATCCGCCAGTCCAGCACGAAAATTAAAATCAGGCTGGATGCCATTGCCGCAACCTGCGAGGGCGTTTCCGGGATGATGTGGGCGATGGAGTCCTCCAGCTTGCCCACGTTGTCGACCATCAGGGTTTTGTAAACCCCGGACGGAGTCTCCAGCATAATACCAAGCGGTACACGGCGCATCTTATCGGCAATGGAACGACGGATATTCCTTAAAATAGTGAACGCAATCCGGTGGCTTTTTGCCGAGGATTTGGTGCATAAAAATGTGCGCATCATAATCCCCAACGCGGCGCCTCCCGCCCACAGCAGCGCGCTTTTTACGGTTGCCGTGCCGGCGTACACCTCGTTGGCAAGCATGGCCGCCGCCAGAAACGGCAGCATCCCGAACAATTCCCCCAGGGTTGCCAGGATCACGGAGATTGTCATCCTTCCTTTTTCCTCTCCCACAAACCGGAAGAGGTATCTGATTGGGTTTTCCTGTTTTTCGTTCATATAGCACCTCCAATCCAGTTAGCAACGGCTAACTAATATGTAAAAGAAATAGGGCTGCGGATTACAGCCCCAGAACAGCCCGCCAGCCGGGATAGAAAAATGCCTGCAGCGTTAAAAGATAATGCGCAGCTTCTTCTTTTGAAAAATCGTGCACAACTACTTCAAAAATCGCGGCGGCATAGGCGCTGAGCAAAAGATGCAGTTCCCGCGGCTCTATTTCACGGACGGGAATTCCCCTCTTCCGGGCGGCTTCCATGTATTCCAGCGTTTCTTTTTGTTCAAGCATTACAAAGTCGTGAATGAAATTTTCGTACTTTGTCCCGGAAGAGCAGCAGAGCAAAAGCTTGAATTCCTCAAAATGGCCGTAAATCAGATCCAGAAAATAACGGATTTCAGCACTGTCTCTCCACATTTCGTCCAGAGAACCGGCTTTCAGGTATTCATAGTCCCGCTTCCGGATAGAGTCGTAGACCCCATCAAGCTGATTAAGCAACGGGTCCACCAAAGCGGCGAACAGCGCTTCCTTATCAGCAAAATGCCGGTAGAGTCCTGCTGCACTCATGCCGGCTTTGGCAGCAATGTCCCGCAGGGACGCCTGCTCAAAGCCCTTTTTCAGGAACTCTTCTTTCGCAGCCAAAATAATTTTAGGGTGGCTTTCCGTTTTGCTCTTCGGCATAATTTTCTCCTTGTGAACACTGTTAGCTAACAACGTTCACAGTATATCATAACCAAGATAGGCTGTCAACCATAAGTATTTACAGGCCATAAGAAGAGACGCAGCTGCTACTGCATGTCCTGACAGGCAATTGGAGTTTAGCAGTGTTTCATCATTTTATAATTTATTAATGTAATGCCATTTCGGATAACTTTATTCTCTGAGTCAACTGTATAACCTTGTTTTTCAAAAAAAGGTTTGGCAGTAATCGATGCATAGGTCTCAAAATTAAATAAACCGGCTTTTCCGGCACGCTGTTCCAACTCGTTTATCAGCGCGGTGGCGATACCTCTGCGCTGATAATCCTTATGGACATAAAGCCTGTCCAGATAACCGGTTTTCTCCATGTCTGCAAAGCCCACAATTTTACCGTCTGTCTCTGCAATCAAGGTGTCATGCTCCAAAAAAGAACAATTCCATGCTTCCAGATCAATATTTCCTGTTGCCCATGCATTAAGCTGCTCATTTGTGTAATCCCCTGCATTGATGGTGTGCACAGTATCATAAAACAGCTCTGCCATAGTCGCGCAGTTAATCGGTTTATACTCCCGCAGTATCATAATTACCTCATCAAATTCCTGTTTTTGATACTTCTCATGTGCGTTTTACTCCCCTGCCTTTACCAGCACAGCGTTTCCTTCCGGTTCCGTTTTTATTTTGAATCAATGACCATTTTATCCGCCGCTCTATTCTGCGGCTTCGTTCTCCTATCCGTCTTATCTCCTGCAGCCTGCGTGGAAATATTTGAGGGACTGGAATCTTCTGTGGTGATCCCAATTAGGTTGCATGGTACGACGGTCAGAAAATTCACCATCTCTTTTGCCAAAAACGACGGTGAGTACTTCATTTCGTGATTCAGCCACCATCTTGCCATCGAAATATAGAAAGAGGCCATCAATTCAAAGAACAAATCTCTTGAAACCTGAATCTCTCCTTCAAAGCTTTCTTCCAACCTGGTTTTCAGGACATCTTCGCACTTTCTGCAAAGTCCCAAATGTTCGTTATCATTTAAAATGAGTCTATAAAGCAAAGAATCTTTTTCGATCGAATGAAAGATAGCATTCAGATTTTCCCGAAAGCCATCGTAATTCAAACTTCCGTGGACAATATGCTCTTCAGGCTCCACCAGGTTTAATATGGATAAGATCGCTTCATCCGTCACTTTATTCAGCAGTTCATACTTATCGGCATAATGCAGGTAAAAAGTCGAACGGCTGATCATTGCCTTGTCTGCAATATCATTTACGGTAAGATTGCGGAACCCCTTTTCATCCATCAGCTCTATAAAGGAGTTTCTTATAAACGTCAGGGTTTTCGTTACACGCAGATCCTGTTCACTGGACATTTTCATCCCACCTGTCTATCATCTTTTATCGGAATCTACACTTTTCGCCTGTATATCGTATAAGCTACATTCGCATACGGATCAATCATTGCGGCGACCCGATTTTACGCTTATACTTTGGATGTAAAATTTTAAAGGAGGCCGATATTATGGATAAAAAACGGACGACTAAAGACTTTCCTGTCGGAGTTTTTCAGATGCATCCGGACGTAAGCGTCAATTTTCAAATGAACCGGTTTTACAACTGGTCAAACGACGAAACGATGCGAGAGGAAATGCAGGCCGCAAGTCCGTCTATCCGTTCTTACGAAGATTTGATCGCGTCGTTCACACGCCTTGGTAATCAGGCGCTGGACCGGGACGAAAAGCTGAAAGCCGCCCTGTATTTCCGTGGAGCCGAGTTTTTCGTCCCGGAAAGCGATGCACAGAAACAGGAGCTGCGCCACCGGTTTCTTTCACTGAACAATGCTTATTATGGCATTACAGATGATCAGAAATACCGGATTCCTTATAACAGCGGTTATCTCTCAGCCTATCGTTTTACGCCTCCGTCCCCCAAAGGGACTATCGTTGTCTGCAACGGGTTTGACGGTTACATTGAAGAGTTCATGCGCATGCTTCTGGTTTTGAAAGACGCCGGTTATGATACGATTGCCTTTGATGGTCCCGGCCAGGGAACAGTGCTGGAAGAATGCAGCATGCCGATGATTCCCGAATGGGAAAAGCCAGTCCATACCCTTCTTGATTATTTCAAACTCAATGATGTCACCCTGATTGGTTTATCCCTTGGCGGCTGCCTGGCGCTGAGGGCCGCCGCCTATGAGAAAAGGGTAAAAAGAGTGATTGCCTTCGATGTTCTTGCGGACCTTTTTGAAGTGCTGCTGCGCCAGATGGATGATTCCTTGCGCGAAAAAGCACGATACGCTGTCATGCACGGCAGGCGTTTGGAAATCAATACGGCCGTCGACCTGATGATGAAAAAAAGTCTTGTAGTGGAGTGGGGCATCAGGCAGGGGATGCACGTGATGGGAAGCGACTCCCCTTATGATTTCCTCCGCAAGACCCTGTCCTATAACACGGCGGAGGTTTCGCCGCTCATTACACAGGATGTTCTTCTGCTCGCAGGACAGGACGATCATTATGTGCCTGTTCACCAGTTAACTGAACAAATTGCCGCTCTGACAAACGTCCGCTCTTTGACGGCGCGAATGTTTACCGCAAAAGAAAATGCAGGGAATCACTGCCAGCTCGGGAATGTCGGACTTGCAGCGGAAGTGGTACTTAATTGGATCGGTCAGACGGCGCCGGTGGACGGGCTCGAACCGGCACGCCCAATCAGCGCGATCTTCTCGGCATGATTCAGCTTTTTCAGCACAGCTTCCCGCCTGAGAGCTTCGCTTTTTGTAGCAAAGCTTTCCTGATAGACCAGCGTAACCGGCAATCTTGAACGGGTATATTTTGCGCCTTTTCCACGGTTATGTACGGCGGCGCGCCGATACGGGTCGGTCGTATAGCCGCTGTAGATCGTACCATCCGAGCAGAGCAGCATGTATGTATAATATTGATCCGCTTTTCCATTTTCCATCGTCGGCTTACGGCCCCCCAGACAAAAGGATTCTCATTGTGCGGTAATAATCAGACTTTCTGTTTCCGCTTCCATTTTTTCAATGTTGGATTCTACCTGGGATTCCATTGATTCAAGCCGGTGTACGGTGTCATGGACCTGGCTCTGTACACGGAAAACGCTTTCCTGCGACTGGTTGATTTTCGACTGCATAAACCAATCGGAAATCAATCCGTCAAAGAAAAAGTCCGCGAATTTTGCAAAGCCGCCCGTTTCAATATGAATGTCGGAATGGATTTGAACGTCGGCCAACTCGGCGTGAAATTGCCGTAACAGCCGCTGCGCGTTTTCGGTTTCCTCTTTTGCGTCGTCAATATGGGAATGCTTCGCAAGGTCGGAGATCAGCCCGCCGCCAAGAAGATCCCAAGTTCCCCAGCCTTCGGCATGGTCAAGGCTGCTTTGAATCCGATCCAGGCTCGCCAGCGCTTCCTTACCGGCGGATATTGCCTCCCTGATTTCTTTCAGATTTATTTTTGCACTGCTTATTTGGGTTGACAGTTCCAGAATCCTTTGGGCGGATTTACCGCCGTCTTTCATGATCTGTTCTTTTTTATCGGCATAGAGAGTATCGAAATCGTGCTGACAATTCACATAATTCAGCCGTTCCACGGAAAGTTTTGAAATCTGATATTTTATATTCTCCAGATCTCTGATGGCCTGATCGTATTTGAGCTTCGCAGCAAGGGCTTCCGCCTGCTCTTTTTCAACATGCTCTTCCAGCTTTCCGAACAGGGAATAAAATGCAGAGGCAATCCTTCTGTCTTCCAGCTTAACGACATCGTAGTTTTCTTTTTCCAGAGCAGCCTTGAGCCCGGCAACCTTGAGGCCTAATTGGGACTGTTCATTTTGCAGATCCCGCAGCATGGCGTCAATCTTATGCAGTCGCGCGATCCCTTGCTGAGCCAACCGTATTTTCTCGTTTATCATAGAATCCATTCTTACACCTTCCAAGTCTAATAAAAGTTGAGCGTGCTCGGACCTGTGCGCCGCAGGCGGCCGAGATATTTTCCCTTGACGCTGCCATGGGCATCTCAGGTGCCTGTGAGCACGAATGAAATGAATTGCTTCTCTGAATTTTTATTTTATTTTTCCTTATAATTATATCATGTTTATGGTACCAACACTATATTTCCCCTGATTTTTTAGTACGACACTTTTACGACATAAAAGTGGGGTTTAACCACTTGAAAAGAATAAAAGCAAGCAAAATAAAAGAGCACCCCTGCGGGTGCTCTTTTATTTTGGTGAACCATCGGGGATTCGAACCCCGGACACCTTGATTAAAAGTCAAGTGCTCTACCGACTGAGCTAATGATTCATAAACAGCTTGTATATTATATCAGCTTTGGAAGCTAATGTCAATAACAAATGCCTGTCCGCGTACAACGCCCGCAGACAGGCCCTATTGGCTGGGCTGGCAGGATTTGAACCTACGGAATGACGGAGTCAAAGTCCGTTGCCTTACCCCTTGGCTACAGCCCAATATGAAGCGCGGAACGACTCAGCTCTGCTCCGCGCCAATTTTTAAATGGGGTGGAAGATGGGATTCGAACCCACGATCTCCAGTGCCACAAACTGGCGCTTTAACCAGCTAAGCTACATCCACCATATATGGCGCGCCAAAAGGGACTCGAACCCCTGACCTACTGCTTAGAAGGCAGTTGCTCTATCCAGCTGAGCTATTGGCGCTTATACCCATGGAGCGAGTGATGGGAATCGAACCCACACGACCAGCTTGGAAGGCTGGAGTTCTACCACTGAACTACACTCGCATTTTAGCGACGGCTATTATTGTAGCATAGTTCAGTGGCAAATGTCAACACGTTATTGACCGTTCCTCCAAATTTTTAAAATTTATTTCAAAACATCCAGAATAATCCCATCTTTTTCATCCGCCGTCACGGCAATGCCGGTGACCGTATCGCCGTAATTTTCCACGATCAGCGAAGCAATTTTATCCTCCACCTGGCGGCGGATCAGGTTTCTCAGGTCCCTGGCTCCGCTCTTGCCGCCAAAGGCGTGCTGCGCAAGATAATGGGTGGCCTTATCGTCATAAATCAGCCGGATGCCGCGTTCCTTCAGGGAATCGACGTACTCATTCAGCATCAGATGGGAAATGGCCTCAAAATCATCCACACTGAGCGCACGGAACACAATGATCTCATCCACCCTGCTCAAAAACTCCGGGCGCAGAAAGTCCGAGAGGGCTTTCATCGCCTTTTCACGGGTGACGTCGGAGGCACTCTTTGCAAATCCCAGCGTACCTTCCTTCTTTTCGCTGCCCGCGTTGGAAGTCATGACGAGGACGGTATTTTCAAAGTTGACGGTGCGGCCGTGCGCGTCGGTAATGCGGCCTTCATCCAGAATCTGCAGAAGGATGTTCATCACGTCCGGATGCGCCTTTTCAATTTCATCAAACAGCAGAACCGAGTACGGACGGCGGCGGACCTTCTCCGTGACCTGACCGGCCTCGTCGTAGCCGACATAACCCGGCGGCGAGCCGATAATGCGGGACACCGAATGCTTCTCCATAAATTCGGACATATCCAGCCGAATCAGCGTCTCCGGCGTGTCAAACAGCTCTTTTGACAGCACCTTGACCAGCTCGGTTTTTCCCACGCCGGTGGGACCTACAAAGATAAAAGACGCAGGCCTGCGGCGGGGACTGATCTGCACCCTGCTGCGGCGGATCGCCGCCGAAACAGCTTTTACCGCTTCCTGCTGCCCGATAACCTTCGAATTTAAAACGCCCTCGATATCCGCCAGCTTTTTCAGCTCATTTTCCTGAATCCTGCTCGCGGGGATCCCGGTCCAGAGCTCGATCACGCGCGCGATGTCTTTTTCCTCTACCTCGGCTCCCAGCGCCAGGGGGGCCAGCTGTCTCGTTTTATCTTCCAGTCTGGAAATCTCGGTGCGCACCTCAGCCAGCTTTTCATAATCCGGCTGAACGTCGTCCGCCGTGAGCTCTTCCTCACGCTCCTTTAGCTTTTCCAGTTCAAAGTTGGCCGAATCATAATCCGCCATGGGAATATTTCTCAGCGCGGCACAGGCGCACGCCTCGTCCAGAAGATCGATGGCCTTATCCGGCAGAAAACGGTCATTGATATACCGCTCGGAAAGGACCGCGGCCTTGCGCACAATCTGCTCCGGCACGCGAACCCGATGATACGTCTCATAATAGGATTTGATGCCCATCAGCACGTCTACGGTCTCCTCTACGGAGGGTTCCGCTATGGTAACGGGTTGGAAACGCCTTTCCAGGGCGGCGTCCTTTTCAATGTATTTGCGGTATTCCACAAACGTTGTCGCGCCGATCACCTGTATTTCGCCTCTTGAGAGCGCCGGCTTCAGGATATTGGCGGCGTTCATGGAGCCCTCCGCGTCGCCTGTGCCGACAAGGTTGTGCACCTCGTCGATAAACAGTATAATATTCCCTTCCGCCTTCACCTCGTCCACAAGACCCTTGATGCGGCTTTCAAACTGGCCGCGGAACTGCGTTCCGGCAACCAGAGCCGTTAAATCCAACAGATGGATTTCTTTCCTCATCAGCCTTGCGGGGACGGTCCCCTTCGCGATACGAAGGGCAAGGCCCTCCGCCACGGCGGTTTTTCCGACGCCCGGTTCCCCGATCAGGCAGGGATTGTTTTTCGTGCGGCGGCTCAGGATCTGGATCACACGGGAAATTTCCTTGTCTCGGCCGACGATGTTGTCGATCTCACCCGCCTGCGCCTTTGCGGTCAGATTGGTGCAATAGGCGTCCAGATGCTTGCGTTTGGTCTTTCTTTTTTCCCGTCTGTCCTTTTTAACCGGTTCGTTATTCTGAACCTTTTCCGGGCTGCTTTCATTGCCGGAGAAAATATTCTGAAGAAAAGGAAAAGTCGCGGCCCCACCCGGCACAAAGCCGTCGTCACCGCTGTCCTCCTCTTCCGTGCCATCCGCATTGGCGGCCATCAATTCATTCAGTTCCGACTCCATTGCCTCCATCTGTTCCTCGGTAATTCCCATTTTCTCCATCAGATCATTGACCGGCTTAATGCCGAGCTCCTTGGCACAGACAAGGCAGAGACCCTGGCTCTCTTTGGAATTTACCGTCGGTGAGATAAACACAACCGCCGGCCTTTTATGGCATCTCGAACACATCATAGGCATCCATCACTTCTTCTCTTTCAAAAATAAATATATAACAATCATCAAGTTGTTTTCCAAGTTATTTTCTGGTTGATTTCTTATCCATCAGCTCATCCAGGTTCATGGTATCCTTCGGATCGTTGGAATTCAGGATGGAAAGATACATTTTAAAATATTGGACAAAAGCGTAGATCATAAACGCGGCGGTAATGGAAAGCAGAATAATCGTCACGGTCAGGTCCTGAATTTTCCAGATTCCCTTCATTGCCACGATCACGGCAAAGGAGACATAAAACAGGGTTGTCGCAACCTTACCGTACCATTTGGAACCGCCGGGCCTTTTGTTCTTCTTAATTAAGAAACAGGCGGCAATCACCATGACGGCTTCCTTCAGAACGAAGATTCCCAGAAGCGGAATCAGAACCGGCTCTTCAACGGCAAGGCAAATCGCGACCGCGCCCTGCGTCATCTTGTCGGCAAGGGGGTCAAGCATCTGCCCCAGCTCCGTGAACTGGTTGAATTTGCGCGCGATGATTCCGTCGAACATGTCGGTAAGGCCGGAAACAATCAGCACAACCGCAGCCTGCAGCAGTTCGTTCCGCATAAAATAATAAACGAACGGAGCGATCAAAATGATGCGCAAAACCGACAGTCCGTTTGGTATATTAATATTCTTGTTCCTATTTTTCATTCATAGTTACCTCGTTCTAAATTTCCGCCTGGTACAGTAAATATACCGGATTATGAATATATACATACTTGTAAATATTGGACTGTGTGATTTCCTTCTCGTTAATCTGCGGGAATTTTGCCGTAAGGAACGGAAGGGAAAGCTGCAGAACGGCACAAAGAACCACCACGGCCACCGCGCCCTTGACCAGTCCGAACACGCCGCCGAGCAGGGAATTGACCCCGTGCAGGAGCGGCAGGCTGAAAACGGCGTCCAGTGCGCGGGAAACCATTTGAACCAAAAGCTGAAGGATCACAAAAAGTACCAGGATCGATATGATCTTGACGGCCGCGCGGCCAAACACCGTCACCGGGCTCAGCTTGGCAAGATAAAGGCAGATTGCGCCTGTCAGGTAATTGGACAGCACAATTGCGGCGGCAATGGCAAAAATGGAACCAACCAATCCCACCAGCGACCGGACAAACCCTATTTTAAAGCCTGAAATCACAAAACACAAGGCTATTACGCAAAAAGTCACATCCAATATTGTGCCCAATTTCTGCCTCCATGACCCATATGGTTTTTCATATGAAATTTAATATAACACAAAATGCCGTCAACTACAAGGGGACTCATTTGCTGTTAGCCAGACGAATCTCCGAAACACCCAGAATATAGGCGGAGGTCTCGTCATGAAGGGCAATTGCCCTGGCGTCGCTCCCTGCGTCGCAGGTTCCGGTCAGAGTACCCGCCGTGGCGGAATAAAAGTGTACCTGGCCCTGTGAAAGGACGGCCATTGCGTCCGCGTAAAGCGAAAGGGATTCGACCGGCTGTGCAAACGGAACGGAGGCCGCGGCGCTGCCGGTGTCGTCCAGCACAACCAGCTTGCCGTTTCCGGCGCTTCCGTAAGGCGTCAGTCCCAAAGCGGTCTTTCCGCTATCCATACTATATGCTGACAGATGCAGTCCCTGATAATCAAAATTTGTTTTTGTTTTTCCGCCGGCGCCGATTACCGCTGTCAGACGGTCCCCGACCGCCGTCACCGTGCCGCTGCCGCTGTAGGAAATATCCAGCAGCATATTCTCCGGATAGACCGCGAACGGCTCCACCGGCTTGCTGTTGCCGAAATCGAGCAGGTATACGGCGGAGGTCATCGCCCCGTCCTTCGCGCTCACCGCGGCGACCGCCGCCTTTGTGCCGTCCGCGCTCAGCGCGACGGCGGTGGGGTAGTAATCGGAAAACCAGTAGTGGAACAGGACCTTGCCGTCCGCGGCGTAAGCCGTCAGGCATCCCAGGTAGCCGTCCGCCTGCGTAATCAGCGCGTAACGGCCGTTTACCGCCAGCGCCCCGGCGAGGATGTTCTGCTGTCCGTCCTCTTTCACGAGCGTTTTGCTCTGGCTTTCCACCCGATAGCCCTTTCCCCCGAGATTATAGATCAGGATCCGGCTGCCGCTGATCTTCATAACAGGCCGGGAAAAGCTGTGCTGGCGGCTGACGACGGCCTTTGCCGTGGAATTCAGCACCGTCAGCGCGGTATCGCTGACGACGACCGCCTCTTTATTCATCGATTGGAAGTTGCCCTTTGAAATGGAACTCCCCGCAATCTTGGACGGAAAGCCGTCGCCGATTCCCATGCCGACTACACTGTTCTGCACCCATTCCAGTACGTTTGACGGGGTCAGATTATAGCGGTTGAACCAGATCAGCATGGAAAACACGCAAAGAATCAGGATCAGAATAATTTTATACACCCAGCGCGGGACGCGGCTTTCCCGCCGTTCACGGCGCTTTTTCCTGCGCTTTTCCATCTTTTGCTGGTATTTGGCTGTGTCTATTTCGGTTGTGTCGAACCGCTGCCCCCTGTCGCTCATGTCATTTCACATCCTCATAAAAAACACGGTTTAAAAACAGTCCGTAAGGCGGCGCGGTGGGCCCGGCCGCGTTGCGGTCCTTTGCTTCAAGAATCCGTTCCACATCCCGCGGCTCCAGCTTGCCCTGCGCCACACGCAGAAGCGTACCGACCATAATCCGCACCATATTATATAAAAAACCGTCCGCCGCCACGGTAAAGGTGACGAGGTCGCCCTCTCTTTGCACCTCCGCTTTGGTGACGGTACGCGTCATATTGCCTCGTTCGCGCGCATCCATTGTGCAGAACGAGGTGAAGTCATGCGTGCCCGCAAAAAAACCGGCGGCTTCGTTCAGGCGGACTTCGTCCAGGCTGTACCAGTAGTGCAGCGCGCGGCGGTTCAGAAAGGGGTTCCGGACCGGATGGTTCCAGATCTGATAGATATATTCCTTGCCCTTGCAGGAATAGCGCGCGTGAAAATCGGGGGATACCTCCCGGCAGCCCAGCACCGCGATGTCCTCCGGCAGAAAATGGTTCAGCGCGCCGACCAGACGCTCGCAGGGAATGGCATGCTCCGTTTTCAGGCTGATGCAGTATCGGCGGGCGTGTACAAACGAATCCGTGCGGCTGCAGCCCTTGATGTCCGGCCTTTCCCCAATCACCCGGAAAAGCGCTTCCTGAAAAACCTGCTGTACGGAAACGGCGTTCTGCTGAATCTGCCAGCCGTGGTACTGAGAGCCGTCGTAACAAATGGTCAGCAGAAGATTTCTCATTGTGCCGCTCCTTTCTATTAAGCAGTTCGTTTTCTTTCTCAGTGCAGGGACGCCGGGAAATAGATCCCGCAGAAAATCACCGCGGCGCAGACAACGAGCGTCAGCGCGGCCGCGACCGCGTCCAGGCCGGACACATGCAGAACCTTCATTTTCGTGCGGCCTTCCCCTCCGTGGTAGCAGCGGCACTCCATCGCCATAGCAAGGTCGTAAGCCCGCCGGAAGGAGGAGACAAACAGCGGAATCAGTACGGGAATCAGCCCCCGGATTCTCTGCATCAGGCCGCCGCTTTCCATATCGGCTCCGCGCGCCTTCTGCGCGCTCATGATTTTATCGGTCTCTTCCAGAAGCGTCGGCACAAACCGGAGCGCGATCGTCATCATCATGGCGATCTCATGTACCTTGACGTGGAACAGCTTCAAGGGCTTCATAATCCGTTCCAGCGCGTCGGTCAGCTCCGTGGGGGAGGTGGTAAAGGTCAGAACAGAGCTGAAAAGAATCAGGCTGACAATGCGGATAGTAATAAAAACGGCATTGGATACGCCGCCGGAAGTAATCTGAACAAAGCCCCAGCTCCACAGGACCCGGCCGCCGCCGTAAAACAGGTTCAGCACGGAAGTGAAGATCACCACGAACAAAATGGCCTTCAGGCTTTTAAAATACTGTTTCAGCGGAACGCCCGACAGGAGCAGCACCCCCAGAATTAGAGCCGACATGGTGAGCAGGCCCTCAAAGTTGGAGGCTACAAAAATAAAAACGATATAGACGAAGGTAATGACGATTTTCACGCGCGGGTCAAGGCGGTGAATAAAGGACTTTCCGGGAAAATACTGCCCAAGCGTAATATCTCTAACCATGCTTCCTGCTCCCCCTTTCCAAGAGCGGCATCAGCTGCCGCAGCGCCTGTTCAATCGTCAGGACGGTGGAAACAGGGTAGCCCTTTGCTTTTAAAACAGCCATGATTTTCGTAATCTGCGGCACGCGCAGGCCCATTGTTTCCAGCTCCGTGTCGCGCGCGAACACCTTTTCCGTTTCTTCGAACATGGCGACCTTGCCGGAATTCATCACCAGAACACGGTCCGCGGTACGGGCGATGTCCTCCATGCTGTGGGAAACCAGCAAAATCGTGTTATGCCTGACCTCGTGGTAGCTGACGATCTGGCTTAAAAGCACGTCGCGCCCGCGGGGATCAAGTCCCGCCGTAGGCTCGTCCAGAATCAGCACCTCCGGGTCCATGGCAATGACGCCCGCGATGGCGGCGCGCCGTTTTTCCCCGCCCGAGAGCTCAAACGGACTTTTTTCAAGCAGCTCCTCGCTCAGGCCCACAAAATCCGCGGCCCAGCGTGCGCGCTTGAGGATTTCATCCTGACCGAGCCCCATGTTGCCCGGACCGAACGCAATATCCTTTAAGACGGTTTCCTCAAAAAGCTGATGCTCCGGATACTGAAAGACCATACCGACCTGAAAGCGCACGGAGCGGATTTTTTTCGGCTCCGCCCAGATATCCTTCCCGTTGAGCAGCACGGTGCCGGAAGTGGGGCGCAGCAGGCCGTTGAGCTGCTGGATAAAGGTGGATTTTCCGGAGCCGGTGTGCCCGATGACCCCGATAAATTCGCCGGGTTCGATGGAAATGTTCGCGTCGTCCACCGCCGTCTTGCGAAACGGGGTTCCCTCCCCGTAGGTATAGGTCAAATTCTTTGTCTCAATGATCGGCATACGTCTCTCCTAAAGATGCTTTATTTAAAAGCGGCTCAAGCGCCGCGACACATTCCTCAATGGTCAGCGCGCAGTCCGGCAGGTCAAACCCGCCCGCTTTCAGACGATAAATCAGTTCGGTAGCCTGCGGCACGTCCAGCTGATGCTTCTTGAGCAGCTCCACCTGGGAAAAGACCTGCTGCGGAGTCCCTTCGGTCAGAATGTTGCCGCTGTCCATAACGATCACACGGTCGGCCTGTACGGCCTCGTCCATATAATGCGTAATCAGGACGATGGTGATCCCCTGTTCCTCATTCAGCTTATGAATGGTATTGAGAACCTCGGTGCGCCCGCGGGGGTCGAGCATCGCGGTGGGCTCGTCCAGCACAATGCAGTCCGGCTGCATTGCGATAATGCCCGCAATGGCGATGCGCTGCTTCTGCCCGCCGGAAAGCTTGTACGGAGCGTTCAGACGGTAGTCGTACATTTCCACCGCCTTCAGCGCGTCGTCCACCCTCCTGCGGATGTCAGCGGGCGGCACGCCCAGGTTTTCCGGGCCGAACGCCACGTCCTCCTCAACAATGCTCGCGACAAGCTGGTTGTCCGGGTTTTGCAGCACCAGGCCGACGCGGCGGCGGATTTCATAGAGCACGCTCTCGTCCATCGTATCCATATTGTCCACATACACCTTGCCGCCACTGGGCAGCAGCATGGCGTTGAAGGTTTTGGCGATGGTGGATTTTCCGGAACCGTTATGGCCCAGAAGGGCTACAAATTCGCCTTTGCGGATACCGAGCGACACGCCCTTCAGGACCTCGTGCTGTTCTTCGATTTCCGGCTCGTCATAGCTGAAGGAGATGTTGTCCGCTTTGATATAATCCATTTTTGTACCTACCTGTTTATCGTTCATATACTTTCCCATATCGCGGTGCTGCCGCAGGGCAGCACCAGCCCGCTCCCGGTCACCGGCAGTCCGATTTCGTCGGAAGAAACGCGGCCGCCGAATTTTTTCTGAATCAGCACGCCCAGAAGATATTCCATCACCGCCGGGGACAGCCCCGTCGTATAAGAATTCAGGATAAAGAACAGCGGATGCTCCGAAAGAATCGGCACACACATTTCCACCAGCGGATAAAGCTGTTCCTCCAGCTTCCACACCTCGCCGCCCGGACCGCGCCCGTAAGACGGAGGGTCCATAATAATGCCGTCGTAGGTGTTGCCCCGGCGCTGCTCCCGCTGTACAAATTTCACGCAGTCGTCCACCAGCCAGCGGACCGGTCGGGACTCCAGCCCGGACGCGGCGGCGTTTTCCTTTGCCCAGGCGACCATGCCCTTCGACGCGTCCACGTGGCAGACCTGCGCGCCCGCTTTCAGGCAGGCCAGCGTCGCCGCGCCGGTATAGCCGAACAGGTTCAGCACCTTCAGCGGCCGGTTCGCCTCCGCGATTTTTCCCATTGCAAAGTCCCAGTTCACGGCCTGCTCCGGAAAAATGCCCGTGTGCTTGAAGCCCATGGTTTTCAGCTGAAAGGTCAGTTCCCCATAGCTGATTTTCCACATGGGCGGCACTTTTTTCAGCTCCTGCCAGTTTCCGCCCCCGGTGGAGGAACGCAGATAGCGCGCGTGGGCCGAATTCCACAGGGGATGCTCCTTCGGCGTATTCCAGATGATCTGCGGGTCGGGCCGGATAAGGACGATGTCGCCCCAGCGCTCCAGCCTTTCCCCCGCAGACGTATCCAGCAGTTCGTAATCCTTCCAGTTTGCAGTTCTCAATTTGTTCCCTACTCTTATCTTACAGCATTCCCTGCCGGGCCGCTCTGTTTCGCGGCCCGGGGAAACGTCTGAGTAAATTCATTTTTTATGCGAAGCCCGTTGATCCGGCTTTCACGCCAGCCTGTCGCGCACGGTATCGGCCACGGAATTGGCCAGCACGCTGATATATTCGGGGTCCTCCCCCTCGATCATGACGCGGAGCAGCGGCTCCGTGCCGGAAGGCCGGACAATGATGCGCCCGCTGTCCCCCAGCTTCTGCTTCGCCTTTTCGATAGCGTCCTTTACCTTGTCGTCGGTGTAGAAACGCAGCTTGCCTTCCGCGCTGACCTCCACATTGACGATGATCTGCGGATAGCGCGTCATCAGGGTGGCAAGGCTGGAAAGCTTCGCCCCTCTGCGGTGGACGATACTCAGCAGCTGCGCGGCCGTCATTTCGCCGTCGCCGGTGGTGGCAAAGTCGAGGAAAATAATATGCCCGCTCTGCTCGCCGCCGAAGTTATAGCCCTCCAGCAGCATTTCTTCCAGCACATAGCGGTCGCCGACCTTGGTGGCGGCGAATTTGATGCCGTTGTCGTCGCAGAAACGGTTAAAGCCCATGTTGGTCATAATGGTTCCGACCGCGGTGTTTTTGCCGAGCTTTCCGCGGCTTTTCAGATCCGCGGCGCAGATGGCCATCAGAAAATCGCCGTCCACCAGCTGTCCCTTGTCGTCAACCGCAAGACAGCGGTCCGCGTCGCCGTCAAAGGCAACGCCGGCGTCAAGCCGGTTTTCCTTGACGAAGGACATCAGGCTCTCCATATGGGTGGAGCCGCAGTTCTCATTGACATTGACCCCGTCCGGGCGGTCCGCCAGCATGTGGCATTCCGCGCCCAGCTCGGTAAACAGCTTTTCCGCCGTGCGGCTTGCCGCTCCGTTCGCGCAGTCGATACCGATGCGCATACCGTCGAGCGAAAAGGGAACCGTACTCTTGATATGGTCAATGTAGTCGCGCGCCGCGTTTTCCGCGCGGGAAACGCTCCCCACATTTCCGCCGACCGGGCAGTCCGGCTTCTGCGCGTGGTCGAGCACGATCGCCTCGATCTGCTCCTCCAGCGCGTCCGGCAGCTTGTAGCCGTCGCCGCTGAAAATTTTGATCCCGTTGAATTCACAGGGATTATGGCTGGCGGTCAGCATTACGCCCGCGTCCGCCTTGTATTTTCCGACCAGAAACGCGACCGCCGGGGTCGGGATGACGCCGAGCTGCACCACGTTGGCCCCGACGGAGCAAAGACCCGCAGTCAGAGCGTTTTCCAGCATATCGGAGGAAAGGCGGGTATCCTTTCCGATCAGGATTTTCGGGTGCCTGTGGTTGCCGTCCGTGAGCACCATCGCCGCGGCGCGGCCGATATTCATAGCCATTTCACAGGTCAGTTCGCTGTTCGCGATTCCTCTGACACCGTCCGTACCAAAAAGTCTTCCCATTATAAGCAACTCCTAATATGTTTTATTGTTGATTTCAGAACAGTTTCTGCTGACTGTCCTCCTGCCCCGGCGGGGTCAGGCCAAGGTGCAGATACGCCGCGTGAGTGGCGCAGCGCCCGCGGGGGGTGCGGCTTAAAAAGCCGATCTGCATCAGATAGGGTTCATAGATATCCTCAATGGTCACGGCTTCTTCGCCGATAGCGGCGGCCAGCGTTTCCAGCCCGACCGGCCCGCCGTTGTAAAAGCGGATCAGCGTGCTCAGCATCCGCCGGTCGTTCGCATCCAGCCCGATTTCGTCGATTTCCAGCCGGTCAAGGCCGACCTTCGCCGAATGAAAGGTAATTACGCCGTCGCTGATGATCTGCGCGAAATCGCGCACACGCTTCAAAAGCCGGTTGGCAATTCGCGGCGTGCCGCGCGAGCGCGAAGCGATTTCCAGCGCGCCGTCCGCCTCGATCGGAATTTCCAGTATTTTTGCGCTGCGCGTCACGATCCGGGCAAGCTCCTGCGGAGAATACATCTCCAGCCGGAGCACGACGCCGAACCGGTCGCGCAAAGGCGCGGAAAGCTGCCCGGCGCGGGTGGTCGCCCCGACCAGCGTGAATTTCGGCAGCGGCAGATGATAGGAAGCCGCCATCTGGCCCTTGCCCGTAATGATATCCAACGCGTAATCCTCCATGGCGGGGTACAGGATTTCCTCCACGCTGCGGGAAAGACGGTGCACCTCGTCGATGAACAAAACATCGCCCGGGTTCAGGTTGGTCAGCAGCGCCGCCAGATCGCCCGGCTTCTCGATCGCGGGACCGGACGTGATGCGCAGGCTGACATTCAGCTCGTTCGCGATGATTCCGGCGAGCGTCGTTTTGCCGAGCCCCGGCGGGCCGTAAAGCAGAACGTGGTCCAGCGACTCCTTGCGCTGCTTTGCCGCTTCAATAAAGACGGAAAGATTCTCTTTTACCTTATCCTGTCCAATATATTCCGAAAGCACCTTCGGCCGGAGCGGATTTTCCACTTCGGCGTCCTCCGGCGCGTACTCCGGGGCTACCATACGGTTTTCAAAATCATAGTCGTTTGTATTGTCTTCGTAATTCAACTTCCGGTTCTCCCTCCTTCTGCATTTCGGGGATTCCCTTATTTATTCACTTATTTTTTATTTCATTCCGCCGCCCATCGCTTTGAGCGACTGGCGGATGAGCTCCTCCACCGGCAGGGCGCTGTCAAAGCGTCCGACCACCGCCGCGGCGTCCGTGGGCGAATAGCCGAGCACTGTCAGCGCGTTGACCGCCGCGGCCGCGTTGGACGAGGCGGAAACAATTCCCGCGGGGGCAAACGCCGCCCCGCCGGTCTGCATTCCCTTTACCTTGTCTTTCAGCTCCAGCGTGATGCGCTGCGCGAGCTTCGCGCCCACCCCGCTCGCGCGGGTAAGGGTCTTGCTGTCCCCGGTAGCGACCGCCATGGCGACCTGTTCCGGGGCAAGCTCGGAAAGAATCGCAAGGCCGACCTTCGGGCCGACTCCGCTGACGCCCGTGAGCATTTTAAAGCAGTTCAGCTCGCCCAGGGTCGCAAAGCCGAAAAGGTCCAGCGCGTCCTCGCGCACGTTCAGATGCGTGTACAGCGTCGCCTGCTCCCCAAGGGCGGGCAGTGTACGCTGGGTACTGAGCGTCGTCAGGCACTTGAAGCCGACTCCGCCGCACTCCACCACCGCGAGCCCCGGCTCCATATGTATTAACTTTCCCTTTAAACTGTAGAACATTTTCCTGCTCCTGTTTTTCCTTTATTTGAAACAGTCCGAACGGGTCAGCATCCGCCGGCGGAAAACGGAACCCGCCGCCTGCCCGTGACAGATGGCCATGGCAAGCGCGTCCGCGGTATCGTCCGGCTTCGGCACCTCTTTCAGGCAGAGCAGCCGTCTGGTCATTTCCATCACCTGCGGCTTCATTGCCTGCCCGTAGCCGGTGACCGCCATTTTCACCTGCAGCGGCGTATACTCAAAAATCTCGATCTTTGCCTTCTGTGCCGCAAGAAGGATGACGCCCCTGGCCTCCGCCACACCTATGGCCGTTTTCTGATTGTTTTGAAAATACAGCTTTTCGATGGCCACGGCTTCGGGCTTCCAGTGAGCAATTACCTTTTCCAGCGAATCGTAAATGATTTCCAGGCGGCGGTTAAAATCCTCTCCCGCCTTCGTGACGACCGCGCCGTGCTCCAGCGGCTGGAACCTGCCGCGGTCCGCGCGGATGACTCCGTAGCCCACAATGGCGTATCCGGGGTCTATTCCGAGTATGATCATGCTTTCCGCGCCCCCTGTTCCGCCGGTTTTCGTGCCGCCGGCGTATACTGCGCCATTGCCGGGGCAACCCATAATATCCGTTTTATTATACCACATACGTACTCAATAGTGAAGAGCAGCCGGGCACTTTCCGGGCGAGTGTTTATCGGTATTTTCGTCAAAGTTATATTTGTTTTTGATGAATTTTAGTATATAATCAGTAGAAAGGCAGGAGGTGTCCCTATGCTGGAAAAAGCAGACAGGAAAACGGAAATATCCGAAAAAGACGGCAAACAGCGGGCAAAGGAACTGAAAGCGGCGCTGGCCGCCCTGCAGCAGCCGATCAAGCAGAACAAGCTGCCGGTCATCATTCTTTTCGAAGGCTGGGGCGCGGCCGGAAAAGGCAGCCTGATTTCCAGCCTGATTCTGAATTTCGATCCCCGCGGATTTAAGGTGCACTCCGTTACGGAACCGTCGGAACGGGAAAAGCGGGAACCGCTTTTGTGGCGGCACTGGCTGAACATTCCCGAGCAGGGCAAAATTTCCGTGCTTGACCGGAGCTGGTACCGGGACGTTTCGGTCGCAAAGCTGGAGGACAGCGTCGGCGACGCGGAAAATCTGCGCCGTATGGACGATATCAGGACCTTTGAGCGCCAGCTGACGGACAGCGGATATCTGATCATTAAATTTTTTCTCCATATCAGCAAAAAAGAGCAGAAAAAGCGGTTTGAACAGCTGGAAAGCTCCAAAAATACGGCATGGCGTGTGACGGAAACCGACTGGAAACGCAACCGCCGGTACGAGGATTATTATCAGGTGTTTGACGAGATGCTGGAATACACCTCCACGGAAAATGCGCCGTGGCATGTCGTCTCCTGTATGGATAAAACCGCCGCGGAGCTGGAAATTTTCCGCACCGTGGTGGTCGACTGCATCAACGCCGCCCTGAAACCCCAACCAAAAGCTGCGCTGACCGCTCCCACCGAAAATCCGGCCGTCGAGCCGGGGAATTTTCCGCTGCTGCCGATGCCGAAGCTCGCGGAAATCCCCCTTGACAAAACGCTGGATGAAAAAAGGTACAAGCCCCGCCTGCGCGAGCTTCAGGACGAGCTGAGCGCGCTGCACGGAAAGCTGTACCGGAAAAAAGTACCCGTCGTCATCGTCTACGAGGGATGGGACGCCGCCGGAAAGGGCGGGAACATCCGCCGCCTTGCGCAGGCGCTCGACCCGAGGGGCTACGAGGTGGTCCCCATTGCGGCGCCGAGCCGGGAGGAGTCCGCCCGCCACTACCTGTGGCGTTTCTGGAAAAACCTGCCCAAGGACGGACACATCGCGGTGTTTGACCGCTCCTGGTACGGGCGCGTCATGGTGGAGCGGATCGAAGGCTTCTGTACGGCGGAGGACTGGCAAAGGGCGTACCGTGAAATCAACGAGTTTGAGGACCAGCTTCACGACTGGGGCGCGGTGATCGTCAAATTCTGGCTGCAGATCGACAGGGACGAACAGCTGAAACGCTTTCAGGACCGGCAGAACACGCCGTCCAAGCAGTGGAAAATCACGGACGAGGACTGGCGCAACCGCTCCAAATGGGAGGAATACGAAACCGCCGTCAACGACATGCTGCAGTACACCTCGACGGAGTTCGCCCCGTGGCACATCATTGAATCCCAGGATAAAAAATACGGGCGCATCCAGGCGCTGGAAATCATCACCGACGCGATACGGGAACGGTTCGAATAAAAAGAGAAAGGTGTGATGGAAATAAACTGCATACAGACCAATGTACTGACCGAAGAGCAAATCCAAAAGGTACGGGAGCTGGAAACAATCTGTCAGGAGCACGAGGGGCTGAAACGCCCCGTATTCCTGTCCGGCGAACTCAACCTTGACCCGCGCGCCGACTGCTTTTATCTGTCGTACGAGGGAGACCGGCTCATTGCTTTCCTGTCCCTCTTTATGATATTGGAGGGGGAAGCGGAGATTTCGGCGTACACGCTGCCCGAATTTCGGCAAAGGGGCGCTTTCACTCTGCTGTTTCAAAAGGCCGCACAAACACTTTCCAAGCAGGGAATTCACCGGGTGCTTTTCGTACACGAGCCCCGCGGCGCGGACGCAAAGCGCGTATTGGAAACGCTTGCGGCCGTCCCTTCCCATTCGGAATATTTACTGGCGTTTGACCGCGCCAAATTCCGCAGACCGGCCGGTACTCTTCGGCTGGAGACTCCCCATGAAGCGGACATCCCCCGGCTGGCCGCGCTGGACTCCGAGCTTTTCGGGGACAGCCCGGAGGAATCCGCGTCCATTTTGAAAAAAGCGCTGGAACACCCCACTATGAACGTTTATTCCGCTTTTTGGGGAAACGAACCGATCGGGTTGTGCAACGTCAGCACGGAAAACGGAAACAGTTCCATTTTCGGACTCGGCATCGTACCGAAATACCAAGGCAAAGGCTACGGGCGCGAAACGCTGAGCCTGCTGCTGGAACGGCTGATGCGGCGGGACGGAAAAATTACGCTGGAGGTCGCCAGCACCAACCGCGCCGCCTGCCGGCTGTACATAACAAGCGGATTTGATACGGAAACGCAGTATGATTATGATCTGCTGACGCTCCCATTAAAATAAGAAAACCGGACGCGGCGGGATGAATGGACCAACATCCCGCCGCGCCGTATTTTAAGCCCTTTTATTTTGCGTTACCACCGTCGTCCACAGCCTGACAATGGAGGAAACCAGCAGGATTCCCATTGCCAGCGCGCCGGCAATACCCATCGTGTGCAGCCCGGTTTCAATAAACATGGCGTTGTTCCCGATAACGCAGTATTCCATAGTATAATAAATGCCGCCCCCCGGAACCATGGGAAGAAGCGCGACGAGCAGAAAACCCGTCACCGGCATTTTGAGAATCCTCGCCATCATCTCCGCGTAGATGGAAATGGCGATCGTCGCGATAAAATACTGCATAATATCGCTGTGGACGGGGCTGCTCAGCAGATAGAAAACCCAGCCGATCCCGCCGCCGATCGACGCGAAAATCAGGGTTTTCCCTCGCAGGTTCATCACGGCCCCGAAGGGAACGCAGGCGCAGAACGCCCAAAGGCACGGTAAAAAATTCATGATGCTATACCCCCCATATCATACGCGTCATCGTGAGCGCAATGCCCGCCCCGATGGCGATCGCGGTGGCGACCAGCATGCTTTCTGTAAAGCGGATCAGCCCCGCCATCAGGTCCCCGGCGATCAGGTCGCGCATAAAGCTGGTAATGGCGATTCCGGGGACAAGGTTCATCAGCGCGCCGATGATGACCTTATCCGTATCCAGCGCGAAATTGAACTGCGCCGCAAGCATTGCGAGCGCCGCAGCCGCAAAGCTGGCGACGATATTGACGAAAAAGGGGTTGGCATGAAAACGGTTCATATGATGGCACACGATTTTAATGACCGCGCCGCAGAGCATAGCCCAGTACGCGTCGGTAAAATCCCCGCCGTAAAACAGCGTAAAGAAAAACGCAACCATCGCAAACGCGAGAACCTGAAACAGCAGCCCGTAAACCGGGCGGTGCTCGATCTGATCCAGCTCGCGGCGCACCGCTTTAAAATCCGGACGGTCGCGGCAGATCCGGCGGCAGAGGTCGTTTCCCCTTTCCACCTTGTCAAGATTGGTTCCCCGCACGGGGATACGCCGGATCAGGGTAACCGGCTTGCCCGCCGGCGTGGTGATGGTCACATTGATACAGGTGGGGATGGCGAAAATTTCACCCGTATTGACCCCGTAAGCGCGGAAAATACGCTGCATGGATTCCTCCACACGGTAAATTTCGGCGCCGTTTGCCAGCAGAAGGCAGCCCACGTCGGCGGTAAGCGTAATCAGATCATCATAATTCATTCACAACACCCTTTGAAAATATCTTCCCATTTGAAACCGATTGTATTCTATCATATTTTCGGGGACCAAACAATATGAACAAAGGGCGGCCGGAAATTCCGGCCGCCCTCGCACATTGATAATCTGACTTCGTGTTATTTCTGAAGCGCTTTTTTTGTCACCTCGACAATATGGTCGGCGTTCAGGCCGAACTCGTCCAGCAGGTCGACCGCCGGGCCGGAATGGCCGTAGACGTCGTTCACGCCGACCTTGATCACCGGAACGGGGAACGCTTCGCAGACAGCGCCGCACACCGCGTCGCCCAATCCGCCGATGACGTTGTGTTCCTCGACGGTGATGATTTTGCCGGTTTCCTTCGCGGCCTTGATGATCAGCTCGCGGTCAAGCGGCTTAATCGTATGGATATTGATAAGCCTTGCGTCAATGCCCTGTTCCTCCAGCGTCTTTACCGCTTTCAGCGCACGGGAAACCATCAGTCCGGTGGCCACGATGGTGATATCCCTGCCGTCGCGCAGGGTGACGCCCTTGCCCAGCTCAAACCGATAGTCGTCGGCGTTGTTGAAGCTCTCCACCGCCAGCCTGCCGAGACGGATATAGACCGGGCCGTGATGCTCGATTGCCGCTTTGATGGCGGCCTTCATTTCATAATGATCGGCCGGATTGAGCACGACCATACCGGGGATCGTGCGCATCAGCGCAATATCCTCGTTGCATTGATGGGTCGCGCCGTCCTCACCGACGGAAATGCCCGCGTGCGAACCGACGATTTTGACGTTCAGCTTCGGATAACCGACGGAATTGCGCACCTGCTCAAAAGCGCGGCCCGCCGAAAACATGGCAAAGGAAGTGGCGAACGGGATTTTCCCGCAGGCCGCGAGGCCCGCGGCCACGCCCACCATGTTGCACTCCGAAATTCCGCAGTCGATAAAGCGGTCCGGACAGACTTTTTTGAACACGCCGGTCTTGGTCGCCGCGGCAAGGTCGGCGTCAAGCACGACCACCTGCGGATATTCTTCAGACAGCTCCGCCAACGCTTCGCCGTAGCTTTCTCTTGTTGCCTTTTTTACCATCTCAGCCATTTATTCCGCCTCCAATCCGGACAGTACCCTGTTCAGGTCCTGCATTGCCGTTTCATACTGTTCCGCGTTCGGGGCGGTACCGTGCCAGCCCACCTGATTTTCCATAAAGGACACGTCTTTTCCCTTGACCGTCTTGGCAATAATCGCGCTCGGCCTGTCTTTCACAGTCTTTGCGTGGTTGAACGCGGCTTCTATTTCGTCAAAATCGTGTCCGTTGATGACCTGGACGTCAAAGCCGAAGGAACGGAATTTTTCATCGATCGGCTCCGGTCCGCCAACCTCGGCGACGGAACCGTCGATCTGCAGTCCGTTGTTGTCCACAATCAGGCAGAGGTTGTCCAGCTTGTGGTGGGCCGCAAACATGGCCGCTTCCCAAACCTGGCCCTCTTCGATTTCGCCGTCTCCCAGAATGGAGTACACGCGGTAGTCCTTATGATCCATTTTCCCGGCGGCGGCCATGCCGCAGGCGGCGGAAACGCCCTGCCCGAGCGATCCGGTGCTCATATCGACACCGGGGGTTCCCTTCATATCCGGATGTCCCTGAAGCATGGAGCCGATATGGCGCAGCTTCTTCATTTCCTCCATCGGGAAATAGCCCCTCAGGGCAAGGGTCGCATAGAGGCCGGGCGCGCAGTGTCCCTTGGAAAGCACAAAGCGGTCCCTGTTTTCCTCCTTTGGATTTTTGGGGTCGATTTTCATCTCCTTAAAATACAGGTAGGTGAAAAGGTCGGCCGCCGAAAGGCTTCCGCCCGGATGCCCCGATTTCGCGTTGTATACGCCCTCGATCGCTCCCATTCTCACTTTGCACGCCAGTTTCTGCAATTGATTTTTTTCCGTTTTGTTCATATATATTCCTCCCTTAGGTAGTCTCGCCAAGTAACCCGATTCAGCAGTTTGCCATTTTGTAAATCTGGAAAACGTCGTCGCGGTCCAGAACCCTGAACCCTCCGACCTTACGCTTGCCAAAGAACACACAGCTGTCCGCCAGCTGTCCCAGAGCCTCGTCGCTCTGCACGCCGATTCCAAGCTCCGTAAAGCAGGTGGGCATCTGCAGCGAGGCAAAGAAGGCGACGGTTCTGTCAATCGCCGCGTTGGCCGATTCTTCAGCGCTGTTCCCATGGATTCCCCATACCTTTTCCGCAAAACGCACAAAGCGCTCCGGCTTTGTCCGATAGCAGTATCTTGCCCAGGAGCCCCAGATCGCGGAAAGGCTGGCGCCGTGCGCCACGTCGAATTTCCCGCTCAGCTCATGCCCAAGCTGATGCGGGGCAAAATCAATCACCGCGCCAAGGCCGGTCAATCCGTTGTGGGAAAGGCTGCCGCACCACATCAGTTCGCTCATCGCGCCGTAGTCGCGGGGATTCTCCTTCGCGGCGGTCCCGTTTTTGATCACTACGCGCAGAAGGGCTTCCGCAATCTCATCCGTAAGCTCGTTTCCCTCCGTCAGCGTAAAATAACGGTCCATCGTATGCATCATGATATCCACAATTCCGCAGGAAAGCTGGAAGGGCGGAAGCGTATAAGTCAGCTCCGGATTCATAATGGCGAATTTCGGCCGGTTGAACGGCGTATTCAATCCGCGCTTTTCCCCCGTCTCCCCATTGGTAAGCACCGCCGAGTCGCTGGTTTCGCTCCCCGCCGCGGAAATGGTCAGGATCGCGCCGACGGGACTGCTTTTGGTAACCACGGACTGTTTTGTCCAGAAAAGCCAGAGATCGGTGTCCGGATTCGCAGCGCCGTGGGCGATCGCCTTTGCCGTATCGATCACGCTGCCGCCGCCGATACCCAAAATAAAATCCGCGCCGAACTCCTTCGCCTTCCCGACACCGTCCCTGGCAAAAGAGAGGCGGGGATTCGGAACAACCCCTCCGACGGAAAGGAACGGAAGGCCCCCTTCTTCCAGCGTTTTCTCCACGCGCTCCAAAAGGCCGCTTTTTACCACACTGTTTCCGCCGTAAACAACAAGGACGCGCGTGCCGCCGTGCTTTTTGATTTCATCAGCGGCCTGCAGCTCGGCATCTTTGCCGAAAATTACTTCGGTAGGAGAATAGAAAGTAAAATTTTTCATTGCTTCATCCTTTCTCAGCAATTTAAAAAGGAAGTAATGCCAAACGCGTTTTCAGCGTTACTTACCCATTTTGATCTATCCTATATTTTACACGATTTCCCCGTTCTGTCAAATGCTTTTCCTGCCGGAACGGCGCGGTTTTCCGGCAGCGGACAGGCACGGAGCCGTGTGAAAATAAAAAACAGTCACCCCGTAAACTTTCGTTTAAAGGGCGGCTGTTTTACTGTTTAGTATTTCCACTTGACCTTACTTTCCGCCGCGATACGTTTCCGGCAGCACCGTGGACGGCCGGTCCTTCCGACCGCTGTTACACGGCTGAGCGCGGTCAACCGCAAAACCGGCTGAAAGTTAATCCGCTACCGCAAGGACGCTGAGTACCGCGTTGCCAACCGTCGCACCCGGCGTTACATCAATAATAGAATTCGTCGACAGTTCAACAGAATAGGTGTAGAATCCGGGCTCCACCGCTTCATCCAGGAACTGGAAGCTGAAGGACTCCGCCTCAAGAATATCGACAATCGTCGAGAAGGTGTACGTGGAGCCTACGCCAATAGAACCATCCCTGCCGGAACGGCGGATCTGGAAGTTCAGCGTTACGGAAATTCCGAGAGGCAAATTGATAATGCTGCTGAAATGCAGCAGATTGTTTGTAGGACCCATGCCGCTTGTATCTATGGTGGTGGACACCACGTTAAGCGGCTCGGCAAATAATGTGGTGATAATCGGCAGTGGGCCGACCCCTCCGCTTGATGCGTTTAAGGCAACTTGTCTTCTTTCTGCGGAACAGGAATTCCAGGAACTACAAGCGCCACTCTGAAAGTTATACATATAATCCACCTAACATATAGTTTTGGGGAACGTTCTCCGCTTTATACTATGCTACTTTCAGGCAGTATGTACATTCCCGGGCATACATTTTTGCAGGGAACACCCGTTTTCCCCCGCCCCGCTCAGGCGGCGCGACCGCCCTGGCCGGAGGCGTAGCCCCGCAGGAATTTCAGCCCCGCGACCCAGTCGCACAGCCTCTGAAAAGCCGCGCTCCCTGTAAACGGCCGCAGGAAAAGCGCCCGCACCCGCTCCAGCAGCATGCTTGCCGCAAAAATCGCCAGAACAGAGGCCGGAATGATATAAAGAATTTTCGCCGAATCAAAATAGAGAGAGGTGTGCAGGATTCCGGTGTAAAGGACGCCGCGCACCCAGATGTTGTCGCTGATCAGATAGACCCCGAACGTAAGCGGCGACACAAAAGAAATCACCCTGCCCACAGCCCGGTTTTCGATCGTAACCCCCCGGAAGAAAAGGAACAGAAAAATGGAGGCAAGCGTAATCGGTACGGAAACGTAGGACAGAAAAGCGTCGCTGCCCGTACATTTTTTCCACGCGACAAACACACAGCACAGAACGGCCCCCGCAAGATACCAATATGGGCTGATCCGGCGGTCCCAGTATAGCCGCAGATATGCCGCGAAGAAGTACAGGCACACCATCCATACCACATGATAGCCGCCGTTGGTGCTCATAATGGTAAGCGGCGGAAAAAAGGCGTTCCACGAGCAGAACATGGCGCTCAGCAGAACCACCAGGATCTGCATCTGCTGTTTTGTCGCCGTTTTTACCACCATATTCAGAAAAGGAACCAGGCAGTAAAGCGCGACGTAGCTGGTTGCAAACCAGTATTTTCCCGTAATGACGGGGAAGAAGGCGCCGAACAGATGCCCCTTCGTAAGGGGCGCCAGCCCCATGGCCACAAAAATCAGGTAGATGGCGGCCGACGTGGAAACGATCTGTACCAGCAAAGCGATCAGCTTTTTGATCTTAAAATCCGAACCGGCAAGATAATAGCCGCTGATGAGGACAAAGCCGTTCACGCCTATGTAAGAGAATGTTTCCAGTGTCCAGACGAAAACATATCTTCCGCCGCCCGGGGGAACCGCGTCCAGCATGCCCCCGTGCCCCAGATAATGCAGGGTCACGATCATCAGCATTAACAGAATCCGCAGCAGCTCAATGCTCATATTCCGATTTTTTCTTGTATTCCCTGAGACTTGACTCAATACGGCACCCTCTCGTTTTTTACAGTCCTGCAGATGCTAGCGCAGCCAGATGATCGAAACCACGGCGACGCAGATGCCCAGAACAACGCCCGCAAAAACCTCCAGCGGAGTATGGCCGAGCGATTCATTCAGCTGACTGGCGGTATCCTTGAGGTATTTCCCCCCGTCCGGCAGATTGCATTTGTTTTCTTTCAGATATTCCGCAATGTCATTGATGGCCTTCGCCTGCTGTCCCGCCGCGCGCCGGACCCCCATGGCGTCATACATGACGATCACGGCAAGGGTAAAGGCAAGGGAAAAGTACGGGGAGCCAAATCCGTATTCGTGCGCCGTGCCGACGGCAACGGAACATACCAGCGCGGAATGGGCGCTCGGCATTCCGCCGGAGCCGGAAAGCGTTTTAAAGTCGAGCCGTTTGTTTCTGCAAAGAAAAATAATCGATTTGATCAACTGCGCCAGCATCCACGATACAATGCCGATCATAATTAAATAATTATAGGTCAAGAACCTTAATACCATCTGAAATCCCCGTCTTTCAAAATATTCGTATATCCGGAACGCCGCTCCCGGCGCAGGATATTTCTGCTCTTTACAGTGATTATTTAATTATACCATCTACCGCATTATAAAGCAAAAGCTTTTCACAAAAAAGAACATCCGGCGGACACTGCCGCGGGATGCTCCCTGCTGCCGTATGAATTGATCCGATTTACTCCACCGGGTCCGCCGGGGCAATCCCCCTGTGAGGAACCGGGGTGGAAAAAACGATCTGCGTCTGCGTATGCCCGAACTGCTGAATCTGGCCGATAAAGGTATCCAGTTCAATGGTACTGGGAAACGCGACTTTTATCAACATGGAATAATTTCCTGTAATGCAGTTGCATTCGATCACGTTGGGACATTGCCGGATAAACGGATAAAAGACGGGCTTTTCGCTCGGAGCCACCTCCAGATTGATAAACGCAAGGATGTGATAGCCGAGCTTCACATAATCGACCGTAGCCGTATAGCCCTCGACCACGCCGAGCTTTTCCAGCCGTTCCAGCCGGGCCGACACCGCCGGGGCGGACAGAAAGACCTCCTGCGCCAGCCGCTTCACCGACATCCTTGCATTGGACTGCAAGAGCATAATAAGTTTTCTGTCAATTTTGTCCAACATTCCACGTCCCCCCACAGCAGAAACACAGGTGCGCCGGCTTGAATCCGGCCGCCCTACAGGCTCTGTAAAATATCCCTCACCTTTGCGATTTCGCCCGCATCCGTGCGGTAGATGATGAATTCGCTCATCAGCGGCAGGCCCATGCTGACGTCCTCCTTGCGATAGGTCATTGCGCTCTCCACATTGACCTTACCGGAAAGATGGAACGACTTTGCCTTGGTCACGGCGGCCATTTCCGAAAGCTGCGCGCTGTTCACCCCGCTGCCGACCAGAATATCGATCTCCCCGGCTGCCTTTTCCACCAGCTGCGCGAGCAGCTGCCGGCCCTCATAGCAGGTATTCTTCTGGCCGGAAGTCAGGATCGTACCGATGTGAAGGTCCTTCGCGTCCTGCAGTGTCTGGAACGGGTCCTTGCTGACGTCGAACGCGCGGTGCAGCGTGACGCTCATGTCCCCCGCGGCCTCCATCAGCTCTTTCATCTTTGGAAGGTCGAGGCTGCCGTCCGCTTTCAGCACCCCGATGACGACGCCGTCCGCTCCGTGCTTCCGGAACAATTCAACATCCTTCTTGATAATGCCGAATTCGTCGTCCGTATAACAAAAATCGCCGAAGCGCGGCCGGATCAGCACATTGATTTTAATGGAAACCTTTTCCCGCACCGCAAGAAACAAATTAATGTCCGGCGTGGTGCCGCCGATAATCAGGTTGGCGCACAGCTCCAGGCGGTTCGCGCCGCCCGCCTGCGCGGCCACGGCGGATTCCACCGAATCGACGCACCCCTCTAAAATGTAATCCTTCATTCCGGGTCCTCCATCCATTTTATGATACGAAATTTCTTTTCTCATTCTAACCCCGGGCGGATACCGCGTCAACCTTTTCCCGCCATTCTTAAAAAGAATTTCCGTACTGGGCAAGGTGAATCGCTTTACATTCTGGGCTGGGTCATCGTGTTCGGATTGAGGATGCTGTCCAGACTCTGCTTTGTGAGAAGTCCGTCCTCGAGCGCGATCTCCTCCACCTGCCTGCCGGTTCGCAGCGCCTGCTTGGCGATTTCCGCGGACTTTTTGTAGCCGATATACGGACAAAGCGCCGTCGCGATCCCTACGCTCTGCCCCAGCAGCTCCCTGCAGCGGTTTTCATTGGCGGTGATCCCCGAAACACAGTTGTCAACAAAGGTGCCGACCGCGTTTTCCAGAGTCGTGAGCGACTCGAACAGGTTGTAGAACAAAACGGGCTCGAACGCGTTCAGCTCCATCTGCCCGGCCTCGGCGGCCATGGTGATAGCCATGTCGTTCCCGATAATATTGAACGCCACCTGAGTCACCACCTCGGGGATGACCGGATTGACCTTTCCCGGCATAATGGAAGAACCGTTCTGTTTGGCGGGCAGGTTGATCTCCGCGATCCCCGCCTTCGGCCCGCTGGAAAGCAAGCGCAGGTCGTTCGCCATTTTGGAAAGGTTGACGGCGCAGGTTTTCAGGGCGTTGGAGACCGAGACAAACCCGTCCAGGTTCTGGGTGGCGTCGATGAGGTCGTGCGCCTGCTCCACCTTGATCCCGCTCAGTCTGCGGATATTTTCCGTAATGCTTTTCAGGTAGCCGGGGCTGACATTGATGGCGGTCCCGACCGCCGTACCGCCCATATTGACGGCCTGCATTTCCTTTTCCGCTTTTTCCAGCCGCCTGATGTCGCGGTCCACCACCGACGCGTACGCGTGAAAAGACTGGCCAAGACGGATGGGAACCGCGTCCTGCAGCTGTGTGCGTCCCATTTTGACAATGCCGTCGAACTCGACTCCCTTTCTGTTCAGCACTTTACTCAGTCTGTCCAGTTCGGCCGTAATTTTCGGTATCAGCTTCAGCACCGTCAGCTTTGCCGCTGTGGGAAATACGTCGTTTGTCGACTGGGACATGTTGACATGGTCGTTGGGATGAACCAGCGAATAGTCTCCCTTGACCCCGTGCAGCAGCTCGATGGACCGGTTGGCGATGACCTCGTTGGCGTTCATATTGGCCGACGTACCCGCGCCGCCCTGAATCGGGTCCACGATAAACTGATCGTGCCATTTCCCCGCGAGGATTTCATCGCATGCGCAGACGATCGCTTCCGCGATTTTTCGGTCCAGGTTTCCCGCGTCGCGGTTGGTGACCGCCGCCGCTTTCTTTATTTCCGCCAGACTGTTGATGAATTCGCCGTTCATCCGAAGTCCGGTAATATGGAAATTCTGTTTTGCGCGCAGGGTCTGTACGCCGTAATAGGCGTCCGAAGGGATTTCCATGCTGCCTATGGAATCGCTTTCCACTCTTGTGTCCATCCTGATTTCCTCCTGCTTCCCTATTGCATTATGATCTGTATTCTTTACAGCATTTCCAGTTGGTTATGCACCAAGGTTGCGTTCCGCAAACAGAAATAGAATTGCTGTAGGTCTTGTATGAGAATAGCACCGTGAGGACATTGAGTAAACCGGGAAAAGCAAAAGGAAAATTAAATGTCAAATTAGCGGTCCGCGAGTTTATTTAACAAGTTTGTCAGCCGGATTCCCTTATGAATGAAAAGCAGGTCCAAAACAAACTGTTCTGAACCTGCGGTGCAAAAGCACGGCCGGATTATCCTGCCGTACCCTCCGATTTGTCCTGATATTCCTGCTCGCAGTAAATGCACCGGTACCGCTGGGTGTTGCCGTCGGTGAGGCGGAAAACATGGTCGATTTCTTCTTCCACGCTTGTGATGCACCTTGGATTTTTGCATTTGATCACATTTCTAAGGATTTTGGGAAGCACCAGCTGCTTCTTTTCTATAATTTTTCCGTTGTCAATGATGTTGACGGTAATGTTATGGTCGATGTAGCCCAAAACATCCAGGTCGATGTCGACCGTACCCTCAATTTTGATAATATCCTTCTTTCCGAACTTGCTGCTCTTTGCATTTTTAATCACGGCGACACAGCAGTCCAGATTGGCCAGGTGCAGCAGATCATAGATTTTCATGCTGCTGCCCGCGCGGATGTGGTCCAGAACGATCCCTTTTTCCAGGCTGTCAATGTTAAGCATGTTCCACCTCCAGAAGCGTCATCATCAGCGCCATCCTCACATACACCCCGTTTTGAACCTGATCGAAATACGCGGCCCGCGGGTCGTCGTCCACCTCCAGCGCAATTTCATTCACGCGCGGCAGCGGATGCAGAACGGCCATGTCCGGCTTCGCGTTTTTCATTTTTGCCGCAGTCAGAATATAGCTGTCCTTTAACCGAATGTAATCCTCTTCGTTGAAAAAGCGCTCCTTCTGTACCCTTGTCATATAGAGAATGTCGAGCCCGGAAATCACGTTTTCTATATTTTCCACTTCCCGGTACGGGATATTCTGCGCCTTAAGGACATTGTCGATGATGTAATCCGGCACCCGGAGCTCTTCGGGGGAAATCAGGATAAAGCGGATATCCTCGTATCTGGAAAGCGCCTTAATTAAAGAATGAACCGTACGGCCAAATTTTAAATCGCCGCACAGTCCAATTGTTAAATGATTCAATCTGTGTTTTTTCTCCCGGATCGTCATTAAATCGGTCAGCGTCTGCGTCGGATGCTGATGTCCGCCGTCGCCCGCGTTGATGACCGGGATTCTGGAATAGCCGGAAGCCCTTAACGGGGCGCCTTCCTTTGGGTGGCGGATCGCACAGATATCGGCATAACAGGATACCGCACGGATGGTGTCGGCCACGCTTTCGCCTTTCGAGGCGGAGCTGCTGTCCGCAGAAGAAAAGCCTAATACACTGCCCCCCATATTAAGCATTGCAGCTTCAAAGCTTAACCGGGTGCGTGTACTAGGCTCATAAAATAAAGTGGCTAATTTTTTTCCCGAACAGACCTGAGAATATTTTTTAGGATTTTCAGCGATTCTGTCCGCCAAATCCAAAAGCCGGCCGATTTCCGCGACCGATAGATCCAGAGGGTCGATCAAATGTCTCATAAATACCTCCATGCTTCCAATTTACCCGGATTTCCCAAAAGAAGCACACCTTGAAGCGGATTCAAAGTGTGCCTGACGAAGCATACGGATAAATTTTATTTGTTAGTATACACTACCGTTTTGCCCCTGTCTATAGAGACAATCCATAAACATAGCTCTTTTAGGAATCAATTTGTTATAAAATGTATCCAATCGGCGGAAAGCCGAAATTGTTCCGCTCCATCCCGGCGGAATATTTTGCAGAAACAGGGCATTTTCCGGCTGATTTTCTGGACAAACGAGCGGTAATCGAATAAAATAAAGTCACGCACGGCGTCAAAAAACACCCCGCGTGACTTTTAAAAGCTGGAATGGACGGAAATTACTTTTTGTTTTTCCTTGATTTCTGATTCAGCTGTTTTGCTTCTTCCGTGCCGCTTGTTCCGGAGTTGCCGGAGCTGGAGCCGGAACCGGAATTGGCAGACTGCGAATTCAGCTGTCTGGCTTCCTGAAGAGGATCAATCGAATTGGAATAGCCAGACGTACTGCCCTGCTTCGCTTTTTGATTTGCCTTTTTGGCGTCCTGTATTTCTTTATTATCGTTATACATTTTTTGCATCTCCTGTTTTATTGAACTTTTTAATGGAAAGTCGGAAAAATATTGACTTCCGAAAGTATTTTGTCCACTGAACGGTTTTTTACAACAGGAAATGGGAAAATTTTTAAATACTGAAATCTGAATAAAACAGGATAGTTATGATCCCATGAGCTTTTTCAGCCTATGGAAAGCCTGAAATTTCAAAAAAATCTATCAATTGGAAAATAAAAAACGGAGGCTGTCATTATGAGAAGAAAAGAAAGGGAAATCACAGATTCCCAGAAGATCGACGGGATCATCATGGCCTGCGACTGCTGCCGGCTGGGTTTTGCCGATGAAAACGGAGTTTACATCGTTCCCCTCAACTTCGGATACGAGGTCAAAGGGGAAAAGAGAAGCTTCTATTTTCACGGGGCAAAGGAAGGCAGAAAAATCGATTTGATCAACCGGACCGGCCATGCCGGCTTTGAGCTGGACACAAGCCACGAGGTAGCCGACGGAGAAACGGCCTGTAATTATTCCTTCCGCTACCAAAGCGTGATCGGCGACGGAACGGTCAGTATCGTCACAGACGACGCGGAAAAAAGAGCCGCCCTGCAGCTGATTATGAAGCATTATTCCGAAAAAAGCGACTGGAGTTTTCCGGACGCCGCCGTCAGGGCCGTCGCCGTCTTTAAGCTGGAAGTCAGGGAGCTGGCCTGCAAGGAACATTTATAAATTATACGCCGCCGAGCTTTTCCACGGCATCCTCTTCGGTCGGTACAAAGAAAATACCTCTCCCCTGATTGCTTTCATAAATAAAATCCCTGAGCGGTTTGCTGGTGTATTTTGAAAAATCGCCGTAGACTGCGAATTTGATATGATAATTGATGAATTTTTGCAGAATTTCTCCCGCCACACCGGAACTTAAAATAAAGAAACCGTCGGCAATCGCTTCCTTGTTGAGCGCAATGCGGCTGCATCCCGTTTCATACTGAACAGACATCATCCAGTCTAAAGCGGACTGGCCGTCGGAAATCAGCGTTTCCCCGCTGCTCACCACCGCTATTTTAACGCCGTTTTTTTCTTTGATCTGGGTATTCATATACTTTCTCCTTTAAAATGTCTGCTTTGGTGATCTCTTTTCCAAGCCAGTATACCACAGGAGGACGGATTTGGCGATGCTGAAAAATGGCTGAAAACAAATATAGCAAAGCTCCCGATAGTGTTCAATCGGGAGCTTTTTGCGTAAGAATTATCCCGCAAAAACCGCGTCGGGGAATGCCGTCAGGCCCGGATCATTCTTCCTTCCCGCTGTCGGGGGCGATGTTCCCTTTCGCTCTTTCCTTTACGATGACAATCGTCAGATAGCCGCTTTCCGGGTCGAGATTTTCCACCCCGATGCGGACGGTCTCGTTTTCCATTCCGCAGTTGGAAACGGAGAAAACCTCCAGCTGATCGGCTTTCGGGCATTCCACCAGCATTTGCTTCAGCTCTGCCAGCCTTTTTCCGGATTTCATGTAAATTTTCGTTCCCTGAAGGCTCAGGGTATGTCCGAGTTCGTAGGAAGCAGGAATAATATGGATTTCATCCCGATTGCCGCCCAGAGAGATGCCGAGCGCGGCCGCGGCCGCGCAGAAGGAGGGCACGCCGTTAATAAGGACGGCCCTGCCTCCGCTTTCCAGGACCCTGCTGTGCACATAGCTGTAGGTGGAGTAGACGCAGGGGTCGCCGATGGTGAGAAAGGCGACCGTCTTGCCCGCCCGGAGAAAGCTCTCGATTTTTTCATATATTTCATCATGAGCCTTCTTTAACAGCGCTTTTTCCTTAATCATCGGAAAGGGCAGACAGGCAATTTCTTTTTCTTCTAGCTTCGGGCAGGCCTGTTTGACGATCTGATAAGCGTAGCATTCTTCCCGGGTTTCCGCCGGAAGGACGACGACATCGCTTTCCCCAATACACCGCAGCGCCTTGATTGTCAGCAGTTCGGGGTCGCCCGGACCCACTCCGATTCCGTATAAAATTTTACTCATTTCTCACTTTGCCTTTCCTGCTGTTCAAAATAAAAATGCTTCTTTCCCTCCTGATCTACAAAGCTCTGCGCCGTGATCTGAAAAACCCTTTCGATCATCCCGCCCGACTGGATTTCCTCCGGGGACCCCGTTTGGACAATTTTCCCTTCCTGCATGACAATCATGGAATCCGAAACCCGCATGGCGATATCCAGGTCGTGCAAAACCGTTACCACCGCTTTCCCCTGCTCTTTCAGCTGTTCCATGAGCTGCAGCAGCTCCAGCTGATAGCGGATATCCAGATAGGTGGTCGGTTCGTCGAACAGAAACACGTCCGTTTCCCCCGAAAGGGCCATCGCCAGATAGACCTTCTGCCTCTGGCCGCCGGAAAGCTCGTCCACCTTCTTGTCCCGCAGCGGCAGGATGCCGATTTTCTCCATTGCTTTGCGGCAGAACTCATAATCCTCTTTGCCGTAATGCCTGGGATAGGAAAGGTAGGGAAACCTGCCGTGCAGCACCATTCTGCCGACGGTGATCGCCCCGGCGGTATGGCTTTGCGGCAAATACGAAACCTGCTGCGCAAACTCCCGGCTGCCGATTTCCTCCCTTTTTTTTCCTTTCAGGTACACTGTCCCCTCCTGCACCTCGCAGAGATGGACCGCCGCCTTCAGCAGGGTGCTTTTCCCGCTTCCGTTCGGCCCTACGATGGTGGTGATCCGGCCTTTTTCAAACTCCGCGTTAATTTCTCTGATCACAGGCACCTTTCCGTAGCCTGCGGAGATGTTCTCCAGCCTAAGCATTGCGGTTCCCCCTTTTCCGGCGGAACAGCAGCCAGACAAAGAACGGCGCGCCCACAAAGGATAAGATAATCCCCACCGGCAGCTCAAACGGGGCGAAGCAGGTCCTGGCTATCGTATCGCAGATCAGCAGGAACAGCGCGCCCAGAACGGCGGAGGACAGAATAAAGTATTTCGATTCCTCCCCTACCAGGAATCTTGCGATGTGGGGAATAATCAGCCCCACAAACCCCAGAAGCCCGGCGAAGCTGACCGCCGCGCCGGACAGAACCGCCGCCAGCATCAGGAACAGAAAGCGGTAAAAGGAAACCGGCAGTCCCAGCGTTTTTGCCGTTTCTTCCCCCAGCGACAGCACCTCCAGCTCGTTGTGGAACAGCAGCACCGCCAGAACGGCGACCACGACAATGACGGACGCATATTTCAGAACCTGGGCGTTGACTCCGTTTAATCCCCCGATTTTAAACGCGTTGGCCGAAATCAGCGATTCCTCGCTGAGCGTATTGACCGCGTCCGTCGCCCCGTTCAGAAAGCTGTTGATCGCGACGCCCGCAAGGACCAGCGTTATTTTGGAGGAACCGGTCTTTTTCCCGAGGTAAAAGACAAACAGAACCGTGACGAAAGCCCCCGCGAACGCGGCTGCCGGCAGAGCGGCATACGATTTCGGCAGCAGGATGCCGCACAGGACCACCGCGAATCCGGCCCCGGAGTTTACGCCGATAATATTCGGCCCGGCGAGCGGATTGTTCAACACGGTCTGGATTACGGCACCCGCCACAGCCAGAGCCATTCCCGCAATGACGGCGCCCGCCACCCGGGGCAGACGGACATAAAGAATAATCCGTCCGGCGGCCGTCGCCTCCTGCCCGGAAAGCAGTTCGCGGAAATCGGCAAGGGATATTTTTGCCGACCCGCCCAGAATACCGATTCCCGTCATCAGCAGGAGCAAAAGCAGCATGATTGCTATTCTTTTTTGCGCCCTGATCGATTGTCTACTTTTTTCCATATAAATCGTCCGCTAATATCTGATAGCTTTCTCCCCAGCGCTTATTCGGCTTCAAATGGAACAGTTCCTTCGGCAGAACATAATAATGCTTTTCCTTTACCGCCGTCAGCCCGCTCCACGCGGGATTGGAAGTCAGAAGCTGATCGACCATGCCGAGTGCGGCTTTCTGGGATTCCCCCATGGTCGTCACGAAAATAAAATCCGGGTCCGCGGCGACAATCGCTTCCATGCTCAGATTATCCAGCAGGCTGCCTTTTTGATCAGCGATATTCACACAGCCGAGGTCCTTCAGCATTTTTCCCGTCATGCTGTCGCTGCCTTTCGCCTTTACCCCGGTGGAATACGCCCGCAGGAACAGCACCGTGGGATGGCTTCCATCCGCTCTGGCGGTCTGTTTCTGAATCTCCGCCTGCAAATCGGACACATTTTTTTTGTACAGGTCCGCCCTGCCGGTGATGTCGGTCAGCGTTTTCATCATTTTTGCATAATCCTCAAAGGTTTCCACCTTGAAATAAGCGGTTTTAATCCCCGCGCTTTCCAGCGTGCTTCTCAGCTTTACATGCTCCGAAATCGCGCCGGACAAAACAACGAAATCGATTTTATCCGCAATCATGCTCTCCACATTCGGGGTGTTGAGTTTCCCAAGGTTGAGCATGTCATCTTTGATTGTAATTGTACCCTTCGCGTCGTCCGTATAGGCCGCGACGGTTCCGCCGGCCAGCTGCCAGGCGTCCGCATAGCTTGCGGACAGCACCGCCGTCTTTTTCGGATGGTCCACCGTCACCTGAACCCCCAGATCGTCGGTGAACGTAACGGCGCTCGCCGCCGAAGACGGGGACGGGGAGGTACTTGCCGTATTGGGCTCTGTTTTTCCGCATCCGTAAAGAAGGCATAAGCCCAACACGAACGCTATGATTTTCCCTGCTGTTTTCATACTTTTACCTGATTACCTCTCTTAAATGGTTGATATAAAGATCGCGGATGCCTTCGTATTCGCCGATTCCCTTCCGGATACATTCCGGCTCGTAGCCTGCTGCTCTCAGATTTGATGCAAAGGAATCCTCTTCCCCCGCCATATCGTTGACCGCATGGTCGCCCGCCACCAGCATCAGCGGCAGCACCAGCACGCGCTTTCTTTTTTGCGCGGAAGCGTCCAGCTTTTGGATAACATCCGCGATGGCAACGGAGCCATCCACCGTGGCAATGTAGATTTCCTTGCCGGAACAGTCCCGCAGCTGCTTTTCCAGCTTTGCATAGCTGCCGTCCGATTCATGCGGGGAACCGTGCCCCATCAGGATCACGGGGTCATTCCCCGCCGCTTCCCCGATTTCCCCCCACAGCGAATTCGCGACGGCGGCGTAATCGGCTTCGCTGCCCAAGAGCACACGGGCCGTTTTTATTTCGGAAAACAGTTCCCTGCATTCTTCTATTGTACACTTCATTTTACCGTTTTCAATACCGTCTATCAAATGAGTCGGCAAAACAGCGGCGCGGGTAATTCCGTCCCGCTTCATCTGCCGCAATGTCTCCCTGACATCGCGAATGATAATATGGTCCCTTTTTTCCAGAATACTTCTCACAATATTGCTGGAATACGCCTGATAAACGCTCCAGTCCGGGAAAGCTTCCCGGACTGTCTGAGCGATTTTTTCAATGTTTTTCTCTCTGGTTTCCCGATAGGTGGTCCCAAAGCTGACGATCAGAATTCCCTGCTTCATTCGTTCCCCTTACCGTTCGTCCATTTTTTACGTTCGACCAAGCGTCCCATCAGAAAAGCGATGATTCCGACGCCGATGCCCGTCTGCAGGCAGAACAGAAGGCTTTCCACTTCGCCCGGCAGCTCCCCGTGAATCGCGGTTTCCAATACCGGCGTGAACCAGGGCTCATAGTTCCCCGCGATTTGCTCCACCATGCCGCTGCCCGCGTCGTCGGAGCCGCCGAATTCCGCGCCCTTTAAAGCGAACAGCGGGACAAAAGCGATTAAAACCGCTGCAAGGATTAACGCAACAACCGTTTTTTTCGTCTTACTCATCTTATTTCTCCTCCATGTTCAGCTTCAGCATGTTCAGTTCCGGGGTAGCGTATGTCTTCAGCGCGATCATGATCAGGACGGTAAGGATGCCCTCCAGAACGGCAAGGGGCAGCTGCGTCGGCGCGAAAACGCCGAGGAACTTCCCGACCGACGCCATAACGCCGCCCTCCGCGGAAGGATAGGCGATCGCAAGCTGAAAGCTAGTGACACAGTAAGTAAAGAGGTCGCCCAGAAACGCCGCCAGAAAAACACCGATATAACGGTTTACTTTCAGCTTTTTGCACAGCAGGAAAATTCCGTAGCTGAGCAGCGGCCCGGCAATGGCCATGGAAAAGGTGTTGGCTCCCAGCGTGGTCAGCCCGCCGTGCGCAAGCAGAATCGCCTGAAAAAGCAGGACGATGATGCCCAGAATGCTGACAGCCGTGGGCCCGAACAGGATCGCGCCCAGCCCCGTGCCCGTCATGTGGGAACAGCTGCCCGTTACGGACGGAATTTTCAGGGAGGAAATCACGAAGATAAAAGCCCCCGCCATGGCGAGCAGTGTGATGTTCTTCCTGTTTTCTTTTAGCTTTTTGTTAATGGACAGGTATCCGGTCACTAAGAAGGGAATACACAGCACTCCCCATGCAATACAGTACTGGGGCGCAAGGTAGCCCTCCATGATGTGCATCGCATAGGCATTCGGAGTAATTCCCACGATTACCGACAGGACCGCCAGCGAAGCAATCCATTTTTTCTGTTTCGTTGTCATTGTTATTACCCTCTCTTTTCGTTTTATCTGGAACAAATATCAATTTGTTTACCATTCTTATAACAGCGCGGCAAAATCGGAAATCCTTTTGGGACACGCCCCCGCTTTCCCGATTTTTCCCTTTTCTTTCAGCAGATCGTAAAGCTGCATCAGGACCGGCTTTTTCAGGTTTGCTTTTCTGAGCAGGGACTCGTCGCGGAAGATTTCTTCCGCGGTTCCGTCGCCGATCAGCTCCCCGCCGCAGAAAACCAGGACCCGCTGCGCAAAGCGATAGGCAAAATCCACGTCGTGCGTGGAAAGCAGGACGGTTTTTCCCTTTTGCTCGATCTGATCCAGAACCTCTTCCAGCACCTGCGCGTTGACCGGGTCCAGGGAAGCGGTCGGCTCGTCAAAAATCATGACTTCGGAATCCATGGCCAGAATATCCGCGATGCTGACCCTTTTCTTTTCCCCGCCGCTCAGGTAATGGGGCGGCCGCATGACGTGGTCCTCCAGCTTCATTTCCCGGACGGCGCGAAGGGTTCTTTCCTCCACCTCTTCCCGGGGAAGCTTCATGTTCAGCGGACCGAAGGCTACCTCCGCCTTTACCGTGGAAGCGATGATCTGGCTGTCCGCGTCCTGAAAGACGATTCCCACATTCCGCCGCAGCCGGTTGATGTTTTTCCTGACGATCGTTTCCCCCCGGTAACGGATTTCCCCGTTCGTGGGCTCCCTCACCCCGTTCAGATTCAGAAAAAAAGTGGTTTTCCCAGCCCCGTTTGCCCCAAGGACGGCGATTTTTTCCCGCTGATAGATCGCAAGGCAGATATCCTTCAGCGTATCGCGGTCCCTGTCATAGGCAAACGAAAGATGGTCCACCTCCAGAATTTTTTCCCTCATTCAGCCCCTCCTCCCTATTAAACAAAAAGTTCCCAAAAGCAGCGCGAGATACAGACCGGCGTACAGCAGCTGCCCCGCCGTCAGCGGTCTTTTTTCTTCCCAGAACAGGGCGTTTCCCTCGTAGCCCCTCGCTTCCATCGCGTCGTAATACGTTTCCGCCTTCTTCATGGACAGGATCAAAAGATTCGCCAGCTCCCCGCTGAAGGTACGGAACGAGGTTTTCAGGTCGCAGTACCCCAGCCTTGACCCCGCGGCGTCCTTCTGCCGCTGATTGGTTTCCGACAGGATGAAAATATACCGGTAAATCAGGTGCATCAGCTCCAGAATCAGAACCGGCACACGGATTTTTCTGAAAACGGAAATGATTTCCCCCATCGGGGTGGAAAGCGTCATCAGGTACAGCGCGCTGACCGCCGAGAACGCTTTGAGGGTCACGTGTATCCCCAGCGTCAGGCTGCTTTGGGTCACATACAGATTCGTCAGAAAAAACCGGGTGCGAAAAAGGCTGTCCGCGCCGCTGCCGAACTGGGCCGTAATTGCCGCGCCCCCCAGCAGAATAAAGGCCAGAGGGATTTTCATCAGGCGGAAATAGTCTCCTACAGGGATTTTCCCCACCCCCACGCTGAGAAACAGCATGAAAAGAAGGGTCACGGCGGAAACTCCGACGGAATCGGCGGCAATGACCGTCACCAGCGCCCCCACCGAGAAAGCGACCTTATAGGTCGTATTCCACTCCCTTAAAGCGGAAAGATAGGAATAGGTATCGGCGGATATTTCATGACCCCTGTGCATAGCTTTCAGCCCTCCCTAAAAAGCGGTACGCGTAGGCCGGGTTCGCGTAATAATGCAGATGCGGAAAACCCCACCAGTGATTTTTTCCGGCGTGGACACAGTGCCACTGCCGCCCCGACACCGGTTTTCGCGCCAGACAGTCGCTTCCGTTGTCCGTGCTGTCAAAATAGTGGAACTCATGCCCCCGAATTTCCATCCCCTTCGGCAGAAAGGTTTCCGTTTCCGCGCAAACGCCGATATACCCGAAGCGAACCAGCTTTCCCGTATAACGGCAGCTGCCTTTTACCGCGCCAGCCATCGGGAAGACCTGCCCTTCCTGATTTTCCATCGTCTCGTGCAGGTACAGAAAGCCCCCGCATTCCGCAATGGTGGGCATCCCGCTTTCGATTGCCCTTTTCACGCTTTGCCGCATTCCTTCGTTTCGGGAAAGCCCCTCCGCGTATAGCTCCGGGTACCCGCCGCCCAGAATCATCCCGTGCAGGTGCGTCGGGAGCTTTTCTTCGTGCAGCGGGGAAAAGGGCACCAGCTCCGCCCCGGCTTTTTGCAGCAGCCGCAGATTGTCCTCATAGTAAAAACAGAACGCTTCGTCCATGGCGACACCGATCCGTACGCCGACCGCTTTCGCGGGAACGGTCACCGGGGCTGCTTCGAGTTCTTGCGCCCGCGACGCGATCGCCACGAGCCTTTCCAGATCGACGGCAGTCCTGAAGACCTCCGCGGATTTTTTCAGCTGTTCGCGGAGCCCCTGAATTTCCTCCGGCAGCCGCAGGCCGAGGTGGCGGCTTTCCAGCCTGATTTCCGTCTGAACGGGAAAATACCCCAGAACCGGAATTCCTGTTTCCGCTTCTATTTCCGGTTTGATCGCGTCATAAAACATCTTTCCGGTCCTGTTCAGGATCACGCCCTGAATCAGGCGCGCGGTGTCGTACTGCAAAAAACCGGCAATCAGGGGGATGACCGACCGGCCCATCCCGCGGGCGTCCACCACAAGAATCACCGGCGTTTTCGTGACCTTTGCCAGATGGTAGGAGGACGCTTCCTCCCGGATGCCGCCCAAGCCGTCGTAAAGCCCCATAACGCCCTCGATCACGGAAAGGTCCTTTCCTTCGGCATCCTCCAGAAACAGAAATTTGGTCGTGTTTTCATCCGTAAAAAAGGAATCCAGATTTTTAGAGGGGACGCCGAGCACCTTGCGGTGGAACATGGGGTCGATAAAGTCCGGTCCGCATTTAAACGCGGCCGCCCTTTTCCCGCTGTCCAGCAGAGCCTGTAAAAGCGAGCAGGTCAGCAGGGTTTTTCCGCTGCCGCTGCCGACAGCCGCGATCATGATTCTGGGTGCTTTCATTCGTCTTTCTCCCCATTTCCCCGAAAAGTAAAGGAAACGATAAAAACCGGATTCTCCGCGCGCATCATGCGGTACCCGCCCACCGGCTCGGCCCTGCTGACCTGTAGCTGAACAATCTCTTCTTCCTCCACCGGCAAGGTTTTCAGCAAGCCGGTGATTTCACTGAGGGTTTCCAGCGTGACGGCGTTCACGACCACACGGAGCCGCGGGTTTTTCCGGTAAAGCGCCGCGAGGATTTCCTTCATATTGCCGCCGCTTCCGCCAAGAAACGCATGGGTCGGGGCGGGAAGCCCCTCAAACGCCTGCGGCGCTTCGCCCTCGGCCACGCTCAGGTTGGCCAGGACGAATTTTTCCCGGTTTTTCTCCGTCAAAAGCGCGGCTTCCTTCTTCTTTTCAATGGCATATACCTGTATGCGGTCGGACAGAGACGCGCACTCGACCGCGACGGAGCCCGTGCCGCTGCCGACATCGTAGAGGACGGCGTCCCGGCAAAGCCGGAGCTTGCAGACGGACACCGCACGGATTTCTTCCTTGGTCATCGGAACCCGGCCCCGAAGAAAAGCGCTGTCCGGCAGTCCGTGCGTCAGACGTTTCTTTTCGGCTTGCGGGTTTTCGATCAGGCAGACATAAAGCCCTTCCTTTTCGAGCGCCGCGCAGTCCGCCGGGTTCAGGCGCAGAATCTGTTCCTCCGGGTAAGAGAGCTGATAGCCCGCTGTGATACGGATATTCTCCATTCCCCGCTCCAAAAACAGCGCGCCGAGCGCTTTCATATCCGCAAGGCCGGACACGAGCAGGAACGTTTTTTCATTCGTCCGCACCGTATCGAGGACATTGGCGCTTTTTCCGTGGATGCTGACGATCGCCGCGTCGTGCCAGCTTTTCCCGAGCCTTGCCGCAAGGCAGGATACGCTGGAAATCCCCGGCAGGATTTCCACCCGCGCGTGCAGGATACCCGCTTCTGTTTCTCTTTGAAGGGCGTCGTACAGCTTTTGCGCCCCGCTGTAAAAACCGGTGTCCCCCGAAAAAAGGGCAGCCGCGTTTTGAACCGCTTTCCCCTTCAGAAACGGAAGGATGTCCTCCGCCAGATAGCAGGGGACTTTTTCGGCCGGGCCCGGGATCCCCGCCAGGAGTCTCCGGGCCCCAAAGAGGAGTTCCGCTTCCTGTATCCGGCACTCTGCCTCCCTTGTCAGTAACGTTTTGCCGCCCATTCCCATCCCGATCAGGGAAATCCGCATCCGGCTGTCCCGCCGCAGCTTTTTCCCGGTCAGGTCTTCCAGTTTTTCGCATACTTCCTCAAAAGAGTCCCCGTCCGCCCGTTCCGGGTTCCCGATCACCAGCACTTTCGTTCCGGTGCTGCGGGCGGCCTGTATTTTTTCCGGAAAGCCGCCGTTCTTACCGCTTTCCTTCGTCACCAGAGTGCGGATATCGTATTGACGGATCACCGCCTCGTTCATTTCCACCGAAAAGGGACCCTGCATGGCGATGATATGTTTTCCTTCGATCCCGTTTTCATAGCAGAGGGAGAGGCTTTCCAGTCCGGGCAGAACCCTTGCGTACAGGCGGGGAAGAAGCTCCTTCTGCCCGCTGTAAAGGGACAGGTCCTTACTTCCCGTCGTCAGAAGGATATTGCCGGGCATTTCTTTCAGCGCTTCGGCGCAGGCTTCATGAGTGGGATAGCGCAACCCGTTTTTCCGCCCCGGCGGCAGAATATCCGTATCCCGCTGCAGGCGCAGGCAAGGGATACCGCTTTCCGCCGTGCTGTTTCTGATATTCTCCGAAACGGCGGTAGCAAAGGGATGGGTGGCGTCCACCACCGCGAGGAAATTCCCCGAACGGAGAAAGTACTTCATTTCCTCCGGGGTCATCCTGCCCTGATGAACGGTCAGCCCCGGTCTTTTCTCCATGACCAGCTCCCCGTATTCCGTCGCCACGCAGACCGTGCATTCCAGTCCGTTTGCGCACAGCAGTTCCGCCAGGCGGCGGCCCTCCGTTGTCCCTGAAAAAATCAGTATCTGTTTCATAAAAGGTATCCTCTTTCGGTAATCAGCTTCCCGTCCCGAAGCCGCGTTTGGGAATTCCCGATAAAGACGGTGGTAAACATATTGACCTGCCGCTCTCTCAGTTCCTTTAAGGTGCAGACGAATGTCCGGGTGCCCTCCCTGCCGATATTTTCCACATAGCCGCAGGCCCTGCTTTCCTCAAGCTGTTCCAGCAGGATGTCGCACGCCTTTTGCAGGTAATCCGCGCGCCTACGGCTGGAAGGGTTATAGAGCGCAATACAGAAGTCGCCCTGCGCCGCCGCCCGCAGCCTTTTTTCAATCAGCTCCCACGGCGTCAGAAGGTCGCTCAGGCTGATAACGCAGTAATCGTGGTTGAGCGGGGCCCCAAGGCAGGCGGCGCCGCTGTTGGCAGCGGTAACGCCCGGAATCACCAAAAGCTCGCAGTCCGGGTAATCCGCCCCGATCCCGTACATCAGCGACGCCAGCCCGTACACTCCGGCGTCCCCGCTGCTGACCAGCGCCACTGTTTTCCCTTTTAAGGCTTCCTGAAAGCACATTTCGCACCGTTTTGCTTCCTGCGTCATCGGCGTGGAGAGCAGCTCTTTTTCCTGAAAGCGCTTTTCCAGCAGATCTAAATAGACCGGGTACCCGACGATCACGTCGCTTTCCTCCAGCGCCCTCACCGCCTGAAAGGTCATCATTTCTTCCGCTCCCGGTCCCATTCCCACGATATAAATTTTATGTTTCATCAAAGCTTACACTCCATTTTTTCTGTGCTATGGCCACTGTGATTCCGTTTTCGGCGTATTTTTCGATAAGGAGCTTTCCCTCTTCCCCGCAGGCCGCCATTGCCGCGCGTTCACAGACGTTGTCCACGCCCACCTGCTCCTCCACAAAGGCGGAGGAGGCAAAATCGCCGCCAACTGCTTTCAGCCTGTCCGCAGAAAAAGTCAGAAAAGGAAGGTCATGTTTCTCCGCATATTCCAGTAACCCCTGCTCGTCCTTTTTCCGGTCGACGGAAGCAACAGCCGCCAGCGACTCCCGCCGCAGCCCGGCTTTCTTCATCTGCTTTTCCACCGCTTCCTCTATTTCCGGAAAGGATTTCCCGCGCCTGCACCCGATTCCGAGCACACAGGCCCTTGGGCAAAGCTGTAAATCCGCCTTTTCCGCATCCTCCGCAAAGGGGGAAACGATCACCGACGCCCTGCCGTTCACGGGGTAGGGTACCGGGGTCAGCTCCTTCGGCCAGCTTCCCGTACAGGAACCCGCGATGGCCATTGTAACGGGCTTCCCGGCAAGGAGCGCGGACGAAACGGCAGCAATCCCGCTTCGGTTACAGACGGCCAGCCGGTTTCTGCGGGCAAAGACGTCCGCCGCAAACAATCCGTTTACATCGGTGGCGGTCGTAATGACCGGAACCGCGCCGGTCTTTTCCGCAATCCGTTCGGCCAGTTCGTTGGCTCCCCCGAAATGCCCGGACAGCAGCGGAATCACGAACCGGCCCGCTTCATCCATGACCAGCACCGGGGAATCCTCCAGCTTATCCCTTACGGAAGACGCGATCGCGCGCACGGCAATGCCGCAGGCCCCGATAAAGAGCACCGCGCTGTGCTCCCGGAACCGCTCCCCCGCCCACCGGGAAAGGCTTTCTTCCACATATACGGCTTCCAGATCATCCGGCAAAGCCCTGTGCTTGGCAGAAAGGGTGATCTCCATCTCCCGCGCAAGGCTGTTTCGGATTGTCTGCGCGAGAGCGGCCCCTTTTTCGGTAAAGCTGATGATACTGATTTTCATTCCCGTTTCCCTCGAAATTCCGTCTCAAAATCCGGCGCATACAATCTGGAACGCTGGTAATTCCGATGTGCAACGGCGTCCCCGACCAGAATCAGCGCCGTTTTGGTGATTTGGTTTACTTTCGCCGTTTCCTCCAGAGTTCCTACGGTACAGACACAGGCTTTTTCCTCCGGCCAGGTGGCCTTGTAAACAATGGCCGCGGGCGTTTCGGGCCGGTAACCGCCCCTTTGCAGCCTTTCGCTTAATTCGCGCAGCATCCCGGCGCTCAGATAAATCGCCATGGAAGCCCCGTGCGCCGCCAGGCTTTCGATGCTTTCCCTTTCCGGCACCGGAGTTCTGCCCTCCATGCGGGTAATGATCAGGCTTTGGGAAACGCCCGGCAGGGTGTATTCCAGATTTAACGACGCGGCGGCCCCGAAGCACGCGCTGACCCCCGGACAGCTTTCATAGGGGATGCCGAGCGAATCCAGAACATCCATCTGTTCCCGTACGGCCCCGTATACGCTGGGGTCCCCCGTGTGGAGACGCACCGTGGTTTTTCCGCTTTGCTCCGCCCGGCGCATGACCGCAACGACCTCCTCCAGCGTCATTTCCGCGCTGTTATAGACGGCGCAGCCGTCCTTTGCATCCTGTAAAAGCTCCGGATTGACCAGAGAACCCGCATAGATGACGACGTCCGCCGTCTGAAGCAGCCGCTTGCCCCTCACGGTGATCAAATCCACCGCCCCGGTTCCGGCCCCCACAAAGTAAATCATCATTTCCCTCCCGTTTCCATGATTGTTTGAAGCAGTTCCTGTGCCCCTTCGCTTTTCGCCAGCTCCCCGAATTCGTTTGCATAAAGAATGCATTCTGTCCGAATTCTTCCCGCCGCGCGTTTATTCAGGCAAAAACAGATTTTTTCCAGAAGGATTTCCATCGTTTTTTTCCGTTTCCCAGCGGTTTCCAAAATCCGCAGCGCTTCCTCTGTGGTGACGCAGTCAAGGATTTCCCCGGCTGTCTTTGCGGAAATGCCCGCCCGGATTCCGGCCGACGCCATCAGCTCCATCCGGCAGTCCCCTTCTTTGGAGTGGGTGTTCATCATTCCGCCGGAAAGCTTCACCAGCTTCCCGATATGCCCGGTCAGGAGCATCGCGGAAAATCCCGCCTCCGCCGCCATATCGACGGTATTCCCGATAAAATTACTGCATTTGACGCTTTGGTCCAGATCATACCCGTAGGCGGTTTTCATAAAGGCCTGGCCGTAATTCCCAGGCGTCACCGCCACCGCCCGGCAGCCCTCTTCCTTCTTGACATTCAGCTCCACCCGGATGGTGTCGAGCAGCGCCTGGCTGCTCATCGGCTCCACAATCCCCGTTGTGCCGAGGATCGAAATGCCCCCGGTGATCCCCAGCCTGGGATTAAACGTCTTTTCCGCCAGCTTTTCCCCGCCGGGGACGGAGATTTCCACCCGGAGCCCGCCCCGGTAATCGGTCAGGCGGCAGATTTCCGCCACTTCCTTCGCGATCATTTCCCTCGGTACATGGTTGATAGCCGCGCTGCCGACCGGCTGATCCAGTCCGCGTTTGGTCACCCTTCCGACCCCTTCGCCTCCGTCGATCACGATTTTGCTTCCTTCTTCCGGCGACCGTTCCTGTCCGTTGAAAGTAACACAGGCAAAAACCAGCGCCCCTGTGGTCATGTCCGGGTCGTCCCCGCCGTCCTTTTTGACCGCGCAGGTGACCGCGGATTCCCCGCGGGTAATCTCCTCCACCGCCACCCTGTAGGGAATCCCCTTGGGGGTGTCGATGGTAATGGTCCTTTTTTCTTTCCCGGTCAACAGCATGTAGGCCGCCGCCTTTGCCGCGGCAGCCGCGCAGCTTCCGGTCGTAAATCCGTACCGCATCCTTATCTCCCCAGCTCGTAAAGAATCGCGTTGCAGACAGCCGCCGCCACATTGCTGCCGCCCTTCCTGCCGCGGTTTACGATAAAAGGCACCTCCGTCCCCAAAATCAGCTCCTTTGCCGCCTCCACGTTGACGAAGCCGACGGGAACCCCGATGATAAACGCCGGGCGGAAGGTGCCGTCCGTCATCATTTCATAGAGCCGGATCAGCGCCGTCGGCGCGTTGCCGATGGCAAAGATCACCGGCCTTTCGATTTTAGACGCCATTTCCATGCTGACCGCGGCCCGGGTGATCCTCCGCCGCTTCGCCAGCTCGGCGACCTCTTTTTCCGCCATAAAGCAATGGACGCTGCCGCCGTAACGGGCCAGAACAGTTTTGTTGATTCCGGCCAGCCCCATATTGGTGTCCGTCACAATATCGGCGCCGTTTTGAATCAGCTCCTTCGCTTTTTCCACCGCTCCCGGCGAAAAGGTAAGCGTCTTTGCGTACTCAAAGTCCGCGCTGGTGTGGATGACGCGTTTGATCACCATTTCCTGCTCCGGCTTTAATTCAATTTTTCGCTCGCGCAGTTCCCTTGAAATGATTGCGAAGCTGCGTTTTTCAATTTCCTCCGGCAGTACAAATTCGATTTCATCCATTCTGTTTCACCAGCCTTTCGATCTCCCGAATCAACGTTTCATTTTCCCCGTGCTGTTTTACCGCAATGCGGTAGTACCCTTCGTGCAAGCCCCTGTAATTGCCGCAGTCGCGAATCAGAATTTCCTTTTCCAAAAGCAGGTCATAGAGCGGCACAGAGGTGTAAAACAATAGATAATCCGCCGCCGACGGATACACCCGGAACCCCAGCCGCCTGAGCTCCCCGCTGAGATATTCCCTTTCCGTTTTTACAAACCGGACGGTCTTTTCCAGATATTCCTTTTCCCGGCACGCCGCCGCGCCCGCGGCCTGCGCGAAAACGGACAGGTTCCATTCCGGCAGCTGATTTTTGATTCTTTCCGTTAATTCCCGGTCTCCGCAAAAGAGGTAGCCCAGCCGGACGCCCGGAATGGCAAAAATTTTGGTAAACGCGCGGACCACCACTACGTTTGGGTACTCTTGCAGCCGATTTTTGAACGAAAGCCGCTCCTCTTCGCCGGTGAATTCCAGAAAACATTCGTCCAGCACGACGGTAATCCGCTTCTCCCGGCAGACAGCCGCGATTTTTTTCAGCAGCGTGCCGTCAAGCAGGTTTCCCACCGGATTGTTGGGATTGGCGAGAAACAGCAAATCCGTGTCCCCGGTCAGCTGCTCCAGAAGCCCTTCGTCCAAAGCAAACCCCGCGCTTTCCTTCATTTCGTAATAACCGATTTCCGCGTCCGACGCCATAGCAGCTTTTTCGTACCCGAAGAAGGACGGAACCGGGATGACGATTCGTTTGGGCCTGACGGCGTGAATGATTGCAAGGAACAATTCCGACGCGCCGTTTCCGAAAAGGAGGTGCTCCGTACCGACTCCCGTCATTTGGGAAACGCTTTCCGCCAGCTTTTCCGCCCGGATGTCCGGATACTGTTCGCAGTGCCCGACCGCTTCGTGCAGCGCGTCTTTTACAGAATCGGGAATTCCAAGGGGATTGCTGTTGACCGAAAAATCGATACGGACCTGATTCCGATAAATATCACCGCCGTGAATCATAAACTCCTCCTATTAAAAAACAAAATCGGCAAGAAACAGAAGCGCCAGACAGACGGCTTCGCAAAGGCCCGCCGTAAGATAAAGCAGACGGTTGGCCCGGACGATGTCCTCGTACTCCACCGCCCTGAGCGCGTCCCCGAGAAACGGCTTTTTGACCAGCTTGCCGAAATAGCTGGCGTCCCCCGCAAGGCGGATGCCCAGCGCCCCGGCGCAGACGGCTTCCGTATGGGCGGCGTTGGGACTCTTGTGTTTCCTTCTGTCCCGTTTGTAAATTCTCCAAGCGTTTTTCCCGTGATACTCCCTTCCGGCAAGGGTACAGGCGGCTGTCATCAAAACCGCGCTGATTCTTGCGGGCAGGAAGTTCACCGCGTCGTCCAGCTTGGCGGCGGCCCTGCCGAAAAACGAATACCGGTCATTCTGATATCCCACCATGGAATCCATGGTATTGACGGCCTTATAGAAAAAGCCGAGGACCGGCCCGCCAAGGGCAAGAAAAAGCATCGGCGCGATCACGCCGTCCGAGGTGTTTTCCGCCACCGTTTCAATGGCGGCTTTGGCGACCCCGGTTTCGTCCAGCGCCGCCGTGTCGCGCCCCACGATCATGGACACCGCGCGCCGCGCGCCCGGCAGATCGTTTTCCTTCAGCTTTGTGTAAACCTTCATGCTCTCCTGCTTCAGGCATTTGGTCGCAAGCACCTGATAGGTCATGACGCTTTCCACCGCGATCCCAAAAACGGTGGAAAACCGGTAGGCAAGATACAGAATCAGAGCCGATGCCGCAACGGTCGCGGTCAGGACCAGAAGCACCAGCAGGATTCCCCTGCGAAATTCCTTTTTCCCGTCCCTTTCCTTCCCGTCAAGCTTCCCCAGCAGCACGCCGTCCAGTTTGGCGATCAGCTTTCCGATCAGCCGGACGGGGTGGGGAAGCCAGTGCGGGTCGCCCAGCAGCAGGTCCAATAAAAACCCGGCAAAGAAAGCAGTGATATGATTGATCATTGTTCCATCCTCTACAATTTCCTTATCCATTCCAATGAAAAACAGTCGGTACCGGAGAAGGACAGGCGGCAAAGACAGCCTTCTCCGTTTTTGCACTGATAATCAAAATAATCCCCGCCACAAAAGGTGCTCAGCAGCGCCATGACGGTTCCGCCATGCACCACGGCGGCAGCGGAGGCCGGAAGGCTTTCTGCCTTTCCAAGTTCCCCTACCGCCTGACCCAATCCCCGGCGGCACCTTGCAAGAAAGTCCTGCCTGCTTTCTCCGCCCGGAAAAGGCAGTTCCCCGCTGCTGTCTATCCACGCCTGATACTCCGCGTTCCCGCTCAGCTCCCGGTAATTTTTGCCTTCAAAGTGCCCGAAATTCGTTTCCCGCCATTCTTCCACCACAATCGGATTCGTACAGCCGTAAAGAAGCTCCGCGGTCTGCAGACACCGTTCCATCGGGCTGGAAAAAACGACGCCGGCCTTCGGGTATTTTCCCGACTGCCTGTTTCGCAGCAGCTTTTCCTTTCCCGTATCGGATAAATCCTCTTCGGTTTGTCCAAGGTACCGGCCCAGCGCGTTGGACGGGGTCTCCCCGTGGCGGATCAGCGCCAGGGTTATTTGATTTTCTGTCCGATTCCGCATACAATCCGCTCCACCCTGTCCGCTTTTTCCGCCAGCACGCAGAGGATTCTCCCCAGACGCTCCCGGTATTCCCTTTCCCCTGCGTCCGTGGGGACGATTCCGTTCCCGACTTCGTCGCTGATCACAATCACTCCGGGGTTGTGCGCCAGGATTTCCCGAACCCGGTCCTCGGGGGATTTGCCTTCCTTTAAAAGGGCTTTGACCAGAATATGAAAATGGTTGATAACCGCGGCCCCCGTTTCAGCGCAGTCCGGCACAGACGCCACGGGATCGTATACTCTTTCGGGCGGGATGCCCGTCTTTTTCAGCACATAAGTCAGTTTCCCCTGTGCGTATCCTCCAATGTAAAGCTCCATGTCCTTCCCTCTTTCGGTGTTGATTCGTAAAATCTAAACCAGCCCGGCGATACAGCAGATCGCCGCGGCTGCCGCGTTGACCCCCTCGCAGACCGTCACAAAATAGCCGCAGGTGTCCCCGGTAATGCCCCCAAGCTCCCGAAAGCAGCGGCGGCGCCAGTAAAAGAAGGTCAGCAGCGCGCCCGCCGCAACGGCAATCCCCGTCCACAGCGACAGCCACAGCATTGCCGCCAAACAGAGCAAAAGCTGAAGGTACAGGGAAACTTTCACCGCTTTTTCATGGGCCTTGCTGGAAAACAGGTATAAAAGCCCTTCGTTTTTTGCGTTCGGAAAGGTCACTACTCCAATTCCGCTCAGCGTACGGGAGAGAAAAAATCCCGCGCCCGCCACTGCCAGAGCCTTTGGCTGATCAATTGCGGAATACGCCCCGAAATAAAGCAGGGTATCAATAACCAGCTGTATCACGGAAAACGCGCCGATGTGGGAATCCTTCAGGATTTCCAGCTTCTTTTCCCGGCTTTGATAGGAATGGAACGCGTCCATCGTATCCATGAAGCCGTCCACATGAAACCCGCCGGATACCAAGATCGGGATCGCCGTCCCGACAGCCGCGTACAGCACCGTACCCAGCCCCAAAGAGCGGCAGAGCGTCCCCCACAGGACCGTGAGGACGCCGATCACGGCCCCGACCCACGGAAAAAAGCAGAGGACATATTTCATATCCCGGTCCTCCCACTCCAGCTGCGGGACCGGGATCTTGGAATAAATGGAAAAGGAAATCATCAGTGATCTTAAAACAGGCATCTTTTTTCTCCCATCCTAGAGCGTGTATGCAAACTCCAAAATCTAGTCTATTTCTACTGATAAGGGTTCCTTCGTCGTCAAAAATGCTCCGAATACGGAAAGTATTCGTGTGCTTTTTTCCTTGAAGTCCCTCCTTTTCAGCGAAATATCCGTCGTTTTTCCGATTTGCATACACGCTCTACGGCAGTTCTCCTTTGATCGGAACCGGAATCCCGACTACCACTTCCGTCACCGCGTCCGCCCGGGCGGCAATAAACGCATTGACCCTGCCGAGCGCTTCCATATAAGCCCGCGTTGTTTCTTCATAGGGAATGCCGTCCTCAAAGACGTTGTTGGTGACGATCACCAGATGCTCCATATGCTCCGCAAGGGAACAAAGCTCCGCGCAAAGCTGATCCGCAACCTCTTTCTCCCGCCGGATTTCCTTTGAAGCAAACATTTCATTGGCCACAAGATTCGACAGGCATTCGAGCAGCACCGTTCCTTCCCCCTGCTTCATCCGGGGGACGGCCAAAAGGATACCGGTCGGCTGTTCAATGGTCAGGAATCCCTTTCCCGCCCGCAGGCCGCGGTGCCTGTCCACCTTTTTTCTGCCCTCGCCGTCGTAAACCTTCATGGTCGCCAGATAATACAGCGGCCCTTTCCCGGCAAGCGAAACCGCCGTTTTTTCCGCGTACGCGGATTTGCCGCTGCCGCTGCCGCCCGTAATCAGTACCATCATTTTCGCTCCCTGCCGTCACGCGGCGCCGTATGTTTTCTCAGCCTGAAGGCTATTCATACCGAACATATTGCTCCGTACTGATATCATGAAAAGTGGTCTGGTCTTCATATACGGAAAGCGCGACGTCCAAAAGGGCAAACATCATCACCGCGCCCGTTCCTTCCCCCAGAGCCAGTCCGGCGTCTATGACCGGATGGACCCCGAGCTCCTCAAAAATCCTTTTTGCCGCGGGTTCCCTGCTGATGTGGGACGGGATAATGTATTCCCTTACCCCGGGAACAAGGCGTTCCGCCGTCAGCGCCGCCACCGCGCTGATGACTCCGTCGACAACAACGGGAATATGATGAAGAGCCCCCCCGATAAAAACGCCGACGAGCCCGGCAATGTCGTATCCCCCGACGGTTGCCAGAATCCGCAGCGCTTCGTCTTTTTGGAACCGATATCTTTCCAGCGCCCGCCTGACCACTTCCTGTTTATGTTCCAGCTTTTCCCTGCTCAGACCGGCGCCCTTTCCCGTGACCTCTTCGCCGCTGCATTGCAGCAGTGCCGCGGCCATCGCGCTGCTGGTCGTTGTATTGCCGATTCCCATTTCGCCGGTCGCAAGAATCCGGTACCCTTTCTCGCCGCATTCCGCCGCAATCTCCATTCCCGCCGCGATTGCCTGTACAGCCTCCGCTTCCGACATAGCCGGTTCCTTCAGGAAATTTTTCGTTCCGCGGGCAACCTTGCGCTGAATCAGCCCCGGGATCTCTTCTTCGCAGTTGATACCCATGTCCACCGGCAATACGTCCGCCCCTACCCTTTTCGCCATCTTACAGACGGAGGTAGTTCCCAAAACCATGCTGGAAGCAACGGCGGCCGTTACCTCCTGCCCGCACTGGCTCACCTGCTCCTCTACGATACCGTTGTCCGCGCATAGGACGACCACGGCTTTTTTAGAAAGGTCAATCTGTACGGTTCCGGAAATCGCCCCGATCTGCGCAACGATCGCTTCAAACTGACCCAGCCCGTCCAGCGGCTTTGCAATTCCGTCCCAGATTTGCTTTACCTTTTGCCGGATTTCCTCATTCGGCCTGTCGATTTTTAATTCAGCCAATGCTTCTTTTGTCATAGGTCCCTCCATTTAAAATCCGGTAAATCCCGTCCGGATCGAGATGTTTTCTCAGCGTATCTGCAAGCTTGTCGTACTGGGATTCCTTAAAGGCCCCGTAGTCCATCGTCAGGCCGCTTTCCATGGAGAGGCCTTTCCTGTGGGCAAGCGCCCTCACGACAACGGACGCGATTTCCCCTTCGTCAAAGATTCCGTGCACATAGGTTCCATAAATATCCTCGCCGGAGATTCCATCCTTTTTTTCCCCGCCGTCCAGCACATTGGTCAGGGAACACAGCGGCAAACAGCCCGGTTCCGCGCTGCTGACACCCATATGGATTTCATACCCCTTTATTTTCCTGCCGGACAACCCGGAGAAAATCCCCGGTACTTGTCCAAAGGCGCCCTCCACACGGGTACGGACCTTTTTGGTCTCCAGCCCGGTGTCCACGGGGAGCAGCTCCATCCCTCGAACCGCGCCGCCCTCTTCCACTTCGTAAGGGTCCGAAACGGTGCGGCCAAGCATCTGATATCCGCCGCAGATGCCAAAGATCACGCTTTCGCCTTTTCTCTTTTTGACCGCCGCTTCCAGCCCGTTCTGCCGCATCCATTTCAAGTCGCCCATCGTATTCTTACTGCCCGGCAGAAGAATCATATCCGGACGGTGCAGCTGAACGGCGGAATCCACATAGCGGACGGAAACGCCCTCGATCTGCTCAAAGACGGAAAAATCCGTAAAATTGGAAATCCGGGGAAAACGGATGACGGCGATGTCGATCTGCGCTTCTTCTTTTTGATCGAACCGACCGGTCAGGCTGTCCTCATCCTCCACCGAAATCTCCATATAAGGAACGACCCCGGCGACCGGCACGCCGCTTTTTTCCTCCAGCATACGGATTCCCGGGTCGAGAATCGAAGGGTCGCCCCGGAATTTATTGATGATCAGGCCCTTTACCCTTGCCTTTTCATGGTCTTCCAGAAGCATCAGGGTGCCGAGCAGCTGGGCAAAGACGCCGCCCCGGTCGATGTCCCCGACCAGAAGCACCGGGGCGTCCAGCATTTCGGCCAGCCCCATGTTGACGATATCATTTTCTTTCAGGTTGATTTCCGCCGGACTGCCCGCGCCCTCTATAAGAATAATGTCCGCCTGCTTTTCCAGCTCGTGAAACGCCCTTCTGATGTCCGGGATCAGCTTCGTTTTATAGGCGAAGTATTCTTTCGCGCTCATATTGCCGACGACTTCCCCGTTGACGATCACCTGGGAGCCGGTGTCGTTGGTGGGTTTTAACAGAATGGGGTTCATCAGAACGGACGGTTTGATTCCCGCCGCTTCCGCCTGCATGACCTGCGCCCTGCCCATTTCCAGCCCTTCGTCCGTAATATAGGAATTCAGCGCCATATTCTGGGATTTAAAAGGAGCGACGCGGTATCCGTCCTGCTTCAGAATTCTGCACAGGCCGGCTGTAAGCAGGCTTTTCCCCGCGTTCGACATGGTCCCCTGAATCATCAATACTTTCGCCACAATAAAATACCTCCATTGCCACAAAGGCATGGAGGTATCAAAAGGCAAGGTCAGACCTGCCTTATCCATTCCAGACCAGTTACTCGTGGCTGTAGTGCTCTGTTTAAGGCAGGTCTCCTGGCTGAAAGATCATCGTTTACGGCCGCCTTCCCAATTTCCAATCAGTGGCGTTTTGCCGCAGCTCCCTTATCACAGTGACGAGTTCGTACAGGACTTGCACCTGTTTCCCTTTTCATCAGAACAAGGCTTTCGCCCTTCTGACACCTTAAACCTATTTCATTTTTGATAGACTTTATTATAATATAATTCCGATCGTTTTACCAGTGCTTTTTACGAATTTCCGTATACAGACCGGGCCGCTGCCCAAAGAATGCATCCGGGTGCTTTCCCTTGAAACCCTTTGTCGGAGACCTGATCTTCTATAAATTCAGGAGCATTTCATACTGGAGGGCGAAGCATTCAAAGCCCGCTGCCAATAGGAATGCCTCCATCTCCTTACACGACGTATCCACGTTCAGCACCGTGATTCTGTCCGCCGCCGTATTTTTTGCCAGATCGGCAAGGATACTGCCCGCAACTCCTGTTCTCCGGTCTTCTCTGCGAACCGCAAGCTGAACAATATTTCCCGTCCTTTTTTCAATGACTCCATAGCCGACGACGGTTTGGCCAATCCGTACGGCCGAGCGGTAAAACCCTTCCGGCACCGCGCAAACGGATTCCCGGGAGTTCTGCCAGGAGGGAACAAAGTCCCAAAAGACTTTGTCCTGCTCGGACGAAAGCCCGTCCGCCTTCTCCGCACGGTATTTCATGGACGGAACGAGTTTTTCTTTCCCGATCTGAAAACAGGAAAACTCCCGGCAAAGCCTGAACCCCTGTTTTTCATAGAGCAGAACCGCAGCCCGGTTGGACTGAAGCACCTCAAGCAGATACTGTTCGACCCCTCGTTCTTTCAGCAGCTGCCCTGCCTGTGTAAAAAGCTTGCTTGATATCCCGCGTTCTCTGAACGCCCCTATCACGCCGGTTCCCACGTCATAGGCGGTCGGGATCTCATTCCAACTACGCATCCCATTCAGGACGAACCCGATCAGCCGGTCGTTTTCAAACGCTCCTACGGATAGTTCAGGGCGGTATCCTCTTCTTTGAAGCATCTGCCGGAATTCCCAAAGAGGCAGTCGCATAGGAACCCGATAGTCCGAAAATGCTTCTGTAAACGTCCTGTGCAGTACTTCTGTCTTTGTATGATTCAACGCTTCATAGGTAATCATTCGGAATGTCCGTCCCTTTCTTTGCAATGATCTGAAAATTCAGCCGATCAACAGTCCCATGCTCAGGGAATCGTAAAACACTCCGCCGACGCAAAGGTCCCTGGTGATGGTTCCTTCCTTTAAAAAGCCGTATTTTTCATACAGACTGACCGCCTTTTGATTATCCGCACGGGTCAGCAGATTGATTTTTCTGACGATTTGCGTCTGCTTTGCCCAGTCGATCAGGAATTCCAGAAGAAAGTTTCCGATTCCCAAGCCCCAATAATCTTTTCTGACGGCGATTCCCATCTCACCCGAGTGCCGTTTTCTGGCTCTGGAACCGCCGCTGAAAGTGACAAAACCCGCAACTTCTCCGCCGCACAAGGCAATGATAATCACCGAATTATCCTTCGCGTTTTCAGCCGAAATGGCGTGTTCCTCCGTCTTTGCTGAAATTTCTATCTCATTTTCTCCGTACGAGAGGAAATCCGATTCTCCGCTGATGCACCTTTTAAACCGGGCCATTAATTCGGCATCCTCTGCAGCCGCTTTTCTGATGAAAAGCTCCGAACCGTTTTTCAGCGTTACTGTTTTCATTGATGTTTTACCCTTCCCTGTATGTTCTGATTTGTACTGCAGACAGGCCGTTCTTAAATGGCGCTATCCATATGATTCATTATACAATACCTGTCCATGATTTGAACAGCGAACTCAAATATCCGTCTGTTTTATTCCTGCGCACGCGTTTCAACCCGGCCGACCGCTTCTTTCATAGCCCGTACATACTCCGCGACAAAGGGGAGGGCTTCCCTACCGTGCTGCCCGATCAGCTTCACAATGGCGGAGCCGACGATAACGCCGTCGGCTGTTTTCGCCATCTGCGCCGCCTGCTCCGGCGTTGAGATTCCAAAGCCGACCGCCGCCGGGACGCTGCCGGACTCATGGACCAATTTTACCATAGACGCCACATCCGAGCTGATTTCGCTTCTCATGCCCGTGACCCCGAGAGAGGACACGCAGTAAACAAAGCCGGAAGCTTCTTTTGTAATTTTTTTGATGCGGTCGTTCGAGGTCGGGGCAACGAGGGAAATAAAATCAAGGCCGTGTTTCTGGCACACCGGGGCAAATTCCTCTTTTTCCTCAAAGGGCACGTCCGGAAGGATCACCCCATCCATCCCGATCCCGGCGGCGGTTTCCAAAAAGCGCTCGGTTCCGTAGGAAAATACCACGTTGGCATAGGTCATGAAAACCATAGGGACGCCGACGGTCCGCCTGACCCTGCGCACCATGTCAAAGATTTTGTCCGTCGTTGTGCCCGCGGCAAGCGCGCGCAGGTTCGCCTCCTGAATCACAGGGCCTTCCGCCGTAGGGTCGGAGAAGGGTATCCCCAGCTCGATAAGGTCCGCGCCGGCATCGGCGATTCCTCTGATAAGCTGTTCGGTGGTTTCCAGATCGGGGTCTCCGCAGGTCAGAAAGGCGATGAAGGCCTTCCCCTGTTCAAATGCTTTTTTGATACGGCTCATTCGAAAATCTCCTCCCCTCTGTACCGTGCGATGGCCGCGCAGTCCTTGTCGCCCCGTCCCGAAAGGTTGATCACGACGATTTTGTCCCGGCCCATTTGGGGCGCCAGCTTTCTGGCGTAAGCCACGGCATGGGCGCTTTCAATGGCGGGGATGATGCCCTCCGTACGGGAAAGGTACTCAAAGGCGTCCACGGCCTCGTCATCGGTGACGGCCACATACTCTGCCCGCCCGATATCGTGAAGCCATGCGTGCTCCGGACCGACGCCCGGGTAGTCGAGCCCGGCGGAAATGGAATAGACCGGCGCGATCTGGCCGTATTCGTCCTGACAGAAATAGGATTTCATCCCGTGAAAAATCCCCGGCTTCCCGGTCGTCATGGTCGCCGCCGTTTCAAAGGTATCGATGCCCCTTCCGGCCGCCTCGCATCCGATCAGGCGCACCGACGGGTCTTCGATAAAGTGATAGAAAGCGCCGATGGCGTTGGAGCCGCCGCCCACGCAGGCAAGCACTGCGTCGGGCAGGCGGCCTTCCTTTTCCATGAGCTGCTCCTTGATCTCTCTGGAGATCACCGCCTGAAAATCCCTCACGATGGTGGGAAACGGGTGCGGTCCCATCACCGACCCGAGGACATAATGGGTGTCGGCGATCCGGCCCGTCCATTCCCGCATGGTTTCGGACACCGCATCCTTCAGGGTGCCCGTTCCGGAAGTGACCGGGTGGACCCGCGCCCCCAAAAGCCGCATCTTGTAGACGTTCAGCGCCTGTCTTTCGGTGTCCTCCTTTCCCATGAAAATTTCACATTCCATGTCCATCAGCGCCGCCGCCGTCGCGGTCGCCACGCCGTGCTGACCGGCCCCGGTTTCGGCGATCACGCGCGTCTTGCCCATTTTCTTAGCCAGAAGGACCTGACCGAGCACGTTGTTGATTTTGTGCGCGCCGGTGTGATTCAGGTCCTCCCGCTTCAGATAAACCCTGGCCCCGCCCAAATCCTTCGTCATTTTTTCGGCGAAATAAAGGCGCGACGGTCTTCCGGCGTAATCGTTCAGAAGACCGGTAAGCTCCTCCTGAAACTGCGGGTCGCATTGATAGTGGCGATAGGCTTCTTCCAATTCCATTACGGCGTTCATCAGCGTCTCCGGTATATACTGGCCGCCATGAATGCCAAATCTGCCTTTTGACATAGGTTCCTCCTTAAAAGAAGGGTTCAGCCCTTCTGTTTTCAGTATTCTTCCGTTGACTTTACCGCTTTCACCGCCGCCGCGATCTTATCCCGGTCCTTCAGGCTGTCCTTTTCCACGCCCGAGCTCAAATCGACCGCGTAAGGGTGAAACCGGGATACCGCCTCGGGGATATTCTGGGGCGTCAGCCCCCCCGCCAGGATAAACGGGCGGGAAAAGCTTTTGACCAGCGACCAGTCGAAGCATTCCCCGGTCCCGTAGCCGTTGTCCAAAAGCACCCTGTCGGCACAGCTCCGTTCGGCGGCCAGAAGGTCCTTTTCCGAGCGGATTTTGAACGCTTTCCAGATTTCAGCCCGCGGAAGCGCTTGCCTGAGCCTTTCGATAAAGAGGTCGTCCTCGCCTCCGTGGAGCTGGACAATTCCGATGGTTCTGTCACGGTAAAGCTCCGCGATCCGCTCCAGAGAAGCGTCCACAAATACCCCGGCGGTCCTGATTTCCGGGCGGATCGCCTCTCTCAACTTCTGTGCCTCCCTGGGCGTTACGTTCCGGCGGCTTTTTTCATAAAACACAAAGCCCGCGAAATCCGGCTGGGCGCTGTTGACAAATTCGGCGTCGCAGGGCCTGAAAAGACCGCATATCTTGATCTTCGTCCTATTCATCCCGCCGCCCCCCGAAAGGCCGAGAGAAGGGCCTTCTTATCCTCCGCCCGCATCAAGGCCTCGCCGACCAGAACGGCGTCCGCCCCGATTTTTTTGAGGGCCGCCACATCGCCGGGCGAGCTTACGCCCGATTCCGCGATAAACAGGGCGGAGGATGGGATTTGATTTCTCAGCTTCGCTGCGTTTGAAAAATCCACGGTAAAATTCTTCAGATTGCGGTTGTTGACCCCAATCAGGCGGGCGCCCGCCGACACCGCGGACTTCACTTCCTCTTCGTCGTGGGTCTCCACCAAAGCCGATATTCCCATCCCGTCACAGATGGCAAGGTACCGCGCCAGCGTTCGGGTATCGAGCAGGGAGCAGATCAGAAGCACCGCGTCGGCTCCCATGCACCTCGCCTCATAGAGCTGATATTCGTCGACGGTAAAGTCCTTTCGGAGCATCGGAAGGGAAATTTCGCCGCGAATCTCACGGAATATCTGATCGGAACCTAAAAACCACTTCGGCTCGGTGAGGCAGGAAACGCAGTCCGCGCCCGCCCTTTCGTATTCCTGCGCGATTTCAAGATAAGGGAAATCCCGCAAAAGAATCCCTTTGGAGGGGGACGCCTTCTTGATCTCACAGATAAAAGACAGCTTTGGACCCTTCAAAGCATTTTCAAGCCGGAAACCGCCCCTCGGAAGACGGAGGGCCCGTTCCTTGATTTCCTCCGCGCCGACTGTTTCTTTGGCCCTTTGCACCCGCTGTTTCGCATAGGCCGCAAGCTCTTCTAAAATCAACTCACCTTCGCCTCCCTGTTGGATTCCCGGATGAATTCGTCCAGCTTTGCCTTCGCTTTCTTGCTGTCGATCAGCTCGGCGGCCAGACGGGCGCCGTCCTGCAGCGTTTCCGCCTTTCCGGCAAGGTACAACGCAGCCCCGGCGTTCAAAAGGACCGCTTCGCGCTTTGCACCCTTTGCCCCATTTAAAATATCGAGGGTAATGCGCGCGTTTTCCTCCGGCGTTCCCCCCGTCAGGTCCGCTTTTGCGCAGGATTGGAAGCCGAAGTCTTCCGGCGTGATCGTATATTTTCTGAACCGGCCGTCCTGAAATTCACAGATATCCGTGGGAGAGGACATGGAGATTTCATCCAGCTTATCCCGCCCGTAAACCACCATGCCCCGCCTGACCCCGAGATTCGAGAGCACCCGGGCGAGCGGCTCGATCAGAGCCTCGGAGTAAACGCCCAGCAGCTGCAGGTTGGCCGAGGCCGGATTGGTCAGCGGGCCGAGAATATTGAAGATGGTGCGCACGCCCATCTCTTTCCGGACCGGGCCGACATATTTCATGGATGAATGATAGCTCTGTGCAAAGAAAAAGCAGATTCCGATCGTATCGAGCAGCTCCGCGCATTTTTCCGGAGCAAGGCTGATTTTTACACCCAAAGCCTCCAGGCAGTCTGCTGCGCCGCTTTGGGAGGAGGCCGCGCGGTTGCCGTGTTTGGCCACCTTCACCCCCGAAGAGGCGACAACGATGGAGGCGGTGGTCGAAATATTGAAGGAGTTTGCGCCGTCCCCTCCCGTCCCGACGATTTCCAAAAGGTCGGAATCACAAACGACGGGCGTGGCGTGGGCGCGCATTCCGGCGGCGCAGGCGGTAATTTCCTCGATGGTCTCCCCCTTTGCGGACAGGGACGCGAGAAAAGCCGCCGTCTGCACCTGGGACGTATTTCCCCCCATGATTTCATCCATTACGGCAACGGCTTCGTCATAGGTCAGATTTTCTCTTTCAATCAGTTTTGCGGTTGCTTCCTTAATCATTGGTCAGACTCCTTTCACAAGTGAAGAAAATTTTGGATGATTTGAACGCCGTCCGGCGTGAGAATAGACTCGGGGTGAAACTGTACGCCGAATACGGGGTATTCCCGGTGCATGACTCCCATCACCTCTCCGTCGTCCGTTTCAGCCGTAATCCGCAGGCACTCCGGAAGGGTGTCACGGACCGCCGCGAGGGAGTGATACCGCGCCGCCTGAATCCGACCGGGAAGCCCCCTGAAAATCGGGCAGCCGCCGTCAAGGGTCACCTCGGACGCCTTGCCGTGCATCAGCCGCTTTGCGTGGGAAACGACCGCTCCGAACGCCTCGCAGATGGCCTGATGGCCGAGGCATACGCCCAGAAGCGGAATTTCTTTTCCCAGTTCCGCCGCGGCGGCGGTGCAGATGCCCGCGTCCTTGGGATAGCCGGGTCCCGGCGACAAAATCATGTGGGAGGGACATAAGTTTCTTACTTCTTCAACGGTCATTTCGTCGTTCCGGATCACCCGGATCTCCGGATTGACCGTCCCGACAAGCTGATAAAGGTTATAGGTAAAGCTGTCGTAGTTATCGATCAGCAAGATCATCCGTCATCCCTCCCTGTGCAATTTCCAGCGCCTTTACGACGGCTCTGGCTTTATTGATGCATTCCTGATATTCGTTTTCCGGCACACTGTCGGCCACAATCCCCGCGCCCGAACGGACAAACACCCGGCCGTTTTTCTGAAAGGCGAGCCGGATCGCGATGCAGGTGTCCAGATTCCCGGAAAAACCGATATAACCGATGGCTCCGCCGTAAATGCCCCGCTTGTTGTTTTCAAGCTCATGGATGATCTGACAGGCGCGGATTTTGGGAGCTCCGGAAAGGGTCCCTGCCGGAAGCACGGCCTCCACCGCGTCCACCGCGTCCCGGTCGGGCCGGATTTTTCCGGACACGGCGGACCCGATATGCATCACATGCGAGAAGCGTTCAATGCTCTTGTATTTTTCCACCCGCACGCTGCCAAAGCTGCTGATTTTCCCAATGTCGTTGCGCCCCAGATCAACCAGCATATTGTGCTCGGCGCATTCCTTCTCGTCGGCCAGAAGCTCCTCCTCCAGCCGTTTGTTTTCTTCCTCCGTTGCGCCGCGCGGCCGGGTCCCGGCCAGGGGGAAGGTTTTCAGCACACCGTTTTCCAGCTTCACAAGGGTTTCGGGAGAAGCCCCGGCAATCTCGATATCGTCGCTCGAGAAATAAAACAGATAAGGGGAAGGATTGATGGTCCGCAAAACACGGTAGGTATTCAGAAGGCTTCCCTCAAAATCCGCGTCCAGCCGGTTGGACAGTACGACCTGAAAAAGTTCCCCCTCACGGATATAGTCCTTCGCCTTCTCAACCATTGCGCAGTATTCCTCCCGGCTGAACAGTTCCCGGACCGGCGACGTCATCCTGCCCGGGATTTCATTCCGGCAGGCACCGTGAAGGATGAGCTCCCTTAAATTTTTAAGCTCCATCCCGGCCCGCTCGTATTCCCGGTCGATATCGTCACACCGGGCATTGACGATCAAAATAATTTTCTGCCGGAAATTATCAAAGGCAATCACCTTGTCGAAGAGCATGAGGTCGACGTCCCTGAAGCCTTCCTCGTCCTTTGCGTCCAGCCAGAGAGAGGGCTCCGCATACTTAATGTAATCGTAAGAAAAGTAGCCGACCAGTCCGCCGGTGAAGGGCGGAAGATTTTCAAAGCGCGGGCTTTTGTTGTCCGCAAGCACCTGCCGGATCATCTCTTTGGGATGTTTCACATCCATCGTTACGGAGGAACCCGCCCGGATGACGAGCTTTCCGCCGGTGCAGGAAAGCTCCATGACCGGGTCAAACCCCAGGAACGTATACCTGCCCCATTTCCGGCTCTTCTCCACCGACTCGAGCAGATAGCAGTGACTGCTGACATTCTTGAGCTTTCGCAGAACCTCGATCGGGGTGATAACGTCGCTGTAAATTTCACAGCTGACGGGGAGAATTTTGTATTCTCCCGTTTTCGCGATTGTTTTTGCCTGTGTAAGGCTGGGAACCGCCATTTTCTGATCACGCCTTTCTTCTTAAAATCGGAAATTACGATCAGAGACGACAAAAAAGCCCGTCCCTGACAATTCTGTCAAGGACGAGCTTAAAACTCGCGGTGCCACCCTGATTCACGGTATCACAAACCGTGCGCTTAGCGGGATACCAACATATCCCCGGCAACTGACGTATGCCAACACGTCGCAGAATACTTGGCTTTCGCCTTTGACTGCGCCCTCTGCGGTCCATTTGATAATCTGTTTTCTGCCCGATTCTCATCATCGCGGGCTCTCTGTAAGAGCATGACTACCGTTATCTCCGCATCAACGGTTTTTCATTTAATTTTATTGAGAGTACCACAAATCCTGATTCCTGTCAACCCCTTTTTTACAGGAATCGGACGCCGGAAGCAATTTTATGATTGCGCGCGCTTTCCCTGCGCCAGGTTTTCGTTGTCGGCGTCGACGACCACAGCGTCGCCCGCGGAAAGGCCCTTCTCAATAATACAGCCGTCGCTGGTTTCGACCCCTTTGGTCACCTTCTGCACCGCCAAAACCCCGTTTTTCACAATCCAGACACAGTCGCCCCCATCTTTTTCAAACATGGCTGTTTTGGGCACGACCAAAGCGTTCTGGCGGGTGTACACGGTAAACCGGACGTCGATATCGTAGCCGATTTCCAGCGCGTTTTCCTTCGGCTGGATAAGAGCCCGTATCTTGCGCTCTTCCACGCCGAGTGAGGACGTCTTGACCTGCGCTTCCCCCTCTATTTTCAGGACCTGCCCTTTGATCGTTTTCTCTCCCATACGTTTATCCAGCAGCAAATCCACCTGATCGCCCACCTTTACCCCGTCGATTTCCCTGACCGGAATAAAAGTCTCCACCACTTCTTCGGAGGAAATTTTGGCGACGGGCGCCTGCTGCTCCGCGATGTTCTTGTTCAGGACCGGCAGGTCGGTGATGACGCCGGCCACCGGTGCGTAAATGGTCGCCCTGCCCTTTTTTTCCGTCATCTGCGCGATGCTCAGCTTTGCCGCTTCGATCTGCGACTGATAATACTGCTGCATGCCGGAGGAATATCCTTTTTCCAGCAGCGCCGACGTGGATTCGATCTGGGTTTCCAGCGCGCTCTCCTGTGCCTGATACAGCTCCTCGGAGGGCTTCCCGCCCCGGAGCTGCTCCAAAACGAGCTGGCTTTGGTACAGGATGCTTTTGGCCTGATTATATGCCTCTTTTGCCGTACGGATCGTCTCGTCGTCGAGATCCCGGACGTCTCTGTAATATTCGTGCGCCAGATCGGCGTTGCGCTGATTCATGTCCACAACGTTTGCCTGTACCTGAATCTGCTTTTCAATGGAGTGAGTGGTGTCCCCGCTTTTGGCCATTTCCGCGCGCAGGGTAGCCAGCTGGCCCTTCAGCGTTTCCAGCGTTACGGCGGCGTTGTCGCGCTCCTTCTGCTCCTGAAGCCCCAGATTCGCAATCTGGGCATTGTAGCCGCTGATGCTGCTCCGAAGCTGTTTAACCTGATAGGGATAGTCGGGGTCGTACACCTCGGCGATCACGTCGCCCTTTTTGACCGTCTGGCCTTTTTTCACATGTACGCCGAGGATTTCCCCGGACACCAGAGGATACAGGTCGTATTGATTGTCATAAGCATAATCGCCCTGCTCGGTAAAAGTCAGCGTCGCCGTTTCCGGGCGGAGCACCTCTGTTTCCACCCGCAGCGGAGCCGTTTTATATAGGTAGGCGCCCGCACCCGCAGCAAGGACAACAAGCAGCAGAAGCACCAGTTTTACGATTTTTTTCAAAAGGCTCACTCCCTTTCCTTGAGAACTTCGACCATGTCGAACTTGGATATTCTTCTTCTTGCGAGACGGTTGGACAGCGCCACCGTCGCCGCACAGAGGACCGCCGCCGAAAAATAGCTTCCCAGCGGGGTGTTGAGAGGCATGGTAAACAGATCGCTGTCAATCGTAGTCGCCATGGCCTGCTTGATCATCCGCGTAAGCAGGATGCCCAGAGGCAGCGCTCCGAGCGACAGCACCCAGTATTCAAAGCTGACCACCTTCCCTATTTCCTTCGGATGCATCCCGAGGACCCGCATGGTGGCGTATTCCCTCTTCCGCTCGGAAAGGGAAATCGAGGCCGTGTTGGTAATAATGGCGAAAGCGATGATCATCCCGATTCCCTGCATCATTTCCATCAGTGAGGAATAAGTACGGAACATATCCATGTAGCTTGCCTTGGCTTCCTCCTGATCGGTCATGGCGGCCACGTTTTTCGCGTCCGTCAGCTCCGCTTTGATCGCCTGCGGGTCCTTTGCGGACAGCAGGATGCTGTTGACCGTCGGCGGAATGTCCAGCGCGTTCCAGATGCCCTTCAGGCTGGCGAACGCGGAGGAACCGGAGTTCGTGTGGACCACACCCATTACCGGAAGCGGAATGTCCCTGTCGCCGGTATAAGGCGTGCGCACGGTGAGAACGTCCCCCCGCTTCGCCTGAAGCTTTTTGGCCAACGTGCTGCTGAGCAGGATTCCCTCCTTTGGCGGGCTGTGGTTCTGTTTGCTGTCGACGTCATAAATCCGGTAAAGTCCGACGTCGTCGGGAAGCGCGGTCAGCGAAACGGCTTCCTGCAGGTGCTCCCGGTGGAGCTCAGCCGGAAGCTCCAGAATCGCTTCGGCGCTGTCGACCCCTTTCAGGGCGTCCGCCGTCTCCAGAGCGTCGGCCGCGCCGGTGGGTGTTTTCAGGGTGATTTTCAGGTCGTAGACCTCCACCTTTGTAAACTGGTCCAGCATCAGTGTTTTGAACATGTCGCCGTAAGAGGCCATAAACGCGGTGATGGCAAACGCAAAGGCCATGCCCGCCAGCACGAACGTGCTGCGGAATTTATTGCGGGTAATATTGCGCGAAGCCATAAACCCGTAGGAGGTAAGAAGCTTCCGGATAAGCGGGAGCCGCGCAAAAAGATCGCTTTTCAACACCGGGGGCGACGGCGGGCGCATGGCTTCCCCGGGCTCCAGCCTGAGCACGCCCCTGACCCCCATAAACGCGCCGGCCAGCCCCGACAAGACGGCAATCAGCAGTCCCATCAATATGTAAAACGGGTCTGGCGGGACCTGAATGGCAGGCAAACTGAAATAATCCAGATACATCTGCGTCATTCCCCCGGTCATCACAAGCCCCAGCAGCACGCCTGCAACGCCGCCGACGGCCCCGGTAACCCCGCCGTAGGACAGGTAGTGCAGGACGATGGTCCAATTGGAAAAGCCGAAGGCTTTCAGGGTCCCGATCTGCATCCGCTCCTGCTCGATCATGCGCTTGAGCATGATGTACAGGATCAGGACAGCCATCACGATAAACACCGTCGGGATGCTGGCGCTCATACTTCCAAGCTGGTCGATTTCCTGCTGCAGCATCGCGTGGCTGGGCTGGTCCTTCCTCGCAGTCAGAGAACGCAGACCGTACGGTTCCAGCGCTTCGCGCAGCGGGGCCTCCACCTGCCGGAAGGTAGCCCCCTTTTCCAGAAGGAAGGACAGACGGTTGGCAATCCCCCGCCCGCTGCCCAGCGTTTCCAGATCGGCCGCCGGGACAAAGGCGAACCCGAACGCACTGTCGTCGGGAAGGAGCTGGCCCGTGTCCGGAATGACGTAAACGTATTCCGGGCTTTGGGCAATGCCCGTAATCTGACGCTCGATTTCCTGACCGTTCACGATCAGGCGGACAGTATCTCCGACCGCAAGTTTGTTTGCGGCGGCAAAGGTTTGCCCGATCAGAAGGCCGCCGCTTTCCGGAACCGTCCCCTTTGCCAGCACAAAATTGTTCAGCCGTTCGGGATCTTCGGGGTCAAAGGAATTCAGCCTGAGGGTGACGATTTTGGTGTCGCTCAGCCCCATCACCCTGGCGTCCAGCGTGATGGAGGAGTCTATACGGGAAATCCCCTTGATATCGGACAGGTTCTTTACGGCGCCGGCCGGGATGGCGTCCACCGAGGCGAACCCGTCCGCAAACCGCTGCGACGCGTAAAACTGTTTCTGCGCGGAGGAAAGATTGACATAAAGCAGCTGATAGGAAACATAAACCATAATCCCCATCGCCAGAAGCACGATACAGGCAAAATAGGATTTTCGGCCGCGCCACACGCCCCGGACGGCCTGCTTCCAAAGTGTCACCATGCCACCTCCTCGGGCGCAACCGGGTTGGGGTTGCTCCGGTCGCCGGCGATCCGTCCGTCCTTTACAATCAGGACCCGGTCGGCGACTTCGGCGATTCCGGCGTTGTGCGTAATGATGACCACCGTCTTGCGGTAGCTTTCGTTGAAATCCTTCAGCAGATGAAGCACCTGAATTCCGGTGGATACGTCCAGCGCGCCGGTCGGCTCGTCGCAAAGCAAAATATCGGGGTTCTTGGCGATCGCGCGGGCAATCGCCACGCGCTGCTGCTGCCCGCCGGAAAGCTGCGACGGAAAATGCCCGCCGCGCTCCGCCATATCGATCTGGGCAAGCAGCTTGCGCGGGTCGATCGGATGCGCCGCCATTTCCGAAGCCAGGGTGATATTTTCCAGTGCGGTAAGATTCTGCATGAGATTATAGAACTGGAATACGAACCCGACGGCGTTCCGGCGGTAATTCGTAAGCCGCTTCTGGTTATAGCCGCTGATGTCCTGCCCGCGGTAAAGCACCTGACCCGCCGTAGGGACGTCGATTCCACCCATAATGTTTAAAATCGTACTTTTCCCGGAACCGGAAGGCCCGAGGATTACGACAAATTCCCCTTCACCCACGGTGAAATCCACACCCTGCAGCGCATGTACCGTCACTTCACCCATATGATATTCCTTTGTCAGGCCCTTGACCTGCAAAATCGTGTCCAAGCTCAGGATTCCCCCTCCAAATCAGAGCATCTGCTCACATTGATTTCCCCTTATCGGTATAAATGCCGTTCTTCAGGATATATTCCATATCGTCAAGAATCTGATCGATAAGTTCCTCATGAATCGTTTCGGCGTTCGTCGTTTTCAAGTAATAAGAAAGATACATTCCCAGGCTGATCAGAATAAAATTGAGCAAGTGCGGATTTACCTTCTCCGAAATTTCGCCCTGCCCGATCTCGTGTTCAATAAAAGGGACATAAAACGAACTGGTGATGTCGGGATAGAGTTTCATGATTTTCTGATGCACCGGTTCTCCCTCAAGTTGTACGAAATCCGCCCCGATGCGCAGCAGCTCGGGGTTCTCCGTAAAGTCCCGAAACATCTGATGGGAAATCATCCTCAGAAATCCGGTGAGGGATAAATCCTCCAGCCGCCCTTTTTCCCTTTCGTAGACCGCAAGCTTCTTCCCGGCGATGATGGTAACAATGTAAAGATAAAGATCGTCCTTATCCTCGAAATACTGGTAGAAGCTGCCTTTCGCAATCCCGGCCTCCTGCACCATTCTGGAGATATTGGCGCCTTTATAGCCCTGCTCCGCAAACTCCTTTACGGCGACGTCCAGAATCCACTTGCGTTTCTCCGCAGGAAGATTGAAGAAAGTCTGTTTCGGCATCAAACCCCTCCCTTTTTATTTGTTAGCCGTGGTGACTGTTCAGTCACATGACTGCTAAGTCACTTTGCCCCATCATTATATGACTTTCCCCTTCTCTTTTCAAGAGGGAAAATAAAAAAACGAACCGGGTTACGGAAAGTCCGCCTTTGAAGAGGCGGGTCCGTGTAAGGTCCGTTTATCATACTCTAAGACAGAATCTGTGTTAGGCCTCATGGAATGTATGGAAATCCGGCGCTGTTCTTCGGGAATCGACCGGCAGATAAAGCACGCGACCCGTTTGATCCGCCCAGCTTTCCGGCAGAACGCGGGGCCTGCCGACAGAGTCATAGACGATGCCCGCACCCTGAACGGCAGCCGGGCTGTAGCAGTTGCGCCCGTCGATCACAACCGGCCTTTTCATGTGCTCCGCGTATCCGGCGGGGTCAAAATTCCGAACCTGCTCCCACTCCGTCAGAATCAGGCAGAGATGCGCATCCTGAATTGCTTCCCCGATCGTGCCGCAGCAGGTGATCTGATGAGGATACAGCCTTTTGATGCGTTCATACCCGGAGGGGTCCCACACGCGGACATCCGCCCCTTCCTGCAGCAGAACGGCAATATTCTGCAGAGACGGCGCGTCTCTCAGGTCGTCCGTATCCGGCTTGAAGGTGAGCCCCAAAACGGCGACCGACAATCCTTCCAGGTTCTGATAATACCGGCGGGCCTTTTTAATCAGCCGGATCTTCTGGTTTTCGTTCACTTCGATCGCGGCCTTGATCGTCTTGATCTCATAATCGTAGTATTTGGCCAGCCAATGGAGCGCCTTGGTATCCTTCGGAAAGCAGGACCCTCCGTAGCCGATGCCCGCGCGCAGAAAATTCTTTCCGATGCGGCTGTCCGCCCCCATCCCGCGCGCGACTGTTTCCACGTCCGCCCCCACGATTTCGCACAGATTGGCAATTTCGTTGATATAGGAGATTTTCAGGGCCAGGAAGTCATTGGACGCATACTTGATCATTTCGGCCGTCTGCCGGTCTGTTACGATGATCTGTCCCTGATAACCGGCGTAAATGCTCCTGAGGATTTCCCCGCAATGCGTGCTTTCCACGCCGATGACGACCCGCGGACCGAACAGAAAATCGCGCACGGCGGTACCCTGCGATAAAAATTCCGGGTTGGAGGCGACTTCGATCGTAACGCCTCTTTTGGCCTCCGAAAAAAATAACCGCTCCAATTTGCGGTTGGTCCCGATCGGCACGGTGGATTTGACAACGCAGACGCAGTCCCCGCACGCGGAGGCGGCGATCTGTTTGGCAACCGCAAAAACCTGCTTCAAATCTGCAAAGCCGTCCTCGCGTTCGGGCGTTCCGACACAGATAAAGGCGGTCTGCGCGCCGCGGCACGCTTCGCCGCAGTCGTCCGTGTAAGCCAGCTTTTCTGCACAGCTTTGCATCAATTCCTCCACGCCTTTTTCAAAAATGGGGGAACGCCCCGCCCTCAGAATGGAAAGCTTTTCCGTATCCGTCTCGACACAGGTCACCTCATGCCCCCAATGCGCCAGACAAACGGCCGTGACCAGCCCCACATAGCCCGTTCCTATCACCGCTATTTTCATGCTGTCTCCTTCTCCTTGCTTGATTCGGCGTACAAGGCGTACAAAATCAGTTTCCGTAATTCGATCAGGATTTATGGATATCGGCCTGCCGGCGGGCGGGAAGAGAAAGCGCAGCCGATCCGTAGTGCAGCATCAGGGAGTCGAATATGGAATCCCAGCTTCTGCTTTTTGCCGTCTGAAGGGCCTGCCGACAAATCCGGCCGCGCAGCTGGGGGTCCAGCAGGCCGAGGATGGCCCGCGAGAGGCTACCGGAATCCCCATACCGGCATACGAGCGCATTTTCGCCGTGTACCGTATAGTCCGTCACCCCTCCGGAGTCCGTACAGATGGGCGCAAGCCCGCTGGCCATGGCTTCCAGCAAAACATTCCCGAAGGTTTCGGTTCCGGACGGAAACACGAACGCGTCCGCGCTGGCATAGACCTGCGCCAGCTCCGCACCCCGCTTTTCGCCGGTAAAAACGACGTTCGGCAGTTTTAAGGACGCAATCTCCTTTAAAAAGGGCCCGTCTCCGGTAATCCAGAACTGCACCCGGTCGCCGTGGGTTTCATTGACGCCGCGGATGCTTTGCATCAGAACGTCGAGGCCCTTTTCCACCGAAACCCGCCCGACGTACAAAAACACGGTTTTGTCCCGGGCCCCAAGCCGTTCTCTCAGCTCCGGAGAAAAATGGGAGGGGCTGAAACGGTCCAGGTCGATTCCGCGCGACCAGATGCCCAGATTTTTAAACCCCCGCCGCTTCATGGATTCCAGCGTATCGCGGGAAGGACACAGATTCACCAGCGCAAAGCTGTGGAACCATTTCATATAATGCCACAGGGCCTGGCTGAAATAGGTCAGATGGTAAAAATGAAGATATTTGTCAAAATTGGTATGGTAAGACATCACGACCGGAATCCCCAGCGCCTCTGCCGCGCGCAGCCCGACCAGACCCATACTCAGCTCGGTTACGATATGTACCACATCCGGGGCAAAATCCGCAAGAAGGCCGGTTATCTTTTCCAGCGGCGCAAACGCGATCCGGCACTCCGGATAGATGATCGGGCAAAAGCCTTTAAACCTCGTCACCGGCAGGCCCGCGCACTCGTCGGAATCGAAGCCGTAATCGGGAGCAAAAAAGACATGTTCGATCTTTCTGGCCTGCAGATACCGGCTTAAATAGGACAACGTGTTGGAAACCCCGTTGACCTGCGGGTAAAAAGTATCCGTAAAAAATGCAATCCGCAACTTTTCCGCCCCTTTCCTGGCTATACCGCTTTCAGATTGTCAAAACGGCAGGGCTCGGCCTGCTCTTCCTCTGCCGCCGCACATCCGGAGGTTAGGACGATCAGATCGATGCAGGCCGTCATGGCGTACAGCAGATCGTTCCCAAAGGACAGATGCGACACAAGGTACCCGGAATGCAGCGTCTCAAACTGCCGGTAGATGCCGTCCGCACCCTTCGCACGCGCCGCCTGCGCCATAAAGCGGATGGAGGAAAGCTGCTCCATATTTTCCGTAAAATAGCGGTGCAGCCTGTTTTCATAGGCAATATGCTCCGACAGGTTCCCCGGGAAGCAGTCGCTGTGGGCGTAACAAAAAAAATCCGCATAGAAATGGCAGAGGATTCCCAAAAGGCGGGAAGAGCGTTTGTCATTGCATACAGAAGAGTGCCGCGACAGAAGAAGCCGGAGGATATGCCGCACGTGCACGGCATTGTTTTTCAGGTAATGCGGCCGAATCAGGAAGGACGGACAGTAATCGGGCAGAACATTGCCCAGAAGAAAGCTTTTCCGCTCCAAGTGAATCTTGTAATGTGTTTCTACATATTCGGACAAAAATTTGCCCATCAGAATGTGCGAAGACGTGTTCATACCACTCACCCTCTCGATTACAGTATATTAGCGCTAAGGTATCGGTAGCGTTAGAAAAAGGTAAAATTCCTGTGAAATAGAGGCCCGGCATCCTGCGGACCGGAACTTTTTCCCTATCCCCAAGCCCCCGCAAACCGCCGCCTGAACGGCAATGGAAACGGCTGGTAAAAACACAGCGCAAAAAAGGCGGGCACCCGAAAATGGTGCCCGCCTTTTAACCAGTGATCCGCGCGAAGAAATCCCTAATGAATAAGCAAATAACCCGCTTTGGTGATCGCCTGACGGATTTCCGCCAGATGGCCGCTGTCCTTTGTCTCCATCCTGATGCTCAAAGTACAGGCGTCCACGCTGATATCCTCCCGGCTCCGGTCGTGGTGGATGCTGACCACGTTTGCGCCCAGGTCGGCAATAATGGCGGTCACCTCCTTGATCTGTCCGGGTCTGTCCGCCGTTTTCAGGACCAGCTCGCCCAGGCGTCCCGCTTTTTGAAGGCCGCGGCTGATGACTCTGGAAAGGATGGTCACGTCGATATTTCCTCCCGAAAGCAGGCAAACCGTCTTTTGTCCTTTGATATCGATCTTGTTGAACATAGCCGCCGCAACGGAAACCGCGCCGGCTCCTTCGGCAATCAGCTTATACCGCTCAATCAGCGCAAGAACAGCCATTGCCGTTTCGTCATCCGTTACCGTCACGATTTTATCCACATATTTGCGGCAGAACTCATAAGTCAGGTCTCCCGGACATTTGACAGCAATCCCGTCCGCAAAGGTGGAGACGCCGGCGAGCGGCTCCAGCTTCCTGTTCTCAACGGATTTCAGCATTCCGGGCGCGCCGCTGGCCTGCACCCCATATACCTTGCAGTCGGGTTTTAATGTTTTAACGGCAAAAGCGATTCCGGAGATCAGTCCTCCGCCGCCCACCGGAACAATCACCGCGTCGGCATCGGGCAGCTCATTTAATATTTCCAGCCCGATGGTCCCCTGTCCCGCGATGACATCGGGGTCGTTAAACGGATGGATCAGGACTGCCCCGCTCTCTTTTTGCAGCTCGCACGCTTTCTGAAAGGCATCGTCGTACACGCCTTTTACAAGGCACACCTGCGCGCCGTAGCTTTTGGTCGCTTCGATCTTTGAAAGCGGCGCTCCCTCCGGAATGCAGATCAGAGACGGAATCCCTCTTTTTGCCGCGGCAAAGGCCACGCCCTGCGCGTGATTTCCCGCGGAGCAGGCGATCACGCCCTTTGCCCGCTCCGCCTCGGACAGCTGTGAAATTTTATAATACGCGCCGCGCACTTTAAAGGAGCCCGTTCTCTGCAGATTTTCCGGCTTCAGGTAAATTTCGCTTTCGTGATTGATGTGCGGCGCATATATTAATTCCGTTCTGTGGACGACGTCCTTCAGAACCGCTTCGGCGTGATAAATTTTATCCATTGTGAACATACATTTTCTCTTTTCGTTTGCTCATTTTTGGGCCGGATGTGCCGCGGAGCGGCAGGATGGTTATTTATTCGGTAAAGGCGAATCGCTGCCAGGGCTTTATGCAGTCGATTAAAAACAGTTCTTCCTCTGCTATCCGCCCGACGACATTGGTGCTCCCGGAGTTCTTCATATCTTTGAGGGCAATCTGCAATTCCCCGGTATAGTTTTTATAGAGCATATTATCGATAGTAATATCGCCCCGCCGGATGTCCCTTGTGTTATGGGGCTTGAATCCGCTTCCGTCCTTTACCCTGCTTTTGCTTGACCGGATCATATATTCCGATATGTCGCCCCTGTTAAAATGGGGCTTGTTAAAGATGATATCCCGTTCAAAATCGGAGATCCCCTCCGCAGGCCGGATTTTCAGAGTCAGCTGATAGGGATCGACCCGGCCGACGGCTTCCAGTTCCTCGTCGGACGCAAAGGCATTGGCGATGATGACGTCGTCGATCAAATCGGTGGAGAACAGGTGCTTTGCCTGCGCCTGGATGGGAAGTCCCCTGTGTTCCTCCAGCGTGCACAGGCCCTCGTTTACAGGCCACGGGCCAAAGCTTGCGCTGCTCGAAGAAACAAATGCCGCGGTGCGGATACGGAAGCTCTTAAACTGCTCGTTGCAGCTCATAAAATGCCGGTATCCAAGCCCGGAATACCTGTGGGGATAGAAGTTATGGCAGCCTAAAAGATTGTCGGCGTTCGGCTGGTAGCTGAAGATATTGTCGATATATTTCGTCCCCGCGCTCATATTCAGTTCAATTTTCAATCCAAGATCATTATAGGACATCACCGATTCCTCATAACCCGTAAATCCGTTGTCCAGGCGGATTCCGTAAAGCCCCATGTCCTTAAAAATCCGCAGATCGTTATAATCCACTTCCAGGTACTGAAAAACGGAGGGGTTGATGTCCGCAATGACCTTCATTCCATACTGATTTGCGTGCGCGATCGTTTTTTTGAACTCGTCAATGATTTTTTCCTTATCCCCTTCCACGGAGAGCAGGCAGGTGAATACTCGTTTAAATCCATACCGGTTCGCCTTGTCGATATAAGCTAAATTTTCTTCCAGCCTTGCGTGGGCCGGATAGACCGAAAATCCGATCGTTCTCATGATGATTCTCCTTTATAGCAGTGCTTACGGCATCGTTTCCTTATCCGGCGGCCGAATCGTCGCCCTTGCTTTCATATAATTTTTCCTGCTCGCAGTATTCTTTGTCCTGCGCTTTGATAAACGGCAGATAAATGAGGAACGAGACCGCTACTTCAACAATCTGAAGGATTGCTCCCCTGATTCCGGAAATGAGGAAGCCCCCGATGATCGGCGGGGTAGTCCATGGAATAACCACGCCGTTGGGATACGGAACCAGCCCGACCGCCATGGTAAAGTAGGTCAATACCGCCAATACCAGCGGAGTGCAGATAAACGGAATCACCATAATCGGGTTGAGGACCACGGGGAGACCGAATATGATCGGTTCGTTGATGTTGAAAAGCCCCGGAAGGATCGCAAGCCTGCCGATTTTTTTGCATTGCTGGGATTTGCAGACCAGCAAAAGGGCAAGGCACAGCCCCAGAGTTGCTCCGCCGCCGCCCAGCCACAGGTAAATGGAGTTGAACTGCTGGGTAATAATGTGGGGCAAAGCTTCCCCTTTTCCAAACGCCGCGAGATTATCCGCCGACAGAGCCAGCCAGATCGGGGTCATGATCGACTGCACGACGTCCGCGCCGGCGATGCCGAACATCCAGAACAGCCCGATAAAAAAGTTTGCGATCAATACGGCACCGAGGCTGTCGCCCAGGGAAACCAGCGGAAGCTGTAAAATCGTATAGATAAAGTTATGGATGGTGCCGAAGGATGTATATGCGAAAATCAGACGGATGATTCCAAAGGCATAAATGGTAATCGCGCCGGGAATCAGCGCTGAAAAGGCCCTTGAAACAGTCGGGGGAACCCCTTCGGGCATTTTAATTACCCACCCCTTGTTCGTTATGTACCGCATGATCTCCGTGGCGAGGATCGCCGAAAGCATGCCCACGAACAGACCCTTCGAGCCAATCCATTCCATCGGAATCACGCTGCCGACCTCATAGGCGGTCTGTGACCCTTCGGGGGTAAAGCTGGTCACGAACGGCGTCAGCACAAAGAAAGAAACCAGAGAGACAACCGCGATGCTGAGGCCGTCCTGCTCATAGTGCTTTGACAGGCTGTTGGAAATCCCGATGATCACAAAGATCGTCATGATCGCCATGGACGCATGGTAGGGAACCAGGAAAAAGTCTCCCCACTGCTTGCCGAAAATGCCGGCCATAAAATCCCCGTATCCCGCGATCGGCAATTCTTCGATCAGCAAGGACATCGCCCCGATGATCAGCAGGGGCATTGCCAGCATAAATCCGTCACGGATCGCGAGCAAATAGCGGTTGTTGGCAATCTTATCCGCTACCGGCATAATCTTTTCTTCCAGAACATTTTCTTTTTTACTCATTTCAATACACCTCCGTTTGAACTCTCACACATTTCAAGGGCTTTTTTCAGCACCTTTTCGCCGTCCATCATTCCGTAGTCCATACTGTTGACTACGTCGACCGGTATCCCTTTTTCGCCGCACGTTTTTTTGGCTCTGGCCAGCGCAAACCGGATTTGCGGTCCCAGCAGAACGACGTCCGCTCCGTCAAGATGCTTTGCCATTTCCGCTTCGGGGAAAGCGTCTATTACCACATCTACCCCTTTTTCCTGTGCCGCTTTCTGCATTTTTGTCACCAGTAGACTGGTGGACATTCCGGCGGAACAAAACAAAAGAATGCGCTTCATTCAGGTTCCTCCTCCTCTGTTATTATATTTAAGTACCAAACCGCCGAGATAACAGCGGCCTGATAGACTTATCCGAATCAGTCCCTTTTGAAGTATCCCTCCTCCCCGGGGGAACCGATCAGCTCCCCTTTGCTCTTTTTCACCGCAAAGTCGGCGATTTTTCTCAGGGAAGCATTCAGGCCGGTGCCGCCTACCTTCGGCGTCTCAATAATATAAACCCGGTTTCTGAAAAGCTCCGTCCCCGTGCTCTCTTTTGCCATGGCGGCGAAAGCGGGGATTTTTTCCCTGCTTTCCAAAGCCTCCGCAAGATATCCGCAGCATTCCCCGAACCGCTTATGATTCAGGGCAGGCCCGCAGATCACCACGTCCGCCCGGAATGTCCGGATGAGCTCCGTCAATTTTGCAGCGGCCTCTTCCCTGTTCTCCAAGAAATAATGGTCTCCGCAGATGACCGTGCCGACGATATCCGCGCCTTTTCTCATGAGCATGGTCCGCAAAAGCATTCCCATGCCCACCGCTCCCTGTTCCGCCCGGGGTTCGATGTCCATCCTTTCATCTCCGCCAAGACCTGCCTGGATCTGGTTTAAAAACTGAACCACCCTGATCATTTCAGCCGCTCTCCTTTCTCCATCCACTCGGTCAGCCCTGCTTTGAGTAAACAAGCTCATATAAATCGATAAACTCTTTGGCCATGTCGATCACGGTAATGGCGCTCATTAAATGATCCTGCGCATGGGCCAGGAGCACCGTCACTTTTTCGATTTCTCCCGCCGCCTCTTTCTGTATGATCTCCGTTTGAAAACGGTGCGCTTCCGTAAGGCAATGGCCCGCCTTCTCAATTGACTCCCGCGCTTTTGCGATCTCGCCCCCTTTTGCGCTTGCGATTGCTTCCATTGCCAGACTTTTGGCATCGCCGCTGTTTACCAGCAGCTGCATGGAAATTGATTCTAAATCCATTTCAAAGTCACCTTTACATCTGTATTTTTCTCTTCCTTCTATTTGAATAAGCATAAATTGTGCCAAAACACAAATTCCTATCAAAACGACGGAGAAACAGCTTCGTCGTTTTAACACGCAAGGAAACCAGAGAATGTGTATTAAATAAAACAGATTATATTTGATGGTAAAACACATTATACGATATAGCAAACATCCTATTTGACTTTATTGTGCATAAGCACTATACTTTTACAGATGAGAAAGATAGGGTGGTAAGCTTGAAGCGGATCGAGATCGTAAGAAAAAAATTAGCCGAGCTTTCTGGCGAACGGGGCGTGACCGCCGGGGACCTGGCGGAAAACCTGGGGCTGTCCCGCGCCAACGTGAGCAGCGACCTGAACAGGCTCTGCGAAGAAGGCAAAGCGGAAAAGTCCGGCTCGAAGCCCGTTTATTACAGGCCCGCCGGCGCTCTTCCCCCTCCAAGCGCCGAGTCCGCACTCGACGCTTTTGTCCGGGAGAACAGGAGCCTTTACCATTGTGTGGAGCAGGCAAAGGCCGCCGTGCTGTATCCGCCGAATGGAATGCATCTGCTGATTTTCGGAGAAACCGGCGTGGGAAAATCCATGTTCGCGGAACTGATTTATCAATACGCACGGGAAAAAGAATGTGTCGGCAGGGACGCGCCTTTTATTGTCTTCAACTGTGCGGACTATGCAAACAATCCCCAGCTTCTGGTCAGCCAGCTGATGGGAACGAAAAAAGGGGCGTATACGGGCGCGGATACGGACAGGCCCGGCTTGCTTGAAAAAGCCGACGGCGGGTTCCTGTTTCTGGATGAAGTTCACCGTCTGCCCCCGCAGGGACAGGAAATGCTGTTCACCTTTATCGACCGCGGCGTCTACCGCCGTCTGGGAGAGGCGGATTTGGAAAGGAGGGCGAAGGTTCTGCTCCTCTGCGCCACGACGGAGGACCCGGATTCCACCCTGCTGAAGACCTTTGTACGCAGGATTCCCATGATCATCAAGATTCCGAGTTTAAGCGAAAGAAGCATGGAAGAGCGGCTGAATCTGATCAGCGGCTTTTTTCGAAAGGAATCCATGAGGCTGAACAAACCGATTTCCGTTTCCGTCAATTCCATGCGGTCGCTCCTGAGTTACCACTGCCCCAACAATGTCGGCCAGCTAAAAAACGACATTCAGATCATTTGCGCCAAAGCCTATTCCGACCTTGTATCCGGCAAAAAAGAGGACCTGCGCATTGTGAGCTTTGACCTGCCCTCTTATATCAAGGAAGGCCTGTACCTTGAAACCACGCACCGTCAGATCTGGAACCGCTTTATCGGGATCAACAAACGCTACTGCGTGTTTGACAGCGATTCCAAAGAACTCCTGTTCCGGAATAATGAAGACGCGGAAAACATCTATGAAATGATCGATACCCGGATGCAGGAGCTAAAGGGAATCGGCGCGGACGAGCAGGAAATCAGCAGGCAGATCGACAAGGAAATCCATCTTTACTTTGAGAAGTACACGGAGCTTTCCAGTCATCCGCAGGATTTTTCAAGCATTACCAATCTGGTGGGCGGAGAAATCGTGCAGACCGTCGACAGGATTCTGGCTCATGCGGAAGAAAAGCTGGAACGCAGTTTCGGGAACAATATCCGTTACGGAATGGCGGTACATATTTACAACTCCGTCAACCGCGTAAAAAGAGGACGCAGGATTGTGAATCCGCAGCTGAACCTGATCCGCAAGGAGCACGATGCGGAATTTACCGTCGCGCTGGAAAGCCTGAAGCTGGTCGATCGGGAATTTGACATCACCATGCCAATCGATGAAGCCGGTTTTCTGGCCGTATTTCTCTGTCTGGACCATCCGATGACCGGGGAAAGGAACGAACGGGTACAGGTGATCGTGATCGCGCACGGCGTGTCAACCGCGACTTCCATGGCGGGCGCGGCAAACCGGCTGCTTGGGATGGACTGCGTGGCGGGAATAGACGCCTCCCTGGACGAAAACCCGCAAAAGGTCTATACCGGCCTGAAAGAATATCTGCTTGGAAGGCCGCAGAAGTCCGACCTTCTTTTGCTGGTGGATATGGGCTCCCTGACCGATTTTTCAACGGCGCTGGAAAACGAGCTCGGCATCCATGTGAAAACCATCCCTCTGGTCAGCACGCTGCACGTGATCGAGGCCGGGCGCAAAGCCGCTTTGGGATATCCGCTGGACTATGTGTATCATGAAACGCTGTCCGTCAACGATCTGCTCAGCGAGACCGACCCGCTGGCTCCCAATAAGGGGCAATTGCCGAAGCTCTTTATCCTTACCGTCTGTACGACCGGGGAGGGCAGCGCGCAGGTCATCAAAAATATTCTGGACAGCCAGCTGGACTACCACAATTCCCTTTGTGAAACGGTCGCCCTAAAGCTTATGGAAGAAGAAAGCATTTCCTCCCGGCTGGACTCCATCAGCCGTATCGGGAAAATCCTCTGTGTTGTCAGCAGCTTTCCAATCGACCTCGCGGTGCCGCATTTCGACCTGGCGGATGTCTTCGACCGAAAGGCCGTACCGAAAATCCAGTCGCTCATCGATACGGAAAACACGTTTGAAGAAATCGGCCGGACACTTTCCAATATGCTGAAAAATCTCAACAGCAAAAGCATTTTCAATGATATCCGGGAAGTGATTCAGGAAATAGAGATGCGCACACAGCGCCGCCTGCTGTCGGACTCGCTGATCGGGGTGCTGTGCCATATCGGGTGCCTGATCGACCGTCTGATCGGGAAGATCGCCATTGAGGAATTTCCCGGCAGGGACGCTTATATCAAAAACAACCGGGAAATTTTTGAAATGATAAAGACATCGTGCGGCAGGCTGGAGCAAAAGTTTAAAGTTCGGATTCCCGACGACGAAATCTGTTATATTGCTTCCTTTTTCGCCGCGGAAAACTGTGTTTCTCCGACATAGGAAAAACGGTCAAACTGTCTTTGGCACGAAAATTGCTTGATAATCAGTGAAACACATTTTAAGGAGGATGCCATTATGACGTCACAGACAGTACAGATATCCAACAAGGTCGGATTGCACGCCCGTCCGGCTTCCATGCTGGTTACGGCCGCCGGCAGATATGATTCCGAGATCATCATCAAAAACGGTTCCCGCTCGGCCGTCGCGAAATCCATGATCAGCCTGCTCGCCCTGCAGGCAAAGATGAATGATATTGTCACGATCCAAGCGGACGGAAAAGATGAAATAAAAGCGGTCGCGGAGCTGACCCAGCTGATTCAATCAAAATTCGGAGAAGACTAATTCCTGATTAGGAGGCCCATTATGAAAAAAGGCATTGGAGTTTCCAAAGGCTACGCGGTGGGAAAAGCCTATGTCATCGGCACGGACGCAGCTTTGCGCTTTCAGGAGACTGCGGAGAACCCCGCCGCGGAAGCAGACAGGCTGACAAAGGCAATGGAACTGTCCAAAAAACAGATTGAGGAGATTGTAAAAAAGGCCCGCGAAAAGCTGGACGCCAAAAACGTGGAAATTATCGAAAGCCATCTGAATTTTATAGACGACCCCGCATTGACCGGGGAAGCTTTCCATAAAATAAAGCAGGAATCCGTAACCGCGGAAAAGGCCCTCTCCGACGTGACCCGGACCCTGTACGACACCTTTTCCGCATTTGAGGACGGCTATATGAAAGAGCGCGCCGCGGATATTAAAGACGTGGGTTCCAGAATCCTGCGCAACCTCGCGGGGCAAAGCGGAGAAATCGATTTTGCCGGTCTGCCCGCCAGAACCGTCCTTTTCGCTCATGATCTGAAGCCTTCGGACACCGCGCAGATCGACAGGGAGAAAGTATTGGCACTGGTGACCGAAACGGGCGGAGAAACCTCCCACACGGCCATTCTCGCAAAAGCGCTGGACATTCCGGCGGTCGTCGGCTGCAGGGATATCCTCGCGGATGTCCGCGGCGGCGATACGGTCATTGTGGACGGCGTATCGGGAGAAGTGCTGGCCCGCCCCGACGCCGAAGCAATCAAAAAGTACCGGATGCTTGAAAATCAGTTCAACCGGAAAAAAGAGGACGGGAAACGCACGGCCGGCGCCAGAATCTGTTCCGGGGACGGAAGGCGGATTTTGGTCGCAGCGAATATCGGGGGCATCAGGGACATTGAGGCCGCGCTGAAAAACGGCGCGGAAGGCGTCGGGCTTTTCCGGACGGAATTTTTATATATGAACAGGGCATCCATGCCCACCGAGGAAGAGCAGTTCCAGATTTACAGAGAAGCGGCCGAGCTGCTGGACGGCAGGCCCCTTACCATCCGCACCCTTGATATCGGAGGGGACAAAAGCCTCCCGTATCTTCCGATGAACAGGGAAAGCAATCCCTTTCTCGGACTGAGGGCGATCCGGCTTTGCCTTCAGAATCCGGAGCTGTTTCAGACACAGCTCCGGGCGATTCTGAGGGCGTCCGCATTCGGAAATATTCAAATCATGTTCCCTATGATCAGCTGCATGGAAGAACTGGAGCGCGCGAAAAACGCCCTGAACACCTGCAAATTACAGCTGGAACAGGAGGGCGTCCGTTTTTGTCCTTCCATTCCGACCGGAATGATGATAGAGATTCCGTCCGCCGCGCTGACCGCGGAGGAATTCGCGAAGCAGGTCGACTTTTTCAGCATCGGGACCAATGATCTTACGCAGTATACGCTGGCGGTGGACAGGATGAATGAGAGTATTTCCGATTTATACAATCCGCTGCATCCGGCTGTTTTGCGCCTGATCCGGATGACGATTTCCGCCGCGCATCAATCCGGGATTCCCTGCTGCCTGTGCGGCGAGCTGGCATCCAACGAGCGGGCAATTCCCCTGCTGCTGGAATACGGGCTGGATGAATTTTCCGTAAGCCCGGGAATGATCGCCGAAACCAGAAGCACGCTGCTTCAATGCATCGGTACATAAGGGGAACCGCCTCTTTGGCCGGAAGGTGATTTTGTGGAGCTTTCATTTATAAAAAATCAGACGCAGAGGCAGAGCCAAAGCCAGAAGCTGAACTTGACGGCGGAGATGAGAGAATCCCTTGCCCTGCTGCAGATGCCCCTTGCGGAACTGCGGCAGCGGGTGGAAGAAGCCGTCATGGAAAATCCGGTGCTGGAGTATGACGGCGATGGCCCGCAGGAAGACCCTCTGTTTTCCGACTGTGCGCTGGCTGACGACGGTGAATCCTATCAGGACGAGAAAAGCGCTCTGGAAATTGCTAAAATGCTTTCTCTGGACGGCTGCGTCCCCGGCGTCCGTCAGCCCTTTTATGGCGATGAGGAGAATTTTGACCCGTACGCTACGCTTTCAGCGGAAGACACCTTTACCGATTATCTGCTGCGCCAGCTTGGAGAAAAGGAAGTCGACCGGACTGCCGGGCGCATTTGCAGCTACATCATTCAGGACCTTACTGAAAAAGGGTATCTCGGCAGCAGCGTGGAAGAGCTTTCCCGGTATTTGGGGCTGCCGGTCGAAAAAATAAAGGAAGCTGTAAAAATCGTTCAGACGATGCAGCCGCCGGGGGTCGGCGCCGCAAATATAACGGAATGCCTGCTGCTTCAACTGGGGCAGTGTTCGGAGTGCGACACGGCGATGGTCAAAGAGATCATTGAAAAACATCTCGGGCTCCTGAGCGAAAATAAAATACAGGTTATTGCAAACCGGCTCGGTACTTCCCTTCAGGCCGCGAAAAAGATGTGCGATTTTATCCGCGGCCTGAACCCAATTCCCTCCCGGGGGTTTCAGACGGACCGCAGCGGCGGATACATCATCCCCGAGGCGGTCATTTGTAAAGACGGGCAGGGCGATTTTTTTATTCGCGACAATGAGAAGGCTTTTCCCCATCTGCACATCAGCAGTTTTTATCAAAAATTACTTTTCGAGGAAAATGACCGCGAAACTCTCGCGTATCTCAAAGATAAAACAAAACAGGCGTCGTTCCTCATAAAGCAGCTGTCCAGCCGGAAAAGCACCGTACTGCGCGTACTAGAGAAGATCGTCGAGCTTCAGAAGGATTATTTTGAACACGGTGTATCCTGCCTGAAGCCGATGTCCATCGCAGAGGTCGCGGACCGGCTTCATCTGCACCAGTCGACCGTCAGCCGCGCAATTTCCGGAAAGTACATTGTGTGTTCCTCCGGGACAGTCAGCATCAAATCCCTCTTTACCTCAAAAATACGGTCACGGGAAAAAGAAGACTGTTTTTCTTCTCTGCAAATCAAGGAAATCATCCGCAGCCTGATTGAGCACGAAAACAAGTCCGCGCCGCTCTCGGATCAGAAGATTACCCGGAGCCTTCAGGAAAAGGGCATTGACATTTCCAGGCGTACCGTGGCAAAATATCGGTATGAGATGGAAATCCCCGCAGCGGAAAAACGGAAAATGTACCGATGAAGGCCACGCCCCGTGCTGCCGGGCACAATGACACAGAAAGCAAGGAATGATGGAGGCTGCATGAAGAGGGAAGAATTTTATAGTCTGGTTTACCGTGTGGTCGCCGTGATCCCATATGGCAGGGTCACAACGTACGGACAGATTGCTTTGATGCTGGGGATGCCGCAATACGCAAGACTGGTCGGCCATGCCCTGCACCGCGCGCCCGGATATCTGGAGCTGCCCTGCCACAGGGTGGTAAACAGCACGGGACGGCTGGTCCCCGGCTGGAACGAACAGCGGACGCTTCTGTCAAACGAAGGCGTGTATTTTAAAGACAACGGCAATGTGGATTTAAAACGAAGCATCTGGCGGTGGGACGCGGCGGACATACGGGAAAATATCCCAAAGCACCTATAGAAAAAGAAGCCGGGCATTGATGCCCGGCTTCTTTTTCTATCACTCTTCTTTTTTGTAGGCCAACACTCTTTGCAGTCCTCAGGGGATTATCTCCAGCGTCTGCGGCGCAACCATGCCGTCCGCCATCCCGAACGCTTTCAGTACCGGCGTTTCCTTCGCCAATGAAAGAATCAGATAACTGGCCTTTGAATCATAGGCCAGCCGGATATCTTCCCCGGACGGCCGCGCGGGAGTGGAAGGATGAGAGTGAAAGTTTCCGAGCGGCGAGAGGCCCAGCGCGCGCATATCCCGGACAGCCGCAAGCTGTTCCCCGGGGTCAATGGAAAAATGCTCCGGACTTTGGTCGGGGTTTGATAAAAGGTACACCTTTTCCACGGTTTTAAGACCGCCCTCTGCCGTTCCCGCAATCAGCCCGCAGGATTCATTGGGCAAGCCCGCTTTTGCGTGGGCGACAATGGCGTCATAATCCCCTTGTTTGAGTCTGACAGTCATTTTAAATCACACACCGCCTGTTCGTAATCAAACGGCTTCAAAATGGTGGGATGCTCCCCGCAGACGGCGCAGTCCTTCGCCGGCGGCAGCTTGATTTTGCGAAACTCCATTTTGAGGGCGTCATAAGTCAGCAGGTACCCGGTCAGGAGCTCCCCCCTGCCGATGATGTATTTGACCGCTTCCATGGCCTGCAGGGAGCCGATCACGCCCCCCATAGCCCCGATGACCCCGGCCTGCCTGCAGGTGGGTACCGCGTCCGGCGGGGGCGGCTCTTTGAAAACGCAGCGATAGCACGGACCCTGCCCCGGTACATAGGTCATGAGCTGGCCCCGGAAGCGGATGATCCCCGCATGGGAAAAGGGCTTTTTCGCCAGCACACAGGCGTCGTTGATGAGGAATTTCGCGGGGAAATTGTCGGTGCCGTCGATGATAAAATCATAATCCGCTATCAGCTCCATGATATTGTCCGCCGACACAAAGGTCCGGTAGGTATTGACCGTAATGTCCGGGTTGATGGCCTCTATGGTCTCTCTGGCCGACTGCACCTTTGCCTTGCCTAAGTCCGGGGTGGTATGAATGACCTGCCGCTGAAGGTTGGACAGGTCCACCTCGTCGGCGTCGGCGATGCCGATGGTCCCCACTCCGGCGGCGGCCAGGTAGAGAGCGGCGGGCGCGCCCAGGCCCCCCGCCCCGATAATCAGCACCTTGGCGTTCAACAGCTTTTTCTGCCCCTTCACGCCCACTTCGGACAGGATAATATGGCGGGAGTAGCGTTCCAGCTGGTCATTGGTAAAAGCCATCAGGGTTGCCCTCCTCCCATGAAGTACAGAAATTCCACGATATCGCCGTCCTGCAGAACGGTTTCGGAAAAGGTATCTCTCTGAATAAATTCATCGTTGACCGACACGGTAACATACTCCGGCGTCTCCACCTGCTCCCGTTCGATCAGCTGTGCTACAGTCAAGCCCCCGGCGTATTCTTTTTGAACTCCGGCCACGGTAAGTTTCATTTTGACTCCTCCAAAATTCAATTGATCGTTTCACGTATTGTTTCCCTGCCTGTAACCCCAACTTGCGGAGCTGTTCCGCGTATCTGTCCGGGCTTGCCGATCACCTGACCGGCGCTTAATCGGCCGTTTTCCGGACAATGAGGTTATAGGTGCCGTCGCCGTTGTCAGTGAGCTTCAGAATCTGATGCCCTTCTTCTTTGACGCTGCGGGGCACATTCTGCACCGGCTCACCGTCATTCATGCGAATAGAGAGAATCTGTCCCTCCTCCAGTTCTTCCAGCGCGACCTTTGCCTTGACAAAGGTCACCGGGCAGACCACATCCGTGATATCCACTGTTTCGTCAATGAGGTATTTACCCACGATACGCCGCCTCCATTTCTGCATGGAATACGTCCCAGCCCGCCCGATCGATAGCCACCCGGAAACGTTCGCTGGGCTTGGCGTGCTGATCAAAAAACGTCAGGGCCGCGTCAGCCACCCGGAACAGCGTCTCCTTGTCATGGATAATGGGTAAAAACTGCTTTCCCTTGGCGATCAGGTTCCCGAAGGTGCCGCCGAAAGAAAGAAGATACCCCGGTTCGCTTTTCCACGCGTCAAAGGGACAGGATTTGGCGCACCGGCCGCAATAGCTGCATTTGCTTTCGTCCAGCAAAATCTCGCTGTCGGTTTGGGTGATGGCCCCTTCCCGGCAGGCTTTCGAGCACACGCCGCAGAGGGTACAGGCATCCGGAAGCCACTCGACCGCATAGCCGCCTTTAATGCCCAGATCGTTTTCCTCTGCCTTGAGGCAGTTGTTCATACAGCCGGTGATCCCGAATTTGAATTTGTGGGGCAGCTCCCGGCCAAAATAGCGGTCGGAAATTTCCACCGCCAGCGAGTAGGTGTCGATGCAGCCGGAGGAGCAGATTTTGCTGCCCTGACAGGCTGTGACCGTGCGCACGCGGGGCCCGCACACGCCGGTGTCGACACCTCCCGCTTTCAGTTCCGCCTTGACCGGCTCCACATCGTCCAGCTTGATGAAGGGAATCTCCACTCCCTGCCGGGAGGTAAGGTGCACGTACCCGTCGCCGTATTTTTTGCTGATCTCGGCGACAGTCAAAAGCTGGTCGGCAGTAAGGTTTCCGCCCACCACCTTCAGCCGGAGGGAAAAATTATTTTTCTGCACCTGCCTCATAAATCCGCCGTTTTTTAACGCTTTGTAATCAGTCGCCATTCAAAATCACCGCTTTCTTGTATTTTGGAAACCGCCCGGGAATCCGGCCGGAGGGTGAAAATCGCTCCGCCATGCCGCTGTGCAGCGGCTTTATGCTAAATCTCATAATCTTTCTCCCAAACCATCACCCTGCGGTACTTTCCAAAGTCCCGCGGAGGGTTTGTTTCCAATTCGATACCATTTGCGTCCAGGAGCGGGTATCGGCGTTCACGCGAACCAAATCCGGCAAAAACGCCGCCCCGGATATTGGCAAAGCCAAAGTCGGACGCCAGATCGAAATCGGCAGGATATTCGAAGGCTCCGCTCTGCAGGGGCAGCGCATCCCCCTTTGCATAGGTGACCGGCGAAGGGCTGTGCCGCAGAACGGTATGGACGTCCGCATGATAGTAAAAACGGTCGAAAAGGTTGATTTTCAGCTTGTCGGAGCCGTCGCGCAGGAAAACGCCGTCCCGCTTTCCGTCCCCCGCGGCCTCAATGACGCCGCAGGCGGCGGTGGCGTGGGTGATCCGGTCAATTAAGATCAGCTCGCCCAGCGTTTTGTGCAGTCGGAATTCATCCAGCACCGCCGGTTCGGAAAGCACGATCTCGCACCGGACGATTTCATTTTTGGTAACCGAGCTGGCGGAAAGCAGCGCGCCGCTGTTTACGTCCACCTTATGGCGGATTCCCGTAACAATGGCGGGGAGCAGCTTTGTCCCCAGCTTGATCCAGTAATCCTTTCCGGGAACCAGCTTCTGGTCATCCATCCAAAGCAGGGTGGCCGAGAAGGATTTTGCCGTTTTCAGTTCGGCGTTTCTGGCCAGCACACAGCCGCGCGAAACATCCACCTCGCGGTCCAGCTGAATGGTGACGGGCTGGCCCAGAGCCGCGTCCTCCGCCTGTTTATCCGCGATATGAATCGACTTGACCAGCGCGGCTTCGCCGCTGGGCAGGGCGGTCAGCAGATCGCCGACCGCGACTTTTCCGGCTTCAATCTGCCCCTGAAAGCCGCGGAAGCTGTGGTCCGGACGGCAGACCCGCTGCACCGGCATATAGAACCCGGCTTCCGGCACGCCCCCCGAAATGTCCACCGTTTCCAGATGCTCCAAAAGGGTCTCGCCGCGATACCACGCCATTTTGCCGGAATGCCGGGTGACATTGTCGCCCTCGGTAGCCGAAACGGGGATGATAACCGCGTTTTCCAGCCCCAGCTCCTCCCGGAGCTTTCCGATCTCCCCGGAAATCTCGAGAAAGCGTTTTTCATCATATCCGATCAAGTCCATTTTGTTTACCGCGAACACAAAATACCGGATGCCCATCAGGGCGCAGATCCGGGCGTGACGGCGGGTCTGTACCAGCACGCCCTGAGAAGCGTCCGCCAGAATCACCGCCAGATCGGCAAAGGACGCCCCCACCGCCATATTCCGGGTGTATTCCTCATGGCCGGGGGTGTCCGCTACAATGAAGCTGCGCCGGTCCGTGGTAAAGTAACGGTAGGCCACGTCAATGGTGATTCCCTGCTCGCGCTCGGCCATCAGGCCGTCCAGCAGGAGGGAGTAGTCGATTTTCCCTCCCCGGCTGCCCACCTGACTGTCCAGGACCAGCGCCTGCTCCTGATCGGTGTACAGCAGCTTGGAATCGTAAAGGATATGCCCGATCAGGGTGGATTTTCCGTCGTCCACGCTGCCGCACGTGATAAATTTTAGAAGTCCGTTTTCCGCATTGCTCATTAGAAATATCCCTCCCGTTTGCGCCGCTCCATGCTTCCCGCCTCTTCGTTGTCAATGACCCGGCTGGTACGCTCGGAGGTCACGGCGGCAAGCGTTTCGGCAATCACCGCGTCCAGCGTTTCGGCCTCGGATTCCACCCCCCCGGTAAGGGGGTAGCAGCCCAAAGTGCGGAAGCGCACCTTTTTCATCTGCGGCTTTTCGCCCGGAAACAGGCGCATCCGGTCGTCATCCACCATAATGATATTGCCGTCCCGGTACACCACCGGGCGCTCGGCGGCAAAATACAGCGGCACGATCTCAATATTTTCACGGCGTATGTATTGCCAGATATCTTTTTCCGTCCAGTTGGAAATGGGGAATACCCGCATGCTTTCGCCTTTGTTGATCCGGGTATTGTAAAGCTTCCACATTTCGGGCCGCTGGTTTTTGGGGTCCCAGGCATGATGTTCATTGCGGAAAGAAAAAATCCGTTCCTTGGCGCGCGACTTCTCCTCGTCGCGCCGCCCGCCGCCGAAAGCCGCCGTAAACTGATATTGGGTCAGCGCTTCCCTGAGCGCCTGTGTCTTCATGATGTCGGTATAGGCCGCGCCGTGGTCGAACGGGTTGATTCCCTGGGCGATCGCGGCTTCATTGCGATGAACCAGCATATTGATGCCCAGTTCCTTTGCCCGCCTGTCCCGAAATTCAATCATTTCATGAAACTTCCAGCTGGTGTCGATGTGCAGAAAGGGAAAGGGCGGTTTTTCGGGATAGAAGGCTTTCAGGGCCAGATGGAGCATGACCGACGAGTCCTTGCCAATGGAATAGAGCATGACCGGCCGCTCGCATTCCGCGGCTACCTCCCGGAAAATATAGATGGCCTCGGCCTCCAGTTTATCTAAGTGCGTCAGTGGCATGGAGTTCACTCCTAATAATTATTTGAATCGCGGCTGTCCACCGTGAGGGTCTTGACGCTGCCGTCCGGGTTCGTGACCGTCCAGTGCAGCAGGGTGTTTTCCCGCAGGACGGTAAGCCGGCCGCCGAGACCGCCCATATCTTCCCCCAGAAACATGGCGATCGCCTGTACCGGGCATTCCTTTACGCAGGAAGCGCACCCCCAGCATCTTTCGGCGCGCGGGATCACCGCTTTCCCCGTTTTGTCCAGGCGGATCAGGCTGCCGGGGCAGACTTTGCGGCACCGCCCGCAGCCGATACATTTTGCCGCGGTAATTTCAATGCTCATACGCGTCTCCCTCCCGCACAAGCGACCTAAAAATCATGTTCAGCCGCCCGTTTTCCAGCCGGGAATTGACATAGCAGTTCCATTCGGCGCCACTTTCCGGGTAATCGGTATTTTCAGCGAAGCTGTGCCAGCGGGTTTCCTTGCGCGCGCCCAAGTGGGCGATCACTGATTTGCAGAGCGTAAGGCGCTCGCGAAGCTCCAACAGGTAAACCAGCTCCTGCATCTCCGAAGCGGCCAGCAATTCGGTTTTCCGTTCCAGCTCACAGATTTTATCAGCGGCTATGCGCAGGGATTTCTCTGAAAAACGGTAATGAGTTCCGATTCCGCCCGCGTATTCGTCCATTACGGACTGCATGGCTTCTTCCAGCCCGTCTGTACCGTACGGCACCGCGGGGCGGTTCAGAAAACCCTCCAGCCATCGTTTTTTTTCTTTGGCATCCCCCGGATCGGGAGGGGCTGTTTGATCGTCCATATAGGCTGCCGCCGCTCTCGCCGCGATCTCCCCTTCCACAAACGCGCCCGTAACGTATTTCTGCGGGCAGCCTCCGGCCACATCCCCCGCCGCGAACAGGCCTTTGATCGTGGTTTCGCGGCTGGTGTCCACCCAATACCCGCTGGCGGTGTGCCCGCCGACGATATACGGCTCGGTACCCTCGATCTCCACATTCTGTACGCCCGGCGTCCGGCCGCTTTCCAGCCACCGAAGGGTTTGGCTGGGGGCCATATTGAGATAGGCTTTTTGCAGATCCTCATCCTGCTCTTTGGTGATTCCCACGGTTCGCAGATAACAGGGGCCGCGTCCTTCCAGATTTTCCATCACCGTGCCATGCACCCGCTGGGAGGTGGTAACGCCGTATTTCTGCTCGTATCCCTCGCCCAGCGCATTGATTTGTTTTGCGCCCACTCCCTGCGCCAGCGTCCCGGTCGGGGCAATGGTGTCCTTGCAGCGCAGAGCGATAAAGCGCATTTCAAAGGTGGTCATTTCCGCCCCGGCAAGAATGCCCATGGCGTAACCCGCGCCCGTGTTAAAAGGCGGATACCACATTTTATGGCGGGAAAAACCGGGGTGGTTGGGCCGATACAGCCCCGCCGCGCCGCCGGTGGCACAAAGCACGGCTTTGGCCGAAATCACATAGAGCACCGGTTCGTCGACACCGATTGCATAGGCCCCGAGAATCCGGCCGTCCCTGACGATGTACTCAAACACATTCACTCGGTTCAGCACGGTGATCCGCGGCTGAGCGGCAACGGCTGCGGCTAAAATCGGCTTGATATTCTCGCCGTTGATTTTGATATTGCGGCTGCCGCGGGCCGCATACCGTCCCTGATCATCCTTCAGGATCGTCAGCCCGAGGGACTCCATTCTGGCAGCCGTGCGATTCAGCCCCTCGGCCATGGTCAGCAGAAGATCGCCCCGGACAATCCCCTGTGCGTCCGCACGGGCATAATCCACATAATCCTGGGGCGTTTTCCCCGGCACAATATAGGCGTTGATGGCATTGACTCCGGCAGCCAGGCAGCCGCTGCGTTCGATGTCCGCCTTCTCGGCGATCAGCACGCTGCCGCCGGACGCTTCGCAGAAGGTCAGCGCCGCGTAACAGCCCGCCGTGCCGCCGCCGATAATCAGAAAATCCGTGGTCAGCGTTCTGATTTCCAAATCCATCTTATCACCTACTTTACATACATATTTAATATGATATTGATTATTATACGCGGGATACGCCGAAAAAGCCAGCGCCGATTCCGCAAACGTTACACAAAAAATCTGTACCATTCAAAGCGCAAATCAGCGCAAACGTTTTCCGGTTTTCCGCTTGCAATTTTAATGGAAAACAAGTATTATATTAAACATATAATTTTAATATGTATTTATGAATGGAAAGGAGGAATCCAGTTGACATTGAAAGAAATCGCGGCAAAAGCCGGGGTATCTGTTTCGACCGTATCACGGATTATCAACTCCCCGGACGACAGCTTTGCCCGCAAGGAAGTACGGGACCGGGTCTGGTCGATTATCAGGGAAACAGGCTACACGCCCAATCAGAGCGCCCGGGAGCTGAAACAGGGAAGAACGAGGGCGCCCAAAGCGCCTGCCGGTGCGGTAGCCTGCATTTTGGGCAGAACGAAAACAATCGACGACGATCCTTTTTTTGCGCAGCTCGCAAGGGTCATCGAACAGCAGGCGATGGAATGGGGCTATCCCGTACGGCTTTCCTATTCGGTTTTCGATATCAAAACGACCGTGCCGGAGAAAATCGAGCTGTTCAAAGCGGACGGAGCCATTGTTCTGGGACGGTTCAGCAGCGACTATATCGGCTTTCTGGAAAAGCACTATCGGAACCTTGTCTACGTGGGCCGCAACATCATCTCCGCCGGCTGCGATCAGGTCATCTGCGACGGATACGAGGCGACACAGATTGCGATGAAGCACCTGATTTCCTGCGGTCACCGGCGGATCGGCTATATTGGCGAGATTGCAAACGAGGTCCGATACCGGGCGTATCTCGATACGCTCCATGAACATGGACTGGATTGCTCCGCAGGCTTGATCAGCAACTGCCCGCAAAACGGAGCCGGAGGATATCAGGGAGCGGAGCATCTGCTCAGAACAGCCAGTCCGCTTCCCACCGCTGTTTTCTGCGCAACCGACATGGTCGCAATTGCCGCCCTGCGCCGTTTTACAGAGGCGAAAATCAAGGTCCCGGAACAGCTTTCCGTCATCAGCATGGATAATATTGAACTGTCCGGATACGTTTCCCCGATGCTGACTACCGTGGGGATGCCCATCGTCGAAATGGGCAATGTGGCGGTGCAGATTCTCATCAACAGAATCCAGAAACGGCACAGGCTGCCTTTGAAAATTTTTTTGCCGAACAAGCTGGCGATCCGGGAGAGCGTTGCAAATTTAAATGCAGAAATCTGCATATGACGCTTCCCCGCGTACAGCAGCGCCGAAATGCGGCAGCGATTCCCAAAAACGCCTGAAAATCAGAAATGCACCTTGGTACGGCTGACGACAAGCCAAATCAAGGTGCATTTTTGTACAGCTTAGTTTGTGACAGAACACTTTCAGTCAGCCGGCTCAACGGCGCCGCTTCGACCGGCAGGGCCGGGCTTTGCTGCTGCCGGGAATCGTCCGCCCGCGGGGAAGGGCGGCTTTAAATGTAAAATGTCTGTTCGTTATTTAAGGATGCGTTTTCCACCAGCTGGACCTGCCGGTCGTTATAGAGATACAGCCGGTAAATCAAAACGCTGACCTCCTCGCCCGCGGTGAGCGGGTCGTCCTCCAGAGAACGGTAGGCGATCAGCTTTTCGCCGCCGACGTTCACCCGCAGCTCCAGCACATTGCCGCGAAAGAAAATGTCTTCCACCGTCCCGCGCTCCGAGGCGTGGGGATAAAGCTCCTTATCCACCTTCGTGACGTGCACAAATTCGGGCCGGAGCACGGCTGTGGCATAGCCTTCATTGGTTTCAAACCCGTGGAACCTGCCGTAATCTTCCACGACGATCGATTCCCCAATGAATTTTGAGGCAAAGGGGGTAGCGGGATTCTTGTAAATGTCTACCGGCGTTCCGATCTGCTCGATTCGCCCTTTGTTGGTGATGATGATTTCATCCGCAACCTCCACCGCCTCTTCCTGGTCGTGGGTGACGAAGATGCTGGTGATGCCCACCTTGTTGATGGTCTCTCTCAGCCAGGTGCGCAGTTCCTTGCGGACCTTGGCGTCAATGGCGGCAAAGGGTTCGTCGAGCAGCAGCAGATGGGGCATTGGCGCCAGCGCGCGGGCGAAGGCCACCCGCTGCTTCTGCCCGCCGGAAAGCTGGTGCGGGCGGCGCTTTTCCAGGCCCTCCAGCCCAATCAGCCGAATCAGCTCACCGACCCTCTCTTTGATATACGCCTTGTCTTTCTTCTGCACCTCAAGCCCAAAGGCAATGTTGTCGAACACCGTCATGTAGCGAAAAAGCGCATAATTCTGGAACACAAAGCCGATTCCCCGTTCGCTGGCGGGCAGGTCGTTTACCCGCTGGCCGTCAATGACGATGGTGCCGCTGTCCGGCGTTTCGAGCCCGGCGATGATACGCAGGAGGGTGGTCTTTCCGCTGCCGGAAGGACCGAGCAGCCCGATCAGTTTGCCCTGTTCAATGGAAAAGCTGACATTGTCCGCCGCCTGAAACCCGCCGAATTTTTTATTGATATTCTGAAGCTCCACATACATATTGCTTACCTCTTCTCTCTCTTGATGCGGTGTTCTACGATATTGCGCAGAATAAGGATGATTACCGCGATCAGGACCAAAATGGAGGAAACGGCAAAGGCGGCCGTCAGCTGGAATTCATTGAACAGAATCTCCACATGAAGCGGGAGGGTGTTGGTTTTGCCCCGCAGATGTCCGGATACCACCGATACTGCGCCAAATTCGCCCAGGCTCCGGGCGGTACAGAGAATCACGCCGTATAACAGCGCCCATTTGATATGGGGAAAAGTGACCCTGCGGAAAATGGAGAAGCCTTTGGCCCCCATCAGCGCGGCGGCCTCCTCCTCTTCATTGCCCTGAGCCTGCATCAAAGGAATCAGCTCGCGGGACACAAAGGGGAAGGTAACAAAAATCGTGGCCAGCACGATGCCGGGCACGGCAAACACAATTTTGAGATTCATCGCTTCCAAAAGCGGATAGGCCCAGCCGATCCGACCGAACACGAGAATGAACACCAACCCCGCGATGACGGGCGAAATGGAAAAGGGAATGTCGATCAGGGTGGTGAGCGTCTGCTTTCCCCGAAAGCGGAATTTGGTGATTGTCCACGCCGCGAAGATGCCGAACACCGTGTTGACAACAATCGTAATCCCGGTCGTCAGCAGAGTCAGCTGCAGCGCCTTGACCGCGTACTCGTCGGTAATGGACTTGGAAAAGGTCTCCCAGCCCTGCCGCAGGGCATAGACCAGCACGGTGGCAAGGGGCAGGACCAGCATAACGACCAGAAATGTCCCTCCCAGCAGGATGAGGGTCCCTTTGATCATTTTTTGTTTCATCCGGTTTACCCCCTTGCGATTTTATTGATTCTGGCCTGGAGCAGATTGATGCCGAACAGCAGAACAAAGGCGAATACAATCATGACCAGCGCGATGGAGGTGGCGGCGGCGTAGTTGAACTGTTCCAGCTTATTCATGATAATCAGCGGCGTAATCTGCGTTTTATAGGGGATGTTCCCCGCGATAAACACCACGCTGCCGTATTCCCCGATACAGCGGGCAAAGGCCAGCCCGAACCCGGTCAGGGTGGCGGGCAGAATTTCCGGGAACACCACCTTAAAAAAGATGCGGGAGCGGCTGGCCCCCAGCACCAAGGCCGCTTCCTCGTACTGCGGGTTCAGCTTTTCCAGCACCGGCTGGATAGAGCGCACTACAAAGGGGATGCCGATAAAAATCATGGCAATCACAATACCGACGGTCGTGTAAGAAATTTTGACGCCGATCCGGTCAAACAACCGGCCGATCCACCCTTTGTCGGAATACAGGGTGGTCAGCGAGATGCCGGCCACCGCGGTGGGCAGGGCGAAGGGCAGTTCGATCAGGCCGTCCAGCACCCGCCGGAACGGGAATTCATAGCGGGTCAGAATCCACGCGAGGAGAATCCCGAAAACCGCGTTGACCACGGCGGCAATGGCCGCGCAGGACAGGCTCACCCGATAGGTAGCCACCGTCTGCTTGTCGGTGATCACCCGCCAAAAATCAGCGAAGGTCGTACCCGAAAGGGTCAAAAAAACCGAACACAGGGGAATCAGCACAATCAGGCTGAGCATGGTGACGGTAATCCCCATGGAGAGCCGAAAACCCGGTATGATATTATTTTGTCGCTTTCTGGAACGCTTTTTCAAAGGAAACATTTGCAGGCCCCCTATGATCGGTAATCGTAAATGAATCACTATTTTTTATAAATCTGGTCGAAGATCGCACCGTCCGCAAAGAACTTCCCGGCCGCTTTTTCCCAGCCTCCGAAATCGTCGTCGATGTTGACCATCTCGATATTCAGATTAAAAGTGTCGCCGAATTCCTTCAGAATGTCGGGGTTGGAGGGGCGGTAGTAGTTTTTACCCTCCAGGCGCTGTGCATCGTCCGAATAAAGGTATTCCAGATACGCTTTGGAAACTTCCTCAGTGCCGTGCTTTTTGGCGTTGGCATCCACTACCGCGACCGACGGCTGGGCAAGAATGCTCAGGGACGGGGTGATGATCTCAAAATCATCCGGATGCTCTTTCTGGGAAAGGAAGGCCTCGTTCTCCCAAGCCAGCAGCACATCTCCCTGCCCGTTTTCCACAAAGGTGGTGGTGGCGCCGCGGGCGCCGGAATCCAGCACGGTCACGTTGGCGTACAGCGATTTCAGAAATTCCTGGTCTTTGGCTTCGTCTCCGCCGAATTTCTTATCCGCATATGCCCAGGCCGCCAGAAAATTCCAACGCGCGCCGCCGGAGCTCTTGGGATCGGGGGTGATGACTTCCACGCCGGGTTTCACAAGATCGTCCCAATCCTTCAGATTTTTTGGGTTGCCCTTGCGGACCAAAAAGACGATGGTGGAGGTGTAGGGTGCGCTGTTCTTCGGGAATTCATTCACCCAGCCGTCCTCAATCAGGCCGCCTTTGCGCAATTCATCCACATCACCCTCAAGCGCCAGCGTAACCACGTCGGCCTCGTTGCCTTCCAGCACCGAACGGGCCTGTTTGCCGGAACCGCCGTGTGACTGGGTGATTTCCACCTTCTGCCCCTTCTCTTTCTCCCAGTATTCCTGGAAAAGCTTGTTGTACTGCTCGTAAAGCTCGCGGGTAGGGTCGTAGGAAACATTGGAGATGGCCACCGGCTTGGCGGAAGACGCGGCGGCCGCGGAAGAATTTACGGAAGAGGCCGCGGGAGAATTATTCCCGGCGCAGCCAGCCAGAGTTCCCGCAACCGTGGCCAGGGCGATTGCCAGAGCCAGTGTTTTTCTAAAAGAAAATGTATGTTTCATAGAAATATCCCTCATTTCATCGTTTTAGATTGTTTGCAAACCGGATTTGGAGGTGATTGCCGCATCACATGATCTATCCTTCCAAATCCGTGCAACATCGAAAACGAACCGGGATACGCAGGTTGCTTCTGTTCAGCATGAGTATCACCCTTACCTCTTAATACATATATAATTGATATGTATAGTATTGTTTTATAATACCCTAATGCTTCCGGTTCTGCAACGGGAAATTAAGCAATCGTTTGCGCGGTACTGTCATAAAGTGCCTGGTTCTGATGTCCCGATGCCTCGGCTTCCCTCGCATGAAACTGTACTTTTACGGAAGCCCCTAACCGGCGTCCCCGGCAGGCAACCTGATTCCGTTCCCGAAGTGACCTATAAAGAAAGGCCATGGCGAATTCGCCATGGCCAGGGAGGAAAGTATTGAAAAAGGTTCTTGTTAGCGATTTTGTCCGTAATACGCGTGCGCCCCATGCTTGCGCAAGAAATGTTTGTCAAGCAGTTCCTGCTGCATCGGCCCGTCCTGGGCCTCTGCCATCTCCTGGGTGTGCCAGGCCATCATGGCCAATTCTTCCAGCACTACGGAATTGTGCACCGCCTCAAAGCAGTCCCTGCCCCAGGTAAAAGGCCCGTGGGAATGCACCAGAACGGCGGGGATATCGGCGGGATCCGCTTTTTGAAATGTTTCCACAATCACATTGCCGGTTTCCGTTTCATAGGCGCCCGCGATTTCTTCCGGGGTCATTTTTCTGGTACAGGGGATCGGCCCGTAAAAATAGTCGCCGTGCGTGGTACCGTAAGCCGGAATGGACTGTCCCGCCTGCGCCCAGATGGTCGCCCATCGGGAGTGGGTATGGACAATTCCGCCGATCGCGGAGAAATTCCGATACAGGACGCAGTGCGTCGGCGTGTCGGAGGAGGGATTCAGTTCGCCCTCCACCTTTTCCCCGTCCAGGCTCATCACGACCATATCCTTCGGTTTGAGCCTGTCGTATTCCACGCCGGAGGGTTTAATGACAAACAGCCCGGATTCCCGGTCGATTCCGGAAACATTCCCCCAGGTGAACACCACCAGATTGTGGGCGGGGAGCTGACGGTTCGCCTCGCAGACCTGTTCCTTCAATTCTTCCAGCATTCGTCCTCATCCCTTCCGGATTACTTTTTGAGCTTCCAGATCAGATCGTTCCAGGTGAGTTCCTTGCGAAGCTCGTTGATCTCGGTTTCTCTGCCGATGTGAATAAACTCAATATCCATGATTTCAGCGAAATCGCGCAGCTCTTCCGCCGTAAGCGAATAGCTGATGACGGAATGGTGCGCGCCGCCCGCGTAAATCCACGCTTCCGCGGAGGTTTCAAGGCTTGGGAGCGGCTTCCAGAGAACGGCGGCCACCGGGAGGTTCGGCATTTCGTGAACCTGCTCCTGGCATTCCACATCGTTGACGATCATGCGGAACCGGTCGCCCATATCAATGATCGTCGCAAGCACCGCCGGGCCTGACTTGGCTTTGAAGGTCAGGCGCGCCGGGTCCTCGCGGTCGCCGATTCCAAGAGGAACCACCTTGATTTTCGGGCGCTCCGCGGCGACACTCGGGCACACTTCCAGCATATGGGCGCCCATGTTCATGCCGCACTCCGGGTCAAAGTTGTAAGTGTAATCCTCCATAAACGCCGTACCGCCCGTGCAGTCGGCCGCCATGAGCTTCATAATGCGGCAGAGAGCCGCGGTTTTCCAGTCGCCTTCCCCGGCGAACCCGTAGCCCAGGCGCATCAAATCCTGCGCGGCGAGACCGGGCAGCTGGCGGAGCTGCTGCAAATCCTGAAAATTGGTGTGGAAAGCGCCGAACTTTTCTTCTTCCATGAACTTCCGAAGCGCGACCTCTTCCCGCGCCTGATAGCGCACGGCTTCGAGATTCTCCGTTGCCATATCGTAAACTTCGGCGTATTGCTCCATCTGGGCGTCGATTTCCTTCTCGGTAACGGCTTCCACCATGCGGATGATATCGCCGACGCCGTAATGGTCGACCTGCCAGCCGAATTTGATGTGCGCCTCCACCTTGTCGCCGTCCGTTACGGCCACTTCGCGCATATTGTCGCTGATACGGAGCACGCGGAGCCTGCGGCTTTCAAACGCGCCGACCGCCGCGCGCATCCAGCGAGCCATACGGTCACGCATCCCGGCATCCTTCCAATAGCCGGAAATGACCTTCTGCGGAATACGCATACGCGCAAGGATAAACCCATGCTCCCTGTCGCCGTGGGCGGACTGGTTCAGATTCATGAAATCCATGTCGATGCTTTCCCACGGGATGTCGCGGTTGAACTGGGTATTGATGTGCAGCAGCGGCTTCTGCAGGACGGAAAAGCCGCGGATCCACATCTTTGACGGAGAAAAGGTATGCATCCAGGTAATAATGCCCGCACACCGGGGAGCGTTGTTTGCCTCTGTGATCACCTTATAGATTTCATCGGAATTGCGCACCACGGGCTTAAAAACCAGGGTGCAGGGGATGGACGGGTCCGCGTTCCACTCGTCTACCATGATTTTGGAATGCTGATCGACGGTTTTCAGCACATCTTCTCCGTAAAGGTCCTGGCTTCCAACCACAAACCAGAATTCGTATTTTTTTAAAGCTGACATATGTATCCTCCGATTATTCCTAATTTTAAAGATTATTTTTGCTTCATTGCTTTCAGGTGCTTCATCACATCATTTTCACCGCGCCCGAAATAGTCGTGCAGGGTGCGGTATTCCCGGAACAGCGCGTCGTAACGCTCCGAATTTTCGGGGATCGGAGCATAGACGGTGTCTTTGATTTTTCCCATTGCGCGGGCCGCTTCAAATACGCTGTCGTAGCCGCCGACTTTCTTTCCCGCCGCCACGGAAGCGAAAATGGCGGAACCGAGCGCGGGCCCCTGAAGGGAACCCGCAATCTTCACGGGCATTTTAATTACATCCGCGTAAATCTGCATGGTCATTGGGTCCTTTTGTGAAATCCCGCCGGAAGCGTAAAACTCCTCGACCGGAACGCCATGCTCACGGTAATTTTCAATAATCATACGCGTACCGTAGGCGGTCGCCTCAATCAGCGCGCGGTAAATTTCCTCCGGTTTGGTCCGGAGCGTCATTCCGACCATCATACCGCTCAGGTCGACGTCGACCAGAACCGAACGGTTTCCGTTCCACCAGTCCAAAGCAAGCAGGCCACTTTGCCCGGGACGCAGCTTTTCCGCCTTTTCCCGCAGGTACTGATGAATATTTTTGTTTTGCCGGTTCGCTTCTTCCCAATAGGAAGCAGGCAGGCAGTTGTCGATAAACCACGCGAAATGGTCCCCGACGCAGGACTGCCCGGCCTCATAGCCGAAATAGCCCGGCATGACGCCGTCTTCCACCACGCCGCACATTCCCGGCACCTGGTGCTCCTCTTCGCCCATCATAATATGGCAGGTGGAGGTGCCCATAATGGCCAGCATTTTGGACGGCCCGTCGATTCCGACCGCGGGCACGCACACATGCGCGTCCACGTTGCCTACGGCGACCGCGGTACCCTCCCTCAGGCCGGTGAGCTTTGCCGCCGCCGGGGTCAGCGTGCCCGCCCTATCCCCGAGCGGAAGAATGTCACGGGAGAGCTTTTCCTCCACCACATGCTCCAGCTTTGGATGAAGGGCCTTGAAAAAGTCATCGGAGGGGAAGCCCGTGCGCTTGTTCCAGATTTCCTTGTAGCCCGCGGTGCAGGAATTGCGGGTCTCTTTTCCGCAGAGCTGCCAGATAATCCAGTCCGCCGCTTCAATAAAACGGTCCATCGCGTCATAGATTCCGGGGTCCTCTTCAACGATCTGCCAGATCTTTGGGATTGCCCATTCGGAAGAAATTTTTCCGCCGTAGTTTTTCAGCCACGGCTCGTTTCTTGCCGCCGCGATTTCATTCAGGCGGTTTGCCCTATCCTGCGCGGCGTGGTGCTTCCAGAGCTTGACATAGGCGTGCGGGCGGTTTCTGTACGCCGGAAGAAAGCTTACCGGCGTTCCGTCCGCCTTAACCGGCAGAACGGTGCAGGCCGTAAAATCCGTGCCGATTCCGATCACATCGTCCGGGGACACACCGGATTCCCTGAGGATGGCCGGAACCGTATTTGCCAGCACGTCAAGGTAATCCTGCGCGTCCTGCAGCGCCCAGTCATGGCCGAGCGGCGTTCCGTCCGGCAGATTTTTATCCATTACCCCATGAGGATACTCGTAAACGGAAGAAGCAAGTTCTTTCCCGGTCTGAACATCCACCAGAACCGCCCGGCCGGAAAGTGTGCCATAGTCAACTCCTATTGTATATTTTGACATAACAACATCCTCCATCGTAAAAAATGTACGTACAACTTTGTCGAAAACAGAGAGGCTTCTCAGCCCCTTTCTGTCTTCTGTCTTATTTGAGCACTCTGACGGACTTGCGTTCTACGATCGTCGGTTCAAAATCGACCGTGGCCTTAAATGCATGGTCCTGAATCAGGTGCAGCAGGTTTCGCGCCGCGGTTTCGCCCAGTACATTCATGGGGTGTGCGACCGAGGTAAACGGAACCTCACAAAGATCCGCAAGATCGGAATTATCAATACTTACCAGAGACAGGTCACCCGGAACCGCAATGCCGTTTTTCTTCATAATGTCCACCATCTGCATGGCGATCTCGTCGTTGTAGCAAATCAGAGCGGTGCAGTCTTTTACACGCCGGAGGACGATTTCCGCAAACTGCGTAAGGTCGGGAATATCCTCCGTAGAATACCAGAGCACGTTTTCATCATGGATTTCATACCCCGCTTTCAGCAGGGCGTCCAAATACCCGGCATAGCGCAAATGCCCCTGGTGGTCATCCGACTTAAAAATGCCAGCAATCCGCTTGTGGCCCGCATCGATCAGGTACTGCGCGGCAATCAGGCCGGCCGTGCGGTCGTTCATGGATACATGCGGTATCTTAATGCCCGGGTAACTGCTGTTGATAAACAGCACCGGAATCCTCTGCCGCTGGATTTCCTCATAAATCTCAGAATTCGGATTCGGCAGGCCGCTCTGGGTTGGCTCAATAATCATCCCGTCCACACCCTTTTCCAGCATGGAGCGCAGGACTCTGCTTTCGTTCTGAACCTTATTGTGCGTAAAGGCAAGCTGCATGGAGTACCCGGCCGTTGTCAATACATTTTCAATGCCGCGGATAATCTGAGGAAAAATATACGCGCCCACATAAGTGGTGACCACACCGATGGTCATAGTGGGTTCCCGTTTGGCCGACGCGTTGAAAATGATATAAGTGCCGCTGCCCTGCCTGCTTTCAAGATATTTGTCCTGCACCAGAATATTGATTGCCTGACGGACCGTCTGCCGGCTGATTCCGAACATTGCGCCCAGCTCGTTTTCGGAATACAGCTTTTCCCCGTATTTGAGCTCTCCCGTTTCGATTTTATTTTTGATCCAAGTGACCAGAGTCATATATTTTGGCATTTCCATCGCAGTGCTGCCTTCCTTTTTCCGTTATATTTTGAAATTATGATACATGAACCTTGTATAAATTGTCAATACATCTGAACAGCACTGGCAGACAAATCAGGAAGCCTTCTTTTTCGAAATCAGGTCGATTGTGACAGCGCCCAGAAGGACAAGGCCCTTCACGACCCTCTGGATATCGACGGACCAGCCGATCAGCGACATCCCGTTGTTCAGCACGCCCATGATCAGAGCGCCGACGACCGCACCGATAATGGTTCCGCTTCCGCCAAGCGCGGCCGCGCCGCCTATGTAACAGGATGCGATGGCGTCAAGCTCGAAACCATCGCCCGCTTTCGGCGTGGCAGACGCATTTCTGGCGGAGAGGACGATGCCGGCCAAAGCACTCATCAGGCCCATGCTCACGTAAATCCAGAACATCACGCGCTGGGTTTTGATACCGGAAAGCTTTGCCGCTTTCGCATTGCCGCCCACCGCGTAAATCTGGCGGCCGGGAACCGTGTTGTTGGTAACGAAGGTGTAGATGATAATCAGCACCAGCATCAGCGCAAGAACAACCGGAAGTCCGTTGTAACAGGCAAGCTTGATGGTAAAGAAGTTAATAATCAAAATAATTACGGCAAGCTTCACAATCTCCTGCCATACGGCAGGCACTTCAAATCCGTAGGATTTTTTCTTGTTGATGGAACGGATTTCCAGATAAATGACGATCAGGGAGGCAGCCACACCGGCCAGAATCGAAAGCAGCTCGATCTTTTGGCCGCCGATATAGGTATAGATTTCGGGAAGATAGCCTGCGCCGATCTGTACGTAATCCGTGGGCAGAGGACCCTTTGTCTGACCGCCGAGGATCACCATGGTAAGACCGCGGAAAATCAGCATGTTTGCAAGGGTCACGACGAATGCCGGAACATTCAGATACGCGATAAAGAACCCCTGCCACGCACCTACCAGAAGGCCGCACAGCAGAATCACCAAAAATGCAAGGCCAATCGGAAGATGAAGGTCCAGAACCATAATGGCGCACGCGGCGCCGGTAAAGGCAACCACGGAGCCGACGGACAGGTCCACGTTGCCGGTCAATACACAGAGCAGCATACCGACCGCAAGGATAACAACGTAGCTGTTCTGCATAATCAGGTTGTTAACGTTCATCGGGCTGACATTTTTACCGCCCGAAAGCAGATTAAAGATAAAATAAATTAAAATGAGGGCAATCAGCATTCCGTATTGCTTTGCATTTGTACTGCTGGATTTTTTCTTTGCAAGACTTGAAGTACTCATATCGCCTGCTTCTCCCTTCTGGTATGTGACATAATGATTTTCATAATCATTTCCTGAGAAAAATCTCCCTTATCCAATTCACCGGCTATTTCGCCCTGGTTCAGGACATAAATCCGGTCGCAGACGCCGAGAAGCTCCGGCATTTCGGAGGAAATAAAGATAACCGCCTTGCCCGCTTTCGCAAGGTCGTTGATAATCTCATAAATTTCATATTTCGCCCCTACATCGATTCCGCGTGTCGGTTCATCCAGAATCAGGATGTCGGGGTTGGCAAGAATCCATTTGGAAAGAACGACCTTCTGCTGATTTCCACCGGAGAGCGAACCCGTGATCTGCCTGATGGAATTCGTTTTGATATTGAGCTTTCCGCGGTATTCTTCTGCAGCCACGATTTCTTCGTTCTGGTCGATTACCCAATTCCTGGAAAAGCGGTCGCGCAGGCTCGAAAGCGTCATGTTCCAGCGAACGTCGTTGATCAGAACCAACCCGTAATTTTTCCGGTCCTCCGAAGCGTAGGCAATCCCGTTGCGGATCGCATCCTGGACATCGCGCAGAATGAGCTTCTTTCCGTCTTTATAGACCTCTCCGGAAATTTTGCTTCCATAGGATCTTCCAAAAATGCTCATCGCGAGCTCCGTGCGTCCGGCGCCCATCAGACCCGCAAAACCGACCACTTCGCCCTTCCTGACATTGAAATTGACGTCCTTGAGCATAACGCGTCCGGGATCGTCCGGGTGGTGCACCGTCCAGTTTTTGACCTCAAACGCAACCTCGCCCGGCATACTTTCGCGGGGAGGATAGCGGTTCGTCAGCTCACGGCCGACCATTCCTTTAATGATCCGGTCCTCGTTCAGGTCGTCCTGTCCTTTCTTCAGCGTTTCAATCGTTTTGCCGTCGCGGATGACGGTAATATTGTCCGCTACCTGACTGAGCTCGTTCAGTTTATGAGAAATCATGATGCAGGTGATTCCGCGCTCTTTCAGCCCCAGAATAATATTGAGCAGCTTTTTACTGTCCTCATCATTCAGGGAAGCGGTGGGTTCATCCAGAATCAGCAGTTCCACCTTTTTGGCCAGCGCCTTCGCAATTTCGACCAGCTGCTGCTTGCCCACGCTCAGCTTATTGACCTGTAAGTTTACGTTTTCGTCGGAAAGGCCGACTTTTTCCAGAATTTCCTTTGCCTTCTGCCTTGTCTGGCTCCAATCAATCACATTTTTTACATTCGTAATTTCGTTGCCCAGAAATACGTTTTCCGCGATGGACAGATAAGGGCTCAAGGCAAGCTCCTGATGGATAATCACGATGCCCTTCCGCTCACTGTCCCGAATGTCGCGGAATTTGCATTCCTCGCCGTTATAAATAATTTCACCGGAATAATCGCCGTAGGGGTAAACCGCGGACAATATGTTCATCAGGGTGGATTTCCCGGCTCCGTTTTCGCCGCAAAGGGCATGAACCTCGCCTCGCTCCACCGTAAGGTTTACATCGTCCAGGGCCTTTACCCCGGAAAATTCCTTCGTGATATGCTTCATTTCCAGGATGACATCAGCCATGCTACGCACCTCGCTCCTGTGGTATTAATAGGTTGAGCGACAGCTGTGACACTGCCGCCCAAATTTTCAAGCTTGAACGAATCAGGAAATATCGGATTCCTTATAATACTCGGAATCGATCAGCTCTTTCTGGATATTGTCCTGAGTAATGGCAACAGGTGTGCACAGATAGGACGGAACGACCAGCTTGCCGTTGTTGTAGGATTTGGTGTCGTTGATTTCCGGCTGCTTGCCTTCCATCACGGCCTGAACCATGGTAACGCACTTTGACGCAAGCAGACGGGTATCCTTAAAGACCGTCATGGTCTGTTTGCCGGACTTGATGTTCTTAATGGCCATTGTTTCGGCATCCTGCCCGGTGATGACGGGCCACTTTGTGCCGACCTTGTAGCCCGCGCCTTCCAGAGCGGCCGCAATACCGTAGGAAATGCCGTCGAACGGACTCAGAACAACGTCAACGTTTTTGCCGGTGCTGTAATAGCCGGACAAAATGTCTTCCATTCTTTTCTGAGCGGTTTCCTGCGACCAGCGGAGAGTACAGATTTTGTCAAAATCGGTCTGGCCGGAAACAACGTTCAGCTTGCCGCTGTCAATATAAGGCTGAAGGACTTCCATTGCGCCGGTGTTGAGGAAGTGCGCGTTGTTGTCGTCGGGAGAACCCGCGAACAGTTCAATGTTGAAAGGACCCTTGCCTTCTTTCAGGCCCATTTTTTCTTCTATGTATTGGCCGATCAGTGTGCCTACGCCCTTGTTGTCAAAGGTTGCATAATAAGAAACCGCGTCGGTGTCCATCAGCAGACGGTCGTATGCAATGACCGGAATGTTGTTTTTCTTTGCTTCCGCAAGGACATTTACCAGAGCGCTGGAATCGATGGAGGCGATTACTAGGCACTTCGCGCCGCCCGTAATCATATTTTCGATCTGAGAAACCTGTGCCTGAACATCGTCTTCCGCATACTGCAGATCAACTGTGTAACCCAGCTTTTCGAGCTGCTCTTTCATGTTGTTCCCGTCACGGATCCAACGTTCGGAGGATTTGGTCGGCATTGCCACACCGACTTTTTGTCCGTTTGCCGCCGCGGAAGGCTGCGCTTCGTCAGAAGCAGCCGGCTGGGCATTTGCCGCCTGCGATGTGCTCGGTCCAGAGCCGCACGCCGCGGTTGCCAAAAGCATACACGCCGTAAGAAAAATCGCCATCAATCTTTTGATCCTTTTCATTCTTCTCTCGCTCCTTACATGTTATTAATACAACTTTTTATAATACCGCTATTTTTAGCGGAAATATAACAAATACACAGTTTATATTCCTAACACGCGCTGTTTATATCTACAATATATACCAAAGATTTAAACTTGTCAATATAAATTTAATTATTTTTGAACATTACTTTGTTTATTTGTATGTACAAGTTGTACTGTAACAAGTTAAACTTGGTTGTTCTCTAATAAAATTATGTCCTACAGCAATTTCATTTAGTTTGCGAGGCAAAACACGTTCCTCCCCCGCCTTCGGCGGGGGAGGAACGTAACCTTGTCGCAGAATCAACTGGAAATGCTGCAATCAAAGCATAGACTCCGGATGGGCGGAACTGAGGTGGAAAATGGAATAGGCTAAAAAGAGAGCTTGTTCCGGACGCCAACTGCGGCGGTCCGGAACAAGCCCGACGGGATCTATTTCTCCTGTACAGTTTTCCGGGACAGGAGCCAAAATTTCAATGCTTCTGTATTCCTTGCGAGGCAATCACTGCATCGTCACCATGTTTCATATCTCACGATTTCCTCCATTGCTTTTCTCGGCCGCTGTTCCGGCGTCTCATCGCCATATCCCAGCGGAATAATTCCGCACACATATTTATCCTCCGGTATGTTCAGAATGGGCCTGACGTCATTTTGCTCAAACCAGCCTGTCCAACAGGCCGCCAGTCCCTGATGCTCCGCTTCAAGCAATATATGCTCGACCGCAATTGCAGTATCCCGGATAATGTGCTTAAGCTCCGGCTCAGCGCTGTTTTCATCCAGACGGATCTCGGTATCCATGGGAATACGACACCGAATATCCGCCACGCACACAATCAAAATCGGAGCTGCCGTCATCCACGTCTGATGATGGTCGACAGCAGCCAGCTTCTCTTTCGTATCCTCCGATTCCACAATCAGGAACGTCCAGGGCTGCGTATTGCTTCCGGAGGGCGCCAGCCTGGCACTTTCCAGTATTTGAACCAGCTTCTCTTTTTCAACCTTTCGGTTCTGATATTTGCGAATGCTCCTTCGATTCTCTATTTCTTGCAATCTGATGATCTCCTTTCAGTCTTTTGTGCAGATGTTTCTATAGACCGATCCGGTCCTCTCATTTATAAAAGCTGCCGCCGTATCATTATTTACATACGGCGTTGCGGTATTCGTTGGGCGACATTTGCCTGATTTTTTTAAAGACCCGTGAAAAATGATTGACGTCGTTGAATCCCAGTACATCCGAAATTTCGTAAATCTTCAAAGAAGGGTTCTGCAGCAGTTCTTCCGCTTTCTTAATCCGGGTTTCGTTCAGCAGGTCGCAGAAGCTTTTATTCGTATATTTATTCAGCAGCTTGCTGAGATACCACTGGCTCACATATGCCTTTTCCGCAAGCTCCGTAAGCGTCAGTTTCTCTGCATAATGAATTCCTATGTAGTTTAAAGCGCCCCGTACGATAAAGTTGTTTGCCGCGTTTGTCTGCTGTAATTCTTCCGCCGGCTTCTCTTTTGATTCCGGAATCCCCTTCTGCTGCCTTCGCAGATTTTCCGTCATGACCTGAAGCGCTTCCTCCAGTTCATTCATTTTAGAAGGCTTCAGCAAAAATCTCGTCACGCCGATATGAATTGCACGCGTCGCATATTCAAAGTCCCGGTATCCCGTGAGCACGGTAATCTGCATGTCGGGAAACTCCCCTTTCAGCCCGGCCAGCATGGTGAGACCATCCATATCAGGCATTTTGATATCTGTAAACAGAATATCCGGATCGTTTTCCCGGATGGCTTTTGCACCGGACTTTGCGTCCGACGCGGTGGCGACTACCTCGCAGTCATATTTCGCCCAATCGACCACCTTTTTTAGACCCTCCACAATAATATCTTCATCATCAATAATAATTACTTTATACATATTGAATGCCTCCGAATCATCATACTGAAATTATAGCACAGAACACAGAAAAATCGGGTATATTTTCTGGCGTTTACAAAAAATATACCCGTTCTGTACAAATCACAAGATCCTACAGCATTTCCAGTTGATTCTGCAGCAAGACTGCGTTCCTCCCCCGCCTTCGGCGGGGGAGGAACATGTCTCGCAAACGGAAATGGAATTGCCGTCATATAAAATTTTTACCCTTTGATTGCCCCGGCGGTCATCCCTTTGATAATATTTTTTTGAAGGAATACATAAACGACAAGTACGGGTACAACGACCAAAACAACCGCGGCCGCCATCAAACCGTAATTCACACCGGCAATCGAAGTAATTTCATTAAGCAGCCGTGTGATCGTAAAGGCATCCTTGTACCGTAAAAAGAACATCTGTGTAAAAAGATCATTATAAGACCACAGGAAGGTGAAAATGGCAACGGTGGCAAAGGACGGCTTTGCAATCGGAACGATCACTTTAAAAAAGATCTGATAAATATTATATCCTTCCAAATAAGCCGCTTCCTCCAGATCGATCGGCAGCCCTCGGATAAATCCCATGAGAACGACGATTGCAAAAGAAAGATTCCCTGCGATCTGCGGTAAAATGACACTCAGCTGAGAAAGCGCTACGCTGTTCGTGTTGACGATATGCCAGCCGAACATCATACGGAAAACCGGGATGATGGTGGAGAAAACCGGGAACATCATACTTGCGATGATCAGGGAATGCAGGGCGTTTCTTCCCCGGAATTGATAGCGTGCCATGCCGTACGCCGCAAATCCGGCCAGCAGTACGACAACGACGGTAACTGCGACCGAAATGATAAGGCTGTTTTTATATGCTCCGAAAATATCCACACGGTTGAAGGCCGTCTTATAATTATCAAATGTAAAGCTGTCCCCCATCGGAACAGAAAAAGAATCGGACCGAATCAGCCCTTTTACCTTAAACGAGTTCATAATGACCCAAAGAAACGGGTAAATGGTGGTAACCGCCCAAAAGGAAAGAACAAGGTAAATGAGAACTTTCCCCGGCTGTACCCTGCGCCGGACACCGTGTGACCGTGCGGGCTCCCGTGTATCTGCTGTTCGCATCTTTTCCCCTCCCCTAATAATCCTTCTCTTTGAAGATTCGGTTTGCAACCTGAGAAACAACCACACCGATCACGACAATCACAATCGCAATGGTGGAACCATAGTCCACATCGCCCATGGTAAAGGTCTGGTTATACATATAAGTTCCCGTCAGCCACGATTGATCCATCGGCATACCCGCGCCCATCATGACCCAGGGCAGGTCAAACACCTTCAGCGCGCCGGTGACTGCCAAAATCAGGCAGGTAATCAGAACATTGTGCAGGAGCGGCAGCGAAATGTAGCGGACACGGTTGAACCCGCTTGCGCCGTCAATCTCCGCGGCTTCGTAAATGTCGGGTGAAATATTATTCAGGCCGGTTACGATAATGACGAAATAAAATCCGACATACTGCCACATAACCGGAGTCATCATGGTAAACAGAAAATGTGCTTCGTCCTTCCAATCGATCATATCGGTCATGCCGAACTTCATCAGCAGCTGGTTTACCATGCCGCCGTCATATAGAAAAATCAGGTTGAATAAAAGTCCCAGAGCCGTTGCGGAAATGACAATCGGAAAAAAGTACACGGTTCTGAAAAACTGAGTGCCCTTTTTGATGTTATCGATCAATAAAGCAAGCAATAAAGCGATTCCAACCTGAAAAATGATTGTCAAAATCATGAGCAGCATGGTATTGACCAGCGCCGTATTCATAATCGGATCCTGAAAAAGCTTTCCGTAATTCAGATACCAGGGGGAATTAAACCCCTCCGCCGCCGTACCGAGCCCGGTGATATTGCAAAAGCTGTTGTAAATATTCATGGCAAAAGGATAATACAGAAACACAGCCATAAATAAGAATGCGGGAATCAGAAATACCGCCAACGGTGATTTTTTTTTGTAGATCGTAGAATTCATTGATCATCGCCCTCTTTAAAAAAACCGGAGAGCTGATACACCACTCTCCGGTTTTTGACATTGAACAGGAAAATATGTGAGATGAAGAATTAGCTCTTAATTGCCAGACAGGCATCGATTGCCTTTTCGGCCGTTGTTTTTCCGGTTGCGATATTCTTAATATCCGCAAACAGCGCGGTACGTGCTGTTTGTATCAAGCCATCCTGCGTGGCGTGAGTAATTCCCGTTGCGCCCTTGGTCATGGCCATAGCCGCCTGCTCCAGGGAATCCGTATCGCTTTTCGCGATCGTGCCGTTCTTCAATGCGGTGACTGCCGTCGCGCCGAAGGTGGAAACCACTTCATCCGTCGTCATTGCTTTTACAAAGTCGACGCACGCCTTCTGTTTGGCGGGGTCGCTCCACGCTTTTTGGGTAATATAATAGCCCATGGACAGGCCGCCGATGATATCCGTGGATTTTCTTCCGTTTTCACCCGGCACGTAGGTAACGGTAAAGTCGTCGATGCTCTTTGCATTTTCCTGGAACCAGCCGATCTTCCAGGAACCGTCGATCGCGAAAGCAGCTTTGTCGTCAGCCATCAGCTGGAAGGTTTCCGCATCCGTTGCCGTTGTGGTGTTCTTTGGGAAGTAACCTTTTGTATAGAGCGTTTTAATATCGTTGAGACCTTCCGCCCAGGCTTTGCCAACGTCATCCGTAGAAGAGGCGGGAAGCTTCGTATGGGTTGAAGGCGTACCGTGGTTGAATATGCAGTACTCAAACCAGTAATGAGGGACCTCCTGCAAAGAACAGGCGATCGGGGTGATCCCCTTCGATTTAATTGTCTCGCAGTCTTTCAGGAACTGGTCCCAGGTGTAATCCGCACCGGGAACTTCAACGCCGCAGTCCTTGAGGACCTTCTTGTTGATGAACAGTCCTTCCCAGTAGCCGTTTACCGGGACGGAATAGTTTTTGCCATCCGCGGGGGACGCCCCAAGACGGTCGTCCGTCATATTGCTCGCGTAATCGGGATATGTTTTCCGGATCTCATCGATGCTGACTACCTTGCCGCCCTGAACAAGCTTGTTCGCATCAACGCCGTTAAAGTAAAAGAGTACGTCCGGCTCGGCGCCTGTTTCAAAGTCGGCCATGATTTTGGCTTTCCACTCTTCGTTGGAAGTACCGGAGGCATCCTTGACCGTATTGCCGGTAGAAGTCTCATAGGCCTTGTAAGCCGCTTCATAATTCGCCCGGTTGCCGTCGTCGCCTCCGTACGAGGTTACGACTGTGATTTCCACCGGCTTTGCCGCCTCGGAAGACGCTGCCTGAGAAGCGGCCTGTGACGCCGCGGGCGTGCTTTGACATCCGGCAAGCATTGAGCCGCCGAGCGCCATTGTAAGGATGAATGCAATTACCCTTTTCATAAAACAACCTCCATATTATTTGAAATATGCCGTATCTTTTCCAGTGAATACTATATTACACTTTCAGCATTAAAAACATAATAGATAATCTTGCCATTTGTTGCATATTATTGTTTGCTTTGTTCAATAGCAATAACGATTCTGGAAATTGTATGGCCATAACTGTTCATTTTAATTGAAAGGCCGCTGCTCTCCCCGTAAATAATCTTCAGGCGCTGGTTTACATTGCGGATTCCCAGATTGTTCGCACTTTCATTCGCGGTATCGTATTCATCCGACAGCAGGCGCTCAACGCGCCTTTCGTCCTCCGGCGACATCGCGCCGTCGTTCTCCACCTCAAGGATCAGGTTGTCTGCTTCGCGGAAAATACGGATGACGATGACTCCCTTCTGCTGCGGCTGGATTCCATGCTCGACAGCGTTTTCGATAATCGGCTGCATAATCAAACGCGGCGCGTACAAGTCCAAAAGAGAAGGATCGATTTCTTTTCTTACGGTCAGCCGTTTCCCGAGCCGTTCCGAAATGATGTACAGATACGCGTCCACATACATCATTTCTTCGGAAACATGGACAACCGGCCTGCCTTTGCGGTCTATTGCGGCGTCAAGCATGGTGGAGAGCGCTTCAATCATACGGGAAACCTTGACATTATCGGAGAGCCTTGCCTCCCAATTGATAATTTCCAGCGTGTTGTTCAGAAAATGCGGATTGATCTGCGATTGAAGCGCCATGATACGGGCGTCGCGAAGAGCCAGCTCTTCCCTGTAAATCCGGTCGAACTGATACTTCAGCTTGGACGACATGCTGTTGAACGCATCCGTCAGGTACTGAAATTCGATACTGCGGGAGTCGCCCGAAACCTGAACGCCGAAATTGCCCTCTTCTATATTTCCCGCTTCCACGATCAGCCGGTCGATCGGGCGTGACACGTTCCGGGTAAAAAACCAGATTACAAGAGCAAGCAGCGGAACAATCAGAATTCCCATCCATACGAGGACGATTTTAAATCGGTTCAGCTCTGCCGCAAGGGGAGAAATGTCCACCGCGATTACATAGGAAATCCGGTACACTCCGGTCCGGTTCATTCCGTAAAGGTAGGTACGGTCTCCAATGCTCCGGAACGTCTGGCTGTTTGCCTTAAACGCGATCCCCAGCCGCTGGGGCGAGAGCTGTTCTCCGTTCAGCACGACCGGCGTGTCGTTGAGCCAGATTGTCGTGTCCTTTCCCCAGACAATATTCTTGATACCGGCAAACATGCCCGCGGTATCCAACTGCATCGTCAGCACCGCATAGGGTTTATAATCCCCGTCAAGGATATTTCTGACCATATAAGTCCTTCCGTCGGCGTTGATGAAACCAATATCGCTTCCCAGCGTTTCCGACAATTCGCGCACCTGCTGATGCGCGTGATTTCTGTATTCCTGTACGGCGGAGGTTGCGTTGTAGGTTGCGTTAAACGTGTAATAAACGTTGTCGGGCTGCCCGCAGAAATACAGTGCCGTAATGAGAAATTTATCGTCGTATTTGTACTGCTGCGATAAAAACGCCGTGACCCGGTCGTACAGCTCATTGGCGTCCCCTGTCCGATTGAAACTGCCGTATGCGTTTTTAACCGCCGGGTTGTAGGACGCATACCTTGAGGAAGAAATGGCGGAATCGAGCTGATTGACCGCGATTTTCAGGGAATTATTAGCGGAAGTCGTAATGGTTTCCGTAATCTGGTCATTGATATTGTGCGTAATATAATACCCGGTTGCACCGCTGATGAGAGCAATCGGCAAAATCCAGCATGCTATAATGATACAGACCAGTCCCCACTTGAGAGAGAATTGCTGAGAATTCCTCTTCGTCTTCATTTTCATAGCCTTTCTCCGCTTCCATAAACTCAAAATACAGCATTTCCAGTTGATTCTGCAACAAGGCTGCGTCACTCCCCCGCCTTCGGCGGTCTCGCAAACTGAAATGGAATTGCTGTAGATTTCCTTTTGCGAATATAATTCCGTATGTCCAATTATAACATAGTCCCTTCCAAAAGGGCAGGCGCAATTTCAATCCTTCCGGCGCACCGGGCGCGCCTTCTCCCCCATGGAAGGAGGCAAAGGGTGCGGAAAGCAAACCGCTTTGCAATTTTGCGGCTGCGCGGCTTTGCCGTCAGTTTAAAGAAGGCAGCCGCGAATTCCGGCTGCCTTCTTCAGGAGTAGTTATGAAAGAGAAAGGAATTGTTTGAAAACATCGCTGGTTTCCCGCGCGGCCTGGAGGGTAGGCATCTCGCAAAAAATCCGCAGCAGCGGCTCCGTACCGGAAAAGCGCGCAATAATCCAGCCCTGATTTTTAAAATAAACCTTACAGCCGTCCATATAGGACACCTTTTCGATTTCGTACGGAAAATCCGGCAGCAGCTTATCCTGAAGCAGGATCTCTGTTATTTTATCTTTTCCTTCCTGTGAAAACCGAAAGTCGCACTCGTCCATTTCGCAGCTCCCGTATTGATCGGTAATCTCATTGTATATTTCCGACAGCCTGCGGCCCGTGGTCGCGATCATTTCCACCAACAGCGCGGCCGCATAAATGCCGTCCTTGCCCTGAATATGTCCGCGCACGGTAAGCCCGCCGGAGGATTCCCCCCCGATAATCGCGTTTGTTTCCGCCATTTTTGAGGAAACATATTTAAATCCCACCGGAACCTCATAACAGGTTTCCCCAAAATCCTCGGCAATGCGGTCAAGCAGATGGGTTGTGGCAATGTTTCTCACCGCCGCCCCGTGCCATCCTTTGAACTTCATCAGGTAATAATAAAGCATGGTCAGTATTTTGTTCGGATGCAGGAACTCGGCCCTGTCGTTGATCACACCGAGTCTGTCCGCATCGCCGTCGGTTGCGATTCCAATGTCGCAGTGATTCTCCTCGACATAATTCATCAGCCCGGCAAGCGTTTTGCTGTTCGGCGCGGGCAGCCTGCCCCCGAACAGCGCATCGTGCCGCTCGTGGATGACATCCACATTGCACCGGGCCGTGAGCAGAATGGTTTGCAGTGCCGTTTTACTGACCCCATACATCGGGTCAAGTACGATTTTGAGGCCGCGGCTCCGGATCGCGTCCATGTTAATGGAACGGATAATGCTGTCAATATATTGATTTATCGGATCGATCAGCTCAATTCTGCCGCTCCTTACCCCGTCTTCAAACGGTATCCGCCTGATCTGAGCCGGGTCGATGTCCTTCATGTACTGTTCCAGTTCCCCTGTCAGAATTTCGTCGGCATCCCGCCCGTCCTTCATGAAAACCTTGATCCCATTGTAAATGGCAGGATTATGGCTGGCGGTGACCGCCATGCCGTATGGCAGTCCATAATACTGCACCGCAAACATAATCAATGGAGTGGGCGATTCCCTGTCAATCAGCCGACAGGGGATTCCCTCCCCCGCCATCACCTCCGCCGCCCATTTGGCCGCCTCTTCCGACAGGAACCTCCGGTCGTATCCGATTACGAATCCATTTGCTGTTTTCTCCTGAGCTTTCAGCTTTCCGGCGATCGCAGCCGTTAACAGCTGGACGTTGGCTTTGGTAAATTCCTCGCCGATGACTGCGCGCCATCCGCCTGTTCCAAATTTTATCATATCTTCACCGCACTTTTCTCCGTACACAAAACCGCTCTGCACGGCGAGCGCCGACTCCCTTATCCCATCACAACGTTCACCCGGTGCCGTGTTCCCGCCTTCTGTACCGGAATCCCGCCGGAAACGGTTTTTCCGTCCAGTTCCATTGTTTTCACTCCCTTGCTGACGCCGTGCGGATTCTCAACATGGATTTCATAGACAGCGCCACGCCAGACGCGGGTAACATCGAAGCTGCTCCAATTCTTTGGAATGCATGGGTCGACAATCAGGCGGTCGAAATCCGGTCTTATCCCAAGAAGGTAACGGGTTGCGGCAAAATACGCCCAGCCGCCCGAGCCGGTCATGAACGGGTGCCTTGCCCGTCCGAAAGCGGTATGGTCTTTTCCCATTACGAACTGGCAGTAAGAGTAGGGCTCCGACTGCCGGACTTCTATTTCATCATTCTGGTTATAGGGAAGCAGGGCGTTGTAAAATTTCATGGCCCGGTCGCCCCGCCCAAGAGTCGCCTCGGCGCACCATGCCCACGGATTCGGATGACTGAAAATCGAACCGTTTTCCTTAACGCCGGGATACACCCGCGTGACAAACCCGATTTCGTCGTCACTCTTTGTATAGGACGGCGCATTGAGCATCAGTCCATATTGCGTATAGAGGTATTTGTCGACAGAATCCATCGCCCTGACCGCGCGGTCACGGTCGGCCACGCCGGAAAAAACCGCCCAGGTGTTGGACTCGATATGTACCTTGCCTTCCCGATCGTTATGGGTACCGATTTTCCTGCCGTTGGCGGTAATCCCGCGGATATACCACTCCCCGTCCCACAGGTTATCGTTGCATGCCTTTTTCACCTTTTCGGCCATCTTTTCATATTTTTCTGCTTCCTCGTTTTTTCCGATAAACCGGGACAAATGAAGAAAATGTTGGATAGCCCAGTAGTGCAGGAACGAGACCATTGCACTTTCCCCGCCGCCTAAATTCAGGCAGTCATTCCAGTCGGCGCGAAGCCCCTTGCAAATGCCGGTGGAGCCAACCTGTTTGTCGGAAAAGTCAAGAATCCGCATCATGTGCTGATAGACCGTATCCTCTCCGCCGTCGGCGTAGCTAACCGTTTCCTCCAGAAGGGAAGCTTCCCCTGTTTCCTTAACGTATTCGCTGATTGCGGCAATCAGCCACAGTGCGTCGTCAGAGCAGGCGTCCTTGATCCCGTGAATCATTTCCTCCCTGCTGGGAGTGGGAACCACGGTGGGGGATTGGAAGCTTTGCTGTTTTCCCCGGAGCTCGGGGTCAAACCACTCCGGCTGGAACAGGTGCAGCCCGTAGCCCTGCTGTGTAAGGCCCCTGCAAAGCTCGATAATACGCTTCCTGCACTTTTCCGGATTGGAGGACGCGATGGTCATCGCGTCCTGGGAAGTATCGCGGAAGCCCAGGCCGGTTCTGCCGCCCACTTCAATAAACGAGGCGAACCGTGAAAACAGAATGTTGATTTCGGACTGATACAGGTTCCAGATATTCAACGAAGTGTTCATTCCCTGATTTGGGGTGCTGACCTGCAGCTTCCCGAGCTTTTCCTGCCAGAAAGCCGCGAGGTCAGAAAACGCTTTGTCCACATTGGCCGGATCGGAATATTTTCTCCTTACAGGGACAGCCGCTTCCCGTTTTCCGTCCCCCAGCAGAAAGGTAAGCCGAACCTCCTCCCCCGGCTGCAAAACGAGCTTTTTTTGCAGAACGGCACAGTGGTTGCCTGTTTTTTCAAAGCTGCCGGAGCATTCCCCTTTTTCGACCGCAACCGGGTTGCTTTCGTCGCGGTAAGCGCCCAAAAAGCAATCGCGCAGGCAGTCGAACCCATCCGGTTCAAAGCTGGAGGTAAACCACTGGTACCCCGATTCTTCATAATAGAGGTCATATTCAATGATGCCGTCGGCATAGCTGGAGCCCGAGGCATACAGGCTCATCTGAAAATTCTGATTGTCCATATCGATCTGGTGGAACGAAAACTCAAGGTAAGAGTAAACGCTGAGGCGGCGCGGCCGGGCCCCGTCGTTTTTCAGCGCCACATCCCACAACTCGACCGGCTCGTTCAGAGGAATAAACACCGTCTGGCAGGCGGAAATGTCCTGATAATCACAGCGGTATTTCGAGTAGGAAAGCCCGTGCCTGCATTCATATTTCGCTTTGGTCAGGTCCTTCGCGACAGGCTGCCACGAAATGCTCCAATACTCGCCGGTCTCGTCGTCACGGAGATACACATAATGGCCGGGACGGCTGACCGGCGCATTCGGGCGGAAACGCGTAATGCGGTGGTACTGCGGAGATTGATAAAAAACATAACCGTCCGCGGTTTGGCTGAGAACAGCGCACATATCGTTTACACCGATATAATTTGTCCAGGGAACCGGTGTGTTTACGCGATCAATGACATATTCTTTCTTTTCATCATCAAAATAGCCGTATCTCATTCTCCCAATTCTCCTCCGGTTTTCATTCTGAATCAATTATAAAGCAGATCCGGAACTGAATAAATAACAGATGTTGTACTTAATTGTATATTCTTGTGTAGCTTCGCAGAGAGCGGAGCAGGCGCCTCCACACTTGCCCAATCATCTGCCGAAGCACAGCAATATGAAAAGACGCCGGCTGGGCCGGCGTCTTTTCATGATTCAGTTATTCTAAGAAAAAGAGCGTAAAAGCAAAATTGCTTTTACGCTCTCAGGGTTTATTCATCGTTATTCCTTTTTCGGTTGAGAAAATCCCTGACCATATCGATTGTGGGCATCGCCGGTATTCCTCCGCGCTTTTGAACGCACAGCGAGGCGACCGCGTTGGCAAATCCGGTAAAATCCCGGAGCTGTGCTTCACCAAGCTCACCGGGGCGAAGCCCGCTCAAAGCCAGCTTATAGAGGAAACCGCCCCAGAAAGCGTCCCCCGCGCTTGTGGTGTCAACCACCGGAACATCGGGAACAGGAACGAGCGCAGACGCTCCTCTCACTGCGGCATAGGCGCCGTTGCTGCCAAGCGTGACCACCGCACAGGAGACTCCCTTTTGAAAAAGGTACCCGGCGGCGGCCTCGGAAGAAGACTCGCCTGTGATCAGCCCGATTTCCTCGTCGCTGATTTTTACAATGTCCGCAAAAGGAAGGACGCTCTGCATGATTCCGGCGGCTTCGTCCTCGCTTTTCCAGAGCGGCGCACGGTAATTCGGGTCGTAAGAAAGAATGGCCCCCGCCTTTTTCGCGGCCTTAACCGCTTCTATTGTCGCGGAACGCGACGGCTCATCGGTCAGTGAGAGGGATCCGAAGTGGAAAATCCTGCACCCCTCTGTCAGCTCACGCTTAACCTCGCACGCTGAAAGGCAGGTATCCGCGCCGGGCTTGCGTGCAAACGAGAATTTGCGCTCGCCTGTTTCTGACAGCTCAACAAACGCAAGCGTCGTAAACACATTCTCCGCGCTGATCAGCCCGCTGGTGTCGACACCCTTTTCTTCAAGCGCCCTGCGCAGGTAATCTCCGTGCATATCCTTGCCCACCTTGCCGATAAACGAAGTGCTCAAGCCTAAGTTCGAAGCGGCACAGAGCACGTTCGCGGGCGCACCGCCGGGGTTTTGCTCAAACAGGCGCATCCCGTTTTCGCTTTTGCCGTGGTATGTAAAGTCAATCAGCAGTTCGCCCAACGCGACTAAATCAAACATTCGCTCACTCCCCGAGAAAAATTAATCCTTCTTTTTTACTCATAAGCGCTGTTCAACAGGATTATGAGTATATTAAGAATGATGATTGTAATGCCTGATGAAAAACGCTACAATATGGATATGAGGAATTAAAAAATCAAATTATATAAAGGAGAAAAAATTATGAAGGACAGAACTGTGGTATTGAATGCCGGTCTGGTAAATTATGATGGAAACATTGACTACTCACAAATTGCATCTGAAGTCGTAATCTATGATGAAACGCCCGAAGATAAAATTTTGGAGCGGGTTGACGGTTTTACCATTGTTGTAACGAAAGAAATGAAAGTCAGCGGCGACATTATCAGAAAATTCCCTGACAGTGTAAAAATGATCTGTGAAGCCGGGACCGGATATAATAATATCAATTTGGATGCGGTCCATGAAAAGAGGATCCTATTATGCAACATTCCCGCTTACAGCAGTGAAAGAGTGGCACACACGGCAATCCTTTTGATTTTAAACTTAGCAAGCTCCATGCAGAAACAGATTCGTATGCTTTCGCAGGGAAATCATGATAATTTCCATAAGCACTTAATGGTAGACCATGTAGAAGTAAACGGTAAAACACTGGGAGTGATCGGCTATGGCAATATCGCAAAAGAAATCATCAAAGTTGCACAAGCACTCGGAATGAAAATTTCAGTATCTACCCGAACCCCCAGAGCGGATACAGAGAAAATTCACTTTACAACCAATGAAGAGGTTTTTAAGCAAAGCGATTTTATTTCTCTGAATTGTCCTTTGAACGAATCAACAAGGCATATGATCAATAAAGAGACATTGGCCATGATGAAGCCAACCGCATATTTAATCAATACTGCACGGGGAGCCCTGATTGATGAAAAAGCATTGATCGGCGCATTGCAGAATAATGCAATTGCAGGTGCGGGACTGGATGTTCAGGAAGTCGAGCCATTAGATGATGCAAGTCCCTTGTATACAATGGAGAATGTGATCATCACTCCGCACATGGGGTGGCGGGGACTAGAAACAAGACAGCGCTTAATATCATTGATCCGGGATAATATCCGTGCTTTTTCTAAAGGGCAGCCCATTAACAGAGTAGATTAAACGAGATCATAACAATACCGTATCGTTATAGCGCAGAGCTTCCGAAAATTCTGTAATATCACCACTGATACTGGACTGGAGATGGACCGGCATTCCTCTGAACAGGTCAGGGTATTGTGCAGGTCCATGTCCTATCATCTGCGCTGTCATGGAAACTAGACACCCTCAACTCCTCAAAACCTTCTCCATGGGTTTCCCTTTTGCCAGTTCATCCACCAGTTTATCTAACCAGCGTATCTTCTGCATAAGCGGGTCTTCGATTTCCTCTACGCGAATGCCGCAGACTACGCCCGTGATTTTATGGGCGTTTGGGTTGATTTGCGGAGCTTCGGCAAAGAATGTTTCGTAATCGCTATTTTTCACAATCTGTGCTTGCAAGCCATGCTCGTCATACCCCGTCAGCCATTGAACGACGGTATCGACTTCCGCTTTGGTGCGCCCTTTGCGCTCCGCCTTCTGGACAAGCAGCGGGTAGACGCTCGAAAACGCCATCTTGAACACGCGCTCGTTTGTCATAAGGTGTCACTCCCTTTCTCTTTCCGCTTTACTCTCCATCGCACGATGTCGGTGATGAGTTCATAATCGATCGGCTTGTCGAGCGGAAGCTGAATCGTCCCTTTACTGGTCTTATATCCTGCGAGCTGCTCTGCAAACTCAGCAGTAGCCTCGCCGCCGGGGTATAGCCCAATATGTTTTTTGAACGCCGCAAAGTGGATAAGGTTCTCACCCTGCCAAAACGTCGGCATCTGCCACGAGATTTTCTCTGTGGCTTGGGGCGCGGCGGCGCGGATGGTTTCGCGGATTTTTTGCAACAGGGGCTGCACATCTTCCCGCTGTGCGGCGATGTATTCGCCAATGCTGTTCGGTTTCACGCAAAAGTGATCTTGTTCCGTGTTTTTGAACTCACGGCCGCATTTCGGGCATTTCCACATTTAACCCACGCTCCTTGTTATTTTATCACTGATGCCTATTGGATACGAACCCATCGGTGACTCATCAATAGCATAGCGACTAGGAATCCTGCCAAAACGGTGAATACCACGGCAAATACATTGATAATCTTATTTGTTTTTCCTTTCAGGACCTTGGACAGCAAGTGCCGTGAACCCTGACACCCACTACAGCCATACCGACCAGTCACCGTAATCAAATGTTCCGCTCCCGTGGTGGAGTTTGCCATCCGCCTTTAGCTGTCTGAAAGTATCACGCATCTGTATTAAAATTTCGGGTTGTATATCCAAGCTGTGATGTGCGGGAAATACTTGCTTTACCGGCAAAACGGATATTTTTTCCAGAGAATCCAGATAAGCCGCCGGGTCCGTGGACGGATAGTATGCAAATAAGGTGCCTTTATAAACCAAATCGCCGGTAAACAAATACCCGCGCTCCTTTTCCCAGAAACACATGTGTCCCGGAGAATGCCCCGGCGTATGCAACACATCAACCACGCGGCCCCCAATGTCAATCTTATTGCCATCATATAATGCCCTTGTAGGCGTTCCCTGAAAAAACTTATAATTCTTTACGTCGTAACCATCCGGTAAATCACATCGGTCAACCACCATATTCCGAATCGTATCCATCGTCAGAGGAAATTCACCGGACAGCCAATTCAGTTCTGCTGCATGGGCATAAAAATCCGGATAGTATTTGTGTCCTCCAATGTGATCCCAATGAATGTGGGTTGCCACGGCAGTCACGGGTTTATCCGTCAGTTTTTCTACCTTTTCAGAAATATTACAAATACCAAGCCCGGTGTCAATCAGCAGACTTCGTTCCGTACCGTTCAGAAGGTAGCAGTGCGTTTCCTCCCAATGCCTGTATTCGCTGATGATATACGTATCCGCATCAAGTCGGTCTATTGTAAACCAATCACTCATAAATAATTCTCCCGGTTAGAACGCTGCCGCCTGTTATCGGACGAAAATCAACAGTTCTCCTGCTCCCATTTATTTAAAAAGGCCAGCTGATCCTTGTCATGAAACCAATGCTCTCCGTTTTCCATAACTGTCAATCCGCAGTGGAAATGCTCAACGAATCCATCCACTATATAACGTTCCGTCAGATTGTCTTTACTTCCATAGAGCACTTTGGTATCGCTGTCCCATACTGGAACGGGGTTCTGTTTTGCATAGAGATAATATTCCCATGACAAAGTCTGCCCAAAGTTTGTCGGTATGATCTTTTTCGCTTCCAATTCGTCCTTTGTTACTCCGGCCCATTGCATCATGTTTTCAATAAGATGAACCATATCAAGAATCGGGGAAACGAACAGACTCTTTTCGATATGTTTGTCCTGAAAGGCAAGCATACTAAACCAGGCCCCGATACTGGTTGCCCTGAGGGCCATGCGCTTCCAGCGAGAATTCATATAGTCCGCTGTTTTCTGCAGCTCCGGCACTATCATCCAGGGATAGAAGCGACCAGTCTCATTTTTTCGTTCCCCATGCTCCGGCAGGTCGATGCTCAGAACCTGCCAGCCGCTTTCCGATACAATCCCGGCAAAGCTTTCAGCCTCTTCCTTGTTGCCGTTCTGCCCATGGACGAACAGATAGGCCTTATCAGATTTTTCACCATAAATGATTGACGGAATGCCGGCAATCAGAATTCGTTCCTGCTTCATCTTCTAAATCACTACCTTTTATATTCTACCTGTTCGGACGATAATAATGCCCAGTGAAGCTTGAGGGCTTTGGCGAATACTCTATTTCTGAGAATCAAGAATAAACAGAGATGCATCGCACCCCATGAATATTTTGCTTCCAGTATAAAAAGTTTTCGAGTGAATCTCCCTGTAGCCTATTTTTGTCATCCTTTCAGTTAACTCTATTTGATCAAATCCGTTATGAACCATATCCGAAACTATTTCTTTATTTTTATCAAAATCCACGATTAACAAATGTCCGCTTTCTTTTAGGACCTCGTATAATCTTGATAAAACCAATTCAATATCATGAATATGGAGTAAAACCTGAGCCATAAAAATATAATCAGCACGTAAACCCGGAAGACGATCTTTTTCAAAGTCAAAGCATAATGCAGCTGCGTTCTGCACATCAGAACCAGCAATTTTTTGTTTTATCTGACCGATCATGTTTTGCGATGCATCCAGAAACAGGATCGACTTAAAATCATCCAGCAAATTCATACCGACAAGACCGGTTCCACACCCAAAATCAATCGCATCTTTACTTTTGGCATCAACTAAACATGCTCGAATGGCTTCTGATGATGCCTTTGCAATTTGGGCTCTTTCAGGAGTATCATATCTATCAGCGATCATTTCAAACTTATCCGTATTGCCCATATTTCCTCTCCAATCCCGCTTATATTCGTTCCAGCAAGCAAACGGTCTCTGTATCTGTATGCTCATCTGCTAATCATCACTTTTTTCAATAACAATATACGCTTGGCCTGTGATTACGCTTTCACCTAAAGCACATGCCGATATATGCTTAACTTTCCATCCTTCTTCCAAATACTTGTTTACCATATCCAACCCATCATCTTCTTTTGCACCTATCATTTTTCCATTACTTCGAACCCATATAACTTTTTCCATTTTAAGTTCTCCTTTTTACATAATTATGACACGTCTGGTATCTCCTTGGCGGAAGCCTATATTTCGGATAAAGTCGCCTGGATAGGCCTTTTTTAGTCGATCAGGCACCTACTTTTGCATTACAATTCAAGTTAATAGTAAAAATATTATCAGCAAATTAGGTTAGCGTGATACAAGGTGCTTGGTGTATGGTTCTAACAAAAACATAAGCTGCTCAGTAATTTCCTGAACATTGCAGGGCATAGAATTATTGATCCACCATTCCAATACGCCAATAAACCCGGACGTCAAAAAATGAGTGGTTACATCATTTGAAAATGCGTGGTTTTCTGACTTTATACCGATAACCTCGGTAACTGTTTGCGCAATAACGGCATATAAGCGGCCGCGGAAAAATCCAAATCCCTCATTGCTAAGAAGCAATTTGTATATTGTAAAATTTTTCTCCAAATATTCAAACATTCTTTGAATTGCACTTGCGTCTAGCCTGGTATCAGCACTATTGGCACAGTGATTTAATAGCAGCTCAACGTATGTTTCAATGCACTTGTCAAGCAAATCGAATTTATCCGCGTAATGCAGATAAACAGTCCCTCGGTTTATGTTTGCGCGTTCGGCAATGTCATTGATGGTTATTTTCTCAAATCCTTTTTCAGCCAAAAGGTCGATGAAGGTACTCATAATCAACTGCCTTGTTTTTTGTATTCTTCTATCCAAAAAGTTTTCCTCCCGATATTCAACAAATTAGCACAATGTGTTGAGTTCTCAACAGTTGAAACAATTGTAACTATTGAAGTCTTATCCACAAATCAGTATGCTAAGAATATCAAACACTCGTTGAGAAGTCAACACATGATTATTATGGAGGAATCTTTAATGAAAATACTATTTTTTGGTCGAGGTGTTATAGGAACGCAGTACGCCTGGGCGTTTGAAAATGCGGGACATACCGTTGAGTTTTATGTTCGTGAAGGCAGAAAGGCACAATATGGCTCACATGTAAACTTAGAAATATGGGATGCAAGGCGAAGCAAGAAAGACCGGCTGGTCAAAGAAAAATGGCCTATTGTAACACATGAAGAAATAAGCAAAAATCACGACTATGACCTCATCTTTATGAGCGTCAACCCCGAGCAGGTATCAAGTGCGGTAAAATACCTTGCGCCGCGAGTTGGAAATGCGACTGTTCTTTTTTTCAATAACTTTTGGCAAGACCCTCAATCGGCTGTTCAGCCGATTCCGCTCAGCCAAATTGTTTATGGCTTCCCAGGCGCCGGGGGCGGGTTTGAAGGAAACACGCTTTACGGCGGGCTTTACAGGACGGTTCAGTTTGGAACATTTGAACCCGAGCCTACCAAAAGGGATCTAGAGGTTCGTAGGCTTTTTGTTGGGGCAGGCTTCAAGATAATGGTTCAAAAGGATGTAAAAAGTTGGCTCTGGAATCACTTCGCGTTCAACGCTGCAATGGAAGTCGAAGTATTAAAAAGCGGCAGTTTTGAAAAAGTAATTTCCTCACGCGAAGCGCTTGACGGATTAGGGCGGAACTTAAAAGAAATGATCCCTGTTTTGAAAGCAAAGGGCTCAAAACTTGATTTTTTGACAAAAGTGTTGAGCGGACTGCCGCCGAAAGTCGTTGGTTTTCTCATGAGCCACGTTGTTTTTTCTCCGAAAAGCATGCCCTATGCGCTTGTGGCGCATAACCACTTTAAAGTTGGCTATGCTGTGCAGGAAATTATTACAGATGCCAGAAAGTACGGAATAAAGGCGCCACGGCTTTACGATGTAGAAAGCTTCATTACGGAACAATGACGAAAGGACCTCCTATCGTAGAATAGTAACTATGCCAGGAGGTCCTATTAAACTCCTTTATTTTCAACGCTTGACATACGTTCAAGCAAGCAGCAACATTCTGTATGGCCCGAGTTGCCATTATTGATGTCTGCGTTCTTGGGAACAGGTCAACCGTTTTTTAGAGTTTTTGCGGTATGTGGGAACATATCAACGGTTTTGCGGTTCTTGGGAACATATCCACTACCTACATTAGCATAGTTAAACTGGATGTTCTTTTCAGCATAAGCACATTCAAAACACCTCGCTATTTCTTCGGCTTGAATTTTGCGCTATACTCCTTAGCATCTTCGTCATCTGTCAACCATCCGTATTTTTGTAGAAATTCCAACTTACGCTCATCAGTATCGTAGTGCTCTTCTGTTCTTTTCCCAGGCACCCTTTCATTTTCTTTCCCGTTAAAAAAACGACTTGATTCACCCTCCCTATAAGAAACCGGCTCTCCGTCTTTTATATACTTACCGCAATAAACGTCCTTATATCCGCTGTAGGTTTTTTCGTCACCAACCATACCGTCTAATAATCCACTTGCCAACTTTGCAAGCAATCCTTTTTCTTCATTAGTTTTCCCCATGACAATCCTCCATTACATGAATTTCAATATGCTCTGAATCATAAGCACCTAGCGGATACTCTCTTATCCAACCCTCAACTTGGAGTACCTTACCGCATTTTTCGCAATTATAACTGCCCTCAGAATTAAAGCTGTACACAATATCCGCTCCCATATCATCATCAAATCTACTATCGTTTGATGTTTCATCCCAGAGGTAGTCCTCCAAATCAACTTTCTGCTCTGCGCTACAATGAGGGCATTTAACTGTGCGCATAAGTGTGACGGGGCGATAGCCATACATGTCATCAACATCCATAAATGTCTCGCCTGCCTGCTCTCTCTTCTGTATTTCGTACCAGAAATAGTTTGTCGACATAGAGTCATACTCCACATCATTTTCTAACAGCTCTTCAGAAAGAAGTAACGAACCACGCTTTCTTTTCATTTCCTCCTCTATTATAAGCCTGCGTTCGGTGATTGCTTCTAGGAGCGTCAACTCACCATCCTGTACCTTCTTGATATCTCCACAAGTTAACCCAGACTTTGTGAGGACGATCAGCTTTTTAAGTGTCGCAACATCCCTCTCCGTATATTCAGCGTTCTTACTATCATTGATTGCTATTTCAGGGACAAATACTCCATGCTTCTTGAAATATTTAATTCTGTCCCTGTTGATTCCTAGTTTTTTTGTAACTTCTTTGGCCTGCATTATTTGCGCCACCACCTTTCAAGAAGTATGATACACTACAGGGACAATGTCCCCGTCAAGTGTGTTTTTGCAAAATAATAATAAATTATTTCCTAAAGGCCCTTTATCTCATAAAATTCTGATTTATTACTCTGTTTATTATTTTTCATTGCCACAGTAGTATATTTTACTCAGTCTTTTCAAATGTTCCTACTGTGTGTCACACTAATGGTAAATGGGATCACATTACACTAATCTTTACAAATAATAATGGTTCCTTCCATGGCATAATAATTCAATGTTACCTGAGGGTAATCTTTTACAAAATTAAAAATGTACCTATGGTATTCATCAATACCACATGGATGAACTTCAAAAATTCTATAGAATTCATTTGTCTCTAATCCGTTTTTAAGTTCTGCATACCCCACTATGCCATCTTCTTCGCTACCTTTTTTCCTAATAAAAATCTTTTTAATTCTAAAATCAAAGCTATATATCTCATCATTTGGTTTCACTAACAACGGCAATACCTTTATTTTATTAGGTAGCTCACTTATATCATTTTGTACATCAATAAAGAATGATATATATTCAACAGCTTTGGATTGAGCATTCTCTTTCATAACTTGTTTAAAACTGATGTTTTGGATTCTTTGACTATTATTAAGACAGTTTGGCAATTGATCTTTAACCTCTGTAAGAATCTCTTCTGCCTTTTGTTGTACATAATCATTTACTTCTTTAACCTTATTCAAAGCATTTACCTGTGGATAGGATATCCCATCATATATGAATTCTTTAATTAAAAATTCATCATTTGAACCTATGATAAAGCTAGTCTTTACCGTAACAAGAATTGTCTTAATATGCTTAATATAGTTGTCAAATGCTTGTAAATATAAAAAAGTTTGATTAACTTTATTTGCATCCAGCAATGTTTTTAGATTGGCAAATGATGAAATTGCATCTAGCTTACTGTTTACCTTTCTTATTAGCTGTCTGTCCATTATCTCGAAGGACTCATCACCAAACAAAGCAGCATTAATAATTTGAAACATAATATCCACGCTCATTCTTGCATAGTGAAAGAACTCTACTATACTGATATACAGCCCATAACCAGAAGGCACTCGGCTTTGACGAATTTGAATATGAATGTGCAACCCAGCGTTTGAACTATCTGCACCGATAGGCGTGCTGCGTGAGATTCTGGTAAAGTTCACTTCATCATTTGAGATATATAAGTCTAGTTCTTTTTCACTTGTATCCGATTGGCGGCAAAGGGTAACCAAATGACAATCATAAGCCGTCGGATAAAGCAATCCGCCCTGTCCGCCTATAACCACACTACCAATGGGCAATAATGTGTGCAAAGGTCCTCGGACACTATTAATACCGCCCGCGCCGGTAGCATTACCGCTCAACACATATCTCAAATAGCTTGCTCTGGTGAATGCGTTGATAGTAGCTGTTGCAGTAGAGGTAAGGGCTAATGGTGTAGTAGCATTTTCTGTTCTTTCCAATATGAATAGACTCTCACCAGACGGAATAGTAACATCACCAATGGAGAAAATCTGACTCGTCCAATAGGCTGTACAAGTCGGGTTTGATGATGTTCCTGACCCATAAGCAATGTTTGCTACATCTTGGATACCCCTTATAGCTTCGGCAAGTTTCTTGACGGTGTTGCGAAGGGTGCCCTGGATTAACACTTGCACATTGTTTGCGGCAGGGCTACCCAAAGCCGTAACAAAGGTATATGTTACCGTGCCGATTACTACGTTGTTGCCATTCGTGATGCCATTAAATGTGATGGCCGCTCTTCGGCTTATCATATCCGGTGCTGTGGCAGTTTCTATTGGATGCGAATGGTTCAGGAGAACCCCAGTCCGCATATACAGATTGTCGCGCGTATCTTCGACCAAGTCGTGTGTAGTGTTTAACAGATTATAAGTAAGATTTAGCAGATTATTTATCTCATCAATATCCAGTTCAGCTAAGGCAGAAAGCACCTGATTGAGCCATTCCTGTGCTGGCGGCTCGGGTGGTTCAGCTATACCGTCTGCAAGGGCCTCCTCGACGATGGTCAGTATCCGAACGCTTTTTCCAACCACATCGCCATAAGTAACTCTTATCTCCAGCTGACCGACACCGACCAGCAGTGTATCCGTTGCGCTGGGCGACCATGTAAGGACTCCATCTGCATAGGTAGTGATCACAGGGTATGCAATACCATCGGGTCTTTTGTATATAGCATTTAGGGCAGCTCCGGGGTAGGTGCCATCCAACAAACTGGAAACGTCAAACTCAAGGTGGCGAAAGTAGTGTTCCCCGCGTCTACCGATGAACACTGTTGCTGCTTTAGTTAAATCAATCATATTCCATCACCTGACTTAGGGGGCTCATCATCACGCCCATGTAGCTGTTTTAGAACCTCCTTGAGTTTTTCAGGTATTGGTAGCCCAATATGTCCTGCATTCTCTAGAATAGACACACCTTCATTGCTCAAGTAGAAGAAAATTACTGCTGTCCGAAGGACACCACCATTGTCCCCAGCACTACCCAGTATCTGCGTATCAAGGATATGCGCTACACCCACCAATGTAAAAATAAGCACCTTTTTGAAGATGCCTATCGCGCCGATTTCACTGGACAGCTTTTTATCTACAATGGCACAGAGCACTCCGGTCACATAATCTATGGCGACAAATGCTATGAGCGCATAAAGGAACCCGTCCATCCCACCGAGAAACCACCCGAGAAAAGCACCGACAGCCACAAAAGCTAGTTGTATCCAATTCCAAATCTCTTTCATTTGAAATACCTCCGTTTCATGAATTTGTGTATAGAAAAACGCTCCCGCATATTACGAGAGCGCTATTGGTTGTATTGTGTCTAAAGCTCCAAGATCAGGTCTTGAATCTGTTGCATCACATCCGCTTTTGGTCGCCCAGTTCCAATGGGCAACCAGGTTATGGGCGGGATATCAAAAGTAGACGAGGAATCAAAGCTGTTCACTATTGTAATAACCGACTCGATGGCTTTTCTAAGCTCTGTGATGTGGAAAGGCCAGTTTTTGATGGTGCTCTTTCCAGCAAGAATCTCCTCACTCCAAGTCACCTGAGACAGATTGTAATAGCTACGTACTGTATTTACAGCAGTTCGGAGCATCTGGATATGAATTGCCTTTACATGTGTTTCGTTCGCAGTGATCGTCTCAAATGGCGGTGGCAATACAGTAAAAGTGCGTACAACCTCCGGACTTGACGACTCTATATCACTATCAATGCAGCGGACGGTCACAGTATGGTTCCCTGCGGCCAGCGCTGCCGATTGATACACCGTTTTTACACCATTGCCCAGATAGCCGCTTACGGAAAACATCTCAGGGTTATCTACGCTGTTAATCCAAATACCCGCGTCGATTTTTACTTCTACAATCTGCGTCTGACCGTCCGGCTCAATACCCGTTGTTATCATGAAACGCGGGGTGGTATTGTAACTGGAGCTGCCAGATACGGGACATATGATTGCTGGGGCAGTCGGTGGACTGTTTTTCTTTACTGTGCCGCTGACTACATAGGCAGAAACTGCATCCAATGTATCGGTTACGCTGATACGGTAGCGGGTATACATTCCAGCTATCTGAGAAGCGTTCGCTATATATGTCCCAGAGGTTGCACTTGTAACGACGATTGTCAGAGCCTCATATGCCGACCAGTTAATCCCGTCCGTTGAAGTTGAACGCTGAATGACATACTGTTTGATAGCACTGGTTCCGGGTATCGTTCCGCTCCATGTAAGAGTTACGGTGCTGGATTCATAAATGGCAGGAGCGGCGGTAAAGGAAGTCGGTGGCGTAGGCAGTGTATTTCTGCGTACTGTGTTGCTGGAAACAGTCCAATCTGAGTAGAAACTCTCACCAGCTGCGCCACGTGTTCTTACCCTGAATCGGCGATAATTCCCGCGTGTAGTCGGTGGACTGACGATTACACTGCCGCTTGTCGCTGAAGTAAACACCGTAGCCAGTGCTGTCCATGCTCCCCATGTGCTGTTATCTGTCGAATCACTATATTGTATCTCATAGGATGTGATGGCATTTCCCGCACCACCGGCTGCTCCGCTCCATGAAAGGGTTACGTTTCCTTCGGTCAACGTTGCATTTACTGAGCAAGCGGTCGGCGCTACGCAGGCAGTAATATCGCAGTAGATGCTGTTACTGACAACCTCTGAAGAATACACATCAAGAGTATCTATCGTCCAAATGCCGAATTGAGTATAGGTTCCTGGAATTCTTGATACATTTGGGTTGTAACTACCGCCGCTTGCCGAGAGTGTCAGAGTGGTAAGAACGTTCCATGAACTCCAGGTACTGTTATCCGTAGATGTTCTGCTGGCAATCTGGTATCCCTTGATGGCACTGGTTCCACCGGAAGCTCCGCTCCATGTCAGCGTAATGGTTTCGTCGCTATAGTTTGAGGGTGAAGCGACTGCAGTGGTTGCCGGACTTGGTACCGTATTTCTACGGACGGAATTCGTCGAAACCTTCCAGCCCGAATAATAGCTTGCTCCTGCAGTACCACGTGTTCGTACCTGAAACCTACGATAATTACCTCGCGTCGAAGGCGGTTCAACAGAAGCGCTGCCGCTAGTGGCAGTTGTGGTTACCGTGGTCAGAGCTGTCCATGCTCCCCATGTGACATTGTCGGCGGAATCACTGTATTGTATCTCATAGGAAGATATTGAGTTATTTATACCGCCCGATGCACCACTCCATGACAGAGTAACGTTGCCTTCCGAGAGGGTTGCATTTAACGAGCAGGAAGTTGGAGCACTGCAAGCGGTTGTACGGCTTGCCCAGTTAATAGTCAGTACAATCTGGCTTAAGTTGTCCCTTGCACCAAAGCCCATGTAGTTTAAGGTGCTGGAGCCTGCATCCATGAATAGGCAGTTGCTGGCACCACTACCGATGGAATCTATGAGCGCGGTAGAAATGGCGATATCTTTTGCGCCTTGTCCAGCTGAAACGGTGTAGTTATACCCAGAGGTAACCTTCGTGGGCCTGCTCCCGGACACACTGGTGCTGGAACCGGGTGCTGGCATGCCAGAAGCATTACCTGCATACAGCGTCATGGTTCTGGCGGAGCCCCAGTCACCCGCAGCTATTCTGACAAGGTGAATGCTGGCCGATGTTGGATAATAGTTTGCGTAAGTATTCCGGATGCTGGCAAGGTCAAACAGCATAGCGCCCACGTTCTCATAATTGTTAGCATCAGGATAAACCCCTTGCCGAACATAATCTGTTACACCTGCGATCCAGCTACCATTACGCCATGTACACGCATTAGTTGCCTGATAAGTTGCCATAGAAATTCACCTCACTCATATACCGCCGAAACCAGCGAATTCACCAACCCACAAAGGTCGGTATTCAGACGGGTGTCAGTAATGTTATTTGCGACTATTGATGTAGCAGCTGTAGGTATAAGCACATCTGCAATACCAAGTTCATAGATGTCGCTGGTTCTTGTTAGAGCAGGTGCCACTGGCGTTGCAGCGGGAGTACCAGTAACAACGGCAAGTTGAATGCTACGGCTGATCTGACTTAAACGGACTACAATCCGGTCAATGCGGGGATTGCTTCCGTTTGCAGTTGTCAGTGGTATATTTAAGACATCTGTATTCTCATAACGGTATCCGTTAATCCATGCGCTTCCTGCAGCCACATTCACAGCCAAGCCAATTGCTGGCGACACCTGTAGATTTGTTGCTGCCATATAAAAAACACCGTTGGAGACGAGGCTTCCGAAATATGCCGCAAAGTCCGTTGCATCGTAGACTCTGTCTCCATCCGATGAGTTGAAAAATCCGCTTTTCTCCATACACTATTTTCCTCCTTATTAAACAGTTTTCGTATACTCTATAACCACATAACCTGTATATGTTGTCCGGTCATTGCCGGGTTCGACAACGACATTGGTTGTATCCATATACAGACCGATTTGCGAGGCGAAGTTGTTGTAACGAGCAAGTGGCAGCGGTAAGAATACGGTTCCGTTTGTCGCAAAGCCTGTTAAACTTACAACAGTGCTGAGGTTTGATATGCCATGAGCTACGCTTTTCGGTGTCGTATTAGTAAGTGACCCAAGATTCACGTGCTTTCGATAAATCGTCTTACCATCAATCCATAAACGCCCTGTGTTTTGTTCTGTCGTAGAGTAGTCAGTAAACGCAGATGAAATTTTAGAAGCGGTAATTGTACGATCTGCGATCTTTACGCCAGTGACTGCGCCGTTTGCAAGCCTAGTCGTAGTTATTGGTTCATTATTGATGTTGAGCCAGTTCGCCTGCCCAGATAGGTTATTAAATACAAAAACAGAAATCACATAAAACGTCATAGTGTCCCTACTGATAAAGAAACCCATTGCGCGCTGATAGCCATAGCCCGTGTTATCTCCATTATGCTTTGTTAAAAAGACGTGTCCATTTTCACTTGGCTGGTCGCTGAACTTGTTACCACTGTACGAGGTGAAGTATAAGGTATCTCCCGGTACCATGTTGTACAAGGCATACTGACCGACCGATATGGTACCCGCACCTACAAAAATTTCGAGTGCAGGAAGTTTCCCAAACAAGTTGTTGAAGGTATCCGCGACGTCATCACCCTGAATTTTCGGGTCCACCTGCGTCAAGTCACCCAGTGTTCCTTCCACGACGCTTAGGGCTTCGGCAACTTCTGATATGCCGGTAGGGGCCAATAGTGCTGTTTTAACCTCGCTCATATCGGATCGGACTTTCTGCGCTATAGTTAGCTCAGCCTTTCCAAACACTACGCTGATACTCTGCCCATCCGCGTCATATGTTTCTTCGATCTCGGTGATTCGCGTAGTCATGGATACGCCCCATGCCTTAGAGATTACTTTGACGGTCTGCCCAAGGTCGAAGTCTATCTTGTAGGTCAAGTTGCCATGTGGATTGACCGATGTGTCAAACGTATATCGTATTGCCTGCTCATTCAGCTTACTCTGACCTCGAAAAGTCAGAGTATTGACGTAATCTGTTCCAAAGTCCTCAGCCCGTAGGTCTTTGGCATCCACGAAGATTTCGCGGCGAGTCTCCCCAGAACCGCTTGTGATGGCGACAAATGTACGGTCTGCGCCTTCACCCTCGCCACCGATGAGTGCAGTATTAGCGTAATCCGCTACACTCTCTGTATATATCTGTTCAGTCAGATTCTCGTACTCCTTTGAGAATACCGCCAGGGAGTTAGCTCCGCTATAAAGCGTCACTGTAAAAATACCTGTGGCAGGAGTGAACACAGTCTTAATGCCAATATCCGAAGCGACGCAAAGTTCGTATGGAATTTGAACATCCTCTGGTACAGGTTCTGCTTCCGTGAGTGGAGTGTCGTATTCTTCTGTAATAGCTTTGAAGTCGTGCAATCCCTGCAGGTCAGCAACCAGTCCGGGATTGTCATCTCCTCTGAGTATCCCGTTCTTGTCAATATGGTAGCCGCCTACCTCGTATGCGAAGGTTGGTGCACCGAGGTAATTTGTCGGAGCATTTAGTTCCTGGCTGATTGCGCCTACCAGTGATTTTCGTTTTGCGCCTGTTACATTATAATTAATCTGCATTTTTTATACCGCCTTTCTTTTTCGGTACTACATATATCACTCTGAACGCTGTAAATAGCAAGTTGTTTCGAGCATATTTCTGTAGGGAAACTGTTCCGATTGATCGGCGGTATAAAGTATGGATTGGAGTTTACTCCTCAGCATTTACTTCCTGCAGATCACAATACTTATACTCGGTACCATCTCTCAAAAGAAATACACCTTCTGCGTTTCCGGCTTGCTCGATATACCTTTTTACAATCACGTCGCAGTACTTTTCATCCAGTTCAATGGTGTAGCAGATACGATCTGTCTGATCGCATGCAATAAGAGTACTTCCCGAACCACCGAAAGGATCGAGCACGATGCAGTTGGTCAGGCTTGAGTTAAGAATCGGGTATGCTACCAGTGCCACAGGCTTCATGGTGGGATGGTCACCACTCTTCTTCGGCTTCTCAAATTCCCAGATGGTGGTCTGCTTACGATCGGCATACCAGTTGTGCTTTCCAGACTTCTTCCATCCGAAAAGAACAGGCTCATGCTGCCATTGATAAGGTGAGCGGCCGAGAACAAGAGACTGCTTTTTCCAGATGCAAGTACCGGAAAGGTAGAAACCTGCTTCCAAGAATGCTTTTCTGAAATTTAGACCTTCAGTATCTGCATGGAACACATAAATAGAAGCATCCTTAGCCATTGCCACTTCGGTGTTCTTAAACGCCTCAAGCAGAAAAATGTAGAATGCTTCATTTCCCATATTATCGTTTTTGATTTTACCTGCCGAACCTTCATAGTTGACGTTGTACGGAGGGTCGGTTACAACAAGATTTGCGAGTTTCCCATCCATCAGTAGTGTAAAAGTGTCAGCCTTAGTGGAGTCACCGCAGACGAGCCTGTGCTGCCCGAGCTTCCAGACATCGCCTTGCTTGGTGAGTGCAGGCTTTTGTAGTTCAGCATCCACATCGAAGTCATCATCATGAATACCGTCCTTGAGCGAATCCTTAAACAACGCATCAAGTTCAGCAGGCTCAAAGCCTGTGAGGGACACGTCAAAATCCGCGCCCTGCAAATCTGCAATGATGAGAGCCAACTTATCCTTATCCCAATCACCGCTGATTTTATTGAGGGCGATGTTGAGGGCCTTTTCTTTTTCCTCATCCATCTCAATAACCACACACTCGACTTCGGTGATGCCCATATCAAGCAGCACCTTCAAACGCTGGTGGCCACCGACAACATGAGATGTGGTCTTATTCCATATAACAGGTTCTACATAACCGAACTGCTCGATGGAGCGTTTCAGCTTTTCGTATTCCGGGTCACCGGGTTTCAAGTCTTTACGAGGATTGTAGTCGGCTGGAATCAATAGCTCAGTTTTCAGTTTTTCTATCTGCATACTTCTCAGCCGCCTTTCTTAAATTTGTGTACATGTTTACATCCTCCCACGGGAACAGACAGGAATTGAAATGACCATAAACCGCCGTATCGGAGTAGATGGAATTACGCAACCTTAGTTTTTCGATGATTGCAGCTGGTCGGAGGTTAAACACATCCTGCACAATATTGGCAAGCTGCTCATCGATGAGTTTGCTAGTACCAAAGGAAGTAACGTCGACAGCCACAGGGTTTGCCTTACCAATGGCATAAGAAAGAGCGACCTCGCATTTCTCTGCAAGACCGCTCCATACGATGTTCTTAGCAATGTATCTCGCCATATATGCGCCGCTTCGGTCAACCTTGGTCGGGTCTTTGCCGCAAAGGGCACCGCCACCGTGGGATGCAAGGCCGCCATAAGTATCAACCATGATTTTTCTGCCGGTTAAACCTGTATCAGCAGCGGGACCGCCTTCAACAAATCTCCCGGAGGGGTTAATAAGAATTTCGGTATCATCATCAAACGGAAAATCCTCAAAGCACTGCCAAAGTACATTGCTCCGGATATCCGATTTCAATTCTTCCTGAGTCTTGCTCTTATCATGCTGGGCTGAAACTACAATGGCTTTCACACGCTTGGGCTTGCCATCCTCATATTCCACAGTAACCTGTGCTTTGCCGTCAGGCAGAATACCCTTAATGAGTTTTCCTTTGCGGCAGTTGTCAATGCGTTTTACAATGCGATGGGAAAGCACCAGTGGGAGGGGCAGGTTCTCACGGGTTTCATTGGTTGCGTAACCATAAACCGTGCCTTGGTCACCGGCTCCTACAGAACCGTATGGGTCATTGATACCATTTCTTGCTTCAAGCGCATTATCTACACCCGCCGCAATGTCTGCACTTTGCTGGTGTACAAAAATAAATACTGTGAACTTCCACGGATTGTATCCGACCTCACGAAGTACATTTTTTACGATGAAGCGTATGTCTACTTTACCGCTGCAGGTGATTTCGCCCGCCACGATAATTTTACCTTTGGTCGCCATGACCTCACAGGCCACACGAGAAGCTTTGTCTTTACGAAGACAAGCATCCAAAATATTGTCAGCAATGAGATCACAGAGTTTATCCGGATGTCCCATGCAGACACTTTCCGCTGTTTTATAAGTAATCATATTTTTCTCCTATCTGATTTATTTTCCTCGCCTTGCCTTGAGCAGACGTTCCATTACATCGTCCTGCGGGCTAGCGCCACTGTATTCACCTGTACAGTTTTCTTTGACAATCTGGAAAATCTCCACCCACAGCCGATTGGTTTGGTTCATGTAATTCTGACCCATTGCCACATAAGGACTTTGAATAGCATTACCCGTAGTTGGGTGCTTTGCTAAAAAGCCATATTCAGTGACAGCTTCCTCACATTGAATCCAACGAGCCACGCTCATGGCGTAGCGTTCCAACAACTGCGGCGATACGAGAACAGCACATCCGCGTTCGTTCAGCCACTGCCATGTATTTCTGTAGATTTCTCCTGCAACCAGTGCCTTGCCGTCTTTTTGTATAGCTTCGAGCATTTTATTTGGCTCGGGCATTTCAAGTCCTGTGAGGTCTGCCGTATCCTTAAATTCCATCACCGTCAGTTTTCTACCTCCTGGATTGCCTTCGGCGATTTTGTCAGCCAGGGGCTTCTTTTTCGCACCTGCACCTACACGAGCGCCGCCTCGATTTGTACCGTCTTTCGCCATATTTTCACCTCACTTCGCAGGGTTGGGGCTATTCCCTCGTTTGAAACCGCGTTTTTTAACACGAAGCCCCACGCCGCTGTCCGCTTTAAAAAGTTTTAGAGATTTGACCGCCCCCACCGGTCACCGCTCTCAGCAGTTATTCTGGAGTGGCAGGATTTACAAAGGGCCATGAGATTGCTCTTCTCGTTGCCACCGCCTTTGGAAAGCGGAAGGATGTGGTGTACCTCTTCGGCAGGAGTGAGCTTACCTTGCTTGTCACATTCCTCACAGATAGGATGCGACTTGATGTAGCGGTCACGGATACGCTTCCAAGCACGACCATATCGTTTGTTGGAAGCAGGGTCACGTTCGTACTGGTTGTAATGTTTGTCCATTGCTTTTTGATGTTCGGCACAGTATTGCTCACGTTCAGCAAGCCGACCGCAGCCGGGGTAAGCACAAGGACGCTTAGGTTTGTAGGGCATTGGGTCACCTCACTTTCAGGGCATAACAAAAGCCACCGCAGATCTCTCCACGATGGCCTTTGAATTCTATTTCTCTATTGTAATAGTAACACATGAACCACACTGACAAACAGTGACATTCACTGACTTGTTTCAGGAAGTTTAATCAGTGAGGTGGCAACATCGTGCAGTCGATAAACGTGGCGCACATTATAACCCAGGTCCACTGCAATTTGTTCCCACGATTTAAAGCATAGGTATCTTAGCTCCAGGAGTGTCTGGCACTCCAAACTGTCCACCGCTTTTATGACTCCTATTATTTCACCCTTTAAATCCACAAGGCGATCAATGTCTCTGTTGATTTCGTTCTGAAGATCAATGATTTTACAAATAGCGTCCGCCATCATAGATGTACCATGATTCGGATTACGTGGCATCCCTGTTAGCGTGGTCGTGCATTTGGTTGCCAGATCATTCAACGAAGCAACCTGCTCCAGCTTGCTGTTGATACGCTGGTCCAAACGATAGGCTTGGGACAGATATTCTTTAGCAGTCATAGGCAAGCCACCTCCAGTTTTTCTCGTATCTTGCGCATTAAGAGGGTACCGTCTAGATCAGTCAACATCTGATACCAGTTGGAACAGAAGAAGCGCTCAATAGATTTAACTTCAGCTTTGTAGTCATTTTTCTCTGGGTGACGGTCCAAACGCTGCAAGGCTTCCCGGTAATCCTTGACTGCCTGTACTATAATCGCATTCGCTAAACTTTCATATGGTTCCATATCGCACCTCCAAGTTTTTGTTTCTCGGATTGGCACGGATTGTCTCTATTTGACTCTCATTTGCAGATCAGCTTTGACAGCTTCGATAAGCGCCGATTGGCTTTTGTCCTTTAAGGAAAGAGCCCTCAAGATACGCTCATCAATAGTGCCTTTGGTAACGATGTGCTGCACCACAACCGTTTCAGCTGTTTGGCCCTGACGCCAGAGCCTAGCATTTGTCTGTTGATATAACTCTAATGACCAGGTAAGACCGAACCACACAATACAAGAGCCACCAGCTTGAAGATTTAAGCCATGTCCTGCAGATGCCGGATGAATTAAACCGACTGGTATTTCCTTGTTGTTCCACCTTCTAATACTTTCAGCGGTATCCAGCTTAGAAAATGGAACCTTTATGTTATGAAGCTTTTCTACGATTCTTTCGTAGTCGTGCTTATACCAATAGGCCACAAGTATCGGCTTTCCGGCAGCTGCTTCAATAATATCCTCCAATGCATCCAATTTCTGATTATGAATGACCTGGGCTTCACCGCTATCGTTATAAATACAAAGGACCCGACCGAATCTTTAAGCTTCTACGATGAGGAAATGAACAGCCACGCTGAATACTACGCAGCCTTTGTAATTGAACAGCTTGAGAAAGCAAGAGAAACCTGTGCTGATCCTCAGATACTTATTGAGCAGAAACTCGACTTCTCGAAATATGTCCCAGAAGGCTATGGCCATGTTGACTGTTTGATTATATCAGACGGCACTCTTACCGTAATTGACTACAAATACGGACTTGGAATCAAGGTATCAGCGGAAAGAAATCCACAAATGTTCTGCTATGCACTTGGAGGCTTGGCTCTTTTCGATGGCATTTACGACATCGACAATATCCACTTGATCATCTATCAGCCTCGTAGGAAAAACATTAGCGAATACAGCATCTCTAAGAGCGAACTAATCAAGTGGGCTGAGGAAGTATTGGCTCCTACTGCACAGCTTGCTATCAAGGGCGAGGGCGAATACAAGGCTGGCGAGCACTGCCAGTTCTGTAAGGCTAAAGCAACCTGCAGGAAGCGTGCTGAATACAATCTGGAGCTCGCAAAGTACGACTTTGAGGTACCTGCCACTCTCGATAACGATGAAATCGCAGCAATCCTTACAAAAGCAGATGAGCTGGTATCTTGGGCCAATGATGTCAAGGAATATGCTCTGAAGGAAGCTCTGAACGGTACCAAGTTTGAAGGCTTTAGGTTAGTCGCCGGTCGTTCCAACAGAAAGTTCACCGATGAAGCTGCGGTAGCTGATGTTGTTATTGCAGCCGGTAAAGACCCGTATGAGAAGAAACTGCTCGGCATCACAGCCATGACAGCACTTCTCGGCAAGAAAACATTTGAAGATATTCTCGGTGGGCTAACCTTTAAGCCGCCTGGGAAACCGGTCCTTGTTACCGCTGATGACAAAAGACCTGTATACAACTCAGCATTTGAAGATTTTGATGAAAATTAAGGAGGAAATAAATCATGACAAAGACAGTTAATCCGTTAAAAGTAGTTACTGGCCCTGATACCCGTTGGAGCTATGTGAATGCATGGGAGCCTAAATCCATAAATGGTGGCACCCCTAAGTACAGTGTATCTCTCATTATTCCTAAGTCCGACACGAAGACCATCGAAAAGATCAAAGCCGCAATAGAAGCAGCTTATCACGAAGGCGAAAGCAAACTCAAAGGTAATGGTCGTACTGTACCTCCTCTTGCAGCCCTTAAGACTCCTCTTCGCGATGGCGATGTAGAACGTCCGGATGATCCCGCTTATGCAAACGCCTACTTTATGAATGCCAACAACAGCTCTGCGCCTGGCATCGTAGATGCAGACCGTCAGCCTATCATCGAGCGTTCTGAGATTTATTCCGGTGTTTATGGTCGTGCCAGTGTAAATTTTTACGCATTCAACACCAATGGAAATAAGGGTATCGCTTGTTCCCTTAATAACCTTCAGAAGATCCGTGATGGTGAGCATCTTGGCGGTAAGTCTAATGCCGAAGACGACTTCGCTACTGAGGATGATGAAGACTTCCTTTCCTAAACAGTAACTGACAATCCGGGTGGTAGGAAAACCTGCCACCTTAGACAATCAAAGAAATGAGGTAAATCATATGGAAACTATTCTTGTTATTGAACTTATTACTTTATACGGCGTGTTTATCATCGGAGCCCTATTCTGGGTCGTAACTGAAATTAATGACGCCATCAAAAAGCACAAGAAAGAAAAAGCAAAGAAAAACTTTGATCCACTTGAAAAGTTTTAATTGCTTGGGCGGTGGCACTCCTGCTGCCGCCCTTATTCTTTTGAAAGGAGGATGTTATGGAAGATATAAAAACACTTTCTCTTGACCTTGAAACTTACTCGGATGTGGACCTTGGTAAGTGTGGCGTCTATCGCTATGCAGAATCTCCGAGCTTTGAAGTCCTCCTGTTTGGTTACGCAATTAATGGCGGTGAGGTACACGTTATTGACCTCGCCTTGGGTGAGAAAATCCCAGAAGATATATTAAATGCATTAGCCGATGATTGTATAACTAAATGGGCCTTTAATGCTTCATTCGAACGTGTCTGTTTATCATATTGGCTTCGTAAGCACTACCCGGATAAGTTTAGCAGCTATAGCATTCCTGAAGACACTGTTGGAGGTTACCTTGATCCATCTTCTTGGCGCTGCAGCATGATATGGTCTGCTTATATGGGCTTACCACTTTCACTTGAAGGTGTAGGCGCAGTTCTTAAACTCGGTGAACAGAAGTTAAAAGAAGGCAAAGATCTAATCAAATATTTCTGCGTTCCATGCAAACCCACCAAAGTAAATGGTGGCCGTACTCGTAACCTGCCTGCACATGATATGGAAAAATGGTCCTTATTTAAAAAATACAATATCCGAGATGTTGAGGCGGAACAGGCAGTTAAGAAGCGACTAGAAAGCTATCCAGTACCTGAGTTTATATGGGATGAATACCATCTGGATCAAGAAATTAATGACAGAGGCATCCTGCTTGATATGGGCATCGTTAAAAATGCCATCATCTTTGATGAGAAATCCAAAGAAGAACTTACTGCTGCAATGAAGGAGCTTACCAACCTCGATAACCCAAACAGCGTTGTCCAGGTAAAACAGTGGCTTTCTGATAATGGTGTTGAGACCGAGTCGCTTGGCAAAAAGAATGTCGCAGCACTTATAAAGACTTCGCCGGAGGATCAACGGGACGTACTTCTACTTCGTCAGCAGCTTGCAAAAAGTAGCGTTAAAAAGTATCAGGCCATGCAGAACACCGTCTGCTTAGATGGAAGGGCTCGCGGCATGTTCCAATATTATGGTGCTTCACGTTCGGGTCGCTGGGCAGGCAGGCATATACAATTGCAGAACCTTCCTCAGAACCATATCCCTGATTTGGAAGATGCACGATACCTTGTTAAGCTCGGAGATTATGATGCTGTAAAACTTCTTTATGAAGATGTGCCGGATACACTTTCTCAGCTTATCCGAACCTCTTTTATTCCAAGGTCAGGATACAAATATATTGTGTGCGACTTTAGTGCTATCGAGGCTAGGGTTCTGTCCTTCTTAGCCGGGGAGCAATGGAGATTAGATGTCTTTGAAAGCAATGGTGATATCTACTGCGCTTCCGCTTCTGCTATGTTCCATGTACCGGTTGAGAAGCATGGTCTAAATAGCCACCTCCGGCAAAAAGGGAAAGTCGCAGAATTAGCACTTGGATACGGCGGCAGTGTTGGAGCTCTTAAGGCTATGGGAGCATTGGAAATGGGCCTTACTGAAGAAGAATTGCAGCCGCTGGTTGATTCTTGGAGAGCGTCAAACCCAAAGATCACAAAGCTGTGGTGGGATGTTGACAGAAATGTTAAAGAAGCAGTTCGTTTAAGAACACATACCAAAACACATGGCATTAATTTCTGCTACCAGAAGGGTATGCTTTTTATTGAGCTTCCTTCCGGCAGGAGGCTGTCCTATGTAAAGCCTAAAATCGAACAGAACCAGTTCGGTGGTGAGTCTGTCACCTACGAGGGAACCGGCAACACTAAGAAGTGGGAACGAATCGAAAGTTATGGGCCGAAGTTTACGGAAAATGTTGTCCAGGCAATCAGCAGGGATATCTTGGCCTACGCTATGAAGACACTTTGCCATTACTTTATCTGCGGTCACGTCCATGACGAGCTAATTATTGAATGCAGCATAGATGTTTCCCTTAAAGAAGTTTGTGAGCAGATGGGAAGAACGCCACCCTGGATGAAAGGCTTAGCGCTTAGAGCCGATGGCTATGAGACAATGTTTTATAAGAAAGATTAAAATATTAACTAGCCTGTTAAGAACGATATTTGTTGCTATTATTCGCGATTGGGTATATAATAACCAGGAAAGGTGGTGGCCAATATGGGATACATGTCTGCTAAAACGGCATCAGAACTCTGGGGACTAACTAAAAGACGCGTGCTTGTCCTTTGCAAAGAAGGACGTGTTCCTGGCGCAGAATTAGTTGGGTCAACTTGGGTAATCCCGGACGATGCTATTAAGCCGGAAGATGGCCGATCTCTTCGCTACCAGACAGAAAGGAAAACTATCATGGAGATCTTACCATTAAAAATATCAATAAAAGCCGAACGCCACACCGCTCAATACCAAATGCATAAGTATTTTGCAAGGAGGCCTTATAACGTTTTTAGGCATATAATCAAACACTACACCAATAAAGGAGACATTATACTCGATTGCTTTTGCGGTGGTGGTGTTACAATCTTTGAATCCGCTGCGCTCGGCAGAAAGCCCATAGGTATCGATATCAATCCTCTGGCTACTTTCATAACTCGCATGCAGATGTTCAATGGTGAAATTGGAGAACTCAAAGATTTTTACCGACGTTTTTTGCTCACATTAGAAAAGAAGTATGCAGATTGGTACACTGTAAAATTCGACGATGACCAAGGAATCGCTTTATGGATCGAATGGGTCTATACAGTAAAATGTCCTGAGTGTGGTTCTATCATTGAGCTTCTCGAGATTAATAAAGCTACAAATGGCGTTTATTATTGTCCAAATAAAAAATGTACTGGACACAAAAATGGAGTCAAGCGCGTGTTGTGTGCTCCGGAAAGTAGCCGTCCAGTTCGCGTGAATTATAAATCTTCGAAAACAAAGAAAACCCGCATACGCGAGCTTACAATGGATAATCTTCCAACGCTTGAGAAGTACAATTTTGAACACATCATCGAGACGCTTCCTTATAAACCAGAATTTAAAATCCCCGATGATTGGGACCGTCAATACGAGGATAAGCTTCAAGAAAAAGGAGTAATTAGGTATAGCGATTTTTTTACGGATCGCAACTATACTCTTAACTGCTTGATTTTTAATGAAATCATGCAACTCAAAGGCAAAACAGGTTCACAACTTAACGAGTATATTTACTTCCTTTTCAGCTCATCTCTTCGTTATACAAATAAAATGACAAGAGTTACTGATAATTGGGAAGGCGGGAAGCCAACCGCTATGGATAAACATGCTTTTTGGCTCCCTAATCAATATGTTGAAACTAACATACTGGACGTACTATCGCAAAGAGCAAAGGCGATAATACGGGGCTGTGAATATTCTGCAAATAACATCCCTACTGATGTAGTCGAAGTAAATAATTTTGAGGACATGAAGCTGCATAACAGCTATATGGTTCTAAATCAAAGTGCTTCTGACATTCCTATCCCTGATGAATCGGTCGATGTAATTATCACTGATCCTCCTTACGGTAGTAATGTCCAATACGCAGAACTGTCCACTATATGGAATGCTTGGTATGCAATTTATAACAAACTTGATAGCTTTATCTACAAAGATGAGGAAGCTGTTGTAAACAGGAAGAGCAATTTTGAGGGTTCTAAGACGGTAGACGATTATGAGGAACTCCTATATGGAGTTTATTTAGAAGGTGCGAGAACATTAAAGCCGGGTGGCTACCTTGTTTTCACTTTTAACAACAAAAATATAAAGGTTTGGGTAGCTATGCTCAAGGCAGTTGCGAGGGCTGGGTTCTACTTGCCCGAAGACGGTATTTTGTTTCAAGATTATATTGAAGCCTATAAAAATACTGCTCACCTGCGCTTTTCGGGTAACATTCAAGGTGACTTCATATATTCATTCAGAAAAGGAACCACAGAAATTGACGTCGATGGTTCTAAAGGGTTTTCAGTCATTATTAGGGAGTCAATTGATGAAACTATAAAGAAGCTATTTAGACGTCGAAAATCATACAGTACACCTGAACTTTATCAAAAGGTACTAACAAATATGACCAATAAATTGATGCAATATATTCTTTGGTGCATGACTTCCGGCACAGAAATAGAGGATATTTCTTCATTCTCTAATGACTATCTGGAGAATCAACTTAAGGAAACCCTTGTGTGCGAGGACGGGATCTGGAGGAAAGGGTGATTTATATAAAAGAACTTCTAAAAACCACAAAAATATATAATTCTGAAGAATTGCAGTCTTTTCTGCTTTCTTTAGAATCTAAGTACAAAATAGAAACAGCACAGGAGAAATACCACAATCTAGTTAACTTCTCCACTAATGCGACCGTACCTTATCATCAATGGTTTAAGTATAGAGAAGGTTTTGCAAGTGAACTAATTACGGAGCTAATCAATATGTCAGGGGCCAAAAAGGATGAATACATAATTGATCCATTCTGCGGTTCTGGAACGACAAACGTTGTAGCTGTCTTAAATGGTTTTAACTCAATAGGCCTCGATGTAAATCCAATGTCCGCATTCATTACAGATGCAAAAATCGCTCATTATGCAGATGTAGATATCAAGCAAGTTCTTTCGCTACTTGATGAGGCCCTCTCTTCTCAGGAAACTGTCACAAAGGCAGGATATGAAGATGTACGAAAATATTTTAAACCAGGACACTTCAATGAACTTGTGCGGATAAAGACATACATCGATACTATTTCTGAGTCTAAAGCAAAAGCCATCTTGTTTGCAGCGTATCTTTCCATTATTATGGAATGTTCAGAAAGAAAGCGCGACGGAAACGGATTAAAAGTTCAGGCCTCGAAGGTCGACAGTGTTGCTCAGTTCTTTAGTGACAAGGTCAACCTAATCATCGAGGATGTAAAGATTATCCAGCCATTCCCTGGCACAAAAGGATTAGGGCTTTATGGTACTGCCTATAATCTTTATGATGAATTTTTGAAATATGGTCCGGACATTAAGGCTGGTGCAATTATCTTCTCGCCACCATATGCAAATTCATTTGATTACTTTGAGTCCTACAAACTTGAACTCGTAATGGGCGATTTTGCCAACGGGATGAACGGCATCAATGAATTAAGAAAACATGCTGTCCGATCCTTTATAGGAGGAGAGACCCAAGATACTTGTGATAAATATGTAGACTTAATTGCAAAAGAAATCGAAGATGCTATCCCAGAAAAGGAAAAAGAAACTGGCAAGAAAGACACGCGAACTCGAAAAGTTCCTAATATGATCAGAGCATACTTCTCTGATATGCATGAGATAATACGACAATGTTCTCTTTGTCTAGAATCCGGAAAAAAGACCTACATCGTTGTTGGCCAGTCTGCCTATGTGGGAAAGATTGTACCTACCGATTTACTACTTGCTTACTTTGGCGAGCAGGAAAACTTCCGAGTTGGAAGGATCATAGAATGCCGCAAAGCCAGGACTTCCACGCAGCAGCTTAACAAATATCCATTCCTGAAAACTACGTTGAGGGAAAGTATTATTGAACTTATTAAAAATTAAAAAATGCGGAGGGCCATCAAAGCTCTCCGCATTTTTATTAATATGCTTTGTATTGAGTATAGTTTCGTCTCAGCGAGTCAAGAGGACACGATTCGATCTCGGATGATTTATTAAGCTCCTCTTCAATCAAGTCCGCTCCATTTGGAAAAAGAGCTATAACATCCTTTGGTGAATTGGCATCAAAAATTTCATCCCACGACAGAAGGTGTTTCTTGATGTAGTTGAACTGGTTATACACTGTTGTCCTTGAAGTCCAAATATCTTCGAAGGTAAGCGTTGTGTCAAACTTGGAGTTCAGGGAATCCAAGACGATACGCTTATTTGCTTCATTCAGAATATCTATATTGGGATATGTGTCCCTTAAATATTGAACTCTTTCAATGGCATCTTCTTCTCCTCTTGTTCCAAAGTGCCTACCGATATAAAGTGAATAAACAAATTCAAATTTAGTGATATGACCAAGCTTTGCAATAACGCGAAGCGCCATCCTGTAAGGAAATTTCGGAATGCGTGTTATCGCATCAAGCTCATAGTATTTGAGCATTTGTTCTCTGAAAATATCAATGTACAAATCTCTGTATTCAAACATGGCTTTGCCTATGTCCGTTACATAGAACTTTAAGTCTCTTTCTTCGAGGGCACCTATTTTAACGCAATGAGAAACATTGTTGTGATCGATAGTAATGGACTCCCGAGGCAAACCAATGGCAAAGTTAGCATACTTCTCTAATGTAGGAATGACAAGATTATTATAGTACGCATCTACTGTATAGTCACCAACAGTCCTGAAAGTTCTCTTAGTACCAGATGTTCTTGAGGCACGAGTTACAATAAACTCCTTAGCAATGTTACTAGGATCTTTATTTACCTCTGCGATGCGTAGGCTAAGGCTTTCTGAGAAATCATCAATGTTAAGCTGTTCAGAAAGCTCAACAATAATAGGCGCATCAGGGTCCGTGCCACCCTTTCCTTTACCCTTGGCTGCACGCAGGTTTAATTTATCGATATAGTCCGCAAGAATGCGGTCCTGGTCGCGCAATGCCTGGATTACAGAATGAAGGGTGCTAAACTCCTTCGGGTCAATATCCTCGAACTTGGCTACACTATCAGAGATAACCATCGGGATGATGATGTAAGACACCTTGTCCGGCTTGTTTTTATCCTTCCTCAAAGAACGACCAACAGCCTGAATAATATCGACGATGGAATTCTTAGGTTCCGCAAAATAGACAGCATCAATAATCGGAACATCAACACCTTCGGTCAAACAGCGGGCATTAGAAATAACACCATAAGGAGCTTTGATAAAAGCATCAAATATTTCCTTGCGAGCCCCCGCAGACATAGTACCATTAATGTGACCGGTATATACATCAGCAAACTCGATGTCTTCTGAAATATCAGAAACAACTTCAGAAATTGGTGCGCCATTTGTCGGGTTTATGAATTCTTTTGCCATCTCAATATTACGGTGATAAGAGATTACTTTATTAATGCCAATATCGTCCATTGTCTTTGCGAGAAGCACCTGCTTGAATAATGTTTGCGCATCAACCTGATGATCCCCCAAGCTAATAATCTGGTTGTCCTGTATGATTTTCTTTAGCTCACTCTCATTCATGCAGCAGAGAACAATCTTATAATCACTTATAATGCCTTGATCAATAGCGTCCCGAAAAGGAAGTGCAGTAAACGTTGTACCATACTGCTCAATGTTATCCATTGAGAACACCTCGTAGTTTAGCTGCTTCGCTCGGCCAACAATATGAGGATTTACAAATCTCTCTGTTGCCGTCATATACAAACGTTTTTTGCAAGGAATAAACTCATCGTTCATACCATAAACGAACATTTGAGAATCTTTATTTCCTGCAGTTCTGTGCGCTTCATCAAAGAAGGCAATATCAAATGAAAAACCAGCACAACTTTGAAGAGCAAGCACAACAGCATCAAGGGACTGATAGGTCGAGAAAATAACTTTATCTTTTTCAGTCGGATGATCTATAAAGCTCTTAATTTTATCATAATCAGTTGTAACTGGAACATCTATATACGAGATGTCTGCAACGAAATCATCCTCGTTACCCATTTGAGCTACCGTTTCATCACTGCAAACACATAAATAGCTAAAAGGCTTTGACGCTTGAGGCATCCAGGATTCCAAGGTCTGTTTAATAAGAGCAAGGTTAGGTGCTACAAATAAGACGACATGACAATCGAGACTTTCTTTAATCCAAAGGGCTGTCAAAGTCTTACCTGTACCACATGCCGCAAGGAGCTTACCTCTGTCAGCATTTAAGAACCCATCCAATACCTCATCGATCATCTTATCTTGGTGAGGAAGCGGCTCATACTTTTGTTTCTTACTTGTGGTATCTCCAGTGTTAGCAAAGTTATACAACCACGAAAAAAAGTCCACATCTAATGCTGTAAGGCTATCCCTAAGGATCATAAACTGGTCCTTTTTCTTGTAGGATTGTTTAGGTAATGTATAACAGTTGGCAAAGATACATCTTTCTGTGGTATGCTCAGATTCAGCCCAGAACGAAGTAAGATCATCGTATGAAGGTGCTTCCTGGGCATTACGGAACTTAACTTGATAGGCTACCGATGAACCATCTTCTTTAATAATAAGCCCATCTACCCCACTGTCCTTCTTTTCCAATTTGAATTTAACCTTATACTCGTCGGGGATGTCTGGCCCCATGAAAAGTTCTTTTACTTGATAAATGTCCTTGAAGTAGGTGAAATAAGCAAAGGCGAACTGTTCAAAAGCATCACCTTTTTCTTTCATTATTTCAATTGCCTCGATGTCCTGTTCAACTTCATCCCAGCAGGTAAACTGCTTTTTGAAAATCTTATTAAACGTCATACATAAAACCTCCATTTTCTATATTTATCGATATTACATCCATCCCGCAATACCTAAGCATTGACTCCCGTATGTACGCTTCAGGAAGTTCATCAATGTTCGCATACACTACAAGATCACCATACTCGACGGTTGCCACCGAGTCTTTAAGTATTATGTAAAGATTAACGTTTTCCTTCGGTAAAATCCGATGAACCCAGAAATGCCAATCAACGGAGACAGGCACTCCATCAATATGTTTATAAAAAAGGTCCTGCTCAATATCTGCATTGTAGTTATCTACCCGCCATTCAGTAATAACGCCACTGCTATAGTATGTAGTCACTTCGCCACAATAGGGGCAATAACGAGCAAATCCCGGAAGCAGCCATTTATGCTCCGGATTTGTACATTTATTATACAATGATTGCCCGCAATTTGGACACTCTACCCTGCCGCCTCTTAAGACGGCATTTTTACATTTTGGGCAATATAGTAATCTCCCATTATGCGTCTGTGGTGGTGAGCCATACAACTTAGGGTGATCGTAAAGGCTCCTATGAATTTTCTCCCCGCATACCTGGCAGTGGTTCTCATTACCGCTTAATGCTACGCCACACAAAGGACAAGTATTTTTTCTGACCCTCTTCAAGTAACTAGCTGAGTAAATAAATTTATGGAACTTTCTCAAAACAGCATTTTTATCAGCTTCGCTTACATTTAAGTCAAGATTGATGTCGCTCACCGTAATATCTGCAGCAGACTCTGAAATGTCGCAGACTGTTTGAATGTATTGTGCTTCAAACAAATCAATGTCGCGCAAAACCGGTGTTGGCGCAAGAACTTCCGCGGCAAACATCTCGGCCTCACGTTCCAACGTATGGTACTCAGAGCTTCTCTCAATACTGAAGGAATCCGGTTGTTCATAATCAGTTAGATGATTAAGAACAATGTGCCCAAGTTCATGGGCTTTCGTAAACCTAATTTTTTGAGGTATTCTACCTTGCGTCTTGTACAAAGTTATGAACTTATCTGCGTAATAACAAGTAAGCGCTTCTGCTGAGTCGTTCTGCCAAAACTCTATAGGAATTGACATTCCCACTTGTTGTTCAGCAGTTTCAGCTGGCATTAGTAGCCAGCCGTTGTCTTCAAATAGACTATCAACGTCAATAGGTAACTCATCCTGCTTAGAAGCTAACATAAAAGTTCGAGCTGCTTTTTTGACAAAGTTCCGTCTTGGTTTATCCGGAACTGGTTTTAACATAGTACCTCCTAACTATTTTTCGTTTTCGCTTTTTTGTTCCTGCGTTTTTAACAGGGTATCTAAGAAGATTGCCATCTGGTCCATTGTTTCCTTTGGCGCATCTTTAGCTCGATACAGTACTTTAATTAGGTCACCCGATTTTGAAAGTCCCGCCAATAGCTCAGAACTACTATCTTTGGCTGAAGACACAAGATCCTCTGGATTGTCTGTTTTCTGTAATAAATCAGACGAAGTCAAACCAAAGGCAGTGGCAATCTTCTCAACAGTATCGAGTGAAGGGTTCTTTGTACCATTCTCCAAATCACTCAATGTCGTTTTAGAAAGGCCTGTGTTCTGCGCTAATTCACGTAGTGACATATTACTCTGCTTGCGCAAGGACTTAACTTTCTCTCCTATATTCATTGTTCAGTCCTCCTTTTGTATATATTATAACCGCTTTGTCCGCAAAAGTAAACCCTTTTATAAATTTATTTCAACTATTGCGGACAAATCGAACCAGTATTATTGACACTTGTCCGCTAATATGGTACAATTAGGTAAAATAAATGGAAAGGAGATCCAAAATGGCTTACGTTGATATTCGATGCCAGGAACCCAAATGCGACCATGGCAAAAAACATTGCTGTTTTGGCGAACTGGATACAAGTCATCTAGCTGGTGGACGGATTGTTGAACGTCACAAGTGTAAAGCAAACGGCAAAAAGCTCATTTATATTAAGATTCCATCTGGCAACAAGTATTTGAGGCCACCTTCGACCACAACTTAATAGCTCTTTACTCGCAGGAAAGCCACGTTGATGCGCTATGCTGCAGATTATGACCATTTCTTGGTCTTATCTGTACAAAGCATCGACGTGGCTTTTTGTATTAATTTTTCTGAAATCATCCGGGTAGCTCCCGTTTGATATAAAGGTCCGCCAAGACCTTAAACTAGCAGAACATCTTAAGTCCTGAAGGGCGCGCGACTTTAGGCGAGGATACATACTGATTCTTCAACACTTAATAAAAGTTGTTGAAAAGAAGTAAGGTCCCCGTCCGATTTGTTACGCCCTTTTTGCTTAACATTTCGCCGCCCTTATAAGTGTTGTCTCCTCGCCATGTTCAAACCCCAGGCAGATGACGGAGACAAACACATGTCAAAGAATAACAAAAAACAGCAGTACCTTATCCCTATGGAAGTAACACCAGAGACAATCAGAGATTTCGGCATAAAAAAAGAAGATGTGGTACCCGCAAAAATCGGAAACAAAATAGTATCAGCTATAATGATCCCTACAGATGACGAAGAACTTTATCTTACTTACATGCGTCCCATTTGGGCAGAAATGAAACGTGAAGAACGCAGTCGCCGTTGCATTGTGAGCGATGGCAAGGGAAGGCTCAAACGCTGCGAAATGGACTGTAAGGTCTGCAAGAAGATGAAGGATGGAGCTCCGCTTTCGCTTGAATCTTTCTTCGAGGAAACAGAGCTTGAATTCGAGGACCCAGCTGCTAATCAGTGCGAAATAATCCTAACAGCTATTCTCTTTGAAGATCTTCTTGAAAACCTTCGCAAGAAGGCTCCAGAGCTAGCACCAATCTTTGAAATGCTTTATGACGGAAAGTCACAGCGTACCATCGCAAACCTTATTAATAAGCCACAGTCATCGGTTAACGATATGATCAAGCGTATGAGAACAATTCTACAACAACATATTAGCAGGGATGATTTAGCAAAATAACATAAATAGGCAGTAGTTCTGTAATAGGGCTACTGCCTTTCACTATGTTCATTAAACAACAGTTCTCTAGTTTCAACCCTATGCCAAAACAGTAGTTCCCTTGTCTCGCAGGATAAAAAGCAGTTCTATAGCCTCAACCCAACAATGCTTTTTACTCCGGGCTACTGTTGAAAGATAAAAAAATAAGGTTTCCATCAATCGGTGATTGTTACCGAAAGTCTGGAAACCTTTGATTTCAAGCTATTTACAGCCTATTATTTATCTTTGCGTGACATCAACACGACCGTCTCCACATGCGCAGTTCGGGGGAACATGTCTACGGGTGTAACGGCCTTGGGCTCGTAGCCCTTCTGCGCGAAGAGCTTCAGGTCACGCGCAAGGGTGGCGGGGTCGCAGGAAACATAGACGACGCGCTGCGGTGCCATGGCGGCGACGGTATCGATCAGGGAAGCGTCACAGCCCTTGCGCGGGGGATCGAGGACCACCACGTCGGGGCGGGTCCCGCGGTTTTTCAGCATCGACGCGGCTTTCGCGGCGTCCGCACAAAGGAACTCCGCGTTGGTGATTCCGTTCAGCTCCGCGTTCTTTTTCGCGTCCTCCACCGCCTGCTCAATGATCTCCACACCGACGACATGCGCGGCGTTTTTCGCCATGGAAAGGCCGATGGTGCCGGTCCCGCAGTAAAGGTCCAGCAAAGTTTCCTTCCCGGTCAGGCCGGCATATTCGCCCGCAAGCGTATAGAGCCGCTCCGCCTGGTCACGGTTGACCTGATAAAACGACATGGGAGAAATATGGAAATGCAGACCACAGAGCGTATCCGTAATAAAATCGCTGCCCCAGACGGTACGGCATTTCTGTCCCAGGACCACATTCGTGCGTTCCCGGTTCACATTGATGATGACGCTTTTTAGGCCCGGCACCTTTTTCCTCAGCATTTCCGCCAGCTCCGGTTCAAAGTGCACCCCGTTGCCGTTGACGACCACACAGACCATCACTTCCCCTGTCGCGCCCGCGCGGCGCAGGTACAGGTGCCTCAGCCTTCCCTTGCCGGTTTCCTCGTCATAAATATCCTCTCCGCTCTGGCGCGCCCACTCCTGAAAAGCCTCCATGGCGGCGGTAAACTCATCCGGCTGCAAAAGGCACTCCGAACAATGGATGATGCGGTGGCTGTGGCTGGCGAAAAAGCCCATCCGCACCTCGTTCCCCGGGCCGCGCCCGATGGGAAGCTGCGTTTTGTTGCGGTAACGGTCAGGGTTTTCCGCGCCGACAATCGGCCGGATTTCCAGCCCATGAAAGCCGCCGATGCGCTCGAGGGCGTCCCGCACGCGCTGCTGCTTCGCCTCCAGCTCCGCCTGATAGCTGATATGGCGGTACACGCAGCCCCCGCACTGCGCAAACTGGGCGCAGTCAAGCGGAACCCGATCCTTTGAAGCGGTCACGATTTTATCGATACGGCCAAACGCATAGGTTTTTGCCGTTTTCAGTATTTTTACGCGAAGCCTGTCCCCCGCCGCCGCGAGCGGCACAAACACCGCAATGTCCCGATAGCGGCCGACGCCGTTTCCCTCCGCGGTATAGCCCGTTATTTCCATATCCACAATTTCGTTCTTTTTAATATCCATGTTCTCCCCCGTAAAATCGAATGGATTCCGCCACCCTTATTCATCCCATTATTTTAGCATTATACCCTCACAAATACAATACCGGCAAAAATCCGCGGAATTTTGAAACAATGCTTGACAAGGCGCAGATACCCGAATATAATAGTGCAAAAGATACGAAACCGATGAGTAAGAGTAGTAAACAGGCAAAGCGCCGGAAGAGAGCCGCAGGCGGTGTGATTGCGGTACGGCAGGGCCTGCCGAATGGACTTACGAGGGCAGCGCGAAAGGAAACAAGTAGCCGCTGACGGGAACTCCGCCCGTTACCAAGGGAGCGCGCATGCTGGTGCGCGGAAAAAGAGGCGCTTTCGCGCAATCTGGGTGGTACCGCAGGAGCAATCGCTCTTGTCCCTAAGTTTTAGGGGCAAGAGCGATTTTTTATACTCTTTTTCGTCCATACTATTTTTGATCTGAAAGGAGAATCATCATGAAAAACATCCCGCACAGAATGATCTTATCCGAGGAGCAGATGCCCACGCAATGGTACAATCTTCGCGCGGACATGAAATCCCTGCCGGACCCGATGCTGAACCCCGGCACCTTAAAGTCCATCCGCACCGAGGAGCTTTACCCCATTTTCTGCGAGGATCTGGCAAAGCAGGAAATGGACAGCACCACCCCCTATATCGATATTCCGGAAGAGATTCTGGATGTTTACAGGGCGTACCGTCCCTCCCCGCTCAACAGGGCCTATGCGCTTGAAAAATATCTGGATACGCCGGCGAAAATCTATTATAAATTTGAGGGCGGCAACACCTCCGGCAGCCATAAGCTCAATTCCGCCGTGGCCCAGGTTTACTACGCGAAGAAGCAGGGTCTGACCGGCCTGACGACCGAAACGGGCGCCGGCCAGTGGGGTACCGCGCTGGCGGAAGCGTGCGCCTATTTCGGAATCGATCTGGACGTCTTCATGGTAAAGGCCTCCTTTCAGCAGAAGCCGTACCGCAAGGCGATTATCCAGACCTTCGGCGCCAACGTGGTCGCCAGTCCCAGCTCCACCACTCAGGTCGGCCGAGCCATTCTTGAAATGGACCCTGATACGACCGGCAGCCTCGGCTGCGCGATCTCGGAGGCGATCGAAAAGGCTACGACGACATCCAACTGCCGCTATGTCCTGGGCTCGGTGCTGAACCAGGTGCTGCTGCACCAGTCGATCATCGGCCTGGAATCCAAAAAGGCAATGGAGCTGCTCGGCGAATACCCGGATATCGTCATCGGCTGCGCGGGCGGCGGTTCCAACCTCGGTGGGCTGATCGCGCCGTTCATGCAGGATAAGCTGCTCGGCAGAAAGAACCCGTATTTTATCGCCGTGGAGCCCGCCTCCTGCCCCTCCCTGACCCGGGGCCGCTATGCCTACGATTTCTGTGACACCGGCAAGGTCACCCCGCTGGCGAAAATGTATACGCTAGGCAGCGGCTTCATCCCCTCGCCGAACCATGCGGGCGGCCTGCGCTACCACGGCATGTCTCCGATCATCTCCAAGCTGTACCACGACGGCTACCTCGACGAGGCGCGCTCCGCGGAACAGACCAAGGTATTTGACGCCGCCGTACAGTTCGCCAAGCTGGAGACCATTCTGCCCGCCCCGGAAAGCGCGCACGCCATCCGCTGCGCGATGGACGAAGCCGTCAAATGCAGAAAGACCGGCGAGGAAAAAACCATCCTGTTCGGACTGACCGGAACCGGCTATTTCGACATGGCCGCGTACACCGCTTATCTGGAGCACACCATGACGGATTACATCCCAACGGACGCGGATCTGCAGCCCGGATTCGATTCTCTGCCGAAGATTCCCGGCGTCCAGGATTAGTCAAATAACGGTCATAAAAATTCCGCATGATGCTTTTTCGATAATTAACGAAAATTTATCGTCAATAATAACTAAATTGCACCAACAAAAAACTACGTTTTATACAATAAAGAGATTCTTGACAAATCGATTGTGAAGTGATTGACACTTGGAAACACGGGTACTATAATAAAATCACGGAACTAAGAAATGGGACCGTATCCGATCTGATTACAAGACTGTGGCAAAGATTTGTCACGACCTTTTCAATACAACTCCTCCCCAAAAACAGGAACCGGTGCACGCCGGTTCCTGTTTTATTTTTATACGGATTCGTTGAAAAAATTTCACATTATTCCTCCCCTTCTTCCATATTTTGTATAATGCTGTTATGAAATTAAATGTCGAGGAGTGTAGAAATATGGGAGACCGCCGAAAAAAACGTCTTATGCTCTGCATCATATGCGTGTGCGCCGCGGCTCTGATGCCGATGATCGCCGCCCTGTCCTGCTACGCGGAGGATTATCCCGACATCAGTACAATCGATTCCGACCTGTATTATCCGGACAACCAGCGGTTTTTCCGCAGGCCGGAAACAGGCTTCGTATTGATCAGCTCCTACGCCTCCTCCACCCGTGCCGCGCTCCTTGACAGCAACGGGGACCTTGATTACAGCTCTGTTCGGGTACCGACCACTATTAAATTCGTATATGAAGCCGCCTGTCTGTCCGGAAATTACCTGTATCTTGCCGGAATGTCCCCCAGTGTCGCGAACTGCGCGGTAATCGGGCGTCTTGATTTAAACAACGGCAAATGTATTGTCAACAATATTCTGAATGTCAGCTGTGACTTTTCACGGGATTTCAGCGCGGACGCGCAGGGAAGGGTAACGCTTGTCACTGTCCCCTGCGGTGAGCAGCCGGACGCAGGCACGCCGGCGTCCTTCTTTCTGTTTAACGGCCGTAACGATGAAACCATCACCGCCGAGCCCCCCGACCCGGAATCCAGCTCTCCTTCTTCCGAAGCGCCGGACTCTTCGGCGCCGCAATCCGGCGCCCCGGACCCCGTCAGCTCTTCGCCGTCCTCCTCCCCTTCCGATGAAATTCCCGTCAGCCTCCCGCCCGTCATGGAAAATTACGATTTCCCCGGCCCGGTAACGCTGGAAGCCCTTCAAAGCGAGATAGCCGAAATCAATCCGGACCAGAGTCTTCGCGTTTTTACGGCGGACAAAAAAGAAATAAAAAGTGGAAATATCGGCACGGGCCAGACCATCGTCACCATGCAGGGCGACAAAACGGCCGGCGCCTACATCGCGGTCATCCCCGGCGATCTGGACGGCTCCGGGACCGTGACGGACTACGACTGCCGCCTGCTGTACGAATACTTTACCCAAACGGGCGCGGGGGATACGCCGTCCCTCTCCGGGCCGTATCTGGAAGCGGCAAAGATCAGCGACGGAAGCGGCGCGGACAGAAGCGGGCGCAGCCTGCAGACCGGCGACCTGCTGAAAATAAAAAAGCTCATAAAATGACCTTCTATGATTGACCTGGCGGTGAAATGAAAATATAATGGATTTATTAAACAGAAACGAAGGAGCATTTTAGAATGACTGACAAAGTATCCATTCATTGTCTGTATGATCTGACCCACACCGCCGCGGCCCCGCTGCTTAGCAAACTGACTTACCCCTGGGAAGCGCTTCCGGAAATCAGCGAGTTTATCTTAAAGCTGGGACCGACGCTTCCGGCTGAGGAATACGATCGGCGCGGCGAGAACGTATGGATTGCGAAAACCGCAAGGGTATTTGATTCCGCCTATATCAACGGACCAGCGATTATCGGGCCGAACACCGAGGTGAGGCAGTGCGCGTTTATCCGCGGCAGCGCCCTTGTGGGCGCCGGATGCGTCGTGGGCAACTCCACGGAGCTGAAAAACGTCATCCTGTTCGACAGCGTTCAGGTTCCCCACTACAACTATGTGGGCGACTCCATTCTCGGCTACAAATCCCACATGGGCGCGGGCTCCATTACCTCCAACATCAAATCGGACAAAACGCTCGTGGTCATCAGCGCGGACGGCGACCGCATCGAAACCGGGCTGAAAAAGATCGGCGCGATGCTGGGCGACCGCGTGGAAGTCGGCTGCAACTCCGTCCTGAACCCCGGCACCGTCGTGGGTAAGGACAGCACCGTCTACCCGCTTTCCATGGTGCGCGGCTTCATTCCCGCAAGGAGCATTTACAAGCATGCGGGCGAGGTTGCCAATAAAATTTAATGCTGTGATTTTCTGCGGCTTTACATTTTTCACCCCGGATTTCCATATGATTAATGTAATACTTGTGAGGTGATCGAATGAACAAACAAAAAAGAATCGCAGCGATTCACGATATCTCCGGATTCGGGAAATGTTCCCTTACGGTTGCACTTCCTATTCTTTCCGCCGCGGGAATCGAAGTCTGCCCCGTCCCGACCGCCGTGCTTTCCTCCCATACGGGGGATCTGGAGGGTTTTACCTACCGCGACCTGACGGACGATATGCCCGGGTTCAAAAAGCAGTGGGAACAGCTTGGCCTGAGCTTTGAGGCGCTTTACAGCGGCTTTTTGGGATCGTATGAACAGATTTCGATCGTATCGGATTTTTTCGATACTTTCAAAACGGAGAATACCTTTATTATGGTTGATCCCGTGATGGCGGACGGCGGCGAGCTGTACCGGACCATTACCCCCAAAATGGCCGAGGGAATGGTGAACCTGTGCAGAAAGGCCGACCTGATCGTGCCGAATTTCACGGAAGCGGCGTTTCTGCTGGGCGAAAAGTACCGCGAAGGCCCCTACACGCGCGATTACGTTGAAAACCTGCTGCGGCGTCTGAGCGGACTGGGCCCGCGTCAGGTCGTCATCACCGGGGTCTGGTTCAGCCCGGACCTTCTGGGCGCGGCGGGGTACAACCGGAACACGGACGCGGTCAGCTACGCGTTCTCGCAAAAGATCAGGGGAAATTACTACGGTACGGGGGATATCTTTGCCAGCGCGCTTTTGTCCGGGCTTCTGAACGGCATGGAGCTGGATATCGCCCTGCAGACTGCGGTCGACTTTACCGCCGGATGCATCCGGCGCACAAGGGAAGCCGGAACCGACCCGCGGTACGGCGTCCACTTTGAAGCGGGGCTTCTGAAATTCATGCGGGAACTGGGGATAACGGAATAACTGAGAAACGGCGGAGGGAACGGTGTGTTCCCTCCGTTTACTTTGCCGGTAAATAATTGTATAATAGAAAAGGAAATACTATCCTCAGGCGGATATTTCCCCGCCAACCGGAAGGAGGCGTTTTTTTGGCGCTGAACAATCCTGTTATTCAAAACATCATCAATTTGGTGCTATATATTTTCAGAATCCTTGTACCGCTGATTTCCATACTCGTGATCAGCAAATGCTTTACGTCCATGAAACGCGGGCGCAGGAAAGAAGACCCCGTTGTGATTCTGGAGGACATGGTATCCCACGAAGTCATCCCCGTGCTGTACTGGGAAAATTCGCTCGGGCGCAGCAAAAGCTGCGACATTGTTCTGCACGACCCCACCGTCAGCCGCGACCACGCGGTGCTGATGCGCCGGGAAAGCGGCTGGATCGTCACCGACACCGGCTCGAAATCCGGCACCTTTGTCAACGGCACAAAGGTGAAGGACCGGATGCAGATCCTGCCGGGTGATTCCATCGCCATGGGCTCCACCGCGCTGATGCTGAAGCGGACAAGCGATATCAAAAACAGCAAGCAGACGAAGCGTAAGGTACGGCACGCCGCGTCCCCCGCCGGGCTGCTGACCGCCACAACCCTGATCCAGTTGCTCCTGTGCGTACAGGCGTGCTTCGGGGGCGGGAAATTCAGTTACCTGCCCGCTGTGCCGTTCGGCGCGATCTTCGCAATGGAATGGCTGCTGTACCTGTTTTCCATGAAGGGGCTGGGGCACGTCAGCTTCGAGCTGGAAACCATCGCGTTTCTGCTGAGCGGAATCGGCATCCTTTTGATCTCCGGCACCGGCGTGAAAAACACCTATGTGCAGCTCGGCGCGCTCTTCGGGGGCGTCCTTCTGTTCTGCATCATGATCTGGTTCCTCAGCGATCTTGACCGGGTGATGCGCTGGCGTCTGGCAATCGGGATCTTTGCCGTCCTGCTTTTTGCCGCCAACCTTGTGCTGGCCCGCGAACACAACGGCGCCCGCAACTGGATCAGCCTGGGCCCCGTCAGCGTACAGCCGTCGGAGTTTATTAAAATCGCCTTTATCTTTGTCGGCACCTCCACGCTGGACAGGCTGCAGACGGCAAAGAACCTGACGGGATTTATCGGGTTTTCCGCCGTATGCATGGGCGCGCTGTTCCTGATGCGCGATTTCGGCACCGCCTGTGTCTTTTTCGTGACCTTTCTCATTATTGCCTTTATGCGTTCCGGAAGCGTGCGCACTATCGCGCTGATCTGCGCGGTCGCGGTGTTCGGCGCTTTCCTGATCTTAAAATTCAAGCCCTATGTCGCGCAGCGGTTCGAGGCATGGCGGCACGTCTGGGAGCATGTGAACGAATCCGGCTACCAGCAGACGCGCGTGCTGAGCTACTCCGCGAGCGGCGGACTGTTCGGGCTGGGGATCGGGAACGGCTCGCTGAAAAGCGTGTTCGCTTCCACCAGCGACCTGGTGTTCGGCATGGTCTGTGAGGAGCTGGGCCTGCTGCTGGCAATTGTGATTGTGCTGACGCTTGCGTTTCTGATGTTCTACGCCCGTTCGGACGTTACGCGCAGCCGTTCCACCTTCTATTCCATATCGTCGTGCGCGGCGGGCGGCATGCTTCTGTTCCAGACCTGCCTGAACGTCTTCGGCGCGACGGACGTACTTCCCATGACCGGCGTCACCCTGCCCTTTATCAGTCTGGGCGGCTCCAGTATGGTGGCGGTCTGGGGACTGCTCGCCTTCATCAAGGCGAGCGACGAGCGCACCTACGCGGCAAGGAGGAAAAGCTGATGAAAACGACAGGCTCCCGTTCCTTAATCCTGTATATCCTGGGCATGGCGTTCTTGTTCGGCCTCGGCGTATTTTTGTACGGGTTCGCCACGGAGGGCGGCAGCTGGGCCATGCAGCCGTTCAACAAGCATCTGACGACCGGCGGCCAGCTCGCCAACAGCGGAAAAATCCTTGACCGGAACAACGTCGTGCTTGCCAAAAGCGAAAACGGCAAGCGGGTATACAACAGCGACGAAACCGTCCGCCGCGCGATGCTGCACACCGTAGGCGACAGCAACGGCTATATTTCCACCGGAATCCAGTACAACTACCGTTCCGAGCTTTCGGGGTACAATCCCATCACCGGACTGGCTTCCCCCACGGGGAAAAGCGGGGGCAGCGACATTAAGCTGACGCTGGACAGCGCGCTGTGCAAGCTCGCGCTTCAAAAGCTGGGCAGCAGCAGCGGCGCGGTCGTCCTTTACAACTACAAGACCGGCGAAATGCTCTGTTCGGTCAGCACGCCGAATTTCGACCCCTCCAATCCCCCAAAGGACCTGAATACGGACAAAACGGGAAAATACAACGGGGTCTATCTTGACCGCGTGCTCTCCTCCACCTATACCCCCGGCTCGATCTTCAAGGTGGTGACTTCCGCCGCCGCGATTGAAAACATTCCCGATCTGGACAGCCGCACCTGGGAATGCAACGGCAGCATTACCATTAACGGCAATAAAATCACCGATGTCGCTTCCTACGGCACCCTCAGCTTTAAAAACGCGCTGGCGAAATCCTCCAACGTGGCGTTCGCACAGATCGCCGTTGAGCTTGGCGCGGACAAAATGACCGAGATGGCAAACTCCATGGGCTTTAACCGCAGCTTCGACCTGGACGGCATCTCCACCAGCAAAAGCGTTTATAAGGTGGACGGCGCCGCGGCCAATGAGCTGGGCTGGTCGGGCGTAGGGCAATACACCGACCTGACCAATCCCTTCCACATGATGGTGATGATGGGCGCGATTGCCAACGACGGCGTACCGGTCAAGCCTTATCTTATCAGCGGCATTACGGCTCCGTTCGGCCTGACCGTCCGCAGCGGGCATACCTGGACGGGGGACCGGCTTCTGAAAGCCGCCACCGCGGAAAAGCTGAAAGAATATATGCGCTACAACGTTTCAAGCTATTACGGCGACGGCCTGTTCCCCGGCCTTGCCGTCTGCGCCAAAACCGGCACGGCGGAGGTGGGCGGCGGGAAAAAACCGAACGGCTGGATGGTCGGCTTTTCCTCGAACGAGAAAACGCCGCTTGCGTTCGCGGTCGTAGTGGAAAATTCCAGAAGCGGCATCAGTTCCGCCGGGCAGATCGCTTCCGCCCTGATGTCCGCCGCAGCCAAAACAATCAAATAAGCAAAAAAAATGACCTTCACAGGTCATTTTTTATTGGCTTCCTCCGTTTCGGAAAGCGCGTGTTCGTAAAGCTTTTGCATCCTGTCCATATGGTAGCGGTAAACAATCTCCGTTTCACCGCCGGGTTTTACGGAATCTTCCGTCAGCTCCATCACTTCCAGCGCCTTCAGCTCGTCCAGTATCATCTCATAAGTGGAGATTTTGCAGGAAATGCCGAAAACCTCGTCGTCGTTCCAGCGCAGGAATTTTGCCTGAGCAATGTACATTTTGACATTGTAGCTCAGCTTCTGGATCGCGCTGTCCACCGCAAAGGTATCGATCTGCCAGAACGAGGCGGCGCTCTCCATCGCCTGGTCCACCTGACTGCGCAGATGGACAAAGGATTTCTTGATTTCTTCGGCGTAGTTGGGCGGCATAATCACCAGATTGACAAGAATGGCGATCACAATGCCGATCGCGCTGCCCGCAATACAGGAAAGGGCGGTGCCGATGCGGAACATCATGGCAGCGAACACAAAGCAGGACAGGGTGGCCGCGCCATACAGCTTAAACAGATGGCAGAGATACAGCGTAAGGATAATCCCCACTCCGCACAGCCCGGCGTTCCCGGGCGAGAGCATGACAAAGCCATAGCCGACCGCCGCGCCGATCAGCACGCCGATCAGCTTGTTCTTCCCCATTTTGATGGAAGCATCGATGGATTTTCCCATCGTCATGACGGCGGCAATGACCGCGAAAAAGGGCTCGTCCAGCTTTAAAAGGGCGGAAATCACCACACAAAGGGTAACGGCGATCCCCGTTTTTACCACCCGGAAGCCAAGCCGGTTCTCGGTCTTAAGAAGGTTTAACAGCCACTTCATCAATCACCTCATGCAGCCAGCAACAATCTCATAAATTTGTTCCGGTCTCTCTACGATATATTTCGCATTGTTTTCTCTCAGTTCCTTCTCGGACCGGAACCCCCAAAGGACACCCGCCGTATCCATTCCCGCGGCAGCGCCGGTTTTCATATCCGTGTTTGTATCCCCGATGTAGAGGATGTCCTCCGGGCTGACGGCAAGCCCGTCCGCAATGAGCAGCGCGCCCTCCGGGGAAGGCTTGCGGGCCACCTCCGGCCGCTGTCCGTAGCACAGGTCAAAGGTTCCCTGCGGGAACAGCGCGTCGATAATCGCCGTGGTGCAGTTGTGCGGCTTATTGGAAAGCACCGCCATGCGGATTCCCTTCGCTTTCAGTTTTTTCAGCGTATCCTGCACCCCGCTGTAATTCGTGACAAGACAAGTAGGATCGTTTTCATACAGTTCATCGTAAATCTGCCTCATTGTGCGGACGTCGTCTTCCGTATATCCCTGCGCGCCCGGCGCAGTGTCAAGCATGGCGTGCATCAGCCTGTCCGTTCCGTTCCCGACGAGATACTTGTATTTTTCCACCTCAATCGGCCTGTATCCGCACCGCTCCATCGCGGTGTTGGCAAAATTGGCAATGGAAGCGAGCGTATTGGCCAGCGTTCCGTCCAAATCAAAAATACATGCCTTATACAAACAATCACCCTGCAATTCAAAATAACAAATGTATTTATAATAATAAACATTTTTGTAACAATTTGCAAGTCCTTTCTGCCCCTTACAGCCGTTCAGTACCGAAACAAGGGCGGCAAACATAGAAAAAGGGCGCCGGAGTGTAATCCCCGGCGCCCGGCTATGTACTAATTCTGGACTGCCAGTTTAACAGTCTGCTGTTTTTTTCCCGATGGACAAATATTATAAATCGTTCCGTCTTTTGCCACCATTGAGATCGGAATTTTGGGCAAAAGCTTGTGGATCATTTCTACAAATCCGTTGACCGGTGCCTCCGCCATTCCCGTTACAACATGGATCGCACCGATTTGTTTTACAAACCCTACCGCGATCAAGGCCGCTTCGTCGTTAAAATAAACGGTCATTTCCGCCTGTGCGTCACGCGCCGTCTGACGCAGATATTCGAGCTCTTCACAGCTGGTCTCAAATCCCGCAGAGGTTGGTTGCACGCAGAGTACCTGTAAAGAAGAGGAACTCTCTTCGGCAATTTTTTTGCCGGCCCGAATCAGTCTGTCACAGTCACGCTGACCCGTAACGCATACGAGGGTTGTGTTCCTGTCTTTCAATACTGTGCCTCCCTTCCGAATTACGTATTTTCCAACCATACTCAGTATAGTTTGATTTTCTTGCCGTTGTGGTAACAGAAAGTGTATAAATCATTAACAAAGTGTTAAATAAAAATTCGACATTTTTTGTAGGATCCACCACTTTCGGTCTTATTATAGCACAGAAAGCCGGATTTCACAAATAAAAAAACGGAGATCACAAAAAAGCTGCAGAACCATTCATTCTGCAGCTGTGATTTTGCCCCTAATCGTTTACAGTGTCGGGGGCGAGTTATTTAATAATGGAAAGCGGGTCGATATATTTTCCACCCTTTTTCATTGATAAATGCAGATGAGATGCGTCGGCGCTTTCACACGGAACCGTTCCGACCGTTCCGACCTGCTGACCCTGTTTGACGGCCGCTCCCTTTTTGACGCTCGCCGCTGCCAAACCGCAGTAATAGGTTTCGTAATCTCCGTGCTGAATCACAGCCGTCAGCCCGTAAAGGTCGTCCGTATAGACATTCTTTACCGTGCCGTTCGCGACCGCCTTGACGGCGGTTCCTTCCTTAGCGGAAAAGTCGGTGCCGTTGTGCACACGCCAGTCCTTCATCGTATTTGAGAAAATGGGATTTTCTCCGCTGAATTTCAGCGTGACGTTTTTCTCGACCGGGCTGGCAAAGGTCAGAACGCTGGCTGCGGTCTGCTTGGCCGGTACGGCGGACGACGGCGGAGCAGACGGCGCCTGGGACGGAGCCTTAGACGGCTCTTCCTTTGCCGGTTCCGACTGGGCGGGCTCTTCTGCGGAAGAAGTTTCGTCTCCCGTATAGACCTTGATTCCGCTTACCGTTTCATTCGTATGCTGCACCTGTGCGCTGCTTGTCGCCCCTTCGTCGGGAGAAGCATAGTTGACCACGCTGTCGTAAGTGGTCCAAGCCGCAACACCAACCGCAATCAGGCACACGCCAAGCGCGATATAAAATCCCTTGGAGTTATTCTTTTGTGATTTGTTGTTTAGCAGATGTAAATTACTCATTCGTGCCACCTCCGAATATATTTTGGCCATAAATCAAACGTTATATTCGGGGGATAACATTTTTATCATAAAAATAAAAAAAGAAAAAAGACCTAATCCATTTCGACCAGGTCCTTTTTCATTAGCTTGAGGGGTATATTGAGGAGGGTAGAACATGTATCAAGTAATGGTGCGGCTCCATATCCTTGATTACGTCTATATTATATCGCATGGCGGGATTCAGTTGTTACATAGCTATGAATATCTTATGAATTTTTAATATTCCAAACATTTGTTTGATTTTTTTCAAAAATGTGCTATAATATTTGCAGAAGCCAAATACACGGGAGGGCTGCGGAATGTTAACCAAAAGCCAGCAAAAAGTATATGACTATTTAAAAAGCCGGGCCGAAAACGGGCTTCCGCCCACTGTGCGCGAAATCTGCAGCGCAACCGGGCTGAAGTCGACCTCCAGCGTACACGCTCACCTGAAAACGTTGGAACGCGCCGGGTATATCAGCCGTGACGCGGGCCTGAACCGCGCAATTCACCTTGCGGGGGAACAAAGCACCATACAGGTCCCCATCGTGGGAAAGGTCGCCGCCGGCCAGCCGATTCTGGCTGTCGAAGAGGTGGAGGGCTATGTCCCCTTCTCACCCGCCCGTCACAGCGATGAAGAATATTTTGCGCTGAATGTCCGAGGGGAAAGCATGAAGGACTCCGGGATTCTGAACGGCGATATTGTCGTCGCTCTGAAAACGCCGACCGCGCTCGACGGGGAAATCGTGGTTGCCCTGATCGAAGACGAGGCTACGGTGAAGCGTCTGTTCCGCGAAAAGGACAGGATCCGCCTTCAGCCGGAAAATCCGGATTACCAGCCGATCTACACGAAAGACGTTTTGATCCTCGGGAAAGTCGTCGCGGTGTTCCGGTATTATTAAATTTGATACGGTCAAAGGCGGGAAATTTTTACAATTTCCCGCCTTTGCTATTTGCGAACGAAAATTTTAAACAAAAAACCGTCAATCTATAATATCCACACAATTGTCCGTCCGCTTTACTCTGAACCAATAGTGGTAAAGCACATGGAAGCCTAATTTCTGATACAGGCTGATAGCCTTGTGATTTTCACAACTCACCTGTAAATATGCTTCCATTCCATTCGCAGCTTTACCGGCCTGTAAAATAGTCCTGCAAATACGCGTACCGAATCCCAATCGGCGATGGTTTTCATCCACCCGTATATCATACAATCCGATAGAACCGCCGTCGAGGACGCCCAAACCGCATCCAACCACCCTTTTATCTTGCCTAACCTTTACGCAAACAGTCCTGCCCGCAATCTTCCTTAAAATCTTTTTTTGGATGTTCTGCATGGCCTTATGGTGTATATCAGAAAAACAGACAGCCGCATTCAGCCATTCCTCATCTATTTTTTCTGATACCTCCACACCGTTCAAGCAATGTGCGTCAGAGTCCGGTGGTATCGCAGCGCTCATAAGGTCCACGCTTTTCGCTATGGAGAAACCTCGTTGTTCCAAGATTCCGTCCAAATCCCGTGTGTTTTCCGTCATTTTAAAGACCGCCGGCAAGCCTTTTGCAGCATATTTTTGTTCGCATAGCTTGATTTTATTTTCCAGATTGATTTCCGACGGATAAAGAGGGCAAATACAGTTCGCCCGATAACTAAACCCATCCGAAAAGCGTAAAACCCAACCGTCAAACAGTTCCGTCTGTAAAGCTGGAAAAGCATTAACAGTCAGTTCTTCAAATTTCCGAATCTGTGGATTCATAAAAACAATCGCCTTCATTCTCAAGCAGGACGGCCCTTACCGGAGAAGCCTCCGCTCCGCCCAGGCGGAGCGGCAGGGCGATCAGCCGGTAGTCGCCGGGCTCCGCCGCGGAGAGGTCCAGCCCCTCCAGAACCAGTACGCCCGCCCCCAGCAGCTCTTTGTGCGCGGGAAAGGAGTCGTCCTCTTCCGTTTCGATGCTGAGCGCATCCGTTCCCACGAGGGTAACGCCTGCGGCCGTCAGCGCGAAGGCGGCGCTTTGGGACAGGAATGCCTGCCCCTTGAACAGAATCATTTTCTGAGCATGCGGCACGATATTGTCAATATCGGAGCCGGTAATGATACCGCTTGCCTCTGCAACGGTACAGGGGCCTGTCAGCCGCGCCAAATCGAGCTGGTCGACCGTCTCGCCGTCCTCAATGAAATGGCGCGGTGCGTCAACGTGGGTGGCGCTGTGGCATCCCGTGTAAAAACCTGAAAGATTGCAGACGTCCCCCAGCTCCATCCGGCGCACGGGGTCCCGGTAAGGCTCCGGATCCCCCGGATAAACCGGTGCGGAAAAAAGCTCACGCGACACGTCGATGATCTTCATGTCTTACACCTCTTTTTCAGATGGAGGGTAATATTTTTGTGATAAGCTCCGCGGTTTTATGCGCGGAGGAAATAGCAAAAGCGGCAAAATCGATATTGGCCGCCTCATTGGCATTATCCGAGATGGCGCGGATGACCACGAAATCCACATGGTTTATGTAGCATACCTGCGCGATGCTCCCGCCTTCCATTTCGCACGCGGAAGCTTGAAAGTCCCGGGCGATTTCCCGCAGCTTTTCCCCGCTGCTGATAAACTGGTCCCCGGTGGCGATCACCCCGACATGCACGCCCTGACCGTAAATCTGCTTCGCGGTGGAAACCACCAGATCAACCAGCCTTGCGCTGGCGGGAACGGTGACGATATTCAGTCCGCTGATCAGGCCCTTTTCATCCCCAATAGCGGTGGTATCCATGTCGTGCTGCACCAGCCCGCTTGATACGACGATATCGCCGATATGGATGTTTGCGCCGATACCGCCCGCAACGCCGACATTGATAACCGCGCTGGGATGATAATTCAAAATCATGGTCTGCGTGCAGACCGCCGCCGCAACTTTTCCAACGCCGCATTTGGCAACAACACAGTCGATATTCTCTATTCTCCCGATATAGTAAACCACCGAACTGACTGTCTGCGTACTTTTATCCGTCATGACCGCGATTAAATTTTCCACTTCTACCGACATTGCCCCGATGATTCCAATCATACCCGCACCTCAACGCTTTCCTTAAACTTTAAGCCATACTGCATAGGGAATCTGTTCCCTTCATTTTTCTTATAAAGATAATACATCTTCCGGCTTCTCCAGGGCATATTCCGGAGAAATGCCCTCCGGAGCGCGGCAGCCCCACAAAGCCAAAGCAAAGTCCACACCCGCCCCGTGCGCGCATCTGCAGTCATAAGCGGAGTCCCCGATATACAGCACATTTTCCTTACTCGCACCGGACAGCTCCATATATCTGAGCATCGGCGCCGGATCGGGCTTGTGTCCGGATGAATCCTCCGCACAGAGAATGTGTTCAAAATAATGATCCAGCCCGAAAGAAGAAACAACCGTCGCGTACTCTTCCCTCGTCCGGGACGTAATAATGCCCATTTGAATCCCATTTTTTTTCAGCTGTAAAAGCGTTGAAGGGATTTCTTTGAATGGTTTTATGGAATAGGAAAACTCCAGTTCATATTCTCCCCATATGCGGAAAGCCTCTTCGAGCGGCTCAACCTTCATTCTGGCCAACGTGTCATGCCCTGGGATTCCAAGGGAAAACCGAAGCTCTTCCAGCGGATACATTTTCCCCTGTATGGTAAAAAGCATCTTCTGAAAGGATAAAAGCACCGCGTCCTCACTGTCAAGCAGCGTTCCGTCAACATCAAAAACGATATGAGTATATTTCATCAACCATAATACCTTTCTAAAATCATTTGATAGGTTCCAATCGCTTCCATGATTGTCACTACAGCAGAAATGTTTTTTCTGTTCTTTTTATCCTCATTATAGGGAAGCAGACCGGGTCTGTCAAGTTTTGTAAAGGCAGTATGATGATTTATAGTTAGCCTGAAAAGGCCGTCTTAACAGCAATTTTATTTCAGTTTGCAAGACAAAATAGGTTTCTCCCCCGCCTTCGACGGGGGAGAAACGCGAACATGTTGCGGAATCAACTGGAAATGCTGTTAAGATGTCTTTTAATTGTCGGCAAAGTTCTTTGACTTTCAGAATTTTTAAAAATTCCTTTGGAACTGCTGCACGGATTTTCCACAAAACCCCTTCCATCTGTTGAAAATGGAGCGGACTACAAATAGAAAAGCAATTCGCAGAATATGACTGCTCTTTCCTTCAAGAAGCCGCCCTCCTGGTTACGTTGCCATAAAAAATAGAAAATCACCCGTCTTGCGACAGGTGATTCCTTCGTCTCTCCAGGTTATGCTCGCCCCTTGATCCAAGGTCCAAAACAATCCGGCCTGCATTTTCCGACGCCCTGATTGAATCTTTCAGGATATACGGGTAAAACACAAAGACCACCAATCCTGCGACTGATGGTCTTCTCTGGCTCCCCAAGTTGGACTCGAACCAACGACCCTGCGGTTAACAGCCGCATGCTCTACCGGCTGAGCTATTGAGGAATATTTGTGTTGGCACCTTCCTATTGTCCCGGGCCGTTACCAGCCAAGTATCTTCGGCACCAGTGAGCTTAACTTCCGTGTTCGGGATGGGAACGGGTGGACCCTCACCGTCATCAGTACCAACTAAACTTATTGAATTGTAATTCTCCGACTCGGCGGAAACAAAAACGAATTGCTGCAGAACAGAAAATGGTGACCCGTGGGAGGACTTTGCAGTCGGCATATGCCTGCGACGATTACCTCAGACAGCCACTTCGAATCTCTGTCTTTGCTTTCCTGTGGAAGACCGGAGTTCGATTCTCCGACTCGGCGGAAACAAAACTGAATGCCATAGAACAGAAAATGGTGACCCGTGGGAGAATCGAACTCCCGTTATCGGCGTGAGAGGCCGGTGTCTTAACCGCTTGACCAACGGGCCATATCTTTCATACAGTCAGATGCAGAGGCCAGAGGCTCCAGCCCCCGTTCCGACTTCTTAATGGTGCACCATCAGGGACTCGAACCCGGGACACCCTGATTAAGAGTCAGGTGCTCTACCAACTGAGCTAATGGTGCATATGGCAGGTTGAGCCTGCACGCTCCGGATTTTCATCCGCTGCTCTTTGCATTTCACAGGTACATTTGTACACTGAAAACTGAATAAAGGGAAGGAAGCAGAAGTGAGAAATGAGGGTTGCCAAGAAAAATATGGTCAAGCCCTCGGCCTATTAGTACTGCCAAGCTGAATACGTTACCGTACTTACACACGCAGCCTATCAACCTTGTAGTCTTCAAGGGGCCTTACTAGCTTACGCTATGGGATATCTAATCTTGGAGTCGGCTTCACGCTTAGATGCTTTCAGCGTTTATCCGATCCGCACATAGTTGCCCAGCTGTGCCATTGGCATGACAACTGGTGCGCCAGCGGTGCGTCCATCCCGGTCCTCTCGTACTAAGGACAGCTCTCCTCAAATATCCTGCGCCCACGACAGATAGGGACCGAACTGTCTCACGACGTTCTGAACCCAGCTCGCGTACCACTTTAATCGGCGAACAGCCGAACCCTTGGGACCGAATACAGCCCCAGGATGTGATGAGCCGACATCGAGGTGCCAAACCTCCCCGTCGATGTGGACTCTTGGGGGAGATCAGCCTGTTATCCCCAGGGTAGCTTTTATCCGTTGAGCGACGGCAATTCCACTCTCATACCGCCGGATCACTAACTCCAACTTTCGTTACTGCTCGGGCCGTCACCCTCGCAGTTAGGCCAGCTTACGCGTTTACACTCAAAGGCACGGTTTCCGTCCGTGCTGAGCTGACCTTTGAGCGCCTCCGTTACTCTTTTGGAGGCGACCGCCCCAGTCAAACTGCCCGTCTAACAATGTCCCCCGGCCGGATTCACGGCCGCAGGTTAGAATTTCAGCAACTTAAGAGTGGTATCCCAACAGCGACTCCACAAAGGCTGGCGCCCTTGCTTCGCAGTCTCCCACCTATCCTGTACATAAATTACCGAAACCCAATATTAAACTGCAGTAAAGCTCCATGGGGTCTTTCCGTCTTGTCGCGGGTAACCGGCATCTTCACCGGTACTACAATTTCGCCGGGCGGGTAATTGAGACAGTGCCCAGATCGTTACACCATTCGTGCGGGTCGGAACTTACCCGACAAGGAATTTCGCTACCTTAGGACCGTTATAGTTACGGCCGCCGTTTACTGGGGCTTCAATTCAATGCTTGCACATCTCCTCTTAACCTTCCAGCACCGGGCAGGTGTCAGCCCCTATACTTCATCTTGCGATTTGGCAGAGACCTGTGTTTTTGCTAAACAGTCGCCTGGGCCTATTCTCTGCGGCCACATTGCTGTGGCACCCCTTTTCCCTAAGTTACGGGGTCAATTTGCCGAGTTCCTTAACTACCCTTCTCCCGTTGGCCTTGGAATTCTCTTCCTATCTACCTGTGTCGGTTTGCGGTACGGGCGCCGAAGATATACATAAGACTTTTCTCGCCCTGCGCTAAGCATACTTCCCTACTCTAATTTCGGTCCCTTACGCCCGGGTCAACCATCGCCCGGGTTATGCCCTTTGCAGGTGTCCTCTTACTTAAATCTTTTGGCGGCTACGGAATTTCCACCGTATGTGCATCGGCTACGCCTCTCGGCCTCACCTTAGCTCCCGGCTTACTTGGAGCGGACGAACCTTCCTCCAAAAACCTTAGACTTTCGGCCAATATGATTCTCACACATTTCTCGCTACTCATTCCGGCATTCTCACTTGAATAAAGTCCACCAGCGCTTCCGCTCTGACTTCACCCCTTATTCAACGCTCTCCTACCATTCCTTACGGAATCCCAAGCTTCGGTATATGATTTAGCCCCGTTAAATTTTCGGCGCAGGGTCACTCGACCAGTGAGCTATTACGCACTCTTTTAATGAGTGGCTGCTTCTAAGCCAACATCCTGGTTGTCTGTGCAACCCCACATCCTTTTCCACTTAACCATATTTTGGGACCTTAGCTGTGGGTCTGGGCTGTTTCCCTTTTGACAACGAAACTTATCTCACGCTGTCTGACTCCCGTACATCAATTATCCGGCATTCTGAGTTTGATAGGTTTCAGTAGCCTTTCGGCCCCTAGACCATTCAGTGCTTTACCTCCGGTAATCTAATACGAGGCTAGCCCTAAAGCTATTTCGGAGAGAACCAGCTATCTCCGGGTTCGATTGGAATTTCTCCGCTACCCACACCTCATCCGCTACTATTTCAACAGGAGTCGGTTCGGTCCTCCATGGGGTTTTACCCCCACTTCAACCTGGACATGGGTAGGTCACCCGGTTTCGGGTCGAATACAACTGACTTCATACGCCCTGTTCAGACTCGGTTTCCCTGCGGCTCCATCCCTTAAGGACTTAACCTTGCCAGTTACATTCACTCGCCGGACCATTCTACAAAAGGTACCCGATCACCCTTTGACGGGCTCTCGGTGCTTGTAAGCACAAGGTTTCAGGTTCTTTTTCACTCCCCTTCCGGGGTCCTTTTCACCTTTCCTTCACAGTACTGTTCACTATCGGTCACTGGGTAGTATTTAGGCTTGGAGGGTGGTCCCCCCATATTCCCACCGGGTTTCACGTGTCCGGCGGTACTCTGGATACAGCTAGGCGCTTTCCTTTTTCGCATACGTGACTCTCACACTGTTTCGTTGGCCTTCCCATGCCATTCTGCTAAATTCCTGCGTCCACATTGCTGTCCGAACCCCGGGAGTATTGCTACCCCCGGTTTGGCCTCTTCCGCGTTCGCTCGCCACTACTAGCGGAATCTCATTTGATGTCTTTTCCTCGCCCTACTTAGATGTTTCAGTTCAGGCGGTTCCCCTCATACACCTATGAATTCAGTGTATGATAACTGGACATGACTCCAGTTGGATTGCTCCATTCGGATATCTATGGATCAATGCCCACTTACGGCTCCCCATAGCTTTTCGCAGTTAGTCGCGTCCTTCATCGGCTCCCAGTGCCAAGGCATTCCCCTTGCGCTCTTTGTAGCTTGACCATGTGTTTTTTCTTGGTTCTTCTTTAAAAATTTGAAATTGTAGATTTTAAATCTAAAAATAACAAGTTATTTCTCGCTTAATATCTGCTTCTTCTTTATTCAGTTTTCAATGTACACGGCCGCAGGCCGTTTCATCGCGGGACAGCTCCCAGATCAAAAGACCCGTTCTGTCGCGGATTCTACCTTCTGCCGACCTTTTCCACACGATACCCTTTCCTCCACAGAAGTGAATTCAAACTACCGTATGTATTTTTGAGGACTTCCTCCGTTACGCGGGCACTCCGCTTCCTCTTTCAAGTTTGCTTTGTGCGCGGCAAAAACGGACTGTGTCCGTGGTGGGCTTAAGTGGACTCGAACCACCGACCTCACGCTTATCAGGCGTGCGCTCTAACCGGCTGAGCTATAAGCCCATATTCCGGCGTTCAGGTTGTCACCCTTAGCCACATTTTGTTTTGGCTCGTCTTCGCTTCTTTCCGCGTGCACTCATTTCACGTTTCCGTCAAATCTTACCCGCGAATTGTCTGCGGCGACTCGCCGCTGGTGGAGATTAACGGGATCGAACCGTTGACCTCCTGCTTGCAAAGCAGGCGCTCTCCCAGCTGAGCTAAACCCCCATATAAAGGTAGCTTCACTCAGGTGTTCTACCCTTGTTTCCACTTCTCTGAAAGCTCTCTTGCAGTTCTGTGCCGGGAGCCGGTTGTTACCGTCCCGCCACACCGGGGCAATTTCCTGCTGCATTCCTGCGGCGGGCCATTGTCACCGGGCACTGCCCGGGGCCTTCAAAATTAAACAACGATTCGAATTTCGTCTTCCGTAACCGACCTAGGATGTTAGACCAGCCTATTCAGCTGCTCATGTCTCCATAGAAAGGAGGTGATCCAGCCGCACCTTCCGATACGGCTACCTTGTTACGACTTCACCCCAGTCGCCAATCCTACCTTCGGCAGCGCCTCCCTTGCGGTTAGGCTACTGACTTCGGGTATTACCGGCTCCCATGGTGTGACGGGCGGTGTGTACAAGGCCCGGGAACGTATTCACCGCGGCATGATGATCCGCGATTACTAGCAATTCCAACTTCACGCAGGCGGGTTGCAGCCTGCGATCCGAACTGAGACTGTTTTTTAGGTTTTGCTCCACCTCGCGGTCTTGCTTCCCTTTGTTAACAGCCATTGTAGTACGTGTGTAGCCCAGGTCATAAAGGGCATGATGATTTGACGTCGTCCCCACCTTCCTCCGTTTTGTCAACGGCAGTCTGATTAGAGTGCTCTTGCGTAGCAACTAATCACAGGGGTTGCGCTCGTTGCGGGACTTAACCCAACATCTCACGACACGAGCTGACGACAACCATGCACCACCTGTCTCAACTTTCCCCGAAGGGCACCTGATGCATCTCTGCTTCGTTAGTTGGATGTCAAGACCTGGTAAGGTTCTTCGCGTTGCTTCGAATTAAACCACATACTCCACTGCTTGTGCGGGCCCCCGTCAATTCCTTTGAGTTTCAACCTTGCGGCCGTACTCCCCAGGTGGATTACTTATTGTGTTAACTCCGGCACGGAAGGGGTCAGACCCCCCACACCTAGTAATCATCGTTTACGGCATGGACTACCAGGGTATCTAATCCTGTTTGCTACCCATGCTTTCGTGCCTCAGCGTCAGTTAAAGCCCAGTAAGCCGCCTTCGCCACTGGTGTTCCTCCCGATCTCTACGCATTTCACCGCTACACCGGGAATTCCGCCTACCTCTACTTCACTCAAGCTCCACAGTTTCAAACGCAGTCTATGGGTTAAGCCCATATATTTCACGCCTGACTTGCAGAGCCGCCTACGCACCCTTTACACCCAGTAAATCCGGACAACGCTTGCTCCCTACGTATTACCGCGGCTGCTGGCACGTAGTTAGCCGGAGCTTCCTCCTTGGCTACCGTCATTTGTTTCGTCACCAAGGACAGAGGTTTACAATCCGAAAACCGTCTTCCCTCACGCGGCGTTGCTGCATCAGAGTTTCCTCCATTGTGCAATATCCCCCACTGCTGCCTCCCGTAGGAGTCTGGGCCGTGTCTCAGTCCCAATGTGGCCGTTCAACCTCTCAGTCCGGCTACCGATCGTCGCCTTGGTGGGCCTTTATCTCACCAACTAGCTAATCGGACGCGAGTCCATCTTTCAGCGGATTGCTCCTTTGATATTCAGACCATGCAGCCCAAATATGTCATGCGGTATTAGCGTCCGTTTCCAGACGTTATCCCCCTCTGAAAGGCAGGTTACTCACGCGTTACTCACCCGTCCGCCACTAAATTAAGCTCAACACCCACCACTCGGTAAGGCGTCTCCACCAAACTAAGTGTTCGGTGTTAAACTTAATTCCGTTCGACTTGCATGTGTTAGGCACGCCGCCAGCGTTCGTCCTGAGCCAGGATCAAACTCTCTAAAATATTGTATATAATCGCCCGAAGGCGTTTATATCGTAATACTCAGAGTTTTTGAAGAGCTCTAAATACGATACACTAACGTGTATTTTCGTTGTCTTTTAAAGTGACAACCAACTTCGTCCGAAAGTACATTCTATACTCTCAAGTTCATTACGGGTTCCTTAATTCTATCGTTGTTTAATTTTCAAGGTCCTGGTCGAAAACTCCGCTTCCGCTCTGTGTTTGTGCCGCTTCAGTTTCGTTTTCGTTTTTTGCGTCTTTCGTAAGGCGCTTGACTATAATACCAAATACATCCCTGTAAGTCAACCCTTTTTCTGAAGTTTTTTTAACTTTTTTTAAAAAGGGTTCTCCCCAGCCCATTTTGCCTTATAATCCGACGCCTTTCAGCCGCGGGCCCGCCGAATCGCAAACGCGATTTTCGCGGCCTGCACCGCCTGTGCGACATCGTGGGCGCGAACCATATCCGCACCGTCCGCCACGGCGATACCGTGGGCGGCCAGCGTTCCGGCAAGGCGCTGCTCGTAGGGCGGGCTGCCGCACTCGGCGCCGATCACCCGCTTGCGCGAAGCCGCGATCAGCAGAGCGCAGCCGTCCACATGAAGCCGGCCCGCGTTTCCCAGCAGACGCAGATCCTGCTCCTGAGTCTTTCCAAAGCCGATACCGGGATCAAAGCAGACGCGCTCTTTGCAAATACCCGCATTTGTTAGGATATCCAATTTTTCCATAAAATATTGATTGACATCCTGAATAATCTCTTCTTTTGTTTCGCGGTGATGCATGACAATACAGCCGCAGTCGGAACGCGCCGCCGCCGCGACCATTTCCGCGTTATCGAAGCCGTTCAGATCCCTGAGAACGGACACCCCGTATTTCAGTACCTCCGCCGCCACCTGCGGATAGAACGTATCCACGGAAAGAGGCACGGCAAGACGGCCGTTCAGCTGCATCAGCACCGGCAGAAGCCTTTCCAGCTCTTCCGCCGGAGAAAGCACCGTGCTGCCCGCGCGTGCGGACTGCGCCCCGATATCAATGATATCGGCGCCCTGCTCCTGCATTTCCAGCGCCCGGCCCGCCGCTTTTTCGGGTGTGAGGAAGCGGCTCCGGTCGGACAGGGAATCCGGCGTAACATTCAATATTCCGATTACATAAGCTTTTTCGCCCAGAGAAAAACGATATTTTCCCGCACAAAACAGATTCATCCGCATATGCCTCCTTTTCCCGCATACCGTAATTCACGGTTCCATTTTCCTACGTTTTTCTTTTCCTTAATTAATGATATTCCAGAATGACCGTCAGCCCGCGGCAATTGTCCGCCTGGACATACTGGATTTTATCCTCGTTGATCCGGCTCCCCGCTTTCAGGGAACGGTTTGCCGTTTGAATATAATGAAAAAGCTGATACTTCGGCGCGCCGATCATCTGCGCCACCGTATTCTCATAATTTAATTTCTCATCAATGTAAAATTCGACCGTACGGCTTTTGGATTTTGCCGCTGCGGCGACCGCAGCCGCGGCCTTTTTGTTGTTTTCGGAAGCAAACCCGCTGACAGGGATTCCCCTGGCCCGGAAATAGTTCGCCTTCATGGAGGTGCAGGCGGGCAGGGACAGGTTGTAATCGGCGGAAGAGCCGTCCTCGTTTTTTACTTTTTCCCCTTTTAACAGAAGAATATTCTCGCTGATGCTGTGGTCCGCACGGATGATACTGTCCGATACATTAAAATAATGATAATTCAGAAGGTCGCTGTCGCCCCAGGTGGGATCGAGATGATACCAGTCGCCGTCAATGCTGATGACGTTCCACATGTGCGGCTCGCCGTTCCCCTCTCCGCTGACCGTACGGCAGTCAATCCCGCAGTAAGAGGCCAGCAGCTGCATGACCCGTGCATAACCCTCGCAGACCGCCGTGCCGTCGACCAGCGCGCCGGTCACCTCGTGGGCGGCCAAGCGGGTCTGATCGGTCACCGCGGCGTTGTCGTAAGTACACCTTTTTGCGATCGCCTGAAAAAGATAGAGCTCCCGGTCCAGCTCGCTCAGCCCTTTGGGCATCCCGCCGATGACCGAAGCAACCTCCGCGTTCAGCTTTTTGACCAGTTCGCTGCACTTTGAGGGAGGCAGATACGCGAACAGCTGTACCGAGGTGCTTCCGAACTGATAGGTATAAGAATACTGGTTGGTAAGCCAGAAAATCTGCGGATTGTCACATCGCAGGGCAAGCACCGCCGCACGGATCTGCCTTTCGGAAAGCTCCGCATTTTTCACCGTCGCCTCATCGGCGGGATAATATCCGTCCTCGTTTGCCTCCTGCTCGATGGCATATGCCGATTTCAGAAGTCCCTGATAAAGCGCGCGGCTGCCGCTGTCCGTCAGGCTGTCCAGCCCCGCCGTCTGGTGAAAAATGGGATAATTCGCGGACGCGGGCGCAGCGTCCTGTAAAACGGAAGAAGCCTTTTTATCCGAATTTTCCGTATCCCCGGCGCCCCCATCCGGCTCTCTGGAAGCGGAAGCCTCCAGAGCGTTCTGTAAAAAGCCCGTAAACGGATCGCCCCATGCAAGCCCCAGCCTGTCGTGATACAGGACCAAAAATCCGAACATCCCGATCAAGCCGGTCAAAAGCAGCGTCATGACTGCGGTCAGAAATTTTTTCATGGGCTCCTCCGGACGTTGGTAGAATTAGTATGATTATTATAGCACGCCCAAAAATAAAATCAATTGACAAATAAAGGGCCCGCAAGACAACCTTGCGGACCCTCTGCCCTTTGTGCTTTTTTATTTATATTTCAGGAAAAGGGTAATGCCCCGGTTCACTTTATCGCCGAGATACTGCAAATTATCCGTGTCAATCCGGCTCCCGGCCGCCTGTTTGCTGTTCACCGCATTGACGCACTTCAGAAGCTCATACGGCGAACTGGTCGTCATCCCGGCCATCACGGTTTCAAAGTCAACGCTTTCATCAATATAAAAGGAAACGGACGAACTCTTCGACTGTACGGCAGAAGTCAGCGCGGCTGTCACGGTACTGTCCTCCAAGCTGCTGCTCACCTTCGCGGCCTTCGCCCTGAAATAGTTGGCGGCGGTCGCGGTGCAGACCGGAACAGTCAGGTTGCATTTTGCGGCTTCGCCGCCCACCGTACCGTCGATCTGGTCGTCCGTCAGGGTGGACGCACTCGGGAAAATGGTACGGCTCTGGGCGATCGCAGTATCGTTCAGGTTGAAATAGTTATATACTTCCGTATCGCTGTCGCCCCACGTCGTATCCAGATGATACCAGCTGCCGTCTATTTTGATGACGTTCCACATGTGGTTGACCCCGCTGCTCTGTCCGCTCAGCAGCATGCACTGCAGGCCGGCATAGCTGGAAAGAAGCTGCATAGCTCTGGAATATCCTTCACAGACCGCGGTTCCGTCAATCAGCACGCCGTAGGAGGAAAACGCCTGCCAGATGCTGGAGTCGGAGACGGCGGCATTATTATAGGTACAGTTCTGCGCTATATAATGAAAAAGGTACAATTCACGGTCAAGCTCGCTTAACCCCGCCGGCATTGCGCTGATGACCGCGCTCACTTTCTGGTTCATCTTCTGGATCATCGCGGTGCAGTTGGGTTGTGACACGACGGAATAAAGCTGGATATAGGTGCTGTCATTGGAGTACGCATAGGAATATGCGTTTGCAAGCCAAAAGACCTGGGGATTGTCGTTGAGGAACGCAAGCAGGATCACGCGAAGCTGCGCCTCGGAAAGGCGGCTGCCGGATACGACGATCTTCTGGGTAGGATAGTAGCCCTCGGAAGTGGTTGCGGCCGATATCTTGTAGGCGCTTTCAAAAATCTGTTTATATACGGCGCGGCTGGCGAGGTCGGGCAGGTAATTGTAGCCCTCACGCTGATCCACGTAGGTATAGCCCGATTGGGCTGCAAAGCTTTTGGGTACGCTGAACTGTACGCCGTTGTCCGCCAGCGCGTCGCCGGAAGTCTTTTTGAGCGTCTGTCCGTCCGACGCTGCCTGTGTTTTCGGCGCCGCCGTTGTTGTTTTCTGGCTTTGCTTTGTTTCAGAAGAAGTCTTCGCCCCGGAGGCAGCGGCGGAATCCGTTTTTTTCGCGCTCTGCCCCGAAGTTTCCGCTGAACCCGACGGATTTATCTGGGGAGCGGGATTGTTCGTTACCGCGGAAGATTCCGTGCGTAAGGATGAATCGGGAACGGCGGCTGTTAGTGCACACCCGGCGAGAGGCAACGCCAAAATGACCGCGGCCAGAAACCCAGCGAGGACTGTATGTAAGCGGCTGTGTTTTATAAAATTCATATTTCCAATCCCTTCCAAATAAATCTTTGTGCTTATTATAGCATGTCTTTGTGATATTTTTGTGAAAATATTTAGAAAAAACTGGAAGAATTTTTTTATTTATGAAAATACGGAGGTGATCGCCGACCACAGCTTTGTAAATACGCTGCGGATCCGGTCAAGAACACTCGAACCGTTTTCCTGCTGCTCCAGGTCCTTTTCCCCCTGATTCCCATCATCCTTGCTGATTTCCTCCGTCCGCAGGACGATCTGGATGCTGGACGGGGACGCGTTTTTCAAAGACGTGAACGAAATCGGCTCTGCCTTCGCATCAAGATTCAGAAAATTGTTCTCATCCTCGAACTTGTTGAGCTCCTTGTCGACGGCGCTCTTAATCGTCTGATTCGCGTTTTTGACGGTGGAGGTATCGTCGATCTGGCCTAAAGCCTTCTGCAATACCGAAATCAGTCCGTTCAGGGTCTGGCGGGTACCGTCGTCCAGCTTGTTCCCGCTGGTTTTCGCAACGGTTTCCAGAGAGGTCAGGAACGCCTGCGCGCTGGAAATGGTGCGGGCCAGGCTGCCGACCAGACTTTCCATATCTTTCAGCGCACCGACCGTATCGTCCTTGTACTGGTTCATGGTGCCGTTCAGCGCCGCAATATTGTCGGTGACGCTCTGCGAAATATTGAGGAGATCTTTCAGATTGCCGCCGGCCTGATTCGCGTGGCGCAGCAGGTCGTCCGCCGAGTCCGCCCCGTCGTCGAGCACGTCCAGATAGGAATCCACTACGCCGACGGTTTTCGCCCCGGTATCAAACAGGGAATCCGTCTGCCCGAGCACCGTTTTCAGCGCTGTTTCCAGCGTTGCGGAGGATTTTTGAGTGGCCTGCAGACTGGCTCCCACCGCCTGAAGGCTTTTTATTAATTCCTGAGTGGAAGGATCCGTCGGATGGGCTTGTGCCACCGCCGCCGCGGCAGCTTGAAGCGCCCCCATATCCGTAGCCAGCTGCGCGGAACGGTCGTCTATTTGTGAAAGCAGTGCGGCAAGCTGTTTGGCCGTCGTTTTGGCCGTGCCGAGCTGCGTATTCAGGTCCTTAGCCAGTGCGGCGCGCTGACCGGACGCGTCGTCCGCGTCGTCAAGAACATCCCGCAGGTCGTTCACGTCGCTGCGCACCTTGCTGATGGTAGCGGACAGCGAAGCCATTGTGGAACCGACGATGGTCACGTTCTGCGACATGGTGTTCAGGGTGGTGCTCACGTCCTCCACCAGTTGCTGGCTTTTCTGCAGATGGGGAACCAGCGCCGAGGTCTGGGACGCCGTTTGGGACAAATCCGCAAGCGCTTTGTCCGCGTTGCTGTACACGCCGCCCTTCGAAGAGCTGACGGTCTGTCGCGCGCCGTCCAGCGCGGCAAGGCCGGACTGGGTCTGCTTGAGTCCGCCGGACATGCTTTCCAGCGTGCCCAGAATTTCATTCGCACTGTCGCTGATGGCGTCCATGGAGCCCTTGATGGTATCCTTATCTTCTTTCAGGTCCTTGATATCCTGCATCTGCTCCAGCGTACCGGGCACCATCATCATGACAACCCCGATCGATTCAAAGCTGTTTGTGCCGATGCGGATAACGTCCGTCGTCTCTTCCCCCGGCAGTCCGGCAAACAGGATCGCCTTATAATCGCCCAGAGACTGGACCTGCGCCCCGGGGGCCTCCACACTCAGCGTGTCCTTCATCTTTACGACCGTCCCGACCTGCAGCAGAAGGTTGTTGCGGTAATACTCCGGCGCGCTTTTGTCGGGCGTCGTTTTGATATCGATCTCCACCAGCCCGGAAGCCCCGGCCAGTTTGTCCGCCGCTGTGGGAACGCCGTTCAGCTTGTAGGAAACGTCAAAATTCCACGGAAGCGTGACCGTCCCATTTTTCGGCGTACATTCATAATAGAAACGGCCCGTGCTCTGGGGAAGCTTCCAGCTGACCGAATCCCCGGAGACGGTGGGCTGTGCCTCATTGGTCATATTGGTGACCTTTTCGTAAGAGCCGTAGTCCGTAAACTGGCCGACGCCGTTCAGGTCGCAGCCCTTGACAATGTTGACCTTCTGCGGTTTGCCGTAATAATCCAGATTGACGTAGACCGCCTCGTCCGTGGAGACGGACGGCGCCGCGGCCCGTGCGGTGGTGGACAGCGACGGGACCAGCACCGCCGCCGCGAGGATTCCGGCCAAAGCCCTCTGTATTTTTTTCATAGGAAGATTCCTCCTTGATTGCATGTTCTTGCCTGTCAGGCAGCGGGGTTCGCGCGGCCCCTGTGAAGCGCGGGCAGCCTTTTCCGCGCCTTTTCGCGCAGGTCCCGCATCCGCTGGGTATGGCGTGTAATGGGTTTGTCAAAAAAGTACAGCAGCGCCGGCAGCGCGAAAATCACCATCGAAAGGCTGAGCAGAGCGCCCCTGCCGATCAAATGCCCCATATCCGCTATGGCGCTGATAGAGGAAGTGAAGTACAGGATGTAACCGACGCCCGCCAGAATGGTGGCGGAGGTGAGGAGCGGCGGGGTCGTCATGGCGACCGCCTCGATCGTCGCGGCCTTGCTGTCCAGATGCTCCCGGCTTTCCAGATAATTGTTCGTCATCAGGATGGCGTAATCCACCGTGGCGCCCAGCTGGATACAGCTTACAATAATATAGCCCATGAAAATCAGCTGGTTTCCCACCAGATATGGGAAAAGCATATTGATAAAAATGGCGACTTCGATCGGGATCAGGATCAGGATAGGAATCAACAGGGACCGGAAGGTGATCATGACGACCAGAGCTACGCTGAGCAGCGACAGCATATCGACAAAGTCGTAATCGCTGGTGATCGTCGTCTTGATATCCTGCGTGAACGGAGTGGTTCCGACCACATAGGAGCTTTCCGGATAATATTTTTTCACAATGGACTGGATTTCGTCCGAGCACTGGAAGGCGAGCTTGCTTTCATCCTTCGTTTTTATGTAGATCAGAATGCGCGAATATTTGTCCGTGTGAAGCTTTCCCGTCACGCTCTGGGGAAGGATGCTTTCCGGGATGCCCTCGGGCAGAGTGTTCGCAAGGGAGGTCACGCTCTTGGTGTAGCTCAGGTCCTCCAGCTTCTGCGAAAGTTTCCGTTCCTTTGCCACGCTGGTGTTGGGAACAATGGCGAGCAGCATATTGCTGCGGCCGAACTTCGCGTCGATCGCCTGTTCATCCTCGTACACCTTCGTCCCCTCACCGGCGCCGACGGCCTGACTGCCGTACACAAAATCCGTCATTCCTTTTCCTATATAAGCCGGGGCGGCGACAATCAGCACCACGGCCAAAACCGCGTACCGGCTTTTAAACACCCCGCGGGCGAATTTTTCAAAAGAGGGCAGGAACGGCCGGTGGGCGGTTTTTTCGATCAGACCGGCCCAGCGGATGATCAGGGACGGCATCAAAAACAGCACGGTCAGCACGCTGATGAGAATTCCCTTTGCCAGAACGATTCCCATGTCGAACCCGATGGAAAACTTCATTAAAGCCAGCGCGATAAAGCCGAAGAAGGTCGCGACGCCGCAGGCCAGAATGGATTTGGCGGAGTGCCGGATCGCGTTGGCGATGGCGGTCGTCAGGTCCAGCCCCTTTTCCCGTTCCGCCGTAAACGAATGGATCAGGAAGATGGAATAGTCCATGGCCACCGCCAGCTGCAGGACGGAGGAGACGCTGGAGGTCAGGAACGAGACCTCGCCCAAGAAAATATTCGTCCCCTGATTGATGATGATCGCGATTCCCATAATCAGAAGAAACAGCACGGGTTCAAACCATGACGTGGTGGTCAGGCAGAGAAACAGGATAATCATGGCGACGCAGATGACCGTCGCCCTTGCCATTTCCTTTTTCAGGTTCTCGCTCAAAGACTTATTCTGAACGGCCGCCCCGACAAAATGTCCCTTATCGCCCGTGATTTCCTGAATGCGGTCGATGGCCTGCGAGGTGCGCGTGCTGGTATCGCTTTCGTCAAAGGTAATGTCCATCACGGAATAGCCGTCTTTATAATAGTCCTCAATATCCTTGTATCTGATAAACTGGTCGGCCTGATAAACGTCGGTCCCCGTGTCCGTCCACATCACCATGTCGACGCCGTCCACGGCCTCGATTTTATCCTTGTACGCCTTGGCCTGATACAGCGAGACATCGTCGATCATCACCCGCGCCGTGCCGGGGTAGCCGAATTCCTTTTTCATGACGCTGATTCCCTGCTTGGCGGGAGTGGTCTCCGGCAGATACTTCGTCAGGTCGTAATTGATGTCGACAAACGAGTTAAAGAAAACACTGGCCACAACCAGGACGATAAAGACGATTTCGATTTGTTTTCTGCGATTGATAATCAGGTCTACTACAGAATGTGAGCCCTCCCGGGTTCCTGGCAATTTCATTCCCGATGCTCCCTTATTTGTTGTATTTTTATTAAAAGCGCTTTCAATGGGTTTGTTTCGCCTACGGGCGTTCAGGCCAGTATTTCCCGGATCGACCGGTACAGTTCGCCTTTCACGCTGTCGATCGGATAGGGCATTTCCAGAACAATGGAGTTGTAGCAGACGGCCCCGACCATGGAAACAACAATGTACAGGCGCTGCCTGGCGATCTCGCTGTCGCCCCCCGCGGTAATGAAGTGCTGAATAAAGATCCGCTTCGCCCCTTCCATTTCGTCATAGGTCAAAGCCTTTTCATACAAATCCCAGGACAGATTTTTATAGATGAGGGACAGCAGCTTTTTGTTTTTCTTGAAAAACTCAACTAAATAATCCACGAAAAAGATCACGCTCGGAAGAAAATCCATTTCTCTGACCTTCTGACGCTCCGCAACCGCTTTCATCGCTTCGTCAAATACCGCCGCGCTTTTCTTTAAAATGATTTTATCGACCAGATCATATTTATCCTTGCAGTACAGATAGAACGTTCCTTTTGCAACGCCCGCTTTTTTTACAATATCGTCTATAATCGTGTTATGCACGCCGTTTGAAGTAAACAGCTCGTAAGCGGCGTCATAGAGCTTTGTCATTTTCAGCTTTTTGTTTTCCAGAATCTTTGTCGTCTTCAATTTTCGTCATCCCCTCGCCCTTTTTCTGTTAAATCATGGAAAATGACTATTAGTCAATATCCGTATTATAATCTTGCCCCTCCCGTCTGTCAAGAAAGGAAGTATACAAATACGGTATAGATTCCTCTGATGAAATTGTGTAAATTTTGCCTGCCCGAGGACAAAAAAACACCCAGACAATCCGCCCGGGTGTTTTAACCGCTTAACCGCAGTAACATTTATAATACTGTTATAATACTGTAAACCCGAACTGTTCGCTGAAAACCTTTTTCAGCTGCCGGGCAAAGTCCCCTTTTCCCATCACACCGGTCTCCTGATAGCCCTGATTCCGGAATTTCCGCGTCAGCTGCTCCGGATGTTCCGTATACAGGGGCCGGTTCAGTGTCCGCTTTGACGCCGCGCAATCGCCGCCGCTGTAAAAAAGCCGTTCCACACTGCAGAAAACCCGTCCTTCCTGCATTTTACAGACAATCAGCGTTATCGGGAACAAATCGCCGCTTTCCGGACCGCCGCATTCCTGCAGCCGTTCAAAAATCAGATCGACCGGTACGCTGTAGGAAGAGCTTCCGTTGGCGGCGGAAAGAAAATTCTTCATCATGCCGTTCAAATGCTGCGCGTCACACGGGAAATTTCCCCGCATGCGCTCTCTGGCCTTTAGGATTCGGTACTCCGGATTGAAAACGCGCAGTGCCGCAAGCTCCGGAACAAGATCGGCGGAAACGTCTCCGTCGTAGGTGCAGTCCGTAAACAGCCTGCACAGCGAGCGCCCCCTCGCCGCACGTCTGCTGTAGTCTCCGCAATAGGAATCACAGGCGAATTCTGCCGTGCTCATCGTTTCCCTCCCCTTTCCTTCCACAACTGTCAGAAAATTCTTGAACCTTCTTCTGATAACCAGTATAATGATAATATCTTCTATTATCTATCGAAATTTTGCCTATTCTTATAACAATATTATAATCATGGAGGACAGCGCCATGAAAAAATTAATCCTTCGTAAAAACCTCTCCGAGGAGTCCCCGCACGGGGATTACGGGTTCCCGTTTTTCCTCAGCCACGAGATTCTCTCCGAATATGAGCACGCGAGCTTTGAGGTCCACTGGCACCCCGATCTGGAATTTACCGTTGTTCTGGAAGGGGCGATGGAATATCAGGCAAACGATACCGTCTACATTCTTACGGAGGGCTGCGGGATGTTTGTCAACGCAAACGTCCTGCACACCGCAAAATCGTACGAAGGGCAGGACTGCTCGTATCTGGTCATTACATTTAACCCCGTGCTGGTCTTCGGGCATGAAAACAGCACGATTGAAAACGCCTATGTGCTGCCGGTCATCCAGTCGCAGAACTGCCCTTCCCTCTACCTGAGTCAGGAGGTTCCCCCGCAGAGGCGGATGATGCAGCTTATCAGGGAAATCAACCGGGCGTACACGGAAAACGGCCTTTGCCGGGAACTGCAGATCAAGGGCAGGCTGTGCGAACTGTGGACTCTGCTTTTCCGGGAGCTGCAGGGCGTGCTTGCTGAAAAGGACAGCGCCGGTTCCAAAGATATCCTTTATTTAAAGCAGGCGTTAAACTATATTCACAGCCATTACTCTGAAAGGCTTACGCTGGAAGGGCTGGCCGCCTCCTGCAACATCAGCAAAAGCGGATACTGCCGTTTTTTCAAAAAGACCATGCGCCAGACCCCTTTTGAATACCTTTTGAAATACCGGATTGAAAAAAGCATTCCGCTCCTTTTGAGCGGGGAGTATAACGTCACCGAAATCTCCGAAAAGGTCGGCTTCTCCGGCGCGAGCTACTATTCGGAAAATTTCAGAAAATACATGAACTGTTCCCCGACGGAATACCGGAAAATGCACGCATCTTCATAAAAGCCACGCATTGGCAGCCCATTCACAATTTGATATCAGCGGACGCGAATATCCAAAATAAGAAGGAAGGAAAATTTAATGGGCATGGTTAAAAAGCCGCAGGGTCTTAGCGGCCTTGTCACTGTGTTTATCATCATCGGCATTGCGGGGGTATTTCTTACCTACAGGGCGGGAGGTCAAAACACGCAGCAGACAATCGACAACATTGCCCTTTTGCATGCAAACAGCTCCTATATGCTGAAAGACGGAAAATTCGTCATTAGGGACGGTAAGGGGGTGACCTGCACCGTACCGCTTGAATCCGGCACGGGCGATTCGGCTTCCTACTTCAGCGATAAGGCGGTCTACATATCCGACGAAGTGACCGCCGTTGCGTATGGTGGAACCGAAGCGGACAGCAGTGTAAAGGTCCTTGTCAGCGACGACAAGGGAAAGACCTGGAGCAGCTCCCGGGTGGCGGAAGCCGGGGCGGATCATGCCGGAACCAAATTTCTCGGATTTCTTTCAAAAAAAGACGGATGGCTGGTCACTACTGGAGATGTCGCGTCGGGATCCCAGAAAAACCGCGTTTTTCTGACGGCGGACGGAGGAAAAAGCTGGTCTGAAATCGGCAATACAAGCGAAGCTTACCCGCATGTTGTGACCGGAGCGGGCTTTGCAAGTCCAACGACGGGCTTTCTGTCCTTCCGCTATGACAGCGATGCGGACCCGGTCGTGTACCGAACGCAGGACAAGGGGAAAACCTGGGTGAAATGCGCCGTCGGGCTGCCGCCGGAGCTGAAAAACGTCAATTCCTATCCTACGGCTCTGTCCCCTGTTTTTCACGGCGCGTCCGGCGTTTTGCCCGTTGCCATGACGGACAATGATACCGGAGCGCAAACGCAGATTCGTTATGTTACGGATGATTCCGGCAAAACATGGATGTTTGACAAAAAGAGTCTCCCTCAATAAATATGAGCGCCTCAACATAAAAAACGGCCTCACTCCGTTTGAAATCCGAAGTAAGGCCGCTAAAGCCGTGTTATTCTACGACAGGGTTTTTATTTCTTTCTCTGTTCAACGAGGCACAGTCCAAAACTTTTGTTTTGCGGCGGTCCCTTCTTTGCAGACCAAAGCTTGGGTCGCGACACCGGCCTGTTTCTATCATCAATCGACAATCGAAAGCGTCCCGCAGATAAAAGCGGGCTTTACAGCTCCAGACAGTAAAAAACAGGCAAGCCTTAAAGGCTTGCCTGTTTTTTGGTGGGAGAGGATGGATTCGGACCATCGAAGCTATAAAGCAACAGATTTACAGTCTGCCCCCTTTGGCCACTCGGGAACTCTCCCATATTCTATTGATAAGTTTGCACTTATTTGCAAATGGAGCTGGCAGACGGACTTGAACCCCCGACCTGCTGATTACAAATCAGCTGCTCTACCAACTGAGCTACGCCAGCATTTTCAGCACTCGATTAATATATCATTTTACGGTTTATTTGTCAAGCAATTCGATGAAATTTCTGTCTCTCCCGGCTGTATCGCCAGATTCCGCCAATGAACCACTTACGACGAAAAAATGGCGCCCAACTCCACGAGCTGGGTCCCATTTTTTGGTCGAGGTGACAGGGTTCGAACCTGCGGCATCTTGGTCCCAAACCAAGCACTCTACCAAGCTGAGTTACACCTCGTCGCTGACGATATGCACGGTGAAATTCCCTGCACCGTGCGGCTAAAAGCTTTCACTATCAATGGCAGTCAACCTGCGCCCGCGTCATCGGGCAGCCCTATTATTATATGTAATATGAGGGTCATTGTCAAGTGAATTTATAAAATTAGCAGTTTTCTGGCAGACTATAACCGGATGACTTTCCATTTAAATTTCCGCCTGTCCGCCGGCTTCACGCGCAGCAAAGCCGGCCGCGACCGCCGAAAAACGAAAGTCACTTCCGGTTATTCAGTTCAATTTTAAAAACGTATTTGTCCCCCCGCACCACGGAGGAAGTATATTCCACCAGACCGTCTCCCTCGTAGCTGAAGCGCTCCAGCAGGATACAGGGGATTCTGGGGGATATCTTCAGCAGCTCGCACTGTTCGGAGTCCGGAAGAATGGGAATAAAGGTTTCGGTCGCCCGGTCCACCTTCAGCCCATACTTGGCGCTGAGGTAATCATAAAGCGACCGGCTTTCCACCGCATCCACGTCGATGTGCACGAACCGGTTTTTCGGCAGATAGGTGGTTTCAATGACCAGCGGATAGTCGCGGGCCGAGCAAAGCCGCACCAGCCTGTGGTAAGCTTCCCTTCTCTCCGCCCTGAGCTTCAGGGCAAGGCTTCGGCTGAGGGTGATCGTTTCATAGCTTAAAACATGGCTGTGAAAGGAGATATTCTTGTTTTTCAGGTCATCGGTAAAGGTATAAAACTGGGAGAGGTTTTGCTCAAATACCTTCGGCTTTACAAAAGTACCGATGCCATGGATGGTATAGACCATTTGCTCCTCTTCCAGTAAAGCCAGCGCCTGCCTTACGGTCGACCGGCTGACTTTATACATCTGGCACATGTCGCGCTCCGATGGAAGCAGGCCGTTTTCGGGGTATTCGTGGCTGTTGATGTACTGCAGGATATGGTCGTGCAGTTCCTGATACAATGGCAGATTCGGCATTGCATATACTCCTTTCCCGTCTTTTCGACAGCAAATAAACTATCGTCAATTTAAACAAAAACCATGCTATTATTCTATCATAAAAAAACCTATTGTACTAGTGGTATCGATCGAAATTCGGAACCTGTTTTTGAACTGGTTGAAAAAAAGTCATAATTATTGTATTTCTGTTCATGATATGTTAAAACTTATCTAACAAATCTGAAACAATTGAACGAGGGGTGATTTTAAGTGGGAAATCCAAACATACTCTTGACGAGAATCGACAACCGCCTGGTCCACGGCCAAGTGGGGGTCACCTGGACGGCGACGCTGGGTGCAAATCTGCTTTTAGTCGCGGATGACGACGTGGCTCACGATGAAATACAGCAGCAGCTTATGGCAATGACTGCTGAATCTTCCAGTGCAGGAATCCGTTTCTTCACTTTGCAAAAGACCATCGACATCATCGGCAAAGCAGCTCCAAGCCAGAAAATCTTCATTATCTGCAGGACTCCGGCGGCTGTGCGTACTCTGCTGGAAGGCGGCGTGCCTATTAAGGAAGTCAACGTGGGAAACATGCATTTTACCAGCGGCAAGCGTCAGCTGAGCAAAAAAGTCTATGTCAATGACAAGGACATGGAGGATTTGCAGGCGATTCAGGCGATGAATGTAGATCTCTATATTCAGGATGTCCCGGGGGACATCAAAGAGCACATACCCAAGAAATAATCCATTGGAGAGGAAGGGGGGAACATCACCGGCATTATCGGCAGCTTTTACCGTATGGCGAAACTTCTGGAACAAAAATAAAGGGGGAAAAACTAATGGCAATTACTTTAGCTCAAGGCATTGCGCTCGCTATTATGGCAATTATAGTCGGCGTTGACTTCTGGCTTGAGGCTTTGTTTATTTTCCGGCCAATCATCGTCTGTACTCTGACGGGTATCATTTTAGGCAACGTTCCGCTGGGCCTTATGGCGGGCGGACTGACGGAGCTGGCCTTCGCGGGTCTTACGCCCGCCGGCGGCACACAGCCGCCGAACCCTGTTCTGGCCGGCGTTATGACCACGGTCATCGCCTACACCACGGGAAAGGATCCTGCAACGGCAATCGGCCTTGCCCTTCCGTTCAGCTTCCTGATGCAGTATATCATTCTGTTCTACTACTCCAGCTTCTCTCTGTTTATGAAAAGAGCCGACAAATACGCGGAAGAAGCGGACGGCAAGAGCCTTGCCCGCCTGAACATTCTCACAACGGGAATCGTAGCCGTTACCTACGGCATTGTCGTCTTCCTCTGCGCCTATGTCGCACAGGACGCGATGCAGGCTCTGGTAAAGGCGATGCCCGAATGGCTGACCCACGGCTTTGAGATCGCTGGCGGCATCCTTCCGGCAGTCGGCTTTGGCATGCTTCTGAAGGTCATGCTGAAGGGCGAATTCGTTCCATACCTTATTTTAGGCTTTGTCATCGCAAGCTTTATTCCTTTTTCCAATCTGCTGCCGGTCGCCGTCGTCGGCATGGCCATGGCGCTGATTGTGTTTAACAATGAAAGAAACAACAGAAAAACCGCGGTTGCAACCGGTGTTGCATCTGAAGGAGAAGGAGATGACGGCAATGAAGGAATCTGAGAAGAACACGGCTCCTGAGAAAGTATTGACCAGAAAAGACATCACCAGACTCGGCTGGCGCTCTTCCCTGCTGCAGGCCAGCTTCAACTATGAAAGAATGCAGAGCGGCGGCTTTTTGCTGGCGCAGATGGAATGTCTGAAGAAAATCTACAAGAACGACAAGCAGGGCCTGTCCGAAGCAATGACGGATAACCTTGAGTTCATCAACACACATCCGAACCTTGTCGGCTTCCTGATGGGCCTGTTGATCTCCCTGGAAGAAGCGAAGGAAAACAGAGGCACCATCAAAGGCTTGAAGGTCGCTCTGTTCGCACCGCTTGCCGGTATCGGCGACGCGATCTTCTGGTTCACCCTTCTGCCCATCATCGCCGGTATTACCGCTTCCATGGCAATGAGCGGAAGCATCGTCGGCCCGCTGCTGTTTTTCGCGGTTTACCTGACCATCTTTATTCTCCGTCTTGCGTGGACCCATGCAGGCTACAATCTCGGTCTGAAAGCGGTGGATACGCTACGGGAATACTCGGGAATTATTTCAAAGGCTGCCACAATTCTTGGCGTAACAGTAATCGGCGGACTGATTGCATCCTATGTGCATATTTCTCTGCTGCCGGAAATTGTGGTAAACGCGTCAAAAACCGTTTCAATTCAGAAAGATTTTCTTGATAAGATCTTCCCAAACATACTGCCCTTCGCCTATACCCTGCTGATGTTTTTCTTCCTGAGGAAGAAGAAAATGAGCCCGGTCGTGCTGATTGCGGTTACTTTCGGTCTTGCGATTCTTCTTTCCTTCCTGGGTATCCTTTAATTTCTAAAAGTGTCGGGGGTACAGTTCTCTGTACCCCATTTCACTATCATGGTTTGTCGAAGCTGTTACCGGAGCCGCCCGATCCCCGCTCACGGACAGAGCTTAATGACTTCCTATTGGAGGATTCAGCAATGAATTTACAGGAAAACAGGGAAGGGATCCCTTCCCTTCATAATGAAAATACGGGAACCCCTCCAAAAACAATCATTTGTGATGACTTTGAGGCAATGTCGCAGCGCTGCGCGGACTTTCTTTGTGAGGCCGTGAGAGCGAAACCGGATTTACTGCTGTGCCTGGCCGCGGGAAACACCGCGATCCGCACCTATCAGATTCTGAAGGAGCGCGCGGGTTCCGGTGAAGCGGACTTCAGCAAGGCGGAGTTTGTGGAGCTGGACGAGTGGCTGGATTTGGAGGACGAATCGGAAAACTGCACTTCATTTATGTTCCGGAATTTTTACGGGCCGCTTCATATTGAAAAGTCGAAGATTCGTTTATTTGATATTCACGCGAAAGACATGGAAGAAGAATGTAAAAAAATCGATCGGTTTATTTTTGAACGCAGCAGAATTGATTTTATGCTTTTGGGATTGGGAATGAACGGCCATCTGGCCCTGAACGAGCCCGGGTCTTCCTTTGAGAGCTGCGCCAAAGTCGTCACCCTCGACCCTGTCACCCAAAAGGTAGGACAAAAATATTTTTCAAAGCCTGTTCCGCTGTCCAGAGGGGTCACTCTGGGAATCCGCCACATTCTGGACGCAAAGCAGGTCGTTCTGCAGGCGGGCGGAAAAGCCAAGGCGGAGATCGTAAAAAAGGTTTGCCTGACCAAACCCACGCCCATGCTGCCGGGCACGGTCCTGCAGCTTACGAAAAACGGGGTCGTGGTTCTGGACCGGGACGCCGCTTCGGAAATCCTGTAGGCGGACTTTCCTTACATTAGAAGAAACCAGGCAGTTTTCAGGAATCCCATAGCAGCCCCGTTCCAATCGGGAACGCCGCGCCGTACAAAGCTGCCTGCAGTATAGATTGCTTATAAAAGGAGTAATATAGAACGATGATCGGAGTATTGATAACCGGACACGGCAGCTTTGCCACCGGAATGATGAGCGCGTCCAGGCTGATTGTTGGACCGAGGGAAAAATATCTGGGCGTGGATTTTGTGGAATCGGACAATGTCGACACGCTCTCCGATAAGCTCAGACAGGCGATGAAAGCGCTCGGCGATCAGATTCTGGTTCTGGTGGACCTGGCCGGCGGATCTCCCTTCAAAACCGCCGTTACCCTCAAAAGCGAATTCCCGGACAAAGAAATTGAAGTCATTTCCGGTCTGAATATGCCCATGCTGACTTCCGTCCTGCTGGAAGAGAAAGAAACGATGGAAGAATACGTTCAGGGCGCAATGGAAATGGGTGCAGTCGGCATCAGGCAGTTCAAAAAGAAACCAAAGCTGCAGCAAATCCCTGCGGAAGACGGGATATAGCCGAACCTTTCCGGCATGTTTTAAGGAGGCACAAACCATATGATTTATCACGGCAATCCCGTTTCAAGAGGAATTGCGGCAGGTCCCGTTTTTCTTTACCAGCCCTTTACCGCCGCCGTCAACGAAGCGCCGCTCGAAGAAGGCGCGGCTGCAGAGGCGTTAAACAAATATGAGTCCGCGCGGAAAAATGCGGAAACGGAGCTCAAAGCCATCCGTACCCGCCTGCAGACCGCCGACCCCGAAAAAGCGAAAATTTTTACCGCACATATCGATATCCTGTTTGACGAGGCCATGGACGGCGATATCCGCGAGCTGATCCAAAACGACCGTTACTCGCCGGACAGGGCGATTGACGAAGTCTTTGAAAAATACGCGCGGATCCTCGGAAAATCGCCCGACCCGCTCATCAAGGAGCGCGCGTCGGACATCCGGGATGTAAAAACGCGTCTGATCCGCGTCTGGAACAGCGTACCGGAGAAAAACCTGTCCTCTCTCCCCGCTCCCGCGGTCATCGTCGTTCACGATCTGCTCCCTTCCGATACGGCTACCCTGGACCGAAAAAACGTGCTGGCCATTGTTACGGAGATCGGCGGAAGCACGTCCCATTCGGCCATTATTGCCAGAAGCTACGGAATCCCCGCCATTCTGGGCGTGGAGAACGCGACGGAGCACTTTTCCCAGGGGGAGACTGTGATCGCCGACGCGCTGACCGGTCAGGTCATCAGCGAACCAACGGCGGAGCAGCTTTCCGACTGCGCCGAAAAACGCCGCCGCTTTCTTTCACAGCAGGCACAGATCAATGCGTATATGGATAAAGAAGCCGTCACTCCGGACGGGGTGCGGGTGGATATTGAACTGAATCTGGCCTCCGTCAGCGGGCAGTCGCTGGAAGGGGCAAAATGCACCGACGGCGTCGGCCTGTTCCGCACGGAATTCCTGTACCTGGGCAGGGACAGCCTGCCCACCGAAGAAGAGCAGTTTGCAGTTTACCGCGAGGTTCTCACCAGCTTCGGCGACCGTCCCGTAACGCTGCGCACACTGGATGTCGGCGGCGACAAAAAGCTCGACTGTCTCAACCTTCCGCATGAGGAAAACCCGTTTCTGGGCAACCGCGCCCTGCGGCTCTGCTTTGACAGACCCGATATTTTCCGCACGCAGCTGCGCGCCGCCTTCCGCGCTTCCGTTTACGGAAACCTGTGGATCATGTTCCCCATGGTCGCCAGCATGGACGACATCCGCCGCGCCAAGCAGGCCGTTTCCGAAGTAAAAGAGGAACTGACCGGCGAAGGAATCGCGTTTTCCCCCGACGTAAAGCTGGGGATTATGATTGAAATCCCCTCTATTGCGCTTCTGGCGGATTTTGCCGCGAAGGAAGTCGACTTCGCCAGCGTCGGAACCAACGACCTGTGCCAGTACACCATGGCCGTCGACCGGTTGAACCCCGCCGTCAGCCAGTATTATCAGAGCTATAATCCGGCTCTTTTCCGCCTGATTCACACCGCCGCGAAAAGCTTCCTTGAAAACGGCAAGCCCATCTGCGTCTGCGGCGAGCTGGGAGGCGATCGCCTCGGCGCCGCGGTCCTGATGGGGCTGGGCGTCCGCAAGCTGAGCATGAGTATTTCCTCCGTTGCGCAGACCAGAAAGCTGGTCAACGAGCTGCCGATGAAAAAGGCTCAGAAAATCGCGGCAAAAGTGCTGGCTCTTTCCACCGCAAAAGAAGTGGAACAGTACCTGAACGACGCTTTGAAGGACATCCTTTCCTAGGCCTTGTCTGTAAAATCAAGAGCCTTATCTTATTGATGAAAATCCGTCGGTTTTTCATTTACAAGCAAGGCCTGACACTGTTCCCTGCTGTCACTGAAACAAAATATCAATTTTCGTTAGTAACAAGGAGGCATCCGCCATGTATTCCAAAAAAACAGCCATTAACAATCGGACCGGCCTGCACGCCCGTCCCGCTTCCGACTTTGTGAAGTGCGCTTCCCAATTCAAATCGAAGATCACGATCAAAAATCTGGAGGACGGTGAATCCGCAAGCGCGAAATCCATTATCCTGATTCTGGCGCTCAGCCTGAGCCAGGGTATGAAGGTCGAAATTACCGCGGAAGGCGAAGACGAGGTGAAGGCCGTCGATACCCTGGTCGCGCTGATCGATTCCAAATTCGGCGAATAATTCAGATTAAAGCCGGTTTACTACCGTGCCGGACAGAAGCCGTTTCAGGTCGTCCTCACGGAAGCAGCCGGTTTTTTCATGCAGCGCATTGGCCGAGGCGACGGACAGCGCAAAGCGGATGGTCTCATCGAGCGGAATATTCCGCACCATTCCGACGGCAAAACCTGCGACCATGCTGTCGCCGCAGCCTACGGTGTTGACCACCTCGATTTTGGGGCAAATCCCCTGAAAAACACCCTCGTCCGACACGACCAGCGCCCCGTCCCCGCCCAGGGAGATCACAACCAGCTCGATTCCTCCGTCATGGAGCTTTCTCGCCGCTTCAATCAGCTCTCCGCGCGAGGCGGCGGCGAGCCCCGTCAGCTGACGGATTTCGTCCGCGTTGGGCTTGATCATCGTCGGTTTTGCCGCAATGCTTTCCCGGAGCGCGGCCCCGCTGGTGTCCAGAATCACGCGTTTCCCCGCGCTTTTCGCGGCCGCGATCAGTTTGCCGTAGTAACCGGCGGGGGTCCCGACCGGAACACTGCCGGAAATCGTGATCACCTCGCTTGTTTCCACGCATTGCAAATAGGTCCGGTAAAAATCTTCCAGCGCGCTTTCCGTAAGCTGCGCTCCGGGCTCCAGAAATTCCGTATGCTCGCCCGTGGATTCGTCCCTGACATTGATGCAGCAGCGGGTTTCGGCCCCGGAATCGGTAAAACAGCCCTCGATTCCGTCCTGCGCGAGCAGGGACTTGAAATAAGCGCCGTGAAAGCCGCCGACAATGCCCGCGGCCACCACCTTTTCCCCCGCGAGGGAAGCGACTCTCGCCACATTGACGCCCTTGCCCCCGGCTGTTTTGATGCAGCTTTTTACCCGGTTGACGCTTCCGGTACGGCAGGAATCCATTTTGTATAACTGATCGATCGCTGTGTTCAGTGTAACGGTAGTAATCATGCTATTCTCTCCTATTGCTTTATCGCAGAACGATATTGTATTTCAGCCGGTCGCCGCGGACGATGCTGTCGCAGTACTCCACAAGGATGCCGCCCGCGCTGGTAACACGTTCCAGATGAAGCGCGGGCTGATTCGCGGCCGTTTTCAGCGCTTCCGCCTGGCTTTTGTTCACCAGCACCGCTTCAAAGGACTCTTTTGCGGTATTCGGCGTAATCCCCGCCAAAAGATGCAGCGAATTGTACAAGCCCTTTTCAATGACAATGCCGCCGGTAAGATCTGGACAGATCTTGCAGGGGATGTACGATTTCTCCAAGGCAAACGGCATATTGTCCGCACAGCGGAGCCGCTGTATGCAGAAAAGCTCTTCCTTTTCCGGAAGGCGGAGCGCTTCCGCCGCGACGGCATAGGCAAGCCTTTCAAAAGAAATCAGCTGATTGGTAATGGTATGACCGTGATCGGGCATATTATTGCCGAAGCTGTAAAAGGACGACAGCTCCTGCTCCACCTTTGGCTGAAGGATATAGGAGCCCTTTCCCTGCTTGCGGTAAATTAGCCCCTGCGTTTTCAGCCCTTCCAGCGCCAGCCTGACCGTCATGCGGCTGACCCCGTACTGCCGGCAAAGCTCGGACTCGGTGGGAAGCTTTTCCTCCGCCGGCCACACGCCGCTTTCAATATTGTTCTGAAAAATATTCTGAAGCTGGCGGTAAAGAGGAATCGCACTGCTTTCATCCAACATGTTCTCACATTCCTTTATTTATCTATTTTGTATCTTGACAATCCCCTTCGATAATCTTATTATAATGTTATAACAAGTTTTTGTAAAGAGGGTGCATTCATGAAATATTATATCGGCGTCGACGGCGGCGGAACCAAAACCGCGTTTTCCCTCTGCAGCGGGAACGGAGAACCGGTTGCGGAGCATCTTACCGCCGGCTCCTCCTACCTGATGTATGGAATTGACCTCGTTGTGGAAAGGATAAAGACAGGCGTGGAACAATGCCTTCAGAAGGCAAACGTTTCGCTCGGCGACGTGGCGGCCATCAGCATGGGGCTGCCGTGCGTAGGGGAAAACGCCGTGATGGACCCGCAGCTGAAGGAAAGAATTTATGCGTGCTTCCCCGGCGTGCAGATCTATGTGACAAACGATGTGGAAGTCGGCTGGGCCGGTTCGCTCGCGTGCGAAGAGGGAATCAACGTCGTGGCGGGAACGGGCTCCATCGCGTTCGGCGAGGACGGCAGCGGAAAAACCGCGCGTTCCGGCGGATGGGCGGAGTTTTTCTCCGACGAGGGCTCCTGCTACTGGACCGGAAGAAAGACGCTGGAGCTTTTCTCCAAGGAAGCTGACCACCGGCTGCCCAGAGGGCCGCTGTACGACATTATCCGCGAAGAATTCCGCCTTTCCGACGATTTCGAGCTGATCGACCTGATGGTAAAAGAGTATTTTCCGTACCGGGAAAAGGTGGCCAGTCTGCAGATTCTTCTGGAGAAAGCGGCCGCCAAAGGCGACCCGCAGGCAATCGAAGCCTACCGCGCCGCCGCAGCGGAGCTGGGCCTGATTGTCAAAGGCGTGCTGAACCAGTTACATTTTGAGCCCGGGTTCCCCGTTTCCTATTCCGGCGGGCTGTTCAAGGCCGGAGACCTGATCTTAAAGCCCTTCGGGGAGCAGATTCACGCGCTCGGCGGCCGATTGGTCAAACCGCAGCTTTCCCCGGTCATGGGAGCGGTGCTCCTGTGCTTCTTCAAGTTCAACCCGGCGGATTTTCCGTCGGTTGCCCAAAAAATAAAAAACAGACAGTGAGGTAAAAAAGATGTATTTAACAGAACAGGAAATCATGGCGACCAAGGACGCTCTTGATAAAACCTATGCGCAGGTACTCAAACAGGAAGACGAAATCCGGAATTTCTTCCGTGAAAACACACGGCGCAAATTCGTATTTCTCGGCTGCGGCTCCAGCTACATGCTGTCCAAGAGCAACGAGCGCCTGTTTGTGACCCGTCCGGACACCTCCGCCGTCGCGCTTGCGGGCGGCGATTACCTGGTCAATCCCGACACCTACCTTCACACCGTTGAAAACAGCATCGTACTGGTTCTGTCCCGTTCCGGCACGACCACGGAGATCGTCCGTGCGGTCGAGCACATGAAAAAGGCAGCCAATGTCAAAATCGTATCGATCACCATGAAGGAAAAGAGCGCCCTTGAGGACCTTTCCGACTTGACCGTCGTGCTTCCGTGGTCTTACGACAACAGCGTCTGCCAGACCCGTTCCGTCACCAACCTGTACGCCGCCAGCCTGCTGATCGACGCGATCTGCTACGGTGACGAGGAACTGAAAGCCGCCGTTAAGACCGCGATCGACCAGAACAGGGACCACATGGAAAAATACCGCGCCGAGCTGGAAACCATCGGAAAGAAGGATTTCACCGACGTCATCGTCCTTGCCGACGGCGTGCTGTGCGGCCTTGCGGAGGAAGGCGCGCTCGCCTTTACCGAAATCTCGCTCATCAGCGGCAAATACTTCAATATGCTCGACTATCGCCACGGTCCCAAGGTGCTCAACGGCCCCAAAACGCTCACCATTTTTGCCGTACAGCCCAACGAAAGCGCCTATCAGCGCGACATGATCGACGACGTGAAAAAGCACAACGGCACCGTGGTCACCTTCGGTTCCGAACAGGACAATGTTTACGGCTCCGACCTTCATATCTCCATCAGCGGCATCAGCCGCTTTGAAGCATACGGCATTCCGTTCATCTACACCATGCAGATGATCGCCCTGACCAAGGCCCTTGCCGCCGGAGGAAACCCCGACGCACCGACCGGTCTGAACGCTTATATCACACTGAAATAACAGGAGGCAAGCGAATTATGCTGGTAACTACCAAAAAAATGCTCAACGACGCCAGAGACGGCGGATACGCGGTGGGCGCTTTCAACGCCGAAAACGCCGAAATGGTCTGGGCCATTGTCAACGCCGCGGAAGAACTGAAATCCCCCGTCATCATTCAGACGACATCCTCGACCTTAAAATATTTTCCGCCCGCCTATTTCGCACAGCTGGCGAAGGCGGCCGCAGAGTCCGTCAGCGTGCCGGTGGCCATTCATCTTGACCACGGCGCGAGCTTCGAGCTGGCGAAGGAATGCATTGACAGCGGCTACACCTCCATCATGATCGACGGCTCCGCTCTTCCCTACGAGGAAAATGTCCGCGTCACACAGAAAGTACGCGATTACGCGGATAATTTCGGCATTCCGGTCGAATCCGAGCTGGGAAAAATCGGCGGAAAGGAAGACGACACCGAGAGTGACGAGGACCAGTACACCGACCCCGACCAGGCTGCGGACTTCGTGAACCGCACCGGAATTTCCTCTCTGGCCGTCGCCATCGGAACCGCTCACGGCATTTACGCCAAAAAACCGGTGCTCGACTTTAACCGCGCCACCCTGATCCGGAAAGTGGTCTCCATCCCGCTGGTCATGCACGGCGCTTCCGGCCTTTCCGACGACGCGCTGCGCGAAGGCGTGGAAAAGGGCATGTCCAAGATCAACTTCGCCACCGAGCTGCGCATTGCGTTTACCGACGCTATTAAAGCGCACATGACGGAACACCCGAACGACTTTGATCCGAAAAAATACATGGGTCCCGCCCGCATTGCCGTAAAGGAACTGGTAAAAGCGAAAATCCGGGTTTGCGGCAGCGCAGGAAAAGCATAATTCCCTGCTCCCTCGCAGAGGGAGCCAAGTCCTTCCGCGAAATTGCGGGGCAGGTTTTTTGACACTTCCTAATCATAATTTCCCGTCGCAGTGAAAAGCTGCGATGGGAAATTTTTTTGTTGCAAACAAAAGAGAAACATGATATTATAATCATGTGCTTATTATATAAACAATTGATTATAATATTTTACAGTACCCTTACAGCAATTCCATTTCAGTTTACGGAACACAACCTTATTGCAAAATCAACTGGAAACGCTATCGCCTGTGAAAAGGCGGCTGTAAAAAGGAGGGGGCCTTTTGACAAACAGGGAACAGGAAATTATTGAACTGATCCGGAAAAATCCGATGATTACACAGAACGAGCTGTCGGAACAGCTTTCCATTACACGTTCCTCCGTCGCGGTACACATTACCAACCTGATGAAAAAGGGCGTGATTAAAGGGAAATGCTATCTTCTGGACGACGAGCCGTATGTCTGTGTGGTCGGCGGGGCAAATATCGACATTCAAGGTTTTCCCGGCGAACAGCTGGTCATGAACGACTCCAACCCCGGCAACGTAAAGATTTCGCACGGGGGCGTCGGCAGGAATATCGCTGAAAACATCAGCAGGCTGGGCGTCGCCACCCGGCTGATCACCGCGGTCGGCAACGACGACTACGGCCGGGGGCTGCTGGAAGCCGCCGGGAAATGCGGAATGGATATGAAGCATTCGCTGGTGTCGGACGAATACCCCACTTCCATTTACCTTTCCATTCTCGACGAAGAGGGCGACATGAAGGTCGCGATTGCCCAGATGCATGTGCTGGAAAAGATCACCCCGGAATTTATTGAAAACCGCAGGCAGCTGATCAAACGCGCGCAGCTTTGCGTCATTGACACGAACCTGCCGGAAAAGACTCTCGTTTTCCTGACGCAGGAGTTCCCGGAAATGGACTTTTACCTCGACACGGTTTCCACCGCAAAGGCGGTCAAGGTGAAAAACATTCTGGGCCGCCTGCACACGATCAAGCCGAACCGGCTGGAGTCCGAAAAGCTGACCGGAATTCAGATCACGGACGAGGACAGCCTGCGCCGGTCGGGAGAATTCTTCCTGAGGCAGGGCGTCAAACGCGCGGTGATTTCGCTCGGCGGCAGGGGGACCTATTACCGCGACGAAAAAAATGAATTTATTCTGGAAACGGAAAAGGCGAAGGTGGTAAACGCCACCGGCGCGGGGGACGCGTTTATGGCCGGGCTGGTTTACGGCAGCCTGAACAAAATGAGCCCGGAGGAAGCCATCCGCTTCTCGGCGGCGGCTTCCAAGCTTGCGCTCCGCCACGAAAACACGATCAACCCGGATATGTCCGTCAAAAATATTCAAAAGCTTATGGAGGAAACGTACCATGTTAAAAGACTATCTTGAAATCAATCCCGGCGTACAGAAGGCTCTGGATGCCGGAAAGCCCGTCGTTGCTCTGGAATCCACCATCATTTCCCACGGCATGCCCTACCCGCAGAATGTGGAAACGGCGCGCAATGTGGAAAAAATCGTTCGGGAGCACGGCGCAGAGCCCGCTACCATCGCGATCATCGGCGGAAAGATCAAAATCGGCCTGACCGACGACGAGCTGGAGCATCTGGGCACGGCGAAAAACGTTATCAAGACCAGCAGAAGGGATATCCCCTTCATCATCGCCAAAAAGGCGGACGGCGCCGCCACGGTGGCGACCACCATGATTCTGGCGGCGCTGGCAGGCATCAGGGTCTTTGTCACCGGCGGCATCGGCGGCGTACACCGCGGCGCACAGGAAACCTTCGACATTTCCGCCGACCTTGAGGAGCTTGCAAGGACCAACGTCGCGGTCGTCTGCGCGGGCGCAAAGTCCATTCTTGACCTGAAGCTGACACTGGAATATCTGGAAACCCGCGGCGTGCCCGTCATCGGTTTCGGCACGGACGAACTGCCCGCTTTCTACACCAGAAAGAGCGGGTTTCATGTAGACTACCGCGTCGACTCCGAAAAAGAGCTGGCACAGGCGGTCAAGGTCAAATGGGAAATGGGCATCAACGGCGGTCTGGTGATCGCGAACCCGATTCCCGAACAGTACCAGATGGACAAAGCGGTCATCGACAAGGCCATCGACGAAGCTTTGGAGGACGCTGCGCGCGAAGGCGTCAAGGGCAAGGAAACCACTCCTTACCTGCTCGCCAAGATCAAGGAGATCACCGGCGGCGACAGTCTGGATTCCAACATCCAGCTGGTTTACAACAACGCCGTGGTCGGCACAAACCTTGCGGTGGAGCTCGCGAAGCTGCAGTAATTTATCTCTTATACAGCCGCAAAACGGCGTCACACAGATTGTGTGACGCCGTTTTGTTATACTATCTACAGCATTTCCAATTGATTCTGCAACAAGATCACGTTCCTCCCCCCGCCTTCGGCAGGGGAGGAACGTGTTTTGTCTCGCAAACTGAAATGAAATTGCTGTAATTGCTGCATTGCGTATCGTTTCAGGGAAGCTGATACCGCGCTTTGAAATCCTCATATACCTCGTCCCAGACTTCGGGGCGGCACGGGGTGTACTCCCGGATATCCGACGAAAGGCGGACCAGCTCGCGGCCCTCTTCAATTCCGGACAGCTCTCCGTGCGCGATCAGCTGAACCATCATGTTCCCGAACGCGGTCGCGTCCGCGGGTCCGGCCACCACCGGCTTATTGGAAGCGTCGGCGGTCAGCTGGCACAGGAACCGGTCCTGCGACCCGCCGCCGACAATATGGATAACGGGCAGCTTTTTCCCCGCCACATGCTCCAGACGTTCGACGGCCCACCGGTATTTCAGCGCGAGGCTTTCCAGCACGCAGCGGACGATCTCCCCCGTGCTTTCCGGCGTGGCGCCGTATTTCTCCCTGCATTTCTCCTGAATTTTCTGCGGCATGTTGCCGGGCCGGAAAAAGGCGATGTCGTCGGGGTCGATCAAAAACGCAAACGGTTTGGCACCCCTGGCCAGCTCCCCAAGCTCGTCAAAAGAAAGGCTGTGATTCTGTGATGCCAGACAGGACTGAATCTCCTGTAAAATCCACAGTCCCATGATACTCTTGACCATGCGGTGATGGGCGCCGTGATAGCCGCCCTCGTTCGCGATATTGTACAGATAGGTGTATTCATTGATAATGGGCGACGCTACCTCGGTCCCGACCAGCGACCAGGTTCCGCTACTGATGATCGCGCAGTCGCCGGCGCACGGCGCGGACAGATAGGCGGAGGCCGTATCATGCTCGCACACGGACACGACCGGGAACGACGGGATGTGAAGGCTGTCGCAGAGCCCTTTCTTCATTCCGCCCACAAAGGTCCCGGGATGCACGATCGGGGCCAGCAGGGTTTCCGGTATCTGATAGGCGGAAAGAATTTCCCGGTTCCAGCCCTTTTTCCGGAAATCGTACATCTCACTTACGGAGGAGATCGTATATTCCGACACCGCCTGTCCGGTGATGAACTGGATCAGCAGGTCGGGCACCAAAAGCATTTTGTGTGCATTTTGGAGCAGAAAGGCCTGTCCCGACTGCGCCATGGCGGCTAGATGCATCAGCGTGTTGCTGGGAGCCACCTGGTTGCCGGACAGTCGGTGCCGCAGCGGCGGCGGCATGATCCCGTCAATCTGCGCTTGATAGCGGGTACTCCTTCCGTCCCTGTAGCAGTGAACCGGGGAAAGCAGACTGCCAAAGGTGTCGATGAACCCGAAGTCGTTGGAAAACGAATCCAGACCGGCGGAGGAAATGCGGCCGCCGGATTGGACGGACGCTTTCTGAATCCCCTCCAGCAGATTGGAGTATATGGAAATAATGTCCCAGAACAGGGAGTCGTTAATGGCGGTGCTGTTATTTTTAAAGCTGTGCACTTTTTGGACGGAAAGGCGGCTGCCGGAGTAGCTGCCCAGAAAAACTTTGCCGCTGCTTCCGCCCAGGTCAAAGGCAAGGGTATTGATAGTCATATGATCTCGACCTCATCAGGCTATTTTTTCGCGATATCCAGCTTCACGTTGTATCTTTCCAGATATTTCAGCTGATTGATATCCGCTTTCTCGTCGGTGATAATGGTGTTGACCGAAGCAAAATCGGACAGGCCGACCGTGCCGACCTCGGAAAATTTCGTATAGTCGGCGAGAATGTAAACCTCTTTGGAAAGGTTCAGCATTTCCCGCTTTGTGTCCACTTCATAGACGCTGCTGTCGGTAAGCATTGTATTCGGATTGATTCCTTTACAGGAAACAAACGCCTTGTCCGGATAAAAGGACTTTGCATTGGCCTGCGAAATACTCCCGTACATTGAAAAGTTGGTGCTGCGGAAAATTCCGCCCAGACAGATCATGAGCAAATTATTATTTTTCAGCGAAGCAGACTCAATCAAAAGCTGAATGGAATTGGTTACAATAGTAATCCGGAGGGATTTGTCAATGTACTTCAATAGATTGGAGGTGGTGGAACTGTTGTCAATAAAAATGGTGTCCCCGTCACAGATATATTGTGCGGCCTGCTTGCAGATAATATTCTTTTCTTCATACCGCTGCACGCCGCGCACCAGCAGAGGATATTCCTGAACCCCCTTGCTGCTTTCCGTAAACACGGCGCCGCCGTGCGTCCTTTTTACAAAACCGTCGGCTTCCAGTTCCCTCAGATCCCGTCTGATCGTCTCTTTTGAAGCCCCGAACATTTCCGCTAAAGCATTTACATCTACCTTGTTGTTCTTTTCCAGCAAACTGATGATTTCGGCTTTCCGCTCTATCGTGTACATTGAACTCACTCCAAACAAGTATTCTAAAATACAATTATTATATCATATTTCAGATATACTCTCCATGTATTTTGTAAAGTTGCCGAATCAAACCTTGTCTGTCAATCAGGATTGACACTTTTCAGCCGAAACAGACAAGACTGTTGATTTTGCGGGCCGGTCCTAAATCAGATTCTTAAAGATGTTGCACATCGCGTCGGTCTCGATTCTTTCCAGCATGCTGTAGGCCATATGGATATCCGGGCCGGACACGACGACGCCGTGCAGGGGAAGGATGCAGCCGATCGGCTGCCGGCTGGCCAGCTCGCGCCGGTCCTCCCAGTATTTATAGACCTCCTCGGAAAGCTCCGGGGTATACGCCTTGGTATAGGGGATGCACTCCACCGGTCCACGCTTCATGGTTGCTTCCGTAATGTTGGGAATACTCTTGGTCTGGGACGCGTACACCATGCAGTACTGCGGATGTGCGTGGATGGTACAGCCGATATAATCGAAATTTTTCAGAATCAGCATATGCATGTGGCCTTCCCTGGAAAGCTTTCCGCTCCCCTCCAGAATATTCATATCGTAATCGATCAGAAGAAAATCATCCTCGTTCAGCTCGCAGAAGCGCCGTTCCGACATCAGGGACGGGGTAATCAGGATCCGGTTGTCCGCAACCTTGACGGCAAAATTGCCGCCGGCGGAATTCGTCAGCCTTCTGTCCCACATATAATGCGCGACCTTTACCATTTCTCTTCTTTCTTCAATATAGGATAAATTGCTCATAGTAGACCTTCCTTTATTTTAATTTGATAATCTGCACTTTTTCCAGAAGGGCTTTTGCCCGTTCCGGGTCGAACCCGACCGAGAGCTCCGATTCGGCGGTCGCCGCTGAAACCGCGGTCGCGATCCGGATCGTTTCCTCAATGGGTTTGCTTTGCTGAAAGCCGTAGACCAGGCCGGACAAATAGCAGTCCCCGCAGCCGATGGTGTTTTTCACATTTACCCGCGGCGGCGTAACCTTATAAATCTGCGTTCCGTATTTCACAAGGGAGCCCCTGCCCCCCAGCGAAACGGCAATCACGGGAATATTGTATTTGTCCAGACTGAACAGCGCCTCCACAATCTCTTCGTCGCTTTTCAATTCCCGCCTGCACAGGGACGAAAGCTCGTCCAGATTCGGCTTGATCAGAAAAGGGGACGTTTTCACGCATTTCTCAAGGCTGTCGCCGCTCGTGTCCAGAAACACCTTCAGCTGTTTGCCGGAAAGCGCGTCCAGAATATCGTTGTAGATCATCGGGTTGCTGCAGTTCGACGCGTCCCCGGAAAGCACCAGATACTCCCCCTGCCGGATTTGCTGCCGCATCTGCTCAATCAGGCTGCTCAGGTGCCCCGACGAAAGAGTGACCCCCTTGTCCGCTACGATGGTACAGTCGTTGGTATCTTCTATTAACAGGTAGTTCGTACGGCTTTCATTTCCTCCCTCCCAAAGGAAGGATTCCTCCACCCTGCTTTTCCTGAGAACTTCCATGATTTCTTTTCCCGTGTTCCCAAAGCAGATTCCAAACGCCCTGTTCTCCGCGCCGAGGATGCCAAGGTTGATGGATACGTGGGTCCCTTTGCCGCCGATTACGGATTGTGTTTTTTGAATTCGGTTTGTACAGTTCTTTTTTAAATCTGTCAGAAAAATAAGTCGGTCAATTGCTGGATTCAACGTCAGCGTATTAATCACTATGTAATACTCCTTTCGCTCAAACGTCTATATTCAAACATCCGTTTATGTGTCTATGGTCAAATTATAGCACCTGTATTTCCGATTTGCAACCCGATAATCAAATTTGCGGTGTATTTGGTTTTTATATCTACATTCAAGCATTTAAAATAGTATATATTGACCATTTTATTCTAGTTTCCGTAATTTTCCTCGTTTTTTCATTATTGATTTTTTACATAAAATCATCTTATTATTTGTCCTATTTGCATGATTCAACATATTTTCGAAAGCTTTCTATTGCAAATCGAATAGGTAGATGTTATAATCCAAATGTAATCAAACGTTTGAATGTGTGTGTTTTGAGGAATCGAGATTTTGAGCGCCAAAGAGATTCCCACCATCTATCACATGTAAAGGGGGAGCCCAAAATGGAAGAATACAGGCTGGAGATCAAACACCTGCATAAAAGATTCACGGGCGTCTATGCCATAAAAGATGTGAGTTTCCAGGTGAAGCCCGGGGAAGTTCACGCCATTGTTGGAGAAAACGGAGCGGGGAAATCCACTCTGATGAAAATGATTAACGGGGAGCTGACCCCAAACGAGGGCGAGATCCTGCACAACGGGCAGCTGAGCACCCCGCACAGCGTAGCGGAGGCCAAAAAGCTGGGGATTGCCATGATTCATCAGGAGCTGTCCTCCCTTTCCAATATGACCATTGCGGAAAACCTGTTTCTGGGTCATGAAGAATGCTTCGGCAAGTCTTCCTTTGTAAAGAAAAAGCAAATGAACGAAAAGTCCCGCCAGATTCTGAAAGAGTACGACATGTCTCTGGACCCCAATACCCTGGTGGAAAGCCTGAGTGTGGCGCAGACACAGATGATCGAAATCATCAAAGCGGTCCGCGCGAACGCCGACATCGTCATCATGGACGAGCCGACCTCCTCGCTTTCCAGCAAGGAAGCGGAAAAGCTTTTCCAGATCATCCGGGATCTCAGCAGCAAAAACGTCTCCATTATTTATATATCACACCGTCTGGAGGAAATCCTAGACATTGCCGATTCCATCACCGTGCTGCGGGACGGCCAGTATATTGAAACGGTGGACGCCAGCACGGTTTCACAGGAAAGGCTTGTGGAGCTGATGGTCGGCAGAACGCTGGACAACATCTATCCGAAGGAAGACGCCCCCATTGCGGACGTCGCGCTGGAAGTCAGGAACCTGAGCCGGAAAGGCGTGTTCGACGATGTGTCCTTTCAGGTTCACAAAGGAGAAATCCTTGGAATATCGGGCCTGATGGGCGCGGGCCGCAGTGAAATAGCCCGTGCGATTTTCGGCATTGACAAGCTGGACGGCGGTTCCGTCCTGATCGGCGGAAAAGAGATCAGAATCAAGTCCCCGATCGATGCGATCAAAAACAAGCTGGCCATGGTCAGCGAGGACAGAAAGCTGTACGGTCTTGTACTCTGCCGTTCCATTAAGGAAAACATTTCGCTCCCGAACCTGTGGAAACTGTTCAAGGGACTGTTCATCCGCTCGGGTAAAGAGGTGCAGGAAGTCGAAGATCTGAAAAAAGTGCTGGGAATCAAATGCTTCAGCATCAACGTAAACACCGAAACGCTCAGCGGCGGCAACCAGCAGAAGGTCGTCCTTGCAAAATGGCTGCTTTCCAAACCCGAAATCCTGATTTTGGACGAGCCGACACGAGGGATCGACGTGGGGTCCAAATTTGAAATTTACAAGCTGATGTCGCGGCTTGCAAAAGAAGGAATGGCGATTGTCATGATTTCGTCGGAGCTTCCTGAAATTATAGGAATGAGTGACAGGGTGCTGGTGGTCTCTCACGGGAAAATCTCCGGGGAATTCCTTCGCAACGACATTACAAGCGGCAATGTAACGCAAAAAGAATTGCTGCAAAGCGCTTTGAAAATATAAATTTGGAGGTAATAACATGGAGTCCCGAAAAATTGACACGATGGGTTTGGTAAAAAAATACGGCATCTTTATCGTATTAGTGACATTGTGGGTTGTTTTCAGTCTTTCCTCTTCGACTTTCAGAACTGCGGACAACTTCTCCAATATTCTCAGACAGGTTTCCACCAACGGCATTATCGCGGTCGGTATGACCTTCATCATTATGGTGGGCGGAATCGATCTTTCCGTCGGTTCTCTGGTCGCCGTCGCCGGCGTCATCGGCGGCAGCATTCTGGTGGCCAATCCGGCCAACACCGTGCTTGCTGTGATTGCTTCCGTTGCCGTTTGCTGCCTGTTCGGCGTGATGAACGGATTTTTTGTCGCCAAAGGAAAAGTCCCCGCGTTTATCGTGACCCTGGCCACGATGACGATGGCCAGAGGGTTTGCGTACGTATATTCCAACGGAAAGCCCTACACCCTGAAATCCCCTGATTTTAATCTGATCGGCAAGGGAAACACCCCGATCATTATCTTTATCGTCATTGTCATTCTCGCTCATATCCTGCTTTCCCAGACAAAATTCGGCAGATATGTCTACGCAACCGGCGGCAATGAAGATGCGGCGTCCGCCTCGGGCGTCAATGTAAAATCCATCCTGATGCGCGTCTACATTTTATCCGGCGTACTCACAGGGATCGCCGGCGTCATCCTCGCCGCTAGAACCAATTCCGGTCAGCCCGCTGTGGGTCAGGGCTACGAGCTGGACGCGATCGCGGCCGTCGTCATCGGCGGAACCAGCATGACGGGCGGAAGCGGAACCATACTGGGTACGCTGGTGGGCGTCCTGATTATAGGGACTCTGAACAACGGCCTGAACCTGATGGACGTTTCCTCCTATTATCAGATGATCGTGAAGGGCATTATCATCCTCGGCGCTGTCTTCTTTGATTTGAAATCAAAAAAAGCGGCAAAATAACCACAGGGTTTCTTGTCAGATACAGCAGTCATCTGCTGTAGTAAATAAAAAGGAGTTATTGAAATGAAAAGAATCAGAAAAATTTTAGCAGCATTACTGGCACTTTCCATCTGCGTTGCTGTAACCGCATGTTCCTCGCAGACAGCTACATCCAGTGCTACTGCATCTACAGCGGCAGAAAGCACCACCAGCAAATCCGGCACATATAAAATCGGCGTATTGATGAAAACCATGTCCGACACTTATTCCAATAAGCTGGGCGAAGCAATTAAAGCTTATGCCGCAAAGACCTATCCCGACGTCGAGCTCTACCTGGTAGACGCCCAGGCCGACATCAACAAGCAGATCGCACAGGCCGAAGACCTGATCGCGAAAAAGGTGAATGTCATCGTTCTGAACGCTCAGGACGCCGACGGCTCCGCTCAGGTGCTCACGCTTGCAAAAGACGCGAATATCCCCGTAGTAGAAGTCAACACCCGCACGACCTCCGAGGACTTCACCGCTTATGTCGGTTCCAACGATGAGGAAGCCGGCCAGATCATGGGCAAATTCGTTTTGGAAAAACTCGGCAATAAGGGCGACGTCGCTCTTCTGGAAGGCAACATGGGCCAGAGCGCTCAGATTCTGAGACGCAAAGGACTGGACAGCACCATTCTGGCAAACAAAGACATCAAACTGGTTGCGGAGCTTTCCGCCGACTGGGCAAGAGACAAGGCCATGTCCACAACGGAAGACTGGCTCGGAAAATACAAGGACCTGAAAGCAATCCTCTGTGAAAACGACGACATGGCAATGGGCGCTCTGGAAGCCGCTGAAGCCGCAGGACGCAAAGACCTCGTTATTGTCGGCGTCGACGCCATCCCCGATGCCCTTCAGGCCGTTTCCGACGGCAGGCTGACCGGAACTGTTCTGCAGGATGCTGCGGGCCAGGCGAGCAAATCCATGGATGTCGCTTACAAAGTAGCCAAGGGCGAAACCGTTGAAAAAGAAAACATCGTCCCCTTCCAGCTGATTACAAAAGACAATGTAGCGAATTATCTCGGCAAATAAGGAAATCCATTCGAAAAGAAGGGCATGGTTCAATACCGTGCCCTTCTCCATTTTACAGGAAGAAGGAGGCTGCAATGGTCGGAGACCTACATACCCACAGCAGAAAATCGGACGGCTCCATGTACGCTGCGGACATCGTCGCTTACGCGAAGCGGGTCCATCTGGATTATCTGGCGCTGACCGACCACGACACCATGGCCGGCGTGCCGCTCGCGGAAGAAGCGGGAAAAGAGCTCGGCGTCTGCATCATCCCCGGTGTGGAAATATCCACAAAGGACTATCAGCGCGGCCTGCCGGTGCATATGCTCTGCTATTTTCCGAAGGACACGGAAACCCTGCAGAAGGAGCTGGATAAAACACTCCTGAGCCGGGCCGAAACCAAAAAACAGATGATCGAAAAAATCAGGAAAATCTATCCGGTCACCTGGGAATATATTGAGCGCTTCAGCCGGGAAAGCGAATCGATCTACGAGTCTCACATCATGCAGGCGCTTGCCGACCACGGCTACACCAACACGGTCATCGGCAGCCTGAAGGACGATCTCATCTCCAAAGGCGGCTCCTGCTATGTTCCGAACGCCTATCCAGACACCCGCGAGGTACTCCGGCTGATTCACGACGTGGGCGGGCTCGCGGTGGTGGCGCACCCGGGGCAGTTCCATTCGATTCCCCTGTGTGCGGAGCTTGCGGAGAAAAAGCAGATTGTGGGAATCGAATACGCTCACCCGCGCAATACGGAAGAGGTAAGGGCATCCATTCAAAGCATCTGCACAAAATACGGTTTAATCATGACCGGCGGATCGGATTTTCACGGTCAGTTCGCAAAATCACCCCATCCCCTGGGTTCCTTTGTCACGCAGGAGCCCGCCATTCAAAAGCTGATCGGGCTTTCCAAAAAGCCCACGTAAGTCATCTTCTCAGGAGGAGCTGTAATGAAGAAATTAATTTGTCCGTCCATGATGTGCGCCGAGTACGACTCTCTGGGGCAGGAAACCCGAAATCTGGACGCAGCGGGGGCGGATATTTTCCATATTGATATCATGGACGGCAGCTTTGTACCGAATTTCGGCATGGGCATACAGGATATGGCCTGCATCCGGAAAAACACGGAAAAGCCTCTCGACGTCCACCTCATGATCGATGCCCCCGGCAATTACCTGGGTTTGTTTGTAAATCTGGGCGCCGATATCATCCATATTCATCCCGAAGCGGACCGGCACCCCGCCAGAACGCTGGCCAAAATCAGGGTTCTTGGCAAAGCCGCCGGTATCGCCGTCAATCCGGGGACCTCTATCGAGACCGTACAGGAGCTTTTTCCCCTCGTGGACTATGTGACGGTCATGACCGTGAATCCGGGCTTTTCCGGCCAGAAGTACCTGGATTTTGTCGACGACAAAATCAGAAGGCTCACCGGCTTCCAGTCAAAATACGCCTTCGGGATTCTGGTGGACGGAGCCGTCTCCCCGCAAAAAATAGCAAAGCTGAGCAAGGCGGGCGTGGAAGGATTCGTTCTGGGCACCTCCGCATTGTTCGGCAAACAGGAAGAATACCGGACGATCATCAGCAGGCTGAAAGATTGCTGACCCTGTTATACAAGCAGACCCCCTGCGGAAGCCTGTTCCGCAGGGGGTCTTTCTGCCTGTTTTTTCCATGGATAATCTTTCTGCTCCGGCAGGGATTTGTTTACGCAATTTGCCTTGACAGCCCGCCTTCCGCCCTTTATAGTGGATATCAAAGAGATTACTGAAACATCCGGTATCGTCGGCCCGAAAGCCGCAAAAGGAGAGATTTTTTATGAAAATCACGGTCATACACGGCAGTCCCAGAAAAGGTAACAGCTACACGGCTACGCAGAAATTTTTACAGGCGATGAAAGAGCATGGAGAAATCGACGTACGGGAATTTTTTCTGCCAAAGGATCTGCCCGACTTCTGCAAGGGCTGCTACAACTGCTTTCTGAGGGATGAACTGGCCTGTCCGCACGCCGGGTATGTACAGCCGATTCTTCAGGCGATGCTGGAAGCCGACGGCCTTGTTTTCAATTCGCCCGTCTATGTGCTCTCTCTGAGCGGCCCCATGAAGTCCTTTCTCGACCATTTCGGCTTTATCTTCCTGCCGCACCGTCCCCGTCCGGAAATGTTCCACAAGAAGGCGTTTATTTTATCCACGACCGCGGGCGCCGGAACGCGTTCCGCCATGGGCGTGATCGCGAAGAGCCTGAAAGACTGGGGCGTTAACCGGGTATATCAAAGGGGCTTTTCCATGTACAGCCTGAGCTGGGACGAAATGCCGGCGAAAAGGCGGCAAAAATTTGAAAACCGGCTGCGCGCGGACGCGGACAGGTTCTACAAGGCCGTCGCCGGAAAAAAGGACAGACCGCCCTATCTGCAGACCCGGTTTCTGTATTTTATCAGCAAACAGCTGCAGAAAGGCCGCGAGGGTAACCAGCTGGACAAACGCTACTGGAAGGAACACGGATGGCTGGACGGCGCTTCTCCGTTTCATTTCGATAAACCGGCCGATTAGTACTTGAAAGCCGGGCCGTTCAATGGTAAACTATAGAAATACTCAGTAATGGCGGTGATACCTTTGGATAAGCTGAAAAAGCTGTGGCGCTTTCTGACGACGCCCGAAATGATCTCCTACATTATTTTCGGCGTTCTCACCACGGCCGTCAATGTAGTGAGCTACGGTCTTCTGCGCCCGGTCATCCACTGGAACGCACAGTGGGACGTGCTGACGGCAAACACGATCGCCTGGATTCTTTCCGTGGCCTTTGCGTTTATCACCAACAAGCTCTTTGTATTCCGCAGCAAAAGCTTCGCGGCAAAGCTGTTCTGGAGGGAGCTTTCCACCTTCGTAGGCGCCCGCCTTCTGTCGCTCGGCGTGGATTCGCTGGGGATGCTGCTCATGGTGAACGTGCTGGCCTGGAACGACTGGCTGGCAAAGATCATTATGAACGTCATTGTGGTAATTATGAATTATGTACTGAGCAAGATGATTATCTTTAAAAAATAATGGAGCGCAGCCAGCGCCCCTGATTATGGAGGAAGTTAAACATGTTGGCAACTGAAAAAACAATGGACAAAATTGTCGCTCTGTGCAAAAACCGCGGGTTTGTTTACTCCGGCAGCGAAATCTACGGCGGCCTGTCGAACACCTGGGATTACGGTCCGCTGGGCGTTGAATTCAAGAACAACGTCAAACGCGCGTGGCTGAAAAAATTCGTGCAGGAAAGCCGGTACAACGTAGGGCTGGACACCGCGATCCTGATGAATCCGCAGGTCTGGGTGGCCTCCGGCCATGTGGGCGGCTTTTCCGACCCGCTGATGGACTGCCGCGACTGCAAAACCCGCCACCGCGCGGACAAGCTGATCGAGGACGCCGGCGGCGACCCCAACGGCATGACCTTTGACCAGATGAGCGACTACATCAAAAACAACGACATCAAATGCCCGGAATGCGGCTCTTCCAACTTCACCGACATCCGCAAGTTCAACCTGATGTTCAAAACCTTTCAGGGGGTAACGGAGGACGCCAAAAACGAAATCTTCCTCCGGCCGGAAACCGCGCAGGGCATTTTTGTCAACTTTGCCAACATTCAGCGCACCACCCGCCGCAAGGTCCCCTTCGGCGTCGCACAGATCGGCAAAAGCTTCCGCAACGAAATCACGCCGGGCAACTTTACGTTCCGTACGCGTGAATTCGAGCAGATGGAGCTTGAATTCTTCTGCAAGCCGGACACCGACCTCGACTGGTTCTACTACTGGAAAGATTACTGCAAAAAGTGGCTGCTCAATCTGGGCATGACGGAAGAAAACATGCGGCTGCGCGACCACGAGCAGGAGGAGCTGTCCTTCTACTCCAAGGCGACCACCGACATTGAATACCTGTTCCCGTTCGGCTGGGGCGAGCTCTGGGGCATTGCCGACCGCACCAATTACGACCTGACGCAGCACCAGAACCATTCCGGCAAGAGCCTTGAGTACTTTGACCCGGAGACAAACGAGCGGTATGTCCCGTACGTTGTCGAGCCTTCCCTCGGCGCCGACCGCGTTGCACTCGCCTTCCTGTGCGACGCCTACGACGAGGAAAAGCTGGATGAAAAGGACACCAGAGTCGTCATGCGGCTGCATCCCGCGCTGGCTCCCTATAAGGCCGCCATTCTTCCGCTTTCCAAGAAGCTGAACGAAAAGGCTCAGGAAATCAGCATAACCCTTTCCAAACACTTCATGGTGGACTACGACGACTCCGGTTCTATCGGCAAGCGTTACCGCCGCCAGGACGAAATCGGCACCCCGTTCTGCATCACCTACGATTTCGACAGCGAAACGGACGGCTGCGTGACCGTGCGCGACCGCGACACCATGCAGCAGGAGCGCATCGCCATTTCCGAACTGGTCAACTATATCAGCAAAAAAATCGAATTCTAAATAGCGGGCATCCATAATATTAAAAAATCAGCGACAGAGGACCGTCCCTTCCGAATGGAAAAACGGTTTTCTGTCGCTGTTTGTTTCTATGGACCGTTCCGTAGCCCGCGTTTAGATTATCGCCTATTTTTCCTTCGCGGCCGCTAAAGAACCGGTATTTTCAATTTCTGATATCATGTCAATGCGAAGCTGATGACGGCCGCCCTCATATTTCGCGGCGAGCCATTCGTCCACAATCATTTTCGCCGTTTCAATACCGATCACACGGGCGCCGAATGCGATGATATTGGAATTGTTGTGCTGCTTGGAAAGCCTTGCCGTATAAGGCTCGCTGCAGACGCAGGCGCGGATTCCCTTCACCTTATTCGCTGCAAGCGAAATACCGACACCGGTACCGCAGATCAGGACACCGCCATCCACTTCACCGGACGCCACCAGTTTTCCCACTTTATACCCGCTGATCGGATAATGGAAACGATCGGTACTGTCTGTTCCGACATCGATCACTTCCATTCCCTTTTGCTCCAGATAAGCTTTGATCTCTTTCTTCATTTCCACAGCTACATGGTCGTTACCAATTGCCAATTTCATATAGATTCTTTCCTTTCCACCACTACAGTTTAGTTCCCACAAAAAGAAAACCTGTATTTCCCAGCGCGGCCTGCCAAACGAACCCCTGTTCCTGAAAGGGCACACTGCCGACCGCTTACAGGTAAGTGGATTCCGCCAGCCGCCTGCGCGCATAAATTGCAGCACCCACCGTCCCGTTCTCCTGGTTAGGGCGGGAATAGCGCAGGTCAAGCGTCCGTTCGGGATACGGCTTACGGGTATAGCGGTGTACTGCCTGAAAGAGAGCCTTCTCTGGGAAACCGTCCATCTGAAGAAGTCCTCCCCCCAGAATCATGCAGTCCGGGTCAAAAAGATTCACTTCCGCAGCCACCGTTTGCCCCATACCTTCCACGAATGTGCGTAGTTCGGGGGTATCTGCGTGCCGCTGAAACAAGAACGGAATCGGCGTCCGGGGAAAACTTTCAGATTGAATCCGTTCCAGCGCAATACCGGAAACCACCGTTTCCAGACAGCTTATGTTGCCGCACATGCACTGGCGGGTATTGCCGTATACGGGCATATGCCCAAGCTCGGCGGCGACCCCATTGTGGCCCAGCAGAATTTTTCCATCCACCATGAGCGCATTTCCGATACCGGTTCCAAAATAAATTGCCGCTACGCATTCCCGTGCCTCCACACCGAGATCTTCCAAATCAAACAGCAGCAGATTGTTGACATCGCGGTTGATAAAAACCGGAATCCCAAGCTCTTTTTCGAGCTCTCCTACAACGTGGAAATTATCCGGGATACAGGGAATATTCGGTGTCTGCACCACAACGGTGCGTGCGCGGTTTATGGTGGAAGGAAACCCGATCGACACAGCCTGCGGCATTTTTCCGCCGGCATTTCTCTCACAGTAACCGCGGATGAACCGCCCCAGCCTCTCCGCGGGATCGCATCCGTCCGGAAATGCGTCCCGCGTGCTGATCCGCGTGAATCCCTCCATTCTGTTTTCCGGATCCACAAGGCCAAAGCGCATGTTTGTTCCGCCAATATCAATGCCTAAAATATAACTTTTGTCTACATTCACTCTCAGCTCCCCCGTTCACAGCCGGACGCCGGTTTCTTCCTCAAATTGCGCCTTCATCTTGGAAAAGGCAGTCTGCAGGTCATCGTCCAGACTGAACAGCCCGGACGACCCCAGGATAAACACATCGGTACCCGCCCGATAAAGGCGCCCAAAGGTCTTTCGGTTGCAGGACCCGTCGACCATAATTTTATAACTCCATCCGTTCTCTTCGCGCAGGCGTCTGGCTTCTTCGATCTTGGCGATCATCTCGGCAATAAAAGGCTGGCCGGCAAACCCCACGTCCACCGTCATCAGTGTCAGTACATCCACCCGGTCGAGATAATGCTTGCAGTACTGGAGCGGCGTTGCCGGATTCAGGGTAATCCCCACCTTGCACCCAACGTCGCAAATATGATTCAGGGTGCGGAAGCAGTCGGTGTTGATCGTCTCCGCATGGGGGCTGATCAGTGCAGCCCCCGCCTCGGCGCAGACATCAATCCAGTCATTGGGGTCCGTGGTCATCAGGTGTACATCCATCGGTTTCTTTGCCACCTGCCCGCAGACCCGAATAAAATCCGGGCTGAGCGTTATGTTTTTGCAGTAATGACCGTCCATAATGTCGATGTGATAGCCATCCGTAAACTGATCGAGGATCTCGATCTGGTGACGAATATCCAAAAGATCCATGCACATCAGACTGACAGAAAATTCAGGTTTCATAAGTATTCCTCCGGCATAATGAAATAAGATGCGGACATTTTCCGGGTCAGCTCTTGCGGCTGGCACCGAAGAAACGGTCCAGTGTAACCGCTATAATCAGCAGGCACCCCATGGCAAGCTGCTGGTAGTAGCTTGAAACACCAACCATGTTCAGGCCGTTGTTGATAACGCCGATAATCAAACCGCCGACCACCACCTTGGGGATCTCTCCGACACCCCCAAAAAACGATGCGCCGCCGATGATGACCGCTTCAATCGCATAGGTCTCATACCCGGTCCCGGCATTGGGTTCCGCCGCAGCCAGACGCGCAATGTTCACCATGCCGGCGAGCGATGCGCACAGCCCTGAAATTGCAAACGCAATAATCGTATGCTTTTTGACGGTGATACCGGCGTACCAGGCGGATTGCGGATTCCCGCCCAGCGCATAAAGATTGCGGCCGCACTGGGTTTTTCTTGTGAAGATCGCCAGAATAACCGCAGTGACCAGCGCATCGATAATCGGCACAGGAACCATGCCGAACAACTTCCCGCCCGCTATTCTTGAGAAAGAAGCCGGCAGCCCGGAAACGGCGCGGGCATCGGTCACGATGTACACCAGGCTGCGCAGAATCGCCTGGGTGCCGAGCGTGATGATAAACGGAGGCAGTCCGGTCGCAGTGACCAGCACGCCGTTGGCGATGCCCATCGCCAGGCCAAACACCACAACACCCAGCAGGACCGCCACAACCGGCTGCATACCGGCGTTCACCATCAGCTGCGCGGTCAGCGCGCCGGAAAGAGCCATAATCGAGCTGACACTCAGGTCAATACCGCCCAGCAGGATGGCAAAGAACTCGCCGAGACCAAGCAGGATGGTGATAGAACTCTGCTCCATAATTTTGACGAGGTTGCCGCCCGTAAGGAAACTGGCCGGCTGCAAAGCGCCGAAGACGAAAATCATCGCCGCAAGGATCGTGACTGTGCTGTATTTATCCCAATAGTCCCCGAAGGTAAACTTTTTCTTTTCGATCTCTTTCATCTGGTTTTCCTCCACAATCATGCAATTTCGCCGGTGGCGGCTTTGGCAAGCTTTTCTTCTGTCGCGGACGTAACATCGTACTCCGCGGTAATCCTTCCCTCCGCCATAACGATGATCCGGTCACATAATCCCAGCAGCTCCGGCATTTCACTGGAAACCACAATGACCCCGACGCCCTGATCCGCCAGGCCCCGCATCAGCTTGTAAATCTCACTTTTGGTTCCGACGTCGATGCCCTTGGTCGGCTCGTCAAAGATAAGCAGCTTTACCCCGGCCGCCATCCATTTCCCGAGAATCACCTTCTGCTGGTTTCCTCCCGAAAGCTGAGAGGTCAGCTGCTGAAGCGACGCACACTTGATCTGAATGTCGGCACGCTGCCGTTCGGCAATCTTTTTCTCTCCGGCTTCATTTGTTAATCCCCATATTCCGTCTAGCAGTGAATGCTTCAGCTGATATGCGATTGCTATGTTGCGCTGGTTGCTGAAATTGGGAAAAAAGCCCGTTTCACGGCGGTTTTCCGTCAGCATTCCGATCCCGTGCCGCAGTGCCTCATAGGGGTTCCTGATCCGCAGACGCTTGCCTTCCATAAGGATCTCGCCGGAAGCTTTTGGAGCCGCTCCATAGATAGCGCACATTGTTTCGCTGCGCCCCGCGCCCACAAGGCCCGAAAACCCCAAAATTTCTCCACGGCGCAGCTGAAATGTGACATCCTTGGCGCGGTTATCTTTCCGTGTCAGATGCCTGCACTCAAACAGGACATCACCGAACTGATGATGCTCCTCGGGGGTATGCTGATAGGTACCCTTGATCTCGCGTCCCACCATCATCCGGATCATATCGTCGGTGGTAAGCTCTGCAACCTGAAAGGTCCCCATCTGGCTGCCGTCCTTCATGATGGTAATTCGGTCTCCGATTTCCGCGATCTCGGACAGCTTATGGGAAATAAAGACCACGCCGCGTCCTTCGGATTTCAACTGACGGATAATAACGAACAGCTTTTTAACTTCATCCTCGGTCAATGAGGAAGTCGGTTCGTCCATAACGATAATCTTTGCATCAAAAGCGATTGCTTTCGCGATTTCCACCATCTGCTTTTCGCTGATGCTCAGGTCACCCACGCTGGTGGTCGGTTTTCGCCCTCCAAGGTTCACCCGCTCAAGCAGTTCCGCGGTGCGGGTGTTAATCTGTGCGTAATCCACCACGGAAATGTTTGCCGCTTTTTTAGACGGCAGGCGTCCCATGAAAATATTTTCACGGATGTCCAGCCAGTTCACGGCGCTGAGTTCCTGATAGATGATGCTGATGCCGTATTCGGCAGACAGACGTGGCGTGAGTTTCTTATACTCCTGATCGCCAATCACGATGGTGCCTTCATCCGGGGTATAGGCACCGCTGAGGACTTTCATCAGCGTAGACTTGCCGGCTCCATTCTCACCGAGCAGCACATGCACTTCGCCGGGCTGAACATCAAAATTGATATTGTTCAGGGCCACGACGCCCGGAAAACGTTTGGTAATGTTTTTCATCTGGATAATCGGTTCCATCGCGTTCTCCCCTTTTGTTTTTCAGATTTCCATCCAGACATTGTCAGCCGGGCAGACACCCCGCTGTACCCGCGGCGCAGTGTCTGCCGCTCGCAATGTCTGAAAACGCCGCCGTCCGTCGCAGCTGCGTGCGCGGGCGGCGGCAGTCGAATATTCTTGTGGCTTACTTTGAAAGATGCTGGGACGCGTTGTCCTTGGTGATCAGGATCGCATCGATGCCAAAGGTTGGCACATCGGCGCCCGGTTTAAGCTCAGCGTTCTTCTGTACGGCTTCCATCATCAGGTCAAGGCCTTTCGCACCGATCGCGGCGGAGTCCTGCGCCACGGTTGCCGTCAGTTTGCCATCCGCGACAGACTGAATGGCGTCGTTGTTGCCGTCCGTACCGCAGACCTTGATATCCTTGCCGGAAGCGGTGACCGCCTCCTGAACGCCCATCGCCATGGTATCATTGCAGCAGTAGATGGCTTTCAGGTCCGGATGTGCGGTAATATAGTTTGTGGCGACATCATAAGCCTTGGTGCGATCCCAGTCCGCCGGCTGGCTTTCGACAATCTTCAGATTCGCGGCTTCAAAAGCTTCTTTGGCTCCATCACGGCGGTTCTCACCGGAAATCGCGCCCGCCTTGCCTTCCACAATGGCGACCTCGCCCTTGCCGCCGATCTGTTTAATTAAGTACTCGGCGCCTATTTTGCCGACGCCCTTGTTATCCGTGGCAACATAGGCGTAGCAGGCACCGCCCAACTGGCTGAGAGCATCCATGTTGATTTTCTCGTCAATATCCACGATTTTGATACCCTTCTTCGTGGCATCCGCAATCGCGTTGTTCAGGTTCACGTCAGAAATCGGTGCCACTCCTATGGCCTTATAGTTTTTGGAAATTGCGTTTTCAAGCAGTGTAACCTGGCCTTCCACGTCGTCCTCGGTGTTCGCAGCGTAAATGTCTACCTTTACGTTCTGCTTTTTTGCCTCGGCTTCAATACCATCGCGCATGGTCTGCCAGAACTGGCTGGAAAGTACCTTCAGCACAACGGCATACTGGTCTGCGCCGCTTGCAGTCGAGCCGACACTGTCTGTCGGCTGGGAAGCCGCACCGTTCGAGCCCGCCGATGAAGAGCCCGCAGACCCACAGGCGGCCATACTCAGGGTCAGTGCAGTGATCAGCAACCCTGCAACAAGAGTTTTCAGCTTTTTCATTACAGTTCCTCCTAAATTCTTTGAAATTTCGGGATACATTTCAGGGAAAGTTGGGTAATCGTTTTCCCTTAAGCATGATCATTGTACTATTTGCCCAATCTATTGTCAATACTGCAGAATTAATTTCATCATAATAATGAGTAAACGATTGCTCAACTTGTGCAAAATTACCTGTTTTTGAAAGACCTTTCCGCTGTTATAGAAATTTACTGCTTGCAACCGACGCGGAAATTATCCTTTCTGCGCCTTAACAAGCAGCGATCCCGTATTCTGCGAAGAGTTCCGCACTTCCACGAAAAACAGGAATGGATTCCGTTTGTACAAGACATTTTATATACAATTACAAAACTGCATGTTGATGTACTTTGGGACAACCATATCCGGATTTTTTCTCCACTGTTCCGGAAAACGACAAAAGAAGCGGCCTCCGGATGAATCGGACGGCTGCTTCTTGTGGAATTTGATTATAAAGCCAAACGGAGCCTGAACGCAATAGTGACTCAAAGATATAAAATTCAGTCAAAGTGTTCGGGTGATTCCGGCCCGGCGGCATCTTTCTGTTCAGGAACGGTTGTATGCAGCGGTGCAGGCGTTGAACCCATCCCCCGGCGGGTGGAATCGCGCACGGTTACAGAAACCGGAAGCCGATAGTAAACGGAACCGGGTCGTTCCCCATGGATCATTTTCAGCAGGAGCTCCGCCGCAAGCCGCGCCATCTCATCAACATTCTGCCGAACGCTGGTCAGCCCGGGGCCGCACACCGCCGCCAGCTGGCAGTCGTCAAAGCCCGTCACCAGCACGTCGTGCGGAACTTGAAGCCCACGTTCCCTTAGAGCAATCACTACGCCCGCTGCCACGGTGTCGGTTGTACACATCACACCGTCAAATACGGACTTCGCGTCGAGCAGCTCGAGAGTGGCCTTGCGCGCAGCCACAATGGAAATCTCTCTGAGGTTCACGCAGAGCGCTTCCTCCTCGCTAATCCCTTTTTCCATCAACGCCTGACAAAAGCCTTCATACCGGGCGGTTTGATTGGTATCATTCGACAGACATTTCAGAATGACAACCTTGCGGCAGCCTGCGTTCAGAAGCTCCCGTGTGGCAAGATACCCCCCCATCACGTTATCGGATTCTATCATCACGCCGCTGTTGCCCCCGCTCCGGGAGGGACGATCCAGATACACCACTGGCAGCGCACCGAGTTCAGCGTAGTTGCGCGTGCTTGAGATCATTACAATACCGCTGACATTCTGAGCGGTAAGCGATTGAACGTGCTTTTTCTCCAGATCCGCATTTTCATTTGTATTGCAGATCAGGCAGGAATACCCTCGGCGAAACAGATTCATTTCCAGTTTGAGTACGATACTCGAAAAATGCGGGTTTGTAATATCCGGCACCATAATGCCGATCACGCGCGTGCGGTTTGTACGCAGGCCTTTAGCAGTCATATTGGGTACATAATCGTTCTGCGCTATAATGCTGCGGACGCGTGCCTCTGTTTCTTGGGAAAAGCGTCCGTTTTGATTAATCACACGGGAAACCGTTGCTGTCGAAACCCCTGCGAGCTCCGCAATTTCCTTAATACTTTTAGCTTTTTTCACTTTATTTCCTCCGAAAAATTCGCGCATACCCCTCTGCAGCCTCAGCAATTTTCTGGAGCGGCGCCACACAATCCTATTCAAGTATATTGATTTTTGACCAGTTTTGCAAGCCGCAAAGCATATTGCTGGCCAAAATTTCCGAATCCGAAATAATCCGGTTTGATATGCTCCTTGCTCTCTTATGGTTTGTAACGCGCAGTATGGGAAAGCATGGTGAATTTTGTACCATACAAACAAAAACGGGCCGTTTCCCCAAGCTGGGAAACAGCCCGCTTTCGGCTATACGAACTATTTATCTCCGGAACTCTCTTCTTTCTGTTCCTGTGTAAACGCTGCTTCGGCCTTTTTCGACGCCTTCTCAGACCTTCTTCTCCTTTTGCGCAGGACAAACACCACCGCCGCCGCAATCACCGCCAAAAGCAGGATCACGGGCGCGCCGCCGAGCACAAAGACCAGCAGTCCTTCACCGAACCCGCCGAGCGCGCGCAGGGAATCCCTGAACTGCTTTGAAATTTTTTCGCCGAGGGTCACCGGCGTCTTTTCAAGCTCCGTGGGCTTCACGACCTCATTGAGCTGAATGGAAACGGTGCTGTAATTAATAAGGGAATCATACTGGCGCAAAGTGCCGGTATACTGCTCGATCTGGTAATTGACGTCCGCAAGCGCCTTTTCCAGCGCGATGATGTCGGTCAGGGAACCGGATTTCTGCAGCAGGGCCATCAGCCTTTCCTGCTGGGTGCGCAGGCTTTTCAGCCTTGCTTCGGTATCATAATAGCTTTCGCTGATATTTTCGCTGGAGCTGGTCAGATTCAGGATGCTCCCGATGGAGCCCGCGCTGCTTTTGAAACTGCTGAGCTTTTCCTGTGGAATCCGCAGAACAAAATTCGCGGAGCGCAGGTCCTGCTTCTCTATTCCGCTGCCCGTAACGCTGGAATCCTGCACATAGCCGTTCAGCTCCGTGCAGAGGCTCTGGACCTTCTGGACGGAATCGTCGAATTTCAGTGTTTCTATCTGATACGACAGGCGCTCTATGATCTTCTGGGTGGAAGAAGCGGCCGCGATTTCACCCGCGGTCGGAGTGTTGTTCGCCGTATCCGCGGTACCGTTCGCGGTCACCGATTTCTGCTGTCCGCCGTCGATTCCCGCCGCTTCGTTCGCTGCCCGCGCATCCTGCATGGCGACGGATTTCTGTTCCGTCGCAGGCACCGCGGCGGAGCTTCTGCCCTGCGAGGCACAGCCGCCAAGGATGTACGCCGTCATCAGCAATGTGGCGGAAAGTGCCAAAAATCCCCTGTTTTTCATCGTTTTCCCTCCCTGTATCCAATCCTATAGCATTTTCAGTTGATTCTTCAGCAAGTTTGCGTTTCTCCCCCGCCTTCGGTGGGGGAGAAACGTGTTTTGTCTCGCAAGCTGAAATGGAATTGCTTTAATCAAATTACGGCACGTACTGCTCCCGCAGCGCGATGATTTTTCCGTCGCTTACGGTGTATTCATAGGGAAAGCTAAGGGCGCCGTCCTCAGCAAGGCGCTTCCCCAGTCCCGCGGCGTCTGTCTGTACGTCGGATTCCGCCACGTTTTGCGCATTCCACTGAATGAGACTGATTTTCGCGTTTTCAGAAAGCTTTATTTTCTCCGTTTCCACGGTAGGATTGTAAATGTAATAACCGTCCGGAAAATCACCGTCGAGTTTCAGCTCCTGAATCCGGCTCTTATCTTCACTGGTGATCCATTCGATCGGGTCCAGTGTAACGGTTCCGGTTTTTTCATCGTAGCTTTTGATATAGCACATCCTTTTCTTCCACGAAACCTCGGAGGAGGTGCCGCCCGGGGCGCTGTTCAGATAAATTTCGCTTCCGACGCTGTTCAGTCCGGCGCTCCTTGATTCGTCGTCACTCTGCGCGGTCTGCGTGAAAATCCGGAGCGTTTTGCCGTCATAGACGACAAAGCCGGGAATCGGACCGTTTTCCCCCAACGTATTGAAATAGTCGACCGGCATATACGCCGCGCCGTCTATCATAGTCGGTTTCACGCTCTTTCCGTCCACCGTGTAGCCCGCGTCCGTCTTTTTCACAGTGTGAATCAGCGCGCCGGCGGTCTCTTCCAGCGGCAAAAACACGCCGCCGTCGTTCACAACGACCGGGTTCTTAAATTCCATATCCATCCCGTTGTCCCGCACGTTTTGCCGGTCCGGATTGTTGCCCATGCGGAATTTCAGGTCGAGGTCATCCAGCGGAAAGCGGAACTCCGGCATTCCTCCCGCGTAAGGCATCAGCTCATACAGGTCGAAATAGACGACAAGATCCTTCCCATCCAGATAATAAGAATACGCGCCGTGCTTTTCCTCCACCGTTTTTGCCGCTTCGGGAAAATAAAAATCAGGGCGTTTTTTGATATCCGCCAGAATGGTATCCGTGATTTTCTTTGTTCCCGCCTGTGCGTCCTTCAATAAAGCACCCGGCGTTTCATAGAATTCACCCGTCTGAATATTCACATTGAAAGACTTTACCCACCGGTAGCCGTGTGCGCCGCCCGTGTAATTTTCATTCATAATCCACACGGAAAGGACATCATTATCCCAAAAGAGGTCGTAATAGCTCTGGAAGAAAAGATGCCCCTGGGCCGCTGAATTGCCGAGCTCCTTTTCCGCCTGTTTTACCTCGGCAAGTCCGTTATCGGAAATCTCCCTGATTTTTTCGTTCAGCTCTTCCGCCGCGGAAAATCCGGAGAAAACCGGAAGCGCGGTTTGTATCTGTATCCCGCCTTCTACGGCGTTGACCACATTGCTGCCCTGTGAAAAACCGTTTACCCTGCTGGAATTTGTCTGTGCTTCCGCTCTCCCGGCGCAGCCCGCCTGCAAAAGGACGCAAACCGCCAGCAGCAGAAGCGCCGCGCGCTTTGCCCGGTAGATCATCCCGATTCCCCTTTTCATACTTCTCTATTGTCAACGATATGAAATTTCTTATCGCTTTCATTATAGTATCATGGGAAATCATGGAATGTCTATATTTCTGACAGCTTTGTAACGGTTATGAAAAAATTGTATTTGGTGCAATCGGCGGCCCGTATTTCCTTCAGATAATCATCCCGCCGTTGACTCCCAGCACCTGACCGGTGATAAAGCGCGAATTTTCCCCCGCAAGGAAGCTGACGGCGGCGGCAATATCCTCCGCCGCGCCAAGCATGCCGAGCGGGGTCTCCTCTTTCAGCCCGCAAAGGGTGCTTTCGTCAAGCTGCGCGTTCATTTCGGTCGCTATGACGCCCGGCGCCACGCAGTTGACCTGGATTCCCGACGGGCCGACTTCCTTCGCCAGCGCTTTGGTCAGCCCGATCACCGCCGCCTTTGCCGCGGAATAATGCACCTCGCAGGAAGCGCCGACCTGTCCCCACATGGAGGAGATATTGATGATTTTTCCCTGCTTGCGGTGAATCATATACGGAAGCGCGCACTGGCAGCAATGGAAAATCCCCTTGACGTCCACGTCGAACATCCTGTCCCAATCCTGTTCCGTAAGGTCCGTAAAGAGCTTCTGCTGCGCGATGCCCGCGTTGTTGACCAGCACATCCACGCCGCCGGCCAGAGCAAACATTTTTTCCACCTGCGCCCTGTCGGAAACATCGGCCTGTACCGCGGCACAGCCGGGAAATTTCCGCGCGTTCAGCTCGTCCAGAAGGGACTGGGCTTCTCCTTTGGAGGTATGATAATTGACGATGACACGGAAGCCGTCCTCGGCAAGGCGCAGGGCGGCCGCCCTGCCGATTCCGCGGGAAGCCCCGGTAATCAAAGCTGTTTTCATTTTTCCCGATTCCCTTCTTCCAGTTCCCGGCGCACTTTTCCGCTCAGAGAGGCGAATACAATCGCGTACGCGTTGTCCAGCATTTCCCTGACCGTTCCGTCCGGAACAGTTCCCTCCAGATACAGGGAGTTCCAGTGCTCTTTATTCATATAATAACCCGGCACAATGTCGGAATACCGGGAACGCAGCAAAGCGCCCAGCGTGGGTTCCAGCTTGATGGTAATAATGGGGTGGCCTTCCTTATCCCCGCCCTGCATGGCGAACATTTTATCCCCCACGCGGTAGCGCACAGCGTCCCATTCCGGTTTATGGTCCTTCACTACGCCTTTTTTAGAGACGCAGTACCCGTCGATCCAGTCATATCGGCCCAAAATGCATTCTCCTCTCTGATATTGTTCGGCTACATATTCCCCGTAGCAAGCATAATCGCCGAAAGCGCCGCAATAGGCGCGGTCTCCGTGCGGAGAATCCGCGCGCCGAGCGTGCCAACAGCCGCGCCGTTTTCCACCGCGAAGTCGACCTCCGACTGCTCAAAGCCGCCCTCCGGCCCGATAAAAATCGCCAGCTCCCGGGTTTCAACATTTGCCAGCTTTGAGATGCTCTGCCCGCCGCCCTCAAAGAAGAGAATGATCTCCCCGGCTTGGGCCGCCTGTTTCACCGCCTGACGGAAATCCGTGAGCGGGGCGACCTGCGGAATGACTCCCCGGCCGCTCTGCTTGGCCGCTTCGTGTGCGATCTTCTGCCAGCGGATATTTTTTTTGGCCGCCGCTTTTTCGTCCGGCTTTGAGACACAGCGCGCGGTCATGACGGGCACAATCCCCACCGCGCCCGTTTCCACGGACTTCTGCACAATGCTGTCCATCTTATCCGCCTTGGGCAGGCCCTGGTACACCGTGACACGGACCCCCGGCTCCGCCACGCTTTTGCAGAAATTCAGGACGCGTACAACGACCCGGTCGTCCGCCACGCTCTCAATTTTGCCGTTGTAGTCCGTCCCGATGCTGTCGCAGAGAATCAGGCTTTCGCCAGACTGCATCCGCAGGGACCGCGCAATGTGGCGGGCGTCCTCCCCGGCGATCACCACCTGCTCCTCCGGAACATAGTTGATAAAAAATCTGGGCATAATCCACCTCAGGTTCCAATAATAAAATACAAATTTTCTGTGGCTATTATACCACAGGAAACCGCAGGAATAAAGAAAAAAAGGCCCCGCACGATGCCGTGCGGGGCCTTTCTAAAAAACAGGATGAACAAATCAGGAAATAACCGCCAGAATCGCGAAGTTCAGAACGAACAGGCCGGTGGCAACCCAGAGAATCGGGTGAATCTCCTTGGCCTTGCCGCGGAAAATTTTGATAAGGCAGTAGAAAATGAAGCCTGCCGCAATACCGTAGGAAATGCTGTAGCAGAACGCCATGAAGATCCCGGCAAAGAAGGCGGGAATCGCTTCTTCCAAATTGGTCCACTCAATCTCCTTGAAGGCGCTGAGCATCATAATGCCGACAACAATCAGGGCGGGAGCCGTAGCGGCGGAAGGAACCGCGCTGATCAGCGGGGCGAAAAACGCGCTGATGATAAACATGGCCGCGGTCACAACGCTGGTCAGGCCGGTACGGCCGCCCGCGCCGATGCCCGCTGCGCTTTCCACATAGGTCGTGGTGTTGGAGGTACCGAAGATCGCGCCGATGGAGGTCGCCGTTGCGTCCGCAAACAGGGCCTTGTCCATCTTGGACTTAAAGCCGTCGCTGGTTTCCAGTGCCAGCTGATCCTCTGCGGTGAAGATGCCGGTCTTGCGGCCGGTACCGATAAAGGTTCCGATGGTGTCGAAGGTATCGGAAAGGCTGAAGGCGAAAATAGTCATCAGTACAAGCGGGATTTTCGCCGGGTCGGCAAAGAGCGAAACCAGGCCGGGGTTGCCGAAAGCGGCGCCGAAGGTTTCCGGCAGCTGGGAGCAGGCTTCCGCGAAGCCCATGCTCTGGCCGACGGTGGTGATTCCCATCGGGATGCCCAGAATCGTGGTTGCAGCGATGCTGATCAAAATAGCGCCCTTGACGTTTTTGACCAGAAGAACGACGGTCAGCGCAAGTCCGAACAGAGCAAGCAGCACAGCGGGTGCGTTCAGCTTTACAATGGCCGGAACCGCGGCGCTGGAGGCGATGACTGTTTTGCTGTCCAGAAGGACATAAGTACCCGGGTCGGAGGTAAACTGAATCAGGCCCGCGTTTTTAATGCCGATGTAGGCGATGAAAATGCCGATACCACCGCCGATGGCATTCTGAAGGCTTTCCGGAATGGATTTGATGATGAGCTTGCGGATCTTGGTTACCGTAATGAAAATGTTGACAAGACCGCAGATGAAAACCATTGCGAGCGCTTCCTGCCATTTGAACTGTAAGCCGAAGCATACGGTAAACACAAAGAAGGCGTTAAGGCCCATGCCCGGAGCCTGAGCATACGGAACATTTGCAAACAGACCCATAATAAGAGTGCCGATTACGGAAGCAATGATGGTCGCAAGGAATACGGCGCCCCACTTCATGCCTGTCTGGGACAGCATGGTCGGGTTCACGATGATGATGTATGCCATTGCGAAGAAAGTGGTCAGACCTGCTCCGACTTCTGTACGGACATTCGTATGATTGCCCTTTAAATTAAAGAAGTCTCCCTTCGGATGGTATGCTGTTTCTGAACTGCCTGCCATAATTTTTCCTCCTGATAAATAAAAGTGCCCGACATAGCGCTGCCGGGTAATCACATGATTTATTTATAGTATAGAGCTTTCGGCAGGATATGACAATGTGATATTTACACAAACTTTTTGAATTAGAAACAATTTATTCATACTTTTTGAGACAATTTCGTTTGCAAAATGCAAAAATATGGGTTTGAATGCCAATTTTATAGTACTCTATCCCAAAACATGCATGAAACCGCTTTCAAGTTGCAAAACGTATAAAACAAGCGGCGGCTTTCCAACAAAGCCGCCGCCGAAAATCAGTATGATTATTTCAGGTTGTTCTTCAGAGTATCGAGCTGACTCCTCAGCTCCTTCGGAAGCTTATCGCCGAACTTCTTGTAGAATTCCTCAATGCCCTCGGACTCTTTGACCCACTGATCGTTCTTGATTTCAAGAATGCTCTTCAGGGTGTCTACGCTGAAGTCAAGGCCTTCCAGATTGATATCCTCCGCCTTCGGAACAAAACCGATCGGAGTCTTGACGGCGTCGGCCTTCCCGTCGCAGCGGTTGACGATCCACTCCAGCACGCGGAGGTTGTCGCCGAAGCCCGGCCAAATGAAGTGGCCTTCCTCGTCAAGACGGAACCAGTTGACGTTGAAAATCTTCGGAGCCTTATCGCCGAGCTTTTCGCCCATTTCGATCCAGTGCTTGAAGTAGTCGCCCATATGGTAGCCACAGAAGGGCAGCATCGCCATCGGGTCACGGCGGACTACGCCGACTGCGCCGGTTGCGGCAGCGGTTGTTTCAGAAGCCATGATGGAACCGACGAACACGCCGTTGTTCCAGTCGCGGGACTGATAAACCAGCGGAGTGGTCTGTGCGCGGCGGCCGCCGAAGATGATGGCGGAAATCGGAACGCCGGCGCCCTTGTCAAACTCGGGGCTGACGCAGGGGCAGTTCTTTGCGGGAGCGGTGAAGCGGCTGTTCGGATGAGCGCCCTTCTGGTCGGAAGTAGTGCCGTCCCAGGGCTCGCCTTTCCAGTTGATCGCATTCTTCGGGGGATTCTTGTCTAGGCCTTCCCACCAGACGGTGTTGTCGTCCAGATTCTGAGCAACATTGGTGAAGATGGTGCCGGACTGTGTGGAAGCAAGCGCGTTCGGATTTGACTTTGCGTTTGTGCCGGGGGCAACGCCGAAAAATCCGTTTTCAGGATTGATCGCGTACAGCCTGCCGTCCGGACCCTGGCGCATCCAGGCGATATCGTCGCCGACTGTCCAGACTTTATAGCCCTTCTTGCGGTAGCCTTCCGGCGGAATCAGCATCGCCAGATTGGTCTTGCCGCAGGCGGACGGGAACGCGGCGGCGACATATTTGATTTCGCCCTGCGGGTTTTCAATGCCGAGAATCAGCATATGCTCCGCCATCCAGCCCTCGGTCTTGCCAAGGTAGGAAGCGATGCGCAGCGCAAAGCATTTTTTGCCCAGCAGAACGTTTCCGCCGTAGCCGGAGTTGACGGAGATAATGGTGTTGTCCTCCGGGAAGTGGCAGATGTATCTCTTTTCCGCGTCGATGTCGCACTTACAGTGCAGACCCTTTACCCAGTCGGTGCTGTCGCCCAGCGTATCCCAGACCTTCTGGCCCACACGGGTCATAATCGCCATATTTAATACAACATAAATGGAATCTGTGAGCTCTACGCCGATTTTTGCGAGCGGCGAGCCGATCGGGCCCATGGAATAGGGAATCACATACATGGTGCGGCCCCTATAGCTGCCTCTTGCAATGTCGTAAAGCATTTTATAGGTTTCCTGAGGGTCCTTCCAGTGGTTGGTCGGGCCTGCGTCCTCTTCTTTGCGGGAGCAGATAAAGGTCCTGTCCTCAACGCGGGCAACGTCGTTTACCGCGGTGCGGTGCAGGTAGCAGCCAGGGAGTTTTTCCTGATTCAGCTTGATGAGCTCTCCCGAAGTACAGGCTTCGGCGCGCAATGCCTCAAGCTGAGCCTCTGATCCGTCAATCCAGACTAATTTATCCGGACCAACAAGTGCTTTCATTTCCTCAATCCAGTTCAAAACAGACTTGTTGCTTGTCATGACTCATTTCTCCTTCCGGTCCAATGACCTTCCAAAATTGATGATATTGGTTCTCATTATAATACATTGCGGCGTTTTAATCAATCTTGAAATATTGAATTTGTTAAAAATTTACCATAGTAAAATGCACAAAGCTTTTGCTCCACTTTTGGAGGATTTTCATCAGCTTCCTTCAATCGGCAGCGCAGCGTGAGCATTCAGGTCCATTTTCGCAATGTTTCCTGCAAGAAACTCATAGTATCCCTGCGCGCCGACCATGGCGGCGTTGTCCCCGCAAAGCTTCAGCTCCGGCATATAAAATTCCCAGCCGCGGTCCCCGCATTCCTTCTGCAGGCGGCTGCGCAGAAGAGAATTGGCGGAAACGCCGCCCGCGATCACCAGCTTGGTGCTGCCGGTATCCTGTGCGGCCTTGACAAAATTTTTGACCAGACAGTCGACCACCGCCTTGCGGAACGAAGCCGCCAGGTCCTGCACCGGCAAAGTCTGTCCCTTCTGCTGCGCGTTGTGGATCAGATTGATGACCGACGTTTTCAGCCCGGAAAAGCTGTAATCGTACGGCGAGCCGTCCACCGTCGGGTGCGGCAGCGGAAAGGCTTTGGGATTCCCGCCCTCGGCGCGCCTGTCCATCTCCACCCCGCCGGGGTAAGGCATCCCCATGGCTCTTGCAGCCTTGTCAAAGGCCTCGCCCGCCGCGTCGTCGCGCGTGCGGCCCAAAACATGAAGGTCCGTATAATCCTTTACCTCCACAATATGACTGTGGCCGCCGGAGACGATCAGGCACAGAAACGGCGGCTTCAGCTCCGGTGAAGTGATGTAGTTCGCGGCGATGTGTGAGCGGAGATGGTGCACCGGCACGATCGGCTTTCCGGAGGAGAGGGCCAGCCCCTTTGCAAAATTCACGCCCACCAGCAGCGCGCCGATCAGTCCGGGCGCGTAGGTGACGGCGATGGCGTCGACCTCGTCCAGCGTCATTCCCGCGTCGTCAAGGGCTTTCTGCGTAACGCCCACAATCGCCTCGCAGTGACGGCGCGACGCGATTTCCGGCACGACGCCGCCGTAAAGTTTGTGTTCCTCTACCTGTGAGGCAACCACCGAAGACAGAACCGTTCTTCCGTCCTCCACCACTGCGGCGGCGGTTTCGTCGCAGGAGCTTTCCAGTGCTAAAATCCGCATTCTCTATTTTCCCCTTATTCTTTAAAATAAAACCGTCCGGCCCGCTGTCTGACGGAAAACCGGCGCGTTCATCCTTTAATTCTGAAAAAATCTCGTCATCAGCAGCGCGTCCTCTTTCGGCGCCGTGTAAAAGTCCTTCCTGACCCCGACCGGCTCAAAGCCGAGCCCAGCGTAAAGCGCGACGGCGGCATCGTTGCTCCGACGCACCTCCAGCGTCATAAATTCCGCGTGGTTTTTGACCGCGGCATCTATTAAATACCGCACCAGCGCCCGCGCGATCCCCCTCCGGCGAAAGCCGGGGTGGACGCAGACCTTGTCGATATAGCATTCCCCGCAGATACAGTGCATTCCCGCACAGCCCACGGTTTCCCCCCCGCACTCTGCCGCGGCAAAACAGGCCGTATCGCTGGAGAGCTCCGCGCGGAGCCCCTCGGGCGGCCAGGGGTCCGAAAAGCAGAGGGCGTCGATGTTTTCCAGCGCGCCGAGGTGCTCCCCGCCCATCGGCACGATCCGCACCCCGCTCATCCCGGCACCTGCCCCGGCTGCTCCGACTGAAGGTCAATCTGCCGCACCGTGTGCCTTGCGACCTGTATCAGAATGAAAAGCATCACGACCGCCAGCAGCTGCACGCTGAAAAAGTCCGTATTGAACAGGTTGTGGCAGACGGCGTAGGTGGAGCTCAGCACCGTGACCACCGGCACGTAGAGCATCTTCGGGAAATAGAACGCAAAGACGACCGACAGGATATCCGCCAGATAGAAGTACCGCTCGTGCATATGCGGGAGGATGAACGGCAAAAACAGCGCAAAAAAGAGCGCCAGCGAAACAAACAGCTCGTCCGTAAAAACGAACTTCCTTTTATATAGATAGAACAGCGCGGAAATGGTCAGCGCGCCGGCCAGAATCACCGCGGCGGCGCTGATGTACTCCGGCGTGTCCTCCGGCAGCCAGGTGTACAGGTTCGGCAGGAACATGGCGATCATCTTATACTGCCCCGCCTGGGAAAAATATACCGTCAGAAGTCCCCTCATGCTGCGCCCCAGAAACATGGCGGGAAGGATGGCCAGCAGATACACGAACGGAATCATCAGGAAGGTGCTGAGGCGCACCCTGCGCTTGACGAGCAGGAGCAGCAAAAACGGCGCCAGAAACACCGCCTGTAGTTTAAAGACAAACGCGATGGCAAAAGCGGCGACCGCCTGATATTCCTTATCCAGCATGAAATAGTACACACAGGCGACGAGCGCGGCGGTAAAAATCGCGTCGCACTGCCCCCATACAGCCGAATTCAGCACCACGCTCGGCAAAAACAGAACAGCCGCGTATGCCATTCCCCCGTACAGAGGGTCGTCAACCTTCAGCCGGACCGTTTTCATCACGTAAACGGCCAGAACAATGTCCGCCAGGCTGGAAACAAGCTTAATGGCGGTCAGCCCGGAAACGGGAAGATATGTAAACCCGGCAAGCAGATAGAGATAGGTCGGCATATAATCGCCGATATTCATCCCCACCGCCGCAAAGCCTCCGTTCTCCTTCAGCGCGGTGTACCATCCCTGCAAAAACTGGTGATAATCCCCGGACTCAAACGGGAAAAGCAGAAAACGGCACAGCAGGGCCAGCACCGTAATCAAGACAAGGAAGCCCATGTTTTCAAACTGTTCGTTTGTCAGCTCTTTGCGCCTGCGCAATTTTCTCCCACCTTTTCATAGATTAGAAAATCAAATTTCAGATGCGTTTCCAGTGTCCGTACCTGTTTCAGCCGCTGTACGCCCTCCGCCCCGGTTTTGTAGAAATAAGGCGTCATGGCGAACAGGTCCTGAATCAACGCGCCGGAAATCACGGCGTTGGTCTGTGCCGGCACGCGGCCGATAAAGGCAAATCCGCTGTAATGCGCCTCAAAGGACTCGTTTTCATAGGGCTCGTCGTACAGGATTTCCTTTAACCCGTACAGATGACGGCGGCCCGGCACGGCTAAAATCAGAATTCCCCCCGGTTTGAGCACGCGATTCAGCTCGCTTTCCACCACCGGCGCGAACACGTCCAGTACGAGGTCCGCCGCACCGTCCGAAACCGGGATACCGAAGCTGCTGGCAACGGCGAAGGAGATCGCTTTGTATTTTTTCGCCGCGGCCTTTACCGCAAACTTGGAGATATCGAACCCAAAGACCTGCGGGGTAAACCCATGGGAAAGCAGTTCTTCGCGGAGCCGCCCGGTATAGTAGCCCTCCCCGCAGCCCGCGTCAAGGATGATTGGACTTTTTGTCCGGGAATATGCGCGCACCAGCTCATTGAGCTTGTCGCTGAAAAGCCGGTAGGCGCCGGATTCCAGAAAACGCCGGCGCGACGCGGTCATTTCCTGATTGTCGCCGGGTACTTTGGCGTGCATTTTGTTCGGCGGCAGAAGGTGGACATAGCCCTCCCGCGCAAGATCGTAGCTGTGCCCGTTTTTGCAGACATAGGCTTTCGCAAGCCTTTCCAGCTTTTCCCCGCAGACGGGACAGGTGAAAATGGTCATGCCTTCGCCTCGTACCAGGTTTTCCCGATTTTGGCCTCGGCAACCATCGGGACGGAAAGGGAAACGGCGTTCTCCATTTCCTCCGTCAGAATCCGCGCGGCCTTCTCCGCCTCGTCCTTCGGGGATTCCACAATCAGTTCGTCGTGTACCTGTAAAATCAGACGGGACCGCATCCCCTCTTTTTCCAGCCGCTTTTCCACTTTCACCATGGCGATTTTGATGATATCGGCGGCGGCGCCCTGAATCGGCATATTGCGCGCCACCCGCTCGCCGAACGAGCGCATGTTGAAATTGCTGGAGGTCAGTTCCGGCAGGTAGCGCCGGCGGCCGAACATCGTCTCGGCGTAGCCGGTTTCCTTCGCCAGCGCCACGACCTCTTTCATATACCGGTCAATCCCGGAATAGTGGGCAAGGTAATCCTTAATATAGGTATCGGCTTCGCTTCGCGTAACATGGATGTTTTTCGCAAGAGAAAACGCGCCAATACCGTACACGATGCCGAAATTGACCGCCTTGGCGCGGCTGCGCATCACCGGGGTCACCATCTGCTCCGGCATATGGAACACCTGCGCCGCCGTGCTGCGGTGGATATCGTCGTTATTCAAAAATGCCTGTATCATATTTTTATCGTTGGCAACGTGCGCCAGAACGCGCAGCTCAATCTGGGAGTAATCCGCGTCCACCAGCACCCAGTCCTCGCGCGCGACAAAGAAACGGCGCATTTCCCGGCCAAGGTCGGTGCGCACGGGGATGTTCTGCAGATTCGGCTCCGTGGAGCTGATGCGGCCCGTGCGCGTTTCCGTCTGGTTAAAATTGGAATGGATTCTTCCGTCGGGCCCAATCACCTTTAAAAGGCCCTCGCAGTAGGTGGATTTCAGCTTTGCCAGGCTGCGGTAATTCAGCACCAGCTCCACCGCCGGGTGCTCGTAGCGCAGGTTTTCCAGAATTTCGACCGCCGTGGAATAGCCGGTTTTCGTCTTTTTCCCGTGATTCAGCCCCAGCTTTTCAAACAGCGCTTCGCCCAGCTGTTTGGGGGAATTGATATTGAATTCATAGCCGACCGTTTCATAAATCTGCGTCTGGATCGTGTCGATCTGTGCCTGTAAAACCTCTCCGTACGAGCGGATGCCGTCCTTGTCCACGGCAAACCCGACGGTCTCCATGCGGGCCAGAACTTCTGCCAGCGGCATTTCGATGTTATTTAACAGCTCCGTCTGGTTTTTCTTCCCGATTTCACCGGCCAGCACGTCCGCAAGCGCGGGCATCACACAAGCGTCCGTCAGCCGGGCATCCTCCTGCCGGGTCAGGGCAACGTCGTACTCCTGCGCCAACCGGGACGGCTCATACCCGGACGCCGATGGGTTGAGCAGGTAAGCCGCCAGCATCGTGTCGATCCCGGGGTTTTTCAGCACGATATCCCGCGCCAGCAGAGCGGCGTAAAGCGGCTTGATGTCGTGCGTATTCTTGCGGATGCTTTGGTCCTCACAGAGCCGTTTGATCAATCCGGCGTCGTCGATCACATAAATCCGGCTGCCGCTGTTGAGATACAGCTTCAGGTTTCCGCCGTCATCCTCCGCGATAAAGTCGGCGCGGCCCGCCTTTTCAAGTTCCTTCAAAAGCGCCGCCGGGTCGGTGTTTTCCGCAACGCCCGGAGCGGCTTCCTCCGCCTTCTCCGCCTCCGGAGAAGCAGCGGGCTCGCGCAGACCCATTTTGTCGATCAGCGAGAAAAATTCCAGCTTTGCCATCAGGCGCGCGGCGGCGTCATTGTCGCAGGGCTGCGGAACATAGTGTGAAATTTCCAGATCGACCGGCGCGTCCGTGCGGATGGTCCCGAGGTAGCGGCTCAGATAAGCGGTTTCCTTGTCCCTGACCAGCTTCTGGCGCATTCCTTCCTTGATATCCAGCGTATCGATATCTTTATAAATAGAATCAAGATCGTGGTATTTCTGAATCAGGTCGCCCGCGCCCTTCGGGCCGATGCCCGCGACGCCCGGAATGTTGTCCGACGAATCCCCCTGAATCGCCTTGATGTCGATCAGCTGCTTCGGGGTCACGCCGTAGTCCTCCATAATTTTGGCCTCGTCGTAAACCGTGACCTGCGGCTGGCCGAATTTGGTCGCGGCAAGACGGACGTTGACACGCGGCCCGACCAGCTGAAGGCTGTCGCGGTCGCCGGTGGCGAGAATGCACTCGTCCCCGCTTTCGCTGCACCGGTGCGCCAGTGTACCCAGAATATCGTCGGCCTCGAAGCCCTCGCACTCCACCAGACGGTAGCCCAGAAGCCGCAGCAGTTCCTTGAGGTTGGGAAGCTGCTGGGCCAGCTCTTCGGGCATCCCCTTGCGCTGCGCCTTGTAACCCGCGTATTCCTTGTGGCGGAAGGTCGGCGCGCGCATATCGAACGCAATGGCCACCGCGTCGGGGTCGGTTTCGTTTTTCAGTTTCTGCAGCATCGTCAGAAAACCGTAAATCCCGTTGGTAAAAATCCCTTCCTTCGTGGTCAGAAGGCGGATGCCGTAGAACGCGCGGTTCAGTATGCTGTTTCCGTCAAGTACAAGCAGCTTCATGTTGTTCTCCTTTTTCAGCGGTATCGTCTGCGGGCGGACCGGAAAGCAACACAGCCAGCCGGAAAGCCTCGCCTCTTTTCGAACATATACATTGGTATTATAGCACTTTCCAAAGAAAAAAATAAGTGTTATAATGAACGCGGATTTTAAAACGGAAAGGAATTTTGCATGAAAATCGGCAATTTACAAATAGATGGCTTCGCCGTGCTCGCGCCGATGGCCGGCGTGGCCGACCGGGCTTTCCGAGAGACCTGCGTGCGCTTCGGGGCCTCCTATGCGGTCAGCGAAATGGTCAGCTCGAAGGGGCTCCAGTTCAACGACAAAAAGACCGGCGAGCTGATGGAGCTGAGCGAAGCGGAGCGCCCGGCGGGCATCCAGCTTTTCGGGAGCGAGCCCGCCGTAATGGCACAGGCCGCGGAAAAGGCGATGAAGTACCGCCCGGACGTGATCGACATCAACATGGGCTGCCCCGCGCCGAAGGTGAGCTGCAGCGGCTCCGGCAGCGCACTGATGAAAAATCCCGGACTCTGCGGGGAGATCGTCGCGGCGGTCAAAAGCGCCGTCCCCGTACCGGTCACGGTGAAAATGCGCAAGGGCTGGGACAGCGGCAGCGTCAACGCGGTGGAAGTCGCCAAAATCTGCGAGGCCGCCGGAGCGGATGCCGTCACCGTCCACGGCCGTACGCGCGAGCAGATGTACGCCCCCAACGCGGACTGGGAAATTATCCGTCAGGTCAAGCAGGCGGTCGGCATCCCCGTAATCGGAAACGGCGACGTTGTTTCCGCACAGACCGCCGCGCAGATGCTGGAACAGACCGGCTGCGACGCGGTGATGGTCGGGCGCGGGGCGCTGGGCAACCCGTGGATTTTTTCCCAGATCAACGCCTACCTGACCGATTCGTGCCGGATCGTCCCTCCGCCGGATATCCACGAGCGTATTCTGGTCATGCTGCAGCATATCCGGCTGATGTGCGAATACAAGGGCGAGCACCGCGCCATGAACGAGGCACGCAAGCACGTGGGCTGGTACCTGAAGGGGATAAAAAACGCCGCGTCGTTCCGCCGCCGGGCGGGAGATCTGGAAAGCTGGGAACAGCTGGAGGAGCTGGCCCGGGATATCCTTCTGGCGAACAGCGAACCCATCCAGCCGCTATAAATGAGGCTGTTGCAAAATGAATTTGCGATAGCAGATTGCCAGACAAAACACGTTTCTCCCCCGCCTTTGGCGGGGGAGAAACGTAAACTTCTTGCAGAATCAACTGAAAATGCCGGAAAATCATAAAAATACGCCTCGAAACGACATTCAGCAGTCCGATCGAGACGTATTTTTTGTACCCTATTTTTCAAAAGAGCGATTATGCAGCAGCCCCCGCCCTTTTCCTTACTTTTCCATATAAACAATGGCGAAGGTCCCCGGCCCGCAGTGAACCGAAACGGAACAGCCGCAGTCCCCGACCACGATTTCCTCAAAATTCTGGTATTCCAGGATCTTCTGCCTGACCGCTTCAATGGTTTCATTGTCCACGTCGTAGTGGGCGATGATCAGACGGGAAAGATCGATGTTTTCCGCGCCCTTCAGCCTGTCCTCCGCCAGCTTGCAGACCGCCGATTTCAGGCTTCCACGGTACTTTTTGGCGACGCCCATTTTGCCGTCCTTCACATCGATGCAGGGCTTCAGGTTCAGCAGATTCGCGCCCAGCGCCTGCACCCCGGTGCAGCGCCCGCCTTTATACATATAAAGGAGCGTGCTGATCACGCAGGTGGTGCGCACCTTCCCGGTCATCGCCCCGACCCGCTGTGCGATTTCCGCCGCGGAATATCCCTGATCGCGCAGCTCGGCCGCTTTCACGGCAAGGATGCCCATGCCGCTGGACACGTTGCGGGAATCCACGGGATAAACGCCGTCAAACTTTTCGGCTGCCATCTTCGCGATATTCGGCGTCACGGTCAGCTCCGCGCTGATGCTGAAATGCACGACCTCCCAGCCTTCGTCCGTCCACCCGCGATAGAACTCCTCGTAATACGCGGGAGTCGGCGCGGAAGTAGTGGGAAGCTGTCCAGTCTTTTTATAATATTCGAACAGGTCCGGCGTATGGACGGTTACCCCGTCCAGATAGGACTTGTCGCCCAGATTCACGTTGAGCGGAATGACTTCAATCTGGCAGCGTTCCAGCATCTGTGCGTTCAGGTCGCAGGTGCTGTCGGCTACAATTTTTACCTTTCGCTGCATAGCTCCTCCTATTTTTCCTTGTAAAACAAAACAAGCGTGTTGGGGCCCGTGTGGACCGTCATGCTGCATCCCGCGCGCGAGGTGAGGACCTGCCGGAACTTTCCGCTTTCCTTGACCATTCTGACTACGCTGTCAAAAAGCGACTGGTCCATCCCCGTGGTGGAAACAAACGCGCGCTCGTCGTCCATATTCGGCTGGTCGAGCACAAACCGGATATATTCCTTGCAGACCTGCGCAAAATTTCCGCGGAATTTCCGCCGCACGGAAAGCACGCCGTGGGTGTCCAGCAGAAGACAGGGGCGCAGCTTCAACAGGTTTGCCCCGAACATCTGCAGCATGGTGGCTCGTCCGCCCCGGTAGGCAAATTCCAGCGTATCCAAAAGCACGTTGGTGCGCATTTTGGTTTTGTCTGTTTCGATCCTGTCAAAAATCTCTTTCGCGGACATCCCCGCGTCGCGCATGTCCGCGGCCCGGAGCACCAAAAGGCCCTGAGCGGAGCTCAGCGTAAAGGTGTCCACCACGTAAACGTTGTCGAATTCCTGCGCGGCGATCACGGCGTTCTGGTAGGACGAGGAAAATTTGGAATTCATCGCGATATGAACCACGTCGTTTCCGTTTCCCACCTGCTTTTTGAAGAGTTCAAAAAAATCGGCGGGCGGCGGAGCCGACGTTTTCGGCAGCCGGTGCGTTTTCTCGTAATCCGCAAAAACGTCGTCCGGCCCGATTTCAAAAACATCCCGGCGGGTGCGGCCTTCCACCGTAATATAAAGCGGGACAATCTCTATCCGGTACTGCTTATATAAATCGGGAAACAAGTCGCAGGCACTGTCGGTGCTGATAATTACGCCCATAATCGCACTCCTACAATCATTTTGCATACTAATTTTTTAATTATATCATCCTAAAACTGTTTTTTCAATGTTCTTCTGCCGCAAATGTATTTCTATGGAAATTTTACAGAAAATTCACAGTTGTATGGGAACCATAATATATGATATTATATGTTTATGTCAGCTTATCAGCATTGAGAGGATTTGTGATAATGAATATAAAATCGAAGAGATTTCTGACAGTGTTTCTGACACTGATTTTTGCGGTCACAGTGTTTACGTTGACTGCTTTTGCCGAAAGCAATGCTACCGTTGCGGTCGACCCGCCGGGGCAGGAATCCACAGGCTCCGTTTCCACGGGCGGCAGTTCTTCCCATTCCGAAGATACTTCGCAGGGGGGGACTTCTTCCCAGCCGGGAGAGACGTCCCAGCCCGACGGTAATTCACAGGGTGAATCTTCTCAGCCCGACCAGAACAGCCAGGCCGAGTCCGCCGTGAGCAATCCGGAAAGCTCCAGAGCTACCGCGGTTTCCAGCAAGGAGCCGGTGGTAAACCACTATGTCGATACCCACACCAATGAGGTCGAAAAAAGAGCTTCTCAGGCGGCGCAGACCGTCAGCGACCCGGACGTGCTTTCTTCCCAGGACTGGGGAGAGCTTCTTTCCAGTGGGGATTCCTCCTCCAGCGAAACGGTGGCGGCCGCCGGTACTGTCAGCAGTGAAGCCGAAACCCCGTCGGGGATCGGCGGCGTATCCTGGCTTCTGATTTTGGGCGTTGTGCTGATCGTTCTTGCGCTGTGCGGAATCGGCCTGTTCATCTACCTTCAGTTTTTTTTTCAGGGACGCCGTCAAAATCTGAAGTTCGCCCCCGCGGGCGGCGTTCAGGAAAGCGAAGAACCCGCAACCTTTGAGGACATCAGCTCCTACAGCGACGAAGCGCAGCACCCGACCGACGCCGTTTCCGACGATACGCAGTCCTTTACCGATATTCAGTCCAGCTCGAACGAAACCGAAGCCCCCGCCGCCGCAGAGCCGACGCCCGCTGCAAAATCCCGGACCATCGCAAAACACCGGCCCGCTGCGAAGCCGCAGCCGGAGAAAAGGCCGGTGAACCCCGACCAGGAAGAAACCGCGCCCATTCCGCAGGATCTTTTAAACCGGAGCGATCCGTCCGCTTCTTCCTCGGACCCCGATTCTCTCCCGAAATCGCAGGCGCAGCCGATACAGGACAGCAACTTTGACTGGGAGAAGTTTTTCAACGAAGAAAAGTAAGCGGATGCTTTTTTAAAATAGAAAATTGATAAATCAAGCGCTTTGAACCGGGTTTTCCGTTCAAGGCGCTTTTTTATAATCCTCTGAAATTGTCTATTCTGTGTTATCCGGCGACCGATTGTAATCCCGTGGTAAACCGGATGGTTTTTCCGTCGCATTGCGCCAGAATGGTTTTCTGCTGGTCGGTTCGGTAAATGGTCACTCCGGCTTTCTTCAGCCGGTCCACCACTTCCTTGTGCGGGTGGCCGTAATCGTTGTTCAGGCCGCAGGAGATCACCGCCGCGCTAGGGCCCGCCGCCTTTAAGAAGGCGGCGCTGGTGGAGGTGGAGCTTCCGTGATGCCCGCATTTCAGAACGTCGCAGCGCAGGTCGTACCCCTTTTTCACCATCTCCTTTTCGCTGTCCGATTCCGCGTCCCCGGTAAACAAAAAGCGCTTTTCGCCGCTCGTGAGCATTGTAACGATGGAGTAGCTGTTCAGATCACCGTATTTTTCGGAATTCGGAGCCAGTATTTCCAGTTTTTCCTCCCCTGTGTCAAAAATTACCGTGCCCGCTTTTGCGGCGGTGATTTTCAGCCCTTTCCGGTCAATGGCGGTCAGCAGCTTTTCATAGGTTGCCGTGGTGGGAATCTGGCTGTCGGGAATTCTGGGCATATAGACCTTCCCGATGGAAAAGCGGTCGACGATCTGCTCCATCCCGCCGATGTGGTCGGCATGGGGATGCGTCGCAATCAGGAAGTCGATTTTTGAAACCCCCAGATCCGCCAGGTAGTCGGCAAGCTCCTGCGCCGTTTCCGGGGTACCCGCGTCGATCAGGATATTTTCGCCTGTTTTCAGCCGGATCAGCTCGCTGTCCCCCTGCCCTACGTCAAGAAAATAGACGCTTGTGGCGTCCTGCTCCGTCCCGGACGGCTGTGCGCCCGAGGAGCCCTGCGGCGGCGCCGGGCCGGCGACCGTCCCCGTTCCGCCGCGGGACCCGAACGCCATCGCCGCCGAAATCGCGGCAAAAATCAGCAGAGAGACCCAAAAAGGAGTTCTCCGATTTCTTCTGTGTGACAATGATGTTCCTCCTTATGTTCCCGTGTACTAAAAAAACCGCCCTCACGGGCGGCGAGAGTGTCGAAAAACCTGTCAGGCGGAATCGTTGCCGGGACGGCATATCCGTTCCTGCCGATTATGCTTTTTCCGTTCCGAAAAGATTGAAGCGGAAAAGCTTTGATTCGTCCTCCGGTTTTTCACAGACAATGAAGGCCTCTGCGATTTTTCCGCCTTCGATCAGCTGTGTCAGCCCGACCAATTGGCTGAGCTTGCTCTTTAAATTGAGATGGTCGCCCTCACGTGTTACCAGAAAGACGTTTCCTTCACACTGGTCAAGCACCTTAATAAATGCTGGAACATCCACATCATGCAGTTGAAGCGTAGACGACGTCATAATAAACCTCCTTCAGCGGTGAATTTCACCGGTCAGTGATCCTAATATCTTCCAAGGTCATTATAACATTTTCTTCCCGATTGTCAATGAGCCGGCACGTCTTCCGCTTGCCGGGACGGCTTGCGGTTTTCAGGGCGGATGTGCTATAATGCCTATTGATTACTTTAGCAAAGTCCGCATCCGGAGCTTTGCTATCTAGACAGGAGATTGTTAAAATGACTTTCGCACCCGAGTCCGCCATTGTATTGGGTGACAAAAATGACCTGCCCATGATTTACGAGGACATGAAGCAGCAGTTCCCGCCCTCTGAGCTGTATCCGTATCCAAGGTATTTACAGCTGCTGAACGGCGACCGGTATAAAATCCTGCTGTTCCGTCGGCTTTCCGACAACGAGCTGATCGGCTACGCTTTGGTGTATGCGATGGAGGACAGCAATATTCTCTGGCTGGATTATCTGGCCGTCCTGAAAAAACACCATGCCTGCGGATATGGCAGCGCGCTGTTCCGCGCACTCTGGCAGAAATATTGCGGACCGTTCGACGGCATCCTGTTTTCCGTGGAGTATGTCTCCGAAACCGACCCGGAGCTTGCCGAACAGCAGAAACGGCGCATCCGATTTTACGAAAAGCTGGGCGCGCACCGCCTTCACGCGAAATTTCTTCAGCCCTGCGAGGACGGGGGCTTTCCGATGTACCTGTATTTCAAACCGCGCTGCGGATATATTACCATCAGCCGCTCCGTACAGATGCAGGCGGTCAGCCAGATGTACGAATACTGCTTCTTTTACCTGAAGCATATCCGGGAGCTGCTCCCCAAATTCAGGGACACCATTGTCGACGAAAAATTTACTGACTGACGATCTGCCCGTCCTGTATCTGTACCACGCGGCCCGCAGAAGCGGCAATTTTTTCATCATGCGTAATCAAAACAACCGTTTTCCCTTCTTCATTTAAAGAATTCAATATCCGCATGACCGCCGCGCCGGACTTTGAGTCCAGATTGCCGGTCGGTTCATCGGCCAGAATAATGGGTGGCTTTGCCGCGATCGCGCGCGCAATGGCCACCCTTTGCTGTTGCCCGCCGCTCATCTGGTCCGGCTTGTGGTTCTCGCGGTTCGTCAGCCCGACCTTTGAAAGGGCCTCCTGCGCAAGGGCGCGGCGCCCGGATTTTGGAATCCCGCGGTAAAGCAGGGGCAGCTCCACGTTTTCAAGCGCGTCCAGCCCGCTGATCAGATTGAACCCCTGAAAGACGAACCCGAGCTCGCAGTTGCGGATCTGCGTCAGCCGTTTTTCGCTCAGACCCGCCACGTTTTCCCCGTCCAGATAATACTCGCCCATGGTCGGCGTATCCAGACAGCCCAGAATATTCATCAGGGTCGATTTTCCCGAGCCGGACTGACCGACGATAGCGACGAATTCCCCTTCGTCTATGGACAGGGAAACGCCGTTCAGCGCGCGCACTTCGTTCTCCCCTTTGTTGTATATCTTATAAATATTACTGATTGTAATCAAATTTTCGATTGTGAACACCTCGTTTACAAATATCCCTGAATCGCTTATAATAAGACCAAATAACAGCATAAAGGGGACAGATTGATGCTTACAAAGTATTGGAAACAGTTTAAGAGCGGCACCGATATCCGCGGAGTGGCCAGCGAAGGAGTACCGGGGCAGAAAATCAGCCTTACCGATGAAAATATTGAAAAAATGGCGGCGGGCTTTGTCCTGTGGCTCGAAGCCTTTACCAAAAAAGACGCTTCTATGCTGACCGTCGCCGTAGGGCATGATTCCCGCATTTCCGCCGACCGGATTCAGGCGGCGGTGACCCGTTCGCTCACCGGAGGGGGCGTGCATGTGCTGGACTGCGGGCTGGCCTCCACCCCTTCCATGTTTATGACCACAGTCGACCTCGGCTGCGACGGCTCCATACAGATTACGGCAAGCCATCACCCCTTCAACCGCAATGGACTGAAATTTTTCACCAGAAGCGGCGGCCTTGACGCACCGGATATCGAGCAGATTCTGCTGCACGCGCAGGAAGGCGGAAGACCCCTTCCCGGCTCCGGAACAGTGGAAAAAGTCGATTATATGGCGCGGTACTGTGCGAACCTGAGAGAAAAAATCAAATCCGGTGTGAACGCCGCGGACTATGAGCATCCGCTTGCGGGATTTAAAATCGTGGTGGACGCGGGCAACGGCGCGGGCGGCTTTTACGCGCGGGATGTTCTGGCCCCGCTCGGCGCAAATACCGACGGCAGCCAGTTCCTGGAGCCGGACGGTACCTTCCCGAACCATATCCCCAACCCGGAAAACGAAGCCGCCATGCAGTCCGTGTGCGCGGCGACCGTTGCCGCGAAAGCAGACATGGGCGTGATTTTCGACACCGACGTGGACCGCGGCGGCGCGGTGGACGCAAAGGGGGATGAAATCAACCGCAACCGGCTGGTAGCCATCGCCTCCGCGATTGCGCTGGAGGGCAACGCGGGCGGCACCGTCGTAACGGACTCCATTACTTCCAGCGGACTCAAGACCTATATTGAAGAAACGCTGGGCGGAAAGCACCACCGTTTTAAAAGAGGATATAAAAACGTCATCAACGAGGCGATCCGGCTGAACGAAGCGGGCGTCAACTGCCCGCTGGCCATTGAGACCTCCGGCCACGCCGCCCTGCGTGAAAATTATTTTCTGGACGACGGCGCGTATCTGGTGACAAAGATCATTATTAAAATGGCGCAGCTGCGCGCGCAGGGGAAGACGCTGGAAAGCCTGCTTCTGCCGCTGGCGGAACCGGCCGAGGCCGCCGAGCTGCGCTTCCCGATTCTGGAAGAAAATTTCCGGGAATGCGGCAGCCGGATCATTTCCGATCTGGAGGCTTACGCCAAACAGCAGCCGGGCTGGCAGATTGCGCCCGACAACCGCGAGGGCATCCGCATTTCCTTCGGGAAAGAGAACGGAGACGGCTGGTTCCTGCTGCGCCTGAGCGTGCACGACCCGCTGATGCCGCTGAACGTGGAAAGCGACACCCCGGGCGGGAACAGGCTGATCGCGGAGCAGCTGTACGGTTTCCTGCGCACCTGTTCCGGTCTGGATATCTCCCCTCTGGAAAAATTCATCGGTTAAAAAACAACAGGGGCGGCTGTGAGCCGCCCTTGTTTTTGCGTCATGCTTTCAAAAGGACCAGATGCGCCACGCCCGGGATACTTTCTCCCTGCTGTGAAGAGGTAGGCGACATCAGCGCGCCCGTCCCCAGGAACAGCACCTTGTGCAGCTTTCCGGACAGCATCTGCTGCATGATATAGGAGCACAGCACCGCTCCGGAGCATCCGCAGCCGGAACCGCCCGCGTGGACGTCCTGCTTTTCAATATCGTAGATCATCAGTCCGCAGTCATTGTGTACGGCGCTGATATCGATTCCGTCCTTCATCAGCAGCTTTTCCATCAGGTCGCTGCCGATGCTTCCGAGGTCCCCCGTCAGGATCAGGTCAAAATCCTTCGGTGAAGAGCCGGTGTCCGATAAATAATCGATCAGAGTCTGCGCCGCGGCCGGAGCCATAGCAGCCCCCATGTTTGCCGCGTCCTTGATGCCGAAGTCGGTGATCCGTCCAAAGGTGACGGAATCCACGACAATCTGGCCCTCCTGTTTCTGCTGCGGGGAGCCCATCACAATCGCCCCCGCAGCCGTGGCCGTCCACTGGGCCGTGGGCGTCCGCTGCCCGCCGTATTCCAGCGGGAACCGGAACTGGCGCTCTGCGGAGCAGAAATGGGACGAGGTCACCGCGACCGCCCGTCGCGCCGCGCCGGACTCTGTGAATAAAGAAGCGATCGCCAGCGTCTGCGCCATGGTGGAACAGGCGCCGAACTGCCCGAGAAACGGGATGTTCAGGCTGCGCAGGCCGAAGGTGGAGGAAATGCACTGATTCAGCAGGTCCCCCGCCATAATGCAGTCGACATCCGAATTTTTCAGGTTTGCTTTTTCCAGCGCAAGCACGACCGCCTCATTCTGCAGGCGGCTTTCCGCTTTTTCCCAGCTTGACTCCCCCAGCGTCGTGTCGTTGTGACACTGGTCGTAATACTGTCCAAGCGGCCCTTCGCCCTCTTTTTTGCCGACAACCGAGGCAGAACCGAGAATCACAGGCTTACTGGTCAGTTCAACCGTATATTTGCCGATTCGGGTAGGCATAGCCATTCCTCCTCATCTTAGTATAAATGGAAAAACCATACAATCAGGCCGTATAAGATCGAGGCCGCGATTCCGTAAACCAGCACCGGACCCGCGATGACGAACATTTTTCCGCCCATTCCAATGACATAGCCCTCGCTTTTAAACTCCATGGCGGGAGCGACGATCGAGTTGGCGAACCCCGTAATCGGCACCAGCGTACCGGCCCCGGCGTGCTTTGCGATATTGTCGTAGATTTTCAGCGCAGTCAGCAGCGCGCTGAGCGCGATTAAGCTGATGGAAACCCACGCGCGCGCGTCCTTGAGCTCCAGCCCGTAGTTCATGTACAGGTTAACCAGTGCCTGTCCGAGTGTGCAGATACCGCCGCCGACCACAAACGCGAGAATGGTATTTTTCACGTATGTTGTACCGGGCGAAGCTTTATCCGCCATCTTTTTGTATTCCCCTTTTGATATTGTCATCTCGGCACCTCCTTCAAAAATATTCTGCCAATCCAGCCCGCAAAATATACGAATCCGGCACGATTTTTCGGCATCTGTTTTGCGCCCGTAAAGAGTTCTTTCCGCGCATGGGAACCGCTTTATCAGGAAAAAATTATTTTTTTGTTAAAAAGGTTGGATTTTTCGACAAAATACGTTATGATAAATAAAGATTCCAATATCAGGAAAATAAACTGTGGAGCATGATCATGGACAATCGTATTCTTTCCGGTTACTACAATCAAATATCCGCTCTGAACCGTACAAATGCAGCGGTTAACAAAAGTGCGGCGACCTCCGTATTTTCCAATCTGCTGCAAAACGCGATCGGCGCAGAGGACAGTCAACAGAAAAAGGGCAGCATGGACGATATCTTCCAGACCGCCGCCCAGAAATATAATCTCCCGGTGAACCTGCTCAAAGCGGTCGCCAAGGTGGAATCCGGATTTGACGCGGACGCCGTCTCAAGCTGCGGCGCACAGGGCGTGATGCAGCTGATGCCGGGAACCGCCGCCTCGCTTGGGGTGGAAAATCCCCTTGACGCGGAGCAGAACATCATGGGCGGGGCAAAATACCTGAGCCAGATGCTCGACCGGTACGACGGCGATACCAAGCTGGCGCTCGCCGCTTACAACGCGGGCAGCGGCAACGTTGCCAAGTACGGCGGAATTCCTCCGTTCAAAGAGACGCAGGCTTATATTTCCAAAGTGCTGAACGAAGCGGGCGGGGACGTTTCCGCGCCGACCGACGCGCTTTCCGGTTTAAGCTCGCTTCTGAACACTTCCATTGCCGGAACGGGACTGACGGGCCTTTCGGCGCTGACCGGTTCCCCGTCGGCAGGCTCCCTGTCGGCCGGAGCCCTTTCGTCTGTTTCCTCCGGAACCGGCGCTTCCGGCACCTCTTTCACCTATGACGATTATCTCGCATTCCTGCAGCTTTTTATCGCCCAAATGCAGATGAACACCACCCAGATGATGTCCTCCGACCTCTCGGGCCTTACGTCCTCCGACACGGATAGCTCGATGTCCCTGTTATAATAAAATTATCATAAAAATCCCCTTTCCAGTGCCTCCGGGCGGTTGGAAAGGGGATTTGTTGTGTCGTATTTAAGGGACTCCTTCCGTCGCGCCGAGCGCGCCACCTCCCTCATGGAGGGAGGCAGGGGTTAGATTACAGCGATTCGATCTCCCTGAGCCAGAGAGTCGAAGAAGCGTCGCTGGGCATCCGCCAGTCCCCGCGTGGGGACAGCGTGACGCTGCCGACCTTCGGGCCGTCCGGCAGGCAGGAACGCTTGAACTGGTGCGTAAAAAACCGCTGGTAAAAGGTCGTCAGCCATTTTTTGATCGTCGCACCGTCGTAGGTCCCGGCAAACGCGCTCTGTGCCATATGGTAAATCTTCGCGGGCGTGAACCCGAAGCGAAGCATGTAGTACAGGAAGAAATCATGCAGCTCGTAGGGACCGACAATATTTTCCGTTTTCTGGGCGATGACCCCGTTTTCCGGCGGGAGAAGCTCCGGACTGACCGGAGTGTCCAGCACGTCCTCCAGCAGCGCGCACAGTTCTTTGCCGCTGTTGATGGCGGCGTGATGCACAAGATGCCGCACCAGCGTTTTTGGGATGGAGCAGTTCACGCTGTACATGGACATAATGTCGCCGTTATAGGTGGCCCAGCCGAGCGCGACCTCCGACAGGTCGCCCGTGCCGATGACCAGCCCCCCGCACTGATTCGCCAGATCCATCAGGACCTGCGTGCGTTCGCGCGCCTGTGCGTTCTCATAGGTGACGTCACGCACATTCGGGTCGTGGCCGATATCCTCAAAATGCCTGGATACCGATTCTCCGATGGGAATCTCCTTCAGGGTGACCCCCAGCATTTCGGAAAGGCGCTGGGCATTGCCTTTGGTCCGCTTCGTCGTGCCGAAACCGGGCATCGTTACCGCCAGAATTCCCTTGCGGTCCAGCTTTAAGAGATCGAACGCGCGCACAATGACAAGCAGGGCAAGCGTGGAATCCAGCCCGCCTGAAACGCCGATCACCGCGCATTTGGAGCCGGTGTGCTTCAGTCTCGTTTTGAGACCCGCGGCCTGCATGTTCAGGATCATTTCGCACCGCTCGCTCAAATCTTTGGTATCGTCCGGCACAAAGGGAAGCGCCGGGAATTTCCGCTCCAGCGCGGGATCGGGCATGTCCATGTCAAAGCCGACCTCACAGGCTTCTCCCGCGTTTGACCACGTGGTGGTGCGCAGGCGTTCCTGAAGCATGCGCTGCAGGTCGACATCCGCCACGGTCAGCCCCGTCGTAAACAGCTTCGATTCGGCAAGAACCGTTCCGTTTTCGGCAATCACGTTGTGCCCGGAGTACACCAGATCGGTGGAGGACTCTCCTTCCCCGGCGTCGGCGTAAGCGTAGGCCGCGAGCAGCCGCGCGGACTGCCCGTTGACCAGATTGCGGCGGTAGGGCGCCTTCCCGATGATCTCGTCGCTCGCGGACGGGTTGAGCAGCAGGGTTGCCCCGCACTGCGCCAGCTGCGCGGACGGCGGGCAGCAGGTCCACAGGTCCTCACAGATTTCCACGCCGACCACCAGCTCCGGCGCGCTTTCGCACCGGAAAATCAGGCTGTTTCCCAGCGGAACGGTCTCGCCGCAGAAGCGGGTTTCCGCGTACGCGGGCGCGGGCGTGAAATGCCTGGCTTCATAAAATTCGCTGTAATTCGGAATGCTGCTCTTGGCCGGCAGCCCCAGCAGCTTCCCGCGGCAGATAACCGCCGCGCAGTTGTAAAGATCCGCCCCGACCGGGACGGGAAGACCGACCACCGCGAGCAGGTTCATCCCGCGGGTCTGCTCCAGAATTTCGCCGAGCGCCTTTTGCGCGGCGGAAATCAGCGTGCGGTCGCGGAACAGATCGCCGCAGGTGTACCCGGTCAGGCAAAGCTCCGGGAAAACCACCGCGGCCACCCCGCGCTTTTCGCACTCGCGCATCTGATCGAGAATCTGATTTTTATTATATTCACAGTCGGCAACCTTAATGGACGGCGTCGCCGCCGCCACCCTGAAAAAACCGTCCTTCATGTAACACGGCACCGGGCCTGTCCCGTTTTCTGCGCCGCAGCATACGGAAAACCCAATGCCTGCCCCCTCCCATGATAAAATTGATATTACGAAGATCTTCCACGCGGGCTTCGCTTTCCGCTTTTCCGGTCCAGCCCAGCAAAAAACGCCCCGACGATGATACAGGAATAATAAGCGGTAAACCGCCAGAGCAGCATGGCCTGATGAAGAATGTCCTGCCCGAAAAAGATCTGAAAAATAACCAGAAAACTGCCTTCCGCCGCCCCAGCGGCACCCGGCAGCGGCGTATAGGTGGAAATCATGGTGACAAAGCTCTGCGCTGCCACCATATCCACAAACGGTGCGCCGGGACTGTGAAAAGCCTTATAGATAAAAAAAGGCACCGCGAAAACGGCGGTAAGCTGAACCGCGGTGTACGCGTACACTTTTCCTTTCATCCGCCGGTTTCCCATCATGGCCCTGTTGTTTCTCATGTAAAATTCCAGCTGGCTTTTTACCTTCTCATCGGCCTGCTTCGGATTTTTCACAATATGGAGCTTTGTCAGAACCCACACGCAGCTATGGATCAGCCTTGTGGTGAAAGCCGGGCTGTGGGTAAATAAAAGAAGCAGGATCACCACCGCGGACTGACAGAGAAACCCGACGACTGCCAACGCCATAAAGCTCTGAAATTTGCTGCGAAAAAACGAATATTTGATCAGGATGACCGCCATGGAATAAACGGTGATGGAAATCTGATAAACCAAAAATTTGCGCACCAAAGCAGACAGAGCGATCCCGGAGGCAACACCCTGCCTTGTCAGAGCAAGCACCTGCATCGGCTGGCCGGCCGCCGCGAACGGCGACACGGAGTTGAAATACTGTCCGACCATCGTCACCTTAAAGGCATGCCGGAAGCCGTACTCCCCGTGACAGGAAGCGGCGACAAGATTTTGGGTGACAAGGCCTTCCATCATCCAGCTGAGCACCACACAGCCAAAAGCGCCCAGAAGCCAGTACGGGTCAAGTGTGTGAAAGCTGTACAGCAGAGTAAGCAGATGATTGTCCGTAAGACAGAAATAGGCCAGCAACCCCAAAGTCAGCGCAAAAAGCGCAATCCGAAATATTTTAGACGGCCTGTTTCTGCTCTCGCTCATATTCTCCGTTTACTCCCACTTTCTTCAGCGGGTGGAGTAGTCCTTTTCCAGCTTTTCGGGAGCATCCACCACATCCGGCAGCTCGCTGAACATGGTCGTAGGACTGAACTCATCCGCGGAATAATGCCTGATGGCACGCGATATCCGGCGCATGTTGGCCATGCACCCACGCATACATTTTTTCTCATTATGCAGCTTTAATACATACAAATAACAGCAGGCGCATGTTTTTCTGGTGAGCGCCAGATAGCTCTTCTTGTATTTTTCGTAAAGCCCGTTTTTTTCCAGCGAAATACGGACCATGGCGATCGCGCGGATGAAGTCGTTGATCTTGTCCGCATTCATGGTGGCCAAGGTGCTGGCCGGATGCTGATTGTAGTAGTAGAGCGGGCGGTCGATGACGACCACCTGGTTTGCATGTACAAAAATTTTGTTCGCAACGGCCATATCTTCAAAGCACATGGTCGGGAACTTGATATCATAATCTGTAAAAAGGGAGCGTTTATACATCTTGTTCCAGACAAGGCTCTGAATTTCCACATCGCGCAGAAGTTTTTTCATCGCCTCGGCAGGCTTCAGAATCCCGCGGCAGCGGAACGGATATTCAAACAGGAAATCATTTTCAACAAAGTGGAAATAGTAATAACAGCAGGCGATATCGCTGCCCGTGTCCACACAGGCGTTGTACAGCTCTTCCAGATAAGTGGGCGAGACATAGTCGTCGCTGTCCACAAAACAGACGTATTCGCCGCGCGCGGCCGCAAGGCCGTTGTTGCGCGCATTGGCGATGCCGCCGTTTTTCTGGTCAACCACCTTCACAAAATCGTATCTCTCCTCAAAACGGCGGAGGATATCGAGGGAATCGTCTTTGGAGCCGTCATTGACGGCGATAATTTCAAAATCGCTAAATGTCTGGCCGACCAAAGCAGACAGGCATTTGCCGATATATTTTTCAACATTGTAGACCGGTATGATAATGCTAATCTTCGGTGCAGCTACCTTTTCAGACAACATCAGCTCATCCTTTCTTGGCCTGCGGCAAAACAGCCGCCTTTTTAGAATTGTATCGTTTTAAACAGTATGTTGTTTATTTTGTTTACGTAATGAAAGAATATCCCGTTCGTCTTTCTCATTTTTGCAGAAATAAGACAAAAAGTCAAGTCCAATTTAAAACCAGGGTGCAGCCTGAGCCACACCCTGAAAAGCCGGTTATTCGGGAATGATAATGTTCGCCGGAACCGTGTCGGACTCGGTGTCATCGGACTGCCCGCCGTTGTCCTGATCCGCCTGGGAGGACACGGGGGATGAACTGCCCGCACCCGGCGAAGAGGAAGAACCTGCCGGTTTAGAGGAACTGGCGGGCGGTTTGGAAGAACTTGCCGGCTTGGAGGAAGCGGTGGATGCGGGATTACCGCTCACCGTTGTTCCGGGACCCATGGAATAATACGCGGGCTGCGCACGATAATAGGAGGAGGACAGGTTTTCCGTTTTTACCACGACGCCGTTTTTATAAAAAACGCGCTGCGCGGTCGCCCTTGCCCCTGTACGTGCTTTGGAGTCCAGCTTGACGACCCCTTTTGCCAGCGTTTTGTCAACAATGTATTTCGGGGTGGTCGGCGCGGCGATCGTCTCTGTCTTCTGCGAGGTGACGGTAATGCTGTCATAATCCGGCGACTGGTACCCGTAAAAAGTTACGGTGAGCACCTTTCCCTTGATGCCGGAGACAATGTAGATGGGATATTCCGTGGGATTTTGGAATTTAAAATCCAGATCCGGGTAACTGACCGCAGCGTCCTGGCCGATCGGGCAGTAGGTGGACTGAAGCGTATGGTTGGAGCGCTGTGTGATCTTCATGCTGGAACGGAGCGCCGCGCCGTAAACGGTGGTGGACGCCTGACAGATTCCGCCGCCGTAGGACTGGATCAGCCTGCCGTTCAGAATCGCTCCCGCCTCAAGGAAACCGCTTGCCTTGCTGGTAGAATCGCCGACGATCCCGTTAAAGGAAAACGTGCCGCCCGCCGGAATACTGGTTCCGTTGATTTTGGAGAGGGCCAGCGCCATGTTATGGGTGCCGTTCGCGTTGTTGGTGGACGTGGTGCTGTAGGTCCCCAGCTTCTGCAGGTGGCTTTTTACCTCCGCAATGGTTTTGCTGAACGGAACCACCGTCGTCGGTACTTCCACCGTTCCGGTGCGGGGTCCGTTGATCAGCGCTTCCACCTGTGTGTAAAGCCTGTTTTCATCGACCGCAAGGCCGTTTTTACCGTCGGTATAACGGAAGGTCGCGGTGTTCGTGTCAAAGGAGGCCACCGTCGCGTCGACCGGGTCATAGGCAATTCCCTTGACCGTCTCTTTCAGCTTGGCGTCCAGATTATCGTAATTCATCGTATTGGTGACATTGTACGTTTTAGGAGCAGTCTGCAGCGCCAGCACCTGCTGATAGCGCTCTTCCCTGTCCCCCGTGCGCGCATAGGCATACGCCTCTTTCAGCACGGCGTCCGTATTGAACTGAAAGTTGAGGTCGTCCTCGGTCAGCTGCCAGGTTTTATTCTGATAAACGATCCTGATATCGTATTTATCGCGCAGTCCGGGCTCGGCCGCGGTAACGGCAGCTTTGGCCTGCTCCATGGTCTTTCCGCCCAGATCGACGCCGGCGACGACGATTCCCTTATAAAAGGTATCCACGTCAATTGCCGCCGAAACCTCCTGGCGGTGCCGATAAGCCTCATACAGCTGTTTGCCGAACAGGCCGCCGACCGTAGCAAGCAGGACCACCCCGGCAATCACAGCCGCGATCCTTGCGCGTTTTTTTCCGCCGGAGTTCGGCGCCCCGGAAGAAATGTCAATCATGTTTGCATCGGTCATATTGGGCCTCCCAAATAACAGTAAATTCTCAAGTTGCTGATACATCCTCAGAATGCTGGTATCATTATATAACGCGGCCCTGTAAAAGTAAAGTTACAGCTTTATAACCGTCTGCGGGCCGTGGGCGGGACTTTGAGGGAATTTCATTGGCAACTTTTATAAATATATGATATAATTACCAAAGATATAGCAATCCGGAAAAAACGGTTACAGGTTTCCCGTTTCTTTTCAGATCAGCCGCAGTATGATGGGAAATACGATCCCTGACTAAAGGAGGATTGGTGTGAAGATCTTAATTCTTTCGGCTGCAACGGGCGGAGGACATCTGAGAGCCTCCCATGCCATTGAAAAATATATTGCAGAAAATTCCACGGGCAACGAGGTGGCCGTGGTCGACGCGCTGAAGAGCATCAACGCCATATTGGACAAGACGGTCTGCGAGGGGTACCATTTTCTGGCAACCAAAACGCCGAAGGTGTTTGGGCAGCTTTACCGGAAAACCAATCAGGAAAGCCTGCTTGCCAATCTGGTGACCCGTTTTTCCAGCGCGTTCAGCCAGAAACTGATTCCTTTGATGGAGGAGCAGAAGCCCGACGTGATCATCTCCACTCATCCGTTTGCAACGGAAATGGTTTCCCACTTAAAGGGCAAAGGGATTGTGAAGGCCCCGCTGATCTGCCTGATGACGGACTACGGCCCGCACCGGGCGTGGATTGCGGAGCATGTGGACGCGTATATCGTTTCCACAAAGGATATGATTCCGGAAATGAACGCGATGGGCGTCCCCACCGAAAAGATTTACCCGTTCGGCATTCCCGTGGGAGATGTTTTCTACTGCGAGGGCGACAGGCCCACCCTGCTAAAAAAATTCGGCCTGGACGAGGACCTGCCGACCATCCTGATTATGGCGGGCAGCTTCGGCGTCACCAACATCATGAAAATCTATAAGCACCTGACGCAGCTTCCTATCGAGTTTCAGGCGATCGTCATCACCGGCCGCAACCAGAAGCTGTACGAGGCTTTCGCCCCGGTGATCGCGCAGAGCCCCAAAAAGACCAAGCTGGTCTTTTTCACCGACGAAGTGGAAAACTATATGCACGCGTCCGACCTGATTATCACTAAGCCCGGCGGGCTGACCGTTTCGGAAGCGCTTGCGTGCAACATCCCGCTGGCGGTGTTTGACGCGATTCCCGGTCAGGAGGAGGATAACGCAAACTTCCTGCTTTCCCACAACATGGCGGTCAAGCTGGAAAAAGGCGTCGATCCCGGCGAAACCATCCTTTCCCTGCTGGCGGACAACAGGCGGCTGGAGGAAATGCGGGCGTCTCTGAAGACCTTTGACACGTCCCAGTCAGGAAAAAACATTTTTTTCCTGATCAACGAACTGTCGGAGCGCAATTCATAAAAAGTGCACGGCAAAATTGCATATACAGCATAAAAATGCGCCTTGAGACGGCTTTTACAGCCCAATCAAGACGCTTTTTTTGTGTACTCTTTTTACAGCAATCCCATTTCAGTGTTGCAGAATCAACTGGAAATGCTGTAGGTAAAACTATTTTTCCAACAGTCCCTTTACTGATTCTGCGCTTTCCGCGCTTTTTCACGCCGGACGCATTTGGGACATTTTCCGTAAATGGTCAGCGTGTGCCCCTCTATCTCATAGCCCGTGTCGTGGGCCAGTCCCTGCTCGATCCCGGTCAGAGGACAATCCTCTATCCTGATTTTGGCGCTGCATTCGGTGCAGATCAGATAATGCCCGTGATGCTCCTGCGCAATGGAGTACCGCACGATCCCGTCTCTCCAGACGTCTTTTTTAATCAGCCCGTCCCCGGCGAAGCGCTCCAGATTGCGGTAAACGGTGGAGAGGGCCAGGCTTGGATTTTCGGCCTTCAGCGCCGCAAAAATATCCTCTGCGCTCACAGGGTCGCTGCTCTGCTTCAGAATCTGCATAATGGCGCAGCGCTGTTTTGTGTTTTTCACCGTTTTTCCCTTTCCTCTCTGTCCCGGATACGGGTTCCGTGCCGGCATCCCGTCTTCGTTTATTATAATACAAATTTATAAAAATGCAAATCGCTCCGGGGGTGTTTTCATTGCTCAAAATACATGCAAGGTGTATAATATAGTAATATCAATTAATGACTTGGAGGTATCCCCATTGGGTGAAATATATCTTGACAATTCCTCCACCACCATGGTTTGCAGAGAGGCCGCCGACAAAGTGATGGAGATGATGATGGACAATTACGGAAACCCCTCCAGCCTTCACACGAAAGGCTTTTACGCCGAACAGGAGCTTTCCGCGGCAAGACAGGAAATCGCCGATCTTCTCGGTGTTTTACAGGAAGAAATCTACTTTACCTCCGGCGGGACGGAGAGCAACAACCTTGCGGTTTTCGGCGCGGCACACGCGATGCGCCGCCGTGGGAACCACATTGTAACCACGATGATAGAGCATCCTTCCGTACTCAACACGATGGCGCAGCTTGAAAAAGAGGGGTTTGCCGTTACCTATCTGAAACCGGACGGCAGCGGAAAAATCAAGCCGGAGCAGGTGTTCCGCGCGGTGACACCGCGCACCGTTCTGGTCAGCATGATGTGTGTGAACAACGAGGTCGGCACCTTTCTTCCGCTGGAAGCGGTTCCCGCCGCGATTGCCGCCGCGAAGGCCCCGGCGCTTTTTCACGTCGACGCGGTACAGGCATTTGGCAAAATCCCTTTAAAACCGGGCAGACTAAAAATTGACCTGATGAGCGTGAGCGCGCATAAAATCCACGGACCGAAGGGTGTGGGCGCGCTGTACCTGCGAAAGGGCGTACACCTCGTTCCGCGCACTTACGGCGGCGGGCAGGAAAAAAATATCCGCCCCGGCACGGAAGGCGCTCCGCTGATCGCGGGCTTCGGCGCGGCAATCCGGGCGCTGCCGGAACCCGGCACCCAGATGGAAGCCATGGCAAGGCTCAGCTCGTACTGCCGGCAAAGGCTGCTGGAAATCGACGGCGTCACGCTGAATTCCCCCGAAGACGCCATCCCCTATATTGTGAATTTCTCCGCCGGCGGCGTGCGCGCGGAAACCATGCTGCACTATCTCTCCGCCAAAGAAATTTACGTTTCCTCCGGCTCCGCCTGCTCCAAAGGAAAGGCAAGCCATGTGCTGGCCGCTATGGGCCTTCCCCACGACCGGATCGCCTCCTCCCTGCGGCTCAGCTTTTCCCGCTACAATACCCACGAGGACATTGACGAGCTGGTGGACGCTTTAAGAGAGGGGCTTTCCTCACTGACTAAAAAACCGTAACAGGAGAATTTAAATGGAAGAAATCATCTTAATCAAACTGGGAGAAATGGTTCTTAAGGGGCTGAACCGGAATGTGTTCGAGGCCGCCCTGATCCGGAATATCAAGCGTCGTTTGAATCCTCTGGGCGGTTTTGACGTAAAGACCGCCCAGTCGACCGTTTACGTCACCCCCCGCGAGGGGGCCGATCTGGACGCGGCTGTGGAGCGGGTTTCCAAAATATTCGGGATTGCCGCGTTTTCACGCGCCTGTGTGGTAAAAAAAGAGATGAACGCCATTCTGGAAGCGTCCGCCGAATACCTGAAGCCGGAGTTGCTGGCCGCGAAAAGCTTTAAGGTGGAGACAAAGCGCGCCGATAAGATTTTTCCGCTGAAATCGCCGGAGATTTCCGCGCAGGTGGGCGAATACCTGCTGGAACGGTACCCACACCTCTGTGTCGACGTACACGACCCCGACATCACCGTGCGGGTGGAGGTACGCGATTTCGGGGCCTACGTTCACGGACCGGCACTGAAGGGCGCGGGCGGAATCCCGGTGGGTACCGGCGGAAACGCCGCCATCCTGATCAGCGGCGGAATCGACAGCCCCGTTGCCGCGTGGACGATGGCAAAACGCGGCTTGGAGCTGACCGCCGTCCACTTTGCCAGCCCGCCGTACACCAGCGAGCGCGCGGAGCAGAAGGTGCACCGGCTGCTGGCCCGCGTCGGCGAATACTCCGGCAGAATGCACCTGTTTACCGTTCCGTTTGCAAAGGTGCAGGAGGAAATCATGGCGAAATGCCCGGAGGACCTGTTCACCTTAATTATGAGGCGGTTTATGATGCGGATCGGTGAAAAAATCGCCCGCAGGGAAAGCTGTTCCGCGCTGATTACCGGCGAAAGCCTGGGCCAGGTGGCGAGCCAGACCCTGCGGGCCATTGTCTGCACCGATCAGGCCTCCGAGATGCCGGTCCTGCGTCCGCTGATCGGAATGGACAAGTTGGAAATCATTGAAATTTCGCGCAGGATCAATACCTTTGACATCTCCATAGAGCCGTTTGAGGACTGCTGCACCGTGTTCACGCCGAAGCATCCGCGCACACAGCCCAAGCTTCCGGAGCTTCTGGAAGCGGAACAGGCGCTGGACTGCGAAAGCCTGATCGAGGAATGTGTCCGGAACGCCGTACTTACAAAAATCTATCCGAATCAATAGCGGGGGAAAAAGAATGAACGCTGAAATTATTTCCGTAGGAACCGAGCTTCTGCTCGGCCATACAATCAACACCGACGCCTCCTTTGTCGCGAGGGAGCTTTCCACCATCGGCGTCAACCTTCTGTTCGCGGGAACCGTGGGCGACAATGTCTCACGGCTGAAGGAAGCGCTGGAAAGCGCGCTTCGCCGCAGCGACCTTGTCATTACCACCGGGGGCCTGGGGCCTACCGGCGACGACCTGACCAAAGAAACCATCGCGGAAACCGCGGGCAAAAAGCTGGTGCTGCATCAGGAAAGCCTGGACAGGATCGTCCGCTATTTCAAAGGAAGGGTGCTGGGCGAAACACAGAAAAAGCAGGCGCTGCTTCCCGAGGGCTGCACCGTGTTCCCCAACGACCACGGCACCGCGCCGGGCTGCGGCTTTGAAACAGACGCGGGCAAAATCATCATCATGCTGCCCGGCCCGCCGTCCGAGCTGATTCCCATGCTGAAAAACTACGCGATCCCCTACCTGACAAAGGACGGGCAGGCGGTGATCGTTTCCAGAATCGTCCGCGTGTTCGGCCTGGGGGAAGGCTTTGTCGCGGAAAAAATCCCCGACCTGACGGACTGTGCCAATCCGACGGCGGCAACCTACGCCAAGGACGGCGAAATGTTCGTGCGCGTCACCGCCCGTGCGGAAAATCAGGAAACAGCACAGGCCATGTGCGCCCCCGTTGTGGAAGAGCTCAAAAACCGTTTTCACGAGTTTATTTACGGAATCGACGTGGAAAGCCTGGAAGAAGTCGTGGTCACGGAGCTCGGCAAGCGCGGCCTTCACCTTGCCACCGCGGAGTCCTGCACCGGCGGCCTGCTCGCCAAGCGCATCACTGATATCGCGGGCGCGAGCAAGGTCTTTCAGATGGGCGCCGTCACCTACGCGAATGAGATCAAGACGCTCCTGCTCGGCGTACCGGAGTCCACCCTGAAGCAGTACGGCGCCGTCAGCGAGCAGACCGCGCGCGCGATGGCCGAGGGGGTCCGGGCGAAATCCGGCAGCGAGCTGGGCATCGGCATCACCGGGATCGCGGGGCCGGACGGCGGAACGCCGGAAAAGCCCGTCGGCCTGATTTACATTGCTTTCTGTGACGGGGAACATACCTGGGTGCGCAAAATGCAGCACGGCGCTTCCAAGGGACGCGAATACCTGCGCTGGCTCGCCGCCTCCAACGCGCTGGACATGGTGCGCCGCTATCTGGCGGGCTGCGGAGGGCTGGAAGAAGCCGCCTACGCGAAAAAAGTATAAAATATTCCGAAAGGAAACAAGGGGGTGCCGCCATGAAACCGCAAAACGGGGAACACACGAAAAAAAGGCTTCCTTTTTACCGCGTTCTGCTGCCCTGGAAGGGGGACGGCAAAAAGCTGATTCTTTATAAGACCGTCTGCCTGATCGCCGTCTGCGTTTTCCTCGGCTGCGCCCTTTATCTGGTCTGGGACCTTGTCGTCCTGCCCGCCGCCGCGGATACGGAGCAGCAGGATATCAAAAGCGTCTATTACGCCGAAAGCTCCGAAACGCCGGACACGGGGGACGATTCGCCCGTGTCTTCCACCCCGCCGGAACGCGACGGACAGGGGCGGCTGATCCGGTTTCTTGAGCTGCAGAAAATCAACCCGTCCATTGTGGGCTGGATCAAGGTTCCCGGCACCGTCATCGACCTGCCGGTTCTGCAGGCCGACGCGAAGGACCCGGAATTTTACCTGACCCACGACTACCGCGACCGGTACTCCGGATACGGAAGCGTCTTTGCGGACGCGCACTGCTCTGTGGAAAAGGGGAAATCCCGCAGCATCGTCCTTTACGGGCACTCGCTCAATTCGGGGCGGATGTTTACGCAGCTGGACCGGTACAAATCGCTGGATTTTTACAAAAAGAACCCGGTATTTACCTTTGATACGGTCGACAGCCAGTCGCAGTGGAAGGTTATTTCCGTTTTTCTGACCAACACCCTGACGGAACAGGGCAAGCCGTTCAATTACATGAAAACGGATTTTAGGGATGACAGCGATTTCCTGAATTTTGTTTATCAGATGCGGATACGGTCCCTTTACAACACCGGCGTCGGCTTCAACAAGGACGACAGCATCGTGCTGCTTTCCACCTGTTCCTATGAGTTCAAGGATTTCAGGGAAGTCGTGGTCGCCCGCAAAGTCCGCGACGGCGAAAGCAGCGAGGTGGACGTTTCCAGGGCGTCGTACAACGGCAAAACGGTGTACCCGGACTGCTGGTATACAAAGAACGGCGGGAAAAAGCCGGTCTGGCCGGACAGCTATGAAGAGGCCGTCAAAAAGAATCTTTTATCATGGGGGGAAGGAATATGAACGCGGGACTGATTTTTTATTTCGCGCACAGGACCCTGCGCTGTCAGAATAAAATAGAGGAAGCGCTTCGTTTTTACGGGTCGGGTATCGCCGACGTGAAAATCTGCGCCAAAAAGACGGACCTCAGCTCCACTATGGCGCGCCTTCTGCGGACGCTCCCCGCCGTCTTTGTGGTGGGCGACTCGCCCGAAAGCATGCCGGACTGCGCGCCGCCGCTTTTCAAAATCCTGCATATTCCCGTCGGCAGGTCCGGGGAACCGAAAGGCGTTCTGCGCCTGAACGGCACGGATAAAACCGGCCATCTGATCGAAAGCCTCAATCAGGCGATCGTCGTGCTGCCGGACGTGCCGGAGGAGCTCTCGCAAATGCTTCCGGCCGCCTGTGAACGGCTTGCACTGAAATTCGGGCTGACGGGGGATTTCCCTTCCGATGATCGGGAGCCGTTCGAAGAAATGATCGAGAATTCCATGAAGACTTTTAACCCGGGGGTTTAAATCCATGTTGGATCTGCTGTCCCAGATGAAAACCGTTGATCTGGTCATAAAATTTGTCCGCGGCGATATGCGGCGCATCACGCCGTATCCGTTTCAGCCGCAAAAGAAAAAGAATACTCCGAAAATCGATTTCGGCGGGATTCCCGCCTCCACACCGGAGGACGAGGGGATTCCCAGCGAATATATCGAGCAGTTTTTTGAGGAGCTCGCCGCCTCCCACGCCATCCGTCCGCACAGCGTGCTGCTGCTGCGGCATGGAAAGCTGATTGCGCAGGGCAGCTTCAAGCCCTATTCCCCCGCGTATCCGCACATGATGTTTTCCCTTTCCAAAAGCGTTACCGGCATGGCGGTGGGAATCGCCATGGAGGAGGGCCTGCTTTCCCTTGACGAAAAGGTCATCGACATCTTTCCCGAAAAGGGCGTCATGTTCCGCAGCCCCAGAATCAACAGCATCACCGTCCGGCACCTGCTGAACATGACCAGCGGCATCAAGTTCAACGAGGCCGGTTCCTTTGTGGAAAGGGACTGGGTGAGGGCCTTCCTGACATCGGACTGCATTTTCGAGCCCGGAAGCGAATTCAGCTACAACAGCATGAATTCCTACCTGCTCAGCGCCATCGTGCGTAAAAAAACCGGTATGGGGCTGGTGGAGTATCTGACCCCGCGGCTTTTCGCTCCGCTGGGGATTGAGGATGCGGACTGGGAAACCTGCCCGCTGGGAATCGAAAAGGGCGGCTGGGGGCTTTCCCTGCATATCGCGGATATGGCAAAGCTCGGCCAGCTTTATCTGCAGGGCGGCCGCTGGGACGTCGGCGGCGAAACACGGCAGCTCATCCCGGAGGAATGGATTCGGGAATCGACCAAAGTGCAGACCCCGTCCCGCGAAAACAACCGTCCGGTCGGCTACGGGTATCAGGTATGGGATTTCCACGCGACGGACGCATACCAGTACAACGGCGTATTCGGCCAGTACGTCATCGTCCTTCCGAAGCGCGACATGGTGGTGGCTATCACAAGCGGAAGCCAGAACCTGTTTTCCGACGTTTCCATCGAAACGGTGGAAACCTATTTCGGCGACGGCGCAGAAAAGATTTTCGACCATCCTTTACCCCGGAACATCCGCGCGCTCCGCTCGCTGAAAAGCAGGCTGGACAGCCTATACGCGGTCCCCGAAACGGCGCCCAGACCGCGAAAATCCAATCCGTTCCACACGTTCCTGCAAAGATTTTTTCCCTCGAAAGCCGAGGAACTGCCTTTGCTCGCCGCGGGAATCGACAAACAGGAGTACCGGCTGGGCAGCAGCTACGGAACGCTGCTCCCTCTTATTCTGCAGTGCGTGACCAATAATTTTTCCGGGGGGATCACCCGCGTTTTCTTTTCCTTTGAACCCGGCCTGTGCAGGATCACGATGTACGATGGGACCGACGAAAACGTAATTACAGCCGGGCTGGACGGTGTTCCCCGTCGCAGCGACGTAACGCTGAACGGCGACGTTTACACGGTGGGGGCGACGGCAAAGCTGACGACGGACGAAGAGGACCGCACGGTCATGCTCCTTTACCTTTCCTATATTGAAACACCCAGTCTGCGCGTGATGAAATTCATCTTCTACGGGGAAAAGCTTCTTATCCGTTTTTACGAGCACCCCACCGTGGAGGCCGCGACAAAAATGCTGTTCGGTCTGGTCGGGGGAAGCGGAAACTCCATCGACAAGATGCTGATCGACGCCATTTCGCAGGAGCGCATGGCCGCCCGGGTGGACAATATCATGATGCCCCGCGCAAAGGGCACCGTGTTTGATAAAACATAAAAGCGACGGGACCGGTTCGGTTCCGCCGCTTTTATGAAAGAAGGGAGTATTATGAAAAAGTTGCTGTAAACTTATTTTCCTGTTGACTGGGCCAGCTTTACTTTGGCGGTAGAGCTTTCCCCCGTAAGAGAACTGGTAACGCTCAGCGTAACCGTGTCCCCCGGCTTCTTCCCCGTAATCACGTTCGTAATCACGTTCTGACTGGTCACATCCTTGCCGTCGATTTTCGTGATCACGTCGCCCTTTTTAATCCCTGCCGACGTCACTTCGGGATTCGTGACGGAGCCGACGTACATGCCGACGGGCAGGTTGTAGAAACGGGAAGTCATCGTATCGATAAACTGGCCGGAGATTCCGAGCACCGCTCTGTCCTTGACGTAGCCGTACTGCTTCAGGTCGCTGATGATCGGCTGCGCCACATTGATGGGGATGGAGAAGCCGAGGCCTTCATACCCGGTGGCTACGATTTTGGAAGAATTGATGCCCACGACTTGGCCGTACATGTTGACCAGCGCGCCGCCGGAGTTGCCCGGATTGATCGCTGCGTCGGTCTGGATGCATTTCATGGTATAGCCGGTATCGGAATTGGTGATTTCACGGTTTAATGCGGAAACATAACCGATGGTGACGCTGGAGTTGAACTCCAGGCCGCCCGGGTTGCCGATCGCCATGACGGTATCCGCGACTTTGAGGTCGTCGGAGGAACCGAATTCCGCCGCGGTCAGGCCCTTTGCGTCGATTTTGATAACGGCCAGGTCGGTGACGCTGTCGCTGCCGACCAGCTTCGCTTCATATTTCGTTCCGTTGGATAAAATAACTTTAAGGGAAGACGCGCCCTCGACCACGTGCGCATTGGTAATGATGTACCCGTCGCTGGTCGCAATAATGCCGGAACCCTCGCTTGTCGGGGTGACGGAGCTGTCCTCGTCGCTGCTTCCCGTGTTGCCCGTACCGTTCCCGCCCATCGTATAGCGGGTGCTCTGGCCCAGCTGGTAATTTTGGATACAGACGACCGACGGGACCACCTTTTCGGCAATCTGCTGCTTGGTCAATTCCCCGGTCACTGCGGCGGTGTTGGTGGTGCCGCTGTTGACCAGCTTCGTTACGGTAAACGCCGGATCACTGGTGCTTGCGTTCCCGAGCTTGACATACCCGTTGTTGACCAGCGCCGCGAACCCTGCGATGGAACCGGCCGAAATCATCAGGCAGCACATGACCCCCGCCAGTACCTTGACGAAAGTCCTTCTGCCTCCGCGCTTTTTTTTGCGCGGCTCCTGAAAATCGAAAACGGGCTGCTGGGGAACGGAGGGCCGCTCCCAGCTGTAAACCGGGGGCTCGTTCGACGGCTTGCTGTAATGGTAAAAATCCCCCTGCCACTCCGTCTGGCTCGAGCTTCTGTGTTCCGTATCGTTACTGTTTAAATCACGATTTGCCAGGTCTTTTTTCTTTTTATCATCTGCAAATGGATTAAACATCTGAATCATTCCTTTCTGCGGTGATTTGCTTGCTGTGATTGTTATGATACCGGTTCTATGTGAAAAGGATGTGATTATTAGTTTATATTTTTATGATATTTTTAAGAAAAATATGTAACCTGAATTTAACCAAATTATGAATGCAGAAAGGGAATGTTTTTTCTTTCTGCGATCTTACCGTAAAATCTCCCGAAAATGCATGGATTCCCGGCGGATTTGCGCCAAAATGTGCTATGATAGGATCAGAAATAAATTTTTATACGGATGGAGAATGTGCGATGAACGGACTGACTCATGTTTACTGCGGGGACGGAAAAGGCAAAACCACCGCCGCCGTCGGGCTGGGGGTACGCGCCTGCGGAAGCGGGAAACGGGTGCTGATGGCACAGTTTCTGAAGGGGAACGGCTCCGGCGAGCTGGCCGTCCTGAAACAGCTGGAAAATTTCAGCGTGCTCCCCACGGTGCCGACCGTAAAGTTCACCTTTCAGATGACTAAAAAGGAGCTGGAGGCAGCCGCCGTCCTGTGCGGCAACCTGTTCTGCAAGGCGGTTGCCGCCGCCAAAGCGGACGAGTGCGATCTGCTGATTCTGGACGAGGTATTTGCCGCGGTCAACTGTGGCCTGCTCGACGGCGCAATGCTGACCGACTTTATAAAAAACAAGCCCCAGAAGCTGGAGCTTGTTTTGACAGGGCGAGGCCCGAAGCCGGAGGTTCTGGAGCTCGCCGATTATGTTTCCGAAATCAGGAAGGAAAAGCACCCCTACGACAGGAACATCCCCGCCCGAAAGGGAATTGAATTCTAAACTGCTTTAGCCGCAGCGGGAGTACCCGCACTGGCGGCACGTCACGCATCCGCCCTCGTGCTCCAGCCTTGCCCCGCACTCCGGACAATAATGCATTTTCCCCGGGGCGTCGTCCGCCGCTTCTCTCACAGGCGGGGACTTCCGCGGTGTGGGCGCGGTCCACTTTCCCAGCTGGACTTGCTCTTTGTAAACGCGTTCAATCGTCTTTGCAATCGCGTCCGGGCAGGAGGTGCATTTCAGCCCCGGCTGGCGGATGGTCGACGGACAGCGGATTCCCCTGAGCTGGTCCACAATGCTTTCGACCTCCATCCCGCTGCGCAAAGCGACGGATGCAAGGCGCGCGGTCGCCTCCGACTGGGACGGGCATCCCCCGGCCTTGCCGGTATTGGTAAACACCTCGCAGATTCCCTGATCGTCGTAGTTGACGGTAATATACAGGTTTCCGCAGCCGATTTTCACCCGCTCCGTAATCCCGGTCACCGTATCGGGCCGCGGGCGCGGCACAATCCGGCCATGCTCCGGCGTCTCCGCCGCGGGCTGGCCTTCTTTTTTTACCTGCCCGATGTTGAGCACCTGTTCCGCGCGGCTGCCGTCGCGGTAAATGGTCACGCCCTTGCAGCCGAGATGGAACGCGAGCGTATACACGCTGGCAACGTCCTCTTTTGTGGCGCTGTTGGAGAAATTCACCGTCTTGGAAACCGCGTTGTCCGTTCCCTTCTGGAACGCCGCCTGCATCCGGATATGGTACTCCGGGCTGATGTCGTGCGCGGAAACGAACACCCGGCGCAGGTCCTCCGGCAGCTCCTCAATATGGGCGACCGTCCCTTCTTTGGCAATGCGCTTCATCAGCTCGTCCGAGTACAGTCCCCGCTTTTCCAGCTCTGCCTTCAAAATCGGGTTGACCTCGATCATTTCCGTGCCGTCCATGATGTTGCGGATGTAAACATAGCCGAAAACCGGCTCTACGCCGCTGGAGCAGTTCGCGATGATGGAAAGGGTCCCGGTCGGCGCAATGGTCGTGATCGTCCCGTTGCGCATCGGTCTGTCCTGCGGCAAGATACTTTCGCCGAAAAGCGGGAACGCACCGCGTTTTCCGGCAAGTACGGCGCTCTCCTCGCGCCCGCGTTCGGTAATGAATTTCATCACCTTTTCTCCGAGCGCGATCGCTTCGTCGGAATTGTACGGAATCCCCATCTGCAGCAGGCTGTCGGCCCAGCCCATGACGCCCAGACCGATTTTCCGCGTCTGTTTGGTTACCCGGTCGATATTTTCCAGCGGATACTGGTTGGCGTCAATGACGTTGTCCAGAAAATGCACGGCGTTTTTTACCGTCAGCCCAAGCTTGTCCCAGTCGAACTCCGTTTTTCCGTCCGCCGTTTTCAGCATCTTCACCAGATTGACGGAACCGAGGTTGCAGGACTCATAGGGGAGCAAAGGCTGTTCCCCGCACGGATTGGTAGACTCGATTTCACCCTGCGAGGGCACAATGTTGTCCCGGTTCAGGCGGTCGAGAAAGATAATGCCCGGCTCGCCGTTGTGCCACGCGGCGTCCACGATCCGGTCAAACACCATGCGTGCGCGCAGAGTGGAAACGGCTTTCTTCGTGTGGGGGTCGACCAACTCATAGTCGGTATCCTTTTCCACCGCTTCCATAAATTTTTCTGTCAGGCCCACCGAGATATTGAAGTTGTTGATTTCGTTGTTGTTGGCCTTACAGTCGATAAAATCGAGGATATCCGGGTGATCGATACGCAGGATGCCCATGTTTGCGCCGCGGCGGGTTCCTCCCTGCTTGACGGCCTCCGTCGCCATGTTGAACACTTTCATGAAGCTGATCGGGCCGGAGGCGACTCCGCCGGTCGAGTTGACGGTGCTGCCCTGCGGGCGTAGACGCGAAAAAGAAAAGCCCGTTCCGCCGCCCGATTTGTGAATCAACGCCGCCTGCTTGATCGCTTCAAAAATATCCTCCATGCTGTCCGCGACCGGCAGCACAAAGCACGCCGAAAGCTGCCCGAGCGGGCGGCCGGCGTTCATCAGCGTGGGAGAATTGGGCAGGAACTCCAGCTCCTGCATCATATGGAAAAAGGCTTCCTCCGTCTTTTTAACGTCCGCCTTCCCGTCGTGCAGCCTGTCTGGCTCCGCAATGGCGGCGGCCACGCGGCGGAACAGGCCTTCCACGGTTTCCGTAGTTTCTCCCTTTTCATTTTTGATCAGGTACCGCTTTTGCAATACCGTCAGTGCATTCTGTGATATGGTCATGGCCACAATTCCCTTCCCTGTCCATTTTGTGATACTATATATTGTACCACTTCATACATATAAGTCAATATATTGTGAATATTTTATCGTATTCAGAAATAAACAAAGAAGGCCCCGCGCGGTAATCCGCGCGGGGCCAACTGATTCAAGAAAGATTATTCCATTTTGGAGAGTTTGACAAGGTGCTCGTAGTTTTCGGCCGCAACCTTTTCAGCCTTCTGGAACAGAACCTCTGCGCGCTCCGGGAATGCACGGGTCAGGGAGTTGTAACGAACCTCGCCCATGATGAAGTCACGATAGCTGGCTGTAGGAGCCTTGCTGTCGAGATGGAACGGATTCTTGCCCTGCTCCGCAAGACGCGGATCATAGCGGAAGTTGGTCCAGTAGCCGGCTTCAACCGCCTTCTTCTCTTCCATCTGGGAGATGCTCATGCCGCCCTTGATGCCATGGTTGATACAGGGAGCGTAAGCAATGACGATGGAAGGTCCGTTGTAGCTTTCAGCTTCCGAAATCGCCTTGATGGTCTGGTTGTAGTCTGCGCCCATTGCGACGCGGGCCACGTAAACATAACCATAGGTCATTGCAATAGCGGCAAGGTCCTTCTTCTTTGTCGCCTTACCGGTTGCCGCAAACTGAGCGACGGAACCGATCGGGGTGGACTTGGAAGCCTGGCCGCCCGTATTGGAGTAAACCTCGGTGTCGAATACGAGAATGTTGACATTCTCACCGGAAGCGAGAACATGGTCAACACCGCCGAAGCCGATATCATAAGCCCAGCCGTCGCCGCCGAAGATCCACATGGATTTCTTGGCGAGGTAATCTTTGTCAACAAGCGTTTTCTTCGCAAGCTTTGCAACATCGTCGCTGCCGTTTGCAGCTTTTTCGAGCTCCGCAATCAGAGCGTCTGCCGCGGCGCGGTTCAGGTTGCTGTCTTCCTTGGTTGCAAGGTAGTTCTTGCAGGCTTCCTTCAGGGAAGCGGAGGCCACCTCGGAAGCTTTAATATTTTCAACATACTCGGCGAGTCTGCCGCGGATCGCGTTCTGGGCAAGAGTCATGCCGAACCCGAACTCCGCGTTGTCCTCGAACAGGGAGTTGTTCCACGCGGGGCCGTATCCCTTCTTGTTGACGGTATACGGTGTGGCCGGTGCGGAACCGCCCCAGATGGAGGAGCAGCCTGTCGCGTTGGCAATATACATTCTGTCGCCGAAGAGCTGTGTGACGAGCTTTGCATACGGTGTTTCACCGCAGCCCGCGCACGCACCGGAGAACTCAAGCAGAGGCTGCTTGAACTGGCTGCCCTTGATGGAGGTAGGCTTAAACTTCTCGATGACTTCCGGCTTCTCGTCAAGAGTAAGGCCGTAATCAAAGCCCTTCTGGCTTTCAAGCTGTGTTTCCATCGGCTTCATGACCAGTGCCTTTTCACCCTTCATGCCCGGGCAGACGGATGCGCAGGAACCGCAGCCGGTGCAGTCATAGGAGGAAATAGTGATCGCGTATTTCATGCCGGGCATACCGGTCATATCCTTGGTCTTCTGGCTTGCAGGCGCCGCTGCGGCTTCTTCCGCAGTCATAGCGACCGGGCGGATAACGCCGTGCGGGCAGACATAGGAGCAGAAGGTACACTGGATACAGTTTTCCGGATGCCACTCGGGAATATCAATGGCGATGCCGCGCTTCTCGTAAGCGGCGGAGCCGGCCGGCACGGTGCCGTCGGCCATCTTGACAAAGGCGGATACGGGAAGCTGATTGCCCTTATATTTGTTTGCGGGAACCATGACGTTGTTGACGTAATCCAGCGTTTCCGGTCTGCCGTCCGTAAAGACATGCGCCTGGGTGTCGTCCGTGCTGTTCTTCCAGGATGCCGGAACTTCAACCTTGACGAAATCGGTCGCGCCGCGCTCAATAGCGGCATAGTTCATATCGACAATCTTCTGGCCCTTCTTCGCGTAGGAATGCAGGGCGGCGTCCTTCATATACTGGATCGCCTGTTCGGAAGGAATGATGTTCGCAATCTTGAAGAATGCGGACTGGAGAATGGTATTGATGCGGCCGCCGAGGCCGATCTCTTTACCGAGCTTGATACCGTCGATGGTGTAGAAGTTGATGTTGTTGTCGGCAATGAATTTCTTCATTTTGCCCGGCAGTCTCTTGTCGAGCTCTTCCAGATCCCACTGGCAGTTCAGAAGGAAGCTTCCGCCCGGCTTCAGGTCCTGTACCATGTCGTACTCGTCGACATAGGAGGGCTTATGGCAGGCGACGAAGTCGGCCTGGCTGATATAGTAGGTGGACTTGATCGGCTTGCTGCCGAAACGCAGATGGGAAACGGTCAGGCCGCCGGACTTTTTGGAGTCGTAGGCGAAATAGCCCTGAGCGTACATGTCGGTGTGGTCACCGATAATCTTAATGGAGTTCTTGTTTGCGCCGACGGTGCCGTCCGCGCCAAGGCCCCAGAATTTGCAGGAATGCGTGCCCTTCGGGGTCGTGTCCGGATTTTCCTTAATGTCGAGGGAAAGATGGGTAACATCATCGATGATGCCGATGGTGAAACGCTTCTTCGGGGTGTCGGTTTCCATGTTGCGGTATACGGCGACGATCTGGCCCGGGGTGGTGTCCTTGGAGCCGAGGCCGTAGCGGCCGGTGTAAATCGGAACAGAACCGAATTCCGTGCCGTTGACTGCGGCGAGAACATCCAGGAACAGCGGCTCGCCGATGGAGCCCGGCTCTCTTGTTCTGTCGAGCACGGAAATCTTCCTGACTGTCTTCGGCAGGACGTCGAGCATATATTTCGCAACGAACGGTCTGTACAGTCTGACCTTGACCAGACCGACCTTGTCGCCGGCTGCGTTCAGGTAATCCACAACTTCCTCCGCCGCTTCGCAGACGGAACCCATTGCAATGATGACCCTTTCGGCATCCGGCGCGCCGTAGTAGTTGAACGGCTTATAATCGGTGCCGATTTTCGCGTTGACTTTATTCATATAGTCGACAACAACATCCGGAAGATCATCATAGAATTTGTTGCCGGCTTCACTTGCCTGGAAGAAGAAGTCGTCGTTCTGAGCCGTGCCGCGCGTGACCGGATGCTCCGGATTCATTGCGTTGCGGCGGAAGGACTCCACAGAGTCCCAGTCGAGCATCTCGCTCAGATCGGCGTAATCCCACATGTGGATTTTCTGTACTTCATGGGAAGTACGGAAACCGTCGAAGAAGTGCAGGAACGGTACGCGGCCCTTAATGGCGGAAAGATGGGCGACTGCGCCCAGATCCATAACCTCTTGCGGGCTGTTGGAGCAGAGCATTGCGTAACCGGTCTGACGGCATGCATAAATGTCGGAATGATCGCCAAAAATGCAAAGTGCGTGGGTCGACAGGGAACGTGCCGAACAGTGGATGACGCTCGGAAGGAATTCGCCGGCCATCTTGTACATGTTCGGGATCATCAGGAGAAGTCCCTGAGAAGCAGTGTAAGTAGTGGTCAGCGCGCCTGCTGCCAGCGAACCGTGCACTGCGCCTGCGGCGCCCGCTTCGGACTGCATCTCGGTAACCCTGACTTCCCTGCCGAAAAGATTTTTTCTGCCGGCCGCGGCATATTTGTCCGTTTCATCTGCCATAACGGACGACGGGGTGATGGGGTAGATAGCAGCAACATCTGTAAACGCATAAGACACATGTGCGGCAGCGTTATTGCCATCCATAGTTTTCATCTTTCTTGAATCCATTATAATTATTTTCCTCCTTTTAAGGATAATCTATTTGCTATAGGCGCCAACATACTGCACCTTGTCTAAATTTTATCATCTTTTATAAGATATGTAAAGAAATTTTGCAGAATTGACCATAGAATTTACATTCCCAATAAAATTTGAAAAAATTTATCCTGAATTCGTTCATTTTGGCGGCGATTCCACCCTGTGAAGCGGCTTTGCCCGGCCACACCTCTGCCTCTTTGCTTTGCTCGTGCGCACAAATGCGCAGATACTCCATAAACTGTTTGACATTAGTATGAATAATAATATACAATAATATTATTATATTTTATTTCCGAAAGGGGAAAAACAATTCATGTCACCCGAACCTGACGGCTCATTTTTTCATTTACTGAGCGCGCTGCCCGCCGCCGCTGAACAGGAGCCAAATGAATTTTTATCCATTCTGCTGCTGTTTGCCCTGATTTTGGTAAACGCTTTCTTTGCCGCGAGTGAAATCGCAGTGATTACCCTCAACGACAACAAGCTGAAAAAAATGGCGGAGGACGGCAATAAAAAAGCCGCCAAGGTACTGAAGCTGACGGAGAATTCCAGCCGTTTTCTCGCGACCATCCAGGTCGGCGTGACACTGAGCGGATTTCTGACCTCTGCTTCGGCTTCCCAAAGCTTTGCCGGCAAGCTTGCGAAACAGCTTGCTTTTCTGCCCGTGCCCACCGGCGTCGTCTACGGCGTATCCACGGTATTGATTACCGTGCTGCTGTCCTATTTCTCGCTCGTGCTGGGCGAGCTGGTCCCGAAAAAGATCGCCATGCAGCGCGCGGAAGAGCTGTCCTTCAAATTCATCGGCATTCTGAACGGCACTTCCACCGCTTTCCGGCCGTTTATTTCCTTCCTTTCCTTTTCCACCAACGTCGTTCTGAAGATGCTGGGCTTTGATCCCAACGCCTCGGAGGAAACCGTCACGGAGGAGGAAATCCTGATGATGGTCGACGCGGGCGAGGAGAAGGGCGTCATCGGCGAAACCGCCAAGGATATGATTTCCAATATTTTCGATTTCAGCGACATCACCGCGAGCGAGATCATGACCCACCGTACGGAGGTGGACGCCGTGGAGGACACCGCCTCCATACAGGACGTCGTAAACCTCTCCATTTCGGACGGACACTCCCGCATCCCCGTTTACCACGAGGATCTGGACAATGTGCTCGGCGTGATCTATGTCAAGGACCTGCTCCAGTATGTCGGCAGTGAAATGGATGAGAATATCAAGATTACCGATCTGATGCGCCCCGCGTACTTCGTGCCGGAGAGCAAGCGCTGCAGCCAGCTGTTTACAGAGATGGTTGAGCGCAGGACCCAGATCGCAATTATTGTCGACGAATACGGCGGGACAGAGGGTATTATTACCATGGAGGACCTTTTGGAATCCATTGTCGGCGACATTCAGGACGAATACGACCACGAGGAAGAGGAAATACATAGGGTGGACGATCACAAGTTTACTGTGGACGGTGGGACCGACATCGATGAAATTTCCGATCTGGTGGGGATTGATCTTCCCGAGGGGGACTACGACACCATTGCCGGCCTGGTGGTGGAGATGCTGGGAAGGATTCCAAAACCGGGTGAACACCCCGTCGTACAGGTCCAAAACCTGACGCTGACCGTTCAGGAGGTCGAGGACCGCCGCATTTCAAAAATCCTGATCGAGGTGCTGCCGGAACCGGACGACGGCGACAGTCCGGCGAAAGACGAATAACAGAAAAAACAGAGAGTCTGCTGCTTCGGCACAGGCTCTCTTTTCTTGTGCCGTGATGCCTGATATTTGCGGAAACGAGTTGCTTTTGTCGCAATTTTGTAGTATGGTATTGTAGTTATCGGACACAGCCTGTCCGGTATGGTCAGTCGCAAAATCCTGACCTTAAATAAAACTACGGAGGAATCTAAAAATGAAAAATCAGTCTCAGCGTGCGCAGTATCTTGCGCAGGGCGCCATGATCGGCGCCATTTACATGGTTTTGACCCTTCTTGCGGCCCTGGCGAACTTAGCCTACGGCCCGGTGCAGTTCCGCTTTTCGGAAGCGCTCACCATCCTGCCGGCCTTTACTCCGGCGGCTGTTCCGGGGCTTGCGGTCGGTTGCCTGCTTGCCAATATCTGGAGCGGCTACGGCGCGGCGGATATGGTGTTTGGCACTTTGGCGACCCTTTTGGCGGCGGTCTGCACCAGGATGGTCAGAAACATCCGGTTCAAAAACATTCCAGTTCTGGCCCCGCTTCCGCCGGTTTTGTTCAACGCGGTGATTATCGGGCTTGAGATCGCCATTTTGTCCACGGAAGGCTTCTCGTGGGCCGGGTTCTGGGCCGCCGCCCTTTCGGTAGGGGCCGGAGAGCTGGTGATCTGCTACGGTCTGGGACTTCCCTTGGCTGCAGCTTTGCAGAAGGTAGGGAAAAAAAGAAAAATATTCTGATTTTGGGGTGTAATTTGTAATGGGGGAAGAACAGTTCTGTGCGAAAAAGCGGCTGAGAGGCATGCCGCCGGTCAGGCTGATTGTGGTGAGCTTTGCGGTTGTCATTCTGATAGGAGCAGTTCTGCTTACGCTGCCGATCGCTTCGCGCAGCGGGCTGCCGACCGGATTTATCGATTCGCTGTTTACCGCGACCTCGGCGACCTGTGTCACCGGTCTGGTTGTATTTGACACATGGACACACTGGAATCTGCTTGGCCAGATCATCATCCTTCTACTGATTCAGGTCGGCGGGCTGGGCGTTATCACCTTCACCACCGGCTTTTCCATACTGGTCCGCCGAAAAATCGGGCTGCGGGACCTGCAGCTGGCGACAGAAAACACAAGCGGCGACACGATTAACATAAAGCATCTGATCAGGATCATTCTTTTCTTTACATTTTTCTGCGAGATGACCGGAGCGGTGCTGCTGACGTTCCGTTTCGTTCCCCAGTTCGGGGCAAAAGGAATCTGGATTGCAGCGTTTACGGCGATTTCCGCCTACTGCAACGCCGGATTCGATATTCTGGGCTTTTTGATGAAGGACGGCAACCTGATTCCCTATGTCGGGGATCCTCTGGTCAGCCTGACGGTCGGCGGGCTGATCGTGATCGGCGGGCTGGGCTTTGTGGTGATCAGCGATATCTATAATGCAAAACTTCTCCCGCGGATTCATAAGAAAAAACCGACCCATCTTCATTTCCATTCCGCTCTGGTGCTGATCATGACGACGATTCTGATTGTGTCCGGTACCGTGCTTTTTCTGGCCTGCGAATACGACAACACGCTCGCAGGCATGGATTTCGGAACAAAGCTCAACGCTTCCCTCTTTCAGTCCATCAGCGCGCGCACCGCGGGTTTCTGTACGGTGGACATTGCAAAGGAACACGATTTCACAAAAATCATCACGGTTGTTTTAATGTTCATCGGTGCTTCGCCGGCAGGTACCGGCGGCGGTATTAAAACAACCACCTTTATCGTACTGCTGGCTACGGTCGTCAGCGTCATGCGCGGAAATGAAGAAACCACCCTTTTCAAACGCCGGATAGACCAGTCCACGGTTTATCGCGCGCTGTCGATTCTTTCCGTCGCGGCTACTGTTGTAATAACCACAGCTGGTATCATTCTGACCGCCGACCCGGACGTTACCGGTATCGATGCCTTATTTGAGGCAACCTCGGGTTTTGGTACGGTGGGTTTAACCGCAGGCGTCACATCGACTTTAAGCTGGATTTCCAAGCTTACCGTTACTTTAACGATGTTTATCGGCCGTGTCGGCCCGGTTTCCCTTGGGCTTGCGCTGACGCTTCACAAAGGGCATCGCTGTGCAGGTACGATTTTGCCGGAAGGGAAAATCATTGTGGGCTGATACTCCAACGATAGCGGCCCCCGGCAGAGCCGGAGGCCGAGAATGATAAAATCCCACCGCGTTTCTCGCGGTGGGATTTTTAGTATTTATTCCTCTTGGGCGCCCAGAATTTCCATCAGTTTCTTCTGGCTTTTATTTTCACAGACGGCGACGATCTCGTCGTTGGCACGGATGACCGTAAACCCATTTGGAATCATCATGGAGTCACCGCGTACCACAGAGATAATCAGCGAGCCCTGCGGAAGAGTGATATCCTTCAACTGCACGCCGTCCAGCGCGGTGTTGCGCGGAAGGGTAATAGCGCAGATCCCGGCCTTTCCCTTATTCAGCGTTGCAAGCAGATGCATCTTTGAGACGTCCACTTCCTGTTCAATCAGGTTGGTGATAATCTCCGTACTGCTGACGGCAATATCCGCGCCCAGTTTGCGCAAGGCCGCCAGATTACGGGGGTCGTTCGCCCGTGCAATGACTTTTGCCGCCTTAAACTCTTTTCTGGCCAGCTGCGAGGCAACGAGATTGTCCTGATCGCTGCCCGTAACCGCAATCACGCAGTCGGCGTTTTTTGTGCCGGCTTCGTCCAGCACCTCAATTTCTGTTCCGTCGCCGCAAATCACTTCCACATCCAGCTCATTGGCGAGTCGCATACATTTGAGCTTATCTTTTTCAATCAGCTTCACGCTGTATTTTCTTTCCAGCATATTTCTTGCAATCTGATGTCCCAGCTTGCCTCCGCCCACAATTACAATTCTCATATCTTCCCAATATCCTCCAAATTCGGCATGACCGAAATCAATCAGTCAATCACCTTTGCAAAAATGACCTTGTCCCCTTCGGTAAGAATAATTCTGCGATCAGAAGAATACAGCTCCAGCGTACCGTTACGATGAAGGACCCCAAAAACGGTCTCTCCAATATCCTTTGGCGCCGCGGTAGCGGAAATGCCTTCATGCGCCTTATCCACGGCGCGGCAGTGAAAAGTCGCCGTCGCACTCTCAAAAGACACGTTTTTGGAAGCGAGCGGCTGCGTCAGCGCGGTGAAAATAGAATCGCCCGCCAGATTGGTCGGGCAGACGGTTTTCAGACCGAACCGCTCAAATACATTTTCACGGGCCGGGTCGGAAATACGCGCAACCACGTTCTGTACGCCGAAAAACTCACGCACAATCTGTGACACCGTAATGTTCAGATTATCGTCGGGAGTGACCACGGCAACTGCGTCACAGCTTTCCACTCCGGCGTTTTGCAGCACCGTCATATCCATCGGCATGCCGGTAACCGTGATCCCGCTGAAGTCCTCGCTCAAATTCCGGAACGTATCCGGATTAGAATCAATCACGGCGACGTCATGGCCGTGCTCATCGAGCAGTCCCGCCAGACGGGTTCCCAGCCTGCCGCAGCCCACTACAAGAACGTTCACAATAACCTCTCCTCTGCATAACACCATATACAAAATTATAAAATTTAACTGATTAAAGAAACCGGTTCCGCTCCCCGCCTAACCGGGATCGATCACAGGGAATTGTGTGCCTCACAACACGTTTATTTAGTCGGATAAACGACTTCAAACTCTTCGCAAACCACGAGCATTTCTTCCGTAAATTCCTGACCGATTTTTTTCAGTTCCAATGTAAAAAACTCGGAATGACATTTTTTCCAAGAAGAAAGAGTACGGTCACATTCCCCCTCTTTATACGCGTGTTCGGCTGTCACCTGATTAAACGGCGTTATGCAGACCCTCGTTGTTCTGGTTACACAAACCGCCTCGTCTCCGGTGTTTAAAATTAAATTGTATCCCCCAACGGGCGGCAATGGGGACTCTTCTTTTATGTAAGCGGGATATGCGCCGGCCGTCGCGGTTTTTGTGCCTTTTAATACAAGATCAGCCAGTACATCCGACATTTCGGGCGTATTCCCTCCGAATGACCAGGCATCATAGGATTCGGCATTCGGATTCACTTTCGTGTACTGATTCCACATCTGTTGTTCAGTCATCATCTATCTCCATCGAATATCTATCATACATAGTTGCCTGAATTTTGTCAACAGGGTATGCTCCGTAAACTTCATCTTACTCCCTTGCTATTACTCGAAGTAGAACAGATCTTCAAACTTTTTATCCAATGCAATACAGAGAATCAGCGCAAGTCTTGCCGTTGGATTGAATTGGCCTGTTTCAATAGAACTGATTGTGTTTCTGGAAACGCCGACCAATTCAGCCAAATCCGCTTGTGACAGGTTCTTTTCCGCACGGGCGACTTTCAGCCGGTTTTTTAGAATCAATTCGTTTTTCATGCTCCAATGCACAGAATGTTTGTAACATAACGGTCAAGAGTAAGAATAGACGCAATTGCCCCCAACACGGTAAGTACCACCATTGACTTTGCTTTCGTAATCCTATATTCCCCATATGCTTCAGCTGCTATATAAGCGAAGAACATACTGTCTGCCGCATAATTGTTTTGCTTTGTAAAGAGTCCGAAAAGCTTGATGATGACATAAAGAAAACCGAAGGCAATGTAACCGTAACGGCGTCCCTTGTTGTCCGCATAAACGGTTCCTTCATCTTCTTGCTGCTCGCGGCTTTTTTTCAAAATTTCCTCTTTATTCACGATAAGCCCTCCCAGTAATATTGTTATTATGACAAGTTTTATTGTCTATGACACAGTATACCTCTAACAAGTTTTCTTGTCAATCTTTTTGCAAAGTTTTCTATGCAAAATCCGCCGAGCAAGACAGAGGCAAGTCGATGTTTTATAGGCTTGCGTTATGTTCATAATGAAACTATAATTGAAAACTTTCTGTTTTTAAATCGCAATAATATCGCCCTTTAATCGCTGTAAATCTCAGCACACAGTAGTCTGGATCTGTTACACCCTTTTTGTAAAACATCGTATCTCCGGTCCGCCAAATATCCTGTTTTGTTTGAGAGTCTTCCAACACTTCCATTGTTCCAATTAACATGACGCCTTCATAGCGAAAGCGGCCTTTATTGAAAAAATAAATACTGGCTTTTTTGTTTTGCTGATATTGGCTCACACGCAGGGAAGATGTGTTCGTGGTGAAATAAAATAAATTTTCTTCTATTTTGCGCGGCATAAGCATGGCTTTGATATTGGGAAAGCCATCTTCATCAACAGACGCAATAAACGCAACTTTTTGTTTTCCAATAAACTCAAGAATTTGGTCTTTCGTTTTCATCGTAAACTCCTCTCAATGTCAATAGGCATAATAAATCATCTGAAATTGAAATAGATATTTGGCCTGATATTATTATAAAATAAATAATCGGGCTAAAGCAATACACTTTTGCATTCATTTTAGACTGATACCCTTGGCCCTCCAGATTTACTCCGGCAGTCTAATTTTGTGTCATTAGGTCAAAATAGATGCAGACATTTCGTTCTCATAATGCTCATTTTGTTCAATCACATTACTTTTTCTGCTTCCACACTTGCGCTAAAATATCCTTTAATACTAATAATGAGTCTACGTCATTATACCCATAATCATTGCTTAGTCGCTTTAAAAGTTTCGTTATTGTTTCTGCATATTCAGTGGTATCAACTTCATTTTGATAAATTGTAAGGATGGGATATTTTTCACCCCACACATTTGTCCAGTTTATTTTATCTTGTTTTTCTTGAGTAGTATTTTCAATAACACGCTCGATTTCTTTCAAATCAACATCAAACTCAATCAACTCATCTAGAGACAAATGATATAATGAAGCTAACTCTTTCGATTGACGAATATCTGGAAGTGTTTCATCCAGTTCCCATTTGGAAATGGTTTGTCTTCTTACGCCCAATTTTTCCGCAACTTCTTCTTGTGATAAGCCGCTCTGTTTTCTTGCTTTAAATAAATTCTCTCCTAAATTCATAAAATGCACCTCCGTTTATTTGTTAATATTATAATTCTTAAAAAGGTGCTTTATCTACCACTTTAACCTGGAAATTTTGCACTTTTTCTTAACATTTTTATATGGAGCGAATATCAATCTGAAGGTCAAATAAAACTTGCAAGTGTAGCATAAAAAACTCAGGCTAAAACGGACACAATTCAGCATCGTTTTAGCCTGATAACCTTGGCCCGCCCGGAGGGATTCGGGTGTTGGCACGCTTTACCCGCGTTCCGGACGCAGCGCGTCTTTCGCGCCTACGGCGGTGCTCTTCGAAAGCGCCATTAAAAAACTTTCATACAGAGACTCCTGCATAAAATGATTGCTGCTTAGAATTTTACCTCTACACCGGGGTTTTCGCCTCGTGACAGACGAAAAACAAGGATAGGGCTTTTGCCCTGTCCTTGTTTTTGGCCCGCCCGGAGGGATTCGAAGGTAGTGCCTATTCAGCCCGCGTTCCGCGAGTCCCTTCGTTTCCTCCGGGATAAAGATTTCCGGTACTGCTCCCTTGCCTGCGCCGGGGGGTTCTCACCCTCCGGGCCGGGAAACACCATCAGATTCACTCTGCCCTGTTTGTTTTTGGCCCGCCCGGAGGGATTCGAAGGTAGTGCCTATTCAGCCCGCGTTCCGCGAGTCCCTTCGTTTTCCTTCGGGATAAAGATTTCCGGTGCTGCTCCCTGCCTGCGCCGAGGGGTTCTCACCCTCTGGGCCGGGAAACACCACCAGATTTACTCTGCCCTGTTTGTTTTTGTGGACACCATGGAAAAAAGATTTCTTATCTTTCTCCAAAGAGAGCGCCAAATCCTCAAAATAAATCGGATTCTCCGCAGGCAATGATCAATTTTATGATACCATAAGCCCTCAGGCTTTTCACTGTTGTGTTCAGACATTCATGCGACTGTTTTCGGTCGGTGTACTTGCCATTGATAATTCCTGCTCTGCTTTCTGCTGAAAGACGGCGGGAACTTGTTCTGCTGAACTGTGCCGGGCGGTGGCTTTAAATAGATGATTTGTTTCTGCGCCAATGTTTTTGATGAAACAGGACGTTTCGGAAACGGATAATCCTGCCAGCATAAAAAAGAATGTTTTCGCATATTTTTTATTCTTCTGCCGTTCGGAATCATTGCGAGGATTTTGCTATAGCCGCTATCATTGTTTCGGTGCAGAGCATCCCCTTGGCGGGGAGGCTCACACGCTGTCACAAACGCCCCACACGCCGTTTCAGCGATTGCAGTGGTGTCTACTGCTTCATCGGGACAGCTATCGCTTACAGGGGCAAAGCTGGGTTCCATATTCGTGGCGCAATTTTCTGTATGCATAGCTTCAGCAAGGGCATCCTCCTGAATGGCTTTCATGAGCGCCAGCTTGGAAGGGTTCCGTTCCACGGCAAGGCCAATATAAAACGAACGCTGCTCATCGGTTTCACAGCATTCCAGTATCACGGCGTTCTGTGTCCAGCCAAGGGACTGTGCCCTTTCCATAAGAACCAGGTTGTTTTCATAAGTGCGGTAAAAATCACGCATCCTGCGGAGATTGCGAAGAGAGAAGCCTTTCAGCGATGGAAATCGGTCAGCGAGCATTTCAGCCAAATGTGGGATAAATGCTTTTTCTCCCTGACGGCAGATACATTGACCGATCCGTGTATAAAGCTCCAGCAGTGCCCGATTGCAGGGCTTCTCGTCTTTTTCATAGCATTCAGCTACCGCAGAGGCAATCTGTTCCAGATACAGGGCACTGTTCTTTTTCAATGCTTTCATAGACTTCTCCTTTCCGGCTCCGTGGGAGCCTGTTTTTTTATGTACCCGGCAGAGCAAGCTCCACCGGTGAAATGCTTGGAATTGTTAGTAGCTTTGTTTCATTTCAAGGCCGCCGTCCTGTTGTGCAGTTGCTTCATCCATATGAACGCCCAGCCGGTTGGGAAGATAATCACTCAGCCAAGTGCCGCCGAAGGCACTGTGTGACTGCAAACGCCATATGGCGAGCTTTCCCATATGCAAATCCACATTTTCCATGAAAAACAGCAGATTGGTGCAGCCGTCATGCTCAAAAGCGAAAACCTCCTTGAAGGTATCGCCGTTTTGCAGGATACCTTCCTGTGTCAGCAGCTCGTTGATGCCGTTTACCCATTCTGATAGCTCCCCGCCGCAGCCTTGAAGAATCAATCCCTCACGGTCTGTCATGGCGCGAAGCTCATCTGTCGTAATCCGTTTCACGGTATGGCCTCCCTTCATTCCATTTTCATGCCGAACTGCTGAGTAGGACTTTCCTCCGGCTCAGACGGTGCCGGACGTGAAAGCACCGAGAAGCCGTCCTCGCCGGGAACGACACCGAGGGTGCGCCCATTGTCAAAGGTGCAGTGAAGCGTGCCGATGTCATCCACGAAATTTACCGTCCCTTCCGTACCCGGCGCAATGGGGGCGTAGGGATCGTCCATACTGTCGAGGCGGATACGGGTTCCGCTGGGATACCGCTCCTTCATCCGCTGTGCTTTTTGGTAATCGAAAAACATTTTCATTCCTCCTGATATGCTTTGAATTTGTGTTCAGCTACTTATGGGATATAGAAAATCAGGTGCAGGATATTTTCCCGCACCTGATTGCCGTTGTCCTTATATGATCTGCTCAATCTCCGTTCCGTCCTTGAAACGGATGAGCAGTTTTTCTTCGCTGAGTACCGTGATGGCACTGATCAGCTGCCGCACCGTGACCTCATCGAATGTGGTGATGCCGGTGTCCACCGCTTCCAGCTGGGCGGCCAGCTGCTCCGCCCGTTCATCCGCCTGTTCGGTATCCTGCCGGTTTTTCTCCAGCTCACTCCGTTTGGCCACCAGTGCGGAGAATTCCATGCTGACCTTTTTTAGTTCCTCGTCGTATTGGGTGGAATCCGCTCCCACGGCGGCAGCAAGCTGGAGAAGCCTGTACTGCTGTTCCCGCAGTTGGGACAGCCTGCTGTCGATGGTTGCGAGGCTGGTTTCGCCGTTTTCCGGCAAAAGGGCAGTTCGGATGCTGTCCTGTAGAATCGCTTTCAAGCTCTTTTGGCTAAACATTTCGTTCATGGCACTGACCACCGCAGTGTGAATCCGGCTTTCCTCCAGCGTGGGGGCATCCTTGCAGAACTTCTTACCATTCTCCAGACGGCTGATGCACCGCCAGACAATTTTTTTACCCTCCGGTCTGGTCCATGTCACCCTGCGGTAAGGGCTGCCGCAGTTCCCGCAGGATAACAGCTCGGTCAGCACATATTTGCCGCTGTATTTGGCAAGCTCGGTCTTGGCGGCTGTACTGACTTTTTTCAGGCTGGAGCGCCGTGCCATTTCCTCCTGCACCCGCTGAAAGGTCAGCCGGTCGATGATGGCGGGATGGCTGTTCTCCACGTAATATTGGGGAAGCTCACCGGTGTTCTTCTTAGTCTGGCGGGTAAAAAGGTCTGCGATGTAGGTTTTCTGGAGCAGCGCGTCCCCCATATATTTTTCGTTTCGAAGCATCCCCCGTATCACACCGTCATTCCACTTTTTATGCCCCCGCGCCGTTTTGATGCCGTCCGCCTCAAGGTCTGCGATGATTTTGGCTACGCTGTGCCCAATCAGATACCGTGAATAAATCCTGCGGACGATTTCCGCTTCCTCCGGGTCGATTTCAGGCAGATCGTTCTCGCCCCTGCGATAGCCTAAAAATCCGGCATAGTGAAAGTAAACCTTGCCGTCCTTGAAATTTTTGCGGTGTCCCCAGCGGATGTTGCCGCTCATGGACTCGCTCTCGGCCTGTGCCTGGCTCATCATAAAGGTGAGGATCATCTCGTTGTCCATATAGAGGGTGTTGACATTTTCTTTCTCGAAGAAAACACCCACGCCCATTCGCTTGAGCCTGCGGACATAATCCAAGCCGTCCAGTGTATTCCGGCAAAACCGGGACACCGATTTAGTGATAATCAGATCCACCTTGCCCTTTTCGCAGGCTTTAATCATCCGCAGGAAATCCTTGCGTTTTTTCGTGGAGGTTGCGGTTTTGCCCTCGTCCGCGAACATATCCACCATGGTCCACTCCTGCTGGGCGGTGATTTTTTCGGTGTAATATTCAATCTGCGCCTGATAGCTGTCGAGCTGTTCCTCGGAGCTGGTGGAAACGCGGCAGTAGGGCGCTACCCGCAGGCGCTGTTTGCGGATATCCTTTTGGTTGTGTTTGGGATCGGCGGGAATCACCGTGACTTTTCTCACTGCGCTTTCGGGCACTTTGCTTCCTCCTTTCCATCTGCTTCAAGGGTTTTTCCGTTGATGAGCCGCAAGCGGAGACCGCCGTGGGCGGTAAATTGGATTTCCTGCACTGCGGTTGTAAAAAGCTCTTTGAGAAGTTCCGCATTGATAGATTGTGTGAGGATTTTCTCCTTCAGTCTCTGCATCTGATAATAAGGCATAGAATCAGGCAGTCCGCTGTATTGCTCGGCGGCACAGGCCAGTATCAGCATTTTGGTGTACTCCGGTTCCGGCTCCGCTTTGTTCAGCTCCCGGATGACCTCGTTCTGGATGCGTACTGCCTCCAGCGTCGGCTCCTCTGTATTCTGCGGCAGAAACCACTCTAAGAGATTGGGGGTCTGCGTCAGCACATCCAGCCTTTCGGATAGGGCTGTGCGGATGTCCTCGTCCTCTATGTAACGGCGGTTGGTACAGTCATCCTTTTCGCAGTACCAGCGGGGCTTTCCCCCAGCTCTGGTATCGCGGAGCATCCTGCCGCCGCACACGCCGCAGACCGCTTTTTCACGGATGGGTCCGATGTAGTCCAGGCAGGGGGTAAAGGTATTCTTTTCTCCCCTGACAAGCTGGGCACGCAGAAAGGCTTCCAGCTCAAGGATGGGGGGATATTCCTTTTCCCCAAGATAGCGTTCGTTTTCAAGGATGCGCTTAACCATGTGCTTGTTCCATTCAGTCGTGTGGCTGTGGTAACGAAGCCCCCGGCGCATCATTTCAGCGGCAATTTTGCTGTAGGCCATGCCGTCCGCATAAAGCCTGAAAATCTCTTTGACCGCCGCCGATTCTGTGGGGCTGCATTGTATCTTTCCCTTTTTCATGGTGTACCCGAAGGGGATTTTTCTCTGCCATGCCATATTACCGCACCGACCTTTCCATGGTTTCTTTCAGCATCAGACCGTTGTGGAGGCTGATGCTCATCGCTGTTTCCGAGGCGATGGTGATGTTCTCCACCAGCATCTCAAATACTTCCTCCGTGAGTTCTTCCAGATAGTCGGGGCTGTCCTCCAGATAATCCAGCATGGCTTCGGTCGCTTTGATCTGACTGTCCTCGCCGTTGGCCTCCATGATGCGGCGGCGTTGACGGCGCAGCTCCCGAAGTTTGAAGTCAATTTCGCCGGTTTGGGATAAATAAAGAGCAGAATCTACGTATCCCTTCGACTTGAGTCGAACAAGAACGAGATTCTGCTCGGTGAGCTGGGCGATTTCTTTGTCAATATCATTGATTCTGCGGTTGGAGCGAAGCTCCTTTTCCCGAAGCTCGGTCAGCTGGGTTAAGACCGGGGACAGGATTTGTGTACGATGCCGTTTCAGCTTGTGGTACATATGGAGGATTGCCGTGACAATCTGTTCCTCCGGTATCTGTGAGGTGGGACAAAGGTTTTTATCACGGTCATGCCTCCGGCAAGTCCAGTAGACCTTTTCGTTGACGATTTTTCTGCGGAACAGGGTTCCGCAACCTTCACAGCGGATTTTTCTTGCCAGCAGTGCGAAGGAAGCCGGTCTGTTGCCCTGATTCCGTCGGCTTTCCATCAGTGCCTGCACCCGTTGAAAGTCCTCCTTGGAAATAATCGCCTCATGGCAGTTCTCTACAAAGTATTTTGGCTTCTCGCCCTTGTTGCGCACCTGCCGGAACGGGATTTCGTTGGTGGCAAAGCTCTTTTGCCAGATCATATCTCCGGTGTAAGCGATGTTGGTGAGAATGTATGCCACTGTACTTGGGTGCCAGACGGTTCGCCCCTTGGTGCGGGGGATGCCTGCTTTGTTCAGCTCGTCTGCGATGTCATCCTTTCCCTGACCGCTGAGATAAGCGGCATAAATGCGGCGCACCACCTCGGCTTGTTCAGGAATAATCATTAGGGTGCGCCCCTCCAACCTGTAGCCGTAAGGCTCGGACGGCGAGAGGTAATCGCCCTTTTCCATACGGATGCGGACGCTGATCTGCATATTGTTTGAGTGGTTCTGTGACTCCATCTGTGAAAAAGCGCCGTAGATGGTGGCAATCTGCTCCGACGTCATTTTGCCGGTGTCGATGTTCTCCTTTTCAAAGTGAATGGAGATGCCCAGCCGTAAAAGCTCCCGCACATACTGGATGTATTCCTTGGTATTTCTTGCGAAACGGGATATGGATTTGACGAGGACGCGGTCGATCTTTCCATCCCTGCAGTCCTGTATCATGCGGTTGAATTCATCCCGCTTGCTTGCTACAAGGCCGGAGATGCCCTCGTCGGCATAAATGTCCGCCAGCTCCCAGCTCTCCTGTGCGGCGATATGCCGGGTGTAATAATCCACCTGTGCGATGTAAGAGTTCTGTTGATCCTCCGAGTCGCTGCTCACACGGGCATATGCCGCCACACGGAGCTTTGCAATTTCCGGCTTTCTCGCCTGTATCAATGTGATTTTAGGCGCTTCCGCCGATGTTGAATTGGATTGATACATCTTTTTTCCCTCCTTTCAACGACATACACTACCACACCTCCCGGCATATAGCTACTGAATAGTTGATAATATTCAGAAAACAATTCCGCGACTCAGCATAGTGCGATGATGGTGGGTCGCAGCCTGCGTTCCAAGTCTTTTTTAATCCTTTCAATTTCCTGATCCGTCATGCTCTTGGCGGCCGCAAGCCATGTGAGCTGCTGCAAGGCGGCAGCGTACATTAGATTATCGGATACCTGTGCGTTTGTCATGGTGTTTCCCTCCCTGATAAAATAGGCACCGGAGCAAGCCCGATGCTGATTGCCAGTGCCTCATCAATTTTTTTCATTTCCTGCGTACCCAGCCTGCCGACATATTCCCGAAGCCTGCTGCGGTCGATGGTGCGTATCTGCTCCAGAAGCACAAAGGACTCTCTGTACAATCCGCTTATTCCGGCGATGGCCGCATGGGTGGGGAGCGGCTTTTTTGGCTCCGCTGTAATGGCGGCAGCAATCACGGTGGGACTGTAGCGGTTTCCGACGTTATTTTGCAGAATGACCACAGGCCGCACACCGCCTTGTTCCGAGCCGACCGTTGGATTTAAATCTGCGTAGTAGATGTCGCCTCGTAAAATGACCTTTTGGAACTGTTTCAAATACACACCTCTTTTCCTATGCCGGTATTCTTAATGGCACAAATATAGGGACCGCCCTGTATGATCTGCTTTGCTGTGAGAGCATCCGCAGACAGGGCGATCCCCATCGCTTCTGACATTAAGTCTTTTTTTTGTAATAACTGTGCTTAATTCAACACTATTCCCCAAGCACACAGAGCTCTGGTTTATAAGAGCCCAAAAGGCGACGGCCTGAACTGCGGCTGGCTTCACCGCATCATAGGAATCTCACCTCCACCGGGATCTCCGCTGGCTGCCCTCATTGCGTGGTCCCCAGGTCTTGTGGGGGCTGTGACTGGACAGAAGTATCAATATAGGCTGACGGGGTCATTGCAAAACAGGCTGCCACAGCCTGCTTTTCGGATGAATGGGTACCGCTTTGCACCTTATTTGGCCGTCTTTGATAGGAGCAGAAAGAAACAAACGAACAGAAAATAAGTGCTTTCGTTTTCTTACTGCCTGCCTACAGGTGGTCTTGGCGCATCCTCCGGGGTCGCTTTCCCTTTTGGGGTCCGTCAGCTAACGTATTCAGGTCGTCGGATATGAAATTTTCAAAGAGCAGTGAGGGTGAATAGAAAAACCCCCTCACTACTAAGCCGATTTCGTGAGGGGGTTGGACCAAATTATTTTTAATTTTCCATAAGTTTTTTCAGACGGGCCAGTATCCGCTTCTTCCTGTTATGGATTGTCATGCGAGGGATTCCGGTTTCTACTGCCATTTGGTGCTCACTTTTGTTCTGAAAAAACAGTGTAAAAATGAGTTCCTGCTCCGCACTGGTAAGCTGGTTGAGGCACCTGTGGAGCTTTTCCGTTATGAGCTTGTCCATGACCACATCCTCCACACGGGGAGAGACAAGGTCCGGAATCCCATCCTCGCCTGTAGTTTCCGCCGTATCCATGGCACTGTAATAAAAGACGCCGTTTGCCGTATCCCTTTCCTCCAGATAGATTTCACGGCGCTTCATGCGGTGATAGGTAACATAGACTTCTTCGCTGACCGGCACAAGCTGACCCTGCACCTTGATTCGGTATTCTTTTTTCTCTGCCATATGGCTTGTCCTCCGTTTTTTGAAATTTTGATGGTGAGTCAAAATGTCAGAAGCGGAGGGGAGCGGCAGCGAGGAACAACAGCTTCCTTATATAAAAGCAGATTGTAAAACTCTGTAAATCTCTGTCGTTGTGAACGGTTTCTTGTCGAAAAGAAAAAGTCAGCACTTTGCCCTTGGCAAAATACTGACTTTTTTAGAGTGTATCTATGAAATTGTGTATGTAGAGAAAGGTATAGACGGACAGCGCCATCTTTATCTACACCTCCATGCGGGAGGGTAACGGTTATTACTCATAGAAATACCTCTTTCTTCCGTGGCAGGTGAAAGCCGGTATCCCGATATCCAAATGATCCGTCAAAAGCCGTATAAGAGAGCAAGGGCGTGCCCTCTGTTGAAGAGGGCACGCCCTGCGCGGTTTTTGGCAGCCAGGCTATCATAACGTTCGAGAACGCCTTAGACCCTGTAGCTTTGCGCCCCCGGTTTTCACCGGGTTTGCCCTTGGCATTATAATTTTATTTGGTCTTTCATGGAATGTTAATGGCAGAAATCTTTTTCTGTAAATACTTCCGGGTTGCTGCTGTACCGGAATATATTCCTATAAAGATGATAAAAATCTCCAATCTTCCAAAAATCATTCCCAGCATTTCAATCACCAAAGTTGCTGTGTTGGTGGATGGACCCGTTATCCCAATTGACAAGCCCACTGTTCCAAGCGCGGAAGCAAACTCAAACATCGCCTCAGTAAGAGAACAGTTTGCCGTTAAGGTTAACAACAGCGACCCAGCAATAAATATGCTTAGATAGCAGGAAATAAAGCCGGTCGTATCTGCTATCAGTGTGCTGTCTATTAGGCTTTTCCCTTGCGCCTTGTTATAATAGGATACGGTTATTTTCCGCGCAGGAAATAATCTTTTACATACATTGATATAGGTTGTACGTATCATCAGGTATACGCGCGTGAGCTTGATTCCACCAGCAGTTGATCCGATTCCGCCGCCGACCAGCATCAGCAAAGTTAATATTCCAATGGCAAAAGGCGGCCATACAGTGTATGACATTGTAGAGAATCCAGTGGTGGAAAGTGCGGAGGTTACATCAAAGGCGGCACGGCGAATACCCTCTCCAATACTTATGTTTAAGGAGTGGGATAAGGAAAATGCAGTTACAGGAATAAAGATTGCTAATAATAAAAGCATGAATTTTACTTCGCTCACCCGAAAAGCCCGCCGCAGTTTTCCTTTTGTCAAGAGCTGCAGAACTGCAAAGTTTGTAGTGCCAATTAGCATTAATACGATGGTAATCAGTTCTATAGAAAAGCTGTTATATTCTCCTATGCTGTTTAGCTTGGTTGAGAATCCACCTGTTGACAATGCGCACATTGCATGAACCATTCCGTCAAACAGGTTCATTCCAGCAAGGCGATAAGCAAATGTTCCTATGCCAAGAAAAGCAAGGTACATCCCTGCGATTGTTTGTGCTGTTTTTGTCAGATTCGGCATGAGCTTGTCCGGATGTCCTTCTGCACTAAATAGATTCATAGACTGCTTTTCCCGAATAAAAATGATCATAACCATAACAAAACCCAGCCCACCGCAAAATTGCATAAACGCTCGGTGAAACAAAAAGATTTGAGGTGTCTTTGTTACATCCATTACAGAAAGTCCGGTGGTGGTCCATCCGCTCACCGCCTCAAACAGTGCCTGAACAAAGGTCAGCTGCTTTGATAAAACAAATGGCAGTGCGCCAGTGACAAATCCATAAAGCCATGCAAATAGCACGGTTAAGCTGCTGTTTTGTAATGCATGGTTCCATTGCTGACAATCCTTATCTTTTTTAGGCAGTAATCCACTCAACAAACCCAGAATAACGGATACCATGGATGGAACTAAAAATGCAAATGTATAATTGCTTTCCTGCGGATAAAAGGGTAATACTGCAAGAGGAACCGCCATTAGAATTCCAATCAGCAGCATAAGCTTTCCGCAGGTGCCACATCTGGACATATATACCTTCATAACCCTCCCCGTCCTGTCAGCTCTTTAATCGCAGTCAATTCCTGCTTGTCCGACGAAATGAGAACCAGCATATCTCCAGCAAGTATTCGAGTGTCTCCACGGGGAATCATGCTGCCCTCACCACGAAGAATGCACCCAATAATAACCTCCTTGGGCAGATCAATCTCCCATATTTTTTTACCCACCACCGGAGCTGTTCCGGGAATAGGAACCTCAGCAATGCTGATGCGCCCTTCACCAATTGGAATAAGGGACGCGATTCCATCTAAAAAAGCTTGCTGCTCAATAATATTGGTAATAGCATTTACCGCACACACCACGGAATCAATGCCCATCTGATAGAAAAAGTCTGTTTTCTTTGGATCATTAACAAGCGCAACCGTTTTTTTAATGTTATACTTCTTTTTACACAACTCACAGATAACCAGATTATCGTCATCCCTTTGTGTAAGTGCAATGGCAATATCCATGTCCTGAGCATTTGCATCCTCCAAAACAAAGGGTTTTGTTCCGTCACCATGAATCACTGATAGAGCCTCTGTCTCAGCCAAAATGAGACAGCTTTGATAATCACTGTTAATTACCGTTACACGATAATCTTTTTTTATCAGTGAAGCAGCAAGGGAACGTGCTTTATGAAAACCTCCAATAATTAAAGCTTTGTTTTTCATACTGCCGCCTCCTTTTCATGACTGTTCAGCAACCCACGTATTGCGTTTGACGATAAAATAGCAGGGGATATCGTATCAATACCAAATTCGCGATATACATAATCCCTCTCAGGGTCATACAGCCGGGCTATTACAAGTTCCTTTTTAAAGATTTCCTTAGCCATCTGAGAAATCATGATATTGGAATTGTCATTATTGGTTACAACAACCACGGCGGTCGCCTTTTCTACTTGTGCCTCACGCAAAACATCGATGTCTGAAGCATCTCCTATGAGAGTGAGACCCCCATAGGACGACGACAGTTTACGAAAGGATTCCTTATTATTGTCTATAATTAAGACATCCTGCCCTTCATCAGATAAGGCATTTGCCAGGCTACCGCCCAGCCGCCCACAGCCAATGATTACGATATAATCTGCTTTTTCTTTTCTCCCAAACAGTTTCATTCCTGTTCCCTCCTCACAACATGGCCAATACCATTTTTGTCATAAACTAATTTAAAGTTATCCTTCTTCGTCTCAGGCGGACAATCAGATTCATCAATAGCCCAAGTCCCTCTGGAGAAAAAAGTCCCGAAGTGGTCTAAGTTATGACTCGCGGGAACATAGGTAGGGTCAAGTGCCCATGCCGCACGAAAATGCTTCATGGCAGTCAAGTGATCACCTTGCATCTCCAGCAGCAGTCCAATCAGGTTATGCGGTTCCGGTGCATGCGGATATTTTTTCATTGCTTCAAAAATCAGCGGTTCGCATTTTTGATAAGCTCTTTCGCCTACTAACGTCCGTACTGTATTGCAAAGCGCAGTCAATTCGTTTTTGCTTTCCATCCTATCTTGCATTTTCATAAGTAAAGTCTCCTTTCCGTTTTCTTAAAACCAACCCATTAAAAGTCCTAAGGGCAATGCAATTAAATACACAGCAGCAAGGACCATCAGTAAAATAAAAATAGGAACTCCTATGAACATAAAATTAAAGGCCAAAAAAGGATGATGCCTCATATAATTTTCTATTTTTGCAGCTACATGCATTTTGTAGCTTGCAAAGGCTGTTATCTTTTTCATAATTCAGAGCCTCCTTTGTAATTACTTCTGATTTCCTTGCATCTACAATTTTAACGCTTAGTCTGTGACCACGGTGTGAGCTTTGCACTTTGACTGTGAGAATGCTGTGAGAATAAAAATGTATAAAAAAGGAAACCGCTTTGAATTTTCAAAACGGTTTCCTTTTTTATACATCGGTCTTATATCCAATTTAATTAAATCATTATTTATTCATCCACAAGCCGATAGCCAACCCCAATTTCAGTAATGATATAACGAGGCTTTGCCGGATTCTTCTCAATTTTACGCCGGAGCCCGGCCATTAATGCACGTAAAGCCTGTGTGTCATTTCCATAGCCGACACCCCATATTTCTTTTAATATCGCACTGGTCGTCAGAACCTTACCAATATTCTTAAACAATAAACTTAACAGGCTGTACTCCATCGGTGTGACGTGAAGTTCCTTATTATGCAGATAAACAAGATGCTTATCCATTTCTATTGTCAATCCGCCAACAGTAAGTGCACCCTGCTGGTTTTCTTTCCCATGCATATGCAAGTGACGCACAGCTACACGAATACGTGCCATCAGCTCTGTCGCAGAAAACGGCTTGGTGAGGTAATCGTCTGCCCCTAAATCAAGAGCCGCCGCCTTTTCACTATCCTGATCTCTGGCAGAAACCACAATAATCGGCAGGTCAGACCACTCCCGGACCTTCTTAATTACATCCATGCCATCAAAATCAGGCAATCCAAGATCCAAAAGCATGATGTCGATTTGCTCCGATATTAGATGGCTCAATGCATCCTGTGCTGTATGCGCCGTAATATATCGAAACTCTGCCTGTTTTAACGAATAGCAGATAAAATTTCTAATTTGAGGATCATCTTCGACCACCAGAATGTTTTTATGATAACTGTTCATACATTTGCACCTCCATGGGAAGCGTAAATGTAAATTCCGCTCCTGTTCTATCGTTTCGGTTTTTAGCTTCAATGGTTCCTCCGTGCGCTTTGATAATTGCATCGCAGATAGTCAGTCCAAGGCCGATTCCATGCTTCGCATCAGCAATCTGTGTGCGGGAGGTATAAAACATTTGAAATAAATGCGGCAAATCCTCTTGAGAGATACCGCTCCCGCTGTCAGTAATCTTAAAAACAGCGAAATGCGAATTTTCATCCTTCTCCACCGAAATATGAATATCACCGTCCGGAAGTGTATGCTTAATCGCATTGTCCAGTAAATTAATTAAAACCTGACGTATCAGCTTCGCATCCATTGGTATCATCAGAAGCTCGTCCGGCATGCTGACATCAATTTCATATTCAGGCCATTGCTTGGAAATGCGTTCAATGGCACCGGCCAATACCTCTTCGACAGCCTCCGGCTGTTTATTGAGGATCAGCTTGCCTTCCTGTAATCTCGTAAGGCTCAGAATATTTTCCACAAGGGAATGCAGCCAGTCGGCATCCTTATGAATGGCAGACGCTAAATCATAACGGGGATCAGTCTGAGTGGACATATCCATAATCATCTCAGAAGTACCCATAATCCCCGACAGTGGCGTTCTTAGATCGTGTGAGATAGCCCGCAGCAAATTTGCACGATACCTCTCCTGAACGGTTTCTTCACGCGAACGGTTATGCAGCTCTGATGCCCGCAATCTGTCCATTGCCAAAGCGACGCTTTCAATCATGGACCGCAGCAGACGTGTCTGTGCTGCGCTCATTGTCTGCGCTGTTTTAATAGGAATTCGTATCATGCCAAGCATTTTTTCATATCCGTAAATCGGCCAGTCATAAAACTCTGAACCAATTTCATAGCCTGTTTTTAATTGCTCCATCCGGCGCTTAATTTCCTCCGGATTTTCAATTTCTCGGCGTACCTGCCGGCTTTCTGTTTGCTGCTGTATAAAAAACCTTTCAGAATTTCCGTTTTCATCAAAGCAAAGACAGGCTGCCCGGCACCCAAAACATGTGCTGATTTCACCTACCGTAAAGCCAACGATGTCATTGATATTGCTTGCATCGGTCAGATGGTTTGTCAGATTATATACCGCCTTGGTCTCCGTTTCCTTTTGTCTGGCATCCAGTGCGCTTTTTTGGGCGTGAGAAGCAATTGTGCTTGTGATAAGCGCTACAACCGTCATAATGAAAAAGGTTATGATGTAACTCGGGTCGTTGACGGAGAAGGTCAGGTACGGCTCGGTAAAGAAAAAATTAAATAGGAAGGTTGCAATCACCGAGGAGAGAAGCCCCCATAGAAAGCCTTCCGTCAGCCATGCAATCATGTGTACCGCCAAAAGGTATGTGATTACGATATTCGTCTCAGGGAATTCGCTGAAATGGAACGCATATCCGATTCCTGAGGAAATGGAAAGCAGACCAACCACGAGCAGTGGCTGTACTACCATTCTTGCTTTGTCTCGCCTGTTCAAATCCATCCCTCCTTATCACAGCTCCTCAACCATTCGGTATCCTACGCCCATTTCCGTTAAAATATATTTAGGCGCACCAGGATTTTCCTCGATCTTTCTGCGGATATTTGCCATGTTGACGCGGAGTGTATGGCTATCTCCAGCGTACAGGCCCCATATTTCCTTCATGATATAATCATGAGTCAGAACTTTCCCCGCGTTTTTTGACAGAAGCGCCAAAATTTTGTACTCAACAGGGGTCAGATGGATCGCCTTTCCAGCGAGAAAAACCGAACGCTTTTCATAATCTAACTGGAGATCTCCAATGGTCGTTTTCTCTTCGCCCAGTGCCTGAGCGCCCATGCTTTGGGGACTATGCCGCAGTGCCGTGCGAATTCTTGCCAGAAGTTCCGAGGTGCCGAAGGGCTTTACTATATAATCGTCTGCTCCTAAATCAAGTGCTTCAACCTTTTCTCGTTCGTGTCCGCGGGCTGACACCACAACGACCGGTATCTTCGACCATTCGCGGATACTTTTCAGTATCTCCACTCCATCAATATCCGGCAAGCCAAGATCCAGCAAAATGACATCCGGCGAATAGGATGCTGCCATAGAAAGTCCTTCTTTTCCTGCACCGGTCTTGATGACCTGATATCCGTTTGAATTCAGGATTGCTGTTATAAAGTTGCATATTGCTTCCTCATCCTCAATGACGAGAATTGTTGGTTTTAACATAGTCACTCACTTCCTTCCAATGGCAGTGTGAATTTAAATACCGCACCACCTTCTTTGCGATTAGCGGCTTCCATTGTTCCGTTATGCGCTTTGATAATTGTCATGCAGATAGACAGCCCGATGCCCATCCCTCGGGAAGAATCCGAGCTTTTCGTTCCATTGGGAACATAGCTGGTAAAAAGATAGGGGAAATCCTCGTCTGCGATTCCCTTCCCATGATCAATCACCTCAAATATCGCTGCATTTTCGCCCTTTTTTAATATAATCTCAACGGGCGAGGTATCGGCAGAATGCTTCACCGCATTTTCCAGAAGGTTAATAAGCACCTGTGCAATCAAGGTACCGTCCATGGGCACTTCTAACAGCTCATCGGGCACAGAAACCTCAACCTTGTGGTATGGAAATCTTTTTCGGATTCGGCTTACGGCCTCCGCCACAACCTCCTCAGCCGCCTCAGGGTTCTTGTTAACCTTGGATTCTCCCTCGTTAATACGCGTTACTGACAGCAGGTTTTCTACCATCCGTATCAGCCACTGAGCTTCCTCCTGAATATCTGCATTCAGCTTGTTGCGGGTATTCTCATCCAATGTTTTTGAATTTTCATGTATTGCAGAGCTGGCTCCAAGAATCCCGGACAGTGGCGTGCGCAAATCATGAGCAATAGCCCGCAGTAAATTGCTTCTCATTTTTTCCTTTTCTGCATCTACAACGATACTGCGCTGTTCATCAGACAAATGCTGCCGCTCTAGCGCCATAGCCACCTGGGATGCAATCATACGCAAAAATTGACGGGTATTATGGCCTAAAGACCCTTTTATACAGGAAATACCTAAAACAGCCAGCACCTTGCCTTGCGATATAACCGGCATATAAAAACCGGCTGCTCCCATTAAGGTATCCGTTCCCGCTCCCGCACGCTTTTGATTTACAAATACCCAATGTGCGACTGCCTTTTCGTCCTTGGAATTAAGAACTGCTTCATCCGTATCCCCATCGGCCTGCATGACACTGCCATCGGTACCAGTTTCAGGGTCGGATGGGAAAAATACAACGGAACGCTCAAACAAATTCACAATATACGCATTGGTCAGCGAGATAATATTTTCAAGCCCTCGGGTAACCAGAAGCTTTTTGTTGATCTCATAAAGAACCTCTGTGCGGTGCTCTCTCTGAACAGCCAGCTTGGCCTGTGTCTTAATCCTTACTGTAAGTGTGCTTGTGATCAAGGCCACCAGCAACATAATAAGGAAAGTAATGGGATAGCCCGCTTGAATCGCATTGAACGTGTATAGCGGCTCGGTAAAAAAGAAATTAAAGCTCAGCACACTTGCGATTGAAGCGATAATTCCAAAAACATGTCCTTTTGTAATCCTTGATATGACAAGCACAGAAAGAATATAGGTCATTATAATATTCTGATCACCGATTCCCACCATCCGCAGCCCAAGGGATACCAGTGTGGCCGCCACTAGTAACGCCGCTGTTTTCGCGAAGTCAATCCATGAGAATTCCACCTTGCCTTTCCAAATTGTCTTGCGCGGTTTTTTATAATCTCGGCGAGCGGTGGCACCGGGAATGATATGGACTTCTATGTTTGGTAAAAGAGAAATCAGTTTGTCTTCAAAGTCCATATCGAACAGGTTTTTAAGTGTTTTCTTATTACGGCTTTTGCCTACCACAATGTTTGTGATGCCGGATAATTTCGCATATTCTGATACGGATACCGCAATTTCATGGCCTGTGAGCGAAACAATTTCTGCTCCAAGCTTCTCCGCCAGATCCATATTTTCACGGAGTATTTTCTGCTGCTGGGAAGTTAAATGATTGCTGTCAGTGCTTTCCACATAAAGCGCTATCCATTGTGCATGAAAGGCTTCTGCGGCCCGAGCCGTCCACCTTATACATTTGGCAGAGGATGGGGAAGGACCAATACAAACCAGCATTTTGGTATTCGCCATTTTTTCAGTCGTACGGCGCTCATTTTGGTTTTCATTGCTAATTCTATCCGCAGCCTTGCGCATGGCAATTTCACGCAGGAGCTTTAAATTCTCCCGTGTAAAAAAATGATTCATGGCCGTCTGCGCCCGCTCCGGTTTATAAATCTTCCCATCTTCGAAGCGCCTGAGCAGTTCATCCGGCTCAATATCGATCAGTTTGATTTTTTCGGCTCTATCGAAGATATAGTCGGGTACGGTTTCTTTTACGCGAACACCGGTTATGCCCTCAATCACATCGTTGAGGCTCTCAATATGTTGGACATTTACAGTCGTGTAAACATCAATTCCTGCGTTTAAAAGCTCCTCAATATCCTGAAAACGCTTCCGGTTTCGGACGCCCTCCGCATTGGTGTGTGCAAGCTCATCCACCAAGATCAGTTTGGGTTTTCGGTTTAACGCTGTATCCAAGTCAAATTCCTTAAGCTCTATATTACGGTAAAATACAGACTTGGGCGCAAGGGAAGGCAACCCTTGTAAAAGCTGCAGCGTTTCCGGACGGGTATGCGGCTCAACGTAACCGACCAGCACGTCTTTTCCCATGCGGTACTGCTCCTGTGCATCGTCGAGCATGGCATAGGTTTTGCCTACACCGGCCGCATATCCGAAAAAAATCTTTAATTTTCCCGAATGATTATCCTGCTGTGTTTGTATGTCTGCCAGAAGCGCATTAGGGTCGGGACGTCCATCCAATTCATTCATTTCAGCTCACCTCCTCTATATTTAACAATCATACCACTACTAACTTTTATAGCAAGTTATTCCGATCACAATTGACTATTTATACATAAATTCAGATCCTATTGCCCTTCGAACCGATCAATACTGATTATAATATGGACTGGTTTCGCAGGAAACTATGTAATCTTTGAAGCCTCCGTAACCGAAGTGGTTTCTTTCTCTAAAAGCTCATGATAATAACTGATTACAGACTTTCTTGTAATGATTCCAACAAATTTATCCCGGTCATCCACAACGGGAACAAAGTTCTGATTCATCACCCGCAGGAGCAGTTCCTCTAAGGTGGTGCTTATTCTGACCGCAGGATTCCAGCCGGGACGGATAATATCCGAGACAAGGTAATTCTCCTGCTCCCGCATAGTGTTCTTTTTCTCTTCCAGCATGTGCCACAGGAAATCACCTTCGCTCACGGTTCCGATGTATGTACCGTCATCTGCTACCACGGGTAATGCAGTATAGACATGATACCGCATACTTTCCAGCGCCTGACGAAGCGTACTTCGACTATTTATATAGGCGACGGACGACTTGACTGTGATCAAAAAAATAATATTTCTTTCCAAAGCATTTTGAATGCTTGTATGATTCATTTCCGGATTCTCCTGCTGATCTCTTTCTGGTATCTGCATTATTTTTTCCTCTCGCTAAATTTTTTCATAGCAATGGCGGAACAGTTCAACGAACTGGAAGGTCATGCAGAAATGCATGACCTTCGCAGCTGTTTACCACTTTACGGCTTACAGCAAACCATCCAGCGCCAAGTTAACCTCCAGAACATTTACAGCAGGCTCACCGAATATCCCGAGAAAACGGCCGGTAGTATATTTACTGATAATCGCCCGGACATCGTCCTCACTGATGCCGCGTTCCCTTGCAAGACGGGCAACCTGATATTCCGCCGCTTCCGGCGTGATATTCGGGTCCACGCCGCTGCCGGAGGCGGTTACCAAAACCATTGGTATGTCTGCTGTGTTATCCGGGTCAAGGGCATGCAACCAGTCCGTACGCTCCTGTACAAGTGCCTTTTGCTCCTCACTAACCGGGGAGAGATTTGTTGTACCCATCGGCCTTCCAATCATGTATTCGGTGCTTGTAAACTCCTGTGCAATCAGCGCGGAACCATAGTTCTTCTGTGTGCCATCCTTGAGCGTAATGGTGATGATGCTTCCATTTGCCTGGCCTGGGAATATAAGCTGTGCGATTCCCGTAACAGCCGCCGTATAAATAACCCCGCATATTACGGTCATCACGAGGAAGCACATAATTGCCGGACGTAGTATTTTTATTGATTTCGTCATTTTAATCCTCCTCACATAATGCCGCAGGCTGTAAGCAGCATATCAATTCCTTTGATTGCAATAAAAGGCGCTGCAATGCCACCCAAGCCGTAAATCAGCATATTCTGCCCGAGCAGCTTACCGGCGGGCAGCTCACGGTATTTTACACCCTTGAGTGCCAGTGGGATTAATGCGATGATAATCAGCGCGTTGTAGATAATGGCGGATAGAATTGCCGTCGTGGAGCTGGTAAGTCCCATAAAATTTAAGGCTGTCAGCTGCGGGTAGATGCCAAAAAACAACACCGGGATAATCGCAAAATACTTGGCTACATCATTTGCCACGCTAAAGGTTGTCAGCGCTCCACGAGTCATTAGAAGCTGTTTGCCGATGCGCACAATGTCAATGAGCTTGGTGGGGCTGGAATCCAGATCAACCATGTTTCCAGCTTCCTTAGCCGCCTGCGTACCGGTGTTCATTGCCACGGCAACATCCGCCTGTGCCAGCGCTGGTGCATCATTTGTGCCATCGCCCGTCATTGCCACTAAATGCCCTTTGGTTTGGTAGTCGCGTATCAAGTCCAGCTTTGCTTCCGGCGTAGCTTCCGCGAGGAAATCGTCTACACCAGCCTCTGCGGCGATTGCCGCGGCAGTCATGGGATTGTCGCCCGTAATCATGATGGTTTTGATACCCATTTTCCGCAGGTCTTCAAACCGCTCCTTCACGCCGTTCTTGACAATATCCTTTAAATACACAACACCCATCACCTGATTATTTTTTGCAACTACCAGCGGTGTACCGCCCGCTCCGGCAACGCGTCTTACAATCTGCTCGCATTCTTCGGGGTACTCTCCACCATTGTTCTGTACAAAAGCCTTTACCGCTTCGGCGGCACCCTTACGAATCTGAATGCCCTGATAATCCACACCGCTCATTCGAGTTTTTGCCGTAAATTCTATAAAGCTGGCATTCATCTTGGAAAGCTCCCGGCCTCGAATACCGAACTTTTCTTTTGCCAGAACAACGATGCTCCGGCCCTCGGCAGTTTCATCTGCCAGAGAGGAGAGCTGTGCGGCATCCGCCAAATCCTGCTCCTGTACGCCGTTTACCGGAAGAAACTCACTTGCCTGACGATTTCCAAGAGTGATAGTACCCGTTTTGTCCAGCAGCAGCACATCTACATCTCCGGCAGCTTCAATCGCACGACCGCTCATAGCAAGTACATTTGCTTGGTTGAGACGGCTCATACCAGCGATACCAATGGAGGATAGGAGTGCACCGATTGTGGTGGGAGCCAAGCACACCAGCAGAGCAATGACGTTTGTGATAGATATCGCCGCCCCGGCCCCAGCCTGACTGCTGGCAAAGCTTGAAAAGGGGAGCAGTGTTGCTGTGACGATTAAAAAGATAATCGTGAGCGTCACCAGCAAAATCTGCAGTGCAATTTCGTTGGGTGTCTTTTTTCTGGATGCACCTTCCACCATGGAAATCATCTTATCCAAAAAGCTTTCGCCAGCTTCCGCTGTCACCTCAATGACAAGCCAGTCGGATACCAGTGTGGTACCGCCCGTGACCGCGCTGCGGTCGCCGCCGGATTCACGGATTACCGGCGCGGATTCACCGGTAATCGCGCTCTCATCGACAGAGGCAGCTCCGTCGATGACTTCCCCATCCATGGGGATCTGCTCACCTGCCCGGACGATGACAATATCACCCTTTTTAAGCTGGGCAGAAAGCACTTCTGTATAATCCTCCACATTGCTTTTAGATATTAGCTTTTTGGCTTTTACGTCTTTACGCGCTTTGCGTAAAGTATCCGCCTGAGCGCGCCCGCGTCCTTCCGCAATCGCTTCTGCAAAATTTGCAAACAATACCGTGAACCATAAAATCAGCGCAATCGCCAGAATGTATCCGCTGTTTTCATCCTTAATTCCAACGAAGGACAAAATGTATAACGCCGTGGTTAAAATTGCGCCAATATATACGACCAGCATAACCGGATTTTTTACTTGAATACCGGGGGCAAGCTTGGCGAAAGATTGCCTGAGCGAATCGCCTAAAATATTTTTATTGATACTTTTCTTTTCCATGTTAGTCCCCCCGTTCTATCGCATTGTGAAGTAATCGGCAATGGGTCCGAGAGCCAGCGCTGGTAAAAAGCTCAATGCGCCGACAATCAAAATAACGCCGATCAGCAGTCCCACAAACATGGTATTTGTTGTTGATAAGGTTCCTTCACTGACTGCAACCGCCTTCTTCTTCGCCATATTTCCGGCAAGGAAGATGGCCGCAGCCATAGGAATGAAGCGTGCCAAAAGCATGATGATGCCGCCGACCACATTTGTAAACACCGTGTTTGCATTAAATCCGGCAAACGCGCTTCCGTTGTTGTTGCCCATAGACGAAAATGCATAAAGGATTTCTGAAAATCCATGGGCGCCGGAGTTGGTCAGCCATGAGGCGGCATCCGGCATCAATACGGCTGCGGCAGTTCCCAGAAGGGTAACCATTAAGGGAGCAAGCACAATCAGGCACACCATTTTCATGTCATACGGCTCCACCTTTTTCCCGAGATACTCCGGCGTTCTCCCCACCATGAGTCCGGCGATAAATACCGTCAGCAGAACAAAGGCAATCATGCCGTACAGTCCGCTGCCCACGCCGCCAAACACAATTTCACCAAGCTGCATCAGGAACATGGGAATCATTCCCCCGAGAGGCGTGAAACTGTCATGCATGGAATTTACTGAGCCATTGGATACTGCTGTAGTGGCTGTAGCCCACAAGGAAGATGCGCCGACACCATGGATAACCTCTTTGCCTTCCATACTACCTGAGGCAGCAACCCCTTCGAAAGAGGGCCCCATATACTGCTCACTTATTGTTGTAACGCTGAGAGCTACTACAAACAGAATCATCATGGCAATATAAATGGATTTTCCTTGCTTACTGTCCTTGACGGCCTTACCAAACGATACGCATAAAGCAGCAGGAATTAACAGAAGCGATAAGCATTCCAATAGGTTCGAAAATGCCGTCGGATTTTCCAACGGAAAAGCAGAGTTAACGCCGAAGAAGCCGCCGCCGTTTGTTCCAAGCTGCTTAATGGCAATCTGGCTGGCCGCAGGACCCAAAGGGATAGTTTGTGCCGCTCCGCCTTGAAGCATAGCCACTTCCTTGTAGGGTGCAAAGGTCTGCACAACGCCCTGTGACACAAGCACAAGTGCCAGAACAAAGGAGAGGGGAATCAGCACATAAAGCGTAATTCTGGTCAAATCAGTCCAAAAGCTTCCGATGGTTGTTTTCTGCCTTAAAACAAAGCCTCTGATTAGGGCGAACAATACGGCGATTCCAGTTGCCGCCGACACAAAATTCTGGACGGTAAGCCCTAAGAACTGCGTCAGATAAGACAACCCGGTTTCTCCGGAATACGCCTGCCAGTTGGTATTTGAAACAAAGCTTGCCGCCGTGTTAAAGGCAAGATGCCAGCTTGTGCCTTCAATCCCCGCAGGGTTAAATGGTAATACGCCCTGCAGCATCTGAATGAGCCAGACAAAAAACACACCGATTGCACTGAATATCAACGCGGACAGTACATATTTTTTTGCGCCCATTTCCTCGTTGCCTTTAACACCCATGACTTTATAGATTCCGTTTTCTACCGGAGCAAGGGCGCGGGATAAAAACACCTTTTGGCCGGTCATGACCTTGTACATATAAATGCCAAGCGGAATGGATAACCCCACCAGCAAAACAAGGTAAATAATATCCTGTAAAATAATCATGTTCATAAGTCCTCACCTCGAAACAATACGTAGAATAAGTAGATCATCAAGGCAAATCCGATGATACCGGTGATTGCCAACACCATACCCATATTCTCATCTCCTCTCACTTTCTCAGCGTATGTATGGCAGAATCATGTTCCATCGCACTGCCATGACAATGGCCATTGTAACGATTAAAAATGCCGCAAAGGATAATACTTCTTTCCATGTGCATTGCGTCTTATCATGTTTCATACCGAAAACGCCTTTCATTTTAGTTTTGTTGTAAAGTTTTTAGATATTATACGTAAATGTGCATTTTTTACCCAAATATCATTCTTTACGCTATTTATCATAACAAAAAAGAGGTCAATGAGGTGTCAATTCGAATGGAGTAGATGTCAAGAAAGCGTCCAGATGTTTTATGCAAAACATAAAGAGAAACACTTTCTTCTTTTTCTGTAATAAGTCTTTCTTAGAGTGGGAGGTTCTGGTGGGTTCACAGTGAACCGCACCTGGGTTCTGCGGAAAGACGGAATACCCCCTTGGCGGGAAATACGCCTTTCCGCTTTGCCGCGATTCCGCTACTTTTTTAGAATCAGCCGGTTGCTGGTATTACTGCCGTTCTCCCGGTAGCGGGATTCTTTTTCAATGAGCCCAGCATGAACCAAATCATGCAGGGCGCGCTTGACGGTGCTGCGGGAAAGCTGCAAGTCGGCGGCAATGGTCTTGACCGCAGGCCAGCAGTCTGAGCCTTTCCCCGCACGGTCACGAAGGTAAATATAAACCGTCCTCGCCCGATGGGGGAGTTCATCGGGCGGAGCGGTATAGATGTGGTTAAAATAGCTCATTTGTTATCACTCCGTTCTGACATGGCTGCGCCGCTTTAGTGGCTCCGCGGGATGCTCCGTCACGGGGGTGTGGAGCGCACCGGTGCCGGTGGGCGACTCCAATATCTCCCCGGTTTCCTCATCCACCATCAGGCAGGCTGTGTGCTTGCGAACAATGTTTTCCTCCAGCGTCTGCTTATCGGCATAGACCACCTTCCGGTGCGCCTTTTCTTCAACGGTATAGGGCTTCCCAAAGCGGATACCCCAATCCAGAAACAGCCGCAGCCTTGTCCGCATGGGATGTGTGCCGGTTTTCATAACGACAAAGCTGCCCTTGGGAATGGATTTGAGTTCATCCGGTGTCATAAGAGGACGCTCCATCATTTGCAGGGACTGGCTGGGATCGTTCTTTCCACGGCTGATGCTGCCGCTCATCACGGTGCGGCTGCCCAATGCCTTAGAAAGTACCTCTGCGGTCTGGCTATTGGGCGCGAAACCGCCGAAGATGGTGTCCTGGCAGTTGTCCACGATGATTTCTGCACCCTCCTTGCCGTAATTCTTTTCAAGCTGTCCGAAGGACTGGATAATGGGAATCATGGAAAGACGGCGGGAGCGGCTGGCCGAAAAAATCAGCTCAAGTGATTCAATGGCCGGGAGCGTACCCAGCTCGTCACAGTAGAACATCACCCGATTTTTCAGCTTGCCGCCGTTCTCATCCGCTACCGCAAGGATTTCACGGTAGAGTTGCTGGATCATCAGGCTGACCATGAAATATTTAGTTAGATCTTCTTCGGGAAGTATAATAAATAGCGCCGATTTTTCATTGCAGAATTTCTCCGCGTCAATGGTGGTTTCAAAGCAAAGAATCTGCTCCATTTCACTGTCGATAAATGAGTTGAGGCGGGACAGCACGGTAGACAGTACCGAGGCCATGGCCTGCTCCGCGGAGTTGAGGGCGGCTCCCGCAAACCAGCGGGCCTTATGGTCAGGCGGCAGCTTTTCCATCAGGAGCTGGAACTGGCTTTTACCCTTTACCTTGCTGGGCGCCAGCAAATCCTGTACCAGTTTGAACACGCTGATGATATGGCGGCAGTCCACCTTTTTTCCATCTGCTTTAGTGGGCGGCAGATATTCGGCTATCAGCAGAATGATGGAGGACAGAAGCCCCTCGGCGGCATCATAGAAAAATTGGTTCTGTCCGTAGTTCTCGCCGCTGGCGTTGATGATGGTCTTTGAGATGATTTTGGCGTATTTCTCCGCCTTGGCCTTTGCCACAAGATTGTTTTCATCGGCAAGGTAGGTGTCCATGTAGGTGTTGACCAGCTGGAGCATATTGTTGCCGTCCGAGCGGGTGGGGTTTCGAAGGTCAATGACCGCCACATGGTAGCCATAATGGTCACGGGCAATGGCACCGTAGTTGCGGAACAGGTCCCCCTTGGTATCGGTGGTCAGAAAGCTCATGCCAGAGGCACAGGCATACTCCAGATTCGGGTACAGGAAAAAGGCTGTTTTGCCCACGCCGGATGCGCCGATCATCAGGCAGTGGACGTCGTCGGTATCCACCAGCGCCGTGACTTTGTTCTTTGCTCCTGTGCTGCCGAGGATGATGCCTTGCTCTGAAACAGCGGGGAGGTTTTCTCCCTTCCGCCACAGCTCCGGCTGAAAGGGAATATGCTTGTAAATGCTTTTGATTTCCTGCTTGGTGGCAAAGCGCGCCGTACCGTGCTGGCCATCGCCCACTGTGCGGGACTTGATTCCGTTGAGGGTGTAATAGTGGGCTAAAAGAGAAAGGCCGCCGATGACGAGAAACATCACGGCGGCCGCTGCGATTAGAATGTAGACTTGGGATTGCATAGGGGAAACTCCTTTCAGTCTGGAATATTTTGTGGTATCCTAAATCTAAAACATATGTGTTACATAAATAGGGATTTGAGGAGTTGACTATATTGTTGGTAATGGGGATTAATCGAATTTTGAAATTGGTTCAAATCACTTCCGGAGGAAAGAGTTACACTTGTCCCACCCAAGAAATAAATGGCGAACTTTTCTTTATTTTCAAAAAGAGTTTGCATAAGGTAATGGATTTCACATCTGAACACACCACAGAGCTTATTTCCGTAGGTGGAAAAATTATAGACAGGAAGCTAAATAAATGAGCTCCATTTTTCTATGCCATCCTCATTTCAAACCCACTCTGCCTTTGCTGTGCCGCTTCCGTTAAATCGTCATTCCAGTCCTTCCCCTGAGATATGAGCCGTTCTGATTCATAGCCCTGTTCGGCAAGCTGCTGTTTCAGCCGTTCGCTGGCCTTGTGCCCGGCTGCATCGTTGTCCAGGCACAGCGAGACTTGCCGGAGCTGTGGATACTGTTTCAGCATCCACAGCATCGCCTGGCCGCCGACGCCGCAGAGGGACACATAGCTGTGCCGCTGCCAGTCCTGCGGATGCAGGGTAATAAACGACAGCAGATCCACAGGCGCTTCAAACACATACAGCGCATTGCTTTCGCCAAGCCAGTGAAAGCTGTGGCGGGGGTCGCAGCCGTCCACGTTCCCTTTAAATGCCTGCCCCAAGGTGTAAATCCCGCGCTTGTGAGCGTGGCGGGCAACTCCGTTTTCATCTAAGCCCACAAACACGGCGTTATGGTATTCCTTTGTTCTGTTCTTGGATTTTTCACAGCTTTCATAGAGGAGCTTCTGCTTTGCAAAGAAGCTCACCACCTCCCGGCCGATGTGCCGGGTTTTCACCAGATAGGCATAAACACGCCTCATATCCGTATGTGCCGGTGGGAGCGCAAAGGGCTTTTTCGGCTCCGGCTCCTTTTGCGAGGCTGGCCGATAGATTTCACCCTGCTCACCGCCCAGCAGCAGGGTCACGGCTTCAGGATAGGAGCAGCCGTAAAACTTCCGCACAAAATCAATGGCATAACCGCCGCTCTCCGCGGAGTGATCGTACCACTCGTTCCCCCGGACGGTGATGCTGCGGTCGGAGGCCAGCCGCTTATCCCGTCCGCTGGGCAGGAGTCTTTCGCCGCGCCGCTGGAGAAAGTCAGCTAAATCCACATTGTTGGCACGGTATTTCTGTTCGTCTGTAAAATGCACATACACACCCATAGCGCACCTCCTATTGATGGCGATTGCCGATTCGATGAAAAAATGCCGCCCTTTTTACAGGACGGCATTGCTTTGGATACAAATTTTTCCGGACGGGCATCCGCCCGGTTTTCTTTTTCTGCTTTTTCATGGTGTTCCTCCCATCGTTTTTTAGAGTGACATGGTCTGTTCGTGGTCGTCCCGCGCATGACCCTGTGCCTGCTTCTTCTCCCGGAGCCTGCGCAGGAGCTTACGGTCGATACGCTGACCGGGCGGTTTCAAGGGCGGAGCGTTGTCAGTAAACACACGGCTCATGTGATGCAGGAGCCGTGTGCCAGCCAGCAGGACGGAGGGGTTTTTGAACTCATCCATATGGTCAAGGAAAAACTGTGCGTAGACATTGCCCTGCGCCGCCGAGAGAGTAAACCAGCGGACGGCGGTTTCCCTATTCTTGGGTACGTCTTTTCCCATCAGATACAGCTTGCCGAGGGTATACTGCGCATACTGGTTTTCTTGCTCGGCGGCGGCTGTCAGGAATTGCAGGGCAGCGGGAATATCCTTTGGCACATCTTCGCCCATGAGATAAACCTTGCCCAGCCGGTACTGTGCGAACTGATTTCCCTGTGCGGCGGAGTGTTTTAGGTATTCCAGTGCTTTTGGGATATCCTTTGGAACATCCTCTCCCTTGAGATAGAGAACGCCGAGGGCATATTCGGCAAAGGGATTCTTCCGGTCGGCGGCAAAGGTCAGCCAGCGGATTGCGGCTTCCACATCCTTGAGGACGCCACCGCCCCCAAGGTACAGCTTACCGAGCCGGTGTGCAGCAAAGTCGTTATCCTGCTCCGCCGACAGGGTATAGAGCCGTACTGCCTCAGCCGTGTTCTGCGGGACGTGCTGTCCCGTCTCATAGAGCTTGCCAAGAAAATATGCGGCATAGGGATTTTCCGCCTCCACCGCCTGCTTGAGATAAACGAGGGCTTTTTCCACCTCCTGCGGCGGCGCTGCTTCGTCTGCAAGAATGAGCTTGGCAAGCTGGTAGCAGGCAAAGGGATTTCCCACCGTCGCTGCCTTTTCAAAATATTCCTTTGCTTTTGTCTCATTCTTTTCCGTGCCCACGCCGTTTAGAAGCATCCAGCCCAGCCGGTACTGGAGCTTATCGTCGTGCCCTTTTTCCTCCAAAGAGGTGAAACCGAGAAAGGCTTCCCGAAAACGCCGATCAGCTTCCGCACTGTTTTTTACGCAGCCGATGCTGTCCCGCATCATTTTGCCAAGCTCGAAGCTGGCATAGGGAAAGCTCTGGTCTGCCGAGCGGATGTAGAGGTCAAAGGCGGTTTCATAATTCTGCTCTACACCCTTGCCGTGATAATACAGACCGCCGAGGGAATACTGCGCATATTTGTACTTCTCGTTTGCAGAAAGAGTGAGCCAGTCCGCCGCCTGCAGATCGTCCTGCTCTGTGCCAAGCCCTGCGGCGACCATTTTGCCGATGCGGTACTCGGTGTACTTCCAAGGCTTTTTTTCCTCGGCGGCATGAAATAGCGCAAGTGCCTTTTCGTACCAGCCATAGGCTGCATCGGCGTTCGCTTCGCACCCAAGCCCGTCGGCGGTCATACGACCAAGATCATAGAGTGCCAGGGGATTATCTTTATCCGCTTCTGCGAGGAAAAGTTCACGGGCTTTTTCAAAATCCTGCGGGATTTCGGCTTCCTCATCGCCGTGGAGATACTGTTTTGCCAGCTTGTATTCCTCCGTCCACCATGAAGCAGAAGCTTTCTCCCCGTTGCGGAAAGACGGAGCAGGCGGCGGTTCGGACGCATCCTCCGGCTCGGCGGGCGCATTCTCCGGCGCAGCCTCCATGGAGGGTACATCGTCATCCGGGGTGGCGTCCGGCAGAGCGGTTTCCACCGAAGCCGGTTCCTCAAAGGTCATAGTTCCGCTGCCAAGTCTCAATGCCTCCTGAATAACCATGTTTCGGATGGGCTTGAAATCCTCACAGCGGGAAAGGGGCGGCGGCTCGGAGGGTGTTTCGGTGTATATGGATTCGATTCTGCCCCTGACCTCCCACCACAGGTGGTAGGCTTCGGCAATGCGGCTGTCCTTGGCAAGCTCATCCACAATTTCGTCTACCACATTTTTCAGGTCTGCTTTCAGGTAGCCGTACTGCTTTTTTCCGCTGACCGTTTGCAGACGTTCGGCAAGGTGTGTGAGGAGTTGCTCCATGCGCTCACTGACCAACACGCCGCCCTTCATCTGGCGAATCAGCTCCCCCATGGCTTCAGCGGCCTGCTGCTTCAGGTCATCCCGTCGCTGGGTCTTTTCCCCGTAAATCGGGATGAGCTCCTGACGGAAAATCTCATTTGCCAGAGCGGACTTCATTTTGCGGATACCCTGCTTGGTGAGATAGCCCTCCTGCGGATTTGTACTGTAGCAAATCATGTGAACATGCGGGTGGTGCGATTCATTGTGAAACGCCGCATACCATTTCAGATGGTCGGGGTGGATTTTCAGGTTCTCCGCCAGCTCCATCGCCTTGGAGGAAAGCAGGGCTTTCCATGCCGCCGCATTTTCAAAGCCAAATTTACCTGCATCCTCCCGGCGCAAGGAAATAATCGGCGTCCAGACATTGCCGGTGTGGGCGGCCACTTCCTCCGCAACCTGTGATAAAACCAGCAGCGCATCCCCGGCTGTAAACAAACCGTGACTGTCAAACTTTTCCACGCGGGGACGGTTTGCGATGTAGTCCAGATATTTTTCCCTGTCACCAATCTGCGGGAGGTGCTGCTCCAGTGTTATAGAGATAAACTCAGAAGCATTTTCACGATTGGGCTGGGCGAGGTAGTCCTCATACTCCAGAGACTCCTTGCTTTCGGGAAACTCACGGATCATTTGCGCAATGAGTGCCCGCTGATTTTTGGTGCTGTGCCAAAGTGCCCGGCCATTCGGAACCTTTTCTACGCCGTCACGGGTTGCTATATATTTCACCAGATGACTCAGGTGCGCGGCAGCTTTTCCGCCCTTGAGGTATCCGTTTTTAATGACCAGCCTTGCCATTAAAGATCAGCACCCTGTTGGAACTGCACCGCATCTTCCAGCTTGATTTTACCTCTCGTCTTTTTCACCTCGGAAATGCATCGTCCACGGAGACTGCGCAGCTCATCATCGGTAACCTCCAATGTGGCTGCCAGCAAATGCATCATCATGCTGATCTCCACCGACAAGCGGAACAGATTATTTGCCACACGATTTTCCGTATTTTGCAGCGTACCCTGAATCGCTCCTAACAGATTCTGAGAAAGAAATGCCGTACTGTTTTGGCTGCTCAAATAGCCGATATAGAAATCTACCGCCTGCGAAACAAATTCGGTGTGGTTTTTCATATCCTTTTCCTGCATCATGGCTTCCATGGTTTTAATCATATCCGGGTAGAGCCATGCCACTACCCGTTGCTTTAGCTCGTTTCTATTTTCATTCATAGGCTCAAATCTCCTTATATTTTGTGTCCAGCACCCCAAACAGCACCTTCAAAATGCTGGAATGGCTGGGCTTTCATGTGGGGCACAGCACCTGACGGAGCCAAAATCCCCATTTACAGCACCTTTTGAAATTCCGAAGCAATCGTTGCAGAGTCCTGAAAAGCCTTTGTATTTCCGTAGAGTGCGGGCGGCACTGCCGTCCGCTGTGACCGCGAGGGGCGTTTACAGCACCTCGCTTTCTCCTGCTCTTTTTTCGACCGTGGAGACTGCTGGATTTGGGGTGCAGAGAGCCTTTTCCCAACGCTCGCACAAAGCCCTCACGTTGCCGTTTAGAGTGGGATGGGTGCATGGATGCCACACCGCCTGTCAAAGCGGCACACAGGGGCGAACAGGGGGCAACGCTGGGGGACGGGCATGCGCCTTAATGTGCCGCCCTGTCCTGTGTGCCATCAGCGGCAGGAGCAGATTTCTCTTTTTCTTTTTGCTTTTTGGGCGAAGCGGTGGCGGGAGCATCCTCGCAGCCCTCGTCAATATATTCCCGGACGGAAGACGGAACGTATTTTTCATAGAGCTTCTGCAAGGAATCGCAGAGCTCCTGTGTGAGATCCGCATCCTTTTTCTCCATGTAGCGTTTCACCGCACGGAGCTTTTCGCCGTCCATTTGCACGGTAATGCTTTCTTTTTTCATGCTGAGTGTCCTCCTTAAAATCGAAATCCCATAAAGGTGAAGCCGGGTTCCAGCTCCGGTTCCTGCCCGGTGAATTCGGGAATGTCAGCAAAAAGCTGGCTGTATTCCGCGACCTTACTCTTGCCGAGCGAGGTAAAGTTGCCGTCATAGGTGGTGTCGCAGACAAAAAACGGACCGCAGATAATGTCCGCGCCCAGCCGCCTGTTGGGCGGCATTCCGTTTATTTTGCCTTCCTCATTGCAGACGGCAACGCAGCCGTTGGGAAAGCTGATGCATTCAATCAGGCCGCCCACCTCCGCCTGCAGGCTGGCAAGGTCATTTTGAATTTCCTTGACATGGGGCGCCTGCCCCGGCTCAATTTTGAGTACCTTAATCTTGTTCTCACGCATAAAATCAGCCCTTCCTTCTTAAATTTATGGTAGATAATTTCTCGGATTTTGCTTCACACCGTTCACCCGCACCTCAAAGTGCAGATGGTTTCCGGTGCTGCGCCCGGTGGAACCCACCTTGGCAACGGTTTCCCCGGCTTTCACGGTTTGCCCCTCACGGACGAGAATCTCAGAGCAGTGACCGTATAAGGTGACCAGCCCGCCGCCGTGGTCAATGGTGAGATAATAGCCGTAGCCGGTGCTGCCATAGACTACGGTTTTCACTGTTCCCGCCTGTGCCGCACGGATGGAGGTGCCTTTCGATGCGCCGAGATCAATACCGGAATGCCCCGCCCACTCGCCGGTGAGCGGGTCCGTCCTGCCGCCGAATTCAGAGGTCACCATGGAGCGCCAGTTCTTACCCAGCGGAGAAATCAAGCCGGAGGCGGAGGCTTCCGGCGCTTCCGCGTAGGGTCTTGCGTACAGCACCTGCTTGCCGGAATCGAACAAATCCCGGTAGACGACCTGTCCTTTCGAGGAGGATGCGTCCACCACCTTGCCGTCCCCGGCGTAGATGCCAACGTGGGTAATGTTCATGAAGCGGTCGTTGGGCTTGTGGCTCCAGAACACCAAATCTCCGGGAGCAAGGCTGGATTTTGGAATCGTCAGCCCGTTGTCCACGCAGTATTTGCCCTGCGCCGCAGCCGTGCCAGGCAGATTTACCCCCAGCTTTTTGTACACCCACTGTACAAGATAGCTGCAGTCGGTGTAGCTGCCCTGTCCTCGAAGCTCCTGCGAATACGGGTCTCCAAGGCGGGAAAGCCCCAGCCGGACAGCCTGTGCACCCGCTTCTCCGACAGGCAAATCGGAATAAAAACCGTCCATCTGATCCGGCGTCCAGTCCTCCCACAGCCCGGAATTGTCATCTTCCATGGGCGCGCCGGTGCCATATCGGGCGCGGTAATAGATTTCATTGGCGTTGGCCTGATCCTCATAAGTGACGGCTCTGCCGAACAGCGCGCGGATGTTGTTGTAGACAGCGGGCAGAGAGGTGATGGGTACGGCTACGGTATAGGTTTCTTCCGAGGTGGTGCCGTCGCCGTTCTCCACGGTGCGGGTGCGTTCCTCATACGTCACAAAGCAGTCCACATAGCGCCGGTGTTCCAGTCGGGAGGGGGACGCTGCGCCGAAGAACAGAGAATAAAAAATTGCCTTGACCCGGTAATTGTCAAGGCTGTCGCCGTCCTCCATCTCTGCGTTCACGTTATCGATGGCATTGTCTATGAGGGTGAAGCTCTGGCGCATATCCCCGATGTATTCCCGGTACTCCGCAGGCATACTCGCCGGAATGACACCGCCGTGAAAGCACAGCTCCACGGCGGTGTTGTTGTGGTTTGTGGTGCCGGAAAGCAAGGAGCAGACCAGCACGACGACCAAAATCAGCGGGGACAGGACGGCGGCAATGATCCAGCAGATGGTTTTCCGGGTGCGTTCATCCGAGAGCGCGGTAGCGGCGGCTTTTACAACAGCTGCGATGGTTGCGGGATCTGCCATGCCGTCACCACCATTTCAGACCGCCAAAGCCGAATAGACTCTGCTGTTCCGGCTCCGGCTCACTTGCCATGAGCTGCTCGGTATAGTCCACCGCCTGCTCCAGAACAGCGGTGTCAAAGCCCGCGGTTTTGTAGCCCTCACGGATGGTGTTGTAGTAATAGTCCGAGGGATACCCCAAGCGATGCCCCGGCGTCATCACATAGACCATGGCGGACACCGACTGTCCATCCAGTGGCAGTTCCATCAGTTCCTTGTCATAGAACCGGGGAAAGCCCTCATAAACATCCAGCGCCGCTTCATCCTTCGGCGTGATCTTCCACAGCAAAACAGGGACGGAGGAACCCTCGCAGGGCTCAATGGTGGCAACGGCTCCGTTTCGGCCGCCCCGGAACACAAGGGCATAATCCTTGATTTCGGATGCCCCCACCACCTTGGCGGATGGGCACCGGTGCGCCATCTGCGGCAGATTAAGATTGCTGCCATAGGCGATATACAGTTTGCTTTTCATACGTTCTCCCTTCTACATGGACATAGTAAAAGCGGGGGACTGCTCGTCCTCCGCTTCCATAATAGGTTCCGGCACCGCTTCTTCCGGGGGAGCCTGTGTCTGCTGACGCTCCGCCTCCCGCTTCTGACGCAGCCGTTCCTTTTGCCTTTGGGCCTGTGCCGGGTCTTTCCACGCGATGCAGCCCTCCAGATGATCCAGCAGATGCTTACGGGCGGTTTTAAACTCGTCCCCGATCATACCGAGGCGCAGAAGCCAAACACGGAAAGTATATTTTTCATTGCTGGACTGTGTTTTCGTAGGACTTGCCGACCGCTGGTTGAGCGCCTGCGCGGTCATGGCAAGACAGAACTGGATGTACGCCTTGATTTTTCCGGCGTGCAGCTCTCCGTTGAACGCCCGGAATTCCACCGTACCCTTTTGGAACACACTGTGCAGATTCAGGCAGTGGTAGCGGCTATGGTGGTAATGCTCCCGGCTGCCGTCCCCGCCGTTATACCAGAGGCTTTTCAGCCGGTCGAGGGTGGCGGGCTTCTGCCGGTTGAGCCGCTCTAAAAAAGCGGGGTCAATCTTCTGGCAGTAGTGGCTTTCCCTCCCACGCGAGACCTTCAGCGCCTTGTAAATCATATCCTCCTTGGCCGCCATGATGTTGACCAGATTACGGAGGTGGGGTGCGTCAAAGGGCGCGGCATTGATATGAATGTGGATGCCACAGGAGGAATTCACAAACGCACCGGCCTCCCGGAGCCTGCGGATCAGCTCCTGCACCGTTTCGATATCCCCGTACTGGCAGATGGGGCTGACCAGCTCCACGCTGTAGTTCCGGTCGGCGCTGACCTTCCTGCGGCCCTCCTTCCGCTGGCAGTCCAGACTGCCGTCGCTCATGACCTTCCATTTGCGGCCGGTGGTATCCCTTGCGAAATAGGTGTCATAGAAGCTGCCCTCATATTCTTTTGTGGTGCCGAAATATTCGGCAATGACCTCGGCAGCGCGGCTTCTGGTAAGCCCGGTCATTTCAATTTCAATCCCGAAATCCTGACCCTGTATCTCCATTTACTCACCGCCTTTACCATATCCTGTGCTGCAGGGTCAGGTCTTTTTCCTGAGACAGCCCCGCCAGCTCCGCCGCAGAGTTGATGAAGCCGCACAGCCGTTCCCTGCGCCAGGTATCAATGAGATACCGCCCGCATTCCTCGTTGAGCGCATTGATTTTCAGCACCGTATCCCGCACACACTCTGAAACGGCGGCGGGATCACCCTGCGCCAAGGTGAGGTCGTCAATGTAGTCATCCAGAATCTGCCCCATGACAGACACATCCTCCGGGGTATAGTGGTAGCTCCCGGCGTAGGGATCGGGGTATTCCTTGCCATCCATGCAGCACCGGAGCTGCTCCAAAATGGCGGGGCGCTCGTCGCAATCCGCTTTCTGGTATTTCTCCATAAACGCTAAAAGATCCGCCTCCCGATTGGGTGTGTAGCGGATGAAGGACAGCATATCTTCGAGGAGTCCTGATTTGTTTTCTTTCTGCTGTTGCAGTCTGTTCATGATTTTTCTCCTTTCCATGTTATCTGCCGCCCGCCGTTCCGAACAATTTCTCCTTATATGCCGGAGCGTGAACCGCGAGGTTATACCGCTCAATGCCGCATTTGTAGAGGCAGACACCGCGCTGGGGAAAGCGGATCAGGTTGTATTCGCTTTCTTCCAGCTGGAGGGAGTCGATATAGAACCGCTTGTCGATGTTGCCTGCGTTGAACAGAAACGCATGAGACGGAATGGAAAACAGCGGCTTGGTCAATTCGCGGATGTGCTCAATATTGAAGTCCTCCAAGTTCTGTGACGAAAGAATAACCGCCGATTCCTTCTTGCGCACACGCTTCATGAAATTGCGGATGTATTCAATGGCTGTCAGGTTCGTGAGGAACAGATACAACTCGTCAATGGAGGCGGCGGTGTTCCCCTCGGTCAGAAGCTTGTCGCTCATGAAGGACAGAACATTGAACAGCAGGGCGTTTTTCACGTTCCGACTGGCCTGGAGCAAGCCTTTTACTCCGAACACAATAAAGCGGTCGGAGGTTACGTTGGTGTGGCCGTTGAAAAACTGACTTTCCGCGCCCATGCACATGGAGTGAAGCCCCAGCAGGATTTCCTGCAAAAGCTCCGGCGGGTAGAGCTGGTATTTGGTTTTGTCGTAGCCCTTGTACTCGGCTTCAATCAGGGCATAGAGGTCGGACAAAATGGGGTAGTCCGTGGCGGCAAGGCTCTTGAAATCGGTGCGGTCGCTGATTCCGAACTGTTCGTACAGCTTGCCCAGCATGATTTCAATGGCGTCAATGTGGCGGTCGGAAAAATCTTTGTAGCACCGGAAGAAATCCTTGAGAAAGCTGATGTGCTGACTGAGCTTGGTGGACTGGCGGAACGCCTGGGGCGCGTCGGTGTCCTCCGGGCTGCCGCCCTCGTCCCATGTTTTCGGCTCCAGCGGGTTGATCCGGTACCGGCCCGACATGAGATCAATGAAACAGCCGCCGAGGTTTTCCGCCAGCTCCACATATTCGTGCTCTGGATCAAGGCACAGAACCGACTTGCCCGATTCGAGGATATTGCAGAGAATGAGCTTTAACAGGTAGCTCTTGCCTTGGCCGGAGTTACCGAGTATCAGGACATTGGCGTTGGTTTTGTCATCGTCGCGCTTGTCAAAATCCGCAATGATATTGGAGCCGAACTTATCCCTGCCGAGGTAAAAGCCGTGAGGGTCGGTCTTACCGCTGTAGTTGAAAGGATAGAGGTTTGCCACGGAGCTTGCGGGCAGCACCCGTTCAAACTGGCTGGCGAACACATTCCAGCCAGCGGGGCCTACGGCGAGAAAACCCTCCCGCTGGCGCAGCATGAGCCGGTCCACATTGAGCTTGGAGCGCACCAGCTCGGTGAGCACATCGGTCTGGAGCAGCTTCAGCGCATCGGAATCGTGAGCGGTCAGCTCGATAAAAACAGCGCAGTGCAGAAGCGGCTCCCGATTCCGGTGCATGGAGGAGACCAGCGTCACTACATCCTGCAGATTGCTTTCGGCGGTGACGGTCTGCTGGAGATCGTTGGTACTGCTCTTATCCATGCGATTTTTGTTGGCGGCATTGTGGATGATCTTCTTTTCCTCGGCCGCCGTTACCTGACGGGTGTAGATGCGCAGGGTCACGCCGTCCTTTTCTCCGAGGTGGCGCAGGATGGCCTGTTCCTCGGTAGCTGTGGGATATTCCCGCAGCACCCACACACAGCGGTAGGTGTTGCCGCATATGAAGTGGTCGGTGTTGAATTTGATGATGCCCGGAGCGATCATGTCAAGGAAATCCTTGATTTTTGCATCCTCCTGCGGCACTGATTTTTCTCTTTTTCTGTTTTTACTCACCGAAAATCACCCACCTTTCTCCGTCATAATCCTCGTATTGTTCCGTTGTGACATTCTGCTCATAATAGACACCCAGCAGGCGCTTGATGTCCGATTCACCCGCCTTGCGCACCGTGAAGCCCTGATCCTTAAGGCTCTTTTCGATGCGGGAGAGGTAGGGCTGAACATCGCGTTCCTTTTCATTTCTCAGCCGGATGATGATTAGAAATTCCCTTGCCGTTGCCATCTGCACCTGCATACGGTCAAGGGCGGTCTGATCCTGTGCCAGCAGTTTTCGGATGACAGGATTCTGCTCGGCATCCATTCTTGCTTTGAGATAACTCTTATTGTCCTCGAAGTTTTCCCGGCTGTTCAGGCACAGCATTTCAATTTCAGCAATGCCCTTGAGAACATTCATAAGAGCGTAGATTCTTGCCCCCACGCTGCTCTCAGACAAAACACTGATATTGGTCGGTTTAATCATAAAAAACACCAGCTCACCGTGGGGCGTTACAAGGCTGTGGGCGGTGATGCCATCAATGCCCATGAGCTGGCGGGTGGAGGCTTTTTCTCTGGCCTCCTGTTTCTTTTTTCTGTTCATATTCATCCCCTCCATTCGTAGGTCTGCTGCTTGCCAAAGAAGAAAGCGACGGCGTAGCGGATAAAGTCAAGGATGCTCACATCCTCGAAGCGGATGGATAAAAAGGCATAGACCGCCGTCAGAACAATGGGCGGCAGCCAGCCCAGCCGGGAGAGGGCAAAGACAGAAATCAGGCATTCGATGCCGATGATTCCGATGTCCCGCAGATCCCACAGCCACAGGGTCGCCTTTGATTTTAAGTTGTCGGGGTAGATGTACATCGGGGTGATCCCTCCTGTTCCTCATAGATTTTTCGTAAAAAATAAGCGATGCCTCGGAGGACAAAGTCCACGCAGGGTATCGCCACACTATTTCCAAGAGCTTTATACCGGGCGCTGTCAGATGCCCCCGGAATTAGCGTCCAGCCATCGGGAAAACCTTGGAGCCGTTCACATTCCAGAGGGGTAAGCCTGCGGATGAGGTTGCGCCTTTCCACAATGCATTTGTTCTGACTGACATACTGGCTGCCGATGCCTTTCTCATCTCCACGGCAAAGCGCGCCCACCACCTCTTGGTATGGCTCACACACTGCGTGCCGGTCGCTGGTTGTAATGGTGTAGCTGATGTCCGGCTGACAGCCGAGGCCGTTGCCGCCGTTTTCCGGCTCCCGGTCGATGGTGTTTCCGGCAATGCAGATGGTTTCCTGCAAAATAGCAATGCCGCCTTGGTTCTTGCTGGGATCGGGGCTGGTTGTGTCAATGGTTCTGGCAACCTCCGTTTCCCGGCATCCCGAATGGGGATTTGCTGATTTCATGCTGTTGGATTCCTTGGAATCCAGCGAAAAGGCAACGGCACTGCCCACCAGCGGAACATTATTGCCGCCTGTTCCCATCCGGGCGGACATGGTGGGCGCTACTGCATGGGGGCCGGTGTAGCGGCTGTCAATGCCGTGATTTTCAAATAATACCGGCTGATTATTGCCACTCATCCCGGCACTTGCCGTAATGGTCGGGCAGATGCCCTCGCCAATTTCAGCGCCGCCCTGCTGGGTCGCCATGACCAGCGGCTGATTGTTCCCGCCCTGCCCGAAGCCTGCGGATACTGTCTGCGACACATCCACCGGTCCGGTAAAGCGGGAATCTTGTGCGTGGTTGTCAAACACCAGCGGCTGGTGTCCATGCTCCTGTGCGCGGAGGGTGCCGGTGATATCCTCGGTACAGTGCATCTGACTGCCGCCCTGATCGTTGAGGCACAGTACCGATGGGGCCGTGCCGGTTTTAATGGTGGGTGAGCACTCCGCCTGATAGCCGATTCCTCTCGCATCGGCGCTGGCATTTCCGCAGAAGCCCGCGGTAAGCACACAGGGATAGCCCTGTCCGGCCTGCCCACCGCCGCCGGTAATAGAGGTGTGTACCTCCGGTGAGAGAAAGCAGTCGCCGTCACCCTTGCTGACAACGCCTGCCGCAAACAGAAGCCCTGCCGGGTTTCTTCCCCCGCCGCCGTCCGCACCGGCAAGAGTCGGCGCCACACCCTCCGGCGTGAACACACGGCTTTGCTGGGTATCCCAGCCGTTCAGACAGTTTGGCTGAGATACAAGGGGAGGATGCCCGCCCATACCGGCGCGCAGCGTGGACGCCACATCCTCGGTGACATCCATCCGTTCGCCGCCCTGATCGTTTAAGCACAACAGCGGTTCTGCCACAAAGGTCTGCTGTTTCATCCCCGGCTGAGCCTGTACTGCCCCTGCAATATCGTGCAAATCCCGCACTTCATCACGTTGGTTGGCGGCGAAAGCAATGGGTATTCTTTCTTCTGTCTGAATATATCCGTGCCCACCGCCTTCACCACTATAGAGGGCGGGCCATGTTCCGGTTTCTTCAAAAATGCGGCGGCTCTGTACATCCCATGGGGTCAGGCAAGCCCCGCCTGTATCATCAGTGCGTCCCTGAGCTGGGGCGGCAGCTCCTTGCCGCGGGCCTCCGCTCTGCGCAATATCCCCAAACAGGCTGTCTTGCTTAAATAGTATTTCGGGTGCGGTCGTGCCTCCAAAATCTGCGACAAGGAAGATGCGACGGCGGCGCTGGGCGACTCCCCAGAATTGAGCGTCCATGACTCTCCAAGCCAGACTGAATTCATTTCCCAAAAGGACAGCCCCAGCAGATTCCCAGCGCCCGGACTCAGGTCGAGGCACATCACAGGCACTGTACTTAATGCGGACGATCTCCTCAATGACCGCCCGGAAGTCCTCCCCCTCTGCGGAGCTGAAGGCTCCGGGGACATTCTCCCAAACGAGGTATCGAGGTCGAACAAGGTGAGCTGGTACGTTTCGTTGCTCATCGGATTTTCTCATCTCCTTCGCAATGCGTGTCTGCTCCATAAACAGGCCGGAACGCTCACCCGCCAAGCCCCGGCGCTGGCCAGCGACCGATAAATCTTGACACGGGCTGCCGCCGCAAATGACGTCCACAGGCGGCAATTTCGCTCCGTCCAGCTTTGTAATATCCCCGACATGGAGCATTTCGGGGAATCGGATTTTCGTCACTTCAATGGGAAAGGCTTCGATTTCACTGGCCCATACGGGAGTGATACCGTTGCGGATAGCCGCCAATGGAAAACCTCCGATCCCATCGAAGAGGCTCCCCATCGTCATCATCAGGCCATCCTCATCGCCTGCTGGGGAGCTTCGGCCGGTTTGGTGCCTTTGGCTCTGCCGATGGCAAAGCCGTTTTCCTGTTCCATCACCCGGCGAACCGGGATTCCGATTCTGACCGCTTCCTCGATTTCAAGGTGCATTCCATAGGAGATGCGGTCGCCGTAGCACCACAACTCGTCACAGCGGGGCAGCATGGCAAGTCCCATATCCAGACCCGCCTGACGCTCCTGCGGATTGGAATCATCAAGGAGCTGCGGATATAACAGATGGGGCGCAAAAAAAGCGTGCCCCTCGTTCATCACATGGCGGCACGCTTTCCTGGCAAATGCGGTGTTCTGTTCGATGTCCCCGGCATAAGGGGACGCCACATAGATTAATTTCATAGGCTTTTCCTTTCTGTGCTTATTTCGGCGCTACCGCCTGTACGATGGTGCGGGTGGTGTTGACGGCAGCCTGTGCGGTATACACGGCGCTCATCACGTTGGCCTTTGTACTGGTATCCAGCCCGAAGGCTCCGGCAATTCGCGGTACTTCTCCTGCGGCCAGCATCAGACCAAGCCCCAGCAGAGCGTGGGTTCGCAGCACCATAAGCCCCGCCGCAAGGATGGTTGCCTGCAAAAATGTGGTGAGGCACAGACCGATGATCTGCTTGCACCACTGTGTAAAACCGTCGATGTAGCCGCGGGGAACGGAAAACATATACAGGCTGCCCACGGCAATCTGTATGAGCAGGATGCCGCCGCGCTTCAGGTTGGCAAAGAACACCTTAATGACCGCGTACCCCATCATGATGATCATAAAGAGCAGCAGGATGGGGCTTGTAATGACAGCCAGCCCTCCGAACACGCCGGAGCCCATGGCGCCAACCATATCCGGTGAGCTGCCAAGCTCGGAAATGATGTTCCCGGCAAGGTCGCCAAAGCTGGTTCCATAGCCGGTGATCCCCGCCGTGAGGCTGCTCTGGAGATTGACCGAGAGCTTGAACAGCTCCACCGGCACGATGGTAAAAAGGGACACCGCCATAAAGCCCTTAATGGCGTTTAAGGCGGTGTCCTTGATGCTGCCCCGGCCGTGCTGGTACTCGATGCCGGTTTCAAACGCCGACACCACCAGCCCGGTTCCATACAGCGCCCAAGCCAGATAGGAAAAAAACAGGACGATGGACTGCACCCAGCTCATTTCGAACAGCTCCACGCCCATATTTCCCATCTGTGCAAAAAAATCGGCCAGAAAACCGACCACCTGTCCGTAGAGCCATTCGATGATCTGATCCATCACGGTTCCAAGGACAAAGTCCCATATGAACATTGGATTCTCACCCCTTTCTGTGGAAATAAAAAAGGCACACCATGCAATAAAATGCGGTGTGCCTGCATATCTGTCTGAACGGATTTCTGACAGGGTGCTAACATTTAGAAAACTTCAGAAACGACTTGACAATCCGTCCGGTCAGAGCTTCAATACCACACAACGGTGGCCGCCGAAATAAGGAAAAGGAGGTCTATTGTGTGGCAGATTACAAAAAAATGTATGATTCGCTGTTTAACGATGTGACGGATGCCATCTCGCTGCTTCAGCGTGCGCAGCAAAAGACGGAGGAGCTTTTTATCTCCGGTGATGACGGCGTTATTGTGGAACTCAAAAGAGATTCAGAGCCCGACGGCAACGATAAATAGCATAGCCCGTTTACAAAAAGCAAGGAGAGCGGTTCTGCCGCCCTCCTTGTTTTGCTGCTGCAAACGTCTTTTGGGGGAAATAAAAAAGGCACACCGTGGGTTCATTCACAGTGCGCCTTGGAGAATAGTTGCAACTCGCTGCCGACAGGGGTTTCAGACTATACCGCAATCGTTTCCATGTGTTCAAAGTCAATGACCACATCCGCTTGGTCAAAGGTGATTTCGAACAGGATAAGCGCAGGAAGTACATCAGGGATGCTCATAATGTATTCCGGCAGCTTCAATAGAAACTGATCCTTGATGGCTTCCACCGAAACAGAGCTTTTCCGAACAATCCCATTCCTGACCCGAACGTGTTCTTCTCCACTTTCCGGAATCGTTGTGAATGCAGCATGAGGATTTTTCTCAAACTCCGCAACCTTTTGGTTGTCGCTAAAGGTGGAGAAATACAGGGCTTTCGTCTCTGCATCATAATAAAAATTGACGATGCGTACATTGGGCGCTCCGTCTGCCGCTGTAGCCAGCGCCATGGCTGTTTGTGTTTGCATCATGCGCTCAAATTCTTTTCTATAATCCATTTGTTATTTCGTCTCCTTCTTTTTAGGCATAGGCAATTGTGTAGCTGCTTATTTGGTAAAGGAACCAATTTCAATTAAGTTGCCCTCTGGATCTGCAACATAGCAAGTCCGCTGTCCCCACGGCTCTGTTGTAGGTTCTAAGACCGGCACGGCACCGTTTGACACAACCCGCTTAAAGGTATCATCTACTGCGGCATAGTTTTCTACACCCATCGCAATTTCATAATGGCCATGGATGCCATTCGCATAAGAAAACGACCTTTTTGCCATCTGCTCAAAATCTGTTCTGCGATAAAGTAAAAACAAAGTGCCATCTTTCACCAGATAGACATTGCTGGAATCTTCTTCCTCCTTGATTTCAAACCCAAGAACATCACGGTAAAAACGCACCATAGTCGGCATATCTTTCACGAAAATTCCGAAGCCTTCTAATTTCATACGTTTCCCCCCCTTACTTCAGAGCAATGTAGATATCAATATCACAGTTTTCCGGGTCGGCATTTCGGTATTCCTCGAAATCGCCTGTAAAGCTGCGGTCTAAATCCGTCTGCCAAATCTCTCCCCATGAGTCAGAGACGGCCTTTTCCATATGCCCATGCACAGAGAATTTTGCGTATTTTCCGGCAGGGATTGTTTTTACGGTCAGTTCAGGATTTTCTGCCTTGGAAACCTCATTACCCGCTGTTACACAGTACCCATCGGCCGTATAATCGGAATACAGCCCAATGGCGTACTCGTTTACCTTGTTTTTTATCACGGCATTGATGCCGCCTTGGTATAACTTCTCCCAAAGCCCGCCAATGATTTTCCCCATTTCAGGGTCGCTGTTGCTGGTCGCAGCACTTACCCCAACAATAATCTTTTCCTCTAAATGCACAACTTCGTAGTTCATTTGATCGTCCTCCTTGTCTTTGATACTATCATCATAGCAAAGACCAATTGACAGCAGCGTGTCATATTATAAATATTGTGCCAGTGTTTTTTGCAGCTTATCCTTGATTTGCAGGCGGATATCCTCCGGTTCTATGATCTCACAATCCTCACCAAAGGTCGCAAGATATTGATAGACCCAATCGCCTCTGGGCATGGTGAGCGTCGCAATGAAATCACCGCTGGGAAGCGTTTTGTATTGTGAAAATTCATCATAGACACGATACGCCATTTTCTTTGACAGCTTCAGTGTGATTGTCACGAAATCATCTTGAAATATTTTTGTGCCTTCAAATATCTTCGCGGAGGCAGTGCGTTCAAAGCGCTCGTCAAGCAGCTTCAATTCTTTCATGCGCCGCAGTTTGAAAAACCGATAATCTTGACGCACTGTGCAGAAAGCATAAAGATACCAGCTCTGTCCCTTAAAGCAGAGTTTCATGGGTTCTGCTGTGCGCTGCGTGCTGCCCTCACTGCTGTGATACTGAAACGCCACTTTTTTCTTTCCGAGAATGGCGCTTTTCAGCAGGCTGAACAGCTGCGCTTCCTCATCGGCGTTTGCCCAGCCGGAGAAATCAACTTCAACCCAATCGGCGCTGGTGTTTCCAAATAGGGAGGACAGCTTTTGCACCGCAGTATTGGTTTGCTCCAAGTTGACCGCATCTACTGCGTGAAGTGCAGCGAGAATATCTGACTTTTCGCCATCGGTCAGGACAGTTTTATTGAGAACGAAGTCAGGGAGCAGTGAAATTCCACCACCCTTGCCCTTGGTCATATAAATGGGTATTCCCGCCGAGGATAGAAGCTCTACATCCCGGTAAATCGTGCGGGGTGAAACCTCAAAGTGTGTTGCGAGCTCCCCGGCGGTCATACTTTTTTTGTTCAGCAATAGATAAACCATTTCGAATAGCCTGTTAATCTGCATATTATCACCTCTACTGCTTTTATTATAAGATGATAATATGACATCTACAAGACATATTAAAGCAACGAAACATTATTTGTTCCACTACATCCCCAAAATCGTCCAGAGTATCCTTGCAAAAGGATGGCGAACGGACTTTTTCATAGTATCTGTGTCCTTTCCATTGTTCATATTTGTTTAATTGAAAGTTCCGCTTTACTATGGTAAACTCACTTTATATATCTGCCGTGTAAAACTTTTGTGAAACGGTAGCATGGGAAATTAACGCTCGGTGAGCAAGTTTTATATAATTTATATAATGTGTGAGGTGGTGCAATAAATGTTTAATGAAATTTGTATCTATGAGGCAAAGATTGAAAAGCAAGAGGAAATTGAGCAACTTATGAAAGAGGTTGCCGCCTTTTATATGGAGCAGGATGGTGTTATTGAAGTTAGATATATCAAACGCACCCACCGCCAAACAGATTTTAATGCCGTTAAAGAAGGGGCATTGCCTGTTCGCCTCACACGCAATGTAGGCAAAGTCACTTATGTTTTACATTGGACTGTTAGAGATGAAGAAACTCACGCAAGGGTGTCAAAGTTAGGGTTAGAGCATTTTTACAAGCGATGGAACAGATGCTTAACCACTATGCCAAAAATTATTTTGGGTGAAAACATTGTGTAAGGGTATGAGCACACCCTCTGTTAGTAGTTTAACTTCACCTACACAATAAAATCTGACTTATCACGAATTTGAGCCGTTGCATCTTACTTGACGCAACGGCTCTTGCTTTGTCTACATGCCAAGAATAGTCCAGAGTATCCTTGCATTAGGTCGGTGAACGGATTTTAATTTTCATAAACAGCGCTTCCTTTCATATTGACATTTTTTGATGTGAAGCATATACTATATCATATCAAGATAATTTGATGTGAGGTGATAAACGTTGGAGCTTACTCCGGAGAAGAACGCTAATGTATTTAAGGCATTTTGCGATGAAAAGCGGCTTGCCATTTTGGAACTGCTGCGCAGCGGTGAAAAATGCGCCTGCGTGCTCATTGATCAAATGGAAATCGGTCAGTCCTCCTTGTCCTATCACATGAAGATTTTATGTGAATCGGGTATTGTCGAAAGCAGACAGGAAGGCAAATGGACACATTATAAAATCAGTGAACAGGGCAGCCACGAGGCCATGCTCCTGTTAAAAGCAATTACCACCCCCAATGCAACCGCTGAAGATACTCGTTGTTGCAATCAATAACGGCCATCTGATGGAAGATGGCTTTTATTCGGCACAACATATCAAGTTTTTTTGATATGACTATTGAATTTAAGAAAGAGAGGCGCTTACCCTATGGAGATCCTTCAAAATACGTGGCTGTTCTTTCAAGACCAAGTGCTTGGAATGAAATGGCTCAACGCCCTAATCGGTAATCTGCTCTCGTTGTTCGGTCTTGATGTAACAGGACGAATTGGTGGCAGCGTTCAATTCTTTATCTATGATGTACTAAAAATCACCGTACTGCTCTGCGTGCTGATTTTCATCATCTCGTACATTCAAAGCTACTTCCCGCCGGAACGAAGCAAGAAAATTATGAGCCGCTTTCACGGCGTGTGGGCAAATATCATGGCAGCACTGCTTGGCACGGTAACGCCTTTTTGCTCTTGCTCCTCCATACCTCTGTTCATTGGATTTACCAGTGCCGGACTGCCCCTTGGCGTGACTTTTTCCTTTCTGATTTCCTCACCCATGGTAGACCTCGGGTCGCTCGTTCTGCTCATGAGCATCTTTGGCACAAAGGTCGCTATCGTCTATGTCGTTGTGGGCCTGGTTATCGCGGTCGTTGGCGGTACGCTGATTGAAAAACTTCACATGGAAAACTATGTGGAAGAATTCATTCGCTCGGCAAGCGGCGTAGATTTTGAATCGCCTGACTTAACCCGCAAAGAGCGTGTCATTTACGCCAAGGATCAGGTGGTGTCAACCTTCAAAAAAGTTCTGCCGTACATTCTGGTTGGCGTGGGCATCGGAGCTATCATCCACAACTGGATTCCTGAAAGCTGGATTGAGATGGTGCTTGGCAGCAATAATCCTTTTGGGGTAGTGCTGGCAACTCTGCTTGGCGTTCCCATGTACGCTGACATTTTCGGCACGATTCCGGTGGCCGAAGCGCTGCTCTACAAAGGCGCGCAGCTTGGTACGGTTCTCTCCTTTATGATGGCAGTCACAACGCTTTCCCTGCCCTCCATCATCATGCTGCGCAAGGCGGTAAAGCCGAAGCTGTTGGGCACATTTATTGCCATCTGCACCATCGGCATTATCATTGTTGGCTATCTGTTTAATATTTTCCAGTATCTACTGGTTTAATGGGAGGGAAAGAGAATGGCTAAAAACTGGTATCCAGTCATCGATTATCTTGCTTGCACTGAATGCGGAACCTGCGTGGATTTTTGCTCCCACAGTGTTTATAACAAAGCAAAAGCCCCGTCCCCTGTGGTGATGCAACCCGGAAACTGCATTGACCGTTGCCACGGCTGCGGCAACAAGTGTCCGGCAGGCGCCATCTCCTATGTAGGCGACGATACTGGCTGGACACCGCCAAACGGCGAATGCAGTGCAAAAAAAAGCGTAGATTGCTGCCGCGGCGGGGCTTGTGAGGAGGATTCCTCCAAGGCTGTGCTTGTGGAATATCTCTATCTTGATCTCAATACCTGTGACCGCTGTATCGGCGCCGATGCGGTACTGGAAGAAGTTTTGGGCAGTATCGCGCCCGCTCTGGAGGCTGCCGGATATACCATGCGGCTTCAAAAGGTACAGATCGCCACAAAAGAACTGGCGGAGCACTACCGATTCCTTGCGTCGCCCACCATTCGTGTAAATGGGCAGGATATCTGCGGACCTGTTGCGGAAAACACCTGCGGCTGCTGTGGTGAAATCAGCGGAACCGATGTGACCTGTCGTACCTTTGCATACAAAGGTCAAGCCTATGAAGTACCGCCCAAAGCCATGCTGGCCGAAGGAATTCTAAGAGCTGTGCTCGGCATGGTGCAGCCCGTTTGTGACTGCGGCGAGTATTCACTTCCAGAAAATCTCAAAAACTTCTTTGAGGGAAAAGCTGTGAAGACCGGTTGCTGCCCTGAAGGTACTTGCGGATGAGTAAACAAAGGATATAAAAACAGTTATTCCACTTTTGATTTTCGCCGTCATTGCCGAGATTGACCTTTACGGTTTTGGGTATCCTTGCGGCCACGGCGGGCAGCCTTGTATGGAGTGTTTTGCTACTGCTGCTCTATTTCATTGGGCACGGCATTCTCGCCGTGATTGCGGAGCCTTCCATGGGCTTTGCCCAAAAGCTCTCCCAAAGCGAGAAGTATGGAAAAGCCAGCGCTATTTTGAAAATCGTCATGGGCGCGGTGATCCTGCTCATCGGTTTCTATTTGTTATATTCAGGTTTCTAATCATGAATTTAAGGAGGTTTTTATTATGGCATTGTTTGGTTTTGGTAAAAAGAAAAATGCAGAGGAAGAATTGGTGCAGTGTGGTTGCGGGGAAATGTGCAAGCCCTCCGAAATTGCCGCAAAGAAAGCTGACGAAGAAGCAAAAGCAAAAAACTCCGGTTGCTGCTGTGGCGGTGACTGCAATACAGAAACGATTGCGGAAGCCGAAAAAGCAAAAGTGAGCGGTTCATCCGTCAAGGTGCTTGGCTCGGGCTGTGCAAAGTGCAATCAACTGGAAGCGGCTACCTTGGAAGCGCTCAAAGAGCTTGGCATGGATGCCACCATTGACCATGTGACAGACTTTACACAGATCGCTGCTTACGGTGTGATGACAACTCCTGCATTGGTTGTGGACGGCAAGGTCGTTTCCTTTGGAAAGGTTTTAAAAAAGGACGAGGTCGTTAAAATCCTGCAAAAAGTACGGGGGTAAATTTATGGCAAAGGAAAAATCACAAAGCATTGGCTTCTTTCAAAAATACCTGACCGTGTGGGTTGCTCTCTGTATGACGGCAGGTGTTTTAATTGGTAAACTTTTACCTGCCGTTCCTGCATTTTTAGGCCGTTTTGAGTATGCCAGAGTTTCTATTCCGGTCGCCATCCTCATTTGGGTGATGATTTATCCCATGATGATGAAGGTGAATTTCCAGAGCGTCAAAAATGTGGGGAAAAACCCAAAGGGGTTATTCGTCACATGGGTGACAAACTGGCTCATCAAGCCGTTCACCATGTACGGTATCGCCGCGCTATTTTTCTATGTGGTTTTTAAGGGCTTGATTGCCCCTGACCTCGCCAAGGAGTATCTGGCGGGTGCAGTACTCTTGGGTGCGGCACCCTGCACAGCGATGGTGTTCGTCTGGAGCACGCTCACCAAAGGAAACCCTGCCTACACCGTAGTACAGGTAGCAACCAACGATTTGATTATTCTGGTTGCCTTTGTGCCGATTGTGAAATTCCTACTGGGCGTTTCCAACGTGTCCGTGCCATGGGACACGCTGATTTTATCGGTCATTTTATTTGTAGTCATTCCGCTTGCGGGCGGTATTCTGACCCGTGTGCTGGTGACAAATCGCAAGGGCACAGAGTATTTTGAAAACACCTTTGTCCATAAATTTGATAATGCCACCAGCATTGGTCTGCTGCTCACTTTGGTATTGCTGTTTTCCTTCCAAGGTGATGTGATTTTGAATAATCCGCTGCACATTCTACTCATTGCTGTGCCGCTTGTTTTGCAAACTTTCCTTATTTTCTTCATCGCTTATTTTGCTTGCAAATGGCTGAAGCTGCCCCATGATATTGCCGCCCCTGCGGGGATGATTGGCGCGTCCAACTTCTTTGAACTGTCGGTCGCTGTGGCGATTGCATTGTTTGGTACTACTTCACCGGCGGCTCTTGCCACCGTAGTTGGCGTGCTGACCGAGGTGCCGGTGATGCTGTTGCTTGTAAAAATCGCCAACAAAACGAAAGGATGGTTTCCAGTATGAGCAAACCTAAAGTAGCATTTATCTGCGTACACAACTCCTGCCGCAGCCAAATTGCCGAAGCACTGGGCAAGTACCTTGCGTCTGATGTCTTTGAAAGCTATTCTGCCGGAACGGAAGTAAAGCCGCAAATCAATCAGGATGCTGTGCGGCTGATGAAGCAGATTTATGGCATCGACATGGAGCGAACTCAGCGCAGTAAGCTGCTGGAGGAGATTCCCCCAGTGGATATCGTGGTGACCATGGGCTGCAATGTGCAGTGTCCTTTTTTGCCCTGTATGCACAGGGAGGATTGGGGGTTAGATGACCCAACCGGCAAAAGCGATGTGGACTTTGAACGTACTATAAAAGCAATCCGCTCTAAAATTGAGAATTTGAGAGAGCGAATCGCTGACAACAAACTATAAAGAACGAGGCTGGCGTTTGTCAGCCTCGTTTTCCTATTCTCCGTTACATCCCCAGTATCGTCCAGTCAATACTTGCATAAGGACAGTGGAAATTTGCGGCAACATATGGTACGATAACTTTTAACAAGTATTTGAATTGCTAATTATTTATAATCTGTACAGTAATTAAAGGCATCCGTAAACTCCTGCTGCAGCCAAATTACGGAGATTATCGGCAAGCACTTTATCTCATATGTGCAACTTATATCAGGTAATTGTCTGTGAGAATTGATATACTGGAGAAAGGAGTGAAGCAAATGTCTGTTCAAACAATAGAAACAATGGCAAAGTGGGTAGAAAATAACATAACAGAAAGCCCAAGCCTGCAAGATATGTCATCATATGTTGGTTATTCACCGTATTACTGCTCTACAAAGTTTCGGGAGCACATGGGTATGACATATAAACAATTTCTTGCCCAATGTAAATTAAAAGCTGCTGCTAATGATCTTTGCATAACCAATGACAGAATAACCGATATTGCTTTTCGATATGGGTACTCGTCATCTGAAGCGTTTGCAAGAGCTTTTTCACAAGCGTTTCAATGCTCGCCACGCCAATATCGGAAAACTTCCGGTGTTTCTCTTAGCTCGCCTTAGTCTATAGGGCGTATTGCTCCCTCCGAATTTGTAAATGCGAGGAGATAAAATGTCTGACAAGTTTGGAAGAAATGATCTCTGCTGGTGTGGCAGCGGTCGAAAATATAAGAAATGTCATGGCCCTATTGATGAGCAAATTGAAATCTACCGCTTAAAGGGATATGAAGTGCCTTATCGAAAATTGCTTAAAACAAAACAACAGATTGAAGGTATTCGGGAAAGCAGCAAACGAAACATCGCTTTACTGGATTTCATTGCAAATTATGCGGTTGATGGAATCACCACGGAAGAGCTTGACCGGCTTATCTTCGAAAAAACCAAGGAACTGGGAGGCGTTCCAGCAACACTCAATTTTGACGGATACCCTAAGAGCGTGTGTATCTCAATTAATGATGTTGTATGTCATGGTATCCCCTCTGATCGTATATTCCTGCGAAACGGCGATATTGTAAATATTGATGTGTCTACAATTTATAACGGATTTTTTTCAGATTCTTCACGCATGTTTTGCATTGGTGCTGTTTCCGCTGAGAAACAAAAACTGGTTGATGTTGCGAAAGAGTGTGTGGAGCTGGGCATTGAACAGGTAAAACCGTGGGGATTTCTTGGTGATGTTGGGCAAGCTGTTCAAGACCATGCAAGGGAAAATGGATATTCTGTCGTTCGAGAAATCGGAGGCCACGGTATTGGTCTACAATTTCATGAAGATCCTTGGGTCGGTTATGTGACAAAGCAAGGAACAGGAATGCTCTTAGTCCCAGGACTTGTTTTTACTGTAGAGCCTATGATAAATATGGGAAAATCCAATATAGTAACAGATAAATGCGATAATTGGACTATTCGCACTGCTGATGGGAAGCCTTCTGCGCAATGGGAAAAACAGGTGTTAGTAACCGAAACTGGTTATGAGGTGTTGGCATATTAATGAACAGTTAGGAATAACCAGAATTTCTTATTATGAGCATAATGAGAACCTAAATGAGCAGACCCAGCTCCTTGCAGAACTGGACCTACTCATTATTACTACATGCCAAGAATAGTCCAGACAATCCTTGCATAAAGACGGTGAACGGATTTTTGTTTTCATTTTAATTCTCCTTACATCTTCTATAATATTCTGGTTGACAATGATTGCAATCTTGCATATAATATATAGAATCTCTTTGCACTGCATTACATTCAGCATGAATGCGAGATCAACAGTACAAACTGAGCAGGCGATGAACCTTTTTGTAAAGGTCATGGGGCCGGGCCGCCCAATGAGCGGCAACAGATTGCAATTTGAGCACATCTGTGGGACAGTAGTATGTTCCATAGGTGTGCTATTTTTTATACCCTGATGGAACACATGACCCCGAAATGGAGTGCCATAGAGCTATCAAACGACTGCCGAAAGGCTAAAACGGAGGTAACTTTTATGACAGACAAAAAGCAAAACATGGCTGGCTTAACCGCCACCGAAGCAAAACGATTGCAGGAGCAATATGGTAAGAATGAATTGACCGCACGGAAAAAAGAAAGCTTTTTCAAAAAAATCCTGCATATTATCTGCGAACCAATGTTCTTACTGCTCATTGTTGCTGCGACCATTTATTTTATTCTGGGAGAATCCAGGGATGGTGCGATTATGCTCATTTTTGTGGTGGGCATCATTAGCATTGATGTAATTCAAGAATGGAAAACCGATAAAGCCCTAAATGCCCTGAAAGATTTATCTGCCCCGCATGTCACTGTTATTCGTGATGGCAAGGAGCAGACCATTGCAAGTGCTGACCTTGTGCCCAGCGACTTAATGATGATTTATGAGGGGGTTAAAATCCCGGCAGACGGCATTATAATAAAATGTAACGACCTGTGTGTCGATGAATCTTCGTTGACCGGCGAAGCGGAAGGTGTGTGGAAAATCAACACTGAGAGTGCAGATTCAACAAGCGACTATTGGCGGCGTGATTATTGTTATGCTGGCACGCTGGTTACACAGGGCACAGCAACGGTACTGGTAGATAAAATTGGTGGCAGCACCGAATATGGAAAAATCGGTGCTAATGTTGCATCTGCACCAGAGGAACCCACACCCCTACAAAAGCAAACCGGAAGTCTTGTTAAACTATGCGCAGGAATTGCTGCAGTCTTGTTTGCCCTTGTAGGAATATTCACATGGCTAAATATTCCTGACCACAGCTTTGGCGACAGGCTGATTGAAAGCATTTTGTCGGGCATCACCCTTGCCATGGCAATGATTCCAGAAGAGTTTCCTGTCATCCTCACGGTATTTTTATCAATGGGAGCTTGGCGACTTGCCAAAAAGCAGTCACTGGTGCGCAAGTTGCCTTCAGTGGAAACGCTTGGCGCCGTATCTGTGCTATGCGTAGATAAAACAGGTACCATCACGATGAATCAGATGACCGTGCAGGATACGTGGGCTACTGATGGCAACACCATAGCACTTTGTGAAGTAATGGGTATGGGCTGCGAGACCGATGCCTATGACCCAATGGAAAAGGCAATGCTCAAGCATTGCGAAACCCTTGGAATTTTAAAGGAAGATCTTTTTGCTGGAGAACTAATCAGCGAATATGCCTTTACAAATGAGTTGAAGATGATGGGGCATATTTGGCGCAGAGATGACGGAATTACCGTTGCCGCAAAAGGGTCCCCTGAGCGTATCTTAACTATTTGTAAGCTTACAGATTTAGAAAAACAAACAGCAGAACAGAAGATCACCGAAATGTCCAAACAAGGTTTGCGTGTAATTGCAGTTGCCACTGCAAAGCTACAAAGTGAAGCAGAAATTCCTGCACAGATCACAGACTGCCATTTAACGCTTTGCGGACTGATCGGGCTTGCCGACCCACCCCGTGAAGGTGTAAAAGCAGACATCGCCGTTTGCAATAAAGCGGGTATTCGTGTTGTTATGATTACAGGTGATAATGGCATCACCGCCGCGTCTATCGCAAAGAAAATCGGTATGCAAAACAGCGACCATATCATTACAGGCGATATGCTAAGCGAAATGACCGATGAAGAACTGCGTGAAAAAGTGAAGGATGTCAGCATTTTTTCTCGTGTCATTCCTGAACATAAAATGCGTATTGTAAAAGCATTCAAAGATAACGGTGAAATTGTCGCGATGACCGGTGATGGCGTGAATGATGCACCCGCTCTCAAATATGCCGATATTGGCATTGCAATGGGTAAACGCGGCAGTGAAGTTTCCCGTGAAGCAGCAGATCTCATTCTAATGGACGACAATTTTACTACTATTGTAGAAACGGTAAAAGACGGTCGCCGTATTTATGATAACATTCGCAAGGCTGTGGGCTATGTGTTCACCATTCATATTCCCATTGCCTTTGCCTCCTTACTTGCACCAATCCTTGGCATTGCCCCCTCAGCACTGCTTTTACTTCCTCTCCACGTTGTTCTGCTCGAGCTACTCATTGACCCTACCTGCTCGATTGTACTAGAGCGTCAGCCTGCCGAAGCAGACATTATGGAGCGAAGCCCTCGAGATCCAAAGGAAAAACTGTTGACCGCAAAAACTCTAGCCAAAAGCATTTTGCAGGGACTTATCATTTTTGCGGCCTCCTTTGGAACGTATTACGTAATCCTCGATGGAAATGTTGATAATGCACCAGTTGCCCGGGCAATGGGGCTTGCAATTATCATGCTATCCAACTTGTTTCTTGTACAGGTCAATAGTTCTGATCACGATTTTACCTTTCAATCGGTAAAGCGCCTTGTGAAAGACAAAGTGATGTGGGCAGTTAACCTTGGTACACTGGCTATGCTTGGCATTATTTTGTATTCGCCACTCAATGGCTTATTAAAGTTGGCACCACTTTCTGCTTCTCTGTTATTAAAGGCTGTTATTATTGCATTTATCGCAGTGTTTTGGTTTGAGTTAGTGAAACTGGTAAAACGACAAAAACTGAAAAATGGTTCAATGCAATAAAAATAAGAGCTGCGTGAATTCTCACGTGGCTCTTACTTTTTTTACATGTATTGTGGTTTCAATCCCCCAATCTATCGGCATCTGCCTTAGTTTTGTGCACTGTGCCATGCGGATGATGTGGTGGTGCATAAATTGAATAGAGTTTTAAAGGGCATCGCCCTTTATTAACAACATTATGCCATGTTCCGGCAGGGACAAAAATAACATCATCTGCTGCTATACATTGCTGGAAATCCAATTGCTCTTTGCGGTTTCCCATCAAAGCAACACCGTTTCCTTGTTCGATACGCAAAAACTGATCAGTATCTGGATGTATCTCTAACCCAATTTCACCGCATACGGGAATACTCATCAGAGTTAACTGCAGGTGACATCCAGTCCACAATGTCGTGCGATAGTTCTGATTCCGCCCAGTTGCTTGCGAAATGTTGGTAACATAGGGATAAGGCCCATGGTCTTGTTGGCATGACTCTACGGTCTGATTTCCGCAACCCCTTCTGTTTTCATTATATCGACTCACAAAAAAACACCTCCTTTTTCAGCTTAGGTAACATCACAAAATTATAAATTGCATAGCATTACCCTTATATATCTTATGCGATTGGATTAATAGGGTGATTGAATCCTGAGGGTAATTACACTTAAACCCCTCTCGATGATATTAATCCTGGATACAAAGATAGGCTTACAACCTTTTTAATAAAGTAAATAAGGAGCTACATCACGTTGTGATATAACTCCTTATCTTTATTGTTCCGAATATTCTATTGCATGAACCGGACATGCCTTTATTACACTTTGGAGTTTTTCATAATCAAGAGCCTGTTTATCATATGCTTTGACAACAGCTTTTTTCCCTTGCATTATAAACAGTGTGGGATAGTTCTTTGCACAAAGGGTACAGCCCATACAGGCATCCTTGTTAATATGGAGGCCGGGCTTAGCCAGCATTTCTCCCGGTAGATCCTCATCCCGAATAATTTTTGCCGAAATCCATGAGAAGATGATTATGGCAAGTACAGTGAGCGCCCAACGAATGGCCATGAACTTGGGACCTAAAAACTTTGCTTCATTACCTTCTGGCACTTTCTACCCAGCAAAAATCGGAATCTGTTTTGCTACCTATCACAAAAAAGCAGCTTGCTGACTACTTCGGTGTACAACGCCCCTCACTTTTCAGGGAACTGAAACGAATGAAGGACGAAGGCTTAATTGAGATTGCAAACAAAAAAATATATATCAAATTTATCAGTGAGCCATGGTATTTTTCTTAAGAAGCTTTACCCTTATTTTAGATTATGAAATTAAGCCGTTGCATCTTTATCTTGATGCAACGGCTCCTGCTTTGTCTACATCCCCAAAATCGTCCAGAGTATCCTTGCAAAAGGATGGCGAACGGACTTTTTCATAGTATCTGTGTCCTTTCCATTGTTCATATTTGTTTAATTGAAAGTTCCGCTTTACTATGGTAAACTCACTTTATATATCTGCCGTGTAAAACTTTTGTGAAACGGTAGCATGGGAAATTAACGCTCGGTGAGCAAGTTTTATATAATTTATATAATGTGTGAGGTGGTGCAATAAATGTTTAATGAAATTTGTATCTATGAGGCAAAGATTGAAAAGCAAGAGGAAATTGAGCAACTTATGAAAGAGGTTGCCGCCTTTTATATGGAGCAGGATGGTGTTATTGAAGTTAGATATATCAAACGCACCCACCGCCAAACAGATTTTAATGCCGTTAAAGAAGGGGCATTGCCTGTTCGCCTCACACGCAATGTAGGCAAAGTCACTTATGTTTTACATTGGACTGTTAGAGATGAAGAAACTCACGCAAGGGTGTCAAAGTTAGGGTTAGAGCATTTTTACAAGCGATGGAACAGATGCTTAACCACTATGCCAAAAATTATTTTGGGTGAAAACATTGTGTAAGGGTATGAGCACACCCTCTGTTAGTGGTTTAACTTCACCTACACAATAAAATCTGACTTATCACGAATTTGAGCCGTTGCATCTTACTTGACGCAACGGCTCTTGCTTTGTCTACATGCCAAGAATAGTCCAGTCAATGCTTGCATATAGACGGTGAACGGATTTTAATTTTCATAGCACCGAACCCCTCCCTGTTGTCTATATTTAATTAATTGAAACTTCCATTTTGCTATGGTAAACTTATTTTATATATTTACCGAGTAAAACTTTTTTGAAACGGTAGTGAGGAAAAATTTGCCCCGAAGGGGTGTATTTATATTTGCTTGATTCGCATTAGGCGGATAAACATAATGAAAACTTTACTTTGAAGATGAGGGGGAATAATTTGATTATAAAAGATAACAAGCAATTCAATATATTCCCCTCGCATGTGGGGCTGAGAAAATATATTCAATATTACAACGTCGTATTTCCATCGAATAATACATTTACCGCACAATATACGCTTATGCCTAACGCTTGCGGAACATTGTCGCTTGCTTTTGACGGAAACGCAGTCATTGCTGAACTGTGGGGAGCATCTTTAACCCCGGTATTGTTAGGAATGGAACCAAATAGTTATCATGTCCTATTGCTTGTACAACTTTCTCCCTATGGTTTGTATCAAATTACTCGTCAAAGCCAAGCGGAGTTTGCAGATAAACGACTGACGCTTGAGGATATTGACAATGAGCTGTTTTATTCGCTGCATCAGGCTTTTGTAGCATCAAAAACTGTATCCGATTTGGTGAATACTTGTGAGGAAATTTTATACCGACGCATGGAAAAGCATGTTGTTTCGGACTCTTTGGTGTTGGCAACCAAAGTGATTTCTGATAATTATGGACAAATACAAGTGAAAGAAGTTGCCAGACAATCCCATTATAGTGGGCGACAGCTAAACCGCTTGTTTCTTGTGCAAATTGGGATGAATGTTAAGGACTTTATACGCTTAACTCGCTTTAATTATGTATTAAAGCACATTCAAAAATCGCCTTGCTTTTTTGCGGCATTGTCGCAACAAGCTGGATATTTCGACCAAGCCCATTTTGATAAAGATTTCAAGGCTATCAGTGGCGTTACCCCACAAAAGTATCTGAAAACAATGTCGGATTTTTACTATGACGGCACAGAGATATACGATACACTATCCTCAAAGGGGGATTGAAAAATGAAATATCAAGGTTGTCTTTTAGCGGTTAAGGATATAGCCGCATCGAAACATTTTTATGAAAAGGTGCTTCATCAAAACGCGGTAATGGATATTGGCGTACATGTGACCTTTGAGGGGTTTTCTCTGCAACAAGGATATGCCGAACTCGTTGGCATATCAGTCGATAGCGTGAAAGAGCAATCGCACAACTTTCAAGTTTATTTTGAAGTGGAAGATTTAGACAAGGTATACGCCAAACTAAAAAGCATATCCAGTTTGCAGTGGGTACACGAAATCAAAGAATACCCGTGGGGGCAGCGTGATATTCGGGTATATGACCCCGACAAGCACATTGTAGAAATTGCAGAGGATATGACCACGGTTATCAAACGCTTTTTTAATCAAGGCATGTCGGCAGAAGAAGTTGCTACACGCACAATGTTCCCTCTTGAGGTTGTAAAACAGTATGCGTTAGGCTTTAGTATGTGATACACGGCGGCTTTGGTAAACCAAAGCCGCTATTTTATTCCAAACAAGATTGGAGGAGACGGACAATGAGTAAATATGAGCCGCTTTGGAAGGCGATAGGTCAACGCACGGAGAACAGCTTCGCGCTGACCTATGCCGAGATTGAACAGATTCTGGGCTTTCCCATCGACCACGCCTTTTTAACCTTCAAGAAGGAGCTGCCCGTCTACGGCTATGAGGTGGATAAGATCTCCATGAAGGCACAGACGGTGACGTTCAAACGCTGCACTTGACAAGCGGTGCGTTTCTGCCATCATCGGCTTCACCCATCCAAGAGGAGGAATACTATGAACTGGGAGCCATGGACAGGCTGTTACAAGATAAGTGATGGCTGTACAAATTGCTATTTTTATGGGCCGTATGCAAAACGCTATGGTCAAAGCACAATACAAAAAACAGATAAATTTGATTGGCCCGCAAGGAAAAATGCAAAGGGAGAATACAATATCAAAGGCAACAAAATTCTTCCAACCTGTTTTGCGACTGACTTTTTCCTGCCAGAAGCAGACGAGTGGCGTAAAGACATTTGGGCTATCATCAAGGAAAGAACAGATATTGATTTCTTGATTTTAACAAAGCGAATTGACCGTTTCCCCCAATCGCTTCCGTCTGATTGGGGTACAGGCTATGACAATGTGAATATTGGCTGTACTGCCGAAAATCAAACACTCGCCGATTACAGGCTTCCGCTCTTTTTATCCTATCCGATAAAGCGGCGCTTTATTGCCTGCGCCCCACTTTTAGAAGCGATAGATTTAACACCATATCTTGATGGCATAGACCATGTTACCGTTGGCGGCGAAACAGGACGAGAAGCCCGTATGTGCGATTATGATTGGGTACTTAATATCCGTGAACAATGCGTAACAGCAGATGTAACCTTTTGGTTCAAGAATACAGGCTCACTTTTCAAACGTGACGGTGTAGTGGAAAAAATAAATCCATTTAAGCAAAACAGTGTGGCAAAAGAGCTCGATATTGATATTTCAGATGGGAAAAGGTTGTTCTGATCAAATCAATGGAGTAAAGCATTATTGCCTATTTTGTTTAACAAATATTCTGTATGAACCAAATGAGCAGACAGCTTATTGAGACTAAATCGGTTCTACCAAAACTAATCACGATTACTATGAAAATATGGGCAAACCTTGCTATCAGGCTCGGGTTGCCTACTTTTTGTTTTACAGTCACATCCCGAGTATAGTCCAGATATAGGTCGGCGCCGTGAGAGTGAACACCAAGCAGGCGAACAGAATGGCGGGCGCCGCCCACTCAAACTGCCCATGTTTGCGATAATCGAAGTACGCCATCCCAAGTTTGGCAAAGAAAAACACCGCCAGAATCAAGTCGATTGCAGGGAACACCACCTTGTTGACCACCGTCTTGATTTGCCCGGAGGCATCGTTCCACGTTCCCTCAATCGCCCCGGCCACGTCGCCGTTTGCCGCAAAAGCGGTTGTGCCAAACAGCAGGCTTACCATGAGAACGAGCGTGAGTGCCAGCGCGATTTTTTTATATCTTTTCATAAAGACCACCTTTCCGAAATGAGGAACAAGGCCGCAGGATCGCTCCCGCCGCCTTGTTCTTTTTCTGTTTTTATAGCTGCATGGTCATGTCCATGCCCGGAGTCTGTTCCTCCAAAAGCGGAGCTACCGCAAGCACTTGCGGGTTTTGGTAAAACTTCAGGTCGCCCCGAAATCCTTTTTTCAGCGCACTGAATTCCTTCGCTTGTGCAAGGAGCTCAGCGGAACAGCCGGGCGGCAGCTCCTGATTCCAGCGCACCCAATCGCCGTTCTGATAGCGCGGCTCCAGCTGGAGAATCACATAATCCTCCGGCACAAAAGCGGGGTATTTCCGCCAGAAGCCCTGCACATCCACGTAAGGATGCCCCTCCTGCATGACGGTCATTTCCATAAGCCGCAGGGTATCTGCAAGAGAGGTGCAGAACCAGCACTCCCGATCTCCGAACCGCCGGATGCGGCCATCCTTGAGAATTGCCTCCAGCCGATCCGTTTTTGTGTAGTGGTACACGCTGCCTTTTGGAGCCTCAATGCGTTCATATGCCATCCTCGTCCCTCCTTTACGGCTGGATGGGACCGGCGTGCCAATCCTGCCACAGATTGCCGCGGATAGTCAGGCTGTCGGTCAGGTTGGCGGACAGCATCCCATCGGGCGTCCACGCATCTATGAGCCATGTGTTGACGGTATAGGCGCCGTCCAGCATCCAGATGGGGCTGAAATGAGTCCGATTCTTGTAGGTGGAATAGGGATTTTTCTGAAATTCAAACCGCCCCGATCCCATACGATCCAAGAGCCGCCAGTAGGCTTCGTAGCCGAATTCAGGGAAATAGCTGACCGCATTCTGCGGCTGGGTAACCGCCGAGCTTTGGCTGGAGCTGACACTCCCGGTGACGGTCTGGTTGATACCGTATCCTGACTTCATAACTCTTCCGCTGGCGGTGGGATTTTTATCATCGCACTGGATGCTCATGGCTGCGGTTAGACTGGCGCTGTAGCGATCCAGATCAAATTCCCACCATCCATGGTCACACCAGTATCCGTCCTCATCATCCCCATGCCATACCCAATATTCCTGCCACCACGGGCGCCAGACACTCCAGCTTGCCGTGCTTTTCACCGCTCTGCTTGGAACAGAAGTGCGGGAGAAGCTGTCATTGCGGTCATCGGCTACGGGATTGGGCGGCGGGTTCTTATCAAGGTCAACGATTTTTACGTTGAGGGTCGTTTTCGCCGTGCTGCCGGGGCCGGACACCGTCACTTCAATGGTCATGTTCTGCTCGGTATCAGGGGTTCTCCATTTCACCCACGCAAGCTGGCTGTCGCCTTCAGGGTAATAAACATTGCCCACGTTGTAGGTCTGGCCGCCAATGTTGAAGCTGACACGGGTGGGGCTGTCAGGGTCGGACTGGCCACCGCTGATGCGCACCGCCGTGATGACGTCGGTGTTGACCCGGTACTCATAATCGTAGGCGTCAATCTGCGGTTCCTCCGGCTTTTCCTCAAAGCGGACGATGCCAAGCCCAAGGCTGGACTTGATATCCGCATTGGTGGCGGCGCTGGTTTTGCTGCCTCCCCATGCGGGATAGCCGAGATCGCTTACCTCCAGGAACATGGCCAGCGGCAGATTCTTGTGGGTTAGGGATACCATGCGCCGCCTTAACAGGCCGCTGGTCTGCTCATCATAGAGCGCCGCTTCAGTAGCGGTGGTGGCAAACATATTGCCCTCAAATTTATAAAAGGCAAAGGGTTCAAGGAGCAACTTGTACTCACCGCCAATCAGAACATCGTAGTCCATGCCAGTGTGATTTGCGATGAGTTGCACCAAAAACTCAGAGCAAAAGTATTTCTTGAGTGCATCAATATTATTGCTGCCATTGGTACTGATAACTTTTGGAATTGCCTGAGGTGGTTTTATGGTGGTATAACCGCCTTGGACAGCTTGCAAGTTCCTGCCATTGTTGTACTGTATTTTGCTGACCTTTCCGAAATGATAAATCGAAGATGATGGGGACTTATTGCTTAAATCAATGGGAGTAGTAACTACCGCATGGTCGCTTGCGCGAACCACCGTGACACGTACACCTTCATTACCGGGACTCCATGAATTGGTGCTGGTTCCCTGACCCATCCCGCCGCCACCGCCGTCAATGTTTCCGCTGCCGCCGGTGTCGGCAAGCGCAGTCATCGGGCAGAGCAGACACAAAACGAGGAACAGCGGCAGGGCTCTCAAAAGTAATTTTTTCATTTTGCCCTCCTGTGTTTTTGCAAAATAAAAGCACGGTATTTTTCAACCGTGCTCTTGGGATATATTGTATTAAGTTTTAGTCCATCGTACCGACTTGCTTGTTGATGTCGCCATCGCTTTTTCCCTCAATCACTTGATTTTCGCCCAAGTTTGGCACGTTATCAAAGCCAGGAATGCTGTTTCCGCCATTGCTGGGTTTAGAGGAGGATTCCTGTTTCGGGGTTTCCTTCGGCTGTTCCACCTTGTCATGGTCGACTGCCGCGGGAGGCTCGGTGACCTTTTCGCCGTTGGGCTTCTGTGTGGGGTCTTGAAGCTGTTCCTCGGTATATTCCGGCTTGCTCACATCGCCCTGAATGGTCTGCTCCGTGCCGCTGGAAACCGCGCCGTTGTCGGTGCTCACCGGCTGGGTGGTATCGGGCGGAGTTACGGTGACCTCTTTTTCTTTCTCTGTGCTGTCCGGCCCGGACGGGTCTACCGTCACATCGCTCACCTCGGAGCTTTGGGACGGGAGGGGCGCATCCACCGGATTGGGTGTCTGGAACCGCTGCCCGATCAGCACCACCAGTATCACGCAGAGGGCAAGTCCCCCGGCGACAGCCAGCCACTTCTTCATTTTGGGATTCATATTTTTCATAAGAGCATCCTCCTATTTACCATATTTTGATAAGCCTCTTGTTATTTCACACCCTACCATGAACGTTTCCGGAAGTCTACTGTTATTATAGAAAACTTTTTGATAACAGTCAAAATTTAGGCGTGTATCCGGCGCTGGTCTTGACCTTGATGGTCATGGGCGGCAGCAGCTTCCCGCCAAAGGATACGGGAACCTCCAGCAGAATGGTGCTGTCCGCTTCAAAACGGGCGGAAGCTTGGTCACCCGATGCAAGAGGCGCGTTTCGGATGTCCACCTCCAGATTCCAGACCTTAAACTCCAGCTTGCCGTCCGGCGTGCGCTTTTCATGGTATCCGCTGCTATAAGAGAGTCCAAGGATGTTGTCCAGCCGGTCATAAATATCGCCGTAATCGAGACTTTCCTCGAAATCTCCGGCATAGGGCTGGTAAGCGCCCGAATAGCCCTCCCGCACACCGTGGTACACATCATCGTAATTCTCCACCACGGTGGAGATGACGGCGGCCTGCACTGCATCCCGCACACCCTGCGCCACAATCATCAGACGGAAGTATTCTGAAATGCCCGTGAAGATCATGACCAGCGACAGGGTAATTGCGATAATGAGAGGAAAGCCCGCACCGTCTTTTCTCCGTAAAATTTGCTTGATTTTATCCGTCATTTCCAGTAAACCTCGCTCTTTCCCGCCGCATCTGCTCTCAGCGTAATCGGGAACGAGCCGAAGCCGCCAAACAGCCCGATGTTGGTTTGGTAGGTGACCGTTACCGTGACTTCCTCATTGAGCTGGATTCTGCCGGTTTCAGACCATTCCACGCTGGGAGAAAGCCCTGTCTTTTCCCGCAGAAGCTGCTCACGGCGGCTGGTTTCGCTGCCCACCTGTCCGGCAATTTCGGCCTCCCGGATGAGCTCCGTGGCGAAGGTGTCCAGCTGCTGCTTTTGGATGTAGACGGGGAACACCTTCACGGCAAGGGCAATAACCAGCATGGCGCACAGCACCAGCACGGCCACGTCGATATAGCCCTCGCCGCGCTTGTTTTTCAGGATTTTTCTCAGCACATGGTCACCCCCCGCTCAAAGGGCCCCTGCTCCTGCCGGGGTTCCGGGTTGTGGTCACTTAAGATACGCCATGCGCCCTTGCTGAAATCAGCAGTGCAAATCTCCTGCTCCAGCAGTTCATCCGCGGGGACATCTCTGGCAAATTCAGCGCTGCCGGGGTTTCCTTTCACACTCTGGCCGGAGAGCAGAAGCTGTGCAGTTTCCGGCGTCAGGTACACATAACCGCCGGGCGTCATCATGTCAAACGCTGCGTTCGGGTGCGCTTCAATAAATTCCCGCACCGTGATTCTCACTTCCTCCGCAGAAACAGGCGCATATTCCGGGTCGAGGGTATACTCTGCTTCCGATTCGCCCTTGTCCCACAGCGTCCAAAGGGCATGGGTGAGTTCCTCGCTGAAATCCACGGTCTGCTCGGATATCCACTGATCCTTTACCACCTCCAGCGGGTTTTCGAAGCGCAGGAGGTATTCCATATAGTCAGCCGAATAGCTGCTGCCGGATAATTCTCCGTACACAAACTTCACAGCGGCAATTTCACTCGCCAACTCTACCAGCTCAGAGGCCGGTTTCTGCTGCCATTCCTTTCGATACTGCGCCATGCCTCTGTCCAGCTTTTTCCGCAGAAGCGTCATCATTTCCTGTTCTGTCATCTGGTTTACACCTCCCTGTTAGAACATCCCGGAAAGGGATGTGATGATTTCATAGACAATAATCGCCATGTAGGTCATGAGAAAGCACATGAGCATGGCAAAGGAGAACACCCGGATTTTCGGCGGGATCTTCATGGCCTGCGCTTTCAGCCGCTGAAGCTCCAGCTGTTTCATATCGTGGGCCAGCATCTGAAAATACATCCCGCCGTCGTCCCCGCGCAGTACGCCGATCAGCCCTCTGGTAATATCCAAGAGCATGGGCGAATTGAACCTTGCCTCAAAGCGGGTTAACGCCGCCTCATAGCTGGAGGAACGCATATCCGCCGTGAGGATGTCCAGCTCCGCCGCAAAGTCCTCGCCTGCGTTTTTCTTGAAATTCTCCAGCATGGACAGCACATCCCGGCTGGCTTTCAACTCCTGAGTGACGGTCTCAACGAAACGGGGCAGCTCCTGTTCGATTTTTCCGCGCTTGGCTGCCAGCGCCTCGTCCGCCTTGCGGATTTCCTTGAAATAGACCAGCACGGCGGTAAACAGTACAATGGGCGCCAGCAATGGCAGAACCATCAGGCAGGGAATGATACACAGCCCGATAGCCGCCGCCTTCACAATAGCCGTTGCGGTGAACAGCTCCGGTGAGTCGGAAAGCCCCGCCGCCGACAGCACATTTGTCATCCGGCTTCTCTTGTACGCATCCATGCGGATATACCGGGAGAGCCGGACGGCGGCGTTCCGCAGCAGGGCATCGGTGGTTTTGGGCTTGGCCTTGGCCTGCTTTCCTGCTGACAGCATCGCCTTTTGGGTTGCAAGGGTGGGCAGATGCAGCAGATCGGCGGCAATGAAAAAGAGTCCCGCCGACAGGAGGACTCCAAATAAAAACAGATAGATTGTCATGGGTTCCTCCTTATCTTCGATATTCGATGGGCTGGGTGAGCTTGATCACAAACGCCGTGGAAATGAAAATCACGGCAGCGCAGATGGTCAGGATTACCTGCCCCAGCGGGGTATGCATCAGGGTGTGGTACCAGTCCTGATTCAAAAAATACAGGAGCGGAATGTTGCCTATGACAAGGACCACCATGGTGATGAATTCCTTTCTCGGTTCGAACACCATGGTTTCCAGCTCACCGTTGACCACCCGCATATCACTAAGCTTGCTGACAATAGGCGTCAGGGTGGTTTTCAGGCTGCGGTCGTGCTGACAGGCAATGAGGGCGTCGCACCATTCCTGAAACACCGTGTTGTCAATTCTCATTTTCACATCATGGAGCGCCGCCGTCACATCGGGGTCAACCAGCCGCACACGGGACACAAAGCTCTGAAATACCGACAGCACCGGCGGGTTCAGGTACGGGAGATTTTCCTCCACCGCCGTCAGAATGTCCTCGTTTCGGAGGTAGGCCGTGGTGATGATACTGAGCGCCGTTTCCAGCTCCGCCGCAATGTCCTTTTTGAAGTGGCTGGCCGTGAGCTTCACCCACCAGAACGGCAGGAGCATACAGCCCGCCGCCATGACAGGAACCAGAAAAAAGTTCGAGAGCATCACGGCCACGGACGCGCCCACGGCAAAGAACAGCAGGGACAAGGCACAGAGCATGGGAAAGCGTGCCGATCTGCCGGTGACCTTGAGGATAGACTGCACCTCGGCAAGCTCCCGGCGCAGATAGGATTTCTTTTTCCTGCGGATGGTTTCATTGACCTCATCCCGGAGGGCTTTGGGCTGATCAGTCAGCCTGCCGAAGATGGCGGTTGTAAACGCCATGGGTGTCAGCCCAAGCAAAATAAAAGAGCCTGCAATCATTCCAATGCAGGCGATTAACAGTACCGTCATCATGCGATTTGTGCCTCCTTTCTCCTCAGGCTCTCAATGACCGCCTGCGGCATACCGTTTTCCAGAAGCCGCTTGGCAAGGCTGTCCGAGATGGTATTGACTTGCTCGTGGTGCCCCTCAATGATGAATTTGCCGTCCTCCATGCGGTTTTCGGTGATGACATACTGGAACAGCGGGCGGAAACGCCTTGTGCCGTCGGGCAGGATTTCGCATTCCTGAATCTCCATCATGCGGCGCTGCTTGTTTTCCAGCTGCTTGCAGAACACCACAATGGGATAGGCTTCGGTGACATAGTCCATGAGGGTCGCATCGGACATATCCACGGCGCGCTTGCACAGGGACACCATGCGGCGATAGGTGGCTTCGCAGGAATTGGAGTGGATGGTGGTCAGCACCGCCACGCCGGTTCGGGCGGCCTCCTGCGCCGCGTTTGCCTCCGCGCCGCGCATCTCGCCCACCACGATGATGTCCGGGTTGAAACGGAGGGCATAGTCTAAAAGGTTGGTCTGGTCGATGCGCTGGCGGTCATTGTCGCTGTCACGAGTCAGGGTGTGGATGACCGAATTGACCACCTTTCCGTCCTTTTCTCTGACGAGAGCCAGCTCACGGGAGCCGTTTTCAATGGTATAGATTCTCTTGTTGTCCGGTACGGTGGTCAGCACCCAGCCTGCCACGGTGGTTTTACCGGAGCTGGTGGCGCCCGCCACGCAGACCGAGATGCCGTAACGGACACAAAGGGATAAAAAGTCCAGCATAGGGTCTGTCGCCGTGCCGCTTCGGACAAAGTCCTCTTTTTTCATGCTCTGCGGGTTTACGATACGGATGGAGGCCGCCACACCCACATCCTCGTCCACAATGGGGCTTTTCAAGACGGCAATACGGATATTTTTACTGAGATGCCCCAACACGATGGGGCTGGCGTTATCCAAAACCATGCCGCTGATGTGGAGCATCCTTCGAATCACATTGACAGCGTGCTGGGGGCTTTCAAAGCGTTCCTCCAGCTTGACGGTGCGGCCGTCGGAATACTGCACCTCAATGTCTTTCCACGAATTGATGTCAATTTCCTCAATGCCGCTCCCGAAGATGTATTTGGTCAGAAATCCAAACTCCGCCATTTCGGTGTAGAGGGCGTCCGCCAGCTTGCCGCCGCTCATGCCGTTTACCGAGACACGGCGGTCCTGGACGTACTTGGTGATGTAGCGTTTGAGCTGCGCCTTGGCATCCTCGCCGCCTGCGGTGATGAGGGTGCTGTAATGTTCGGAGATGTACTCCTGCACCTCGGCAAGCACCGAGGAGAAATCCTTTCCCTCCGTTTCCGGGGTAAAGAACAGACCATGCGCACGCAGCGTGCGGTTGTCACGCAACGGCGCGGCTTCCTGCTCATCCGGCGGATTCAAAACATCCACATCGGAACCGAACTGCAAGTTTGCAAACCTCTCAGCCGTGGGTTCGGAGGTATTTCCGACTTCGGTGATCAGCTCTGGTTCTGTGGATAACGGATGACTGCCGTTTTTTTCTGTGCGTGCCGCCTTATTCTGAAATGCCGGTGCGCTTCGTTTTTTGCCCAACTTCATATGCCGAACACCTCCTTTTGGCGCGCGCAGCTTTTGCGAAAGCTGCATGGTTCGCTTTGCTCACAGTGCGCCTCACGGGTGGGAACCAGTTCCCCCCGTGTGCCCCCCATGCTCTCCGAGGGGGATTTGGAACGATAGCTTTTCATATACCAAATACCTCCCTTGTAATTTTTTCTATTTCCTTGCGGAATTGGCGGCTGTCCTTTAAGGACAAATCTGCCAGCAGATTCCCGGCAAGGTACTGTTCCTCCAGCTCCGGCGAGTGGGTCAGGGTAAAGGCTACGGAGCCCAGCGCCTGTCCGATCTGCTCCCCGGCCTGCCGGGGCTTCACGTTCCCGGCAACCTTGTACTGCTTCTCCGCATCCCATTTGGAATCCCGGAGCAATGGGAGCTGACTGGAAAGATAGCTTACGGATTTCAGATCGGCGTTTGCAAGGCGCAGGACGCTGTCGGCCTCCATGAGCGCCACGGCGGAAAGGATGTCGTTGGCGATATAGCTGCCGCAGTCCGCCACCACGAAAGGGGCGATTTTTCGCAGATTATCCAGAAGTTCTTGTGCCTGAGTCTGCTCATAGGGCGGGTAGGTGTACTCGTTCTCACCCTTTTTCATGCCGAGGACGGTGAGGTATTTGTGCTTTTTCAGCGTCACCAGATTGTGCTTGATGAGCGGCTCCGTCACATGGGCGGCGGCAAGAATACTGCCCAGCGAATGCTCGCCCTGAAGCTCCGAGGGCGGGCAGATGCAGGGCAGCATGGGGGCGGTCATATCGCAGAGAAGAAGCACCACGTTTTTCTTCCGGTCGGCAAGGTGCTTTGCAAGCTTCACGGCAGTGACGGTCTTTCCGCTGCCGGGGGAGCCCCAAACGGCAAGGATTCCTTCCTGCGGCTCCTGCTCCGGCGAGGCATCCTCCTTTGGCACTTGGCGGGTGAAGATGCCCTTTTTCTTAAAGTTCAGCATCACTGCACCTCGCTTTCCGCAGGCGCTTCGGATGCAGTGCTTTCCTCCGGTTCCTGAGATTCAGGAGCGCTGTCCTGCACCGGCTCCGCGGGATACAGTGCCGCAACGACCTTGTCCTGCGCCTCGATAAACTTGGCGCTGTTGGCGGGTGTGCCGCGGTAAACAAGGGACAGGTGGAGCTTGCCGTCCGATTCCAGCTCTGCCAGCACCTTGCTCTGTTCGGGGGATACCAGCAGGGTCACGGTTGCAGGAAGTTCTTTTTCATTCTCCGCCGAAGGCGAATCGGGTCCAGCGTCACGCTGGTTGGCGTCATAGCCGCTGCCTGCGGTGACGGCGATGACCTCCACATATTTCAGCTCGGCGGGGATCACGGTGGAGCCCTGCTTTTTGTAATCCGGGGCGATCACCGACACAATATCGCCGCTTTCCAGCTTGCCGGACAGTCCGTTGGCAAAGCTCTTGATGGTGACCGACATGGCCTGCTTGGTGCCGTCCAGGTTGTACAGGTAGGTATTTTCTGCCGCCGGGGTGTCGGATAGCTTGGTGTTTAAGATATAGTCACCAACGGAAAGATCGGCGGTGGCGTACTTGCCCACAACGGATTCGCTCTGGCGAAGAACATTTTCGGGCAGTCCGAAGCCGCCCACTTCCGCGGTCTGCACCATCTCCTTGGTGATTTCCTCGCCTGCCTTGATTTCCTTCACGACGCGGACGATTTCGGTTTTCTGGCTGACCGACTGGTTAAACAGCGGCGTCACGCCGAAGCAGATAAGCAGGGACAAAAGAATGCAGATCACTCCGACCACCGTGCGGTTTTTGAAAAGGCTCATAGATTTTTCCTCCTTGATTTCATGGTGATTTTAGAAACTGGAGCTGTATCTGCGGTGTTTCACTGCTTTCACAGCCTTGGGGATCAGGGCGGCGGCCAGCGTAACGGCGGCGATACCGGCAGCGACGAGGGCCTTTTTTCTGCTGATATGGATTTTTTTCATGAGACAATTCCTCCTAAAATTTTTGAAATGGTTACGGCAAGAAAGCCGAGGGACAAAAACGGCGCCATAGGCAGAGATGCCTGTGACGCTTTCTGCGGCTCCAGCTTGCGAAGCCGTCTGATGAGCTGGTTTATGAGATAAAAAAAGAGGGATGCCGTCAGGCCGAGCAGCAGCCCGGCCGTGCATCCCACAAAGCCCAGCACCATGCCTGCGGCGGCTGTGAGCTTGATATCCCCGCCACCGATGCCCTCCGGCTTGTACAGGGCGGCAAGCAGCAGGGGCAGTGCCGCAAGGACGCCTAAAAGATTGACGGGGCTGAAATCAATCAGCCCCGTCAGTGCAATCAGGAGGCAGATGCTGTCCGGGATAATCCGCTTGCGGAGATCCCACACAGAAGCCGCCAGCAGCAGACAGAAAAAAAGCACCGCCTGAAGGGTGCTATCAGCCTGCATAGTTGAACATTTCCTTAATGCGCTGCACAAGGGTGGGCAGCACCGTTTCCCCGAACAGAGCATACAGCCCCGCAAGGAGCAGAGCGCCCAAGACCACGGCAATCAGGATTTTGATGGCGGTGTCAATGTATCCGTCCCCGCGGCTGCCGGAAAGGACGCGGCGGGTTCTGGCGGCGGTCATGACCGCCTTGCTTTTCAGCTTGCAAATGAGATGCTTCATGGATGTTCCCCCTTATTCAAAGTGGTACGTCACCGAGTAGGTGATGTTGGATTTGTTGTACATGCACGAGTGGTTGGTATAATAATAAAACTCCAGCTGCGTGTATACGCCTGCGCCGAGGGTACGGGTGAAGGTGATGCCGTTGGAGGTGGTGCCGTAGTCCAGCTGATCCCACTGGCCGGTCAGCTTGTTGTAGCCGCGCACCCTGCCGAAGTCGGAGCCGCTGTGCCCGCTGACGGGCGGCACCGTAAAGGTGTATTCGGTGATGGTGGCGCCTTCGATGCCGTTTTCCATGATCACGGAATCCGGGCCTGTGAGCGTCATGCCACCGCCGCCGTTGGAATCCGCCACAAAGAAAACGATAGCGGCCCACGGGGACTCGGCGCCTGCGGAATCCACCGCCTTGACACGCACCACGTTCTTTCCGCGGGGGTAGGTCTGGGTTTCGGCGTTTCTGCCCTCCCAAATCAGGGTGACTGGGTCGCCGTCCGGGTCGGAGCTGGCTGCCGTGATGGTGACCGGCGTTCCCGGTGCCACACTGTTGCCGTTCGGCGTTCGGGTAATCATCGGCGCTGTCGGGGCGGAGTTTGCCACGGTAAAGGTCTTGGATACCCAATCGGAATACAGCCCGGTAGCATCTTTGGCGCGAACACGGACGGTGTGCGTGCCAACGGCATAGTAGCCGTCCGCCGCCTTGTTGTCCCATTCCAGTGTAGTGGGATCGCCATCCGAGTCAGAGGCTGTTGCGCTGATATTCACAAGGAATTTGCCGCTTTGGGCTGTACGGGTCGGAGTGGCAGTCAAGGTAACCGTAGGCGCGGAGCTGGTGATGGTGAAGGTCTTTTCCGTCCAAGGGGAATATGCTCCGGCAATGTCCTTGGCACGGACTTTTACGGTATGGGTGCCGGGCGCATAGTAGTTGTCTGCCGCCTTGTTATCCCATTCCAGCATGGTGGTATCGCCGTCCGCATCCGCTGCCTTTGCACTGATATTGACGAGGAATTTGCCATCTTTCACCGTGCGGGTCGGCTCGACAGTCAGGGTTACGGTGGGCGCGGCATTGGTCACGGTGAAGGTCTTTTCCGTCCATGGGGAATACGCCCCGGCGATATCCTTGGCACGAACTTTTACGGTATGGGTACCGGGCGCATAGTAGCCATCCGCCGCCTTGTTGTCCCATTCCAGCGTGGTGGCGTCACCGTCCGTATCCGCTGCCTTTGCACTGATATTGACGAGGAATTTGCCATCTTTCGCCGTGCGGGTCGGCTCGGCGGTCAGGATAACGGTTGGCGCGGCATTGGTCACGGTGAAGGTCTTTTCCGTCCACGCAGAATACGCCCCGGCAATGTCTTTGGCACGAACTTTTATGGTGTGAGTACCCGGCGCATAATAGCTGTCGGCCGCAGTATCCGCATACTCCAAGGTCACCGCATCCCCATCGGGGTCTGTGGCACTGGCGGTGATGTTCACAAGAAACTTGCCGGCCTTGGCGGTACGGGTGGGTACGGCTTCTACCACAGGGACATTCGGCGCGGTGTTGGTGACCGTGATGCGTTCCGAATGGGTGGTGACACGCGCTTCGCTGTCGGTGATAGAGGCGGTCAGGGTAAATGTGCCGGTGTCATGGATAGCGATTTTGCCGCCGTCATTGCCGAGGGTGCCCTGATACTGTGAGGGATTGCCGTCCTTTTGTAGTGTCCATACAACGGAATAGCTGCCGAGGTGCCGGACATCCTTTGCGGCAACTTCAAACTCCGTGCCGTAGTGAACAGCCTGCGGCATGGTAAATGCATATTGCACCACAGGGTGGATGCGAATGTTTTCGCTGTGGGAATATCTGCGTTTCAGGTAATCGGTCATGGCAGCGGTGAGAACATACTCGCCGTCGCCCTTAAAGGTAATCTTGCCGCCCTGGGGGGTGAGGCTGCCGTCAAACGCCTCGGAGAGCGGAATGCTCTTGCCGTCCTTGCTGACGGACCACTCCACCGGCAGAACCTGATTGTTGCCGTGGGTTCTGAGGTCGATGGCGGTATCGGTATAGGCAAATTCGGGAAGCTCAAAGCCGATGGTCAGCACAGGCAGAACCTCGCATTTGTCATGGCTTTCGTACAGAAATACACGGCCGGTTTCATCGGTGACTCTGGCTGCCAGCTCATAGACACCGGCCCGTTTGAAGCGGATCGTGCCGCCGCCGTTTGTGAGCGTTCCGTCCACATAGGTCGGCCAGTCCTGAAATCCGTAGGTGTTGTCCACCAGCCATTCGACGGTGAGGCCGTCCAAATCAGTGGTTTCGGTTTTGACCGCAATATCCGTATCGGTGTGAACATACTCCGGCAGGCTGTAGCTGACGGCAGGCACAGGATACACCTTGAAGCCCTGCTCGTAGCGGTAGGTTCTGCCACCGTCGTCGGTGAATTCCGCTTTCAGAACATAGCTGCCCTTGGCATGAAACTTCAGCTCACCGCCGCTGTTGCCCAGCGTACCCTCCACCGCATCGGTGAGGGATACTTCTTTTCCGTCACGGAGCAGCGTCCAATTTGCGGTATGGCTGCCGATTTCCCCGAACACTGCCTCCACCATCACGGTGCTGTCGGTGTGGAAGATTTCCGGCAGATAGAAGCCCGCCGAACCTACCGGGTAGACGGTAATATGGGCGGTATCGGAAAACACTCTGCCGGTATCGTCGGTGACAGAGGCGGTCAGCGCATACACACCTTTTTCCTTGAATCGGATGCTACCGTCAGCAGGATTTCCTTCGATCCATGTGTCGGTTTCGGCAGGCTCGCCGTTCCGGGTCAGGGTGTAGGCCACTGTGAGGCCGTCCGTTTCTTTTGTTTCTGTCTTGAGCGCCACGGTTTTATCCGTATGAGAAACGGTTGGGAGTGTCAGCTTGACCTCCGCTACCGGGTAGACCGTGATGCTATCCTGTGCGGTGATAACCTTGCCCAGCTCATCCGTAATCGAGGCGGTCAGCTTGTATACGCCCTTTTCCTTGAACAGCACCGTGCCGCCGGTGGAATCCAGCGTTCCGGTGAGAGCCGTTTCGATATCGACGGCAGTGCCATCCTTTTCGAGCGACCATACCACCGCATTGGTACCGAGGTTTTCGGTCATCAGCTTCACCGCCACGGATTTGTCGGTATGGGTGGTTTCGGGCAGAGCGAACGCCGCCGTCACAACCGGGTAGATGCTGATGGTCTGCTCATGGGTCACCGTGACGCCCCGGCTGTTTTTGGCCGTGGCAATCAGGGTGATGCTGCCGGTCTGCATAAATTTCACTTTACCGCCGTTGTGGTCAAGGGTACCGTCTGTCAGCTCTGAAAGCTCGGCAGGCAGATCGTTTTTCAGGGCTGACCATGTCAAATCGCTTACATACCGGCTTTCCGGCTTGATTTCAATTTCATCGGCAGTATACGCGGTTTTGGGCAGTGTAAATGAAAACTGCGGGGCGGGAACATAGGAAGAACCGCCACCGGAACTGCTGCCGCCAGAACTGCCCCCGCCGGAATTCCCATCGGAGGGCTTATCCTCCGGCTTGGTGGGAACAGTCGGCTTGGGCGGTTCTTCCTTCTTGATTTTTTCTTTGGCCTTTTCCGTATCCACCAGCATTTCAAAGGCTTCGGCGCGGGTGGCCTTTCCGTCCGGCTTGACCGTGCCGTCCGGGTAGCCGTCTACGATACCGTATTCCTTGCCGGTGCAGATGCTGGATTTGTCCGATTCGGAAAGCGTATCGTCGTCGGAAAAGCCGGTGACGCAGGAGCAGGAGGCGTCATGCTCGCCCTTGCCGATGGCACGCACCAGCATGCGGATCATCTCCATGCGGGTGATGGGCTGATCCGGTAAAAACTTCGTGCCGAAATCGTCCTTTTGGATGATTCCCGCAATAATGAGCGCCTCAACATCCTGCTCCGACCAATGTCCGGCAATGTCGGTGAAGCGAAGGGTGACCTCGCTTTCCTCCGGCTCCGGCAGCTCCATGGTTCTGGCAACCAAGGCGGCGAATTCCCCTCTGGTGATGATTTCATCCGGGTGCGCCAGCCCGTCGGGGTAGCCGCTGATGACGCCTTTTTCCGTCAGGATCTGAATGGCTTCCTCCGCCCAATGCCCCTTGGCATCCTCAAAATACCGGTTTACCGCATAGGCGCTGCCCGCAAGCAGGGAAAGCACAAGGCAGACAGTGAGGGCAAGGCACAGCGGCCGTTTCATTTTCTTATTCATAAGCGCCTCCTACATTCCGCCCATGACGGGCTGACCTTGCTCCTGCTGGGCGGAGGATTCCTGTTTCTGCGCGGCGGTCTGCCCCTGGGTCAGCGTCTGCTGATAAGCGCCGAGGACCGCCTTGTCAAACTCCGCCTTGGCCTCCTTGGTGCAGGGAAAGCAGATGTCCTTGTATTCGCCGTTTCCGGCTTTGTAGCTGGGCATGGAGATAAACAGCCCCTTGGAGCCCTCCATGATTTTGATGCCCCGCACGGCAAAATCGCTGTAGACATTGACCGAGGCGGTGGCCCTGCAGCTTCCCTCCGGGCGGATGGAGTGGATTTTCACATCGTATTTCGGGGCAGTCGGTGTCATATTGTTAGGCATGGTTTTTCCTCCTTCTCAAAATGTCCGGCATCTTTAACCGGCGTAGTTGAACATCTCTTTGATGCGCTGTACCAGGGTAGGCAGCACGGTTTCTCCTAACAGGGCGTACAGCCCCGCGAGGAGCAGAGCGCCCAAAACCACGGCAATCAGGATTTTGATCGCGGTGTCAATGTAGCCCTCCCCGGCATTCCCTGCGAGAATGGAGCGGCTTTTCACAGCAGCCGCACCGAGCTTGTTCTTCAGCTTGCAAAATAGACTTTTCATTTTGGCCTCCTTCATAAAATGAGGGTATGAAAAAAACAGCTTCTGGCTGTCTACATGCTCATGCCCATGGTTTGGGTTTGCTCCGGTTCCCCGAAGCTGATTTGTTGAAATCCGAAGCGGTCACAGTAGTGGAATTCGCTGCCCTCTGCGTCATACAGCTCCACCACATCGGACATGGACAGGGAGTGTCCGTCATAGCCAGGCGGGTGATTCACGTTGCACCTTGTGTAGATGGCTTCGAGATCGTTGGTGTCAAGCTGCCCGTCATAGGCGACCCGGTAATGCTCCCGGGACGGCTCTCCAAACTGCCGCACCGTTTCCTCATAAGAGATAAACTTCCTATACACATCCGTTTCCGGCTTCAGCTGCCAGACGCGCACATTTTTCAGCGGTGCGGCGGACTCATTCATGCCGCCCATTCGTTCCCCCGCGGCAAGCCGTTCCATCACGCCGTCCGTCCACTGCGGGGTCAGGCTGCGGCTTTTGAGCCATGCGGTCAGCTCGTCATTTTGAAAGATGCTGTCCACCACCGCTTTTTCTTTTTCTGTATATCCGGCCGGGTTTCCGTAGTAGGAAATGAGGCCGTTCTTCAGGGTGATTCCCGGCATATGCTCACCTCCCGGATTGTGTGTTGGGAATCCAAGACAGGTTAGTTGCCGTAGATGATGCTGTCCAGCATAATCAGCTCATCCAGCTCCGCAAGGCACACGCCGCTTTGGGCCAGCACGGCGAGAATACCGGGCGGCACATCGGTAATATCCTGCTGGATATCGGCCTCCACCACCGTGATTTCGCCGCTGTCCTCGTCCGTATAGGCTTCCAGCTTGGCGTCGGCGGGGATACCCGCTTCCTCCAGCAGATAGCCGGGGATGCGGACAGTCTGGCTTTCATCCAGCAGATCATGGCAGAGAGAGCAAGCGGAAACGCATCCGGCAGGGCAGTCATCTGCGCAGCCCTCGCCGCAGTTGTCGCACAGTCCGCAGGCGGAGGCGAGAACGACGGTCAGATCGGCGGCAAGGGCGCTGAGACTCTGGATGGCGTTCGCCACCTCCAGCGCCGTCATTTTGTCCTTCATAAATACAAGGGCGTTCTGTCCGGCATGAAGCTCCAGCGTATCCTTGTCGGTGAAGCCGGACCGTTCACAGGCATCGGCCGGTAGGCCGATTTGGGGCATTTGATTCTTTTTCATAAAAAAGGGTTCCTCCAATCAAGTATTAATTTTGTTTTTCACGCAAGGCTGTGCCAAGGGCGCTTTTTCTACTCCATGAAGCCTCCTTCCCCAAACAGATTCAGCTGTGATGGGGCGTTTTTCTCACGCTCATGCAGATCGTAGTTGGCAATGAGGATTTCAGGAAACTGCGCCCCATTGTCATAACGCTGCTTGATGTTGTTAATGCGGGTAAAGGCTTCCGTCTGGATGCCCGGTGCGTCATAGAGGCTGCGGATAAATTCACAGTCGTTGTAGGACAGCAGAAATTTGCCGCCGATCTGCAGCAGGGCATCCCGCAGGCGGATATGGTCTTTTTCCGTGAAGCCGTCCTCGCCCACGTTTTTGTAATAGCTTTCGGTTTCAAAATACGGCGGGTCGCAGTAGAAAAAGCTGACAGGGCGGTCATACTGCCCGATGAGCTTCTCAAAGTCCTTGTTTTCGATGACCACCTTGGCAAGCCGCCGGTGGGCTTGCTCGATGAGAGGGAAATTGCTGCGGATATCATGGGGCTGGCTACCGTAGCTGGTTAGCCCCGACGCATAGCTGTAGCGGATAAGCTGGTAAACCCACGCCGCTTTTTGCACATCCGATGCGGGAGAATCGCGGGCGAGGGCGTTTTTCACAAGCTCGAAATCCGCGCGGGAGTTGAGGCAGTAGGCAAGCGCCGCCATTAGCTCCTGCGGCTTCTCCCGCACACAGCGGTAGAGGTTCACCAGCAGACCGTTGAAGTCATTGTAGACCTCAAAATCGTTGCCGGGCAGCTTGTGGAAAAGCACCCAGCCGCCTCCGCCGAACACCTCAATGTACCGCTCATAATAGAGGGGAAACAGGGTGACAATCAGCTCACGCAAGGATTTCTTGCCGCCGATCCAGGACATGAAGCTGTTCAGGAGTCATCACCTCCTTCCAGCGGCAGACGTATCTGCGTATCGTCAAAGGCTGCAAGGGAACGCCGAAGGCCGGTGATGGCAGCACTGATTCCGCTGATGCGGTTTCTCATATGCCGGATGGTCAGGCGTACCTCGGCTTCGGTTTTCGCGTAAAAGTACCCGTTCTGGTCGCTGGCAATGGGAACACCCTCCCGGCGCAGGGCATTGACCTGATCCCGCAGCTCCTTGCCGGAAACGTGGAAGGTACATTCCAGCTCACGGCTGATGACCGCGTTTTCCGCACCGCGGTGATACCGGCGCAGATGCTCTGCAAGCTGTTCTTTCTGCATGGGTCCTCCTTTCCGGCCGTTTCCCCAGAAAGGCAAAAAAGGGCGCAAAAAAACAGGGCCGCCTCCTGTTGGGGAAACGGCCCTGTTTTAATGTGGGGTCTAAAAAAGCGCAGGCGTCTCTGCCTGCGCTACTTGATTACGCCAAGCTCTCTTAACACTGCCACGCAGTCCTTGGCGCCCTGAATGTACAGATGCTTTTGAAACGTTACCTCTAAATCCGAATTTTGACTCAGATAATACTCAATTCTGTCTTTTATACCTTGACTGATTTCAAAGCTGTTCTGGATGCTGTCACTGAGCGAAATTAGTTCCTGTGCCAGTTTCTCCGCCTGAGGGTCTGATTCACGCAGGGCGGAATATACAAGCTGAAACCGCTCCGCCAGAGCCATATCCAGCAAGTCCATGAGCTTCTCGTCCATCTTCTTCGCCTCCCTTCAGCACAACACAATGCCACAGCTTCATGAGAATAGCTATACCAAAACCCAACAAAGATTTGCTATTTCATTTCCATGCCAAGACTCTGTCCGGGGCGGTTGAGGCATTGGTCCACCGTCATGCCGTTCTGCGGCTCCAGCAGCCCGTATTCGGTTTCGGCAGTGGCACGCTGCTCCAAAAGATACCGCCCGTAGTTATCCAGATTACAGAACAGGCTCAGTCCGTTATCACCTGCCAAAGAAAGCATTCGCTGGATTTCCACTTTTGCGTACTCAGCGGGAGAGGCAGTATCAGTCAAAAGCTCAAATTCCTCTGTCATAAACGCAAGGTCAAGGGCTTCTTCCAAAGATATATCACCGGGAGCTTCCGCCAGCATTGCCTTGTAGGTCAGCAGATGGTTGTCCGTTTCAAGCTGCCGGAGCTGCTCTGCCAGCTCATTCACCAGCCCATAGCAGTCGCCCTCAGATGCATACAGAACGTCGCTGATTTTTTCAGTGAGGCTTGGCGCCATGCAGTCCTCCGCCGAAAATGCACATTCCTCCGGGGAGGCGGCTCCGACAGCATCAACCGCCTGCAAAAGCGCCGCATCCCCGGCAGGGAGCTTGAGGAAGACAACCGTTTCGTTGTCATAGGCGGGATCATTAAAATGCCCCTTGGTTACTTGGAGAAGCACGGCATAATCCGGCTTGTCAAGGGTTCTGGTATCGACGCTGTGGTATTCGGAGGCAATCTCGCCGTTCTGCACTACATAGCCATGGGGCGTGAACACGCCGCCCTCACCCTCGCGCATCTCTCTGCCGATTTTGGCGAAGTCCAGATATTCGTAGACTTCATCCGATACCCTTTCCAGTGCCGGTACAAAATCATTATCCGCATAAAATTTGCCGAGAGACGGATCGTCATGAGCTTCATAGGCAATCTGGCAATGCTCGGTGCTGTGTGTCATATTGATGAGCCGCTCCACTGATATGGGAGCGTATTGAGTCTGAACGGCATCCATCATCACCATGCCCTCGAAGCAGTCCAGTTCCCATGCACTTAGGGAAGACAGCCGCTGGGCGAGGTGATTCAGCTCATACAGATTGATATCGGGGGCGATAAATTGCGGCAGATAGTCCAGCTTGCAGCTTAAAACCTCCGCGGAATAGACGGTATCTCCGGTAATTCTTGCTTTTTCCAACGCATCCGCCAGCTCATAGGGTGTGGCGGGGAGTGCGATTTGTGCCGACGGATTTGCACCGGAAGGGTTCCACCGGCTGAGTTCTACTTCAAAGATTTTTCCTTTATCCAAGTGTCATTCCTCCCATCTTCACGCCTGACTCATCTGGATTGGATAATTCGGATGCGAGAGTGATTTTGTGCTCATCACAGAAGTCTGCGAGAGTCAGGGACTCACCGAGGAAATTGATGTTGTCCCGCAGCCTGCGGAAACCCTCCTTGGAGATAGTGACCGGCTCCGGTGTCAAAACGGCTCCGGCGTGGTTAACGGTAACCTTATTTTCTATGCTCACCGGCCTGCCTGGATCATAGTCGGAGCCGCGCAAATCGTAGCAGTAAAAGCCCACCGGCACCGTGGTTCGGTCGATGCGGGAATTGGTGAAAAGTGCTGGCTTTCCAAACAATTCTATGTGTTCATATTCTTCTTTTCTGGCGTTAACGCTCATTTGAATACCTCCCTGTAAATATTGGTTTGTGATTACACAAAAACAGCTCCGTCGCACCACTTTTTCATGGCGTTATACAGCAGCAGTACCTTGATTTGATCGGATACCTCTTTGTTAAATCAGTTTCCATGTTTCATCTTGCACCTTCCTTGCGTTTTGCAGTTTTTTGCATATCCGTTCTAAGGCAATCTCCCTCAGCGCTGTAGCAGATGAAGCCGTGGGACGGGTATGGGCAGCCGCCACAGCTTTGAAATGGACCGCATGGCCGTTCAGCCGGGGGTATTCTACCTACAGTGGAGAGATTGTTTGAATCGTAGCAGGCGGTTTGTTTATTTCTTTTATAGTGTACCAGCATGACCTTTCCTTTCCAGAAAACAAAAAAGCCGGAGAATAAAAGTGCATTCCTGCACTCCGATTCTCCGGCCTTCTAATGCTTTCAAATTTAATGTGATTTTGGTGTATATATAAAAAAAGGGCGCTAACTTTATCGGCTTTCATTCAGCCTTAAAAATCGGAGCCCTTTTTGATTTCAGCTTGTTCATCTGATTGTATTTTGAGTGGCGCCCTTTTTCATTTCGCTCTGTACTAAAAAGGGCGCTGCTCATGAATGTTTTTACTTGTAGGTTTGAGTCCTGTCAGAGTGAAGCTTTTACCCCAATAAATCTACGAAAAAAGAGCTTCCACTTTTCATCGTGGAAGCTCTTGAAAGGCTTGGATTTACTGGCTTTGTAAGCAATAAATCTTTTTTACCTTTTGTTTTTGGCCCGCCCGGAGGGATTCGAACCCCCGGCCTTCAGAATCGGAATCTGCTGCGATATCCAGCTTCGCTACGGGCGGATGTTTAGCCAAAGGTTATTATAACATAATTCGCGTCAAAGTCAATGGAAACAGCCAGAAATTGCGCGGGTCATGCCTCGCAGATTTTTCTGATCGAGGCCACTGCGATCTCGATATATTTGGACATGGGCTTTTCTTCCACCCCCGCCACGTACACACGACAGGCGGACACGGGCACCAGCACCTTTTCCGCTTTGCTGCCGGAAACGGCCTGTGCGATTGAGGGTGAAATTTCCCCCAGCATCGCGTTCGCGAGAATAATCCCCATCGGCCCGGCGATAATATCCGCGTGCGCGCAGTTGTATACGGCCGCATTTTCGCCGGTAGCCCCGGCATCGGCCCCCGCTCTCAGCATTGCCGAGGTTGCAAGGGCGTTGGTCCCCACCGCGATGAGCTCGGCGCCCGGAAGCTCCGCTTTCAGCCTTTCCACGATGCTGCGGCCAATCCCGCCGCCCTGGCCGTCAATCACGATAATCTTCATTGAAATCCTCCGTCCCCAGATTCTATTAAGATGATAGCACAAGTGTCTTTTTCCGTCAATCAGTCCCGGCACCGGGTGTCTTTTCCCATTAAAAATCCTCTTGGAAAAGGATGGATTTCAAAGGCTGCGGGGAGGGTCAAGCATTGACAAAAGCCTGCTTATATTGTAAAATATAAACTAATATCGATATGCAGAAGCATGTCGCCCGGAGTAACGGAAAACAGGATCATGAATTATCAGCGCGCGGCAGTAGCTGTGCGCTTTGCCAGAAGGCTCACAGTACTGTGAGCCTTTATTCTTTTTAATCAGGAGTTATGATCGATGGACTTGAAAACATTCTTTACACAGAATCCGCGCGCTGCGCTCGCCTTTTCCGGAGGAGTGGATTCCTCTTATCTGCTGTACGCGGCAAAACAGCATGGCTGCGACGTCCATGCCTATTTTATCAAGTCGGCCTTTCAGCCCCAGTTTGAGCTGGACGACGCTCGCCGTCTGGCGGAGCAGTTAAACGTTCCTTTTACCGTGGCGGAATTCGACGCTCTTGAAAATCCGCAGGTGGCCGCCAACGACGCCCTGCGCTGCTACTACTGCAAAACCACCCTGTTCACGCAGCTCAGGAAGCTGGCGGCGCAGGACGGCTGCACCCTTCTGATGGATGGCACCAATGCCTCCGACAGCTTCGAAGGGCGGCCGGGCATGCGCGCCCTGCAGGAGCTGGACGTACGCTCACCCTTGCGCGAATGCGGTCTGACCAAGGACGATATCCGCCGCCTTTCCCGGGAAGCCGGGCTGTTCACTTCCGAAAAACCCTCTTACGCCTGCCTTGCCACCAGAATTCCCACCGGCACGGCCATTACGGAGGACATGCTGAAAAAAGTGGAGCAGGGAGAAAACGTCATGTTCGCCATGGGCTTTACCGATTTCAGGATCCGGCTTTTCCACGGCGCGGCGAAAATCCAGCTTCCGGAAAACCAGTTTCCAATGGCAATTGAAAAGAAAAACGAGCTGAATCAGGCTCTTTCCCCGTATTTTGACGGGGTATTGCTCGACCTGACGCCCAGAGTATAAAGGAGAGGTTGACAAATATGGAACAGCAAAAAACGCTGGAACTGCTGCAAAAAGTAAAAAGCGGAACGCTTTCCCCGGAGGAGGCCGTTCTGAAGCTGAAAATGAGTCCCTTTGAAGACTTGGGATACGCCAAAATCGACCTTCACCGGGGGCTGCGTCAGGGCATCCCGGAAGTGATCTACGGCAGCGGGAAAACGCCGGAACAGATTCTGGGCATCGCCTCGGCCATGCGGGCGCGCGGCGGGGAAAACATCCTGATTACCCGCCTTTCCGCCGAATCCGCGGAAAAGGTGGGTGAAAAAATCGCCCTCACCTACGACCCCATGTCCAAAATCGGGATCGTGGGCCGCAAAAGCGAAATGACCGCTTCCGGCACGATCGTGGTTGCTACCGGCGGCACCAGCGACATGCCCGTCGCCGAGGAAGCGGCCTTGACCGCGGAGGTGCTGGGCAACAAGGTCGCCCGTCTGTACGACGTGGGCGTGGCGGGCCTGCACCGCCTGCTTTCCAAGCTGGATATCCTGATGGACGCGAACGTTGTCGTTGCCATCGCCGGTATGGAAGGAGCGCTGGCAAGCGTGATCGGCGGGCTTGTGGACTGCCCGGTCATCGCCGTACCGACCAGTATCGGCTACGGGGCAAACTTCAACGGCCTTTCCGCCCTGCTTTCCATGCTGAACTCCTGCGCCAGCGGCGTAAGCGTAGTGAATATTGACAACGGCTTCGGCGCGGGGTACCTCGCCAGCATGATCAATCATATGGGAGGGACTTCACAATGAAAAAGCTGTATCTCGAATGCAATATGGGCGCCGCCGGAGATATGCTGATGGCGGCCCTGCTGGAGCTTTATCCGGATAAGGAAGGCTTCCTCAAGCAAATGAACTCTCTCGGGCTGGACGGCGTTTCGGTCCGGTGCGTCCCTTCGCAGAAATGCGGCATCAGTGGAAGCCACATCGACGTGATCATCCACGGTGAAGAAGAAACCGCACAGGACGTGAGCCCTGATGAGCTGCATTTTCACAATCATGCGGAAGACTCTACTCACCCTGAACACGTTCATAGTCATGACGGTCATGAGCACGATCACGGACACAGCCACACGCACGATCATGATGAACACAGTCACGAGGACGCGCAGGCGCACACCCACAGCCATATCGGCTATGAAGCGCTGAAAAGCATGATTTCAGAGATGCCGGTTCCGGAACCGGTCAAAAAGGACGCCCTCGCCGTTTATTCCCTGCTCGGGGATGCGGAGTCCAGCGTACACGGCGTTCCCGTTGAGCAGATTCATTTCCATGAAGTCGGCTCTCTGGACGCTGTCGTGGACGTCGTGGGCTGCTGTCTGCTGTTCCATCTGCTGGGGCCGGATTCGGTCACCGCATCGCCGGTCCACGTCGGCAGCGGCTTTGTGCGCTGCGCGCATGGGATTCTGCCCGTTCCCGCGCCGGCCACCGCGGCAATTTTACGCGGGGTGCCCATTTACAGCGGGGAAATCCGCGGGGAGCTTTGCACCCCGACCGGCGCTGCGCTGCTGAAGCATTTTGTTTCCCGGTTCGGCCCGATGCCGCCGATGGCGGTGGACAGAATCGGCTGCGGGATGGGCGTCAAGGACTTTGCGGCGGCAAACTGCGTGCGCGCCTTCTGGGCAGAAAGCGAAGATAACCACGACGAAATCGTGCAGCTGAGCTGCAATCTGGACGATATGACGCCGGAAGCAGTAGGGTTCGCGACGGAGCTGCTGCTTTCCGCGGGCGCTCTGGACGTTTTCACCGCGCCGATCTTCATGAAGAAAAACCGCCCGTCCACTCTGCTGACCTGCCTGTGCAGGCCGGACGACAGGGAGAAAATGGCGCGGCTGATGCTTTTGCACACCACCACGCTGGGGGTCCGCGAAACCGGCTGTTCGCGCACCATTCTTACATCTTCCTTCCGTACGGCAGAGACCGCCTACGGCCCCGTACGAATCAAGGTGAGCAGCGGCGGAGACATCCTCAAATATAAGCCCGAATACGCCGACGTACGCGCCGCCGCCGAAAAGCACGGCGTTCCCTACGACACGGTTTACAAACAGGCGGTCGCACAAGCGGAAAAAATGAAATAAAATTCAGATTTATAAAAAATATCTTTGCTTTCCTGAATGAATGCGGTATACTGTAGTCATAAAATATTCATTTTCCCCTGTATTGGAGGCTGCCATGAAAGAGGACATTTTGAATCTGCTCAGCGACAACCCGATCATCGCGGCGATCAACAGCGACGAGGGACTGGAAAACGTTCTTCATTCCAGGTGTAAAGTTGTGTTTATTCTTTACGGGAGCCTGTGCAGTATTGCGAATATTGTCCACCGGGTCAAGCAGGAGGGCAAATGCGCCTTTGTCCACGTCGATCTGATCGAGGGCACGTCAACCAAAGACGTCGTGATCGATTTTATCAAGGAAACGACCGGCGCCGACGGTATTATCAGCACCCGGGCGTCTATGATCAAGGCCGGGAACTCGAGGGGCCTGTACACCATCCACCGCTTTTTCCTGATCGATTCCATGTCCTTTCACAATGTTTCCAGGCAGGTGAGCCTGTGCAGCCCGGACTGCATTGAAATTATGCCGGGGTGCATTCCGAAGGTGCTCCGCTCCATTCAGAAAATCGTAAACGTCCCGATCATTGCCGGAGGTCTGGTGGTGGACAAGGAGGACGTGGTCGCCGCCCTCGGGGCCGGCGCGGATGCGATCTCTTCCACCAGCACAAGGGTCTGGGACCAGATATAAAAATGCATAAAGATACGCCCTGAGACGGCTTGTTTAGTCCGTTTCAGGGCGTATTTTCTGTTTTCTTTTACATATCTCTTGTGGCGACGAAATCGATTCCCGTTCCTAAAATATCCTTATAAACCACATCGCCGCGCTTGACGGGAGCGGTCACCTCGACGGTGTCCAGCAGCTTCATCGCGTTGAAAATCATCGCCTTGGGAATCGGCTCGCTGGTCTTTATCGGCAGGCGGCGGTGGGAACCGCCGCTGATCTTCACCGTGGAAGGAACCACCCTTGTCGGATCGGTCAGCTCTTTTTTACCGTAAACCTCGCCCCTTTTGCAGCCGTTGCCGGTCACCGCGCAGCCGTTCTGCTCATCCACCTTCAAATGACAGCCCTTGGGGCATACGATACAAATCAGTTCAGTCATGCTGTTTCCTCCTTACCGACCGCTACGGTCAGCGCACCCGCGGTATTTTCCAGAAGCGCCTTCGGGACCGTGATCTTTTCCATTTCGCCCGGCGCCATGTGCTCCCTTTTAAACCGCGCGATTTCCTTTTCGCCGTGGGTCACCTTAATTACGACATCCTGATAAACATTGTTGACGCGGAAGAAAATTTCCGCCGCCTTATCCAGATTTCCCGTGCGGATTTTCTGCGGGACCGTGTAGTTGACACAGCTGCCGTTCTGCACCTCGAGGAGGCTTTCGGCTTTCGGCTCCCCGTTTGCGATATATTTTCCCGCGGCGCGGCCCGCCCGCTGGCTTTCCGCCGTTACGAAGTCCACCAGGTCATGCACATGCACCACGTTGCCGCAGGCGAAAATCCCCTGCATGGAGGTTTCCATATTTTCAAACACCACCGGGCCGCTGGTGCGCCGGTCCATGGCCAGTCCCGCGGACTTGGACAGTTCGTTTTCCGGGATCAGTCCCACGGAAAGCAGGACCGTGTCGCAGTCGAAGGTCATTTCCGTTCCCGGAATCGGCTTTCTGTTTTCGTCCACCTTGGACACGACGACCTTTTCCACTCTTCCGTCCCCCTGAATATCCGTAATGGTATGGGAGAGGTAAAGCGGAATGTCATAATCCTTCAGGCACTGCACAATGTTGCGGTTCAGCCCGTTGGAGTAAGGCATCAGCTCCACACACGCAAGCACCTTCGCGCCCTCCAGCGTCATGCGGCGCGCCATAATCAGGCCGATATCGCCGGAGCCAAGGATGATCACCCTTTTGCCGACCATATAGCCTTCCATATTGACGTAGCGCTGCGCGGTCCCGGCGGTGAAAATGCCTGCCGGGCGGTCGCCCGGAATCGCAATGGCGCCGCGGGTCCTTTCCCTGCAGCCCATCGCCAGCACGATCGCTTTCGCCTGAATAATCATGTAGCCGTCTTTGCTGTTCACGCAGTGAATCTGCTTGCCGCGCGTAATCTCCAGCACCATGGTGTCCAGTTTGACCTGTACGTTGGTGTCCCGCAGCATTTCCACAAACCGCTGGGCATATTCGGGGCCGGTCAGCTCCTCTTTAAAGTAATGGAGCCCGAACCCGTTGTGGATGCACTGGTTGAGGATACCGCCCAGCTCCTTGTCACGCTCCAGAATCAGAACGCTTTCCGCGCCGTTGTGATAACCCTCCAGAGCGGCCGCGAGCCCCGCGGGGCCTCCGCCGACGACAACCAAATCATAAGCTTCCGTTATCATTGCTGTACTCCTCCCTTTTTGGTCTCTCCGGTCAGAATATAAGTACCCTTTTTATTTAGAAGCACTTCTTCCAGCGGAAGGCCCAGCTCCCTTGCAAGAATCTCCTGCACGCGCGGGCCGCAAAAGCCGCCCTGACAGCGCCCCATGCCGGCGTTGCATCTCTTCTTGACCGCGTCTACGGTGCGCGGGGTGATCGGGCTGTGAATGGCGTCCACAATCTCGCCCTCCGTGATCGTCTCGCAGCGGCAGATCACCCGGCCGTAAAGCGGATTTTCCTCGATCAGCTCCGCCTTCTCCTCCGGGGACAGGGACTTGAAGTTCACCTTCCGCCTTTCGTCTATAAAATCTTCCTTTTCCTTCAGATAAACGCCCGTTCTTTCCAGAAGCTTGATACAGTCGAGCGCAATGGCCGGGGCGCTGGTCAGACCCGGCGATTTAATCCCGGCCAGGTTGATGAAGCCTCTGGCGGATTTGGATTCCTCAATGATAAAGTCCGAGCGCTCGCTTTGTGCGCGGACGCCCGCAAAATTGCGGATGGACTCCCTGAAATTGACGCCCGGCACGGACCTGACCGCCGTTTCACGGACAAAATCAAGCCCGCCCTGGGTGGTGGAAACATCGTCGTCGTTCTCAACGCCGACCGCGTCCGGCCCGACAATCAAATTGCCGTGCACCGTCGGGGAAACCAGAACGCCCTTTCCCACCTTGCTGGGGCACTGGAAAATCACCTTGCTGACCAGATTTCCCTGACTTTTATCCAGCAGATAATACTGGCCCTTGCTCGGGATAATTCTGAACTCCGGTTTCTCCGCCACCAGATTGTGGACGTCGTCGGAATGGAGTCCCGCCGCGTTGACCACGCGGGCCGCTTCAACCACCTGGTCGCCGCAGAACAGGCGGTACGCCGTCCCCGTGCGCTCGATCCGGTCGACCTTGCTGTTGAGGAAGAAATCCGCGCCGTTGCGCTTCGCGGTGTCCGCCATGGCGATGCACAGCTCCCACGGGCTGACAACCGCGCCGGACGGCGCGTACAGGGCGCCTTTGATCTTCTTGCTTAAATTCGGTTCCATTTCAAGGGTCTCCCTTGCGTTCAGGACCCGGATGCCCGGCACGCCGTTTACAACGCCCTGCCTGTACAGCCGGTAAATCACATGCAGGTCGTCCTCGTTGAATCCCAGCACCAGCGACCCGCATTTCTGATAGGGAACCTTCAGTTTTTTCGCAATCTCTTCAATCATGGCGTTGCCCAGAACATTGAGTCGGGCCATCGCCGTGCCGGGCTCCGGATCATACCCCGCGTGGACAATGGCGCTGTTCGCCTTGGTTGTGCCGTCGGCAACGTCGTTTTCCTTTTCCAGAACGGCGATTTTCAGGTCGTAGCGCGAAAGCTCGTACGCTGTTGCCGCTCCGATGACACCGCAGCCGATAATTGCTACATCATACATAAGAGACACCCTTTCCACACCTTCATTTTTCCATAAAAGCAATAAAAAAAGAGCAATGCGAATCAACAGTATTGTTAATTCAGCATTACTCAAAAATCTCCATGCTTTTGTATTCAATTTTCTGTGTATATCTTACACCGTCCGACTGGCTTTGTCAATGGATAAAGCTTGAAACGGAGTGCCACTTTTTGTAAAGCGGATTTCAGCAATCTGCATAAAAAGCGCTTTGAATCAGGCTGATTAGCCCAACTCAAAGCGCCGTTTCCTGTGCAATATGACCGAATCCCTGGAAAGACTACTCCGAAGCCCGGATTTTTGTCAGATAAACAGATTGGTGTCCGACTGCTCGGCGGAGCCGAGGAAGGTGGCGACCCCCGCGATTTCCACCCCGTCGATCAGTTCTTCGGGCTTGATCCCCATAATATCCATGGACATCTGGCAGGCCACGAGCCTTACCCCGCCGTCCATGGCGGAGCGGAGAAGCTCCTCCAGCGAAGAAACGTTTTTGCTCTTCATGACCCCGCGGATCATTTTGGAGCCCATCCCCATCATATTCATTTTGGAAAGGCCCAGCTTTTTGCTTCCGCGCGGCATCATCCTGCCGAACATGCTTTCTATGAAATTCTTTTTCACAGCTACCTTTTCGCTTCTCCGCAGGATATTCAATCCCCAGAAGGTAAAGAACATCGTGACCTTCCGGCCCATGGAGGCCGCTCCGTTGGCGATGATCAGCGCCGCCAGCGCCTTGTCAAGGTCGCCGCTGAACACCACCATGCTCTTGTCGTTCCCGCTCCGGGCCGGAACGGCGGGGGCCTGCGCGCCCTTCTGGATTCTGACGGTGTAGGTCGCGCCCTCGCGCTGCACGCCGAGCAGCAGGTTCCCCGTCCTTTCGCACCAGACGCTGATGTCCGAAGCAAACGCCGGGTCGGTCGCGCGGATGGTCAGGCAGTCCCCGTCACGGATGCTTTTGATTCCTTCCGCGGCTTTCATGATCGGGCCGGGGCACTGCAGGCCGCAGGCGTCCACCTCCAGCATTTCCGCGTCCCGGCAGCACGCCGATTTTATCTCTTCTCCGCCGCTACTGTTTTTTTTTACGCCGACACAGTCGGCGCCCGTCGGACTTTCCCTGTCCCCTTTGGCGGTGATGTAAGTCTTGTATCCGCCGCTGAGGTTATAGACGTCGTAGCCGTTCTGCACCAGAATCCTTGCGGCAAGGTATCCGCGCAGGCCCACCTGGCAGAACGCATACACCGGTTTGTCTTTCGGCAGCTCGCTCATCCGCTCACGCAGACTGTCCAGAGGAATTCCGATTGCGCCGTCGAGCGTACCCATTTTCATTTCGTCGGGCGTCCTGACGTCCAGCAGGGTGACTTTTTCACGGTCCAGCGCATCCACCTCATCATAGTGGAACACTTTAACGTCGCCGCGCAGGATATTGGCCGCCGTAAAGCCCAGCATGTTCACCGGGTCCTTCGCGGAGGAATAAGGCGGCGCGTAAGAGAGCTCCAGCTTTTCAAGATCGTAGACCGTTCCGCCCAGACGAAGCGCGGTGGCAAGCACGTCGATGCGTTTATCCACTCCCTCGTAACCGACCGCCTGCGCGCCGAGGATTTTTCCGTCCGCCGCGAACAGCAGCTTCATGCTGATCTGTGAGGAGCCGGGATAGTACCCCGCGTGGCTCGACGGATGGATATAGGTTTTCTGATACGGAATCTCCTGTGCTTTCAGCTGTTTCTCGTTCAGCCCGGTGGAGGCGGCGGTCATGTCGAACACCTTCAGCACCGCGCTGCCCTGTACGCCGCCGTCCCTTGTGACCCTCTGCCCCAGAACATTGTCCCCGGCGAGCCGTCCCTGCTTGTTGGCGGGCCCGGCAAGGGGAACCAGCGTCCTGTCCCCGGTCACGATCTGGCGGACGGAAATGGCGTCGCCGACCGCGTAAATATCCGGGTCGGAGGTGGCAAAGGTATCGTCGGTCAGGATGCTTCCGCCGACGCCAAGCTCAAGACCTGCTTCTTTGGCAAGGCGGCTGTCCGGCGCGACCCCGATGCTCAGGATGACCAGATCGGCCTCCAGTTCCCTGTCTCCGGTCAGCTTTACTTTCAGACCTCCGGTTTTTTCAAAGCCCTGCACGCCCGTACCGAATAGTAATTTGATTCCGTTTTCCCTCATATGGCGGTGCAGAATGGCCGCCATTTCCGGGTCAAGGGAGGCAATGGCCTGATCCAGGAATTCAACAATCGTGACGTCAAGGCCGCGTTCCTTCAGATTTTCCGCCATTTCCACCCCGATAAAGCCCGCGCCGACCACAACGGCCGACTTTGCGTGCTTTTCCTTAATATAGGCGTCGATCTGAAGCGTATCCGGCACCGTGCGCAGCGTAAAGATTCCCTCGCTGTCGATTCCGGGCAGATTTGGGCGCTTCGGCACCGCGCCGGGCGAAAGAATCAGTTTATCATAGCTTTCCTCGTAGGTGCTGCCGTCCGCGTGATTTTGTACGGTCACCGTCTTTTTTTCACGGTCAATTTTCATGACCTCGCTCTTCGTACGCACATCGATGCCAAAGCGCCTGCGAAGCAGCTCCGGCTGCGTGACGATCAGCTTTTCCCTGTCCCTGATCGTTCCCCCGATATAGTAGGGAAGACCGCAGTTTGCGTAGGAAATGTACTCTCCCTTCTCAAACAGGATGATTTTGGCTTCCTCGCTCTGTCTGCGCAGCCTGGTAGCCGCGCCTGCGCCGCCCGCAACACCGCCGACAATCAGTACCTTCATTGTATCTCCGCCTTTCTAATCATATAAAGCTTATGAATGCCGGTTTTCAAAAATGAACTTTTTTCGTGCGCCGCCCCTGAACGGCTTCTATAAAACCCTGCAGTCGGGCTTTGCCTGCCGGCTCCCTCAAAGAGGAAACTTACAGCATTTCCAGTTAATTCTGCAAGAGAGTTGCGTTTCTCCCCTGCCTTCGGCGGTGAGAAACGTGTTTTGTCTCGCAAGCTGAAATGGAAGTGCTGTAAAATCGGAATTCAATTTGAAAAATTGCAAATATTGTAGTGTAATTTTTTACAGTTTTATGATATCATGAGGGAAGATAGGATTCCGTGACTAAATCACACAGCGGAAGAAAGCCCGGATGTGACCATGTCACAGAATAAATCTCATTTACGGCATATAATAAAACAATCAACCAGAGAGGGTGAAACGATGGCCGATATAATCATCTTAGGAAACGGTCCCGCCGGAATCTCTTCAGCGGCCTATACGGCACGCGCCGGGCTGGACACCATGGTAATCGGGCGCGACAGCGGAGCTTTATCAAAAGCGGGGGAAATCGAAAATTATTACGGCTTTCCCACCCCTATTCCCGGAGAACAGCTGGTCCGCAACGGAATCGACCAGGCCGAAAGGCTCGGCGTTTCCATCGTCAGCGACGAGGTTCTGGGCATCAGCTACGACGGCGAGTTTACCGTCCAGTCAAAACAGGGCTCCTACAAAGCCCCCTGCGTCATCCTTGCGACGGGCGCTTCCAGAAAATCGCCCAGAATCGAGGGCTTGAGCAAATTTGAGGGAAAAGGCGTCAGTTACTGCGCCGTCTGCGACGCGTTTTTCTACCGCGGAAAAGCCGTTGCCGTTCTGGGGGACGGCGACTACGCCCTGCACGAGGCGGCGGAGCTTCTGCCGGTCGTCGGTTCGGTCACGGTGCTGACCAACGGGCGTGAACCTTCCGCGGAATTCCCCGAACAGATTTCCGTGAACAAAAAGGAAATAGAAGCGCTCAGGGGCGACAGCGTTTTGGAATCCATCGCTTTCCGCGACGGCTCCACCCAGCCGCTCAGCGGGGTGTTCGTCGCTCTGGGCGTAGCTTCCAGCACGGATTTCGCCCGGACCATGGGCGCCGAAACCGAAAACGGCCGCATTGTGGTAAACGACCGCATGCAGACGAACATTCCCGGCCTTTACGCGGCGGGCGACTGCACCGGAGGAATGTACCAGATTTCCAAAGCGGTCTACGACGGCGCCAGAGCCGCGACCAGCGCCATTCAATATCTGCGCAGCCGCAAAAAATAACTTTTTTCGCCAAAACGTGATATAGTCACGGAAAAAATTCGATTTCCGGTATATAATAGGGATACAAACGGAGAAAACTATTCTTAAACATGGACAAAGGAGAATGAATATGGCAGTGGTAACTTTAACAAAAGACAATTTTACGCAGGAGGCGGTCAACGCCGATAAGACCATACTTATTGATTTCTGGGCCCCGTGGTGCGGCCCCTGCCGCATGGTATCGCCCATAGTGGATGAGATTGCCGAAGAGGCTTCCGCCACCTTAAAGGTAGGCAAGGTAAATGTGGACGAGGAGCCGGAGCTCGCCTCTCAGTTCGGCGTTATGAGCATCCCGACACTGGTGGTGATGAAGGACGGAAAAATCGTGACTTCCTCCGTCGGCACCAAAAGCAAGGAATCCATCCTGAGCATGGTCCAATAAAACAAATCCAAAAGCCCCGCATCCGTGATGCGGGGCTTTTTTCTTTTGCCTTTCTGTAGTATAATAAACCCAAAAAGAAATATCAGCCGCCCGGTGCGGCTGACTCAGGGAGGCAGTCGGGATGGCCGTTACACAGAAAGAGCTCGCATTTATGAGGGAGGCGTTCCCTTTTTGGAATCAGCTGACGCAAAGGCAGCAAACCCTTCTGGAGCAGTCGGTTTCCAGTTCTTCCTACAGGAAGGACCAGCGGCTGCACGACGGCGCACAGGACTGCATGGGGCTGATTCTGGTGCTCAGCGGGCATTTGCGCGCCTTTATCCTTTCCGACTCGGGAAAGGAAATCACCATTTACCGTCTTTTTGAACGGGATATCTGTATTTTTTCGGCCTCCTGCATGCTGAAAAACATCAGCTTTGACATCTATATTGAGGCGGCGGAGGACTCCCGGATCCTGCTGATTCCCACGGCGGTATATAACGAACTGAATCAGACCTGTCTGGCGGTTTCAAACTTTACGAGCCAGCTGATTTCCTCCCGCTTCTCCGACGTGATGTGGGTGATGGAGCAGGTGCTTTTCATGAGTTTCGACCGCCGTCTGGCCAACTTTCTGCTGGAGCAGTCCGCGATTGCCGGCAGCAGCACGTTCAGCATCACGCACGAAACCATTGCGAAAAACATGGGTTCCGCGCGCGAGGTCGTGACCCGCATGCTGAAATATTTTCAGAGCGAGGGGATGGTTTCCCTCTCCCGCGGCGGCATCACCATTACCGACCCGAAAAAACTGGAAAGGCTTCTCCAGTTTGACAAATGACCGTCCTGATTGCAATTGACGGTAATCTGTAGTAAAATCAAATGGAAAACATTGTCATAAACAGACGAATTTCTGCGAAGCGGAGGCCATACCTATGCAAACTGGAAAACAGCCCGATCTTCTGAAAAAGCCCGCGGACGACGCGGTGGCGGAAGATTATGTGTTCGCACTCGACATCGGGACAAGAAGCGTAATCGGCATTGTAGGGACCCTGGAGAAGGAGAAGCTGCGTATCTCCGCTGTGGAGCAGGTCGAACATCCGAAACGCGCCATGATCGACGGCCAGATTGAAGATATCGAGCAGGTAAGCCGGGTGGCAAAGCAGGTCAAGGACCGGCTGGAAAAGCGGATCGGCTATTCCCTGCGGCACGTCTGCGTCGCGGCGGCCGGACGCGCGCTGAAAACGCAGAAGGCCTCCCACGAACTGGCGCTCAAGCAGTCGCAGGTGATCGACGAGGAGCTGATCTGCCGTCTGGAGGCGGGGGCGATCGAAGCGGCCGAGCGGCAGTTCAACCCCGAGACCGCCGACGAAAACCAGTCCGTCTTTTACCTTGTCGGCTATTCCGTGATTCAGTACACGCTGGACCGCTACCCCATTTCCAACCTTCTGGAGCACCGCGGGCAGAGCATCGGTGTGGAAGTCATCGCCACCTTCCTCCCCCGCGAGGTAGTGGACAGCCTGTATACCACCATGCATAAGACCGGGCTGGAGGTTTCCAGCCTGACGCTGGAACCGATCGCGGCCATGAACGCGGCCATCCCGCAGAAGCTGCGCCTGCTGAACCTTGCGCTGGTGGACATCGGCGCGGGCACCTCGGACATTGCCGTGTCCCGCGACGGCGGCGTCGTGGGCTACACCATGGCGACCGTAGCGGGTGACGAGGTCACTGAGGCGATCATGAAGATGTATCTGGTGGACTTTAACGCCGCGGAAGAAATCAAGCTGAAAATGAACGGGGAACGGAATATCGTCTTTACGGATATTCTGGGATTTGAACATACGGTCACGCCGGAGGAAATCCGCAATAAAACCGAGCCGGTCAAGCGCGCGCTCTGTGAGGAAATCTCCCAGAGGATCGTACAGGCCAACGGCGGCCCCCCGTCGGCAGTCTTTCTGGTGGGCGGCGGCAGCAAGCTGCCCGGCATGTGCGAATGCGTGGCGGAATGCCTCGACCTGCCCCTGACCCGTGTGGCCATCGGCGGAAGCAACTTTATGGTGCATGTGGCCGCTTCGGAGGAGGACGTAGCCGGGCCGGAATACGCGACCCCGCTGGGCATCGCCGTTTCCGCGGCGCTCAACCTCATCAACGACAGCTTCTCCATCACCCTGAACGGCAGCCGCGCGAAGCTTTTCCGCAGCGGCAGGCTTTCCATTCTGGACGTGCTTCTGATGAACGGGTTCAGCTACAATCAGCTCATCAGCCGTTCCGGGCAGAGCATGATCGTGGAACTGAACGGGGAAAAGAAAGTCGTCTACGGCGGACATCCGGCCGCGGCGCGCATCCTTCTGAACGGCGCGGAAAGCAACATCGCCGCCATGATCAAAGCCGGGGACAGCATTGACTTCGAGCCCGCCACGGCGGGCGAAGACGCGCACCCGCTGCTCGGTGAGGTAGTCGGTCCGCAGGAAACGCGCAGGGTGTTTTTCAATGGTTCGGAAATGACCGCGGGGACCCGCGCCGTTGTCAACGGACAGCCCGCCGGGCCGGATGATCCGCTCAGCATGCGGGACCGGATCCAGACCTTCCCGATCAACACGCTGCGGGAGCTTCTCGTCTTCGCGGGGGAGGACGAAACCCGCCCGTATCTGATCAACGGACAGCCTGCCGACCCCGACAGCCCGCTTTCCGCGGAAGACCGGATCGAATACGCTCCTGTTGCCGCGCGGCCCGACACGCCGCTGCCCGCAGCCGAGCCGCCGCAAAGCGGTGAACCGCAGGAGGACGAAGAACCGCCGGTACAAACGGTCACTCATATTACCCTGAACGGCGCGCCCCTTGCCCTGAAAACAAAACAGGACAAAACGCCCTACCGCCTGATCGACATGCTCAATCTGGTGGATTTCGATCTGTCCAAGCCGCAGGGGAATATTATTCTGCACGTCAACGGTCAGGACGCGGCCTATCTTCAGGTGCTGGCGGACGGGGACCGTGTGGATATCTATTGGGATAAAAACCAAAGACCATCATAATACGGAAAAAGCATCGGAGCGGAAATTCCCGCTCCGATGCTTTCTTTATCGGTTCCTATTGGTTTTTCGGCAGACTGTCTTCCAGCAGCTTTAAAATCCGCTGAGGCTGCAGGTTCGCCTGCGCCAGCATCGCCATGCCCGCCTGGACCAGAATATTGTGCCGCACCAGTTCCGTCATTTCCCGCGCCATATCCACGTCGCGAATACGGCTTTCCGCCGCCGTCAGATTGTCCTCCATCGTGGAAAGGCAGCTCAGATGGCGCTCCAGCCCGTTCTGGGCGGCGCCCAGACTGCCGCGCGCTCCGGCGACCGCATCGGCCGCCTTTTTGATAAGGTCAATGGCTTTCTGCGCGTCCTCCTGCGTGTCAATGGAGGCTCCGTCCAGGCCCAGCCCTTTCGTCCCCATATCGGGGATATGGACGGTATATTTGCTGTCCTCCGAATTTTCGGCCCCGATCTGCAGCGTGATGCCGTCCTTCCCAAACCCGGGGTCGGAGGGGTCCGTTATTTCGGCCAGGCCGCCGTCAAGCAGTTTGGTCCCGTTAAAATCGGTGGTTTTTGCAATCCGGTCAATTTCTTTTTTCAGCGCCTCAAATTCCTTGCCGGAATTTTTTCGGTCCGTGTCGTTCTGATAAGTCCCGTTGGAGGACTGCACCGCGAGCTCCATCATCCGGCTCAGGATGGACTGGGTCTCGTTCAGGTTCCCTTCCGCGGTCTGAATCATGCTGATGCCGTCCTGCGTGTTCTGCTGCGCGGCCTGCAGGCCACGGATCTGCGACCGCATTTTTTCAGACACGGCAAGGCCCGCCGGGTCATCCGCAGCGGAATTGATGCGGTATCCGGACGAAAGCCTCATGATGCTTTTATCGCACAGCGCCTGATTGATGGAAAGCTGGCGCAGCACGAAAAGCGCGCTGAGATTATGCTGGATCACCATTTTGATTACTCCCTAAAATCCGAAAGCGGCGAGTCCTTTCGCCGCTGTTTTTAAGTTCTATTTAATATATCGTTTCCTCCGGCGGAAAATTTACATAATTCCCTGCGAAATAAAAAAACAGGGATTTCAATAAACGGCTGTTACCTGATTTCCTGCTCCAGACCGCGGAATTCAGGAGTATCGAAGAAATCGGGCAAGGAAATACCTAACCCGTCGCACAGCTTCTTAATCGTCACAATACCGGGATTTTGGCTTTCATTATTTAAGATGCTCTTAATCGTCGACTGTGGTACCGCGGCATGGTAGCTCAACGCATTCGGCGTCATATTCCTTTCTCTGCACAGCTCAATAATTCTGTCTGCGACTGCCTGTCTTGTATTCACATGAACCCTCCTAAAAGCTGTAAATTCCGGAACTCCTGAAAAACGGAAAAGCAGGAAAGCAATCACTTGACTTCCTGCTCTAAATTACGGAACTCGGGCGTATCGAAAAATTGGACGATGCTGATATTAAGACCGTCACAAATTTTTTTAATGGTGGAGATCGTCGGATTCTTGCTTACCCCGCTGACGATATTGTTTAAAGTCGATTGGGTGACTCCGGAAATCGTCCCCAATTTGTTTAGGGTAATTTCCTTTTCCCTGCATAATTGCTCGATTCGTTCCGCTACTGCTTCCCCGATTCTCATATCATCATCCTAACTATAAATAGTTAATTTTAGTTTACTCAATTTTTCTTTAAAAGATTACCCATTTATAGTTGACTTTTCAGAGCATTGTGCTATATTAACTATATATAGTTGATATAGAGGAGGTTGCAATGCCGGACTATCGAAAAATGTATTTTGAACTCGCGGCGAAGGTGGAGGATGCTGTCGAACTGCTTGTAAAAGCGCAGCAGAAAGGGGAGAATGACTATATGGAAGGGAAACCAACGATAACGGAATTTAAAATCCGTGAAGCTTCGGAAAAAACCGATCTGCATCAATAAAAGAGGGACGGCGGCTTTCAGCCGTCGCCCCTTCTGTTTTTGCCAGTATCCAGTATATTATTCTTTCGGATTGCTGACCGTGCCGATAAAGACGGGCAGCTTTGTCTGTGTATCCACAATCGCATAGAGGAACGGGCGGTCGAACACGACCTCCTTTTGCTCCTGAACAGGGGCTGCGCTTGTCGCGGCCATGGAAACCGAAGTGGCGGCACCGGCCTTGGCCCCCAGCTCATCCACCTGAATGAAAGTCTTGTGCAGCACATCGCTGATAAACAGCGGTCCGTCCGGGGAACTGCCCATGGAGCGGAAATCGGCCCGGTCGGCGTCAAAGGCATCCGTCAGACCCAGCGCCTTCAGCGGGTCGTTCAGGCCGACGGAAAATTCATATTTAAATTTCGGCAGGTAGGAATCCGCCTGTCCTTCTCCGGCGGAATCGAGCAGAACAGCGAACGATTCCCCCGTCATCTGCGCGATATATTCGTCCAGCCCTACGCCTTCCTTCGGCAGAATCGCCATGAGGGCAAAGCGGTCGTCCTTAAAAGGTTTCAGAATCCCGTCGGATTTTCCGTCGTGCAGATAGATTTCTTCGGAATTCATAAACGGTACGGTTACCTTCCCGCCCGGGGCCTGAAATTCCCTGTCTCTGACCTGATAGTCTTTGTAGGCGATCCGCCAGTCCGACTCGAAATAGAGCGCGTTAATCAGATACATCGTGGTCGTATCGTCGATTTGGCTCACCATTTTATCGATTTTCCCGCCGGTGTTTTCCTTCACCCAGCCGTTGATTTTATTCACGGTCGACTGCTTCCCAAAATCGAGCTGAAACGCGCCCGCGCCGAAATAATCGGCGTTCTTCTGAAGGAAGCCCTTTTGCACCGTCAGGTTTTTGTCGCGGTACCAGATAGAATTGGCAATCTGCAGCTTGCCGTCCGTAATGGATTTCAGCTGGTTTGTGAGAAGGTACTCGTTTCGGTTGAGCTCCGTGATGTCCATTCCCCCGCCCAGCAGCTTTTCAAACTGGGTCAGCGTTTCGCCGCCCGCGCCGTTGGCCGTCATGCCGAGCGCAAGGGAGACCGAAACCGGCGACACGAGGGAATTCTGACCTTTTGCGACGGATTCCCGGAACAGCTTTACGGAAAAATCCTGCTGGCTGCGGATAAAGTCTTCGCTCACGCTGCCCTTCACATCGATTTTATTCGCCGAAACGCCGTTCATCAGGTTTTCGGAAGCGCTGACCGTACTGAGCGGAAACAGCACGCCGCTCAGCAGCAGTCCGCAGACCAGCACCACCGCAAGCGCGGGAACCAGCACCAGCCGCAGCGGCTTTCTTTTCTTTTCCGGCTCTCTGTCCGCCGGAAGATTTTTCAACAGTTCCACTGTTTTTTGTTGAAAATCTTCCGACGCCTTTATTTCATTCAGTTCGGAAATATATTTGTCCCTATTCATCGTCAAAACCTCCCGTCAGCGATTTTTTCAGCTGCTTTCTTGCCCGGTGCAGCCAGGAGGAAACCGTATTTTCCTTCTGCTGCAAAGCGGACGCGATCTCAGTCACGCTCATGTCCTCGTAATAATGCAGATAAATCACATTCCTGAACTTCGGGTCAAGCCGCATGACCGCGTCCAGAACCTCTCCGTTCCCGTCGCGGGACAGGAGGTTATCCTCCAGAACGGCCCTTCTCCGGAACCACGAGGATTTCAGATAATCCTTGCACAGGTTGATCGTCACCCGGATGATCCACGCCTTTTCATGCTCGGCGCTTGTAAAGTCCGGGCCGAGCGTAAAGAGCCGCAGAAACACCTCCTGCGCAATGTCCTCCGCTTCCGCCCTGCTTTTGACATTCTGGAACGCGATGCGCACGACCATGTCAGAATAGCGGGCAAGGCACGACTGAATCCTGCTGTCCGCGTCGATTACTGTTTTCACCTTTTCGCCTCCTTCAGATACAATACGATTCAAAAAGCTCCCGGCTTGCACCTCGCCGGGACATCAAAAAAATATTTTTCGGCGCTGGCGGAAGTGCTTGGAAGCAAGCCCGTCCATGCAACATAAGTCTATAAAATTGAGTATATTGTCCTTGCAAACAGCCGATGATTGGAATAGAATATAGTCAGATATTGCATAATAATCATTTTCGTCCTCATCAAAAAGATACAGGGGGTAACAAAATGCTGTCTGCAAAAGTAAAAGAATGGATTACTCAGGGAAAACTGGATGAAAACCTGTCCTATTTATATGTCTGCGGCTACGAAAAAGTGGCGGATTATCGGAAAAGGCTGCTGCTTGCAGTGGAAAATTTTGAAAAGCTGTTCGGCGAGGGACGGGATATCCATATTTTCAGCGCGCCCGGCAGAACGGAGGTGGGCGGCAACCACACCGACCATCAAAGGGGCCGCGTGCTTGCCGCGAGCGTAAATCTCGACGTGATCGCGGTAGTTTCCGCCGGCAGCAGCGGCCGGGTGCGGGTAAAATCCGAAGGTTACCCCATGGATGATTTAAGCGCAAAGGAACTGGATATCAAAGAAAGCGAGCGCAACAAATCCGTTTCCCTCATCCGCGGAATTTTGAGCCGCTTCTCCCAGCTCGGCCACACCGTCGGCGGATTCGACGCCTACACCACCTCCAACGTGCTCGCCGGTTCCGGGCTTTCTTCCTCAGCGGCTTTTGAGGTGCTGATCGGCACCGTCGTCAACGATCTGTTCTGCGGCGGCAGGGAAAGCGCGCTGAAAATCGCGCAGATCGGCCAGTACGCGGAAAACAGATATTTCGGAAAGCCCTGCGGGCTGATGGACCAGGCGGCCAGCTCGGTCGGCGGGTTCGTCACCATCGATTTCAGGGACGCCGAGGCGCCCAGGGTCGAACAGGTCCATTTTGACTTTGCGAAATGCGGCTACGCCCTGTGCATCATCGACACCAAGGGCAGCCACTCCGACCTGACGCCGGACTACGCGGCCGTTCCCGCCGAAATGCGGAAGGTAGCGGCGTTTTTCGGCAAAGAAGTGCTGTCCGAGGTGGACGAAGAAACGTTTTATCAGAACATTTCCGCGCTGCGGGAAAAGACGGGCGACCGGGCCGTGCTGCGCGCCATCCATTTCTTCTCCGACAACGCGAGAGTTTTGAAAGAGGTCGCGGCTTTAAAGGACAACGACTTTGAAACGTTTAAGCGGCAGATTATTGAAAGCGGATACTCCTCCTATATGTACCTGCAGAACGTCTTTTCTCCGGCGCACGTGCAGGAGCAGGGCATGTCCCTGACGCTGGCGCTCTGCCAGAAGTTTTTAGCCGGAAAGGGCGGCGCTTACCGCGTGCACGGCGGCGGCTTCGCCGGAACGGTGCAGACGTTTGTCCCGCAGGATTCCCTCGGTGAATTCGTGGAGAAAATGGAAGCTGTGCTTGGGAAAGGCAGCTGCCACACCCTGTCCATCCGTCCGGTCGGCGGCACGAAGATGATATAAAAATTTCAGGAGGGCTTTTTCATGGCTGAGTTAAGATGGCATCCTTTGATAAAGGATTGGATTATGATCGCTTCCAACAGGCAGGACCGCCCGCAGATGCCCAGGGATTACTGCCCGTTCTGCCCGAGCTTCGGCAATGTGCCGGACTACGACGTAATGAAATACGACAACGATTTTCCTGCTCTTTCCCAGAACCCGCCGGAGCCGGACGACGTTGCGACCGATTTCTTTAAAGTCCGGCCAAGCTACGGCAAATGCGAAGTGATCTTATATTCTCCCAATCATACGGCGACCCTGCCGGAGCTTTCCGACAGCCATATGAAAAAGCTGGTGGATTTGTGGTGCGAGCGCTTCGACGCGCTCCGCGCCGACGAGAAAATCAAATATGTGTTCCCTTTTGAAAACCGCGGGGAAGTGGTTGGCGTAACCATGCCGCATCCGCACGGCCAGATTTACGGCTACCCGTTTCTGCCAAAAAAGTTGGAACTTGAAACCAACGCGGCAAAAGAGTATTATGAAGAAAGGCACGAGTGTCTGTTCTGCGACATGCTCAAAAACGAGCGGAAAGAGGACCGGCGGATCATCTTCCACAACGAGCATTTTACGGTTTTCCTTCCGTTCTACAGCGAGTATCCCTACGGCGTATACATTGTATCAAACCGTCATACGGAATATATGACGAATTTTACCGGGGAAGAAAGGGCGTCCCTCGGCCTGACCATCCGCGACACCGTCGGGATGCTCGACAGCCTGTTCCATTACCGGTTCCCGTATATGATGTGTATGCACAACGCTCCCGTCAACATGGGCGATTATTCAAAGGACTTCCATTTCCACATTGAGTTCTTCCCGCCGATGAGGAGCGCGGAAAAACAGAAATTCAACGCCTCCAGCGAAACAGGCGCCTGGGCCTGCTGCAACCCGACCTGTCCCGAGGAGACCGCACAGGAGCTCCGCGAGGCATACAAACGTTATAAGGAGAATCAAAAATGAGAGTATTGGTTACCGGCGGTGCAGGGTACATCGGTTCCCACACCTGCATTGAGCTTTTAAACAGCGGATATGAAATCGTGGTAATGGATAATTACTGCAACTCCTCCCCCGACGTTTTGAAGATCGTGGAAAAGCTTACCAGCAAGACCTTTCCCATCTACGAATGCGACATGCTCGACTATGACGGGTTTGAAAAAATTTTCAAGGAAAACAAAATAGACGCGGTCATCCATTTTGCCGGACTCAAGGCGGTCGGCGAATCCGTCGGCAAGCCGCTGGAATATTACCACAACAATCTGGTGGGCACCATCAACCTGCTCCGCCTGATGAAGCAGTACGGGGTTTATCAGCTGGTGTTCAGCTCCTCCGCCACGGTATACGGCATGAACAACACCGCGCCGTTCAAGGAGGATATGCCGCTTTCCACCACCAATCCTTACGGCACGACCAAGCTGATGATCGAAACCATTTTAAAAGATCTCTGCTTTGCCGATAAGAGCTGGAAGGTTGCGCTTCTTCGCTACTTCAACCCGATCGGCGCGCACCAGAGCGGCCTGATCGGCGAAAACCCGAACGGAATCCCGAACAACCTGATGCCGTACATCATGAAGGTGGCGGTCGGCCAGCTTCCCTGCCTGAGCGTTTACGGCGACGATTACCCGACGCCGGACGGCACCGGCGTGCGCGACTACATCCATGTCTGCGACCTTGCCGTCGGACATCTGAAGGCGCTGGAAAAGCTGCCCCAGATCGACGGAGCGCAGGCCTACAACCTCGGCACCGGCAAGGGCAGCAGCGTACTCGACGTGGTCCACGCGTTTGAAAAGGCAAGCGGAAAAATGGTCGCTTATAAAATTGCCCCGCGCAGGGCGGGAGATATCACCGAGTGCTACGCGGACGTGTCCAAAGCGAAAAACGAGCTCGGCTGGGAGGCTGAATACGGCCTTGACGAGATGTGCCGTGACAGCTGGAATTTCATCAGGAACAAATAGTAACCGAATTTAACAGCGCCGGGGGAGTAACCGCTCTCCGGCGCTGTTTTTTTATGAAACTCCCTCCAATTGCTCCCGCCTCCCTCTCAGAGGGAGGTCCGCGGAGAAGGGACTTCGTTCTGAAGCACAGTGCTTTCCGGATTCCTGTTTCTAATCGTTCACTTTGCCCTCAGGCCGGGCAGGCCCCTACTTTCTCTCTTGTCCGAAAGTAGGCAAAGGACGCGCAGGGGGATTTTGAATTCCCGGCGGGAGGGTTCCATAAAATCCCCCTGCACCCCCAAGGTATCCCCGTAATACCTTTGTGTGACACGGTATTATTGTGGTTTTCATTGTCGGGGGAACGGAAAAGCAACCCCTTGGCTCCCTCTTTGAGGGAGCTGGCAAGCGTAGCTTGACTGAGGGAGTCCGCCTATTACCTCCTCTTGCCTCCTGAGAGCATCGCCGTAGGCGCGTACCGACCGCATGGTCCGCTTCCCGACCTGACGGTCCTACTCCTTCAGAATATTCAGAATCTCATCGGCGTTGCTCACCGTTACCGCGCGGTAGGGGATGCGGATATAATGCTCGTTCTGGATATTCAGCTTTGTAGACGGGCTTTCCCCGGTAGCCAGAGCGTAGGACAGATCGAAGATCGCTTTGGCCTGCCCCTGCGCGTCGTTGAAGACCGTGCCGAACATGCTGCCGTCCTTAATGGCGTTCAGGCCGCTTTCCGTCGCGTCGACCCCCACGATCGCAGGGTGCACCTTCGTTTTGCTGTCCTTGACCGTGTCGATCGCGCCGAGCGCCATATCGTCGTTGTTGCAGAAAACGACCTCGATCCGGTCGCCGAATTTTGCGAGCCACTGGGTCATTTTCGCCGACCCCTGCGCGCGCTGCCAGTTGGCGGTGTCGTTCGCCAGCTTCTCCACCTGAATCCCCGCGCTGGTAACGGCCTTAATGGAATATTCCGTTCTCAAAAGCGCGTCCTGATGTCCCTGCTCCCCTTCCAGCATGACATACTGAATCTTCCCGTCGCCGTTTTTATCGATCTCGGCGCGGTTTTTCTGAAAGGCTTCCGCAATGATTTCTCCCTGCAGCCGCCCGGACTGGGCCGCATCCGCCCCCACGTAATACGCCCGCTCCCACAGGCGGATATCCTCCTCCACCGGCTCCCTGTTGAAAAAGATCACCGGGATGTTGGCGGCCTTCGCCTTGTCCACAATCACCGCGGCCGCGGTCCGGTCGACCATGTTGACACAGATCACGTCGTAATTCTGGGAAATAAAGCTGTCCACCTGATCGTTCTGCAGCGCCTGGCTGGACTGTCCGTCCACCATATTGACCACGATCTTCTTGCCCGACTCGGTTTCCTTCTGCTTCGCCACCCTTTCCAGGCAGGTGCAAAGGCTCGCCACGAAGGTGTCATCCTTGCGGTAAAGGGAAATCCCGATTTTCACCGTTTCCACCTTTCCCCCGCCCCTGCCCGAATCACAGGCAGCCAGAGGAAGCAGCATCGCGGCTGCCAGCGTAAAAGCCATGATTCTGATAAAGCTTTTCATATTTCTCCCCCATTATCTTACAAACGGAAAAAGCAGCCTTTGGTTGTCGGAATTATACATGTTCTCATGATTTACGATTGCGAAATTAATGCTGGCCTGACCGGTCGCCTGCTTATTGTTGATTTTTTCCACCGCCGTACGGATGCTGATGTACCCCAGATTGTATTCGTTTTCCACCCCGAGGGAATTGATGATCTTTTCTTCCAGAAGGGAAACCACCGTATTCGTCCGGCCTATCCCGTAAATCTGCACCTGGGTTCTCCCGGCTTTCAAAAGGTCCTTTTCCGCTTTCGCGGCGGCTTCCAGCGCCGACGCGTCCAGCGCGACCAGCGTATCGGCGCCGCTGGTCTGCAGCATTCTTTTGACCGTATCATACGCTTCCTGGGAATCGTTGGGGATTTCCCAGGATTCCATATCGTATTGGGAGGATTTGAGCGTCTGCAGCACGCCGAGGTAGCGCTGCTGAATATTGCTGCAGTCCATGCTGTTGCGCAGAATGGCGATATGGCCGCGCCCGCCCCCGTTTTTCAGGATCGTCTCCGCCAGAGCGCTGCCCAGCTTCTGATTGTCGCACGAAATGGTGGGCAGATCCTTGATGGTCGTCACCGTGGACTGCATGGCGACGACCGGAACGCCTTTCTGGGCCTTTTCGATCGGCTCCTTCAGATCCGTCGAATTGACGGGAGCGATCACAATGGCGTCCGCGCCGTTATTGATTTCGCGCTGGAGCAGGGAAATCTGTTCCCCCGCGTTGTTTTCCCCCGACAGGGTGATAAAGCTGACCTCCGCGTTAAAATCCCTCGCCGCCTGATCGATCCCCTGCTTGATGGTGGTGCTGCTCTCCGTGCTTTTGCTGCGCCAGATGACGGATATTTCGTATGGATCGCTGTTTTTCTTTTCAAAAAACCGGTCCCGGTTCAAAATCAGAAAGGAACCCGCAAACGCGAACAGAATCAGGATAAACACCTTTATTTTATTTCTGGTCATTTGGTCCCGCCCCCTTCGTTTCCTTCGGCTTCCTCCATCGTTTTCAGCGGCAGATGGATTCTGGCGGTGGTTCCCTCGTCCGGTTCGCTGTAAATAGCAAGCCCGTATTCGCTGCCGAAATAGAGCTGAATGCGTTCCTGCACGTTTTTCAGCCCGATGCCCGAACCCTTTCCGCGCACCTTTGTGGTTTCCTGCGTCAGCAGCGCGTCCGCCTGCTCCTGCGGCATACCGAGGCCGTTGTCGATAATGTCGATATAGAGATCATTTCCTTCACGGTAAGCTTTAATGCGGATTTCACCGTCGCCGCTCATAAATTCCATGCCGTGATAGATGGCGTTTTCCACCAGAGGCTGGACGATCAGCTTGATGGTGGCGCATTTCAGCGTTTCCGGCTCGGCTGAAATCTCGTAGCTGAATTTGTTTTTATACCGCATTTTCTGTATGGTCAGGTAATTGCGCACGTGCTCGAGCTCGTCCGACACGGTGATGATGTTTTTCCCCTGGGAAAGGCTGATGCGGAAAAGCCTTGCCAGCGCCGTTACCATGGTGACCGCGCCGTCGTACCGCTCGTTTTCAACCATCCAGATGATGGAATCCAGCGTATTGTACAGAAAATGGGGGTTAATCTGGGACTGCAGCGCGTCCAGCTCGCTTCTTCGCTTGGATTCCTGCTCCGCCACAATATCGTCCATCAGCCGGCGCATCTGATCGACCATGGAGCGGATCGTCTTGCCCAGATGCTGCACCTCGTAGGAGCCGGAGACGGAAATATCCACCCCGCTCAGATTTCCCCGGTCAAGCTCCTTGACGGAAAGCTCCAGCTCCTTGAGCGGGTTGGCGATGCGGGAGGACAGGAACATGTTGACGAAGATCATGAGAAAGATCGCGAAGAAGAGAAAGAACAGCGCGAAAAGCCGGAACTGCTGATAATTGGAGGTAATGTCCTGTGTGGGGGTGACGGCAATGATTTTCCAGCCGGTATACCCCGCGGTTTTGACCGTGACCAGCCGCTGCTGCCCCTCAAAGGTCTCGTTATGGTTTCCGTCGTCGTACCTGGCGGCGGCATAGTTGTTTTCATGAATCAGATTGGAATAGATCAGCTGCTGGCGGGGGTGGTAGATGATCTCCCCGTTCCCGTCAATCAGATAGATATAGCCCGATTCGCCCAGATCGACATTCTTGCAGATCTGTTCGATCCCGCTGAAGTTCATGTCGACCAGCAGAACGCCGTGGGTGATCGAACCGGCGCTGGTCAGCTCCACCGAACGGCTGAGAGAAACGACCCACCGGTACTTGTTGTCTGGGTCCACAAACAGGTTCTGCACATGCGGCGTGGAAAAATGGCAGTTTTCAATCTTGCGTGCGGCGTTTTTAAACCAGTTTTCCTCGCTTACGTTGGCGGAGGGTTTCAGCTGCGTCAGCGGCTCGGCGGCAATGACCTCGCCGGAATTGGAAAACACGCCGATGCTGATGAGCAGGTCCCGGTTTGTCTCATAGAGCAGACTCATATCGTTGCTGATGTTGTCCGTAGCCAGATCGGCATTCTTGATCACGCGGTAATACATGGAGTCGGAAATGCGCATCATGTTGCGCAGATAGTTGTCCAGGTTCAGGTTGACCTGGTCGACCATACGCGTGCTGTCGTCCGAGACCATTTCTTCGCTGGAGCTGATAAAACGCATGGAAAGGGAACCGCCGACAATCAGCATCCCCACCACCGAAACAGCGGTAAAAGTGATGGAAATAGTAAACTGCAGGCTTTTTTTCTGCAGAAGCTGGGTTATTTTATCGATAAAGTCCCTTGCTTTTTTCCGCATCGTATCAACTCCAGGCCCGCCGCCGTAAAACGGCGCGGCATTTCGCCTACGCTTCAGTTGCTTCTGTATTTTGATGGTGACACACCAAACTTCCGTTTAAAGACATAGCTGAAATAATTGGGCTCGGTATAACCCACCTTGCCCGCAATCACATAAGTTTTGTCTCCGGTGGTATTCAGAAGGTTGACCGCCTCCTGCAGGCGCACCTCCGTCAGATAAGCGACAAAGCTCATGCCGGTCTCCCGCTTAAAGACCGTTGAAAAGTAGGCGGGGCTGACGTGCAGAAACGAGCAAAGGCTTTCGACGGAAAGGTCGCTGTTCTGATAATGCCCCGCGATATACTGCTTTGCGTTCTGCGCAAGCAGCTTGGTGGAATCCACACGCTCGCGCTTAATCAGCGTGCTGATTTTGATACAGGAATCCGTGCACCACTGCTTCATCTCAGCCGGCGAATGCAGGGACGCGATGGTGTTGACGTAATTGAAATCCACGCCGAAAATTTCTTCCGTGCTCAGTTCGTAAGCGTGCATGACCTTCAGCAGAGAGGTCATCATCTCCATGACATAGATCTGGTACTGGCTGAGCGGAAGCAGAAGCGTTTCAAAGCGCGTGAAAAGCGCGTTGATCCGGTCGGCAATTTCCTGCTCGGAGCCCATCTTGATCGCATTGGTGATTTCCCGCTCGTCGTGTTCGTCGAACTGGAGCCGTACAGAGGTTTCCGGCTCGACATCCGCAATATAAATGGCTTTTCCGGAGCCCATGGTCGCGCTGTAGTCCAGCGCGTTCTGTGCTTCCCGGTAGGAATGGCGGATTTCCGTCAAAACGGAACACACCGTGCCCACCCCGGCCATGACCTTCACGCCGAGCACCCGCTCGGCGGACTTGCATATCTGGTTCATTCCGTTGATCAGGGAATCGATGCCGCTTTCCGGCTTCAGCTCCGCAATGACCGCGACGCAGTCGGAGTAAAGAAAGCTCGTGAACCCACAGTAATTCCCCAGAATTTCATCCACGGTGCATTTCAGGGAAATCGGGATCAGCTCCTCCTCCCCGTGCAGGGCCGCGTCTGCCTTCAGTGCGGAATCCGCCCGGACAAGCGCAACCGCCCACTGGTCGGCCGCCGTCAGGTCGATCTGCAGAAGCGGCACCTGCGCGCGCAGCCGCTCCTCGGAAATCCGGCCCTCGATCAGGCCGACCAAAAACTGCTCCCGCATCACGGGAAGGCTGTCCATATAATTTCTGCGCAGCATTTCCACGTCGCGCTTTTCCGCGAATTCCCGGTCAAGCTGCTGTTTCAGCTTTTTCAGCGTTTCCGTCAGCTCGTTGGAATTGATCGGTTTGAGGACGTATTCCGCCACATTGATTTTGATCGCCTTCTGCGCGTATTCAAAATCGTCGAACCCGGAAAAGATAATCAGCTTTGCCGACGGCAGAACCACCCGCAGGCGTTCCCCCAGCTCAAGCCCGTCCATAAACGGCATTTTAATGTCCGTCATGACGACGTCCGGGTGAAGATGCTCCGCTTTCTCCAGGGCCTCCAGCCCGTTTTCCGCGTCGCCGACAATGGTGTACCCCAAGCGGGCCCAATCTATCTTACGAATAATGCCTTCTCGTATTTCTTCTTCGTCATCCACAAGAAGAACACGGTAAAGTGCCATAAAATTTTCACTCCAATCGGTACTGCAACTGTGACTATTGTACCATTTTTTTGCCGGATATGCAATCGATAGCTGAGCGCGAACGGCCCGCGCAGTCTTTCTGCACGGGCCGTTCGCGGGAATAGTATGAGACGTAAAACGGAGAAATCATTTTTTTCTGTACTTGGAAAGGTCAATTGCGACAGCGACGGCAATAATGATGCCCTTGATGATCTGCTGCCACATCGGGCTTACGTTGATGAACTGAAGACCATACTGAATAACGGTAAAGATCAAAACGCCGGTTACAATCCCGCGGATCTTTCCGACACCGCCGTTGAGCGAAACACCGCCGACCACACAGGCCGCGATGGCGTCCAGCTCATAGCCGTTGCCGTAGTTGTTCGTAGCTCCTGCAGTTCTTGCCGCTTCCAGTACACCGCCGACGCCGTAGAGGCCGCCGGCCAGGATGAAGATACCCATGATGGTGGCAAATACGTTGACGCCGGAAACGATGGCCGCTTCGCGGTTGCCGCCGATGGCATAAACATTTTTGCCGAACACCGTTTTATTGAGTACAAACCAGATAATGACCGTGGTCAAAAGCGCGATCGGAATCAACACGGAGAACCCGCCGAAAAAGGATTTGAACAGCTTTGTCTGGCCAAGCGCCGAAAAATCCGGACGGATGCCGCCGATCGGCTGGGAATTGTTCGGGGGCAAATCGAAGTACAGGGAACACGCGCCGTAAATGATAACCTGTACGGCCAGGGTCGCGATAAACGGATGCATGTCGAACCGGGCGACCAGATAGCCGTTCAAAACACCAAACAGCAGACACGCCACCACAGCCGCGACAATGGAAACGATCACCGGGAGCTGCGGAAGGTTGGGATAAAAGCGGTTCGCGTAAGTTTCCGTCTGCATCATCGATGTGGAAATGACCGCCGCAAGCCCGACCATACGGCCCGCGGAAAGGTCGGTACCTGCAATCAGCAGGGTAAAGCAGATGCCCAGGGCGATAATCAGCCTTGTGGACGACTGCGTCATGATATCGAGCAGAACCTTGATCTGCATGAAACGGGGCTCAATGAAGATGATGACGACCACCAGCGCCAGCAGCGCAAGAATGATCGCGTTGTTTGTCAGGAAGGTCTTTGCCGATTTTCCCGAAAGCACGACCTCTCCCAGACGCTCTGAGCTCAGCATCTGAAATCCCGCGTAAATACACAGGATGACGCCGATGCCGATCAGGATCAGAGGCATGTCATACATTGTCTTCTTATAGACCGCAAGCTTCAGGACGGCGCCGACAGCGGCCAGCACAAGGCCGACAGCTATGTAAATGATGGCAAATTTTTGCCGGGGGATGACTTTCTCTCCTTGCATCATACGCAACCTCACTTTCAATTTTAACACTACTGGACGAATTTTGTCGCCAGGCGCATAACCTCGATCTGATTGGCTTCGTCACGGTCCAGCATTCCTGAAACTCTGCCTTCGCACATGACCATAACCCTGTCAGACATGCCCAACAGCTCGGGCATTTCGGAAGAAATCATGATGATTGATTTTCCCTGCCGGATCAAATCCAGCATAATCGTATAGATTTCATATTTTGCGCCGACGTCGATCCCGCGGGTCGGTTCGTCCAGAATCAGGATATCCGGATGCGTGAGCAGCCAGCGCGCGATCAGAACCTTTTGCTGATTGCCGCCCGACAGGTTCTGCATCAGGGTTTCCAGCGTGGGGGTCTTGACATTCAGCTGCTGGTTGGCTTCCTTCGCCGCTTTCTGCCGCCTGCCCTGCTGGAGCACGCCGCTTTTCGCGTAATCCTTCTGGCTGGCGATGACCGTATTGTCCAAAACGGAAAGGATTCCGAACACGCCCGTTGCGCGGCGTTCCTCCGTTAAAAGTGCGATTCCGTGTTTTTTCGCGTCCGACACGGATTTTACCCTGAATTCCTGACCGTCCTTTTCCACCGTACCGGATTCAATGGCTCTCAGCCCAAACAGCGCTTCCACCAGCTCGGTGCGCTGCGCGCCGACCAATCCGCCGATTCCAAGGATTTCGCCCCGGTGCAGCTCAAAGCTGACATGCTGGAACGATTTGGGAAGAGGAGAACACAGATCGCTGACCTTGAATACGACCTCTTCGCCCGGAGTATGGGCTCTGGGCGGGAAGCGATTTGTCATATCCCGGCCGACCATCCGGCTGATGATCAGGTCGGTGGTCAGCTCGGTGGAGGGCCAGGTGCCCACGCCCTGTCCGTCACGCATAATGGTGACCTCGTCCGCGATTTTAAGGATTTCCTCCATCTTATGCGATATGTAAATGATGGCGCAGCCCTTGTCCTTCAGCTGACGTATAATCTTAAAAAGATGTTCCGTTTCATTATCCGTCAAGGATGATGTCGGTTCATCCATGATAATTATCTTCGAATTGTAGCTGACAGCTTTCGCAATCTCAACCAGCTGCAGGTTGGAAGCGGAAAGGCTGCCGGCGAGTACCTCCGGATTGACGTCCAAGTCAATCTCCTTAAAAAGATCCCTGGTTTTGCGGATCATGGCCCTGCGGTCGACCGCAATCCCTCTCATCGGGAAACGCCCCAGCCAGATATTTTCCATAACCGGCCTGAAACGAATGGGGTGCAGTTCCTGGTGAATCATGGATACGCCCAGATCGAGCGCCTGCTTTGAGCTTGTAATATTTTCCTTTTTTCCGTCCAAAACGATCTCTCCGTCGTCTTCCTGGTAGATTCCGAAAAGACATTTCATCAGGGTGGATTTCCCGGCCCCGTTTTCGCCCATCAGAGCGTGCACGCTGCCTGGCCGCACGTTCAGGCTGACGTTGTCCAGCGCTTTTACGCCGGGAAACACTTTGGTAATGTTCTTCATCTCCAACACATATTCGCCCATACACCATTCCTCCTTTTTGCTAAAATCAACGGGGAACGCAAAGCGTTCGCTTCGTCATTCCCCGTTGAACAGTAACCCCTGAAACTACTAATTCAGCCGAGAATTAGTTGTAATTATTTCTGGAAATCTTTGTAGTTCTCAGCCGTTACCTTAACATAAGGAATCCATACATATTTGCCGTCCGTCACTTCGTAGCCGGCTGTATCTTTGGTGATCTCTTTGCCCTGAGCGGCTGCAACTGCGATGTTCACGGTCGCTTTGCCCTGGTTTTCGCCGTCGTTCAGCACTGTGCCGAGCAGAGAGCCGTCCGCCATTGCTTCCAGCGCGGGAGCTGTAGCGTCAACACCGACGACCGGAATATACTTGGATTTGTCGCCCTTGTTGTAGCCCTGTGCTTTCAGAGCTTCGATTGCGCCGAGAGCCATATCATCGTTGTTGGCGAGAACGGCTTCGATTTTGTCAAGGCCCTGGGAGGAAATGAAGGTGTTCATCAGATCGGTCGCTTTTACTTTATCCCACATTGCGGTATCGGCAGCCAGTTTTACCGGCTCGAAGCCCGCGTCTTTAATCGCCTGTACGGAATACTGTGTGCGCAGAGTAGCGTCCTGATGGCCCGGCTCGCCCTGAAGCATCACATACTGGACCTTGCCGTCGCCGTTTTTGTCAGCGTCTTTGTTCGCCTTGAAGTAATCGGCGATCAGTTCGCCGGACATGGTGCCGGACTGCTCCGCCTTTGCGCCTACGTACCAGACCTTGTCGTAGCTCTTCATGACGTCCGCTTCCGGCTCACGATTCAGGAACACGATCGGAAGGCTTGCTGCTTTTGCTTTTTCTACCAACGGGGCGGCCGCGGTGCGGTCAACCGGGTTGACGGCGAGCGCCGTAACGCCCTTGGTGATAAAGGTATCGACCTGCTCGTTCTGAGTCGGCTGTTTGTTCTGGGAATCCACGATGTCGAGCTTCGCGCCCAGCGTGCCTGCCTGAGCAGTCATGTTATTGCGGACGCCCGTCATGAAGGTATCGTCGAATTTGTAGATGCAGACGCCGACGTTCACATCGGAGGCATCCGCCGTGCTTGCCGCCGCGCTTTCAGCCGCTTTGCTTTCCGCTGCCTTGCTTTCTGCGGGAGCGCTTGAGCAGCCTGCTGCTGCTGAGGCCATCATCAATGTGGCCAGAATCAATGCAACAATTTTCTTCATTGAAAAATCCCCTACTTTCTTTTTGATTGTTCTGTTCGCAAAGTCTTTCTTGTGCTATTGCACAAATTTCAAGACGTTTGCATCGTTCTATTGGATAGTATAACTTCCGTAATCGAAAAAATCCATATGATTTTCTTTTCTCTTCTATTAAATTTCTTCACAGGTTTCGCTAAACCGCAGGCGATTCCCTAAAATATATTGGTTATTTTTTATAAAAACCGGAAGAAATTTCAAAGAAAACAACGGTTTTTGTGACCTAAATATAGAAGTATCTCCTTTCCGGGCCCAAACATCCCTCCGGCGAAATTTTTGTTGTGCCTAGCGGGCAAAACGGCTATAATAGGGAGGAAAAAATATGGGTTGGGAAGCGGGAAATATGAACGGAAAAATTCTTGATATTCTGAACGGGATGCCGGGGAAAACCGGATTCTATTATAAAAATCTGACGACCGGCGAGAAATGGGAGGTTCGCTCGGAAGAGCCGATGATCGCCGCGAGCGTCATCAAAATCCCCGTGCTGGCGGAGGTCTTCGCGCAGATGGAAGCCGGCGCGGCCGACAAAAACGAGCTTTACCGGATTCGGGAGGAGGACAAGCTGCCCTCCTGCGGCGCGCTGAACTACATGCACACCGGCCTGGAAGTGACGCTGGAGGACCTGTACACCCTGATGATTATCCTGAGCGACAACACCGCCACCAACCTGCTGATAAAAAAATTCGGCATGGAAAACATCAACCGGCGCATGCGGGGCCTCGGCCTGAACGTCACCACCGTCAACCGCCTGCTCTTTGACGCACAGGCATCCGCGGCGGGCAGGGAAAACAGGATCTGCGCAAAGGAAATCGGCCTTCTGCTCGAAAAGATGTACCTCGGGGAGCTGATTTCGCCGAAGGCTTCTCAGGAAATGATTTCCATCCTGATGAATCAGCGCTTAAATGGGAAAATGCCGTTTCACTTCAAGGGAAAGGTTAAAATCGCGCACAAGACCGGCGAGGACGGCGGCATTACCCACGACGTCGGAATCGTGTTCGCGCCCCAGCCCTTTGTGGCGTGCTTCTGCTCGAATGAAACGGACGTTCCGCTCTTTGAAAGGGCAATTCAGGACATCACCAAGCTGCTGTACGACCTACAGCCTCAATGCTGATTTTCAGACCGGAAACGGGTTTTCGGGCAGATCTGATAACAAAGCTGTAATGAATTTTCTCCCATTCCAGGCGTCATTCCCCCCCTTTCTTACCTTTACAAAAATGCTTCACAGTGATATAATTATTGATATATGAATTTTTTTAATTGAGAAATTGCATTATTCAGAATTATGATGGAATGCCGAAGGAGGCTCTTCTTGAAAATAAAGGAAATAGAGATCGGCGAGATTTTTATCCCGCTGGCAACTCCCTTCAAAACCGCTCTTCGCACAGTGGAAAACGTGGAGGACATCGTCGTCAGGATCACCGCCGATACCGGGGAAGTCGGCTACGGCGAAGCGCCGCCGACCGCGGTGATTACCGGCGATACGAAAGGCTCCGTCGTCTGCGCCGTCCGCGATTTTATCCGCCCGGCCATTCTGGGCATGGAAATCGAAAACATGGACGGAATCATGGAGAAGCTCCACTCCTGTATCCAGAAAAACACCAGTGCCAAGGCCTGTGTGGACATGGCGCTTTACGACCTGTACGGAAAACGCTACAAAGCGCCGCTCTACCGGCTTCTGGGCGGGTACCGCACAGAGCTGGAAACCGACCTGACCATCAGCGTCAACCCGATCGACGAGATGGTGCGCGACAGCGTGGACGCGGTGAAGCGCGGCTACCGCATTTTAAAGACGAAGGTCGGCAAGGAAGGCATAAAGGATATTGAACGCATCGCCGCCATCCGCGAAGCGGTGGGCAAAGACGTGAAAATCCGCGTGGACGCGAACCAGGGCTGGACCGCCAAGGAAGCCGTCCGCATCCTGACGGCGATGGAGGACCGCGGGCTGGACATCGAGCTGTGCGAGCAGCCGGTGAGGGCGCACGACCTCAACGGAATGCGCGCCGTGACGCAGGCTGTTTCCACCCCTATTCTGGCGGACGAAAGCGTGTTTTCCGCCGAGGACGCGGTGGAGATCATCCGCACGGGCGCGGCGGACCTGATCAATATTAAGCTGATGAAAACCGGGGGCATTTACGGCGCTCTGAAAATCTGCGCGATTGCGGAGACCTACGGCGTGGAGTGCATGATCGGGTGCATGCTGGAAAGCAAGCTGGCTGTCAGCGCGGCGGCGCACCTTGCCGCGGCGAAGGGCATTATCACCCGCGCCGACCTGGACGGACCGTCCCTGTGCAGAACCGACCCGTTTGAGGGCGGCCCGGATTTTCTGGAAAACCGGATCGTCATGAACGACCTTCCCGGTATTGGGATTCAGACCGTTCCCGCATTTAAAGAGGACGGTAAATAAGGCACCGGCCGTCCTTTTATCATAACAGGCAGCCTACAGCAATTCCATTTCCGTTTGCGAGACAAAACGCAGCCTTGTTGCAGAATCAACCGGAAATACTGTAGGGTCTATCATTAAGAGAGAAAAGAGGATAAACGATGAAAAAGCTGTTATCAATGCTGCTGTGCGCCGCAATGCTGCTCGGCACGCTGGCGGGATGCGGCCAGAAAGCCGAGAGCTCGTCCGAAAACTACCGCAAGCTTTATTCCGAAGAATTCACGACCATGAATTATCTGATTTCCGGCAACCAGAACGAACAGGCGGTCGCGGCCAACTGTGTGGACGGCCTGATCGAGTACGACAAATACGGCGTCGTACAGCCCGGCCTTGCGGAAACATGGGAAACCAGCGATGACCAGCTCACCTGGACCTTCCACCTGCGCAAGGGCGTAAAATGGGTGGACAGCACCGGCAAAGAGGTCGCCGACGTCAAGGCGCAGGATTTCGTGGACGCCGCCCAGTATCTTCTGACGGACACCTATAAATCGGAAACCGCGAATATTTTTTACAGTGTGGTCAAAAACGCGGAGGACTACTATAATAAGAAGATCACGGACTTTTCACAGGTCGGCGTGAAAGCGACGGACGACAGCACGCTGGTTTACACGCTGAACAAACCGACCCCGTATTTCCTTTCCATGCTTGTTTACGTCTGCTTTTTGCCGGCGAACGGCGATTTTCTGAAGGAAAAGGGCGCCAATTTCGGAGTCGACAATACCAGCCTTCTGTACAACGGCTCTTATCTTCTGACTACCTATGAGCCCCAGGTCTCCCACGTCTATACCAAGAACGACAAATACTGGGATAAAGACAAGGTCTACATCGGCACCGTTACCGAAACCTATAATAAGGAAAGAAACACTCTCGCGCCGGAGATGTATAAGCGCGGAGAAATCGATCAGGCCTATATTTCCTCCGACATTCTCGACCAGTGGATGAAGGACGATTCCACCAAGAATCTGGTCAGCCCGAGCCGCAGCCAGTGCTACTCCTACTTCTACGCCTTCAACTTCAACCCGAAGTTCGACGCGCAGTACGAGCCGGACAACTGGACCAAGGCCGTCAACAACGAGGATTTCCGCAAATCCATCTTCTACGGCCTTGACCGCATCAAGGCACTTGCCGTCGCGGAGCCGTACAATCCGGATAAACAGCTTCTGAACACGGTCACTCCGCCCGCCCTGGTCGATCTGGACGGTACGGACTACACCAATATCGGCGACCTGAAAGCGATCACCGCCCGCGATTCCTTCCAGGCGGACGAAGCCAAAAAGTACGCCGAAAAAGCAAAGACGGAGCTGAAGGCCGCGGGCGCGACCCTGCCGGTCAAGATTCTGATGCCGTACAATCCGACCACCGCCAACTGGGATAAAGAGTGCCAGGTGGTCGAGCAGCAGCTCGAGGGCCTGCTCGGCAAGGATTACATCGATATTATCCCCGAGGCCGGCCCGTCGACCGGGTTCCTTTCCGCTACGCGCCGCGCGGGCAAATACGCGCTGATGAAGGTCAACTTCGGCCCCGACTACGCCGACCCGCAGACCTTTACCGACCCATTCCAGCCGAACGACGCAAACGGCGAGGGCGGCGGCAACTACAACTGGCCCGAAAAGGCGCAGGGCTACACCGACGCCGACGGCAACAAGACCTACACCAACCTGTATAACGCCGCGATTGCGGAATCCACCGACCTCGACAAGCGCTACAACGCGTTTGCCAAGGCGGAAGCCTTCCTTATCAACAACGCGTTCGTCATTCCCTACGGCCTGAACACCGACGGATATCAGGTCACCAAGAGAAACGAATTCGATTACCAGTACGCTCCGTTCGGCGTTTCCATTCTTCGCTACAAGGGACAGCATCTGCTTGAAAAGCCCATGAGCATGGATGAATTCTACGCCGCGGAAAAGAAATGGGACGAAGAGCGTGCGGCCGCGCTTGCGAAGGCAAAGAAATAATACGGGTCCGATTCCCGTTTGCAGATTAAAGGATAAGCGAAAGAATAATGGCTCCGTTGAAGCGCGGCGGAGCCATTATTCCTATTTTTGATCGATAGGATATGAGAATGGGCATTCCTGGGAACGGCTATTCTCATATCCTGCCGCAAAGGAGCATTGCCATGTTAAAATACACAGCCAGACGGCTGGCACAGTCCCTGATTACCCTTTTTATCATCATCACCATTGTGTTTTCCCTGATGAGGCTGATGCCGATCGAGGGGTACTTCCAGAATTTCGACAAGCTGGATAAAAATCAGATTCACACCGCCCTGCAAAGCATGGGGCTTCTCGACCCGCTGCCGATCCAGCTCAAAAATTTCTACATTCAGATTTTCCACGGCAGTCTGGGCGATTCGCTGATCTACCGACCCAACGTGCCGGTCATGGAGATCATTGCGTCGAAAGCTCCGGTATCCATCTATATGGGTCTCGCCTCCATGGCGATCGCCCTTTTGCTGGGCCTTCCGCTCGGCACCGCCATGGCGCGCAGCAAAAGCGGCTTCTGGGATAAATTCGGCACCGCGTTCATCGTATTTATCACCGCCGTACCCGCCGCCGTCTACTACCTTCTGGTACAGCTCTACTTTACCGACTGGCTCGGCCTGCCGATCCTGTTCAGCGCAGCGAACCCGGTCAGCTGGATTTTGCCGACCGTATCGCTGTCGCTCGGCAACATCGCCTATTACGCCATGTGGCTCAGGCGGTATATGGTCGACGAGCTGAACAAGGATTACATACGGCTTGCGCGCGCGAAAGGCGTGGACAGCAAATCCATTATGAAGAACCACGTGTTCCGCAACGCGTTCGTACCGATGGTGCAGTATCTTCCGACCTCCCTGCTGTACACCATCGCCGGTTCCATCTATATTGAATCGCTGTATTCGGTCCCCGGCATGGGCGGCCTTCTGGTCAACGTCATCCAGCGCCAGGACAACAACATGGTGCAGGCGCTGGTGCTGATCTACTCCGCGGTGGGCATTGTGGGCCTGCTGCTCGGCGATATCCTGATGAACCTGATGGACCCGCGCATCAGCTTTGTGAAAAAGGGAGGTGCACGGTAATGGCTCTGAGACACAAAAAATCCGCCGCTGTGGAAACCAGCATCAACCAATCCCTCAAAGAACTGAGCGACGACGAGCTGTTCGCCTTTGCGGGCTTTGACGAGGCCGCCGCGGAGCGTACCGGTTACTCGGACTACTCTTACTGGCGCTCCACCTTTCAGGTTTTTCTGAAAAACAAAGTCGCTCTGTCCCTGCTGATTTTAATGGGAGTCATCCTCCTGTTCACCTTTATCCAGCCGATGATCCCCGGCCAGCGCTCCGCGACGGAAATTTTCAACGGCGCAAACGGCTTGCAGCTGAGAAACCTGCAGCCCGGCGGGGAATTCTGGTTCGGCACCAACTCCATCGGGCAGGATTTGTGGAGCCGCGTCTGGAGCGGCACGCGCACCTCGCTGCTGATCGGCTTCGCCGTCGCACTCAGCGAGGCGGTGCTCGGCATCCTGATGGGCGTGCTCTGGGGCTACGTTCGCAAGCTTGACCGGTTATTCACCGAAATTTACAACGTGCTGGACAATATTCCCCAGACCGTCGTCCTGATTTTGTTCTCCTACATTATGCGGCCCAGCATCTCGACGCTGGTGTTCGCCATGTGCCTGACCGGCTGGCTTGACATGGCGCGGTTTATCCGCAACCAGATTCTGATTATCCGCGACCGGGACTACAATCTGGCTTCCCGCTGTCTGGGCACGCCGACGCGCCGCATTATGCTGAAAAACCTGCTGCCGTACCTCGTGTCTGTCATTATGCTGCGCATGGCGCTGGCGATTCCCGCCGCCATCGGCAACGAGGTGTTCCTCACCTATATCGGGCTGGGGCTTCCGGTCAGCATCCCGTCGCTCGGCAACCTCATCAACGAGGGCCGCGTGCTGATGACCTCCCCCGCGCTGCGGTACCAGCTGTTTTTCCCCGCGATCGCGCTTTCCGTCGTCACGATTTCGTTTTATATCATCGGCAATGCGTTCGCGGACGCGTCCGACCCGAAAAACCATGTTTAAGGAGGCTGAAGAATGGAACAGGAAGTTATTCTTTCCGTAAAAGACCTGGAAGTAAAATTTAATCTTCGCGGGCGCATTCTTCACGCAATCCGCGGAATATCGCTCGATCTTTATAAGAGGGAAAGCCTTGCGATCGTGGGGGAATCCGGGTCCGGCAAGTCCGTCCTCGTCAAGACCTTTATGGGCCTTCTGGACGCGAACGGCACGATTACAAACGGAGAAATCCTTTATGACGGCAAGGACCTGAGCAAGCTGAAAACCGAAAAGGAATGGCTCGGGGTGCGCGGCAAAGAAATCGCCATGGTGCTGCAGGACCCGATGACCAGCCTAAACCCGCTCAAGACCATCGGCTACCAGATCTGCGAGGCGATCGAGCTGCATCAGGGGCTGAAAGGGGCCGAAGCGAAAGCGGCGGCAGCTTCCATTCTGGAGGACGTCGGCATTTCCGACGCCCAAAACCGGATGCACCAGTATCCCCATGAATTTTCCGGCGGGATGCGCCAGCGCGTGGTCATCGCCATCGCCGTCGCGTGCAAGCCGAAAATCCTGATCTGCGACGAACCGACCACCGCGCTGGACGTGACTATTCAGGCGCAGATTCTGAAGCTGCTCAAGGATTTAAAGGACAAATACGATCTGACGACGATCTATATCACCCATGACCTGGGCGTGGTCGCCAACGTGGCCGACCGCATCGCGGTCATGTACGCGGGCGATATCGTGGAAATCGGGAAATGCGAGGAAGTGTTCTACAATCCCCGCCACCCGTACACCTGGGCGCTGCTCTCGTCCCTGCCGCAGCTCGGCGTCAAGGGCGAAAACCTGTACTCCATCAAGGGCGCCCCGCCGAACCTGTTCACGCACATCGAGGGCGACGCGTTTGCGCCGCGCAACCCGCGCGCGCTGAAAATCGACTTTGTCAAGCGTCCGCCCTATTTTGACGTAAGCCCCACCCACAAAGCGCGCACCTGGCTGCTGGACCCGCGCGCGCCCAGGGTGGACCCGCCGGAGATCATCCGGAATCTGCACCGGGAGGTAAGCGGCCATGTCTGAGAAAAAAGCGCCGCTGCTGGAAGTAAGGGACCTTACCGTCACTTTCGGCACCAGAAAGCAGAAATTTACCGCCGTGGACGGCGTAAGCTTTTCGATTCAGGAAGGCGAAACCTTCGGGCTGGTCGGGGAATCCGGTTCCGGAAAAACGACCATCGGCCGCTCAATCATCCGGATCAACCCCACCTCCGGCGGCGAAATCCTTTATAAAGGCCAAAAAATAAACGGCCCGATTTCACGGGAGCTTGACCGCGAGCTGACACGCCGAATCCAGATGATTTTTCAGGACCCGATGGCGAGCCTGAACGAGCGCGCCAAGGTGGACTATATCGTCTCAGAGGGTCTTTACAACTGCGGAAGGCACCTGAGCGAAAAGGAGCGGCGGGAGGAGGTCGACCGTGCGCTGACCGACGTGGGCCTGCTGCCCGAATTCGCCAGCCGGTTCCCGCACGAATTTTCCGGCGGGCAGCGGCAGCGCATCGGCATTGCGCGCGCACTGATCATGCAGCCGGATTTCATCATCGCCGACGAGCCCATCAGCGCGCTCGACGTTTCCATCCGAGCGCAGGTGCTGAACCTGCTTGCCGAGCTGCAGAAAAAGCGCGGCCTGACCTATCTGTTTATCGCGCACGACCTTTCCGTTGTCCGCTTTATCTCGGACCGCATCGCGGTCATCCACAAAGGCGTGCTGGTGGAGCTGGCCGAAACCGAGCAGCTGTTCGCCCGCCCGCTGCACCCCTACACCCGCGCGCTGCTTTCCGCGATTCCGCTGCCCGACCCGGCCGCGGAAAAGAACAAGCGGCTTCTGGTGTACGACCCCGAAATGCATGATTACTCGGTCGACAAACCGGTTTGGTGCGAAATTGAGCCCGGCCATTTTGTACTGGCAAACGAGCCCGAGCTGCAAGAGTACCGGAAAATATTGGAGGGATAACATGTTTACGCCAAAACCACTGTTCCCGGGCGCGCGCGTCGCGCTGATCGCCCCGGCCGGCCCGGTTCCCCCGGAGCGCTTCGGCCCGGCAGTCCGGGCGGTGGAAGAGCTTTCCTTAAAGCCCGTCATTTTTGAAAGCTGCCGCAGGGCGCACGGCTACCTGGCCGGGGACGACCTGCTTCGCGCCAACGACGTCAACGCGGCGTTCGCGGACAGGGAAATCGACGGCATCCTCTGCATCCGCGGGGGCTACGGCGCGCAGCGCCTGATGAATCAGATCGACTGGAACAGCATCCGCAGGCATCCCAAATTCTTCTGCGGCTACAGCGATATCACTTCCCTGCACATCGTGCTGAACCAGCAGTGCTGCATGGTCACCTACCACACCCCCATGCCCGCCACGGAATGGTACCGGGGCATGGATGAGTACACCACGGACAGCCTGAAAAAGGTGCTGTTCGGCGGAAAAACCGGCGAGCTGCGCAATCCGGACAACATGCCGGTCCAAACGCTGGTCGGCGGCTGCGCACGGGGAATCCTGACCGGCGGCAACCTGTCGCTTGTGTCGTCGTCGCTCGGGACCTGCTATGAAATCAACACCAAAGATAAAATCCTGTTCCTTGAGGACGTGGGCGAGGAGCCGTACCGGATAGACGGGATGCTGAACCACCTGAAAATGGCCGGAAAATTCCGCGACTGCGCCGGAATCCTTCTCGGCTCCTTCACCGACTGCGCGGCGGAGGACCCGCAGAAATCACTGACGCTGCAGCAGGTTTTTGAAGAGCTGCTCGTGCCAGAACACAAGCCCGCCCTGATGAATCTGGCCTGCGGGCACAGCCTTCCCAGCATGAGCCTGCCGCTGGGAAAGGAAATCGAAATGAATTCCATCTCCGGAAAAATCACGGTATTGGAGGGATGATATGAAACGGGATGAACTGCGTGATTATGCGGAAAACGAAATTCAGGACATCAACGCGAAGGTTTCGCTTCTGGTATACGACTTCGATCAGGACGAAACGCTGCTCTCCTTTCATGAGAAAGACCGGATGGTTTCGGCCAGCACCATCAAAACGCCCATCCTCCTGACGGCGCTGGATATGGTACAGAGCGGAAATCTGTCCGTCGGGCAGATGCTCCGCCTGCCCGGGGAAGAAATTCTGGACGACACCGAGGTTTTCGACCGGGGCGTGCGGGAATACCCGCTGGAGGAGCTTCTCACCTGGATGATCATCAACAGCGACAACACCGCCACCAACGTGCTAATTGAATTCCTGGGTATGGACGCCGTAAACGCCTGCTGCCGGAAGCTGGGGCTGAAAGCCACCGTTCTCGAACGGAAAATGCTCGACTGGGAGGCGGTCAGACAGGGCCGCAACAATTACACCAGCGCGCAGGACCAGCTGACCGTGTTTCAAAGCCTGCGCCGCGCTTCGATCCTGACGCCGGAGCTTTGCCGTTACGCGCTGGGGATTCTGGAACGCCAGCGCGATTTCAGCATGGCGCTGCGGTACATTGCCGACCGGGACTTCTCCGCCGCGCACAAAACCGGCGGGCTGGATTATCTGAATCACGACACAGGCATCTTTTCCCTGCCCGGCCACGAATATTATTTCGGGTGCTTTGTCACCGACTCCACGGACGACACGGATGAAAATCCACTGTCCAAAAAGCTGATCGGCAGACTTTCCCGCAAGGTCTACGACTATTATAAAGAGGGATGACATGGAATACGCACTGATAAAAGACGCCGTCGTACCGCTCATGGAGCTGCCGGACCGCAACAGCGAGCTGACCGACGAGGCGCTCTGCGGCATGACGGTGGAAATTCTGGAACGGCGGGACGGATGGGCGCGCGTGCGCACGCATTACCGCTACGAGGGCTGGGTGATTGAGGCGTCGCTTTGCTTTGGGGAAGGCTTTGTCCGGGACTGGGACGCCGCCCCTAAAAAAACGGTCCTGCAGGCTTACGCCGATGTGCTTGACGAGCCGAAGGTGCAGGGGCATCCGGTGGGCTCGGTGACCCGCGGCGGCCTGCTGAGCCCCGTGGGACAGCCGGAGGACGGCTGGCAGCGCGTCCGCTTCTGCGACGGACGGGAGGGCTTTACCTGGGGCGCGTTCCTCGGGGAGCAAATCACGTCATGGGACAAAAAAGAGGAGCCCGCTCTGCGGAAAGCACTGGTAAACACCGCGCTCGGCTATTTCGGCACACAGTACCGCTGGGGCGGAAAAACGCCGCTCGGCATCGACTGCAGCGGCCTGTGCTCCATGGCGTATCTGATGAACGGAGTGCTGATCTGCCGCGACGCGCACATTCTGCCGGAATTCGCAATGCATGAAATTTCCTTCAAGGATATCAAAGAAGGTGACCTGCTGTTTTTCCCCGGGCACGTTGCCATGTATCTCGGCGACAGCCGGTACATCCACGCGACGGCGGGCAACAACTGCCACGGGGTCGTCATCAACAGCCTCGACCCCAAGGCCCCGGATTACCGGGCCGACCTGCCCGAAAAGCTGCTCTGTGCGGGCAGCATCTTCTAAAAAATAGCCGCCCCGCTGTATTTGTGCAGCGGGGCGGTTTTCCGTATTGCGGAAGAATCGGTCCTATTCGTGAATAAAGGCCCTGTACCATTCATATAGAATGTACAAGGCCTTTTGTGTTTTTCATCAATCCTTACGCGGAACCGGGTTTGCCGAATACAGCAGCTTCAGCATCTCCGGGTCGGCAACACCGGTGACCACGAGCCCGTTCAGCAGCTGGAAATCCTTCACGCTCTGCTCGGTGCCCTCGGCGAATTCGCCGGTCGGGGTCACAAACATATAGCCGAGCTCTTTCAGCCGGTTCTGCATCTTCAGTACATCGTCGTTCTTATCGCCTTTTTTCAGCGTAAGATTTGTATTTCCCGGCGCCGTTGAAGAAGCGGAGGAAGAGGAACTGCTCTGATTGCCCTGAGGGGGCTGTGACGTCGCGCCGGAGGAAGACGGGCTGGAAGAAGCGGGCGGCGCGCTGGAGGCCTCCGTGCCTTCGAGAAGCTCCGGATAAACGGTTCCGGCCATGAAGCTGACCGCCTCGATCATCCCCCTGCCCTGCAGGAGCATCTGATTCGGGTCCATTTCGTAAACCCGGCCCTCCTTGACAGCACCTAGCTTTTTGTACTCCTCAGATGCCGCCAGCTTTGCCTTTAAGCCGGTCGGGCAGAATATGTATTTCGGGTCGGCCAGTAGCAGGGCGCTGGCGGAAAGCTGATTTCCCGTGCCGTCTGAGGCGGCGTTGACCAGCCCCGCGGATTCAATGAGCTTGCCCTCCAGAGTGTCGCCGGTAACGGCTCCGCCCTGTGTGTCGTAAAGATACGCGACGGTGGTCGGCGTATCGCTGGAGGGGATAATACGGCTGATATCGTCAATGGTAAGGAAAATTCCCTGAGAAATTTTCCTGCCCTTTTCATAACCGGTTTTCGCGCCCTTCATAGCCGCGCCGACCTGGGAATAAAGCCTGTCCAGGTCTTCCCTGCCGGTCGCTTTCGCGACGGTGAGCACGGCGATCCCCTCTTTGTTCAGCGCGGACAGCTGTTCGTCGGTGGGCTTGGTGTCGGTAAATACCAGCTGCGCCCCGAGGTCCTTGATTTTCTGTGCGTCGTCCAAAGTCACGTCCGGCAAAACGGAAAGGTCGCTCTGGGTACACTGCGCACTCTTCGCCTTCAGCTGGGCTTCGTACCCGATTGCAAGAATCACGTCGGCAATGTTCGGAGAAAGCACCGCGACCCCCGCCGGTTCCTCACTGATGGTGACGTTCCCGATGGTCACCGGGAAATCCTTGGTCCCGGCACCGGAAGAGATATCGTTTTTCGGCCCGCAGGCCGCAAGCGCCCCCGCGGCAATGGCTATACACAGAAATACCGCCGTTATTTTTTTCAGCATGGTATGCTCCTTTCCGTCTCTTATCAAATCTTCTGTCCGCGCCTGATGCGTGCTTCCGCATCGTCGATATACTGTCTGGCGCAGCGCGGGGAACGCCCGCCGCGCGCGGTGGCCCAGCGTTCCGCTCCCTTTTCCAGTTCACTCATATGCTCTTCAAGCTGCCGCTGTCTTGCCAGCAGCCGGATAATCTCCAGATAGCGCTCCCTGTCCGGCAGGGTAAAGCTGATGGAAAGGCCGAAACGGTCCGCCAGAGAAAGGCTTTCCTGCATGGTGTCGCCGCGGTGGACGTCGTCGCCCTCCCGGTCGGAAAAGGTCTCCCGAACCAGATGGCGGCGATTGGAGGTGGCGTAGATGAGCGTGTTTTCCGGCCTTGCCGCCAGACCGCCCTCCAGCACCGCCTTTAACGCAGCATAAGTATCGTTCTGCTTGGAAAAAGAGAGATCGTCGATAAAAATAATGAATTTCATCGGGATCGCGGCGATCTGATCGACCAGAAGCGGAAAATCCATCAGGGATTCCTTCGGCATTTCAATCATCCGCAGGCCCCTTTTGTAATATGCATTCAACAGTGCCTTGACCGTGGAGGATTTTCCCGTTCCGCGGTCGCCGTACAGCAGACAGTTGTTGGCGGGGAACCCCTGTAAAAAGGAAAGGGTGTTGTCCGTCGCCAGCCCGCGCTGCAGCTCGTACCCCTTCAGGTCGGCAAGCGACGTTTTGTCGGGATACGCGACCGGCTGGATCTTTTTATCCCTCCAGATAAACGCGCGGTAGCGGGCATACATCCCGCAGCCGTTTTCACGGTAATACTCCGTCATTTTCCGGATGCTGTCCTTCAGGTCCCCCCGAAGCGCGCTCACCGGTTCGCCGGTTTTCCACCCGGGCAGACGCAGCGGGGAAAGTTCCTGTGCAAACCCGCAGCCGTCCAGAAGCTGCTCCGGGGTGATCGAAGAAATATCCAGAATAATCTGCAGGTCGCGTTCCACCGCGTCCATCAGCGGCTGCGGAAAGCCGGTTGTTCCGGCTGCCGCGGCAAGGGAATACGCGTTTTCGTCATACAGCGCCGTGCCGGTCATGCACCCGGCAAAGTTTTCGCTGTATCCGCGCTCGCAAAGCACGGCGAAAAAATCTCCCCAGGCGTTTAGAAATTCCTCCTCGGACCGGTCTGCCGACCAGAGAAGCCGATAAAATGCTTTGGGGACCGTGCGGTTCAGAATGCCCTTATAAATTGAAAGGGACGCCATTTTCGCTGCGGCCAGCTTCCTCTCATCCATGCAAAACTCCCTTTCAGTCTTTATAAACTTAATATCTGTTATTTTACCCTTGTTGCGGGTATTATGTCAAGTTATGGGATGCAATTGGGTTGCGATTCCAATAAAAATTTGATATGATATTCATAATAGAGAAAGATAAACAAAGAGGTAAATGATGAAGATTTCAAAACTTGCAAGCTTCTTTCTGGCAGTGGCGCTTTTGCTGGGGCTGTCCGCCTGCGGCACAAAAGCGGACGCCGACGTACTGATGCGCGAAGCGAAAACCAACGCCAACGCCATTCAGAACTGTACCGCCGCCATTGACAATACACTGGAATTCACCGCGAACAACAAACCGTACTCCTATAAAACCGGCAGCACCAGCGTTTACTGGGCGAAGCCGTTCGCACTGAAATCGACCCAGACCTCGCTTCTGGGGGGCGTAACGGGCAGCAGCGTGTCCTACACCGTCACCGACAGCGACGGCGTATGGTTCTATTCAAACGCGGGCAGCGGCTGGCAGAAGACCTCCGCACAGGGCGTTTCCTCCACCCCCCTGGAACAAATCGATATTCTGCGGCTTCTCAGCAGTGTTTCCGGACAGAAATATGTACGGGAAACGGTATTGGATTCGCAGAAGGTACATAAAATAGAACTGACCTTCCAGAATGAAGTACTGAGAAGTACGATTGAAAATATCGTCACCGCCACGGGCATGTCCCAGGGTTCCCAGACGGTGGTGCAGACCCTGCTGGACAGCGCGCCGCCAATTTACGGTTACTGCTATGTCGACGAGGCATCCAGCCAGATTGTGAGAGTGGAGCTCGATGCGACCGAAGCGGTCAACAAGATTTTTCAGAATATAGACGGAAGCGGTACCTCGGTGACCATCTCCAAATGTGAGATCAGCGGAAATATCGAAGGAATCGGCAAGGCGCCCGCTGTGGAGCTGCCCGCCGATGCCTCAGCCGCCCAAACGGTGCAAGCCGCCGGTTAGAGCAATCGCCGGTTTCACTCCCTTTTACGGGCCCCGCGGCTTGCGCGGGCCCGTGAAGGGAGACAAAACACTTCCGAATTAATAGTAGAACCTGATAAATTTGATATTGTAGAAATCGCACGCAAGAACATCGTCGGTCCGGGTCTCCCGGATCAGGATATAGTTGATACCGACACCCAGCAGGGTACCGGTCCGGTCCGTCAGCGTATTGGTCCCCACCAAAAAAGTAACGAGTACCGGCCGGCCGATCTGCGTTCTTAAAAAGCCGTTCAGATATTGCAGACTGTCCGGAGTAACCACGCTCGGCGGCATCCCGGTCTGAACCTGTGTCGCCGACGTTGTCGCCTGCTGACCGCCTGCCGTTTGCGGTACCCCGTCTCCGGACTGCCTCATGATCCCTATGCTCGACTGCGGGGACGGAATCTGCGGCATAGCGGCGCCGGTTTGCTGCCCGGTCCCTGTCACTGATTGCAGCATCCCCATCTGCGACTGCTGCATTCCCGTCTGTGGAAGGGTAGCCGCGGGAAATTGCTGGGCTGTCTGCGCAGGCTGTTTTTGCTGTTGGATAGGGTTCATATAATTGTAGCTCGCAACGCCTTCCAGGACAGACGGCGTATTTTTCATGTTTTCTGCTGTGGGATAAAGCGCGGCCTGGCATGGGGGCATTTTGTAATCGCCAACCGCATTATTATTGTCCATCATTTTGATTCCTCCTTAGAATCATGTAGTTGCATATACTGAGGTAGGAGAATAGTAGCAGTGCTGATTAATTCTGTTGAAAATCACACCGGCTCCTCCCGGTGGGAAATAAGGCGGGCATTGGGGATTAAATGGATTGAAGTAAAAAAGGGAGTCCCCGACCCCGGAGAAAATGTTTCCCGCGATCGCCCAGTCCGCGATCGCATAGTGGACATCCTCCGGGTCCATATTCCATACGTTCTGAGCATTGTAAGCGCCGGCGACCATCTCTTTCATGCAGGTAAACTGGCCCTGCTGTTCAATAATGGCGCGGATATCGCCGCCGTTGCTTACGCGGGCGAATTCTCCGTTCGGCACTTGCGCGCGGTTGACAATCACGGAAGCGACTGCGCGCATCCCGTTGTCTCCTTCTCCGCCCGCTTCGCATTTTATTAGTTTCGCTAAAAGTTCTCTTGTTGTTAATGGCATATTATCACCTGATTTTAGAAGTTGTCTAATGGCATAATATGTTCTTTACTGCTCTTCCGGCACAACATCCTATGCTGTGCCGGAATTTTTTACAGTCTTATGAAACTTGAAAAACACTTGACTTTTACGTTCCGAATCGATAAAATGTATAAGTGGCTTTGCGTAGCCACCGGAATCCTTATCATCAGCATGAATATGGAAGCGTATCGAAGTGGTCGTAACGAGCCGCACTCGAAATAATAATTTTGAGGCGTTGCCCGTGACAATTTAATATGGAAGAGTATCGAAGTGGTCATAACGAGCCGCACTCGAAACGGGCTTGTCCAAATCCGTGGCCAAATTCCGCAGATGCCCGTGTTTGCTGGGTTTCCGAGCCGCAGTACTCAGGAATCCACGGCTCTATTCTAACACGTTTCTAACGCCTGTGCCACCCTGAAAAACGGGGTAAAATTGAATATGGAGAGGTACCCAAGTGGTCGAAGGGTCCGCACTCGAAATGCGGTAGCCGGTTTACGCCGGGCAAGAGTTCGAATCTCTTCCTCTCCGCCAACGTCAGTCATGGAAGCGTGTGCTTCCATGACTGTTTTTTCACGTTTTTGCTCCGCTGATGATTTGAATCTCGGACCCTTCATCTGACATACAAGGCTTTGTCTTGTCCGTCGTTTCGTCCACTGTTCCGTTCTTTTCCAGTGACTCATCCAACAAGCTACCTATCACCGCCCCGGTCTCGCGTTTGCTCGCAAAGTCCAGATGAGCATAAATGTCGGCGGTCGTGGAGAAATTGCTGTGACCCAACCAGAGCTGAATGCGCTTCATATCCACACCTTCAGCAACCAGCAGGCTGGCGCAGGTGTGGCGCAGATCGTGAAAGCGGATATGCCGCAGACCGTTCTTCTGAAGGAGATAGGAAAAGTGTGCGCTCAGAAAAGCCGGGCTCAGCAGATTCCCCAGACTGTCCACGCAGACATACTCCAGATATTTCGTGCAGTAGCCTTTTCTGCACACTCTGCGGTACTCTGCCTGACGGGCCTTCGCTTCCAGCAGAACACGTTCCGGTACCGGAAGCAACGGAAGTGTCCGACGGCTGGATTTGGTTTTCATCTCATCCATCAGCAACAAACCCTCCTGCCCCGCGGCGCATCCATCAATGACCTTGTGCTCGATGGCAATTGTCTTTTTCTCGAAGTCGATGGAACCCCAACGAACGCCTAGGACCTCACTGCGCCGCAGTCCGTAATAAGCCGTCAGGAGGATCGGCACATACAGCACGTCGTCCGTCACTGCTCGAAGCAGTCGGTTCAGCTCATCTTTAGAATAGTAATTGGGCCTGTACCTGTTTTTCCGGGAAGGCTTCTCCACCGCACGATCCGCCGCATTGATCTGGATGTATTCCTTTCGGATGGCATAGTCCAAAGCCATCTTGAGCATGGCATGGTATTTGACCACTGAGTTTTCGCAGCAGCCGTCCTTTCGGATGGAGTTATAGAAATCGTCCAACTGATGATAATTGAGCTCTGTCAGCAGGGTCCTCTGTGGGTCAAAATAGTCTGTTACCCTCCCTTCGATCATGCTGGTGTAATTGTGGTAGGTGGTCGGTTGGATATGAGGCTTCCGAGTGGCAAGCCACTCATAGAGAAAATCCAGAAGAGTCATATCCACCGTTCTGGTGCAGGCCGGTTGGCCGCGCTTTGACGGCGGCAGTTGTGCGCTGTATCGTCGTGTAAGCTCGTTCAGCACCTCCTGTGCTTTCTTTTTGTTTCCTTTGACTGTATACCCTGTTCCGATCCATTTGGGCCGTCGTTTGCCCGTGTGATCGTATAGGTTAAGAACGACATAGTATTTGCCGTTCTTCGGCTGTATGCTGCCGGTTATCATCGTAATGCCTCCTTGGTAAAGTGTTGCTCTTTGCTGCCGACATCTACAGCATATCAGGAGTTCCCCTTTTGCGCCAATGTGTCAGCTTCGTCGTTTTGCAGCAGGAAGTCGATCACATAGACTTTGGGGATTTTATATGACTTCCCGACCTTCCGGCCTTTGATTCGGCCGGAAGTGATAAGACGATAGGCGTGATGGCGGCTGATGCCCAGCATTTTCTGAAGAGTATGTACGTCGATTACGTCCGGGTATTGCCGGAACATATGCTTATAAGCAATACGTGTCTGTGTTATATCAAATCCCTCCCTTTTATGCAAAAGACCGTGTTTCTTAAGTTTTCTGGATGATTAATAAACGCTCGGCTTCCGGGCCATTTCCTGCGCCGCTTTCGTTGCACCGCGTATACTCGTTTCCTCGGACTGCGCTGTGCGCGATTTAATTGGTGGGTACGCTCATCCGTATGGATGTCATGGCCATACTATCCCCCAAACCCGTATAACTCCCGGAGCCGGCTATTAACTTGTCAAGGTACCGATAGACCTCTTTGTTTTCGGTCTTGCTTATTAAACATAAATGGAAGATGCAGATTTCTGCAAAAATAAAAAGTCTAAGAAATTTTGCGGACTTCTACAATAACAAAGAAATTAATGCCCTTATTTGCTCTCTACTTTTTTGGGGGGTATGCGCATAGTTTGAGAACAAGGGTACAATTTCATATTTCCGGGTACGGCGCAGTTTAAAAATCTAAATGTAAAAGCGTGGAGCACAGTTTTTGTAAACTTGGCTCCACGCTTTTTCTTTAATTATTGCGACTTAGAAATGAATTTACTTCTATCTTTAATTCGAACGCCCCCGATTCTTTATCATGTCTTTTTTACTTTTGCATCCATAAGAAGGATTTCAATGTTATCTGCCTTTATAAAGTCATTATAATTCGAGAATACAGTTCTGGCTCTTGCTCAACCAAACGCACAGATACTGCGTAGTATGTCATTCCTTTATTGACGCATTCAGAAAACAACTGGTAAAAATCTTCAATTCCATTGTTTATAGCAATCCTTTTGACTTTTGGATTTAAAGATACCAGCATGTAGCATGCATTGTAGCCTGCATCAAGCAACTTGGATATTTCTCTAAGTTGTTTAACCGCACGCTCAGAATACACTGTCGGAAAAGAGGCCTCCTTGTCAAAAGCCAAGATACTTTTAACTTCAACAAGCGTATTTGTGTCATGTATAAACAAATCTGTTTTGTAATTTCCTAGCTTTATTTCATGGGAGATATGCTTCCTTTTCCCCAGAAAAGAAAAATACCTTTTGTGCAATTGTTCTTCAATGACCTTGTTTGCTTGAGCTAAGTTCAGTAGTATGTAGTTGCGCCCATACTTCACAGCGTAAACAGAATATGATGTTCTTGCCTTTGGTGTCATTATTGGCTTAAGCAATACCGCCCTTCCAGTTAAATCAATAAAATTACTCAGTCTGCAAGATGATGGAATATAGCAGACAGCATCTTCACCTTCAATGCATACAGAGCACAGGAATCGATTCTTTATTTCCGACCTGAAAATCCCACAAACGAATTCCGGTTTCAATGCCATCTACTACTCCATCACCTTTAATCAAATTCTTCCCTTGATGACATCATCAACAATTTTATCGAGTTCATCGAGTTCAATCAGATAGCCTTGAACTCGTTCAATGACATCACCATTACGATAAATCATATCTCCGTGCTTCTGCAAATACTGTGCATCCGGCTCTTCAATAATCATCCTTGAAGAAATGCCATCATTAACACGAAGTGCCACTCGACCATTCAACTGTGCTTTTGTTGTTGACGGCACCAATTTAGCCTCCGGACGCTGTGTGCAGATCACCAGATGGATGCCGCGACTTCTTCCTGCCTGTGCGATTCTTTGAACAGGCTTATAGAACGCATTCTTCTCCTTTGTTGTTTCCAACTGGTCTGCCAAATCAGCAAACTCGTCAATTACAACTACAATCGGAGCCAGTTTTTCTCCAGTCTTCTTGTTATATTCAATAATGTTAGCAACTCTGGCCTCTGCCAGCAGTCTCCCACGACGCTCAGATTCTTCGAAAATGACTTCCTTAATCACCTTCGTCGCCTCTGCAGCATCAGAGATAATTTTCCCTGAATATAGATGAGGTAACCCCTCAAAATGGATGAAATCCTCCAACTTTGAGGACGAAAGAATCAACTGCATATCCTCTTTCTTCGGATGCGTCATCAGCATTGCAGCAAGCATTGTAAACAAGAATACCGATTTACCAGAGCCTGTACTACCACCAACAAGCATGTGCGGCATCTGGCTCAGGTCTTCAATCAAGTCACGCCCATTAGGTGTTCTTCCTAGCGGGAAGAACAGTTGTTCTGGGGATGTAACCTGCGGAATAGTAGGAATTACATTCTTAAATAGAACCTTTTCCCTTTGAAGGCGCGGAACATCCAGGAGTAATACATCAGAGTTTGGAACCTGTTGGATTATAACTCCACTTCGTTTCATTTCACGACCGATATCCTCTAGGTGGCTTGATAACCCCTGAAGAGTTTGTCCGCGACCCAACTTAAACTTAAGTCTTATTACACTTGGGCCGACAACTGTGTTTCGAGCCTCGCATTCTCTAAGAATAACGTGGTAGTCGCCACAAGAGCGTTTAAAGTCCTTAACCAATTGCTCAATTTCCTCCTGGGGAACACTGTTATTTTCAGCAGACATACCTTGTTCTTCCGGTTTTGCCGTAGACTTCTTAGGCCCATATTCCGTGCTTTCTTCAGCAGTTTTAGCGGTAGGCGCAACGTTTGAAAACATCTCATCCGTATCAACATTTCTTACTAATGCTCCCGGGTCTTGTTCGTCAAAGTCAATTACTGCATCCTCTTCGCCGGTTTTAGGAATATTATCGCTTGAATCGAAATCGGGCGTCCACATTTCTTTAAGCATTGTACCTTCGCCAAGAACTTCTTGCTGTATTTCCTTCGCACTCAAAAGTCTATATTCAATTTGACAATCATCAAATTCAGGATTCACACACTGAACTGCCTTGCCACCGGACACTTGACTCAGTTTTATATGTATGAGCAAACCAGACACCTGAATATTGATGTTTTCACTTTTCCCATTCCCGAAGGCCTTTTTCAATATCATATACCACTTTTTTTGCCAATTAGAATCATGAATATTTCTAAAGCATTCTGATACAATCTGGTATTTGAGGACTTCTCTACGTGCGGAGATAAACATGTCTGTAGAATTTTCATCAACGGAGAAAATCTCTTTGAGGATTCCAACAATCGCTGCAATCTGTCCAGCCGCATGTCCGATAATGTTGTATCTTCCGTCATCGCCTTTAGAAATTGTCGCATCTGGTGATTCGTCACGAGTTTTGACCTCAATAGGCTGAATAAGGAGTGTATTTGTAGTCTCTTCATATCGTAAGCCAACAAGATCTGCTCGCTCATCTCCGAATCTACTATCCTGAAGCCAAAGACGAGCTTTATAATCATCCAAAGAAGCAACCAAAGAATCTGCATTGTTCTTCGTATACCAGGATGCTGCAAATAAGGTGCCAATTAGACCCTTCTTTTTATTATCTATTGCCTGTGCGTCTGCTCCGAACTTCGGTATGCTAATCAGACCATTGGATGCAATATGCCCAAATGTTTTAAGTATGTCAATGAGCGTCTCCGACTTAGGATATAGATTATAGCCTCTCAACATAGTCAAGTACTGCGTGATAATTCGTGAATCGCTTGATGCCCATACATTAACCATTCTTCTGTCGTATTGCATTTCTCCGATGGGAATAGCTCCCTTCGGGTCATAATTATTTGTATCCCTGTCGGCTACGGCAAGCCATTGCACTTGGTCATCTTGAATTGTTGAAATAACAGCAGTCATATCTGCACTACCGTTATAAGTAGTACGTGGATTCATGTTATTGCTTATTACATCGGCAGACTTCATCAACTTATGATAATCACCAATTAAGCCGGAATCAATTTCTGAGGACGGATAGATACTGCCTCTATGCTGAATCTCATCAAAATCATAATCATATGTAACAACTAATGGATTAATGTACAGATTCTTATTATTTGGCCCAAATTCGATTTCATAAGCGGATTGGTCAAAATAGAAGGCCACATGAACGGGTTTTTGTGCTAATGCTACCTTCACTTCATTAGCCGAATCAACATTCTGAATGCTAATTGAAATCTTATTCTGCCTGATAAATTCTCCAATTTCATAATCCTTGCCGGAATAATCCAACTTAGATAGCTCAGTATTGCCATTTTGCTTACGAGTAAGATATACATCATACACCACTCTTCGGCATCCATTTTTATCCATGAAGGATTTTATTGCACGAATATTTCCGATCAAATCAGGTGCATCAACTGAACAGATGCGAATTTCATTTTTCGTGTAAGGAGCGAAGCCTATCCAGCGTGTCAATATCTCGCCAATAGATTGGGTCCCATCGTCACCAAGATATCTATTAGTTTTGTTTTCAAAGGTCGGAAGCATTTCGATATTTCCGGAGCATGGTAACACCTTGTCGTCTGAGGTTTCTGTAACAATGCTATTTGCGATGAGAAAGCTCAGAACTTGTGGAAGTTGATTCAATACTTCTGTCAGGGAACTGGCATCATCCTCATCCAACTGCGCTTTCCTCGATGGCAATGTCTTAAAAATTTCATAGTATCTCCACAGGTAAAGAGGATGGATCGGCAATAGCATTCCTTTCCATTCCTTCGGAGTCTTCACGTACAAAACATCCAGCAGTAGCAACGCTTTTGCAATAAAGCTGGTGCCACCCGCACTTATTTGGCGCATAGTCGGTTCGTTCACACAGTATGCATGATACAGCTTTGCCCATGCATCAATATAGGACAACATTACCCGCCTAGCATCCTCGTCAGCTCCAAAACTCAGTACAGGATAATACATAGTCATATCCAGGTTCTGAAGCAATTTACTCCTATACTCAGACAACTCGCTAATAATTGGACTAAACCGTTCGGCTGTGTCAATTTCTTTTTCATCAAATTGAGCATCAAACTGAATCACAAAATCAAATAGCGCCTGACTTCCATCAATACCGCTCTTAAAGGCGACCATCGATGTAGAATCAGTTGGATTGAATGGCTTGAAGCTTTTAATGTCTGCAGAAATAGCGTCTTTAAGAACGCTTTCTTCTGTTTCCATCAAGCCACCCCACGAGGTCTCATTACAAACCTTTCCAACCAGTTTTCTAAGGTCGGATTGATGATTTTCAATTACAATGCTACGGTCGTTGAAAATCCCACCAATTGCCGGAATACTGTCATCATTTTCCTCATTTTCAGGATCAAAGTGCTTCTTAAGTTCACCCAGCAATTCCTTTATAATTGCGATATCTTTCTCGTTACCAGTAACAATCGCATCTGAAATTAACTGGCCTAATTCTTTAGGGCGTATAGGTGTAGCCTCAGTAATCTCTTCATTTTCCTCGCTGTCACCTTCAGTTGGATTAGATTTTGGCGGATTTTTTTCTTTCTTAGGTTCATTCGCCTTTGAAGCCGAAAACAATTCCTGAACAGTAGAAAAGTCCAGCAGCTTTAGGGTTTCTCTTTTGCCATACTTATAAAGATTTTGCAGATTATTATAAGCTCTCTGCAATCGCTCCTTATCAACAGCTTTTGTTCTGGCCAAAGAACGACTCAGTTTTTTTCTTGAGTCTTCACTCAACTGACCAATCGCAAAAATCAATTCTCTATTCCGATTTAGTCGTTCTTCAGGCTTGTTCTTTGTTCCTAAAATATCAGCATCACACAGAAGATTGAGCCTCCACATGTTATTTGGAATAGCTTCAGCCATATTATCAGTTGCAGTGATGGCCTGGATGAATTCCAAGATTACATCAAAAGAATAGTAATCAGATGTTTGCTGTAACGCACTCCAGAAATTCTGTGTTGGTGTGTTGCTTTCATTCTTAGTCTGCAATTCAATAAGATACTTCGAAAGGTCTTTTAAAGAAAGCACTTCAAACTCCGCCAGCGAATGAAGTTTATCTACATCATTTTTTACAAATACCACAATATTGCCCGCGTACTCAGGTACACTTCTCCACAGAACTGCCTTTTCCACTGATGGTGTAAGCGTAAAGAAATCTTCTTCTTTTTCCTCTGGCACATCGTAGCCAATAGCTGCAATATAAATATGTGAATTTCTCTTCGTAGCCAATTCAAGAGCAATTTTCTCAGGGTTAATATTACCAATTCCCTTAGCGAGAATACCGACCTTTGTCTCTGCAAGCTTTTCAAGCAATAATTCAGTTACAAGATTTTGTTTATCTAACATCAATCCATACCTCCTAACCGAATCTGAAGGATCCATTTGCTTCTCTTTCCTTGCGTCCGCCGGTTTCTCTGCATCCTTAGGAATCGCCCAGGCTTTGCCGAACTTGGTCAGCCCAGGAATCCGTCCCTGATTGCATAGCACCTGCACACGGCGGCGAGTAATGCCCCATTTTTTTGCGGCTTCGGCGATTGAAATATAATCCATAGCGCTTACCTCGTGTTTATATACAATAATAGCCCTACGGTTTTCGTAGGGCGAAATGTTTGCCACAGTTGGCTGCCATCCAAACGGTACAGGCCCTTTTAGCTTCGCGTTGCCGTCTTTCGATGACTTTGCCAATTATTCGATATAATTCAACTATATTATATGCTTTTTGGCGAACAAATGCAATGTAAAAATGTAATTTTTACCCACAAATTGATGCGCAGTGTTATTGTGATATAATGAGTCATTGTGCAAAAAGGAGATTTCACATATTCTAGGAATTCTTCGATTTGTATTCGCCGCCTTCTTTGTTGGCGTCAACTTTTCCCCAGACAGCCCAAAAATTCATTTTCAACATTTCAACAATGCTGGGCTTTGGGGATTGCATGTAGAATTCCTTATATCTTTTTTATAGTCGGATGCCATAAAGGTAACCTTCCCTAAGTTTTAATATTTTCTACCTGAAAACCCTCTTGAAAAGCACGGGCGAATATCTCCTGATTCATTTTAGGTCAACTGTTAAGAAACTCTCCAAAGAGGCATCCGATATCGTTTTGGGGATACGGTAGAATGACTTTATACTCGAGTTTCTGCGTACACTTTTGGCTGCAGGCCAAATGGGACGGATCTTTGAAAAAATAAGTCTCATCCATCACCTCACCTTACGGATTGGAATATCATCTCTCTTTCCGATCTCCAAAGCAAAAAAGAAGCCTTGACTAATCGATATAAAATAAAAAGGCATGGTCGTGGGCGATTCATCACTCCACTTCCGTGCCCTTTGTCTGATTGCCACTCATCTTTAAAAACGGTGAATAGCCATTTTTTCTTTTTGTATTTCAATTGTAAAATAACACAATATCTGCTACAGCTTTTAGAACACGCTATCCAAATATGTTTTCCAATATTCATCATCTCTTGTAATACCGTGGAGCCAAAAAGACATAATCACTACTTCGAATTCCCGCCTTTTGCTCTTGGTAAAGCTTTTTTTCGGCATATTTCCATAAAGAGTGTCTAGATCAAACAAATTATCTTTCTGTTTATAGTCGTAATTGTAGTAAAATATATTGGACAATTTAAACTTGCTTTCTGACCTATTTGCATAATATTCGTTTTTCAATTTATGGCCTTCGGGCCAAATCTCACGGTTGAAGGTTGAAAAACTCTTTAATCAGGTGCTGTTCCATACGGAAAAAGCGCTTTCATACTGCACCTTTCAGAATTCTATTGTTTTGAAGGGAGAAGAAAATGGATAAGGAGAAATTTGACGCGGTATTTCCAATCATAGTGGCCGCACTGACGAACAGAATCGCAGCTGAAAACCGAATATCAGACGAAAAAGCGATTGCGGAATTTTATACTTCACAGCTCTATTCCGTTCTTGAAAATGAACAGACTAAGGTCTGGCAGTACAGCACGGAGAAGCTGTATGATTTGTACAGAAAAGAAAAAGAAAACGGCAGTCTGGAACTGCCTGAGTATTGAGGTGATAACGATGAGCGGGACAGTTGAATTTAAAGTGTTTTGTTTGGAAGCATACAAAAACGCGCACCAAATAAACGGTGCTGCTGCACTGGATGCTTTTCATAAATACGGTGTATTTGACTATATCAATTCCTTTTATGATGTGCTGCATTCAACCGGCCAGCAGTATATTGTGGAGGATATTGATCTGTATATCAAAGCAAGGCAGCCACTTCTGCAATAAGTAGGCCCTAGTTGCAAGCAAAGCAGGAAAAAGCCGCGGGATTAAGATTTGCCCCGTGGCTTCTTTTTTTATAATTCTGATTCTTCGTTCTGGAGAGTTTGGTCTTATTTTCATTACCTCTTCAAAGGTCATTTTCTCAAGCTTATTAGCGGGAAGATGCTTGCAACATCGAACTCGTTAATCGAGTGCACCTACCCTGTACACAGAGTACGAATTCCTGACTCTGCGCCGGCCTATCTCAATGGGCTTGCTTTGAAATGTTGCTCTCCTGATTACAATATATAGATTTACACTATTGACTAAATCAATATATTGTGCTAAATTTAATCTGTAATTGATTTTTGTGCGTTTCCCTCTTGGGTTTATCGGGTTCTCCCGAATTGCACACGCTGTTAAGCTTGTATGTTGTCAGTAGAGTACCTGCGCCTTAAAGGCCGGTAGTTTGCTGGCTTTTTTATTTTTTCGGGAGATTTCTCCCCAATAAGCGAGAATGACAATGGTTTGCAGATTTTCTGTAAACGCCAGCTTTTTGCTGTTTTGTCATTCTCGCTTTTTTTGTTGCCCAAATGCCGGTTAACGGCTTTGAGGATATTTCAAACAGAAAGGCGGTCATGTAAATGAATATCAGAAAAAGGTGGAAGCCTGGCGGCCGACGGCGGCAACGATCCTCTTCTGAAAAACGGCTGGAAGAAAGAAAGAAGGATTTAAGCGGTGGGCAGCGTGAGCAGCTTATTGTTGGTCCGGCCCTTGTTCCCCGCAAAAGCCGGAAGGAGGAGTAACATGCCTATAGTACGTTCCCCATCATATCGGCCCCTTGTCCTGGTGGACACGGCCAATTTGCCGGAGAAAGTATGGTTGGAATATCGCCGACAAGGGATCGGCGGAAGCGACGCCGCGGCGGTCCTCGGCATATCACCGTTCAGAACCGCGCGGGACCTCTATTACGACAAGCTGAACGTAGTATCACCGGAAGACGATGAGGATAACTGGGTCGCTAAAAAAATGGGGCATTTGCTGGAGGATCTGGTCGCGGAGATCTTCCACGTCAAAACCGGGTTCCGGGTTTACCAGATCAAGAAGATGTTCCAGCACCCGGAGCACCGCTTTATGCTGGCGGATATCGACTTTTTCATCGAGCTTCCGGACGGCACTACAGCAATCCTCGAAATCAAAACCACCAACTACAACGCAAAGGAGAAATGGTGGCACAACGGCGAGGAAATTGTCCCCCTCTACTACGAAGTACAAGGGCGCCATTATATGTGCGTCATGAACATCGACCAGGTGTACTTCTGCTGCCTGTACGGGAACAACGAGAATGAAGTCATCATTCGGCACATCGCCCGCGATCCAATGTATGAGTCGGAGCTAATTGCGCTGGAAGAGAACTTCTGGATGAATCATGTGCTGGCACAGGCGCCACCATCCTACACCGAAGATGGCGACCTGATCGAACAGAGCCTGCGGCGACATCTCGGACCGGCCGATGAGGGTGCGCCGGCAGTCGTCCTCAATATGGGGTTGACTGCTAATTTGATGCGCTATCTGGAACTGCAGAAGGAAAAGCAGGAAGCGGATGCCCAGTCCCGGGAACTTGACAGCCAGATGAAGCGGCTGCGCGCCTTTATCATTGAGCAAATGGGAAAGAGCTGCACCGCAGTCTGCGAAAACAACGGAACCAGCTATATGGTGACCTACAATCCAGTGCGGAAAGCGGAAATCAAAAAGGACGATTTGACCCGCCTGCATTTGCAGCTGCCGGAAGTCTATGAGCGGTTCGTAACGATTTCTGAAAGCCGTCGATTTCATGTAAAGATGAGCAAGCCGGAAGCGGCCTGATGCCGCCGCGGAAAGGAGCATATATGAAAAAAATGAAGGTACAGGTACACAGTATCGGTATTTTGGGAGTTATCAGCTCGGTTCTCGCGGCATTAAAGCTGGCCGGGCTTGCGCATTGCAGTTGGCTGATGGTAATTGCCCCGCTGTTTCTGGGCTGCGCAATTGATGTAGTCATTATCCTGCTGGTCCTTTTGTGGATCAAGTGGAACGACTGGAGGGAGCGTAGACGATGAGCTATACCGGCACATATGATAAGACCGTCTTTTATAATCCGGTCAATAAATACTGCATCATCTGCATCAAAACAGACGATAAAAATATTCCTCCCCATGCACGCAGCACATATCGGCGCGCGGACCACCTGATTCGCTTTACAGCCGTGGGCTACGATTTACCCCGTACCGACGCGGTGAAGCTGGAACTGGACGGAGAATGGAAAACGGATGAAAAATATGGCTGCCAACTTCAGGTGGAGCAGTGGAAAGAGATCATCCCACATACCAAAAACGGTATACAGGGCTATCTATCCTCCGGCCTTCTGAAAGGCATCGGGGAAAAGACCGCTGCCGCCATCATAGGCCGTTTCGGGGTCGAAGCGCTGAATATTCTGGAAAACCAGCCGGAACGTCTGCTGGAAATCAAGGGCATTACGGAGGAACGTCTGAAGGACATCAAAACGTCCTATTCCGAAAGCAGGATGCTGCGCGATATTATGACGCTTCTTTCTCCCTTTCAATTGACGCCAAAGGCTGCGCTTAAAATCTATGAGTATTTCGGCCCTGCCAGTCTGGACGTCCTGAAAAAGAGCCCTTACGCATTGTGCCAGATTCCCGGATTTGGGTTTAAGAGGATTGACGCGATTGTACGCAAGACAGACTGTCCGCTAAACGATCCTATGCGAATCAGCGGGGCCATCTTCTACGCGCTGGACGACAGCAAAAACAAGGAAGGGCATCTTTATTTGGAGCATGAGGTGCTGGTAAAAAGCGCGTTCACACTTCTGAACGAGAAAATCCCGCTTCCCCAGATGCGTGTGCGCCGGCAGGAGGTTAAGGACGAACTGCAGACTATGATTTTGAATGGCGACGTGGTATCCAACCGAGAAAACATCTATCTGCCGAAAACCTTTGAATTGGAAGATGAAACGGCAAGACGTATCAGCCAGATTCTGCTGGAAGTTCCACCGAAGGACCGCATCGCCCACCCGCTGGAAGAAATCAAGGAGCAACTGGGGATCTCCCTGTCCAAGAAGCAGGAGGAAGCCGTTGAGATGGTGTTTCAGCACAACTTGAGCATCATCACCGGCTCACCCGGTACCGGTAAAACTACAGTGTTGAAGACGGTACTTAAGGTCTATCAGAAGCTATATGAAACGGGGAAAATTGTGTTGGCCGCCCCGACCGGCCGCGCCAGTCGACGTATGGCCGAAAGCACGGGATTTTCTCAGGCCCAGACATTGCACAGCGCATTGGGATTGCTGGGCGAGGACGCTGAAAACAAATTTCGGAAACGGACAGAAGCTCTGGATGCAGACCTGGTTATCGTGGACGAATTTTCCATGACCGACATGTGGCTTGCAAAGCAGCTATTCTCCAGAATCAAGCCTGGGACTAAAATTCTGCTGGTAGGCGATGCCGACCAATTGCCCAGTGTCGGCGCTGGAAACGTATTTCGGGAGCTGATTGGCTGCGGGTTGATACCCGTGACCGTGCTGGACGAGATTTTCCGTCAGGCCAAGGACAGCCTGATTGCCCACAACGCCAAATTTATCAACGAGGCAAAGACAAGCCTGTATTACGGCAATGATTTTGTATTTGTAAAATGCAAGACACAGCCGGAAGCCGCCGCCGCGATTCAGAGGATTTATTTCGATGAAATTGCGAAAAGCAGTATTGAGCAGGTGCAGATTCTTTCCCCGTTCCGCTCTGATGGAGAGGCTTCCGCAGAAAAGCTAAATGAAGCCATCCGCGAGCGGGTCAACCCAGCCGCAGAGGGTGTGGATGAACTGAAAGTTGGGCTCCGCATTTTCAGAGTCAACGACCGGGTGATGCAAACCAAGAACAAAGGAGAAATCTCAAACGGGGATGTGGGATTTATCCGGAAGATTCAAAAAGATTCTTCCGGAGCCGACCGCATCCTGATTGAATTTACCGACGACCGTTCCGTAGAGTACGGGGCCGAGGACATGGGCACCATTGAACTTGCCTATGCCATGACGGTTCACAAGGCGATGGGGTCCGAATACGACACGGTGATTATCCCGATTTTGTCGGCACACACCATCCTGCTATACCGGAATCTGGTCTATACCGCTATCACCCGCGCCAAGCGAAGAGTGTTTCTTGTGGGTCAAAAAGATGTGCTGTTCATGGCAATTCACCGCACAAAAATTGATAAGCGGAATACGTTGCTGGGTCAGCGGATTGCCCTTTACTATAAAGCGTTATCAAAAAAACGCGGTAACGGGCAAGTCGCCTGAGTTGGAGACAGTGAAAAATTTATTGTTAAGAATGAGATGCACGTGCAGAAAAAGGCACCGGCATCTCGTGTTTTATAAGAAAGGGGATTTTTAAGATGACTGCAAACAAAAACGGCGATCTGATGTACGACGCGATTCCATCCGTGGCGGAACTCAACAAGGTTCCCGGTTTTGATCCGCGCAAATTTCTGCGCAGGACCATTTCGGAAACCTCAAAAGAGGAAGTACAGAAGCTGGACCTCAAGTACAAAAAACTCTGGTTCCGGCTTGTCCATCCCACAGGGCGCATCAAGATGAGTGCCCTGCGAATCACCGACCAGCTTGCCATCATTGAAGCGCAGGTTTATTTTGACAAGAGCGATCCTGAACCAGTGTCAAGCTTTACTTCCAGCCGTTCCATCAATAACACACCCGGTGGATTGTATGTGCAGGCAGCGCAGTATGAGGCGCAGGATGTGGCCCTCACAGACGCGGGTTTCGGCCTGCAATTCTGTGATGTAAGCCATGCGCCCGGCGAGGAACGCTTTGGAACGGAAATCCCGATGCGTGAAGCGCAGAAAACAGCGCCTGAAGCCACAGCTCCTGACAAACAGAATGTTTCCCCCTTTGCAGAAGACTCCTCTGCCCCCGAACAGGATGGATGGGTGGAAATGCCGGAGTCGGAGTTTCCAGAACAGGCTGCTGCAGAACCGTTGCGGACGACGGAAGCCGAAGCCCCGGACCCACAGATTCGAAAGCAGGCTGGTCAATCGCCTGCCTCTGTGCCTGTCGGAGCAGCTGCAACCGTTGAAAATACGGCTGTTTCCACCGTGTCCGCTACTGAGCGCGTCTCTGCCGAAATGCCCCAGACACGGAATCCAGTAGAGAATGTTCCCGCAAGCGAAAGCCAGCGAGCTGTCGTAACGGAATTTCCCGCTGTAACTGTTCGTGGGGACGCACCTGCGGAAGAGGCAGCGGCTGAGCAGGCTGGCGCTCCCAGCTACACTCCAGATATACCGGTGGAGGAAATCCTTTCGATGATGACGCTGGAAGAAGCGCAGAACCTGATTGTAGACGTGGGCACCTGCAGCGGCTGGACAATGGCTCAGGTTGCCGACCGCAGGGCCGCAAGCTTGAAATGGTATGTCTATGGCTACAAAGGTGACAACAATATTTTGAGGGCGGCCGCACAGATGATGCTCGAATTTTCCACAGCGCAGAAAGCCGGCTGAGCTTTCCCGCAAGGGAAAGGCGCGGCGTAAAGAGAGGGGGTGCCGCCTATGGCCTCATGCCCGCAGAATTTTCCGTTCGGCATTCTGGATGTCGTGGAACTGCTCCACCTGAAAATCAGGCGTCGACAGGCAAACAGCATCTATGTGGACTGCCCTATCTGCGGAGATAAACGGGGCAAGATGAATGTGAACTTCTCAAAAAATGTCTGGCACTGCAACTACTGTGATGAAGGCGGAGGGATGCTGGCTCTGTACGCGAAAGTGTATGAAATCAGCACCTCGGACGCCTATCGGGAAATTTGCGAGGCGCTGCAGGTAGGAGGCCCGGCGCCGTCTTACGAAGTGAAGCAGCCGGTTTCCAAGGAGGAAACACAGGAGGTTCCCCAGTCCGAGCGTGCCGGTATTCAGGAAATTCATCAGACACTTTCCCTGTTGTTTGGTATGCTTTCTCTTTCAGACGCCCACCGGAAACATCTTCGTTTGAAGCGTGGTCTTACCGACGCGCAGATCGACGAACTGGGCTATAAGAGCACCCCTCCCCCCTGCCTGTGCCGTTCTTACACGGAGCGGCTGTTGAAGCAGGGCTGCACCGGACAGGGCGTTCCGGGCTTTTACTTAAATGAGGACGGCAAATGGACGGTAAAGTTCTATAAGCGCACAGCGGGGATCATTATCCCCGTACACGGAATTGACGGTCTGATTCGCGGCGCTCAGATCCGTCTGGATGTTCCCATTAAGAATAAGGACGACCCGCCGGACAAGGAAGGGACAAAATACATCTGGCTGTCATCTTCTAATAAAAAAATGGGGGTCACCTCCGGCAGCCCAATCCACTTTGTAGGCAACCCTTTTTCCCGAGTGGTTTATGTGACGGAAGGCTATCTGAAAGCCGATGTCAGCCATTATCTGATTCACCGTTCCTTTGCCGCGACAGCGGGAGCAAACAACGTCAGTCAGCTCGGGCCGCTTTTTGCATTTCTGTCGCAAAACGGCACGGAAGTGATCGTGGAAGCAGAAGATATGGATAAATTCAGAAATGACAAGGTGACCAGGGGTGCATCACAGATTTACCTGATGGCAAGGCAGTATGGTATGGAGTGCAGACGCTTGACGTGGAACCCCAATTATAAGGGAATCGACGATTGGCAGCTTGCGCTCCACCGTAAGAATTCTTCAAAGGAGGATAGCCGAATGAATTTCAAGCAGCAGTACCTTTCCGGGCAGTGTGACTTTGCTTATATAGACGATTGTGTGGAGACATGGCACAAGGCACCCGAAAATGGAACCGGCCTGGTGGAATTTCTGGGCCTGACAGAACAGGAATACGAAAGCTGGCTGCAGGACGGAAGCGGCAAAACACTACAGCAGCTTCTGGAAGCACAGCGCCGGCATCAGCATTTCCGCATCTATCAGCTGGAATTTACGAATGGCATGGAACCAAAGTCCTTTGCATTCCTCGGGATCAAGGCTTTGCGCAAGGCCGGCTATCTACAGCCGCCAGCTGCGGAATACCGGCTGATGTGTAATTCGAAAATGGTCTGCCCGAAAGAGCAGACGGATGAAGAAATATTGCGCCGGATTTTTAATCGATACAATGATACTCTCCCTAAAGAATATCCGGGACGCAGTATCGCACCTTCCGATGTTGTGGAGCTGTACGACGAGAAAAAACGCAGTTACTTTTATCGTGATACGGACTCCTTCGTCCAGGTGCGTTTTTCTCCCTTTCTGGCGCTTCCAATACCAAAAAGCACATCGAATAAGAATGTAAAGATAGTTCAAGATGATGATTAATGCACAATGATAGAACAGTTCCGGGCGATCCAGCGGTCTTTTTTAAGATAACAGAGGATATCCGGACCGGATCCAAATGATGTTTAAAGAACGTATTATACCTATAATACACTAAACAACCTGCTGACGGGGGCCAGTGCGCTGAGCAGCGCGGGGATGGTTGAAACCGCCTACGAATACGATGCGGCCGACCGTCTGAGTCAAATTACGCACAATGGATTTGCATATACCTTCCAGCGGGACGGCTATGGGAACACAACGGCGATCAATGTTGGCACGCAAAATCTGATTGCTAATACCTTTGCTCCCGGCAACGGAAACCTGCAGTCTTCCAACTTTGGGAATGGCTTTAAGCTGGGCTATTTGTATGATTCCTACGATCGTGTGAACATGGTATTGAAAAATGACAGTTTAACCTACGAGTATCTTTACGATGCGCGCGGAAACCTTGCAAAGATCACAGAATATGATCAAGGCTCGGTAAAATCAATCAATTTCTACTACGACATTGGCGACCGGCTGATCAGGCAACTCCTTTCCGACGGCAGTGAAATTCAATACGTCTACGACAATATGGACCGTCCGACAAGGTATGTCTGTACCTTTGCCAATCAATCCAAATCCGCAACCGCCGACTACAGCGTGGACTACCGGAAGCATAATACGTATATGCTGTCCGGCGGAGAAATCACCCATGCGTATGACACTACCTTGAACCGTGAGTTCCAAACGGATATTAACCCGATTCCCCTGCAAGACCCCACGTTCCGGGCAGAGCGAAGTTTTGTAAATGTTTTGAATGCAAAAACCACGACCCTGGTGGACACTTATTACAACCATAGAAGAATAGGCGACGTCAACAGCACACTTTCCCAGTATCACTATACTTATGATGACAACGGTAATATCAGCTCTACAACCGATATCAATGGTAATGTAACCACCTATGCCTATGATCAGCTCAACCAGCTCGTGCGAGCGGATGATCAGAAGGCTGGGGTCAGCACAGTCTATGGCTACGATGTCGGAGGGAACATCACGACGGTCACAACTTATGCCTACACCACAGGCACGCTGGGAACGGAAACCGGCAGCATTGCTTACGACTACGGCAATACCAACTGGAAGGACCTGCTGACCGGTTATGATGGGCAGAACATGACCTATGACGCGATCGGAAACCCTCTTACGTACCGGGACGGTATGAACTTCACCTGGGAAGGCCGACAGTTAAAATCTTCCATTGCAAACAGTCAGGATGTAGAATATACTGTGGAATATACATATAACAGTAATGGAATCCGAACTGTCAAAACCGTTAACGGAATAACGACAAATTACTTCCTTGACGGTAGTACCATTATCGCTCAGCAGACCGGAAGCGACGTGTTATGGTTCCTGTATGACAGTGATAAAACTTTAGTCGGGTTTACCTATAACGACACTGCCTATTATTATATGAAAAACATGCAGGGCGACGTGACCGGTATCGTTGACAGTAGTGTTAATTTGGTAGTCGAATACACGTATGACGCTTGGGGTAAGTTACTCAGCATTACGGATAACTCGGCCGATCAGGTCGGTCAAAAGAATCCGTTCCGTTATAGAGGCTACTACTATGACTCCGAAACGGGGCTGTACTACCTAAACGACAGATATTATGATCCGATGACATGCCGAATGTTAAACGCAAATAGTATGGTCGGAGTGGGAACTCGTGTAAGTTCATATAATATGTTTGCTTATTGTGATAATAATCCAATTAGCAGATCGGATTCCTCTGGTCAGTGGTTTGGCTTAGATGATTTAATAGCGGGTGCGGTGGGTGCAGTGGCAGGAGTGGCTGCCCAATTTGTCAGTGATGCATTGGTAAGCGTTGCTAGTGGTGAGTGGAAATTTTCCGATTGGCAGACATATGCCGGAGCCGCAGTTGGCGGTGCAATTGGAGGAGTAGTTGCATTGTATGCTGGACCTATAGTAGGGGCGGCAACTGCCGCTGGTGCATCTACTCTAATTGGTCAGACATTAGAGAATGTTACATCAGGCGGGACAAAACGCTCAGCCGGAACAATACTACTAAATGCCGGAACCGATACTGTGATAGGAGCAGCCGCAGGAAAATTCTTGTCTGCCAAAGTACCAGGTATAACCACGGGCAGGAATAGTATGGCGGCAGTGTTTTCCTCTGGCATAACGAAGATAAGGAATGGTGTTGCCAGCAGAATGTCTGCTAAAGTTGTTGGAAAAGGCATTACTGCAAGTATTATTTCAGATTCTGGTGCAACTACTTTTTCCGCTTTAATAAATTATCTGAAGGATGCATATGAAAGCTATGAGCAGGAGGCGCAAAGTAGCGTACCATCTGGACCAATGTACTGGACTCATGGATAGGGCGGTAAGATAAGTGGATTTAGATATTTTAATATATTCTTATGTTGTTTGGGCAATTGGTCTAATCGTTATTTTTTGGGTCATAAGGGCAATGGTTTCTAAGGTGGTTTTAAAACCTGAAAAAGCCTTTCCATCCAAACGAGAATTTATGGTTCGAAATGTGAAAAAATTAAATTTATTTGCGAGGTTGGTCGGTACCTTTTTATGTATAGTTGTAATTTGGTCGATTGTTATCCCCGGAATATTAGACTTACCTATGGTTTTAAAAGGCGAGTACGTGACAGCTTATTGTAAGGCAACGGATGATGATGCCAGCAGAAAAGGACTCCTCATTATTACACAAGAAGCTAGTTTCATCACTACAAATGGAGGTAAGTTGGATTTATCTATGTTTCCTAAAGGATATCAAAAGGGAAAAAATTTTATTGTTCATTACTTGCCGCATATGAAAATTGGGTGTATTGCTGAAATAATAGGATGAATCCGTTTCAGATTGCGGCTGACTTGATGCCATAATGGCTTTTAGAAAATTCATATGTAGAACAAAAGGCTGCCGCAAAGCGATTTTAAAATCGTCACGCGACAGCCTTTTTGTGATAAAATTGCGGGAATATTACTATAATCACAAATTACGCTTACACGACAGGCACACTGGGAACAGCGACCGACAGCATATTTATTACTATGGCAATACGAACTGGAAGGACTTGCTGACCAGCTATAAACATCAGAACGTTATTTACAATATTTCTTACGACGCAATCGGTAACCCGCTCACTTACCGGGACGGCATGAGCTTCACCTGGGCAGGTCGACAGTTAAAATCTTCCATTGTAAATAACCAAGATGTAGAATATACTGTGGAATATACATATGACAGTAATGAAATCCGCACCAGTAGAACTGTTAACGGAGTAACGACCAATTACTTCCTCGACGGCAGCACCATCGTTGCCCAGCGGGCCGGCAGCGACGTATTATGGTTCCTGTATGAAAGCGACAACACTTTGGTCGGATTTACTTATAACGGCACAGCTTATTATTACACGAGAAATGTGCGGGGCGACGTGACCGGTATCGTCGACAGCAATGTCAATTTGGTAGTCGAATACACCTATGACGCCTGGGGCAAGCTGCTCTGTACCAGTGATACTACGACCGACCAGATTGGTCAAAAGAATCCGTTACAGGGGCTACTACTACGTTTCTGAAACAGGGCTGTATTGCCTCAACAGTCGTTACTACTACCCGCCGACCGGAAGATTTCTGAATGCGGACGCGCAGATCGGAGCAAACCGAGACGTAAGGGACTATAATTTGTTTGCATACTGCGGCAACAATCCTGTAAACCATTCTGATCTTGGCGGTCTGTTTTGGAAAGAGATCGGTGATTGGTTTAAAAGCGTTGGAACAGCAATCGTAAATTTTGCCAACGCTGCATTCGGCGCAAGTTACACAGTCGTAAGTGAATACGAGAAAGAAAGCCATTACACGCTTCCTAACCCACTTCCTATTACGGCCAAAACGGGAACGAAATCCACTACGACAGTATCCGAACAAGGAAACTCATCAAAACCAATTTCTGTTTATGCAATAGGGGTGAGCGGTCATTCTGAGTCATCATCAGCAGGATTAAAAATTAATGCACCTAATTTTACTCTGAATATAAGTTTGGGACTGACTAACATAGGTGTATCTGGAATAGTGAAAAATGGAACTGCATCCAATAGCTATGGATTACGGGCTTCGTTGACAGAATTGAAATTAGGATATGAAAACGCAACTACGGCCAGATTGAGCGATAAAAGCAATCAAACTGATTACTTAAATGTAAGTGCCAGCGGTTGGCTTATCGCAACAGCAGTGATATTTTCTAAAACGGGGCAGGTGTACACCTCTCCACAACCAACAGATTAGGGGAGAAAATCAAAATTGTGGTATGGTATTGTTAGAATATTTGTTTTCATATTACTCTTTCTAGGATTCCTGGTCATCTACAAAAAGCATAAGAAAATCCTAAAAAAAAAGCTAATCGTTATTTCCTTTTTGGTTGCAATGGTTTTGTGCACCGGATCATACTTTATACCTGTTGAGAATCGCTTCATAACTTTTTCATCTCCGCAACATGTTTTTAACTATTCGGTTTTGGGCGATATGAATACAGTTATTGAAGGAAAAAATTCAGCGTTAATCCTATATACTTATCAAGGGGGGGAAGTGCACACAGTTATCCCAAAAATTAAGAATGGCTGGGGAATAGGTACTTCCTTAATCTCCGAAGAAGTATTCTCTAAGACTTGGCAGGGAGATAACCAAAAAATTTGTATGATAAGCGTCTATTGGTGTAAACATACGGATGATTATTATGTTTTAGTATCTGATATTTCTTCAAAGGACCTCATTAATATTTCAGACAATAGAAATTCAATATTTCAAAAAAATAAGTCATCTATAGATCCAAGTACAACTTATTGTTCATATGTTGAAGGTATCGGGCAAAATTATGAATTAACTATTGATGGAGAAATCATACATATCAGTTCGAGGTAGATTTTACTGACTTGGTGCATAATTAAGAATAAAAGACTGCTGCAGGGCGATTGCCATGCAACAGCCTTTTTCTGTGAGGAATTGAGGGAACCTTACGGCGGTTGGACTTCACGCTCATTTACCGGGACGGCATAAGCTTCACCTGGAAAGGCATGCAGTTAAAATCTTCCACCGTTTGTGTTAAATGTCGGAACTATCGGAAACCGTTGATGGTAAAGGGGCTTCCGTCTGATTAGCAAACGGAAGCCCTCCCTTTCGGTTATATTACAAAATGTATTTGCGTTATTTTACGGGAATTTCCACATCACCCACCGTGATTTTTTCGATCTTATCAAAATCCAGCGGCGTACTAAATTGATAAGTCATAGTAGAGTTTTCTTTGCTTCCGGTTCCGGGCCCTGGGAGAATCTTTTTTTGCGTACCATCCTTGAACAGGATCATCAAATCGGGGGACTCGGGAATCGGACCGGTATATGGTTTGGGATTGGTATAAATGATATTTACAGAAAGAGACGAAATTTCAACCGTTTGTATGGTGCAATAATTATCTTTAAAATGTGTCACTTTATCCATCTCGACTTTTTTCGTAAACGTATAATAATTCAGTTTTAAATGAAACTTCCATTCCCCCTCTGCAATCGGGCGGAGGGTTAGCTTTCCGGTCGGCACGGACAGATTTTTCAACGTGAGCCCAATTTCTCTGTTTTGCAAATCAATTCCTGCACAGCTAATGCGGATGACAAACGATATCTTATTATCATTTGGATTGTCGTCCTTTTGTGTGGAAATATCCCAGCTGGCGGAGCCGCTTTTGTTATCTGCGATATTGTTGAAGTTAATTGGCATATCTTCAAATTCATACTTGTCTTCGTCCAGCACCGTTCCCTCCGGTGCGATAGCGTCCAGCAGGATATAAGCGCCGCTTTTATCCCCTACCGCCGCTTTCACGGTAACGGTCGTACCCTTGTCCGTCACGCTCTGGTTCAGAACCGCACCGGACTTATTAAGCGTTTCCACCTGGCTTTCGGTCAGGCTGACCGCCGGTTTTGCACCATTGGCTCCATTCGGGTCGCTCCGCTCAAAATATCCCCGGAACAGGCTGCCCAGATTGATTCCGCTGGCTGCAGCGGTCACAGCGCCGCAGGCCGCGACGGCAGCCGCAATCAGGAGAATCCGCCCGGCCCTTTTCGTCCCGGACATTTTTCTTTTGAGACCCGTTCTTTTGATTACCGCCCGAAAGGTATCGTCAATTTCTTTTTTCAATGGTGGGGCCATCTCCGTTCCAGCCCTTCAAGGCAGTTTAAAAAGTCCTCGTCATATTGTTTTATCAAGATCGTTCCTTTCTTCAAGCTGTTTGCGCAGCTTTTGTCTGCCGCGGTAAAGGCGATTTTTCACCTGAATTTCGTCCAGCCCCGTCCTTGCCGCAATATTCCTGATCTTTTCAAAAAGAAAATATATACGGATAAAGATTTCGCGGTCCGGTTCATCCATGGCGGCAATCAATTCCTGCAATGCAATGGCATTGTTTTTATTTTCAAATTCAAGCAGTATATCACTTTCATCCGCAAGATCAATGTCATCAATATTGATGACATTGCGTTTAGAAAGTTGCCGGTAACGGTTGATCGCTGTATTCCGTGCGGCGCAGGCAAGATAGCCCTTCAGGTTCACAATCTGGTGGTTTTCGTTGCCGAACGCCTTCCAAACCGACAAAAACGTATCATTGATACATTCTTCGATGTCCTGCTCATCGCCGCACAAGATTCTTCCCGTGATTGTGGCAACAAAACCGCGGTATTTTTTTATAATTTCATACAGCCCGTCGGCGGGTTTGCTTCTCAGGAGCAGAATAATCTGACTGTCCTCCAAGATTTTCACTTCCTCCTTGCTGTTTAAAGGCCTTCACTCTATAAGACAATCAAAACGGAAAAAAGGCTCACGAATAACAAAAAAAGACCGGATAAATCTTCCGGCCTCAACTTGAAGACAAGTACCTTCTTTCGATACTTTGTCCTCTTTAAGAAATGAACTTGATCTTACGGGAGCATGAAAGAGAATGTGGATTGATTAAGCCCATACAGGAGCTAACAGAGTATTTATCGTTAAATACCTTCTTTATTAACAAACAGAAACAAACCGGTTGGCCATGGTTGGCCAAACCGGCTTGTTTCCGTTTGTTTTGACTTAGGCTGCTACAGATTTGCAATCACGGAGTCCAGCGTCCAGCAACGCTGACTGTATAGCGGTCTGTATCTCCTAAGAGGCACAGAATACGACCAGGAATGTTTTCGCCAGAATTATACTGCGGATGATATGTTACATTGTACTGAACACCTGAACCGCCCGCATAACCCGTTACTCTTGAATGCCCCGAGGTTGCAACCGCAAAGTACAGCAAGTCGCTGCTGATAACATTGCCGCTGGTGGGAGTTACATATGCCTGATTTTCGTTATCATCCTTGGTCTGATTGGAGGAGTATGCAACTCCGCTATTTTCATTCGGATCAAGGCTGAAACTGAACTGCCCAGTCGTCGCAAATGCGGGAACGGCAGCAGACACTAAGAACATAGCACAAACCAATGCGCTAATGATCTTCTTTTTCATGGCTATTCTCCTTTCGGTCAAATAGATGCATATATTCGAACGTTAACTCAACTGATGAATTTTACACCTCATTACAAACCCATTGGATTCACTTTCCCTCAATTTTTTTATTTCAAAACACGCCGCGCGCTGCATATTTGAAACATACATAATTTTAGTGAAAACCTCTGCACTTTTTATCCGCAGTAATCTGTATCTGAAATACTTATGTATTCTGTGACACCATTTCTGGTAACAGCAGCATCAAGTTCGAACTCATAAGTGTATCCGCTGGCTACATAATACGGCTGGTCAAAATAAAACGATTCATCGGTCGTGCTGAGGCCTGTCCATGATTTAACAACAGTCTTTGTATTGCCTTCTACTCTTTTCAAATAGGCCGTAGCTGTGATTTTCGATGTGCCGCTTTTCCCGTCTACAATTGCGGCACAATCTGCACGAGTACCTGAGAAATTTAAATAAGCTATCGCGTCGTCGACATTTAGCAACAGAATATTAAAACCCGAATCAGCGCTGTTTTTAGTCTTGGTTTCATAAGCGAAAGCTGGGACGCCGGAAGTAATCAGGAGTACAAGCATCATAATTAGAGAGATTGCTTTCTTTTTCATAACATCATCCTTCTTTCAAGCTGTTTTTTTCCTTCTACTATATAAACAACTGAGGTATCCATTTTCTTACACTTTTTTTAAAATAATTTTCAATTTTTTTTAATTGCTGCATTTTCTGCCATCTTAATCAGTTCATCTTGGCTGATTGTTGAACTGATCATAAGACTTGTTTCATCATTCTGCCAAAGAACGAAAGTCTTATCACCGGCTGCTCTTGCAGTGAAAAGGGAAGCCTTTTGCCCATTGATTGAGATTTCTTTGTAGACAGTATGTTCAGTATCTACCATCATTTTTCCTTCCTCAGATAATGGAGCCTGATCAAAAAAAATGGATTCATTTTTTTCGTTCTGATATGTTATTCTGTACCGGGGACCAATTTCCGTTTCCTTGGTTTCTGTAAAACCGGCCGGCAAATATTGTAGATTGAAAAGACGCCCTCCAAGATTCGAGACTTGCCCCTCGGAACTGCTACTGTTCTTTTCCTGAAAATAGATATCCACATGATCCGCTTTCCAATCCAAAATGGAATTGAAGATGAAATTTCTGGATGCCTCCACACTAAACAGGCTTCCAAAAGAAATAAGGATACCCATAGCAACAAAGACTGCTACTTTTTTTGTAATTCGTGAGCTCCGTAGAAAAAGAGATTTACGAGATTGTTTTTTCGCAATTTTCAGTATCTTTTGATGAAACTCCTCTGATAATGAATATTCTTTCTTCAATTCTTCTTCGGAGGGGATTGCATCCAATGACTCCATTAGATTTTCTTCGACCGCCGCTTTGAGCATATCATTAAACAGTTTACAGTGGAGCTTAGATCTTGTCATAGCCGCTTCCCCTTTTCTGAATTTCTTCTATAAGGGCTTTCTTTGCCCTATGAAACCTAACATAAACATTATTTGGAGTAATATCAAGCATTTTTGCTATTTCATTATCTGTATATTCATAAAACAACTTTAGAGATAAGATGTCCTGATAGCTGCTTTCCAATTTGGAAAGACACGAGAGTAGAAAATTATAATTTTCTTCCGTAATTGCAAAATCAAGTGGACCATCCTCCGCTTCAGCAGTAATATCCTCAAAGTCTTCAAGAGGTACGGTATTCTCCCTCTTCTCGCCCTTGATCATGTTGTAGCAAATATTCTTCACTATTATAACAACTAAAGCCTTTGTTTTCTTACAGTTTTCGAAAGAAAAATTTTGTAGATCTTCAATAATCTTTATATATGCTTGGGTTACCGCATCTTCTGCTCGGTATTGATCCTTTAAGATGCTTTTCGCTGTGTACATCATAGTATTGTTGTAATTTTTGTAAATTTCTTCTACAAGGCTAAAGTCCGATTCATCTCGGATTGATTGCACAAAGAATAACATATGCTCTCCCTCGCTTTCTGGACTGACAGTGTTTCATTCATTAATATCATGAAATATGTGTCTTTTGGTTTTCCAAACGTCTAATTCGCTTGGACCTTTTTATAGTTCTTCATCCCCGTTCTTGAAGATTGTTGTAATTACCTCCTTATAAATTTTTACTTATTAATATAAAAAGTGTGGGGACCCCACAATGGCCCCCACACTTAATGCGTCCTTAGAAGAGTTCATTATAATAGTTTTTGTGTATATAGCGAAGAAGATGACCCGTCCCAGTAGAAACATAGAAATAATGAATTTGCCCCTACCAAGTAGCGGTTTCAAGTGTGGAAATTTTTGTAATCAATTTTCCGAATGTGAGAAAGGTGCTCTCTTTTTGTATTTGATTCCTTTTTACAATTCTTAATCGCAAGCAGAATATTTTCGAGTATCTCCGGAGTTTCAGCCTCAGCTGCAGATTTAATTTGATTTAAAATCTCAATTTCATTCATAGTAATTCTCCTTTGTTTATTTCAGGGGCTATGGGATCCCTTTTACCCCTATCAATATAACGTTCAGAGAATGTAAATTGTTGGAACAGTTTTAGATTTTTAATGAAAGAATCAAAGCCAGTGGTCTGAAACCGTGTAATTTGAAATCTTATTCATACTGAAAGTCAAATTCCTTCGCAAAACTCCTACAAATAGCTATCTACTATGAGTTGTAAGCTCTTACGAAGTTTTTTAGGGAGTAATCTGTATTTTGTAATAAGCTCTGATTCTTGTGCATTTAAGTCATATTTATCTAATTTTTCAATCTTATGGCGAATCTCAGTATGCCCAATCAAATAATCGACCGAAGTATCAAAAAAATCCGCAATCATTTTTAAAGTAGAGATATCCGGCTCATAAGCACCATTTTCATAACTATGTATGCTTTGCTGTGACAGGCCGAGAGCCTCTGCCAGTTTTTGCTGACTCAATCCAGCTTCCTCTCGAATTTTTTTCAATTTATCCATTTAATCACCTCTATTATATTTATTTTAACAAGCACCGGTTGTATTTCAAAAAAGGATCGAATGTTGTAAGTAACAAGATAATGTTGTATTATATTGTAAGAATATTGTGTTAAAACAATTAATTTTTGAATTGATAAGCACGAATGTAAAATCCATAATATAAAATGGAAACTTATTCCACCCAATTTAATGAAGATATTCAACAATATATCCGAGATATATTGATACAATATATTTATTTTTTTTAATTATGAGGGATCAGGCGCTGCATCCACTCCAATTGCTCTTTCCTGCTTATCCGTTCGAAGCAACGTTTTTCTTTCGCTAGTTCGTGAAGAACTCAATAAAGTGATGCAAAAATGATGCAACTATGGTGTATTTTGAAAAAAGAGGTGACGCTGCGATGGCTAAAATTTTAATTGTTGAAGACGAAAAACCAATTTCGGACTTAATCAATATGAGCCTTACCCAGGCCGGATATTTATGTGTGTGCGAATATAATGGCATGAATGCAGCCGATAGGATTGAGCGGGAAAGCTTTGATTTAATCCTTCTCGATATTATGCTGCCTGAAGTTGACGGTTATGAATTGATGGATTATATCCGGCCGCTTAGTATTCCGGTCATTTTTCTTACTGCAAAGTCGTCGGTTTCGGACCGGGTGAAAGGCCTGAAGCTTGGAGCTGATGATTATCTTACAAAACCTTTTGAAATTATCGAATTATTAGCAAGAGTGGAGTCTGTGTTAAGAAGGTACCATCAGAATCAGCATGTAATCAGTATTGATGGGCTCACAATAGACATAATGTCTCGCACAGTTTTGAAGGATGGAATTGCCGTTAATCTGACAAAAAAGGAATATGAACTTTTGCTTTTGTTCGTTCAGAATAAGAACATCGCATTGTTTCGGGAAACCATTTACGAAAAAATATGGGAAAATGATTCGATGGGCGACAGCAGGACCGTGGACCTTCATGTTCAGCGGCTACGCAAGAAGATCGGATGGGAAGATAAAATTATCGCTGTTTATAAGGTTGGGTATCGACTGGAGGTATAGAATGAAAATTTCCTGGAAGGTGTTTTTTAGTACGATAATTATATTTTCGATTACTTTCAGCATTGGAGGGTATGTTTTAATATCCTCTATGTTTCATTCCTCCTTGGAGCGGGAAATAACTATTGCCAGAGATGAAAATAAGATGCTCCGATATTCCTTTGAAACGGCTGCAACTACGATCCCGGGCGGAAATGGAGCGGATATACAAAATGACTTGATAGCGAGCATTGCGGAATCCATTGACGACAATACAGATGCCGGTAGTCAGTACATCAGGGTCAGTAGTTCGGACCATCGTTCGATTTATGAGAGTGGCACACTGCCAAACGATAAAAACCTTTTGAATGGGGTTACCGAGAAAAACAGGGGGTACGCCATTCTAAGAGAGTCCGGCCGGGCTTTCATCCAGACTGCTTGCACAGCCAAAGTTGGCTCAGGGATTGTTTATCTGGAGAGCTTTCGGGATATCACTTCTTTGTTTGATGAGCAGCAGGAACAATATGGCGTATATCAAAGATTAATGCTTCTGCTGATGCTTATGGATGGAATTTTCCTTTATTCCATATCCATGTGGATTGCCCATCCCATTAAGATGCTATCGAACGCAACTCGTAAAATAGCGAATGGAAAATATGATAACCGTGTCAACATCAACAGTAAAGATGAAATCGGTAAACTGGCGTCAGATTTTAATAGCATGGCAGAAAATCTGGAAAAGAAGATTTATGCTCTTGAAGATGCTGCAAGAAAACAGGAGGATTTTATCGGAAGTTTTGCCCATGAACTTAAAACGCCGTTGACTTCCATTATCGGCTACGCAGATATGCTGCGTTCCAGAAAAATGTCTCAGGAGGATAATTTGACCGCGGCCAATTATATTTTTCAGGAAGGGAAACGCCTGGAAACCCTTTCATTAAAACTAATGGATCTGATCGTGATACAAAATCAGGAATTCACTCTAAAAAAGATCAGGACTTCCCGTCTATTTAATGAGATAAGAGGCGTCATGTTTCCGATCTTAGAAGGGACTCCAATTACATTTGAAATAGCAGCGGACGAGGCTGAAATCATGGTTGAACCCGATCTGATAAAAACAATGATCATAAATTTGCTGGATAATGCCAAAAAGGCGATCACTGGAAAAGGGACAATCACATTGTCGGGGAACCGGCTGAAAGACGGCTATGTGATTACGGTTAAGGATACGGGAAAGGGAATTCCTAAAGCGGAATTGCCCAAGATCACAGAGGAATTTTATATGGTGGACAAGTCAAGGGCCAGAGCGAATGGTGGCGCCGGGCTGGGGCTCGCGATTTGTGCCAGGATTGTCAAGCTTCATAATGGGCGTATGGCTTTCGAGAGCACTCCAAATGTCGGAACAACAGTATATGTATTCTTAAAGGGAGGCCAATAATGAAAATAAAAGCAAATTACATGTTTGTTGGCCTTGCAACTATAATAATTGTGGGGGCAAGCGTTTTTCTTCCACAGATGCTTTCAAATTTTATGGATAATCAGATTATCGGGCAATCCAAATTTGAGGAACTGGAAAAAAATGAAACAGGATATAAGCGTCAGATATCGATTCTTGAAAAGCTTCTATTATTAAAAGGCAACTCGGACAGCGTCGTCCGATTGGAAGGTGCCGGTGGAGAAAAATTCAGTGAGGAAACTGTAATTCCTGCCTGTATGAAAGAGATCAAGCAGTTGCAGGAACGAAACCTGCCCCCCTCGATCGTGTTCGATAAGGATACCCAATTTTACAAGCCGGACGTATCCTTATATCAGAACCGGAACAACCCCTCTCAGAGCATGACCATCTGGTCTGTACTCTATACGAGCAACCAGGGCAGCGGAATTTTAGCTTTAGACGATGAAACAGGTAAAATACTGATGTTTACTTTTAAGGCGAAGGATCAGATGCAAATAAAAGAAAGTGCGCATGATATTGCTTCAGCATGGGGTTCGTATTTGGGGCTCACCCTGCAATCGGAAAAAGAATCAAAATATGATGCAAAAATCGGGGGACAGGACATGACCCTTGATATCAGTGCATTATATCAGTCAGATAATTCCACGGTTGAGTATCCAATCCATATGGAAACAAGTGGATGTAATTTTGGACCCTCCAATCTTATAAACTGAAGAATTTAAATTGGTAATGAAATTTCCGTTTTGAATCTGTATAAGTAGGGCTGCCGATTATGAATTTCGGCAGCCCTAATTTTTTTCTAAATTATGTGTCTATCCTCTAAAATTATGCAGTTTTGATGCAAATGCCTGATATACTTCTTCTAAAATCTTTAGTTAGATGAAATATAATGTCAAAAAAGGAACATTAAAGGTACTGTTTATGAGAAGAAAAAAGAGAAATGCCCTTCCACTTGTATGCTTAGGTCTTTTGTTGTTATTGGCGGGGTTTCTGTTCACCAGAATCAATGGCATTGATGTATTTGGGATAGACAAGAAAACGTCTGTAAGTGATGTTTCTGTTGGAAATAGAATACAGGAACCGCCTCAGGAGAAACAACAAAAAAGCGAAGAACAATGGGAACTGACCTTAGTGAACGGAACTCATCCTCTAGCTCAAGGATATCAGCCGCCTTTACAGGAAGTCGGAGATGGTTATCAGTTTGATGCAAGAGCGGCTCAATCCTTGGAGGATATGTTGGATGCTGCAAAGGCCGAAGGTTTATCACCTATTATATGCTCAGCGTATCGAACCATAGCCAAACAGACGAATTTATACAATGATGAAGTGGAGAAATGGAAAGGACAGGGCTTCGACGTGGAAGAGGCCAGTGTGAAGGCAAAGACAGAGGTGGCATATCCAGGAACCAGCGAGCACAATTTAGGACTGGCAGCAGACATCGTTTCAAGGGACTATCAAATGCTTGATGATGGTCAGGCGGAAACACCAGAGGCAAAATGGCTAAAAGAGAATTGCAGCAAATATGGTTTTATTTTACGATATCCGCCGGAGAAGTCAGACATTACCGGTGTTATCTTTGAACCATGGCATTATCGTTATGTAGGAAAAGAAGCGGCAAAAAAAATTATGGAAGAGGGAATTTGTCTTGAAGAGTATTTAGGTCGCCGGTGAATTGGACCTATTTTGCGGCTTCGAACTTAAAGAGCAACTTTCTAATAGCAAATTTTTTTGAAATGAGGAGAAATTAAATGAAAAGAAAGATTTTTATGACTGTCTTATCACTATCTCTGTGCCTTTTATCTCTGTCGGGATGCTTTCCATCCATAAATTCCGACAAGGAGGTTTCTTCTACCGGTCAAACGTCCAGCATTTCAGGGGATCAGTCGATTCCCTCCCACATTACAAAAGAGCTGGATACCAATTTAACCGTTGATGCCGATGTGAATTATGTTGCGGGTAAAACATACTCGGTTTATCACGCTGAGTATAAGAAATTTGATAAGGATTTGCTCATTCAAACATTATTGCCGTCTGATGAACAAATTGCAGATCAAAAGACATTCTTAAATGATATCTATGGTGAAGATGATACTTTGTTTATTTCTCAGAAGCAATCAAAGTTTTACCTTTCCAAAGATTTTTTTTATTTTCAAAAACCAGAATATGATGGCTACTCTACCTTCATTACTGGGGCCAACGATTATTTTCTGGAGAATATGAGCGATGTTTATCCCCATAAAAAGCTTCCCTCTCTTGACGAAGCAGCAGCAACAGAGAAAGTAAAGACAGCAATTGACGCATTGGGCCTCCCTGTAGAAACAGATTCTTTGCAGATTTATACTTTAGATGCGGAGTCTCTCAATGAACAAGCAGCAAAATTCATGACAAATGAAGAATATAAGAGTATGGACAAGACCCAAAAAACAAAATTAAAACATGACTTTGATGCTTCCGATGATGCTTATTTATTTGTTTACCATTGTCAGAACAACGGAATCCCCCTTTATTTTAATGACAATATAACATCGAGTCGAAATGGTGTTCCTTTAAAGGGCGCACGGGTCCATGCATTAGTGAATAAAAACGGTTTAGTCATGCTACAGGCATATGGTATTTTAGACGTAAAATCGGTCACTCAGGAGAATGCATCTATAGTGTCTCCCCATCAGGCACTGGATGCAGTTCAGAAAAAATATAGAAACACGATTTTAGCAAATGATGTAAAAATAACAAATATTTCTCTGTGTTATTATCCATGTGACGAAAGCAGCGAGGACCATTCCTTTGCACTGTCCCCTGTATGGGCGATTTCCGTTCAAAGTACGAAGCAGACCTCCGATGCAAAAGGGAAACAACAATCTCTGCAAACAAAAACGGTAATCGTGAACGCGACTACAGGGCAGGAAGTCCAGTAAGGAGCAGTCATATGAATATAAAAAGCAACGTTTTACGGATGGATCTTTATAGAATTGTAACCTCCGCATGGTTCTATTTTTCAATTGTTCTGGTCACTGTGCTTTGCTTCTCCTGTAACTGGACGGATATTAGTCAGGTTTTCTCTCAGGGAAATCATAATATTGATGTGACCTATATCTTCACTATTTTAATGGGGCTTGGCGAATTTAAAAATATGATTTTAATCGCAGCGGCTTTAGCCTGTGTGGGGAATTTTTGCAGCGATTGGAATCATCAGTTTATCCGTCCCGTTGTCATTCGCTGCGGAGCCCGGAAGTATTCGCATTCTAAAATTTTTTCCTGCCTGATCAGTACTTTCCTCACGGTATTTATCGGATTACTGCTTTTTGTCTTTCTATTGAGTCTGAGAATCCCGCTTCATCAGGAAGGTTCTTTCAGCAGCAGCTTGGTACTGAATAAGCCGTATGATTACCTGATCAATGGTGATTTCCCAATCCTGTATTTTATAGTTAAAATTTTTATTTTAAGCATTGCATGTGCTTTTTGGGGAATTGTCGGATTGTGTGTTACTTCCTATATTCCTAATCATTTTGTTGCGGTTGCTTCGCCATTTATCGCTTATTATCTCTTAGGTGAGTTTGGTGAATATTTGCCCAATTTTATGAATTTCAGGATGCTTGCCTACAGTTATGATGTGTTGGGTCAGGGCGTAGTAATAACAGCTGTGTATACAATCTTGTTCTTTGGCGTTTTATCTGCGCTGGCGGGGCGATTATTTACAAAAAATGTGCAAAGGAGGGTTTCAAGTGAAATGCTTTAGAAAAGTGTTTTGTGTATGCACACAAAATTACCGAAAATGGGCAACCAATTACCGCGTTTGGGTTCTGCTGATTTTATTAGCGATTTTTGTCAATAGTTATACCAAAGAGATCATCTATTTTGCAGAATCAGTACAGTACAATGTCTCCCCTTGGTTATTCCCTTTTTTGTATGGACAAAAATATATGAAATACATTTTATTTCTTGGAATACTCCTTTTATTTTGCGACGCACCGTTTCTTGATGAAGAACAGCCCTACGTTATCATGCGGAGTGGCCGCCTTTCCTGGAGTCTTGGACAGATATTCTACATTATCACTTCCTCCGCATTTTATTACATATTCATAATTGCAATCAGCATTCTGTTGAATATCAATCACATTGAATGGAACACGGATTGGGGAAAGGTCTTAGGCACTTTGGGGACTGTGAATGTAGGTGATATGGTAAGCTATAAAATCGCGGTTAGCAGCAAAATCGTTACCTTTTTCACTCCCCTGCAGGCCATGTGGTTTTCCTTTTTATTATCCTGGCTGGCAGGAATATTCTTGGGATTGCTGATCTACACTTTCAACATTATATTCGAAAATAAATTTTTAGGGATTCTATGCGGGGCCTTTTTTGTGTTTTTTGATACGGCAGTAAGGAGCCAGGCAAAGCTGGTTTGGTTTTCCCCTATATCCTGGGCAATGCTGGATAATATCAACATCGGCGAAAAAGTAGCGACGCCGAATATTCAATATGTCCTTACAATGTACACTGTTTTAATTCTATTCCTTGGCATAACTGTGATTGTTAAAAGCAAGAAACAGGCAATTGAAGTTATGCCGCCTATTTAAGAGAAGGTGTAATAATGGAAGACAATTTCATCGAAATTAATAACGTAAGCAAATCCTTTCAAGAGGCGAAGGTTCTGAAAAACATATCGGTATCTTTTAGCCGGGGTAAAATTCATGGCCTGATCGGCCGTAATGGGTCAGGAAAAACCATGTTGCTAAAATGTATTTGCGGCTTTGTAAGACCATCCTCTGGACTAATCTCCATAGATCATAAAGTCGTTGGGAAAGATATCGATGTCCCGGAAAGTATGGGGATCATTATTGAAGCGCCGGGCTTTCTACCTAATTACAACGCATACGACAATTTGCATTTACTGGCTATGATTAAAAACCAGATTAGCAAAAAGAAGATTCAGGAGGCTATCAGGCGTGTTGGATTAGATCCTGTCAGCAAAAAACGTGTCGGCAAGTATTCTTTGGGAATGAGGCAGCGTCTCGGCATCGCGCAGGCGATCATGGAAGATCCGAGTATTCTTATTTTGGATGAGCCTATGAACGGGCTTGACAACCACGGCGTGGAGGATGTTCGTAAGTTGCTGTTGGATCTGCGGGATGAGGGAAAAACTATTCTGATTGCCAGCCACAGCGCCGAAGATATTGACGTTCTGTGCGATACCGTTCATGAGATGGATGCCGGTGTGATGCAAACGGTTAGATGATTTTTCAATAAAGAAGGGCGTATTTTGGCAGAGTACAGAAGACGCAGATACAGAAAAAGAGTGCGGAGAAATCGGCTTTTTATATTGCTTGGCTGTGGATTGGTGTTGACGGCGGCGTTCGGATTTATAAACGCCATTCAAAAAAATCTTATCACGATACCACGTAGTGATCAGAGCATTCAAAAGAAGATCATTGACGTACCATATATCAGTCAGCAGGGTACTTTGGCGACAGGGTGCGAATTAGTCAGTTTCATGATGGTTTTAAAGTACTACGGCTATGACGTAACAGCGGACGAAATCGTAGCACGGACCCCTCGGTCTGATCTTACCCAGTCAAAGAATGGGCTGACCGGAGCTCATCCCTCTGATGCGTTTATTGGGGATCCACATTCACCCAATGGATTTGGTTGCTATGCGCCGGTGATAACCTTAGTTATGAATTCTTTTTTTGAAGGCGATGGAACGAAGAAAGCCGTTGATATGACAGGTACGGATCTGGAATCTCTGATACATAACGATATTGATCAGGGGATGAACTGATTAAGATGGTATAGAATGCAATAATTAAAAAAATGAAAATTATTTTAAAAAAGTGTAAGAAAATGGATACCTCAGTTGTTTATATAGTAGAAGGAAAAAAGACAATAGGTTTCTAAGCGTGAACGCATGCGTGCTTTGAAATAATTTTGAGAAAGGTGTGAATCCGGTGATCTTATAATATGGTGAAAAATCCCATGTTCTCCGTCCATTCACTTGTAAGCCATAACTTAAAATCAAGGAGGTTTAAAAATGTTAAAGTTTAAATCGAAGAAATTGGTGGCAATTTGCTGCGCAATAGCTTTAATAGTTTCCAGTGCAATTCCAGCATTTGCAGCTACCAATTCAATTACGCAATGGTTTGTTAACTTTCCTGCGTTCAGAACTGGTATCACTTGTGCTCATGGGCCCGTTGACTCCACAAGCGGAACAGATTCAACATTTGTGCAGTTGGACTATCTTGGACCTGAGCCTGGCAGCTACCAAGCCTACTTCCTAATACGCCGCTGGGATAACCATAACACGATATCAGATACAGTTTATATGACACAAGGGGATACCCATAACATCTCACTTAATCAACATTATAATAAAGGTGCTGTCCTTGAACTCTTTGGAGGAAATGATAATCCCGCATTTTCTGCAGGTGCAAACGGGTATGTGGATTTTCACTGATAAATCCGAAGCTGATTGTTGAAATTATCTCGCCCAAAAGAGCTTAAACCAAATTTAATCTGTAGTTCTGGCATTTGGTTCATAGTGATCACATTTGCTTTTTGTAGCGTAATGGGACACACTATGAACCATCTTTAAAATAATCGTAAGGAGAAATAATGTGTTCTTAAAAGAATGGAAGCGCAGTATGCGGGATATGTTCCTGCATAGGGAATTCTATTTTGCTCTTTTGACTTCAATGTTGGTTCTACTGGGCTCCTTTTTTTTGAGCCTGTTGACCTTCTATCATGTGGATTGGATATATGTTCGTCCAGCTTGGTCATACTGGGGATATCAGGCTACTTGGTTCCGATGGTCCGATCAAAAAGGAAGCATGGGAATTGCGGCCATATCCACCTATATTTATGTTTACTTTCTGCTCCCATTATTGGCTGCGTTGGCATATTCCTATGCTCATTTTGACAACTATCGTTTAGATGTCCATAAAATTTTACTGCCACGTGAGGGACGGGCAGCCTACTATCGAGCAAATGGTCTTAGCGTATTTCTCTCCGGCTTTTTAGTTGTTGCTGCTCCTCTTTTACTGCAACAGGTTGCTTTGATCATTGCGATGCCGTACTCTGTTATGCGCAACATGGGATCAACGTTAGTAGTAGATGACTATGCAACTCAATTGCTGCATATTTCGGGATTGATTAAATTCCTACAAATCGGTCATCCTTACCTATTCAACATTCTAACTTCGTTTTGCATGTCCGTAACCGCAGGGATCACTGCATTGTGTTCATATTCATTCTCTCTATACTTTCAAAGAAATAGATTTATTGCAGTTCTGCTTCTTCCTATTTTGCTGTGGCTGGTTCTGCCTATTTGCTTAGCGCGCGCTTTTCAGGATAATATTGCAAGTTATGCGTGGATTGGTATTGGTGGCGATTATATTTGGTGGCTGGTTGAAACCTCTTGCATTCTTTTAATTGATATTTTCTGCATTGAATGGAAAATTCATTATGCAAAGGATGAACTGGGATGTTAAAGCAGTTTTATAGAATAAAACTTCATTCTTTTTTTACATGGGGGCCAGTTTGTATTCTTTTCTTTACTTCGTATATTGTGGCTAAGGATGGTTTTCGGGGAATGGAAATCTACCGCATTCTTACATTCAGCACATATGTCTTGCTTCTCTTTTTCCCTTTACTTGGGATGTATTCACTTTCAAGTTTACAATTTTTTCAGAAAGAATTAGTCATATTGCGTTTCGGCAGTTTCCGAGACTCTTGGAAAAAATGTGCTATGGTTTTGTTACTTGATAGTATTATATTTGTCACTGCTTTTCACATTTCTGCTTTGATATGCTATACCTTGAAGTGGGAATTCTTTTTTTATTTTGATAACAAAGTATTTTTTTTACAATCGTTTTTATTGCAGTGTCTTACAGTTTATACTTTTGAATTATTTCTTATGACAGTTTCCACTGCAATGCGAAATTCGCTTTTTGGATTTCTGGCCGGTTACTTAACACTTTGGTCGGAAAAAATTGTTCAGGGAATACATCCAACTTGGAATACAGTTTTCTTCTTGGCAGGTATGGACTGGGACCCGTCCATGGGATTGGCCACTTTTTATATAATGTCTGGAATTGCTGTGGGACTTTTGGTATTAGTTCCTTCTTGTTTTTCGAGTCGGGATTATTTGAAGAACAGGGAGGGAAAATTGTGAGGCTGAAACATTTTTTTCGTTCTCCATGGCGCCTGTTAATCACTACTATTCTTTTTATTCTCCTAATGCTGCTGGCCAGTCAATACGGGAAGGCTCTCATTAGTGTGGAAGGCTTCTTTCTCTGGACATTCGATGTTATTGGCCCTTGGGAGCAAGTGAACATAATGTCCGTCTTACTTTTCACCGTTTCGAATCTGCTTATTTTCTTTTCAACCGGGAATTTATTTTTGGAAGATATGAAAGTTAGCTATGTGTATATCTTCCCACGCATTGGAACAAAGCGCACATGGTTGAGGCAGCAAACATTCGGCCTACTGTTGTGGATCGCTTTCTTTTGGATAGTAATATTTCTGCTTGCGTTTTGTTTTGCCGGAGCGGCTGGCCTAGAGGCGCAAGGCAGTGCTCTGTTTTATGTGGAGCAATACCTGTGCACAATGCTTTCCTCGTTCCTCCTATCATTCCTGCAGAATCTTTTATCTCTGCATACGGGCAGTTCTCAGGCGTTTATTATTACAGCATGCATTTTTGTTGGTTCCCTATTTGTGGGCATGTTCACTTATCAAACAGCTTTATGGAATGGATGGTTGTTTGCCCTATTGCCTCCGGTCGGGCAAATACTGCATTGGCATCCGGATGCGGCGATTCCGCAGGCGGTGAGGCAAACACTCGCTTCATATGCCCCTGTTCCGGGATTCGCGCTTTGGAAAAGCTTTGTGGTTTTGCTGATTTACTGGATCCTGTTATACGGCTATCTGTATCTCAAAATCGAAAAAGCCGACCTAATGGACTTAATAAAGGAGGAGAATTGAATGAATGCTATTGAAATCCATGATCTGACGAAAGTGCTCAAGCAACAGAAAGTTTTAATAGACATCAATTTAATATTGGAGCAGGGTGGAGTTTATGGCTTATACGGACAGAATGGGTCAGGGAAATCAATGCTGCTTCGTTCAATTGCTGGCTTGATTTATCCTACTAAGGGAACGGTAACCGTATTAGGGAAGCAACTCGGCAAGGATATCTCTTTTCCTCAGAAGATGGGGTTAGTAATCGAGAACGTAGGATTCTGGCCTTATTATACCGGATTTGAAAACTTAAAGACACTTGCTTCAATTCAAAACAAAATCACAGATGACGATATCCGAGAAAATATTAAGCGTGTTGGACTGAATCCCAATGACAAGCGTACCTACCACAAATACTCACTGGGTATGAAACGACGATTGGGTATCGCACAGGCAGTTATGGAAAAACCTGATCTTATCCTTTTAGATGAACCGACTAATGCGCTGGATGACGACGGGATCGATCTGGTACGGCAAATTGTTCGCGAAGAAAATGAGCGTGGCGCGACAATCATTCTGGCGAGTCATAACAAGGAGGATCTGACGCTTCTATGCAGCCGCTTTTATAAAATGTCAGATGGTCGTCTGAAGGAAGGAGAGGCGCCTAAATGAAAAAACGCTGGTATTGCATCCCTGCCGTCTTAGCTTTAGTCTGTCTGGTTCTGGCGGGAGTTGTCCGTGTTTCTTATCAAAATGCAGGAGAAAGCATTTACAATTACGGGTTTGAAACAGGGAATACATTTGATGTGGTTTTTCAAGAATTTTCTGTAACAGATGTGAATCAAATGCCTGATAAGCTAATAGAGAACTCTGACATTATTATAAGGGCAAAATACAGTGGAAATCGTTTTGTTACTGGGGAAGGGTTTTATTCACCGGTTACAGTTGAAGAGGTTTATAAAGGTGATTCTGAATTCAACGGAAAACAGCTTTATATTCTGGAAGCTGTTGATACGTACACATATACACGTTATGTGAACACCATTAGCAAAGCATACCTGCCTCTACAGAAAAACAGTGAATATGTTCTTTTACTCAAAAAGGTACAATTTGATCCAGAGCGAAAACTGACTGATTTTGAAAACAGTCAGTATTATCCAATTACACAGACAGCAGCGGGTGCATATCGCCTTTCCAACCAAAAACAAACCAAAGTATTCAGTTGGGCCAAAAATCCGGAATCAATGAACTCGCTTGCAGGATACGATATACCTGTTGAGGATAAAAAGCAGTTAGATATTTATTATCAGCTAAAAAGTGGTGTATTGGGGGAGCTTGGAATACCGCTAACATCATCATAGATTCGTTCAGGACCTTCCTTTTTTATCTTAAGATAAATTCTCATACTTAAAATTATTAAAAAAATGCAAAGCCCCCTTGAAAAGCGGTAGACTCGGCCAATTTCTTATCTTCTCAATACCTTTGATTTTAATAGATTATTACTGTTGTAAATCGGATTTGCTTACCTTAATACCCATAAAAAGTGAGGGCGCAAAGCAGCGGTCTAAAGGCAGTAACACCGGATTCAAACTTATATTATGAAGCCAGGAACTGTTGCTTCCTGGCTTCTGACTTTGTTTAGGGTGTATTGGTAATCATGAAAAATATAAAATCAGCGAGGGAGGTGTTTTTATTGTTAACGGATAAGGAAATAAAATCAATCTTGGAGCTCTGTCTTATTGACCCACGGAACCCCAAGATTCCTCGGGAATGGCTTTGCAGAGAGCTGGACCGCATCATCCACAATGAAATATACAGAACAGATAATGAAATAGACTGCGATATCATCAACACTTGCATAATGCTTATGAACAGAATTACGCACCGAAAGTCTTCTGGAGCATACAGCGAAGAAACAACTGCTACACTGAACAAAATATATGAAAAAGTTAAGGCAAATCAGATCAACAGAAAATAGTAAGAGATTAGATGCTTTCTTTCCATGAAATTATTAACTTAAAAACTGTAAGAAAACAAAGGCTTTAGTTGTTAGTGAGGGATATCTGCTACGATATGTTAAAGGTGAAAAACAATTATGTTGGCCAACGAGATGTCAGTATTGGTATTTAATGTTCTGTCGGAGATGTTCTGCCAGAGCCTGCTGGACCCTCTGGCGGAAGTGCTGTAAGCGCAACTGTAGGGCCTTGTACTCCAAAAAAAGGCTTGAAAGAGAGGTGTCGTTTTGGTAAGCCAGATAATCAATCTTTTTAAAACGCAGAATTATAAAAGAAAAGAGAGTCACAAGGGCAAAACCGCTGAAAGGCGGCGACGCAAAGCCGCAAGATCTAAAATGTTGGTTTTACAACATGACGATAGCCTGGCTGCCGGAAGTTACGCGTAAAGCCTGCCCTTTTTATGTGGGCAGGCTTTTGCAATATATATGACTTTTGACGGATAATTCTGGGGTATCAGATACTTGGCTTTTGCCATGCTCTAAAGGAAAAAGGAGTCCCCCATATGATTACCTGTTTCCAGCTTTTGGGGAGGTTGAAATAAGGAAGAGGCACTTCGTACATACGAAGCTTCTCAACCAATTCAATATAAAAAAACAGCACTTTGCCTACTTGGGCAAAGTGCTGTTTTTTTATTGCCGACAAGAAAGTTGTTACTCCGATCGTTAAAGACACATATCGAGCTATGCCTTTCCCATTGCTGTAAAAAATCGTCGAAACCGACACATTGTCGATCCCCCCCCCCCTCCAAATTTTGAATTCCTTAAAAAAATTCAGAATTTGGAGGAAAAACATGAAACGATATAATAATGGCATTGGGGAATCCAATGTCTTGCAAAATCAATTTACAGCCTATCTCGTAACAGCAGTACATAGAAAAAAAATACAGTATTTACGGGCTAAATTCAGGCGATTGAGTAATGAAATGCCTTTGGATAACCAGGAAATTCGAGAAGAACTTCAACCCGAGCAGGATATAATATCTCAATCGCCACTCTTGGAGCAACTTGAAAACAAAGAACTTCATCAGGCGCTTGAACAACTCAAGAAGCGGGACTTCCGAATCTTGATCATGAAGATATCAGATGAGCGTTCCTTTGAGGAGATTGCTAACGAAACCGGAATCGGCTATAAAACTGTAACTTCTATTTACTACAGACTGATTCGAAAACTACGCGACGAATTAGGAGGTAAAAAGGAATGAATTTTAAAGAGTTGCTGCTTCTGGCAAAGGATAATGAAGACTTTGCCAGAAAAAACCTGATAGAGATGTACAAGCCCCTGCTTCTCAAAGAATCTACCGTGGACGGTGTTTTTGATGAGGATTTGTATCAAGAGCTATGCATGGTTTTTATGCATTGTATTGAAGTAATTAGGATCTAAAGTAAGAGGAAAGGAGCCATGATTTTCGGAGCCTCGGAATGCCAAAGAAGCGCCCGGTTTGCTTGAAGTAAAGCAAACCGGGTTAGGCGTTTCCTCATATATTCTATTGAGTTGTAACACAAGATATTCTGAAAGTCCTGCGACGGTCTACCTGATTAATTTGGAATGGGATATCAAAACATCTGGAGTTGTACATCTCTTTTTCTTCACTATGTACAGACTTCCAGTTGCAGCGGATGAACGGAGCCGTATTTCTTTAAATCGTACAATTTCATATAAAGCTCCTTTCTATGAATATAGTCTTAACTTTCTGCAGATGTGTTTTCATCATTATCAAGGATGCCACGACGCTTTTTGATTTCTGCTATTTTTTGCTTCCATTCAAGTTGAGCCTGCTCCGCACGTTTCCGTTCCGCTTCCTGCTGTTCCGGAGAAAGTGCGGAAAACTGCCACTCTTGTTGATCCTCAAAGATATCTCTGATCACACGCCGGACAATTTTTTCTGCAATTTCGACTACAGTGGGAGGATGATTTTCCAGGGCCTCACTCCCTGCACGAAAAAGTTCAAGGTAATGGTCATACTGGCGTTCCGTCAGAAAGCCGTAGCCGTAATCATCCTGTATTTCAATTTCACTTCGATACGCCATGACCTGCTCGAACTCCGTCTGCCGTTTGGCCTTTTCCCGTGCGACCTTGCGCTCCAGTTTTGCGGCCAAGTGTTCTAATTCCCGAATTACCTTTTTGCAGGCTTCGGCTTCCAGCAGATAGCCTTCTGCGTCCGGCCTTAGATATTTTCGACCCATCCAGTAACACCTCCATGCAAATTCAGGATACTCTGCTAACCGCGCCGAAAGCAGCGGCATTTTTCGCAGACTCCGATGTGAGCCACCCGAAAGCCTTTAAACGAGCGAATTTTGTTTGGGCAGGTAGAATAGACTTTCGACCGCCCTTTATGCCTGTCGCTGTGCAGATGTTTTTGATACGGAAGGGCTTGTTTTTCAGCGTTCTGTATGCTTTTTCTATTCATACTGATCCTACCCCTTTTCATTGCAGGGCGGCGCAGAAAGCCCCGCGGCAATCATCTTGGCAGCGGTGCGAAAACCTGTTTCAAAAGCCTGCTCAAGCTCAAAACTGGTTCGAATATCTATTGAGCGTCGGTATTCCTCCACCTGTTCCCAAGCTTCCGGAGCGAGCAGCTTTTTGAGGCGTTTCTGGCTCTCCATCACCGGATTATTGTATTCCCGCAGCTGAGCGGCATCCTGTTGCATGTCCGGCTCAAAATTGCCGTAATACAGCTTTTTGAGGAAATCTGGCGGAACATCGGCAGGAAGGCGGACCGAAAACTTTGCCTTAGCCTGCGTTATGGCGGTGGTCAGCTCTTTCAAGGTCGAGATCAGCTGTGGAAGTTGGTACTCATAAAAAGTGTGACCGGCTCTGGTCTCATAAAAATTCATTCTCTTTGCCTCCTTCTTTTATAAAATAGAGCTGTAGAGGAAAAATCATCACTCCGCAGCCCCTGAAATTATATTCTTTCGGGTAGTCTTGGATAGTGTGTATAGAACCCGCAGTTGGCTGCGTTTGGCAGCAATCTTAGCCTTTTCGGAGCTTATGCCGCTCTATGGATCTGCAGCAGTAATACCTGCATATCGGTCATCTCAAAATCACCTTTTGCCGGAGCAATGAAATGATGCCGGTACTGTTGGAGCCAGTCACGGAATTCAACATACTCCTTTTTATCAGACTGCCTGACCCGCACACTGCATACGGCGGCCAGTGTCCCACCGGGATTCAGAAACTGGAACGCATGCTGGATATGATGGCATTCCTCGCTGAATGGTGGATTCATCAGTACCGCATCATATACGGGCTGTGGTTCCAACTCAAAAAGATCGGGCCCTATGATCCGATACCCTTTTAATCCCAGCACTTCCCGGAAGTCAGGGACAATTTCAACGCAGTCCACATGGGGCGTAATTTTCTTAGCTTCATCCGCAATGCTGCCGATGGCAGCTTCAGGCTCCAGCACATGACTGGTTTCATTCACCGACGCCAACTGCAAAAGTTGTGATGCCAATGGGACCGGTGTAAACTGGATATCGCCTTTTGATGAAGTCGGGCTTGAAAGGACAGCTCCCGGATACGTTTGGCGTTCAAGTCGGGCGGAATTATTGCTTTGCACATCAGGCCATCATAATAATCGATGGCCTGAACCATGGCCTCTGTATCCTTGATGCCGGCTTTCAGCAGACGTACCGCCGCCGTACTGTCCTTTGACGGAAATTGGAGCCGGGAGTGGCTGTGGGGATGTTCTTTGGCATATACGGCAGATGCAGAGTACGAGCGCATATTCTCATAAAATGCACCGGTGATCAGAGCCTTCTCCAACTGAGTTAATTCACGGCAGGCGGCCTCTTCTCCGAGATATTCCAACATCTGCTTCTGAGCACTATACCTTTCGACGATGCGGTCCCGGTAGAGCTGTTCCTGCTGCCGTTTCCATGTGTTAGTTTTGTAGTCTCCGCTTAATCTTGTGATTTTCTTCTCCAGACTTGCGATCTGATTCACGATTTTCATACTGATGTTGTTCATAGGCGTATCCCTTCAAATCAATCAGATTTGCAGGCAGATGATGTGTCCGCCTTGTTCATTTAGATGTTGATGCGGGCGGGGTGAAATAGGGTTCGTACCGATAGCCGCTCTCGCAAAGGAAAAAATAATTTGGAAGCAGGCCATCGTCAATTTCAACGATCCCGTGCCTTGGTACATTAACCCCTAAAAGCTTTGGCCCTGCGTCAAGGCCACACTGTGCCCAAAACTCCTTTGCGGACAACTCAGTTGTTGTTTGGGCGATAACTTCGTATCGATGCGCTTCAGGGGGCAGTTCCTTTTTCAGCGTTAGGCAAAGATCTTCAAACATGAACCAGTCATCGCCACTTTTGAAATCAAAAACACGGACCTTATGCGGAAAGATCCGTTTTGGACACCAGTCGGGGGCCTTTATCACAGGATCCCTTTTTTTGAACATTCGAGCCCGTTTGCTGCCGATGCAGTACCGTTCAAATTCATGGAGCATAACGCCGTATTTTTTTTGCGGAAGGCCGGAGTGGCGATAATTGGCCTCGCAGGAAGAACAGTTCGGTTCTCTGATTCTAATTTCAGCCATCGGTACCCTCCTCATCCATGAGCAGGGAGGTTATGACTTCGATGCGGACAAAGCATGCCGCAGCATATCCTTCCTGATAAGCGTACCAGACGGTATCATTCCATTCTTCCGTATCGTATCGCGCCGTATCCAGCGTTTCTTTTTCCTCATCAATCAGTCGGGCCAGTTCCGCTTGGGCCCCTTGAAATGAAAAATAGCTTCCGGCAGGAGTAGGGTCCTGAAAACATCCCTGATCGGCATCGGCGCTGGTTGTAACTACGGTATAAATCTCTCTGGGTTTAGGCACTTTTATCCCGCCTTTCTTCTACGGCATCGGCAAGAGGACTGATACGCCACTCTTCCGGATGCCGCTGCTTATCTTTGATTTTGTTCAACAGCTTCTCATTGGCGCATATAGCAAGCTGTTTCCAGCGGTACTGCGGGCAGCATTCCGTGCCCTGAAAAACCAACCGTTCCAAAGCATACATGGCAGCTCCTTTCCACCAAAATCACCGCCCGTTTATCAACTCCCGCAGCTCCTTTATCAAACTGTCAAGGTTGCGGTCGTACTGGGGCAGAAATGATTTTTCTAAATCGTAATTTGAATAGAGGTAGTACAAAATCGGGAATAGAGCCTGACTCAGCCGGCTGCTGCTGAGCTGACGCAGGCAACGTCCGATATCCCGGGCAAAATCGTACTCCCGCTTTACAAATTCTTTATCTTCCCGCTTAAAGTTCTGATACATCCAGTCGTTGACCAGGACCCGGCCATCGGCAAAATGGTGCGGCGCCTCGGTGCAGAGCAGATATTCAAAATCCCTGCCTTTTGTTCCGGGGCTCACAGTAAACGGATAAAGCCTGCACACGCGCGGCCGGGCTTCATACACGCTACACCCGCCATCCTTTAGAAAAATGCAGGCGTCTTCCGAACCGGCGACCTGCAGCACGAAGATCGGATATCCCTCCGCCAGCGGAACAGGCGTTGCATATCGGTCGAGCACGTCGTCCATGCCAGTGACATCATCCCCGCGCTTTTTCAAAAATTTTGCCAGCCGGAAAGCATCCAGGCTTTCCAGCATGACCTTTTGTTCCAAGTGGCGGCAGCACGCGCCGCATCTTTGGCAGTGGAACGTAACCCAGTCCTTTGTGCGGACGGGTCGGACCTGATATCCTTCAAAATTCATCTTAATCCCTCTTTTGCTTCCGATTCCGAGTCAGGCTTTCTTTCTACATTTTTCAGCAAAGCTTCATAACGCTTTCCGTTATCACAGCAGATTACCACAACGCCACGGGATTTTACGGTCTTTATCACAGTCCCACACACATTGCGAAACCCGGGGTGAAGCACTTTTTCCGTGAGGCGAACCCTATCACCCGTACTAAAAATTATCATGACATTCACTCCCTTTTAAGTTTTGCGATAAAAGGCCATGACAAGCATATCTCCTGCCATGGCCTTCCAACTCGTAGAGCTCCAGGTCCTTTCGGCACCTGTTTTACCGACTCACTTTAAGGTCTCTACGCGGCCGTTTCCAAAGCGAGCGGATTCATACCCGCCAACGGAAAAGGGCCCAGCGTCAGAGTGTAGTGGGTATGCAGCGTCTCAAAGCTGATTTGCTTTATCGTTTGTTCATGGACAGCTACTACCCTGGACGTATGGATCACCTGACCACCCGAGAACACGACGGCCCCTCTGCCTACTGTGATCGGATACAACAGCGTTCCGGTCAGATGGACATTCTTTTTTTCTTCCTTCATTCGTTACAGCCTCCAATTCAATTGTTGTTTTAAGGCATCCACCTCAATGTCAAGGATCTCTATCTTGCTTTTCATTTCAAATTGTGCGTCTTCGTGCCTAAATAGACAGTATCTTTAACACCATCTCCAGTTTATTCACAGCATAGCTCCAGTAAGGCACTATGAGCATTTTCCAGCAGCTCACGCACCTGCTTGATGGTAGTCTTTTGGCTGCGCGCAATGTCCCGCACGCCGTAGCCATTGGACTTCATTCGCACATCCATCTGTTGAAGGGAAACACGTTTGGCAAGGTCGTGCAGAAGCAGTTCGGTTTCAAATTGCTGCATCAGCGTATCCGGGGCAGAGATTGTCTGTTCCAGCGGCAGATCGCCATCGTACAGGCTGACATGAATGCTCACGATCTCCGCATTGCGCTTTTGGCAGTTCTGCGTTTTGTAGTAGTTCATCAGATCACATCTCATGCAACTCCAAGCAATGGTTGTAAAGGAAAATGACTTAAGATTGTCCTCGGCAAAATATCTTCTTACAGCCCGTAGATACCCAAAAACGACCACGTCGTAATACTCATCTTCTGGAAGATGGTTTTCATTGAGAAAAGAATAGATCAGGTTGTGATGTTTCGTTGCAAACTTCCTTTGTTCCGAAGTTAATGGCACTTCTTTTAACATTTTGATTCCTCCTAAAAAAATAGGACACCCCGGCCTGAACCGGAGTGTCCTGATGAACATGGTATACGGCGAAAGGGCCGTATCAAAAACAGTTAGGCCGGAAGATCTTCCCGGTCGCCGTCAATCTGCTGTGCAATGCTGAAATGATCGTCCGTTTCCTGGGCTGGCTGGTCATAGCCGCTGTAGTCACAACCATCGTCAAACTGGTCTTCGGTGGCGGCAGCACGCTGCTGCAAAGCCAGCTTGACCTGTTCCCTGAAGCTGTCCGCATAAGCTTTGATTTGCGCCAGTTGCTCACCGGTGAAATCGTAAAGCTTGCGGAAAGTGGCGACGCTGTAATCGTTGCTGCCGTTGTTTGCCCGTTTGAGACCGATCTGAATCACACTCCCGCAGGTCCCGCGGTGGCGCGACACAAAAGCAGCATTGAAAAATTCACGAAACGGCTTGATACTAGTGGGCGGGAGCGTTACCTGCAGCGGCATATACTCACCGTCACGGAGAAAATACAATATCCGCATGTTCTTGCAGGCTTTTCCACCCTTACCGTCCGGAGCAGTGCCAAAGCGATTGAGGGAACAGGATACGCAGGTGCCGCCAGGCTCACCAATTCCCAGCTTGCCATCTACGGAAGAGCACAGAGGGGCGGTATTCTCATCAAATTCGCTGCCTTCCGGCCAATAAGCGCAGGAGGCATGATTGTAGAGGATAACTCCTTCCAGGGCCTTCGTGTAGTCCGGATTCTCCGGATCGTCTCCCGGAATTTCAAACTGCAGGGCACCGCCGGCCGGAATTTTTACACGCTGAAAGCTGAGCTGGAGACCATCCATATCCTCGGCCAACTCCTCGTTCGAGAATTCCCCCTTGATCATCGCGGGAAGGACGAAACGGTCCGTCTCCATCATGGCGTTTTCATTCTGGTTACTCATAGCAATTCCTCCTAATAATTTAGTAAAATGGCCGATCTATCAGGCGGCCACTTGATTGATTCTGTTCCACTGCTGATGGGGCATGGTCAGAATGTTGTACCCGATTCCTTCCAGATCGGTTGCTCGGTCATAATCATCGATATCTTGGCTGTGTCGTGTTACCGCATTGGAAAGGCCATAAAGGGTTAGGTCATTCCCTTCGATGAGGTACTGCAACACGCCTTCGCTCTCATGATCGGAGATGCCGAATTCACGGCTTGCAAGCTTTACCACACCGGGCACATCCGCAGTATTGAGCCGCGCACCTGTCGCTTCCCGCATCTGATTCACAACGGTAGCAAACTTTGCTTCCTCAACAACGGCCTTTACCGTATCCTGAATTTTCAGGAAAAAAGCCCGGTCGTCGGCCTCCAGCGTCTTATCCGAGTAGAGCAGGAAATTTTCATCGTTGGAGTTGACCCTTCCCACATGGTTGCGGCGGGTCTGAGCGTCGTTTATTACCATTCCATTGCTGCAGATCAGACGAAACACCAGAGGCTGTATGCAGACCGCGCCGAGACCAGTCTCGCTGTTACTGATAATCATCCCGGCTTGCACAATGTCGCCTGGGGTGACCTCCGCTTCCAGCCGTGTGTTGACCACTTTAATGTACATCCTGCTCTCTGTAATCTGGCAGGACTCAAACCGAGCGTCCTGCATTTCTCCGATGATGGGCAGGATCGCCTCCGCTATTTCCAGATTGTCAAGCCGGCGATAGCGATTGCTGAGAAATGCCCGGGCGGATCCGTCCAGTGTTCGAAGCATCCGAGTGGAGGGTTCGCGTTGGAACCAGGCGTTGACATTCTGGGACAACAACTCCGGGTAGGATTCCAGCATCCTGTCATAATATTTGGCTGGAATGCTCAAATGCGTTCCTATCTGCCGATGGGCAGTCTGCTTGATATCCAGCGGTTCAATTCGGTCAATGCCATCATCGCCGACGACCCGCATCAGAAGCTGGTCGCCGCAGGGCTCGAAGGAAAGATTTTTGGTATTCACAATGTAATCTTCCTTCGCTTTGCTCTGGCGCATAATCTCTGCTGCCATCTGTTCAATGTTCAGGCCACTTTTCATTCGGGTTTTCTACTCCTTTCTTTCGTACATTTGACACTTCCTTACCATGACACCTCGATTCCGGATGCAGTGACGGAAGCTGCCAGCCCTTCTTTTTCAAAAACCTGTACCAGCCGGGGCCAATAGACTTTGGCCGGAAAACTTTTGAAAGATTCCTGCGAGACTTCCTGATCGTCCTCCCGGACGCAGATTTCGCCGTCCTCTTTCAGCGTCAGGCTGCTGTGTCCCCGGGAGTGCAGGTCTGCGATCAGGTCCTCCAGAACCTGGCGTCCCTGGACTTCATACCAGATCTGCGGATCAACCGGTTGCTGGTTGGGAGGCAGTTCAGCCCCGTCCACCGTACCGCTCTGTAGTTCTGAAAGCGGTACGATTTTCACCATGGTGCAACTGATATGCGCCTGCTGGTCGAGCTTGACTTCCGCGTAGTTGAAGTCTGGAATCCCAAAGACACGGATTCTACCGGTACCGCCATGCGTTGCCAGCTTTTCAGGATCTTTTTCACACCATTCCCATTTTGCGTCAGGATAAGCCGCCCGCAGATAAGCGGAAATGCGGTGATTGACATGTCGCAGAAGAATCAGGTTTATCGGATCGTTGATCTCAGGGATCTGATAAGTGTTTCCTATAATTCCTTGTTCCAGTCTCTTCTGCTTTTGCTTTCGGCGGAGCTTGTAGCGTTTTGCCTTCTTCAGATAGGGCAGGAGCAAAATACCCACTACCCAGAGTCCCCATAAGGAAATGACCCCAAGAAGAAGCCAGACCTGCCACAAACCGCGAACCAAAGCCAGAATCGCAATGACCGCGCCCAGAAGAATGGAAATACTGCCCCAAAGGGCTTTGTATTGCTTCATTTGTTTTACCGTCCTTTCTTTGAAGTTTTGCCTGAAAACAAAAAAAGAGGAACTGCACCATGTCTTCAGTGTTCTTTCTGAAAAACATGATACAGTTCCTCTTCGGGAGAGCCGGATCGCAGAATCAATCCGGCAGGGCTTCCCTGTCCCCGTCAATTTTGCCAACGTGCGGTAGGCTATCGGTGGGAGAGGGTGAAGCCACGGGGTCATCTTCGAAATTTTGTGCCGTTGAAACGGGTTTGCCAACCGGCACATAACCCCAGTTGTCCAAAGTGAGTTTCAGGCGCTTGTCCTTGGTGGTACCGTCCTTTTTGACGTAGGTTTCCAGTATTAGAGAGCCGGAAGCCCAAATCAGGCTGCCTTTTTTCACTCTTTGCCTGAGGAGATGCATGGCATCCCCGGCCCATGCCCACACCTGATAATATTGCGGGTGCCTTGTTTCACCATAGCCGATATTTTCGGCCAGATCAAACCGGACATAGGCGGTCTTGTTTGTGCTTTCCTGAAGCTCCAGGTCCGCCGTCACACGACCGATTACAAATAGCTGAGACATAACGCTCCTTTCTGCCAGATCGGCCTTGATATCTATATAAAAAAGTACCAGCAATCAACCGGACGCCAAAGGGCGCGGTTATACTACTGGCACTCATACAAACTTAACAGCGTGTGCAATGCGAACTTCTGTCGCCATACAAACCATAAGGTTTGCAATCCCAAAAGGGAAACGCACAAGAATCAATTACAAATATAGTATACAACTATATATTGCGATTGTCAAGCCGTTAAATAACAATATATAGTATCAGGTCCTTGAACAATGCAACGATTTCCCTCTATTCATAAAACGGAAATAGTCGTCCGTCACATAAAAAACAAATTCTTCCGCGTTGGGCAGCTTGTACCGAAAGGTCAGGCCGTAGAGATTGCCTGTTCCGTCAACACCCAGAGGGCCGAGCCAGCAATGCGGTGAATTTTCATTGCGGTACCAGAGGCGGATGCCGAGGTATTCTTCTTCTGTCACATATTTCTTTGCTATGATTTGGCGCACCGTTTCTTCGGAATAAAGCGGGTGTGTCAGAAAATGACGATACAGGTCGTCCGGCAAACTCAGGGCTTGCTGATAGCGCAGCGGATTGGGCGTTTTGTGCCACCATTGGGTGATCTCTTCCAGGTTCCGAAGACGGGGTCGGGCAGGGTCGGCCCGGAATTTCCGGATGAAGGCCAGCACCTCGTTTGGATCAGGCGGCACCGGTACGGGGATTTCCGTTACGCTGCCCTGAAAATATGAGAAGGCAAGCTGTGCCCTTGTGCGGTCTTCCAACAGCAGCGACGAGCGGGATAAGGGGGAAAGTATAAAATGATCCATGACAAAGTGCTGATCTTCCTTGAGGTATTGGACAATTTTGTATTGTTCGACGGTATGCGGCTTATACATAAAATTCCTCCTTCCTGTGTCCTCTGCTACGTAAACAGGGGATGGTGGCCTTTTATTCTGCAAAACATAAAACTTATTTCTCAGCTTTTTCTTTTGCCACAGAAAAGTCGTCAGAATCCTTTTCCGGATATCTCCCTATTTCCTCATATCCAAGGAAGGAATCTGTGGACAGAACCGTGTCAAAATATTCGCTTCCCAGATAGGATGGAACATTTTTTTTGAAGAAAAAGCGATACTGATACCCGATTTTGATTTTGGCTTGCTTTGCCAGCAATAAAGTATTCACGATCCCTTGGTCATCCATGACTTTGATTCGGCGGCATTTCCGCAAGGGCAGTGTAGTAATGGCAACACAGGTTCCCACCACCGTTTCATAGTCCTGACGGAAAATCGTCCGGTAAAGGAGAATGCTTCGCACCAAACTAAGTCCAAAGACCAGACTGCTTAGCATTAGCAAAACACCGTCGTCGGTAACAAGATAATAAGCAACACCAACGCCAAGGCAGCCCATTCCCACAGCTAAAGTGTATAGCCACTTGTGAACCAAGACCGGAGGAAAGTTTTTCATAGAGTCAAATCCTTTCAAAAAAGATAATCTGCTTGCGAAGATACAGATTGGCAACCGCCAGCGTTACCGGTTCTTTGCTGCGGCTGACCTGCATCAGGCTCCCAATATTGTCGCTGGTGGTGTCATCGTCATCATAAAGCGCGGCGAGTATCTTTTTTTCAGTGGACAGGTCCTGTACGCCTTGCTCTACACACTTAATGAGCTCTGCGGTAGAGAGCATTGCCTGTTTTGAAAGGCGCATGATCCGTTCCTCTTCGGCGTTTCTGCTGTCCTTTTGCAGTAGCTGCCTTGTGGAGGAAAACGAAATCCCATCCCAAAACGTCAGCTTCAGAAAAGATAACAGTCGAAGCCCAAAGCGTCCGGTGGCGGGGACAATGTAAAGATTGTTCAGGAGATCATACAGGGCTTCAAATCCAGTATTGCCCGAACCGGAGACAATCAAGCCACGAACCAACAGACGATCTATACACTCCGGGCAGGAGCGATTTTCAGAAAATCCGGTTTTTAAAAGGGATTTTTCATAAAACCGTTCAATTTCCTCTCGTTTCAGAATCCGCCAGTTTAGCGAAGCCCATATGACCATCTCCTGAATGTCCACGGAATATTCTTTTTTATGGATGATAATAACCGGGTGGGAAAGTTTATGGCCATCGGAACGTTTCTCAAAACGACCGACGGCAGTATAAAGCATTGTGTCCATGGAAAAACCTCCTTTTCTATCCTTTATGGTCGTTACTGACTTCTTTTCCAAAATTCCCGATCCAGTGCCGTGAGAAAGGACGGATTGTCGCGCAACTTCTGGGCGGCGCGCGAAATCCATGCGCCGACATGGGAAGGCTTTACACCATAATGACAGGCAATCTCTGAAACGCTCAAACCTTGGACTTTCAATTGCAGTGCTTCGATGCCCAATCGGGCAACACCCTTGTATACTCTTTTCAAAGGCTCCAATAGGGAAATGACCTCAAGATAGGAGAACGTTGCATCGAAATCATTTTCTTGGGTAGCCAGCTTTTGTCCATCCAACAGAAGCCAGCCCTGTTCGCAGGTAAGAAAGAGCATCCGCTTTTGCTTTTTGCACATAGTACGACAATAGGAGATCAGACCGTTTCGGATAACAGTTTTGGCGTAAGTCTTAAACTTGGCGACGGATGCGTCATAAGAGACTGCAGCCCGGCAAAGCCAGATACAGCCCTCCTGATACAGATCATCGTATGAAAAGCCATAGATGGTTTCGTTTACCTTAATATAATGGAAGATAACCCAGCCAACAACGGATAGATGGTCTTCAACCAGAATCCGCTGGGAGGGAGTAAGCGGAACGTCTTTTTTCATGGTGGATACCTCGTTTTGTAATAAGCAAAGTGTGAACTCATGATTCAACCCTTCTGATTGGATTCGTTCAGGCGGCCGGCCGCTGTGACCGCGCTGCCTCTGAACATACGGCAATCACCTGATCGCACATAAACTCTGAAAATTTTGCAATATGGGTCTGTTGGCTGTTCAGCCCCAGCTTTGCTTGCAGCCAGACATACGCCTGCCGCTTTTCCATTCGGCTGCTTTTCCACAGAGATTCAAGCGCTTTGTGCGCCAAAATTCTTTTATGGCGAAGATCACCATTTGCCAGCGTTCCCATCGGACTGAGGTCCTTCCTGTGAGCGCCGACATAAGCGTCACATTGAGGCCACCTGGAGCAGACATATAAATAAGATTCCTTTGACTTTGTCTCCTTGCCATATACCACACTGGCCGGGCGAAGCACCGCCTGAGCTCCGCAATAAGGACATTTTATTTGAATTCGTTTCAAAATTATCACCTCCAATACAAGCCGATTACAGTTCGTTTGCGTATTAGCAGCAATCGTCACGATCGTTTGCAGCGATACAGCACTGCATGCTTTCATTGCAGAGTTGCCAAAGCGGACATTTTTCTGTGCTTGCCGTATACCATTCCAGGTATAGGGAAAAGGCATCCTCAAAAACCTGCCGGCTTAAGGAACCGTGACACTCCTCCGGTTCAATCTTCTGCCCGGTTATTTCCTGAAGTGCACCTACAGGCACGATGAGAGGCTTTCCCTCCGCATCGGCGGCCAGGAAAAAGCCAGGACAGGGCTGCTGCCGATAAGGACAGTTGGAGCAATTGATGAACAAAGCGTTTCTCCAATTGCCTCGAACCGCCTGCAGAAAGGGATACCATTTACATTTGCTTTGACACAAGGATCTCACCTCCATTACCGCACATTTAAAAACCTAAAAACAGAAACAGAGGGGCGACTGACTTTTTCGTATCAGCCGCCCCAAAGGTTTAATTGCCAAACAAATCCGTAATTGCCTTGGTGATCTTGGGAATAATGGTGTCGTTAAAGAGCATCGTCATAGCACCCAGAAGCAGCGCACCCAAAACAACGGCAATAATAACCTTGACTCCGTCTGAGATGTAAAAATCTCCGCGCTGATTGCAAAGCGCCAGTTTGGCCTTACTGGAAAGGTTTTTGATCGTCTGTTCCATGAAATTATCCTCCTAAAAATAATTTGATATTTTAAATGCCTGCTTGAAGCGGATAGTGATAAAAGTGGTTACGCTCGATGGATCGGTCGCAGAAACTTATTTTTATTGCTCAGAGGACATTCCGGATATGCGGCCAGCTTACTCTGTTGGTATTCAAAGGTCACGAAGGGAAGGCGGCGAAATCTGCGCCGCCCCTGCCTGCGCCTATGTTCCGGCTTTTTCATAGGGCTCTCCTTATCGTTGGGGTTAGACAAAAAGAATGGCCCCGCCTGGCGATACCGGCAAGAGCCATTTCACGACGTTCCAGATCGGGGCTGAACTAAGAAAATCCGGTCGGATACAAGGTAGTCACCATCCTTTTTCAAAAGCTTATGTAAAAACGCCGGTCCGGCGTTATCCAAAGAAAGCGCCCATGGAGCCGATGACCTCGGTACTCAAAACCACGGCGTAAATGATGATGATGCAAAAAAGCATCATCATGGAGTACTTCTGGATCTGCTTCGGGCGTTTGGCGGCTTCTTTTTTCAGGTTGGATTGTTGGATTTGCCGCATGTCGAAGCAAACCATTTTGAAGTACATATGCTGGTCGTCACCGCGCAGGGTGCCGATCAATCCTCTTACCACATCAGAAAGCAGTGTGCTGCCCACTCTGGCCTCCAGATGGAGCAGCGCATTTTCGTAATTTCCGGTTCGCATGTCGGCGATGGTCTGATCCAGCTCATAGCCCAGTTCCTTTCCAGCGATGCGGCGGTATGATGTCAGAATTTTAAGTACGTCGCGGTCATTCTCCAGGTTCTGCGCAATGGTCAGCGCAAGCCGTGGAATCTCCGCCTCCAGTATCTTTTTGCGTTTTTTCACATAATCAAAAGCCGCGTAATAAGTGGAGAACCACAGCGTCACCGCCAGCCCGATTACAACCATGGCAAAGAGGGGCTGGATGAAAAACAGTGGTACGGAACAAAGGGCGGTCAGTACAGCGGTCACATAGGCTTTGAGAACATAAACCTCAGGGCTCAGATTCACACTGGCAATATTTAGGACCGATTGCAGCTTGGCCCTTTTGAGGCGGTCCAGCTTTATAAACGGCTCGAAGTAAGACGCAATGCGGGTGATATAGACCTCCAGCAACTTCTCGTTTTTCACCCCGTGTTGCTTGCGGGTCATAAGCATCGCCTTGGAGGTCTTTCCGGTGGGAACGTCCACAAAGGCGCAGCTCAGGTTATAAGCCGCCACGCCAAAGAAGGTGCAGGCCAGAATAACAAGCATGATCATTTTTTCGTCACCCCCTATACTCAATTGGCTTCGAAAGCTTCATGATCCTTGTGATGGCGAAGAGGATAATGCCAGCACAAAGTGCCAGGGCAATCTTACCCGGCGTGGAGAACATGAGCGCGTGAAACCAATCTTTGTTCAAAAAATACAATAGCGGTATATTGGCCACCACCAGGAACATCATGGTAATGGCTTCCCGGCGCGGGCCATCCATCATGGCCTCCAGCTCTGACTGCACCACCCGAATGTCGGAAAATTTCTGAATGGTTACAGGCAGCGTATTTTTCATGGTGCGGTCGGACTGGCACTGGATAAGTGTGTTACACCATTCGTGGAAAACCTGGTTGGGCACCTTCATTTTCAGAGAATTGATTGCCGAAATCAGGCTTGCGTTAATCATTTCTGCTTCGTACACAAAGCTTTCAAACCCAGATTTAACTGGCGGGTTGATGAAGGGCAGGTTCTCCTTGACCGCGCGCACCAGATCATCCGTCCTGAGGTATGAGGTCGTGATGATGGAGATTGCCGTCTCCAACTCCTCATTAAGGTGCTTTTTATAGACATTTGCAGTGGAGCGGATATACCAAACAGGCATCAATGCGAAGCCAATTCCCATAACCGGAACCATGTAGACATTGTCCAGAAGGAGGGCCAGCACGGCGCCTGCTGCAAACAGAATCAGCGAGGATTTTTTGATCAGATCAAACTTGCTTTCACGGCCTGTCGACTTTAGGAGCTGCTTGACCTCATAAGATTCCCGGTTAAAAAATCCTTTGGCCGGCGCACCGGTCAGGACTTTCAGTTCATCGCTCAGCGTAACGGATTTGCGTCTCGACAACGCCGCAAGGACATCGTTTAAACGGATACCAAACAGGGCAAAAAGCCCCAAGGAAATCAATGCAAAGCAAATCAGATAGACCCATTGCATATCAATCACCTTCCTTTATGAACGCAGCCAGTTCCTTTGCGGAGATGCCGTTATCCAATAATCGCTTTTTTAGCGTGTCGGAGATATTCAGCACTTTCTGGTGTCTCCCGACTACCTCTACGACCTCCCGCTCTTCAAAAGAGTCCTGCAGTTCTGTGATACCAAACGAGGCTGCCTCTTCTAAACGATAGGAGGGTATCGAACGGGTATGTACAGTGGTCTTAATTCGATTATCCTCCACGTTGTAGCGATAGAGGGTGCGATACTTCAGCTGGCCACCTACGAAATCCTCCCCTTCGATGATCTCAGTGATTTTTCTGGAGCAATCCTCCATCTGTCTGGTAAATACGATGACTGGATAGGCTTCTACCATGATTTGCATCAGAGTTTCATCATCGATGGCGTTGCGTATTTTCGCCAGAGTCATCATACGGCGATAAGTAGCCGAGGCACTGTTACTGTGAATGGTGGTAACCACCGTATGTCCGGTTCTGCTTGCTTCTGCGGCAGCCAACGCCTCCTTGGCGGAACGCATTTCGCCCACACCGATGACATCCGGATGCTTGCGCAGGATACGTTCCAGAAGAAAACTCTGGTCGATGTCCATACTTGGGTTTTCATGGGGACGGGTCAGCAGATGGACAACGCTGTTGATGATCTCGCCGTCCTTGTTCCGTTTGACCAGGTTAAACTCCCGGCTGCCCTCTTCAACCGTAATAAGCCTGCGATTGTTTGGCACTTTGGACAACAACCACGCCATGATGGTGGTTTTCCCAGACCCGGTGGACCCTGCGATACATATCGACACGCCATACCGAATACAGGCGGTCAGAAAATCCAGCATCTCATCGGTGGCGCTGCCGGAATTCAGCAGCTTTTCCCGACTGACGGTCTGTTGATTTACGATACGGATGCTGGCATCGATGCCTACTTCCGGGTCCACAATAGGTGTTTTATCCACTGAGATGCGGATGTTTTTATCAAGGAATCCGATGATGGAGGGCATGGTATCGTCGATGACCATCCCGCAGGCAGAAAGCATACGGCGAGTCACATCGATAGCCTGCTGGGGTGAAGTGAATTTGTCCGGGATCTTCATACTGCGGCCGCCGCTGAAAATGACCTCGATGTCGTTGTAAGCGTTGATGTTTACCTCTTCCACATCGGGCTTATAAATCCATTTTTTGAGGAAGGAGTAGCCGGCCATGTCTTCAAACAGCTTGTCACAAAGCTCGGTGGTGGTCAGCCCCTCCAGGGCATACCGGCGTTTGGTCAGATACTGCTCAATAAATTCCTTCAGCAAGGCCACCGCCTGGCCGGAATTGTCATCACCTGCCAACTCGGAAGCATGGTTGGCCGTACAGTATTGCTGCACATCCTCCAGAATCTGCTCGTAGGTAACCCCCTCGTCGCTGGCAGCGGTGAAGAAGATATCACTCAGTTTGTTCATCACACACTACCTCCATGACCTTACTGAGCGACGTCAAATACTTGGAACTGCAATAGTCAATGGCTTTGAACATTCCCCCGCAGGTAGCGCAGCGATCAATTTCCTTACTGTAAGGAAGCAGACCGTCGAAGCCGCCGATCAGATGATCCATTTCTTCTATGGCATGAAACGGCCGTGCAACGCCGGCAAAGGTCATATGACTGTCAAACCGGAACCGGGCGTCCTGTAAAAGCGGCTGGTGCGCTTTCAGATAATGAACGCCGCGCAGATCCGGTGTCAGGATGCGGATAACATGGTCGGCCACCTCGATCGCCGCCGGGGTAAACAGGTTTGTCATACTGGAACTGCAGTCCAGTATGACAAAATCCACCAGCTTTGCCGCAGCATAGATTAGTTGCTTGGCCTTTTCGTACTGTAGCTCCGGGTAGGTTAATGGGTTTTCACCGGTGGCGTAGCCCATAAGCCCGATAAAGGGATAGGCTTTCAGTACTGTCACATGGCTTGCCACCAGTGCGGTGTCAATATCAAGAGAAGAAAGCACCTGGCCCACCGAAGAGCTGGTTTCAATGATCTCTTCGGGAAGCCAGACCGGCAGCATGGGAACACTGGAGTCGGCGTTTATGATGATTGCTTTTTGCTTGGAACGTGTAAGAGCTTTCGACAGAATGCAGCAGAATACCGATTTGCCACTGCCAGAATTGCCCCATACTGCGATAATTTTGGACATAAGGTCATACCTCCTTGTGTTTGTATAAAAAATCAGGGAGGATACCCGGAATGGGCATCCTCCCTGTAAAAAGGGTTTATTCGAAGAAAAATTCCACGGAATAGGTGATGTTTGATTTGTTATACATGCAGTCGTGCGGGGTGTAATAACGAAATTGCAGCTTGGTATAAATCCCCGGCTGTAGAGTGCCGTACATATACACGCCGTTGTGACTGTAAACGCGGCCGGTGTTGCCGTCTGTCGCAGCGAAGGAGGAACCAATCGAAGCGTTGAACGACACATTCGTAAGGCGCTCCCACTGCCCTGTTAACTGGTTGTAACCACTGACCTCACCGTAATCGTAATTTGCGGTATGCCCACTGACAGCAGGGACGTTAAATGTCCATGACGTGATGGTCGCACCCTCTATGCCATTCTCAGTAATAACCGATTCAGGACCGGTCAGCATCATACCACCGCCGTGGGTAGGATCCGCAACAAAAAATACGATAGCTGCCCACGGGGATTCTGCTCCCGTGCTGTCCACAGCCTTAACCCTGACCGTGTTTTTTCCGAGTGGATAGGCGGTGCTGGTCTCCGCCAGCCTTCCTTCCCAGACATAATGGATCGCATCGCCGTCCGGATCGGTGCTGGAAGCGGTAATGGTGACCGCAGTACCCGGCGCTACACTGTTGCCGCTTGGCGTTCGCGTAATGACCGGAGTTGTTGGTGTGGAATTGGCTACGGTAAAGGTTACGGACGTCCAATCCGAAACACCGCCGTAAGCGTCCTTTGCCCGAACCTGAACCGTGTGCGTACCAAGGGCGTAGTAATCATCGCCCGCTTTGTCTTGATATTCATAGGTGATGGGATCGCTGTCCGGGTCAGTGCAGTTCACCATAAGTGTGACCAGGTATTTCCCGTTGCTCTGCTGAGCACGGTTCACATTGGCCGTAGCGGTCGGTTTGGATGGAGCGGTATTGGTCAAGAAGATTGTCTGCGTATGAGAAAACGACCTGCCAAGCTCATCTGTGATTGTGGCGGTAAGCTGGTAGCTGCCGGGGACGTCCACATGAACTGTACCGCCGGTGTTGGTCAGCGTACCCTTAAAATAGTCGGATACGGAAACGCTTTGTCCGTCCTTGACGGCAGTCCAAGTAATGGCCTTTCCGCCGAGACTGGCACCGCTGCCAGGTGCAACTTCAAAGTTTTGCCCGGCGTGAATGGTACTGGGTATAGTGAAATCGCAGTTGTAGAGCGGATAAACGCTGATCATTTCGCTGGCGCTGAACACTCTGCCCAGTGCGTCAAACATATTGGCGGTTAGGCGGTACTCGCCTGCAGATGTGAAACGGATCTTGCCGCCCTGTGCGTTAAGGGAGCCGCTTACCGCCTGATCCAAGGGTATAATCTCGCCGTTCTTCATCAGAGTCCATTCAATCGGCAGGACACCGTTGTTCCCTCTGGTTCGCACGTCGATCTGCGTATCGGTATAGCCGATAGCAGGAAGTTCAAAGGCCAGGGAGAGGACCGGCAGCACTTCTACCTTTCCGCTGTTAAATAGGAATACTCGCCCGGTTGCGTCGGTCACACGTGCCTGCAAATCATAAACACCGGCATGTATAAACCGAATAGAGCCGCCGTTGTTATCCAACTTGCCGTCGATGTAGGTATCCCAATCCTGAAAACCGTAAGTATTGTCCACATACCACACCGCCGTCAGTCCGTCCATATCGGTCAGGGTAGTATTGATCGACAGCACATCGTCCGTATGGACAGCTCCCGAAAGGTCAAATGCAATCTTTGGAACCGGATATACCTTGATCGTTTTGCTGTCCGAGAAGGTGCGGCCCGCCTTGTCCGTTACGGCGGCGGTGACAGTATATTCTCCCTTTTCGGTGAAGCTGATCGCGCCGCCCAAATTGGTCAGGGTATTGTCGGGAGTCGCTGGGATGCCGTTTTTGCTCATGCTCCAAACAACGGGCAAAGAACCGGCATTGTCGAGTTTCACGGAAGCCGTCGCCGTCTGGTCGGTATGCGCCTCTTTCGTCAGTTCCATGGAAACGGTGATCACCGGATAGACCGTGACCGGCGCGGTGTAGGTAAAGCTGCGGCCGGTGCTGTCGGTTACTGTGGCGGTCAGTTCATAATCCCCGACTGATTTAAAGCGGATCACGCCGCCGCTGTCGCTCAGTGTGCCGTCAAAGCCGTCAGCCAGCGAAAGCGCCGTTCCGTCTTTTGTCAGGCCCCATATCGCGGTCAGCCCGTCCGTATCCTTGAATGAGGTTTTTACCTCAACCTCCGTATCGGTGTGGGTCATAGACGGTAGATAGAAGCCTGTCTCGGCCACGGGATAGATTACCGTCCCGGCCTCATAGCTGTATTCGCGGCCGGTTTCGTCTACAAGAGTGGCTTTCAGGACATGGCTGCCTTTCTCCCTGAACCGGATAGAACCGCCCTCGTTGGTCAGCGTCCCCTCCAACACGTCGGAAAGCGGTACCCTCTCTCCGTCATGAAGGACTGTCCACTCGGCTTTCATATCCTGCAAATCAGACGACTGCACGGAAACCGGGACCGTCTCGTCGGTATGCGCGGTCGAGGGAAGCATAAAGGAAAAACCTGCAACAGGATAAACCTTCAATTCCGTTTGCGCGGTAAACGTCCTGCCGGATTTGTCCGTCGCTGTGGCGGTAATGGCGTAATTGCCCTGCTTCTTAAAGCGGACACTGCCGCCCAGGTTATTCAGCTTACCCTCGGTGCAGTCGGACAAACTCTCTTCCTTTCCATCCTTTACCGCGCCCCAAGCGATTTGCAGATCGCCCAGCTCCTTTGTTTCTGCGGAAAGGAGCGCAGAGGTGTCTGTGTGGGCGGTTTCGGGCGCTTGCAGGCTGATTTCCACGACCGGCAGCACCTCAACTTCCGCCGTCCCTGCAAATTCCCGGCTGGTTTCGTCATAGGCGGTAGCCTTAATGGTATATTTGCCCTTGTCCTTAATTTGGATGGAGCCGCCCACGTTGGTGAGCGTCCCCGTCACGGCATCCGACCACTTCATCTCGTTCCCATCCTTGTAAACGTGCCAGTTCAACTGCTGTGTGACATTATCGGAAAAGGTGGTGCTGACGGTGAATATCTGGTCCGTGTGGGCATATGGCTCCGTAGTTACGGTGATGCCAAACACGGGATAGATCGTAATTTTCTTCGTGAAGGTGTAGGTACTGCCTCCATAATTCTTTGCAGTGACGGTCAGCGTGTAGCTGCCCTGCTTGGTGATCGTGATTTTACCGCCGTCTTTGTCAAGGGTGCCTTTTAGAAAATCACTTTGCTTCGCGTCGCTCCCATCCTCGGTAACGGCCCATTCCAATGATTTCACATTTTGCAAAGTCGTTTTTACTTGAAATTCACTGTCGGCATAACTGTATTCCGGGATGATAATCTCCACCACGGCAGCAGGGTAGCTGTGATGGCTGCCTGACCCGCCATTATTGGAATTGCCTGGATCATCCGGTTTCGCGGGTGGGGTTGGCTGTACCGGGGTCGTGGGCGCTGGAGGTTTCTCAGGTTTCGCCGGCTCAGTAGGCTTGACTGGTTCATTGGGTTTCACTGGTCCAGTGGGTTTTACCGGTTTCGAAGGTTTGGAAGGTTGCATTGTTGGATTTGATGTAGTCTTGTCTTCAGTGGGTTTCCCCGGCTTTGTATCTACATCACCAACAGGAGTGGTATCCCCGCTGTTCTCTGGTTCTGACCCATCTTCTCCGGTATGAATACCCCACGCGTCTGAATCAGATGCTGGATTTTGACTGTTAGAATCAGACGACGAATTTTGCGTTTCCGATGTAGCTGGAGGCGGGGGCTCCAACTTTTTCAGCCGGCTGGTACAACTCACAATACCGATAACTAAAATGAGAAGGGCGACAGCAAGCAAAATTGCTATCGTCCTTTTCGACTTTTTACTCATATTTTTTCCTCCACTTTTATTGTTCAGGTTCAGGCTGTGCCGAATCAGGAGTCCCAGCGGTGGTCCCGGCCGCCGGAGGATAAAGCTCCAACAGCGACGCATCCTGTTTTTTAAGCAGCTCGGACGCCAGCTCGCTGTTATTACGGGTGATGAGCGCCACATGGCAGGTGCCGTCGTTTTCAAGACCGGTGATAACCTTTGCTTGCTCAGGGCTCGCCAACACAGTGATGGTAGCGGACTGTTGCTTTTCCTCATCTTCGGTGGGTTTCTGTGTGTTGTCCACATTGACCCCTTTGGAGTCGGTGACCGAGAGAACTTTTACAAACTGCAGCTCGGGAACATCTTCCGCCACATCAAGAAAGTGATAAATACGAATGATATCGTTCGGCTGCAGCTTATCCGAGAGCCCACTGGCGAGAGTCTTGACAGTGAGTGAAATCGCCACTTTGCCGGACGGGATGTTACTTAACTGGATGTCGGAAGTGATGGGGGTAAAGCTGACTTTGGAGGCCAGAATATAATCACCCGCCGCGAGGTCGGCTGTGGCATATTTGCCCACGACATCTTCTTTCGCACGGGCAATGTTTGTCGGCAGGTTGTAGCCGCCCACTTCCACCAGTTCCACGTCCTTATCGGTGAGTTGGGCACCCTTGAGTACCGGCTGTGAGATGCGGACAATCTCCGTCTTCCCATTGGTTTTAGAGATTGTCGTTGGAATTGCGATAAACGCAATAGTAGCTGCCAGTACAAGGCTGATAATGCCGAATACAAATCGGTTATTGAGCTTCATATCAGTTTCTCTCCTTCTATTGTTATAAATTTTAAAATGGTAACCGCGCAGCAACCAATGGCCAAAAACGGAACAAAGGGTGAGCTGAAAAAGCGGTTCCCGGTGCGGTGCTTTTCAAGTGGGCCAAACAGTATAGCCAGCAGAGCTGCAAAAAACAATGCAAGCAGGATGTTATAGGGACCGTACACAATTCCCAGCATGGCAGTCAATTTGATATCTCCGCCTCCGATTCTCCCGTTTGTTACGATCGCCTCAAACAGAAGCGTCCCGCCGCCGAACAGAATTCCTAAAACTGGCATAAGCCAGGGAGGCAGGCTCGATTCACCTTCCGCCATAAGGTTTACAGGAAGGGATAACAGCGCGAAAGGCAAAAAATAAGCGAGTGCCAAATCAGGCACTCGCTTATGCTGCATATCATATACGGCAAACGTCACAAGGAATAGAATGAGCAGGAGATAATAGATCAGCTCCCATCTATTCACGGCTCGTATAGTAGGCTAAGTACCCGACGCCTTACCATGTTGCCATGGCAGGTTTCCAGATACTCGCCCCCGAACCGTACTTACGCCTCTCGACGTATACGGCTCTCCAATTACACTCTACTTTTACTTGCCTGTAATTTTTCCAAAACAGGTATCACAAACGACTAAGGTTTTTCTGTTCATTTGAATCATTTTTTCTTCCCACTCGTTTTTGCCAGTCAGTTCTTTCAGCTTCCTGACGTGGTGAACCTTTGCATGGTTTGTCCACTGACCGCAAAGCTCGCATTTACCATTCAGCAACCGTCCGATCAAATCGCTTTGGCGATTATATTTCGTTGCGGAGTATGACTGAATTTCGTCTTTGAAGTCTAAGCTCACCGTTCGTTTCGGAAAACTGCCTTTTAGGAATGTGGCTCTCTTAACATCTCCGCTTTTTGTTACGTAGCTGACGCCAAACACACCGTTAACTGAGTGCCTGTTGATTGTTTTGCGCAAGTTTTCGCGGAATTTCATTGCAAAGGTCTGATACATGCTATATTCCATGATGTAGTAATACTTTTGCAATTTTGCCACGTTGCTCGCTAAACAATAATAGTTGTACAATCCACGTATTTCGGCGTTGTAGATGCTAAGAATTTCGATGGGTTCTTGGTTGATAAGGTCTTTTCTCACCTTGGGCTTCCAAATCTCTTTTCCGTCTTTCTGGATAATTTCCATGGCACCACACCCAACTAATTTCTTTACCCATTTGGCGTGGGGCATGAATAGGCGGACACGTCCGCTAAATGCACGGACTTTCTGCCCATTGCTCATTTTTTTGTAATCATTGCTTCTGGATACAGAGATTTCATACCCGAGGAACGATGCTTTTTCCTGTGCATGTGTAATGAGCGTCTTTTCTTCCGACATGTCGAGGTTGAGCTTGTCATTTAGAAAATTCCCAAAATCGGCTTTGATGGTTTCGGCATCCGCTTTACTTCCAATTATGCCGCAGAGGAAATCATCCGCATACCGGCAGTACAGCAGACGGCGGTAACTTGAATCCATTGGGTTTGTTGCCGGGACCTGCCTGGCCTTCGCGGTGAGCTCCTCGACCCCTGCCTTGGCCCTGCCTTTTTCTTCTGTCGTAAGGCTTTCCCATTTCGCCCGGTATTTAACTCTTAATTTCGACGCTTCGTTGGAGTACCATCGGTACTCCTTATTACTTTTGCGTTTTTTTCCGTTGTTGAACTTATTGATATATTCTTCAACGTAAGAGTCAAATTCGTTGAGATAAATGTTGGCGAGTATTGGACTGATTACAGAACCTTGCGGGGTACCGGAGTATGTCGCATTGTACTTCCAATCCTCCATGTATCCTGCCCTTAAAAATTTCCATATCAGGGAGATGAAACGCTCATCCTTTACCCGTTTTCTCAATATATTCACCAGAATACGGTGGTCGATGGTATCAAAATATCCTTTGATGTCCCCTTCAATGAACCACTTTACCCCCGTGAAATTCCTTTGGATTTGGGTCAGCGCAGTATGGCAGCTTCTATTGGGCCTAAAACCATGAGAGTTATCGGAAAAATTGTTCTCATACACACTTTCAAGGATTAACCTTACCACTTCCTGTACCAATTTATCATCGACGGAAGGAATGCCCAAGGGACGTTGTTTCCCATTGGATTTCGGAATATATACCCGTTTTGCCGGACAGGGTTGATAGCTGTCATTCCGCAGCTTGTCAATCAACCTGCGGATGCGTTCCAGTCCCATCCCATCAATTGTGGTGTTATCCGTTCCTCTCGTCATATTGCCCTCTTTGTTATAGAGGTTTCCGTATGCCAAAAGATAGAAATCTTCGTTATACAGATTTCGGTACAGGCGTTCAAACTGATAGCCTTTGTCGTTTGCTTTCTCTTGTAGAGTTTTCAATACCTCAATCGGATTTCTCAAGTGCCTCACGCACCTCTCTAATATTTTAGTATTGAAGTAATCTGCTCTGCTTCGCCATGTACAAGGTTTTTCCTTGCTCGGACTACTACCAGAGCTCCGTTGCCATATTGGATATTCAAAGACTGAATCTTATAGCAGAATATTCTGCATTCCAACTTAGGCAATCCCCATTTAGGATAGATAAAACATGGCTTATTGCGTTCTCGGATACGACTTTCGTCATTTTCTGCTTATTGCAGTTAGCCGGTTAAGGGTACTTGTGATTTCCCGACTGGCATAGGAAACCACCTTTAACCGCATAGCGTTAATGGCCATTTTCCGCTATGGCCTTCGATACAGCACCTCTGACTATCGTTCAAGCAATCCAGCTTTTATCCTTATACGCAATGTTTCGTTTCGGCATTCATTCGCCACATAATGACTTGTGGAATTATGCCTTTTACAACATCAGTCTGACTGTGGCAAAGGTGCATAAAGACAGCTTCAGTGTTTCCATCATACCGCACACGGCTTCCTTAACAACGCTATCCAGCCGCCGTGTTGGGGATTCGGTCAATTTGGAAAATGACTGTATCGGCAAATATGTGGAACGTCTGATGGGAAGAGGATCGCAAAACCGCGATATTACAGCCGGATTTCTTACAAAATACGGCTTTTAGGAGGAATCAAAAATGTTTGAATTTAGCACTATCGAAGAGGTGTTGGAAGACCTTCGCTTTGGAAAGATCATTCTGGTTACAGACGATGAGGACAGAGAAAACGAGGGTGACTTTATCTGCGCTGCTGAGCTTGCTACAACCGAAAACGTAAATTTTATGGCGGTTCATGGCAAAGGTTTGATTTGTATGCCTATGAGCGAAGCGCTTTGTCGAAAGCTGCAATTTCCCCAAATGGTCAGCGACAACAAGGATAACCACGAAACAGCGTTTACGGTATCCGTTGACCATGTGGACACCACCACCGGCATTTCGGCAGTAGAGCGGAGCATTACCGCCTTGAAATGCGTAGCGGAGGATGCCAAGCCGGAGGATTTCCGTCGCCCTGGTCATATGTTTCCGCTCCGCGCGAAAAGAAACGGTGTATTGGATCGAAACGGACACACCGAAGCCACTGTGGATTTGATGCGGCTGGCCGGGCTAAAAGAATGCGGCCTTTGCTGCGAAATCATGCGGGAGGACGGAACTATGATGCGCACATCGGAGCTGATGGAGCTAGCGCAGAAATGGGGTCTTAAAATGATTACCATAAAAGCCCTTCAGGAATACCGAAAAAGAAATGATAAGCTTGTGGAACAGGTAACTTGTACCCCTATGCCTACAAAGTACGGCGATTTTAAGGCTTACGGATACATCAGCAAGCTCAACGGAGAACATCATGTGGCGCTGGTCAAGGGTGAGATCGGTGATGGAGAGAATCTGTTATGCCGGGTTCATTCTGAATGCCTGACTGGGGATACGTTTGGCTCCACGCGTTGTGACTGCGGTCAGCAGTTTGCAGCAGCCATGACACAAATCGAAAAAGAAGGACGGGGTATTCTGCTTTACATGCGTCAGGAAGGACGGGGTATTGGGCTCATTAATAAGCTACGCGCCTATGCGCTTCAGGATCAGGGAATGGATACTTTAGAAGCGAATCTTGCCCTTGGTTTTCCTGGAGATCGGCGGGAATACTTTATCGGCGCACAGATTCTTCGTGATCTTGGTGCAAAGAAATTACGCTTGCTTACCAATAACCCTGACAAGGTTTATCAGCTTTCTGGCTTCGGTATAGAAATCACCGAGCGTGTTCCTATCCAAATGGAGGCTACTGAACACGATTTATTCTACCTGAAAACCAAGCAGAAAAAAATGGGTCACATTTTAAACTACTAAGAATAAAGGAGACTACAACCATGAAAACTTTTGAAGGAAAACTCGTATCCAAGGACATTCGGATTGGCATTGTTGCCGCTCGTTTCAATGAATTTATTACAAGCAGGCTGCTGAGCGGCGCTCTTGATGGACTGAAACGCCATGAAGTCAGCGAGGAAAGCATTGATCTTGCATGGGTTCCCGGTGCATTTGAAATTCCACTCATTGCTTCCAAAATGGCGAAAAGCGGGAAATACGATGCAGTCATCTGCCTTGGTGCCGTGATTCGCGGCAGCACCACCCACTATGACTATGTTTGCAGTGAGGTCTCTAAGGGGATTGCCCATGTATCCCTGAACAGTGATGTTCCGGTGATGTTTGGCGTGTTAACAACAGAAAATATTGAGCAGGCAATTGAACGGGCTGGCACCAAGGCCGGAAACAAGGGCTTCGACTGTGCGGTTGGTGCGATTGAAATGGTAAACCTGATTCGAAATATGCAAGGCTGATATGGCGAATCTGATTTTTGATTATGACGGCACCTTGCACGAAAGTCTGTACATCTACGCACCCGCTTTCCGTCTCGGCTATCCGCATCTTGTCAGGAAGGGGCTGATCCCCGACAAAGATTTTTCCGACACTGGAATCAGCTCTGGCTTGATTTTTCCGCAAAAGACAGTGGGGAAACTTGATACCCGGGTTGCCACAGATGGAAAGAGATTTGTGCAGGGATCATTGGCGGGAGATGATACGTTCTCGTCAGACAGCGCATGGAGATAATCAGGAGTAGTGTTGGGAAAAAATTTGGGAATCGAGAGGTAAAACGCCCGATTCCCAAATAACAACTTTTATCCTTGTCGCTCCCACATGGCTTTTCGGAATTCCAGGGGCAATATGCCCTTGGCACTGCGGAACAGCTCGGCGAAATGCCCTGCGGCGGTATAGCCCACCGCTTTTGCCACCTCTCCAACCGGCAGGTCGGTATAGGCCAACAGATGCTCCGCTTGGTCAATGCGCACCCGCTGGATGTAGTCGGCCACAGTGCAGTCAAAGTAGATTTTGAAACAGCGTTTGAGCTTGGTTGTACCCATACAGGCGATCTTTGCCAGCATCTCGATGGAAAGGGAATCGGCATAATGGTCACCGATGTAAGCTGAGAGACTCTGGAGCATAACCTGGTCCGACTCTGGGACAGGCACTGTCCTGCGTTCATTTAGCTTCCGGTGCCGTTCGAAGACCAGAGAGAGTGCCTCTGCTGCCTTGGCATCATAATAAAGAGTAGCGGGCAGGCCCTGCCCCTGATATCGCCACAGTTCCCGCAGCAGCCGGGACATTTCAGGAAAGTCAGCTGTCTCGTCCAGGCTCCGAAAGGCGTCGGCAGGACTCTGGTAGAGATCGCCGAACTGTTCCTTTAAATAGGCCTCATAATAGGCCGGGCGGTATTCGATGCCGATGGAGCGGATGGGCACGCCCCGGTGAATGAGGGCACGATAGGGATGATAGCCCCCGAGAAAGCTCTTGACCACATGACAGTTCAGCTTCCGGTAGGGCTGAAGCTCCTCCCCGGAGATAGATTCATACCAGGTCACGCTCAGGCATTCCGGGATAGACATGTCCGTCACCGTGTCCTCCCGAAACCAGAAGTCGTGGATTTTGATGTTATAGCGGTCTCCCGCTTCGTAAACCCAGTAGTATCCGCCGCCGCCATCGCCTGTTAACTGCCAGCATTCACCCTCTGCAGGAAAACCCTCCGGCACGGGACAGGGCTTGAAGTGCATTGCTTCAAACAACTTCCGGTAGTAACTGCTTTTCGTTTCTTTCATGGACGCCTCCTGTTCCAATCGGACGTTTCTTTACCACAAAAAGACCGACTCTGTTAAAAGACATTGTACCAGAAAACCGACCGATATACAATACAGTCAGGCCAAATGGAAGGAGGGATTTCCTATGAAATCCGATAAAAAGGGCCTTGCGCTGCTGCTGGAATGGGCAGGAAAAGATCGGCGGTATCTCTATGCCTCAATCGTTCTGGCTCTGCTGTCCAGCCTTAGTACCATCGTCCCCTATTTTGCATTTTATAAAATCATCGACGCCGTGGTGCTGGGAACCTGCGACCTTGCCTTCGCCTTAAAATGGGCGGTCATCGTACTCATCGCCACGGCTGTAAGAGTGTGCTGCAACCTGGCGGCCACCCTCGCCTCCCACAGGGGCGCCTACAACACCCTGTTCCGGGTGCGCTGCATGGTGACCGAACATATGGCAAAGATGCCGCTGGGCGCCTTGAATGAACGCAGCACCGGCGAGATCAAGTACGTGATGAACGAGAGCATCGAAAAGCTGGAGTTGTTTTTGGCCCATAACCTGCCGGAGCTGGTGCTCTATCTCTCCGGGCCCATCGTTATGTTTCTCTATCTGCTCACGGTAAACGCGGCGCTGGCCCTGCTCAGTATTGTGCCGATCTTCCTTGTAGCCGCAGTGATGGCCCTTATGTTTCAGCGCTTCGGCAAGTTCATGCCCGAGGTCAACGCGAGCAGCGGGAATCTGTCCAGCTCCATCCATGAGTATGTGAACGGCATGCGCCTCATCAAGGCCTATCACATGGGCGCGCAGTCCTTCAAAAAGTATTCCTCCGCCATCGAGGCGCAGCACAGGATGTGGGGCGCCATTTCCAAAGCCACCGGGCCCCTCTACGCCGCCTATGTGGTGTTGCTGGAATGCGGTATTTTATTTCTTGTTCCTCTAGGCGGGTATTTCTTCGTCCACGGTTCCATCAGCGCCGGCGTGCTGCTGCTCTTCGCCTTTGTGGGAACGCAGTATCTCACCGATATCCGTCCGTTACAGGAGCTGGGGTCCAATTTGTCCTACGTGCTCAATGGAGTCAATCAGGTGAATGAAATCCTGGAAACCCCAGTGTTCGGCGACGGCCGGTCCTTTCCAAAACGGCACGACATCGAGCTTAGGAACATGTCCTTTTCCTATACGGAGGGCGAACCGGTACTGGAGCACGTGGATCTGCACATTGCCCACGGTGAGCGGGTCGCCTTTGTGGGGGTGTCCGGCGCAGGCAAAAGCACGCTGGTGCAGCTCATTTCCCGGTTCTACGATGTATCGGAGGGCGGCATCGCCATCGGGGGTGTGGATGTAAAGGATATCGACTACGAGCAGCTTCTGCAGAACATCTCGGTGGTGTTCCAGAGCAGCTTTCTCACCCGGGGCAGCGTGTTTGAAAACATCGCCATGGGCAACCGTGCCGTCACGCTGGAGGAGGTTCGTACCGCGGCACGAGAGGCTCAGATCGACGGGTTCATCATGTCTCTGCCGGACGGATATGAAACCAAAGTGGGCAGCTACGGCACCCGCTTCTCCGGGGGACAGAAGCAGCGTATCTGCATCGCCCGGGCCATTCTCAAAAATGCGCCTATCCTCATTCTGGATGAGGCAACCAGTGCCGCCGACCCGGAAAACCAGGTGGAGATTGACCGGGCTATTGAAAATCTTTGCCAGGGGAAAACCGTCATTATTGTGGCTCACCGGCTGGGCATTGTCCAGGGCTGTGACCGCATTGCGGTGGTGGAAAAACGCGGCATCAGCCGGATCGGCAGCTTTGACGATATGCGGGAGAACAATCCCTATTTCGCGGGGGCCTGGCGGGACTACAACGCCGCCCGGAGCATCCGCTACAGCCTGAAGGGAGGAAAAGAAGCATGAACCGTAATGTTTTTAAAATGGGAGGAAAACTGAAGGCCTCTATTGCGGGCGTTGTGATCGAGGGTTTGCTCGGCGGCTGCAATTTTCTGGTGCTGTTTCAGGTGCTGCACCTGATCTTTGACCAAAGCATCGGCTTTGACGATATATTGCGGGCCACCGGCATGCTGGTGCTGCTTTTTGCGCTTCGTCTCATCCTCTATATGACGGCTTATACCGGCAGCCAGACCGGCGGCGCGGATGCAAGCCGGAATATCCGCATTGCTATTGGAGATAAGCTTAAGCGCATCCCACTGGGCCTGTTCACCAAAAACCGTACCGGCTTTTATATCAACGCCGCTACCAGCGAGGTCGGGGATTACGAGCAGATATTGACACACAAGGCTGCGGACATCACTAAATACTGCATCCTGCTGTTTATGGTGGGCCTCTATGCCTGCACCCTGTACCTGCCCATTGGACTCATCGTCCTGACATCGACGCTGCTGATTATCCCGGCCATGGCGATGTCCATCCGGCAGGTACATATCTACGGCACCCGAAAAAATCAGGCTCGGGAGGAAAATGTCAGCGCCATCACCGAGTATCTCACCGGCAGCCAGACACTGCGCTCCTATGCGCTGGTGGGTGCCAAAAACGAATCGGTAACCGCCGCCATGCGAGAATATTCCAATGTCAGTTACGAATATGAAAAGGCAATTCTACCAATCGGATTCGGTTTTGTCTTCTGCAGCTATGTGGCGTTGGCGGCGGCCATCATACTGTCGGTGCAGGGTTGGCTTTCCGGCACGCTGGAGCCGGCCGCCGTGATTTTACTGATTATGCTGCCCATCTTTGTGGCGAAGCTGAACCTGACTCTGTTTATTGACCTGACAGCCTACCGCAATTTGCTTATCTCCAAAAAGAAGATCAGCGGCATCCTTGCGGAAGAGGAGGAACCGGACGAAGATGCTTCCTTCTCCCCCAAGAGCACCGAGATTCGGTTTAAGGACGTGGACTTCTCCTATGTGGAGGGAGAGCCGGTACTGCGCGGGGCCAGCTTTACCATTCCCGCGCGCAGCCTTACCGCCATCGTGGGCGACTCCGGCGCGGGCAAATCCACCATACTCAACCTGATCTCCAAGTATTACGCGCCCCAGCGCGGGAGCGTCACCATCGGCGGCTGCAGCATTGCAAACGCTCCGTCCGAGCAGGTACTGTCGTATATCAGCTTGGTGGATCAGGATGTATTCCTCTTCAACGATACGGTCCGCAATAACATTCGCTATGCCCGGCCGGGCGCCACTGATGCGGACATTGAGGCAGACTGCCGTCTTGCCAACTGTGACGGTTTTATTCAAGCGATGGAACAGGGCTACGACACCGGGATCGGTGAAAACGGCAACCGGCTCTCGGGCGGCGAGCGCCAGCGGCTCAGCGTGGCGCGGGCCATTCTGAAGGACAGCCCCATCATTTTGCTGGATGAGGCCACCGCCTCTCTGGACATTGAAAACGAACTGCTGGTGAAGCAGGCTGTGACAAATCTGCTTGATGCCGATAAAACCGTGGTGATGATCGCCCACACCCTGCCTATTGTGAAGCACGCGGACAAGATCCTGGTATTGGACGGCGGCTGCGTGACGGAGACCGGCACCCATGATGAACTGATCGCCGCCGGCGGGAAGTATGCGGCCATGTGGGCGGCGTCTCAGACATTGAGATAGAACGGCGTGTTCCAAACGGACGCTTTTTTATCACATTTGGACGAACCCCTTCCGCCCCAATTGCGAAACCGCATCATATTTTGTATGATGGGTTTCTGGTTAGCAATGTCTAACCAAATATCTATTGCCTCTTTCCTACAGCAATTCCATTTCAGTTTGCGAGACAAAACACGTTCTTTCCCCCGCCTTCGGCGGGGGAAAGAACGCAACCTTGTTGCAAAATCGACTGAAAATGCTGTAGTTACAGGACGGGGCAATGGCAAGAGGAGGTTTCTACATGGTAAATCAAAAAGTTTCCAATCAAAAGGGACTGACGGTCAAAGACCTGGTGACTACCGGTATTTTTGCAGCTCTCATTTGGGTGACGATGCTGATCGGCGGTCTGCCCTTTGCGCCGAATCCACTGCTGACATTTTATATGCCTTTGGGCGGCGCGCTGCTGGGTGGTCCTGTCTTTCTGCTGCTGGTGGCCAAGGTGCCCAAGCGCGGCCCCATTTCCATCGTCGGCATTTTGGCCGGTCTGATTTTTTTTGCCACCGGTATGCACTGGGCCATGGATCTGGGATATGTTCTGGGCGGTCTTCTGGGCGATCTGATTGCCGGAACCAAAAAGTACCGCAGCGTGAAGCTCAACATCGTGGCGTATATCTGCCTGTGTCTGGGCGCTACCGGCTCCTACATAGCGTTTTTTGCGGATCCCACTGCGTGGAACAGCCTGATGCTCAACGGGGGCACAGCCCAAAGCTATCTGGACGCCATGAACGGCGCGGCGCAGGGATGGATGCTGCCGGTGATCCTGCTGGGTACCGTTGTGGTCGGCGCTTTCAGCGGCTTCGTGGGCAGCAAACTGCTGAAGAAGCAGTTTGAAAAGGCTGGCATTACCGCATGAGCGGTAGAATAAAAGCGGGACTGTGGTTTGATCCGAGGACAAAACTCCTTATGCTGCTTTTGACTGCACTGGGCGCCACTATGGCGCCCAGTCTTATGTATGAGCTGGGTCTGGTGGTGCTGGTGGCCTTGATGGCGCTGATGTGCGGTGAGTGGAGGAAGGCCGCACTCGGCCTTCCGGCCTACCTGCTTTTTTATCTGCTGACCCTTGCTGTCATGCGGACAGACAGTTCGTCACTTCAAACCACGCTGATGGCTTTTCTGGGCCTCTTCCATAAGGTCTATCCCTGTGGTTTTTTGGCAGGGATTATGATCTCCACAACAAAAGTCAGCGAGTTCCTCTCTGCCATGAGCCGTATCCACGCGCCGAAAAAGCTGGTAATCCCCTTCGCCGTGATGCTGCGCTATATGCCCGCCATCCGGGAGGACTGGCATTTTATCAAGGATGCCATGCAGCTGCGGGATGTGTCCCCCAACCTTGCGGGACTTCTGACCCACCCGGCCAGGACGGTAGAGTGCGTATATGTTCCCCTGATGATGGCGGCCTCCAAGGCAGCGGACGAGCTCTCCATCGCCTCGGTCACCCGGGGCATTGAAAATCCCCGCCCCCGCACCTGCCTGGTGCAAATCCGTTTTCGGGCGGCGGATGTCCTCGCCGTTGGATGCTTCGCCGCGTATCTTGCGGCAGGACTGTTTTGGAAGGAGGCGTTTTTATGATTGAATGGAAGGACGTTTCCTTCACCTACCCCGGCCAGGAATCCGATGGGTTGCAGCAGGTAAACCTCAGCATTTCCGCGGGCGAGTGCGTTCTTTTCTGCGGTCGCAGCGGCTGCGGGAAAACCACCATGCTGAGGCTGGTCAACGGCCTGATTCCGAGCTTCTTTCCCGGCGAGGGAGACGGCGCGGCGTATTTGGAAGGGCAGGACTGCTCGGAAATCCCAATGTACCGTCTGGCGGAACGTGTTGGATCGGTATTCCAGAATCCGCGAACGCAGTTTTTCAACGTAGATACCGACAGTGAGATCGCCTTCGGCATGGAAAACCAGGCACTTCCGCCGACGGAATTGGCGCGGCGGGTGGAACAGACCGCCCGAGAACTGAGCCTTGAGGCGCTGCGGGGAAGAAGTATCTTTGCCCTTTCCGGCGGGGAGAAGCAGAAAATCGCTTTTGCCTCCGTCTATGCCATGAACCCGGACATCTATTTGCTGGATGAACCCTCCTCCAATCTGGATATGGACTCCATTCGCGCGCTCAAGGAGTACTTAAAGCTCATCAAGGCCCAGGGAAAAACCATCTTGATTGCGGAACATCGGCTTTACTACCTCATGGAGCTGGTGGACAAAATCGTCTATCTGGAGCGGGGACGGATCAAAGGAATCTATACGCCAAAAGAACTGGCCGCGCTTTCACAGGGGCAACGGGCTTCCATGGGCCTGCGCGCCGTGAATCTGCAGCAGCTTCGTCCGCAAAAACGTGCGAAAAGCGCACAGGTACCGATTCTGGCGCTGAAAAATGTAAGGCTATGCTACCAGAAAAAGGCGGTGCTGGAAAACATCTGCCTGCAGGCCGCCCGCGGGGAAATCATCGCCGTGGTAGGGCACAACGGCACCGGCAAGACCACCTTTTCCCGGGCTCTCTGCGGCCTGCACAAGGGCTGCGAGGGAGAGTTTCTTTGGGACGGGAAGCCCCTCAACGCCAAGACTCGCCGAAAACGGTCTTATCTCGTTATGCAGGATGTGGGATACCAATTGTTTGCGGAAAGTGTGGAAAAGGAGTGTGTGTTCGGGATCAAAAACCCGAATGCGGCGCTGGCGGACAGGACATTGGAGGATCTGGGGCTCTCTTCTTTCCGGGAGAAGCACCCCAACACCCTGTCCGGCGGACAGAAGCAGCGCCTGGCTGTGGCGGTGAGTATGGTGTGTGGCAAGGACATTCTGGTGTTCGACGAGCCGACCAGCGGCCTCGATCACGACAGCATGACCCAGGTGGCAGCCCTGATGGAGCGGTTGGCGGAGCAGGGCGGCATCCTGTTTGTGGTGACCCACGATTATGAGCTGGTTTGCCGGGTCTGTACCCGGGTTGTCCATTTTGATGAAGGCGAAATGCCGGACGATCTGCCCGTTACAGTGGAGAACGAGAGGAAAATACGAGAACTGTTTCATCTTCAACCGTAATTATGGCGTCGGTTCTTGGGACACCAGCGATTCGCCATCATATCAGTGAGATTCGCAAGGCTTTGGTGGAGTTGAGCTGACGGGACCGCATTGAAACAGTTTGGGGCATTGGGTATAAATAGATAGGAAGGATCGGCGCTGTTGCCGATCCTTCCTATTTTATCGTTTCCTGTCGGACACTTTCCTTGTAGTCGATTTACGAAAATCTAATCTTTGACTCATGATATTTAGGGCAGCACCGCGTAACGGGAGAAAAGGACCTGCGGGAAGAACAAAAGGAGTACGATTTTCCAGATACAGAATTGTGACCGGGGCTCCGGATACCCTTTGCCTTTTCACCTGCCATCCTGTTCCGTAAGAGCGGCGGAAATGGCATCCGCTGTCGGCGGACACCCTTTCACCTGCTTTGACGCACCGTCGCAGCAGCGGCCGATGCCTAACCCCTCAAATTTTTTTCCTCTCCAACCCTGACCGATGGCGATGGGAATGCCGTGATCTCCGCCGCAAGCATATAGCGCGCGCACCAGGCCCGCGTAGCATGCCGAACAGGCCGAATCCTGCCGAATGCCGGCCGTGAGCCGCGCCACTTTTCCGCTCGGCTTCGGGTATCCGCCGCCCTGCGTAGGGTCGTTCAAACGGATCATATCTTCCTCGCGGAGCTCTGCTGTACCGGCTCCCCACTGTTCGGCAAGCTTAATATAAGGAACCTCGGAAAGAGAAAGCCCCATCAGCCGGCAGCCGTAGGCGTCCAGATGAACCGGGTCCTCCCCCAGATACATGCGTCCGGTGAAAACAGGATTTCCCCCTTCTTCAAAGTCCAGATCGCCGCAGATGCTGTCCACAATCGTAAGGGACGGCCGCAAAACGCTCGCAAGAGCGGCAATCGGTTTCATAAGCCCGTCTGCATGGAAACGCCGCTTCTCCCGATCGGGAAGACAGCCCTTACAGTTTTTCAGGGCACAGGTCATGACCGTCTGACAGTGGCCCTTCAGAACGGGCAGATTGATCAGATACCCCGCGTCCAGGGCACGGTTACAGATTTCCATCGGCCGAAACGGGGTATCCACGGTCCGAGCCTGATCACGCTTGAGGTCGTAAAAGGGAACGCCGTATTTACGGCTGATCTCTTCATACCCGGCAGCCCGGCAAGCCCGGTCGGTCCTGTCTCCGACCCAGGAGCCTTCGATAATGCTGATCTTCCGGATGCCGTGATCCTTCAGATATTCGATTGCCCCGGACAGGACGCCCGCATGGGTGGTGGCCCCGGATTCAGCGGACTTTGCCACCACCAGATTGGGTTTGAGAGCTACCTCAGCGCCCGAAGGAATTTTCTTAACGACTTCGGCCGCCTCCATAAGGGCCTTCGTCATGGAAAATGCATCGCTGCCAAAGATCTCATAGATTTTACCCATGAAATGATCATTTCCTTTCTAAAACTGTTTTGGGGACACATGGAAAGATGATTCACACGTTCTTGCCTCTTTTTAGATCGTCATGGCGATGGAGATGCCTGCCGTGACCAGCGCCGCCATGAAAAGCGGAATCATGCCGTCGAAATATCCCGCTCGGTCTCCAAGATTGTAGTACAGCACATAGCAGACGAGGCTGATCAGCGTGGCGACTCCGATCACAACGGCGAAGACGACCGCCGACTCATGCGGGAACCGGCCCGCTCCATAAAGCGTGTTGATCTCCGACAGCGCCAGCACCGCCCACCCGACGATGAGCAACAGCTCCGTCGTCACCTGCCTCTGAAAGAGCAGACCCGTGACCGCCAGCAGGACGAGATAAGCGGCGATACCGCCCCATAAAAGCAGCCCGCTTGGAAAAAGTGCTGCCTCGACGGATGCAGATCGGAGCCCTTTTACCGCCAGAACGATTGCGGCCAGTCCCGCGACAAAGGCCGGAATCAGGAGCCATCCCGTTTTCATGCCCTTAATAGCTCCGGTGGGTTTGAACGCCAGCAGCCACCAGGCCAGATAAAATGCACAGCAGATGATCAGGAGAATATTGCCCCAAAAAATCTGCCTTTCAGAAAAATCCAGATTACGAATCGCCAAATCTTGTCACCCCTTTGTTTTTCAGAGCTATCTGCTCCGGGAACACCCCAATTTTATTTCTATTTTACCATTCCTTTGCGTATAAGAAAAGACAAAGTACCTTTTTCAGATATACTTTGTCTTCAGACCAAACGGAGGCCATCTGGCCAATTCATGCGGCACGAAACGTCATTTATAAACGCAATCAAAAGAAAAATTTATTACACGACCCCTTGTTATATTCGTTTATTTATGTTAAAATAAGCACAAAGTAATGACATACGATGTCCTACATAATATTTGCTTTTTGAATTCGAATAGCGACGATTGAACGGAATGTCGCCTATTCGGTGAAATAAAACAACGAGGTGTGAACTATGTTTGAAGTTGTGGCCGAGAATCAAAAACCTTTAGCTGAACAGGTGGCCGATCAAATTATTCAGTTAATCGTCAGTCAAAATCTTATATACGGCCAAAAGCTGCCAAATGAATTTGAACTTGCAGACAGCCTGAAGGTTGGGCGGGGAACTGTGAGAGAAGCCGTTAAACTGCTGGTTTCACGTAATGTGCTTGAAATCCGCAGGGGTAAAGGGACGTTCGTTTCACAGGAGCCGGGTATTATAAAAGACCCGCTGGGGCTTGCTTTCTTTAGGGATAAATACAAACTGGCACTTGATTTGATGGAAATCCGATATATATTCGAACCTCAAATTGCGGCGTTAGCCGCGGACAGAGCTACAAAAGCAGATATTGCCGAGATGAATCGACTGTGTGTTGAAATTGAGGATCTCGTGAAAGCCGGCGAGAATTACACGAAAACAGACGTGGAATTGCACACCCGCATCGCGCAAAGTACGCGGAATCTCGTCATGCCCAACCTTATTCCGATCATTAATAATGGTATTGTGCTGTTTAATGTTTTCCCCTATCAGGTAGAACGGATGGATGCTTTACAGATTCATCATGAAATTATTGATGCGATCGAGGCACGCGATGCAGCGAGGGCAAGCAATGCGATGATAAGGCATCTGGCCTACAACAGAAGGAATCTGCAGGGGCTTAAAAACGTATATGAAAAAGAACAGGTCGCTGACCAGCCGATTGTAGAAAAATAGAATGTAAAAAGGCCTCTGTCATTTACAGTGTATTGTAAATGACAGAGGCCTTTTTTTGTATCTGGCCGAGGATAGAACTTTTATAAAATTAGCACAAAAGCGGCGAGGATATTTTATTAGACAATTATTTATATATGAGTTGACAATAATTGTGTAAAGTGATAATATAAACTCAAAATTAATACGACGTCACACGTCTTACGCTAAGTATTTCAGAAGCTGCATTGTGCTTTATTCCGTAAAGCAAACAAGACAGCAGATGAGGTATGGATCGTTTCAATGGGATAAGAACAGGACTGCCGATTGTTTTATTAAAAGCAGTCGCACCTGCCTTGAATACATATAAAATAGTTGCTTTCTTTTTTCAGTGTTGTTTACGGTTATATTCTGGTTTGCCATTGTCACCATGATCGTTTTCTCAATGAGGAATTCCTGAGTATCTCAAACCTAAACTTTTTGCTTGGCCTATGATTGGCATAGGCTTGACAATTTAAGTTTATAAAGACCTAAAAAAAGAAAGAAGGAAAAATTAAAATGAAGACACGCAGACTCATCGCATTCACAATGGCAATAGCAATGACTGCACTGGCCGGATGCTCTACCACTGCGCCAACTCAGACCCAAGCTCCGGCTTCGGCAAGCTCGGAAGCCGCTCCCCAGGCCTCGACCGGCAATGCCAGCGCCGGATTTGATGGATCCGTTACTTTTGGTGTGGTCGCTCCTATAACCGGTACCAACAAGATGGTAGGTGAGTACGTAGTAAACGGTGCAAAGCTTGCCTTGAAGGACATCAATGCTGCCGGCGGCATTAACGGCAAAGAGCTGAAACTGGTCTTCGAGGATGAGGTCGACAATCAGCAGGCTTCCGTAAATGCAATGGTCAAGATCATGAACTATCCTGATGTTGTTTCTTTCTTTGGTTCTACTTATTCCGCTAATTGTATTGCAGCTTCTCCTAACGTTCTTGAAAAGAAAATCCCAATGTTTGCAGGCGGTTCTTCCGCAAACATCCCCAAAAAGGGCAATCCGTATGTGTGGCAGGATCGTATGACCGATGACCAGTCGGGTGTCCTTCTTGCAAAGGCCGCGACGGAAAATCTTAAAATCAAGAACCCCGCCATTCTCTATTCTACCGAGAGCTTCGGAACCGGCCTGAGGGATCAGACAATCAATGCGTTGAAAGCATTAGGGATCGTAGTTCCGGAAAAAAACCAATATGGATTTGTTAATGACGAGAAAAACTTTGCCCCGATGATCAGTCAAATTCAGAACTCCGATGTCGATGGTTTGATTGCAATCGGGAATCAGATGCCTGCCGCTGTTATCTGCCAGCAAATTGACGCCGCCGGCCTGACTATTCCGATGATCGGATCGTCTTCCTGGGCTTCCGCTGTCTGCCGCCAGAATGCGGGCGCTTCCGCCAATGGATGGTACGCTGTCGCTGACTGGACTGTCGAAGTCTCCACCGATGAAGGCAAAACATTTGCCAAGGAATATAAAGACACTTACAATGCAGACTCCGACATGCCGGCTGTAGCGGTATATGATTCCATCATGCTCTTCAAAAAGGCTTGTGAAATCGCAAAGACCACCGCAGACAAGGAAGCCATTAATAACGCCCTTAAGGAAATCAAGGATTACAAAGGAGCTATGTCTACCTACACGTACTCTGAAAATCATTGCTTCAGCACCAGCCAGTTCTTAACTGTCAACAAAGATGGTCTTGCTACGATGGTCGGCACAGTTAAAACCAGATAGCATTTTCAAAACCGACTTTTAGTTGATGAAAACGACGAATAAGACGTAAACAACCGCACGAGGACATATCCCAAAATGATGAACTTATTTTGGGATATGCTTCTTCAGAAAATGGTTGGCAGTTATTTCCACGTTTTTTAGAAAGAAGATAGAAAGGGTAATGAAACAATTTCGCTTTTCATTATACGAGGTGGAGCAATGAATATAAACACCATAGTGTCCTTGGCGGTAAATGGAATCTCCATGGGGATGATTTATGCTCTGATGGCAATGGGATTAATTCTCTTAATCAGGGCGATCGGCGTAATGAATTTTGCACAGGGCGACCTGCTGATGTTCGGCGCGTTTATCACTTGCTGGCTTACTGTAGACCTGAAGCTGCCGCTCTGGGCAATGATTCCGCTATCGATTGCATGCTTTGTAGTTGTCGGAATTATCTTTATGTTCACAGCTTACTGGCCCCTCAGAAATGCATCATACCCAGCGGCGACCGTTATCTCAACGATGGGAGCGGCAATGGCCCTTAAAGAAATTGCGACGCTGATATGGGGAAGCCTGCCGCGTTCCATGCCGCCGCTTATGAAAAATCCGGCAACCGGCAAGGCGGCCGTTTTAAAAATAGGGTCCATTACCATTCAGTGGCAGTTTATACTCACAATTATTGTGGGATCCGTTTTTATCTATCTTGTATTTGTTCTGTTTGACAAGCTTTATGCCGGACGAATGATGCAGGCAGCCGCGCAGGACAAGTATGCGGCGGAACTACTTGGAATCCCTACCATTCTAACGACTATGGCGACCTATGTCATTGTTGTCGCTCTGGCATCCACAGGCGGATATATGATTGCCCCGATTTTTATGGTCAGCAATACGCTTGGCACGTTACAGCTCCGCGCGTTCGCCGGTGTCGTAATCGGCGGATTCGGAAATATAAAGGGAGCAATCCTCGGTTCATTATTAATTGGTGTGGTTGAAGCTTTCAGTACCATTCAGTTTTCACAGTACAAAGACGCTGTTGTTTTCCTTGTTCTGATTGTATTTCTATTAGTCAGGCCTCAGGGATTGTTCGGCGAAAAAATTGCAGATAAGGCGTGAGAAGAAAAATGAAAAAAATGAAATCTTACATAAAGCCATCTTCATTTCTTATTTTCATTGCGTTGGCAATATTCGTAGCGCTGGTTCCCGCGGTAAATCAAGGTTATTCGATGATGATTTTAAATCTGGGCTTAATTTATTCCATTGCTACCTACGGGCTTTCCGTAATGCTCGGCTTGGGCGGACAGCTTTCTTTCGCGGCGGTCTCCTTTATGGGCCTTGGGGCTTATTTCACGGCAAACCTGTGCTCAGGACGCTTGGGCTTCTGGGTCGATACCTCTCTTACGCTCTTACTCGTTCTGATTATATCTACAGTGGTGGCATTTCTCATTGGAATGATCCTTTTCCGTCTAAGCGGTACCTATTTTACCTTCGGTACGATCGGCCTGGTACAGGTCACATGGTCATTCTACCTTAGTTACAAGCCTTTATTCGGCGGGCCTGACGGGATCTCAAACGTTGCCACGCTTAGAATTTTTGGCTGGTCGCCCGTGGACTATAACCAATGGTTCTATGTTCTGGTAGTGATTGTGCTGATTGTGGCAATTCTGGTGGAACGCATACGGCGCTCCCAGCTTGGACGTTCGCTTTCAGCGATCCGCGACAATGAGATCGCGGCACAGACGCTGGGAATTAATGTTTACATGACCAAAGTGATTGCCTTTACCATTGCAGGAGTGCTTGCGGCACTGGCAGGTTCTCTTTATGCGATGCACAGTCAATTTGTATCTTCCGATATGTTTACCTTTGAACGCGCGACTTCATACATCATCATGGCAATGCTGGGCGGCGTTAACAACACATTCGGCGTTTTTGTCGGCTCGGTGCTTGTCACAATGCTTCCGGAGTGGCTCAGAGGAATGCAGAGGTACCTGCAGCTGATTTATGGTGTGGGGGTCATCTTGTTAATGGTGTTCATGCCGATGGGACTTGCCGGTCTGGCCGGAAATTTCGGCAAAAGCATCAAGCGAAAACTCCGTTCGGCTGCTGTAAAGAAGGCCCCGGCAGAAAAGGAGGATGCAAAGCAATGAATCCAATTTTAAGATTAGATAAAGTGTGCAAACGGTTCGGCGGCGTCATAGCTGCGGATGATGTGACCTTTTCCGTAATGCCCGGCGAAATTCACGGACTAATAGGACCTAACGGCGCAGGAAAAAGTACGCTGATGAATCTCATAAGCGGAATATACATTCCCGACAGCGGCTCAATCTTTCTGGATGAAAAGGATATCTCCAATGTTTCCTCTCATATGCGTGCCCGCATGGGTATTGGGCGCACCTTTCAAACGCCGCGCTTTTTGCAGCGCTCGAGCATCAGGGATAATCTGCTTTTGGGCACCGATCTTGCCAATCAAATGGGCTACCTGAAAAGCTATTTCGGAAAAAAAGGTTCCAACTTCGAAGAAGAACTTGACAGATTGATGAAATATCTGGACTTCACTTTTGATTGGGACGAGGATATCAATGGGCTTGCCTATGGGCAGAGAAAGCAATTGGAAATTGTGCGTTCCATGCTCACGCACCCGAAGATCATGTTGGTTGACGAGCCCGCCGCCGGTCTGAACAACAAAGAAATCGACGACGTTATGGCGCTTCTTAACTTCGCCGCCAAGGAGTTTGGTATCGGCGTTCTATTGATCGAGCATTCGATGGATATGATTATGAATATCTGTGAGGATATTGTCGTTATTTGTTTCGGGAAAGTAATCGCAATGGGCGGACCCTCGAAAATTTCGTGTGACGAGGCTGTTATAGAAGCTTACTTGGGGAGGGATCTGGATGCTTCAAATTCGTGATTTACATGCTTATTATGGGCCTATTGAAGCACTTAAAGGCATTGATATAACGGTTAAGGAAGGAAAGATTACCTGTTTGATTGGCAGCAACGGTGCAGGAAAAACCACACTCCTCAAATCGATTTCCGGCATGATCAAACGCACAGGCTCGATCGTCGTGAAGGGAGATGGAGAAATTATCGATAAAAATTCCCGTTATATCGCCAATCACAGAATCATCCATGTTCCGGAGGGGCGGCATATATTTCCCGGTCTTTCAGTAAAAAACAACCTGGAAGTCGGCACTATCAACTGGCATGGATTCTTCGGAAGGCAATCCTACGCAAACGAGCTGGAAGAAGTTTATTCTCTTTTTCCACGCTTGAAGGAGCGCGAAAACCAGCTTGGCTGGAGCCTTTCGGGCGGCGAGCAGCAGATGCTTGCAATCGGACGGGCGATGATGGCCAAACCAAAGATACTGATGCTCGACGAGCCGTCGATGGGGCTTGCCCCCATTGTTATTTCCGAATTGTTCGAAAAAATCGTGCAAATCAACCAACAGGGTATGACCATTCTGCTTGTGGAGCAGAACGCACGTCTCGCGCTGCAGGTATCCGATTTTACATATATCATTGACAGCGGAAAGGGAATCCTCAGCGGGCCCTCTTCTGACCTGAAGAATGATTCCCGGGTCATTGAGGCGTATCTTGGGAAAGCAGTTCAAAAATGCGATTGATCTTATTCCTGTGGAGAATTTTTAAATATTTGATAATAAAAGGAGTGAACGGCACCTGCCGAAAGGTGCGAATGTTATGAAAGCTTTAGTAAAATACGCAGCCGGTCCCGGAAATATGGAAATCAGGGATATCCCTGAGCCGAAGGCCGAAGAAGGACAAATTAAAATTAAGGTTTTAGAGGCCGGAATCTGTGGCTCTGATTTGCACATCTACCATAGTGATATTGCAATCCCGGTGAATCCTCCCGTGGTTACGGGGCATGAATTTTCGGGAGTCATTGCTGAAATAGGCGAAGGAGTTAGCGGATTTTCTGTAGGAGACCGTGTCGTTTCAGAGACTGCCTACGATTTTTGCGGGGTTTGCGATTATTGCCGTGAAGGATATTATAACCTATGTGTGGAACGCAAAACGCTCGGCTACTGGTACAATGGTATTTTCGCCAGCTATACGGTAGTGCCTGCCGCACGTGTGCTGAAAATTCCGGACAATGTTTCCGATACCTCCGCTGCAATGGCGGAGCCTCTTGCGTGCGTCTGCCACGCGGTCTATGATCTGTGCAGAATTGTCCCGGGTGACCTGGTGCTGGTCTCCGGTCCCGGCGCAATAGGGATGATGGCAATGCAGGTGGCGAAAGCGCATGGCGCTACGGTTATTATCAGCGGGACCAATGTTGATATTCCCCGTCTTGAGCTGGCAAAGAAGCTGGGAGCGGATTATACCGTTAATTTGCATACCGAAAACCTGGAAGAAGTTATTAATAAGCTGTCCAACAACTACGGCGTCGATGTTGTGCTGGAATGTTCGGGTGCTGCTCCCGCTATCAATTCCGGACTGAATTTGATCAAAAAACGCGGTTATTTCACTCAAATCGGACTGGCAGGAAAGAAGATTGAGTTTGATATTGAGAAGATCAATTACAAGGAACTGCATTTTTCCGGATCTTTAGGTTCCCGCAACTACAACTGGAGAAGAGCGTTAAAGCTTTTGGCCGACGGACAGGTGAATCTTGAACCTTTGGCGGATACAAAGCTTCCGCTGACCGAATGGGAGACCGCATTTGAGCGGTTTGAAAAGAAGGAAGGCTGTAAGTTCTTTCTGCTCCCCATAGAGGAATGATATTTTTCATCTCCATGAATAAAAGCACCGGAATAATATGCCGATATGGCAGGCTTCATAAACAAAAAAAGAGGAGATTTTCATATGAGTTTATCCACAGCCAAAAAGGGCGAGATGAATGCGCTATGCCTTAAATTCCGCACGGATCTGATAGAATTGCTTCATTCCATCCAGACCGGCCATCCGGGAGGTTCGCTGTCTGTGTGTGAAATACTGACTGCACTTTATTTTGAAAAGGCGAAGGTCGACCCGAAAAATCCACAGTGGCCGGAAAGAGACCGCATTGTGCTCACCAAAGGACATGCTGCGCCAATGCTCTACCGAGTTTTGGCCGAAAAAGGTTTTTTCCCTGTCGAAGAGATGAAAACCCTTCGACAGCTCAACTCCCATCTGCAGGGCCATCCCTGCGCGCTGGAGACTCCCGGAGTCGAGCTTTCCACCGGGCCGCTTGGAATCGGGCTGGCTGCGGCAGTCGGCATGTGCGTTGGACTGAAGCTTTCCAATATTGACGCCACCGTTTACGCCATTATGGGAGACGGAGAATTGGATGAGGGAACTGTCTGGGAGGCATGCATGAGTGCGGCCAAATTTAAGACCGACAACCTGGTTGCTATTCTCGACTACAATCATGTCCAGCTCGACGGCACTTCGGATGAAATTATGCCGATGGGCGATGTAAACGCGAAATTTGCTTCTTTTGGATTTGAAGTGTTCAACTGTGACGGACACGATGTCGACGCCATCTGTGAAGCGATTGATAAAGCAAAAACTGTTAAAGGAAAACCGTCCGTCATCATTGCCGAAACCATAAAAGGAAAAGGAATTTCCTTTATGGAAGGAAAAAACGCTTGGCACGGCAGGGCAATTAATGACGAAGAATACAAATTGGCAATGGCTGAATTGAGAGGTGACAAATAATGGGAAGAGCAATTAGGGACGTATACGGGGACTCACTCCTCAACTACGGAAAAGAAAACAAGGATGTTGTCGTCCTCGACGCTGACGTGTCCAGTTCGACAAAGTCCGGTGTCTTTGGAAAAGCATTTCCCAATCGCTTTTTTAACGTTGGAATCGCTGAGTCAAACATGGTCGGTATGGCAGCGGGTCTTTCTACAATCGGGAAAATTCCCTTTGTGAATACATTTGCCGTGTTTCTTACCTCTATCGGCTTGATTGGTGCAAGATCGTTCGGCTCTTATTCCAAACTGAATATTAAATTTATGGGTGCCTACGGCGGATTATCAGATGCCTTCGACGGACCGAGCCACCACTCGCTTGAAGATGTCGCGATCATGCGCTCTCTGCCAAACTTTCAGGTGTTTGTAGCAACGGATGAATATCAGACGGACTGGCTGGTTAAAAACGCCATTGAAGTAAATGCCCCAATGTATATCAGATTGTCCAGAGATGCCACTCCTACCGTTTATTCTGCCGATACAAAATTTGAAACGGGAAAAGGCATGGTTTTGCGCGAAGGTACGGACGCCACGATTATTGCCTGTGGCGTTATGGTCGGTCAGGCAGTCGCCGCCGCTGAAGAACTTGCCAAAAAAGGCGTTCAAGTAGGCGTTGTGGATATGTTCAGTATCAAGCCTATCGATAAGGAACTGATTCTGGAGTCAGCGAAGAAAACAGGCGCAATTATTACTGCGGAAGAGCATACCGTCATCGGCGGGCTTGGCGGCGCGGTTGCGGAAGTGCTGACAGCCGGCGGCGCTAAAGTAGCGCAGGAGTTTGTCGGTGTACGGGATTGTCACGCAGAGTGTGGACCTTATTCGGGACTCCTTAAAAAATATGGCCTTGATGTGGCTGACGTTGTAGCGGCCGTTGAAAAGGCAATTGCAAGAAAGTGAGTATATCTCTATGAAAAAAGCAATATTTACCGCACCCTTCAAGATTGGATTTCAGGAAACGGAGATTCCGTCAATCAGCGATGATGAAGTATTACTGAAAGTAATCAGTATTGGCATATGCGGTTCGGATATCCAGATGTATCACGGCAGACACAAGTACATGACTTATCCGGTTGTTCCGGGGCATGAGGTTGGTTCAGTGATTGTCAAGGTCGGAGCAAATGTGACCGGCTTTCAGGTGGGAGAACGCGTTTCGGTCGAACCGCAAATCACCTGCGGCCATTGCTATCCCTGCTCAATAGGACGGTTCAACGTTTGTGAAAATTTGAAGGTCAAAGGGGTCCACGCCGATGGCTTTGCCGCAGAATATGCTGCAATTGAACCCCGTTTCCTTCACCACTGCCCGGAAAACATGGACTTTGACCTGATCACCCTTGTGGAACCGCTTGCTGTTGGAGTCGGATCTGTTAAACGCTCCCATTACGAAGGTGCCAATATCGCCATTATCGGAGCAGGCACCATCGGTAATCTGGTCGCTCAGTCCGCGCAGGCGCTGGGGGCCGGCAGTGTACTTGTGACCGACTTTGTAGACGGCAGGCTGGATTTTGCAAAAGCGTGCGGCATTCAGCACTGCGCTAACACCAGGGATATTGGTTTAAAGCAAGCGATTGAAAATACATTCGGAGAAAGAAAAGCGGACGTCATTATAGACTGTGCCGCTACAAGAGGCTCCTTTATGTCTGCCATGGAAGCGAGCCGACCCAGCTCGGAGATTGTAATTACGGGAAATTACAAGGAGCCAATGGAACTGGAAGTACCCCGTATTCAGCGCAGAGAAGTTTCTGTCATCGGCCATATGATGTATGTCCGTGAGGATTTCGCCGACGCAATCCGGTTCCTTTCCGAAGGAAAGGTTAAGACGGCCGGCTTCATTTCCCAGCGCTTCCCGTTTGACGACTTTGATAAGGCGTTTGCATTCATTGATGAGCATCCAAACGATGTCATGAAAGCAGTCGTCAATATTGGTACTTATTAATTTTATACCGGCCGGATAAAGCTGATCTTGCCGCGGCAGGCAATTCAGAAAAATGCCGGTATTCTCAAATATTTTTTAAAAGGAGTGTAGTATAATGAAAGATTCAATCAGCAAATATTTCAAAGTGGGATTAATTCATTTTATGGCTTATCCGGCGACCATGCGCGGGGAAGGCCCCATTGTGGAAACAATGAAAAAGATTGCTTTGGATGACTATTTTGACGCTGTGGAAGTTACAACCATAAACAGCGATGAAACCCGCGCGCAGGTTCGGGATATGCTGGCCGTTTCCCACATGACCGTTTGCTACGGGGCACAGCCAAGGCTCATGGGAGCCGGGCTTAATTCCTGCCATCTGGACGAAAATGAAAGAAAGAAAGCAGAAGACATGCTCCTTAAATCCGTTGACGAGGCGGAATATCTGGGCGCGAAAGGAATCGCATTCCTTGCCGGCAAATGGGAAGAAGCAACGAAGGAAGAGTCTTATGCTCAATTGCTCAAAACGACGAAAAATGTTTGTGATTACGCCAAAACAAAAGGAATGAACGTGGAAATTGAAGTTTTTGACTTTGATTTTGACAAGGCTTCTTTGATTGGTCCCGCGCCGCTGGCCGCGCGTTTTGCGGCCGACATGCGCGAATACACCAATAATTTCGGCCTTCTGGTTGACCTCTCCCACTTTCCGCAGACGTATGAAACCAGCGGGTTTGTATTCCGTACTCTTCGCCCCTACATCACACATCTCCATATCGGCAGCGCGGTCATGGGCGAAAAGTCCAACGCGGCCTACGGCGATACACATCCCCGTTTTGGATTCCCCAACGGCTGCAACGATATACCGGAGGTTCTGGACTTTTTGCGCGTCGCGAAGAATGAAGGGTTTTTCAACTCCGAAAACCCGATGGTTCTGTCTTTCGAAGTAAAGCCATGGGGAAATGAAGATCCGGACATTGTTGTCGCAAACGCAAAGCGTGTGCTGAACCGCGCATGGGCGTTGCTGGAAGACTGATGAATGGTGTATAAAGAAAGGAATCTGCAATGAAAATAGTGATTTTGGACGGCTACACGGAGAATCCCGGCGATTTAAGCTGGGAGGGATTTGAAAAATTAGGGCAGGTAACGGTATACGACCGCACACCTGCCGATGAGATCGTGGAACGCATTGGAGACGCGGAGATCGTCATCACGAATAAAACGCCGATCAGCGCGGAAACACTTCAGGCTTGCCGCGGCATAAAATATGTGGGTGTTTTGGCGACAGGCTACAATGTGGTGGATGTTACAGCCGCAAAGCAGAAGGGGATTGTCGTTTCCAATATTCCGACTTACGGAACGGCTGCCGTGGCTCAGTTCGCCATTGCGCTTTTGCTGGAAGTCTGCCATCATATCGGTGAACATTCCGCCGCCGTTCTGCGCGGTGACTGGACCTTAAATCAGGACTGGTGTTTTTGGAATTACCCGCTGATTGAACTGGCCGGCAAAACAATGGGCATCATCGGATTTGGAAAGATCGGACAGGCAACGGCAAAAATCGCACAGGCGCTTGGAATGAAAGTTGTTGCGTATGACGAGTATCGGAACCCGGCGCTGGAGGGTGAAACCTGCCAATACGTCACTCTGGATGAACTGCTTGCGCAGTCCGATACCATTTCACTGCATTGTCCGCTGTTTCCATCCACACAGGGGATCATTAATAAGGACAGCATCGCTAAGATGAAGGACGGCGTCATCATCGTCAACAACTCGCGCGGTCCGCTGATTGTAGAGCAGGACCTGGCCGACGCGCTCAACAGCGGAAAAGTTGCCGGCGCGGGATGTGACGTTGTTTCCACCGAGCCGATTCAGGCGGACAACCCGCTTTTGAAAGCAAAAAATGCTATCCTGACTCCTCATATTTCATGGGCTCCAAAAGAAAGCCGCCAGCGCCTGATGGATATTGCGGTTCAGGACTTGAAAGCATTCCTCGACGGGAATCCAATTAATGTTGTAAACAAATAAACCTGACTATCCCCGAAAACATCGGAAGCGAAATTATTTGACAGTAAGCCCGTCATCAAATTTTGCGCCCGATCGTTTTCTGCCTGTTCCGTGGAACGTAAATTTATTAAATTTACGTTCCATTGGCATTTACAATCAGTACCGTTAAACTATTTCTTTCTCAAAGGTTCGGATTTTCGAGAAGCATAAAGAAGGACAAAAGGAGTGTTCGCCTGTGGAAAAAGTTGTTTTAATCCCGGATTCATTTAAGGGAACCATGAGCTCCATGGAAATCTGCGAGATCATGAAAAATCAAATAAAAACCCATTATCCTCGGTCGGAAGTAATTTCGATCCCCGTCGCAGACGGCGGAGAGGGCAGCGTGGACGCGTTCTTAACTGCGATGGGAGGCCGCAAGGTTTTTACTCAGGTGAAAGGGCCCTATATGGAGGATATGCAGGCTTTTTATGGAGTGATCGGTTCCGGTACCGCTGTGGTGGAGCTGGCGGCCTGTGCGGGACTGCCGCTTGTCGACGACGATAAGCACCCGGACAAAACCACTACCTATGGAGTAGGGCAGCTGATGGAGCATGCCGCGATTCATGGCTGTAATAAGATCATCGTGGGGATCGGGGGAAGCTGTACCAATGACCTCGGAACCGGGGCCGCGGCTGCGGCCGGTATAAAATTCTATGACAAAGAGGGAAATTTATTTGTCCCAACCGGCGGAACTCTCTGCGAGATTGACCGGATCGATGTGTCCGGACTCAACCCTGCGCTCAGGAATGTTGAAATCGTGGGAATGTGCGACATTGATAATCCACTGTACGGTGAAAATGGTGCCGCCTGTGTATTTGCCCCGCAAAAGGGAGCGGATGAAAACCTCGTGAAAACTCTGGATAAAGGTCTGAGAAGCGCTTCCCGCGTAATACGGGAACAATTGGGTATTGATATTGCGCAAATTGCCGGCGCCGGCGCCGCGGGCGGAATGGGCGGCGGGCTGATTGCCTTTTTTGGCGCTGAGCTGCAAATGGGAATTGAAACGATCCTCAATACGGTCGGATTCGACAGTCTGGCGGCAAACGCGGATTTGATCATCAGCGGCGAGGGGAAAATGGACACCCAGAGTCTGAGAGGAAAAGTGGTCATCGGTGTCGCGCGGCATGCAAAGAGCCTGGGAGTTCCCCTTGTGGCCGTTGTGGGAGATATCGGCGACGGCATTGAGCAGGCTTATCAGGAGGGGGTTTCGGGAGTGTTCAGTATCAACCGTGTTGCTGTGGATTTCAAGGAGGCCAAACAGCGAAGCAAAAGCGATTTAGCACTCACTATCGATAATCTGATGCAGTTTTTGATTCGGCTGGGGCAGTGAAAAGGATTCTTTTATAGCATTCGTTTGAGTTTTGATATTTTTTACATAAGTCAGTTACCTTATCATTATTTAATCACATTTTGAAAATAGCAAACACATCGAAAGGCGGGGACGCAAAGCCACGGGTCTAATGTTTATGAAGACAGCCGGGTTACCATGCTGTGTGGCCGTGGTACAATATTGTACCACGGCTTTATTATAGAATATTTGCTGAAAGTTCAGAGAATTATGGCCAGTAAGTATAGCTAAATAAAGGTTTATAAGAATGGAAAAATTTTTGAAATCGTTCAAAAATATTTAAAAGGGGTATCTGTATGTTAAAAAATATGAAAATTGGCAAAAAATTAATTGCTACTTTTATTTTGGTTGCATTCATTTCAAGTATTGGCAGCGTGGTAGGATTTTTCATGCTGCAAAACATGGATTCGGGTTATGGCAATGCTTTGATCAAATATGGATTTGCTCAGGGTGATGTGGGGCGCCTGAGTGCGGAATTCAATAACAGCCGATCCATTTTACAAGAAATGATCATTGCAGCCGATCAGCAGACAATCCAAAGCGCGGTTGATAATTTGGATAAATCAGGAGCGGCCATTGATCAGGATTTAGCGGAAATTCAAAAAACATTGGTGGGCGTAATCGAAACCGGACATTATAATATGATTCAGGAAAATCTGGAAGCATATAAAGATTTGAAATCCCGTGTCGTCGAACTTGCTTTAGAGAATAACGACGAGCAGGCAAACAGGCTGTTGGTTACTGAGGGTGCGCCTATATTTGATAATTTAACAACTTCAATCAACACACTGTTTAGTGAAAAAACAAGCAAGGGAGATCAAATATCCGCGGATCTTACCGCGCAGAGAAATACAACCACAGTATCCATGCTCGCCATTCTTGTAATTACTCTTGTGCTTTCCCTTATCATCGCCTTAGCAATTTCACGCAGCATCAGCAGACCTGTAAAAGATATGGTTGAGGCCGCCCGGAAAATGGCGAAGGGCGATTTACAAGTGCAGGTCAGCGTGAATTCGAGGGATGAAATCGGACAACTGAGCGCAGCTTTTACGGAATCCATTGCATCGATAAGGTCATACATAGCCGACATAACAAACGTCCTCGGCGAGATCGAACGTGGTAACCTTACGGTGCTTCCCGCATTGGATTACAATGGCGATTATGCGGATCTGAAAGATTCCTGCCTTGGCATTTTGGCATCATTTAATGATACCCTGGGCCAGATCAATCAGGCCTCGGAGCAGGTTTCAAGCGGCGCCAGTCAAATTTCCGATAGTTCCCAGGCGTTGGCGCAGGGTGCAACCGAACAGGCTAGCTCGGTGGAAGAGCTTGCCGCATCAATCTCAGAAATATCCGCTCAGGTTCAGCAAAATGCGGCACACGCCACCGATGCAAGCAGAAATGTAAACAATGTCCGCGCCGAAATAGAGATCAGCAATCGGCACATGGGAGAAATGGTAGGCGCCATGTCTCAAATCAGCGAGTCATCCGGCCAGATCGGGAAAATCATTAAAACGATTGAAGACATTGCTTTCCAGACAAATATTCTTGCATTGAATGCGGCGGTCGAAGCGGCAAGGGCAGGTGCGGCAGGCAAGGGCTTTGCCGTTGTAGCGGATGAGGTAAGAAATTTGGCCAGTAAGAGTGCCGAGGCCGCAAAAAACACGACCGATTTGATTGAGAATTCCATGAAACAGGTGAAGAATGGCACAAGAATTGCAAATGAAACCGCGAACTCTCTTCTTCTTGTCGTGGATAATACAAAAGAGGTTGCGGATATCGTTGATCAAATATCAAGAGCGTCAAAGCAGCAGGCAGATTCTATCGGACAGATAACATTAGGTGTAGAACAAATTTCCTCTGTAGTACAGACAAACTCTGCAACCGCTGAAGAAAGTGCCGCAGCAAGCGAAGAGCTTTCCGGACAGGCCCAGACAATGAAGGAACTGGTTGGAAAGTTCAAATTGAACAAAATGGCCCTCTAATGAAGACACGGAGCATGGCTGTCTGCCATGCTCCGTTAATACAGGTTGTTTCTTCTTGATTAGATTACTCCGGATCATCCAGCGTACGGATTACCTTCAGCATCTTGATGATTCTATGGGCTCTCTTGTTCATGAATTCCTGAATGTCGATATCATCATAATCATAACAGCCTTTTTTTGTCTTAATGCCCAAGCGGCCTTCTTTGATCAGCTTTTCTCCAAGACGGTCGCCATCGGTATCATTGCACAGGGTTTTGAAAACGTCCCGCGAAACACTAGTGGTCAAATCCCATCCCACCACATCGTGGAGGGACAGCGGCCCCTCAAAGGAATATCTGGTTCCACTGGTGTAACGAATCGCGCGCTCCACGTCCGCAGCGGTTGTCCATCCCTGCGTGATCATGTAAGCGATTTCTCTGGAAAGCACATTGTCAAGCCGGTTTACAATGAAGCCCGGAATGTATTTTTTTATGACGGCGGGCTCCTTTCCCACGGAGGTCAGCACGTCGCAAACCGTTTTTACATTTTCAGAAGATGTTTTCGGCCCCATAACGACTTCCACCAACGGCATAACATACGGTGGATTGAAGAAATGTGTAATCATCAGACGCTCCGGGTGGCTGATCTGTGCGATTTCAAAAATGTTAGATGCTGAGGTATTGCTGCAAAAAATGCAGTCCGGCGCACAAAGTTTATCCAGCTTATCGAAAATCTCTCTCTTAATATCGACATTTTCAAATACACCTTCAATGACCAGGTTCACTTTCGGGGCTATTTTTTCGAGATCTTCCTCATAAAAAACGAACTTCTCGGTATTCCGAATTTCTTCAGGCGAAACGATGCCCTCTTCAGCATAATACGCCATGTCTGCCTGAATGGTCTGCTTTGCCTTTTGCAGCTGCTCCGGGAAAGCGTCATAAAGAGTGATGTCGATTTCCTTCGCGGCAAACACCTCGGCAATTCCGCGTCCCATGGTTCCTGCGCCAACCATCAGAATATTCCACTTGTTCAATGCAATCCCACCCTTTAAAAAATATTGACGGGAACAAATTCCCGCTGTTAATACTACTGATTCATCATAATGCGTCCGACGGTACCGCCCGTTACTTCGAGAACGGCCCCGCTTACATAGGACGACTGATCGGTTGCCAGAAATTCCACCGCATTCGCGCAATCCGTTGTCGTACCAAAACGTCCCATTGCAATATTGCGGGTGAACTTGTCTTCCCCAACGCTCTTATAGCCCGCAACCAGCCGCGCGGTCGAAATGAATCCGGGCGCGACCACGTTGCAGGTAATATTGTAAGGACCAAGCTCCTGAGCAAGCAGTTTGGTATACTGGATAATAGCGGCCTTTGATGAAGCATAGTGCGCATAGCTCCCATCACTGTTGGCTGTAAGTCCGCCCACGGAGGCTACGGTAACAATTTTACCGTACTTGTTCTTTTTCATCATTGGGGCAACGGCATTACAGGAATAAACGGTTCCAAAGAAGTTCCTTGCGACCACGGCATGAAACTGGTCCCAGTTTAGCTGGGATGCCTTGTTTCCGTCCATAGGGCCCATTCCGCCGCCGGCATTACATACAAGGATGGAGATATCTCCCAGCTTCCCGGCAAGCTCTTCAACCGCCGCAAAGACCTGCTCCCTGTCGCTGATATCCGCTGTTGCACCTTCGGATTTTACGCCCAGTGCACGGATTTCGTCCATAACGGTATCCGCTGTCAGCAAATCCTCCTCTGCCTTGTACTCCTGAAAGCTCTTCAAATTGATGTCGATAATACCGACATCCGCTCCCAAAGAAGCAAGCCGCAGTGCATATTCCCTGCCGAGTCCCCTGGCCGCGCCTGTTACAATTGCATTTTTCCCCGTTAAAATACCCATTTGATGTTCTCCTTTCATTGAATACAGATCATATGTCCTGCCGGAAAAATCAAAATGGCCTGTCTGATCGTTGGATTTTGCACCGGACTTCGCGAAATGTCATTGTTTGGCCTGGCACAGAATTCACCGAATGGTCCAAACATCCCGATCCTTTCAGCAAGGACTAATCGATAATCCCTTTTCCCTTCAATGCCTGGATCTCATCCGGACTATAATCCAGCAGCTGGGAAAGCACCCTCTCCGTGTCCTGACCCAACGCCGGCGCGCCGCGCCAGACCGCACCGGGTGTCTCTGACATTTTGGGGACGAAGCCGAAAGCCTCAATATTCTTGTCAAGCGTCTGATCCGTATAGGTGATCCAGTCGCCTCTTTCTCTCCAGTGCGACTGTACATAAACGTCTCCGGCATCCCTTACCACAGCGGCGCCGATCTTGTTCTCGATGCAGATCTCCAGCGCCTCGTCGGCGGTATGCTCCATAAAGAATTTCTGGAAAGTGGCATCCAGTTCCTTTCCCAGAGGACTGGCCACGGCTTCGGCGCTTCCGCCGGCTTTTTCATAGCTGTACTTTTCCGTATCTATTCCGAATCCTTTGAGAACCTTGTTGTAGGCGGTTTTTCCATAAGAGCCCAGGTTGATATATTTACCGTCCTTTGTCGGGAAAATGCCGCCCGGCTGATAAGTGGTCTGCTTGATTCCCTGCCTTTGTTTAAGCGTTTTCATCTCCGTCCAAAGCGGGAAGTTGTCGTCCATCACCCTCATCCAGCCTTCCGTCAGGCAGACGTCGATGCTTTGCCCTTTTCCGGTCTTCTGAACATTCATATAAGCCATTAAGATGCCGTTGACGGCAAACAGTCCGTTCAGATAATCGCCGATATACTGCTGGGCATAATACGGCTCGCGGTCCGGCCAGCCCTGAAGCAGCCCCCAGCCCGATTCGGCCTGTCCAAGCGGATCGTATCCCGGCCTGTTGATGTGCTTCTGCTCTCCGCCGAAGCCGGCGGTCCCGAACCCGCTGATATGGCAAATAACCAGCTTGGGATTCACCTGTAACAGCAGCTCATCACTGATGCCAAGCTTATCAATCCATACCATGTTTTCAATCCAAATGTCCGAGTTTTTAATCAGGGACAGAAAAATCTCCCGGCACTCGGGAACATTCAGATTGGTTTCAAGCAGGAAGCTGAGCTTGTTCCTCGCATTCTGCATCCACGATCCGCTGATGGATTTATCCCCGCTGGTGATCTGCGGCTTCTGATGTCTGGCCGGATCGCCTCCGACCTTCGGACGCTCCAGCGCAATTACCTCCGCGCCAAAGTCGCTCATCATCGTCGCGGCAAAGGGCGCCGCTACAACGGTTCCGTTCAGCAGAACCCTTATCCCGCTGAGAGGCCCAAAGCTCGGAATCAGGTACGGTGCTGGTTTACGCTCGATTTTTTCCCATCGGTCCACGATTAAACTCCTCCTATCAAAGTAACGCTGTACTGCCGAAATGGCAGCACACTGCGTATGTTAATTACACCGTCTCTAAAAATTCATGCCTTAGGAGCAGGTTGTTCCCATATCTGCCACAATATAGGTGCCGGTAATAATCCCGGAAAAATCGGAGGCCAGGAACAATACGATGGCCGCGACCTCTTCGACCGTGCCCCATCTCTTCAGAGGAATCTTGCTGAACATTTTTTCCTGATACTTGGGATTGTCCAGAAATTCGGCATTCAGCGCTGTTTTCACGTAACCGGGGCAGACAGAGTTTACCGTGATGTTGTATTTCCCGAATTCAATCGCCATCCCTTTGGTCAGATTCAAAACAGCCGCTTTCGAAGCACCGTATGTAGAAATGTTTTTGGTCCCCACCAATCCGCCGATCGAAGCCATATTGATGATTCGTCCCCCGTTTCCCTGCCTGATCATTTCTCTTGCAGCAGCGGCGGAGCCAAAAAATACGCTTCTCAGGTTGGAATCCATCACCGTATTGTACTCGGCCTCACTCATTTCCAGCATCGGCTTTGTAATGGCCACGCCAGCGTTATTGACCATAATATCCAGCTTCCCGTATTTCTCTATGGTCATGGCAACCAGATTATCAACTTCCTCCTTATGCTGAACGTCCGTTTTGATTCCGACAGCATCGCCTCCCGCGGCGATGACTTCCTGCGCCACCTTATCGCAGTCCTCCTGATGTCTGCTGGTAATCACGACCTTGGCGCCGTAATATGCCAAAGTCCTCACCACGCCATAACCGAGCCCTTTGGTTCCTCCGGTTACGATTGCGACCTTATCCGTAAGATCGTAATTCGGCATTGCAAACGGCAAACTTGCATCTTGGGTCATCTGACTTCCTCCTTCATTATTTTTTAGACCTTGGGCAAACAGGCAGAATATTGAGTGGACGCATCACTTCGTAACAAACGAAGTGATGCGTTTCCTGAATCTGCACAAATTACTTTGTTTCCGGCTTTCCCTTCGATACCGAAGCGTCAAACTTTGCCAGCATGGCACGCGGTGTGGCTGTGTGCAAGCTGCGCTCATAGCGTGGACATTCCTCATAGCCAGGCAGCCCCGCCAGATACTTTGCGATTTTTTTCAGCTCTTCCAGATCATAACGGCTCATGAGTGTGATTGTCTCCATAAGAGGCGACCCGCCGCCGTGAACGCCGGCAACTGCCTGAGCGGCCTCGTAAGAATCGCACAGCTTATTCTCCATCATGCGCATAACGCGATGGGTATCCTCCGCACTGTACGCCGGATTCCGGCGGATATACTTATTGCACAGCTCTGCGGTCTCCGGATCAAAGAAGCTCTCCTCTGTCGGCAGGGAAGCGCATACGCCGCCCGTCAAATCCGCCAGCGTCTCATACTCGTGATACATGTTGTGTCCGGCCAAGCGGCGTCCGGCATTAGTCAAGATCTCATCAGGCACCCACTGGCCGGACGGGAATTCAACCGCGTGGTACGCCGCCGCCTCACCTGCCGCAAACACCAGCTCCGCCGTCTGAATGATGTCACAGATTTTTTCACGGACATGGGACTCCTTGGCAATATCGTTGACATCCGCGACCAAAGCGGCCTGAGACGCGATCACCTCAGAAACTGCGGTCTTGCATCCCGTGTAGGAATGGCGGTGATAATGCGCGAACATCAGCGCCAGATATCCGGCATAACGGGCTACGTTCTCGCTGTCGCGTCCGCACATAAACACGCGGTCGTAGGGAACAAAGCAGTCGTCGAAGATCGTCAGGCTTTCCACATCGCCGATGTGAGCGTAAGGCGCGTCCAAGTGCGTCCGCTTATGATGCAGCCCCGGAAGCGCCATCAGCTTAACGCCGTCCCAGTCGCCGGGCAGTGCGAAAGCCACCGCATAATCACTGTCCTCCTGACTCATAAACTTGGTGGGGTTGACGATGATCTCATCTACATAAGGCGCATTGGAATTGCATATTTTGGCGCCGCGGACGATGATGCCCTTGCAGGGCTTCCCGTCCACACCGATGCCGTCCACGTCCGACTCTACAACATGGACAAAGGAATCCGGATCCGGCTGCATGTGCGCGCGCTTATATTTCGAATTACGGGAACCCTTCACATCGGTTTGGGCGCAGTTGCAAATCAAATCGAACTTCTGACAATACTCAAGATACTTGAGTAAGCGCTTGTGATACTCGGTTCCGCACGCTTCATCACAGTCGTAAGTGACGGAATACAATGCGTTCAATGCGTCCGATCCCATGCAGCGCTGCATGCATCCGCCCACATGCTGACAGATCAGGCGGGTCATCAGCTGCTTTTTGAGAAGATCCTCCACGCTGCGGTGAATATTCGTGGCGCGATTGATGGTCTCGCCTGTGATATGGGAAGTAGTCACACATACGTCCGCATAACGAGGATCATTTGCGACATCATAGCACTGCTTCATAACGTATGTACCGCCTTTGATCCAGTCGGCCAAATCACGCTCCGCTCCCTGTTTTCCATTGGAACGGTCCACACATTTCCCATTGAGATATACATTCGGTTTCATTCTCAGCAAACGCTCTTTGTACTGTTCATAAGTTCCAACTGCCATAATTTTCAACCCTTTCCCTTCATCGAATTCATAAATTGAATCGTCTCTCCAAGCAGAGAGAACGGATGGCCAGTCAGTCACTTTGCTGTTCCGATTCTGATGGAAAAGTATGTAATCAAAATCTTATCCGACACAGCAAACTTTCTGGCTTCCGATTTAATATTAATGCTTACCAAATCATTCGTCAACAGGTAAAATAATTTTTGGTCATTTGTAATAAAATGCTATATGACCAGTTGTATATTAAAGAGATTTTCGAATCAATTTTTCTTTTGCTATTGCTATAATATGCGAAAAGTTTTATGTTTATATTAAAATATCAAGAATATATCGATAATATTTTAGGCAATATATAAAAAATCTTAGTTTATAAATTAACAGTTCATTTGATATAATCGATAGAGTGATATATTATTTTATGGCCCAAATCAGATGCTTTGACCAAGCCTCGCGTTCCATGGCCAGAACAAGAAAAAACGCCACCCGTATTCCATCAGGTGAGCGACAGGGCCATCACAAAAAAGGAGATCTGCAAGATGGATAAAGAGCTCCGCAAAGATATGGAAGCCGTCCTGAATTTATTTGTCCGGCCACAGCTGGCGTCCCATGGCGGAAACGTCGAGGTTCTGGATTTGGATGAAGACGGCATCCTCTGGATCGAGATGCAGGGCGAGTGTTCCGGGTGCCCCTCGGCGGATGATACCGTAAAAAATCTTCTCGAAAAGGAGCTTATGCGCCGCATTGCTCAGATCAAAGGTGTGGAAATTGATTCCGGCATCAGCGACGAAATTTTTGCTGAAGCCATGAAGCTGATGACAGCCCATCCCAAGCCAAATACGGACGATGTCGGTCCGTAATGCGCTGTTCACAGCATACGGCAGAAACTTTATTTCAGCCTCAGCGAACATAAGCGGTATTTTCATCGTATTCGGCATCGGTATCAGCAAATAAAAAAACAGCAGACCAATATCATCAGAAAATGATATCAGTCTGCTTTCTATATTCATGAAATCGGGTAAAAGTGAAAGAATGGATTCGATGCATTCCCTGATTCGGACGCCCGCCCGAACCCGAAGAAATCCCCTTCTATGCTCTAATCTTTTCCATTTATGTACACCATTCCCAAGGGCCGGCCCGTTTCCGGCGCGCGATATCCCGCTGTCACTCTGTTGGATGCCTCAGTGAGCGTATCATCTGCAGGCAAAAATCCATCAGATACTGCTGGGCCTGCCTTGAAGTCAGCTGAACGTCTGCTTTGTCGTCACCAGACCCTCCGTTCAGCTTAATCAGCTCCTGTTGGACATTTGGACCGACAAACGGGTAACATATGATACAGTTGCCCAAGGTCTGACTGAATACGATTGCCTTTGACATTGAAATATCCGCATATTCAGTAAGAAGCCGGGCCATAGGATATATAACATTCTCAAGGATGCTCTCGTTTAATGGGTCGGCAAGCCCGTCGGGCAAGGATTGTCCGTTGAGAGAAAAGCTGATCGCATAACGGTTGTGCGGATCAAACGCAATTTCCAGCTGCGTGTGCAAGTATTGCTGAAGGTATCCGAAGCATGTTTCAGGAGTCAGGGTGCCCTGAGTGACACATTCCTCCACTGAGTTGGCAATCGGTGTGTAATAGAGCTCATGATACTTCAGAATATCCTGTATCACGGCTGCACAGAGATTCTCTTTCGTTACGAAATAAAAGGAAATTGCGGACTGGCTGCAGTGTGCCTCCTGGGCAATCATTCTGGTTGTAACATAGTCGTATGTTTTTGTACCAAAGAGCTTCTTCGCTGCGCCTATAATTCGGATACGGGTTTTTTCACCTTTTGTACTTTTCATTCTTTCAATCCCATCATAAGTGAAAATAGACGGCTCCAAAGGAGCCGGCATGCCAAGAGGAGCAAACTGCAAAAGCACGCACCAAGCGGAAAGGGCGGAAAGCAAGACGATGCGTGGAAATAGACCGCTTTTTGTGCGCTTTTTTCTTGGCTATACTTTAAAGAATAAACGAAAATGAGTGTCATTGCAAGCCCAAAATTTATTTTTTCATTTGTTCGAACAATTAATTGCAATATAAAAGCGATATGAATCGTCGATGATTCTTTTCGGACTGCCAGAAATGATCTGAAAGGATAGAAAAGCTTTGAATTTCCTAACTACAACTGAAGAAAAAGGCAAAAATTTTATCAATAATTTCTCTAAAAAGAAAAAATAATGTTATAGATCAGAAGGCAAAAACGTATTTTATTATTTCCTATGACATGAATTAATATAGAACATTTGACCTATGTTAAGAAATCAGGTATAAAGAACTATTAGATACAGCCGAACTCTCGGCAATTGCACATCGACCGATGTCGATTCTGCTATAATCAAAGCCTCAGACAGCCCCGGACCGGTTGAACCGGTATCCGTTTCCGAAGGCGGGAGCCATAGAAAAAATGCATAGCAAAGCTACCGATCCCCTCATTCAGACAGATGTCCTGTTAGGAAAACGGTTAATCAGTTACAGCATGGCTGTCCGATGGCCTCCGGCGCAGATAAAAAAGGGCGAAGACGCTGCACAAACCGCCCCAACGAGGGGACCGGTCTGTTTCAGAACCCGCCTCAGCCCTTAACCATCCGCTTACAGACGCCTGCTCCGTTCATCAGTGCCCTTATTTACAGCATACCCGTGTTGCACATTTATCTGTAGCAGTAGAAGCCCTCGCCTGTCTTTCTGCCCAGCCTGCCGCTGCGGACCATCTTACGAAGCAGCGGATATGCGCGGTACTTTGGGTCACCGGTCTCAGTGTACAGCACGTCCATGATCGCAAGACATACATCAAGTCCCACAAGGTCGCCCAGAGCGAGGGGGCCCATCGGGTGGTTCGCACCCAGCTTCATGGCGGTGTCTATCCCCTCGGCCGAAGCAACGCCCGTCTCAACGAGGCCTACAGCCTCGTTGATCATGGGGATAAGGATCCTGTTCACAACAAACCCCGGCGCTTCGCTGACCTCCACAGGCTCCTTACCGATCTGCACAGCAAGCGCCTTTATCGTCTCTGTGGTCTCGTCAGAGGTGCTCGCGCCCTTTATAACCTCCACCAATCTCATTATTGTCGCCGGATTAAAGAAATGCATACCGATAAACCTGTCCTGACGCTTCGTGGCGGAAGCGATTGCCGTCGTGGAAATGGAGGACGTGTTGGAAGCAAGTATCGTCTCCGGCTTGCAGATGCCGTCAAGCTCCGCAAAAATATCCTGTTTTATCTTTAGGTTCTCTATTGCCGCCTCAATCACAAGGTCGGCATCCGCCGCCGCTTTCAAATCCGTCGTAAAGCGTATCTTTGACATTATCGCGCTCTTGCCTGCTTCATCCAGCCTGCCTTTTGAAACAAGCTTGTCAAGGCCCTTATTCAGCCTGTCCTCGGACCGTTTTATAATTTCGTCGGAGATATCGCGCACCGTCACCTCAAAGTCCGCGTTGGCAAAAACCTGCGCAATGTCCAGCCCCATCGTTCCGGCACCGACCACCATGATCTTCTTCATAGCCATTTCATTCCTCCTTCAGCATTTCTCATATATTGTGGCTACGCCCATGCCGCCGCCAATACACAGCGTGGCAAGGCCCCTCTTGGCGTTCCGGCGTTTGTTCATCTCATGCAGCAAAGTGACTATGATTCTCGCCCCGGAAGCCCCAACAGGGTGGCCGAGGGAGATGGCGCCGCCGTTCACGTTCACCTTGTCCATGTCGAAACGCAATTCCCGCGCCACAGCGATCGACTGAGCGGCAAAGGCCTCATTGGCTTCAATAAGATCCATGTCTTCCACCGTGAGTCCTGCCTTCTCAAGCGCGTTTTTACAGGCTGAGATCGGGCCGGTTCCCATGATTTTGGGGTCCACTCCGCCCTGGCCCCAGGCTACGATCTTCGCCATGGGCTTTAAGTTGTATTTCTTCACCGCCTCGTCCGACGCAAGGACAATGGCCGCGGCTCCGTCGTTGATTCCGGAAGAGTTGCCCGCTGTCACGATGCCGCCCTGTGCCTTAAAAGCGGGCTTTAATTTTGCAAGGCTCTCTTTTGTTGTGTTGTTCCGCGGAAACTCATCGACCTTAAACGCCATCGTCTCCTTTTTCACCTTTACGCCGACGGGTACGATCTCGTCGTCAAATCTGCCCTCAGACTGGGCCTTCGCCGTCTTCTGCTGTGAGGACAGCGCAAACTCGTCCAGTTCCTCGCGGGTAATACCCCACTTCTCGCAAACATTCTCCGCCGTGACACCCATAAGGTAATTGTTATACACGTCGATGAGCCCGTCAACCTGCATGGTGTCGATCAGCTTTTCCTGGCCCATCCGGGCACCCCAGCGCGCCGCCGGCATTGCGTAGGGTGCAGCCGACATGTTCTCTGTACCGCCCGCCACAACGATATCCGCATCCTCAAGCTTGATTGCCCGGGCGCCCTCGATCACACTTTTCATTCCGGAGCCGCAAACCATGCCCACGGTATAAGCCGGCACCTCCACAGGGATGCCCGCATAAATGGAAACCTGACGCGCCACATTCTGCCCAAGCCCACCCGTCAGCACGCAGCCGAACATGACCTCGTCCACCTGCATAGGCTTCATTCCGCTTCGCAGGAGAGCCTCCTTCACCACGATTGTTCCGAGCTCGACTGCAGACGTGTCCTTCAGCATGCCTCCGAAGCTGCCGATTGCAGTCCGGCAGCAATTGACTACATATACGTCTTTCATTACGATTCCTCCTCATTCATTTTTTCAGATGATAATGTTCTGCTTTCTGGCCGCAAAGGTCAGTTTGTCTCTGAAATCCGGATGAGCTATGGAGATGAGTTCCCTGGTCCTTTGGCTGAGCGTCTTTCCGCGCAGCTTTGCTATGCCGTATTCCGTCACGATGCAGTCCACGTCGTTTTTTCCGGTGGTCACAATCGCGCCCGTCGTAAGTGCCGGGGTAATCTTGCTCACCGTACCCTTCATCGCCGTAGAGGGAAACGCAATGAAGCTCTTGCCGCCCCTGGCGCTTATGGCCCCGCGGACATAATCCACCTGTCCGCCGGTTCCGGATACATGACGCATCCCTATAGACTCTGCGCAGACCTGCCCGTAAAAATCCACCTCAAGAGCCGCGTTTATGGAAACAAAATTCGGATGCTTCGCAATCGTTGCCGGGTCGTTCACATAGTCCACCGGCAAGATTTCGACGGCCGGATTGTCATTGATAAAATCGTAAATCCGTTTTGAGCCGAAAGCAAAAGCAGCGACCGTCCTGCCCCGGTGTACAGGCTTCTGGCTGTTGTCCACGGCGCCGCATTCGATGAGCTCCACCATGCTGTCCGTAAGCATTTCCGTGTGTATTCCGAGGTGGCGCTTACCCTTCAGGGCCAGCCCGACCGCATCCGGTATCGCGCCGATACCAAGCTGCAGCGTGGCGCCGTCCGGAATTTCCGCCGCGATGATCTCGCCGATCGCCGTGCTGATTTTGTCCGGCCTGGACTTGGGCAGCACCGGCAGGTCCTCGTCTACCTCACACAGACCGGTAACCTGCGAAACGTGTATGACCGGAGCTGCCAGAGCGCGGGGCATGTTTTTATTGACCTGTATGTAGATTCTCTTTGCCTTTCGTATGAGCGCCTCGCTCACGGACCCGTCGCAGCCCGTGCTGAAATACCCGTGATTGTCCATCGGCGACACGACGGCTAAAAAGGCATCGACATTCACATAGTCTGTGAACAGAGAGGGCATGTCTCTGTAATAGCAGGGCATCACATCCGCAAAGCCCGCATTGACGGCCTTACGCATTCGCTCACCGGAAAACCACGAAACGCCTCTAAGCGTTTCCCTGCAATCCTCGCTAAAAAACGGAAGAGGCCGCGTATCCAGCATCGTGTGCAGTGTAACGCCCGAAATTTTGCCCTCTCTGGCTTGATTTCCTATGGCGTCGCAGATGGCGTACGGTGCACCGAGGGCAATATCCGCACAGCAGACCCAGCCGGGTTCCACCTGTGACGCTATTCCCTCAGGCGTCGTCAGCCTGTTTTTATATTCTTCAACGATGTTCATGGGACTTCCTTTCCTCTGTAACCTGTATCCTTCGCGCCCCGACTTAAAAATCAGAGCGCTTTTTTATTTTTTACTTAAGTCCCATCCAGCTCGAAATGACCATGCGCTGAACTTCGGAGGTGCCCTCATAGATTTCGGTGATCTTAGCGTCGCGCATCATGCGCTCAAAGGGGTACTCCCGGGTATAGCCATAGCCGCCGATGAACTGGAGGGCACGGCGTGTTACGTCGCTCGCCGTCTCAGACGCAAAAAGCTTTGCCATTGCCGCAAGATGGCTGTAAGGTTCGTGGTCCTGCTTAGCCTGTGCCGCGCGGTACACAAGAAGTCTCGCCGCATCCACCTTCGTCTGCATATCTGCGAGTTGGAATTGGGTATTCTGAAACTGTCCGATCTTCTTGCCAAACTGTACCCGCTGGTTGACATAGCTTACGCATTCTTCTATCGCGCCCTGCGCAATACCCAGAGCCTGAGCCGCAATGCCGATGCGTCCGCCGTCCAGCGTGCTCATCGCAACCTTAAAGCCTTTGCCCTCTTCTCCGAGAAGGTTTTCCTTCGGAACCTCTACGTTGTTGAATATGAGCTCATAGGTGGCCGAACCTCGGATTCCCATTTTCTTTTCCTTCGTTCCAAATGTAAATCCCGGCATGCCTTTCTCAAGGATAAACGCGGAAATGCCTTTATGTCCCATATCCCTCTGGGTCATCGCAAAAACCACATAGGTATCGGCATAGCTTCCGTTTGTAATAAATATTTTGCTGCCATTCAACAGGTAGTGGCCGCCCTTGTCCTCCGCGAACGATTTCTGCATAGCCGCATCCGTCCCCGCGCAGGGTTCCGTGAGGGCGAAGGCCCCGAGCTTTTCGCCGCTCGCGAGCGGCGTCAGATACTTCTTCTTCTGCGCTTCCGTCCCGTATTCGCTGATGGGCCAGCTGCACAGGGAACTATGCGCCGACAACATGACGCTTGTCGAAGCGCAGTACTTTGCTATTTCCTCGCAAGCCGCGATATAGGCCAGATAGCTCATTCCCGCTCCGCCGTATTCCTCCGGAAATGCGATGCCCATCATCCCCATCTCTGCCAGCTTTTCACGGGTTTCCTCCGGAAAACGTTCGTTTTCATCGATTTCGGCCGCCAGGGGCTTTACTTCTTTTATGCAGAAGTTGTGCAGCATCCCTAATATCTCCTGCTCCTCTTCCGTAAATTTAAAATTCATCTTATTCATCCTTTCGACAGTAAATTTTGTTAATAAGGCTCATATTTTTCAATGACCACCCTCTTTTCCGGATATTTGTGGAGTATCAGTAGAAAGCGTTTAATGAATAACAGTGAGCTGCCCCAAACGGTAGGGCTTTCGTTCCGCGCCGGATGTCCTTGCCATCAGCAGGATGAGGCACGCTCCCGCCTTAGCGGGCACCGTATTTATCCGTTATACATCGCGTCCCGAATATTGCCGGAAACGTCAGCTCAGATGAATCATTCTGTCAAGGGTTTCCCTATATTCCCGCATGATGCCGTCAATAACGCCTTTAACGGTCGGGACATCGTTGATCAGACCGATCGCATTTCCGACAGGGAACAGGCCGCTGTTGACGTCGCCGGTTTCATATGCGCTAAGGCTGTGTGATCCCGAAATAACCGTCATCAGTTTTTCAAGCGTTATACCCGGCTCCTGTTCAAGTACCAGGCACTTTTGGGCACAGTCGTTATTTGCCACGCGCATCATATTGTGAATTGATTTCTGGCATAGCACCGTATCGTTTTCAGAGGACTTTACAATCCACTTTTTGAAATTGCCGTGTACTGTGCATTCTTTTGTGGCTACAAAACGGGTTCCCATTACAATGCCCTCTGCGCCCAGCGCCAGTGCCGCCGCAAGGCCCCGCCCATCGGCATATCCTCCTGCGGCAATGATCGGAACACGGCATATCCGGGCCGATTTATTTGTCAGAACCAGCGAGCTGATTTCCTCTTTTCCGGGATGCCCGGCGCACTCGAAGCCTGCCACGGTGACGGCGTCACAGCCGGCTTTTTCGGCGCTCAGAGCATATCTGGCCCCGGGAACTTTATGAATATGTATGATGCCGGCCTCGTGAACATAAGGGACCAGATCCTTTGGATTCGTCCCGGCCGTTTCAATGGCCCTGACGCCTTCCTCGCCGCAGATCCTGATCGTTTCCCTGACGTCATCCCCCACGGAAATATCGGGCAGCAGCGATATGTTCACAATAAACGGCCTATTCGTCAAAGATTTCATCTCTTGAACCGCATTTCGAAATTCTTCATTTCCGGAATAGATTGTTCGGTTAATCGTACCGCAGCCTCCGGCGTTACTCACCGCCGCAGCCAGCGTAGGAACGCCAAGATTCTGCATTCCTCCCTGAATAATCGGAAATTCGATTCCTAAAAGTTCAGTCAGTCTTGTTTTCATTTTTTCACCTTTATAACGGGCATTCCTTTTGCCGCTTTTTGTCCGTATTTAAGCTAAAAGTCATTTGCACTAAATCAATAATACCCCGGCGGTGATTACGCTGGGGTATTATTGGGTTTCTCTCGCACCAAAAAGTCGTGCGTTCAGGTATTTCCTTACATGATCTCTTTCTTCTCAGCGTCTGCATCCTCCGGCTTCGCGAAGCGGGCAAATATGAACTTCTCTCCCAGGCTGCAGGCAGCGGCAAGCAGCAGACCGGCAACCAGTGTGGAAACAAGAGCCACTTCATTCCCCCCGTTTTGAGAGAAAGTTAAAGCAACGGTTGCGAAAATGAAAGGCAGCTTGTTAAAAGGCGTTTTCCTGAGAACCGTGAGGTGCAGTCCCATGGTGATTGTAGTCATAAAAGTGATTCCAATGAACATTGCAGCCGCGGCAGGCACTCCGAAAGAGGCTTCAAAGCTGATGAAAGCATAATCAAGCTGCCCCCATATTAAGCCCGCAATGATACAGCACAGGCAGGAGGGAACATCTTTGAGTGTGGAACCCATTCCAAAAAACACCGCCAGAATGATAAAACTCATCCAGCCGATTGTAAGTCCGGTATACCCATATAGGAAGAAAAAAACCGCTGACAAAAAGGAAACCCAGAGGCTGTAAATCCAGAAGGCTTTATTCATCGATAATACCCCCAAATATGTATGTTGTTTACTTCACGATTGTAGCGACATGAAGCTTATCTTGATAACGGACGGACTCATAGGTTTCATAATTTCTCACTTCATGGTTAAAAATAAGATTTCTGATATCATGTCCCGCAAGCGCATACGCCCTGTCAATGTGTTCAATGACTGAGACAGGGGAACCAACCGCGGTAAAAGGAACATAGACGCCGTCATGATTCAGGCCAAGTACGTTTTCATAGACATATGCCACATCGCCGCTCAGAACTTTTTCGACCGCTTTGCCATCCTCTTCCACCTTAACCAGGATGATTTCTCCGCAGTAGGAATGGCCCATAGGAAGCGCAACAACGCGGATGCCGTCGAAAATTTGCTGATCGCCGTCCAGCAGCGTCATTCTTCCATCGCAAATAAAGGCGCAGGCTGTTTTAAGATCGCAGGGAAGAAAAGCGTTTTTGGCCCGATTGAATTTCGCAGGCAGCGATAGAGCCGCCAGTGACTTTAGGATTTCATCTTTCTGAACATAAAAATGCGCGTTTGGGAACAGCTTCAGGCCGCCCATATGGTCGAAATGGCAATGTGTGATAATGACTGTGTCAATATCCTCCGGTGTCAGGTCCACCTTTGCTAAAATATCTTTCGGCATCCGGGTGTTCTGGAAGGAATAAGCCTCGCAGATCGCCTTTGAATCAGGCTCATCATAGTTCACGCCGCAATCAACCAATATGTTGTGGCCATTCCCCTGAATCAGGCAATAAGACATCGTCAAATTCATAAAGCCTCCGTTGTGAGCACTCGCGATCTGCCCTGACACTGGTGCTTTATCAGTGTTCGCGTACTCCAGAATCCGAATTGAATATTTTTCCATTATTGACCCCTCCAAATAATTTCATTTTCATTCTTACTCTTTTATTGTTTGCGGAAGCGCTTTGTTTTCTAAACGGCCATTGGCATGACCACGGGAAAATATGAACAAAAGCATATCGCAGATCATAAAGGCAGAGAAATAAGGAGAGCTCTCCGGCAGTTCAAACAGGAATAACAGCAGGCAGTTTTAAGAAAAAAATTTTTATTAAGATGCCAGATTATCTGCCAACTTTTCCTTCTTGTAGAATACAGGGCTCAAAACGGTATAGACAACCGCCAGTATGATCATGCCGATCGCAGCGGCCAGATATTTGTTGGCGATCATATCGACCGGATTTCCCCCTATCGCTGTTGAGATGCCATTGATTACAAACGGGCTGCAGAACATCCCGAAATTGAGCAGTCCCATTGTAATGGAAATGCCTGTGGCTCGGATCGATGCGGGCGCGTACAGCGATACGATGAGCACCGCGCTTGGAATGATAAAAGCCTGTGCGGCACCTGCGCAAAAGCTTGCGAAAAATATCGCCGGAAGCGTCCCGATAAATTTAATTCCCAAGAACCCCAGCGCCGTCATTACAATTCCGACCTGCATGGTACTGTTGCCCAGTTTTTTTCTTAATTTCCCGAATATCAGTCCGGTCAGCATACCGGCTACCGGGAATATGGTGTTTGCGTACCCAACGATGACAGAGGTGCCCAAGCCGCTCGTCTGAATATACAGCGAGACATTCAGCTGATACGTATAAAGAAACAAATACGAAAAAAACACTGTTATGGAAGCGAAAAATACGGCTCCGTTAAGCTTATCGCCGCCTTTTGCATCCGTGCCTTTCCGTACGGGCACCGGAGCAACGAAAGTCAGGTTCTTTTGCACAAGAAACAGAGCCGGAACAAACAGGAGCAAGATGGCATACGACCATTTCCAGCTGATACCGGAGAGCAGTCCGGCACAGAAGGTCAAAATGATTGCTCCCCCGGTAGATGCAGAAGCCTGATAACCCATCATATCGTCCCGTTCCTGATTAACAAAAAAATCAGAAACCAGCGCTTTTGTCAGCGAGCCGTTCATTCCCTGATTAATCCCAATAAACGCGCTGGAAATGAACAAAGCGGCCAGACTTTGGGGTCCAAAGAAAAAGGCAAGAATACCGCCTAAAAGTCCTAAAAACATGCCGCCGAACAGCAAATTCTTTTTTGCAAACTTTATCGACATAGGACCTGCTAAAAAAGCGAACAACATGCCCATAAGGCTGGGGATCGTCAAAACCAGCTGAACGGTATTCACGCTGACATCCGAAAAATCCTGCTTGATATTCGCTAAGATCGCCGATATCACCATGGAAGACATCAGCATGAATGACCCGGCTATAATCGCTATTCGGTTTGCATTTTTTTCTTGCGCGTTCATTATAATACCCCTTTCAAATTAGAAATTTTCAGGTTCGCCAACCGCACTCTTTATCTGTCGATTGCTTTTGCGATGCAAAGGAACGATTTCCAAAAACAGGCTTTCTGCCGCCGGGGTTTTCGTAAAACTCGTCGAACCGCTCAAGCTCTGCCGCCCGAGGGACCGCAAACGCCGGAATTATTCTGAATATACCGGTCCATCGCTGCCGCGGCTTTCCTTCCTGCCCCCATAGCGAGAATAACAGTGGCCGCGCCGGTAACCGCATCTCCGCCGGCGAAGATGCCTTGACGGCTGGTCTCTCCGGATTCTTCGGAAACGGTAATGCAGCCGTGCCGGTTAACGTCAATTCCCCTGGTGGTTTTACGGATGAGGGGATTCGGAGAAGTGCCTACCGCTATAATTGCGGTATCAATATCGAGTACAAATTCACTCCCTTTCTGTTCAATCGGGCGGCGGCGCCCCGATGCGTCGGGTTCACCCAGTTCCATTTTTACGCATTCAACGCCTTTCAGCCAGCCCTTTTCATCCCCGATAAAGCGCACCGGGTTTGTCAGCAGCTGAAATTGAACACCCTCTTCCGAAGCGTGTTCGACTTCTTCGCTCCGCGCCGGCATTTCCTTCAGGCTGCGGCGATATAGGATGTACACGGTTTCAGCTCCGACTCTCAGCGCGCTCCTCGCCGCATCCATCGCAACATTGCCGCCACCGACTACGGCTACCCTTTTCCCCTTGAAGATTGGCGTTTCGTACTCCGCCTGATAGGCTTTCATAAGGTTGATTCTGGTAAGATATTCATTCGCCGAATAAACCCCGTTAAGATTCTCTCCCTTAATCCCCAGGAAGGTAGGAAATCCCGCGCCGGAGCCGATAAATACCGCCTTGAATCCCTGTTCAAACAACTCGTCTACCGTAATTGTTTTTCCAATTACAATATCCGTCTCAATTTTGACGCCCATCTTTTTCAGGTTGTCTATCTCGGCTGAAACTATTTTTTTAGGAAGCCGGAACTCTGGGATACCATAGACCAGCACTCCGCCCGGCTTGTGAAGGGCCTCAAAAACAGTCACCGCATACCCTTTCCTGGCCAGTTCCCCCGCGCACGTCAACCCGGATGGTCCTGCGCCTACAACAGCCGCTTTAGGCCCGTCCGGGTCACTATGCCCGTTCTCGCTGACAGCATTGCTCATATGGCAGTCCGCAGCAAAACGTTCGAGCCGCCCAATACCGACCGGCTCCCCTTTAATCCCTCTCACGCATTTGCCTTCACACTGTGACTCCTGCGGACATACCCTGCCGCAAACCGCGGGAAGTGCATTTGTTTCCCGAATCGTCTGGTAAGCTTCCTCAAATCTGCCGTCTTTCATATAGGCGATAAACTCGGGAATCTTCACGCTGACAGGGCAGCCGGCTACGCAGGGCCGGTTCTTGCAGTTCAGGCACCTTTTTGCCTCTTCAACGGCTGTTTCGGCGGAATATCCCAAGGCAACCTCATTAAAATTCGTTTTCCTTATCTGTGCGTCCTGTACGGGCATACCTGCTTTCTTCATGCTAACGGCCATTTTACCGAACTCCTTTCATGAGCCTGCAATTCATGTCCACGAGTCGTTCCTTTTCCTGCTCCGCATACATTTTGCCGCGGCGAATCGCCTCATCAAAGTCCACGAGATGCCCGTCAAACTCAGGTCCGTCCACGCAAGCAAATTTCGTTTCTCCGTCTACCGTAACGCGGCAGCCCCCGCACATGCCGGTTCCGTCGATCATAATGGGGTTCATGCTTATGATTGTTTTAATGCCGTATGGTTTCGTAACCTCGCTTACCACCTTCATCATGATCAGGGGGCCGATCGCAATCACGGCGTCATATTCGTTGCCATCCGCAATCAGTGACTTCAGCACATCGGACACGAACCCCTTTACGCCATTAGAGCCATCATCCGTTGTGCAAAAATAGCGGGTGCTGACTTTCTTGAATTCCTCCTCCAGAATGATGATATCCTGATTGCGAAAACCGGTGATGACATCAACATGCACACCCTTTCCGAAAAGTGCCTTGGCCTGCGGATATGCGATTGCACAACCGACGCCTCCGCCAATGATCGCCACCTTTTTCAGTCCGTCGAAATGAGAGGCCGTCCCGAGCGGTCCGACAAAATCTGCCAGCGCCTCTCCTTCTTTCTTCTGGGAAAGGAGTTTTGTCGTGGCCCCCACAATCTGAAAGATGATCGTCACCGTGCCAAGTTTGCGGTCATAATCCGCTATTGTCAGTGGAATCCGTTCCCCTGTCTCTTCCACTCTTAAAATGATAAATTGACCCGGCTGCGCCTTTGCCGCCACCAACGGAGCTTCTATTGACATTAACGTAACGGCGGGGTTGAGCTCTTTTTTCTTCACAATCCGATACATTTTAACCTCCAACTTCTATCAAGCAGATCGGCAAGCGGTTCTGGCCGGACAGCACAGGAACACTTCTGAAGATGCTGATTTTTCTGAAATATCTCTGCCTTTTACGGACCCGATACGGATGCTAATGAGCCATCTGAGAGCCTATGACAATACGCTGGATCTGATTGGTTCCCTCAAAAATCTGGAAGATTTTTGCGTCACGCATCAGCTTTTCAATCGGATACTCACGGCTGTACCCATAGCCGCCGAAAATCTGTACCGCATCTGTTGTTACCTTCATACACATATCACTGACAAATGTCTTTGTAATGGAGCCGAGCGCCGTATCATACTGGCCGGTTTTATCAATCATTTCCGCACAACGGTACAGCAGGGCGCGAGCCGCCGTACATTGAATCTGCATATCGGCCAGCATCCACTGCAGTCCCTGATTTTTGATAATCGGATGTCCAAAGGTCACGCGTTGTTTCGCGTAAGCCACCGCTGCTTCAATGGCGTGTTCCGCAATACCCAGACATCCGTAAGAATTGACGCCCCGGCTGCGGTCCAGGCTCTTCATTGCAATCTTAAAGCCTTCTCCTTCTGCCCCGATCCTGTTTGTAACAGGAATATGTACATCATCGAAAATGACATCCGCGGTATTTGACAGGCGCAGTCCCATTTTATCTTCATCCTTACCCACGCTGACACCGGGACGTTCACGCTCCACCAGGAAGCAAGTAATGCCTTTGGCACCCAGAGAACGGTCCACATTCGCAAAGACGGTGTACATATCCGCAAGGCCCCCGCTCGTGATAAAGCACTTGTGTCCGTTGATAATATATTCATCGCCTTCACGGACGGCGGTCGTGCGGGTAGCGGCGGCGTCGGACCCCGCATCTGGTTCCGTCAGGCAGAAAGCACCCAGCTTTCCCTCCATCACGCGTTCCATATAATAGGCAATCTGCTCTTCGGTTCCCGCAATGCGAATCGGGGTGGCACCGAATTCCGCAGTAGTGGCGCTCACGATGAAACCAGCGTCAACCTTGGCAAACTGTTCATTGATCAGAACCAGATCCAAAGAGCTGGCCCCGATACCGCCATATCTCTCGGGAACAAACATGGTGGAAAAACCGGCCTCATAGAATTTCTTGTACACTTCCATCGGAAATTCACCTTCGCGATCGCACTCGGCGACAACGGGTTTCAATTCCTTTTCTGCAAATTCCTTTGCAAATGCTACCAGATCCTGCTGGTCCTGTGTCAGAATGAAATCTTGCATAATGATTTCTCCTTTTCATTGTTAATTAAGTTCTTCCGATAATGACCTGAAAAGGCCCTTACTGGTTACACTTGCCGGCCAAAAAACCGAGGCACTCCCAATTCCCAAATACCGTTCAATCGAACCACATTCAGTCCGGACCCGTACTGCCTGTATTTTTTAGCGCTTTTTACAAAAGGTCCGGTACCTCAGGCGCCAATACAGATCACTTTGCAATTTTAGTTCGTTTGACTGACTTGTTTTTAATCTACCACATTATATTCCCGTTGGCAATATGTTTTGTAATACTTCTTTTCTTTAATTGATTTTTCAGCGTATTGATGGAAGTCGCTGCCTGTTTTTGTATATTTTATCTATTTTTAAAGTAATATTATATTTTATTTCATATTTTTTTACTTCATTCAATGAGTATCTCCGCGCATATACCATAAAATGAAAGATGCGCGGAGATATTATTTCAATGATAAAAGCGAAAACCACATTTTCGTTTATTTGAACTAATTATTAAAAAATTACAAAAATCATTGAAATAAATTAATTTTTGTAGTATTGTAAATATTATAAAAAGTATTAATAATTGATTTGTTTTTTGGTGCTTTTCTCTAATTTTGTTTTTAGTTTCTTTGAACAGTTTTAGACGGTCATAAAAAATATTGTACCCGGAAAGAACAGCTTATGAAAAATCAATTGGAGAAATTTGAAGGAAAATATGACAAATACCGAAAGATACGAGGGGGCCAAAATGCTAGGATTATTGTCAGATTATCTTTCCGATCATAAGGGTGAATTTGTTTCTCGTACTGTCATCGGGCTGTTTCAACAAGCTTCCAGGTGGTACCCGGACAAAGATGCCGTTTGCCTGGATTCCACACATATAACATATTCTACGCTGGACCGCAGTTCGGATCAGCTGGCTCATTACCTGACCGAATATGAACACGTCGGCCCCGGTGATATTGTGGCTGTTGTGACTGGCCGAAACATGGACACACCCGCAATTGTTCTTGGCATATGGAAAACAGGCGCCGCTTATATGATCCTTGACCGCTGCTGTCCCGAATCGCATAACAAGAATTGCATACGAAGTGTTAACGCACGCATCTGTATAGACCACGACTATTTTATCAACGCCATCAGCTCCTGTAGCCAGTGCTCTGCGTTTGAAGACCGCTCCCGTTCCCATCAGCTGGCACTTGTCCTCTTCACTTCCGGCTCAACAGGCAAGCCAAAGGGCGTACGTATCCTGCATTCGAATCTTGCCGCCAGTGTCAGCAATTTCGATTGTCTTCCGTTACGCTCCGACGACACGTTTGCGTCTTTTGCCAAATTGCTCTTTATCGCCGCGGTGTACGATTTCTGCTCCTGCCTGTCTTTGGGATGCACTTTTCGGATGGTACCGTCTTCCATCTGCAAAAACATTCAGGAGCTTGCTGCATTTTATATTCAAAATAAGATTACCGTTACGTTTCTCCCGCCTCATATGGCAACCAAGTACATAGAAATCGATCAAGGCAGTACCCTCCGCTTACTGTTGGTCGGCAGTGAGGTGACTCGCAATTTAAAGAAACGCCCTTACGAAATCGTCAACATCTACGCTTCCAGCGAAGCAATCGCCGCTATCAGCCATTACAATATTCAGGATGCGCGCTCCTCTTATCCTATCGGAAAGCTGGTTCCCGCTCTGAAGGGCTATGTTATGACCGAAGACGGCACTCCCGCTTCGATCGGGCAAAATGGGGAACTGTGGATTTCCGGTGCCCAAATATGTGACGGATATCTGAATTTGCCAGAAGTCAATATGGATCGTTTCGCACCCAACCCGTTTGAAACGGCGCCCCCGTTTCAGCGTGTCTTTAAAACCTGTGACATCGTACGCATTCTTCCGGACGGAAATATGGAATATATCGGCCGTAAGGACAATATGTTCAAAATCCGAGGCTTTCGTGTCGAACCCAGCGGCGTCGAAAGATATATGCTTGAATTTCCCCATATCAGCGAAGCCTGTGTAACCTGTTTTACCGACACTGGGGGCACCAACATTCTTTTTGGTTACTTCATCGCGGACGAAAGAATAGATCACAGGGCGCTGCGTGCCTTTTTGCAGGAGCGTATCCCATATTACACAATCCCGACCGGTTTCATTCAAACGGATACCTTCCCGCGTACGCTCTCCGGTAAGGTTGACCGTCATGGTTTTCTTCCTCCCCCGGAATTGGACGACCACAAAAAACTGGCTGTTTTATACTATTAATTTTCATAACGATTGTACCGAATCCACCCTGCAGGAACCGCGTTGTTGCAACGATCTTCAGCGCGGTTTTTTACATGCCTTTTTCCCACTTTAAAGATCGGCGCGGCAAGGGATAAGAGCCGGTGGAAATGATGGGATACAATCATCAGCTTGTTCCAGATTTTATTTTTTGATTGATTGAACTATTTTATTATTTAAAAAATATATCAAAATAAATCAGTATTATCATGGATATATCGTATTTTTTTATTTTATTTCTGATGTTTTTCATGTTGACTTTTTTTCAAACGAACTATATAATAAGGGCTGTGGAGCATCAGTATGGATCGGCGTTTTTTGTAAGATACATTCCTTTCACTTTTATTGTGATTTTCTGTCGAATCACAGGCCTGCACTCAAGGCAATCATTTATTGGGAAAGAAGGAATACTGAAAATGAACATTCTTGTTTGTATAAAACAGGTACCCGACACTACGGAAATCAGGATAGACCCCGAGAAGCACACCCTTATACGTGACGGCGTTCCAAGCATTGTCAATCCTTTTGACGGATATGCCCTGGAGGCTGCCGCAAGAATTAAGGATAAAGATTCCGGCGCTCAGATCATTATTTTATCTATGGGCCCCGAACAGGCAAAGGCCGCCCTTAAAGAATGCCTTGCAATCGGGGGCGACAGGGCTTATCTTGTTTCCGATCGTGCATTCGGCGGTTCCGATACATTGGCAACGAGTTATATCCTTTCCTGCGCAATCAGGAAGCTTGAAGAAACTGAAGGTAAGTTTGACATTATTTTCTGCGGCAAGCAGGCTATTGACGGTGATACCGCTCAGGTCGGGCCTGAAATTGCAGAGCACCTGGACTATCCGCAGGTTACATATGCACATGAAGCTTTCGTTGAGGGCGATATCGTTAAGGTCAAAAAGGAAGTGGAAGACGGTTTTGAAATAATAGGGGCTAAAATGCCTTGTATCATCACCGTTACGAAACCCTCATTTGAGCCCCGCTATCCCACAATCAAGTCCAAGATGGCCGCAAACCGGAAGGAAATCCCAACTATAACTTCCTACGATATGATCACCATCGACAGAGAGAGGATCGGTTTAAAGGGCTCTCCCACAAAGGTAAAAAAGACATTTACACCTCCTGTAAAGACCGGCGGCGTTAAGATTCACGAAGACTGCAGTGAAGATTCAGCCAAAAGGCTGTTCGAAATGCTTGTCGATGACGTCATTATTTAATAGGAGGGAACTTAAAGTGGAAGCGAAAACCAAAGATTTATGGGTATTTATAGAGACCAATGAAGACGGTACCGCTAAAAATGTCGGTATGGAACTCCTCGGCACAGGCCGAGGCCTTGCGGATAAACAGGGGGGCAAACTCGTCGGAATCGTGATCGGAAACAATGTGGATTCCACCGTTAAGGCGGCGACCGCATATGGCGCAGACACCGTCATTGTCATTGAAGGCGGGGAATATACGCACTACACGACAGACGCATATGCCAATGCCATGTATTACCTGGTTGAAAAATACGGCCCTACCAGCATTCTGATCGGTGCAACCAACAACGGCCGCGATCTCGGCCCCCGCCTTTCCTGCCGCTTAAAGACAGGTCTGACGGCGGATTGCACTTCTCTTGCCATTGATGAGGAGACCGGCAATGTCGCGTGGACCCGTCCCGCGTTTGGCGGCAACCTCATGGCAACGATCCTTTGTCCCGAAAATCGTCCTCAAATAGGTACCATCCGCCCCGGCGTTTTCAAAAAAAGCACCGCAGACGAATCCCGAACTGCGGAGATCATTAAGGAAGATTTTCACGTTGCGCCCGAAGCTATCCGTACGGAGCTTCTCGATGTTATTAAGGAAGCCTGCGGAGAACTCGTCGACCTTGAAGGTGCCGAGATCATCGTTTCCGGCGGCCGCGGTGTAGGAGGGCCCGGAGGCTTCAAGCCGATAAGAGAACTTGCGGAAGCGCTTGGCGCAACAGTTGGCTCTTCCCGTGCAGCCGTAGATTCGGGTTGGATCGCCCATTGCCATCAGGTCGGCCAAACCGGCAAAACCGTCGCCCCAAAGATTTATATTGCTTGCGGTATATCCGGTGCTATTCAACACCTTGCCGGTATGAGCGGCTCTAAAACGATTATTGCGATCAACAAGGACGAAACCGCTCCGATTTTCAATATTGCCGATTACGGGGTTGTCGGAGATCTGTTCGAGGTTATTCCCGTTCTTACCGAGGAAATCAAAAAAAGGAAAGGTTAAGGAAGTCCGTCGAACGCAAAACTGCTGCGGTTCATCATGGAAATCCTTTCGCTATACGAAATAAATACGGCATCTATATTTTAAGATTGGGTTAGCCTAACAAAGAGGACACCGGAAACGGTGTCCCTCTGTTTCTAATAGGTCTGATCAATAAAAATGCGCGGATTTGGAATTACTCCTCATCCGCGCCATTTTATCTTCCAGAAATAATGCAACAACTTGAATTTCCGGCCCCGGCAAAGATATGTATTGTCCGTCATTCCCGCTATGCTAAAATCAGAATATTCCAAGCCTTCCCGAATATATCGCATAAACCCGTATAACTCCCAGTAATAATGGCTTTCGACAGTCAGCAAAACCCTCTGTTTTTATCCGAAGGTCAATAGAGCGCAGGATATACAGCGCGGCAGTCCGACAAGCCGGTAACGTTATTACGGCCGCAAAACAGTTCGTACAAGATGGTAGTTTTTTCGTTTATAAAACATCTTCCCTTCGGATTATAAAAGCTATATTCGGATTTACCGTTCATTTTTCTTGACAACTAGAATTCGAGCTGCTATACTAAATTAGTACGTAATCGGACTATATAAAGGCGGATGCGAAGTATGGATCATAGTCAAGCACGTCGGCAGATGCAGGAATTAAATACCATTTACAAGGAAACCGATGCAATATATAGCGAATTTGCAAAACGAAGCGGTATGTCCGACTGTGCTTTCTGGCTGATGTATGCCCTTTGTGAAGCGGACGGAAAATGCACGCAGAAGGAGTTGTGCAGCCAGTGGGTCATGAGCAAGCAGACCGTCAACTCCGCACTGAACGGTCTGAAGAAAAGCGGCTATATTTCCCTGATATTATCTGAGACGGATAAGCGCAGCAAGCTTATTATGCTTACCGATAAGGGCCTTCAGTTCAAAGAGAAAAATATCGATATTGTTTTTCATCTGGAGGAGCGGGTTCTTCAACGGCTGAGCAATACTGAAATCACTGCCATGCTGGAAAGCAACCGGAAATATCAGGAATTGCTGAGGGCCGAAGCAAAACAATTTCTAAATAAATAATGGTCAATCATCGGAGGGTGATCCATCGCAATGGATGTACCGGATAAGATGCTGAGTGCGCTCAGAATCTTATCCGGTGTTTTTTTATCTGGTTATTGCCATTCGTCGTGAACTGGGCAGCGTAGGCCGGAGGGCTGGGAAGTGGACAGCCGGAGGAAACAAAAAATAAATAAAATATTGTGAGGATTTCATGGACTACAAGACCTTATATGAAAAGACAATGCCAAATAAACTGTTCGCCGTTGTAGCGATTCCCGGCGTTATCAGCATGCTCGTCTCATCGCTGTACCAGGCGATCGACGGAGCCTTTGTCGGGCAAATTTTAGGCACCAATGCATTTGCGGCGCTGAATCTTGTCATGCCGCTTGTAATCGTGAATTTTTCCATAGCCGACCTGATCGGTGTCGGCTCTGCCGTGCCGATCGCCATTAAGCTGGGGGAAAAGGATGAAGATGCGGCGAGCAATATTTTTTCCAGCGCCTGCCTGATGATCCTTGGATCAGCTGCCGCTCTTGGCACAGTCCTGTTCGTTTTTGCCGACAATTTTGTGCGGCTTATGGGTGCCGACGAACAGCTTGTGACATTGGCGACTCAGTATTTACGTGTTTACGCTGCCTGTGCACCCATGACAACTATTGTTTTCGCGGTCGACAATTACCTTCGTATCTGCGGTAAAATACAATACAGCATGATGGTCAATATCCTGATGTCGGTCATCAGCGCCCTGCTGGAGTTCCTGTTTCTCTTTGTCCTCGGTTTTGGCATCTGGGGAGCGGCGCTCGCAACCTGCATGGGTATGTTCATCTGCGCCGTTATTGCATTCCTGCCGTTTTTTCGTGGTAAAACGCAGCTTCGTTTTGTCAAGCCAAAATTTGACCGCGGGATATTGAGGACGATTTTCGTAAACGGAGCTCCCTCCTTTCTCAACAATATAGCCGGACGGATTACTTCCATCATCATAAACATATTTTTACTTCGCCTTGGAGGAGCCACAGCGGTATCAGCTTATGGGGTTCTGATGTATGCCGATGGGTTCGTTCAGCCAATGCTTTACGGCCTTTGCGATTCTTTGCAGCCTGCGGTCGGCTTCAATTACGGAGCAAAAAATTACAGCCGTATTGCGGCAATTGAGCGCAGGTGTTTCGGTGTCTCCGGAGCGCTGTCGCTCGTGATGGCCGCTGTCATGTTCTTTGCGAAAGCGCCCATTGCCGGTATTTTTGTGAAGTCGGAGGATACGGCGGTAATCGCGATGTCGGTGCATGCGCTGTCCTTTTTTGCTTTCACCTATCTGACACGTTGGATATCGCTTGCCTCGCAAAGCTATATGTCGGCAATCGGGAAAGCGGGATATGCCACTGCCATCGCTCTTTCCATGGCATTCGTCTTTCCTGTCCTGTTCATTTTCTCTCTTAGCTTTCTCGGCCTGGACGGACTTTGGCTTAACATGCCGTTTGCGTCCTTAACGGCTGCTGTTCTCGCCGCCATCCTATTAAGGATCCACCCTGTACGCGGGGATCAATCGCAGGAAAACGCAGAAGGGAATTCTCAGACGTCTACAACAGGCTGAAATGAATAACGGCCAATGCGGGATAAGCAGCCGGCGCGGTATCCAGCTACCCGTCATTGATTGGATTTTCGACAAACCGGTCGCAGTGTTAATCGCTTTGCCGCGCAAACAATTTGTAATTCCCGTTGACAGCTTGAGGGCCATGTCATATAATTAGACCATTGGTCTAATTATGGAGGTGCCTATGGCAAGAACAAAGAAAGAATTTGAAGGCAAGCGGGATGCTCTGCTGCTGAGTATATGGGATATTTTTGTCCGCAACGGTTACGAAAACACGACCCTCTCCCTGATCATCAGCGAGCTGTCCATTTCCAAAGGCGTTTTTTATCATTACTTTCATTCCAAGGAAGAGTGCGCGGACGCGGCGATCGACATGTTTATCGACCGCTGTATCGAAAGGATTCAAGAGGAAGAACTGCCGGGATTGACACCGGACCAAAAGCTGACACGGATGATTTTATCCGGGGTGGATTTTTTTCACAGTGACAGGCAGCAGGCAATCGGAATCGATACGCCGTCCAACGCGGTATTCCATGAAAAGCTGATGATTGCCGCGGTCAAGCGGCTGGCCTCGGTTTTCGCGCGGATGATCGAGCAGGGAGTGGCGGAGCAGATATTCTCCACAGAGCATCCTCTGGAATCGGCGGAAATGATTTTGACCTTATCCAACTTTTATCTGGATGATGTTTTATTCCATTGGAATCCTGAAACGATACCGGACAAAATCCGTGCCGTCGCCGATTCCGCCGAACGAATTCTGGGAGCTAAAAAAGGAACGTTCCGTTTCCTGTGTTTTTTGGCAGAAGGGAGGTCCGCACCGTGAAAATTTTGATTCTCGGTCTTGGGGTCATAGGCACAACCTATGCCTATCTCTTTCAAAAGGCAGGCGCCGAAACGGAACATTTCATCCGGGAAAGCAAAAGGACGGAATGCCCCGAAACGATTTCCGTCAGACTTCTCGACGGCAGAAAAAACCCGAGAGGCCAAGAGCTCCGGGATTCCTATACGGTTCATATGGCTCAGCGCGAAAGCACCTACGATCTGATCCTCGTCAGCGTACCCGGCGGCAGGCTGAAGGAAGCGATAGACACGCTGAACGAAAACCGGCTGAACGGACCGATTCTGGTTTTCAGCGGAATGTGGGAGGACAGAAGGTATGTGGATACCGTCATGGCAGGAAGAAAATATCTTCTCGGCTACCCCGTAGCCGGAGGCCAGATCGAATGGCAAAAGGCAGAGCTGAACAGCGTGCTTTTCGGCCACGTCATGCTGGAGCGCGAGGAGAAGGCAGCCATTGACGGCTACGCGGGTCTCATTTCCTTGTTTGACCAAGCAGAAATCAAGACGGAATGCCCCTTTGATATGCTGGAATGGATATGGCTGCACATGGCCATTAACGCCGGTGTCATCGCTAACGCGGCGGCGATCGGCGATATTCGGGACAGCGCCACGGCCGCGGGGAAACTCATGGATAATCCGTCCGCTTTAAACCGGACGATACGCACGATTCGGGAATGCACCAAAGTGGCGGCGGCAAGAGGAGCTGACCTGCGGAACTATGCTGATGAGTTGGCGTTTTATAAATTTCCGGCCGGCTTGGGCGGGATGCTGATGAAGCATATGTTCCGTACAAACCAGCTCACAAGACGGATTATGGAACTGCACGCGAACCGGGACGATTTACTTTATGTGTGCCGGAGCGTCTACCATTCGGGCCGGGAGCTCGGTGTTTCCATGCCCTTGTTTGAGAAAGACTACGCCGATTTAGAGAAGAAACTGGTACAGACAAAAGACCTCTGAGGAAACAGTGTTATTCTATCTCTTTAAAGGTCATAATTTCGCTTACAGCAATTCCATTTCAGTTTGTGGGGGAGAACGCAGCCTTGTTGCAGAATCAACTGGAAATACTGTAGCGTATGCTTATGCTGATAAGGAAGGCCGCCGGGAAACTTTCGTTTCCCGGCGGCCAAAGTTCTTTCCGGTACCTCTAAAGGATACTGAAATGACGATTCTTTAATTGTATGACGGTAACCGAGCAATTTTCCGTTTCGGCTCCCGCCCAAAAATCACGGTCGGGAAGCTGATTCACGATGCTGACCGCCGCCTTGATAAAAGCGCCGTGTGTAAAAACCATCATACTGGAAAACTGCGATTCATATCCGTTTGCTTTTTCTTCCAGAAAAGACCGGCACCTTGCTTTCAGCTCCTGAATTGTTTCCCCGCCCCGCGGCGGAAGATACTTTTCAGGGTGCTTAAAATAGTTATGTAACCTGAAAAACGGGCATTTGTAAATAAGCGGCAGGGACTGCCCCTCCCTTACTCCATAAGAGATTTCCCTCAGAAGCCGGTTTGTGTACAGGGGACAGTTCTGCCTGCCCGCCAAAAAAATCTCCGCTGTTTCCCGTGCTCTTTTCAATGGGCTTGTGTACGCGATATCCACCGGTATCCGTATCATTTTCCCGGCTGCCAGTCTCGCCTGTTTTCGTCCGGCTTCATTTAACGGGATATCTGCCTGGCCCTGAATTTTCAATTCACGGTTCCAATCGGTTTCTCCGTGCCGGATCAGATAGATTTTCATTCGCTCGTATTGGCTTTTGCCGACTTTTTGAATCGCCTGCCGAATTTCTCGCGGAATGCTTCGTTGTCCTTGACAGCGTCGATGAAAACAGCGATCAATACGACGGCGCCTGTAACGATTGTCTCCCAGTAGGAGGATACCCGCAGCAAGGTAATGCAGGTACTGATCACGCTGCTGAGGAAGCCGCCCACGATTGTGCCGACAACCGATCCCAACCCGCCGGCCATGGAAGTGCCGCCGAGCACCGCCGCCGTGATGGATTCCATCTGCCAGCTCTCTCCAATGCTTGCCTGAAAGGATGCCAGCTTACAAGACATCATGACGCCGGCAAAAGCGGACAGCAGGCCGCTGAGGCAATAGACCATAATTTCAATTTTCACCGTGGGAATTCCCACAATTTTCGCACAGTTGCGGTTTCCGCCAAGGGCGTAAACATAGCGCCCAAACCGGGTCTTTTTCAGCATGACGGTCAACAGGATGCAGATAACGACCATGAAAATAACAATGTTGGGAAGAATGCCGTTGATGATGCCGTTTGCCAGATGTTCCGCAGAATCCGGCATTCCCGTAATCGGCATTCCCTTCGTTACGACATATACGACTCCCTTGTAGATCTGCATGGTCGCAAGGGTAACGATAAAAGGAGTCATTTTGAACTTTGCAATAAAGAATCCGTTGACCGCGCCGAGGGGAATTCCCATAAAAGTCGTGATAAGAATTGCAAGATACGGATTGATTCCGTACTGAACCATGAAAATGGCATTTGCCATGCCGCATACGGAGCCAATCGTTGCTACGGAAAGGTCGATGCCGCCCGTTAAAAGGACAATTGTCTGCCCGAAACCGACGATGATCACGAACGATGCCGCCCTGGTCAGGGTACTGATATTATATGCGGTAAAGAAATTACCCGTAGCGATCTGTACAGCGACTCCCACTAATAAGGTAACAATCAGCACCATTCCCGCCGTTGACTTGAAAAATTTAATTGTTTTATTCATAATTAACGAAACCTCCCGCTACTGAAAAGCTACCTTAAGAACATCTTCCTGTGTGGTCAGATCAACATCATCAATGAACCCGCTCACTTTGCCGCGGCAAATCACCATAATTCTATCGGCCATCGCGAAAACTTCATCCATTTCGGAAGAAATCACGACTACGGCGACACCATGATCCGCAAGCTCGCGAATCAGATTATGGATTTCTCCCTTGGCATTCACATCAATGCCCCGGGTCGGTTCATCAAGGATCAGCATCCGGACGCCTTTGGCCATCCATCTGGCTACGATCACCTTCTGCTGATTGCCGCCGGACAGGTTTTTGATCAGCGTGTCTCTGGACGCGGTTTTTATGGACATTTCTTTGATATACTGATCAGCAAGAGAGGCAGCCTGGCTGTAATCAATCAACCCATGCTCCAGCATCTGCTTATAGGAAGGAAGCACCATGTTTTCCATAACCGACATGGACGGCGTAATTCCGTCATGCCTTCTTTCTTCCGATACATATCCCATCCCATGTGCGATCGCCGACATTGGGGAATTGATTGCAACTTCTTTACCTTCAATGTAAGTATGTGCGCCCGGTTCGCTCTGTGTGATTCCAAATACACATTTGAAGATTTCCGTTCTTCCCGCTCCAACCAGACCGGCCACACATAAAATTTCACCTTTGCGGATATGGAAGCTGATATCTTCAAACTCGCCTTTTCTGCTCAGGTGCTTTGCCTCATAAAAAATTTCATCCGATACATTTCTCTTGACCCGTTTCAGTTGTTGTACCTGTTTTCCTGCCATTTTTGTTATCATTTCATCTTTGGTTATTTCTGACGCAGGCACTTCTTCCACCAATTTTCCGTCCTTCATAATCGTGATCCGATCCGCCTGCTGCATCACCTCATCCAAATGATGGGTGATAAAGACCATCGCCGTACCCCGCTGCTTCAGCTCCTTCATCGACTGAAAAAGATTTTCCGCTTCCACATTGGTAAGGACGGAGGTCGGTTCATCCAGAATCAACACCTTGGGGGTATAGGCCAGCGCGCGCGCAATGGAAACCAGCTGCTGGTAGGCTGCCGACAGCTCTTTTACCGGCTGCGTAACATCGATTTCAACATTGAGGACCTTCAGAATTTCTTTTGCTCTTTTTTGAGTTTCCTTGGAGTCGATCACCCCGAACTTCACAAGCTCGTTTCCGAGGAAAATGTTCTCGGCGGCGCTGGCCTCCGCGACCAGATTCAGCTCCTGGGGAACCAGTACGATATTTTTTTTCAGAGCTTCTTCAGGGGTGGAGAGCCTTAAAGGCTCCCCCTCCATAAAGATTTCTCCTTCGTCCATGGAAATTTGCCCGGTAAGGATATTCATCAATGTGCTTTTGCCGGCTCCGTTTTCGCCGACCAAAGCATGAATTTCCCCTTTCCTTAATTTAAGGCAGATCTTATCCAATGCTTTTGTTCCGGGAAAGGTTTTGGTGATATCCTTCATTTCAATGATATAATCATCATTTTGATTGCGTGTTTGCATCTGCATTATCTCCATACAGCATCTTGATGAACTTGTCGGCGTCCGCCGCATACACGGAGGTTGAGCCGACTGCCGTCGATTCTTCGACCTTTTCGCCGTCGATGGTCTTGATTGCGTTGTAGATCAGCTTATAGCCCATATCATAGCAGTTCTGGACCTGTGCAACATACAGGGTGCCGTCTTTCAGATATTTGAGCGTGCGAAGATCGTGGTCCATGCCGCCGATGACGATCTTACCGGATTTGCCCGCGTCCTTGACTGCCTGACAGGCGCCGACCGGATTGGACATGTTGTTGCAGAGGATTCCGCCGAGGTCCGGATAGGCCTGCAGCCAGGACTCCGTGATGCTGATCGCTTTTTCGACGGCGTCATTGTCCCTCTGTTCGTCTACGATTTTGATATCCGGGTATTTTGCGATCGTGTCCTTAAACCCTTTTAATCTCGCTTCATGGGAGGCAGCGCCCATCGTTCCTGAAAGAATCGCGATTTGTCCTTTCCCGCCCATTTTTTCACAGACAGCTTTCGCGAGCGTGCAGCCGTCGCCGTAGTTATCCGTATTTCCTACAAAAAACGACCTCTTGCAGTTCTCCACGTCGGAGCTTGCGAAGGTTGCGACCGGAATCCCTTTTTCCACCGCGGCGTCGATTGCCTTTGCCGTTGTTTCAGGCTGGTTTACATCGACTGCGATCAGGTCGTATCCCTGACCCACGGCAGTTTCGATCGAATTGACCTGATCGACTGCATTCGGTTCCGCCGGTCCGTACCACTCGTAATCGACTGTGACGCCTTTGGCGTCCATATCCTTCACCGCCGCATCGACACCGGCTTTGATTGCGTCATACCAGCTATGGATGTTCTTGTATGTACAGTAGATTTTGTAGCTCTTTTTCTTCGGCGTATAGGATGTGTCAAATTTCTGGTCTGCAAGGTCGGTTTTGCCGGTGGCGCTGTCACCAGCCTTAGCCACCACGCTGTTCGTACCCTCGGTTTTCGTTCCGGAAGAAGTTGCGGCAGGCGCCGACGACGCGCAGCCCGCCAGCAGGGAAACCGCCAGCAGTGCTGCGGTTGCTACAGATAACAGTTTTTTCCTCATCTTTTTCTCCTCCAAATCAATACAATTAGCCGTATCTCGCAATTGAGTGGAAAAACGGGCACGGCGAACACCATTTTCTCCATTTATATAGAAGCAACAGGACCCCGACCGATGTGATTGAATTGATAAAATAAGGATAGAAACCTATTGCAATCTATCGGCAGACAAACAGACGGAACCTTCCGTTAAAAAGGAAACACGGTTCAGAACTTTATGACCGCTTTGATGACTTCGTCCTTATGGTTCGTACTGTATTCAATTGCATGGATGCAATCTTTAAAATCGAAAACGTGGGAAACGATTTTATCCAGAGGGATGGCACCGGAGGCGACCGCCGAGATGGCTTTCGGATACAGATTCCGATAGCGGTAAACGGAATAGACCGTCCCCTCCATTGCGTTCAGGGTGGCAACGTCGAGCTCGAGAACGGGTTCCGGCGAAACGCCGACCAGCGTGACTTTTCCGGCACGTTTGATCAGCCTGCAGGTCTGCAGGGTCGTGAGCCGGTTTCCCGCGCATTCGTATACCTGATCGACTCCGCCGCCCGGCAGCGTTTTAGCAAATTCTTCGATGCTCTCTTTCCTGCTGTTGAAGACCCTTGTCGCGCCGACTTCCATTGCCTTTTCCAGCCGCTTGTCCAGAACGTCCGCCACATAGATTTCGCTGATGCCCCTGGCTTTCAGGCTCATGATCGTACACAACCCGATGCAGCCGCTGCCGAGGACGATGGCGCTTTCCCCGATTTTCGCGTCGGACAGCTCCGTCGCGTGCAATCCTACGTTCAGCGGTTCAAGCAGTCCGCCCTCCATAGTGCCGACGGAATCCGGGAGTTTGTAGCACATGGAAGCGTCGTGGACGCAATACTCCGAAAACACGCCGTCGCGCTCGTGCGGAATCGCGAGCATTTTAACGTCCTTGCACAGGTTATAGTGGCCTTTTCTGCAGTCTTCACATTTTCCGCAGGGCACCGCTGGCTCGATCGCCACTTTATCCCCCGCCGAAAATCCCTCGACGCCTTCCCCGACCGCGGTAACAACGCCTCCCGGCTCATGGCCGAGCGCGAGCGGTCCGTCAAGCTCCCAGTTGGCGAGCCGGCCCTCCTGATAGAAATGAAGGTCCGAGCCGCAGACGCCAACATATTCCAGCTTGATCTGCAGTTCTCCGGGTTTTGGCTGGGGAATCTCCCGTTCGGTCCAGTCGAGTTTCTGCTTGCCAATCAATACACATACTTTCATTTTTCCCTGCATGGTTATTTCCTCCCTGATCATTCATTTTTACAAACTTTTCTTGATCGCGATAAGATTTCTGACCTTCTCCGCGATTCCTTCCGGGTCCATTCTGTAATATCTGAAAACTTCCTCGTCGGTTCCATTTGGGACGTCTTCATCCGGGATTCCGCATATTTTCATTGGGACGGGCCTGTTCTGTGCAAGAAATTCGGATACAGCGCCTCCCAGGCCGCCGTAGATGCTGTGTTCTTCCAGCGTAAGGATACACCGACACTCTTCCGCCACCCTGCCGAGCATTTCGGTATCCAGCGGCTTGATGGTATGCATGTCTACAACCGTGACGGCGATTCCTTCTTTTTTCAGCAGTTCGGCGGCTTCAATGGCTTTGCAGACCAGTTGCCCGCAAACGACGATGGCCGCGTCGCGGCCGTCGAACCATCTGTTCGCCCTGCCGATTCTGATTTCCGACGGGTCCCGGTACAAGACGGGGACCGCATTCCTTCCGATTCTGATATAAGTCGGTCTTCCCTCGTTCAGCAGTTCGGCGGTAACGGCCCGCATCTGCGTGGCGTCGGAGGGGATTTCCACCGTCAGGTTCGGTATGGCCCGCATCAGCGCGATATCCTGAAGGGAATGATGCGTTGCCCCCAGCGCCCCGTAGCTGATGCCCCCGCTGATCCCGATTACCGTTACATTGTTATTGGAATACGCCACGTCGACTTTGACCTGCTCCGAAGAACGTGTGCTGTAAAAGCTTGCCGGTCCGATCACAAATACTTTTTTACCTATGTAAGACATTCCGGCGGAAACCGTGACCGCATTCTGTTCCGCAATCCCCATTTCCACAAACTGTTCGGGAAGTTCGTCGGGGTAGCTTCCCAGCTTTGCGGAACCCTTCGAGTCGGTGCAAACAACTATAATATCTTTATCGCTTTTGGCTTTTTCAAGAATCATCTTGGAAAAAGCACTGCTGCAAGCTTCTTTTTCCATTAAGCCAGTTCCTTTCTGTATTCGTCCATGTCTTTTTTCAACTGTTCCAGCTGTTCTTTCGTTGGGGTCTTATGGTGCCACTCGGCCTTATTTTCCGCACAGGCGAGCCTTTTTCCCTTTATTGTATCCGCAATAATACAGATGGGACGGCCTTTTTCCCGATTGCTCAGCGCAGTAAAAATCTGATCAAAATTATGCCCGTCGATCTCAACCGTTTTAAACCCAAACGCTTCCGCCTTTTCCTTCAGCTTTTCAAGCGGCATCACCGTTTCGGTGCTTCCGCTGATCTGGAGAAAATTCCGGTCGACAATCCACGTCAGGTTGTCAAGCTGATATTTTGACGCGGACATCAAAGCCTCCCAATTGCTTCCTTCGGCAAGCTCTCCGTCGCCGGTAAGCACATACACGCGATTCTCTTTATGGTTTTTTTTCAGCGCCAGTGCAATTCCGGTGGCCAGCCCCAGACCATGCCCCAAAGACCCGGTATTCGCCTCGACGCCGGTGATTTTTTTGTTGGGATGCCCTCCGAGAGGGGAGCCAAATTTCCCGTATGTATCCAATTCTTCTTTCCCAATATACCCGTATTCCGCCAAAAGAGTATAATACGTCTCGGATGAATGCCCTTTGCTTAATACGAAATAATCTCTTTCGCTCCATTTCGGATTTTTGGGATCATGTTTGATGTAGTTGAATATGGCGACCATGATATCCACTTCCGAAAGATCGCCGCCGATATGCCCGCCTCCTCCGTTATAAATCAGTTCCACTGTCTTTTCACAGATTTCAGACGCCTGAATCTCCAATTTCCTGATCTGCTGATCGTCCAGCATTTTTTACTCCTCCTTACTGCCGAGCAGCATGTTGATTGCTTGGTTCCATCCGGAAACCTTTTCTGCTCGGATATTGCCGTTCATCCGCGGACGATATATATGATATGAAATAGCCTCGTAAATACGGGATTCATCATATAGGCCTGAAGAAATACCGGCCAGATAAGCGGCCCCAATGACGGAAAGCTCCTCCGCGTCCGGTATCTTAATGTCTATTTCGGTAATATCGCTTTGAAACTGCATGAGATATTGGTCTCTTGTAGGCCCTCCGTCCACGCACATCTGCGGGATGTTGAGACCGGTATCCTTTCTCATTGCTTCAATCACATCGTTGATTTGATAAGCCGCACATTCGCAGCCGGCTTTCACGATTTCTTTCCTGCCGGTTGTTCTGCTCATCCCGGTAATCAGTGCGCGCGTATCGTGCCTCCACCAGGGGGCGCCCAGGCCGGAAAACGCGGGGATGATATAAGTCTGATCATGCTCATCCGCTTCGCTTGCAAGCCCGGATGTTTCAGAGGCGGACTGAATAAGCCCAAGCTCATCCTTCAGCCACGAGATCACGGCACCCGTGTAATTGATGTTGCCTTCCAGCACATAGGAAACTTTTCCTTTTACTTTCCAGGCGAGCGACGTGGATAAACCGTGTTTACTGAAAAACGGTTCAAAGCCCGTGTTCAGCATGACGGACGAGCCCGTCCCGTAAGTTGCCTTGATGTCGCCTTCATTCAGACAGTGATGTCCAAACAAAGCGCCGTGGGAATCGCCCAAAACTCCGCAAACAGGAATCGGGGCTTCAAGATACCCCTCCAGATCCGTATGGCCAAAGACCGAATCGGAATCGCAGACCTCCGGAAGCGCATCCATTGGGATATGAAAGATGCCGCAAAGTTCCTCGTCCCACGCAAGATTTCCGATATGAAACAGTTGTGTCCTGCTTGCGTTGGAATAATCGGTTTTGAAAGAGGCCCCATGTGTAAGCTTATAAATCAGCCAGCTGTCTACGGTTCCCAACGCCAGGGTATGGTTTTGGATCTTATCCTTCATGTCCGGAAAGTTTTCGATCATCCATGCCATTTTGGCGGCCGGGTAATAGGGAGACAATTTTAAGCCTGTCTTGCTGTAAACGGCTTCTGTCACAGAAGGGTCCGCACCAATACGGTCACAAAGGTTCTTGGCTCTGTTACACTGCCAGACGATTGCATCCCCAACCGGACGGCCGGTCTTTTTATCCCAGCAAACCGTGGTTTCACGCTGATTGTCTATCCCCATGCAGACGATCTTTTTTCTGTCAATTCCGGTCTTTTCGACGACCGCTTTGCAGACGGCGACAACGTTACGGTAAATTTCTTCCGGATCATGTGACACCCAGCTCTTTTCATTGACGATCTGCCTATGGGGACGATCACATCTGCCAATTATTTTTCCGCGTTCGTCAAATAGAACCGCCTTGGTACCCTGCGTGCTTTGGTCAACACCCAAAATATAAAATGTACTCAAAATGTTTCTATTCCTCTCGAATTTGTTTTATAAAGAACTTTATTTTGTTTATTTTTGATTCATATGCTTTCTATATTGAACATTATAAACACATTAGCGCTAGTTGTCAATAGATTATGTTTGCTTTTTTGTACGATATGTTTGATTCGTGTTCGTTTTCAATCGTTTTAAAACAATCTGTTGTTATTTTTAAAGTTTTATATTATAATAGATTCAAATTCCATACCATGAATGTTCGAATATCCTTGATACAAAAAGTATTAAATTGATAAAGGTGTGCAAAGTATGCAAAAAGATCGACCGGCCCAAATCATTGAAATTATGCAGTCCCAAAATATCATTTCCATCAGCGAGCTTTCCAGACTGCTCAACTGTACCGAAATGACGGTTAGAAGAAATCTTGATAAGCTGCAGGAAATGAATTTTGTAAAGCGCGAGCATGGCTATGCCGTTTTGCTGAAAAACGCTCAGGAGACGGATTATTATGTTCAGATAGAGGAGAATAAAAAGGAAAAAGAAGCCATTGCCGCCATTGCGCTGCAGTATCTGGTTCCTTTTGAAAGCATCTGCCTGGATTCGGGAACTACGATCCAGCAAATGGTGACAATGATGCCGCAGAACATCCCCTTGTCGGTGATTACCTCCAGCCTGACCGCCACCTTGACTTTATCGAATTACAGCAGTGTTCAGGTTCTGCTTCCGACCGGTTTTCTGAATCATGCAAACCGCTCCATCTTATTTGCCGAACCGGAACATATTTCGCAATACAAAGCGGACATCGCTTTTATTTCCTGCCGCGCTTTCCGGGTTCCGGGAGGGGCGTATGAGCATACGCAGAATTTGACCACAACCAAAAAAGCGCTGGCCTCCATCGCGGAAAAACGCATTCTGCTGCTTGATTATTCCAAATGGGATGTCAATTCCTTATGTAATTCCATAAGCCTTGAAGAAATCAATACCATTATTACCGATGACAAGGCTCCTGCCGCATCTGTAAAAAAAGCCGCCGACTTCGGCACGGAGATCATTATTGTAAATTCAGACACGAAATCCGTTGTGGAGCATTACAATGCGGACAAGAAAACCAGCCGGCAATAACAGGATGTTTGAAAAGCAGCAGGGACAAGGCAAAGCCTTGTCCCTGCTGCTTTTTATGAGGTATATAAATCAACGGGATAGAAGTCGTCCGGCACCTTATGGCCGTAGTGATAAACACGTCCCCTTTGCAGCGAGCAAGGGCCCTATCGCTCTTCCCGCAAACCGGTGACCGGTTGGGGAATATCTGCATACCCGGGCAATGACCGCCGGCATTATGAAATGTTCTCCAATTCTCTGGTGATCAGCGCCGATGCGATACGCAGCGCTTTGATCCTGCGGATCAGCAAAGTGTGCTGGGAAGTACCTTCTTTCAATTTTGGCTGTACTTTTTCACACTTGCTGATCGTGGAAGCGATTGCCCGGAGCGCTTCCTGCAGCTCTTCCTTTGTAAAGTCCTCCACAAGCTCACTCCTTTTCCTGCGTGACTCAAGCTTTCCGTATCGGGTGACGGATGACGGTTTTCAGTTTGGACGCTTCCGTCCTGCGGGGATCACTCAAATAAATCTCGTGATGATGTCGTTTATCGGTAATTTCAACAGCATACCCGTTTTGTTTTACGTATTGCTCCATTGCCAGGACAGTTGCCGGTTCGCCGTCATAAGGACCCAGATGCATGCACTGCACGCACAGCCCCTCGTCATAGGAAAAGAATTCCACCGGAGAAAAGTCCGTCTTCTTTTTCCTCGCTGCCTCTTCCTGTGCCCATTCAAAATCGGGCTCCTTCACGAAATCCGGCAGACGAATCAGGGAAATCCACTGAAAGCGGTCCTTGCGGGAGTAGTCGACGCCACGGACGCCCTCCTGCCACCAGAGTCCTTCCAGAGGCGGCACGACATATTCAAAGAATCCTTCGATTTGACGGGTGCCCTTATAGCTCATCTTGATGGTGTAGGCCATACCATAGAGCAGTTCCATGGCCCTTTTGTATTCTCCGTCCTCTTCATTGGGGTCGCCTTTTCCCCGTACGGCCAGGAAATTCATTGCCGGAATTTCCACAATACCGGGATGCTCCGGCGGCAAATAGAATTCCCTGTACTCTTTCTTATAGTCGAACGTCATCATTTTCCCTCCTTAATATGGATATTAACAGCGCCAATTCTCCAGCATTTTGCTCAAAATTCTATTCGTTTTCCATCACCTGCAGCAGGCTTTGGACATCCTTTTGTATCAGGCTGTGCATCGTATCTTTAAACGGAAGATCATGGATGGAAAGCGCCTTGTTCTTTATTTTGCCGCGCAGCGCCTTCTTATACCGGGCCACATCCTCCATGGCCTTCAGCTTTTGACGTACGGCGGTGGGTTTTTCATCATCAACGGCCTGTAAAACAGTGTCGATTTCTCTGTCGATTTTGTTCTCCGTATCCCATTTTGCCTGTTTGCAGAGCAGCCGAAAGCCACGTACCCGAATCAAATATTTCCCGTTTCCCAGCATGTCCAGAAATTCGTCAAAATAAGGGTAAAGCGTATCCTCCGTATTCGAAATCATCTCAAGCTCCTGCAGACTTTTGTAGGCGGCAGAAGAATCCTTATCGTACAGCATTGCAATTTTCGAGCTCAATTCCATGGCACATCCTCCTTTACGGGCGCATATTCTCCTCATTAAGAATATCTTTTTTACTCCAATAAAACGGCAAAATAATTCTAAAGAAAGACATTTCAATATTATTGTACTGAATCAATATGCAATTGTAAATAAGAAACAAAATTATCCTTGGTTTTCTCCATAGAATTTAACGACTGATACCCCTATTTTGTTACACCTTTTCCAGCTTTTTATTTCATTTTTTAAGCTGTCAGCGGCGAAGATGAAAAATTTTCTGCGAGGTGGGGCCTTTGGTGTATAGAGCAGGCGGCTCCGGCGGAGCATCCCGCATATACCGGGAGGTAAAAATCATTGTCTTTCACAAATATTTAAAAAGATTTTCACTTTGCTATTGACCTGGAGTTAGCTCCAAGTGATAGGCTTATAAATGGAATAACGCACAAAAAGGGATTCCATTCGGCGGCGACGTGTTTATCATTAACGATAGGCTCAGTCATGGCCAAGAAAGCGTGCGGCAGCAGTACGCAGCCCGGTTTTAAGCCGCTGAATCAGCAGGATATTGAGAACATCTTTAAAATGTATCTGTAAGAATGCATATGAGTAAAAATACGATCAGAACGGAAGGGATAGATTATGAGCAAGAAGGTTTTCGTGATTTCCGCCAGTCCCCGCAAGGGCGGCAACTCAGATACGCTATGTGATGAATTCATTCGCGGCGCACAGGAAGCCGGCGCCGAAACGGAAAAAGTATTTCTGCGTGATAAAAAAATCGGCTACTGCACCGGCTGCGGAGTTTGCAACAGCACGCATCAATGTGTTCAGCGGGACGATATGGCTGCAATTCTTGACAAAATGGTCAAGACCGACGTCATTGTCATGGCGACGCCGGTATACTTCTACACAATGGATGCACAAATGAAAACGCTGATTGACCGCACCGTGCCCAGATACACGGAAATTTCCAACAAGGATTTTTACTTTATCGTGACCGCCGCAGATACGGATAAAAGTATGCTGGAACGTACCATTGAAGGCTTGCGGAGCTTTACTGAAGACTGCTTGCCGAACCCGCATGAAAAAGGCATCATTTACGGCACCGGTGCGTGGCAAATCGGCGAAATCAAAAACGGCCCGGCTATGCGCCGGGCTTACGAAATGGGTAAACAGATATAAAGGAGGAGAACTGCAATGTCTATCGTTTACTTTACAAAGGAGATCACGCCGGAAAGTCTGATCCACATTTATGAAGCGCTTGGCGTATCACTAAAGGGCAGGGTTGCCGTTAAGATCTCTACAGGGGAGCCGGGTGGACACAACTTTCTGCAGCCCGCGTTGATCGGGCGGTTGGTGAAGAAGCTGAACGGCACGATTGTGGAATGCAATACGGCTTATGAGGGAAAACGTTGTTCTTCAGCCGACCACTGGCAGGCGATTCGGAACCACGGATTTTTGGAGATCGCCCCCTGCGATATCATGGACGAATTCGAAGAATTTTCGATTCCTGTGAAAGGCGGAAAGCATCTGAGGGAAAACTTTGTTGGAGAACATTTGAAAAACTATGATTCCATGTTAATGCTCTCCCATTTCAAGGGGCACCTGATGGGAGGTTTTGGAGGTGCGCTGAAAAACATGTCCATCGGCGTTGCTTCCTCACACGGCAAGGCAAATATCCACGGTGCGGGCGATCCGGCTAAGCTGTGGACAGCCGACCACGATTCTTTCCTGGAATCGATGGCGGATGCGGACAAATCAGTCATGGATTACATGGGGCGTGAAAACATCGTGTACATTAATGTGGCAAACCGCCTGTCGGTCGACTGTGACTGCGATGCGAATCCACATGAACCAGAAATGGCGGATCTGGGGATTTTTGCTTCCTTAGACCCTGTGGCTCTGGATCAGGCGTGCGTGGATGCTGTTTACGCTTCACCGGATAAAAGCAAGGCCGCTTTGATCGAGCGCATGGAATCCCGCAACGGCATCCATATCGTCGAAACCGCGAAAAAACTGGGACTTGGAAGCCGAACCTATGAGATTAAGACAATTTAAGGAAGGGCGTAAAAATGATGAGCAATGTAGAATTTAATGAACAGAATCTTTTTGGCCTCGGTGCGCCGCTGCCGGAGATGCTTTCCAAGTATTTTACCGGTCATGCACATCTGAATCCGCTGACACAGACACCGAATATTGCCAATGTTACCTTTGAGCCTGGCTGCCGCAACAACTGGCATATTCATCATATGGGTGGCCAGATTCTGCTGCTGATTGCGGGTCGCGGCTGGTATCAGGCTTGGGGTGAACCTGCAAAGGAACTGCATCCCGGCGATGTAGTAGAAATTCCGCCCGAAGTCAAGCATTGGCACGGCGCGGCAAAGGACAGCTGGTTTTCCCATTTGGCGGTGGAGATTCCAGCGAAGAGCGGCTTCAATGAATGGCTTGAGTCCCTTCCCGAAGAGGAATATAATAAACTCAAATAAAAAGGAAGTGAAAGCCGATGACCATTGCGGAAACTGCGAAAAAGCATGGGCTAACCCCGGATACTCTGCGCTATTACGAGCGAATTGGTCTGCTTCCCAATGTTGCGCGCACTTCCGGTGGTATCCGCGATTATTCCGAGGAAGACTGCCGCTGGGTTGAATATATCAAATGTATGCGCTCGGCAGGTGTTTCGGTGGAAACTCTCGTTGAATATGTCACGCTTTTTCATAAAGGAAAAGAGACAATTCCGGCACGAAAGAAACTGCTTCTGGAACAGCGCGAGCAGATCGTTGCACACATTCAGGAACTGAATGACATTTTGGCAAGGCTGGACTGGAAACTGGACGGTTATGAAGAGCGAATGCTGAAATGTGAAGAGAATTTAAAATAAACCTGCTTTTGTCTTAGTGATGCCGAAAACGAATGATATCCTAAATTACTAAGCAATATAGATGAATTTTCAAGATTTTGTTTGTTATAATTATCAGTTGACACAATGAAGTAAAAAGGTTATGCTAAGTACACAAAAAGTTAACAAACTGGATTGTGACTGGTAATGCAGGCAAGACTACTTTGAAGAAGAGTAGTCTTGCCTTTTTTATTTTTCAATTATTTTGAAGGGAGTGGAATCCGTATGACGATTCAGAAAATATTAAATAATAATACAATCGTCACACGGAATGCAAAGGGACAGGAAATCGTCGCAATGGGCAGTGGAATCGGTTTTCGCAAAAGGCCCGGCGATGAAATCGATTTGGGTCAGATTGATAAAGTCTACACCTTATCGGACAAAAGCATCGCCTCGAAATTTCAGATGATGCTTGCCGAGATTCCCATGGAGCACATGCTTTTGTCCGAACGCGTGATCGATTACGCGAAAACACACTTAGGAAAGAAATTAAACGACTGCATCTACGTGACACTCCCCGACCACATCTCCACCGCGATTTCCAGATACAAAGAAAATTTGATTCTTGAAAATCCTCTTCTCTGGGATATCAGGCACTTTTATCCCGATGAATTTGCTGTTGGACTAAAGGCGAACCAAATCGTTCTGGAAGAAACCGGCATTCAATTCATTGAAGATGAAGCGGCTTTTATCACGATGCATTTCATAAACGCCGAATTGAACGGTCAGATGAAAAACACCTACAGTATGACTGAGATCATACAGGAGGTCTGCACGATTATAAAAGAATATTTTCAGATGGAGTTCGACGAGTCGTCCCTGAGTTATTCCCGCTTTATCAACCATCTGAAATTTTTCGCACAGCGTCTTCTGATGGGAGGACATTATAAGGATGGGGACGACGATTTGCTTGACGTCATCAAAAGCAAGCATCAGGATGCGCTTCAGTGTGCCGAAAAAATCCGGAAGATGATTTTGGAAAAATACCACTACGATTTCGGCAAAGAGGAGCTTCTGTACCTGACCGTTCATATCGCACGCATCACTCAGAACCCTTCGTAGCAAGGAATGATTTATTTCAGCAAACCCAAACGCTGTTCAATAAATGGAGTCAGCGCGCGATTCCATTTTTATATAGATTCAAAATAAACTCAAGGGAGGAAAATACGGAATTATGAGTGTAAACAAATTCCTGTGGGGCTCCGCAACAGCGGCCTATCAATGTGAAGGGGCCTGGAACGAAGATGGAAAAGGTTTAAATGAATGGGATGTTTTTAATCATGAAAGCCCGCTGAATATTCATAACGAAGATGGGGACGTCGCCAGTGATTTTTACCATAGATATAAAGAAGATATCGATTTAATGGCAGATGGAAATCAAAACACTTATCGATTCTCCATTTCATGGGCCAGAATCATACCGCAGGGATCAGGGGCGATCAACCCCAAAGGGATCGAATTCTATAATAAGGTCATCAATTATTGTCTGGAAAAGGGAATTACTCCGAATGTAACACTATTCCATTATGATCTTCCGAATGAAATGGCTAAAATAGGCGGATGGGAGAACAGAGAAGTCGCGGATGCTTTTCATGAATATGCAAAGGTATGTTTTAAAAATTTTGGAGACCGGGTTAAGATTTGGTCCACTATCAATGAACCAAGGTATTACGCTTATTGCAGTTATGTAGTAGGAAACTACCCGCCAAACTATAAGGCTGATTTCGGACGCTTTTGGAAAGTTCTTTATCATCTCATGCTCGGAAGCGCTAAAGCGATTCAAAGCTATAAAGAGCTGGGGATGGATGGAATCATCGGCATTGTTCATGACAATGGAAATGTGGAATTAGACCCTGATACCAAAGAAAAAGAGTTGGTAAGATTAAGAGCGGATATTTTTTACAGCCGGATGGTCCTGGATACTGCCCTGCTGGGTAAGCTGCCTGATAAACTGAATGAAGTTTTAAAAGACAACAGTGTCGATGCCTTTTTCCTTCACGAAGAAGATTTTCCTGTATTCCAAAAGGGCAGGGCAGACTATGTCGGGCTGAATGTTTACAACCGTCAGTACGTAACAGACTACTCTCAGGGAAAAACGGAAGTATTTCACAATAATGTGGGAAAAGGATCGGCAAGCAAAGAGGGGATTCGAATCAAGAACATGTTTGAGACATCTTTTGATCCGAATACAAGACGGAATCTCTGGGGAAGAGAGGTCTATCCGAAATGCATGTACGACTGTTTGATGGAAATGAAAGAAAGATATGGCAATGTATTGGTTTATATTACAGAAAACGGGCATGGCCAATACGAGACTCCGGATAACAACGGCTACATAAAGGATCCCGAAAGAATAAAGATATGCGGGGAATTTATTGATTACATGCTGAAAGCAAGGGAGGAAGGCGTTAACGTACAAGGTTATTATCTGTGGTCTACAATGGATCTTTACAGCTGGATCAATGGCTACGAAAAAAAGTACGGCATTGTCCGGGTGGATTTCAAGAATAACAACAGGCGCATTCCAAAAGAAAGCTATTATTGGTATAAGGACCTTATAGCAGCTAAAAGGGATATCTAAATGAAAACAGTTCAGAGAATTGATTTTGGTGGAGGGAAATAAAATGAAATATATTGAGATGTCAAAGCAGGTACTGGAAAACGTTGGCGGTATCGAAAACTTAAACCAAGTTGAACATTGCGCAACAAGGCTGCGTTTACACTACAACAGCAAGAAACTTATAAATGAAGAGGCGCTAAAAGGAATTGAAGATGTCCTGGGAATCGTCAACAAGGCCGGACAGGTCCAGATCATCATCGGGCCTAACGTGAATGAAGCATATAACGATTTTTTGGATGTATCGGGATGGAAAGAGGGACAGAATAGCGGAGGGGCTTCAGCCGAAGAAGAGCCAGAAGAAAAAAAGGCGATGTACTATGTCAATAAATTCGGCAGCTTCATGGCTGCAATCTTTATGCCGATTGTTCCTGCCCTGATTACTGGTGGAATGATCCTTGCAATCAGAAACTTATTGATCAACTACTTCGGTGTCAGCATGGAATCCGGCACAGCAGTCATTATGACCGCAATTTTCAGCGCCGGATTTACTTTTTTACCGATATATATAGGATATACGATGGCGAAACGCTTGAAGATGGAACCGATCATGGGTGCCTTTTTAGGCGGTCTTCTGGTCAGTTCAAGCATCAGCGGCGTAAAAGGGTTAAGCTTCCTGGGTATTGGAATCCCGACAGTAGACTATGCGAGCAGTGTATTACCCATTATGCTTGGCGTTGGACTAATGTATTTTGTAGACAGATTTTTCCAGAAGTATCTTCCTGACACCGTCAGGTACTTTTTGAAACCGTTGTTTACAATGACAATCGTTGTTCCTGTCACATTGATTGCTTTAGGCCCTGTCGGAACCATTTTAAGTACATATGTAGGGATGGGGATTACACAGTTAATGAACACGATTGGCGGAGTGGCCATGCCGATCTTTGCCGCGGTTTACCCCTACATGGTTATGCTGGGATTAGACAAAGCGATTATGCCGATTGGATTTAACAGCGTTGCAACACTCGGATATGATCCGGCAATCATGATCATGGGATTCATTTCCAACCTATGTGTCGGTGGAAGTGCCTTGGCGGTAGCCACCACAATGAAAAATGACAAAACGAAGAAAGGCATGATTGCGTCTTTTGGTGTGACCGCACTTTGCGGAGTTACGGAACCCGCCTTCTACGGATCATTGATTATGAGGCCAAGAGTGTTGATCGGCACCGCAATCGGAGCTGTAAGTGCCGGTTTGGTTGCCGGTATCTTTGGACTGAAGAGCTACGTTATGGGCGGATGCCCCGGTTTATTCACGGCTTTGTTCTTTGTCGACAAACAAGGCAGCGTTGGAAATCTGATTTTGGCTGCAGTCGTAGCAATTATCGCAATTGCCGTGTCTTTTGTCGCCAGTAAGATTATCCTTTCAAAAATGGAAGCAAAAGAAGTAAAATAAAGAAAAGGTTCTGACAGAAAAACCCACCTTTTGATATCATGATGAATGTCGAAATCATCAAAAATAGCGGAGAAAGGTGGGTTTTCATGGATAAAAGCCTACGGGAAGAGCTATCAAAGTGGAAAGCTTACCGAAATGACGAACAGCATTTATGAGGTGAATACAATGAAAGTATTGATTGCGCGATTTGTTCTTGAATCCAACGCAAATATTCCGTATAAGAGCAATTTAGAAAATTTTAATCTTTTATTTGGAGAAGACTGCATTCGGGAAATGAAATGTAAAGAGGTGTTTGCGAAAGAAGGAATCGAAATGATCCCTTCCATTTATGCCGACGGAGCAGCCGGCGGTGTTTTAGAGAAGGCTGCATTTGATTACATTGAACAGAGAATTCTGGAAGATATGAGAAAACACCTTCATGAAATTGATGGAATTTTCCTTCACCTACATGGGGCAAGTGAAGTCGAAGGCCTGGAGGGCGGCTCAGGCGATCATCACATTATGAAGATGATTCGCAATGTGGTTGGTCCTTACCTGCCAATTGCAGTAGTTTGTGATCCTCACGGAAACCTCTCTAAAGAATATGTAGAGAACACAACACTGATCCGCAGTTATCGTTATTCACCGCATACGGATATTAAGGAAACAATTGCGTTTGTTTGTGAAAAGCTGGCTGCATTGTTGAAGAATCGTCAAAATATTACGCCGGTATATCGCAAATTACCGATGATCCTGGGCGGAGAACAGAGCGTTTCTGCCGATGAACCGGTAAAATCCATCAATCAGTATCTGGATAAATTAGAAGAAGATCCAAGAATAGTAAGCTGTTCCTGGCATGTAGGATATATTCGCCATGATTGTGATGTTGTGGGATGCGGGATTGTTGTCATCCCGGCGACAGGGGGCGATCAGGAATATGCAAATGAAATCGCAGATCAGCTGGCGAAGTATATATGGGATAAACGTCATGAATTCCACTATACCGGATTCACTGCCCAGCCGGAAGAAGCGCTGAAGATGGCAATCGAATTCAAAGGAAAGCCTGTGTTCATTACCGACTCCGGGGATAATGTAACCTCGGGGGCTGTAGGATGCAATACCTTCCTATTGCGTCTGGTACTGGCCCTTGATGATACCCGCAACAAGAAATTTTTGTTCGCCGGCATCAATGATGCAGAAGTATTGGCCAAGTTGTCTAAATGTGAAAAAGGAGAGGCAACAGCCGTTTCTTTGGGGATGAATCTGGATGAGTTATCCGCACAGGTAAATTTGGACGTTGTTGTCAAAGCAAAAGGATACCTGGCTGGTTACGCTTACACGGAAGAGGGGAATTTTGGGGACTGCATTGCCGTCGGCGTAAAAGATAGGCCAATCGATATTATTGTTACAGGAAGCAATCATCCTTTTGTGGAATTACACCAGTTCCATGCCGCCGGGGTCAATTATAAAGACTATGATATCATCATTGTCAAACAGGGCTACATTTTCCCCGAATTAAAGGAAGCCGGAAAATTGAACGTTATGTCATTAACCCAGGGAGCAACGCTGCAGGATACGTCAAAACTGCCATTCAAACGCATTATGCGTCCAATGTTCCCTATTGATAATATTTAAGAAAGGATAAAACAAATTGATTCAGTTAAAAGAAATAAGCGCACCGGAATTAGAGCAGAATCTTGTACCGGTTGCACTAAGTGATGAAACCATGCGTGACAGAAAAGAAAAGCTGTTAGAGAAGATGAAGAATCATGGCTATGAAGCCATTGTTGTCTATGCCGACCTGGAACATGGAAGCAATTTTGAATACTTATGTGGTTTCCTGCCCCGTTTTGAAGAGGCGCTGCTGGTGCTTCACTCCTGCGGTAAAGCCTATATGGTCCTGGGAAATGAAAACCTGAATAAAGCAGCAAAGTCAAGAATGGAAGTGACGGCTATCCATATGCCGCATTTTTCATTGCCGAACCAGCCAATGAAAACAGAAAAAACGGTCGCTGAAATTTTAGCGCAGTGTGAATTGGAGAAAGCGAAAAACATCGGTTTGGTTGGATGGAAAAATTTCACCGGCAAATCTGACGACGATGCCGTATTATATGATATTCCTTACTTTATAGTAGAAGCCATTAAGAATACCTGCAGGGAAGCAAAGTTTTCTAATGCTGCAAGCTTATTTATTGGAGAAAACGGTCTGCGTACGACAAACAACGCCAATGAATTTGCACACTATGAATTCGGGGCTGCACTTGCTGGAAATTGTATATTAGAGACCATGGCAGAATTGGATGCAGGAAAAACAGAAATGCAGGTTGCGGAAAAATTAGCCGCATTTGGACAGCCCCACAATGTTGTAACCATCATGGCGACAGGGGAACGGTTTGAAAAGGCCAACATGTACCCCAGCAATAAAATAATCAAAAAAGGAGATCGTATCTCGATCACGACGGGATTCAAAGGCGGGTTACAAAGCCGCGGCGGATATGCAGTATCCTGCGCGGAGGAATTGCCCAAAGGTGAAAAAGACTACCTGGAAAAAGTAGCGATTCCTTATTTTGCTGCTGTGAGGACCTGGTTAGAAACGATTCACATTGGCATGAGCGGAAAAGAATTATACGACAGGATTGAAGAAGTGCTGCCGAAGGCACAGTATGGATGGTCATTGAACCCGGGCCATTTATGTGCCGATGAAGAATGGCTTTCTTCTCCAGTGTACCCGGATTCTGCGGAAGTGTTAAAGAGTGGAATGCTGTTCCAGGTTGATATCATCCCGTCCGTTCCCGGATATGGTGGGGTCAGTTGTGAAAGTGGAATCCTGCTGGCTGACGAGGTATTGCGGGAAACAATAAAGAAGGAATATCCGGAAATGTGGGAACGGATCCAGAAGCGCAGAGCTTATATCAGGGAAGAACTGGGAATCCATATTTCAGAAGAAGTGATTCCAACAAGCAATGCGGCCGCTTACTGTCGCCCGTTCCTATTGAACAGGAAAGCGGCATTAACAGGAAATAAGTAAGAAAAAGAAAGTTTAACGGTGTCAAGATATTTAGCTGCACTGCTGTGGATACCGGTGATTCATAAAGGAAGTATTTCATGCTATTCAACTTAAAAAAACAAACAACAAAGAAAGATAATCACGCCGAGGGAAAAATTTTTGCCGTACAAAGCGGGCTGGTCATCCCTATCACCGAAGTCAATGATGACGTATTCGCACAAAAGATGCTGGGGGACGGCGTGGCGATCAGACCGGAATCAGGTATCATCGTTTCGCCGGTGAATGGCAGAATCATCAATATCGCAGATACGTTCCATGCCTACGGGCTCCAAACGGAGGACGGCCTGGAAATTCTGGTACACATCGGTATTGATACGGTAGATCTCAACGGAAAAGGATTCCGGAATCACGTCCGAATTGATGAAAAAGTAACAGTCGGTACGCCGCTTTGCACGGTGGACCTTTCCCTTCTGAAACAAAACGGATATGACACAGACATTATTGTCCTGGTGACTGGTCCGACAGAATGCGACGATCCCCTTATCATCCACACAGGGGTTACTGCCAAGGCACAACAAACCTGCATCATGGAATATCACCGGAAGAAATAAGCGAATCATCGAAAGGCTTTCATTTCCTCCGCGACGGTACACTCCCCGCTGCTTCCGGCATGATTGCAGCCAATTACCCAGCGTTAAAAGAAAGGAAAACATCATGAAAACATTTACATATACGATCAAGGATGAAAACGGTATTCATGCCCGTCCGGCGGGCCTGCTGGTCAAATTTGCGCAGGGACTCCATTCAACGGTCAATATCACATTGAATGGAAAGACGGCGGACTCCAAACGCCTGTTTTCGGTCATGAGCCTCAACGCAAAACAAAACGACACCGTCACTTTTCAAGTTGAAGGAAAGGATGAACTGGCCGACTGTACGGCTTTAAAGGCATTCTGCCAAAGCAATCTTTGAAAAGGCCTTTACATTGTTGCCTCAACAACTCCACCGGAGGTTGCGTTTGTTCTATTCCGGCCACTCACGGAGATTATTTTTCCACCACCTGTTGTTGCTGCAGTTTACGTTCTCTGCCGCAATGGATTTTTCTTCATAGCGCCTGAAAGGATTGACAAAGCAGACAGGTGGGTGTATCGTATGATTGTAATTATAAATTCAGTCATACGGTGATGAAAATGGCAACGGCTTTTACATGGCAGGAAGAGGCTATTATTATCGAAAGCTGAAAAGTGCCGCGAAGGAAAGCGCTGTTTCCCTCGGCGTACGGAGAACGACCGTCGACCAGCTTGTAGCGGTCGCGGGGATTTGGCTGCCGCCGTCGTCCGGGGACTGATGCTCACCATTTCCCATCAGCATGAGATCGGTGCCCTATCCTCAGGTACTGGATACGCTAGTGCGCAGCGCGTGCCGCGAGCTGTTTTAAAAAGGTTGTCCCGCAAGGACGGCTTTTTTAACCGGCTTGAGTTAGCGTAGGCTAACCATTAATGGGCGATCAGGAAGCTGCCCGTTTCCCTGGCCGCCATGGCGGAGGGGCACACGAAAAACGCCAACGGAAAAAAAATCAGAAGGAGTGACGACAGGCATGGCGCATGAAGAAATCCGGCAGGCTTATCAGATGCTGGGACAGGAGGCTACCGCCTACGACGGTATGATCACCTGCTCCACGCTTTTTGGCAGAACCATCTGCAAACTGGTGTGGGATATGAACAAGGCGGATAATGACCGCTATCTGCAGCTGGCGCTTGCCGGAATCCGGGAGGACTTTGCCGGAAAGCTTCTGGAAGTTCCCGTGGGTACGGGCGTACTCACCGTGCCGGTATACCAGAAGCTGGCAAATGCGGACGTGACCTGTCTGGACTACTCGACGGAAATGATGGCCACCGCGCAAAAAAGGGCGGAAAAGTTCGGATTGCGGCAGGTCCGCTTTGTACAGGGCGACGTGGGGGGCCTCCCCTTTGAAAACGGCAGCTTCGACGTCGTATTGTCCCTGAACGGCTTTCACGCCTTTCCGGACAAGGGCGCGGCCTATCGCGAGACCTTCCGGGTGCTGAAGCCCGGCGGGATTTTCTGCGGCTGCTTTTATATCCGGGGCGAAACCCGGCGCACCGATTGGTTTATCCGGCATTTTTACGAACCGAAGGGCTTTTTTACTCCTCCGTTTGAAACGGCGGAAAGCCTGAAAAAACAACTGGAAAATTTCTACGCAAACGTGACCCTGGATACGGTAAAATCCATGGCCTGCTTTTGCTGCCGCAAGGGGGAATCAAGATGATGAAACGCTTTTTCCAAAACACGCGAAAGCCGGAAGGCTTTCTTGGGCGCATGATGCTCCGCAGCATGAACGGAGGGCATACGCCGCTGTCCACCTGGGGGCTTTCCCTGATTTATCCCGCGCCGGACGCCCACGTGCTGGACATTGGCTGCGGCGGGGGCGCGAACATCGCAAGGCTGATGAATCTCTGTCCCCTGGGGTTCGTGGACGGCATCGACTATTCCTCAGAAAGCGTCGCCTTCAGTCGGAAGAAAAACGCCGCGGACCTTGGCAAACGGTGTGAGATCCGACAAGGGGACGTAGGGGCTCTGCCCTATGCCGACGCAGCCTTCGATCTGGTGACCGCTTTTGAAACGGTCTATTTCTGGCCTGATCTCGAAAAAGCTTTTGCCGAGGTCCTGCGCGTACTCAAACCCGGAGGGCAGTTCCTCCTCGTATGCGAAATGGATGATCCGGCCAACACTACCTGGACCGGGCTCATCGACGGGATGACGGTCTATGCCGGCGAGGACCTGAAGGTTCGGCTGGAACAGGCGGGTTTTGCTCCCGTCCGCCTGTTACGGAACAAAAAGGGCTGGATCGGTCTGCTGGCCGGAAAAGCGGAAGGGGAACTTTCATGAAAAAGCAAACAAAAATCGACTATGCAAATTGGATACCGGCAAAGCTGCCGACTACCTTAGGCGTGACCGGCCTCCTGCTGGCCCTGCTGTTCGCCGCCAGCTTCCTGCCGGCAGCGAGCGTTCCCGTTATTATCCTTCGGATTTTTTTCGCTGCCGCGGCGCTTCTGACGCTGGCCCTTTTCGGATACATGGTCCGCGCCCGCCGGCTGCTCTCTTATGAGGGCGGCGGCGTGCAGGGCAAAATTCTGGACAATGTACTGCGCTATCTCGATTGGGACGGGCACGGTACGCTTCTGGATATCGGCTGCGGCAGCGGCGCGCTGACCATCAAGGCCGCAAAAAAATATCCGGATGCCCGCTGTGTCGGCATGGACTACTGGGGCGCAATGTGGGACTACGCAAAGGAACAGTGCGAAACCAACGCGGAGCTGGAAGGGGTTGCAAACCGTACGTTCTTTCAAAAGGGTGACGCAGCGCATCTGGACTTTCCTGACGGGCACTTCGATGCCGCGGTAAGCAATTTTGTCTTTCACGAGGTACGCACCCAGCCGGATAAACTGGCGCTGATCCGGGAGGCTCTGCGGGTACTGAAACCCGGCGCGCCCTTCGCGTTTGAAGATGTGTTTTTCTCCCAGAAGAATTATCCGAATTTGAACGCACTGGTGGAAACGCTGTCAAAAGAGGTAACGGAAATCCGCTTCGTGGACACCCGGAAGAACAGCTTTGTTCCAAAGCTGCTGCGTACGTCTTTGGTCGCCGGGGAAATGGGACTTATCTGCGGGAAGAAATAAGACTCCTGACCTCTGTTTTATTGGGTAGATACCTCCTATTAAGGAAAGAGATCGCTGGCAATAAAATACCGCCTGCTTTTTTTTGCAGGCGGTATTTTTTACTGATGACGCTTACTTCTTTTTCACGGGGTAGCAAACCTCCGTCACCCATTCGTCGGGGTTCTGCGTTTCATGAGGGCTGACATGGTCAATGTTGAAGGAAGGCCCGTTAAAATCGTATCCGTTATCGCGGACCCAGTTGGCAACAGCCTCATTGACCCCGTCGATTTTGTCATAGCCGCCCTGGTAAGTGGCTGAAGCGATCAAAACGGGCGGCTCGGTTTTGAACACCACATGCTCGGTGTTCGGGTAGCTGCCCCGCACGGATTTCTGAACTTCCACGTCCACGTCGGTTTCCTTGTACTCTGCATCGTGGAAAATCGCCAGCGTGTAGCAGGGCTCTCCGTCCTGCATGTTTAACGGGGCGGTTTCTTTCATGAGGACATGCCAGAGCCTGCCCTCGTAGTCATATGCGGGAATGATCTGCCGGACGCTGGCAACATAGCGTTCAGGCAGCGTTTTTAAAGTTACATTGTAACTCATCGCGGTTCCATCCTTTCTCAGCCGTTTAATGGCTGTTTCAAGGAGCAGCAGACGGTGCGCGGTTAACTCGGCCTCTGCTTTTACTTCGGTTTGCTTTACGGACAAAAACTCCGCCAGCTTTTGCGGATCATTGTAGATTTTCAGAATTTCCCCGATAACGGACAGGCCGAACCCCATATCCTTGAGACAATTAATCCGACCGGCCACAGGGAGCTGATCCTCGCCGTAATAGCGGTAGCCAGTGAAAGAATCGATACTTTTGGGCACCAGCAGGCCGATTTCGTCGTAATGCCGCAGCATCCGGATGCTGATCCTTGACAGTTTAGAAAAATCACCTATTTTCAGCATGATAGATCCCTCACACATGTGTTTTTTCGAGCTCAGTTACAGTATAGAGTATACCATAATGGGAGAGTCAAGAGGCATTTTACAATTTATCAGCCGAGGCTGAACCTTTATCTTTCCGTTCTTTTATGGCGTTTTTTCGCCTCATACATTTTTTTATCGGCCAGCTTGATGATCTCCTCCGCCGTTAAGCCGGAGTCCGGCATTGTCACCACTCCCAGTGATACCGTAATGCCAATATCGCTTCCCTGTATGGGGAACGCCGCTTTATCAAAATCCTGATAAATTCGCTGTGAAACGCGGTGCGCCTCTTCGCTGCCGGTATTGTTCAGGCAGATCACGAACTCGTCGCCGCCGTAGCGGGCCGCCCAGTCCGTCTCGTTTCTGATGCATTTCCGGATCGTTCCCGCCGCGAATTTCAGAACCTGGTCCCCGGCCGCGTGACCGAAGGTATCGTTGACCGACTTCATATTGTCAATATCGATGAAAATAACCGACAGCGGCTTCTGGCCCACCATCGCGCCGACAATATCGGCGGGCAGACGGTCGTCCAGAAACCGGCGGTTATACAAAGACGTCAGCTCGTCCCGGATGACCATATCGTTGATATCCCTGACCGCGTTAAACAGCACCTGACCCTTATTGTATTCGCCCGTGCCGATCATCATGGTATCCGTCGCGTTTTTCAGGATTTCCAGCACCACGGGGCACTCCTCGGAGTCGATCGGCAGGGCAGTGACCAGCATAATCACATCGGGGCTGTGCTCCAGCTTCATAAAGCTCTTCTGTTCCCGGTGCGCCCTGATCGACACGCAGTTTTCACAGATGCGCCCGCTGCTCCAATAGGCGTAACACGCCTCGCACGTTTCGGCCGTACCGTTATTGCGGTATTCCATAACCCTTTTCCGCACGGGGTCCACAAGACGGACCGCATCATACATTTTGTGAAAAAAATCCAAGTTCGCCTGCAGTTTGTCCAGCGTAATTTTTTCGGTCATACATACTCTCCTTAAGATGATAAGACGGAAACAACGGATGCGCTCAAGAGCAGAAAAACAGAGTAAAATCTGCGCAGTCGGTTAATTATGTTTTTTATTATACAATGAGAATGCAAATATGGCAAACTACAGGCAGACCATCATAAAACATCCGAAATTTCCGGCTCAGGCCGGGACGGGCAGCTTCTTAATTTTGCTGAAATACGGAAAAGTCCCCCAGCGCAAGCGCCGGGTCAATCCGTACGCAGCCCTCCGTGTCCACACAGGCCGTCATATACTCAAAATGCTTTGCATCCAGCGGGTTCCCGCTGGACTGAGCCACTTTGCTTGCATATTCCAGGTCGTCGGCCAGAACAAACAGATAGACGTACATGGACCCGTTTTCCACACTGGTAAAATAAATTTCCAGATGCTCCTTTTCATTTTTCAGCGTTTCATTGCCCGCCTCCTTGTTTTCCTTTAAAAATTCGAGCCACTCCCGGGCAAGGTCTTCCTTTCCGGATTTAATTTTCACGCGCCATAAAACAATGTCCATTTTTCTCCTCCTTGTATTTTCGTCCGATTACGATCGGTTAGTTACCGCTAACCTAATCATACAGGAACCACCGCCCTAAGTCAAGAAATGCGGGTCCATAAACGCATTTTCTTTACATGCCCGGCGGAATATGCTACCATATGATTAGTTGTCACTAACCATATAAAAACACCCCGCTGGCATTCCGCCGCGGAGGCCGCCCCGGCATCCTGCGGTGTGAGTGCGTATCCAGGAAGAAGCTTTCCCCCCGGATGCAAACAAAAAGTCCAAACGGTGCCAAACCGTCCAATCGGAGCGGAAGTCAAAACCGGCAGCCATTATACTGTTTTGTGACGGACGCTGTCAGGCGTCCTAATAAAAAGCCGCTTAGTTAGCTATAACTAACTAAGCGCTGTCAGGGGGAAACAAAATGGCTTCAAACAACTTAAACAGAGGGCTGACAGGAAAGGATCTCATTACGGTGGGAATCTTTTCCGCCCTTTACTTCGTCATTAACTTTATCTTCATGCTGCTGGGCGGACTTCATCCTTTAATCTGGATCCTGATGCCCGGTTTCATCGCCTTGTTTTCGGGAATTCCCTTTATGCTGATGTGCGCCAAGGTACAGAAGTCCTGGGCCGTACTGCTGATGGGCATTATCACCGGTCTTATTTATTTTGTAACGGGCCAGTTCACAGTGGTGATCCTTGTAACGTTCGTCATTTCCTGCGCTCTGGCGGAGCTCGCCCGCGCCGTTACGAAATATGGGAGCTTTCAGGGAAACACGACAGCTTTCGTGCTGTTTTCGCTTGGCATGACGGGATCGCCGCTTCCGCTCTGGCTGATGCGGGACAGCTTCCTTTCCCAGATTTCCTCGCAGGGAATCCCGGCGGACTACCTTGAAACCCTGAAAGCCGTTTCCTCACCCGCCATGCTGATCGTCCTTTTTTCGGCGCCTGTTGTCGGCGCGATATTCGGCGCTTACATTACCAGAGGCATGTTTAAAAAGCACTTTGTCAAGGCGGGCATCGTTTGAGCATGCAAAAACATCTGCGAATCGATCCCCGCACCGGGCTGCTTCTGCTGGTGATGTCCAACATCATCGCGTTCACCCAGAACTCCTTTCCGGTCGAAACAGGCTGGATTCTTTTCCTCTGTCTGCTGGCGGCTTTCTGCGGCTGCGGCAAGGCGGCCGCCCGGTGGCTGCTGGCCTTCTGCCTGCTTCTGGGCCTTCAATACTACGTGTTCCCGGTATCCGCAAAGATCGTCGCCACCAGCTTTTCCATTTTTGCGAATTACACGCGAAGAATGTTCCCCTGCCTGATCGTCGGTATGCTGATGGTAAAAAAGACGCCGCTTCGGGACCTGATCGTGGGGCTGAGGAAATGGCATTTCCCGCAGAAGCTGATTGTGGCGGTATCGGTGACCCTGCGCTACTTTCCCGCGATCCGTGAAGAGGCCGGATACATACGCGACGCCATGAAGCTCCGGAAGATTCACGGGCTTCAGAAAGTGGAATGTCTGGTCATTCCCCTGATGATCTCGGCGACCGGCACCGCGGAAGAGCTCGCAGCGGCGGCGGTGACGCGCGGGATTGAAAACCCCGCTCCCAAAACAAGCGTGGTGGAGCTCCGCCTGACCGCGGCGGACGGGGCGTGTATTCTGGCCGGGGTTCTCTTCACCACCGCTTCCTGCCTGATCAGATGAAAGGAGGTGCTTTATGATTTCCATTGAGGACGTATCCTTCGGCTATTCCGGAGAGCACGGCACGCTTTACGATGTTACCCTGAAAATACGGGACGGCGAGTGCATTCTGCTCTGCGGAGAATCCGGATGCGGAAAAACGACGGTCACCAAGCTGATGAACGGGCTGGTCCCGCATTTTACAGACGGCTGCGCGCTGGCAGGCAGGGTATCCGCCGAAGGCCTGGCGGTGGCCGAAACGGAGCTTTACGAGCTTGCAAAGCGGGTGGGCTCTGTTTTTCAGAACCCCAAAAGCCAGTTTTTTAACCTTGATTCCGACAGCGAGCTGGCTTTCGGTCTGGAAAATCAGGGAGCCGCGCCGGATTTCATACGTACACGGCTGAAGGAAACCGTCCGGAACCTGCGGATGGAAGCCCTTCAGGGCAGGAGCATCTTCTCGATGTCGGGAGGGGAAAAGCAGATGTTGGCCTTCGCCTCCGTTTACGCCATGGACCCGGCGGTGTTCGTGCTGGATGAACCGACCGCGAACCTTGACGAGGATGCGGTCAAACGTCTGCGGGAGCAGCTTCGGTTTTTAAAGCGGCAGGGCCATACCGTGGTCATTGCCGAGCACCGCCTCTGGTTTCTGGACGGCCTGATTGACCGGGCGGTTTTCCTGAAAAACGGAAGAATTGAGCGGAGCTTTTCCGGCGGGGAATTTTTTTCCCTGCCGGAGAGGGAACGGATCGATATGGGACTGAGGGCGCTGACGCCGCCGGACGGTGCCCTGCCCCCCGCCCTGCCCTGCGGCGCGGGGCTGTCGGTGGAAGGGCTTGCCTGCGGCTTTGGAAAAGACGAGCCGGTGCTCCGGGCGCTTTCCTTTTCAGCGGTCCCCGGGGAGATTCTGGCGGTTTCCGGAAAAAACGGAATCGGCAAAACCACCCTGACCCGGTGCCTGTGCGGACTGATGCGAGAACGCGCGGGAACCGTGCGGCTGAACGGCAGGCGGCTGAACCGGAAGCAGCGGGCGAAAGCCGCCTTTTGCGTCATGCAGGACGTGAATCACCAGCTTTTTTCGGACAGCGTATTTGGAGAGTGCCTGCTGGCGGCCCCGGAATGCACAGACGAGCGGGTCAAGGAAGTCCTGAACCGGTTTGACCTGCTGCCGTTTCAGGAAAAGCATCCGATGGCGCTTTCCGGCGGACAAAAGCAGCGGCTTGCCATAGCGACCGCCGTGCTTTCCGGCAAAGAGCTTCTGATCTTCGACGAGCCCACCAGCGGACTGGATTACGCACACATGATGGAGGTGTCGTCCGTTGTCAGGCAATTGGCAGACGAAGGGCGCATCGTACTCATCGTGACCCACGACAGAGAATTTCTCCGCTGCGCCTGTGACAGGGAGCTGGAACTCAGGGAGGAGGGCTTATAAAATGCTGGAAGACCGGATTCTGAAAAGCAGCCGGCTGGTGCTGCTGGCCCAAAGCGACGGGTGCTGCGTCTATCAGATGAAAAACGGAACCGGGGACGGCACCATGACCGTTTACGATATTTTCCCCGGCGTCATGCTGGCCTACAACGACTATCATATGGAGAACTGCTTTTCGGAATTTCAGACGGCGGAGGACCTGCTTTGCATCGACCACTGCCGGGAGGGGCGGCTGGAATACCCCTCAAAGGATGCCGCCTATTCCTACGTGGAGTCGGGCGATCTGAAAATTGACCGCAGGCTCAAGCATACCGGCCACTTTTCGTTTCCGCTCTCTCATTATCACGGAATCACGGTCTCCTTTCAGCTTTCGGAAGCCGCCCGCGCCCTGCCGGAGGAATTTCGGGACTTTCCCGTGGACCTGTACGGAATCCAGCGTAAATTCTGCGCAGGAAGCAACCCGATGGTCCTGCACGGCGCGCCTTCCATCGACCACATTTTTGACGAGCTGTACGCCGTTCCCGAAAAAATCAAACGGGCCTATTTTAAAATCAAGGTTCTGGAGCTGCTGTTGTACCTGGACGCTCTGGAGCTTCCGAAAAGCCGGGAAGAGCGGCCATATTTTTATAAGTCCCAGGTGGAGAAAATCAAGTCCATGCGCGCCCTGATGGCGGAGCATCCGGAACGGCACTATACCATGGAGGAGCTCTCCGCACGGTTCAACATCCCGCTGACGCCGATGAAAAGCTGCTTCAAAAGCGTGTACGGCAGCCCGATCAGCACCTATATGCGCGTTTTCCGTATGAACCGTGCCGCGGTGCTTCTGCGGCAGGAAAGGGGTACCGGAATCGCCGAAATCGCCGGGCGGATCGGCTACGACAGCCCCAGCAAATTTGCTGCCGCCTTTAAGGATGTGATCGGCAAAACGCCGCTGGAGTACCGCAGAAACCTCCGTTAGCCCGACCGGTGTACGAAAAAATGGTCCATCCGGGCCGGTATCGTCCTTACGGAGCGGAAAAAGCAGTCGGAATCTCTTATGATATGGGTGGCCGGAACCGGCCGCCCAATTTTTATACAGGAGGAATCCACTTGAAAAAGAAAAGCTGGTTTTCCAGTTTACTGTCCTTTGCGGCATACTGCAAGGGAAAAATCATCGCTTCCGTGATCTTTTCCGTAATCAGTGTTACGGCGGGGCTGATACCCTATCTGAGCGTTTATAAAATTCTGGAGGCGTTTATTCAGAATCGAATCGATACGGAAACGATTTTCACATGGTCGGGTATCGCCGCCGGAGCGTATCTGATCAAGACGCTGTTTTTCGGGATTTCCACGGCGCTGTCCCATATCAGCGCGTATGTCATCCTGGAAAAGCTGCGGCTTCTTGTGGCGGACAAATTCCTGCGCGCGCCGCTCGGAGAGGTCACCGCCAAGCCCATCGGGGAGATCAAGAACATGATCGTAGACAAAATTGAAAGCATCGAGCCGCCGCTGGCGCATGTGATCCCCGAGGCGTCCGGCAACTTGGTGCTTCCCCTGATCAGCATCCTCATCCTTGCCGCGATCGACTGGAGGATGGCGCTCGCGTCGCTGGTCACGGTCCCCCTGACCATGATCCCCTTTTCCATGCTGATGAAAAGCAGCGGGAACAACTACGAAAAGTATATGAAATCCAGCAACACCGTCAGCAGCGTGATCGTCGAATACATCGAAGGCATCCAGGTCATCAAGACGTTCGGGCAGACGGGCAGGTCGTATGAAAAATTTTCAAACGCGATCGTGGACTACCGGAAGTTTATTCTAGACTGGATGTCTTCAACCTGGGTCACCATGAAGCTCTGCGTCGCGCTGTTCCCGTCCACGCTGCTGGGCGCGCTTCCCGTGGGTTTGCTGCTTTGCGTAAAGGGGACCCTCACTCCGGCGGAGCTGTGCCTTTGCATCATGATCGCCATGTCCATGGTCGGCTCGCTTGCCCATTTGGAGGTGTTTATGAACGAAATCAAGCAGATGGGTTTCATCATCCATGACACGCAGAGCTTTCTGGATATGCCGGAGCTTCCGCAGCCGGCAGGGCCAGCCCCGCTGAACGGTTTTGACGTCCGGCTTTCCGGCGTCCGGTTTTCCTATACCGGAAAGGAAAAGGACGAGGTGCTGCACGGAATCGACCTGCATTTGCCGCAGGGCGGCTTTACCGCGCTGGTCGGGCCGTCGGGCGGCGGCAAATCCACCATGGCGAAGCTGATCGCCCGCTTCTGGGACGTTACGGGCGGGAACATTACCATCGGCGGCACCGACATCAGGGATATGCCGCTTTCGCAGCTTTCGTCGCTTGTCAGCTTCGTGACGCAGGACAATTATCTGTTCCAGTGTTCCCTGCTGGAAAACATCCGCATCGGGAATCCCGGCGCGACGGACGGAGAGGTCCGGGCGGCGGCGAAGGCGGCGCAGTGCGACGGGTTTATTTCAAAGCTTGAAAACGGCTACGACACGCCGGCGGGGGAAGCCGGGAGCCGCCTTTCCGGCGGCGAAAAGCAGCGGATCGCCATTGCGCGGATGATTCTGAAAAACGCGCCCATCGTCATCCTGGACGAGGCCACGGCCTTCACGGACCCGGAAAACGAGGATAAAATGCAGCGCTCGATTTCTGAACTGACCAGAGGAAAAACGCTGCTTGTCATCGCCCACAGGCTTTCCACGATTAAAAACGCAGATAACATCGTTGTTTTAAAAGACGGGGGCATCCTCGCACAGGGCAAACAGGAAGAGCTGCTGCCCGGCTGCCCGCTTTACCGGGAAATGTGGAAAGCGCATATCGGCGCCAAGGCATGGACTGTTTCGCAGAGAAAGGGGGCGGGCGCTCATGTTTAAGAGCATTCAAAGAATCATCCGCTGGTGCGGCGAGCTGAAGGGGCGCTTATACGCCGGCTTCGCGGTTTCGCTGTTTTCCACCTGGTTTTCCGCCGCGCCCGTCATGATCGCGGCCTATACAATCGGCCTGCTGATCGACGAAGCGCGGGGCGGCCCGGAATTCGACGAAAACTGGGTCTGGCTTTCTCTGATCCTGATCGTCGTCTTCGTATTTTTGCGGTTCCTGTTCGACTATCTGCGCGCGAAATTTCAGGAGAGCATCAGCTACGAGCTTGCCGCGAGGGACCGCCTTGCCGTAGGAAGCATCCTAAAGCGCGTCTCGCTGGGATATTTTCAGAAGGTCAGCACGGGAGAAATCCTGAACGCGGTCACGACCGGCCTGAACACGCTGGAAAATATGGGCATCCGCATGATCGACACGATGGTCGGCGGGTACCTCAACTGCCTTTGCATCTTTCTCTGCCTTGCGGTTTTCAACCCGCTTGTCTCTCTGATCGCTGTTGCCGGGGTCGCGCTCTCTTTTCTGTTTTTACTCGGCATTTCCCATTACAGCGTGAAAAACGCGCCCGCGGCGGCCGCAGCGGACCGGGATATGGCGACCTCCGCCGTGGAATACGCGAGAGGGCTTTCCGTGGTAAAATCTTTCGGGCAGGGCGGGGCGGCGCTGGCCTCCATGAAAAAGGCCTGCGGCGACAGCAAGCGGGTCCGGCTCAAAATCGAGTGCGGGTTCATCCCCAACAACTGCGGGCATCTGCTGGCGCTGCGGCTGGCGTCGGCCGCTCTGGTCCTTTCCTCCGCCTATCTGGGGATGAGCGGACAAATGCCGCTTTCCGTCATGCTGATGTTCTGCCTGTTTTCCTTTACCATTTTCGGCGGGGTGGAACCAATCGCCGACACGGCGCACATTCTCGGCGTGATAGACGAGGCGATGGACCAGCTCGACAGGCTGAAAACGGAGGATTACATAGACGAAGCAGGCAAAGATATCCGGCTGAAAAGCTTCGATATCAGCTTTCACGACGTTTCTTTCGGCTATGACAGCAGAAAGGTACTCGAACACGTGTCGTTTACAATTCCGCAGAATACCATGACCGCCATTGTGGGCCCTTCCGGTGGCGGCAAGACGACGGTGTGCAACCTGCTCGCCCGGTTTTACGACGTGTGGAGCGGCAGCGTTATGATAGGCGGCCGCGACGTGCGCGAGTTTACGTGCGACAGCCTGCTTTCCAATATCTCCATGGTGTTCCAGAACGTCTATCTGTTCCATGACACCATCCGGAAAAACATCTGCTTCGGCAAACCCGACGCCACCGAGGAAGAAATGGTGGAAGCGGCAAAGGCTGCCTGCTGCCATGAGTTTATTTCCGCGCTGCCCGACGGGTACGACACGATTGTCGGCGAGGGCGGCTCCACGCTTTCTGGCGGGGAAAAACAGCGCGTTTCGATTGCCAGAGTCATTCTGAAAAACGCGCCGGTCGTTATTCTCGACGAGGCGACCGCCAGCGTGGACCCGGAAAACGAGCACCTGATCCAGCAGGCCATCTCCAGCCTGACCCGGGGAAAGACCATCATCGTGATCGCCCACCGGCTGGCCACCATTGAAAACGCCGACCAGATTCTGGTGATCGACGACGGGCGTGTGGCCCAGCGCGGAACACATGCCGAGCTGATGGCTCAGGACGGGATTTACCGGAAATTCGTCTCCATCCGTCAATCGGCGGAAGGGTGGAAAATCACCTGAACCGGGCAGAAACACAGCCGGTTGTAAAAACGCCTGATATTGCATTCTTCCGTATTTTTTGATATCATTATTTTCAAATATGAAAACGATTGTGCCCATTTCAAAGACAAGGTTGGAATCCTATGCGAATCATCATCTCTCCCGCAAAGAAAATGAATGTGGACACCGACAGCCTGCCCTATGAAAGCCTGCCGCAGTTTTTACCGGAGGCGAAAGCACTGCTTTCGGCCCTGCGGGGCATGGACCGCGCCGGGTTGAGGCGTCTGTGGCGCTGCAACGATTCGATCGCCGCGCTCAACTACGGGCGGGTGCAGACGATGGACCTGTATGAAAACCTGACTCCCGCTATTCTGTCTTACGAGGGCATCCAGTACCAGTACATGGCCCCCGGCGTATTTGAGGACAAACAGTTTGCATACATCCATGAGCATCTGCGCATCCTGTCGGGATTCTATGGGCTCCTGCGCCCCTTCGACGGGGTGACGCCCTACCGTCTGGAAATGCAGGCGAAGCTGTCCGTGAACGGAAAGAAGGACCTCTATGCCTTCTGGGGAGAGAAACCGGCGCGCCGGCTTTGTTCGGAGACCGGGTTTATCCTGAATCTGGCCTCCCAGGAATACAGCAGGGCGGTTTCGCGGCATCTGCCGAAATCGGTCCGTTTTCTCACCTGCACCTTTGGGGAATTCACAGAGGGAAAGGTCATCGAAAAGGGTACCCTGTGCAAGATGGCCCGCGGGGAGATGGTCCGCTGGCTCGCGGAAAATGCGGTAACGGACCCCGGCGGGGTCAAGGATTTTGACCGTCTGGGATATACTTATTATAACAATCTTTCCACGGACGATCATTTCGTATTTATCAAAAAGAAAACACAACGGAGTTTCATATGATAAAACCAATTTGTAAAGATACTATTTTTCTGAGCCGGAAGTCGGTTCCGGCGACGAAAGCCGACCTGCCGGTCGTCGACGATTTGCTGGACACCCTGAGGGCCAATGCGGCGGGATGCGTCGGCATGGCGGCAAATATGATCGGCGTCGACAAACGCATCATCGTATTCAGCCTTGGCCCCGTGAACATTCCGATGATCAATCCAGTCATTGCAAAGCGCTCCGAACCGTATGAAACGGAAGAGGGCTGCCTGTCGCTGACCGGTGTGCGGAAAACCACCCGGTTCCGGTCCATTGAAGTGGAGTTCCTTGACCGGAGCTTCAAACCTCAAAAACAGACCTTCACCGGATGGACGGCGCAGATCATTCAGCATGAAATCGACCACTGCGAGGGAATCCTGATTTAAATACTACAGGGATATGGAGTTAACTCCATATCCCTGTTTTTATGAATAACGCCCAAAGAATCCGCGGTTTCCGTCAGGCCAGCTTCCAGCCGATCGCCTCTCTGCGGGCATTGAGAAATTCGGAATAGATGCCGGGCTGCCCCGCCAGTTCCTTATGGGTACCCCTCTGTACGATTTTCCCGCCGTCCAGAACCAGAATCTGCTCGGCCTTCTCCACCGTTTTCAGGCGGTGCGCAATCATAATAATCGTTTTATTGTGCGTCAGCGCGTCGATGGCTTTCTGCAGCTCGGCCTCGTTTTCGGGGTCTACGTTGGCGGTCGCCTCGTCCAGAATGACGATCGGCGCGTCCTTCAGCATGGCCCTGGCGATGGAAATCCGCTGCTTCTCCCCGCCCGAAAGGGAGCAGCCACCCTCGCCGACCATGGAACCGTAGCCCTGCGGAAGCGCGGAAATAAACTCGTCACAGCAGGCCGCTTTCGCTGCGGCGACCACCTGTTCATGCGTCGCGTCCGGCTTTCCGAATTTGATATTATTTTCAATCGTATCGTTAAAAAGGTAGACGTCTTGAAAGACCATGGCGATATTTCTCATCAGGCTGTCCAGCTTATATTCCCGCACATCGTGTCCGCCGACGGTGATGGAGCCGCTGTCCACATCCCAGAAACGGGCGATCAGGCTGCACAGCGTGGTTTTTCCGCCGCCGGACGGACCGACGACCGCCGTCGTGGTTTTTTCCGGGATGGTCAGGCTGACACCGTCCAGAACCTTCCGGTCCCCATAGGAAAATCCGACGTCCCGGAACACGATGCCGGAGGCTTTCGGGGCCAGCTCCCTGCCCTCGGTATCCATCGTCGGCGTATCGTCGACGGAATTGGCCTTTTCCATGGAGGCGTCCATCATCTGCAGCACGGAAGCCATATTTCCGGCGGACTCCAGCTCGCTGTAAACCATAAAGGAGGCGATAAGCAGCAGCAGGCAGTTTACCAGCGGCAGCTCCCCGTTCAGGTAGAACGCCAGCGTAGCGGTCAGAATGGCAATGCTCGCGACGCGGATCACCGCCCCTTTCAGAATATCCCACGGAATGACGTTCCGCGTAACCGCCAGATTCCGGGCACAGCTTTCATCAATGGATTTGCGGATTTCCTGATCGCCGTCGCTTTCCAGCCCAAAGGCCTTGACCACGCTCATGCCCTGCAGATATTCCATCACGGAGGAAACCAGGCTTTCCTGTGCCCTCTGGCGTTTCGGAAAGCTTTTTGAAACGCCGCGCTGCGCCGCCTCGGTCGCCAGCAGATAGACGGCCATGCCCGCCAAAACAATCAGCCCGATGCGCCGGTCGATCACGCACATGCCGAGACCCAGCGCGACGGAGGTGAGAAGCCCGCCCAGAATGCTCACCATGCACCGGGCGGCGGAGTTTTCCACATCCCCCAGCGTTGTGGTGACCACCCCGGTAATATTGCCAAGGCTGTTTTGATTGAAATACCCCATGGGGATATAGCGCAGGCGGTCCCCGATATGGATGCGTTTATCCGATACCATAAAATAGCCGATCTGCGTCTGCTGCATATTGGAGAAGAAGGAAGCGGCGGCTTTTCCGGCGATCGAGACCAGCATGACGACCAGCGCGGTCCAAGCGGTTTTCGGGTCCCGGTTTCCCGTTGTCAGCGCCTGCAGCACCAAAAGCAGCGCATAAAACTGCAGCGCGGAGAATGCCGAGCCGACAAAGGAAACCGCGATGGATCTCCACATCTGCCCCCGGCGTTCGCCGGAAAAAGCGGCAATTTTTTGAAATACATGAAACATTTTTTATCTCCTCCCTCAGCCCTGATCCCGGGCGCCTATATGCGCCGCCCACATTCCGGCGTAAAGGGGACAGTCCCGAAGCAGCTCTTCCTGTGTGCCCTGCGCCGCGATCCGTCCCTTCTGAACCACAACGATGTTGTCGGCGTCGGTGATGGTGGACAGCCGGTGGGCAATGACGATCAGCGTTTTCCCCTTTGTCAGGGCGGAAATCGCCTTCTGGATAGCGGCTTCGTTCTCGGGGTCGATCGAGGAAGTGGCTTCGTCCAGAATCACGACCGGAGCGTCCTTGAGCATTGCGCGGGCAATCGCGACGCGCTGGCGTTCCCCGCCCGAAAGACGGCTTCCGCCGCTGCCGACGACCGTGTCAAAGCCGTTTTCCAGCCGGCGGATAAATTCCCCGCAGCCGGCCGCCGCTGCAACGGCTTCCACCTCCGCGTCCGTCGCGCCTTTGTGTCCCATGCGGATATTCTCCCGCACCGACCGGTCAAAAAGATAATTATCCTGTGAAACATAGGCGATCTGCTCCGTCCACTGCCGCAGGGGGATTTTTCGCAAATCCGTTCCGTTGGCGCTGATTCCGCCGCCCGTCACGTCCCAGAAGCCCGCGATCAGCTTGGCAATGGTGGACTTTCCCGAACCGGAGGGCCCGACCAGCGCCGTCACCGTGCCGGGACGGATTTTGAGATTGACTTCGTGAAGCACCTCTTCGTTGTCCTTGCCGTAGGAGAACGAAACGTCCCTGAGCGCAATCTCCGGATTTTTCAGCTTGACCGGCGTCTGCGGGCGCTCCAGCTCGGGGGACTCCAGAATCGCTGAAATTTCCGCCACATTGGAGGAGACGACCGCCAGATCGTCTATAAAGGTCATCGCCGCCATGATCGGCCCGGTCAGGCCCAAAGACAGCACGATGATGGTCAGAAAGCTTTCGACGGAAAGGCTTCCGCCCGCCCAGAAGGCAAAGCCCGCCGGCAGCACGGACACCAGCACGGCCGGGATCACGGCTCCCCACGCGCACATGTACTTCAGGTTGTCGCCGAACCAGTCGACATAATACTGTCCGTTCGCCCTCACCGCGTCGGCGTATTTCCGGTAGGAACCGGCGGACTGGCTGAACGCCTTGACCACCTGAATCCCGCCGACATACTCCACAATGGCGTTATTCATCCGCCGCCCGGTTTCCACCGCCCCGGCCCAGCGCTTGGCATAGGTTTTTCCGCTCTGCGACACAAGGAAAAGGCCGATCACCAGCGTAATCAGGGAAACCAGCGCCATGCGCCAGTCGAGAACCAGCAGGTAGACAAAGATGGCGACGGGCACCAGCGCGTTGGAGGTCAGCTCCGGAATCAGATGGGCAAGGGTGGGCTCCATCCCTTCCACACGGTCCACAATGGTGGTTTTGTACTGGCCGGAGGGTGTGTCCAGCACCGTGCCCATCGGAACCCTTGCCAGCTTCGCGGTCAACGCCTTGCGCAGGTCGCGCAGGGTGCGATAGGTCGCAGTATGGGAAATCAAGGTCGACAGGCTGCCGAAAATCACCTTGCCTAGATACCCGGCAAGGGCGACCCCGCACCACATCAGGCAGGAATTCCAATCCGCGCGCCCCGACAGCAGCAGCCCGATCACGGACGCCGCGCAAAAATAGGGGACCATCCCGCCGGCTACCCCCAGAACCGCCAGCACCACGGAGCCGACGAAGCTTCCGCGATAGGGCGCGGCCCAGCCCCACAGTCTGGCGGCGGCACCGGGTCCTTTTTTCTCTTTTTCTTCTTTCACAACAAACATCTCCTTTAGTTAGCTATAGCTAACTCGATAGCAAAAAATCAGGGGCCTACGATTTCGGCAGCCCCAGAATTTTGAACCAGCCGGCGGAATAGAATTCCCTCAGACTGTTCATGTAGACGACGGCCTTTTCAAAAGGCATGTCGTGGCGCACCGTTTCAAACATCCCCGAGAACAGGGCGCTGGCGAGAATGTGAATCAGCCCGTCGTCAAGGGGATAGACCGGAAGCCCCGCCGCTGTCATCCGGTCGATCAGGGTACGGCTCGCGTTGACTTCGATTTCGATCAGCGTGTCGATATAATGCTCGTATTTTGTCCCGGCGGCACAGGAGCCGATCAGCTTGAACGCGTCAAAATTGCTGTAAATATGACGGATCATCCACATCTGCCCGTCATCCGAAACCTCCGGCAGACCGGCAAGCTGACGTTCGAGCGGCAGTTCTGAAAAGGACTGCTGAATCTCGCGGTAACGGGCCACCAGCTGACGGGACGGTTCCTCCACCAGCGCTTCAAACAGGGCTTCCTTGTCCGAATAGTAACGGTAGATCGCCCCGGTGGTAACGCCCAGGGAAGCGGAAATATCGCGCAGCGACGCGCCCTGAAAGCCTTTGGAAAGAAATTCCTTCTTCCCGGCCTCAAGCAGGTCGTCCGCAAGCTTTTGATTCATCAGTTTCATGACAGGCTCCCATAAGATAACTTCGTTATTCAATAACACTGTTATCATAAAGCTAAAAAATTTTTTTGTCAAGACCCCGCCCTGACACATTACGGAAAAAACGGCCGCCCCGCTGTTCGGCAGAGCGGCCGCTCAAACTTTAAAATTACTTCAGGCCGTCCAGACCAGCGGTGTTTTTGTCGCCCCCAACCAGAGGAGCTCCCTTTTTGCCGCCGACCGTCATGTCGCTGGTACAGCTGTCCTCCACCTTGGAATTGCTGTAAACGTACCCGGCGATCGTACCGGTCAGAGAACCCGCGCTGATACTTCCCGTGCTTGTGCAGTCGCTGACCACAAACGCGTTCGGCTCGGTGCGCTGTTCCTTGTACGCCTGCATAAAGAACCCGCTTCCGACGATGCCGCCGATTCTTTCTGTGCTGGCCGGCGCGGTAATGTCCGCTTTTACCGTACAGCCGCTGATCGCGGTCGGCGTCTTGGCATCATTTCCCGCGTGACCGAGCAGTCCGCCGATCATGCTGCAATTTTCCCCGACGGTCATTTTCACGTCTACGGTGCAGTCCTTCACTTCCGGCGCCGCCTGTCCGCAGGCCGCGAGCCCGCCGATCGAGTAGCTGCCGCTGCCCGTCACGGTGACCGAACCTGTCGCGGAGCAGGAGACGATGGAGCTTTCCTCCATGCCGCCGGCAAGCACGCCGATTCCCTGCGCGTTGTCCCCGTTCAAGGTGACATCGGCGTTTGCCTTACAGTTTTTAATATCGCAGAAGCCGCCCCCCACGATTCCGCCGACCAGAAAATTCCCGGCAACGCTGTTTGTACCCTGAAGCGTAATGTTTTCCACCGGTTTTTTGGAAACCCCGTAACCGATGACGCCGCCGACCAGCATATTGCCGGAGACTTTGACGTTTTCGACCACCAGATCGGTCACAGATCCGTTTTCACCAGCCACGCATCCGAAAAGGCCGACGCCGCTTTGTTTTTCAGCCGACACGGCAACGTTGGAAATTTTATGTCCGTTCCCGTTAAATACTCCGGTGAAAGCCACGGTAAGGTCCGGCGCTTCTTCGTCCTCTTTTGAGGCGGGCTCAAAATGCCCGATGGACTCAAATTTTTCATAGGACGCCAGATCGATATCGGCATTCAATGTATAACAGCCGTCCAGATGCTCTCTGACCGCGTCGAGCTGCTGTGCGGTTTCGATCACCCAGGGGGATTCCTGCGTTCCGCTGCCTCCCGCAAATTTTCCTGCTTCCGAGGAAACAGAAGCGGCGGACGCCGCCGGGGCGCTGCTTCCCTCCGGGCTGGAGCAGCCGGAAAAGCAAAGGGCAAACAGCATAACCATGCTTACAGCAATCAGTGATATTCTTTTTCTCAAGTTTCATATCCTCCTATTTTAAAATAGTTTTTAGTTAGCATATGCTAACCTTTATCTATTGTAACACGGGAGGAATTCCAAAGGTTATTCCGATCGGACGCCGAATATCCTTTCCGGACAAAATTTTTTCTGTATTCGGAGGGGGAAAGCGAAGCGGTCTGCTTAAAGGCGGCTGAAAATTTGGCGGGGCTGTCGTAGCCCACCTGCCACGCGATTTCCGCGACGCCCAGCTCTGTTTCCCGCAGCATGGCGGCGGCGGTGTGCAGCCGGTAATCGCGCAGATAAGTATAGATCGGGGAGCCCCACACACTTTTAAAGCATTGTTTCATCGACGTCAGGGGGATGTGAAACTGTTCGGAAAGCTCGGCCAGCGTAAAACGCCGGGACAGATTTTCCGTCAGGTACCGTCGGATTTCTTTGACGGTATCGATCTGCTCTTTTCGGAAATACCTGCATCTGCGCTGTTCGCAATCCGTGTTCGCGGCGCTGAGAAACAGGATCAGTTCTATGACCTTCAGTTTGATGTAAGGACACATCAGGCACTCCGGGGCATGGTAGAGCTCGGAAAAAATATGCTGGATGGAATCCGTCGCGCGAAGAATGCAGCAGCTGTTTTCCGGACACAGCTTACTCTGAATGGCGCGCAGGTCCAGCGCGGCGCTGCCAAGGATTTTGGAAACATCCCCGATTGGTTTGGAAGCCCGCTCGATATCAATGATAATCGATATCCCCTGATAGTGCGAAAGAGGGAAGCAGGACGTCTTCGGCTGATTCCACAGCATATTGACAGCCAGGTCCCCGCTTCCCAGATAAGCGAATTCATTGTTTTGGAATTCACACTCGAACCGGCCCTCGCGGCAATGATTGATTTCCATAATGTCGGAGCTTACGGGGACTCGGTGTTCAAACTTTTCAGAAAGACAAAAGTCGTTATAAAACAGCTCAATTCCCGGCAGGACTTCATATTTGGTAATACTCCCGCTGGCGGGGTCGTCCCTGAGCTGATAGACCACGCACTCCTTTTTCCGCAGCAGAAGCTTCGTCCCGTCCCCGTACAGCTCGATATTTGTTCGTATTTCCGTATCACCACGGCTGTTTTTCTTCCTCTTTTTCCCATGTTTTTCCCATGTCTGGCGTCCGGAGGCTTGCGGGTACCCGCGGGAATCGCCCAGGCGCGCCCGAAGCGGACCGCGCCGCCGACCCTGCCCTGCCCGCAAAGCTTCTGTATCCTTCGCTCCGAAACGCCCCATTGCAGCGCCGCGCTTTTGACGGAAACATAATCCGGCATATCACACCACCTCCCAAACCGTTCTTGCGTTTCACGCGCGGGCAAAACGGATTTCCGTCAGCGGCCGGAGGCTTTTCCGTCCACATGCCTGCGAATCGCCTCAAAGCTGGCCGCACTCAGGTCATGTTCGATCTTACACGCATCCTTGCGGGCCGTTTCCGCATCCACCCCCAGATTCATCAGCAAATCCGTCAGCAGGCGGTGCCTTTCATAAATGCGGGCAGCGATCTCCATCCCGGATTCCGTCAGTGTGATGAGACTCTCCTTATCCATGGTAATGTACCCGTTTTCGCGCAGCCGTTTCGTCGCGACCGACACGCTCGGTTTTTTTACCCCCAGTTTCTCTGCGATATCGACGGAGCGGATGTAGCCGTGATCCTCCTTCAGCATCAGCATTGTTTCAAGATAATCCTCGGCAGATTCCCTGATCTCCATAGGACATGACCTCCTTCTGTTTTCTGTATCTTTCATAGTGTGATTTCTTTTATCGGCGGCAACACAGCGCCCTTGTAAAATACGGCATTCCGATACCCCTGCAGCAAGCCGGAGGACTCCGACTTTTTGCGCCCTTTTGCAAGCTGTCCTTATCACAGCTCCGCGCTGCAAACGCCGGTTAGATTCAACTAACACAAATATATCACAAAACCAAAAAAAGAGCAACCGGAGCGAGACACAAGACAGGAAACGCAAGAGAAATGCAGGCTGTGAAAACGGGGCTTGACAAGGACCCGCAAAAATGTTACTCTTTTTTTGAGACCAAAATATAAATAACGGTCGTATAATTTTAAAAAACAGTCTTGCTTGAGAGGAATAAAATGTCCCCTAAAAAATTCGACTGGCAGAAACGGGAAGAAATCCGTGTTCAGATGCTGGAAGCCGGTTATGAGCTGATTCGGCAATACGGCATGACCCATACCTCAGTGGAAAAGGTGGCCGAAGCCGTGGGGCTGGGAAAAAGCACATTCTACAATTTCTTTCCCAGCAAGGAACGTTTTGTCTATGAGATCATCGTTTCTATGCGAACGCAGCTGATGGAGTATTTTGAACAGCTTCTGGCCGGGCGGCAGAAGCTACCGGTACCGCAGGCAAAGGAATTCCTGAAAAAAATTATTTTCAGCGAACGCAGCATCTACAAATATCTGACGCCGGAGGACGAAGAAAAGCTGCGCGCCGCCCTTCCGCCCGAGTACTTTCTCGATGTGGAACAGGAGTCCCGGGTCATGGTCCGGCTGTTCGGGCGTATGGAAGGAATCCGCGCCGATATGGACGAACATCTGGTGGGCAATCTGCTGAAGATCATGGCTCTGGCCCAAATCAATCAGGCCGAGCTTCACGCCGACTCGCTGGAACGCACCCTGGATAAAATGTATGAACTGCTGTTCTCCTGTATCTTTGAAGAGGGCAGGCATTGAGCCGCCCGCTTCTTTGCACAGAAGTTATTTAAAACTAACTAAGAAAGAAGGAATCCGATGCATATCGAAACCCATGGAAAGGCGGGGCGGCCCTGCATCTTATTATTTCACACCATGTTTACCACCGGCTGTCTGTTTCAGAAGATCGTTCCGCTGCTCGAACAAAACTTTCTTCTGGTGATTCCCACTCTGGACGGGTATGACCCCGCCGAGGAAACCGAGTATCCCGGCGCGGACGGGGAGCTGGAGCAGATCGAGGCCTTTCTTAAGGAACGGCAAATCCCGGAATTGACGGCTGTCGGCAGCTCCCTGGGCGCTATGCTGGCCTGGAGGCTGTGGCAGCGCGGGCGCGTTGTCATCCGGAAGCTGGTGCTGGACAGCCCGCCTTTCGGCTGGGATGCCGCGACAGCTGCCCAAAACGCGGGATATTTCTGGAAACTGGTTCAGGCTGTCCGGGCCGCGCCGGATACCCGCTGTGTCTTTGACGAGCATTATGGAGAATTCGGACCCATGATGCGGCGATCCTGCTCTGCCGTAACCGAGAACACCATCCGCCGCTCCTGCGAGACCTGCTTTGGCCCCCGGCTTCCGGAACAAATCCGGACCGGCGCGACCAAAATTCTGCTGGTTTATGGCGAAGACGACCCCAACTATCGGCATTTGGAAAAAGAACTGGCCGGGCGGACAGACGTGTCGCTGGCGGTAGAAGCAGGCTTCGGGCACTGCGGTTTCCTGATGCGGGAACCGCAGAAATTTGCAAAACTGCTAATGGAGGAATGAACGATGACACCCGTACTATCTGCGCTTTTGGAAGGACTGGTCTGGTCCGCCCTGTGGGTTGCCATGCTGATGCCCATGTTTTTCCGCTTTCCGTGGCTGCTGGTCCACGACTACCCGGAGGACGCGCGCAAAGCCGTCCGCCTTCCCAAACCCACCCCCGCGCAGCGCCGGAACGGAATTCTTTTCACCGTGTTCGGGTATGTGATTCTGCTTGGCACGCTGACGGCGGTGGGGCTTGTTCACTACGGTTCCGGTCCGGTCCTGTTCGGCGCCGTTTTTCTGCATCTGTGGATTATCTGCATGACCTGGAATGTGGTGGACCTGCTGGTTCTGGACTGGCTGGTATTCTGCACGATCACGCCCAAAAGCTTTATCCTGCCCGGCACCGAAGGCTGCAAGGGCTATAAGGACTACCGCTTCCACTTCATCGGTTTTCTAAAGGGCTGTGTTTACATGACGCTGTTCGCCCTGATTTTCGCCGGGATCGATTTTGCTGTTCTGAAATTATTGATCTGGTAAATTCCAAATACCGTCAAAGATTCCCCCATCCCGCTTGATTTGCGCAATCCCTTTTGAAGCCTCTTGCCATTCCGGCTTATTCCGTGTTACACTGTAATCAGAAATCATGTACTGCGGCCACGCGGCGAGTACATCAGCCGGAAAAACGGGACGTATCAACAAGTCCGGACAGGTAGGGGCATTATGACCACAAACAAAGAAGATTATCTGAAAGCAATTTATCACAGCGGTGGGCTGAACGAACGCGCTACAACAAAGGCAATCGCGGAACAGCTGGGAATCGCCTCCGCTTCCGTAACGGAAATGCTGGCGCGGCTGGCGCGGGAAGAGCTGATCCTTTATGAACCGTATAAGGGTTCTCAGCTGACGGAAAAGGGGCTGAGGGCCTGTATCGGCATTGTCCGCAGTCATGAGCTGTGGGAGGTGTTTCTCGTCCGCTATCTGGATTACAGCTGGAGCGAAGCGCACGAGGACGCGGAATTTCTTGAGCACGCGACGACGGAACGACTGGCGGAGCGCCTGGATCACTTTCTGCAGCACCCCGAGGTCTGTCCCCACGGCGCGGTCATTCCGCGCCTGGAAAGTATCCCGGAGGAGCGGAAACTGAGCCCGCTTGCCTTCCAGCCGGTCGGAAAGACCGCCGTAATCCGTCAGGTTGAGGAAGAAAAGGAACTGCTGGATTATCTGGAGGGGCTGGGCATGAAAATCGGCTCACACGCAACCGTCCTTTCGTTCGGAGCGTACGACGGCCCGCTGGAAATCCTTCTGGACGGGCATCCGGTGCAAATCAGCCGAAAGGCCGCTGAAAAAATCCGGGTCGAACCGGATGCATGACCCGCTGAAAGCGGCTTGAACGGTCCACAGTCCGGGATATCTTCATAAAGACTTTCGATCATAACGGCCCTCCTTCCAACAAAAAGGAGGGCTGTTTTTATGCGCATATTCCATGCTTTTGCGAAGTTTTTTATTTTCTTCCGCTGAAGTACGGAGGAATCCCCGCGCAGACGCCGGGCCGATTCATACAGGGATGCGAATTGACTTGGGAGCGATGCTTCGTTTTTTATTCAGCCGAGGAGCCATCCGTACAGCAGAATCAGCGCTGTTACCGCCAGCGCCGGGAGCCTGCGAAGGAGAATTTGTTTTGCGTATTCATCCATATCGGTTGCGCCTTCTTTCTGTGTCAGATAAACAAACGGACAATGGTGTTGAATAAAAAGCAAACGGTGATGCCGCACACGGTGGGGACCAGAAAGGATACGGCGGTCCACGGGAGGCTTTGGGTTTCCTTGCGGATGGTAAGTACTGTTGTGGCACAGGGCCAGTGCATCAGGGAAAACAGGATGGTGCTGACGGCGGTCGTCCACGTCCAGCCGTTTTGAACGAAGAGCTGCATCAGCGCGGGACCTTCCAGTTCCAGTAGGCTCCCCTGCGCCATATATGTCATGATAATGACGGGGACCACAATTTCATTGGCAGGCAGCCCCAGCAGAAAGCCCGTCAGAATCACACCGTCCATGCCCAGCGCGCGGCCGAGGGGATTCAGAAAGCCGGTCAGGTGCGCCAGCAGGGTCGCGTCCCCGACCGTAACATTGGCGAGCGCCCAGATCAGCACCCCGGCCGGGGCGGCGGCTGTGACCGCTCGGCCCAGCACCTTGAGGGTCCGGTCCACAATGCTGCGGACGATGACCTTGCCGATCTGCGGCCTCCGATAGGGCGGAGCTCCAGTGTAAAGGAGGACGGGACTCCCTTCAAAATCGTCCTGGAAAGCAGCCTGGAAACCAGCAGGGTCATTCCCACCCCGAACAAGATGACCCCGACCAGAATCACCGCTCCCAAGAACGAACCAAGCAGCCCGGTCGCCCCGCCGATCAGGAACATGGTAATAATGGAAATAATCGTGGGGAAACGCCCGTTGCAGGGAACAAAATTGTTGGTAATGATGGCGATGAGCCGCTCCCGGGGGGAATCGATGATACGGCAGCCGGTAACGCCCGCCGCGTTGCACCCGAACCCCATGCACATGGTAAGCGCCTGTTTGCCGCAGGCGGCGCAGCCTTTGAAGCAGCGGTCCAGATTAAACGCTACGCGGGGCAGATATCCGAAGTCCTCCAGCAAAGTAAACAACGGAAAGAAAATAGCCATCGGCGGAAGCATGACGCTGATGACCCAGGCCATGACCTTGTAAACCCCGTGAATCAACAGATCGGTCAATAATGCCGGCACACCGGCGGAAAATGCCGCGGCCGCCAGCCGCTCTTCCACCCAGAACAGTCCGTCGGCCAGCAGCGCCGAGGGAACGTTCGCGCCGGATATGGTGATCCAGAACACCGCCAGCAGGAGAAGCAGCATGATGGGAAAACCGGTAAGCCTGCTGGTAAACAGCTTATCCAGACGGCGGTCCCGGCGATGGCTTCCGTTTGCGGGCATTGAAATAACCCCCCGGCTGATTTCCGCCGCGCACCGCACGAAGGCACCCGCCATATCGTCCCGAAGCCGCGTCCGGGAAACGCCCGCTTCCTCCATGCCGGCCCGCACGTCCGCCAGTGCCTCCGATAGCTCAGGAGCCTGCTCTGGGTCAAAACCGAGGCAATCCGCCAGCGAGGAACGAAGGCTTTCATCCCCGTCCAGCAGCCGGGCGGCAAACCACCGGGCATCGGCCTTGCCGTCCGCGGCTTTTTCCGCCTGAGGCAGCATTGCCCGAATGCCCTGCTCCACATAGCGGGGATAGGGAACAAGCACCTGCTTTTCCTCCGGAAACGGCTCGCCAAGCAATTGCTCCACGGCGTTCATGACGTCCTCCAGCCCTTCTCCGGAGCGGGCGGCCGTACCGATTACGGGGACTCCCAGCCGCCGGGAAAGCAGGGGAAGGTCGATATCGATCTGTTTCTTCTTCGCCTCATCCAGAAGGTTGACGCAGACCACGGTCCGCGCACAGGCTTCCATCACCTGCAGCACCAGATTGAGGTTGCGCTCCAGACAGGTGGCGTCACAAACCACCACGACGGCGTCCGGCGAACCAAAACAGATAAAATCGCGGGCCACTTCCTCCTCTGTCGAGCGGGCCATCAGCGAATAGCTGCCCGGAATATCGACAAGAACGTACCCGTGTCCGTTCCGGGCACAGTACCCCTGGGCATTTGCCACGGTCTTTCCGGGCCAGTTGCCCGTGTGCTGGCGCATACCGGTCAGCGCGTTGAACACGGTGGATTTCCCCACGTTGGGATTTCCCGCCAGCGCAATGACCCGGTCGCCGGCCTCTTTTTTATGAATTACAAGCCCTGCACAGGAGGAGTTGAGCTCAGCGGCGGCTTTAAGCGCTGGCATCGGCGGCCTCCTCCAAAACAAGGACCGTATCGGAATCCTCTCTGCGCAGGGCGATGACCGCCCCGCAGATTTCATAGGCGGTCGGGTCCCCCAGAGGGCTCAATTCCACACAGGTCACTTCCCGGCCCTCCACCAGACCCAGATCCTGCAGCCGCCTGCGCAGCCCCCCTTCTGCCGAAAGACCTGAGACGGTCGCCCGCCGGCCCGGGCGTATCTGTGTTAACGGTATCGTTTGCTTCACTTCCTATCCCTCCAATCCTTTCACCTTATCGTCGATTAAAACCTTGAACGGGTTATTTTTAGGTTATCCTATATTTTATATTATAGTATACCTAATAATATGTCAAGCCCCTGTATTAAGTTTCTGATCGTTCTTGTATTGGTTTATTCCGCCCCAGCGTCTTGACAAATAAAAGCGGTTATGATAATTTAAGGGAAATAGGAAAAGGGGTGTCTGTTTGGAGACTGTTCTGTAAGGAACACGAATTGCACAAGGGCTGAAAAGGCGATATTATCAATCGCTTTGTTTGCTGTGCAATCAGGTTTTATACAGAACTGTGACAAACAGGCTTTTTATTTGATAAAGTCACTGCTTGGGCATAGTTTTGAAACTATGCCCTTTTGTTTTGCCGCAATTCGTGTTCCATCTTGTCTAAAAAAGAAAATTTTTGAATGACGAGGTGCAATCCATTGAATCAACTGATCCGTTACGGCGCAAAGGAGCGCCAGTTTTCAGAGGCGGCTCTCTATCCCGACCTGCATCTGGCGAGAGTCGTATCTCAGTATAAAGACCGATACAAAATCATCACGGCGAACGGCGAATGCTTTGCCGGGGTTTCCGGCAGGTTCCGTTATGAGGCGGCCGAGCCGTCCCGGTACCCGGCGGTAGGCGACTTTGTCATGGCGGACCGCACCGGGGGCGGCTCCGGCGACGCGGTCATCCATCGGGTGCTGCCGCGCAGCAGCGTTTTTGAGCGGAAGTCCGCGGGCGGCGGACAGCAAGCGCAGGTGGTCGCCGCCAACATCGACACCGTATTGATCTGCATGTCTCTGAACCACGACTGCAACCCGAGCCGCCTGGAACGCTATTTGTCCGTGGCATGGAGCAGCGGGGCGGTTCCCGTCGTCGTGCTGACAAAAGCCGACCTTTGCGCGGATTTACAAAGCGTCTTGGCTGAAATCACGTCGGCCGCTCCCGGTACCGACGTAGTCGTCACCTCCCGCTGCGATCAGAGCTCCTGCGATAAGCTGCTGCCCTACCTGCAGCCGGGCATGACGGCGTCCTTCATCGGGTCGTCCGGCGTCGGCAAATCCACCCTGATCAACCGGCTTGCCGGGGAAGATCTGCTCCGTACCTCCGGCATCCGGCAGGACGACAGGGGACGGCACACCACCACCCGCAGGGATCTTCTGGTTCTGCCGCAGGGCAGTATTGTCATCGACACCCCCGGCATGCGTGAGCTTGGGGTGGAATCCGTCGACCTGTCCCGGTCCTTTTCCGACATCGACGATTTGTCTTCCCAGTGCCGTTTCCGGGACTGCACCCACACCGCGGAACCCGGCTGCGCGATTTTGAAGGCGCTGGAGGCGGGAACGCTGGACGTCAGGCGGCTGGAAAGCTACCGGAAACTGAAACGGGAAGCTCGTTACGACGGCCTTTCCTCGAAACAAATCGAAAGTGAAAAGTTAAACGGCATGTTCGAGGGCATGGGCGGGATGAAAAAGGCAAGAAAGTTCATCCGCCAGAATGACAAACGAAAAGGAGAATACTAATGATATATATCAAAAGCAAGGAATATGATACAAAACGGATTCTCGACAGAATCATGGGGCCCAATCCCGTCAAGCTGGACGAAGAGCTCCTGAAAAATTACCGGATACCGCGAGGCGCGACCGCCGTTATGATAGGATTCGTTTTGGACTTTTGTCTGCCGCTGTAAGAAACTCAAAAGATGATTTTTGCCACCGCCGGTTGAATTTTTTAACCGGCGGTTAAAAATCAGAGAAAACACTCAACTACGATTCCATTGCGGCTTTCCCAGCAGGCGGTTATACTGATAACAGGAAGAAGCCGTTCCGGAAAGCGAGGAAAATGTTATGGAATTATCCATTGGAAAGAACATCCAAGATAAACGAAAAGCCCTTGGTCTGACCCAGGAACAGCTGGCGTCCGCCCTTGGGGTCTCCATCGCGGCGGTTTCCAAATGGGAAACAGGCGGCGCCTGTCCGGATATCACGCTGCTCGCTCCCCTTGCCCGCCTGCTGGACATCACGGTGGACGACCTGCTCGGGTTTGAGCCACAGCTGTCTACGGAACAGGTCATGGACTTCTGCGGACAGTGCTCCCGGGAATTTGAACACGGCTCCTTTGAGCGCGCGGTGGCATTGGCTGAAAAATACCGGAAGGAATATCCCAACAGTGCGCTTTTGAAGCTGCGTCTGGGCAGTGTCTGCATGATGCACACCCCCTGCGCCCGGACGGAAGAAGAAGCCGAAGGACTGCTGGAACAGGCGGAGGCACTGATGCGGGATGCGGCAAAAAGCGAGGAGGTTTCCACTCGGGAGGCTGCCTGGCAAAGTCTGTGCGCCCTGCTGATGCAGAAGGGACGTTACGAGGACGCGCTGAGGGCGCTCGAGCAGATTCACCAGCCGGTCATGGACCCCGCGGCGATGAAGGTTTCCGTGTATTACGCGATGGGCGACCTAGGAAAATCCAAGCAGACGGCGCAATATTTACTGACGAACCACCTGACCGCCTGCGACATTGCGCTGAATACCCTTTCAAACCTTGCAAAAAAAGAGAAGGACTATGCTCTTGCCCTGAAAATGGAGGACCTGAGCCTTCAGCTTTCCCGGATGTTTGATCGGGATAAGCTTTACGGGCAGGACCTGAACCATTATCTGATGATCGCGCAGTGCTACGCGGAGGAGGGAAAAACCCGGGAAACGCTGGACACACTGCATGACTTTGTAACGTGCGCACGAATGCCGCTCGATTTGGAAGCGGTGAAAGCAAGCCCCTTTTTCGACAGCATCGAAATGCGCGAAACGTCCTATTCCGAAAGCTATCTGAACCGCTGCGTCTGCCAGATGGTGAAGGAAAACCCCGCGTTTGATTTTCTGAAAGGCAGCCCGGAATTCAGGGGGATTCTGGAGGAACTCGCTCAGCTTTCCGAAAAATGATTCCACCGCCCGAAAGACGGCATCACTGTAAAACGCGCTTTCTCCATGGCCTGTTTTTTGTCGGGAGCCCGAAGCGAAAAAGCAACAAAAAACAGGCCAATAGCCGCCGGATTGACCTTGTTATCAGAAAAGAGTAAAATAGATCGCACAAAGATAAAAACACAGTTCCGGTTGGTAGTCCGGACGCGGCAAACGCTGTCAGTAACCTGCCTCCTTGGTTGTCCGTTCTTTGTAAGGTACACAAAAGGAGGATATCTGATGGGAAATACTGTTTTCAAACTGACCGTTCTTTTCGACGAACCGTTTTGGGTAGGCATTTTTGAGCGCAAATGTGACAGAAAGTATGAAGCTTGTAAAATCACATTCGGAGCCGAACCCAAGGATTATGATGTGTATGACTTCATACTCAAAAATTACGAAAAGCTGCGGTTCAGCCCTTCTCTGGAAGCTTCCATCCCGGATGAACCCCGTATGAATCCAAAACGCATGCAGCGGGAAGTAAAAAAGCAGCTGATGAGCACAGGGATTGGAACAAAAGCTCAGCAGGCGTTGAAGCTTCAGCAGGAACAGGGAAAAACGGATCGGAAATTCCGCTCCCGTGCTGAACAGGAGGCTGAAAAGGAACGCCAGTTTCAATTACGGCAGAAAAGGCGGAAGGAAAAGCATAAGGGACGCTAACTCTTTCCGCCTCGACAAAATTGATTTGCCGGAGGACTGATGATGAAATACAATTGTACGCTCATTGCCGTGCGCGATATGGCGCGTTCCAAACAATTTTACTGCGGCCTGCTGGAAATGGAAGTAACCGCCGACTTCGGCGCGAACGTTACGCTGTCCGATTGCGTCGCTTTGCAGACGCTGGATACCTGGAAGACGTTCCTGCACAGGGAGGAAACGGAAATCACCCTGGGGCACAACGCCGCCGAGCTGTACTTTGAGGAATCCGACATGGACCGTTTTCTGGAGAAGCTCGCATCCTATCCGGGAATCGAATACGTTCACCCGCCGAAAGAACACGCCTGGGGGCAGCGGGTGGTACGCTTTTATGACCCCGACCGCAACATCATCGAAGTGGGAGAGGAAATGACGACGGTGGCGCGCCGCTTTGCCGCGAGCGGTATGACGCCGGAACAGGTAGCCGCACGGATGGATGTCCCCATCGGGGCCGTCCGGCACTGGCTGGCCGAATAGGGGCGGCGAGTACGGCTTTTTAGGATAACAGGGAAAGCGCAGCACGTGATCGGATTCAGGGGCCGTCCTCCGGAGGATGGCCCCTGTTATAAAAGAGGCCGCCATGTTTTTGGCGGCCTCAAACTGTTTTCAGGGTTTTATTCCTCTTCTTCAATATTGACATATCCAGAATTTTTTCCGTAAAGACGATCCCGTTCAGATGGTCGATTTCGTGACAGAGACATTTTGCCATATCGCCCGTCACATCCAAAGTGATCGGCTTTCCGTTTTCATCCAAAGCCTTTACCACGACATGGGACGGCCTTTTCAACCGGCCCCAGATTCCGGGGAAGCTCAGGCATCCCTCGATCACCGTCTGCTCGCCGCTTTCTTCCGCGATTTCAGGATTCACCAGCTTAAAGAGCCCTTCCCCCATATCGGCGACCACCAAACGCCTTAAAATCCCGACCTGATTTGCTGCCAGACCGCCGCCGTTCGGGGCATGGTACATTGTCTCCGCCATATCGTCGAGAAGCTGACGGATATGGTCATCCACCTTGACAACGGGTTTGCAGACCTTACGAAGAATTTCATCGTCAAACGTTCTGATTTGCCGCAACGCCATCTGTCACCCTCCTGCTCGATTCCGCCCTCGATTTCCTCTCACTGTCCTCAAACAAAAACACGCTCTCGATCGGTTCCCCGAATACCCTTGCGATATCGTACGCAAGCCAGACGGAAGGCTCATTTTTCCTGGTTTCAACCGCATTGATCGCCTGTCTGGACGCGCCCACCAGCTCGCCCAGCTGCTCCTGGGTCAGCCCAAACAGCTCCCGAAGCTCTTTGACCCTGTTTCTCACATTCAGCCCTCCAAAGTAAAGTTTACCTTACATATATAGTAGCACCGGAATGCATTTATGTCAACTTGACCTTACATTCTTTTGATTCATTTCTTGCGCCGGAATTTATGGTATAATTATGCAAAGAAAGTAGAGGCGCGCAGACAAATGGAAAAATCGAGAATGTATCAAATGCTGTCCGATCTGAACAGACTGAAATGGAGCGTAACCTATAAGGGAATCCTTGCCGGAATGATCGCGGGGCTTTTGGTGACGCTCTACCGCCTGGGGATTGAATTCGGCACCGAAAAATCGCTGGAAGCGTATCAGTTTTTACGGCTGCATCCGATTTATATCATACCCTGGATGTTTCTCATCGCGATTGCGGGATATCTTACCTACCGGCTGGTAAAGCTGGAGCCGTACGCGAAGGGAAGCGGAATTCCGCAGGTTGAGGGAATCGTCCTGTTCGGAATGAAAATCAAGTGGCACACCGTGCTGATCGTAAGGTATCTTGCGGGAATCCTGACATCCTTCTTCGGCGTTTCGCTGGGCAGGGAGGGACCGTCCATCCAAATTGGGGCCGCCGGCAGCCAGGCGTTTGCAAAGAAGGCAGGAAAAAACAAGCTGGAGGAAAACTGCCTGATTACCGCGGGCGCTTCGGCCGGGCTTTCCGCCGCGTTTAACGCGCCGCTGTCCGGGATTATGTTTGCGCTGGAGGAAATTCATCGGACCTTTTCGCCCAATATCCTGATTGGCGCAACCACGGCCGCGCTGACGGCCGATGTGGTATCAAAATACTTTTTCGGGCTGAAGCCGGTGCTGAATTACACGGACATCCCGCAGCTGCCCATCCGGTATTACGGCCTGCTGCTGCCCCTCGGGATTCTCTCCGGGATTGTGGGAGCCGCTGCCAACAAGGGCCTGCTGAACATTGGCCTGCTCTACGCGAAGCTGCCCGCTTTTCTGCGGCCCGGCGCCGCGCTGCTCCTTGCTTTGCCCTGCGGGCTGCTGATTCCCCAGGTGCTGGGCGGCGGCCAGAATCTGATCAAGCTGTCCGAAAGCGCCCAGATCAGCGTTTCCCTGCTGGCGATCTATCTGGTTATGAAGCTCGCCTTTACCTGTGTCTGCTTCGGAAGCGGGATTCCCGGCGGTATTTTTATGCCCATCCTTTCCTTGGGGGCCATGACCGGATGTATTTTCGGAAAAATGATTACCGTATGGGGCCTGTCGGCGGACTATATTCCCGCGTTCTGCGTCTGCGCAATGGCGGGCGCCATGTCCGCTTCCGTAAAAGCGCCCGTCACCAGCATCCTGCTGATGGCGGAAATGACAGGTTCGCTGGTACACCTGCTGCCGGTCGCGGCAGTCGCTTTTATTGCGCTGCTTACCTCCGATCTGCTGAAAATCTCCCCGATTTACGAAGTGCTGCTGGAACGGCTGACCGATGAAGAAAAAGAAAGCGCCGACGGGAAAAAGTCGGGCGCCATCATTGAAATTCCGGTGGAGCTCGGCTCTATGGTTGCCAGAAAAAAGGTGAAGGACGTCGGCTGGCCGGAGGGCGCGCTGATCGTATCTCTGCACAGGGGAGAAAAGGAGCTGGTCCCCAATGGGGAAACACAGATTCTGCCCGGCGACTATCTGGTGGTCCTTTCCTCCGAACAGGCATTTGATGAAATGAACCGGTCGCTTATGGAGCTTTGCCGTTCCGACTGATTCTTTCCTCTCCCGGCGTTTGCTCCTGTTCCGGTAATTTGAACGCAGCATTCTTTATAATGTTTCTAATCGCGGCGTATTCGTCTGCTGCTTCCACAAAAAATGCGTTCCCTGACGAGGGAACGCATTTTTATTTTGCCCCGGGGCTTCTTTTCGAGTTCATCCGGGCGACGATGCCCCGCTACGGAACATTTTTCGGATGCGCGGAAGGAACCGGAAGCCTGCCGCTTTTCAGCAGCCTCCAGAGGGTTGTCCGGCTGATTCCCAGCTGGTTTGCCGCCTGTGTGCGATTCATGCCGTTTGCAATCATCGCGTCCTTAACCGCATTATGAACCGTCTCGTCAAGGGTGCATTTTTGGGCAGAAGCTTCCGCCGCGGCGGACGGGCTTTGCTTCCCGCTGATTTCCTCGCTCAGGACATCAATCACGTCCGTGACGGGAATCATCAGGGAGCCTGTAATCATAAACAGCTCTTTGAGCACTCGCTTGAACTGCTTTACGTTGTCATCCCAGCGGAAGCTTTGCAGATAGTTCATTGCTTCCGGCTCAAATCCAATGATTTTCTTGCCGTATTCCCTGTTCAGCTCGTTGATATACAGAACCGCCAGATTGGGGATATCGCCGACGCGTTCCCTTAGGGGGGTAAGGTAGAGCGGGAATGCGCTCAGCCTGCTTGTAAGAAACTCACAGACCTTGTTGTTATAGGATTCCGACACCCTGCAGGTCACGGAAAAAATGATTTTGTTTTTATGGACAAACGGGGACTGCTGCAAAAACGCCACCAGTTCATTCAGGTATTTTTCCTTAAGATAATTCAGCTCCTTAAAATACAGGGCAATCCCCTGTTCGTAAAGCGGCGAATCGGTGCTGTTGAACAGGAAGTGAAGGCTGCGCGTGCCGAGCCGCTTGCAGTCGACCAGATAGAGCGGAGCATTGCGGAAATCCGAATTGGCGTAGATGTAGTCCGCAAGCCTGCTCTTGCCCGTCCCCGATTCCCCGATAATCACAACGGTGTTGCTTCCCCCGCTGTAGGCATCCGTTTTTTGGCGGAAGTCCTTGTTTTTGGTATCGTCGTAAAAAACATTGAAAAAATCTTTGGTCAGGTTTTCCGTGTTTTTTATCATGACTCCCGGAATATTGGTCTTGCTGTCAAACAGGGATTTTTTTACCTCAAAAACAAGAAAATGCTCTTTTCCCAGGGCTACGACACTGCCTTTTATCAGATAGAGGCTCTCGTTGATTTTCTTTTCCTTTTGAATTGCCTTTTCCTGTTTCACCAGCGGGATCAGGTGCGCGGCTGCTTCCACAAGCCTGTTTTCCAGCTCCGCGTTGGCTGCGTACCGCAGCGTTCCGGAAAAATCGAACAGCAGATACGCCTTTTTGAGATGCCCCGCATATTCCTCGAGCACCGAAACCGGGAGGCGCGATCTTTCCAGACAGGAAATCAGGTTTTGCGCTTCCCACAGGCAGGAAACGGCGCTTCCGAAGCCGGATGCCAGCATGATAACGGAATTGATCCCGTTTTCCCTGCAGACACGGTTCACCTCGGAATCCCCCAGAAACATGGAATATTCCTGAGCTTTCAGCCCGTTTACCAGCCCGGCGGTGACGGTATCGGCGGCGACGGTTTCAATTTCCGACGAAAGCCCGGCCAGGTCCAGTGCCGAATCGGCCATCTCTGCCAGCCGCGGCGGCGCAATCAGTATTTTCTTCCCTGTGTAACCGGCCGCGAGCCGCGCGGCGCTGAGAAGATCGTAAAAGGAAACCGGGATTTCAATTACGGGAACCGCCCCGGCTTCCTTTAACTTCTCATATGTTTTTCTCTGGGCAAGCACCGCCGCGTACCGCAGCAGACCTTCGCCATATTTTACCAGTTGCTTTGCCTCCTCGGTTCCCTCTAGAATAACCTCAACGGCAAGGTCCGGAACCGACTGTGAGGCGGTGCGCATAATTTCGGCCATTCCTTCAGAAGGAACCATCGCCAGAACCCGGATCATCTCCATTTGAACTCCTCCATACTGTTTCTCTATGAAACATTATAGCTATATTATTTTATAACATCAATAGTTTTATTTGATATGTTTCACATCTAAACGGGTTTTCAATGTTTGGGATTCGCTATAGCTCCCGCCTTCCTGTAATATTAAATAAAAATTACACCACTAATCAAACGAAACAAGGATGAATGACAAATGAAAACAAATGATGCAAGACCGCTGGTTGTCGTAACAATGGGCGATCCCGCCGGAGTCGGACCGGAGATCTGCGCAGGCTGCATGACCGACAGCGATATCCTGAAGCAGGTTCGGCCGGTCGTGATCGGAGACCGCGGAATTTTACAAAGAGCGCTGGACCTGCAGGGAAGCAAATTTCAGATCCATCTGGTCCGGTCCCCTGAAGAAGGCGGGTACCAATTCGGAAGCATTGATTTAATGGAGACCGATCACGGCGTAACAGAGGAAATCGTATTTGGAAGCCCCAGTGTCCCGGCGGCCAAAATGGCGTACAGCTTTATATTAAAGGCAATCGAGCTTGGAAAGCAGGGCAGCACAGATGTGATTACCACCTGTCCGATCAATAAGGAATTCTTTGTCCGCGCAGGCTTCGGGGAAAAAGACCACACCGCCCTGTTCCGAAAGCACTTCGGCGGGGCGCCGACCGTCTCCATGTTCCACTGCAGGGAGCTCAGGGTATTCCATTACACCCGCCACATGTCGCTCAAAAACGCGATCGCCGCGCTGGATGTCGACAAACTGGTCGAACGCATGAAGGGAATCCACACCACGCTGCGCGGAATCGGGATCGCCTCCCCGAGGATTGCCGTCGCCGCCCTGAATCCCCATGCGTCGGATCACGGGCTCTTCGGCGATGAGGAAGAAAAATTTCTGATCCCCGCTATCCGGAAATGTGTGGAAATGGGCATCCGCGCAGAAGGACCGGTCCCTTCGGATTCCGTATTCTATCTGGAAAAGCGCGGCGTTTACGACGGGGTCCTTTCCCTTTTCCACGATCAGGGGCATATTGCGTGTAAAACGTATGACTTTGAAAAATCCGTTTCCCTGACGTTCGGTTTCCCGTTCATGCGCTCCACCGTCGACCACGGAACGGCGTACGATATTGCGGGGAAAAACACGGCAAGCTACCAAAACCTGAAGGAAGCGATTCTGATGGGTGCGAAATATTGGAAGATGCAGCAGCCAGAATAAAATAAAACGGAGGAGACAGTAATGGAAAGAATCGGAATCATTACGGACGACATGACCGGCACAATGACATGCGGAGTTTTGCTGGCAAAGAAAGGGATCAGCGCCTGTTCCTATTTTTCGGGCGACGATTTAAGAGGGGCGGAAGAACAGGAAGCGCTTATTCTCAGTGCGAACAGCAGAAACCTTTCCAAAGAAGACGCGCAGGCACACGTCCGGTCGGCTTATCACGCGCTGGCGCAGCGCGGAGCCAAGTATTTCACCAAGCGGATCGACACCACGTTTCGCGGGGGGATGGGCTACGAAGTGGACGCTTTGCTCGACGAGCTGCCGGACGACGCCATTGCGGTTATGGCCGCGACCATGCCCGACACCAGAAGAATTGTGGTCGGCGGTTATTCCGTTATCGACAATGTGGTCCTGACGGAAACCGGGGCGGGGAGAGACGTTTTATCCCCCGTAAAAGAGGCCCATATTCCAACGCTGATGCAAAGTCAAAGCCGTCGGAAGGTGGGAGCGATCTATCTTCAAACCGTGCTGTCGGGGGAAGAAGCCCTGCGCACCGCGCTGGAACAGCAAAAGGCGGACGGGAACAAAATCATCGTCATCGACGCGGTTTCGACAGAGCATCTTCACCGCATCGCACAGACCGTACATAACCTCGGCTGGAACACCGTCTGCGTCGACCCGGGCGCGTTCACCCAGCAGATGGCGCTTTGCAGGGGCTTCGGCCATCCCGACCGCGTCCCGGAAGGGCAGAAAGAGCAAGTGGATATCCCCTCCTGTTCAGAGAAGGTCCTTGTGGTCGCCGGCAGCGCGACGGAGGTTACACGCAGGCAGATCGAGAAACTGGCACAGTCCGACTACGCCGCGGATGTATCCATCCACGCTGGTGAGCTGATCGACCGCAGCAAGGAAGACAATCCGGAAATCCGGAGGAGCATCGAGGAAGCGAACCGGTACCTTCACGACGAAACCAGCCGTGTTGTGGTGCTTGAGACCGCTTCCACAGGCGAGCGCCTTGTCCTGCAGGACTGGGAAAAGAAGCTCGGGCTGCCCTCCCGTCAGGCGTCCGCCAATATCAACCTCGGGCTCGGAGCAATCGTCAGGGGAATCGCGTTTGACCCGGCCAATAAAGACAAAATATCCGGAATCTACATGACCGGAGGAGACACCCTTGTCACGGTGCTCAAAGCGCTCGGCGCCGCGGGAATCCGTCTGGTGGACACCGTGCAGCCCCAGACCAACCTCGGCCGGATTATCGGCGGCGATTTTGACGGGGTCAGAATCGTCGGAAAAGGCGGGCTGATCGGTGACGACGAAACCGCTGTCCGGGTAGTCAGCCGCCTGTACTACGAGCTGCAAAAGAACCGGTAAGCCTGACACGATGCACCCACAGCAGAACGCCGCGGAGCAGGAGAAATGCTCGTGTGAATCCGCTGAATTTGGAGAGGAGTTAATCAAATGAATTTTATGAAAAAGGTCCCCGGCGGACAAATTATCGTTCCCATGCTGCTTGCAATGATCATCAACACCGCGTTTCCCACCTTTCTGGGAATCGGCGGTCCGACCACCGCGCTGTTTCAAAAAGGCACCCAGACCTTGATGGGGCTGTTCCTCATCATCTGCGGTTCCTCCATTAAAATCAAGGAAGCGGGCATGCCGCTTTACAAGGGAACCCTGATGCTCGTTATGAAGCTGGCGCTGGGCGGCGCAATCGGGTGGCTGGCAAGCTACCTGTTCGGTGCCTACGGCATTCTTGGCCTGACGCCCTTCGTTCTGTTCTGCGCGCTTCCCAGCAACAACAGCTCGCTTTATGTGGCGCTGTGCGGTGAATACGGCGACGCCACGGACATGGGCGCCGTTTCCATGCTGGCGCTGAAAAACGGTCCCTTCGGAAGCATGCTCGTCATGGGCATGAGCGGAGCCGCCCATATTCCGGTCACCGATATCATCGGCACACTGATTCCGATTCTGATCGGCGTGATCTGGGGCAATCTGGATGAGAATTTCCGTACCCTGTGCTCCAAGTCGCAGCCCATCGTCGTTATCTTCCAGTCCTTTGCCATCGGCGCCAGCTCCAGCCTGCTTACCCTTTGGGACGCGGGTCTCAGCGGGATTCTGCTCGGCTTTATCTCCCTTGCCCTCGGTCTGATCATCCAGTTCCTTTATAACCTTTTCCTCAAAAAGAAATCTCCTCTCGGCGTTTCCATGGGTACCGTCGCCGCAAACTCTGCGCTGACGCCTTCCGTCATTGCGTCCGCCGACCCGACCTTCCAGAGCATGGTCCCGGTCGCCGCGGCCCAGTGCGCCACCGCTTCCGTAGTCACCATGATTATCTGCCCGTTCCTTGTGAACTTCTTTAATAAGAGGATCCTGAAAAAGCAGGGCGCGGAGCAGCCGCTCGAAGAGGCCGCGGCTTCCAAATAGGCATCAACTATCAGAAAGGTCTTAACAATGGATAACGAATTACTGCAAAGCTATCAGGACGCAGTCTGGATTGCAAAAACCCTGTTTCAGAAAGGGACGGTAACGGGTTCCGCCGCCAATATCAGTTTCCGGTGCGGCGATTCCGTCTATATTTCGCAAAGCGGCTCTATTTTCGGGCTGCTGTCGGAAAAGAGCTTCGCTCAGGTCGACCTGAACGGACAGCCTGTGAACGGCGGCCGGCCCAGCAAGGAGCTGCCGATGCACTTAACTTTATACCGGGAATTCCCCTCGGTAAAGGCAGTGATCCATACCCACAGCTTTTATTCCACCATTTGGTCCACACTGCCCTTTGTCAATCCCGCAGACGCGATTCCGGAGGATACCCCCTATCTGAAAATGCAGCTGGGGGCCATCCGGCTGGTCGGATACCACAAACCGGGTTCCGAGAAACTGTTCGAGGCTTTCCGGAAGGCTCTGGGAAGTACGACCGGATATTTGCTGAAGAATCACGGGCCGATTGTCGGAGGAAGCTCCCTGCTGGACGCGTTTGCAAAAATCGAAGAGCTCGAGACCAGCGCCAAAGTCGCCTGGTACCTGCACCGCGACGGTAATTTTGCGGCCGGTCCGGACGGACGGTGATATATAAATACAGGTCCACGAGCAGAAACAGCTTGCTCCATTTATCTCCCCAAAGGGGCTGCCGCAGAACATTTGCGGCAGCCCCTTTGACGCTTCCCTATTCAACCAGGCACACGGATATGGTAATCTCAAGCGATAATGATCTCAGCTTCGCCAATTTATAAATATCCCGCGACGGCGCGCTGCGCCTGTGGTATAATACTGTTATTCTATCGAATGCGGGTGAAACGGATGGACGAGAAAATTGAACAGACCCTCCGTCAGCTGCAAAGGAACCGCATGACGGGTTATTTCGCGGAAAGCCGCGAGGAAGTAACCGGACTGCTTTCAAAGCTCCTCCGGCCCGGAGAAACGGTCGGCTGCGGGGATTCCGTCACGCTGGAGCAGCTCGGCGTGTATGATTTTCTGCGGAAGGGGGATTTTGTTTTCCTCGACAAATACCGCGAAGGACTCTCCCCGGAAGAAAAGCGGGAGCTCTACATTAAAAACTTTTCCGCGGACACGTTCCTTACCGGCACAAACGCGGTGACCCGGGACGGCAGGCTGTTCAACATCGACGGAAACGGCAGCCGGGTGGCCCCCATGGTGTACGGCCCGAAACAGGTGATCGTTGTCGTCGGGATAAATAAAATCGTCGGCTCCGTGGAGGAAGCGGTGGAGCGTGCCCGACAGGTCGCGGCGCCCCTGGACGCGAAAAGGCTTGGCAAAAGCACCCCCTGTGCAAAGCTCGGCCGGTGTATCGACTGCCGCCACGAGCAGCGGATCTGCAACGACTTTGTCCTCATTTCCGGAAACTTTGACAAAAACCGATTTAAAATCATCCTTGTAAATGAAACCCTCGGCTACTGAAGCGATAATTGTTTCTGTTTCGGCAATTTCACGGCGGACACAGCATAAACGTTGAATAAGCGGGTCCTATCCTACAGCGATCGGATTTTGCGGTACGCCGTTAAAAAATACAGAGAAAAGGGGATTTTTCAAATGAAGGTTTTGATTCTGTCGGGCACGCCCAAAAAGGAAGGCCTGTGCTGCTCCTGTGTGGAAGCGGCTTCCGCCGGCGCGAAGAAGGGGGGAGCGGACTGCGAAATCATCCGGCTGTCCGATTACGGCCTCGTCCGCTGTGCCATGTGCGGCGACGGCTGGGGAATCTGCCGCGACGAACACACCTGCATCTTCGGTGTGGACGGCTTCACGCAGATCCAGCAAAAAATTGCCAAGGCGGACGCCCTGATCCTTGACACACCCGTGTACTGGGGCGATATGACCGAAGCGATGAAGGCTTTCTTCGACCGGTTCCGCCGCTGTGAAGCAAGAAAGGGCGAGTCTGGAGCAATGGCCGGAAAATCCGTCCTGCTGATTGCTTCTCCCGGCGGCTCCGGCAACGGGATGATCAGCTGTCTGGAGCAGATGGAGCGGCTCTGCCGTCATCTGAGCGCGAAGATATATGACTTTATCGGCGTGAACCGGTGGAACAGCTCCTATAAAATCGCCGCGATCGAAGAGGCGGCGGCTTCCATGGTACGCGGCGCAAAAGAAGCCTGACGAAAGGGGCTGCTGCAAAACAGCTCTTCAACAAAATAGCGCACAAAAAATGCACCTTGAGCGGGCTTTAAAACCTGTTTCAAGGCGCATTTTTCTTGTTATGGAAGCTGTGCTATCGCAAATTCATTTTGCAACGGCCCTTTGATTGATTCCCTTGTTTACCGTTATATCCGTTCGTGGCCCTGATTGCACAGCCTGTCGAAGATGACCTCCTTGGAGAGCGCGAAAAGGCCGTATATTCCAGAATTTTTTTCCAGCAGAGCGGGAACCACCTGTACCGGGGCAAATGCGTTTTCCCGTACGATCCGGTTGATGATCGGAAGCATCTGCGCGTGAAAAACGGTATATTCCCCGCCGAATATCACCAGATCGCAGTTCAGCAGGCAGACAATGTTGGAAATGCTTCCACCGATAATGACCGCGATATCGTCCACACATTCTTTCAGAAACGGATCGCCGTCCCGCCACACCCGGATAATATCCTTGAATCCGATTTTTTCGGGGCTTTTCCCCAGCGCGGCAAAAGCGTCCCGCGTGCTCTGCGGCGCCTGTGCGCAGATTCTGTCCGTCAGCCCGTGGATGTTGGCCGAACCGCCCAGATTGTTGAAGGACATCCCGCGCGCGCGGGCCGTTTCGTTTTGGATGGTGATCTCGTTCGCGATTTCACCGGCGCAGTTGGCGCTCCCCCCGTAAAGCTCCCCGTTCAGGATAATTCCCGCGCCCAGCCCCAGGCCGCCGCTGACGTATACGAGGTCCCTGGAATTCTTTCCCGCGCCGCTGGTGAACTCCCCCACCGCCGCCGCGTTCACGTCATTGACCACCAGCACCGAGGTGCCGAAGCACTCCTCCATCTGCCGTGAAAAATCGCCCATGTTCCAGTTGGCAAAATTGGAATTGGCAAAAAAGGTCCTGTTGACCGGGTCATAGATGCCGGGGCACGAGATGGCGATGATGGCCAGGTCCCCGCTGGTCAGGTTGTTGGAGGAAAGCAGAAGCCTGACCGCGTTCAGCACCAGCTCCAGTCTGGTGGCGTAGGGGGAATCATTGGAAATATTTACCGTAAATTTATTGATGATTTCCCCGCCCAGATTGGCAAGCACGAAAATCGGGTCCTCGAAATTCAGCTCAATCGCGATCATATACTGGTATGTTTTGTTAAATTTCAACAAAATCGGTTTTCTGCCTCCGGAGGACATAGAAACCCCCTCGCCGAACTCCTGTATGATTCCCCGGTTCAGCAAAGCTGCAATATTTTCCGTCATAGCGGACTTGCTGATGAACAGCTCACGCGCCAGCTCGGCCCTGGAAATCGGCTCGTCGCTACAGATTTTGTCCAGAATCACTCTTTGGTTGATTGACCTGATATGTGTTTGGTCTACAGTCTGTTTGATGTTCATCACGATCCGTTCAAAAAGGTTATAGTTCGTACTCTGGACGAACTTTTTCATTAATCATATCACGAGAGAATATTAATTACAATACCTGGATTTTAAATAAAAAACAGTTATTTCGATTGACATTTCACTGAGTTGGTGGTAATATCAAATCTGTTAATAGTTCGGAAACAAAACAAACTAATGATTTTGCATCTTTCACATGGCAATCATTCACCCGCCGCGCTCCCCATCAGCGGTATTCTGTAGAAAGAAACTGTTTACTTTGTACAGAATTCAACAATATCAACTATAAAAGAAAGAAGTGATTCCTTTTATGAAAAAGAGCAAACTGCTTGCGCTGATTCTTGCGGCTTCCATGGTACTGGCAACCAGCGGCTGCGGCTTTACCGGCACAGCGAGCAGCGCCGCGGCATCCGGCCCGGCCCAGTCCGAAGGCACCGCAAAAACCTCGGACGGCACCATCACCGTCTACGACACCAATGAAATCAGGACCCTGGTGCAGTGGGCCGCGTCCGACAACAACTCGTTTACCATCCTGAACAACGTATCCGAAGGCCTTTACCGCCTGAACGAAAAGCACGAGCCGGAACCGGCGCTGGCGGAAAGCTACAAGGTATCCGACGACAAGCTGACCTACACCTTTACCCTGAGGGACGGCCTGAAATGGAGCAACGGCACCGCGCTCACCGCAAAGGACTTTGTGTTCTCGTGGCTCAAGCAGATGAGCACGGACGCCACCAACGGCTATTCCTTCATTATGACGGATTACATAGTAAACGGCGCCGAGTACCTTGACAACAAGGCCAAGGCGGAGGACGTCGGCGTGAAGGCGCTCGACGACAAGACTCTGGAAGTAAAACTCAAGCAGCCCACCCCCTATTTTGTCAGACTGACCGTTCTGCCCATGTTCTTCCCGCTCAACGAGGAATATGTCAAGTCACAGGGCGCAAACTATGGCTTGAAGGCGGACAATATGGTCTACTGCGGCCCGTACACCCTTGCCACCTATGACCCGGCAAGCGGCAGCACCCTCAAGAAGAACGACAGCTACTGGGACGCGGCAAACGTCAAGGTTTCCAATGTCAACGTCCGCATTATCAAGGAGCAGGCCACCGCGCTCAACGCTTACAAGTCCGGCGAGCTCTCCCGGGTAACGCTTTCCTCTTCCGATGTACCGGCAATGAAATCCAGCGCTGAATTCAGCTCCACCAGCGAGTTCAGGACCACCTACCTCCAGTACAACCTTGCCAACAAAGCGGTTTCCAATAAGAATATCCGCCTTGCCCTCGGCTACGCCGTGGACCGCGCGACTCTGGCGGACGTTGTTCTGGCGGACGGCTCCGCTCCGGCTACCGGCCTGATTGCCAACGGCATGTTCGGCGACGGCACCAAATCCTTCCGCGAGCTGAACGGCGACATCACCACCTTTGACGCCGCGAAAGCCAAGGAATACTGGGAGAAGGGCGTAAAGGAGCTGGGCAGCGCGCCTTCCCTGGTCCTTCTGACGGAAGACGATTCCGTGACAAAAACGGTCGCCACCTATATTCAGGGTGAATTTAAGAAGAATCTGGGAATCGACGTGAAGATCGACTCCAAAACAAAGAAAGCAAAAAATCAGCTGATGGACGACAACAACTACCAGATGGCCGTCACCGCGTGGGGCGCCGACTATGACGACGCCATGACCTACATGGACCTCTGGACCAACGGCACACCGTACCGCGGCAACTACAAGAGCGACACCTACAACTCTCTGATTACCGACGCGAAGAAGCAGACCGACGACGCGAAGCGCCTGCAGGATATGCTCTCCGCCGAAAAGACGCTGGTTTCCGAAGACGCGGTTGTTTCTCCGCTGTTCTACAGAGGCTTTGCCTACCTGACAAAACCGAACGTAGAGAATCTGGTCACCCATCCGTTTGGGCCGCCGATCGAATTCAAATATGCTTCCTTGAAATAATTTTACCTTATATTCTATAAAGACAAAGAGGAGGATCGTCAATGACCTCCTCTTTGTCATCACTGCAGCAAATCCATTTCAGTTCGCGAGACAAAACACGTTTCTCCCACCAAAGGCGGGGAGAAACGCAAACTTGTTGCAGAATCAACTGGAAATGCTAATAAGATAAAGGAGGGCATACGGAATGTTCAAATATATCTGTAAACGGATTGTGTATCTGCTGATTACTCTGCTGATCATCGTCACCACGACCTTCTTTCTGATGAAGAAGCTGCCGGGAACCCCGTTCGACGCGGAGCGCTTCTCTCTATTGTCGGCGGCGCAGCAGGCGCAGTTCCTTGAAAAATACGGCCTGAACGATCCGGTAATCGTACAGTACGGGAAATATATCGGCAATGTGTTCAGGGGGGATTTCGGGACTTCCTTTTTCTACACGGGCCAGCCGGTTTCCGGGGTCATTCTGGGGCGTATCGGCCCGTCCGCGCTGATCGGCCTCCAGGCGATCCTGATCGGCCTTTCCATCGGCTTGATTCTGGGAATCATCGCCGCCTGGCGGCACAACAGCGGCATCGACTACTTTACCATGGTGGTGGCCGTCTTGGGCGTTTCCGTGCCGAACTTTGTCGCCGCGGCGCTTCTGCAATACTTTGTGGGCTTAAAATGGGGCGTGCTGCCCGTCGCCTTCTGGCAAAGCTGGAAAAGCTCCGTTTTGCCTTCCATCGCATTGTCGTTCGGCGTGACGGCAATGATCGCGCGGTTTATGCGGACCGAAATGCTGGACGTACTGGAGCAGGACTATATCATCACCGCGAGAGCGAAGGGGCTGAACCAGTTCAAGGTGCTGATGCGCCACGCGGTGCGCAATTCCATCATCCCCGTCGTCACCATCCTGGGGCCGATCGTGGTCAATCTGCTGACCGGCTCCCTGGCGGTGGAAAACATCTACAGCATCCCGGGCATCGGCAGCCTTTTTGTCGATTCCATCAAGACGAACGACTATTCCACCATTATGGGCATCACCATTTTCTACAGCGCGTTCTACATCTTTGTGGTGATGGTGGTCGATATCCTTTATTCGGTAATCGACCCGAGAATCCGCCTGGCCTCCGGCGGGAAAGGGGAGTGACGGTATGGCGCAGAAAATGGAGATTCCACAGAAGCTTTTCGTAAAAGCCGCAGTAGACAAGGACGAAAGAGAACATATTGCCCGCCCCAACCTGACCGCCTTTCAGGACGGCTGGCTGCGGCTGAGAAAGAACAAGGCGGCGGTCGTCAGCCTGGCGATTCTGGCTGTGATTATTCTTCTGGCCATATTCGGGCCGATTTTCTCAAAGTACACCTTTTATGACACCGATTATCTGCACACCTACAACGGACCCGGCGCGGCGCATCTGTTCGGCACCGACCAGTTCGGGCGCGACCAGTGGGCGCGCATCTGGCAGGGCACGCGCATTTCCCTGCTGATCGCGGTCGCCGCCGCGTTTATCGATCTGTTCATCGGCGTTACCTTCGGTGCGGTTTCCGCTCTGTTCGGCGGCAAGGTGGACGCGGTGATGCAAAGAATCATTGAAATTCTGGTCGGAATCCCGCAGCTGATTATCGTCATCCTTTTGATGATGGTCATGCCCGCCGGCATCTGGACCATTGTCGTGGCCCTTTCCATCACCGGATGGGTCAACATGGCGCGATTGGTGCGCGCGCAGATTTTAAAGCTGAAAAATCAGGAATTTGTTCTGGCCGCCCGCGTTCTTGGCACCGGAAACAGGGAAATCATTCTGAAACATCTCATCCCCAATACCGTGGGCGTCATTGTCATCAACGCCATGTTCACCATTCCGTCGGCGATTTTCACCGAAGCGTTTCTGAGCTTTATCGGAATCGGTCTGGCGGAACCGCAGGCCTCGCTCGGCGTTCTGATCAACAACGGGTATCAGGTGCTTCAGAATTTCCCGTTCCTGCTGATTTTCCCGGCCGTGGTCATCGTGTTAATCATGGTCTGCTTCAGCATTTTGGGCGACGGGCTGCGCGACGCGCTTGACCCGAGAATGAGACAGTGAGGAGGGCGCGCTATGAGTAAGCTTCTGGAAGTGGAAAATCTAAACGTCCATATCCATACACAGCACGGGATCGTGCAGGCGGTGCGCGGCGTGAGCTTTTCGCTGGAAAAGGGAGAGACCCTCGCCATCGTGGGGGAATCCGGCTCTGGAAAATCCATCACGGTCAAGGGCGTAATGGGCCTGCTGCCCACAAACGGCAAAATCGCGGAGGGCTCCGTCCATCTGGAGGGCAGGGACCTTGCCGCGCTGAGCGAGCATGAGATGCAGAAAATCAGGGGCTGCGACATCTCGATGATTTTTCAGGACCCGATGACCTCCCTGAACCCGACCATGACGGTGGGCAAACAGATCATGGAGGTCCTGCATGAGCACCGCAGCGACCTGACAAAGGAGCAGCTGAAGGAAAAGGCGATCGAGCAGATCAGGCTGGTCGGCCTGTCCAACCCGGAAACGCGCTTTTCCCAGTATCCCCACCAGCTGTCCGGCGGCATGCGCCAGCGCGTAGTCATTGCGATCGCGCTTGCGTGCAGCCCGAAGGTGCTGATCGCGGATGAACCCACCACCGCGCTGGACGTTACCATTCAGGCGCAGATTCTGGACCTGATGAAGGATCTGCAAGGAAAAATCGACACCTCCATTATCATTATCACCCACAATCTGGGCGTGGTCGCCAACATCGCGAACCGCGTGGCCGTCATGTACGGCGGCAAGCTGGTCGAAACCGGCAGCGTGCGCGACCTGTTCTACCGCACCGCCCATCCTTATACGAAGGGGCTTCTGGCCTCCATCCCGAAGCTGCACGAGGACGACCAGCAGCTTTTCTCCATCCCCGGCACGCCGCCCGACCTGATGGACCCGCCGAAGGGCTGTCCGTTCGCCGCGCGCTGCCCGCACACCATGAAGGTATGCCAGGAATTCATGCCGGAATACACCCAACTTTCCGACACGCACCGCGCCGCCTGCTGGCTGCTGGACAGCCGGGCGCAGCAGGACGACGCAAAGGACGGTGAAGATGATGACTGATAACAAAGTGATTTTGCAGGTAAAAAACCTGAAAAGATATTTTAACGTAGGAAAAAACCAGACCCTGAAAGCGGTGGACAACGTCAGCTTTGAGGTCTACAAAGGGGAAACCTTCGGCCTGGTCGGCGAGTCCGGCTGCGGAAAATCCACGCTGGGCCGCACTATTATCCGGCTTTACGGCGCAACCGGGGGCGAAGTCCTGTTTGACGGGGCCAACGTCCACGGAAAGCTGAGCGGCGCGCAGAGCCACGAGCTTTCGCGCCGGATGCAGATGATTTTTCAGGACCCGTACGCTTCTTTGAACCCGCGCATGAAGGTCATGGACATCGTCGCGGAGGGAATCGACGCGCACGGGCTGGCGAAGTCCGCGCAGGAGCGCGCCCAGATGGTCGTCGACCTTCTGGAGGTCGTCGGCCTGCAGGAGGAACACGCCAACCGTTTCCCGCACGAATTTTCCGGCGGCCAGCGCCAGCGCATCGGCATTGCCCGCGCGCTGGCGGTCAACCCGGACTTCATCATCGCGGACGAACCGATTTCCGCGCTGGACGTCTCCATTCAGGCGCAGGTCATCAACCTGCTGAAAAAACTGCAGGAGCAGCGCCAGCTGACTTATCTGTTCATTGCGCACGACCTTTCCATGGTGAAGCACATCAGCGACCGCGTGGGCGTGATGTACCTTGGCAGCATGGCGGAGCTGGCTTCCAGCCGGGAGCTGTTTGAAAATCCCCTGCACCCCTACACGCAGGCGCTCCTGTCCGCCATCCCCCTGCCCGACCCGGATCTGGAGCAGTCCCGCAGCCGCGTCGTGCTGGAGGGGAGCATCCCCAGTCCGATCAATTTGCCGGAGTGCTGTCACTTCTGTTCCCGCTGTCCGAAAGCCACGGAGCTCTGCAAAAAGCAGGCCCCGGAAATGGTGGAGGCGGAACCGGGCCACTGGGTGGCCTGCCATCTGATTCAGGCCCCCGGCAAATGAGCGGTCCGGGCGTATGTTAGGAGGATCATGTAAATGATATTTTCACAGGAGTTACAGGACTCCGTTCACCGGCAGTTCCTCAAAACGCAGTCCACTCTGGGGCTGCGCGGCGGGGAAATCCTTTCGCGGCTGGACGGCTGCGAGGGCGGCCGGCGGACCGCCATGGAGTTTTTTTACAGCACCATGCCGTCCGCCGACCTGGGGGACTACGATTTTTCCCTCTATCTGAGCTATGTGGATTTCGGCCTTTTCCTGAGGGAGCACTCCCCGTGGGGCGGCCGAATTCCTGAGAATATTTTTCTGAATTATGTTCTGTATTACCGGATCAACAACGAAAAGATAGAAGAGTGCCGCAAATTCTTTTACGACGCCCTGAACGAAAGAATCCGGGGCATGAGCATGAAGGAGGCCGCGCTGGAGGTAAACGTCTGGTGCGCCGAGCACGTCACCTATCAGGCCACCGACGAAAGGACCGTGTCCCCCCTTACCGCGCTGAGGTCCTCTTACGGCCGCTGCGGCGAGGAATCCACCTTTGCCGTCACCGCCCTGCGCAGCGTGGGGATTCCCGCACGGCAGGTCTATACGCCCCGCTGGGCGCACTGCGACGACAATCACGCATGGGTGGAGGTCTGGTGCGACGGGGAATGGTACTTCCTCGGCGCGTGCGAACCGGAGCCGGTGCTCAACCGCGGCTGGTTCACGGAAGCCGCCGCGCGCTCCATGCTGATGGACAGCAAATCCTTCCTGCCGATCGAGGGCGAGGAGCCCATCTGCACGGACGGGCAGACCATTATTCTGAACGAAATCCGGAGATACGCGGACGCGCGCCGCTTTACCGTTACGGTTACGGACGGTTCGGGGCCGGTTTCCGGCGTGACCGTGGGGTTCGAGCTGCTCAACGGCGCAGAATTTTTCCCGGTGGCCGCCGTCGTCACCGACGAAACGGGCCGGGCCGGGGTCACGCTTGGCTTCGGCAGCGTTCACATTCACGCGGAAAAGGACGGGAGCTTTGTGGAAGCCTTTGCCGATACGGAGGAAACCGACGGCATTACCGTCGACTTTTCCGGCGCGGTGCGGGCCGAACCGGACGCGCGGGAGGATTTCTGCTTCCGCGCGCCGAAGGACAGCACCCGGAATCTGGTGCTGCTCTCCCCGGAGCAGAAGGAACGGCGAAAGCAGATCGTCGACGGCGCCGAACGGAAACGTCAGCAGTACGCCAAAAGTTTCTATCAAAAGGAAAAAGCCGAGAAGCTCGCCGCGGCTTTTGCCCGCCCGCAGGAGGTGCTGGCCGTCCTGAAAGCCGCCGAAGGCAATTTTGAGGAGCTTTACCGTTTCCTTTCCATGGATTTCGGAAGGGGAAACCGGGAGCTACAGCTGAAAATGCTTCAATCCCTTCCGAAAAAGGACTGGCGGGATGTCGGAGCCGCCCTTCTCGCGGAGCACTTCACGCATTCGCTCCGGTATCAAGCGGATTATCCCGAAGAAATCTTTGTTCCTTACATACTTTGCCCCCGGGCGCATTTTGAGCAGCTGACGCCTTACAGCAGGCTGCTTTCCGGCCTTTTGGACGAACAGGCGGCGGCGTTCCGCAGGCAGCCCGGGCTGGTGTGGGAATACGTTTCCCGCTTTGAGGGTCCGTCGGAACGCGACAGCGAACGGCTGCCCGGCACCCCGGCGGGAATCCTTTCCAGCGGACAGGCAAACGAAATGGGGCGCGGCGTGCTGTTTACCGCTGTCTGCCGTACACTGGGAATTCCGGCACGTATCAATTCTATTAATTTATACCCACAGTATTATCAGAACGGCGGGTTCAAAAATGCGCAGGAGGCTTCCGGGGAGTCCTGCGGCAAGGCCGTGCTGACCCTTTTGGGCGGCGAGGAAAACTGGTCGTATCTGCACAACTGGACCATCGCCGTGCTGAAGGACGGCGTGTACCGGACTCTGGAGCTGTCGGACTCCGTCTGGACGGACACAACGCTGACGCTTTCCCTGCTTCCGGGCCACTACCGGCTGATTACCTCCAGCCGCACGCCCAACGGCAACCAGTTTGCCAAAAAGTACTGCTTCCGCCTGGCGGATAAAGAATCGAAGGAGCTTTCCGTTTCCCTGTTCCAAACGCAGATTTCCGACCTGTTCGTGGATATTCCGCTGCCGCCCTTCCAGCTTACCGGCGACGGGGACGAACCCGTTTTGTCCGCCGCCGTCACAGACGGAAAAACCGCCGTATTGATCTGGCTGGAAGAGGGCCGCGAACCCACGGAGCATATCCTCAATGAATTGATCGGGGCGCGGGAAAAGCTGAATGCCCTCGGCTGCGAGCTGGTCTTTATCCTTCGCGGCCGCTCCGCGTGGGAGAACGAAACCTTCGCGAAAGCGTACAGAGCCATTCCCGGAGCGCGCGTCTATTATTCGGACTTTGCCGAAACCGCCGCCCCGCTGGCGCGCAGAACCTTTGTGGACCCGGAAAAGCTGCCGCTCACCATTGTCGCGCGGGACGGCCGGGGGATTTACGCCTGCAGCGGCTACAACGTGGGCGTTGCCGACCTGCTGATCAAAATCATTGCAGCCGCCGGCGAAAAGCGTTAATTTGGGACAAATCAGAATACATCAGAACACCGCATGTCCACGGGATCGCCGTGAACATGCGGTGTTTATATTTTACAGAAATAATACTATATGTATATTTTATTCTTTCTAAACCACTGCGACATTCCGGCGCCCACTTCGTCATTGGGGCGCTCCGCGAAGCCGAGCTGTTTATAAAACGACTCCCTGCCCTTGGCGGCCATCAGATTAAAGAGGATCGCCTGACCGCTTTTCAGCCGGGAGGTGAAAAAGTCCATCAATTCCTGTACCATCGTCTTTGCAATGCCGTTTTTCTGATACTCCGGACGGACGATCACATCTGAAATCAGCACGACGTACCCGCCGTCGCTGACGGCGCGGGCATGTCCGACGATTTTATCCCCGTCCGCCGCACAGATGATGTACGCGGAATTGTGAAGCCCTTCCTTTGCCTGAGCGGGCTCGATCGGGTCCCATCCCACCGCTCTGCGCAGCGCGTTGTAATCCTCCACCGTAATTTCATGCCGGTACTCTATTGACACATAGCCTCATTCCCTTCGTTTTTTTAACATTATAACATGGGAATGTTAATTTTTCTGCTGTTTTCCATATCGGCAGTGATCCTCTTTATAGATCCGCTTTCCGGTCCTTACGTTGCGCTCCATCTTTTCAGGGTCGGGAACCACCTCAGCATATCCGCACGGGCCTGGTCCCTGTCCTGATACCTGCCGGAATCCTTCTCATAGTCCAGACAGAAGTCGATCATCTGCTCCATGGTGCAGTCAGCGGTAAACGCGCCGTTCTGATAGCAATAACAGCAGTAATCCGTATTTTGAGAACCGTCCTTCTCCGTTCCGTACTGATCCTCCCGCGTCATCGGCATGCCGCAGCTCTGGCAGAAATCGTGCAGGGCAACATAAATATTGACCCGCGCGTTGGTGTAGTCGGCGTCCGGCAGATATTCCTCAAAATCGCAGGAAAATTTTCTGCAGAGCTCCGTATTCCATATTTCCTGCCAGAAAGCCGCCATGCCGCTGCGCGTGTTCCCGCGGAACGAAAATTTTGCGTATTTTCCCGCCGGAATCACGGCGGCCTTCCCGTTTTCCGGAAGTTCCCCGATTCCCGACACTTCACAGCACGCCATCATATCATAGTTTCCCTGCGTGCCGTTTTCATAATTTGTATACAGGCCGAAGGCAGTTTCTCCCGTTCTGTGGGGTATTTTCTGAATCACCCCATCGAAGAACGACTGCCACAGACCGCCGATTTTTTCCGGCATATCCGTTTCGGAATTTCCCGTGCGGGTACAAAGCCCCACCACCGTTTTCTGCTCTAATTCAACAATTTCATAATCCATAGGGTTCCCTCTTTTCCATTTGATGAAACAAGGATACCATACGGAATATGACATCAGAGCGTCATATTATCCATCTTTTTGATACAGCGAAACAATTTTTTTCGCTTTCTCCTTCAGAACGTCACGGATATGCTGCGGGGAAACCACTCTGACGTCCTCCCCGAAGGAAAGCAGATAACCGTATACCCAGCCGTCTTCTATGTATTTCACCGTCACGGAAAAACTGCCGTCTTCGTTTTTCTGAACCAGCCTGTGATCAAAATCGTCGTAAATGCGGTAAGCCATCCGCGAGGAAAACCAAAGCGAAAGCGTGACCTCCGCGCCCGGACCAAGGCCCTGCGGCTCCAGCTCCGGAAGCGAGCGGCTCCTGCGCGCAAAAGGCTCCTCCGTCAGGCACACATCCTGCATCCGCATGATTTTGAAGGTACGGAAAGCCTGCTTATCCAGACAAAAGCCCTGCAAATACCATGCCGCGCCCTTAAACCGCAGCTTTACGGGTTCCACTTTGCGGAAGCTTTCTCCACCGTTGGAGGCATAATAGTTGAAAGTTACCACGCGCCGCTCCAATATGCCTGTTTTCAGGGCTGAAAATTTCCGGCGCTCGTTGTCTCCACCGCCCCAGGCGGAGAAATCCACGTCGATCCAGTCGCCGCTCTGCCTTTGGAACAGCGCGCTCAAATGGGAAAGCACCGCGCCGCCCTCCCCGGTATTGGTCGCTTTCAGGCTTTGCAGAGCAAACAGAATCTCGTTCTGCTCCTTTTCGGACAATAAAGATTTATCCAGTACAAAATCGGGAAGCAGGCGGATGCCGCCCCCTTTTCCCTTGCTGGCGTAAACCGGGATCCCTGCCGCCGAAAGCTTGTCGATATCCCGGTAGATGGTCCGCGCGGAAACCTCAAAGCGCTCCGCAAGCTCCCCGGCGGTCGTGCCGGAATGCGTTAAAAGCAGATAGATAATTTCAAACAGCCGGTCGCTCTGCATGGATGGCGCCCCCTTTTTCTTTCAGTATAGCACAGGGGGACGAAATGATAAATGGAAACAGCAGGAGGGGACCGTCCCGGCCGATTGCCGAAACGGTCCCCTCCCGAGAAATAGGGATTTTATTGAAAGAAAAAGATTGGGAACTTAATTCTGAATTTGTTTCAGCGCGTTTTCGATGACCTCCGCATTGCCCAGAGAATCCCCGAAAGAGATCAGCCCGGGTTCCTGCCCCAGCACCGCCCTGCCGAACTGCTCGATTTCGAGCCGGTAGTTGTCCGGACAGTTTACGGTCAGCTCTTCGGTTTTTCCCTCCGAAGCCAGAAGGATTTTTCCCTCGCCCTCGGTATTGAACTCGGTCGGTACGGTCAGCGATCCTTTATCGCCGATGACCAGATACCGGTGGGAACGGAAGATCGTCAGGCTACAGTAAGAAACGGCGCGGATGCCGTTGGGAAATTCCATCATGATGCAGCTTTCCGTATCCACCGCATGTTTTTCGGAAACTTTCCCAAACGCGCTGACCCGGACGGGCTCGGCGCCGGCAAGGTAACGGATCAGGTTCAGGTTGTAGCAGCCGACGTCATAGGTCGCGCCGCCGTACAGCGCTGCGGACAGACGGACATCCGCCTCGTTTTCCAGATTGTAGCCGTAACAGGATTCTATATATTTTACCGTACCCAAAGCGCCCGACTCCACAATGCTTTTCGCCTTTTGGGTCAGGGGGCTTTGCCGGTAAGCGAACGCCTCCATCAGGAGCACGCCGTTTTCGTCGCACGCCGCCTTCATTCGCCCGACCTCTTCGACGGACACGCCGAGAGGCTTTTCGCAGAGGACATGCTTTTTCTTTTCCGCGGCGCGCAGCACCCATTCGCAGTGCAGCCCGTTCGGAAGGGGAATATAAACCGCGTCCACGTCGGGGTCGTCCAGCAGCGCTTCGTAGCTTTCATAGGTCTTTTGCGGATGGAACTTTTCCGCGAACCGCTTCAGCTTTTCACTGCTTCCTCTGCTGGAAAGCGCCTGCAGTACCGCGTTTTCCGCATGCAGCATTCCCGGGAGCACTTTACGCTCCGCGATTCCCGCGCAGCCGAGGACTCCCCATCGAACCGTTTTTTCCGCCATTGCAGCAACATCCTTTCCGGGCCGAATTTTGTATAAATCTTAGCGGAGCGCAAGGGCCCCGCCTGTTTTACAGGTCTTTTTTATTCTGATCGAAGATGACCGCGATCAGGATAATCGCGCCCATGGCAATGGTCTGCCAGTAGGAGGAAACGCCCAGAAGACTGAGCGCGTTGTTGATGATCCCGATGACGCACAGGCCGAGGACGGTCTGGCTGATGCCGCCGCGTCCGCCGCTCATGCTGGTGCCGCCCATGGCGACCGCCGCGATCGCGTTCAGCTCATAGCCGTTGGCCGCCGCGGGCTGGCCCGCCTGCAGCCGGGAGGAAAGCACTGCGCCGGCAAGGGCCGCCAGAACGGCGCAGATGATGTATACGTAAAATTTAACCCGTTTTACATTGATGCCGCTCAGCTGGGAAACATCCTCGCTGCTGCCTACGGCAAAGACATAGCGGCCGAAGCAGGTCCTGCGCAGGATCAGGAAAGCGACCGCGAGAATGATGATCATAATGATGACCATGACCGGAATCGGCCCGATATAGCCGAGGCCGAGCCACGCGTAAGCGTCCGGAAGCCCGAACACCGGCTTTGCGTTGGTATAGACATAGGCAAGGCCCCTCGCGATGCTCATCATGGCCAGTGTCGCCACAAAGGGAGGCACGCGCAGCTTTGCAATGTTAAACGCCGTGACTGTGCCGCAGATGCCGCCGACCACAAGGGAGGTTCCGAAGATCACCAGCAGGCTCATCGGGATTCCGGCGTTCGGCACAAGCTGAATCAGGGATGTGGACACGATGCCCGAAAGCGCCGCGACCGAACCGACGGAAAGGTCGATGCCGCCGGTCAGGATGACAAAGGTCATGCCCGTTGCGATCAGCGCGTTGATGGTGATCTGCATCAGTACGTTAATCAGGTTGCCCACTTCGGAGAAACGCGGTACAAAGATCAGGGAAACAATAAACAGCGCCGCCAAAAAGAGCACCATGGTGTAATCCTGGGTAATATGTCTGAGCTTTTTCATAGCAATTTCATTTTTCATTTTTATGCCTCCCGGCTCAGCCAGCGTTCAGGCTGGCAAGCTTCATTATATCTTTTTCGGCGACATTGGTATTGTCGAGCGTACCCGAAACGTGACCCTCGCGCATGATCATGATGCGGGTGGAAACGCCGATGACCTCCGGCATTTCGGACGACACCATGATGATGCTTCCGCCGTTTTCCACAAACTCTTTCATCAGGGCGTAGATTTCGGCTTTCGCATTGACGTCGATGCCTCTGGTCGGCTCATCCATAATCAGGATTTTCGATTTCGCGACCAGCCATTTGGCGATAACCACCTTTTGCTGGTTTCCGCCGGAAAGGTTCTTGGTCCGCGCGTTTTCGTCCGGGGTTTTGGTATGGAGCCGCTTAATGTAGTCGCGGGCGACGTCCGTTTCCCATTTCCGGTCGATCACTCCGCGGGTGGAATTTGCGTAAAGGCTGGCGAGCGAGGTATTTTCCTTCACGGATTTCTGCAGCAGCAGGCCCTGGCCCCTTCTGTCCTCGGGAATCAGCCCGATTCCCGCCTTGATCGCCTGACGCGGAGATTCAAAGTAGACCTCTTTGCCAAAAACATAGCATTTTCCGCCGTCCAGCTTATCCGCTCCGAAAATCGCGCGCATCACTTCGGTTCTGCCCGCGCCGATCAACCCGGCTACGCCCAGGATTTCGCCCTTTCTGAGTTCGAAGGACACATCCTCAAATACGCCGCTGCGTGTCAGATTCTCCACCTTCAGCACGACTTCGTCCTTGACCGCGTCCTTTTCCGGCCGGTAATAAAACTGGGTCATCTGCCGTCCGACCATCAGGGTAATCATGTCGTCCTCCGAAATTTCGGATAACAGGGCCGTCTTAATCAGTTGCCCGTCGCGCAGGATGCTGATGCGGTCGCCGATGGCCGTAATTTCTTTCAGTCTGTGCGATATATAAATAACTGCGACATTGTTTGTTTTCAATTTATTGATGACGGTGAACAGTGCGTCCACCTCTTTGTTGGAAAGAGAGGAGGTCGGTTCGTCCATAATGACCAGCGAACTGTCCTGCGAGACCGCCCTGGCGATTTCCACCATTTGCCTGTCGGCGTTGTTCAGGCGGCGTATCATGGCCTTTGCGTTGATTTTGACTCCGATGGAATCCAGAATTTCCTGTGTTTTCTGATTCATGGCCTTTTTATCGATCAGATTGGTTCCCCTGATCTTCGGCTCGCGCCCGAGAAATATGTTTTCCGCTACGGTTAAATCGGGAATTACGCTCAATTCCTGATGGATTACGCTGATCCCGTGCGCCAGCCCCTCGCGGGTGTTCATAAAGCGCACCTCTTCACCATTGACTTTCAGGCTTCCGCTGTCGGTCTGGTATACTCCGGAGATGATCTTGATCAGCGTGGATTTTCCGGCTCCGTTCTCGCCTAAAAGGACATGGACTTCGCCCGGATAAAAATCTACCGAAATATCGGACAGCGCTTTAACCCCGGGAAAGGACTTATTGATATTGGACAACTCTACAATCGGTTTCTGCCCCATTTGTATGCTTCCTTTCCATACAAAATTAAATGGCGGGGACAGGCAATGGCTCACCCATCCCCGCGGAAAAATCAGGTAGGCTTATTTGGCGTTGGATTTATCGATGATATACGGAGAAATCGCGATCAGTTTTTCGACGGTCTTGCCGTTTACGGTGTCAACAGCCGCCTGAAGGGCGGTTTCACCGATCTTCGCAGGATCCTGTGCAACGTCTGCTACCCAGAGGCTGCCTTCCTTCTTGATTTCGGCAACGCCTTCCGCGTTTCCGTCAAAGCCGATGATTTTGACCTGCTTGTTGGCCGATTTGACGGAGGACAGAGCGCCCATCGCGGCCGGATCGCCCACGCAGAAAACAGCGTCGAGGTCGGCGTGCTTCTGGAGCATGTTCTGCATAACGTCGGCAGCCTTCGCCTGGTCGCCGGAGTAGTTCTGAACATCTACGACCTTCACGTCCGGAGCGTTCTTTGCGATCCACTCGGTAAAGCCCTTTTCACGGTTGACGCAACCTTCGATCTCGGAATAGGTAATGACGGCGGCGTTGCCCTTTTTGTTGGCAAGCACGTTGTTTACCAGATATTCGGCAGCCAGCTCGCCGCCCTTGTAGTTATCGGTGGAAACGTGGCACACGGTGTTGCCGTCGGACGGAACGTCCATCGTCAGAACCGGGATGTTTGCTTTTTCCGCAAGCTCAACCATGGATTTGCTGCCGGCGGAGTTGGTGGGGCAGAGGATGATCGCGTCAACCTTCTGCGTGATGAAGTCCTGAACCTGGCTGAGCTGTTTGCTGGCGTCCTGATTGGCGTCCTGAACAACGAGCTTTACGCCGAGTTCTTTTGCCTTGCTGTTTAACGCTGTTTCAATATTATTGTAGAAAACGTGTTCTCTGGTCAGAAGGCTGACACCGACGGTGATCTCCTTCTTGGCGCCGTCCGCCGTGGAAGCGGGCGTGCTCGCGGCTGCGCTGCTGGCGGCGGTACCCGGGCCGGAACAGGCAGCAAGAGTGGAAATAAGGGCCGCTGCTGCTAAAACGATACTTAATAATTTGCCAAACCTTTTCATTATTAATCCTCCTAAAAATTTATGAAAATGGATTTACTCCAAATTCGTCTTTTTAAAATATTTTTCAGGCTCTGTTGTCGCACCCGCACACCTGGATTTTGTGCCTTACGATTTCCTCGACCTGTTTTTTGCCCAGCTTCATAAACACCTTCGGGTCATAGACGGCTTCGTCCCTGAGGGCCTCGCGCACGCCTTTGGTCAGTGCGGCGCGCAGCTCCGTCGCGAAATTCACCTTGCAGATACCCAGCCCGACCGCGCGGCGGACCGCTTCGTCCGGCACGCCGGAAGCCCCGTGGAGCACGATCGGAATATTGACGAGCCCGATGATTTTTTCCAGGCGGCCGAAATCGAGCTTCGGCTCCCCTTTATAAAAGCCGTGCGCGGTGCCGATGGCGACCGCCAGCGAACGGACGCCCGTCCTTTCGGCGAAGTCCTTCGCCTGCTGCGGATCGGTGTAGATATCCTCTCCGGCCTTTACCTCGTGGGTATCCTCTTTGCCGCCGACTCTGCCGAGCTCGCCTTCCACGTCGATATTCTTTTTTGCCGCGAGGTCGACAACCGCTTTGGTGACGGCGATATTTTCCTCGTAGGGAAGCTTGGAGCCGTCGATCATGACGGAGGTGTAGCCGGAATCGATCGCCGCGGCGCACCGCTCGTAGCTGTCGCCGTGGTCAAGATGCACGGCCACCGGCATATCCGTCTTTGCCGCTTCCACCGCGACCATCGCGCGCAGCATGTCGAAGCCCGCGTAATTCACCGTTCCCGGCGTGGTCTGTATGATGACGGGGCTCCTCATTTCGTCGGCCGTCCGGATGACGGCCTGAGCCATTTCCATGTTTTCGATATTGAACGCGGCAACCGCGTAGCCGCCGCGCCTTGCGTCCAGCAAAAGGTCCCGGGTTGTTACTAATGGCATAATCAAGACTCCTATCTTATCCTATTTCCTCGGTATGAATCAGCGGAAGCATTTTTTGGAAGCTTTCCAGCGTACACATCTGGGTGCCCTCCAGCGTCAGGGAACCGTGCGCCACGGCTACGCCGTAACGGAGCATCTCCGCGCAGGAAAGGCCGTGCACAATCGCGTAGCACATGCCGGCCACCAGAGAATCCCCGGCCCCCTGCACGCCCTTTACCTCGATGTCCGTCCCCGCGCAGAAGTAAGCTTTCTCTTCGGTAATCAGCATCGCGCCGCCCTTGCCCATGGATACGCAGACCATGCCGACGCCCTGGCCGATGATTTTCCGGGCAACGCGGACGGCGTCTTCCTTTGACTGAATCTTTTCTCCGAAAGCTTCCTCAAGCTCGTCCTTGTTGGGCTTGATCAGGTACGGTCCGGCTTTGATCCCTTCCAGAAGCAGCTCGCCGTAGGCGTCGATCACGGTTTTCACGCCGTATTCCCTCGCCTTGTCCGTCAGGGTCTTATAGATATCTTTGGAAACGCCCGGCGGCACGCTGCCGTCCAGCACAAGCAGCGAGGTTTTGGGAAGATATTCCTCCACTTTCTTCACAAGGTCCGCGATGCAGTCCCCGTTTACGAAATTTCCGCTTTCGTTCAGCTCGCTCATCACACTGGCTTTTTTGTCAAAAATCTTGATATTGGTGCGGAGCTGCCCGTTTACGTTTAAAAAATCGTTGCTGATCTTTTCGCTGTTTAAAAAATCTGTCAGAAGCGATCCGCCGTCCATATAATTGAAGCCCAGACAGCGGGTTTCTTCCCCTATATTGTTCAGCGCGATGCTGACATTGATTCCCTTGCCGGAAACATCGCACCGGAAATTTTCCACATGATTGGTTCCCCCGTAGGTAAAGCCGTCAACGGTTACGGTTCTGTCGATGCACGGGTTCAGCGTAAGTGTGGTTATCATTCTTTGTACCCACCTTATTAATGTTATTGGTTCAAATTAGTCAAATATTTTCTGAAGCCCAGTCCGACATTGCCTGAAAAATGATCCACACAGAAGTCGCTCCGGCGTCCTGAAGGCCGATCGCCTTAGTCCCATAGGATTTTGCGCGGCCGAACCGGGCCACACATTCCCGGGTGTATTCCATTCCTTTTTTCGCGCCCGCCGCGCACAGGACGAGGCCTTCTTTCAGGGAAACACCCTTCGCCGCGCCTTCTTCCAGCCCGGCGGCCGCCGGTTCGAACGCGTCCACCATGGTTTTGTCGCCGACCCGCGCCTTGCCTCTTTGCTTCAGCGCTTCCAGCGCCCGGCGGAAAATTCCGGCCAGCAGCGCCAGATCGGCCTGCTCATGGGGTTCCTGACGGGCGACGCCGCTGATGAACATAGTGCCGAAGAGCACGCCCGAAGCGCCGCCCATCGTGTCCAGCAGGGTCATGCCCACTTCCTGGAAAAGAGCTTCCACCGTAGGGAACTCCTTTCCCTCCAGAGCCGCTTTCACTGCCTTGAAGCCGAGCGCCATGCCGAAGCCGTGGTCGCCGTCCCCTATTTTCAGATCGATTTCCGTCAAAAAGTCTTCACTTTCCACAACCTTGCGCGCGACCGAAAGGAACATGTCCCGCAGCTGACGCGTATTCATGGTATTTTCCATACTCTGTCTCCTAAAATTCCGGCGCTTGTAGAGCGCGTCCGTATTTATCTGTACTTTTTAAAGAACGGCGAATAGGCGGGCGCGTCGTAATACGGTTTCAGCTCCTCGTCCAGCTTCAGGATCGAAATGGAAAACCCGCCGGTCCCCTGCGGCTGGAAAAGCGTGTCGATAAAAATATCGTGCAGAATGATTCCTTTTTCCCTGAGGCTTTCGGCCACCCTGCGGTTGACGATGCTCAGCTCCAGCAGGCTGGTAAAGCCGAACCCGTTCACCATGACGGCGATCTCGTCTCCGCCGGAAATCCCGCTGTCGTCCAGCAGGTATTTCAGCATGGTATCCGCGATCTCATCCGCGGGCTTCAGCTCCGTGCGCAGGACACCGGGCTCCCCGTTGAAGCCCATGCCGTACTCGATGAAGCCGTCCGGCAGCTCGCACATGGCCTTTCCGCTGGGAAGATAGCCCGGAGAGGTGGTCACACTGAACGTGAACGTGCTGCGGTTCGCTTTCTGAATGACCCGCACCGCGTCGTCCAGCTCCAGCCCGGCGTCGCACGCCGCGCCCGCGACCTTCATCACCATCGCGATTCCCGCCACGCCGCGGCGTTCGCTCTGCTGCTCCCGCGGGGCGCTGGTGATATCGTCCGCGACAAACACGCAGCGCGTACGGATGCCGTCCATTTCGGCGAGCTCGCCTACCAGCTCGAAATTCAGCACGTCGCCCGCGTGATTCGTACAGATATAAATAACGCCCTTTTCGTGGCGGACTGCTTTCGTCACATTTAAAATTGCCCGCGCGGGGGGCGCAATATACACATTGCCCAGCGCTGCGCCGTCCGCGAGCCCTTCACCCACGTAACCGATGATCCACGGCTCGTTTCCCGAACCACCGCCCGTCACGATGGACACCTTGTCCTTTTTCCGCTTTGTCAGAATGCCTTTGGACTGGGGCAGCGCTTCCAGCAGATCCGGGCAGGTGGCAATATAGCCTTCGAGCATCTGCTCTATCATCTGTTCCGGCTGGTTGATGATCTTATTCAAAATGCATTGTCCTTTCGCGTTTCATTGTTTTCCTCCGGATTGACCACGACAAGATCGACTCCCGTACCTTCGATCTGGCTTCTCAGCTGCTGGGGAATCCGGCTGTCCGTAATCAGCCGCGTCATATTTTTGATCGGGCTGATCCGCGCCATGGACGTATGCCCGAATTTGGTGGAATCGGAGATCAGGATGGTTTCGCGCGCGGCTTTGAGCACGCACTGTTTGACCTGTGCTTCATAAAGATTCGGGGTTGTAATTCCCGTTTCCACGGTAATACTATTACACCCGATAAACGCTTTATCCATACAGAGGCTGTTAATTGTGTTTTCCGCGAATCCGCCGACACAGGACATAATTTTGTGGCGGACGCTCCCGCCGATAAACACCAACTCGATGTCGTCGGCGTCCAGAAGCTCAAACGCGATGTTCAGCGCGTTGGTAATCACCACAATATCGCGCTTGCTTCCGTTTTTAATCAGCTTGACAAGCTCCAACGTGGTAGAACCGGCGTCGATAAAAACGGTATCCGTGGGATCGATGTACTCATACGCTTTTTTTGCGATCGCCCGTTTTTCGCCCGTGTTCTTCTTCTCTTTTTCTTTTTCTTCAAATTCACGAATGGTAGAGATGTTGACCGCACCCCCGCGGGTACGTCTTAAAAGGCCCTGCTCGTCCAGTTCATTCAGGATCTTGCGCACGGTCACCTCAGAGGTTTCCAGCGCCTGGCTCAGCTCCGGTACGGTTACGACCGGTTTTTCTTGCAGCATGGAAAGGATCAGGTTCTTTTTTTCTACAGTAAGCATAACGCTCTCCCTTTCGTTGTGTTTTAATATTATATCATTAACTTTCAAAAGTCAATATATTTTATAAAAAAATAAATTTATGAAACTTTTTGCTTTCTTTCTTCGAAACCTGTCCGATTTTGCCTTATTTTCTTATAAAATCTGCATTTATTATATAATATATAGGAATATTAGTCAAAGAATTTCCGCTTGTATAAGATTTTTATTTTTTCTTCTGTGTAAATATCAGTTTCCCGAGCTTAAAAACAGGATCGGTAGCTTTCGAAACATTACGGTTATGGAGAATGGCTCTCCAAATTGACAAAGATCTAAAATGCAATCGAAATGCTTCTCCGCTCAAAATTTTTTCTCTGCCTTTACAAGAACGTATGTTCTGTGTTATGATAAAGAAAAGCCCTCTAAAGAGGGAAAAATCCCTGCCTCCCTCCGCGAGGGAGGTGGCGCGCCCGGCGCAACGGAAGGAGTTTCCCTGCTTCATGAGCACATCGCCGCAAGTAGGCGCCAAAAGGAACGGGACCCCATCATAAGGAGCTGAAAGACATGGACGTCTTCGATAAACTGAAAATTCTGACCGACGCGGCAAAGTACGACGTGGCCTGCACCTCCAGCGGAGTGGACAAAAAGGCTTCGCGCGGCGGGATCGGAAACGCCACCGCCTGCGGCATCTGCCACAGCTTTGCCGCGGACGGGCGGTGCATCTCGCTTTTGAAGGTGCTGATGACCAACGCCTGCACCTACGACTGCCAGTACTGCGTGAACCGCCGCTCCAACGACACGCCCCGCGCCGCCTTTACCCCGCGCGAGCTGGCGGAGCTGACCATCAACTTTTACCGCCGCAATTATATAGAAGGGCTTTTCCTCAGCTCGGGCATTCAGCGGAACCCGGACTACACCTGTGAGCAGATGATCGAGGCGCTGCGGATTCTGCGGGAGGAATACCGGTTTTCGGGCTACATCCACGCAAAGGCCATCCCCGGAGCGGACAGCGTGCTGATTTCCCGTCTGGGGATGCTAGCCGACCGCATGAGCGTCAACATTGAGCTGCCGTCCCAGAGCAGCCTGAAGCTGCTGGCCCCGGACAAATCAAAGCATTCCATTCTGGCGCCCATGGGATATATTCAGAACCGGATTCAGGAAAACACCACCGACCTTGTCAGATACCGGCACGCTCCCAGGTTCGCCCCCGCCGGACAGAGCACGCAGATGATCGTAGGCGCCACGCCGGAGACGGATTTTCAGATTCTGAACCTGACCGAGGGTCTTTATAAAAAATACAAGCTGAAACGCGTTTTCTTTTCCGCCTATATGCCCGTTTCCGACAGCGCCCTGTTGCCCTCCACGGACACAAAGCCCCCGCTCCTGCGGGAGCACCGCCTGTACCAGGCGGACTGGCTTCTGCGATTTTACGGCTTTACCGCCAATGAAATCCTGGATCCCGGTCATCAAAGCTTTAACCCTTATATAGACCCGAAATGCAACTGGGCGCTCAATCATATGGAGTGCTTTCCCATGGAAATCAACCGCGCGCCGTACGCGGAGCTGCTGCGCGTACCGGGAATCGGCGTGACCAGCGCCAAACGCATCGTTACCGCCCGGCGTACCGGGCCGCTGAATTTTGACGGGCTGAAAAAGCTGGGCGTCGTGCTGAAACGGGCGCAGTATTTCATTACCTGCGGCGGAAAAATCGCGGACGGGCTGAAAATCACGCAGGACGCCGCGCTGCGCTCGCTGATGTCCGATACCGCGCTGGGCATGTACCGTCAGGGCGCGGGCTTTGAACCGGAGCAGCTTTCCCTGTTCGAACAGCCGCGCCTGACACAGGAGGATGTGCGAAAATGCCTGACCGGTCAAATCTGATTTACTGCTACGACGGAAGCTTTGACGGGCTTTTATGCTGTGTCTTTGAGAGCTACGAAAAGCGTGAAATTCCCGCGGATATTTTTTCGCCCGACGCGGAGCAGACCGTTCTGCTGCCGCAGAAGGAGATCGTCACCGATCCCAAAAAATCGGCCCGGGTGCTGGCTTCCATCCCGGGGAAAATGGGGATGGAAGCGCTGGACTTCGTGCGCCACGCTTATCTGACGTGCCTGCCCCGGAAAGAGCTTTTTATCCTGCTGTTTCTCCGCATGGGCTTTTCCTGCGGTCCCCGGGTGATGAATATGCTGGCGGACGATGTGGTAAACACGCTTTTTAAAGCGGTCAAGCACCTGACCAACGAAGCGCACCTGCTGAAAGGCTTCCTGCGCTTTTCCGTCTTTGACGGCGCGCTGGCCGCCGAGATCGAGCCCAAAAACCTCGTGCTGCCCCTGCTGGCCCCGCATTTCCGAGAACGGTACCCGGAGGAACGCTTTTTGATTTACGACCGCACGCACTCCATGGCGCTGATCTATCAGCCCTACCGCTCCAAAATCATTTCCGCGGACGATTTCCAGATGCCCGAACCGGACGAGGAAGAACGTTCCTTCCGGGAGCTTTGGCGTCTTTTTTACAACACCATCGAGGTGCAGGGCCGCCACAACCCGAAGTGCCGTATGAGCCATATGCCAAAGCGCTACTGGAGCTGCATGACGGAATTCAGCACGGAGAGAAATACCCGAAAAAAGCAGGAGCTGCCCGGGGGGCCGAAGCTTCTGAACGGTTCCGGTCCGGAATCGTCAGGCCGATGATCATCTGTTTTTTATTTGCCGCCGCGCCTTGCTTTGCGGGCCTTTTTCCGTTAGGAAAAGGCCCGCTTGTAATTGTTCACAGAATACACCATTTCTTTTCACAATTATTTAAACTCTTTTTTGCCCAATTCCTATAGTCTTAATATTGACATTTTTACCCCTCGGCTGTATGATTGTATTAATCAAATAGTACATACTGGATAGAACTGTCAACGTGCTTTTTGTTCCACAAACGAAGGAGTGACTACCACTGTGAAGAAAAAAAGGAAAAAGATTATTTTGATCGCCGTCGCGGTGATTGTTGTAGCCGCGGTTGCGGTCAACGCATTTCTGCCGAAAAGTTCCGCGGTACCATCGGTGCAGAGCACCCCCCTAAGCAAAACCGAACTGCGCAACACGGTCAGCACTACCGGAGTGGTGGAAAGCACCAACTCCGTAAAGGTATATACGGACCTGAATTATTCCGTCAAAACGTTGCCCGTGGAAGTCGGCGACCGCGTCAGCGCCGGAGACGTGCTCTGCAAGCTGGATTCTGGGGACCTGGAAGATACCATCGGGCAAAAGCAGGCCGCTTTGAGCAGCAACGCGAAGCTGGCTTATCAGAAGATACAGGCGAGCGAGAAGAAATACAACGATACCTCCAGCACTCTGAACGCCGGGCTGAATACGCAGATCAACGCCGCACAGGACAAAGTGGACTCCGCCAAGCGCGATCTGGAGAATGCGCAGCAGAAACAGAGCGACGCGGAAAAGCATATACAGGAAAACCTGAACACGTCGCTGCTTTCCGCCAAACAGACGCTGAGCAGCGCCAAGCTTCAGCTTGACAACGCAACAAAAACATATAATGATTACAAGAAAGAATATAAGGACGACATGGACGGCACCTATGAATATGAATCTCAGCTGTCCCAGTACAGAAACGCCATGGAATCCGCCCAGCTTTCCTACGACAACGCGCAGAAAAACCTGAACGCCGTGGCAACCGCCGCGGACGAGGAGCGCGACCAGTACGTCAAATCGACCGCGGCAGCGCAGTCCGCGTATGACAGCGCGGTCAAGTCGCTCACGGCGACACAGACCTCCGTCAATCAGGACCTGAAAACGGCGCAGGACGACATTATTACCTCGAAGCTTTCCGCCGATGACACGGCGTCGGTAAAAGAACTGCAGGCGCTGCAGACCAAGCTTGACAAGTGCACGGTCACCGCCCCGAATTCCGGCACGGTCACCGCCGTTTACGCGGTGCAGAACGCCCCCGCGAGCAGCCTGATGTTTGTAATAGAGGACACCGCCGCGCTGAAAATGACCGTGAAAATCAAGGAGTACGACATCACCAACGTAAAAGAAGGCATGAAGGTGGCTGTGACGGCCGACGCGATCGCCGATAAGGAATTTGAGGGCGTGCTCGAAAGGGTTTCTCCCGCTTCCGTCAAGGGAGCCGACGGCAAAGCCGCCAGCAGCAACGACGCCGAATTTGAGGCCGACGTTCTGATCACCTCAAAGGATACCCCCCTGAGAATCGGCATGAACGGAAGCGCGGACATCATTCTGGAACAGAAGAAGGACGTTTTCGCAGTGCCGTATGACGCGGTATCCGCCGACGCTTCCGGAAAGAGCGTTGTCTACGCCGCCGTGCCGCAGAAGGACGGAACCTTTAAAGTGCAGGCCGTCACCGTAACAACGGGAATTGAGACGGACGCGGAGGAGGAAATTTCCGGGGACGGACTGAAGGAAGGCATGCAGATCATTTCCGACGCCAAAGAGATCAAGCCGGGCGAAACCGTCAAGCTTTCCGGCGCGGTGGAAGGAACCGAATCCGGAGGCGGCGCGGGATTCAGAGCGGCGGGTATGAGACCATGAATACTGTAATCGATATGCACGATATCGTTAAAACCTTTTACATAGGAACGCCCAACGAGCTGGAAATCCTGCACGGCATCACCCTGGACATTTACGAAGGGCAGTTTGTCTCCATTGTCGGCGCGTCCGGCTCGGGCAAATCCACCCTGATGAATATCATCGGCGCGCTGGACCGACCGACCGCCGGCGACTACATCCTGGACGGCGTGCCAATCAGTAAGATGAGCAGCAACGAGCTTTCGGAAATCCGCAACAAAAAAATCGGGTTTGTTTTTCAGACCTTTAACCTGATTCCGCGTTCCACCTCGCTGGGCAACGTGGAGCTCCCCATGCTTTACGCGGGGATGCCGAGTAAAAAAAGGTCCGCCCGCGCCATGGAGCTTTTGAAGTTGGTGGAGATGGAAGACCGCTCAAAGCATATGCCCAACGAGCTTTCCGGCGGACAGAAGCAGCGGATCGCCATTGCCCGCGCCATGGCGAACGACCCCGCGATCATCCTTGCGGACGAGCCGACCGGCGCGCTGGACAGCTCCACGGGCCGCCTGGTCATGGACCTGTTCCACAAGCTCCACCGGGAGCAGGGGAAGACGATCGTCCTGATTACCCATAACAACGAGCTGGCGATGGAAACCGAACGGATCATCACGATTCACGACGGCAGAATCCAGAGCGATAAAGACAACCAGCCTGTTTTTCAGGAGGAAAATCATGAATCTGCTTGAAAATATTTCTCTTGCCATCAACGGGCTGATCTCCAATAAAATGCGCGCCCTGCTCACCATGCTGGGCATTATCATCGGCATCGGCTCCGTCATCGCCATCACCTCCGTCGGCAACGCGATGACCACCTCCGTCAACGACGCGCTTTCAAATTTCGGCATTACCAACATTTCGGTTTATCTCTCCAGCAAGGAAGGCGGCGGAGGCGGCTCCGCCATGACGAAAGACGATTATATTTCAACCGATATGATCGCGAAATACCAAAAGAAATACGCCGACAAGATCACCGCAATCGGATTGAGCGCAAGCGCGGGGACCGGAAAAATCAAGAACGGCCACAAAACGTCCAATGTTTCCCTTTCCGGAGTCAATGAAGGCTCGATGCTGGTCGACAACATCACCGTGATCCGCGGCCGGTTTATTGCCGAAAAAGACGAGCAGCGCGTCAGCAAGGTCGCCGTGATCTCCGAGCGGCTGGCTGCGGAGCTGTACGGCTCGGCCGATAACCCGATCGGCAAGCAGATCCGCATGGAGACCAATTACGGATATAAGACCTACACGGTCGTCGGGGTTTATCAGGAAGCTTCCTCTTCCATGTTTATGCGGCAGGACACGCGTACCACCTTTTACATTCCGGTAACGGCCGCAAAGGAGCTGACCGGCGACGACGACGGATATCAGAGCCTGACGGTCATGGCCGCGCGCGGAATCGATTATACCCAGTTCGCCGACGATACGCAGAATTTCTTCAACACTTTTTATACCAAAAATAAATTCTTTCAATGCTTTGCTATGAGCCTGGAATCCCAAATTTCCGAAATGAATTCGATGATGGGCACCCTGACCCTTGCCATTTCCATTATCGCGGCCATTTCGCTGCTGGTCGGCGGCATCGGGGTCATGAACATCATGTTGGTGTCCGTCACGGAGCGCACAAGGGAAATCGGCGTGCGCAAGGCGCTCGGCGCGCCGGACAGCGCCATCCGCACCCAGTTTATTGTAGAGTCCATGATTATCTGCCTGATCGGGGGTATTTTCGGAATCATTCTGGGAGCCGGACTCGGTTACGCGGGCGGGCTGCTGCTGAAGCAGGCGGCTTATCCCACCCCCTCCGCCATTGCGGTCGCCGTGGGCTTCTCCATGGCCATCGGCATTTTCTTCGGCTACTACCCCGCGAACAAAGCCGCAAAGCTCGACCCGATCGAAGCCCTGCGGTACGAATAAAATGATCCTATCATCATAAAAAACGCGTCCTGCCCGGGTTTTAAGTCCGGTTGCAGGACGCGTTTTTATTTGACTCCCCCAATCGGTCTTCTCCCTCCTCCGCGCGCGGCACCTCCCTCACAGAGGGAGGCAAAGAGAGGCCCCATCCCTGAGGGGGCTGGCAGGCATAGCCTGACTGAGGGAGTCGCTCCTTGCTTCCTTTAGAGCATCGCCGTAGGCGCGTGCCGACCGCATGGTCCCGCAGGCGTTTCCTGACCGGCAGGTCTCCCGGCGGGTCCGGAGCCGATGCCGCGAAAGCGCTCGTAGCGTTTCTGAACCAGCTCCTGCGGGTCAAGATTTTTGTTTCTCACAAGCGTTTCCCACAGGCCCTGTTTGATCTCCTGATAAGTCCTGTGGAAATTCCTGCCGCTTTCCCCGACGACGCGCTCAATTACCTTCAGCTCCAGAAGATCCTGCGCGGTGAGCTTCAGGCATTCCGACGCTTCTTTCACCCGGGAGGAATCCTTCCAAAGAATGCTGGCGCATCCCTCGGGGGAAATGACGGAGTAAACGGCGTTTTCCAGCATCCAGACCTCGTCGGCAACGGCGAGCGCGAGCGCCCCGCCGCTTCCGCCCTCACCGATCAGCACGGAGACGACCGGGACCCTCAGCGTCATCATTTCCATCAGGTTCTCTGCAATTGCCTGCCCCTGCCCGCGCTCTTCCGCAGCAATGCCGCAGAACGCGCCGGAGGTGTCCACAAAGCACACCACGGGACGCCCGAATTTTTCCGCGAGCTTCATCTGCCGCAGGGCCTTGCGGTATCCCTCCGGATGGGCGGAACCGAAATTGCGGAAGACCTTTTCCTTGGTATCGTGTCCCCGTTCCAGAGCCACCACCGTCACCGGCATGGTATTCAGCCGGGCAATGCCCGCCACGACGGCCTTGTCGTCGCCGAAACGGCGGTCGCCGTGCAGCTCGACAAAGTCCTCAAAGATATTGGCGATAAAATCCGTCCCCGTCGGTCTGCCCTTGGCCCGGGCGGCGGCCACCTTGTCATAAGCGCTCATCCGCATTCCCTCCCCGTGTGCAGGGAAAGAAGCCTGGCAATCTGCTTTCTTTGGTTCTTACGGTCGACAATCGCGTCGACAAAGCCTTTTTCCAGCAGGAATTCTGCCCGCTGAAAGCCCGAGGGCAGCTTCTGGCGGATGGTCTGCTCAATCACGCGCGGCCCCGCAAAGCCGATCAGCGCGTTCGGCTCGGCAAGGATGATGTCGGCCTCCATGGCAAAGCTGGCGGTCACTCCGCCGGTGGTCGGGTCGGTCAGAACGGCAATGTACAGGTTCCCCGCGTCGCTGTGCAGCTTGACGGCCCCGCTGGTTTTGGCCATCTGCATCAGCGAAAGGATTCCCTCCTGCATTCTGGCCCCGCCGGAAACGGTGCAGCCGACGACCGGCAGGGAATGGTCACGGGCGTACTCGAAAATCCGTGTGATTTTTTCGCCTACCACTGTACCCATGCTGCCCATCATAAAGTGGGGCTCCATGACGAACAGCGCGCAGTCGTTTCCGCCGATTCTGGCGGTGCCGCAGACAACGGCCTCTTTCTCGGCGCTTTCCAGCCTTGCGTGCTTGATCTTTTCCGGGTAGCCGGGAAAATCAATCGGATTTTTGGAAAGGATTCCGCCGTAAAGCTCCTCAAAGGTATTCTCATCCGTCAGCATACTGATGCGCTGGCGGGCGTTCATACGGAAATGATACCCGCATTTCGGGCAGACATTGCTGTTTTCATTCAGCGCGCCCGTAAAAAGCGTCTGTTTGCAAGAGGGGCATAAAACGCACATTTCGCCCGGAACATCGGGCGAAACCGTTTTGAGATACTTGTTGTAATTTTCAAGCTCGTTTTTCGGCTTGCGAAAAAATTCTTTTTTCAGCACGGAACGTTACCCCGTTTCTCGATCAAATCGGTATAATAGTCGCCGGCGATAAATTCGCTGTCGCTCAGAATATCCATCTGCTGCTCCGCGTTGTGCTCCACACCCTCGATCACCAGCTCGCACAGGGCCGCCTGCATTTTGCGGATGGCTTCCTCGCGCGTTTTGGCGTGCACGATCAGCTTGGCGATCATGGAGTCGTAAAACGGCGGAACGGTATAGTCCTGATACAGGGCCGTGTCAAAACGGACCCATGGCCCGCCCGGAATATGCAGAAAGGAAATGGTACCGCAGCTGGGACGGAACCCGTCACGCGGATTTTCCGCGTTGATGCGGCACTCGATGGCGGTGCCTTCGATCTTGATATCTTCCTGTTTATAGGAAAGGGGCACGCCGGACGCGATCCGGATCTGCCACTTGACAAGGTCGATCCCGGTCACCATCTCCGTTACGGGATGCTCCACCTGAAGCCTCGTATTCATTTCCATAAAATAGAAATTCCCGGTCTTATCCATCAGGAACTCGATAGTACCGGCGTTGACGTATTTGACCGCACGGGCCGCCCTGACTGCCGCCTCCATCATCTTCCGGCGCGTTTCGGCGCCGACGGCGGGGGAGGGGCTTTCCTCCAGCAGCTTCTGGCGTTTGCGCTGGACGGAGCATTCCCGCTCGCCCAGGCAGACGACGTTCCCGTAGCCGTCGCATAAAATCTGCATTTCGATATGCTTTACCGGAAACAGATACTTTTCCATGTAGACCTCGCCGTCGCCGAACGCGCTCTGCGCTTCCGCAGAAGCCGCGGCAAAGGCGTTTTTCAGCTCTTTGGCACTGTTGACCGTGCGGATTCCCCGGCCGCCGCCGCCCGCACGGGCCTTGACCAGAAGGGGATACCCGATTTTGTCGGCTTCCTGCTGAATCAAAGCGGGGTCGTCAAGGATATCGCAGCCCGGCACAACGGGGACCCCGGCCGCGCGCATCGTCTTACGCGCCGCGTCCTTATCGCCCATTTTGCGGATGAGGTCGGCGCTCGGCCCGATAAACGCGATGCCGCATTTTTCACAGAGCGACGCGAAGTCCGCGTTTTCCGACAGCAGCCCGTAACCGGGGTGGATGGCCTGCGCGCCCGTTACCACGGCGGCGGAGAGGATGGCGCTCATGTTCAGATAGCTGTCCTTCGCCTGCGCGGGGCCGATGCAGATGCTTTCGTCCGCAAGGCTGACGTGCAGGGAATCCCTGTCCGCCTCCGAAAAAACCGCTACGCTCGAAATCCCCATCTCCTTACAGGCGCGGATGATGCGGACGGCGATTTCGCCGCGGTTGGCAATCAATATTTTAGAAAACAAGCTTCAGCCTTCCTTTCCTGTCAGCCGCCGACCAGCGCGAAGGAAAGCTCGCCGGAAACCGCCAGCTGCTCACCCACATAGCCTTTGGCGCTTGCAAAGCAGAAAGGGCCTCTTTCCTTTGTCAGGCTGCACTCGACTGTGAGTGTATCCCCCGGGAGGACCGTGTGCTTGAAGCGCACCTTATCCAGTCCCGTATAATACGGCGTACGGCCGTTGATTTTATCCCCGATCAGGATGCAGCATGCCTGCGCCAAGATTTCGCACAGAATAACGCCGGGAACGACGGGGTTTCCGGGAAAATGCCCCTTTAAAAACCATTCGTCCCCCCTGACGGTATACCTTCCCTGCGCCGTTGTTTCCCCTGTTTTTTCCACTTGGTCAACCAGCAGCATGGGTTCCCGGTGGGGAATCATTTTCATGATTTCTTCTCTGTTCATAAAAAACCTCCTACCTGATCCGGAACAGTACCTGCGCGTACTCCACGACCTGGCCGCTGGCCGCACAGATTTCGGTGATTTCCCCGTCGCACTCCGCGCTGATTTCATTGAGCAGCTTCATAGCTTCAATGATACAGAGCGTGTCGCCCTTTTTTACGCGGCTGCCGACCTGTACGTACGGCTCCGAATCGGGGGAAGCGGAAGCGTAAAACACGCCGACGATCGGCGATTTCACTTCCGCTCCTCCGCATTCCTTTGCGGGGGCGGGCGCCGCCTCGGCCGCGATCTGCGGCGGAACGGCTGTCGGAACGGGAAGAGCCTCCGCGCAGGCGGGTTTCCGCTCCAGCCGGAGGGAGGCCCCGTCCTGTGTGATATCGACTAAAGTCAGCCCGTTTTCGCGCATGGCCTCCGCGATTTCCTTAATTTGCTGAATATCCAAACCAAAACCAGTCCTTTCCACATTCAAGTCCTATTCGCCGCGGTATTTACGCAGGGCGATACAGGCGTTGTGACCGCCGAAGCCCAGCGAAACGGAAAGCGCGGCGCTGACGTCCTTCTCCCTTGCGGTGTTCGGCACATAGTCAAGGTCACAGTCCTCGTCCTTTTCGCGGTAGCCGACGGTCGGGGGGATCACCCCGTTTTTCAGGGCAAGCACGGAGGCGATCGCCTCGATCGCGCCCGCCGCGCCGAGCATGTGGCCGGTCATGGACTTGGTGGAGCTGATGCAGACATGGTATGCCCTGTCGCCCAGCGCCTTTTTGATCGCAATGGTTTCAGATTTATCGTTCAGGGGAGTCCCCGTACCGTGCGCGTTGATATAGATTTCCGTCTCTTCCTGCAGCCCGGCTTCCTCCATGGCGAGGGAAATCGCCCTTGCGCCGCCGACGGCCTCCGGGTGGGGAGCCGTGATATGGTGCGCGTCGCAGGTGTTTCCGTAGCCGCTGACTTCCGCGTAAATCTTCGCGCCGCGGGCCTTTGCGTGCTCATATTCCTCCAGTACCAGAATTCCCGCGCCCTCGCCCATGACAAAGCCGTCGCGGCGCTTGTCGAACGGGATGGAGGATTCCTCGGGGATATTTTTGGTGGAGAGCGCCATGCAGTTGGTAAAGCCCGCGATTGCGAGCGGGTTGACGGTCGCTTCCGCGCCGCCCGCAAGGATGACGTCCGCGTACCCGAAACGGATGGAGCGGAACGCTTCGCCCACCGCGTTGGTGGAAGTCGCGCAGGCGGTCACGACCGGAAGGCTGGGGCCCTGCGCGTTGTATTTGATGGCGATATTGCCCGACGCCATGTTGGAAATCATCATCGGGACAAAGAGGGGGGAAACCTTCCTCGGCCCGCCCTTCAGCAGCTTATCGCACTCGTTGATGAAGGTGCTCATGCCGCCGATTCCGGAACCGACGTAAACGCCGAACCGCTCGGGCTCGACCTTGCCGAGAATTTCGCTGTCCTCCACCGCCTGCGCGGCGGCGGCAACGGCATACTGCGCGAACAGGTCCGTTTTACGGATTTCCCCCTTTTCCATATAGTCATGCGGGTCAAAGTTTTTGACCTCCGCCGCGATTTTCACCTTATAATCGGCGGTATCGAATTTCGTGATAAAATCGATTCCGCTCCGGCCTTCCACCAGACTGTCCCAGAACGATTCCACGGTATTTCCGACGGGCGAAATCACGCCCATCCCGGTAACAACCACTCTTCTCATATTGAATCCTCTCTTACTGCGGCAAGCGCGCCGTCTTTACTCTGCCGGTACTCCTCTGAAAGAGTCTCGAACAGCTTTTTGACCGATACGATCTCTTTCACCTTGTAACCGTTCGCCCCGATAAACGCAAAGCCGTTTTCCATCCTGCCCCTGCCGGCGTTGATCAGCGCCATGGAGATGCAGTAGGGACTTTCCTTCTGCTTACAAGTGATAATGCAGTGGAACGGACAGCCGGCGGGATGCTTCTCCCCCTGTGCGGCCTGCTGAAGGAACCCGTTCACAATGGCGCGTCCGGGCATGCCCACGGGGCTTTGGATAATGCCGATATCCTCCTCTTTACAGGCGACATAGGCGTTTTTAAAGGCGATGTCCGCGTCGCATTCCTCGGTGGCCACGAAGCGGGTCGCCATCTGCACTGCGGAAGCGCCCAGATCGAAAAACCGCCGGATATCCGCGCCGCTGAAGATCCCGCCCGCGGCGATCACGGGGATTTTACGCCCCGCCTGCTCCTCGAGCGGACGGACCGCCTCAATAACCTGCGGCACCAGCTTTTCCAGCCGGTACTCCGGGTCGTCGATCTGTTCCTTATGAAAGCCCAGATGCCCGCCGGCCATGGGTCCTTCGACGACAAACGCGTCAGGGGTGTAATTGTATTTTTCCTTCCACCATTTCGCAATCGTCCTGACCGCGCGGGCGGAAGAAATAATCGGCACCAGTTTGGTTTTACAGCCCTTTCCCACAAAGGAGGGCAGGTTCAGCGGCAGGCCTGCGCCCGCGAAAATGACGTCGATGCCCTCTTCGACGGAGGTTTTCACCATTTCGCCGAAGTCGCTCAGCGCAACCATGACGTTGACGCCCAGCACGCCCTTGGTCTTTGCGCGCGCCCGGCGGATTTCCTCCCGGAGCGCCGCAATGTTGTCCCGGGCACTGGGGCCGGTCTGATGCATCATGCCGACGACCGCGGCGGAAAGCACGCCGATTCCGCCCTCGTTCGCCACGGCGGAGGCAAGCCCGGAAAGGGAAATCCCGACGCCCATTCCTCCCTGCACAACGGGGGTCTGAGCCACAAGGTCACCGATGACGAGTGGTTTCTGATCAAAATAAGCCATTGTATCCTCGATTCTCCGCATACAGCGCGGTTGACGTTATCACATGCAGAGGCCGCCGTCCATTTTAATGACCTCGCCGGTAAGATAGCCCGCCTCGTCCCCCGCCAGAAACGCCGCCAGCGCGGCAATGTCGCCGGGGGTGCCCATGCGCTTTAACGGAATGGCCTCCACGGCGGCTTCCCTGACCTTATCCGTCAGCGCGGCGGTCATATCGGTGTCGATAAAGCCGGGGGCAATCGCGTTGCAGGTCACGTTCCGCGCGGCAAGCTCCTTCGCCGTGGATTTGGTCAGGCCGATCAGCCCGGCCTTCGCGGAGGAATAGTTGGCCTGACCGGCGTTTCCCGTCACGCCGGAAACGGAGGTGATATTGATGATCCTGCCGCTTCTTTTTTTCATGAAGTGGCGGTAGGTATGCTTAATCATATGAAATGCGCCCTTGAGGTTCGTATTGACCACGGTGTCGAAGTCCTCTTCCTTCATCGAGAGAATCAGCCCGTCCCGCACGACGCCCGCGTTGTTGACCAGAATATCGATTCCGCCGAAGTCGGCAAGAATCGCGTCGACCGTTTCTTTGGTCTGCCGGTCGTCCGCAACGTCGCACCGGTAGGCTTTCGCCGTTACGCCGGACTGCCCGATCAGGGAACAGGTCTCCTGTGCCGCCGTTTCGTTTCCGGCGTAAAGGATGGCGACGTCGGCGCCTTCCTGCGCCAGCCTCAGCGCGATGGCTTTGCCGATTCCTCTGGAACCGCCGGTTACGACGGCCGTTTTTCCTTTCAGCATGAGGTCCTCCTTAACTCTTCCGCGGCGGCCCGCGCGTCCGCAAAGTTTTCCACATTGAGGATACGCACCTGCGAAGAGATTTTTTTGATCAGGCCGCACAGGGTTTTCCCGGGGCCGACTTCCACAAAGGTATCGATTCCGTCCGCAATCATGTTTTCCACGGACTTCTGCCAGTAAACGGGGTGGTTGATCTGCTCCGACAGCGTGACTTTCCCGTTTTCCCCGTAGGGCTTCGCGTCCACGTTGGAATAAACCGGCAGGGAGGGCGTTTTCATCTCCACCGTTTCCAGCTCCAGGAGCAGCTTTTTTGCCGACTCGTCCATAAACGGGGAGTGGAACCCGCCGCTGACCGCCAGAGGGACGGCTCTGCCGCCCGCTTTCTGCACATCCGCGCAGAAAGCGTCCATCGCGCTTTTGGAAACCGCGGCGACGGTCTGCCCCTTGCAGTTGTAATTGACAGGATAAGCGTTTTCATATCTGCCGCAAAGCTCCCTCACGATTTCCGCCGGAAGCTTCAGCACCGCGGCCATGCCGCTCGGATTCTTTTCCGCGGCATCCTGCATAAACGCCGCCCTCCGGCACACCAGCCGGATTCCCTCGTCCGGGCCGAACGCCCCGGCAAAGGTCAGCGCCGCGACCTCGCCCAGCGAAAAACCCGCGACCGCGTCGGGGGTGACCCCTTCGGCTTTCAGGCACTGTGCCGCCGCCAGGTCCACGCAGAACACGCAGGGCTGCGTGTTGATGGTCTGGTTCAGCTCCTCCTGCGTACCGCCGAAGCACTGTGCGGAGGTTCCGGGCCGCAGCTCGTCGGCGCGGTCGAACACCTCTTTCGCGGCGGGGCTGTTTTCGCAAAGGTCTTTGCCCATGCCGCTGTACTGAGTTCCCTGCCCCGAAAAGACAAACGCTATTTTACCCATCTGCCGGCACCACCCAACACAGTTTCCGCTTCCCCGAACATTTCCCGGATGATCTCCGCCGCGGGCTGCTCCTTGTCGACAATGGCCGCGATCTGGCCCGCCATAAAGCATCCGTTTTTCTCGTCGCCCTCCACGGCGGCGCGGCGCAGCGCGCCGGAGCCGAACGCCTCCAGGTCCTCTGAGGAAACGTCGGCGTCGTATTCTTTTTTGGCAAATTCACGGGTGAAGGCGGTTTTCAGCGCCCGCACCGGATGCCCGGTACGCTTGCCGGTCGTCAGGGTATCGATATCCTTCGCGTGAAGGATCTTATTCTTATAATTCTGATGGACCCCGCATTCGTTCGCCACCAAAAAACGGGTGCCGACCTGCACGCCGGCCGCGCCGAGCAGGAACGCCGCCGCGATTCCCCGGCCGTCCGCAATACCGCCCGCCGCGACCACGGGGATATCCACCGCGTCGCACACCTGCGGCACCAGCGTCATAGTGGTCAGCTCGCCGATGTGGCCGCCCGATTCGCAGCCCTCGGCAATGACGGCGACCGCGCCGCAACGGGCGACGCGCTTCGCGATGCCGGTGGAAGCCACTACGGGCAGCACCTTGACGCCCGCTTCCAGCCACGCAGCCATATACTGCGAGGGGTTTCCCGCGCCGGTCGTTACCACCGGCACCCCCTCGTCGATAACAAGTTGGGCAACCTCCTGTGCATAAGGGCTCATCAGCATGATATTGACGCCGAACGGTTTGTCCGTCAGCGTTTTCGCCTTACGGATTTCGCCTTTCACCCATTCCGCGTTCGCGTTCATGGCGGAAATCAGGCCCAGCCCGCCGCCGTTGGAAACCGCGGCGGCAAGGGAAGCGTCCGCGATCCAGGCCATTCCTCCCTGTAGAATGGGATATTCGATCCCGAGCAGTTCACACAATGGTGTCTTGATCATCTGCAGTCCTCCTTGTCTTTTTGGTCGGAACCGTCTGTTCGCCCCCAGCGGAGGATGCAGGCCCCGGTGGTCATGCCGCCGCCAAAGGCGGTCAGTGCCAGGATATTTCCGGCGTGCAGCTCCCCTGCGCGGTTGAGCTCATCCAGCAGGATGGGGATGCTCGCCGAGGAGGTGTTGCCGAACCGTTCAATATTGTGCCGGTATTTTTCCGGCGCAATGGAAAGCTTGCCGATCGCCGCGTCGATAATCCGCAGGTTTGCCTGATGGGGCAGGACAAAGTCCACGTCCGCTTCCGTCAGCCCCGCTTCGCGGATGACCTGTACAAGGTCGCCGCACATGGCGGCCACGGCGAATTTATAGACATCCTTGCCGTTCATTTTCAGGTAAGGGTCCACCTGTTTCACCTGAGAATACGGACAGTTGCCCTGTGTGTTTTCCGCGTAGAGCGGGGCGGCGTCGCCCTTCGCCCCGATTTTGACGGAAAGCAGGCTGTCCCCCGGTGCCAGCACCGCCGCGCCGGCCCCGTCGCCGAAAAGCACGCAGGTGGAGCGGTCCTGCCAGTCCAGCAGCCTGGACATGGCCTCCGCCGACACAATCAGGATTTTTTTCGCCCTGTTTGCCGAAAAATAAGAAAAAGCGACATCCAGCGCGTAGACAAAGCCGGTACAGGCCGCGTTCAGGTCGAACGCCGGACAGACCGCACCCAGCCTTTGCTGGATTTCGCATGCAAGAGACGGTGTAATATGATCGCCCCGCGCGGTGGAGCAGATGATCAAGTCCAGCTCCTCCGGCGCCGTGGAAGCGTCTTTCAGCGCGCGCGCCGCCGCTTCGGCGGCATAATCGCACAGGGTTTCCGAAGTGGTAATGTGCCTGCTTTTGATCCCTGTGCGCGTGGAGATCCATTCATCCGAAGTATCAATCAGAAGCGACAGTTCCTCGTTGGTCTTTGTGCACGCCGGAAACGCGCTTCCCGTACCGATAATCGTAAAGCTCATTCTTTCCTCCGTGTTCCGCGTCAGGAATCCCCCTGCGCAATATAGGATACGCCCACGCAGCCCGGCCCGCCGTGGGTGCCGACGACCGACCCGAGGGCGATAATCTCGCTGTCCGAAATGTCCGCCACGGACCCCGCCGCGTCCTTCAGAAGGTTCAAAAACTGCGGGGAATCGGTGTCGCCGAAAAAGATGCGGTGAGCGGGGTCCGGCTTTTCCTTCTCCATCATCTCCGCAATGCGCAGAGAGGCCGCCTTGTGCCCTTTCTTTTTGTCAAACGCCTTGATTTCGCCGTTTTCGATCGAGACGATCGGCTTGATGTGGAGCATGGAACCGAGGAAAGCGGAGGAGGCCGATAGCCTGCCGCCCATTTTCAGATATTTCAGCGTATCGATAATGGCGTAAAACTTCTGCTTCCTTTTCAGTTCTTCCACTGCGGAACAGATTTCCGCCGCGGTTTTTCCGGCGTCCCTCAGCTTGATCATCTCATAAACCAGAAGCGCCAGCCCGAAGCTGACGGTCAGCGAATCGATCAGATGGATGTTTTCCGCTCCCAGCGCCTGTTTGGCAATTACCGCGGACTGATAGGTCCCGCTGAGCTTGCCGGAAATGAAAATACCGATTACCTCGTCGCCGCTATTCCTGTATTTTTCAAATAATTTTTCAAACCGTTCGGGGTTGACCTGCGCCGTAGTGGGAAGCTCCGCGCTGTCGTGGAGCATCTGAAAAAACTGCGGTTTGGTAATGTCCACGCCGTCCACATATTCCTTGTCGCCGAAATGTACGCTCAGGGAAACGATTTCGATCCCGAGCTCGGCCTGTCGGTCAAGGGCAATGTCCGACGTGCTGTCCGTTATAATCTTAATAGCCATAGAAGTCCTCCACTATTTTTTGTTGCTTTCAAAAAAGTTTTTCACCGCGGCCAGTCCCTTTACAAACATGGCCAGTTCATCCTCCGTCATGGCGGACATGATCGCGGAAACCATTTTGTGGTGAAAAGAGGAATGAACTTCATTTACGCTTTTTCCTTTTTCGGTCGGGAGGATACGGACGACTCTTTTGTCGCGCTGGTCCTACTGCCGCTGGACAAAGCCCTTTTTCACCAGCGTGTTGATGGTCGTCGTCAGCGTGCCCGCGGTGATTCCCTGGGAGCACGCGATATCCGAAGCCGTGTTTTTGCCCGCCTGCGTGCCGTCGCACACCGCTTCGATCACATGCATTTCCCGCATGGAAAGGTTGTGGGATTCCTTGGTTTTCAGGCTGGCTTCTTCCGTTCTCAGTACCTCGTTAAACACTTTTACAAGAAAATTATTGATCTGGGAGTATTCGTTATTCAATGCAGTTCCCTCCTTTCGCCATTTATTTTGAAGTTCAAAATATTTGTTAATTATATCAAAAAAGAATCGTTTTGTCAAGAAAGTTTTGAAGTTCAAAATAAATATTGGAATTTTTTTACAAATATTATCTTGTGTTCCGGGCATGATAATATACAATCCACCAAAAAAGAAAAGGAAGCCCGCAGGGGCTTTATCGGAAAAAGACCGTTTCCAACCCCTGCGCATTATGCTATAATAGCAGCGTAAATTGGAATCATTCCCTTCAAAATGTGGCGGCGGAGGCTTCTTATGAACGTTTTTGATATCATCGGGCCGGTAATGATCGGCCCGTCAAGCTCCCACACGGCGGGCGCCGTAAGAATCGGGCGGATCGCCGGCGCGCTGCTGGACGGAAAGCCCGTGAGCGCGCACATTCTGCTGCACGGCTCCTTTGCGAAAACATACCGCGGGCACGGAACGGACAAGGCCCTTGTCGCCGGGATCATGGGCATGTCCCCGAGCGACGCCCGCATCCGTGAAAGCCTTGCGCTCGCGAAGGAACGGAACCTTTCCGTTGTCTTTGAAAAGGGTGAAATCGAGGGGGCTCACCCCAACACGGCGGTGATTACCCTGACGGATGAGCAGGGGCATACCGCGACCCTGCAGGGCGCTTCCGTGGGCGGCGGAAACATCGTCATCAGCGAAATCAACGGGATGAAGGTGGACGTCACCGGGCAGCAGACCACGCTCCTGATCCTGCACCGGGACGTGCCCGGGGTGATCGCGCATGTGACGAACTACATTGCCTCGCAGGGGGTCAACATCGGCAACTTCAAGCTGACCCGCGGGCACAAGGGTGAAACGGCGCTGATGACCATTGAGGTCGACGGCGAATTCAGCCGGGAAAGCAATGCCGGAATCGAAAAACTGCCGAACGTCCTCCGCTCGACCATGCTGCGGCCGGACTGACGCGGCCGAGAAACCAAGAATCGGAAAGGCCTGATGGAAGATGGGAATTTATTATTCGGTGGAAGACCTTGTGGGCGCGGCCGAGCGCGAAAATAAAAAAATATCGGAGATCGTCCTGGAGGACCAGGCGCGCGAGCTGGAAAAGCCGGAGCCGGAAATATACCGGACGATGCTGGAAAGCTTCCGCGTGATGCAGCAGTCCGTCGAGGACGGCATTGACCCGGACATGCGCTCGGTGAGCGGGCTTTCGGGCGGCGGCGCGTACAAAATGAAACAGGCGGTGGACAAAGGCCGCACCCTTTGCGGCAAGGTGTTCGGCAACGCGCTGGTGCGAGCGCTTGCGGTTTCGGAAAGCAACGCCTGTATGGGCAAGATCGTCGCCGCGCCGACCGCCGGTTCCTGTGGGATTATCCCCGCGGCGCTGCTGACGGTGATGGAGGACCGGGAGCTTCCGGAGCGCGACGTGGTGATGGCGCTGTTCACCGCCTCCGCGTTCGGCATGGTGATCGCCAACAATGCGAGCATTGCCGGCGCGCAGGGCGGCTGTCAGGCGGAATGCGGCGCGGCCTCCGCCATGGCAGCGGCGGCGCTGACGGAGCTGACGGGCGGAACCCCGCAGATGGCGGAGCACGCCTGTGCCATCGCGCTGAAAAATATTCTGGGCCTTGTGTGCGACCCGGTGGCGGGGCTGGTGGAAATTCCGTGCATCAAGCGCAACGCCATGGGCGTGGCGAACGCGTTTGTGGGCGCGGAGCTGGCGCTGGCCGGAATCCAGAGCGCGATTCCCGCCGACGAGGTCATCGTCGCGATGAAGCGGATCGGCGACGCGATGCCCCGCAGCCTGAAGGAGACCTCCGAGGGCGGGCTTGCCGCCACGCCGACCGGAAAGCGCCTGAAAAAAGAGATTTTCGGGGATAACTGAGACCATGCGGTCGGCAGACGGACCTGCCGGTCAGGAAGCGGACCTGCCGGTCGGGATGCGCCTACGGCGATACCTCCAATCGGCTTACGTTAAACCGAAGTCTGATGCTCCAAGACTCCCTTCGTCGCGCCGGGCGCGACACCTCCCTCACAGAGGGAGGCAGGGGTTCGACCTTTTTAGGCTCCCTCTTTGAGGGAGCTGGCAGGCGCAACCTGACTGAGGGAGTTCTCCCCAACTTCCGTATCCCCCGTCAATGAAAACCATAGCGGTATCGTATCTCCTAAAGGCACTTTGGGGATACTTGGGGGTGCAGGGGGATTTTATGGAGCTCTCCCGCCGGGAATTCAAAATCCCCCTGCGCGTACTTTGCCTACTTTCGTACAAGAACCGAAAGTAGGGGCCCGCCCGGCCTGAGGGCAAAGCCGGCGATTAGAAAAGGGCAGGGTTATTCAAGAGCAGAGTCTGACTGGGGGAGTCTATCCATTCTGACCGAGATACCAAAAGGCTGCCGGGGGATTTCCCTCCGGCAGCCTTTTGGTATCGAAACGGCGGGTCACTCCCCGCCGAACAGCTTCTGCGCGTAATGCACCGAACCCATCGCGTCCCTGGAATAGGCGTCCGCGTGAATCGACTGCGCGTATTCGGGCGTGAGCACCGCGCCGCCGACCATCACCCGGCAGTCCGGCACCCTTTCGTGCAGCTGGCGGATGGTCTCCGCCATATTGGAAACGGTGGTCGTCATCAGCGCGCTGAGCCCGACCAGCTTCACGCTGCCCTCCTCCGCCGCGTCCACCACCGTTTCGGGGGGGACGTCCTTGCCGAGGTCGATCACGTCGTAGCTGTAATTTTCCAGCAGGACCTTGACGATATTTTTGCCGATATCGTGGATATCGCCCTTGACGGTCGCGAGGATGATTTTTTCCTTCTTCGTCTGCTCCCCGTTGACGGTCATTTTCCCCCGGATGACCTCAAACGCCGACTTGGCGGCCTCCGCGCTCATCAGAAGCTGGGGCAAGAACAGCACGCCCTGCTCGAAATCCTTTCCCACCCGGTCAAGCGCGGGAATCATCTGGGTATTGATGATGGCGAGCGGTTCCTCCGTTTCCACCAGCCGGAGCGCCGCCGCGTGCGCGCTTTCCTTCAAGCCGCGCACCACCGCGTCCAGCAAAGAGATTTCCCCCGCGGCGGGCGGCGGCGCGGTTTCCGTTTTCTGCGCCGAATAGCGGGCGATATAGTCCATGCACTTCTCGTCGCTGCCGCTGAGCGCGCAGTACGCATGGTACGCGTCCATCATCGCGGCGGAATTGGGGTTGACGATCGCGGCCCCCAGCCCGTTCTGCAGCGCCATCGTGAAAAACGCGGCGTTGATGTGTTCCCGCTGGGGCAAACCGAACGAAATATTGGAAACGCCGAGCGAGGTGTGGATGCCCAGCCGGTCGCGGATCAGCCGCAGGGCTTCCAGCGTAATGGCGGCGTTTTCCTGTCCGGCGCTGATGGTCATGGCCAGCGTGTCGAAAACCAAGTCTTTTTTGTCAATCCCGTATTCCCGGGCTATTTTCACGATTTTTTCCGCAATTTCAAACCGGCCCTGCGCCGTGGTCGGAATCCCGTTTTCGTCCAGCGTCAGCGCAATCACCGCGCCGCCGTACTTTTTCACGAGCGGGAAGATCGCCTCCATCGATTCGGCCTTCCCGTTGACCGAATTGATCAGCGGCTTGCCGTTGTAAATGCGCATGGCCCCCGCCATCGCCTTCGGGTCGGAGGTGTCGAGCTGAAGCGGAAGGTCGGAAATCCCCTGAATTTCCATGACCGCGCGGCGAAGGAGCGCAGGCTCGTCGATCTCCGGCAGGCCGACGTTTACGTCGAGAATATGCGCGCCGTTTTCCTGCTGGGTGATCGCCTCCCGCAGCAGGTAATCCATGTCGTTGTCGCGCAGCGCCTGTTTCAGCCGGGATTTGCCCGTGGGATTGATGCGCTCGCCGATCAGAACCGGCTTTTTGCCGAACACGACCGCCCGGGCGAATGAGGAAACCACCGTGCGGTTTTTCGGGACAATGGGGCGCGGGGAAAGGTCTTTGCACCGCCGCACGACCGCCGCGATATGCTCCGGGGTCGTGCCGCAGCAGCCGCCCAGAATCCAGGCGCCTTCCTTCGCGATTTCCTCCATCACGGCGGCGAATTCCTCCGGATTTACGTCGAACACGGTTTTGTCCCCTTCGGTGCGGGGCAGCCCGGCGTTGGGGTTCACGATCACGGGCAAGGAACACGCCCCCGTCATCTGCGGAAGGAATTTTTTCATCTGCTCGGGGCCGAACCCGCAGTTGAGCCCCACGGCGTCCACGCCGAGACCCTCCAGCAGCGCGACCGCAGCCGGGATGTCGCCGCCGGTCAGCAGCTTGCCCTGCTCATCCACGACCATCGTGACGAACACGGGCAAGCGGGTGCTTTCCTTCGCGGCGAGCACGGCGGCCTTGCACTCGTAGGTATCGCTCATGGTCTCGATCAGGATCAGGTCGGCCCCGGCTTTTTCCCCCGCGGCGGCGGCCCGGGAAAAGGCGGAAACAGCGTCCTCAAAATCAAGGTCGCCGAGCGGCCTGAGCAGCTTTCCGGTCGGGCCGATGTCCATGGCGACCAGCGCGCCGGGGGCGGCTTCTCTGGCAAGGCCCACCGCGGCGGCCACGATTTCCTCCGTAGTACGGCCGCAGCCGTGCAGCTTGATCGGGTTCGCGCCGAAGGTATTGGTCGTCAGGATATCCGCGCCCGCCGCGCGGTATCTGCTGTGAATTTCTTTTATCAGTTCGGGGCGGGTCAGGTTCCACAGCTCCGGCAGCTCGCCGGGGCCGAGGCCGTTTTCCTGTAAAAGGGTGCCCATGCCGCCGTCAAAAAAGACGATACGTTTCCCCAAGTCTTCCAGTATTCCCATGATATCAGTCCTTTCTGAACGGACAATTCAAAGACTTGCAGCCCATGCATTTCGCAATGTGGCAGGTCGTCTGCTCTGCGGTCAGGCCAATGACCGCGGTAACGGATTTTGTCGGCACCAGCATACTGTCCTGCGTCATGGCAAGGCCGATTTTTTTCTGCGCCTGTAAAATCCCCAGAAGATCGCGCTGATGCAGGATGGAGAAGTCCCCGTAACCGGGGCTGTACCGGGGCCGCAGAAACAGCCCGCGCTTTGCCGCCTCGGCGGAAAGCTCCTGTTCCGCTTCGTCGCAGACGCTCTCTGTCAGCGCGGCGGCGCAGGCCTGCAGCACCACGGCGCGGCTCATGTCGATTTTGGAGGCGCGCTCCAAAAGGAAATCCGCTTTTGTGCCGAGCGTGGCCGCGAACAGGTACGCTTCCCCACAGCCGGAAAGATGATTCCTCAAATCCCTGCTTTCCACCCTCAGGTTGCCGAGCAGCACCGCGTCCCCGTCGAACTCCACCGGCAGAAGCAGGCTGAGGCTGCGGGGAGTGACCCCGGCCCGCAGCTCGTTCAGGCAGGATTCTATTGTAAGCAGGGTGCGCTCATCCGCGGGCTTGCCGCGGTAGCCAAGGTAGCGCAGCACTTCTTCCGTCTCTTTCATTCCCTGATGATCTCCGATAAATTATCCATGATTTTTGCCGCGATATCCGGCTTGTTCATCGTATAAATATGAATCGCGCTGACGCCGTTGGAAATCAGGTCGATGATCTGCTCCGTCGCGTAGGCGATGCCCGCCTGTTTCATGGCGGCGGGCTTGTCGGCGAATTTATCCACGATCGCCTTGAAGCGCGGCGGCAGCTCCGTGCCGGAAAGCGCGCAGATCCGCCTGATCTGGCCGCTGTTGGTCACCGGCATGATGCCCGCCACCACCGGGATATGAATCCCCTTCGCCAGAATCCGGTACAGGAACTGGTAGAGAATATTGTTGTCAAAAAACATCTGTGTAGTCAGAAAGTCGCAGCCGCTGTCCACCTTTTCCTTCAGGTAGCCGATGTCGTCCTCCCGGCGGGCGCACTCGACGTGCCCCTCGGGGTAGCAGGCCGCGCCGATGCAGAACCCGCCGTATTCCCTGATCTGCCTGACCAGCTCGCCGGCGTAGCGGTACTGGCCGGGGGACGGGAAATCGGAATTGTGGGGGATATCGCCGCGCAGGGCCAGAATATTTTCAATATGATGTTCTTTTAACCCGGATAATATTTGCCCGACCTCCTCCTTGGTGGAGGAAACACAGGTCAGGTGAGCCAGCGCGGTCACGCCGCAGTTCTGGATTTCCGACGCGATGCGGGTCGTATTCTGGGACGTGCCGCCGCCCGCGCCGTAGGTAACGCTCATGAAATCGGGCCTGAGCGCGGAAATGTCGCGCACAACCTCGTTCACCCGGGCAATATCGTCGTCTTTTTTCGGTGGGAACAGCTCGCAGGAAACCGTGACCCTGCCGCTGTTCAGAATTTCGCTGATTTTCATGGCTTTGTTCCTTTCAGTGCCCCGGAAAATAAAAAAAACCCGTCTCCACAGGCGCCGTGCCCGATGAAGACGAGATTCCAAATCCCGTGTTACCACTTCAAATTCACCCGTCCCTTGCGAAACGGGCCTCTCAGGATATTACAGTGCAGGACACCGTCTATACCCGCTTTCTGTAACGGGAAATCCCGTCGCAGCCTAAACCGGAAATCCGGTCTCGGTGCGCCGCTCAGGAGCCATTTTCGCCCGGCCTCCCGCCCGCTTTCTTTCAGCGCGGCAAAGCCGCAAAAGCTTCTCTGTATGCCTTCGGAGGGGTTACTTTCTCCATCTCTGCGTGTAAAAATATATTTTTACTAGTGTAGCATAGAAAAGCACGGTTGTCAAACGGAACAAAAAGGAAAAGGGCGGGGCAAAACGCCCCGCCGCTGTCATTCATCGTCCCGCATCAGATTCTCAGCGTAATCGCGAAGGCTTGCGAAGGAATTGATGTTCTCCTCCCGCGCGCTGATGGATTCCTGCACGTATTCGGGCAGGTTGTCAAAGTATTCACCGGCTTCGCTGTCCTCTTCGATCAGCTCGTATAAACCGCTGTACTTGTCTTTCATCGGACTCACCTCCGGGAATAGTTTTCGCAGAATTTACAGGATTATCCATTTGTTTCCCGAATATGCTCGGCGGCCTGCATCAGCTCGCCCAGCGTGGAAATCTCCACGCCCGATTCCAGAATCCTGTTTTTCACGTCGATGGGCAGATTTTCAAAATATCCCCGTAAATCCGGATCGTTCTCATAAAAGGTCCCCAAAGCAAAACGCCTCCCCAAACCTCAGTAAATAAATCATTTACTGTAGTTTTTACGGGAGGCGCTGTTTTTACGTGAGGAAATACTTTCCTTATTTCAGGCTTTCGTCGTAATTCGCGCGTTCGCCGCCGATAAATTTCGGCCGGGTGCGCGCGCTGGTCACGTTGGCTTCGCCGATTTTGCGCACGGAAAGGCGCACCGGCACCGCCACTCTGGCAAGGTGCATGCCGATCAGCGTGCCGCCGATATCGATTCCCGCCTGAGCGGTGACTTCCTCCACCGCCGCCGGATGCTCAAAGTTCGAGTAAGCCGCCGTGGCAAAGGAACCGCCGGCCTTCGGGCGCGGAACGGCGTTGACGATTTCCAGCCGGTCCCTGACCGCCGCCTCTTTTTCAATAATAATCGCGCGGTTCAGATGCTCGCAGCACTGAGCGGCCAGATAAATCCCCTTTTCCTTCAAAACGGGGTAAACGGCGTGAAACACCGCGTTGGCGATTTCCACGCTGGAGGACGAGCCGATATCGTGCCCGCCGATTTCGCTGGAGGAACAGCCCACGACCAGGATATTTCCCGCGGTCAGATCCGCGGCTTTTATCAATTCGCAGACGGCTTTTTTCGCCTGCGCCGCAATTTCATCATACATAGAACTCAACTCCGGTTATAATATTTGTAGGTTTGACAGATATTATAATCTTATTGAAGAGATTTTGCAACTCCGCGCGATTTTGCCCCCGGCGGCCGCGTTTTTTCGCGAGCGGGAGAAATTATTTAATTTTCTCACTTAGAATTAATGTGTGCTATACATTATGATATTATAGACTAAAATATATGGTTTTGAAAACTATATGATAATTTGAAATTATAGGAGTGCTTTTATGACCTGGAGTATTCTTTCAGACAGCTCCTGCGACTTACCTCAAAACGCATTCCAGGATTACGGCCTGCACTTTGCGACCGTACCCCTGAAGCTCATCGTGGGCGGCACCGAGTACACCGACGATGATTCGCTGAATGTAAACATCATGCTGGCCCAGATGAAAAATTACAAGGGGCCGTCCTCGTCGGCGTGCCCGTCGCCGGAAGAGTGGGCAATCGAATTCCGGAAAAGCGACTGCACCATGGCGGTGACGATGACCAGTGCGCTGAGCGGCACCTACAACAGCGCCCTTGTCGCAAGGGACATGGTTCTGGAGGAATTCCCCTGGAAGAAAATCCACGTGATCGATTCCCATTCCACCGCCGGGGGGCTGGTGCTGATTCTGAGAAAAGCGGCGGAGCTGATTTCCTCCGGGCTGGACTTCGACGAAGTCGTCAAACAGGCGGAAGCGTACTCCCGCAGCCTGTTTCTGCTGTTCGCGCTCGGTTCCTACGACAACCTGATCAAATCGGGGCGCATGTCCCGCGTGGCGGGGATCCTGGCCAACTCGCTCGGCATCCGCGCGGTGGCCTCCAACACGCCGGAGGGCGAGATCAAGGTGCTGCACAAGCCGCGCGGCGAGGAACGCGCGATCATGCAGATCGTGGAAACCATGAACAAGCTGAAAGACATGGCGGGCAAGCCCGTCGTCATCAGCCACTGCAACAATCCCAAGGGCGCGCAGCGCCTGAAAGAGCTGATCGCGCACGTCTGCCTGACCACGAAAATCACGATTTTGCAGACACGGGGGCTGACCAGCTATTACACGGAGAACGGCGGGTTTCTGGTCGGCTTCTGACCGTACGCCGTATCAAAAGCGGCGGGAAGTTTGAGCCGCCCCAAAACCCATCTGGTAAATTGCATATATTAATTATGTATGATATAGTTAAATATACAGGAATTAATTTAATGGATATCGGAACGGGTTTGAGGTGATATTTTGAAGGCAATCCTAAAAAACATCGGCAAAAATGAATTGTATTTAATTTTTTTCCTCATATCCCAAGAAATCATCCGTTTATTGATGAAAGCAAGCAATGATTTATCCGTCAGTTTAAAGCAATCCATAATCATGATAATCATTGTAGCCGTTCTGTCGGTCATACAGCAGTTATTAAAAAGGAATCCTTAATATATAAAGGTTTTGGCTCCCTCTTTGAGGGAGCTGGCAGGCGCAGCCTGACTGAGGGAGTCACCCCCTGCTTTCATGAGAGCATCGCCGCAAGCAGGAGTTGATCGTTAGCTTTGCCCTCAGGCCGGGCGGGAGTCTCCGCCTGCTTCATTAGTGCATCGCCGCAAGTAGGAGTTGATCGTTAGCTTTGCCCTCAGGCCGGGCGGGAGTCTCCGCCTGCTTCATTAGTGCATCGCCGCAAGTAGGAGTTGATCGTTAGCTTTGCCCTCAGGCCGGGCGGGAGTCTCCGCCTGCTTCATTAGTGCATCGCCGCAAGTAGGAGTTGATCGTTAGCTTTGCCCTCAGGCCGGGCGGGAGTCTCCGCCTGCTTCATTAGTGCATCGCCGCAAGTAGGAGTTGATCGTTAGCTTTGCCCTCAGGCCGGGCGGGGACCTGCCGGTCGGGAAGCGCCTACGGCGGACTCGACTGCAAGCAAAAAGATGAATGGGTCGCTAAATTCCGTCGTTCTAAGTAACGGCGGGAGGGTTCCATAAAATCCCCCTGCACCCTCAGGTATCCCCAAGGTGTCTTTAGGAGATGGGATACCGCTGTGGTTTTCATTGACGGGGGTACGAAAAAGCAGAATTTGGCTCTCTCTTTGAGGAAGTCACCCGACTCATATAAAACATCACCGCAGACGCCTGAAAAAGGGGCGGGAATTCTTTCCCGCCCCTTTTATTTTCCATAAAATGATATAATTTAGCAAATTCTATTGCACTGGCAAAGAAAACGCGCTATAATTCAGTTGCAAGGCACAAATAAAAGTGCAGCGCAGGAACGGAGTGCTGGAACACCCCGCCCCCTGCATACGGAGAGTACACCTCCATACACAACCGAAGAATCGGCACGCTGCGGATATTATTATACCGCCTCTTTACTCTTTTGTACAGAGGGGATTTTGTACCCGCGGACGCTTGATGACGTTGTATATGGATTTCGTATCCGTGTACGGCGTTTTTTTGTGCCCTGCGGCGGCGAAAGGGCGGCGGGAAAGTGTCCCCCGGCCGCCCTCTTCTAAGCCTCCGTGCCGATTCCGAGGAAAAGGCTTTGGATTTTCCCGTCGGCGTCCAGCACAATGTGGTCCGTCCCTTCCATGGTGAAAACGCCGCCGGTCCTGCTGACGCAGGCCGCAGCCCACGGCACCCGGAACCCGCCCTGTTCGGGCAGGATTTCCCAGACATGCTTCATTTCCCTGTTTCTGCCCAGGAGAGCCTGAAAAAACTCCCTGATTTTTCCGCGCCCGCGTATTTCGTCGTACCCTTTCAGCCGCAGGGAAGCGTTTTCCGAAAACAGCCCTTCCAGCCCGGAAAATGCCGCTTCGTTCTCCATCGCCAAATCCAGCTGGGTAAAATACCTGCCGATCACCGTCACTGCAACCACTCCCGTCGTCCGGCTTTTCCGCCGGTTCATTACACCTGCATTATAGCACCCGGCCCGGCCCCGTACAAGAAGGGATTTATTTTTCGTCCTGCTTTAACAGGCCGATATATACGTCGATCACCTTATAAAAGGTATCGATTTCCTCGGGTGTGCATTTCATCATCAGTTCTTCCGTGGTCTGGGCAATATCCGCCAGATCGTACATTTTGTGCGCGATGGAAAGCCGCGTACCTTCCTCCGTAGCGTAAAGCAGGACGGTTTTGGAGTTGTTCTCCTTCATTTTCCGCGTTACCAGCCCGCTTTCCACCAGCCTTTTCACGGTCTGGGAAATCGCGCCCTTGGTTTTGTTCCAGTCCTTCGCAAGCTCCGTGATGGTGGTGCCGGGGTTTTCCTCAATATAGGTAAGGGTGTGTACATCGATCATGCCTATTTTCTGCCCGGTGCCGTAATCCCTTTGGGCATGTATGTAATCGCTGTAAAGCAGAACAAATTTATACAGCTTATCGGCGCGCGCGTTCAGCTCGCGGTACAGCCGGTCCAAATCCTCGCGCTGGTCCTTAGTCGCCATGTAAGAGCCCCCGTTTCTAAATATATATGTATTATGACATAAAACGAATAAAATTACAATATACCGGCATACCGGCTTCCCGCCGGGTTACGTTCATCCCAGCTTCCGTATCCTTTCGTCAATGAAAACCATGCAGGTTTCGTATTTTATAAAGACACTTTGGGGATACCCGGGGGTGCAGGGGGATTTTATGGAGCACTCCCGCCGGGAATTAAAAATCCCCCTGCGCGGACCTGCCGGTCGGGGAAGCGCCTACGGCGATGCTCTCAGGCAGCTATCTGTTGAATTGCGGCGATGCACTAATGAAGCAGGCGGAGACTCCTTCCGTCGCGCCGGGCGCACCACCTCCCTCATGGAGGGAGGCTGGGGGTTCGACCTCTTTAGGCTCCCTCTTTGAGGGAGCTGGCAGGCGCAGCCTGACTGAGGGAGTTTCACCCCAGCTTCCATATCCTTTCGTCAATGAAAACCATATAGGTTTCGTATTTCATAAAGACACTTTGGGGATACCCGGGGGTGCAGGGGGATTTTATGGAGCACTCCCGCCGGGAATTAAAAATCCCCCTGCGCGTCCTTTGCCTACTTTCGGACAAACGCGAAAGTAGGGGCCCGCCCGGCCTGAGGGCAAAGCTAACGATCAACTCCCATTTGCTACGATGCTCTAATGTAACAGGCGGAGACTCCCTCCGTCGCGGACCATTTGGTCGGCACGCGCCTACGGCGACGCTCTCAGACAGTTATCTGTTAAATTACGGTGATACGTTTGCGAAGGAACTCCTTCTGTCGCGCCGGGCGCGCCACCTCCCTCACGGAGGGAGGCAGGGGATTCGGCCCCCTCCCCGAGGGGGCCGGCAGGCGCAGCCTGACTGGGGAAGTCAGCTCAACCCAACTGAAAGAATACAACTCGGCCCCATCTTGGAAGGGGCCGCCACTTGGTGGGGAGTTTAACATAGCCCGGCCGGAGGGGGTCCCTCTCTCCCTCCGGGCACGCCGGGCGCGGACCCGACTTTGATACCGGCTTCACGCCGGTTTTTTTCTGCCCTTTTTCATGTTTAATGACTAAACCAAAATTCTGTAATATTGTCGAAATATCGGGCTTCATTTCTACACAATATACAAATATTTAATATTTAACATTATTTAATTGACATATTCTTAGCATAGTGCTATATTTTTAGCAGAAAATAGTTTAATGACTAAACAATAAACGAAGCAAGAAGAGAAAGGTGATCAAATGAATGCAGAACAGTTTTGCGCAAAGTACGCGGTAGACAGGATGGGGACCAGCTCCCTGAAATGGGACGCTTTACAGTTGAGGTTCGGCGACCCGGATTTGATTTCCATGTGGGTGGCGGACATGGAGTTCCGTACCTGCGACGCGGTCGTAGAGGCAATGACCGAAAGGGTGCGCCACGGCGTATTCGGCTACTCCTTTGTCCCGGACGAATACTACGAGGCGTTTTTCAACTGGGAGGAGAAGCATCACGGATACCGCCCGAAGAAAGAATGGATGCGCTTTTCCACCGGTGTGGTGGTCGCCCTGTACTGGTTTGTAAACGCGTTTACCAAACCCGGCGACTCGGTCATGATCCTGACCCCCGTCTACTATCCGTTCCACAACGCCGTCAAGGACAACGGCCGCAAGCTGGTAACCTGTGAACTTACGAATACCGACGGACTCTACACGATCGATTACGAAAAATTCGAGAAGAACATTGTTGACAACGACGTAAAGCTGTTCATCCAGTGTTCCCCGCACAACCCGGCCGGCCGCGTCTGGACGGAGGAAGAGCTCGACACGGTTCTGGACATCTGCAAACGCCGCAACGTGCTGGTCGTTTCCGACGAAATCCATCAGGACATCGTTCTGGGCGACAAAAAGCAGATTCCGTCCGCAATCGTAAAAGGCGGCAAATACGCGGACAACCTTATTACCGTGACCGCGCCGTCCAAGACCTTTAATCTGGCGGGGCTGCTGAATTCCCACATTATTATTGAAAACCCGGAAATCCTTGCCCGGTACGACGACTATGCGAAAACGATCAACCAGACCGAAGTCAACATTATGGGCCTGACCGCGGCGCAGGCGGCATACACCCAAGGAGAGGACTGGCTGGAGGGCGCGCTGGCGGTCATCAGGCAAAATTACGAATACGTCTGCAAAGCCCTAAAGGAAGGCGCTCCCAAAATCGTTATCACCCCGCTGGAAGGCACCTATCTGATGTGGCTCGACATGCGCGCGTATCTGGACCCGGACGGCGTAAAGGATTTCACCCAGAACAAATGCCGTCTTGCGGTGGATTACGGCGAATGGTTCGGCGCCCAGTGCAAGGGCTTTATCCGGCTGAACCTTGCGACGGAGCCGAAGTACGTGAAAGCGGCGGTAGAGAACATTGTCAAAAACATAAAAGCCCTGTAAACAAAGTCCACAAAAAACAAGAGGAGGAAAACAAATGGCGACTTTCTTCAAAAACAACAAGTTCCCCTTTATCCTTCTGGGCAGCATGCTTGCGGGTTCCATTCTGGGCGCGTTCTGGGGCTCCGGCGCCACCGTTCTTTCCCCGATCGCGGACATCTTCCTGAACCTTCTGTACTGCTGCGTCGTCCCGATGATCTTTGTTTCCCTGGTGTCCTCCATTGCGAACATGGAAAACCTGAAAAAGCTGGGTAAAATTCTCGGCGTCATGATGCTGATCTTCATCCTGACCGAAATTATCGCAAGCGTCTATATGGCGGTCATCTGCGGTGTTTTCGACCCCGCCAAGGGCGCGCAGATCGCCATGAACGAGAAGGTCGAGGACCTGACCAGCAACAACAACTTCCTGTCCATGTTCACGGTAAACGACTTTTCGCTCCTGTGGTCGCGCAAAAGCCTGATGGCGCTGATCGTGTTCTCCATGATCTCCGGCGTGGCGGTGGTCGCGGTCGGCGAAAAGGGCAAGCCGGTCATGCAGTTCTTTGACTCGCTTTCCGCCGTCATTATGAAGATGGTCGGATATGTCATGCTGCTCGCCCCCATCGGGCTGGGCGCGTTCTTCGCAACGCTGATCGGCCAGTACGGCGGCGAAATCGCAGGCCCGCTGTCCCGCTCCCTCGTGATCTACCTGATTGCGGCCGTGGTCTACTACGCGCTGTCCAACACGCTGTTCGCCTTTATCGGCGGGGGCGTGATCGGCGTAAAGCGCTTCTGGAAGCCCATCATTTCCCCGACGCTCACCTCTCTGGGTACCTGCTCCAGCGCGGCGTCCATCCCCGCGGAGCTGATCGCCGCGAAACAGATGCATATTTCCGACGACGTTGCGAACATCACCATCCCCATGGGTGCGAACCTGCACAAGGACGGCGCATGCCTGATTACGATCCTGAAAATCGCGTTCATGTGCTCGGTGTTCCATGTAAACTTCCTTGACCCGCACATCCTGTTCACCGCCATTCTGGTATCGGTGGTCGCCTCCACCGTGATGGGCGCGATTCCCGCGGGCGGCTACGTCGGCGAAATCTTCATTATTTCCGCCTTCGGCTTCCCCGAGGTTTCCATCCCGATCATGGTTTTGATCGGCACCATTACCGACGCGCCCGCCACCGCCATCAACTCCACCGGCGACACCGGCGTGGCGATGATCGTAGCGCGCATCATGGAAGGCAAAAACTGGCTGAAGGACAAAATAGCGGCCGAAGAAAAAGAAGAGATTTCCGGAACAACAGAAACCGCCTGAGTTTTTCTTTCCTTTCCTTTTTCAGAGACAGGATGCAGCATCCTGTCTCTGTTTTTTTACGCTTCCTCCCACGGCAAAAGCCCCCCTGCGCCTTCCGGCCCAGGGCGTGAAGCCGAAAATTCGTACCGTCCCGCGCAGGAGAGCCGCCGCCGCCCGGTCCCGCTTGAAAAGCCGCCGGTTCCATGCTACACTAAGCCTACAGCGTTTCCCGTTGATTCTGCAACAAGGTTGCGTTTTCCCCCCGCCTTCGGCGGGGGGAAAACGTGTTCTGTCTTGCCAACTAAAAGGGAATTGCTGTACACAACATTCCGGATACTCAGGAAAGGAACTGCTTTATGAAACTAGGAATTATCGGCACTTCGGAAATTTCCCGCCTGTTCGTACAGGCCGCTGTGGAAACGGGAAGCTACGAGCCTTACGCGGTTTATTCCCGCAAAGCGGAGACCGGCGCTCAGTACGCGGCCCTCTACCGGATTCCCCACGTATTTACCGAACTGGAAGCCCTGGCAAACTGCCCCGGACTGGACGCCGTCTATATCGCGTCCCCAAACAGCCTGCATTTCCCGCAGGCAAAGCTCTGCCTTTCCGCCGGAAAGCATGTGATTGTGGAAAAACCGGCGGTGGCGACCTCGGCGCAGCTCGAAGAGCTGCTGGATATCGCGAAAAGAAACCATGTGTACCTGCTGGAAGCGATCCGCCCGATCTACAACCCCGATCTGAACGTCCTGAAGGAAGCGGTCAAAAAGATCGCCCCCGTTCACTACGTCTATTTCAACTATATGAAATATTCCTCCAAATACGACGCGTATAAGGAAGGAAAGAACCCGCCCGTTTTCAGCCCGGAATACGACGGCGGCGCGCTGGCCGACCTCGGCATTTACAATCTTTACCTCTGCGCCGCCCTGTTTGGCGCGCCGAAAAGAAGCACCTGCACCGCCGCTCTGCTCGAAAGCGGGGTGGACGGGGTCTGCACCCAGATTCTGGAGTACGACGGCTTTTGCGCCGTGCTCAGCTCCTCCAAAATCTCCGTCAGCCGGTCGGCAAGCGAAATTCAGGGCGAAAACGGTACCGTCACGCTGGAGGGCCCCACCTCTCTGGACAGTATCCGGCTTTATCCCCGCGGGGGCGGGGAGGAACTGCTTTCCACGGAGCGCAAATCCTCCATGTTCTGTCAGCAGAGGGAGCTCGCCCGCATTCTTACGGAACGGGACGAGGCCGCGTACGCACGCGCCTGCGAACGTATGCGCTGCTGCATCGGGCTGCTGGAGCAGGGCCGCCGTCAGGCCGGAATCCGGTTCAGTTCTCTTTGATTTTTCCAGTTGTCGGCGCCGCGCGATTGTGATATGATAGAAATAAAGAAAAAGCACCTCCGTTTTTATGCGGAAGTGCTTTTGAACGTAAAAACAGAGAAAGGTATTTTCACAGGATAGGTGAGGTTTATGGAGGACACCATTAAAGTAACGGCACCGGTTTACCAGAAGATTGCCGCCGACATTGCGGCAAAGATCGTGGACAACCGTTACCGCGTAGGAGAAAAGATATACGCGAGATCGTACCTTGCAAGCCAGTACAACGTTTCTTCCGAAACCGCACGGCGCGCCATCTGCGTACTGTCCGACCTGGAGATCGTAGACGTGACAAAGGGCAGCGGCGTGATTATCAAATCGTACGACAACGCCGTAAAATTCGTTCACCAGTACAACGACATCCAGTCGCTGAACGACCTGAAAAAGGATATTTTGAGCAGCGTGGAACGGCAGAAAAAAGAGACGAAATTTCTGCTGAAATCCATTTCCAGCATCATAGACCGGACGGAGCGTTTCCAATCCATCAATCCGTTTATTCCGTTTGAAATCGAGATTACGGACAAAACGCCCCTGCTCGACAAATCCCTGTCCGAGCTGAATTTCTGGCACCACACGGCGGCGACCATCATCGCCATCAAGCGCAACAGCACGCTGATGATGTCCCCCGGCCCCTACGCGATTCTGCAGAAGCACGACGTGCTGTATTACTGCGGCGAGGACAACTGCCAGGACCGGGTGAAAAGCTTTCTTTACCCGGACGAGGAAGAATAAAACAAAATACAAAGACCCGGAAAAGCGTTGTACAGCGCTGATCCGGGTCTTTTTTATGATTGAGAAGATAGCTGAATTACTTGAGCAGCCCCTTTTCCTGCAGGAACTGTTTTGCGACCTCCGGTACGGTCTTGCCCTCCACGTCGACTGCGTAGGTCAGGTTGACCATGGTCTCGTTGTCAAAGATTCCGCCGAGCTTGTTCAGGGTCTCTTTGAGGTTGGGGGCCGTTTTCTCGAAGCGCTCGAACAGGTCCGAGCGGACGAGCAGCGCGCCGTTGTACTCCGGGAAGAAGCTTCTGTCGTCCTTCAGCACTTTCAGCTGGGCCTTTTTGTTCAGGCCGTCGGTGGCGTAAACCTCGGTCACGTCGATGTTCCCGTTTTCCACCGCGGAATATTTCAGTCCCAGATCGACCGGCTTGCTTTCTTTAAAATTCAGCCCGTAAAATTTGACGAACGGGTTGAATTTCATGCTGCCCTCTTCACTGAAAAACTCATGCTCCGCGCCGAACACCAGCTTGTCGGCCACCGGCACAAGGTCGCTGATGGTTTCCAGCTTATACTGGTCCGCGATCTTCTGCGGAACGGCGATCGCGTAGGTATTGTTGATTCCGAGCTTGTCCAGAAGATAGACCTTTTTCTCCTTGAGCGCGGTTTCGTTGACAAAATCGTACAGGGTCTTCCCTTCGGGGATATCCTTTGTGTCCAGCTTCAGATAGGTGGTCAGCAAGGTGCCGTCGTAGCTGTTCATCAGGTCGCAGTTGCCCTTGACCAGCTCGTTGAAGCCGTTGACGGGGGAGACCTCGTCCTTAATGACGACCTTGGCGTCGGTGTCCTGCTCCACCAGCATTTTCACCATCTGGTGAATCAGCTTCATTTCGGAAAACTGACCGTCCATAATGACGATTTCGTCCCCGCTGCTTTTACCCGAGCCGCAGCCCGCGGCGGAAAGCGCCAAAACCAGGCTCATCATAACGGCAATCACTTTTTTCATACTTTCTCCCTCTTTTCTTTATATATTATTGATATTCCTGTCGACGAAAATACACGATTCCCGGATGGAACCGTATTTTAATGCTCATCGCCTTTTACGGTCCTGTGGCGGTACAGCCGTTTTTCAATATAGGCCATCACGCCGTCGAACAGCACGGCCATCCCCATCAGCGACAGCGTTCCAAACAGGATCAGCTGCATGTTCTGAATATGGATGCCGCGGTAGATGACGGAGCCGAGCCCGCCGCCGCCCACGAACGTGGCAAATACGGCTACGCCGATGGAGGTGACGGTTGCGATCCGGATTCCCGTGAAGATGACCGGGAAGGCAATGGGGATTTCCACATGGAGCAGCCGGTAAGTCCGACTCATGCCCATGCCGTCGGCGGCCTCTTTGATGGCCGGCTCAATATTGCTGAGGCCGAGGTAGGTGTTGTGCACGACCGGCAACAGGGAATACAGCACCAGGCCGATGATGACCGTCGGCTTGCCCGCGCCCAGAAAAACCATAATGATTCCGAGCAGCGCCAGCGCCGGGATGGTCTGCAGGATATCCACGGCCCACAGCACCACGGAGCGCACCGGTTTTTTCATATAGGCCAGCACGCCGAGCGGCAGGCCGAGAAGAACGGTGAAAAGCACCGAAAGCAGCACAATATAAAGATGTTCAAAAATCATCGTCGCGCTCACTTGACATCCCCCCTTAATCCCTTTGGCACGGCCTTTTTCTGGAAATAGTCGATCAAAAGCCCCAGCCCCACCGCGAGAATGGCAGCCGGAATCGCGCCCGCGATAATCAGCGTGTTATTGTTGGTGCTGACGCCGATATAGATGAAATCGCCCAGGCCGCCCAGGCCGATCATAGAGGCCAGCACCGCCCAGCTTACAATATAGACGGTGGACATCCGCAGCCCCCCGATGATGGCGGGAAGCGCCAGCGGAAGCTCCACCCGCAGCAGCGACTGCAGGGAAGACATCCCGCAGCCCCTCGCCGCTTCCTTATACTGCTCCGAAACGCCAATCAAGCCGGTGTAGGTGTTTTTCAGTACCGGGAAAATCGCGTAAATGGAAAGCGCGGCCAGCACGGTCGCGGGCACCATTCCGAGATACAGGAACAGGATGCCGATAAACACGATGCCGGGGATCGTCTGCACCACGGAAAGGACCGGCAGAACAAATTTGGATATTTTCGGGGCTCTGGAAAGCAGGATTCCCAGGAACAGGGCGATGACAAATCCGATAAAAACGGAAATCAGGACATAAACCAGATGGGTTGCGATGGCCTGGAGCAGCTTATCCCCGTAAAGACGGAAGAAATCACTCATTGCCCATCCCCCCAAACAACGCTTGCCAATGCCTTTGACATGCTGGTCTTTGTAATGATGCCGGCCACTTTTTTGTCCTCCGTCAGCACGATCACGTATTCCGCCCGCTGGCTGCTGATGATATCGAAAGCGGTTTTCGCGGGGGTGTCCGGCGTAACGGTCGGGAAGTCCACCGTAATCAGGTCCCTGATGGTGTCGCCCGCCTTGCCGCGCTCGTTGACAGTTTCAATCAGCAAAACGCCGATATAGTGTTCCTCCCGGTCCACCACGACAAGGGAGTCGATCTCCCTGCGGCTCATGATATTGACGCATTCCAGCGTCTTTTTGTCCTGTGTGACCTTTGCCACGTTGGTTTTCATCAGGTCGGAGCACGCCAGCTGGTTCTGTGAGAAATTATGTACATGCTTGCCCATAAATTCCCGCACGGTGTCGTTGGCGGGCGCGCGGAGAATCCCCTCGGGGGAATCCGTCTGCAAAATCTGGCCCTCGCTCATAAACACGACCGTATCGGCCATTTTCAGCGCCTCGTCCATGTCGTGCGTAACAAAGATGACGGTCTTTCCCAGGCGCTGCTGCAGGGACTTGACCTCATCCTGAAGGGAGTCCCTCGTAATCGGGTCCAACGCGCCGAAAGGCTCATCCATCAGGATAATGGGCGGCTCCGCCGCCAGCGCGCGAAGCACGCCGATTCTCTGCTGCTGGCCGCCGCTCATTTCATTCGGATATTTATGAGCATAGGTTTCATACGGCATATTGACCAGTTCCAGAAGCTCTTTCGCCCTTTGGCGGCTTTTCTCCTTGTCCCACTTCAACAGACGCGGCACCACGCAGATGTTTTCCTCCACCGTCATGTTCGGGAAAAGCCCGATTTGCTGGATGACGTACCCGATGCGGCTGCGCAGCTTTTCGGGATTCATCTCCATAATATTCTTTCCGTCGATGCTGATGCTGCCCGAGTCCATCTCGATCAGGCGGTTCAGCATTTTCAGCGTTGTCGTTTTTCCGCAGCCGGAAGGGCCGATCAGCACGACAAACTCACCGTCGGGTATCTTTAAATTCAAATCTTTCACAACTTTTTGTTTTCCATAAGACTTACTGACATTTTTATATTCAATCATAAATGCCCTCCTTTTCTGCCCATAATCCGACAAGAAACAACTTCAATTTTTTTATAGATTGCTTCTTAGATTTCTATAATATCACAAAATCATTAATCCTGTCAAATGCACGCTGTCATTTTTTGGTAATAATATTCATCCACACGCATTAAGCCTTTTAAAAATCAGTCATTTTTACCCGTTTCGGGCAGCGAAAAGCGCATATCCCCAAACGGGATATGCGCCCTTATAATGCTATCCTGTTATCCGTTCAGACCGGCTTCTGCCCGGCCTCCACAAGCTTTTTGCTGAAAACCAGGAACAGTCCTTCCACGAAAATCAGCACCCCGGTCGCAACCAGCATCCATTCGATTTTAATCCAGTCGGACAGGGGACCGAATAAAAGCATTCCCAAAGGCATGCTCATACTGGTAATCATGGTCAGCACGCCGAACACGCGGCCAAGGTAATCCGGCTCCACCTTTTCCTGAAGCAGGACGGTGGAGGGCGTGTTGAAAATGGGCATGACGAATCCGACAAGCCCCATCAGCGCCAGATAGACCCAAAAATCGGTGACAACGCCCAGCAGAAACACCCCGACACCGATCAGAAAGCTGGAAAGCGCCATGGTGTGCACACGGTTTCTCAGGCCGCCCCAGCAGGCCATCAGGAGCCCGCCCAGCATCATCCCGAGGGAAAAGGCGATTTCGATCGCGGTCAGGTACCAGACCTCTTCTCCGAAGCTGCGCGTGACCTGCAGCGGGGTCAGAAAAGCCGCCGGGGCCGCCAGAAAGGTGAAAAGGGCAAAGAACAGAAAGAACCGTTTCAGGTACGGGTGTGTGCCGATATAGGAAAATCCCAGCCGCAGCCCTTCGAAATAGCCGGAGCTTTCCGGCGCCGCGCCGCCCGCCCGGGCAGGGACGCGAAGGAAAAAGAGCAGCGTAAAAACACCGATTGCGGCGGTTCCCACATCAATAAAAAAGATGGTCTCAATCGGCGCCGCCGACATCAGCGCGCCGCTGGCGATAGGGGAAAGCAGCAGGATGGCGGACTGAATGCTCGAGTTGATCCCGTTGACCGCGGTAAGCTTTTCCACCGGCACCAGCTGCGGCAGAAACGCGCCCACACACGGCGTCTGCACCGCGGAGCCCAGCGCGCGCACGGCCGATATGACAAAAAGCAGCCACATGGCCTTGTGCCCCAGAAGGAACAAAACCGCCATGACCAGCGTCGACAGCGCGATCATGGAGTCCGACAGGGCAATCAGGATTTTCCGATCGTAGCGGTCCGCCCAGACGCCCGCAAAGGGTGAAAGCAGAAAGGTCGGGATAAAGCCGCAGAGGATGGAGATCATCATCATGACGCCCGACTTGGTCTGCAGGGTAATATACCACATGATGGCATACTGAACCAGAGACGAACCGAACAGAGAAACCGTCTGGCTTGTCAGAAACAGAACCGTATTCTTTTTCCAGTTTTGTTGCATAGGATATTTCCGTTCCCCCCGTTAAGCGTTCCGGCCCGGTCCGCCGGTCATTCCTATGATATGATACCGTAACTTACCGTGACCGTCAAGGAAAGCTTAATCCGGGCGGGGCGTTTTCCGCTGTCTGATGAGCGCAAAAATACATCCTGCCGCCGCGAGCAGCAGGATTCCTCCCAGCGCGGCGATTCCCGCAGTGTAGCTGAACACGTCGCTCACTGCGCCGATCGCAGGCGGGCCGAAGGTCTGGCCGATGTCCATCATAGTGCTCATCACGCCCAGCGACCCGCCGAGCTGCCCCTTCTGCGCAACGTCCGCCGCCAGCGCGTTGGTTCCGGAGGTAATCAGGGCGAATCCCAGTCCGTAGACCACAATAAGGGGGATCACAAGCATGACCGCTTTGAGAAAGGTCAGCAGAAAAAAAGTGCCCGAGCAGACGAACAGCCCGACGACCATCAGCGGCAGGCGGCCCACGCGGTCGGACACCCGGCCGAACACCGGTTTCAGCAAAATCATTCCGATCAGCTGGGCGCCGAGCACATACCCGATCTGCCCGGTGGACATTCCGAGCTGTTTCGCGTAAAGGGGAAAGATCATCTCAAACGCGCCGTAGGAAAAATACGCGCAGGCGTTCAGCACTCCGACCAGAAGCAGGGGCCGGTAGCGCAGCATGCCCCACAGCTTTTTCAGGGAGGAAATCTTTTCGGCTTCTTCCTTCCGGCTTTTGGCCGTTTCCTCCGCCCTCCGCATATTTTTGCTTTTATGGAAATACCAGACTGCAAAGGCCAAGGCCAGAATGCCCGCGCCGCCCGCAATTCCGTATACCGCAGGGATTCCTCCGTACTCATACGCCGCGCCGCCCACGGTCGGCGCCAGCGCCCGGCCGATCAGCGTGGCGGAGGTATAGAGGGACAGGTTCTGTCCGGTGTTGTTCCGGCTGAAAGCCGCGATAGCCGCCATTGCCACCGGGTCAAACGCCGCGGTCGCAAAGCCGTGGTAGAAACGCACCGCCGCCAGCCCCATCGGATTGATTACCAGAAAGTAAACGAACGGCGCGCTCGCAAAAACGAGCAGGGAACCGATCAGGATTTTTTTATATCCGAACCGGTCGGCCAGATCCCCGGCCAGATAGCTTATCAGGATTCCGGGCAGGGTGGACGCCGAAGCGATCCAGCCGATCTGGGTGCCGGTCGCGCCGAGATTCTTTGCAAAGATCGGTAAAACCGGCGATTTTGATATGGTAGAGCTGAAAACCGCGAAAGCCCCGCACAGGCCGAGCATCATTACGATGCGCAGTCCTCCGGTATTTTTCTTCATATGTCCTCCCTCCGCCGGCGCCGGGGGAAACGGTCGTGTCTGCACTTTGCTGTTTGGCGCCGTATCTTCAAACTGTCCCGCTCTTTATGTGAAATCCATTCGGGTTTAGTATGCTCGCTCTTTCCTTCACAATTCTTTTTCGCGGCCGGTTTTTACCGGGTACAGAAAAGCTTTCGCAGCCAAATCAGCAGGGACAGACAAAAAATGAGGAAGCCTAGAGGACTTCTACTCCGTGGGATTGAAAAAAGCCTTTCGTTTCGGGGTCCAGTTCATCGTCGGAAACCACAAGATCAATGTCCTTGAGCGTTGCAAAAGTAAAGGTGTTGACAATGCCTACTTTCCCGGAGTCCATTAAAGCGACTACCCTTTCGGATTTGCGGAGAACCGCCTTTTTCAGTTCGTTCTCGTCCTCTACGCCGCAGTTGAAACCCGTTTCCGGACTGTAACCGGTCACACCCAGAAACGCGATGCTGAAATTGACATTCTCAATCGCTTTCACGCTGTTGATGCCGTTCACACTCAGGCTGAAACGGTTCATCTGTCCGCCGAGAACATGGACCTGCGACTGCGTCAGATGTGCCAGTTCCAGCGCGCAGCTGATTCCCCCGGTAAAAATCAGGTAGGATTCATCGGGAAAAACACGGGCCAGCTCCGTAGCCGTCGTTCCGGAATCGAGGAAGACGGATGTTCCCGGGCGCAGGAGTTTCACCGCTTTTTCGGTAATTTGACGCTTCTTTTCCATATTCCGCGTACTGCGCTTGTAAAACAGATCGTCCGTTCCGATCACGACCTCCACCGATTTTGCTCCGCCGTGCACACGGACGATCTGGCGGGCCTGATCCAGAAACTTCAGATCATTGCGCAGAGTCATTTCCGAAACCTTAGGAAATGCAACCTTCAATTTCGCAAAGCTGACAGCGCCCTCGCTGTTGACAAGTTCCACGATCTGTTCTCTCCGCTGCTTCATTCTTCCTCCTATCTTTTGTAACAACAAAAAAAATTATTGAAACAATTATAAAGCATTGGAAAATACTTGTCAAACCAAGATAATATTTCTATAGAAATATATCAGGCTTTCTGAACGGGTTTCCCTGAGCCGCCCACGGGGGATTTCCCGGCTGCGGGAAAAATCGGGCAAATCGAACGGACAATGAATATACTGTATCAGATATGCAGAAAAAGGAGCCTTCCGCTGCGCTTGCCGCGGGGCCTTTTTACGATTGACACAGGAGCTGACAAAATCGCTATGTTGAATATCTGGCCATTGGCAATCCCGGACGCCGCGCAGGAAGGCTTTTCAGCCTTTGTCTCTTCGATTTCCATGTCTGCGGATACGCAGCTGAAGCCATGGACCGTAACGTCCCCTTATTTTAACAGCGGAAATCTCAATGCGACTACAGGAAATTATACCGTTCCGGCAACCGGAAGATACTTCATAGCCGCAACCGTCAGCTATACCCTGAACTCAGCCCTGACGCTTTCTCTGGGTGCGGGAATCACCCCCTGGTTTATAGTCAGACGCTCCGCGCCCAGCTCCAGAGACCTGATCACCGGTCTTCTTCCCCTGTTGAATGTCGCTGTAACGCTCTTAACCCTGAGAGCCGTGCTGGGGGCGGGTACGGTGACGTTAACCGGTGAAGTCCAGCTGAACGCGGGAGATACCGTCGGGCTTTATTATGTGGCGGACGGCATGACGCTGACTTTGAGTATTGATAGCGCCGTATGGTCCATTAACCGTATTACCTGACGGACAGGGCTCTCCAATTTTTTGTAAAAATTTGAAATTATGGAATTTTCTGCTTGCTTTTTATTCTTATAGTGATAAAATATATGTATAAACTGTAAACAGAAGGAGAGTAAGTCATGAAAACTGCAAAGCTTGTCATTGGTATTGTGTCAATTGTAATGTCTCTTTTTGTCCTTTTCCAATCATGCGTGGCCGGCATAGGGAATACCTTAGCAAACGCCGGTGAAACCAGCGGCTCGTCGGGAACGATACTTGCTATTTGTTTACTGATTGCCGGGATTGTTGGAATTGCCGCAAGAGCTTCAAAGGGAGGCGCTATCGCTTCCGGGATTATTTATGCGATCGGCGGAATTATAGGAGCTACCAATGTTGGTACATATAAGGATTTAGCCATATGGTCCGTTTTTTCTTTTGTTTTTGCCGTGGTATTTATCCTTTCCGCATTTTTCGGGCAAACATATGTTAAAAAGGACAAAGGGAATACAAAGGAAGCTTAAAATCATAATAAATGAAAGGGGCAGCTCGTTTGAGCTACCCCTTTTTCTTGTCTTTTTTAGGTTTTCTGCTGCCCAGATGGAACAGGATCATCGCAGACACGACCATTGCTACGCCGCCCAGCAGCGGATTCAGCGCAAAACAGAAGCCTGTAACGATCAACGCAACCAGAATGCTCAGAAAAACACGAAGCCCGCTGACCGGAGAATTCCCTTTTACCTCGCCGGATTGACCGTTAACCATAAAACGATAGGTTTTCCCCTTAAACAGATAGGAAGAAATCCATACGGGCAGCAGCACACTTTTAAACGTGATATTGCGGTATGAAGTGCTGAAGGTCAGGTCTTTCACCTCATCCGCAGCAATGGACCGTCTGATTTTGTCCCTGAGGTTTCGTTCGATGATACCCTGCGCCGATTTCCAGCAATCCTCCCTGCTGATGCTGTTGTTTTCGGCAAGGAAGCTGTAAAGATATTCCTTCTGATAAGGAACCAGCTCTTTCAGGTTGTACTCCAGACGAATCAAATTATCATCGATATTTTTTGAAGCCAAAATCAGAACGTCATCAAAGCCGTGCGAAAAATGCCCGCTGACGGGAGCCCAGCTCGTTCTCGTCACTGCCCTCGATTCCATGACGGATTTCCCATCGCGCATGACACTGACCATTTCCGTACTGTGATAATGTGTCCCGGCCTGCGCATGGTAATCCGATTCCGTATTACAGTCATATGTAAAATGGGGCACGTAAACGCCGCGGAGCCTTTCCTGCAGGCGGTTCTGCTCCCGAAGCGCACGCGGAGCATAAAATCTGCTTTTGACCCAATCCTTAAAATACTGTTTAGCAGTGTCGGAAGAAATTTTGAATGGAATCAGGGATTCCGGCGGGACGGAATCTGCATTCTCACTTTGCGAAATCATCGGAGAACCGCAGTATGCGCACACCTGGGCCGTAATGTTTGATTCCGCAACCATATTGGCCCCGCAGTTGCTGCAGTGGATGACTTTTGTGGAAACACCCCATTCCTCCGGGCGGCTTTGGGAATTTTCAAAGGCATGCTCCTCAATGGCGGCATCGCTGACCGCAATTTCCCGGCGGGAACCGCAGTAAGGACAGATGAGCATGTTTTCCTCGGGGCTGTACACCATTTCCGCCGCACAGGACGGGCATTTGACATGCTCACCGCTTACTCCATTCTCATTGGTCATTTCTGTTTCCATTTTAATCCTCCCCTGTCTTAGTTCCGCATTGGGGGCAGAATTTCGCGTTTGCATCGATGGAAGCGCCGCATTTCACGCATTTGAACGCGGGCGGCGAGCTGGGCTTTCCGCAGCCGGGGCAGAATTTGGAGCCGGCCGGTATCTGTGCGCCGCACGCGGGGCAGGGGCTTCCCGGTGCCGCGCCGGTCTGCTGGGGCGGCTGGGTCAACGACTGAGTAAACACGGAACCCATCACCGCACCCGCGCCAAGGCCCACGCCCGCCCCCGCAAGCCCGCCCGGATTTTTGGCGGCGTCTTTAATGGAGTCCGCGGCCTGAAACTGAGCGTACTGCTGCAGATTTCCCAGCAGGCCCATTTCTGTTCTTTTATCCAGCACCGCTTCCACTTCCTGCGGAAGGGATATATTTTCCACATAGAAGGATGCCAAAGATAACCCGAACTCCTCAAATTTAGGAGCCAGCTTTTGCTGTGCCTTCCCGCTGATTTCGTCATAGTTCTGCGCAAGATCAAGCGCGGGAATTTTAAGCTCGCCGAGCAGGTCGGTTAAGCCTGAAACAATGAGCCTCTTCAACTGACCGGTAATGCTCTGGGTATCTGAAAGGCCGTTCGTGCCTGAAACCTGCTTTAAATAGCTCAGCGGATCGGTCACCCGGAAAGAGTAGATTCCATATGCCCGCAGGCGAAGCATCCCAAATTCGGCGTCGCGGAGCATGACCGGATTTTCCGTTCCCCATTTTTGGTCCGTAAACTGCTTCGTGTTAACAAAATACACTTCCGCTTTAAATGGGGAATTGAACCCGTAGGGCCAGGAATTCAGTTTTGTAATAACCGGCAGATTTTCCGTGGAAAGCGTATAAAGACCCGGCTGAAAGACATCGGCGGCTTTTCCTTCATTGATGAACACCGCCATCTGAGATTCTCTTACCGTAAGCTTCGCGCCCATTTTGATTTCTTTTCCCTGAACCGGAAAACGATACACCATCGTGTTTTCCGTATCGTCAACCCATTCAATCACCTCAATGAACTGGCTCTTAATAAAGTTTATTAATCCCACATCATCATCTCCAAAAATCATTTTCCGGAAAAATCAATTTTATTATACGCTACTAAAAGGGAGATGTAAATTATCCAATGCAAAGTCCGACGTGTGGTTTTTCGCACTTTTATGCTATAATAGGTGTAAATTCATGATAAAACGCAGGTGTTTACTATGTTTATTGCCGATTTTCATATCCATTCAAAATATTCCCGGGCCACCAGCAAGGATTGCGTTCCCGAAATGCTGGAGCTGTGGGCGCGGCGCAAGGGCCTCGACCTGATCGGAACAGGCGACTTCACCCATCCGGCCTGGCGGGAGGAGCTCCGGGAAAAGCTTATCCCGGCCGAGGAGGGACTCTATACCCTTAAAGACAGCTTTTGCCGGGAGGACGATATCGGGGGAAGCAGCAGCAAGCCCCGCTTCATGATCTCCGGCGAAATCAGCTCCATCTATAAAAAGAACGGAAAGGTCCGGAAGGTACATAATGTAATTCTTCTCCCCACTCTGGAAAGCGCCGAAGCCCTTTCCCACAGGCTTGAGGCCATTGGCAACCTGCACTCCGACGGCAGACCGATTCTCGGCCTCGACAGCAGGGACCTTCTGGAAATCACGCTGGACGTGTGCCCCGACGCCATCTTTATTCCTGCCCACATCTGGACTCCGCATTTTTCCCTGTTCGGCGCCTATTCCGGTTTCGATGATATCGAGGAATGCTTCGGAGACCTGACGGGACACATCCACGCGCTCTAAACCGGGCTTTCCTCCGACCCGCCCATGAACTGGCGCATCTCCGCACTGGACCGCTTCACGCTGGTTTCCAATTCGGACGCCCATTCGCCGGGGAACCTGGCGCGGGAGGCAAACCTTTTCGACACCGGCCTTTCCTACCCGGATATCTCGCGGGCGCTCCAGAACCGTGACACAAAGGAGTTTTCCGGCACGATCGAGTTTTTTCCCGAGGAAGGAAAGTACCACTACGACGGGCACCGGAACTGCGGGGTGTGTCTGAAACCCGCGGATACCCTGGCTGCTTCGGGCGTCTGCCCCGTGTGCGGCGGCAGGATCACGGTGGGGGTGCTGAATCGGGTGGAATCGCTTGCGGACAGAGAGGAGGGCTATGTCCCCCCTTCGGCCAAGCGTTTTGAAAGCCTGATCCCTCTGCGGGAAGTGATTGCGGCGTCGACCGGCTTCACGGCCGCAAGCAAGAAGGTCGGGGAAAGGTACGCCGGCCTGATCCGCAGCCTTGGCCCGGAGCTCTTTATCCTGCGCGAGGCGCAGCTGGGCGACATTGAGCTTGCGGCAGGCCCGCTGGTCGCCGAGGGCATCCGCCGGCTCCGCGGCGGGAAGGTAACCGTTCTGCCCGGATTCGACGGGGAATACGGAAAGATTAAAATTCTGAATCAGCAGGAGATCGGCCTGCTTTCCGGCCAGATCAGTCTTTTCAAGGAAAAGCGGAGCGATCCGTCTGCTCCGGAAAATACAGGAAAGCGAAAAAGCCGGGCGGACAACTCCCCGGCGGGATTGGAAGCAGAGAATGCGCCGCCCCAGAAAAAAGAGGCGGGCGCAGTTCCGGCTGCCGCTGAGGACGCCTTCAGCGGATTGAACCGGGAGCAGCGGGAGGCCGTGTCCGCTTCCGACCCCGCCGTCGCGGTGATCGCCGGACCCGGCACCGGCAAAACACGGACTCTTGTGAGCCGGATCGTCCGCCTCGTCCGCGAATGCGGCGTGTCCCCCGCACAGATTACCGCCGTCACGTTCACAAACCGGGCGGCGGAGGAAATGCGGTCCCGCCTTGCCGCGTATTTCGGGGACAGGCGGACCGTGAAAAGCATGCACATCGGGACGTTCCACTCCATCTGCCTGCAGATTCTCTCCGGAAAGAAGGGCGAGACAGCGCCCACCATCATCGACGAGCAGGACGCGCTCTCCATCCTCGCGGACCTTTTAAAGGACCTCGGGCTCAAAGCGTCCCCGCGGGATGTTTTCAGGGAAATTTCCCTGATCAAAAGCGGCGCGCGGCTGCCGGAAGAAGCTGAGGAAGTCCCGGAGGGGATTTATGACCGGTACTGTGAGCAGCTTGCGCAGTACGGCGTACTGGACTACGATGACATCCTCCTGAACACGCTGAGCCTGTTCCAAAACGGAGAACTGGGAAGCAGGGAGGAGAAAAAACTCAGAAACGCTTTTTCTTATCTTCTGGTGGATGAATTTCAGGATATCAATCCCGTCCAGTACCGCCTGATACAGGAGTGGGGGAAAAACAGTGCGGGAATTTTCGTAATCGGGGACCCCGATCAGTCCATTTACGGATTCCGGGGCTCGGACTCCCTCTGTTTTGACCGGTTCTTCGGGAATTTTTCCGGGGCGCGCCGGGTACGGCTCACGCAGAATTACCGCTCCACCCCCGAAATCATTGGCTGCTCCCGGTCCGTTCTGCCGGAAAGAGACACCGCGGAACCGTCTCTTGAGGCGCAAAGGGACAGCGGCGCCCGCGTGCGTCTTCTGGAGGCGGACGGCGAGCTGCCGGAAGCGATTTTTATTGCCAAAGAAATCAACCGCATGGTCGGCGGCATCGACATGCTCGACGCGCACGCTTCGTCCCACCCAAAAGGAAAAAGGCCCGTTTCGGAGCCGACGAGGAGCTTTTCCGATATCGCCGTACTGTACCGGACCAACCGTCAGGCGGAGCTTCTGGAGCAATGCCTCCGGAAAGAGGGCATCCCGTATCTGGTCGCCGGGCGGGATGAATTCCTTTCCGACCGCGAGGTGCGCAAAGCGGTCGCCTTTTTCCGCTTTCTGCTCGACCCGGCGGACCTGATCTCACTTCGGCTGTGCCTGAAGGAATGGGGCGTCTGCCCCGGCGGGCGGACGCAGCGGGTGCTGGAGGACTACGCCGGAACGGACAAAAGCACCGCGTCCCTTTTGGCGCTTTTGGAAACACTCCCCGCTTCCCCGGGAAATCCGCAAAAATTCTCCGAACTGCTCCGCAAATACGAGCCCCTCGTCCGCAGCGGGAAACCGCAGAAGCTGGTAGAAGCCTGGATCGACGATAACGGGCTTCAGGAGGTACGGAGCATGGAGCTGTTTCTCAACATGGCCGTTCTGCACGAAAAAATGCCCTCCCTCCTGCAGAATCTTCTGCTCGGGCGGGAAGGCGACGTGGTGCGCAGCGGCGGGAGGAGCTACTCGTCGGACGCGGTTTCGCTTATGACCCTGCACGCGTCAAAGGGGCTCGAATTCCCCGTTGTGTTTGTCAGCGGCGTAAAGGACGGAACGATCCCGCTGAAAAACCGGCGGGGTGACTGTGACCCGGACGAGGAACGCCGGCTCTTCTACGTCGGCATGACAAGGGCGCAGGACGAGCTGGTCCTGCTGACTTCCTCCTCACGCTCGCCCTTCCTCCCCGGCCTCCCCGCAGACCTTTTTTCGGAGGGGACCGCTTTTGAGCGGAAAAAAGCGCCTGCATTCGAACAGGTCTGCTTTTTCTGACGGACGGCGGCGCTTCATGTTTTTTACAGTCGGCTGCGGTCCTGAATAAAGACATAATTCCGGGCGTCCGAGCGGCCTTCCACAAAGCGGTAGCCTTCCCAGTCGAATTCCCTGAGCCCTTCCGGCTCCGTAATTCTGTGTTTGACAAGGAAGCGCGCCATCTGCCCCCGCGCTGTCCGGACGCTGGAAACCGTACCGCGTGCGCCGTCCGGCTTCTGCACCAGAAAGCGGCACGTAATCAGGGTGTCCCCCGGAAGAAGACGGGGAGCCGCCAGCCTGGTATAGTCCGCCGAAGCAAGGCTTACAACCGGCTCTCCGCTTTGAAAAAGCTGCCGGTACAGACGGTCGCCCCAAAATTCATAAAGGTCCTGCCCGTTGACCTTGAATTCCTTTTTGATTCCCAGACGGTAGGGCTGAATCCCGTCCGCCGGGCGCAGGAGCCCGTACAGGGCGCTTAAAATGCGCAGGTGCTCCTGCGCGAAGGAAAAATCCCTCAGATCAAAATCACGGGCATTCAGGTTCCGGAAAGCGGCGCCGTAATAGGACAGCAGCGCCGGCGTACCGGAGACGGCCGGGTCGAAGTGCTGGTAAAAGTCATAGAGCGTAAAGGCCCGCTCGGGATTCAAATCCAGAAGGCTTTCCAGCTCCCATGGGCTGTAATTTCGAAGGGCATCCACCAGCAGGCCGGTCTCTTTTGGAAAAAGCGGGCGGCCCGGCTTTACGCCTTCGAGAGAGAAGGGCCGGATATTTCTGGCGGGGGAAAGAACTGCAAGCATCGGGAATCCCTCCCAAATATTAGGATATCCCTATTATAGCATGGGGCCGGAGCGGACACAAATCTGCTTCCGGGATTGCCCGTCATTCCGCCTCCGGAGTAAATATTTTCCGGTACAGGTCTTCGCCGTAAGCCGTCTGAAGAGGTTCCCCCGGCATGATTTTAAAAGTACGTTCTCCGTTTTCAAGCCTTTGCGCGCTGAGAAATTGGACCTTCGGGTACCGCGGGCTGAAAAAGGCGGCCGCGAAGGTGTAAAGATGCGTCACGAAAAAGATTTCCATACCGTTGTCCGCAAGCGCCTTTGTTATCTGGCGACAGATTTCGGAGCCCTCCCGCTCATTGGTGGCGGCGAACGATTCATTGAACAGAACCAGAGCTCCGGGAGTCAGGCGGCCGGCAATCTCACTCATGCGGGCAAGCTCCTCGTCCAGCTTCCCGCTTGTCATCGTGGTATCCTCCTCTTTTTTGAAGTGCGTAAACACACCGTTCCGTATCGGCACACGGTAATTTTGCGCGCCGACGAACATCCCGCACTGCATCATAAGCTGTGCCTGCCCGATGCTTCTGAGAAAGGTGGATTTTCCTCCCTGATTGGCTCCCGTGATGATATAAAGCCGCTGATCCTCCGCATTCAGTTCGTTTCCCGTTACCCCCGAGTCCTTTAACAGGGCTAGACTGACATCGTACAGCTCCTTGTATTTCCGGCTCTCCGCTTCTAGCGGGAGCAGCTCGGGAATACAGGTCGGCATACCCACGGCCCGGAGCCTGTCGTATAAATTCAGGCAGCCGACGTAAAAGGCAAGCTCCTTTTGAAGGATAACGAAAAAGCTTTCCACGTGCTCCGCAGACTGTGCCAGCACATTGATGCTTTCATTCATCGCACGGGCGCGGCGGTTGCCGAAATCGGAAGCCCCCGCGTCGTCACGGGGCGCGAGCGTAAAAGACGGGGCAAAATGCCAGTGACGCCAAAAATGCGTTTTCTCTTTGCGCCGCATCACATAATCAATTCCCTGATTGTAATTGCCGAGCCCGGCGCTGATCAGCATCCCCTTTTCATCCTTCAGCTCATTCAGAAGCGAATGAATCTGTAAAAAATAATCGTCGCCGAGCTCCTGCCACAGCATGGAGATAAAATTTTTGAAGCCCTCGGAATGAAAATTCCTCATATCCGCATCGGTGGCATTGCGCATTTTCAGCAGCATTTCCGTGTATATTTTCAATAAATCGACTGCGCTGGAAAAATTGCTGGATAAATTCTGCCGTGTGGACAGCCACGACCAGGATTTGTGTTTCCGCTCCATTGTCTCAACCGTAATATCATAAAGCTTTCTCACTGTTTCGGGGTTGTTGATGCAGTCCTTCAGGACCTCCTGACGATAGCGGATTTCCCGGGCAGTCTGCAAAGGACAAAACAGGGCCGAACTGCACACCTCCCGAATCATCGTGTCGTCCTGTGCCATGGCCGAAAGGATGCGGGCAAATTCAAGATCGGCGATCAGCGTGTCTTTCCCAAAGCAGGGTTTTTGCTGCGGATTGAAATCCGTATCCTGATCCATCAAGTGTACTTTCAAAATTTCAGCCTCCCTTACGATGATCGTATAATCCGCCGCGCAGCCTTTCGCAGAGCCGCTCATAGGTCAGCCCGTATTTTCCCGCGATGTGCATCGCATAGGCAAGGCCGTCGGGCGGCCTGCGGGTAATCCGAAAAGTCCTTACCGCCGGGTCGTCCTCCCGGACCGAGCTCATCATGCTGACCGTTTCCTCCCCGTGTGCGGCCAGTTCATCGATAAAGGTGACGCACACGGCGGGAGCACCCAGCTTCGCAAGGGCGTCCATCATGCGGCCCCCCAGCAGCAGCGCGTCCGTCAAAGTGGTGGAGGAAAAAATCTCGTTGATGATGAGAATGCTCCGGGAGGTCGCGCGTCCGAGAAGCTCGTGAAGACGTTCGAGATCGTCCTGCAGTTTTCCGTTCTGGGTGGACAAATCCTCCTCCCGCCCAAAATGGGTGAGGATACTGTCAAAAAGGAGAATCGCCGCCTCCCTTCCCGGCACGCACAGCCCCAGGCAGGAGAGATAATGGATCTGTCCGAAGGCACGCGCAAAGGTCGTCTTCCCGCCCTGATTGGGACCGGTCACGACAATGATCCGCTCCGGTGTATTCAGCACAAAATCATTCGTCACCGGCTGCCCGGCACCTCCCATTGAGGAAGCCAAAGCCAGATCAAAACCGTCCCTGTCGTAAAGGTGTTCCGCGCTTTCGCACAATTTCGGGTAACAGAACGGAAGTCCCTTCTCACGATGCGGCCGGATATACTCCAGCCAGGAGAGGTAGAACTGAATTTCACGGGAAAACCGCGCGACGGTCGGGTCGATAAAATCCAGATACTTCGAGCAGAAATGGTCCAGATTCTCAAAAATGTCCCTGTACCATGAGGCGACCATATTCAGCACGGCCGCCTCCACATGCTGCGCGGACGGTTCTTCGGAAAGCTTGCGGCGGTAATTTGTCTCGTCCCCCTGACGGAATTTGTCGAACAGCCTGAGAATTTCCTTACTGTGATCTTCCTGCCCTTCATATTTCCGGACACGGATGACCCCGTTTTTGATCAGCATGCAGTATTCCACGGAAGAAAGCTGTTCGCGCAGTCGGCCGATCTGTTCCCGAAGCTCCGTGAACGCCTCCGTACCCGTATAGGCGGCCAGATACCACATAAAACCGCGCAGGCCGTCCGAGCAAAGCGTCCGGTCCCGCAGCCTGTCTGTCAGCCCGGCAAGCTCCGTGCAGTAGCTGTCTGCACAGTCGAGCAGACGCCCCTTAGTCAGATAATGATTTTCATAGCTGTTTTCGGACGTGAGCGATTTTTTGATGGCTTCCATGGATTGGCTGAGGCGATATACGGATTGCGAAAAGTCGGAAAAGAAACCGCGCAGCCCGTCGTCTTCCAGCTCCCGCATGACTTCCTGCCGGTAGGTAATGGTATCGCCGTCGCGAAGCGGCGTGTAGAAGAAGCCCTCGAGCCCGTATTCCTTGCTGCTGTTCAGGATCGGCCGGAAGATCTGGTCAAGATAAAGGTCCCTGAAGCAGTCCGGCGCAGCTTCCTTTCTCGGTTTTTTCCACTGCTCCTCAGCCGGAAATAAGATACTGTAAAACACATTGCACACCTCTTCCTGTTTTTCAGTGCTTTGCCGCATACTCGGCAAGACGCCGGAGCGAACCGGTCATATCCTCGTGATGCACCATTACCTGCGGCGGTGCCTTCAGCCGTACCGAGGAATAATTCCAGACCGCGACGATTCCGGCTTTTACCAGCGCGTCGCATACCGGCTGCGCACAGCTTCCGGGCGTTGTGATCACTCCGATTTTCGCGTCCAGCCGGCGGCAGATTTCATTCAGTCTATCAATAGGGTACACCGGCTTTCCGTACGCACCTTTTTTGATGATTTTCGGATCAACGTCAAACCCGGCAAGAATATCAAGGTCGTATACGGAATAGCCCGCATAGCTCATCAGCGCCTTTCCCAGTTTCCCCACACCGACGAGGACGACGGCGTCTGTTTTCCTGGACTGCCGGACGGCCTTCGGGCCGGGGACCGGATTGATTCCTTCCATGCCGCACCTTCTTTTGCTTTTCATGATGCAGAAGCCACCGCGCTGCTGCGGCCTTTTCCGGGCACCACAGCCTGATAACGACAAAAAAGCCGATGGCTTCCAAACAGAAGTCATCAGCTTTCACGCATTTCGGTATTACCGCGGGAGTACTTCATTCCCAAGGCTATTATAGAACATGCTTCTGCAAAAATCAATGGGCAATAAAATTCCGTTTAGTGGATGACGCTCCTTACATTTTTCTTCACAAGCCGCACGTAAAGGGAGAAAAGGTTGAAAAATCCGTCATAACTTGCTATAATCATAAACGGGAATGAAGTTCTCCCCTAGCTTTGCTAAAATTGCTTTTCAGCTGATGACTTCTATGGTAATCATAGAAAGTGGTCAGCTTTTTATTTTTTCCTTTCACAAAAACAGAAAAATTTACAGTTCAGGCCCTGTTTGTAAAATCAGGAATGCAAATAAGGCCTGGTCGCAGCAACTGAAATGCCAAATTTGGGGGTATCTATGAAAAAAAATATCGCTGTCGCGATCGGAGGGGCGGCCGGAACTATCCTGAGGTATGTGGTCCATCAGCTTCCGCTGCCCTTTGACGAGCTTTACCGTCCCATTCTCACGATCCTGATTAACGTAAGCGGGAGCTTTTTACTGAGCTTTCTGACCATCCTGTTTGCAAAAAAATTCCCGGTGAGCGCCGAAGTGCGCCTGGGCATCACCACGGGCCTGTTAGGAGGATATACCACGTTTTCGACCCTTTGCAAAGAAGCTGTTTTATTGGGCCTTTCCGGGGATGTTTTTCTTTCGGCGGTTTACGTTTTCGCTTCCGTCCTGCTGGGCCTTGCCGTCGCGTGGCTCGGGATCAAAACCGCAAAGCGGATGGAACGGAGGCGCGCCTGATGGATTTCGTCTTACTGAGCGTCGGCGGCGTCTGCGGCGCGATCGCCCGCTATCAGATCGGAGCCGCCTTTTCGAAAAAACAAAATCATACGTTTCCCTTCGGCACCTTTTTCATCAACCTATCGGGCGCATTCCTTCTGGGAATTTTTTGCGGGCTGGGCATCGGCGGAAATTCCTATCTGCTTCTGGGCGACGGCTTTTGCGGCGCCTTTACCACTTTTTCCACCTTTACCGTGGAAAGCGTGCAGCTCATGCAGCACGACGCCGTCAGGGAGTCCCTATTGTTTATCGTATTGTCGCTGGCAGCCGGTCTTCTTTGTTTTTTGATGGGTTACGGAACCGGGAAGCTTTTTTGAAACGAGCGGGGAGACGCCGTTTCCCCGAAAATCATTGATTTTACGGAGGTGTGGTTATGAGAAGGGTTTTACTTCCGATCGACGGAACAGCGCGGAGCCTGAAAGCGGTCGATTTGATCAAATCGCTCTATACGACGGAGGATGTGAGCATCGTACTGCTTATGGTCCGGGAAGACACGGAAACGATGTATTCGGAAGAGGAACTGCAAAAATCCAAAGCGCAGCTGAAATCGACCTTGGACGCGGTGGCCGGACAGCTGCCGGGCTATCCCGTGCGAAAGCAGGTCGTTTTCGGGCGGGCCGGCGACCAGATTCTCGAATGTGCGGAACAGGACGAAATTGATATTATCGTGATGACCAAATCCACAAAGACCGGCCTGTCCCAGAAAATCGGCTCGGTTGCAGCCTACGTCGTAAAATACGCGAAATGTATCGTCATGATTGTGCCGGAAAATATGCCCCGTGAAAAATCGGCGGGGAACGTGCTGAAATGCCGGCATATGGACGATATCGTTACGCTGAGCGGTCAGATGAGCTTCCGGTCCAGCTCCTGTCTGCTTCCGGTGCAGGCGGGAAAATGCGTGTACAGCATCACGGTGCTGGAGGGAAAGCTGCGCCTGAACCACAGCGCCTACGACCCGGACGGCGGCACATGGTCCGCCCCGCCGCGAAACGGCCAGCCGGAGCATTATGACCTGAAAAAGGGAGAGGAAAGAGAAATCCGTCTGGAAGCAGGTATTGCATTCCGTCAGCTCGACCAAATCGAGGTCGTCAACCCGAGTATGACGTCTCTGCTGAAATTTCACTATATCGCACGGTTTGAAAGCCTGGAGGAATAACCGGCGTTATAGGCCGCGTCTTATTTCTCACCTGAAATCCCAATATTTATATGTTGAAAGACCAGAAAATAAAGACAAGGCATGATACCTTGTCTTTATTTTTTAGGAAGTAGTGCAAATGGATTTTTGTCGCTGATGATGAACGGCGTTGTCGGCCCTTTGTACGGTTACGGCATATTGTTCCCGGCACAAAGGCAGAAGGGATGTCCGGAAGGGTCTATCATTGTTACAAACTCACTGCCCCCGAATTGTGACGCCGCTTTCGTCGCACCGAGAGACTGAGCATATTCAACCGCTGCCGGGACATCCGGCACCTGAAAATCGAAATGCATCTGTTTTTGCTGTTTCCCTTTTTCTTCCGGCCATATGGGTGGGACATAATGCTCTTCTTCGATAAACAAAAACACAATCCCATTTTTATTGCACAATGCAGGACGGCCAAACATTTTCCGTTTTTCCCATCCAAGCAATCTGTGGTAGAATTCGCACAGCCTTTGTTCGTCATCGCAGTCAACCATTACATTGCCCAAGCAGATTCCGTCAATCATAAGAACTCCTCCTGTATAAGTTTTTGCGGTCGCATGCCTGATAATTTATCCCTATTATAGCATATGGCAGTCCAAAGAAGGCGAAATCTCATATTGAAAATCAGGATGCCGTTGTCAGGGCGTCGGCTGGGATGTCAATCATATCTTAAACCACATGATGCTCTTTCAGAAGCTTTTCAATGTCGGTGCCCTGGGTTTTTTTCAGAAGCAGCTTCATGGCAAGCCTCTCTTTGAACCCAAGCTCCATATCGGTAATTTTCTTGCCGTCGCGCAGGTATACGGTGGAATTCAGCAGGTCCCGCACATCATACACGCTGCCCCAGACCTCCGGCACGCCGCGGTCGATGTTCAGCAGAGTATACACCGCTTCCATGCCGGTGCGGATGGAATATTCGGTGGTGAAAATGGTGTCGCGCGCGGTCTCGGCGAACTGACCGAGGAAAGCGAAATTGACGGCGCCCTTCGGAACGACCAGAGGACGGTCCCCTTTTGCCCTGGGCATGAAGAACGCGGTGATGTACGGCATCATGCAGGGAATCGTGTTGGCGCTCTTTTCGGCAAGCCCGGGGATTTCGGATTCCGGTACTCCCATATGATACAGCCACTCCATGCAGATTTCCTTGCCGGTGCATTCCCGCATGCTTTTTTTGACGTAGTTGCCGGGCTTGTCGCTGAACAGGCCGTAAGTCCAGCCCACAAGCTGCCCCTTCGGCTGGGAGCGGAACTGCGGCTGACGGTTGAACGTCCAGCTTAAAAGCCAGTTTGAATCCTTTGCCGTGACGATCCCGCCGGTGACCACCTTCCCCGAGAACGGGTCGCGCTTGCAGATTTTCTGAATATACGGAGGAATCTTGCCGTCCAGGGTGGTGACGGTGGCGCTCATCCAGTTGCTTTGTTCCGGATTATGGCAGAATTTGTCCGGATGACCGAAGGACGGGTCCTGTGCGGCGATCTTCCGCCACATATCCCAGCCGCCGCCCGCTTTGATTTCCGTGTTGAATGGGGCAGGCTCGTTCTGGCCGCCGAGGGAGGAATTCTCCACGCAGCCGCCGTTGGTGATAAAGATCAGATCGTCCTCGGTCAGATCGATATTCTCCGTCTTGCCGTCACAAAGAACGATCACGCGCTTCGCCGTTTTTTTGTCCTTCTGAATATCGAACTCCACGCTGACGACCCTGGTGCCGTAATGGAACTGCACCCCGTTGGATTCCAGATATTTGATCATGGGCAGAATCATGGACTCATACTGATTGTATTTGGTAAAACGCAACGCCGTAAAATCGGGAAGGCCGCCCACATGATGGATAAAGCGTTTGATATACAGCTTCATCTCCAGAGCGGAATGCCAGTTTTCAAAGGCGAACATCGTGCGCCAGTACATCCAGAAGTTGGATTTCAGGACCTCGTCGCTGAAATACTCGTCGATGCGCTTATTGTAAAGCTCTTCGTCGGGAGTAAAGAACAGCTCCATGATTTCTTCCGCGCCCTTATCCGAGAGCCCGAATTTTTTGTCGGTGTGCGCGTCCTCCCCGCGGTTGACCGTTGCGCGCATCAGCGAATAGTTCGGGTCCTTCTTGTTCAGCCAGTAGTACTCGTCGAGCACGCTGATTCCTTCCGTCTCAATGGACGGAATGGAACGGAACAGGTCCCACATGCATTCGAAATGGTTATCCATTTCCCGGCCGCCGCGCATGACATAACCCAGATTCTCATAGAGATATCCGTCGCAGGCTCCGCCCGGAATCGGGTCCTTCTCCAGAATGTGGACATGGCTGCCCTTCATCTGCCCGTCGCGGACAAGGAAACAGGCGGCTGCCAGCGCAGCGAGGCCGGAGCCTACAATGTAAGCGGACTTGTGATCGACGCCTTCCGGCTTAACCGGGCGTGCGAAAGCTTCATAATTCCCGCTGGAATAATACATAAAAGTTACCTCCGTTTGTTTTGGTTTCTGAAAATATTGTATCCATTCCGGCAGAAGGATTCCATAAACAGAAAACGCGCCATGATGAAAATTTCATCACGGCGCAAAAATTGTAAAAAGTTTTATCATTCCGGGCATTTTGATAAAGAAATATCCGTGCGGTAGTTGTCCAAAGCAGAGGTGATATTGCCGTGCACCAGCGAGCTGAGCCGGTCGATGATCGTCTGAGGCTCCTCTTTCATGCCGTTCTTGATCCAGTCCAGCATCAGTCCTACAAATCCGTATTTATAGAAATCCGCAATGAACTTTTTATCCTCGTCACGGACGGCCATGCCCTGCGCCTTTTCTTCGACGACGCCGATCAGAAGATCATAGGTCAGCTTGTACAGATAGATTTCCACCTGCTCCTGGCTGACGGAATGATAGACATTCAAGATAAACGGCTTGTTGGCAAGCACCGCTTCAAAAATCTGCAAAAATCCCTGCTGCCAGGTATCGTATGTCTTCTTGCCTTCCAGAGCCTTGGTCGCATCCTCCACGCACGACCATTCCACCAGATCGAAAATGTCCTTGAAATGGTAATAAAAAGTCATGCGGTTGATGCCGCAGTCCTCCGCAATGTCATTGATCGTTATCTTATCCAGCGGCTTCTGTAGCAGCAGGTTTTTCAGGGAAGCTTCCAAAGCCCGTTTTGTTGTCTGAGACATACGGAGCACCACCTTGTATCTTTCGATTTTTAAAACCCTACGATTGATATATTCTTTGCTGTTTCAGGTATAGCATACAATAAAAACCGGTGCTGCGCAAATACATCATATTAAATTGTCATGCTTATCAACGCGCCTTTCATGGAACTCCCGGATCAAATTTTAGACAATAATCGCTCCGAAATGCTGATGAAGGCGATGCAAACCCAATACGCGCCGCTATTTTTGATATTCCATCCAATCACCCGGCTGGCAGTTTAAGCAGTCACAAATTTTTTCGATAACAGCAACCGGTAAATGTTTGGCTGTATTCGTGCAGATCGCTGATATCGTCGGCGGCCTGATTCCAGTATTATCTGACAGCTGTTTTTGCGTCATTTCCCGTTTTGCTAACATAACTTTCAAAGTTATTTTCAATGGCATATCATCACATTCCTTTTGCCGTAGTGTACCACATTATAAATATAAAATCAATACGATATGCGTTATAAACATTTACTAAATTTGATAATTTTATACGAATGTAATGTTTACAAATTACGTAATTCGTAGTATACTATAATCATAGGCAAGCAGCGGGACCAGTTTCCTTTTCCCTTTATAATTTTACTATAGCGCATTAAATTATTTAATGTTATAATATAATGACAACTCAGGATAAAGGAGTCTTAACATGGCTTTTAAACTTGATAAATCCAGCCAGTCCTTTCCCCTCTATGTACAGATTGCAGAAGATCTTCAATATAAAATACTGTCCGGCCAATGGAAGGACAACGAGCAAATCCCCCCCGAGATGGAGCTGTGTCAGTTATATGATGTAAGCCGGATTACTATCCGAAAAGCCATCGATCAGTTGGTCAACCAAAAATATTTGTGCCGCGAACGCGGGAAGGGGACCTTTGTCAGACCCGAATCGGAGTCACAGAAGGATAATTCCACTCTGGTACAGAGTTTTACTTCTGAAATGAGTGAGCGGGGCAAGGCGGCAATCACCCATCAAGCGGATGTTGCGCTGATCAACGCCGACAGGAAGCTGTCTGCTTTTCTTCATCTGGACATTGGAACATCAATTTTACAGCTTAAAAGAGTCCGGGGAACCGAAGACAACCTTTTTTCCTATTTTGTAACCTGTATCCCGTATCTTTCCGGGTTTTCCCTGAATTCGAAAGATTATTACGGATCTCTGTATGAATATCTGAAGCAGTTCGGCATTGTCATGAATTCCGAGAAAGAATATATTGAAGCCATCAGTCCGCCGTCCGAAGTCCAGAAAGTATTGAATATCAGCTGCAATACACCCGTCTTAAAGCGTGTCCGCTTTACTTCCTGCATCGAAAAAAATTTTTTCGAATACACGGAATGCTTCTATATCGGAACGGAATATCGGTACTATATAGAAATGATGCGCAGGGAATAAGCGGCAGAGCGACGTGTCCGGGGAATAAGAAAGCCAGCGCCTTTTAGGCGCTGGCTTTCTTTGAGGAATGAGGAGGAACTGTCTCGATATGTTTATATTCCGGGACCTTCTTTCATAAGGCCCGCCATCTTTTGGAAAATGGCGTTGCCGTCCGCATTCCCACACCAAAGCTTTTCCAATTTCAATATGAGCTCTTCCGGGGCCAGGGGACTTTCCTGCAGTCCGTTTGCCGTCTGGATAAGCTCCTTTAAAAATACAAGTCCGTCATCGGTTGGAACCCCGAACTTTTCAGAACGGAGCAGCGGATAAACAAAACGCTCTTCCAGAGACAATTTTGGGAAAAGGTTTCTCGCTACCGTGCCGAGCTCCCGGGGAATCTCAGGATTTGCCAGACGGCGGCGGTAGCAGTCCGCCCAGTAGTCCAGCTCTTCTTTCGCAATTCCGTATTCTGCATTCAGCAGATTTTTCAGCAGCGTCAAAAACGGTGCTACGGTCGCGTTTACTCCGTCGTCACCGGCTGCTTCATACAAATATTTTTTTCCTTTTGACAGGGCAAAAAAGCTGACGGCGTCCGCATAGGAATTCATCAGGTACCTTTTTCTCGCAAAGCGGGTGCCGATGTCGTACACAGAGGTGATATACTCCATTCCCGTTTGCGGAAGCACGTTCCGGTCAACGCTGCATTCGTGGAACCGCTCCCCGGTGACAACGCCTAAATCCTCCTTTGAAGAGCAGATCCGGTCGACGATCGTGTCCGGTATCCGAATATGACGGAGCCTCTGTTCCTGCTCTGCCGTAAGGTCATTGCCCAGCAGCAGACTTTGAAAATAGGAACCCACATGCTCGATGTTTTCGCAGCAGATCACCCTTTTTTCGTCCGTGTCCACATCTTTCCAGGCCTTCAACAGGGTCGCCGCCACATATTTCAAGTTTTCCCTGCGAACGGAGGTGGTTATCGTATCGGTCTGCTTCAAAAGGGAGATCAGCTTTTCTTCTTCCCGAACACTTGATAAAGCGTCCTGAAGCGGGATCGTCCGGTATCGGTTTTCCTGTGCGTCGCTGACGTCCAGGGTATAAGACATTTTCTTTCGTATCGTTTTGAGCAGGGCCTCGTTGGTGTCCACCAGGATCACCTGATATCCGCTGTCCACCAGCATGGGGATCACCAGTCCGCGCCCCAAAGCGCCGCCCCCAAAATGTATTACAGTTTTACCCATCATTTTTCCTTTCCGGCTTTTTAAGGTTGAAAATTGTCCCAGACCGCCTGAACGGACTGCGGATTTGTGACGAAAGAAAACAGCTCCCTGTTTTCCTCGTACTGGCTGTAGATCGGCACTCCGGTCTTCAGTCCGAATTCCGGGTACCCGCGCGCTTCCCTAGTTTCCAGACGGCCGTCCGCATATTCCGGATTATGCACGAAGGCAATTTCGCCGTTCCTGACCTTCGGGAAAAAGGCCACCCCCTTGTGGGCCCGGACACCCCGGTAATCAAACCCGTAATCGCGGACGCACCATGCCCCGAAAAGCATGGCTTCCTTCACGGAAGCATTGATCGTACAGTGGGTCCATCCGGGAGGGACGATCACGACGTCGCCCGCCATGGCATGAACGGCGAAGCATCTCCCGGGATGGTCCTCCGCGGATTCCTGCATATAAATATAAGCTTCCCCGGACCAGATTTCATAGACCTCCGGGGTGGAGGCATTGCAGGACGGTGAGACTGCATGAATATGTCCCTGGCTGCGCACCGGTTCTTCGCCGACGACGCCCCCTTGAAAAATCATGGCGCCGTACAGCAGATTTCTCTGGAGCAAATCCCCCCGATCCTTTATCTTTCCCACGTCCATGGCGACCGCATAAACAACTTCCGGACCGTCTACAGAAGGGTCACTCAAGCTGGGGCGGATATCGTCCAGCTTTCTTCTTTCTATTTTGGGGCCGAACACACCGACGCCGTAGATGAATTCCAAATTCTGAAGATCCGCTTGAATGTCAAATCCTGCTTTCAAATCCCATACCTCCTACTAGACTCTCACAAACGCCTGAATAACGGCTACTTTTTTCCCGACGGATTTTCCGGCGGGCGCGATTTCGTACTCTCCGACGTTTTCAGGAACAATGAACGTTTCCGCATAATGAACGGTAAACGGGTTGAACCGTCCCTGCGGGGAAGTAACGGCGATTTCCTCGCCCTCCACAAGATTCAGCATATTTACGGAATTGTTACAGTCCATGCGAATTTTTTCATCGAACCAATATCGCCTTGTTTCAATAAATTCCAACTCGTGAAGGCCGGTCCGCTCCACTTTTTTATGCGCGTCTTCTTCCAGCGTGATTTCGCGATGCAGCAGATTTTTTTCCACCCAATCCGTAGTCCGGTTGAACTGGATTACCTTTTCCCCGTGTTCGATGTTGATCGGCCGGGGTTTTCCGTCCAGCCCGACTCTGCCCCAGTCCCAGAGCTTCATGGTGAAGATAGAGGGCGTGGCTGAGATTTCAAGGACGACGGAATTTTTGCCGGAGCAATGAATCGTTCCCGCCGGGATTAGGACATGATCGTGCTTTTTGATCGGGAACTTGTTGATATACCGGGTGTCGTCGAACGTCTGACTTTGCTGGGCCTCTTTTAAAGCCGGGATAAGCGTTTCCTTCGTCGTTCCTTCCTTGACCCCGAGATAAACGCAGGCATCCTCTTTTGCGTCCAGAATATAATAGCTCTCATCCTGCGTGTAATGCATGCCGAAAGTCTGCTGTATGTATTCGGTCAGGGGATGAACCTGAAGGCTCAGATTTCCCCCGTCCATGGTATCCAGAAAATCGAAACGGATCGGGAATTCCGTGCCGAAGCGGGAGTGAACCTCCGGCCCGAGCAGACGGTCCGGCTCCTGAAGCACAATATTGAGGGCGGGGATTTCTACAATGGTATCCTTGAATTTCAGATGGACGGCATTTTCCTCGGGCACGCCGTCAAAGCACCACGCAAAATTATTCTTGCCGGGCTTCAGCGCGAAGACTTCTTCCATCCAGCGTCCGCCCCAGATGCCCTCGTCGAAATAAGGCACAAGCCGGAAAGGCTGCGATGCCATTTGGCAGATGCCGTCGCGCAGCGCGCAGCCCGTTATCATGTTCGGGGAATTGTCCCGATTGGTATCAATCAGGAAGTCCATATCCGGGAAAACATCCATCTTGTGCCTGTCAAGAGCCCTCCACTCGATAAAATAACCACGTTTGTATTTGCGCAGGGAGTCCTCTTCAAAATTCCCCGCCCCCCAGTTGTCCAGCTCTCCGCTGCGATACCGGCACTGGATTTCCCACCGGGACAGGTCTCCGTAAATCAGGATGTCTCCTTTGGTTACCAGCGATGCGCCGACGCCGTATACGACGATCAGTCCCCGGTCCGTGTCTTCGATCTGCTTTCTGCATGCTTCCAGTTTTTCTTCGTCAAAGAATTCAATTAGCCGGCGGACCGACAAAACGCCGAAAACTCTGTCGTCCGTAATGTTTCTTTCCAGTTTCGGATACAGCTTCTCCTCCGGTAATTTGCAGTCTTCGCTGAAAAAGGTTTTATCGGCAAGCAGGGGCCTGATCAGGCTGCTTTCTATTTCCTTTTGACGGACGCCGTGATAATAATCGATCACCACAACGGTTTTATTCTTTTTTAATTCGCTTAGGCGCGCTCTTATTTCCGCGACAATATCCGCGTATCCGTGAAACGCCTCACGGTCATGCCCTTGAATTTCCGTGAACGGAAATTTATCGTAATTCGTCTTTCTATCCTTAAAATACATGATGTGTCCTTTCTTCTAACTCTGCAACTTTCTTTTGGAACACGGTATCAGAATCGAGCCTTCTTCCCCAAAAGTTGCCGATAGCAGTAAGAGGCATTTATTTATCCACTTGGACAGCTACCTTCATACACAAAATATCCCTGGTTTTTTCAAACGCTTTTTGTGTCTCTTCAAAAGAGAAACGATGGGTGATTATTCGGCCAATGTCGATCTTCTCCTGCTGCAGCAAGGAAATCAATTTGGGGTAAGTATTCGTATAACGATAAGAAGGGATTACCCTCAATCCCTTATAAACGATTTGCTTAAAGGTCTGCCCCAGCGGCTGGTCGGAAACCCCAACGGTCACTAATGTTCCCCCATTGTGCAGATATCCGATAAAAGTATTCACGGCCTCTGTATTGCCCGTGGTATCAATGACTGCGTCAAGCGCCGGGACCGTGGAGCCGTCATACTTTCCCGCAATGAGAAATTGCTCCCGCTTGAAATCCATTTGCACCCCGATATCCCTTTTTTCGGGGAAAATATCTGACAAATAAACCTTTTTATCGGGAAACATGACGGACAGAAGTTTCCCAATAAGCATACCGATAGAACCGGCCCCCAAGACCGCTATCACCGAGCAGTTTTCTTCGGGCAGCTTTTCAATTGCCGAATAAGCCACTGACAGCGGTTCCAACAGGGCCCCTTCCTCGAAGCTCAGGCTATCCGGCAGCCGGAACACGCACTTTCCGGGCCAGGAAATAAATTCTTTCAAGGCCCCCGGAGTGCCCTTGCTGGCCAGAAAAGATAATCTTTCACAGAAATTGTATTGCCCACTTCTGCAATAGCGGCAATGCCCACACCAGTTTCCGGGCTCCAAAGCGACCCTGTCACCCACCTTGAGGCGGGTAATATTTTTTCCAGCCCTGGTGATAACCCCCGCCGCCTCATGTCCTAACACAAGCGGATAAGCCAGATGATGCGGCAAAGTTTTCGCCCTGAAATAATTGACATCCGAGCCGCAGATGGTTACTACCTTCATTCTGACAAGAACGCTGTCGTCACTTATGGTTGAGTTTTCCTGAACGTCTTCCACTTCTATCCGTTCAACATCTTTCAGCAAAGCTTCTTTCATAGAACCACCTTCTATCATTGTAGAACCATGTTATTCTCCGAATAACAGACGGAAAGGGGATTCACGCACAGACCTTTTGATTCAACGATCAGCAGGGCAGGGTGCCATCAAGGCCGGATTTCCAACCCTGGCTGATTTCTCGTGCCGGCTTTCACCTGTTCAAACCGCACTGCTGTGTGCAATGAATCCCTTTCCACTAATCAAGACGGATTGGAATAAGGCTTACCCAAACAAATGACGGATTTGTACCAAAATCCAGAGCAGGATGTTTCCGCCTTCATCCCAGTTCGTAAAGACGGCACCGGCTGCAATCTTATCCGTAAATACGCCGGTCAGCTGGCAAGCTCCCGTCATGATTCCGGCCATGCTGGAGGCAATCAGGGTAGCGGGTATAATCCATAGGGTCGCTACTATGACTGTATGTACCACGTTTCCTTTGGTGTAGGGGACCATGCCGCCGACCCAGTAGGGAAGGGCCGCCAGAGAGGCGACGGGAAGGAAATTGCAGCCCGGCAGGAATGCCGCCAGCAGCATGGAGATCGGGTACATGATGATCACAGTCGACATGACGGAGGGGTCGCCGAGCAGGATAGCGGGGTCGACGGCGATCCACAATTCGCGTCCCGGGAACTTTTCTTTCATGAATTTGGAAAGTGCGTTTGAAATGGGGATGATGCCTTCCGCGATCAGCGACAGCATTTTGGGAAGAATAACAAGCACCGCCGCCAGCTGAATGGCAAGCTGGAGAACCTGGGTTACGTTAAACCCGGCGATGATCCCCATCAGGACGCCCATAATGGCGCCGATCACGGACATTTCACCGAAAATACCGAACTTTTTCTTAATCTGCTCCGGGGACGCGTTTACATCGCGCAGGCCGGGGATGCGTTCAATTATTTTCATGACATATTCCGCGAAGCTGGCGGTGAAAGTTCCGGAAGTAGCGACAACGGATACTCCTTCCAGGCCGTTGAATTCCTGAATTTTTTTCGCGTGGTGATCCGCCAGAAACATATTGATTACCAGAAGCAGCAAGCCGGAAGCAACGCCGATGAAGATGTTTCCCGTAAGGGCCCACATCAGGGCGGCGACAAATTCGCCATGCCAAATGTTCCACATATCCACCCATAAAGTCTTTGTGAGTTTAAAGATAACGCACAGCATATTCAGCGCGATGATGCCCAGAATTACCCAGACGACACCCGGCCATCCCCAGGCGACCGATACGTTTCCGTAACCGATATCGATCACGCGGAAGTTTACCCCCAGCCTGTTGGACAGCGCGGTCGTCACGGGCGTCATGGCGCTGATGGACAAGTCGATGATCACATTCAGCCCGGTCAGACCGATGCCGAAGTAGAGTGCGCTGCGCAGACTCTTTGACAAGCCGCCTCCGAAGATCATGCACAGCGCGAACATGATGATGGGTACGAACACAGTACCGCCTAAGCCGAAGAACCAGTCGAACGCCTGTTTTACCATTTCCATATTTTTTCCCCCTTACTATTTCAATGCCTTATTCTTTACGAAGGCATTCTGCGACTTTATCGATTGCCTTTTCCATACCGGACTCATCGCCGGTCAAAAACGCGATAGCATTCACGACCGGGAACGAATATTGCTGGCGGATATTCATGGTGGACACAAGTACCGAAATCCGGTCCTGAAGTCTTTCCACCTCGTCGATTCTCCCCGTTTTTACCTCAAAGTCGGAAAAGCCCTTTTTTTCCAGCCCCTCTTGGATTCCCTGGGCGGCAACGACAGATGTCAACGTCCCCGCTCCGCATACAACCAAAATCAATTTTTTACTCATTGCTTTAACCTCCCACTAAATTTTGTTGCAGAATCTGTAAAATCTCCTGTTTGTCCTCGGACGCTACTATTTGCTTTACAATCGCCTCGTTCTGGATCATTTTGGTAATCGAAGACAACAGTCCGAAATGTTCGTGTCCTCCCGCCGATGCGAACATCAGGACAAGCGTCACGTCAATGGACTCATCGGGATCGTCCATCCTTCGGAAGGCTACCCCATCCCGTAAAGTCGCCACCCCAATGCATGTCCGGTTGACGTGGATGGACTGGGTATGCGGAATGGCGACATTGTACTTCCCGCAATCCAGCCCCGTAGGGAACTGCTGTTCGCGCTCTATTATGGCGTCGCAGAAGGATTCCCGGACAAAACCGTTCTCATACATCTGATTGCTCAGCTTTCGCAGCACCTGGCCGTTTTCTTCGGCCCCGACATGGATCAAAATAAGATTTTCATCGATTACGAGATCATTGCTGCTCAATTTTTTCTCCCCCTCTTTCCTTGTCCCGCTTATGCGAAGTCTTTCGCAACGAACCGCTCCCCCCTTTATGAGCACCAATCCCAGTACTGGTCGGGAAGGCTGCTTCTGACCAGGTCCCGTACCTGGGCCGCCGTGTCCAGGCAGACAGCCTTTTCGGCCAGTTCTGAAAGCAGGTCCCGGTCCAAAAGGCCAATCAGCTTTTTAACCAGTAAAACGGACGGCAGGTTCACGCTTATATTTTTGATTCCCATCCCGATCAGGATAGGAAGGGCGGTCGGGTCTCTGGCCATTTCCCCGCAGACGCTGCATGTCTTGTTACAGCCGTTCACCGCGTCGCTCGTCCTTTGAATCAGCCACAGCACCGCGGGGTTCAGATGGTCATAAAGATAGGCGACTTTTCCGTTAAGCCGGTCGGCGGCCAGAGTATATTGAGTGAGGTCGTTGCTCCCTATGCTGAAAAAATCGACCTTTTGGATGAATTTTTGGGCCAGGATTGCCGCCGAAGGGGTTTCGATCATGATTCCGATCGGGGTTTCCTCCTGAAACGGAAGGTTTCGCTTTCTGAGCTCCCGCTTTGCTTCCTCCAGAACGGACAGGGCACGTTCCAGCTCGTCGACGGAGGCGATCATGGGAAACATAATTTTGACGTTCCCGGACGCGCCGGCCCTGAGAGCCGCGCAAAGCTGAGTTTTCAGAATTTCCGTCCGGTCGATGCAAATCCGGATTGCGCGGTACCCCAGCGCCGGATTTGCTTCGTGGCCCAGATCAAGGCAATCTGCGGCTTTGTCCGCGCCGACGTCCATCGTGCGGATTGTCACGCTCCTGTTCGCCAGCTTTTTCGCGACGCTCTGATAAATGGCAAACTGTTCATCCTCACCGGGAAACGTTTTTCGATTCATATATAAAAATTCCGTTCGAAACAGGCCGACGCCGTCCGCACCGTATTCTATGATTTTGTCAGTCATGGAGGCATCTATGATATTGGTAAAAACATTGATTTTGGTTCCGTCGCGTGTTGCCGGAACCGTCCCTCTTAAAGTATTTAGGAGATCGCATTTTTCCCTGTTTTTTTCACATTCTTCCATTGCTTTTCGAATGCATTCTTCCGTCAGGCCGCTCTGTATTTCTCCGGAAACGGCATTCAGGAACACCGTCTGCCCATCTTTGATCCCGCCGACGTCTCCGCAGCCGACAACAGCGGGGATGCCCATATTTGCGGCCAAAATCGCAACGTGAGAGGTTTGGGACCCCTTTGCCATAATCAGGCCCTTGACCATATCGTTTGCATTGATCAAAACGGAAGGCGGAAGATCGTCGGAAACAAGAATCGCTTCTTCCTGCAGGTCGGAAAGGTCCATGTCGCTGTAGCCTGTCAACCGGCGGATCAGCCTTTTGCTGACATCCTTCAAATCCTGCGCCCGCTCCATCAGCATGGGATTGTTCAGCGAGAGCAGCGCTTTCTGCTGTTCCGAAGAGGCCCGCGCGACGGAGGCGGGGACGCTGTAACCCGCCCGGATATTCTGTTCTATGGAACCCGTAAAGATTTTGTCTGTCAGCATCACCGCCTGCATGCGGAACATTTCAGCTTTCACTTTTTTTCCGGCTTGGGCGTATTTTTCACTTACCAATACCATCTCGTCATTGAGGTTTTCTACTGTACCGTACATCTGCCGGACAGCCTGCTCCGGATCTCCCTGAAGTTTTTCTTCCGGACTATATTCGGGCATGTCCTGAAGCACAATAGCCTTTCCCACCACTTTTCCGACGGATACCGAAATCCCTCGCAATAGCATTACCATTATTCCTCCAGTGTACGTATAAATTCGCAGATTTCATTTACTGCTTTCACTTCATCCTCTCCCTCCGCCCGGACTTCCACATGGGTTCCGGGCATCAGTTCCCCTGCCAAAAGGCTTAATATACTGGTGGGGTCCACCGTTATGTTGCCGTTGACGATCTGCAGTTTACTGCTGAATCTTTTCGAAAGCGTGACCAGATTAGAGGCTGGCCGCGCATGGAGACCGGTCGGATTTTGGATTACGATCTTTTTGGAGTGCATTTTTATTTCTCCTTTTTTAATAAAGTTTCATTGTCTGTAAGCGGGGCATTACGGCAAAGCCGGAAAATGCAAACTTTCTTTTCGTATTCACATCAGGCGGAGTGCCTCCCATACTTTTTCCCTCTGCCCCAGATCGGAAGGAGGGAAATTTCTTTATTGCTGAGATGTCATAGATGTCATATTGTTATGACATCATGTCTTATGTTTATAATAGTCTATATTGGATTGAATGTCAACATAAAATATTAAAAACTGTTATCGTTATTAGGAATAGTTGCCTATGAATCCTGTGATATGCCCACGCGCCTAAAAGGACTCGGGGTTTCTTGCATATTGAATTTCCTCTCAATTTTGTGATTTTCTATAACAACGCAAAATGGGCACTCTCAATAATTGATTTCATTTGGCATAAACAAAAAGGGTGTCCGGCGGGGTCAAACATCACTCTCCAATTGTCAGAAAATTGTTCATCTGCGATGGCCGCTCCACAATGGACTGCATATTGCACTGCTTTTTCTAAATCATTAACGACGAAATCCATATGTGCCATTTGCTGTTGAGCTTCCGGTTCTGCTGGCCATACAGGCGGTTGATACTCAGAATCCCGTTGAAACATGATACCAGGATATGTTCCCTGATTGGTTCTCGGGGCATATACACATGCCCAATCCTCATCGATAACCAAGCTTTCCCACTTGAGCAGCGCCGCATAAAATTTTGCCAATTCATGCGGGTCTTTGCAATCCATTATAAATGAGTACAATTTTATTTTCAATTCATTATCCATAACGCTAATCCTCCTATATAAAGAATCCTTACTGCAGCTGCCTATTTTTCGGTATGATGCAATATCTTTGAATCATGATATCATATTTATATATCTTGAATTTACAATGTAAGTGCAACAGTAAAAAAAGAATGACTCAGAGTAATGAATCCGATACCATAGTGTTTGTGAGGACAACTATGGGAGGATACGAAGACAATGAGTCAATATCATCATCTTAGCATGTAAGGAACTTGTTTCTTAAAATGCAGTGGTCGCCGGAACAAATATCAAATCGCCTCCGACATGAACACAGCGTGTTGAGAATCAGCTATTCTACCATCTATCGGGCAATTTACGCCGGATTGTTCGACACGCCGGCGCAAAGGCATTCCGAGGGGAATCGGGGTGCAATCAGGAATCTGCGCCATCGGGGGAAAACCAGACGGCGCCAAGAAACCGTTGAGACCAGAGGCAAAATTGTAATCAGTAACCGCATTCAAGAGCGCCCCAAAGGAGCTGACGACCGGCAAGTTATTGGGCATTGGGAAGCGGATACTGTGGCTGGGAAAACAGGCTCTGCTTGTCTTGTAACCATCACGGATCGGTGCAGCCGGTATCTGCTGGCCGGAAAGGTACAAAAGCGATATTCGGCTCTGGTTGCAGACAAGATGATCTCTTTGCTGTCCGCTTTGCCTAAGAAGAAACGCAGAACCATCACGCCCGACCGGGGCAAAGAGTTTTCTAAGCACAGCTGCGTAACGAAGGCATTGAGCGGAGTGCAGTTCTACTTCCCGGACCCCCACGCGCCCTGGCAACGGGGCACAAATGAAAATACTAATGGTCTGCTTCGAGAATATCTGCCCAAGTCTTTTGACATCGCACTTTCTTCAGAAAACCAAATTGCAGACTTCATTAAAAAACTCAATCACAGACCCCGTAAATGCTTAGGTTGGAAAACTCCCTACGAAGTCTTTTTTGAGAAATCGTTGCACTTGACTTGACAATTCAAGATATAAAAAGAGACATACTATCCCCTGCGGGGAAGTATGTCTCTTTTAGCGCGTTTTTCGTGCCTACGACGGCGGCCGCCCACCTGTACCGGGATTTTCGCCTCGTGGCAGACAAAAAATAAGGACAGGGGCAAAAGCCCTGTCCTTATTTTTGGCGCGCCCGGAGGGACTCGAACCCGCGACCTCTTGATTCGTAGTCAAGCACTCTATCCAGCTGAGCTACGAGCGCATTTTGCGGCTTTGTTTTAAGCCGCCTAAGTATCATATCACATTTAGCGGGGATTTGCAACTTATTTTTTCAATCCGACGGATTCCTTCTGAAATCGCCCGCACTCCGGCCCGACCGCTTTTGCCGTTTCCTTTTTCAGCAAAACGGCACAGTCCTCCGGATTCAGATACAGCATATTGTTCCCGTCCGGCACCACGCCGATCACCGCGCGGGACTGCCGCCATTCTTCGGGAACCCGCACGCTGCGGCCTTCCGCCCCCGCGTTGACGACGCAGAGCAGGCTGACCGCTTCGTCCCGGCGGAGATACCCCATGCAGGAGCCGTCGGCAAGGAACGGAAAAAAATCCCCTTCCCTGAGCGCGGAACAGTTGCGGCGCAGTCTGCCCAACAGGCGGTACCACTCCACCAGTTCCTTCTCTTCCCGCCCCCACGGGTAACAGGCCCGGTTGAACGGGTCGCGGTAGCCTTCCATTCCGGCCTCGTCGCCGTAGTAAATACAGGGTACGCCGGGCAGGGTGAACTGCATCAGCGAGGCAAGCCGCATCAGGCGCAGGCCGCGGCGGCGGCGCTCCCTTGTCAGGTGTGCGGCGCTCTGCCACTCGCGTCCGCGCCCGTCCAGAGGCTCGCCTGCAAGCATGGTGAGCGCGCGTTCGGTGTCGTGCGTGCCGATATGGTTCATCAGCAGGCGGACGACCTGAGGCGGGTAATTTTCCAGAATGCCGAGGATGATTTCCATCATATCCCCGGCATCCGCCCCGGTCAGAAAGCCCAGAATCGCGCTGCGGAACGGGTAGTTCATCACGCTGTCGAGCTGGCTGCCCAAAAGGTACCGGCGCCTTTGTCCATAGGCCGTCTTATTGGACGCGTCCTCCCAGACCTCGCCCAGAATCAGCGCATCGCTCTTTTGCGCTTTTGCCGCCGCGCGAAGTTCGTCCAGAAAGAAATCCGGCAGTTCGTCGGCAACGTCCAGCCGCCAGCCCGCCGCGCCCGCGGAAAGCCACTTCCGGATGATGCCGTTTTCGCCGTTGATATATTCCCGGTAGGAGGGCTCGCTCTCATTCACGCAGGGCAGGGTAATGAAATTCCACCAGCAGTCGTATTCCTTCGGCCAGTGCTGGAAGTTGTACCAGGGATAGTACGGCGAATTTTTGGAATGGTACGCGCCGGGGGCGGCGTAGCGGTCCTGCCGGTTAAAGTAGACGCTGTCGCTGCCCGTGTGGTTGAAAACGCCGTCCAGCACCACCCGGATGCCCGCCTTTTCGGCGGCGGCGCACAGTCGGGTGAAATCCTGCTCGTTTCCCAGCAGGGGGTCTATTTTGGAATAGTCCGCCGTGTCGTACCGGTGGTTGGAGTGGGACTCGAAAATCGGGTTCAGGTACAGGCAGGTGACGCCCAGCGACTGAAGGTAGGGGAGCTTTTCCTCGATTCCGCGCAGGTCGCCGCCGAAATAGTCGGTGTTGGTGATCCTGCCGTCCTCATTGGGCCGCCAGTCGGGCTGTTCCTGCCAGCTTTCGTGCAGCTTCCGGTCGGCGGGAACGCCGGTTTTCGGCTGCGCCGAGCGGGCGAACCGGTCCGGAAAGATCTGGTACAGGATGCCGCCGGCAAGCCAGTCCGGGGTGGCAAACTCCCGGTCATAGGCCGTCAGCTGCCAGAAGCGGGCCGCATCGCTGAAAACGCCCTCTCCGCCGCGGCCGCGCGTGATCTGCAGGGTTCCGCGTTCGGTATCAATCTGGAACCGGTAAAAGAAAAGCCCCGGTTTTTCCGGCGTAAAGTGGCACTCCCACCACTCGCCGTCGTCGCCGTTCATACCGCACCAGAACATGCCCCGGACCATTTCTTCTCCGGTAAAGCCGTCCTTTATCGTCAGCCGCGCCGCGCTGCAGTGCAGCGCACGCGGCAGGGTAATCTTAAAATGCACCGGTGTGCCGTCCGCCACCGCCCCAACGGGGTCGCGGAACACCGGATCGCGGGAATCAAACATGGATATTCCTCCCAGGAAGCTTTCCAGTTATTTGCTCTTTCTGCCCGGACGTACGCGTCTGACCGGAACCTCCTGCTTTACGGCTTCTTCCGGCAGGGGCTGGGCGTGCCAGATTTTTTCCGCGTACTCGCGGATCGCGCGGTCCGCCGCGAAACGGCCCGCGTTCGCGGTATTGACCAGGCACATGCGCTGCCAGCCCTTCGCGTCGCCGTAAAGGGCTTCCGCCCTTTTCTGCGCGTTCGCGTAGGAATCGAAATCCGCCAGCACCATATAGGGGTCGTGATTCAGCAGGGAATCGGCGATATCGTTGAATTTTACGCAGCAGAAGCCGGTGTTCAGCTCCTCGACCGCCTGTTTAATGGCCGGGCTGCCGTTGAAGTACGTCCTTGGGTCATAGTTCGGCTTGAGCGCGTCGACCTCCGCCGCCGTCATGCCGAACAGAAGGATATTGTCGTCGCCTACCGCATCGTGGATTTCGACATTCGCCCCGTCCAGGGTACCGATGGTGACCGCCCCGTTGATCATGAATTTCATGTTGCTGGTGCCGGAGGCCTCGGTCCCCGCGAGCGAAATCTGCTCGCTCAGGTCGGCGGCGGGGGTCAGCAGCTCCGCGAGCGTCACGCGGTAGTCCTCCAGATAAACGACCCTCATCTTCTGATTGACCCGCGGGTCGTTGTTGATGGTATTGCCTAGGTCAACGATCAGACGGATCATCTGTTTTGCGAAGTAGTAGCCCGGCGCGGCCTTCGCGCCGAAAATATAGGTATGGGGGGTGAATTCCGCGTCGGGATTCTCCCGCAGCCACTGGTAGACCGACAGGATATGCAGGGCGTTCAGATGCTGGCGCTTGTATTCGTGCATGCGCTTGACCTGTACGTCGAAAATGGAGTCCGGGTCCACGTCCAGACAGTTTTCCCTTTTGATATACTCAGCGAGGCGGAGCTTGTTTTCCCGCTTGACCTTCGCCATCTGCTCCAGAACGGAAGCGTCATCCGCGTAGCGCGCAAGCTTCTGCAGCTGCGCGGCATCGTGAAGGTAGCCGTCGCCGATCAGCCCGGTAATCAGCTTCGAAAGCCCGGGGTTCGCCTGGTTCAGCCAGCGGCGGTGGGCAATGCCGTTGGTCACGTTCGTGAATTTCTCCGGCATCTCGGTATAAAAATCATTGAATACGGTATTTTTCAGAATATTGCTGTGGAGCTGCGATACTCCGTTGACGCTGTGGCTGCTGACGACCGCGAGGTTCGCCATTTTGACGTAGCCGTCGTTCAGCGGGGCCATACGGCCCACCTTGTAGCCGTCCACGCCCTTTTCGTGCATCTGCGCGCAGAAACGGCGGTTGATCTCCTCCACAAGCTGGTAGATGCGGGGCAGGCGGGATTTGAACAGTTCGACCCCCCAGCACTCCAGCGCCTCCTTCATGACCGTGTGGTTCGTATAGGCGACGGTACGGGTGACGATATCCCAGGCCGCGTCCCAGCCGTAGCCGCACTCGTCCAGCATCACGCGCATCATTTCCGGGATAGCGAGCACCGGATGGGTGTCGTTCAGGTGGATGGCCACCAGATCGGGCAGGTTGTCAAGCGTGCTGTATTTGAACAGGTGGCGGCGGATGATATCCTGAATGGTCGCGGAAACCAGAAAATACTGCTGCGAAAGGCGCAGGCTCTTTCCCTCCATGTGGTTGTCCTCGGGGTAAAGCACCTTGGTGATGACCTCCGCCATGGCGTTCTGCTCCATGGCGCGCAGATAGTCGCCGCTGTTGAACAGCTTCATGTCGAATTCGGTGGAGCTTGCCGCCCAGACGCGCAGGCGACTGATGCCGCGCCCGTCCATCCCCGCGACGTACATGTCGTACGGCACCGCGGTCACCTTTGTAAAATCCTTATGGTTCACCACATGGTACTGGTTGTTCCAGAATTCCTCGATATGTCCGTTAAAGCGGACCTCCACGCTTTTTTCCGGCACCGCCTGCATCCAGATTTTCCCGCCCGGAAGCCAGAAATCGGGCAGCTCCGTCTGCCAGCCGTCCACCAGCTTCTGGCGGAAGATGCCGTACTCATAGCGCAGGGAATACCCCGTGGCGGGGTAGCCCTGTGTGGCCAGGGCGTCCAGGAAGCAGGCGGCAAGCCTGCCCAGCCCGCCGTTGCCCAGCCCGGCGTCCGGTTCCTGCTCGTAAAGACAGTCCAGCTTCAGCCCCAGCTCGCCCAGCGCTTTGCGGAAGTCCCCCTCGATCCCGAGGTTGAACAGATTGTTTTTCAGCGAACGGCCCAGCAGGAATTCCATACAAAGATAGTAAACCTGCTTGGTATGGGTTTTTTCCGCCTCCGCCATATATTCGCTCCGGCCCGCGGCCATCAAATCGCGCACGGTGAGCGCGACCGCTTTGTAACACTGTTCGTCGGTCGCGTTTTCAAGGCTGACGCCGAAAACACGGTCGAGCGTAGACAGGATCGTTTCCTTGATTTTTCCGACCGGCTGTCTGTAATTCATAATGATGTCCTCCATAAATAAGGGAAACGCCGCGAAAATTCCGGCGCTTCCGGATGGTATGCCGATGATTTTCCCGTTTGGGATTCCGATATGCCAATATCGAATTTGTGTCTATTATATACCAATATCCGCAGTTTTTCAACAGCAGCGTCTGGAAGCGCGGATTTCACCGAAAAATTCGGAAAACAAAAGGCCCAGAGCCGATTTCTTCTGTTTTCTCCCGCGAAATCTTTCTTTTGTTATTACAACGTATTTTCGGCTTAAAATTGTACAATATTCACAAAACAATAAAACAAAGAAAAGCATATCCGCCGCGCCGAAGGGAGTGAAGCTCGCGGGAAACCGGACTCCCTCAGTCAGGCTTCGCCTGCCGGCTCCCTCAAAGAGGGAGCCGAAAGAGGACACCCTACCTCCCTCCGTGAGGGAGGTGTCGCGCCCGGCGCGGGGAGGGAGTCTCGGAGCATCCTACTCACATTCAGCATAAGCCAACTGGAAGCATCGCCGTAGGCGCTTGCCGACCGCACGGTCCGCATCCCGACCGGCAGGTCCGTAAAAAATAGTGAAAGCTCTTTCATATTATGTTATAATATACTATAATGTAAACAATTCTAAATTCGCTGTTGTGTGAAAGGGTATGACTTCATGAGTAAAAACAGAGTGAAATTGAATATTTGCGGCTGTGAGTGCGTCATCAGCTCGGACGACAGCGAGAGCTACGTACGCTCGATCGGCGACGAAGTGGAGAAGGCCATGGATGATATCACGGGCAAAAATGAACGTGTTTCCATCACCATGGCGGCCGTTATTACGGCGCTCCGCTACTGTGACGAAGCCCACAAATCCGCGGGCGGGGCGGACAACCTCCGCTCCCAGATCAAGGATTATCTGGAGGATTCCTCCCACGCGCGCATGGAGGCCGAGGAAGCCCGGCGGGAAATCGAGCGCCTGAAACGGGAAATCCAGACCCTTCGCGCACGTCTGTCGGAGGACGGAGAGCCTGCCGCGGACATGCCCGCGCCGGAGGTCCGCGCACAGAAACCGGTCGTTCCCGGCTCCCCCGTACAAAGGCCGCAGGCGGGCAGCTATTCCCGCGTGAATCCGGACATCACCGCCGAACAGGAAGGCTTTATGAGCTTCTTTGAAAAGAAAAATGACGAACAGTAACATAGAGGTTCTGGCCCCTGCCGGGTCGCCGGAAAGCCTGACCGCTGCAGTGCGCGCGGGGGCGGACGCGGTGTATCTGGGCGGAAGCGCGTTCAGCGCGAGGGCCGGCGCCAAAAACTTTGACAGCGGCGAGTTAAAATCCGCCGTGGAGTACTGCCACGCCCGCGGGGTAAAGGTCTACCTTGCGGTCAACACCCTGCTTTTGCAGGACGAGCTGCAAAAAGCGCTCGATTTTGTTTCCTACGCCTGCACCCTGCCTGTGGACGCGCTGATCGTACAGGACACGGGCCTGATCCGGCTTTTGCAAAAATGCGCGCCCGGCCTGCGGCTGCACGCCTCCACCCAGATGAGCATCCACACCCCGCTGGGCGCTTCTGCGCTTTTCGAAGCGGGAATCAAGCGCGTGGTGCTTTCCCGCGAGCTGAATCTCCGGGAAATCGGGGAAATCCATCGGGCAACCCCCGTGGAGCTGGAAGCCTTTGTCCACGGCGCGCTGTGCATGTCTGTCAGCGGACAGTGCTACTTCAGCTCCGTGCTCGGCTCCCGCAGCGGGAACCGCGGCCTTTGCGCCCAGCCCTGCCGGCTGCCGTTTTCCGTTACCGGCGGAACGGGGCACGATCTGAGCTTAAAGGACCTTTCCATGATCAGCCGTATGGACGAGCTGAGCCGCGCGGGCATTTCCAGCGCGAAAATAGAAGGCCGTATGAAGCGGCCGGAATACGTCGCCGCAGCCGCGCGCGCGAGCCGGCTGGCGGCGGACGGCGAACCGGTTCCCCCGGATTTGGTGAAAAACCTGGGCGCGGTCTTTTCCCGCTCGGGCTTTACCACCGGATATCTGGACGGGAAGCTGGGCCGCGACATGTTCGGCGTGCGTTCCAGGGAGGACGTGACCGGCGCGACCGGCGCGGTTTTCGCCGAACTGCACAGCCTTTACAACCACGAATACCAGAGGATTCCGGTTTCTTTCCGCCTGACCATCCAAAAAGAGCAGCCTTTGGTGCTTTTTGCCGCCGACCGCGACGGCCGGACGGCCCGCGTTTCCCTCGGTGAAACGCCCCAGCCCGCGCTCAGCCGCGCGATCGACGAAGAGCGCTGCGCCGAACAGCTCAAAAAGACGGGCGGCACGCCGTTTTACGCCGACGAAATCGTCTGTGAGATCGCAGAGGGGCTTTCCGTCCCGGTTTCTTCCTTAAACAGGCTGCGCCGGGAGGCGCTGGAAAAGCTGGAGCAGCTGCGCACATGCCGCGCGGAGATTCCGTTCCAAATGTGCCGGATTCCCGAAGCGGGCACCCACACGGCAAAAAAGCTGCGGCTGCGCTCGCGGTTCGCAAGCACCGATCTTCCGCCCGCGGCAAAGCAATGTGAACTCGTTTATCTTCCGTATGATACGGATTTGGATATTCTTCAAAAATTAAAAGCAGACGGCTATTCCGTCGCACTGGAAATCCCGCGCGGCATGTTCGGGATGGAAAAAGCCGTCCGGGCTCGGCTTTCCGCCGCGAAAGAAGTCGGATTTTCCGACGTCTGGGCGGGGAACCTCGGCGCGGCGGCGCTCGGCCGCGAGCTGGGGCTGACCGTACACGGCGGCTTTTCGCTCAACATTACCAATACGGCGGCGCTTCTCTGGCACAGTGAATTCGGGCTGGCGGACACGGAGCTTTCCTTTGAGCTGACGCTCGCGCAGGCCGCCGCCGTCGGCGGAGAGCTGCCGAGGGGTCTTCTGCTCTACGGACGGCTGCCGCTGATGCTGACGCGCAACTGCCCCGCGGCGAACGCGGGCGGCTGTAAAAACTGTGAAACCGCGCCGTTTCTGACCGACCGGAAGGGAATCCGGTTCCCCGTCCAGTGTTACGGCGCTTGCAGCGAGGTCCTCAATTCCGTTCCTCTCTATATGGCCGACCGGCTTCGGGAGGTACGCAATCAGGATTTCGGTGTCCTGCGTTTTACCACCGAATCCGCACGGGAGGTGGAGGAGATCATCGGCCGGTATCTGGCCGGTTCCCCGGACGACGGGGAACACACCCGCGGGCTTTACTACAGGGGAATAGAATAGGGGTATCATAATGACCGACCATATTTTAAAAATGAAAAAACTGAGGCAGAACGCCGTCACGCCGACCCGCGCAAGCGAGGGCGCCGCCGGGTTCGACCTGTACGCCTGTCTGGACGCGCCGCTCACCATTGAGCCGCGCGGGCTTTACAAAATTCCCACGGGGATCGCCATCGCGCTGCCGGATGAAAACACGGTCGGGCTGATCTTTGCCCGCAGCGGGCTGGGCGTCAACCACGGCGTTTCCCTTCCCAACGCGGTCGGTGTGATCGACAGCGACTACCGCGGCGAAATCCTGGTCGGAATGACCAACTGCAGCGACAAACCCTACACGCTCCAGCCGGGCGAACGCTGCGCGCAGCTTGTGGTGACGCCGGTGCTGCTGCCCGTTCTGGAAGAAACCGACGATCTTGGCGAGACCGCGCGGGGCACGGGTGCTTTCGGCTCCACGGGAAAGAGAGGGCTGCAAAAATGAAAAAGGGCGTTCTGAAAACAATTTTGTTAATTATTCTGCTTGTATTGGCGGTGGTTTTGGGGCAGATTATTGGTACGGCCTGCGCCGGAATCCATTATCTTTCCTGGCTGGGCGCCGCGGCGGACTTCGGACTGTCCACCACCGAGCTGAACCTCTCCATTATAAAAATCACCTTCGGCATCCGGCTTGGAATCAACGCGGCGCAGTCGATTCTGGCGCTGGCCGCGGTCATCGCCGTTATTCTCATCAAAGTGAAGGAATAGGAGGATACCCATGTTGCTGCTTGCATCTACTTCGCCGCGCCGCAGCGAGCTGCTGAAAATGGCCGGCTACGAATTCACCGCCGCGCCCTCGGACGTCAGCGAGGGATATCTGCGCGGAACCCCTCCCATGCAGATTGTCGAGCTGCTCGCCGCCCGGAAAGCGGAAGCGGTGGCAAAACAGAACCCGCAGGACACCGTCCTCGGGGCGGACACCGTCGTTGTTTTCAAGGGCCGCGTGCTGGGCAAACCGAAGGACGCGGAGGAAGCCAAAGCGATGCTCCGACTCCTGTCCGGAAACGTCCATCAGGTATACACCGGCTACTGCATCATCAGCGGCAAAGAGCTGATCCGCGGGCACGAGTGCACCTCGGTGGAATTTTACCCGCTGAGCGAAAACGAAATCAGCGCCTACTGCGAAACAAAGGAACCGATGGACAAAGCCGGCGCATACGCCATACAGGGGCGGGGCGCGCTGTTTATCAAGCGGATAGACGGGGACTTTTACAATGTAATGGGCCTGCCGATCGGCAAAATCAACCGTATTCTGACCGGGCTTAAAAATTCATCGAAAGAAAATTCATAAATATTGCGCGCTTTCTGAATTAATAGTTGAGAAATGACTCTTTTGAGGTTATAATAAATACTATCTGAAACAATGAAGCGATATTATTTTTTTGCCAGGTTTGAAAGGGGAAAATGACTCATGTTTTCAAAAGATATAGGAATAGATTTGGGCACCGCAAATACTCTGGTTTTTATGAGGGGAAAAGGAATCGTCATGCGCGAGCCTTCGGTGGTCGCCGTTGACGTCCGTACCGATACCGTTCTGGCCGTGGGCGCGCAGGCCAAGGAAATGATTGGCCGCACCCCGGGCTCCATCGTCGCGGTCCGCCCGCTGAAGGACGGCGTCATCGCCGACTTCGACATCACCGCCACGATGCTCAAGCACTTTATCCGCAAAGCCGTGAAATCCAACGCGTTTTCCCGCCCGCACATCATCGTCTGTATTCCTTCCGGCGTAACGGAAGTGGAACGCCGCGCGGTGGAGGACGCCGCCCGTCAGGCGGGTGCCAATAACGTCGAGCTGATCGAGGAACCCATGGCCGCGGCCATCGGCGCGGGACTGCCCGTGAGCGAGCCGACCGGCAGCATGGTCGTCGACATCGGCGGCGGCACGGCGGAGGTCGCCGTGATCTCGCTGGGCGATATCGTCACCTCGGTTTCGGTCCGCGTTGCGGGCGATAAATTTGACGAATCGATTATCTCCTACGTAAAAAAGAAGTACAACCTGCTGATCGGCGAGCGCACCGCCGAGGAAATCAAAATCAAGATCGGCTCCGCTTTCCCGACCGAGGACAACGAGGACGCCACAGTGGAAATCAAGGGGCGCAACCTGGTGGACGGCCTGCCGAAAAATGTGACCATTTCCGCCGAAGAGGTGAGGGAAGCGCTGAGCGACCCGCTGGCGCTGATTATTGACGCGGTGAAATCGACCCTGGAAAAAACCCCGCCGGAGCTTTCCGCGGATATTATAGACCACGGCATCATGCTGACGGGCGGCGGCGCCCTGCTGCGCGGGCTGGACAGGCTGGTCGAACAGGAGACCGGAATGCCCGTCCATATTGCCGAAAGCCCGCTGGATTGTGTTGTTGACGGAACGGGCAAGCTGCTTGAAATCACCATGCCCTCCTCGTATTACAAAAACAACAGAAAATAAGGGGATCACTTCAGCGGAGGGTGAAAGCTCTCCGCTTTTTGCACTTTCAGGAGATCGCGCCAAAGACTTGAAAAGGAGGTGCCGCGTTGAAAGATTTTTTCCATTCCAGGGGATTTAAGGTTCTCATCACCGTTGTGTTCATTATGTTCGGTCTGATGCTTTATACGGCGAGCACCGGCAGTTCCCTTACCGCGAACCTGCTCAGCCTGATTTCCACCCCGATGCAGAGAGTCAGCACCGTCGTCACCAACAACGCCGCCGTCGCGGCGCAGAACGCCACGCGCACCAACGAAGAGCTGGCGGCGGAAAACACAGCGCTGAAAAAGCAGATTGAAGAGCTCAACAAAAAGCTGATCAACTACTACAGCTATCAGCAGGAAAACGCCCAGCTGCGCAAATTTCTGGAGCTGAAGAACGAAAACAAGGATTTCAAACCGGTCTCCGCCGCGGTCATCGGTCGCGACCCGAACGACCTGTTTTATAATTTCCAGATCGACAAGGGGTCCCTTGCCGGTATTTCCGTGAACGACCCCGTCATTACCGAAGGCGGCGTGGTCGGCTGGATTTCCAGCGTAAACGCCAGCTACAGCCGGGTCACCACGATTCTTTCCGCGGACACGAAAATCAGCGCCATCGACAAGGTCAACCGCGATTCCGGGGTCATCAGCAGCGACATCAAGTTCGCCGACAAGGGCGTTTTGAAGCTCGGCTACCTGACCGCGGACACGACGGTAAAGCCCGGCGACATCATTGTGACGAGCGGCCTGGGCGGTGTATTCCCCCGCAACCTTGCCATCGGCACGGTCAACGAGGTAAAGAACGACCCCTACGATGTTTCGCTTTACGCGGAGATCAAGCCCTTTGTGGATGTGAAAACCGTGCGTGACGTCATGGTCATTACCGCCTTTGAGGGACAGGGCCAGGCGCTTTCCGACGGCAGTTCTTCCGCTTCCTCGACTGCTTCCTCAGCCGCATCCTCGTCTCCTTCTTCCACCGTTTCTTCCGGGGGGAAATAAGATGGAAAAACTCAAGGTTCTCCGTTATTTCGCCTATACCATTGAAATACTGGTGTTTTACATGGTTCAGGAGACTCCCGGCCTTGTTCCCGACCTGTTTGGTGCACGGCCGGTGCTTTTGATTCCCATCGCGCTCTCCATCGCCCTGTTTGAGAAAGAGACAGCCGCCATGGCTTTCGGCCTGCTGTGCGGGCTGCTGATCGATTTCGGCGCGGGCGGCGTGCTGGGCTTTCACGGCCTTCTGCTCTCCGTCATCTGCTACAGCGTGGGGCTGATCGCCGCAAACCTGATCCAGACAAATTTTCTGACCGCCATGATTACCGCGGTGATTTCCACCGCCGGTGTCGTTTTGCTGCAATGGGTTTTCTTTTACCTGCTGTTCAGCTACTCTCACGCGGCCTACGCTCTGACCGCGCACTATATTCCGCGCTTCCTCTACACAACCGCGCTTATGCCGGTCACGTACTATTTCAACAGGGCGCTCGCCCTGCAGATACGGACGAAGGAAGAATAGGCCGTACAAAAATTCTTATTTGAATGAAAAGGAGGTTCCGCCTTGGACAAGCTGAAAGGACATTCCCGTTACTGGGCTATGGGGCTGATTATTTTCGCCATCATGGCCGTCTATACCCTGCGCCTTGTGGACTGGCAGATTCTCAATGGCTCCTCCTTTCTGAAGGAAGCGGACAAACTCAGGCCCTCTACCGTCGTCATGGACGCCGCCCGCGGCGAAATCCTCGACTCAAACGGCGTGGGCCTTGCCGTAAATAAAACCGGCTACGCTATTGTGTTCGACCGCGTCTATATGAAGTCCGACACGCAGAACAACACCATTCACCAGCTGATTCAGCTTTTGAACCAGCGGGGGGAAAAATGGACGGACATTTTGCCGATCAAGCTGAACGCCAAAGGGCAGTATGAGTTTGTTTCCGGCATGGACAAGGAAATCGCAACGCTCAAATCGGCGGATTACGCGAATGTAAATTCTTACGCCACGGCGGACCTGTGCATGGCCCACCTGATCGAAAAATACAAGGTCACCGGGTACTCCGCCGAGGAAGCGCGCAATATCGTTTCCGTGCGCTACAATATGACAAAATCCGCTTTCGGAATTTCGGCGCCGTACACCTTTGCCGAAGACGTCAGCCGCGACACCATCGCCATCATCAGCGAAAATTCCTCCCTGCTGCCCGGCGCGACGGGGAAGGTCACCACCGTTCGCCAATACCCGAACGGCAGCCTTCTGCCGCATGTTCTGGGAACCATCGGCTCCATTTCCCGGGAGGAATACGACGAGCTGAAGGACAAGGGCTACGCGTTTAACGACCGGCTTGGAAAGAGCGGCATCGAGCAGGCATTTGAAAGTATGCTGCGCGGCAAAGCCGGGGAAAAAGTGGTGGAAACCACGAACACCGGCGCGCTGGCCTCGGAAACGGTAAAGACCGCGCCGGTTTCCGGCGACACCGTTTATCTGACCGTGGACAGCAGAATCCAGAGCGTCCTCAACGTTTCCCTGGCCAACAACGTAAAGGCGACCCAGGCCAACGGGCGTAAGCTTTCCGCCCAGCGCTACAAGGGGATGTCGAGCGGCCACGGCGAGGACTGCGTCGCGGGCGCCGCGGTGGTGCTGCGGGTAAAGGATTTCTCCGTGCTGGCGGCGTCCACCTATCCGACCTACGACCTGACGGAATACCTGAACGATACCAATTATTACACGTCCCTGATCAATAACAAGGATAAGCCGCTGATCGACCGCGCTTTCAACGGCGTGTTCACCCCCGGCTCCATCATCAAGCCCTATGTGGCTCTGGCCGCGCTACAGGAAAAAGCGATTACGACCTCCACCCGTCTGGAAGGCAACAGCAAGTACACCCGCTTTGCGGACACCGGCCTGGTTCTGGGCAGTATCGGCAACTACGGCATGATCACCGCGAATTACGCGATCCAGAAGTCCAGCAACTCCTTCTTCTACGAAGTGGGGTACCGGCTGGGAATTACCAATATGAACCTGTACGCCAAGCGCTTCGGGCTGGGCGTAAAAACCGGGATTGAGCTGCACGAAAGCGCCGGAATCCTGGGCGGTCCTTCCGAACGTACCGCCGCGGGCGGCGGGGGATGGTACGACGCCGACACCGTCGAAGCCGCCGTGGGTCAGGCCGACAGCAAGTTTACTCCCCTTCAGCTGGCGACCTATACCGCCACGATCGCGAACAACGGCGTGCGCTTAAAACCCCATCTGGTCGGCAAGGTGACCGACTATTCCCGCAAAAACGTGATTTCACAGACCTCTCCCGAAACGGTGGACAATATCGGGGTCTCCCAATCCTACATCGATTACGTCAAGGAGGCCATGCGCAGCGTGGCGACCGCCGGTACGGCGAGCTCCACCTTCAAAAACTACGGGATCGCCATCGCGGCCAAAACCGGTACCGCGGTACAGACCCCGCACTCCGACAACGTTACCTTCGTGGCTTTTGCGCCGTACGACAACCCGGAGATCGCCGTGGCGGTCGTGCTGGAGCACGGCGCGACCAGCATGTATTCCAACGCCGTGGCCAAGGACATCCTCGACGCGTACTTTTACGGGAAAACCGTCGACGCCAGCGGCAACCTTGTTATGCCGTCCGCTTCCGGCACCGCTTCCTCCGGGGCCTCTTCGGGAACGGCTTCCGGCACGGCGTCGGGGAACCCGTCTTCCTCTTCCTCCGGCTCCTCCGCGGGCTGAGCGCCGCAGAGTTAAATTGTTAACAAAATATTAAATGTTTTGTTTTGTGTATTTACGACAATAAAAACGCTTTGACTACCAGGAATGTTTGTGGTAATATGAGAGCGAGGTTTTTATATGGGTGTCGCAACAGTCATCACATCGGGTAAGGGCGGTGTAGGGAAATCCACCGTAACAGCCGGCCTTGGTTTTGCTTTGGCAGCCAGGGGCAGGCGTGTTTTGCTGATTGACGGCGACGCCGGTCTGGGATGTCTGGATCATATGCTCGGCGTTGCGGAGCAGCAGGTCTTTGATATTGCGGACGTGGTTTCGGGCCGTGCCGAACCGGTAAAAGCCGTTTATTCGTGTCCCTTTTCGGAAAGGCTGTTTTTGCTGCCCGCCCCCGCGAGGGAGGACGATTTAATCAGCCCGGATATTATGAAGCAGCTCGTATCGGTACTTTCCCGGTATTACGACCACGTACTGATCGACAGCCCCGCCGGGGTGGGCGGAGGCTTTGCGAGCGCGGCGGCTTCGGCCCAGCGCGCGCTGATTGTCACAACACCCGATCCCATTTGTGTGCGAAATGCAAATAAAGCGCATTTTTTACTGGAACAGGCCGGGATAAAACAGCAGCGGCTGATTATCAACCGTTTCAGCGGGCATAATTTCTACACGCAGGGATTTTACCCGGATCTTGATTCTGTGATCGATTCCGCCGGGGTACGGCTCATCGCCGTGATTCCGGAGGACATGCTTCTGGCGGCCGCCGCTTCCAACTGTGAACCGGCCCCGCAGAAATCGGCCGGCGCAATGGCTTTCGGCCGGCTTGCCGCAAGGCTGGAAGGCGAACATGTGCCCCTGGCCGCGCTGCAGAAATTTTAATTCTACATATTCCTGATTTTAGGAGGAAATAAATATGAATATTGCTTTAATCGCCCATGACGCAAAGAAGGAACTCATGGTTCAGTTCTGCATCGCCTACTGCGGTGTTTTGAGCCGTCACCTGCTTTGTGCGACCGGCACCACGGGCAAGATGGTTTCCGAAGCGACCGGGCTTGAAATACAGCGCTTTCTGGGCGGCTCTCAGGGCGGCGACCAGCAGATTGCTGCGCGCATTGCCTGCAACGAGGTCGACCTGCTCCTGTTTTTCCGCGACCCGCTGAACCCGAAGCCGCACGAGCCGAACGACATGAACCTGCTGCGCCTGTGCGACATGCACAATATCCCCGTCGCGACCAACATCGCAACCGCGGAGGTCCTGATTCACGGTCTGGAGCGCGGCGATCTTGACTGGCGCAACATTTTGAATCCGAAAGCCTGATTTTTTATTTCGGCAATGACCGGAAGGAGTACCCAAAAGCTTGGCCACAGGGAGGGCGCGTCCCAGACTGTAAGCGCGCCTGCAGAAGAGCTTTGGGGAAGACATCCGCGAGCCGGCACGCCGCCCCGCGTTTCGGGGCTTTTTGAGGAGAGCTTCGGCTCTTGAAAAAGGGTGGCACCGCGAGGATCATTCTCCCTCGTCCCTTTGGCCGGGACGGGGGCTTTTTGCATTCTTAACCATTTTTACAGATTATTTTAAGGTAAGGAGAAACGCTATGGAACTGATCAAGGCACAAAAAGGGACGCAGGATTTACTGCCCGCCCAGACGGAAAAATGGCAGGTCGTGGAGGACGTGATGCGCAGCGAGGCCAAAATCCACGGCTTCGGGGAAATCCGCACCCCGGTTTTTGAAGATACCCGGCTTTTCCAGCGCTCGGTGGGGGAAACCACCGACGTGGTGCAGAAAGAGATGTATACCTTCAACGACAAGGGCGGCCGCTCCGTCACCCTCCGGCCGGAGGGGACCGCGGGCGCGGTGCGCGCCATGCTGGAGCACGGCATGTACAACGACGGGCTGCCGCTGCGCCTTTCCTACTTTACCTCCTGCTACCGCTATGAAAATACCCAGGCGGGCCGTCTGCGCGAATTCCACCAGTTCGGACTCGAGGTGTTCGGCACCCAGTCCCCCATGGCGGACGCCGAGCTGATCGGCACGGCGAAAAGCATTTTCAGCCGTCTCGGCGTACGGAACCTCAAGCTGGAGATCAACTCCATCGGCTGCCCCGACTGCCGTGCGAAATATTACGAGGCTTTGCGGGCGTATTTCAGCGACTACAGGGATCAGCTCTGCGAAACCTGCCAGGGCCGTCTGGAGCGCAACCCGATGCGGATTCTGGACTGCAAAAGCCCGGTCTGCTCCAAAATCGCCGCTGGCGCGCCGCGGATGCTGGACTACTTATGCGACGACTGCCGCACGCACTTTGAAAGCGTAAAAACCTACCTTGACGCAATCCATATCAAATATACCGTCAATCCCTCCATTGTCCGCGGGCTGGACTACTACACCAAAACGGTGTTTGAGTTTGTTTCCGACGACCTCGGCGCGCAGAGCACCGTCTGCGGCGGCGGGCGCTACGACGGGCTGGTGGAGGAAATGGGCGGACAGCCCATGCCCGCGCTGGGCTTCGGTCTGGGCATGGAGCGCCTGATGATGATTCTGGATGCGCAGAAGGTCGAATTCCCCGAGCCGGAGACCTGCGACCTGTTCATCGGGGCGCTCGGCGACGCGGCAAGGCTGGAAGCGTTTAAGCTGGCGCACAGCTTACAGGAATATTCCATCAGCGCCGCGTGCGACATCAACGACCGCGGGCTGAAGGCGCAGATGAAATACGCGGACAAGATCGCCGCAAAATATTCTCTGGTTCTGGGTGACGACGAGCTTGCAACCAAAAAGGCCGTGATCAAGAACATGAAGACCGGCGAGAAGTCCAAAATCGATCTGAGCAAGGACTTTGTGGAGCAGTTTGTCACGCTGCAGACGAAGGACGAGGACTCCATCGATTTTTAATCCATAGCAATACTCCCTCCGGCGCGCCGGAAGAAGTTGTGGCACGATATCTTCGTGGTTTTCTTTGACGGGAATACAAAAGCAATCACGTGATTTTATTGGCAGTCTGATATTGAATATCATTAATTGGAGGCTATTTTAATGGCAGAATTCATGACAGGAATGAAACGCACCCACTACTGCGGCGAGCTGCGCGCCGCCGATATCGGCAAAACCGTGACGGTTTGCGGCTGGGTACAGCGCCAGCGCGATCTGGGACAGCTGATCTTTATCGACCTGCGCGACCGCACGGGCATCCTTCAGCTTGCGTTCAACAACGCGACCGACCGCGCGATTTTTGACAAGGCGTTCTCCGCCCGCGCAGAATATGTTCTGGCGGCGACCGGTGCGGTGCGCGAGCGTTCCTCCAAGAACACCGAGATCCCGACCGGCGAAATTGAGATCGAGGTACAGGAGCTGCGCGTTCTGGCAAAGAGCGAGACCCCGCCGTTTGAAATTGCGGAGGATTCCAATGTAAAAGAGGATTTGCGGCTGAAATACCGCTATCTGGACCTGCGCCGTCCCGACGTACAGAATAAAATTATCGGACGCCATAAAATCGTGAAGGTCGCCCACGACTACTTCGACAACAATGGATTTATCGAGGTCGAAACGCCGGTCCTGATCAAATCCACGCCGGAGGGCGCGCGCGACTACCTCGTGCCTTCCCGTGTGTTCCCGGGCAGCTTTTTCGCGCTGCCGCAGTCGCCCCAGCTTTACAAGCAGCTTTTGATGCTTTCGGGCTTTGACCGCTACATGCAGATTGCCCGCTGCTTCCGCGACGAGGACCTGCGCGCGGACCGCCAGCCGGAATTTACGCAGATCGACCTGGAAATGTCTTTTGTGGATCAGGACGACGTGATGGCGATCGGCGAGGGCTTTATGAAGCAGGTCTACAAGCAGGTGCTGGATATCGATATCCAGACGCCGTTCCGCCGCATGACCTGGCACGAGGCGATGCGCCGCTTCGGTTCGGATAAGCCCGACCTTCGCTTCGGCCTTGAGCTGATCGACCTGACGGAGGACTTGAAGCAGACCGAATTCCGCGTGTTCAAGGGTGCGGTCGAGGGCGGCGGAAGCGTGCGCGGCATCAACCTGAAGGGCCTTGCCGACAAGCTCAGCCGCAAGGAAATCGACAAGCTGACCGAATGGGTGAAGTCCTACGGCGCAAAGGGCATCGCGTGGACAAGGCTGACCGAAGGCGGGGAGACCTCTTCCTTTGAAAAATTCCTTGCTCCGGAGGAAACCGCCGCGGTGCGCAAAACCATGGGCGCCGAAACCGGCGACGTGCTGCTGATCGTCGCGAGCGACGAGGATACCGTCGTGTACGCTTCCCTTGGCGCGCTGCGCTGCGAGCTTGCCGCACGGTTTGGCCTGATCGACAAAAGCAAGCCCTGCCTGCTGTGGGTCACGGACTTCCCGCTGTTTGAGTTCAGCAAGGAAGAAAACCGCTTTATGGCGATGCACCACCCGTTCACCGCGCCGCGCGCGGAGGATATCGACAAGCTTGAAAGCGACCCCGGCAATGTCTGCGCCATTGCGTACGACATGGTCTTAAACGGCAACGAGCTGGGCGGCGGTTCCATCCGTATCAACAACCCCGAGCTGCAGCAGCGCATATTCAAGGCGCTGGGCTTCACCCCCGAGGAAACTCAGAAGCGGTTCGGCTTCCTAACCGACGCGTTCCGCTACGGCGCCCCGCCGCACGGCGGTATGGCGCTCGGCCTTGACCGTCTGGTCATGCTGTTGCTCGGCTGCGACAACATCCGCGACGTGATCGCGTTCCCGAAGGTCGCCTCTTCCTCCGAACTGATGTCGGGCGCGCCGACGGACGTGGACGAAAAGCAGCTTACCGAGCTGGGGATCAGCATCCTTCCAAAAGAATAATCATCCGACGCTCCGCAAAACCGCGGAGCGTCGTTTCCATTTACAGCAAAGTTTTTGCTTTTTATCATAATGGAAATATTGTAGCAAATTCTATAACCTGTTATAATGAAGCAAAGCGGACCATGCGGACCTGCCGGTCAGGAAGCGCCTACGGCGATGTTTCCAATTGGCTTGCATTAAATCGGGAGTGGATTGCTCCGAAACTCCTTCCGTCGCGCCGGGCGCGACACCTCCCTCAAAGAGGGAGGCGGGGGTTCGACCTTTTTAGGCTCCCTCCTTGAGGAAGTTTAGCCCTTCCTTTCCGTATCCCTCCGTCAATGAAAACCACAAAAATATCGTATCCTATATAGATACGTTGGGGATACTTGGGGGTGCAGGGGGATTTTATGGAGCTCTCCCGCCGGGAATTAAAAATTCTCCTGCGCGTCCTTTGCCTACTTTCGTACAAGATCGAAAGTAGGGGCCCGCCCGGCCTGAGGGCAGAGCTGACGATCAACTCCCACTTGCGGAATGCGGACCTGCCGGTCGGGAAGCGCCTATGGCGATGCTCTAAAGGGAAGGACTCCCTCCGCCGCGCCGGGCGCGACACCTCCCTCACAGAGGGAGCCGGCAGGCGAAGCCTGACTGAGGGAGTTCCCCGGGAGCGTGGATGAGGGAGTCCGCATTTTCTTCCTTTGGTTTTCATTGACGATATATGGAAAAGCAAGGCTCCAAAACAGAAAAGGAGGGTATCATGGTCAAAATCAATTATCAGAAGCAGCTGGACGCTACGATTGCCGGGCTGCACGGCGAAACACCCTCCCTTTTGCTCCATGCCTGCTGCGCGCCGTGCAGCAGCTATGTGCTGGAATACCTTTCGGACTATTTCCGGATTACACTGTTTTATTACAACCCCAACATTTCCCCGGAGGACGAATACCGCAAACGCGTGGAAGAAGTGAAGCGTCTGATTGCGGCGCTCCCGGTGAAGAACCCCGTTTCCTTTCTGGAGGGAAACTATGACACCGGCCGTTTTTTCGCCCTTGCTAAGGGGCATGAGGACGAGCCGGAGGGCGGCGAACGCTGTTTTTCCTGCTACGCCCTGCGGCTGCGGGAAGCTGCGCAGACGGCAAAAGAGGGCGGGTTCGACTGCTTTACGACCACCCTTTCCATCAGCCCCTACAAAAACGCGGAAAAGCTAAACGCCATCGGCGCGCAGCTGGAAAAGGAATACGGCGTGCGCTATCTGTATTCCGATTTTAAAAAGAAAAACGGCTACCGGCGTTCCATTGAGCTTTCGGCAAAATACGATCTGTACCGGCAGGATTATTGCGGCTGTGTATTTTCCAAAGCGGAGCATGACCGCCGTTTAAAAGTTCAAAACTTTTCCACACAGGAAGGACAGCCAGTGGAAAACCTTCCGATTTGATCCTCGGCAGGAAAATCCGGCCCAAAATTTTCAATGGGCCTGGTTTTTGCGTCCGGATTCAGACGGGAGGTTTTTTCTTTGAATAAAAAGAATGTCTATCTGCTGTACGGCGTCGCCCTGCTTCAGGGCATGGTGTTCTATGCGCCCATTGCCACGCTGTACCGGCAGGAGCGCGGGGTGGGGATTTTTGAGATCACGCTGATCGAAAGCATCAGCATGGTGGTCAGCCTTGCACTTGAGCTTCCATGGGGCTTTCTGGCGGAACGCATCGGATACCGCCGGACTCTGCTGATTTGTAACTTTTTCTACTTTATATCAAAAATCGTCTTCTGGCAGGCAGCCGGCTTCGGCATGTTCCTGCTGGAACGGCTGATTCTTGCCGTGGTGATCAGCGGCCTTTCCGGCTGTGACAGCGCGTTTCTCTATCTTTCGGCAGGAAAGGCCGATTCCCTGCGGGTATTCGGCATTTATTCCGCCATGGGTTCCGCCGGAACTCTGATTGCCGCGACAGTATTTTCCCTTTTTCTGCACGGAAACAGTTCCCTGTCCGCGCTTTTTACGGTTTTCAGCTACGGGTTCTCACTCCTTTTAACAATCTTTTCAACAGAAGTTGAAAACTATGTTGAAAACTCCCACAATTTTAAAAAACAGGCAATCGAAATGCTCGCCGTCCTAAAAAAACAAAAGCGCTTTTTCCTGTTTTTACTGGCGGCGGTGCTGTTTGCGGAATGCAGCCATACGATTACGGGCTTTCTCAACCAGCTTCAGTATCTGCGCGGGGGAATCCGGCCGGAAACCATGGGCCTGCTGTATATTCCAGCAATTGTCGCCGAGCTGTTCGCCGCGCGTTCCCACCGGCTGGTCGGCCGGATGGGGGAAAGCAAAGCCTGTACGCTGTTATTTCTGACCGGAGGCGCGGCGTGTCTGGCCATGTTTTTTTCCGCGAATCCGGTGCTCTCCGTCGGGTGCGTGGTTCTTCTGCGCGCCGCAGCCGCCCTTTTTGTACCCATCCAGATGGAGGTGGAAAACCGCACGGTTTCCGACGGGAACCGCGCGGCCGTTCTTTCCGCCTACTCGGTCGCTATGGACGTGGTTTCCGTCGGCACCAATCTGCTGTTCGGCAAAGCGGCACAGGCGGACGTCGCGGGATCCATGCTGCTGGGCGCGGGCTTTTGCTTTGCGGCACTTTTGTCCTACGGAATCTGGCGGCGGGCGGGAAACCGGTAACACATTTTTGTTTACAATCTGCTTTGACGGTGCTATGATATGCTTATTATTCATGATATACTCAATATTATTGAGTGGGGCAGTCTTGAAAATCGGGCGTCTGGAACCCGCGTGGTAAAATTGCGGCTGTGCCGATGATCCGAAGCGTCGGAGGCAGAACATGAAAAAAGACAAGGAAAAGAAAAAGAAGCGCGCAAAGCGCCCGGAGCCAAAACAGGAGTCTGCGGAAAAAATTCGGGAAGGCGCGGCGGAGGAACCTTCCGAGGACCCTCTTTCGTATGCGCTGACCGCGGTGGGCGGCAAATGGAAGCTCCGGATTCTGTGGGCGCTGCGCGGCGGCACAAGCCTTCGCTACGGCGAAATCAAGCAGCAGATTCCCCCGATCACCGACATGATGCTCAGCCAGAGCCTGCGCGAACTGACGGCCTCCGGGCTGATTGTACGCCAGCAGTTCCAGCAGATTCCACCGAAGGTGGAGTACCGGATCACTCCCGCTGGAGGCGACCTGATTCCCGCGGTGGAGCTTCTGTGCGCCTGGGCTTCAAAACAAATCAAAGGAGAGAAATAACATGGAACGATACACCCTGGTCCCCCCTTACACCGCGGAGGAAACGCGTTATACGCAGATGCAGTACCGCCGCTGCGGCAGGAGCGGCTTGAAGCTGAGCGCCGTTTCGCTCGGCTACTGGCACAATTTCGGCACCTACGACCAGTACGAAACCGCCCGCGCGGTCACCCGCCGCGCGTTTGACCTTGGTATTACCGTTTTTGACCTTGCCAACAACTACGGTCCCCCGGCAGGCAGCGCGGAGGAGACCTTCGGCCGCCTGATGAAGGAGGACATGCACCCTTACCGCGACGAAATGGTCATCACCACCAAAGCGGGCTACACCATGTGGCCCGGCCCGTACGGTGATTTCGGCTCCCGCAAGTACCTGCTCGCGAGCCTTGACCAGAGCCTGAAACGGATGGGGCTTGATTATGTGGATATCTTTTACCATCACCGCATGGACCCGGAGACCCCGCTGGAAGAAACCATGGGCGCACTCGCGCACGCGGTAAAGAGCGGCAAGGCGCTTTACGCCGGGATTTCCAACTACAGCCCCGAAAAGGCAAAGGAAGCCGCTTCCCTTTTGAAGGAGATGGGCGTTCCCTGCCTGATCTGCCAGTCGCGCTACAGCCTGCTGGACAGAAAGGTGGAACAGGACGGGCTGTTTGAGGCGCTTTCCGGCTGCGGCATGGGCGCGACCGCGTTCAGCCCGCTGGCACAGGGCCTTCTGACCGGAAAATACAACAACGGCATCCCGCAGGATTCCCGCGCGGCGGGAGCTTCCGTCTTTTTGAACAAGGACCGCATTACGCCCGAAACCATCGAAAAGGTTGTCGCGCTCGGCAAGCTGGCGGCGCGCCGGGGCCAGACTACCGCGCAGTTCGCCCTTTCGTGGGTGCTGCGCCAACCGGTGATGGCCAGCGTGCTGATCGGTGCCAGCCGCGTTTCCCAGCTGGAAGAGAATATGGGCGTGCTGGACAATCTGGATTTCTCGGAAGAGGAAATCCGCGAAATAGACGCAATTCTTCGGTAACGGCGTATTAAAAGGTCAAATACTCTCTTAGGGCTCCTTCTTAGAGGGAGGCAGGGATTCAGCCCCCTCCCCGAGGGGGCTGACAGGCGAAGCCCGACTGAGGGAGTTTTACAAAAGCAAACCGGAAGTTACTTTGAGCCCCCCGGAAGGGGGGCTTTTTGCGCCTGATCCCGACTTTTATTACAACTGTATCAAAATGGTACATATAGCGTGATAATTCTAATAATTAAAAATTTAACGCTATATCTTGTGGAAATTACCCTTGACAAGTACCTGGTATTGCAGTAAAATTCAAAGTACCCACTGAAAAAAGGGGCAAATTACGGTATTTTTGCTTTGAAAGGAATGTTTCTAAATGGCTGTCAAAATACAGAAGCGCAACGGTGTGGTTGTGACGTTCGATAAAGAAAAAATTCGCAATGCGATTTATAAAGCCAATCAGGCGGTTGCGGAGGAAGAGATGGGCGCGCCCGTTCTTGACCGGCTGACGGGCAAGGTAGTCAGGACTTTTCAGGGCGACAGCGTCCCCACCGTCGAGCAGGTGCAGGATGCGGTGGAGGAAACCCTGATTGCCGCGGACTACGCCAAAACCGCGAAGGCTTACATACTCTACCGCGCGGAGCACACCAAAATTCGCCAGGCTGAGGGCGACCTGATGAACATATACAAGGAGCTGACCTTCCGCGACGCGAAGGATGCCGATATCAAGCGCGAGAACGCGAACATTGACGCGGATACCGCCATGGGAACCATGCTGAAATACGGCTCCGAGGGCTCCAAATATTTTATCAACAACTATGTCCTTCCCAAGGATATTGCCGCCGCGCACATTGACGGCGACATCCATATCCACGACGAGGATTTCTATATGCTGACGGAAACCTGCTGCCAGATCGATCTGATCAAGCTGTTCAAGGGCGGCTTCTGCACCGGTCACGGCGCGCTGCGCGAGCCGAACGACATCCGCTCCTACGCCGCGCTGGCCTGTATTGCGATTCAGGCCAACCAGAACGAGATGCACGGCGGGCAGTCTATTCCGAATTTTGATTATTCCCTGGCGCCGGGCGTCGCCAAAACCTTCCGGAAGGCTTATTTCAAAGCCCTTTCCCAGTTTTTCCAGGTTGCAAACGGCATGAAGGAAACGGACGCCGACGCGCTGGTCAAGACCATTCAGGCGGATTTGGGCACGGACATTACGCTTTCCACCGTCGACCGGTACGGCGATGCTTTGAAAAGCTATCTGCCGGAGCACCAGAAGAAAAACAGCTTTGAAGAAATCTCCGAAAAGGAAGCCGTACGCGCGCACCGGTACGCCGTAAAGACCGGCACCTCCAACACCGAGTCGGCGACCTATCAGGCGATGGAAGCGCTGATCCACAATCTGAACACCATGAATTCCCGCGCGGGCGCTCAGGTCCCGTTCTCTTCCATCAACTACGGCACCGACATCTCGCCGGAGGCGCGGATGCTCGTCCGCAATCTGCTGAACGCCACCGCCGCCGGACTGGGCGATGGCGAAACGCCGATTTTCCCCGTACAGATTTTTAAGGTAAAAGAGGGCGTCAACTACAACGCGGGCGACCCCAACTACGACCTGTTCAAGCTGGCCTGCAAGGTAAGCGCAAAGCGCCTGTTCCCGAATTTCAGCTTTATCGACGCGCCGTTCAACCTGCAGTACTATCAAGAAGGCGACTATAACACGGAAGTGGCCTATATGGGCTGCCGTACCCGCGTCATGGGCAACACCCACGACAGGACAAAGGAACTCACCTGCGGACGCGGAAACCTGAGCTTTACCTCGCTGAACCTTCCCCGCATTGCGATCGAAGCGAAGGGCGACCTCAAGGCTTTCTATGAAACGCTGGACAAACGGATGGATCTCGTCATCCGCCAGCTGATGCACCGCTTTAAAATCCAGTGCTCCAAAAAGGTATACAACTATCCGTTCCTGATGGGGCAGGGCGTCTGGATCGACTCCGAAAAGCTCGACCCGCAGGACAGTGTGGAAGAGGTCCTGAAGCACGGCACCCTGAGCATGGGCTTTATCGGCCTTGCCGAAACGCTGAAAGCGCTGACCGGCAAGCATCACGGGGAAAGCGCGGAGAGCCAGAAGCTCGGCCTTGAAATCGTTTCCTATATGAGAAAGCGGATGGACGACGAATCGGCGAAAACCGGCCTGAACTTCACCCTGCTCGCCACTCCGGCGGAAGGGCTTTCCGGCCGCTTCGTGCGCATCGACCAGAAGAAATACGGCAAAATCCCGGGCGTCACCGACCGCGAATACTACACGAACTCCTTCCATGTGCCCGTCTATTTCCCGATCAAGGCGTTTCAGAAAATCGAGCTGGAGGCGCCGTACCATGCAATGACCAACGCGGGCCATATCAGCTATGTGGAGCTGGACGGCGACACCTGCAAAAACATCGACGCATTTGAAGCGGTAATCCGCTGCATGAAGGAACACGGCATCGGCTACGGCTCGGTGAATCATCCGGTCGACCGCGATCCGGTCTGCGGCTTCAACGGGATTATCGACAACGAATGCCCCAAGTGCCACCGCTCCGAAAACGACGGCGGCCCCAAATTTGAGCGTATCCGCAGGATCACCGGGTATCTGGTGGGCACCACCGACCGGTGGAACAACGCGAAACGCGCGGAAGAGAGGGACAGAGTGAAGCATGGGCTCTAAGCTGAAAATCTGCGGGGTCGAGCCCGAGTCGATCGTGGACGGAAAGGGCTTCCGCTATGTGGTGTTTGCACAGGGCTGCCCTCACCGCTGCCCCGGCTGCCACAATCCGCAGTCCCACGATTTTAACGGCGGAAAATGGGCGGATATTGACGACCTGTTCGCCGAAATCTGTGAAAACCCACTGCTGAAGGGCGTGACCTTCAGCGGAGGGGAGCCTTTTTCCCAGCCGAAGCCGCTGGTGGAGCTGGCCAGGCGGATCCACGCAAGAAAGCTGGACCTGACCGTCTTTACGGGCTATACCTATGAGGAGCTTTGCGCGCGGCACGACCCGGACACCGACGCGCTGCTGCGGGAAGCCGACATATTGATCGACGGGCCGTTCCTGCAGGAACAGAAGGACCTGACCCTTGTGTTCCGGGGAAGCCGGAACCAGCGCGTCATCGATATGAACCGAACGAGAGAGACCGGCGCGCTGGTACTGGATGAAGTCGAAAAAGAAGCATTCTCCTGACGGAGAATGCTTCTTTTTTGTAAAAATATAGGCTTTTCTGTATCAAATTTCCCTTGTCAATTTAGTTTCCATGTGTTACCATGATTATATATATTCCGGCATATTTTTTCGGAAAGGGATGAGTGCTTATGCGGCCCGACGTTGTTGCACAGGAACAGATTCAGATCAAAATGCTGGGCGAATTTTCCATAACCATTAACGGCAATCAGCTTACCAATTTGAAAGGCCGCACCAAAAGGGTGTGGATGCTGATTCAGTATCTGATTGCGAACCGGCATAAGGAAAATTCCACCGAAAAGCTGGTGGAAGTACTGTGGCCGGACAATCAATGCAATGACCCGCTGAACGCTCTGAAAAATCTTGTTTACCGGGCCCGGGAGCTTCTAAAGGGCCTTTCGGGAAACGACAAAGCGGAATACATTCAGTATATCCACAATACATATTCGTGGAACAACAGTTATTCCTGCCTGATCGACACGGAGCAGTTTACGGAGTTTTACCGGCGGGGAAGCGACGTTTCCAAAACGCAAGAGGAACGGGTGGAGGCGTTTAAGGACGCCCTGCAGCTTTACTGCGGGGAATTTCTGCCCAAATCGGCCTACAGCAACTGGGTGATTTCCGCCAGCGCGTACTACGCGAACCTTTATAATCAGTGTGTGCTGCGCTGCTGCGGGCTGCTGATCGATCTGCGCCGTTTCGACGAGGTGACCCAAATCTGTGAAAACGCGCTGATTTATTCCCCGCTTGAGGAATCCATCCACAAGATGCTTCTGTTCGGCTACCTTTCCACCGGCCAGCGCAACAAGGCGCTGGACCACTACAACCATGTGATCGACCTGTTTTACAGGGAGCTGGGCGTGGACATTTCCGAATCCATGCGCGCGCTGTATAAACAGCTGGTCAACAGCATCAACAACGTGGAAATGGACCTGGGCGTCATTAAGAACGACCTGAAGGAAGCTTCCGCCGTGGAAGGCGCATACTACTGCGATTACGACATCTTCAAATCCATCTACCGGATTCAGGCGCGTTCGGTGGCGCGCACCGGAAGCTCGGTTTTTATTGTTCTGTTCACCATCAGAGGTCTGGATGGCGAGCTGCCGAAGCCGCGGGTCGCCAAGCTGGCTTCCGAACGGCTGAAAGCTACGATTATGGACAGTCTGCGCAAGGGGGACACGGTCGCTTCCTACAGCGCCACACAGTTTATCGTGATGCTGCCCCTCATCAGCTATGAAAACGCGGAAATGGTGGTGGACCGTATCCTTCAGAAATTCCGTTTCCGGTACCGCAGGGACAACGTGAAAATTTCCACCAGAATCAACGCGCTCGATTCAGCGGAGTAAATGATTTGAAACCGGGCTGAGGGGAGGGATGACATGCGGAAATATAAATCCATATTCCCTGTGTTTTTGCTTGCGTTTCTGCTCTCCGCCTGTGCCGGGCAATCTCCCGGCAGCGCTCCGGACCCGGCGTCCGGCGCCGTTTCGGTTTCGTCTTCTTTACAGGACATTTCCTCCGGGGAAGCTTCCTCTTCCGGGGCCGGCTCCTCTTCAACCGCCGAATTCTCCTCCGTATCGCCGGAACCGGCGCCCTCTTCCAAACAGGATCTTGTTTCGAGAGTTCTGAATTCCTCTTCCGAAACAGTCGTAATGAGTTCGTCCCTGCCGCCCACGGCAGCGCCCTCCCCGGCCTCCGCCGCAAAGCCGATGCCCGCCGTCACGGCGAAGATGCCGCAGGCTCCCGGTACGGAGGTTTTCAGCAAAAGCGGCGCTTCGGTCGATTACAGCGACGCCGGGCAGGGTTACGTCATGGTACGCTACAGCGGTTCTTCGGTCATCAAGGTATTGGTTTATTTCAACGGCGGTTCCTCCTATTACCAGTACAACCTTGCGGGAGACGGCGTCTATGTCGCCCTTCCCCTGCAGAGCGGCAGCGGAACCTACAAAGTGCGGTTCATGGAAAACGTTTCGGGGAACAGCTACGCCGAGCTTTGCTCCACGCAGCTGAGCGCCTCCGTTTCGGGCTGGGGGTATACGCTTTACCCCAACCAGTACGTCAGCTACGGCGCTTCCTCCGCGGCGGTGGCCAAGGCAAAAAGCCTTTGCGCTTCGGCCGCCAGCAACGCACAGAAGGTCGCTGCCATTTATCAATTTATTATCTCAACCATCAAGTACGATTATCAAAAGGCGGACAGCGTGAAAGCGGGCTATCTGCCCAATGTGGACAGCACGCTGTCCGCCAAAACGGGCATCTGCTTCGACTACGCGGCTCTGATGGCCGCCATGTGCCGTGCGCAGGGAATCCCGACGCGGCTGATTATCGGCAACACCAGCGTAGGATACCACGCCTGGAACGAGATTTATCTGGACGGGTGGAAGCGCTACGATTCCACTTTTGCCGCGGCCGGACAGTCCGCCGGGACCTATACGGCGGAAAAATACTATTAACCGCGGGAATCGGAACAAAAAAGCCAATAGGCGGTTTGGAGGATGAACCATGGATCAAAACCCGGCTGTCAGCCAGCGTAAAACAAAGCCTCTTTCCTCGGGCGACGTTTCTCTTTTCTGTTCTCAGGTGGTTCTTCTGCTGAGGGCGGGAATCCCCCTGCAGGAGGGCATCGGCACGATCAGCGAAAATATTGCGGATGAAAAGGGCCGGGAGCTGATCCACCGGATTCAGGCGGCAGTGGAGCAGAACGGCTCACTGTATCTTGCGCTGAACAGCACCGGCGCTTTTCCGAAATACATGGTCAACATGGTGAATATCGGCGAGAAGGCGGGCAACCTCGACAATGTGATGGAAGCTTTGGCCCTCTACTACGAGCGCGACGACAGGCTGCGCAGCTCCGTGCGCGGCGCGCTTCTGTATCCGTTTATCCTTGTCCTGATGATGGCGGCGGTCGTTTCCGTGCTGGTCATCAAGGTTCTTCCTGTTTTCAACGAGGTTTTTCTGGACATGGGCAGCGATGTTTCCGACGCGGCGGCCGCCGTGATGCGCGCGGGCAGCGCGATCGGCAGCTGGGCGCTGGCCCTGATTTTACTGCTTTCCCTATTCCTTCTGGCCGCGCTGATCCTTTATAAAACGGAAAAGGGATACCGGTGGATGACCGGCTTTTTAAGCAATTTCCCGCTGACGAGGCAGCTTTCGGAAAAAATCGCGCTGGCGCGTTTCGCGTCGGCCGTCTCCATGCTGCTTTCCAGCGGATACGATACCGAACAGGCGCTGGGGCTGGTTCCCGGTATTTTGAGCAGCCGGGCGGTCGCCGAAAAGGTGAACCGCTGCCGCGCGCTGATGAACGCCGGCTCCTCCTTTACACAGGCGCTGAGCGAAGCGGATATTTTTCCCGGCATCTATTCGGGCATGGTGCGCATCGGCTGTAAAACCGGCAGCCTTGATTCCGTTATGCGCCATCTGGCGGAGATTTACAGCGAGGACGCGGACGAGTCCGTCAGCCGCGCGGTTTCCGTCATAGAGCCCGCCATGGTTGCGGCGCTGTCGATCATTATCGGCGCGATCCTGCTTTCCGTCATGCTTCCGCTGATGGGAATCATGTCGTCGATCGGCTAGGGGAAAGGGGAGGATTGCTTGAGGCTTTACAAAAAGAAATTCGCTTACAGGGACCTTTTGCTTTCCGTCCTTATCTTCTGCGCTTTGCTGTATCTTTTCTGGTCCGGCCTGAGCAGCGCCCTTCGCGCGAACAGTGAGGAAAAGCTGCGCGTGACCCGCGCGGCCGTACAGAAGGCCATTGTCAACTGCTACGCGGTGGAGGGGTTTTATCCCCCGGATATTCAATATCTGGAAAACCACTACGGAATTGAAATCGACCACGGCAAATATGTCGTCCAGTATGAAACGGCGGGCAGCAACATCATGCCCTCGGTGAGGGTGCTGGAGAAGGGCGCCGAATCTTAACGGGGAGGAATCAAGATTGAACAGCAGAAATTCCCATTCCGTCCATACTGTTTTTATCCTGCTGATTTTTTGCCTGTTCGCGGTCTGTTCCCTGTTTCTGGTGCTGATCGGGGCAAATGTTTACCGCGGGATCGTAGGCAAAATGGACAGCAACAATGAAACGCGCGCCACCCTTTCCTATGTCACCAATAAGGTTCACTCGGCGGACAGCCGCGACGTTTCCGTGGAGACTCTGGACGGGCAACAGACGCTGGTGATCCGCTCCGATTTCAGCACACGGGAGTATAAGACCTACATTTATTATTACGGCGGCTATCTGATGGAATATTTCACAAGCGCTGAAAACGGCTTCAGCGTGGGCAGCGGCGACAGGATTACGCCGGTGTCCTCCTTTTCTATGGAGAAAAACGGGAACCGGCTGAGCCTTTCGGTCAGCGGCGAAAACAGCCGCGCGCTTTCGCTCAGTCTTTCCCTTACATAAAGCAGGTGATGGAATGAAACGGAGCTCGGTACAGATCAACAGCTTTTTTGTGGAGATCATTCTGGTCATCCTGTTTTTCGCCGTTTCCGTCACGGTCACCCTGCAGCTTTTTGTGCAGGCCAACAACCGCGCGCGGCAGAGCAGCGACCTGAGCGTCGCGGTGATTCAGGCGGAAAATATCGCGGAGCAGGTCCGTTCCCTCTCTTCGCCCGATCAGCTGCCCGAGGCGCTGAAAACCGCAAAACAGGAAAACGACGGAAGCTACCGCATCCTTTACGACCGCAACTGGAACCGGACGGATACCGACCCGCGCTACATCGCCGACGTCACCCTGAAAAAAACGCCCTCCGGCGGAGGGACCATGGTCAGCGTGAGCGTTTCCGTCAGCCGCCGCCAGAACGGCGGCGGCAGCAGTATTTATTCGCTGAGCTCCGCAAAATATCTGCCCGAAAGCTGAGGAGGTGCCCGTGTGAGAAGAAAAGGAAATTTTCATCTGGGTGTGGGCGCGTCCTCCATCCTGATGATTTTTGTTGTACTCTGCCTGACCACCTTCGGGATCCTTTCCTACGTAACCGCGAACGCGGACAATAAGATTTCCACCAAAAACGCGGAAACGGTTGAAAACTATTACACCGCAACCGCTATCGCGGAGCAGAAGCTCCAGAAAATAGACGAAGCGCTTCTGAGTGCAAGGGAAGACGCCGCGAAGGCCGCGGGTGGAATTGCTCTTATACAGTTAAAGGAATACAATCAGTATAAAAATCGTTCTGAATTACAATCAGTAACAGAAATTTTGGCGGGCAACGCCTCTGCGGAGCAGAAAAAGGCCGTTTGTTACCGCAGCTTTGCCCAGATGCTGCTCACCCGCCTTGACGGGGTCACGGTGGAACCCTCCGACGGGGATTCGCTGAACGTTCGCTTTCTGGCCGATGCGGGCGCGGGCAGGCAGATCGAAACACGGCTGGCCGTCGGCGCTTTTGACGACGCGGAGCGCTACCGGATTACGGAAAGAAAACTGACGCCCCAGGCGCTTGAAAGCGACGGCGGCGATACGCTGGAGCTTTGGCAGGGCAACAGCGCCCAATAAGCGCAATGGAGTGATTGCATGGAATTTGATATTATTGAAATCCTGAAAAGGGCCGTGGAGGAGAACGTATCGGATATTTTTATCATATCGGGCTGCCCCCTTTCCTTTAAGACGAGCGACCGCATCCATCCGGTGGGTATCGACGGCCTTGACTCCTACCGGCTGAAGCCGGAGGATACGAAGAAATGCATTGAGAAAATCTATTCGCTTGGCAGCGGCCGGGACATTCAGCCGTTTCTGAGAAGCGGTGACGACGATTTTTCCTTTTCCATAGAAGGGCTTTGCCGCTTCCGCTGCAACACCTATCTGCAGCGGGGGTCCATGGCCGCGGTGCTGAGGGTGGTCGCTTTCCGGCTGCCCGACCCGAAGGTCCTGCATATTCCCGATACGGTGATCGACCTGAACGAAATCAAGAAGGGCCTTGTGCTGATTACCGGCTCTGCGGGCAGCGGCAAATCCACCACGCTCGCGTGTATTATCGATAAGATCAACCATACGCGCAACAGCCACATCATCACCATAGAGGACCCGATCGAATACCTGCACCGCCACGACAAAAGCATCGTGAGCCAGCGCGAGCTCGCCCACGACACCCGAAGCTATGTGCGGGCGCTGCGCGCCGCCCTGCGGCAGGCGCCCAACGTCATTCTGCTGGGGGAGATGCGCGACTATGAAACGATCACCACCGCGATGACCGCGGCGGAGACCGGCCAGCTGGTGCTTTCCACCCTGCACACGGTGGGCGCGGCCAACACCATCGACCGGATCATCGACGTGTTTCCGCCCAACCAGCAGCAGCAGATCCGCGTGCAGCTTTCCATGGTGCTTCAGGCGGTGGTTTCCCAGCAGCTGATTCCCACGCTGGACGGCGGCCTGATTCCTGCGTTTGAAATTATGCTGGTCAATCCGGCCATCCGCAACCTGATCCGTGAATCCAAGGTCCATCAGATCGACAACACCATTTATTCGTGCGGGTGCGAGGGCATGGTGGCCATGGACATGGATTTGCTCCGGCTTTACCGGGAAAGAAAAATCTCCCGGGAAAACGCGCTGATCTACGCCGCGAACCCGGAGACCCTAAAAAAGAAGCTGACCAATTAAAAAGTCGGAGAGCATTGCTCCCCGACTTTTCTTTTTCTATTTTTATGCTTCGTCCTGCAGCGTTTTCGCGCCGGTCAAAATTTTCTGAACGTCGTCCTGCGTTACGATCCCGTAAACCGCGCCGTTCACTACCGCAGTGTAAAGCCGGTCGCCGGTCTTATAAAACGAGGCCGTGTCCGTCCCGCTTTTGTCAAAGTAGGCATACTCCAGCCTCAGTTCCGGAGTGCCGGTTGGCGTAGCGTCCGCCGCCTCCAGAAGCTGGATTCCCGTAACCTGCTGGAAATACGCGGTATAGTTTTTCTCATAGTCCAGCTTTTTCCCATCGGTTCCGGTGACCGCATAGGTATATTCGGTTTTATCCTGGGTGGATTTGGTTTCATCCTTGGTTCTGACGACGGCAAAGGTCTGAACCGTGCCGCCCGCCGTTACGGAAAGCAACTTTACCGCTGTGATGTCGGGCTTGAGAATGTCCTTGCTGCGGAGCGCGAACGCGTTCGTGCTTACCCACGCGTCAAGGCTTTCCGCCTTGACCAGATACACGGCGTCCACCTTGTCGAGCTTTACATAATAGGAGGAATCCTTCTTTGCGCCGACCAGAAGCCGATAGCTTTCCTTGTTTACCGTAAAATCGGCAATTGCGAAGGGTGCGTCAAGCCCGTAGTTTTTCAGCGCCGCGGCGTCGGGATTCACGGCCTCGACGGAGTCCGCAGTCAGGTCCGTCAGCGCCGACTCGACCGCGCTGAGCTTCTCGGCATCCGTGGGTGCGCTGACCGGGGAGGTAATCACGCTCTCCGTTCCACTTTTTTCAACGGTGACGGGCTGCGAAAAATTCGTGCCGCTCAGGGTTATTTTTGTAAAGTCGTTGACGCCGCTGCTGCTGGTAACCGCCATCACGGTCTTACTGACGAAATAGGTCTTGCTTTCCAGAATCCCGCCGTCAATACTGACGATATAAACATTGTCGGAATTTTCGCCGCACATATAGTACGCGCTGCTGTCCGTGGCGGAGGGATTTCCAATTTTATAATTATAGGCGCTTCCATCCTTGAAAGTGACTTCCACGGTGGCCTGCGGGTCCTTTAGCCCGAATTCGCTCAGGTTGCTGACAATTCCCAGATTTTTGGTGGCGACAAGGCTGAATCCGTTCTGAACAACCTGAGAGGCGGCGGTGTTGTTGATCGGCACGCCGCCGAGCTCTTTGACCAGATAGGTGATTTCCGCCGCAGTGCCGGAGGCGGCGGAAGAAGCGGAGGAAGCGGTATCTGATTTTTCAACCGGGACGAGCGTATAGCCGCCTTTTTTATTTTTTACGGACATGGAGACGATGTCCTGGCTCGTTTTGGAGACAAGCTCAATGGTCGAAGCGGAAGTCTCGGAAGAAGCGGTCTCCTGTTTATCCCCCGTCGTCAGCAGGACGGCGGCCACTCCGCCGAGTACCACGATACAGCCGGCGACAATTGCCAGATTTCTTGTGCTGGTTTTCATCTTACAGGCGCCTCCTCTTGCGGTACACACAAACGCCGGCAACCACTACGAGCAATGGGATCAGCAGGGTAAACACGCCGATGCCGAGCAGAACGCTCATTTCGGCGCTCAGGGTAATATCGGAAACATTGGTCTGTACGGAGGTCTCCGTAATGGCGGTGGCGGAATTGGTGGTACCGGTCGCGTAGCGGGAAAGGTCAACCACATATTTCGCGTTGCCAAAGGTGCTCGCGCCCAGAATCTCTCCGGCAAACATGGTGGTGCTGCCCAGCGCAATCACATTCGCCTTATATTCCTTCGTTCCGGACTGCACTTTATCCTGTGAGAGCACCGCCGTATTATATGCGGCCTTCTGCGGCGTATCGTCCGCCTTGGTGTTGTTGTCCACCAGATAGCAGGAATCGTTGGACTTCGCCAGCGAGTAAGTCGTTTTGGTTCCTCTGGTTTCAAACAGAAGGTTGATCGGGTTGGACTGTGGAGTGGTAAAGTAACCGTAATCCGACTGTCCGCCCAGACTCAGCCCCGTCTGCACGGTGGAAAGAATATAGCTTGGGTCATCGGTGTAATATTTGCTCTGATCGCTTTCCACAACTACGGCCTGCGGTACCTCGATGCCCCATTCCTTCAGGAAAGCGGAGAGCTTCGGCATGGCCTGCTGGCTGGGATGGAAGGTGATCAGCAGGGAACGGTCGCCCTCAATTGCGGAGCTGCTCAGGAAGGCATCCAGCTTTTTCAGCTCCGCGTCGGTATAGTCGGTGGTGGGGCAGCCCAGAACCACCAGACGGGTATTGTCGGGAATCGCGTCTGTCAGCAGGTTGAAATTCTTTGTTTCAAAGCTGTTGTTTGCCAGCAGCTTTTGATAGGTGGCCGTTTCCAGCTGCTCGCTGTGGCCCGTGTCAAACGCGGCGATCGCGACGGTGTCCGCGATTACGGAGTTGAGAGCGGAAGCAAGCGCGCTGTCCACCATGGAATAGGTTTCCGTCGACACGCCGTCTGAGCCGTACTGCACGTTGAACAGGTCGGTGTAGGCGAGCACGCGGTAGCGTTTGTCCGTCTTGACCAGGACGTCGCCCGCGACCAGATTATCGTTTTTATAGGTGCTTGCGAAGGTCGGATTCTTATCAAGGTCCATATACTCCACCTTGATATTGGTGTTTTTCTCGGCGATTTTCTCGGCGAGCTCCCCGACCTGGCTGTATTTGATGCCGTATTCCGACAGAAGCTGGTCGCCCTTTGTCTGCGCCTGTGTCGCCATAATATAGATGGTGGTCGGCACGTTCACTTTGGAGACGATTTCCGCCGCCTGAGTGGAGAGGGTATTTACTTTATTTTTTGTCAGATCCAAATTCATGGATGGATACCGCTGCGCCAGCACACTTACGATCACATTGATGAGAATGACGACGATCAGGAATCCGGCGGTAAACGCAGTGGAAATTCCACCACGGCGGAATTTTGTGCTTTTCGTGTACGCGCCGACCTTTTCGGCCAATTTGCCTTTTTTCTTCTTTTCTTCCGGTTCATTGGCGCCGTCGGCCTCTTCTGTTTCGGAGTCTGTGTTTTCTTCCGGAAAATTCCCGATGTTTTCCTTTTCTGCGGGTTCTTCCCCGGAGACAGGCTCCGTCTGTTTCGCCGCAGTCTCTTCGGCGGCTTCGGTTTCCGGAGTGGTCTTTTCTATTTCATGATTGTTATCCCTGTTCATTTTCATACCCCCTTAGCCCCATCTTCTGCTTTCAAGCTTGCGGGCGGTCAGGAAAATAAAGACCGCGATCACGCTGAGGAAAAAGACAATGCTTGAAAGATCAAAAATTCCTTTGGTAAACGGCTGGTACCGTGTGTTGAAGGACAGCCAGCCGATCAGCTTAACCGCGACCGGATTGCTGACAAGACTGGTAAGCTGATCCACGACCAGAAGAAGGATGGAAATGCCGAACGTTCCGATGGCGGCGACGATCTGGCTTTGCGTCAGCGAGGAAATAAAGATGCCGATGGAGATCATGGCCGCGCCGTACAGCAGGGAACCGAAAAAGTTCCCGAAAATCAACGCCCATTCCGGCGCGGAAAACAACCCGATCACGGCCACGGGAATCAGGGTGCCGACCATGGCAATGGCATACACGGCCAGCGCGGCCAGAAATTTGCCCGCCACAATGGAGGTGACGCCCACCGGCGCGGTCAGAAGCGCCTGATCGGTGCGGTTGCGCATTTCCTCACTGAAGCTGCGCATGGTGATGATCGGAATAATCATCATGCTCCAGATAAACATGGTGGCGTATACGCTGGAAATGTAGGAGGAGGAACGCAGCATCAGCACCTGGAAGAAATAATATCCGTACAGCGCCAGAATCATGGCGACGCAGACATAGCCGATAGGGGAGGTGAAATACGCTTTCACCTCCCGTTTTGTAATCGCTCTCATTCTTCTTCCTCTCCTTCCGTTATCGTTTCAGCAGCGGTGTCCTTCGTATAGGCCGCGCTGGTCAGGCGCAGGAACACGTCCTCGAGCGAAAGCCCGGTGTTGGACATGGACAGAATGGGATAATTTTTCGCCGCGGCCGCCCGGAAAAGCTCCCGGCGGACATCGCGGCCGTCGCGGGCCTCTACCTCGTACTCGAAAACGCCCGGCTCCTTTTCGCCGCAGCTCTGCACGGTTTCCACAAACTTGACGGATTTCAGGGCGTTTCTGACGTCGGTCTCGTTTCCCTCTATCCGGACGATCAGCTTATGGTCGGCGCTCAGGCTCTGGGAAAGGCTTTCCGGCGTGCCGTCCGCGACCAGCGTTCCTTTATTGACAATGATGATGCGCTCACAGACCGCCTGGATTTCCGGCAGAATGTGGGAGCTTAAAATAATCGTATGTTTCTTGCCCAGGTTGTGAATCAGGTTGCGGATTTCGATAATCTGCTTGGGGTCAAGCCCGACGGTGGGCTCGTCTAAGATCAGAACAGGGGGATTGCCCAAAAGCGCCTGCGCAAAACCGACGCGCTGTTTGTAGCCCTTGCTCAGGTTGTTGATGAGGCGGTGATACACGTCGTTGATTTTCACCAGCGTACAGATTTCCCTGATATGCTTTTCGCGCGGGAGTGTGACTTTTTTCAGGTCAAAGAGGAAGTCCAGATATTCCTTCACCGTCATATCCGGGTAAAGCGGCGGCATTTCGGGCATATAGCCGATCAGCTTTTTCACTTCGTTGGGATTGTCAAGCGTGTTGTACCCGCCGACCGTGACCGAGCCGGAGCTGGCCGACAGATAGCCGGTAATAATGTTCATGGTGGTTGACTTTCCCGCGCCGTTCGGTCCCAAAAAACCGACGACAGTTCCTTCTTCAACCGAGAAGCTGATGTTGTTCAAAGCGACGTTTTGACCGTAGCGCTTTGAGAGGTTTTTCACCTCAATCATGCAGATCCCTCCTGATGTTTCCATTATTTTCGTGACCGATGCAAAAGGCGAATTTTTATCCGACCCTCTCAAAGGGGAGCTGGAAAAAGAAAGCGTGATTTTGTCGACAGCCTGAGGCGGACAAAGCCTGCTGTAACGCCATTTTATTGTAGCAATTCGGCGCGGTCGGAATGTAAACTTTTTTTGAATGTTTCCATTCTATTTTATAAACTTTATGTGATGGCTATGTGAAAAGAGTCGGGAAATAAAAGAAAAGAGCCGCCTCGGGGACCGCAGTACCCGGACGGCAATTCATTTTTCCTGTTTTTCCTCGCTTTTTGTCCCGTCCGGCTTTGCGGCGTCGGCTTCCGTACCGCTTTTCCTGCCCTTCAGCCAGCGCAGGGCCTCGGGCGCATACGCTACGATCAGCCCAATTCCAAGGCCGATGGGCAGCCAGCTTCCCTGTGGGTTTCCGATGGCGAAAAACAGGGAGGCGGCCCAAAGGCCCAGATACATCATAAGACGTTTTTTCGGCTCGCTCAGCTCAGTGGGCTTTTTCTTTTTCATAGCGCACCCCTCAGATTTTTCCGTCCTTTAAAAGCCGCGCGGTTTTTAAAACCAGCACCTGTGTTTTAGAGTCAGGGATTTCCCCGTCCATCACCATGCGCACCGCTTCGTCCACCGGGATTTTTTCCGTTTCCAGAAACTCATCCTCGTCAAACTGCGTCTTGCCGGAGGTTTCCAGACGGCAGGCGTACAGATAGATGATTTCATCGGAGTAACCGGGGGAAGGATAAAGCTTTCCCATGTCGACATAGCGGGAGCCGGTGGTACCGGTTTCCTCAAGCTGCTCGCGCTTCATCGCTTCAAACGGATCCTCGCCGGGTTCCAGCTTACCCGCCGGAGTTTCCAGAACGACTTCTTTATAAGGATACCGAAACTGGCGGACAAACAGAATTTCATTCTTTTCTGTCAGCACAGCGACACTGACCCCGCCCGGGTGGTCAACGCACTCTCGGGTGGAAATTCTGCCGTTAATCAGCTCCACCTTGTCCACGTGAAGTTTGAGGATTCTTCCTTCATAAATATCGTTTCTACTCAGGGTTTTTTCGTTGAATTCCATTTTTTTCTTCCTGTTCAAATAATTCTTTTTAAGAATATATCTGTGCTTTTTTCCTCATAGAGAAAAAACACAGTATCCATTTCAAAACTTAAAGTATAAAACACAATAAATATAACGAAAAGTATTTAATTATATACCCATTTTTCCCTCAGTCAGGCTGCGCCTGCCAACTCCCTCAAAGAGGATACCTTAAAAGAACCCCTGCCTCCCTCCGTGAGGGAGGTGTCGCGCCCGGCGCGACGGAAGGAGCCTTCATAGGAGTGCCTTGCGGCCGATTCAACATATAACTGTCTGAGAGCGTCGCCGTAGGCGCGTGCCGACCGCATGGTCCGCGACGGAAGGAGTTGTCCCGCTTACTTGAACGCGTAGGCGTAATTTTGATCAAAGGAGTAAAGCTGACGGTAAATCTGCGCGGCGCGGCTGCGGTAATAATCCATGGTGGCGCTCGCGGCGTTGACCTGGGCCATGGTTCCGCCCGCGGCGTATGCGTCGTCACTGATTTTTTTCAGCGCTTCTGTCTTGCCGTTCACCCAGGCGGTCTGCTCCGCTTTGATCTTAGAAAGGGCGTCGCCCGTGGCCAGTTTCGTGACCTTGCCGTAAGCGGAGGTGACTTCTTTTTCCCAGATCCCGGCGTACTTATTGGAAAGGTCGACCATCTCCACATTGGAGAAGGCCTTGTTGGACTCCGCGATATATTGCTTGTCAATCGGATTTTTCTTAAACAGCGCGTTAAACTCCGGGCTGTCGGTCTCTATATCGATGACCGGGCCGGGCTGGGATTCGGACGGTTCGTTCGGCGTTACCACAGGAACGCTGCTGATCAGTTCACTCTGCGCGCTGCTGGCAGGCTGGGACTCCGCCTGAGAGGACTCGCCGAGCCCGCTTGCCGGGACGGAGCTCTGCCCGCCCTTCACCGACCCGCAGCCCGCGAACGCCGCGATCGTCACGGCAGCCGCCAGGGGAATGCAAAGCTTTTTCCAGTGATTCATTGACTGCACCCTTTCTTATTCCTCGGTGTTTTCCTGTTCCGTATCCGTTGAAAGATTCTCTTCCATGTCCTCCGATTCGTCCTCGCAGCCGGCGTCGGCGTCGCCCTCGTCCACGGGCAGTGCATCCACCGCGTCCTCTTCGTGCGCCGTGCGGGCCAGCGTGACAACCTCGCTGTTTTCGTTCAGACGCATGACACGCACGCCCTTGGCGGGCCTTGCGCATTCGCGGATGGAGTTGGCCGGGATGCGGATAATGATACCGTCGGAGGAAATCAGAATCACGTCGTCGTCCAGATCGACCACCTTGATGGCGGCGACCTCTCCGTATTTCTGAATATGATAGTTGGTAAGGCCCTTGCCGCCCCTCGACTGGATGCGGTAATCGTTAATGCTGGAAAGGCGCCCGTAGCCGGTTGCGGAAACGGTCAGCACAAGGCCGTCCGCGCGCAGCGAGCTCATTCCCACGACATAGTCGCTGTTCTTCAGGGTAATCGCTTTGACTCCGCGGGCGGTTCTGCCCATGGGGCGGACGTCCCTTTCATCAAAACGGATGGCCATGCCCAAGCGGGTCGCGACCAGAAGCTGCGTATCGCCGGAGGTCAGGCGCACCCAGGAAAGCTCGTCGCCGTCATCCAGATCGATCGCGATTACGCCGCCCTTGCGCGCGGTATCGTAAGCCGAAAGGCTGGTGCGCTTGATGATGCCGTTGCGCGTCACCATGCACAGATAGCTTTCGTCGTCGAATTCCGGCACACGGATCATGGAGGTAACCTTTTCATCCTGCGCAATCGGCAGCAGGTTCGCAATATTCATCCCCTTGCTCGTGCGGGAGCCCTCCGGAATTTCATAGCATTTCAGCCGGTACACGCGGCCCAGGTTGGTAAAGAACATGACATAGTCGTGGCTGTTGATGACAAACATGTCGCTCGCGACATCCTCTTCACGCCTCGTCATGCCGCTGACTCCGCGGCCGCCCCTGCGCTGAATATGGTAAGTATCGGTTTTCTGACGCTTGACGTAACCGAAGTTGGTCAGGGTCAGCACGCATTCCTCCTGCGGAATCAGGTCTTCAATATCTACCTCGCCGCTGACGGTCGCAATTTCCGTACGGCGTTCGTCGCTGAATTTATTCTTTACCGCGAGAGCCTCGTCCTTGACGATGCCGAGCAGACGCGTTTCGTTGCTTAAAATATCTTTGTAATCTTCGATTTTCGCTTCCAGAGCGGCGATTTCGTCTAGCAGCTTCTGGCGCTCCAGACCGGTGAGCGCGCCAAGCGGCATCTGTACGATCGCCTGTGTCTGCGGGTCGTCCAGCCCGAAGCGTTCCGTCAGGCGGGCTCTTGCCGTCGCCCTGTCCTTGGAACCGCGGATAATGGAAATCACCTCGTCAATGTTGTCAACGGCGATTTTCAGGCCTTCCAGAAGATGCGCGCGCTCTTCGGCCTTTTTGAGGTCGTACAGAGTGCGGCGCCTTACGACGCTTTCCTGGAATTGAATGTATTCCTGCAGCATTTCCTTGAGCGTCAGCGTTTTGGGTTCGCCGTTGACAATGGCGATCATGATGACGCCGAACGTCGTCTGCATCTGAGTATAGGAATAAAGCTGATTCAGAACGATCTGCGGGGAAGCGTCGCGCTTCACGCTGACCAGCAGGTGCATGCCCTCGCGGTCGGAGTGGTCCTCCACGTTGGAAATTCCCTCAATACGCTTGTCCTTGACCAGCTCGGCGATGCTCTCGACCAGCCTTGCCTTATTGACCTGATAGGGCAGCTCCGTAACGACGATATTGAAACGGCCGTTTTTCTCTTCCTCGATCTCCGCGCGGGCGCGCACCGTGATGCGGCCGCGGCCGGTGGCGTAGGCGGCGCGGATGCCCGCCCGGCCCATGATGATGCCGCCGGTGGGGAAGTCCGGCCCTTTGATGCTCTGCATCAGATCGTCCAGCGAAGCCTCGGGGTCGTCGATCAGCGTACACATGCCGTCGATGACCTCGCCCATATTGTGCGGGGGAATATTCGTGGCCATGCCGACCGCGATACCGGTCGAGCCGTTGACCAGAAGATTTGGAAAATGGCTGGGCAGAACGATGGGTTCCTTCAGACGGTCGTCGTAGTTCGGCTGGAAATCGACGGTATCCTTGTCGATATCCTCCAGCATTTCCACGGCGATCTTACTCATGCGGGCCTCGGTATAACGGTAGGCGGCCGGGGGGTCGCCGTCCACGGAACCGAAGTTGCCGTGTCCGTCCACCAGCATATAGCGCATGGAAAAATCCTGCGCCAGACGCACCAGCGCGTCGTAGACCGAAGCGTCGCCGTGCGGATGGTAACGGCCCAGCACGGAACCGACGGTGTCCGCGCATTTGCGGTAAGCCTTTTCCGGAGACAGGCCGTTTTCAAACATGGTATACAGAATCCTTCTGTGAACCGGTTTTAACCCGTCGCGCACGTCCGGCAGCGCGCGGGACACAATGACCGACATGGAATAGGCGAGAAACGACTGTTTCATTTCCTTTTCAAGGTCGACATTGATGATTTTTTGATTTTCCTGAAATTCGTCCATTAGCGGGCACCTTCCTGCTGATATTTTTCCTGAAGCTTTGTCTCAAGAATATTGTGAATTCTGGTACATTCGCTTTCGTTCATCGCCCTTTTGGGGATAAACTTCATCTCATTGATTCCTGTGTATATAATAAAAACCCTCGCGTCCTCATACGCTTTATACAGCATCTCATAGGGAAGGACAGCCGTATACCGTTCGGTTTGAAAGGTTATGGTTTCCTCTGAAAATTCCGTGGTCTGCGCGATAAATCTTTCACTGTTCGCCGTAAAGTAGCTCAGGGCGTGCCGCCGCACGGCGTACAGCACAATCGTATCGTAAAAGCATCCGATGATCACGCCGACCGCGGCCATGGCCGCGTAAATAAAATCCTGATAGAAATTCCCGTAAACAAAGGCCTTTAAAAGAAACGCGGCCAGAATCAGGACGGTTCCCGTAACCTTCAGAATGATTTTTTCGCTTTTCCTTACGGCGGCTTTTGCCGCCGCGGCCTTGAAGTCGGCATAATCGAATTTTGTGGTAAGGCAGCTTACCGAAATTGGGCTTTCAGGCAAATAAATCCCTCCTTAACGCCCGCTTTTTAGATAGCGCGAAGCAAACGCGCCGGCAAGGTGTGCGGATATTTTTTCAATCTGTTCGTTCGTAAGTCCCTGTTTTTTGATGATCAGCAAGTCCCGTTCCCGCCCGCCGGTCACGACAAAGGCGGATGGGGTCTCTATACACTTGCTGAAATCGGTCCAGTACTCCAGCATTTTTTCACAGCTGCTTTGAATCACCACGCTGTCCCGGAAAATTTCAATTTTCTGCGGCAGGGCCAGCAGCCGGTTGGAACGGTACAGCTCCGCCGCCCATTTCCGGATATCGTTCGGCTGGATAAAAAAGAACAAAAAGGCAAGCGCAAGTGCCAGGACAATTCCGCACGCGGGTCCCCAGCAGGTGAAAAATCTTGCGCGGTAAAACGGAATAAAGGAAGCGATGACGATGGCCGCAGAAAGACAGATTCCCGCCCGCACCCATTTTGTGTGGATAGGGGAAACAGCGCTCTGCGCGGTATAGTACGCCGCGGCGTATTCGTCGGGCCCAACCGTCTGTTCCACCGTATCGACCGGCCCTCCCTCGTAAAACGTCGGCATCTTTTCGTCTCCTTTCCTTTTTCAGCTTTTTGGGTGCGTCCCCGCCAGAAGCATTGCCTGAACCTCCGGCAAAACGGCCGGTTCCACACAGCGCAGCGGAAGGATCACCATATTTCGGTCGTCTATGTAAAGCACGATCAGATTTTCGATCTGAACACATTCGCTGGCCCCGTCGAGCGGAATTTCCCATCTTTTGCCGGGCAGCCCCATTTCGATATGGTCGGGGTAAATCTTCATGCGGATCTCCCTGCCGTCGGCGATTTTTGACGAATGCACCCGGATGACGGCCGTCGGGAAAATCGCGACTACCAGAACCAGCAGAATGCACACCACCGCCAAAGAGGCGTACCGGCTGTCGCCCGTCGAACGGAACTGCATCAGAAAGACGACCGCCATCGCGGCGCTCAGCACGACCGCAACGGCCGAAAGCCCTATCCTTGTACCGGTGTACTGGCTTTTCCAGAGAACCTTGAAGATTTCGCCGGAGGTCAGCGTATAGGTCAGCTTGATTCCCGTATTCTGTTCCTCAAACGCCAGCGCCGTTTCATCGGCGACCAGCTCCGCTTCGGAACCGTCCCATTCCACTTTGTCTTTCTCAGGTTGGTCCTCGTCGGGGGTCTGTTCCCCCCGGGGTTCAGGAGGTTTTGAGGCAGTTTCCTGTTCCTTCACAAATTGTTTCATGAGAAATTCTCCTTTTCGCTTATGTAGCACAAACTGTATTTTTCATACTAAAATATACGAATTGTAAAATATTTTCTGATTTTACCTGCATTTATGGAAAAATATCTGCGCAAAGTACGAAAAGGCCGCAGCCTTAGACATCGAGGTTCTTTGCGTACTTCGCGTTGCTTTCAATAAAGGCGCGGCGCGGCTCGACCTTGTCACCCATCAGAATGGTGAAGGCTTCGTCCGCGGCGGCGGCGTCTTCCACTTCCACGCGCAGCATGGTGCGGGTTGCCGGATTCATGGTCGTTTCCCAAAGCTGCTCGGCGTCCATTTCACCAAGACCTTTGTAGCGCTGAATCTCATAATTGCTGGCGAGCTCCGCCATTTTCTGGTCGCGTTCCTCGTCGCTGAACGCATAGTAATGATTTTTCCCCTTGCTCAGCCGGAACAGCGGCGGCTGCGCAAGGTAAACATGGCCTTCCTCCACAAGCGGCTTCATAAACCGGAAGAAGAAAGTCAGAAGCAGCGTGCGGATGTGTGAACCGTCGACATCAGCATCGGCCATGATGATGATTTTTCCGTAGCGAAGCTTATTCAGGTCGAATTCTTCGCCGATCCCGCAGCCGAGCGCGGTGACGACAGGCATCAGCTTTTCGTTGCCGTACACCTTGTCGAGCCTTGCCTTTTCCACGTTAAGCATTTTGCCCCAGAGCGGCAGAATCGCCTGATATTTGCGGTCGCGTCCGCCTTTTGCGGAACCGCCGGCGGAATCTCCCTCGACGATATAGATTTCCGTCTCGTCGGGATTACGGCTCTGACAGTCGGCAAGTTTGCCCGGAAGCGCGGCGTTTTCCAGAGCGGATTTGCGGCGGACCAGGTCGCGGGCTTTCCTCGCGGCGTCGCGCGCGCGGGAAGCGGCCAGCGCCTTGTCGAAAATTGCCCTTGCCGTCGCCGGATTTTCTTCGAGATAAGCGGTCATTTTATCGGTAATGAGGTTGCTGACCAGCGTACCGATTTCGGTATTTCCCAGACGGGCCTTTGTCTGGCCCTCAAACTGGGCGTCCTTCATCTTCACGCTGATAATGACAGTCAGCCCTTCGCGCACGTCGTCGCCTGAAAGGTTTTTATCGTTTTCTTTCAGAATATTATATTTTCTGGCGTAATCGTTCATCACACGGGTCATGGCGCGTTTGAACCCGTCCTCGTGCGTGCCGCCGTCGGTGGTATGGATATTGTTGGCAAAGGACAGCATCAGCTCGTTATAGGAATCATTATACTGCATGGCGACTTCCGCCGTTGCCGAATTATCGGGGGCAACGGAAGTAAAGTGGATGATGTCGGGATGGATGATCTCGACCGCTTTCTTTTTATTGATAAATTCCACAAAACTGCTGATACCGCCGTGGTAGCAGTAGTTGTCGTTTACAGGGTTGTTTTCGTCGCGCAGGTCGGACAACGCGATATGGATGCCGGCGTTCAGAAACGCCTGCTCGCGCAGTCTCGTCTGCAGGGTTTCGTAGTCGTAGACGGTGGTTTCCCTGAAGATTTCCGCGTCCGGCTTAAAGGTGACGAACGTTCCAGTTTTGTCCGTTTCGCCGCGCACTTCCAGCTGGGTGATGGTTTTTCCGCGCTCAAAACGCTGATAGTAAATCTTGCCCTCGTTGTAAACCTCGACCTCCAGCCATTCAGACAGCGCGTTGACGACCGATGCGCCGACGCCGTGCAGGCCGCCGGCCACCTTGTAGCCGCCGCCGCCGAATTTTCCGCCCGCGTGCAGCTCGGTGAAAACAACCGTGACCGCCGGGATTCCCATCTGATGCTGGATACCGACAGGGATTCCGCGCCCGTTGTCCAGTACGCTGATGATGTCCCCGGGCAGGATCTTGACTTCGATTCTGTCGCAAAAGCCCGCGAGCGCTTCGTCGATCGCATTGTCCACGATTTCATAAACGAGGTGATGCAGCCCGCGCGGCCCGGTGGAACCGATATACATGCCGGGGCGCTTTCTGACCGCGGCCAGGCCTTCCAGTACCTGTATCTGATTTTCGTCGTATTTTTGTTTTGTTTGCGTAATTTCGCTAAACTCCAAGTTTAACCCTCCAATTATAATACGTATCGTATACTCTCGTTAAACCGAAACGTTCTGTTCAGAATCTTCTGTCTCTTCTATCGTAAATTTTCTGTGTCTGCTGCTGGGGGGACGGCTGCTGCTGCCGGCCGGCGGGGGACTGTTTTCTGTGGACTGCCGGTTTTCTCAGCCTGACCAGGAAAAAACAGAGCAAATAAAATACAAAATACGGCAGCATAATGAAAAAAATGGAAGCAAGACTCAGCATTTTTACGGAAATCATCCAAACAAGGTAAATCAGCCCGCTGAGCACGATTGCGCCGATAGCAAAAAAGTGAACGGCGGGGTCGAGCTCAATATTGGAGTAGCCGCCGCACTTGGGGCATTTGTACTCGCCCTGTGTCTTGATCGACCAGGTGCGCAGCAGCGTCAGTTTATTTCCGCAGTGCGGACATCGTGCTTTTCTGAATTTTTTCATTTTTTCACCTTAAACATTTGATATCTCGTCAATAAACCCTGTCCTTTTCAGAAGGGTGGAAGAGGAGATTTGCGTGATATAAACGATGATCCGGCTGTTTTTATCACAGCAAAGCACAAAGGATTTCGGCATTTCCATGGAAACGTTGACGACCCGGCCCTCTTTCTGGGCCGCAGAAAGATAGTTTCTGGTCGATTTGGATATGGTAGAGGTTTCCATATCGAATATGCCCACAATATCACTGACTTTAATCACCGTGTCCTGCCCGAGATGAAGATACATAAAATAAAACCTTTCTCATTTTTTTATCAGGGTACCGCCGTCCATTTCAAACAGGGCGCCCTCCCGGAGCTGCTGAATTGCGCCGGGTTCACAGCAGGTTATAAAAACCTGACAGCGATCCAAATGATTGAGTAAATAATCCTGCCTGCCGGAGTCCAGCTCGCTCATTACATCGTCGAGCAGAACAACGGGTCTTTCTCCGGTCTGGCTGTAAAGCATCTCGGCCTCCGCAAGCTTCAGGGCAAGGACGGCGGAACGTTTCTGGCCCTGTGAGCCGAACGTCCGCGCGGAGCGGAGGTCTATGGCAATATCAATATCGTCGCGATGCGGGCCGACGCTGGTATGGCCCAGCGCCACATCCTCCCGGCGGGCCGCTTTCAGCGCTTTTTTTAGGTCTTCAGCGCTTTTTTGATAGGTTAAATCAATGATTTCGGTATGTTGGGAAATGCCGGCGTAAATCTCTTTGACCGGTTCTTTGATTTTACGGATATAATCCATCCTGCCGAGGACGATCGCTTCGCCGTAGGAAGCAAGCTTTTCATCCCAGATTTCAAGCGTATCCATCAGCTCGGCATGGCGGGGGATATCTTTTAAAAGGGTGTTGCGCTGGATCAGCGTGTGGTGATACCGCGAAAGAAGCGCGGCGTACCCGGGTTTGATCTGGCAGAGGGCGGCGTCCATAAAGTCGCGGCGCTGGGAGGGGCCTTCGCGCACAAGCGCGATATGCTCCGGGGAAAAAATCACGGAAAAAAACTTTCCGACCAGCCCGGAAGCGTTTTTTTGGGGAATCCCGTTCAAAAAAGCGTTTCTGCGCCCGTTTTCAATCGTGATTTCCGCCGTCTGTTCGCGCTCCCCGCTGAAAAATTCCAGACTGAGCTTTGCGCCGGCTCCTCCCTGCAGAATCAGGTCGGCGTCCTTCGTTCCCCGAAAGGAACGGCCGCCGGTAAAAAGCCAGACCGCTTCCAGCAAATTGGTCTTTCCCTGTGCATTTTTCCCATATATTATATTGATCCCATTCTGCGGAATTATCACGCAGCGCCGGATATTTCTGTAATTTTCAGCCTCCAGGTGCTGGATAATCACCCGTTACACACCTCATATGTCACATCGTTGTATTCGGCCTTGTCGCCGTTTCTCATTTTTTTGCCGCGCATGGTGCAGATTTCTCCGTTGACCTTCACTTCGCCGGACTGCACGACAAATTTTGCCCGGCCGCCGGTGTCCACCGCGCCGCCAAGCTTCAAAAGGGAGTCCAGCCGGATAAATTCGGTATCAATGACGATTTTTTCCGTCTTCATTTTTATGCCTCGCTCTTCAAACGGACCGGCAGCACCAGGAAAAGGAAGGAATCACCTTCGCGCGGAAGGATTTTCATTGGGCTCAAAGCGCCGTTAAGCTGTATTTTCACTTCATCGCCCTCGGTGTTGCGCAGGGCGTCGAGCAGATAGCGGTTGTTGAAACCCATTTCCACGCCCGCGCCGTCGATTTTCGCGGAAAGCTGGTCGTTGGCGTGGCCGATGGAGGTCGAGCAGGAAACTTTGATTTCCCCATCCTCAAACACGCAGCGCACCGGGCTTTTCAGCCTGTCGGTAATCAGAAGGGAAACGCGCTCCACGCTGTCGATAAACGAACGGGTGGGAACGATGATTTCCGTTGAGCTGGCGCCGGGGATGGCGGCCTTATAGTCGAGGAATTCCCCTTCGAGAAGGCGGGAAATCACGCAGTAGTTTCCGATCTGGAATAAAATATGGCGCCGGCCGATCTGGACTTCCAGCTCGGTGTCGTCGTCGCTCAGAAGCTTGAGCACTTCGCCGAGCGTTTTGCCCGGGACGACAAAGCTGGTTTCCTCGCCGCAGGCGGCGGTTTCTTCTCTTAAAGCAAGACGGTAGCCGTCCACGGAGATCAGGCGGATCTTATTTTTGCTCAGTTCAAACAGGGTACCGGTGTGGATCGGCTTCGCGTCGCTTTCTGCGACGGCGAAAATCGTCTGACGGATCATGCTTTTCAGGATGCAGTTCGCAATTCGGATCGAGGTTTCCCCGGTAATGGCCGGAAGCTCGGGGTATTCCTCCGCGGGGATTCCCACAATGGAGAAATCCGCCGGTCCGCTCTTAATGGAAGTGATTTTTTTCTCGTCGGTGGCAAGGTATACGGTATCCGCCGGCAGACGGCGGACAATGTCGCCGAACAGCCGTGCGCTCAGGACGATGCTTCCCGGTTCTTCCACTTGGGCCTCTATTTTTGTGGTCATTCCCAGTTCAAGGTCGTATCCGCACAGTGTAATTTCATTCTCGCCTGTTTTGAGCAGGATGCCTTCCAGAGCGGGAACGGATGATTTTGTGGACACGGCACGCTGAACATTCAACACAGCTTCGTTCAGCTGCTGCCGCTGGCAGGTTATTTTCATAAACTCACCCTCTGTTTCCTTTTTATAATAGATAGTATAGATTTAATTTAGTAAGAGTAGTAGGCGGCGCGGAAAAGTTGAAAGATTTTGGAAATACAGGCGCGGCTTGATTTTTTCGCCGTTTGCCGTGCGCGATTTCTATGTTAAGGTTTTGTTAACTTTTCGTATAAAATCAAAGTATTTAACCGGATGTTGAAAACTCTGTGGGGAATGTTGAAAACAAGTTAAATAATCCGGGAGGTCTGAAAACCTGTTGAAAACGCAGATTAACAGAAATTGTTGAAATGTCAACTTTTTTTCCACTTTTCAGCGGTCGCGGATATTCTTAATGATATCTTCGACGGTTGCCTTGGTTTTCGGGTCGCGCTTGATTCCCTTTTCTACCTGCTGGATGGCGTAGACAATGGTGGAGTGGTCACGCCCGCCGAATTCCTCGCCGATGGAGGTCATCGGGAGCTGGGTAATTTCCCTCACTACATAAATCGCCATCTGCCGCGCGCTCGAAATGTTTGCGGAACGCTTGGAGGAACGGATGTCCTCGCCGGTCGTACCGAATGTGCGCGCAACCTCGTCGATAATTTTTTCTACGGTAAAGGGGGTGGGCTGGTCGTTGTTGATGATATCGCTGATCGCCGCCTGCGCCGTGGTGATGCTGGGATCCTCTCCGGCAAGCAGGTAGTAGGCTTTCATTTTTTTCACCGCGCCCTCCAGCTGGCGGATGTTGTTTTTCAGCCGGTTGGCTATGTATTCCGCGACGTTGTCGGGAAGGTCGATTTCCAGAAGCTCCGCTTTTCTTTTAATAATGGCGATGCGCGTTTCAAAATCCGGCGGCTGGATATCCGCGGTCAGCCCCCACTCAAAACGGGTGAGCAGCCGCTCCTCCAGGGTGGCGATATCTTTCGGCGGCCGGTCGGAAGTCAGCACGATCTGTTTTTTTGCCTCGTATAACGTGTTGAAGGTATGGAAAAATTCCTCCTGGGTGGAATCTTTTCCGGCGATAAACTGAATATCGTCTACCAGGAACACGTCCGCTTTCCGGTAACGGCTGTGAAATTCCGCGGTGGTGCCGCGGCGGATCGCTTCGATCAGCTCGTTGGTAAATTCGTCGCCTTTTATGTAAATGATGTTCATTTCGGGATGGGTCCGGCTGATCTCGTTGCAGATCGCGTATAGAAGATGGGTTTTTCCCAATCCTGAATTTCCGTAAATGAACAGGGGATTATAAAGGGTTGCGGGCTTGTTCGCCACCGCCATGGAGGCGGCGTGCGCAAATTTGTTGGAAGAACCGACAATGTAGGTGTCAAAGGTGAATTCGTAGTCATCGTTGATGGCGGGCGTTTCGTCGTTCTGCTTTTCGACCCCCGCTTCTTCCGGGGTACAGACGCGAATCTGGATTTTTTGACCGAAAATCTGTGTGAATGCTTCATCAAGCATATCCATATAATAATGTTTGATCGTCTGCCGGTGAAGTTCGTTCGGGACTTTAATGACCGCAACTCCCTGCGCAAAGTCAAGATTGACCGGTTCTATGCGCTTGATCCATGTGGAATAGGCGATATCGGTGATCTTGCTTTTGCAATAATCGCAGACCAGATTCCAGACCTCGGTGAAGGATTCCAT